>CAWAIN010000006.1:0-101702 GCA_963782195.1 uncultured Pseudomonadota bacterium | reverse complement strand
CGGAAGCTGCCAAACGCGACGCTCAGGACAAGGCGAAAGCTGCTGCCAAAGCGAAGCAGGAGGACGAAGAACTCGATGAGGCGTTGGAAGAATCCTTTCCCGCCAGCGATCCGCCATCGCAGACGCAGCCGGACACAGGCATCGGCACGCCGGCCGAACCGCCGAAAAAGCCCTAGCGGCGAATTTGCCCGCTTGCGAATTCGGCGCTCTGAATTCCGCAGATTCGGTTAAGCCACAAGCTGAACTTCCTCAGCCTGAGCCAAAGCCTGGCGGACCGCCGCGGCCCGAGGCGGCTTGGAGATGAACGCAAAGCTGCGCCACGCGATCGGCAGATTGGCCAATGATTTGTCGCCCATGAACACGAGCGGCACGCCGCGCGCAGTTAGCGCAGACGCCAAACCAAATGTGTCGCCATCTGCGACGTTAATGTCGAGAAATGCGAGATCGAAGCGTTCCCCTAACGTTTCGCTCGCCCCGGCCACGGAGCGTTTGGCAATCACGGCGACGGAGGCGATGTCTGTCAGCACGCTTTCTAGCGCGATACGCGCGACGACATCATCTTCCACAATGAGAATGCGCAGCTTTTTCATGCCGATAACCTCCGCGTTGACGGTTAAACCAAGCGGAGCCTAAAAAGTTTCGCGGCGTGGAAACGCCAGCGTGTGCGCAATGGCACAAATCCGGTGGACCCGCTTCGCCCACCGCTCAGTTCGGAACAATAGACGTTCCATCCTGAACCCGCGCTGAGCGCCCGATGAGCCCATTGTTCATGTCTTCAAACCCGGCTTCCCGACACAAATGCGCCGTTTTTACCGGTCAGGTGGCAGCCTTCACCAATTTGACATGAAACTTGCAGGCCTGCGCTCGCAATGGCCAAAGGAGAAATGATTTTGTTGAAGACGGATCTGACGATTCAAAATTTCACCGCTGCTGCGCTTTTACTTATCTCAGCCAGCACCGTTTCATCGTCGGCACAGGCTTTTACCTGCGATGACGTGCGTCATCTGACGTCGGCCGAACAGAATTATTATGTAAAACTACTCCATATCAGCGCCGTTCAGCGGCGCCAGATTTGGACAGCCTGCTATCGCAACTATCGTCCGGGCCTGCAGGCGCAATTGGTCCAGCGCTAAGCTTCCGAATGTCGCGGACGCCTCACGCGTCCGTCGTGCGCCGCGGGCGTTTCTCTGAAACGCCGGCGTCGGCCAGCACGGCCGCAAAATCCACTTTCGCCAATTGCATTGCCGCCATCGTGCGGCTGTGCACGTTGAGTTTGCGGAAGATCTCGGTGATATGCGCTTTAACGGTCGTCTCGCCGACGCTGAGCTCATGTGCGATCTGCTTATTGAGCTTGCCTAGCCGAAGCATTTCAAGCACGCGTAGCTGCTGCGGCGTGAGGGTCTTCAACCGTGCGGCAACCCCGACGCTATCATTGACTGGCGGCGCCTGATCGGGCGCATACCAGTCCGGTACGTAAACCATGCCGTTCATGACATTACGGATGGCGGACGCCAGCTCGGGCTTGCGAACCGATTTCGGAATAAAGCCAGCGACGCCGCAGGCAAGAGCTTCGGCAACAATACGGCTGTCTTCAAGGCCCGAGACGATCACGACCGGCAGCCGCGGGCGCTGGCGCCGCAAGGCCAAAAGCCCCTCAAAGCCATGTGTGCCCGGCATGGACAAATCGAGCAGCAGCAGGTCGATGTTCTCTTCCGTTTCAAGGATTTTCCGCGCGTCATCGATCGAGCTGGCCTCGAGAGTTTCCGCGACTGGAAAGGCGAGATGAATGGCGTTCTGGAGCGCCTCACGGAACAGCGGATGATCGTCAACGATTAAAAACCGCTCCAGCATCGTGCGTCCCGGCCGTTTACCTTCCGAGAATGTAACATGTTGCGCGGGCATTGAAATCGGCTTTCTTCGAGAGCACGGCACAGCGCCGAATCCTCGCCGCCGCCGCGAACTTCAGCATCATAGAAAGCACGGCCATACGCGCCATTGGACCTTCGGCCGTTCACGCGGACCCGGCAAGCCTCCTCGCGGCGAAGCTTTACCTGCGCAAAAGATGAGTGATGAGCGACCGCATCTCCGCCGGCTTCACCGGCTTCAGCATTAGCTCGCAACGGGCTTGCGTGACAGCCTCGGCGACGTCTGGTGTCCGGTCGGCCGTCAAGACGATGGCCGGCAAGCCTTCACCGAAGACTTTGCGCAGCAGCCGCACGGACTTCAGCCCGATCTCGCCATTGTCGAGATGATAATCGGCGAGAACAATGTCGGGCGCTGGGCCGCCGGCGAGATCGCTGGCCTCGCTGAAGTTGCGGACCGCCTTCGGCTCGCATCCCCATTGCCGCAGCAAGGTGATCATCCCGGCCGCGATGGCCTTGTCGTTTTCGATAATGACGGCACGGGCAGCCAAACTCATTTGCCGGACGGGCGACTGGATGGCCCCGCCCGCCTGACGCGCGAGCGCCAAGGTCCTTGGGACCCGTAGGCCGAAGCATGAGCCACGGCCCTCATAAGAGCGCAGGAAAATGTCGTGTTTCAGCGCCGTGGACATCCGGCGCACGATAGAAAGGCCAAGTCCGAAGCCAAGGCTTTTGCCCCGCTCGGAAGCCTCGCCGCGTTCGAACTCCTGGAAAATCAATTCGCGCTCGGCAGCGGCGATGCCCGGGCCCGTATCATAAACGGCAATGCAGACCTCGCGGCCCCGCGGCCGCGCGCAAATCAGCACATGACCGACTTCCGTATAGCGAACGGCGTTGGCGGCAAGGTTTTGCACAATGCGCCGCAGCATCAGTGGATCCGACATGACCCAGAAGCGCGTCCGCCGGAAACGCAGCGTGATGCCCTTATCGACCGCCAGGGGCAGCAAACCACCGACGACCGAATTGAAAATTTCGTTGAGATCGACGGGTTGGATTTTCGGCCGCAACGCGCCGGTTTCGAGCCGGGACAGATCGAGCATCGTCCTCAGCAAATCCTCGACGATCGACAGGGCTTGATCGACTTGCCCTACGAGCGGGCCGCCTGGCTGACCATCTTCCATTTCGGCCAGCGCGGACAATGTGAGCCGCGCCGCTTGCAGTGGTTGCAGTACGTCATGGCCAACCGCGGTGAAAAAGCCTGTCTTGAGCCGATTGGAGCGTTCGGCGTCGTCGCGCGCCTCTTTCAGCTCCTGATTGGACCGCTCCAGCTCAACAAGCGTCGACTTCAACTCTTCCGTGCGTGCTTTGGCCTCGCTGCCGAGCGCAATCACTGTCTGGAACAGCGACGCTGCATTCTCCGGCTGCTCCATGGCGCGTTCGACGCGACGCATAAGCGCGCGATTGATTTTAGTAAGCTTTTCAATGCGCTGCTCGGCACTCTCGGCTTCCGAGAAGTTTTCGTCGATCTGGTTGAGATTGGCGAGCGTCATCGTCTCTCATTCCGTGCCGGGCGCGATGCGGGGCGCGTCCAGCTTGGCCGGATTGGCGGAGCGCCGGCGTCGAAGCTGCAAAACCCTACAAACTGACGCAGGGGTTGTCCATGCGTAAGATTACACTTCAATGACTAGGACGTGGACCGCCGGCCTTTTGTTCCAGACGACGCCGACAGCCGCCCGGACCGCCTTTTCGATCGCAACGGAGACGACATTAGCATCGCGGCGCTTCGGCCGGGGAAGAGATTCGAAGGTCTGGAACAAAGCCGCATCGACAATTTCGTCGAGAATGACCCCGGATGCCGTCCTCTCGGGCAGGCCGGTCAAAACCACGTCCGGGACACCGGCCATTTCACCCTTTCGATCGATTGCCAGGGCAATCGTCACGATACCCGCAAATGCGAGCCGCTGGCGTGCCTTGATCAACTCGCCTTCCAACGGCACGAGGATGCTGCCATCGCGGGCAAGCTGGCCGTGCGGAACCTCGTCGATAATGGCCGGCGCGCCGGGGGCGAGCACGACCAGATCACCATTGCGGGCCTTCACAACGGTTTCGATGCCGCGCTCCGCCGCAAACAATGCATGCTCGGCAAGATGCAGTTCCTCGCCATGTGCCGGCACGACGATCTTTGGCCTGATCCATTCGTAAAACTTCGCGACTTCACCGCGGCGCGGATGGCCCGACGCGTGGATTAGCGCGTTGCGGTCAGTGACAACTTCGACGCCCTGCCCGATCAGATTGTTGACGATGCGGCCAACCTCGCGCTCATTGCCCGGAATGGTCCGCGAGGAAAAGATCACCATGTCGCCGGGCGACAGTTTGGCGATGGGATGATCATCGACAGCAATCCGCGCCATTGCGGCGCGCGGTTCGCCCTGGCTTCCTGTTGCAAGGACGACGATTTCCTCCCGCCCTAGCGCCGCAAAAGCCTCGCCGGGCAGAAAGGGATCGACGCCTTCAAGATAGCCGTTCTCGCGCGCGACGTTGACGACGCGCTCCATGGCGCGCCCAAGCAGGACGACCTTGCGTCCCGCCGCCTTTGCCGCCAAGGCCACCCCGCGGATACGTGCGACATTCGAGGCGAAGGTCGTAACGACGACACGTGCGCCGGCGCCGCCGATGACCTCTTTCAAAGCCAGCGCCACTTCGGCTTCCGAAGGACTGACACCGTCGCGCAAAATGTTCGTCGAATCGCAGACGAACGCGAGCACCCCCTCATCGCCAATCGCCGTCAGCCGCGCCAAATCCGTCGGCAACCCCAGCCCGGGCTCCGGATCGATCTTCCAATCGCCAGAGTGAACAACCGTGCCGTGCGGCGTACGAATCGCCAGCGCGCAACTCTCCGGTATCGAATGCGCGACGGGGATTAGTTCCACATCGAACGGGTCAAGCGCGACGCGCCCACCCTGTTTGACCGTCGAGACCGTGATGTCGGGCGCATCTACGATACCTTCGAGCCGGGCCGCGAGAAGCGCCGCCGCAAAGGGTGTCGCAAACACCGGACACTGAAAGCGCGGCCAGAGCTCCGCGACAGCACCAATATGGTCTTCGTGTGCGTGTGTGATGATCAGGCCGAGAAGATCGCGTTTGATTTTTTCGACAAAAGTGAGGTCCGGCAGAACGATCTCGACACCGGCCTGATCGGAAAAAGCAATGCCGCAATCGACCATCAGCCATTTGCGCTTGCGCTGTGGACCGACGCCATAAAGAGCGACGTTCATGCCAATTTCGCCAAGGCCACCCAGCGCCACGAAGACCAGTTCGCTTCCCGCCTCGTCCATTCACCTGTCCTGACTAATGGCCGAGAAGAACATCACCGGCCTCGATCGCATGCGTGCCATTCGCCTCAGTGAGGAGCAAGCGGCCTGTCGCGTCGATTGATTTAAAAACGCCTTCAAATTCCCGCGTGGCTGTCCGTACCTTGATCGGCGCGCCAACCCCCGCTGCAAGGCTTAACCATTCGGCGCGGATCGCGTCAAAGCCTTGTTCCAAAACTTCCAGTCCGCGCGCCATTTCCCCCGAGAGCAAAGCAAGAACATCCTCAGCTTTGTTACGCACTGCATCCGTCGCGGCAAGCGCGGCGGCTGGATAAGGCAGACCGGCCGGTCGCGACTGGCAATTGACGCCGAACCCAACCACGACGCCATAGGCGCCGCTCGAAAGCATGCGCCCCTCGACCAGGATGCCGGCGAGCTTTGCGGCATCGAGCAGAATATCGTTGGGCCACTTCACACGAATTCGCGAAACATCGGGCACGAGATGTCGCAACGCACGCGCCAGCGCGATGCCAGCGACGAAGCCGAGTTGCGGCGCGGACCGAGGATCGACAACATCAACGAGCAACAGACTTGCGTAGAGATTGCCTGTCGGCGATTGCCATTGACGGCCATGACGGCCACGGCCCGACGTCTGCGCGCGGGCGACGATCCAGGTGCGATTTGCGCCGCTTCGTGCCGCATCAAATGCGGCATCGTTGGTTGAGCCGATCGTTTGAAAGACACGAAGCTGATAGCCAGCAGCAACCGCCGTATCGGCCAGAACGAACGTTTCAGCGTGCTCTCGCGCCAAAGCTCAAAACAGCGTCTTGGCGGCGGCGGTCGTCGCGGCGATGAAGGGCGCGGGATAGACAAACATAAACACGACGAAAATGCCCGCGACCGCGAGGACCACACGCAGAACTGTTGGCGCCTTGTCGAACGCCGCGGCCGGTTCGTCGAAATAGATGACCTTCACGATGCGCAGATAATAATAAGCCGCCACAACGCTGGTGACGAAGCCGATGACGGCAAGGCCATAGAGATGCGCTTGTACCGCCGCGTCGAAAACGTAAAATTTCGCGAAGAACCCCGCAAGCGGCGGGATACCGGCGAGCGAAAACATCAACATCGACAGATAGAACGCCATGGCCCCGTCGGAGCGCGCGAGGCCGGAAAGATCACTGATATTCTCGACCGCCTTGCCGCCAACCTGCATCGAAAGGATCGCGGCGAAGGTTCCAAGAACCATGACGAGGTAGATACCGAGATAGAACAAAACCGCCGCCACGCCGGCTTGATTATGCGCCGCCAGACCAACGAGTGCGAAGCCGACATGGCCGATCGAGGAATAAGCCATCATCCGCTTGAAATTCTGCTGCCCGATCGCCGCAAAGGATCCCAGCGCCATCGACAGGATCGAGATGAAGATGACGATCTGCTGCGATTGCACCGCAACGCCTGGAAAGGCGCTGATAATGACACGGACGGTGATCGCGAAAGCTGCGATCTTCGGCGCCGTGGCGAAAAAGGCCGTGACCGGCGTCGGCGCGCCCTGATAGACGTCCGGCGTCCACATATGGAAGGGCACGGCGGAAATCTTGAACGCCAATCCCGCCATCAGGAAGACGAGGCCGAACACGACGCCGAGCGACGGGATGCCAGTCACCGACGAGGCGATCCCGGCGAACGAGACGGTGCCGGCAAAGCCATAGAGGAGCGACGCTCCGTAAAGGAGCATACCCGACGAAAGCGCGCCGAGAACGAAATATTTGAGACCCGCTTCCGAGGCTTTCGCATTATCGCGATGGAACGCCGCGACGACATAAAGCGCGAGCGACATCAGTTCGAGGCCGAGATAAAGCCCAATGAGCCCGTTCGCCGAAATGAGGAACGACATTCCCAGCGTCGAAAGCAACACGAGCACCGGAAACTCGAACTTGTTGATCTTTTCCTGCACAAGAAAATGGTGAGAGATCAACAGCGTGACGATCGAACCGACATAGCAGAGGCCCTTGGCAAAACGGCCGAAGCCATCGTCGATGAACGCGCCGCCAAAGATTACCGCATTCGCCTTGCCGCTGAAAAGCGACAAGAGCGCGAGGCCAAGAACGCCGACCGCAAGCTCCGTGATGATGAATTCGGCACGTTCGCGAATGGAACCGACCAGGATGAGCGCGAGAACGCCGACTGTCAGGATCGCTTCAGGCAGGCAATGCGAAAGCGCGAACAGAAATCCGAAAGTGCTCATTCTGATGGACCCGCCATTTGCAGTGCCAATGTATGCGCCGAGGCAAACTTCGCGCCCGTATCGTGAATGAGGCTGGCGACGGAATTGGCGGAGGCATCGAGGATTGGCCCCGGATGGACGCCGTAATAGAGGATGAGAAGAATAAGCGGCGCGAGCACCGCGATCTCGCGCGGCGACAAGTCGAGAATATTCTGCAGGCTTGGCTTGTCCAAGACACCAAAGATGACGCGGCGATAAAGATAAAGCGCGTAGGCGGCCGAAAGGATTGTACCGAGCGCCGCGAATGCCCCCACCCAGGAGTTGACGCGGAAGACGCCCAGCATCGATAGGAACTCGCCGATGAAGCCCGATGTGCCCGGCAGGCCGATATTGGCCATGGTAAAGATCATGAAAGCGACGGCATAAAGCGGCATCCGCTCGACAAGTCCGCCATAGTCGGCAATCTCGAGCGTGTGCATTCTGTCGTAGACAACACCGACACAGAGGAAGAGCGCGGCGGAGACGAGCCCGTGCGAGATCATCAGGAAAATGGCGCCCTGGATGCCCTGCTGCGTCATCGAGAAGAGGCCGATCGTGACGAAGCCCATATGCGCGATCGATGAATAAGCGACGAGCTTCTTCATATTGGTTTGCACGAGCGCAACGAGCGACGTGTAGATGATCGCAATGACGGAGAGCGCATAGATCAGCGGCGCGAAATAGAGCGATGCATCCGGGAACATCGGCAACGAGAAACGCAGGAACCCGTATCCGCCCATCTTCAAGAGCACGCCCGCGAGGATCACCGAACCCGCCGTGGGCGCTTCGACGTGCGCGTCGGGCAGCCAGGTGTGAACCGGCCACATCGGCATTTTCACTGCGAACGACGCGAAGAAGGCGAGCCACAACCATTTTTGCATGCCCGCCGGGAACGACGTTTTCAGAAGAACCGCGATGTCGGTCGTGCCGGCATAGGTATACATCGCCATGACGGCGACAAGCATGAGCAGAGAGCCAAGCAGCGTGTAGAGAAAGAATTTGAACGCCGCGTAGACACGCCGCTTATGGCCCCAAATACCGATGATGAGGAACATCGGAATGAGGACGCCCTCGAAGAAGAGATAGAAAAGCACGAGATCGAGCGCGCAGAACACGCCGATCATCAGCGTTTCCAGCACCAGAAAGGCGATCATATATTCTTTCACGCGGTTCTGGATCGACTGCCATGAGGCAAGAATGCAAAACGGCATGAGAAAGGTCGTCAGCACGACAAAGGGTGCGGAAAGCCCATCGAGGCCGAGCTTGTAAACGAGGCCGCCGCCGAACCAATGCTTTTCTTCAACAAGCTGAAAGGCCGACGAACTGAGATCAAGCTTCGCGTAGGCGACGATCGAAAGCACGAAGGTGATGATCGTCGTGGCGAGCGCCGCCCAGCGCGCGTTGTTTTTTGTCGCCTCGTCGTCGCCGCGCAACGCCACGATAAAGGCGACACCGACGAGCGGCAGAAAGACAAGCCCGGTGAGGATGCCGAAACCGAACATCAGCGCAGGCTCCCCACGAGGTAATAGGTAATGAGCGCCGCGACGCCGATCAGCATGGCGAAGGCGTAATGATAGAGATAGCCGCTCTGCAGCCGCACCACGCGATTGGTGACATCGACGACGCGCGCCGCCACGCCATCCGGACCAAGACGGTCGATAACATTCTGGTCGCCGCCTTTCCAGAACAGATTGCCGAGCCAGAATGCCGGCCGCACGAAGATGCGGTCATAAAGCTCGTCGAAGTACCATTTGTTGAGCAGGAAGCGATAAAGTCCCGGCATGGCGTCGGCCCATTTCTGCGCCGTGCCGGGCGCGAGAATATAAACATAGAGGGCGACGAAAAAGCCGCCGACCATCATGAGGGTCGGCCCGAGACTCACCAGCGCGGGCACATGCTCCATCGCCTCGAGAATATGGTTCGCCGGACCGTAAAAGAGCGACGACTTCCAGAAGTCGGGAGCGCCCTCGCCGATGAAATAATGTTTGAAGACGAGCCCCGCGACCAAGGCGCCGAAGGCCAGAACGTATAGCGGGATCATCATCACGATCGGCGATTCATGTGGATCGAGCGCATGGGCGTGGTCGACGTGAGCGTGATCGGCGTGCGCGTCAGATGAATGATCATCGTTGGCATGTGCGACGGCTGCGTGATCATGCGCATGATCATCATGCGAAGCCCAATGCGCCTTGCCGAAGAACGTCATGAAGACGAGACGCCACGAATAGAACGAGGTTAGGCCCGCCGCGATCGTAACGAGGACAAAGGCGTAAGCCGCCGTCCAGCCGTGGCCGGCGTAGGAGGCCTCGATGATCGCATCTTTCGAGAAATAGCCGGCTGTCAGCGGAAAGCCGGTGAGCGCCAGCGTGCCGATTGTCATCATCGCGAACGTCAGCGGGATCTTGTTGGCAAGACCGCCCATTTTCCGCATGTCCTGCTCATGATGCATCGCGGTGATAACGGAGCCCGCGCCGAGGAACAAAAGCGCCTTGAAGAAGGCGTGGGTGAAAAGATGGAAAATGCCGAGCGAATAGCCGCCCACACCAAGGCCGACAAACATGTAGCCGAGCTGCGAACAGGTCGAGTACGCGATGACACGCTTGATGTCGTTCTGCACGAGACCGACGGTCGCCGCGAAGAAGGCCGTCGTACCGCCGATGAAGGTGACGAAGCTCAGAGCCTCGGGAGATTGCTCGAACAAAGGCGACAGACGGGCGACCATGAAGACGCCGGCGGTCACCATAGTCGCCGCGTGGATTAACGCCGAAACCGGCGTCGGGCCTTCCATCGCGTCGGGCAACCAGGTGTGGAGCAGGAATTGCGCCGATTTACCCATCGCGCCCATGAAAAGCAGCAGACAGGTAATCGTCATCGCGTCGAGATCGGCGCCAAAAACGTGGATCGTCTTATGTGCGAGCCCGGGTGCCGCGGCGAAGATCGGATCGAAGGTCACCGAATTCGTCAGGATGAAAACGAGGAAAATGCCAAGTGTGAAACCGAAATCGCCGACGCGATTGACGACAAACGCCTTGATCGCCGCCGCGTTCGCCGAAGGCTTCTGATACCAGAAACCAATCAGCAGATATGAGGCGAGACCGACGCCCTCCCAGCCGAAGAACATCTGCACCAGATTGTCAGCCGTCACCAGCGTGAGCATGGCGAAGGTGAACAGCGACAGATAGGCGAAGAAACGTGGGCGCGACGGATCGTCGTGCATGTAGCCTATCGAATAGAGATGCACGAGAGCCGATACCGTCGTGACGACGACGAGCATAACGGCGGTAAGCGTATCGACGCGCAGGGCCCAATCGACATGCAGTGTGCCCGAGTTGAACCAGCTCGTCAGAAGCTCGATCGACGAGGGGCTTTGGTTGGTCAGAAATCCGGCGAAAGTCACCCAGGCAAGCGCCGCCGCGACGAACAACAGGCTCGTCGTCACGATCTCCGATGGGCGCGGCCCGATGAAACGGCCGAAAAGGCCGGCAATGAGGAAGCCCGCGAGCGGAAGGAAGACAATCGCCTGATACATGCGGCTCAGCCCTTCATCAGGTTGATGTCTTCGACCGCGATCGTGCCGCGAATACGATAATAGGTGACGAGAATGGCGAGGCCGATTGCCGCTTCCGCCGCAGCAACCGTCAGCACGAACAACGCGAAGACCTGGCCGGTGAGATCGCCGAGGAACGCTGAAAAGGCGACGAGATTGATATTGACGGCGAGCAGGATCAGCTCAACCGACATCAGAATGACGATGATGTTCTTCCGATTGACGATGATGCCTGCCACGCCAAGCGTGAACAGGATCGCGGCGACGACCAGATAATGCCCAAGCGCAACTTGCATGGTCAAACCCCCGCCCGAGAAGGCTGTTTCTTCAATTCGACCGCTGTCGCCGCGGTGCGCGCGTTCTGTTCGGCAATATTTTGGCGCTTCACACCCTGCTTATGATGCAGCGTCAATACGATGGCGCCGATCATTGCGGTCAAAAGAACGAGGCCGGAGGCTTCGAAGAGATAGGCATATTGCGTGTAGAGCACGCGGCCGAGAGCCGCCGTATTGGTCACGCCATAAAGCGCGGGCGACGCCGTCTGCTCGAATTCACCGCTGCTGAGGTGCCAGGCCGCGACGCAGAACGCCAGCTCCACAAGCACGATGCCGCCAATGGTGACGCCAATCGGCAGATTGCGCATGAAGCCTTCTTTTAATTCCGCAAAGTCGACGTCGAGCATCATGACGACGAAGAGGAAGAGCACTGCGACGGCGCCGACATAGACGATGACGAGGATCATCGCCAGGAACTCGGCACCAAGCAGCAGGAAGAGCCCCGCCGCATTGACGAAGGCAAGAATGAGATAGAGCACCGAGTGAACGGGATTGCGCGCCGTGATCACCATGAACGCGGACGCGATCAAGATCGCGGAGAAAAGATAAAAGAAGAAGGTGACGAGATTCACCGGTCGCGCCCTCCCCTCGGTCTATCTGTCGCCAATGTGTTTCCTCCCGCGCGCCTTTGCATTGTTATCACCGATAGGGCGCGTCGAGCGCAATGTTGCGGGCGATTTCACGCTCCCAGCGGTCGCCGTTGTCCAAGAGCCGCGCCTTGTCGAAATAGAGTTCTTCGCGCGTCTCGACCGAGAATTCAGCGTTCGGCCCCTCGACGATCGCATCAACAGGGCATGCTTCCTGACAGAAGCCGCAATAGATGCATTTCACCATGTCGATATCGTAGCGTGTCGTGCGGCGCGTGCCATCGTTGCGGCGCGGCCCCGCTTCGATCGTAATCGCCTGCGCCGGGCAGATCGCCTCGCAAAGCTTGCAGGCGATGCAGCGCTCTTCGCCATTCGGATAGCGGCGCAACGCATGCTCGCCGCGATAGCGCGGTGACTGCGGATTCTTTTCGTGCGGATAATTCAGCGTCGCTTTCGGCTTGAAGAAATAACGCATCGACAGAAAGAAGGCGCCGACGAATTCTTTCAGCAAAAGCGATTTGGCAGCTGCTTCGATTTTCATCGCATCACCTCATTGCGCCATCGAGCCGCCCCAGCCGGTGAATTCGAGCACCGCGGCGACAAGGACGACCATGACCAGAGAGATCGGCAAAAACACCTTCCAGCCGAGCCGCATGAGCTGATCGTAGCGATAGCGCGGCACAAAGGCCTTCACCATCGCGATCAGGAAGAACAGCAGGCAGACTTTCAGGACGAACCAGATCGGACCCGGAATCCAGGTGAAAGGCGGGAACGGGATCGGCGAGAGCCACCCGCCAAGAAAGAGGATCGTCCCCAGCGCGCACATGGAGATGATCGCCACATATTCGGCGAGCATGAACAGCAAATACGGCGCCGAGGAATATTCGACCATGAAACCCGCGACGAGTTCGGATTCCGCCTCGACAAGATCGAAGGGTGGCCGGTTCGTCTCCGCCAGCGCCGAGATGAAGAAGATCACGAACATCGGCAGGAGCGGCAGCCAATACCAGCCGAGAAGGCCAAAGCGCGAATCCTGCGCCTTGACGATATCTTCGAGGTTCAGCGAGCCGACGCAGAGCAGAACGGTGACGAGCACGAAGCCGATCGAGACTTCGTAAGAGACCATTTGCGCCGCCGAGCGCAACGCCGAGAGAAATGGATATTTCGAGTTCGACGCCCAGCCGCCCATGATGATGCCATAGACGGAGAGCGACGAGATCGCGAAAATGTAGAGAATGCCGACATTGATGTTGGCGACGCTCCAGCCTTTCGCGATTGGAATGACCGCCCAGGCGGCAAGCGCCAGAAAGCCGGTAAGGACCGGCGCCAGAAGGAACAGGCCCTTGTTCGCGCCATCCGGGATCACCGGCTCCTTCAGCACGAATTTGATCAAGTCGGCGAAGCTCTGCCACAGGCCCCAGGGACCGACGACATTCGGACCGCGACGCAATTGCACCGCCGCCCAGACTTTGCGGTCCGCCAAAAGGATGTAAGCGATGAAGATCAGCAGAACGACGAGAAAAACGACGCTCTTCACAAGGGTCAACAGAAGCGCCAGGGCGTCCATGATCGATGCTACTCCGCCGCTTGTTTCAGATGGCCGCGCGCCAGCGCCGAACATTCGGCCATGACAGCGGAGGCGCGCGCGATCGGATTGGTCAGAAAGAAATCCTCGATCGGCGAGACGAAAGCCGCATCGCCCGGTGTCACGCCGCCGTCGGCGATATTGGCGATGTCCGCGGGGTCGCCCGGAACGATCACATCGATCTTGGCGAAGAGCGGATAGTCGGCAAACAATTTCTGTCGCAGCGCGTGGAGCGAATCGAACGGCAAGGTCTTGCCGATGACCGCCGAAAGCGCCCGCAGGATCGCCCAATCCTCGCGTGCATCGCCCGGCGGAAAATTCGCCCGCTCGGCAAGCTGTACGCGGCCCTCGGTATTGACGTAAAGGCCCGGCTTTTCGGTGTAAGTCGCGCCCGGCAGAACGACATCGGCGCGGTGTGCGCCACGGTCGCCATGCGTGCCCTGATAGATGACGAAGGCGCCCGGCGCGATATCGATCTCGTCGGCGCCGAGATTGAAGATGACGTCCAGCGCCCCGGCGTGTGCCATCGTCAGCGCATCGAGACCGCCCTCGCCCGGAACGAACCCGAGATCGAGTGCGCCGACGCGCGCCGCTGCCGTATGCAGAACGCCGAAGCCGGTCCAACCTTCTTTGATGCAGCCGAGCGAAACGGCGGCCTTGGCCGCTTGCGCAAGAATTGCCGCGCCATCCGGCCGCGCCAGCGCGCCCTGCCCGACGAGTAGCAACGGCCGCTCTTTCTGTGCCGGCGCGTGATTGACGAATTGCGTCAGGCTCTCCGGCCCCGCACCGAGATAATTATAGGAATAGGTGAGGTCGGCATGTTCGCCGATCACGCCGAGAAGCAGATTGCCCTTCAGCCAGCGCTTGCGGATGCGGGCGTTGAAAACCGGCGCTTCCTTGCGCGGGTTCGAGCCGATGATCATGATCGCGTCGGCGTCGTCGATCCCGGCGACCGTCGGATTGAAAATATAGCTTGCGCGGCCGAATTTCGGATCGAGCTTCGAGCCGTCCTGACGGCAATCGAGCGAAACAACGCCGAGGCCTTGCATCAGCAGCTTCAGCGCGAATATTTCTTCCGCCGCCGCAAGATCGCCGACTAACGCACCGATGCGCGCAGCCGGCGCGGCTTTGATCTTCGCCGCAATGGCCGCAAAGGCCTCCTGCCAAGTTGCCGGGCGCAACTTGCCGTTCTCGCGGATATAGGGTCTGTCAAGCCGGCGCGTTTTCAGACCATCGACGATCTGGCGCGTCTTGTCGGAAATCCATTCCTCGTTCACCGCATCGTTGATGCGCGGCAGGATGCGCATGACTTCTCGCCCGCGCGTATCAACACGGATCGACGAACCCAGCGCGTCCATTACATCGACAGATTCGGTTTTCGTCAGTTCCCACGCCCGCGCCTTGAACGAATAAGGCTTCGGCAGCAACGCCCCGACGGGGCACAGATCGGCGATGTTCCCCTGCAGTTCCGATCCCATCGCGGTTTCGAGATAGGTCGTGATTTCCATATCCTCGCCGCGGCCGGTCGCACCCATGTCGCCGGTGCCGGCAACTTCCGCGGTAAAACGCACGCAGCGGGTGCAATGAATGCAACGGTTCATCGAGGTCCGCACCAGCGGGCCGATATATTTGTCCTCGACTGCGCGCTTGTTCTCGGCATAGCGCGAGCCGGAAAAACCAAACGCGACGGCCTGATCCTGCAAATCGCATTCGCCGCCCTGATCACAGATCGGGCAATCGAGCGGATGGTTGATGAGCAGAAATTCCATGACGCCGTGACGTGCCTTTTTCACCATCGGCGAATTGGTAAGGACGACCGGCGGCTCGCCTTTCGGACCCGGACGCAGATCGCGCACTGCCATCGCGCATGAGGCGACAGGCTTCGGCGGGCCGCCCTTGGCTTCGACAAGACACATGCGGCAATTGCCCGCGATCGAGAGCCGCTCGTGGAAGCAGAAACGTGGGATTTCGGCGCCAGCCGCTTCGCAGGCCTGGAGCAGCGTATATTCTGGCGGTACTTCGACTTCGATGCCGTTGACGAGAAGCTTGCTGAGTTTGGCTGGTTCTGTCATCGCCTACTCCGCTGCCACGCTGAGGCCGGCAACCGGTTCCGAATGCGGATTGGCCGAATAATCGTCGATCTTCTTCTCAATCTCATGGCGGAAATGCCGGATGAGACCCTGCACCGGCCATGCCGCCGCATCGCCGAGCGCGCAGATCGTATGGCCTTCGATCTCGGTCGAAACTTCGAGCAGCAGATCGATCTCGCGCTTCTGCGCGCGGCCTTCGCTCATGCGGGTCAGCACGCGCCACATCCAGCCTGTGCCTTCGCGGCAGGGCGTACATTGGCCGCAGCTCTCGTGCTTGTAGAAATAGCTAATGCGGGTGATGGCGCGGACGATATCCGTCGACTTGTCGATGACGATGACCGCCGCGGTCCCGAGGCCGGATTTCAGATTGCGCAGCGTATCGAAATCCATGGGCGCGTCGATGATCTCGTGCGCCGGCACCAGTGGCACCGATGAGCCACCCGGGATAACGGCGAGCAGATTATCCCAGCCACCGCGCATGCCGCCGCAATGGCGCTCGATCAATTCGCGGAACGGGATCGACATCACCTCTTCGACATTGCAGGGCGTGTTGACATGGCCGGAGATGCAGAAAAGCTTCGTGCCTTTGTTGTTCTCGGCGCCGAAGCTTGAGAACCACGCCGCGCCACGGCGCAGGATCGCCGGTGCGGCGGCGATCGAATTCGACATTGTTCACCGTCGTCGGGCAGCCGTAGAGGCCCATATTGGCCGGGAACGGCGGCTTCATCCGCGGCATTCCCTTTTTACCTTCGAGCGATTTAAGCAGCGCGCTTTCTTCGCCGCAAATATACGCGCCGGCGCCGTGGTGGACGTAAATGTCGAAGGGCCAGCCGTGGATATTGTCCTGGCCGACGAGATTGGCCTCATAGGCCTCTTCGATCGCCGCCTGCATGCGGGCGAATTCGAGCCGGTATTCGCCACGAATATAAATATAGCAGGAATGCGCCTGCATGGCGAAAGACGCGAGCAGACAACCTTCGATCAGAAGATGTGGATCGTTGCGCAGGATTTCGCGATCCTTGCAGGTGCCGGGCTCCGACTTGTCAGCGTTGACGACGAGATAGGAAGGCCGCGCCGGATCTGGCTTCGGCATGAAAGACCATTTCAGGCCGGTCGGAAAACCCGCCCCGCCGCGTCCGCGCAGGCCCGAGGCCTTCATCTCATTGATGACCCAATCCTTGCCTTTGTCGACGATCGCCTTCGTATCGTCCCAGCCGCCGCGCGCCTGTGCGCCCTTCAGGCGCCAGTCGCCGAACCCGTAGAGATTGAGGAAGATGCGATCCTTATCGTCGAGCATCATGGGCCTCAATGTTCGCCTGAACCGGGTTCGACCTTCGGCGGCGGCGCCGCCACGGTCTTTTCCGGTTGCCCGACGGAATGTTTTTGTTCCTGATTGAGGCGCTCGCCAGCAGGCTCGCCCGGCGCCTCGTTTTGCGCATGCCATTCATTACGCGCAGCGGCAGTGTCGTGGCCGTTGGACGGCGCATGATAGGTCTGCGGACCATTCAAGCCGTCACTGCCGTAAAGGGTCGTCAGTGAAGTCAGGCCACCTGCAGGCTCTGAGGTCCGGCGCCCAGTTTGCGACCCGACCTTGACGGGCCGACCCGCCGCGAGATCGTCGAGCAGCTTATTGAAATTCTCTTCGGTCAGGTCTTCGTAATAATCGTCGTTGATCTGCACCATCGGCGCATTGCAGCAGGCGCCGAGGCATTCCACCTCAAGCCAGGAAAATAGGCCATCCGCTGTCACGTGGCTTTGCGCGCCGACGCGAGCCTGAAGCACTTTCTTGATCGCATCCGCGCCGCGTAAAACGCAGGGGGTCGTTCCGCAGAACTGGATGAAATATTTGCCGACCGGGGCGAGATTGAACATCGTATAGAAGGTCGCGACCTCTAGCACGCGGATCGTCGCCATGCCGAGCTTCGCCGCGACATTCTCGATTGCCGGCTTCGGCAGCCAGCCGTCATTCTGTTTCTGCGCGATCCAGAGCAGCGCAATCACGGCGGAGGCCTCGCGCCCAGGTGGATATTTGGCGATCTCGCGCCCGCAGCGCGCCTCGTTCTCTGGCGTGAACGCGAAGCTCTCGGGTTGTATTTCGGCGAGGCGGCGCACACTCATCGATCGACCTCCCCGAAGACAATGTCGAGCGAGCCGAGAATGGCGCTCACGTCGGCGAGCATCGTCTTGCGGCAAAGGAAATCCATCGCCTGGAGATGGGCGAAACCCGGCGCGCGGATTTTACAGCGATAAGGCTTGTTGGTGCCGTCGGAGACGAGATAAACGCCGAATTCGCCCTTCGGCGCCTCAACGGCGGCATAGACCTCGCCAGCCGGCACGTGAACGCCTTCGGTATAAAGCTTGAAGTGATGGATCAAGGCTTCCATCGAGTGCTTCATCTCTTCGCGCGACGGCGGCGAGACCTTGCCTTTGACGTTGATCGGCCCCTGCCCGTTCGGAGACATGAGCTTTTCAACGCATTGTTTCATAATGCTGGTCGATTGCCGCATCTCTTCCATGCGGATGACCTGGCGATCGTAATTGTCGCCGTGCAGGCCTACCGGGATGTCGAACTCCATTTCCTCGTAGCACTCGTAGGGCTGCGACTTGCGCAAATCCCACGCCGCGCCCGAGCCGCGCACCATGACGCCGGAAAAGCCCCACCGCCAGCAATCTTCAAGACTGACGACGCCGATATCGACATTACGCTGTTTGAAGATGCGGTTCTCGATGAAGAGTTCCTGCAGATCGTCGAGGACTTTGAGGAAAGGATCGCACCAATTGCCAATGTCTTCGATCAGGCGCGGCGGCAGATCCTGATGCACGCCGCCGGGTCGGAAGTAAGCCGCATGCATGCGCGAGCCGGATGCACGCTCATAGAAGACCATGAGCTTTTCGCGCTCTTCGAAGCCCCAGAGCGGCGGCGTCAAAGCACCGACGTCCATCGCCTGCGTTGTGACGTTGAGGAGATGCGACAGGATGCGACCGATTTCGGCGTAGAGAACACGGATCAATTGCGCCCGGCGCGGCACCTCAACGCCGAGCAGTCTTTCGACAGCGAGGCAGAAGGCATGCTCCTGGTTCATTGGCGCGACATAGTCGAGCCGATCGAAATACGGCACGTTCTGCAGATAGGTGCGCGCTTCCATCAGCTTTTCGGTGCCACGATGCAGCAGACCGATATGCGGATCGACGCGCTCGACTATCTCGCCGTCGAGTTCCAGGACGAGGCGCAGCACGCCGTGCGCCGCCGGATGCTGCGGGCCGAAATTGATCGAGAAATTGCGGACGTTCTGATCGGTCATTGCGGTTTGACTTGCTGCTCTTGAGCGGGCGGCGCGGAACTGGCCTTTTCATCACCTGGAAGCACGTAGTCGACCGCGCCCTCCCACGGCGAGAGAAAGTCGAAGCTGCGAAACTCCTGCCGCAGATTGACCGGCTCATAGACCACCCGCTTCTGCGCGTCGTCGTAACGAACCTCGACATAGCCAGTCATCGGGAAATCCTTACGCAAAGGATGTCCTTCGAATCCGTAATCCGTCAGAATGCGCCGCAAATCCGGGTGGCCTGGAAAGAACACGCCGAAAAGATCGTAGGCTTCGCGCTCGAACCAATCGGCGGCGGGATAAAGCGCCGTCAGCGACGGGACAGGCACGTCCTCATCAGTTCCGACTTTGATGCGAATGCGCCGATTATGCTTCGGCGAGAGCAGATGCGTCACGACATCGAAGCGCGGCACGCGCGTCGGATAATCGACCGCCGTGAGATCGATAAAGGACACGAAGAGGCAGGACGGGTCGTCGCGCAGATAGCGCACGGTCTCAATGAGCCGCGCCGGCTCGACATCGAGCGTCAGTTCGTCATAGGCGACGACGGAGGCGCGGATAGCGCCCGGGAGTGCAGCAGCGATCGAATTTCCAAGGGCCTGAAGTTCGTCGCTCATTCGCACAATTCCTCAGCGCTCGATCGTCCCGGTCCGGCGTATTTTTTTCTGCAGCAGCAGCACGCCGTACAGCAGGGCCTCGGCTGAGGGTGGACAGCCCGGTATGTAAATATCAACCGGCACAATCCGGTCGCAGCCACGCACTACCGAATAAGAATAATGGTAATAACCACCGCCGTTGGCGCAGGAGCCCATCGAAATGACGTAGCGCGGCTCTGGCATCTGGTCGTAGACCTTGCGCAGCGCGGGCGCCATCTTGTTGGTCAGCGTCCCTGCGACGATCATCACATCGCTTTGCCGCGGCGACGCGCGAGGGGCAAACCCGAATCTTTCGACATCGTAGCGCGGCATGGAGACTTGCATCATCTCGACCGCGCAGCAGGCGAGACCGAATGTCATCCACATCAGCGAGCCGGTGCGCGCCCAGGTGATCAGGGCGTCGGCGGTCGTCACCAGCATGCCCTTGTCGGCCAGTTCGTTGCTGATCGCGAGAAAGCTCGGGTCGTCGGAGCGGACCGGTTTGCCGGTCGCGGGATGAACCAGCGTTCCCGAGCCGCTGTCCGAGAGGGCGCTTAATCCCATTCCAACGCTCCCTTTCGCCACTCGTACACAAAGCCGATCGTCAGGATGCCGAGGAAGGCCATGACGGCCCAGAAACCCGCGCTCCCAATCGCCTTGAAGGCCAAGGCCCACGGAAAGAGAAAGGCGACTTCAAGATCGAAAATGATGAACAGCAACGAGACGAGATAAAATCGCACGTCGAACTTCATGCGTGCGTCGTCGAAGGCGTTGAAGCCGCATTCGTAGGCTGAGAGCTTTTCGGTATCCGGCGCCTTGAAAGCGAGCAGGAACGGCGCCACGGCCAAAGCCGCGCTGATGATCGCCGCGACGACCATGAAGATGACGAGCGGCAGATACTGGGCGAGCAGGTTTGGCATGGTCCATATATCCTAGGCGGTAGACTAGGAGACTTCTAATTCCAACCAAGCGTTCCCTACCGCAGTGCAATCTTCGGCGCAAGCACATGCCCGTGAGATTTACGGCTCTTACCAAACTTTTCTGTCCGCAGGCGCATCAGCCGATTAACGGCCATCAATTCAAGGCCTTAGGATAAGACAGGCGCTTTATGCGGAGCGAGCCGCGGCGAACTTCATTTGCCGCAGCCCCGGAAGCCCCCGCGCCATTTGGGCCGGAATGCACGGCAACGCATCAAGACAATGGCGTATGATGAGTCGCGTCTTTCATCACCTTGGTCGCTTCCGTTCCGTAGTCGTCGAAGGCGCTGCGCACGAACTTGGATTGCGCTTCGATGAATTCCGGCACGGAGCCGCAACTCTGGATCTTGCCGTAGAAGTCGCTGTGCGCGCGCAGACGATGTGCGGCAAAGCGCAAGGATTCCGAAGCCAGAGCAACCGGCCACTCGATCCATGTCTGCCGCCACACCTCATGCAGCGGCGCGGTCGCCGCTGCAATCCTGTCCTGCGCGTTTTGCATTTCAGAGCTAATGGCTTGCGTTTCCATGACGTCCTCCACCGAGGCCATGCCTCGCACGTTTGGATTTGCAGATTACCGGTGATGTTAAACCGGCATCGTTGCGCAGCAGCCCAGCCTTCGCTGCGTCACTTGAATTATTGTAGCGTAAGAACTTAACTCGGCCAGTGAAAGCATATTCAACCCATGTGACGAAAAATTCACCTTCGCAGATTTTCTCGACAATTCTCGGTGACGCATGAAAGCTATGGTTCTGCACGCCATCGGTGCACCGCTTATCTATGAAGAACTACCGGACCCGGTGCCTGGCCGCGGCGAAATTCGCGTTCGTGTCAGCGCTTGCGGCGTTTGCCGCACCGATCTTCATGTCGTTGATGGCGAATTGCCCGATCCGAAACTGCCGATTGTGCCCGGACATGAGATCGTTGGACGGATTGATGCGATCGGCCCTGATGTCACACATCTTCACCTTGGCGAGCGCGTCGGCATTCCATGGCTCGGCCACACCTGCGGCCATTGCCCGTTTTGCCTAACGGGCCACGAAAATCTCTGCGATTATCCCGTCTTCACGGGCTATACGCGCAACGGCGGCTACGCCACGCATGCAATTGCCGATGCTCATTTTACATTTCCGCTCGGCGAACATGGGTCGGATCAGGAACTCGCACCCCTGCTCTGCGCCGGTTTGATCGGCTGGCGATCCTTCGTCATGGCTGGCGAAGGCAAAACGCTCGGCCTCTACGGTTTCGGTGCAGCAGCGCATATTATCGCGCAGGTGGCGATAAAACTCGGCCGCACGGATATTCGCCTTCACCAGCCCCGGCGATCGTGCGATCGCAGGATTTCGCGCTGAGCCTGGGCGCTGTCTGGGCTGGCGGCTCCGACCAGTCGCCACCGGAAAAGCTCGATGCGGCGATCATCTATGCGCCGGTCGGCACGCTAGTCCCGTTGGCTCTGGCGGCAGTAAAAAAGGGCGGCGCTGTCGTTTGTGCCGGCATTCACATGAGCAATATTCCCGAATTTCCCTACGACCTTCTCTGGGAAGAACGGAAGCTTTTCTCGGTCGCCAATCTGACGCGCCAGGACGGCATCGATTTTCTGAAGATCGCGGCTGGCGCCGACATCAAAACCTACACGACGCCTTACCCGCTCGATCGGGCGAACGAAGCCCTGGCCGATTTGAGGCATGGCCGGCTGCACGGCGCGGCGGTGCTTATCCCGCCGGCAGATTGAGCGCCGCCCGCGCACGTCCGAGGAGAACGTCGAAACCCTGACCGGCATCGAGCCGAACCCAGTCGAGCGCGCCCAGCGAATAATTGACCTGCTGCCGGACGACGGCTTCGTTGGCGTCGGAAGCATCGTGAAGGCGCGCTTCGACACGCGCGACAAGCGTTTCGACCGGCGCTTCGAGCCAGAGGCCTGTGAAAGGCACACGCAAGCGCGCTGCGAGCACCGCCAGGGCCTCGCGCTCCTCGGGCTTGGCGTGAACGGCATCGACGATGACGCTCTGGCCGGCGCGCAGCGCAGTCTCGGCCAGATTGTGCAGACGGTCATAAACCCGCGCCGTGAGATCCGGCGCATAGGCGTCCGCGGGCAGCATTTCATGTTCATCGGCAAGGCAAAGCCGCTTGCGCTCGATGTCGCTGCGCAGATGCACCGCGCCCGGCGCCCGGCCGATGGCATTGGCAAGCGCCGCGGCGAGTGTGCTCTTGCCGGTCCCCGACAGGCCGCCGACCGCCACGAGCCGGGCCGGCTCAGGCCGCAGGAACGCCGCCGCTGCCGCGAAAAAACTCTTCGCTTCGGCGCTGTGATCTGCGGCGGCGATGTCGGAGAGAGCCGCGACGACGCGCGCGCGGATCGCCGCCCGCAACGCCAGAAACATCGGCAGCGCCGCCAGTCCCTCAAGCTCCTGCTCAAGTTCAGGCGCGCGCCACAAATAGCGGTTGAATAAGAGATTGGCGTGGGCATGAAGGCCACGCTGCCAGAAGTCCATCAAGACGAAGGCGAGATCGTAGAGGATGTCGATTGTCGCCAGCAGATCGTCGAATTCGATGGCGTCGAAGAGGATCGGCTTGCCATTTTCGAGAACGATATTGCGCAGGTGAACGTCACCATGGCAGCGCCGCACCTTTCCCTGCGCTTCACGACGTTCAAGCAATGGCGCGGTAGCGGAATAGGCCGCAAGAAAGCTCGATCGGAGAGCCGCAACATCATCCGGCGCAAAAATTGGCGCGCCAGCGAGACCGTCGAGAGTGTCTATCATCCATTTATGAAATCGCTGCGTCGTCTCGAGATCGCTGCGGGCCGCACGTGCGTGGGCGGCTGAGACGCTCTCGGCAAGGTCGGCCGCGACGCCAAGATCGAGATGCCCGCGCGCACCAAGCTTGTCGAGCGTGCTCTCCTCATCGAAGCGGCGCGTATGCACCGCCCATTCGACGATTTCACCTTCCTCGCCGCCAAGGTGCAGACCCTTGTCCATTCGGCGGATTGGAACGGTCCCGAGATAAATGTCGGGCGCGTTCTCGCGGTTGACACGGATTTCGTTTTCGCAAGCCGCGCGACGCTTTTCGAGGGTCGAAAAATCCATGAATGGAAAGAGGACGGCGCGCTTGACCTTATAGGCTTCGGTGCCGGCGAGAAACACGACGGCGCCGTGCGTATCGATGCGCTTTATCGGATTTTGTTGAGATTGATCAAAGCCGTAAGTCGCAGGGTTCGCGAGAAACGCGAATATGTCGTCCTGATCGGCAACTTGCGCGCCCATGCCTGCTCTTCACGCAAAGGATGAAGCGCCGGACGGCGAGCGGGCGGCACTAAGTGCCGTCTTTAATATTCTAAAAAGTTCGGGCGGCACATAGGTGCCGCCCGGAATATTTAAAAGCTCAGGCGGATTTTCATCCGCCTGAGGACGAGAAATTATTCCGCCGCTGCGAGCTTGTGCGAGTGATCGCGCGTCTGCTCGGCGATGTAATTGATCGCCGCCTGAACGCCGCCCTTCTTGTGCGGAATGCCAGCGAGCTCAAGCGTCATCTCGACACCGCTGAGAGCGCCGAGGATCGTCAGATCGTTGGTATCGGCAAGATGACCGATGCGGAACACCTTGCCTGCAACGCGGCCAAGCCCGGTGCCGAGCGAAATATCGAAATGTTCGAGCGCGAGGGCACGGAACGCATCGGCGTCATGGCCCGGCGGCAACAGGACCGAGGTCACGACAGGCGAATAGTACTTTGGGTCCTTGCAGAGGACTTCGAGACCCCACGCAACCACGGCGCGGCGGGTCGCTTCTGCATGGCGCTTGTGCCGGGCGAAGACGCGATCGTAGCCCTCCTCTTCAAGCATATCGAGCGCAACGTCGAGGCCGTAAAGCAGGTTCGTCGCCGGCGTATAAGGAAAGAAGCCGCTGGCATTGGCGCCGAGCATGTCGGCCCAGGACCAATAGGATTTCGGGAAGGTGGACTTCTTCGAGGCTTCGAGCGCCTTCTGGCTCACCGCGTTGAAGCCGAGGCCCGCCGGCAGCATCAGGCCCTTCTGCGAGCCGGCAATGGTGACATCGATACCCCATTCGTCGTGACGCAAGTCGATCGACGCGAGCGACGAGACGGCATCAACGAAGAACAGCGCCGGATGCTTCAACTCGTTGAGAACCTCGCGGATTTCCTGCAACGGCGAGGTCGTGCCGCTGGCCGTTTCGTTATGGACGATACAGACTGCCTTGATCTCGTGGTTCTTGTCAGCCTTGAGGCGTTCCTTGAGCTGAGCCGGGTCGGCACCGATACGCCAATCGGATTCGATGAACTCCGGCTTGAGCCCGAGGCTCTTAGCCATGACGTTCCAAAGCGCTGCGAACTGACCGGTTTCGAACATGAGCACCTTATCGCCGGGCGACAGGGTGTTGACGAGCGCAGCTTCCCAGCCGCCGGTGCCCGACGACGGGAAAATGATGACCGGATTCTTGGTCTTGAAGGGAGCCTTGACCTTTTCGAGCACCCGCTTCGACAACTTTTGGAACACCGGACCGCGATGATCGACGACCGGCTGATCGATCGCGCGCAGCACGCGATCCGGGATCGGTGTCGGGCCTGGAATTTGCAGGAAGTGGCGGCCGGGGCTCCGCGGCTTGTTGCTCATTGTCTAGTTCTCCAAATCTCAAATGCCGCGTTTGCCCAAACTACGGACAAATGCTTCGTGGTTTATCTTTAGGCAGGCCCGCGTGCGCGGACCCCTCGCGCCCATTTTCCCGGCCGGTGTAATCGGCGAGAAAAATTCGATCATCGAGTGAGAACTCGAGAAAGCGCCAACGGATGCAAAAATCCCGCGCATCCCACCGGCGCCGTCGCGGTTGGCGCATGAATAAGATCAAAAAGAACGCGGCTCAACACAAATCTGGCGTCGTGGCAAACACGTTTGGTGTGCGCCGCAACAGAAAATTTCGCTCTGCAACACCCTCGCGGAGCACATTTTGATGCCCGATTTTCGTCTATCGACGCGACGCGTCATGATGCGGATTTTCTCACCCGTGCTCATTTGACGCGCAGCCTCGCGCGTTATCGAGCCACGAAACCTGTGACTGGGGGGTCCACGATCGGCCCGACGAGCCTATTTCGGCGTGATCGCGGCGCGGGCTTGGGCGAGCGCCGTCTCGCAAGCTTGCCCATAGCCCCGCGCGTTGGCTTCGCGCGCACGTTTTAGCGCCGCCAGCGCACGTTCGACAGCATGTTGGCCCCTGAGACCACGCTCCGCGGCAGCGATAGAGGCCGGAGTTGGCTGATGATGTAAAAGCGCGGCCCGGGATTCTCGCGCGCCTGGATCGGTACCGGCAACGGCGTCAAGGCGAGCATCGACCTGCGCCTGAACTTTATCGATCTGCGCGCCGCATGAGGTCGCATTCGCTGCGGATGTCGAGAGCATCAGAAAGATGAAGAAGCAAATTCGCTGTTTCATCGCAGAACCCTCAAGGTTTTAGTGCGGCCGCCAGGGCACTCATCCCCGCTTGACGCTGGGCGACAAGGCTTTGCGCTTGGGGTAGCGTATCCTGACTGAAACGCAAGCTGGCCGTTCCATCAGCCTGGCGTGTCGCCATCCAGGCATTGGGGTGCGTAGCCATCAGGGTCAGGAAATCCGTTTCGGCCTTGAAGATACTTATCCGCGCGGCAAGCATAGCGCGCATTTTGTCGGCGTAAAACCAGCCCGTCGTATCGGACTTGACGTTTTGCCAGTCGCGTTCGGCAACGTCGAGAGCATTGCGTAGAGGGCCGAGCTTTTGTAGCAGGGCTTGCGCGTCAGCAGCCGAACCGACCTGGAATTCGAGATAATTGCCAATACCGTAAAAGACCTGGTCGATCCGCGTGTCGCCATACGCGAGCACATATGGCTGCAAATAATTTTCAGCCGCGCGCTTCAACGGCGGAAATTCGCCGGGCTTCTGGCCCTCCCAATTGGAGCCGAACCATTTGCCGTCGAGCTGGCCGATCGTGTTCTGCAGATTGGAGATGATCTCGCTGGCCGAGGGCGGCGAGACGTAGGCTTCGTCGGCGAAAAGATCCGAGCCCAACAGATTCCAGGCGAGGGGCTCGGGCGCGCGCGGGCGGACATAATCGACGAAGAGATACCCAATTCCAAGAATGGCCACAGCCGCGACGGCGCAGAGCGTTCCGAGAATAATACGCCGCATCCGCCGCTGCCGAGCGACGTGCGCCTTGTCATAGGGCGGAATATCCTTGGCGCGAAGCAGTGCGCGCAGTGCCGCCGTCAGCCGCCCCTTGGCCGTCAAGCGGTGCGCGGCGAACGGGATCGGCGTGAAATCCTTGTCAAAAGCGAAGAATTGCGTCTTCCCGAGCGGCTTCGGTAAAGGGTGCGGAAAGAGCATACCAAGGCCATCGACGAAGGACGCCCATTGTGCCTCGCGTTCGTTTGAATCGAGGCTGAGGAGCTGGGGATGTGGCCATAAAATGAGTTTTTCGGGCGATAACGATCGCACGAGATGCGTGATCTCCCATTCGAGACCCTGCGTCGTGCCGCTTGCCCAAACGACCAATTGCGCGACCGTCGCAACATCAGCAACTTTTTCCTGCCAAAGCTCGTCCGATACATAGAATCGGGCTGCGCCCAGAGCCGGCAAGCGTTCACCGGGGCGGCCGATGGCGAGCACCGGCCCGCAGCGCCGCGCGACGCGGATCATCGCCTGTTCGGGATTTGCCGGCTGAATGTTCGACATGATCTCTAGGAGCGAGGTCCGGCCGATCTGATCATCGAGGCCAAACGAGCGCAGATAGAAGATCGGCCGTTTGGCGCCCGACTTCTGCAAGGCATCCTCGGCGCTTCGCTGGCGGGCCTGGCTGGTCCGGCGGCGTAAAGTGGCCAGCGGCGTGCCAATCATCCCAAGGTAGACGAAGCCGATAATAAGCCAGACCAACGGGCGCCATTGCGGATCGACGCCGTCGAGAACCATCCCCGAGAGATTGGAAACCAGGGCGGCAACGAGCGTCGCGGCAAAGAGCGCGAGTATCCACGGCCAGACGCGCCGCCGGGGTGTCGCCTGCATGCCTGTCTGCTGAAGGGAGGCGAGCAGGTCGGCGTGCCAGTTCGGTCCATCGATGATTTTTGCCGCGACGGTCTGATGCGGCTGCGAGCCGGGCGGGATCGGAGCTATCGCCAGCTGCGGCTGAAATTCCGGCCGCCGCCACGTCGCCAGCACGTAGGCGAGTCCAATCGCGAGCAGGACAAGCCGAAAAAGCTGCAAATAGACTATTGGCGGCCAATAAGTGGACATGCTGGGCCGCAGCCAGCTCGAAATATCGTAGAGCATCACGCCGAATGAAACGGCGAGAATGACGGCGACCGCACGGCGTCGCGATGGCCTGCGTGAAACGATCGCCGCACCGGCCCAGGCCAACGCCAGATCGAGTATGATTCCGAGGATTACGCCGCCCCAAATCGCGGGTTGCGTGGCCCGATAGTATGGAAGATTGCCGAAACTAAAAAGGCTGAGAACAACGCTCGCCAGAGCGAGATAGATTATCGCGGCTCCGAGAAGGCGTATCCAGACCCCCGACCTCATCCACCCACTCCGCTTGAGGAAGGCGTTGCGACGGCCTAGCCATAGCAAAGTTTCGCTGGAAAAGCTGGCGCCGCCGGAATTTATGGAACCCCATGCTGAGCGTCGTCACCCTCGTCTCGCCTCCCAGTTTAGCGGCGTTGGATGACCGGACTTTGCAGCGCGTTGCCGGATTACTTCCCGGGGTTCAGCAAACCGCGTGGCTCGACGCGGGCATCGCCGCTGACATCTTCTTCGACGCGCCAGCCCTCGCAGGACTCGAGAACGAACTGAAGGCCGAGCTTGTCGAAAGGCCCATCGATGTCTTCGTGCAACCTGCCGCCGGCCGGCGCAAAAAGCTGCTTCTCGCCGACATGGATTCGACGATGATCGAACAGGAATGCCTCGACGAACTGGCCGATTTTGCCGGGCTGCGGGAGCATATCGCGCCGATGACCGCGCGCGCCATGCGTGGCGAGATTGCTTTCGAGCCGGCGCTGCGCGAGCGGGTGGCGCTCCTGAAAGGTCTCGACGCCGGCGTAATTGGGGAGATTATCACCAGCCGCGTTACCCTCACCCCCGGCGCCAAAACGCTCGTCGCCACGATGCGCGCGCACGGCGCCTTCAGCGTTCTCGTCTCCGGCGGCTTTACCGCCTTCACTGAAAAAATCGCCGCGATGATCGGCTTTGACGCGCATGTGGCCAATGTCCTCGGTGTCGCTGACGGCAAACTGACTGGCCATGTCGAAGAGCCGGTTCTCGGCCGCGCGGCAAAGCGCGAAATTCTGGACGCGTTTTGCCGGAGGCTCGATATTTCAGCCCAAGCCGCGATCGCGGTCGGCGACGGTGCTAACGATCTCGATATGCTTGAAAGCGCCGGATTGGGCGTCGCGTTCCATGCCAAGCCTTTGGTCGCAGCAGCGGCGCAAGCCCGCGTCGATCACGCCGACCTCACCGCCCTGCTCTATGCGCAAGGCTATCGGCGCGATGAATTTGCGGCGTAGCGCTGATCCTTGAACCCAGCGGCGCCTTGCCGCGACTAAGAAAAGACCCCGGCTCAGGCCGTTCGCCGGATCAGGAGGAGATCATGCACGAATTTTATCAGCATAAGCAGTTCGGCACCGCGACCGTGCTGATTTGTGTCGCTGTCGCGGTCATACTCGGCATCGCCATTGGCGCCCGCGGCGCGCCTTGGCCGGCGCTTATCGCCGTCGCCGTCCTAGCGCTGATCGCGTGGCTCTTTTCCTCGCTGACCATCACAGTCAATGCAAGTGAAGTTTCGTGGTCCTTCGGCCCCGGCTTTTGGCGTTCCGAGATCGCGCGCAACACGATCCAATCCGTCGCAATTGTGCAAAATCATTGGTGGAACGGATTCGGCGTCAGGATGCGCCCCGGCTGGCGCCTCTATAATGTCTCCGGTTTCGACGCGGTCGAATTGCGCCTGCAATCCGGAGACATAGTGCGGCTCGGCACTGATGATCCGCAGGGACTTGAAGACGCTCTCAAATCGTGACGCGGTGCGGCTTCTCGATTTCAACATCGGCGCGGGATCGGCTAGACTGGCCGGATGCGGAAAATCCTCATTATCGGCATGGGTGCCGGCAATCCCGATTATATGACCGTCCAGGCAATCGATGCGCTGAACAAGGTCGATGTCTTCTTCATTCCCGACAAGGGAAATGAGAAAGCCGCGTTGCGAAAATTGCGCACAGACATCTGCGCCCGTTTCATCAAAACGAAGACGCATCGTTTCGTCGAAATGCCGGTGCCGAAACGGGCCGATGTCTTTTCCGATTACAAATCCAATGTCGCCGATTGGCACGCCGAGATCGAAGCCAGCTACGCGAGATTGCTTCGCGAGGCGCTTGGCGAGAACGAATGCGCCGGCTTTCTCGTCTGGGGTGACCCGGCAATCTACGATAGCACGTTGCGGATCATCGAGAATATCCGGGCACGCGGCGAGATCGAATTCGATTATGAAATCATCCCCGGCATCAGCGCTATCCAGGCGCTGGCCGCACGCCATCGCGTGCCATTGAACCGCATTGGCGAGTCAATTCATATCACCACCGGGCGCAAGCTCGCGGGCGCATATCCCGCGAATGCTGACAGTGTGGTGGTGATGCTCGACGGCGAGCAGACATTCCAAAAACTCGCCGGCGAATTCGAGATTTATTGGGGCGCCTATCTCGGCACAGACGAAGAAGTTCTCGTTTCGGGTCGGCTTTCGGATGTTGCGAGCGAGATCGCTACGCTCCGCGCCGAACGGCGCGAACGCAACGGTTGGATTATGGACTGCTATCTGATCCGCAGGCCAGAGAAGCAGGAGTTGCCGTGAAACCGTCAACACGATTGGCAGAGATTGAAGACGAAGATGGCGCCGCCGTCTATCACGGCGGCGATCTCGGCGCAGCACATTCGCTGTTCCCGGATGCGCCAACGCCTTGGCTTGATCTTTCGACCGGCATCAACGCGATCCCCTATCCAACTGAAGCTTTTTCGCAAGAAGCGTTGACGCGTCTGCCGAATGCCCATGCGTTGATGCGGCTGCTGACAGCCGCCGCGGCCGCCTACGGCGCGAGAGACATACAGCATATTGTCGGCGCACCGGGGACGCAGGCTTTGATCCAATGGCTGCCGAAGCTCTTCCCCGCTCGGCGCGTCGCGATTCTGGGATTTGGTTATCAAGAATATCCGGCACTCTGGCGCGCGGCTGGTGCGGACGTTGTTGTCACCGACGATGTGGTAAGCCTCGCCAATTCCGGTGTCGATGTCGCCATCGTCGTCAATCCGAATAATCCCGATGGCCGTCTAGTTGATCCGCAAACTCTCGCGGAGATCGCGGCACGTCTTGGGCGGCGTGGCGGTCTGTTGATCGTCGACGAGGCCTTCATGGATCTGATGCGGCCGAGCGCGAGCCTCGTTCCGCACCTGCCCGAACGGGGTGCTCTGGTGCTTCGCTCATTCGGCAAAGCCTATGGCCTCGCCGGGATTCGCCTCGGCTTCGCGATCGCTGGTTTTGATATCGCTGAAAAGCTCCGGACGGCGCTCGGTCCATGGGCTGTATCAGGCACAGCTACCGAGATTGGCGCCGCGGCGCTCGCAGACAAGGAATGGCTCGCGAATGCTGCAATACGGCTCGAACAAAAGGCTGCACGTCTCGACGCGCTCTTGATGGCGTTCGGCTTTTCAATCCTCGGCGGCACGCCCTTGTTTCGCCTCGCGCGGCATCAACACGCAGCGCAATGGTTTCAAAAATTCGGCCGCCACGGCATTTTGACGAGACCGTTTCCCGAACGTCCCGATTGGCTGCGCTTCGGAATTCCCGGCATTGAGGCGGATTGGGAACGTTTGGCAGAAGCACTCAATTCCTGATCAAGCCACCGGCGCGATCATATGAAAGAAGCTTCCCGAAACATGGCCGCGGCGGCTGCCACTGGCCTTGGCGGGTGAGCCGTAAGCATCGGTGACTTCGGCAAGCGGCGCATCGGCGCCTAATTCGGCAATCGTCGCATAGTGAAATTCATGACCACGTAAGCGCGTCCCGGCCGCACCTAAAACACCATCGCCCAGCAAACGCGCCTCGCGATAGCCGAGAGTCAGCTTGCGTGTCGCAAACGATGTTACGAGATCGAGTAGGCCAAGCATCTCGTGCCGCGCGCCTTCAGCATCGACGAGCGCGCGCCCGAGGACCATGTAGCCGCCACACTCGCCATGCACCGGCCGCTTGGCGGCGAAGCGGTGAACACCGGACACGAAATTATCGGCTTGCGCGAGGCGGCCGGCATGAAGCTCTGGATAGCCGCCGGGAAACCAGCAGATGTCGCAAGCCTCATCCGGCGCTTCATCGGCCAACGGCGAAAAGAACGAAAATTCCGCGCCAGCCGCGCGCCAGCCGTCGAGAACATGCGGATAAAGAAACGAAAATGCATCGTCGCGCGCAATCGCAATGCGCTGTCCCGGCGGTGTGAAAGTCGCATCAGCCGGCAACGCATCGCCCGCACCGGACGACGCGATTTCGAGAATTTTGTCAAGATCGACATGCGCCTCGACAAAGTCCGCGAGCTTATCGAGCGTCGCATCGAGGCCTGCTGTTTCGCCTGCCTGCACCAGACCGAGATGGCGCTCCGGCAAAGCGATTTCGGCGGACCGCGGCAACGCGCCGAGGACGTTCAATCCCACCTGCTCGATTGCACGCGACGCAAGATTTCGATGCCGCTCGCTGCCCACCCGATTGAGCACGATACCGCCGATTTTCACACGCGGATCGAAGCAGGCGCAGCCTAAGGCCAGCGCGCCGGCGGATTGCGATTGGCCGCTGACATCGAGAACGAGGAGAACCGGCCATCGGAAAGCCGCGGCAATATCCGCAGTCGAGCCCGTCGAACCTGTGGCCGCAGGCACGCCATCGAACAAACCCATCAAACCTTCGCAGATAATGAGTTCGCTTTGCTCCGCGGCTTTTTCTGCCAGCGCCTGATACAAAGGCGCGGGCATGGCCCATGAATTGAGGTTGAAGCTTTGACGCCCCGTCGCGGCGGCATGAAAACCGGGATCGATATAATCTGGTCCGCACTTTAGGCCCGTCACGGCGATGCCACGGCGGCGCAGTGCGCGCATCAGGCCGAGAGTCAGTGTTGTCTTGCCGCTGCCGGAACGCGGGGCCGCGACGATGAAGCCGCGCGCGCTCATGGCGAAATCAGGCTGGGCAACAAGGCTTGACGCAAATCGACGATCCTGCCGATGACGACAAGCGTCGGAGACGTCGCATGGGCGTCCTGATAAATATCCATCGCCGACGCGAGCGTTGTCTCGACGACGTTTTGGCTCGGCAGAGTCGCATCGGTCACGATCGCAAGTTTTGTATCCCGCGAAAGGCCACCGGCAATCAGGCGATGGCCAATTTCCCGCAAGCGCGACAGGCCCATATAGATCGCTAACGGCTGGCCAAGCGCGCCTAGCGACTTCCCAATTGACTCGATCTTCGCCATCCGCCGCCGGATGTCCGGCGACAAGTACGAGCGCTTGATTGGTTTCGCGCGACGTTGCCGGAATGCCGACATAAGCGAGACCGCCGATGCCCGCCGTGATCCCCGGCACGATACGAAAACGAATCCCGGCGTCGGCCAGAGCCTGCGCCTCTTCGCCGCCGCGACCGAACACAAATGGGTCGCCGCCCTTCAGACGCAGCACGCGCTGACCTTGCTTGGCGAGTTCAACAAGCCGGAGCGAAATATCGCTCTGGCTATGCGATGGCCGGCCGCCGCGTTTGCCGGCGAACTCGCGCCGGGCTTTCGGCGACGCAAGGGTCAACACATCATCCGAGACCAGCGCGTCATGCACGATAACATCGGCGCGCCGCAAACCGCTCAGCGCGTGCAGCGTCAATAAGCCCGGGTCGCCCGGCCCCGCTCCGACAAGCCAGACCGTTCCGGGCTCGAACGGGAGATCTTCGTATTCACTCTGGCTCATCTTGGCCGCGTACCCACACCGTCTGCTTATTGGGCGCCACGAAAGCGGCGCTGATAGTCGATGTCATATAGCGCGCTGTTGCGGAAATCTCCCGTAGAGAGCGCCGGGCCCACAAGGATCAGCGCCGTACGCTCCGGCTTATCTTCGCCGATCGCGGCGCTGATCGTGCCAAGCTCGGCTTCGATCACTCTCTCGTCCGGCCAGCTTGCGCGATAGACGACGGCAACCGGGCAAGCTTCGCCATAATAGGGCAAAAGCTCATCGACGACGCGTTCAAGCGCGTGGATCGACAGATGAATGGCGAGTGTGGTGCCCGTCGCGGCGAAGTTGGCCAAGGTTTCCTTCGGCGGCATGGAGGAAGCGCGCCCGCCGGTCCGCGTGAGCACCAGAGATTGCGCGACTTCCGGCAGAGTCAATTCACGCCGCAGGAGCGCAGCGGCGGCAGCGAAACTCGGCACACCGGGCGTCACCGTATATGGGATGCCAAGCACATCCAGTTCGCGCAATTGCTCGCCCATCGCGCTCCAGATGCTGAGATCGCCGGAATGAAGCCGCGCGACATTTTCGCCTTCGTCCGTGGCGCGCTTGAACTCCGCGACAATCGCTTCAAGCGCCAGTGGCGCGGTATCGACGATGCGCGCGCCGGGTGGACAATAGGCGAGGAGTTCACGCGGCACCAGCGAGCCGGCATAGAGGCAGACTTTGCAACGCGCGATCAGATCGCGGCCGCGCACGGTAATAAGATCGGGCGCACCGGGGCCCGCGCCGATGAAATGGATCGTCATCGCCCCTCTCCTCGGGCAACGGCACAAGTGACGCCCTGCCCGGCGATGCGCGGCATGACGAGCACGGCACCGCACCCGGCACCGGCCAGCGCGGCCGCCTCCGAAACGGATGCAACCCCAAGAGTTGTTTCAGCCTTGCGCGATGGTGTCACGACACTGGCTTCCACGCTTTGCAGGGCCGTGCGGGATAAGAACCGCACCGGCAGATGTAAATCGGCAGCAGCAGCAAGCAACCCCGCCTCATCATGTTTATCCTCGATCGTGAACAATTCGATCACCTCGGCCGCGTCTCCAATCCGCGATAAGGCCTCCTGCATAATCTCTACAAACGATTCCTTGGCGATCCCACGGCGGCAGCCGATGCCGATTGCAATCATGATTTCGTCACCGTCCATTGCACCACCGGCATCGCCGGGCGCCAGCTTCGATAGGCGCCGACGATCTGCGGATGCGCGACGTTCAAGGAAGCAAGTTCGCCGCCATATTGTGTATGAAGCTCGGCGAGACGCGATTGCGTTTCGATCGTCACGGCATTGGCGACGAAGCGGCGTCCGCTTGGAAGATAAGACCACGCCGCGTCGATGACTGCGCTCCCGCCGCCGCCAACGAAGATCGCATCGGGCGGCGCTAGATTTTGCATCAAGGTAAGCGCATCGCCGGTCAAAATCTCCAGATCCGGGACGCCGAGCGCGGCCGCATTGCGGGCAATACGCGCGACACGATCTTCACGAACTTCGACGGCTATGGCGCGATTGCGCGGGTGCGCCAGCATCCATTCGATCCCGATCGAACCGGCACCGGCCCCGATATCCCAGAGCCACGCACCCGGCCACGGTGCCAGTGCCGATAGCGTTACGGCGCGGATTTCGCGCTTGGTCAACTGCCCGTCGGATTCAAACCATTCATCCGGCAGCCCCGGCGTCAAAGGAATGAAAGAAGCGCCATCCGCTACATTGATTTCAATGGCAACGAGATTGAGCGCCGCAATCTCCCGCGGCTTGAAAGCCTCTGCGGTGCTTTCAAGAACGCGCTCGTTCGGGCCGCCCAAAGCCTCCAGCACGACAAGCCGCGACCCGCCAAGTCCACGCGCGACCAGAAGATGCGCGAGCTTCTCCGGCGTGGACGCATCCCAGGAAAGAATCAGCAGGCGCGCCTTTGGCCGCAAATGCGGGATGATTCGCTCGAACGCCCGGCCATGCAGCGAAATCACATCGCAATCCTGTAACGGCCAGCCCAAGCGCGCTGCCGCGAGGCTTAGCGACGACGGCGCGGGCAGGCAGATCATCTCATCCGCGCCGATATACTCAGCCAATGTCGCACCGACGCCATAATAAAATGGGTCGCCGGAAGCCAGCACACAGACCGGCGTGCCGCGCCGCGCGACAATCTGGTCAATGCCGCGCTCGAATGGCGTCTCCCATTGCAGTGTCTTGGCACTGGTTTCGCCGAGCATAGCCAGATGGCGCGCGCCTCCGACGATGAAATTCGCTTGCGACAAAAGCCATCTCGCGGCAGGAGAAAGGCCATCGAGACCATCTTCGCCGATGCCTATGATCGTGAGCCAGCGTATCGGTGACGGGCTATCCATGGAGCCACCTGGCAAAATTATGCTGCGCATTTTGATTCTCGGCGGCACGACGCAGGCCAGTGCTCTGGCGGCGCAGCTTGCCGGCGATATGCGTTACGACGCGATCCTGTCGCTCGCCGGCCGTACCAAAAATCCCCTGCTGCCGGATATAAGCCATCGCATCGGCGGCTTTGGCGGCAGCGCGGGATTGGCGAACTATCTGCGCGGGGAAGCCATCGATGTTCTGATCGATGCCACGCATCCTTTCGCCGAGCAGATTTCGACGAATGCTGTCGTTGCGGCGCGGGAGACGAACACGCCTTTGGCCATATTCACGCGACCCGCCTGGACGCCCGGAGTCGGCGACCAATGGCGCGACTTTCCAGACGCGACGAGCGCAGCACGTGCGCTTGGCGAAGAGCCGCAGCGCGTCTTTCTCACAATCGGACGCCAGCAACTCGCGGCTTTCGAAATCGCGCCACAGCACGATTATCTCATTCGCTCGATCGACGCGCCCAATCCCTTGCCCGCATTGCCCCATCATAAACTTTTGCTGGCGCGCGGGCCGTTCACATTCGAGGACGAGCAGGCGCTGATGCGTGACACGGGCATCGAAATTCTCGTCAGCAAGAACAGCGGCGGCGATGCGACGCGCGCCAAACTTCACGCCGCGCGCGCGCTTGGCATTGACGTCTACATGATCGCGCGGCCGCAAAGCCCTGACGTCCCTGCGTTCAAAACGCTCGGCGCCGTTCTCCAATTTCTTGAATCCGCAACTCATCGCGCAACGCCATAGCTGCGCGGCGAATAGACCCAATATCCGCCATCGCCCCGTGCGATGCGCCTCGTCTCGCTCGAACCGACGAGGATCAGCGTGCTCATGTCGGCGATCGACGGATCGGCCTCCGCAAGCGTGGTCAATTCGATCTTTTCGTCCGGCCGACTCACTGCGCGTGCGAAAGCGACGATCGTTTCAGGTGCCTTCATGCCGCGCAGCAATTTGAAAACATCGTGGACCAGATGCGGCCGCGCCTTCGAGGCGGGATTGTAGAATGCCATGACGAAATCGGCGTCCGCCGCCGCCGTCAGCCGTTTCGCAATCTGCTCCCACGGCTTCAGATTGTCCGAGAGCGAGATCACCGCGAAATCATGCCCCAGTGGTGCGCCGAGACGTGCCGCGACAGCGAGCATGGCGGAGATTCCGGGATGCACTTCGATATCGAGATCGCGCCAACGCGGATCGCCCTGCTCGATTGCTTCAAAGACCGCCGCCGCCATGGCGAAGACGCCGGGATCGCCGCCCGAGACCACCGCAACACGCGCGCCGTTAAGCGCCAGATCGAGAGCGTGCCGCGCCCGGTCAATTTCGACGCGATTGTCGCTCGCGTGACGCGTTTGACCCGGCGAAAGCAAGAGCCGGTCAACATAAAGTCCATAGCCGACGAGATCGGTTGCCCGGCGCAACGCGGCCTCCGCCTCGAACGTCATCAGTTCGTGCGGACCGGGGCCAAGACCGACGATAGCAAGATGGCCTGCGCTCATGGCCGCCGACCCTCGCCCGGAATCAGGATCAGTGAAAAATACGGCGCCGAATCGTCAATCTTCTCAGTAAGCTTCATGACTTTCTCGCCGGACATCGTGCCGCGCTCAACATAGAGCGCGCTTGCCGCGCGGCCGGCGCGAAGGACAGCATTGCGTGCCTTCGGCAGATTGGCGCCGAGCTTCATGATGACGGCGGCGTCGCAATGGCGAAGGCGTTCGACGATCTCATCTTCCGATAACGTCGCCGGCAGGACGATGAGAACATCGTCCCCCCATGTCATCGGCGTTTCCGCCGCGCTCCAGCAGCCGGCCATGCCGGGCACACCCGGGACAATCGCAGTCTCGAACCGTTCGCGCAGTCGCATATAAATATGCATGAAAGAACCGTAGAAAAACGGATCGCCCTCCGCCAACAACGCGACATCGCGGCCAGCTTCGAGATGCGCAGCTAGCGTTGCGCAAGAGGCTTCGTAGAAGGCGTGCAATGTTTCGATATAGACAGGATGATCGAACCGCGTTTCCGTCGTCATCGGATAATAGAGCGGCACTTCCGTCTGTTCGTGACCAATCCAGCAATCGGCGATTTCGCGCGCATTGCCGCGCCGACCGGCTTTCGCAAAGAAAGCAATGATCGGCGCCGATTTGATCGCCTTCACCGCCTTGACGGTCAAAAGCTCCGGATCACCCGGCCCAAGCCCCACGCCGATCAATTTACCCGCGCTCATTCTTTGGTGCTCGCGAGTGCGTTGATCGCGGCCACCGTCATGGCACTGCCGCCGCGCCGTCCGCGCGCAACCAAGAATGGCACCTCAGCGAAATCGATCAGCACCTGTTTCGATTCCGCCGCGCCGACAAAGCCGACTGGCATGCCGATGATGGCCGCGGGCCGCGGCCAGCCGGCCTCAAAAAGCTCAAGCAGATGAAACAATGCCGTCGGCGCATTGCCAATGGCGACAACGGCGCCCGCGATGTGCCCTTTCCAAAGATGCAGCGCGGCGGCAGAGCGCGTGTTGCCAATCTCGGCCGCAAGTTTGGGAACTGCCGGATCAGCAAGCGTGCAGATGATTTGATTATCGGCCGGCAGCCGTGCGCGCGTAACTCCGCCCGCGACCATTTTGGCGTCGCAGAGGATCGGCGCGCCGTTTTGCAGGGCGGCGCGCGCCGCGCCAACGAAGTCGGGCGAAAATACGAGGTCGTGAGCCGCCTCGACCTGCCCGCTCGCGTGGATGACGCGAACTGCAATCAACTCCTGCTCGGCGGTAAAGCGCGCGAGATCGGATTCGGCGCGGATGATGGCGAAGGAGCGGCGGTAAATCTCCGCTCCGTCGCGAATGTAGGAATAGCTCATGCGTCGATTTTCGCGAATTGCTGCAAAGCGAAGTCTAATTGATGCGCCTCGAGGCCCGTGGCAATTGGCTTATCCGCCGCGCTTCCATCAAGCACAAGATCATAGCGGCCGTCGCGGCCGACCAGCGTAACCGGCGCGGCCGCGGGATGGGCACAACCCTTGGCGCAGCCCGAGACATGCAGGGAAATGCCACAAGCGCGCCATTGGCGAGCGAAAGGCGCAAGCCGGCGCGCATCCGCGTGCGTCATGGTGGTTCCGCTGGCGCAACCGGAGGCACCCGGACAGGCGGCGACAAATCGCAGAGGATCGTCTTCGTCGAAGATCAAACCAGTGTCCGCGAGGCGCGAGGCATCGGGTTGCTCGGCACCGATAATCAGGATCGCGCGCCACGGGGTGAGACGTAATTCACCCCCACTTGCCCCGGCAAAATTCGCCAATCGTCTCAGCGTCACCGCGTCAAGCCGCCCAAAGGGAACGCCGAGACCGAGCACATAGTGCGCGCCGACACAAAATGCGCCGATCGGGTGCGGTGCGTGATTTTCAATTATCAGCGCTGTTTGGGTTAGCCCAGCGCTTGCAATAATTTTCTCGATACCGACACGCCGCACCAGCGCAGCCATACGTTCCGCAGGTTCATCACTCAGTTGCAGAAACGCATGCGCGACACGCAGGCCGACATCCGCAACTTCATCAATCGCGCATTCACCCGCGATTTGTCCCGCGAGACAGATGAGAAAGCGAGGTTCGCCGGAGTTGCGCCACGCCAGAAAACCGACATCGGTCTTTTCACCGCTAAGTGGGAATGTGCCACCGTCATCGATGATGAAACCGAATTTTGACGGAAGCTGATGCACGACCAAATCATGTGTGAGACGTTCGCGCAGCCCGCGGATGCAGGGCCTTATATCGACGATAGCTTGTGGATCGATGCCTGCCAGTGGACTCGCGAGAATATTGCGCGCTACCGCAGGCTCGTCATCCGCCTCGACAACACCCAGCGCCCGAAGCTCTGTCTGCAAGGGCAAGAGCGATGCTTCGCTGACACCCCGCAATTGCAAATTCGCCCGCGCCGAAAGATCGAGAAGCCCATTGCCGAAACGGCGCGAAAGCGCGGCCAGCGCCCGTGCAAGCGCGGGCGAAACGCGCCCGTCTTTTATGCTGACACGCACAATCAGCCCGTCGCCGCTCGCCATTGGCCGCAGCACGCTCGGGCACCAGCCTTTGCGAAGTGCGCTCATGCAGCCTCCAGAAGATTTGCGAGGCGCATCGCGACCGAATTGCGCCGGCAGGCCCAAAGCCCACGCCGTATCGCCTGATCGAATTTCTGCGCGATCGCCCTGCCCGCTTCCGGATTGGCGCGCATGAGGAAGGCCAGAACATCGTCGTTGCCGAGCGTCGCATCGAAGACAAGTTCAAACTGGCGCGGCGTGACGCTGCCGCTCGTCACCGCGAAACCGTAGAGATTATCGACCGTCTCCGCGATTTCCGCCGCACCGCGATAGCCGTGCTGCATCTGGCCCGCGATCCATTTCGGATTGGCCGCGCGGCCGCGCACTGCGCGGGCAATTTCCTCGCTGAGGGCGCGGACCACCGGCCTGTCGGTCCGCGTCGCGTCGAGATGATAGAGGCTGGCTTTGCCGCCAGCTTGTTTTGCCGCCGCAGCGAAGCCGCCTTCATGTTCAAAGAAGGCGCTCGAATCCAGCACGTCCTGCCCCGGCAAATCCTGGACGTGGACGAAAGCATCGGCGCTCGCGACGCGGGCACGGAATAAATCCGTTGCGGCATGTTCGTCGCGCCCGAGCGCCGTGCCGCTATCGGCGAGATAGGCATCGGCGAGATCGCTTTCGGATGTCGCCGCATCTTCCGCCAGCATCCGGCCAAGCGAAACGCCATAGGTACCAGACGCTGGACCGAAAATGCGTCGCATATCGCCGGCCGCAACGCGCGTGGCAGCGAGTGGGTTGTCGTCCGCAGTTTCGTCAAGCGATGCGACGGCCTCGATCAATTGCTCCATCAGTGCGATCTGCGCCGGAAACACATCGCGGAAGAGCCCCGAGAGCCGCAAGGTCACATCGATGCGCGGACGGTCGAGCGCCGCGGGCGGCAGGATGGTGAAGCCGGTGACGCGGCCTGATGCGTCATTCCAGACCGGAATTGCGCCGAGATAAGCGAAGATTTGCGCCAGCTCTTCGCCGCCCGTGCGCATCGTCGCCGAACCCCAAAGATCGATGACGAGCCGCCGCGGCCAGTCACCGTGATCCTGCAAATGCCGGGCGATCACCGCCGCTGCCGCGCGTTTGCCAATCTCGAACGCCGTGTGCGTCGGAACCATACGCGGGTCGATGGTCACAAGATTGCGCCCTGTCGGCAAAACATCGAGCCGTCCGCGCGCCGGGGCGCCTGATGGGCCGGGTTCAACAAAGCGCCCGTCAAGCGCTGCGACGAGACCTGCCATTTCGCGCTCTGCACAGACGTCGAGCCGCTGCAACGCCGCCGCATCCGCCTGCGTTTCCGCCAGTACGCGCGCACCGGACGTTGGCCGCCGCCCGAATGTGTGCAAGCCTTCGGCGATGCGCATATCCTTGATGTCGCAAAGCCATGCATCGAGTTTAGCGAGAGCTTCGTCCTGCGGCGCGTCGAGCGTCACACCGCCTTCCGCCGCAATGCCTGTTTCGCCGGCGCGTTCCAGGATCGTCTTGGCAAGCAAGGCGGCGCGTTTCGGGTCCATCTGCTGGGCTGAGGCATATTCGTCGAAAAGCGCCTCGAACTCCGCAAGATCACCAGCGCTTCCGGCCAGCCCGAGCGGTGGCGTCAGATGACCGACGATCAATGCGCCGGCGCGGCGCTTCGCTTGCGCCGCCTCGCCGGGATCGTTGACGATGAACGGATAGATCAGTGGAATCGGCCCGAGGAGCGCTTCCGGCGCGCAGGATTCGGAAAGCGCCGTGGCTTTGCCGGGCAGCCATTCAAGCGTGCCGTGCGTGCCAAGCTGGATCATCGCATCGATCCGCTCGACGCGGCGCAGCCACAGATAAAACGCGACATAGAAATGCGACGGCGGCAGCCGCGCGTCATGATAATCCGTCTTGCGTTGGGCCGCGCCGCCGCGATCCGGCTGGATCGCAACGATCATCTTACCCAGCCGCAAGGCGCGAAACTGAAACGCGCCATGCTCGACATGCGGATCGGAATCTGGCGCGCCCCAAGCGCCGACGATCGCAGCGCGTAGTGTTTCGGGAAGCGTTGCGAATGCTTCCTCATAGGCGGCCAGTAATAAGGATGCGCCTGGCGCGCCTTCCGCCAAAATGCGGACGATGGCGTCACCATCGTCAATAGCCGCAATATCGTAGCCCGCCACCTTGAGTTGGGTAACAATCTCGACAAGGCTTGCGGGTGTATCGAGTCCGACTGCATAAGCGGCGCGGCCGGCTTTGGCTGGATAGTCAGAGACTATGCACGCGAGCCGCCGCTCGCCGCGCGGTGTGCGGCGCAAGCGCGCCCACGCCAACGCCAAATCGGCGACGAACGCGATTCGCGCGGTATCAGGTTGATGAACGACGCGGGTGAATTGCAACGCCGCGCTGCGTTCGGTCTCTTCCTTGAAGGAAATCGTCCGCGTGATGATGCGGCCGTCAAGCTCAGGAAGAACGACATTCATCGCGAGATCGGCCGCGCCAAGACCGCGCATATCGCCACTCCAGGACGCGCGCGAGGTGCTGGCATGGATCATTTGCAGGATCGGCGCATCGGCCGATTCGAGCGGGCTTTGCGTTTGGTCAACGCGCGCCGCGAACGCCGTCGAATTCAGAATGACGTCGGGTCTCTCTTTCGCCAAAAGCTCGGAGAGCCAGATCCCCGCTTCGCTATCCTTGAGACTCGGCACATAAGCCGCCAAGACGCGCAGACCGCGTGCGAACAAAGCGTCGGCAACAGCGACGATCGGCGCGATATCACCAGCGAGAAGATAGGCACGGTAAAAGACGATGACACCGACCGGTGCGTCGGGCGGCCCCGCGCGGCAGGCACCGGCGAAAAGCCCGCAGGCCGGCGTCGGTTGCGGCTCGGGCAATCGGCCTGTCTTGCCTTCATTGCCGCGTTCGATCCAGGCAAAAAGATTGGCGAGATTGCCGGGGCCACCGCAATCGAAACTGCTTGAGATTGCGCGGAGCGTTTCGACCGGCAGCGTCGATAGATCGTCAAGCCGCGGATCGGCCCGGCCATCGCCGGGAATCAACGCGAGGTCGAAGCCATGCCGCCGCGCCGCCGCCGCAAGCTCTTGCGCGCCATAGCGCCAGTAATCGAGACCACCGAGAAGCCGCACCAGCACGAAGCGCGCCTGCGCTGCGACTGATTCAATATAAAGATCGACCGAGTAAGGGTGGCGCAGCGCCGCCAGCGGGGCAAGCCGCACGTCGGCGCTTTTTCGATCTTCCAGCGCTGCTGCCGCAGAGTCCGAGATCGCTGTCGGAAAAAGACAAGAAGACGATGGCGCCCGGCGTCTGGCCAAGATCGACAGCGCTCTCCGCCTCGTCGATTGTCCGCGTCGTCGTGCGCAGAAGATGCATGGCCGCTCAGCCGACAGCCGCGGCAATCGCCGCGCGATCGAGGCCCGTCTCGCCGATCACCACCAGCCGCCCTTGACGGGTTTCGTCCTTATGCCACGGGCGGTCGAAATTCTGGCGAAAACGCTGTCCGACGCCCTGGACCAGCAGACGCATCGGCTTGCCCGCGACTTCGAAAAAGCCTTTCATCCGCAACACGTCATGTTGCTCGGCGATGGCGCTCAATCTGGCGATGAATTGCTCTGGATCGCTGACGGGCCCGACATTGAGAACGAAGCTTTCGAATTCGTCGTGATCGTGTTCGGGCTCGTCATCGTGATGCGATTTGCGTGTTTCGATTTCATCTTCCGCCGCCGCTTCCAGCCCCAGCAGCAGTTCTGGATCGACCTTGCCTTCGCTCGTGACGACAATTTTGACCGCGCGGGGCAGAACCGCCGCGATCTGCTCGCGCGCTTGCGCCTTCTCATCGTCCGTCAGTAGATCGCCCTTGTTGAGCACGACCATATCGGCGCACAGAAGCTGATCCTCAAAGACTTCCTCAAGCGGATTGTCGTGATCGAGCGAAGGATCGGCAGCGCGCTGCGCCGCGACCATTTCGGGATCGTCCGCGAATGTGCCCGCGAGCACGGCGGCCCCATCGACGACGGCAATCACGCCATCGACCGTAAGACGCGAACGGATGGTGGGCCAATCGAAGGCCTTCACCAGCGGCTTCGGCAGCGCCAGCCCGGATGTTTCGATGATGATGTGATCCGGCTTGTCGCCGCGGCTGAGCAAAGCCTCGATCGCTGGGACGAAATCATCGGCGACGGTGCAGCAGATGCAGCCATTGGCGAGTTCGATGATATTTTCTTCGGGACACGATTCGACGCCACAGGTACGCAGGATGTCGCCATCGACGCCGACATCGCCGAATTCATTGATGATCAACGCGAGGCGCCGCCCCTGCGCGCGTTCGAGCAGATGGCGAATGAGCGTCGTCTTGCCGGAGCCGAGAAAGCCGGTGACGATCGTCGTCGGGATTTTATGCGTATCGAGCGCCGCCATTCCATGCTCCGCGTCATTCTGCGGGGTGAAAGGACCGGCGCACTTCAGCGCGACGCAGCGTGGCAAACGCTGCAGCATTCGCTCCGGGACACCCCGCCCGACGCAAACGGTCAATAAAGACGGTAGGTCTCCTGGCTCGCGGCTCAACACATATGTCGCCCGCCTTCCCAGATCGCCTCGCGGCAATCCAGTGGCTTCGGGCGACTGCTCGCCGCTCACAGTTGCGGGGGCAGCTGCGGCTTCGAGCAGACGCTCAGACCGCATTCCCTGTTCTCCTTCCGAAGAAGGACCGTCACCCGGCACCTTGCCATTGGCGGGCAGCCTTGTCAAAACAGCGCCTTCCGCCGCGGCGGCTGGAGATTTCTAATGGCAATTGCGCAAGATGCGTCTGATTCCGACGCGCGGCACAAGGAAAAGATGCGCAGGCGCAAGGAAGCGCAGGACGAGGAAGTCGCGGCGAAGACGATCGAAAAAGGTCTACTGATCGTCCATACCGGACGCGGCAAAGGAAAATCGACGGCAGCTTTCGGTCTCTTACTGCGCGCGCTCGGGCATGGATGGCGCGTCGGCGTCGTGCAATTCATCAAAGGCGCATGGTCGACGGGCGAGCGCGACATATTGGTGGCGCGCTTCGCCGATCTTGTCTCCTGGCACACAATGGGCGAAGGCTTCACTTGGGAAACGCAAGACCGGGCCCGCGATGTCGCCGCCGCCGAAGCCGCGTGGGCGAAGGCGAAGGCGCTGATGGACGACCCGCAGATCGCGCTTGTCGTTCTCGACGAACTGAACGTCGCTTTGCGCTACGATTATTTGCCTGTCGATGATGTCGTCGCGACTCTGACCCGGCGGCGTCCCAACCTGCATGTCGTCGTCACGGGACGCAACGCGCCGCAGGCCCTGATCGACGCCGCCGATCTTGTGACCGAAATGAATGCGGTCAAGCATCATTTCGCGGCCGGCGTCAAAGCTCAGGCCGGAATCGAGTTTTGATGACAGCGCGACGTCTGATGTTTCAGGGCACGGGCTCTGACGTCGGCAAATCCCTGATCGTCGCCGGGCTCGCGCGGGCGTATCGCAAACGCGGACTCGCGGTCGCGCCTTTCAAGCCACAGAACATGTCCAACAATGCTGCCGTGACGGCAGACGGCGGCGAGATCGGCAGGGCGCAGGCCTTGCAGGCGCGTGCGGCGGGGATTGCGCCAAGCGTGCATATGAATCCGGTCTTGCTGAAGCCGCAAAGCGACGTCGGTTCACAGGTCGTGGTTCAAGGCCGCGTGCTCGGAACCGCCAAGGCCCGCGAATACCAAGATTGGAAGCCGAAACTGCGCGCCGCCGTACTGGAAAGCTTTGAGACACTTGCCGCAGCGGCGGATTTAATTCTCGTTGAGGGCGCCGGCAGCCCCGCCGAAATCAATCTTCGCGCCAACGATATCGCCAATATGGGTTTCGCGCGCGCTGTCGACTGTCCCGTCGTTCTCATTGGCGATATCGACCGCGGCGGCGTGATCGCGCAGATCGTCGGCACGAAAGCGGTGCTCGCCGCCGACGATGCGGCACTGATCCGAGGTTTCATCGTCAACAAATTTCGTGGCGATCCGACGCTCTTCGACGCAGGCATGCGCGACATTGAAAGCTATTCAGGCTGGCCGGCGCTCGGTCTTATTCCCTATTTTGCCGAGGCGGCCCTGCTACCCGCCGAAGACAGCGTTCCGCGCCAGCGCTTCTTGCCGAGCAACGAAAGCCGACCGCTCAAAATCGTGACGCCGGTTCTGCCGCATATCGCGAATTTTGACGACCTCGATCCGCTTGCCGCCGAGCCGAACGTCAACTTCATGATGATCAGGCATGGTACGCCCCTCCCTGGCGATGCAGACTTGATCATCCTGCCTGGATCGAAGGTGACGCGTGCGGACATGGATGCGCTTGTTGCGGAAGGCTGGGACATCGATATCAAGGCGCATGTCCGGCGCGGCGGTAGAGTTCTAGGCCTCTGCGGCGGCTTTCAATTGCTTGGGCGCCGGATTGCCGACCCAGACGGTATTGAAGGCGCGCCCGGCGAAACGCCGGGCCTCGGCCTGCTCGATGTCGAAACCGTGCTTGGCGGCGACAAGACGCTTTTGGCTGTTGCCGGTCATGACACGACGGGCGGCGCGCCGTTCAAAGGCTACGAAATGCATATCGGGCGCACATACGGACCCAATTGCGCGCGACCTATGCACAGGCTTGAAGATGGCCGCGATGAAGGCGCCCGTTCGGCGAGCGGCATTGTCGCCGGCACCTATGTCCACGGCCTGTTTGCCGACGATCGTCAGCGCCACGCGTGGATCGCGTCGCTTGGTGGCACCGGCTCAGATCTCGCCTATGAAGACCAGATCGAGCGAACGCTCGACAATCTCGCCGCGCATCTTGAGACTTGCCTCGATCTCGATCTTCTGCTCAGCCTCGCCAAATGAAGATGAGCGCCAGCGCCGCATAGCAACAAATCTGAATCGCGGCGGCACGCCGAAACAATTCGAGTGCGCGAAAAATATCTTTGGCATTCGCGTCGCGACCGCCATCGCCCATGAAGGCGCCATCAACGACATTTTCGCCATAGATTCGCCGGCCGCCGAGCTTGAGACCGAGCGCCCCGGCGATCGCCGCCTCCGGCCATCCGGCGTTGGGCGAGAGATGCCTGGGCGCATCGCGCCGCGCCGCACGCCAAACCTCGCGCGCGGGTGCGAACCCACCCAATGCAGCGGCGGCGGCAAAAAGCAGTGCCGCAAGCCGCGCGGCTGGAAGGTTGACAAGATCGTCAAGCCGCGCCGACGCCCAACCGAAATTCACGAAACGCGGTGTGCGATGCCCAACCGTGCTGTCGGCTGTGTTGATCGTCTTATAGAGAAGCGCGCCGGTGAGTCCGCCTGCGCACAGCCAAAAAGCTGGCGCAACGACGCCATCGGAGAAATTCTCGGCAAGGCTTTCAATTGCGGCTCGGGCAATTCCCGCTTCGTCGAGATCCGCCGCATTGCGGCCAACGATCCGGCTGACGACCATGCGGGCTGATTCCAGCCCTTCGTGCTCCAACGCTGTGGCGACAGCGTGTACATGTTCGTGAAGGGAGCGCTGCGCCAGCAAGCTCGTTGCGAGAAGCGCCAGAACCAGTTCACCGAGGATTGGTGCGCCGGACAGTCGCACCACCACGCTGCCACAAATTCCAACGCACATCAGCCAGAAGACCAAGGCGGCGACGCCCCAGAGCTTTTGCGCGCATGCGCTCAAGGATTGTTGATTGAGCCGCGACTCCGTCGCGCCGATCAGCGCGCCGATCCACATGACCGGATGACCGATCCTGCGCGATAGAAATGCCGGATAGCCAAAGAGTGCCTCAAGGGCGACGGCTGCTGCCGTGAGACCAAACGCGCTCGCGAGCGTCATCGTCTATGTCCATTTGGCGGAATCAAAATGACCAACGACAGATCTTCGCTGAATGCCGGTCCGGCGCCGCACGGTCAAGTTAGCCGGGAATTGAGGGCGATTATGAGCGCAAATGCAGGATTAACATGCGTGCATGCGCCACACGCAAAAGCCGCCTTCGCCGCCCGCTCCATCGTGCAATTTCGCAATTGGCGGGAGTATTTGAAAGCCAAAGCTTAAGCCCGTTTTTAACATACCGCAGTTGAATTCCAGTTGCCTCCGATGCATGCTTTCGGAGGATGTCTGTTTTGGAGATTAGCGTTGCCCGAACCGAGCCGATCCTCCGCACCGCCCCTCGGCTCGTTCGCGCTCATCGCCGTGATCATCGCGGCGAGCGCCGGGGCGTTCGCTTATACGGCCGGGTGGCTTTCGCCTAATCGCCTGACAGCCGACAAACTCGTCAAGGCGTTGGCGCCCCCAGGCGGTCCCGCGCTCGGCCATCGCCGGAATCATGCCAAAGGCATTTGCTTTACGGGCGTCTTCGAATCGAACGGGAATGGCGCGGCGATATCGTCTTCGCAAATCTTTGCGCGCGGGGAATTTCCGGTGCTCGGCCGCTTTAATCTGGCGACGGCCGATGCGCATGCTGCGGACGCGATGGTCCGCGTCAGGGGGCTTGGGCTTCAGATTTCTGCGCCTGATGGAGAAGTCTGGCGCGCGGCCATGATCGATCCGCCTTTCTTCCCCATTGCCACCCCGGAGGCATTCTACGCTCTGCTGTTAGCTTCGAAGAGCAAGGATCCGAATGCGATGAAGACATTCGCTGCGGCGCATCCGGAGATCGTCGCCTTCGGCGGCTGGGCGAAGAGCGCGCCGTGGACCGGCAGCTACGCGGAAGAACCTTACAACAGCCTCAATTCTTTTATCTTCACTGATGGTTCGGGGGCCGAACATGCGGTGCGCTGGTCTTATACTCCACAAGCGCAAGCCGTGCCGATCTCGCCGGCCGATCTCGCCAAGCGCGGCCCCAATTATCTCGAGGAGGAAATCGCCGAACGCGTGGGCAAGGCGCCGCAGCGCTGGACGCTGACGCTGACCGTTGCCAATCCCGGCGATCAGACGTCAGACCCAAGCAAGGCGTGGCCGACGGGCCGCCGGACGATCGACGCCGGCGTGCTGATCGTGCAGAAGATCGAGGCGGAAGCCGACGGTCCGTGCCGCGATATCAATTTCGATCCGACGATCCTGCCGAATGGTGTGCACGTATCTGACGATCCGTTCCCCGCTGCACGCTCTGCCGCTTATGCGAAGTCCTTCGATCTGCGCACGTCGGAAGCCAAATATTATCCCTACACACAGCCGAGCGCCCAGCCATGACCCCAACTCGGAGACGTTTCACCGTTCTTCAGCGCGTGCTGCACTGGTTGATGGCCATTTGCCTGCTGGCAATGCTCTTCATTGGCGTTGGCATGCTCTCGACAGTCATGCCGAAATATGTGCCGCTCCTTGCGACGCATAAAACACTCGGCATCGCCATACTTGCTCTCGCGCTGATCCGCCTCGGCGTACGCGCTCGCTACGGCGCACCATCCCTCCCAGCCGATTTGCCCGAGCCAATGAAACTGGCGGCGCATCTGTCGCACTATGGCCTTTACGCTCTGATGATCGCCATGCCACTGCTCGGCTGGGGGATGATGTCGGCCGGTTCTTACCCCGTCGTGCTCTTCGGCAATATACACTTACCGCCGATTCTCCCGCCGAACGACGACGTACATTCACTGCTCTGGGACGCGCATTATTATCTAGCGTTTGCCTTCTTCGCCCTCATCCTCATGCATATCGCCGCCGCGCTGTTCCATGGGCTCATCCGGCGCGATGGCGTTTTCGAGACAATGGCGTCCGCATCGCTCAGCGACGACACCGCACCGGCCGAATGATTGCGATTTAACGCACGCGCTCTCAAGAACGGCTGCGTTCAGACCGCAACCGCGATGATGGCGATGGCTGTTGCGCCAATGGCGATCGAGACCGACATCACAGCCGTCTGCGCGAGCACTTCCCAGCCGCTGACGCGCCCTGTCGCGATCTCAACTTCACCGTGGAGAAACGCGCTTAGGCTGCAAGTCTGCCTGGATTGAGGCACCATATTGCGCGCCATCACTGCGCCGCCCACAAGCAGCGCAAAAAAGATCGCAACGATAAACGTGACGACGGCCAAAACCAGCGAGCTTTCGCCACCCGCGAACGCCGCCCACGCTACAGCGAGAAACCACGCCGCAGCCAAAAGCGGGATGGCAACGACAATCGGATGCACCCCGGTAGAGAGCGCCGCTGCATGGTTCTTATGCGTAACTGGCGATGCCTTCTGACGGGGCTCCCGCTGCCAAGCGGCAAGATCGATTTCACGCTCTAAAGCGGTTCTCTGTAACGCTGTCATCATAACCTCTCCTTCCAAGGGCCTACGGGAGGGAGGCTAGTCGGCAGCGCTTCGTCGTTCCAACGAATGCTTTTGCATTGTTCGATCGGATAATATGATCAAACCCGTCTTACCTGGCTCTAATGCTCCTTGCGTTTTCGCGTAATCATCGCGATCAACGCTTGCGCGGCGTGCCCCGGCTGCCGTTCTACCTGCTGAATCAGATTGAACGGCCGCGCCGGCAAATCGAACGGCGCCCGGCTCAGCAAGCCGGCTTCGAGGCTCGATACAGCGGCCGAAGCCGAAATCGCTGTCGCGCCCATCCCCGCCTCCACGGCAGCGCGGACCGCTTCATTCGTCGGCAATTCGAGCGCGACGTTGAGGCCGGTGATCGGAACCCCCAATTTGGCAAGCGCACTTTCGAAAACGGAGCGCGTGCCGGAGCCGGGCTCGCGTAGCACCCATTCGGTTTGAACGAGGTCGTCCGGCGTCAGCTTCTTGCGCGTCGCCCAGGGGTGGTCAGCCGCGACGACGACGATCAGCTGGTCACGCGCCACCTCCGTGACCTTGAGCAACGGTCGTTCCACAGGTCCCTCGACGAAGCCAAGTTCGGCTGCGCCGGTGCTGACCGCCTCCGCCGCGTCGGCGGTATTACCGACGCTCAACCTGATTTCGATGCCTGGATGCGCGTGACGGAAATCGACGAGATGACGGGGCAGCCAATAACTCGCGATCGTCTGGCTCGCCTGGATGAGCAACCGTCCACGCTTTAGGCCGGCAAGTTCGGCGAGCTTCAGTTCCGCCAATTCCGCGCGCGCCAGCACGGCGCGGGCCTCATCCAGAAAAATCCGCCCCGCCTCAGTCAGTTCTATCCCCCGGCCAACACGATTGAAAAGCTTCGAGCCGTGCTGCGCTTCCAACGCGGCGACTGCGGCGCTCGCCGCAGATTGCGTGAGATTGAGCGCCTCGGCAGCCCGCGTCACATGCTCACGCTCGGCAACGGCGACGAAAATACGGAGCTGCTCAAGAGTTCATGAACTCGGTCTCTAATACATCGCCGCGCGCAAATCACCGAACGGTCATCTTTCCCGCATCGTTCGATTATGAAACGCGCCGTTGGATTTTGAAAGATGGGAACGCGGGCGCCCCTTATGGTCCCCCCCGCCAAATTGGCGATCTGAACAGCGCGAATATCCAACCGGCTTCATCGGCCGCTTTCAAGATCGCGATCTTTAAGTTCCCTGCCGGGAGCGCTCGATTATGGAAGGAACCTGATATGAAATTTTCAGCCAAAGCCGCGTTGGCCATTACGCTTGCTCTCTGTCCCGTCCTGGCGATTGCGACCGATCATACGATATCGGCTATGACGCACAGCGGCAAAAAGGTCCGTCTGGACGTGGAGAACATGAACGGCCGTATGATGGCTTTGCTGCCGGCTGAACAGGCGCCGGACTATCTTCATCAAATGATCTTCGAAGTCATGAATGCCAGCGGCAAGCACTTCCGGCTCGTCGGAACGAACGTGAACGGCCACATGATGCTTATGGTGCCGGACGACCAAATGCCTGACTTCCTGCATCAAATGACGTTCACAGTTATGACACATAGTGGCAAGGAAATGACCGTCGCGGCCACCGACGTCAACGGGCATATGATGGTCATGATCCCGGCGGACCAGGCGACCGATTATCTTCATCAGATGATCTTACGCGTGCAATAATACCGGCTCATGCGGGCGGCGCTGCGTATAAACAGCAAAGAGCAGAAGGACAGCCGCGCAAAGAAGCACGGCGAAGCATGGAAAACGGGCCATCGTTCGCGCGAGATGCGAGAGATCGCTCTCGGCAAAGCTAAGAGAATTCCAGCTCCATCTAACGCGAGACCAACCATGTCACACCATCTCGACTCGCCCATCGCACGCCAAGACATCCGTCTCGACATCACTGACCTTTATCTATTTCGTGGCGAAATAGGGACAGTGTTCGTCATCAACGTCTGCCACTCGATCGCAGGCCCCCTTCCCGAGCCGGGCTATCATCCCGAAGGAATGTACGAATTCAAAATCGATTCAAATGGCGACGCCAGCGAAGAGATTACTTATCGCATTCAGTTCGACAAGCGCGACGCACAGGGCAATCAGCGCTACGTACTGCGTCGGATCACCGGCGCTGAAGCAACAGATCCGCACGCGCCCGGCACTGTCATTGCCGAGGGCACGACCGATAAGACCACCACAACAGAATCCGGTCTGCGTATGTGGGCTGGTAAGGCCGGCGATCCGTTCTGGATCGAACCCGATGTGTTGCATGCCGTCGGTCATGCTTTCCAGGACGGCACGACGATCAACCTCGGCGACTGGGTGCCAAGCAAGGCGAAGAACTTGTTCGCCGGCCACACGATTTACTCGATCGTGCTGGAGGTGCCGGACGCGGAGCTGCTCTCCGCCACCGGTGGCGAACATAAAATCGGCGTCTGGGCGGTCGCGACGCTGGCCACGGACGCGGGCGGCTGGCGCTCGATCAATCGCGTCGGTCTCCCGATGATCCATCCCCTGTTCACGCAATTTAACGAGGACCTTGGCAATCGGCTTAACGCCGGACACCCCTCCGAAGATTTTGCGACCTACGGCGCGGTCGTCGCGAAGTCCATCGCCGGCGCAGTGTCGGCGATTGGCACATCCGTCGACCCGAAGGCCTATGGCGAACGGGTCGCGAGGCGTTTCTTCCCTAACATGCTGCCTTATAAAATCGGGACGTCAGCGACATTCGGCTTGGCCGAGTGGAACGGCCGCTCCCTGACCGACAACGCACCCGACGTGATGTTCTCGATCGCGGCCAACGCGCCGGTCCGGCTCGAGATTGGCAAGGAACTCGGTTTCGCCGAAACCGTCGGCGACTTTCCCCTATGTCCCTAACATCGGCAGGGAGCACGCATCGACGTCCCTCTCGCCCGACGCGATGGGTCCGGCCTAAGCATTAGCACCGGTGCGCGAACCAGGTCCGCATTCCTGGGTTCGCGCGCCAAATTGCCGATTTTCGTGGCAGCGACAGGACCGAAGGAGCACTTATGCCGATCGCCGGGATTAGTGAGAGCCCGTCATCCCAGCAGCGCGAGGAGTTAAGCGGAAAAAATCGCGCGCGCTGGAGCCTGATTGGCATGGGCGCCTTTATTCTGCTTTTGCATGTCGCCGGCTGGGGCACGTTGCTGGGGATCGTTACGCGCCAGCACTTGAGCATCGGCAATTCTGTCTTCGGTTTCGGTATCGGTATCGCCGCTTACGCGTTGGGAATGCGCCACGCCTTCGATGCCGATCACATCGCGGCCATCGACAATACCACCCGCAAAATCATGCAGACCGGCAAGCGTCCCCTTTCGGTCGGCTTCTGGTTTTCATTCGGCCATTCGACCGTCGTCTTCATATTGGCGTTGCTACTCGCATTTGGCGTGAAAAGCATCGCGGCGCCGGTTCTCGATGACAAGTCCCAGCTTCACCAGGTTACAGGCCTGATCGGCACGATTGTTTCAAGCGGCTTTCTGTATCTGATTGCCATTTTCAATCTTGTCGTTCTGCTCGACATCATAAGAGTATTTCGCCAGATGCGCCGCGGCCAATGGGCAGAGAGCGCTTCCGACACGCATCACGTGCGCGGCATTATGAGCACGTTGCTGCGGCGGGTGATGAAATTTGTGAACGAGCCCTGGCAGATGTATTTCGTCGGCCTTCTCTTCGGCCTTGGGTTTGACACGGCTACGGAGATCGCGCTCCTCGTATTGACGGGGTCGGGCGCCGCGTCCGGATTGCCTTGGTACGCAATCCTTTGTCTTCCCGTTCTTTTCGCCGCAGGCATGTCGCTCTTCGACACAATCGACGGGTCGTTCATGACTATCGTTTACGCCTGGGCGCTCACAAAGCCCGTGCGGCGGGTCTACTATAATCTCATCATAACCGGCCTCTCGATTGCCGTCGCGCTCGTCATTGGCACGATCGAGATCATGGGCCTGCTCGGCGATAAACTGGATCTCCACGGCGCCGTCTGGGATTGGGTCAGGACGGCCGATCTCGGCAGCATCGGCTTCGTGATCGTCGGGCTGTTCGTTGTAACGTGGATTGTCGCCGCGGCAACCTGGAAGTGGGGCAGGATCGAGGATCGGCTTACCACCCCCTAAGCGCGAACCGAGAAGATAGCTGGGAGCTATGTGGGCAAACGGCAACACTACGCCGCTAAAAGCCCGCGCGCGAGAGGAATTGAACGGTCGCTACTCCCCCGCCCACGCCGATGCGATGCGCCCGGCAGGCGCCGATCTTACCAAAGAGTGGTCTTACAATTCAGCTCGATACGCCGATCTTCGCGTCGCGCGGAGTCTGCTCAAGCGCCCCTGCAGGCGGCATGCCTCTACGTTTGCCGAGGAAGCGGCTGATTTGATCCATATATAAATAAATCACCGGCGTGGTGAATAACGTCAGCCCAATGGGCTATGGCTGCGGGCCGTTCGGTGACAATGCAGACGGGTGGGACATCGGCTCGGGCGGCGTCTGTTACTATCCATACTACGGCTACAACGCCTTCGGTTACTGGTAGGCCGCCCGATATTTTGCGGGTGCGTGCGTGCATCCAAAGAAAAACCCGCCAAAGCGGCGGGTTAAAGATGGGCGACGCGGGGGATGTGCTTCGCCGTTGAGGCCAACATAGCCGCTGGCTGGCCGAATGATGTGTGCGCCGGCGCACATCGCCGCGATTAAAACTGCGCGGATGCATCCGTCATAAAAAAACGCCGGCGTAATGCGCCGGCGTCGAGTAGAAGATGCCAATCTTCAAGAGACCTTATTAGTATTTGGCCACAACGGGCGGAGCCGGCGGCGGCGCTTCGTCGAACTTGTAGCTGAAGCCTGCCTGAACGCGGTTGTCGGTGTCGCGTACGTGGAGGTTAAACGGCACGATCCCGGCGCGAGGGAATGCCAAGTTATTATAGAAAACGCCGTAGCTGCCGTAATCCGTGTAGCGATATTCGACGCGAGCCGACCAATTGTTGTCAATCGCGTATTCGACACCACCGCCGGCCGTCCAACCGACGCGGCCCGTCGTATGGCTCTCGTCAAACCCGGTAAAGTCCGTAACGCTGTGTTGGATCGACGCGAATGCCACGCCGCCGGTGCCATAAACGAGCACACGATCGAAGGCTAAGCCAAGGCGGCCACGGATCGAAGCATCAACCTGGGTGCGTTCCCGCCCCAAATAAAATCCCGTTCCATCGATGCCGTTGCCGGTAACGCCGGAGCCGTTCACGTCGCCTTCGATACCGACGACGATTCCGCCGCCACCGCCAAGGCCGGGAAGGAAGCCGCCGAGGCTTCCGAGTTCGTAATCATAACCGACATGGCCGCCGCCTACGACGCCCTGATAATCGACGGTCGGATTGCGAACGACGCCAAAAGGCGAGAAGCTGGTCGCGGACAACTGCCCCCATTCATAGCCGACCTGGGCGCCGATATAGACGCCAGTCCATGAGAAGACCGGCGGCGGCGGCGGAGCATAAACCGGCGGACCCTTTTCCGACGGAAGATCCGCAGCTACCGCAGAGGCAGCCATCGCGAGCAGCAAGCTTGAAGATAATAGGAATTTTGAAAGCATAATGAACCCCTCAGAACCAATAAGGCTCCCGTATCAGTTGTGCGTGTTATACGCCGAAGCAAAGGTACGAGTTGCTTAAACCTATCATCAGGGAAACAATTCCGCCGCGCTGTGCTTTTGTTGCAACGGAAACGGATCGGGCCGCACGTGAACGCGGCCGTCTTTTAGCTCGATCGTTTTTGATAGCCGGCGCGACCAAGAAATGGCTAAAGCAACCCAAACTCAATCGGCTCAATCGTCATTGCGTCGTCATCGCCTTCGCCGCTGCGAATGATACGCCGCTCTTCGTTCATTTTGCCTGCGCGGTCTGTTTTCCGCCCTTGCGGCCCGCGGACGAAGCTAAGTAACGATCTACTGAAAACGACCTTTTGTCCGGGGCCACAGCCTTCCCACCCTTTTTGCCGGCTTTGACAGCAAGGGTTTTGTCCTGTGCGAAGGAACGCCTTTCGGCAGGCACGGCTCTACCGCCCATCGCTGCGATTTCTTGGCGCTGCTCGATGCTCATCGCGGCAAAACCGCGTTTCTTGGGAATCTTCATGTCATCCTTTGAAGCGGTTTAAACCGCGCGTCTCGATGCACGCATTGAATTTCGCTTAAGACTGCTGTGGCGCGTTTTAGAGGGTCCATCGAACTTTCAATGGGCCGCCGCGTCAAAACCTGTCTCTCAGATCATGCGCTCGCAAGCGTCGGGTTCAAAAAGCTCTTTCACTGCGAGAATCAATTTGATTGCAATGCCGTGGATTGTATCTCGCAACAGGAAAAGAACTATCTGAATCGCAAACGCCTCAAGGTTTTCTACAGAAAACCCAACTCTATAGGTTCGATCGTCATCGGATCGTCGTCGCCCGCATCCGCCTTATTGATACGCCGATCTATCGGCCACTCGCGCAACGTGGATTCCGAGGCTGGGTGCAATTCGCTCGCTTCCATTTCGCCCGATAGCCATTTGTCGATAGCTTCTTGCCTCAGAAGCACCGGCATTCGATCGTGGTAGGGCACCATCCCTTCGGTAGGTTCGGTAACGATTAACGTGCAGGAAAGAATGTCTTCGTGGCTATGCGGATCGCGCCAACGCTCGTAAAGGCCGGCGAGTGCGAGTATGGGCGCGCCTTGCGCATCAACAAAGATATGCGGCTGCTTCTCGCCCTTCGGTCCAGTCCATTCGTAGAAGCCAGATACAGGCACGACGCAGCGACGGCTGCGATAAGCGCCACGGAACATCGGCTTATCCGCAACCGTTTCGACTCGCGCGTTGAACGTCGCGGGAAGTTCTTTAAGTGGCTTTTTCCACCAGTTCGGTATCAGGCCCCAGCGAACGCCTCGCACAAGCTCTCTGTGGCCTTCTGCATCGTGGCGGACCATATCGACGAGCGTTGTCGGCGCGATATTATAGCGAGGTTGCAAATTCTGCGGCGCGCCGATGACGCTCAGAAATTCGTGGACCTGTTGCCAGCTATAATGCTGCGTGAAGCGACCGCACATGCACTCTAATACCGCCAGAGCGTGATGACCAAACCGCCGCATACGATGAGGGCGCCGCCCACATAAATTGGCAGGTCGGGCCATACGCGGAAAAACACAACATTGATAATCTGAGCGACGACAAAGAACAGCGTCACATAGACACCGAGCAGCTTTCCGAAGTCCCAAGGCGGCGAGTTGACGGTTACGCCGTATGCGAAAAGCACAACCGCACCCGCTGCGAAGAAGAGCGCTCGATTTAGCGGCGGACTATGAAGACCCACACGCACGAGCGCATCGCCCCCGGCTTCAAGAGTGGCGGCCAATGCTAATAGAAGATAGGCTGTGAAAAGATTCATAGCAGCAATGCCCCCGACGCTTTGAAGTATTATGACAACAAAAAACACCCCGCCAAGCCTTCATGGCCGAACGGGGCGAATGCGCAATGAGTTGCGGGGCAAATGTGAAAATAGTTTCTGGAAAAGAGATTGCGCCTCGGACCTTGCGCGAGGCTGTCTAACGGGCGCCTGACAAGAGAAAGGCCCCGCAATACGCAGCGGGGCCAAGGCTAGGTTTTGAAATGAGGAGATGCGTTGCGCCGGAAGCTACGCAAAAATCGGGCCAGCGGAACCATAGAGTGCAGGGGAAGTTGGTGCTGTGTTCGAGGCTGACTCCTCGGACGCGCAGAGAGCCTCGCTGGCAAGCCCCCCTCGCCGGCGGGGCTTTCGCTTGCCTCCTGCTCCACAAGGGCGTTATTCCTCCGCTTCCGGCTTCTCATCAATGTGCCGCCGCGCCCTTACAATAGTGTATAGGCCGCGTTCTTGCGTAGTGAGTATGCCTTCGATCCACCACAGACCAGGATGGCCTTCGATCGGTTGAGGAACTTGCTGGTCACGCATTATTACCGCGAGACGGCGCGCCTCATCAAAGCTGATGGTTAGTTGTTCTGACATGGGAAGCACCTGGCATTGCCCGCGGTGCGGGCGCTATCGCCAACATCATCGCGAAATACGGGCCAAGCAATGACCGGGGCGCCCGACATTCCTGTTGCAGCTGCTCCGGCACATTCCTGATGCCATCGCGCCGATAGGCCAGCCTTCGACGCAACCGCACGACCGCGGCCGCGTTATCGGGGCATGAATGATCCGCGCGAGATCGACGTCGCATATGCCGACGGCCACTGGCTGGCGGATGCGGCCGAGTCCGACCCGATCGATTCGCCCAGCCTGATGCATCTCATTACAGCGGTGCAGCATGTATGCCCGGACGAAACCCTGATCTTTGTTGTCGATAAGAACACTGCGGGGGGCCACGACGACGCCGAGGCGCAGTTCCTTGAAGCGGCCGAGAAAAGTGGCGCATTCGTCGTCTGGTCAACCGAGTGCAATTGAAGACTGCTCAAGGTCCGGCTAGCCTTCGACCGGGACAAGCTGACGCCGGCCGAGGCCGCGGTGATAGCTGCGCGGAAGCGTGAGGAAAGTCGCCCGGCTTTATTGCCCAAAAGTCCGACAGGCAAATTCCGCGAGCCGCTCAGGATCTGTCTCGCCTTCGCGCACTAAAGCCCTAACGCGCGCTACGAGAGATTTCCGCTAATCGCGTTGAACTTAGTCCTGATATGGGTACCAAGCGAAGTCAGCGCGCCAATTATTACGACGGCGATCAGCCCGGCGATGAGGCCATATTCAATGGCTGTCGCGCCCAATTCATCGCGAAGGAATGAGTTAAAAAGTACCTTCATATCAGCCTCTAATGGCTCGCAAACGAGGCTTCATGCCCGCCGAACGGAAAATGATTAGAAGCTTTGTCCTGCCAAAAGCTTAAACGCTATTGCGCGCCTGCCCGAACGCGGTGCGAGTTTCGTTTACCTTCGATCCCAACCGTAAGCTTTACCGCAGGCAACTATTCAAGCTGGGCCGCAATCGAGCGCGGTGCGGATGCCGTGGCCGGGGTGACTGTCATTGCGCGTTGCTGCATTCTGCATGGGCGGCCGGATGCATGCCGCCTTCAAGGCCGGCGAAATCACGCGCGAGGAGCTCGCCAAAAAGAACGATTTCTTCGCCGCATTTGCGGTCGAGAAGTTCAAGATCACGTCGGTAGGCGGTGAGCCGTTCGACCTGCGCGGCAAGAAAAAACGACCTACCAAATAACCGCCATGTTGCAACCGCGGGCATGATGCGAGCTAGTTATTGATTTTGTGGTGGGCGCGCAAAGGCTCGAACCTTGGACCTGGACTTCGACGAGAAATACTTTGCAGCGTTGAACTGCACCAAAGCGGTCACGTGGAGCAATGATATAGCAAAATTATTTACCGCCGCGGACATCGACCACATGCGGGATCACGGCATCGACCTCGGCAGTTATGATGACGTCAAGGACAACGCCGTCGAAATCTACAGGCAAGTCTACAATAAGAAGATGCCCAAGCCGGGATCAGGGGAGTCTCCGTGGTCAGCTCAATCTATCGAGACATTCGGGTGCTGGATTCAACAGAACTGTCCCAAGTGAGGCTTTTCCTCGCGGACGCACGCTAGTAGAGAAGTTGCAGCGACGCCGCAAAGCGCCCATGGCGGACGAAGGCTATCCCTATTCGTTGTTAGCCTGCGGCAAAAGTGCGTCATCTGCGTAACTCAGAGTCAACGCGTGCGGTGGCGGTCTCGAAATGTGCCCTCTCACTCAGACAATAGAGATTCGAGTTCCCTCGAGCTCGCGGAGTTAATTCCCCGTCACATGATGTTTATGAGACCTTGCCTTCCGGCGCGTGCTGAACGGTTAAGGTACAAATTCCGAAAGGCTTACTAACTTTTAGGAATCAAATAGACGATAAGGTGTCTCTTTTCGCCTTAGAGCTACTGTCGATGCTGCTTAAACAATTTTACAGTTTATTCGTGATCGCGTCAGCCGATGCAGTTTCCTTCCCGATTTTTATCGGGTTGGCTTTGGCTCCATTGTTCTTGGGCATTATCGGTGCAAATCGCGTATTCAAATTTGTGAAGGGTTCATCGGACCGTGACACTGTGCTGATGCTAGCTGCCACGATATGGGCCTTAGCCTGCGTCTACATCGTCGCGATCCTCTACAAAGCCGAATACAACGTGTATTTCTTCCTTGTTCAGACCAGCCGGCACATGTTGTGAAGAGTTGACACGCGATGCCACTGCCCCTGACTTTTCGTCTTATGTTGATCCTGGCTGTGATCGTTCTGGTCTCCGTCGCGATACTGCTCTTGAGGTCAAACCTCTTATACGCAATCAGAACAGCGAGATCAGGCGGGACTTCGGACGAGAGACCGTCCTACGTTCTCGAGCCTGGTTGGATGTGGGCGTTAGGCATCGTGTGCGCTCTTGCTGTGTATTCAATGTGGTTCTCAAGGTTCCTGGCGTCGGATGAATGGATAGGTGTCAGCGTATATGTAGCGGTTGCTATTTTTGTGCTTGTATTCGCTTTGGCCGCTAAAACTTACCCCTTCTGCGCAGATACGACGGCGCACCCCCGACGTAATCGTTGGACCCGCGCATTAATGTTGGCCTTCGGCTTTTCGTTGTTCAGTCAATTTGCTTTGGTCGGATACTGCGCCGAGGTGGTGAATTTCTTCATCGGTTCCGACACTGACCGCGTTGTCGTGGTTACAGGTTACAACATAGGCATCAAATACGGGTGTTCGCATCCGGAAATTGGCCAACCGATCTTTGGCAGCGCTTTATGTTATCTGCCATATTCACGAGACGCTTTAACCCCTGGGACAGAGTTGCACTTGCATGGTCCGGCGTCTTGGCTCGGAATGAAGGTCGAGCGCGTATCAATCGCTGGGTAACCACGACTTCTGATATTGGCATCCTGAATGAGGAAAGGACATATGGGGCCAGGACTTTGGATACCCCTTATGATGGGAACCATGTTGGCTCAGTGGCTCCTGACCATCGCGCTGAACATTAATTGCGCCAGAAAGCGTGTCTCTCATTGGTCATTCAACATCTCATTCGGGTTTGCCATGACGGTTGGAAAATTGGTCGGACAAACAGCTTACTTCCAAAACCTTGGTCCGTACGGGCAGCCCGAGGCCGATCTCATTAGGCATTATCAACTGCGTGCCTATGGACAGGGGATATTGGGCTCATTGGCATTGATCATTATCTTTGTCAGTCTTATCAAGCACTTCGACACATGACCGACGTTCGCGGCCAGACGCGACCCGCGATGAGCGGGTCTTGGAAGAGTGCCTTCATTCTCACAACCGCAGTCATGACTTACTCGGCGCGTGCCAGTCACTTCCTGCCTTCGCACCCATGGGCGATGTCGGGTTTGGGGTTGACGGGAGGAGTGTTCACCGGAATTTTCGCTCTGGCCGCTTCAAGTACGACCGTCAAGGCCGTCGGCCCAAGTGCCTCGGACGAAATCGCGCGGATCGCCGCGCGCAAAATACAGATCTCCTTCGTCCGCCAGGTCGATGAATCCGACAACGGGATAATTGAACCCAGCCCAACCGATCTCAATCGGGTTCTTGGCTCCTTCAACGCCGGCGTAAAGACGACGGAAGAACGCGATTTCCAATTCGGCCAGGCACTCAGCATCACCCAGACCATCCTGTTGAACATCATCGTCCAAACGGTCTCGGCAGCGATCGACGAGGAAAAGGTCAAAGCCGCCATCGCCGAGCAAGCGCCTTCGATGGATCGCCATTATGGGATTTTACGGCTGCCCGCCCCGGCAGCCTGGCGCACCGCCGTCGTCAACCACAATCACAGCGCGCCAGATGGCCCAAGAATTGTCTGGGTCATCTCACCCAATTCGGATGGCAAGGATTGGGGTCTCACCGGCGTCCCGGTTAAGAACGGCTCGCTCGCCATTATCGCACAGCTCCCGGAAGACCTCGCTGCGCGGACGCCCGAAGAATTCGCCACGGCCTTCGACCCGGACCTCACGTTCGTTCATCGCGGGCGATTCTACGCCGCGGGCAAGACGCCCGAAGTCCTCGAGAAGCTGGCCAAGAGCGCCGCCAATTCTTGAAACCCACGGGATTTAGCGCTATATTGCGTATATCGATGCGGCAAAGTCCGAGACACGCCCATGAAACTCGCCCTAATTGCTTCCAACGACGGGCTTTTCGAGCCTAAAAAAATCGCAACGCAGCTGCGCACGACCAGCGAGGAAATCGCCAGGACGGTCGGCCTGAGCCGTGATGCAATTCAGCGCAAGGCACGCCTTCACTCCGACAAAAGTCAGCGCCGACTGCGCGCAATGGTCGAAATCCTCAACAAACTCGAGCCGCGCTTCGGCTCGCCAATGATGGCCTACGCTTGGTTTCGCTCTGAGCCGCTTCCAGGCTTCTCCGGCGCCACTGCCATGACACTTGTCCAGGAAGATCGAGGACAAGAAGTTCTTGAATACATCGACGAAGTCGACGCTGGCGGATACGCCTAAGATCGACATGCCACACAAAGGCATCGTCTACCGTGCCATCAATCCGATCTACGCAAGACCGCCGCGATCCGGATACGGCTCACAACTGAATGGCGGGCGTTTCAACCCAAAAGGAACGCCCGCCATTTATACTGGCCTCAAGCCCACGACCGCACTCAGGGAATTTCAAAGAGCTGGCTCGTTTCAGCCGACAGTCCTGGTCGCATTCGACATCGACATAGCCAATGTCTTCGATTGCCGCGATGCCGAAGCGCTCGCCGCGCAAGGCATGACGCCAGCGGACCTTGCCGCTGATACGTGGCGCGACGAAATGCGCTTGCACGGTATCGCCAGGACGCAAGAATTTGCACAAAACCTGATCAATCAGGATTTTCACGCGATGCTTGTCCGAAGCCACGTCAAGGGATCGCGCGCCACAGACCTCAATCTCGTTATTTGGAAATGGGGCGACGGACCGCCATCGCGCGTCACGCTCATCGACGACGAAGACCGGATGAAATAGGTCGCTTCGCGATCCGCGTATCATTGATGAAGAGGATCTTTTTCCCCCCAAATATGCCGAACGCATTGTGAAAGGTATGAGAACAATGTCGATCAACGTATCGTTTACGCGCGAAAGTGCAGCGCAAATCACCGGCGATAACGTCGGTCATTGAAAAATGCCTTTCGTAAAAACTCAGCGCCTATTGGCTACGAGCCATACTTGAACCTTGCGCGACAGCCCGCTGAAAAGGACTCGACTCTCCACAAAAGCCGTGACATTTTCGATCAGAACATATCATGAACATGCGAGCGCGAAAATGCAAGCACGACCCGCTAAAGACGTGAAGGCGAGCGATGACGATTTGCTCGATGAAGGCGTAAAGGAAATCCTGGCCGAGCATGGCGGCGACGCTGGAAAAGCCATCCGCGTGCTGTTGATGCAGATTTCCTATCTGGAAATAGCGCGCAATCGAGCCGTCGAACTGGCATCCTCCGGTTATGCCCGCGGCAAGCTTCAATGATCGATGGTCCATGCGCCGCGCAATAAAGACCTTCCCGACTGGACACTTTATGAGGTCTCGCGCTGCTGGACGCTTCAAAACCGCCGCGCCATAACACGCCGGCACGCACGTAAATCCCGAATCCCCATAAATCCTGTCCTGCCCACCGCGGGTTCGTTCTTCGGGGACTTTCGTACGCCTATCGGCATCCGAAACTCTTCACGGAAGGAGAATGTCCGCTTCTAGACCGCCTCATGAAATTTCGGACATTACTTTAGAGACCCCGAGTGGCCGGCGGCTCGGACAAATATTGAAAGCTATTTTACCAAGTGTAATGAATTCGAGTGATAGACTAAGCTCCGGTATTGTGTGCACCCACAACGGAGACCATTGTGCCCTCTATCTCAGACCGTGATTGGCAAAAATGGGGCGAATCCGACCCGTATTTCGGCGTCATGACGGGCTCGGAATTTCGCAAGGATCAAATTGCGGAGAATATCGAAAGATTTTTCGAAACCGGCCGCCGAGATATTTCCGACACCTTGGCACAAACCAAACGCCTTTATGGGGATATCGCGGCATCGCGTGCACTGGATTTCGGATGCGGCGTCGGGCGGCTTGTTCTTCCGCTATCCGAGCGTTTTGCCGAAACTGTCGGGGTCGATATATCTGACAGTATGATTCAAGAAGCACGCAGGAATTGTGCTGCTAAAAACATCCGGAACGTTGATTTTGTGAGGTCGGACGACGCCCTGCGATTGGTTGCAGGAACCTTCGACTTCGTCCATAGCTATAACGTATTGCAGCATATTCCAATTACTCGCGGACTAGCTTTAACTGATCGACTTTTAAGCTTGCTGAAGCCGGGCGGGGTTGCCGTCCTACATTATTCAATTCGCCGCACTCTCTCTCCCGCCAAGGCTTGCGCTTATGTGATGAAACATAAAATTCCGTTTGGGGGTATCGGGATGAATTTGCTCCAGTCCAAACAATGGAACATGCCCGCTATGCAGATGAATAATTATCCGCTTGAAAAGATAGTTCGTGCTTTTGAGAAAAATGACGTTGAAGATATTTTCCTAGTTCCAGAGCAACATCAGGCAGCCTTGACCGTGCGCTTCTACGGCCGTCGTGGAGCTGGCTAACAATCCCGACAATCAACGTAAACCGTGAAGCTAGGGTGAGCAAATGTGCTCACCCCGGCGGAAGCATTATCCAGATCCGCGCCTGTCCCGGTACTACGGTCAATAAGATCGGTTGTTTCCGACAAAAACGGTCATTTCCTGAGCGTCATATTGGTTGCCATAATCACTGCTCCCAGTGGTTCTAGCGACGCTACCCGTTAAATCGTTATAAGTGACGGAGACGATGGCGCCCGACGTAGCACCCTGAATTTGATTGCCGGAAATTTCCAACTGGCCTGCGCCAGATTGATTTCCGTATCCAATTCCGATCGGCGTATTCAAAATTAAGTTTGAGTTGATGTTGAGATTGCTCGAAAAAACATTATGGCCAGCGATGATGCCAAACTTAGCTGAACTGTCAACAATATTGCCCGACACCAGTGCGTTCGTCTCACAATAGATGCCGATGGCGTTCCCTGTTGTTGGCGAATAGCCCGGATCAGGAATATCCCAGACCACTGTGTTATGTACATTGTTGCCACTTACCACAACGCTTAGAGCGGCTCCGGCGGTTATCGAGATACTTCTCGCTTGCAACCCACGCACAATCGGTAAGCTGCTCAGATTCGCGTTCGGCTTTGCGGCCGAAGACGCCCGCAGGCAACTACTGATTGAGGACGTCACAAGGGCCCGCGCAGTCATCGAGTGGGCGATTAAAGAACCGATCGGTTTTTTGTAAGATCGGACGAAAGCGCTTCCGATTCTTCAAAGGCTGACGCAGCGTTCGAGTTTGGTTTGCTGCGCCAGCATTGGGGGGACGCCGACCACTTCCGGGTCGGGTCATGATAATTCGTGCCCGCTCGTGAGCAGCGTCCGCAGATTTCTTACTAATCAACGCCCCAATGGAACATAAGGAGATGAAAAGTCTGAAATCGGATCAAGAAAAGTCTGAAAGACTAAACTGGAGCTTATCTAACTCGTTGATTTAATGGCGGGAGAGACGGGGCTCGAACCCGCGACCTCCGGCGTGACAGGCCGGCGCTCTAACCATCTGAGCTACTCCCCCACGGATCGCGCGTATCCGGCGGAGACATGCCGGATAAGGGAGCCGGTCCGGCAAGTCAACCCCGCAAAAATGTGCGGCCGAAAGGCCGCTTAAAATCGCGAAGAGCCCAGCCGATAGCGCGAGATTTCGCGGCGGGTGAGGATGTGAATATGGTCGGAGGAGATGTGCTCCGCCATCGTGATGAGCGCCGGGCTCACTCCCATCATTCCGGTATAGCGCGAGAGCACCGAACGCATTGCGCCATTGTCATAGAGCCGATAGCGCTCAACGTCGCCACGCGCGTCGACGCCGTCGACATAGGCGAACATGCGATGAATGCCGACGAAGCTTTCCGGCGGAATGACGCGCTTCCTTGCGCCGATCAGAGCGTAGACGCAGGCGGAGAGGCAGCGCGCGCCGACGAAGGAGTTGAGACCGCGCGAGCCCTCGGGATCGGCGCGGGCGATGATGACCGCCGCGCCGATTCTGCGAAAGGCCCGGCCAAGCTGCATCGAGGCTGCAACCTTGCCGCCCGGAGAATCGAGAAAAACGACGGCGTGGAGATTTCCTTGCCCGACATTTTCCCGCACGAATTCAAGAAATTGGGCTGGGGTTTGATCGCCGATCTCGCCTTCGGCCTCGATCACCGCGGGGCAGCGCTGGCCGCACTGCGCAGGATTACCGACCGATATGAGCGCAAACGTCATATCGTCGGCATGCGCTGCCGCCAGAGGCACAACCATCCCCAAAAGAGCGAGAACGCCCGCGCAAACACCGCGAAACGCTTTCAGACCCTCGGAATCAACGAAGAAGCTTTTGCCGGTATGTCCCGCCATGATCCGCCCCTGCGCCCCTGTCCGGTGCGGACGACGCTGCCTGAGCCTCGCAGGATAATCTTTCGCGCGGCCAACGCAATCGACGGATGCAGGCAGAATTAATGGAAAATAGCCGGGCGCGCTGGTCCGACCGCGGCCCGAAAACTGGTGGGCGGTGACGGGCTCGAACCGCCGACATTCTGCGTGTAAAGCAGACGCTCTACCAACTGAGCTAACCGCCCCCAATCCGGCGCGCCGGTCTAACATAAAAAAGCCGGGCCCGGAAATTCCGGACCCGGCTGCACTCAGAATATTGCCGTGCTTAGTGGGCGATGAGACCCGACGCCTCGTCATCGGCCGCGACAGGCCCCTTGATCGGCTTCACGTCCTCTTCCCACACGATCGGCACCGGCTGACGCAGGAGAGCGTGTTTCAGCACCTCGTCCATGCGCGAGACCGGGACGATCTCGAGATTGTTCTTCACCGCATCCGGAATCTCCGCCAAATCCTTAGCGTTTTCCTCCGGGATGAGAACCTTCTTCATGCCGCCGCGCAGCGCCGCCAGCAGCTTCTCCTTCAAGCCGCCGATCGGGAGCACGCGGCCGCGCAGCGTGATCTCGCCAGTCATGGCCACGTCGCGGCGCACCGGAATGCCGGTCAGCGTCGAGACGATGGCCGTTGCCATCGCCACACCAGCCGAAGGGCCGTCCTTTGGCGTCGCGCCTTCCGGCACGTGGACGTGGATGTCACGCCGGTCGAAGAGCGGCGGCTCGATGCCGAAATCGACCGCGCGGGACCGCACATAAGAAGCGGCCGCGGAGATTGATTCCTTCATCACCTCTTTCAAGTTGCCGGTCACGGTCATGCGACCCTTGCCCGGCATCATGACGCCTTCGATCGTCAACAGCTCGCCGCCGACTTCCGTCCAGGCGAGACCGGTGACCACACCGACTTGATCCTCCGCTTCCGCCTCGCCATGCCGATAGCGCGGCACGCCAAGGAAGTCGCCGACATTCTCGCCCGTGACCTTCACCGCCAATGTCTTGCCGGTGACAATCTGCTTCACCGCCTTGCGCGCGACGTTGGAGATTTCGCGTTCAAGGTTGCGAACGCCCGCCTCCCGCGTGTAGCTGCGGATCATTGACACAAGCGCGCTCTGCTCGATCTCGCACTCGACCGGCGCCAGACCGTGCTTCTTCAACGCCGCCGGAATCAGGTGACGCCGCGCGATTTCGACCTTCTCATCCTCGGTGTAGCCAGCGATGCGGATGATCTCCATACGGTCCATCAAGGGCGGCGGGATATTGAGCGTATTCGCCGTCGTCACGAACATCACGTCGGAAAGGTCATAATCGACCTCCAGGTAATGGTCGTTGAACGACGAGTTCTGCTCAGGATCCAGCACCTCAAGCAACGCCGAGGACGGATCACCGCGGAAGTCCATACCCATCTTGTCGATCTCATCGAGCAGGAAGAGCGGGTTGGACGTCTTGGCCTTGCGCATCGACTGGATGATCTTGCCCGGCATCGAGCCGATATAGGTGCGCCGATGGCCGCGGATTTCCGCTTCGTCGCGCACGCCGCCGAGCGACATGCGCACGAATTCGCGCCCCGTTGCTTTGGCGATCGACTTGCCGAGCGAGGTCTTGCCGACGCCGGGCGGACCGACGAGGCACAGGATCGGGCCCGTCAACTTGTTCGCGCGGCTCTGGACGGCGAGATACTCGACGATGCGCTCCTTGACCTTCTCCAGGCCGAAGTGCTCGCTGTCGAGGATCCCCTCGGCGATGGTCAAATCCTTCTTCACCTTGCTGCGCTTGTTCCACGGAATGGACAAGAGCCAGTCGAGGTAATTGCGAACGACCGTGGCCTCGGCCGACATCGGCGACATCTGCCGCAGCTTCTTCAGCTCGGCTGTTGCCTTGTCGCGCGCCTCTTTCGACAGACGAGTCGATTTGATGCGTTCCTCGATTTCGGAGAGGTCGTCCTTGCCGTCCTCGTCGCCGAGCTCCTTCTGGATCGCCTTCATCTGCTCGTTGAGGTAATACTCGCGCTGGGTCTTCTCCATCTGGCGCTTGACGCGCGTGCGGATGCGCTTCTCAACCTGCAGGATGGAGATTTCGCTTTCCATCAAGCCAAGGCACTTCTCCAGCCGCTTGGCGACAGAGCTCGTCTCCAGCACGGCCTGTTTGTCGAGAATCTTGACCGCGAGATGCGAAGCGACCGTATCGGCGAGCTTGGAAAAGTCGTCGATCTGATTCACCGCCGCGATCACCTCGGGCGAGACCTTCTTGTTCAACTTCACATAAGATTCGAACTCGGTCATCACCGAACGCGCCAAGGCTTCGACCTCCACCTTGTCGGTGGGATCGTCGACCAGAACTTCGGCTTCCGCCTCGTAATAATCGGCAGTGCGGGTATAGCCGTGGACGCGGGCGCGCACCTGTCCCTCGACAAGCACCTTCACGGTGCCATCGGGCAGCTTCAGAAGCTGAAGCACAGAGGCCAGCGTTCCCGTCTTGAAGATCGCATCGGGATTCGGATCGTCGTCGGAGGCGTTGATCTGTGTCGCGAGAAGGATGAGCTTGTCAGCCTTCATCACCTCTTCGAGCGCGCGAATCGACTTTTCGCGGCCGACAAAGAGCGGCACGATCATGTGCGGGAAAACGACGATATCGCGTAACGGCAGAACCGGATAAGTCTCGATTTTTCCGGGCGGCACGCTTTCGCGCTTTTTGTTGGTCATCGCTTTATCCTATCCGAGCTTTCGCTCAAAAGTCAGAATCCGAGACGTATCCTGAGCCCGACTCGATTTTGCGCTCATTACGACACGCGAACAAGTCGGCTCCGCAGTTCTACACTCTGCAATTCTGCAGGCGCCCCTGGGGGCTTTCGTAAAAGCAAGATGGCGTGACTATGCCCTGCTTTCAAGCGTCGCCACGCCGACGCCGCTGTCGGCCATATAGCGCCCATCAGGCGAACCCAAATATACGGAGAAGCGGGAGACGAATCGAGGACGACGCTTGGCGGCGTCGCCCCCGATGACACGTTCAACCAGAGACTTAAGCGCTGGTGGCGCTCTTTTCGTTCCGCTCGGCGTGGATATAGAGCGGCCGCGATTTGCCTTCGACCACATCCGGCCCGATGACAACCTGCTCGACGCTGTCGAGCCCGGGAAGATCGAACATGGTGTCGAGCAGAATCGCTTCCATGATCGAACGCAGGCCGCGCGCGCCGGTCCGCCGGTCGATCGCCTTTTTGGCGACCACGTTCAGCGCCTCGTCCTGGAAGGTCAGCTCAGTATTCTCCATCTCGAACAGACGCTGATATTGCTTGACCAGCGCGTTCTTGGGCTCGACCAGAATCCGCTTCAGCGCTTCCTCGTCCAGATCTTCGAGCGTCGCCAGAACCGGCAGACGGCCGACGAACTCCGGAATGAGGCCGAACTTCAGCAAATCCTCCGGCTCGACCCTGCGCAGGATGTCGCCGGTGCGGCGCTCGTCCGGCGATACAACGGTGGCGCCGAAACCGATCGAAGTCTGCGTGCCGCGCGAAGCGATGATCTTTTCGAGACCGGCAAAGGCGCCGCCGCAGATGAACAGGATGTTGGTCGTATCGACCTGCAAGAATTCCTGCTGCGGATGCTTGCGGCCACCCTGTGGCGGCACAGACGCAACCGTGCCTTCCATGATCTTCAGCAAAGCCTGCTGCACGCCCTCGCCGGAGACGTCACGGGTGATCGAGGGATTGTCGGACTTGCGCGAGATCTTATCGATTTCGTCGATATAGACGATGCCGCGCTGTGCCCGCTCGACATTGTAGTCGGAGGCCTGAAGCAGCTTCAGGATGATATTTTCGACGTCCTCGCCGACATAGCCGGCTTCGGTCAGCGTCGTCGCGTCGGCCATCGTGAACGGCACATCAAGAATGCGCGCCAGCGTCTGCGCCAGCAACGTCTTGCCGGAGCCCGTCGGGCCGATCAGCAGGATGTTGGACTTTGCCAGTTCGACGTCGTTGTGCTTCGTCGCGTGGTTGAGGCGCTTGTAATGGTTGTGGACGGCGACCGAGAGGACACGCTTCGCCTGCGCCTGGCCAATGACGTAATCGTCGAGAACCTTGCAGATTTCCTTGGGTGTCGGGATGCCGTCACGGCTCTTCACCAGCGCGGATTTGTTTTCCTCGCGGATGATGTCCATGCAGAGCTCGACGCATTCATCGCAAATGAACACCGTCGGACCCGCGATCAGCTTGCGGACTTCGTGCTGGCTCTTCCCGCAAAATGAGCAGTAGAGCGTGTTCTTCGAGTCGCTGCCGCCGACCTTCGTCATGGCCTATCTCCTTATGGGCCAGACCGAAGCCGGACCCTGTTTTCTTGCGCCGGGCGAAGCTCGATTTCGAACCTCCCACCGGCCTTTTATGCCCCCGCCCCTTCGCCTTTGCGTCGTTTTGGTAAACGCAAGTGCATCACGCGGGAGCCCCGGGATCAAGCCCCGGTCCAATTTGACGCGCCAGCCGCGGCTTTTATGCCACATCGGCACGCCCAACTGACTTCACACTGTCATCAATTTGCGTTTATTAAGTTAAGCGGGCGAGTGTGCCGCCAAGCAGCAATCTATGTGCCAGTGGCTAAATTGCCAAGGTTTGCTGCCGCTTCTTCACATGCTCATCGCTGCCAAGGCTTCTATTTCAGGGCGCCTGGCTCCCGCCGTGCAGTTCGGCACGCGACGGCATGCGCCCTGAAAATTAAGACCACTGGCGGGGAAGCCGCGCTTAAGCCGCCACGACGGCCTTGCCAGCCGGCGTCTCATCCGGGCGCTTCTCGATCACTTGATCGACAATCCCGAACGCCTTGGCCTCATCGCCGGACATGAAATGATCGCGGTCGAGCGTAGCCTCGATCGTGTCATAGTCGCGGCCCGTGTGGCGCACGTAGACCTCGTTGAGCCGGCGCTTCACCTTCATGATGTCCTCGGCGTGGCGGAGGATGTCCGACGCCTGCCCCTGGAAGCCGCCAGAGGGCTGATGAACCATGATGCGAGCGTTGGGCAGCGCATAGCGCATACCCGCCTCGCCGCCGGCGAGGAGCAACGAGCCCATCGAGGCCGCCTGGCCGATGCAAAGCGTCGAGACTTTCGGACGGATGAACTGCATCGTGTCGTAGATCGCCAGACCCGACGTCACCACGCCGCCCGGCGAATTGATGTACATCGAGATTTCCTTTTTCGGATTTTCCGCCTCGAGGAACAGCAATTGCGCCACGATGACTGAGGCCATGTGGTCCTCGACCGGGCCGGTCAGGAAGATGATCCGCTCGCGCAGGAGGCGCGAATAAATATCGAAGCCGCGCTCGCCGCGGCTCGTGTTCTCGATAACCTGCGGAATCAGGTAGTTATCATAAATTTCAACGGGATCGCGATCGCGCATCGTGCAGCCTTTTCTATGCCTTCGGCTAAAGAAGATAATCGCTTCCGCCGCTTTCGCAACGCCTGCGGAGTCTCAGTCCGCAGCCGCCGGCATCAACCCTTCTGAGCTTCTTCTTCTGCCGCCTTTTCCGCCGCCTCGACCTCTTTCAGCAGGTCGTCTTTGCTGACATGGCGGTCAGTGACCTTTGCCTGGCTGAGGACGTGATCGATGACCTTTTCCTCAAACAGCGGCCCGCGAATCTCGGAAAGACGTTCGGCATTGTTGCGGTAGAAATCGACGAATTGCTTTTCCATTCCGGGATATTGGCGCGCACGCTCATAAAGTGCCTGAGCGACTTCCTCATCCGAAACTTTAACACCGGCGCTGTCGCCGATCTCGGCCAAGGCCAAGCCGAGCCGAACGCGGCGTTCGGCGATGCGGCGATAGGCGGCGCGCTCCTGCTCCTCGGTCGTGCCCTCGTCGGCAAGGGTGCGCCCCGAGGCTTTCAACTCGGCCTCGGCCTGCTGCCAGATCGCGTCGAACTCGCGATCGACCAATTCCTGCGGCAGTTCGAAGGAATATTTCTTGTCGAGCGCGTCGAGCAACTCGCGTTTCCACTTGCGCCGCGAGACGACGCTGGCCTCGCGCTCGAGCGAGCCACGCATCTGCTGACGCAGTTTTTCCAGATCGTCGAAGCCAAGCCCCTTGGCGAACGCGTCGTTGATCTCCAGCTCGCCCGGCGCGGCGACGGCCTTCAGTGTCACGTCGAATTCGGCCGGCTTGCCGGCAAGGGTAGCTTCCGAATAGGTCTCCGGGAAGGTGACGTTGACCGCGCGCTGTTCGCCGACCTTCAGGCCGACGACCTGTTCCTCGAAGCCCGGAATGAACGAGCCAGCGCCGAGAACGATATCGATGTCCTGCGCGCTGCCGCCCTGGAATTCCTCACCACCGACCCGGCCGACGAAATCGATCGTCACCTTGTCGCCGTTCTCGGCGACGGCTTCGCCTTCCTTCGGCGTAAACGGACGGTTGCGCTCGGCGATGGTCTTGATCGCGGCATCGACGTCGGCATCGGGGATATCGGCGACGAGACGTTCGATCTGGACATCATCGAAGCTGCCGACTTCAACTTTCGGCAGAACTTCAAGCGCCACAACATAGGAGAGATCGGCCTTGGATTCGAAGGCCTTTTCGAGTTCGTCCTGATTCTTCGGAAGATCGATCCGCGGCGCGCCGGCGAGGCGCAGCGAATTGTCCTCGATGATCTTGCGATTGGCGTCGTTGACCGCCTCCTGCATCACCTCGGCCATGATCGAGCGGCCGTAGAGGCGGCGCAAATGCGTGACCGGCACCTTGCCAGGGCGGAAACCCTTGATCTGAGCCTTGGCCTTGATCTCGTTGAGCTGGTTCTCGACCCGCGAGGCGAGATCGCCCGCTGGCAGCACGACCTTATATTCGCGCTTCAGGCCCTCGGAGCGTGTTTCCGTCACTTGCATCGGCTTATCCACCTTCTTTAAATTTTCGACCGCTGCCTTCAAAACAAAAGCCGCGGCCGGCGCCGTTAAGCTTCGGACAGGGCGCGAGAAATTATGCGATTGGTGCGGGCGGAGGGACTCGAACCCCCACGGTTTTCACCACCGGAACCTAAATCCGGCGCGTCTACCAGTTCCGCCACGCCCGCGCGCGCCGCAGAGCGCGGCATCACCGCTCGGGCCGCGTCTATAGCACGCCCGATGGCGGCCGCAGCAAAAAAGTGACATTCCCACAGCCTATCGCTTTGCCGGAATCATGGCTAGCAGAAGGGCCGTGACCGGAACCCTCGCATGATCCTTTCCCGCCGCACGCTACTCGGCTCGACGCTCGCGACCTTGATCGCCCACCATCATGAGCGACCGGCGCCGTCAGAGCCCCCTTTGCCTAAGGCTCCGCCGCGACGGCTCGTCGCGCAGAAGGCGCAGATCCGTCTGATGCCGGCGCCCGTGCCGGAAACCGGCATTCTCAGTTTCGACGGGACTGCGCCTGGCCCTCTGTTGCGCTGCAAGCTCGGCGACGAACTCGTGATCCAGCTGGTCAATCAGACGGACCAGCCACTGACGCTGGCGAATTGGGGCCTGCGCATTCCAAATGCGTTCGACGGCGTTGCGCCGCTGACCCAAAAGCCCGTCCCGCCCGGCGGCAGCTTCGACTATTCTTTCAAGCCGGCGGACGCCGGCCTTTTCGGCTATCGCTCCTTCGTCGCCCCGGACGCCGGGAACCAGCTCCGGCACGGGCTCTATGGCGCGCTCATTGTGGATGAAGCCGATCCGCCGCCGGCCGACACCGATATCGTGGCCATTCTGGCCGACTGGCAGCTCGATGCCAAAACCCAGATCCTCGCTTCGGCGCAGGCCAGCGTGTCGCTCGCAACCCTCAATTCGAAGGTTCTGGCGACGGAAGAAACCCACAAGCCGGGCAGCCGCATCCGTTTGCGGCTCTTGAATGCTTCCGCCGCGCGGCTCTTCTTCGTCGCCTTCGAAAATATGATCCCGCATGTGCTCGCAATCGACGGCCAGCCATGCGCCGCTTTTTCACCGGTGGGCAACCTGCTGCCGATCGGGCCAGGCGGGCGATTCGACGTGATGTTCGACCTGCCGGACAAGCCCGGCACGGCGCGTCTGCTGCTGCGTGAAGACGCCACGCATGACCGGCCGTTGATGGTCTTCCAGACGAAGGGCGATAAATGGCCGGACATCGATCCGATCCCTAATCTGCCGACGAATCCGCTTCTACCGACGAAAATTCGGCTGGAGGCGGCGAAGAATGAGAAAATTACCGTTTCAGGCGGCGGTGCGACGCCTTTCAGCCTGAACGACAAGCCGGCGAAGGATTTCGGCAACGCGCCACTATTTTCGGTCACGCGCGGCGCGGCCGCGACGATCGCGCTCATCAATAAAAGCACTGCTCCGCAGCAGATGCGCGTTCACGGCCACGCGCTGCGCATCCTGCACGACCTCGACGACGGCTGGGATCCCTATTGGCGAGACAGCGTCATCGCGCCGCCGGGACACACCAAGCATATCGCCTTCATCGCCGACAATCCGGGCAAATGGGCCATCGAAATGCTGCCGCTCGATGTGCCTATGTCCGACATGGTGACGTGGTTTGAAGTGCGCTAGAGATCGTTCTCGAGTAGACGCCGCAACACTGGCGGCAGATATTCGGGAATATCTTCGGCAATGAGGCCGGGGCCGAATTCGGCCGCAGCGGCGGCATGAAGCCACGTCCCGGCACTCGCCGCCTCGAACGCGGGCATCCCCTGCGCCAAAAGACCCGCGATGATGCCGGACAGCACATCGCCGGAGCCCGCCGTCGCAAGCCACGGCGGCGCGCCGTGATTGATCGAGGCGCGCCCGTTGGGCTCTGCCACGACCGTATCGGCCCCCTTCAACAACAGGATCGCACCCATCAATGCGGCGCCGGCGCGGGTCCGGTCGAGCTTGGACGGCGACGCGAGGAGTTCCACCTGCGGATGATCGCGCAATTCGCCTTCTTTCGTCGCAAACAATTGCGCGAACTCGCCATCGTGCGGCGTGAGTACGACGACTTTGTCCGAAGCCTTGATTGCATTCGCGAGCCGCATCGCGTCACCGGCAAAACTCGTCAAAGCATCGGCATCGAGAACGATCGCGCGGGGTTCGCTGGAATCATCGGGCTGCGCCAAAGCGGTCAGCACAAATTCGCGCGTCGCTTCACCAACGCCGAGGCCCGGGCCCATCACAACAACGTTCTTGCGCTTGTCACCAAGAAGCTCGGTCAAATCCGCGGCGCTGTCGCAAACGCGGGTCATGATTGCGGTCAACGCCGCCGCATGAACCGCCAGCGCATCGGTCGGCGTTGCGACAGTTACCAAACCGGCACCAGCCCGTAAGGCACCCCGCGCGGACAACCGCGCCGCGCCGGTATGTGCGAGCGATCCGGACAGGACGAGCGCATGACCGCGCTTATACTTGTGTCCATCGACGTTCGGCTGAGGATAATGCGCGCCCCAGAGCGCCGGGCCGTTGGCAAATGTCTGCGGCTTGATCGTCGTAAGTACGGACTCGGGGATGCCGATATCGACGAGGCTGATCTCGCCGCAATGAATCTGGCCCGGCAGCAAAAGATGTCCCGGTTTCAATCGAAAAAACGTGACAGTCTGCGTCGCCTCAATTGCAACGCCGCGTACCAGCCCCGTCGAACCATCGATCCCCGAGGGAATGTCGATGGCGAGGATCGGCTTACGCGTGCGGCGCGTCCAATCGTTGAGGCGCAGGATGGTGGTACGCGCTTCGCCATCGACATCGCGCGAAAGACCGGCGCCGAAGATTGCGGAGATGGCCAGGCTCGCTTCGTCCAACGGAACTTTGTCGAAAGGCAGAATAGTTTCGCCCCAGGCTTCCGCCGCCCATGCGGCATCGCCTTTGAGCTGCGACGGCGCGCCGAGCAGACCGACGGAGACATTGAAGCCTTCAGCGCGCAGATGCCGCGCGGCGACAAACCCGTCTCCGCCATTGTTGCCTGGGCCGCAGAAGACGGCGATGCGTCCCCCCTGTGCGGACCGGCCGCCGATCAACCGCGCCGCGGCCTTCGCAACAGCCGCGCCGGCGCGCTCCATCAAAGTCGTGCTCGGCACGCCCGACGCGACGGCGAGACGATCCGCCTCGCTCATTTCGCGCGTCGTCAATAATTCAGGGGGGAAAAAACGCGACAACATGATTAATGTAGCCCTGTGCAGACCATCGCAAACTCGCAGGAAATCAAGACATCGCCATGGCGCAACGGCATATTTACGCCGCTCCCGCCCGGCCCTCGTTTAGTTGACATCGCCGAACCCGGCGGCTAACCAAATCTATTGCCCAAATGTGGAATATAGTTTCGTTTCGGCGGACGTTTTCTGCTGTTCTGAGCGCAACGCGTGAATATGAAGCCCCGCAAAGCCAAGTTCGGTATCGGCCAGGTTGTCCGGCATCGTAAATATCCCTTCCGTGGGATCATTTACGATGTCGATCCTGTATTCGCGAACACCGATGAATGGTGGCTTGCCATTCCGGAAGAAGTGCGGCCGCGCAAGGATCAGCCTTTCTATCACCTCTTCGCGGAAAACGCCGATACCGAATATGTCGCCTATGTCTCAGAGCAGAATTTGCTCCCGGACACATCCGGCACGCCGGTGCGCCACCCGCAGGTCGAAGAAATGTTCACCCGCGCCGAAGACGGCGGCTATCACGTCAAGAGCGGCCGCCTGAATTAGGCGGCGCACCTTTCGGCTTCGGAATTTTTAGCGGCAAAAAGGGCGAGCTAGTCGCTCCTCTACACAGATCTACGCTTATTTGCCCAGTGACGCGCCGCCGGTTGCGCCGCCGGACGAAGCGCCAGCACCTTTGGAAGCTTCAAGACGCTTCTTCTCTTCCTCGGCGCGCTTCTTCAACTCATCCTGGAACTTCTGCTGCTCCGCCTGAAGCACCTTCGGATCGACGGCTGGCCCATCGAAGGCATCGCCAAAGCCCGCCAGCGGGACAGCGAAGGTCACTTCATTGTTGGCTTGATTGCGGACGGCGATGCTGAGCGAAGTGCCGCTCTTCATGTCGTTCACCGTCGGCCCTTTGATCTTGGCTTCGGCAAAACACCCGTTGGGGAAGCAAATCTCAAAGGTGCCGTCGAGCGTCTCGCCCTTGTCAATCCAGAAACGGAAGCCCGGGCGCAGCATGAGACCGACCGGCATCAACAGACGGACGATGCGTGTGTCGTCGCCCCTGATGTCATAAACCGCGACCGCGATCACCGGCGGCTGATTGGCCTGCGCGCTGAAGTCGCGCGTCGTATAGCAAACATCGCGATTGGCGGCCTGATCATGGCCGCAAACCTTGGTCCACTTGGCCTGTGTGCCGATCAGATCCAGCTTGATCGGGCCCTGCGGCTGCTGCTGCTGCTGCTGCTGCGGGTCTGGGCCGAGGACTGGGCTACGGCGGCGAGGAGAAAAAAGCCAGCCAAGCCAGCGACGCCAAGACGCATCAACGGGGACGCCATAGAGAAACCTTTCCGATGGTCAACGTCCGGCTGGGATGCGCCGGCGCGGTGGGTGAATACAGCATTTGTCGGCTGCGGGCCACAAAGATGCGAAGCTTGGCCGTCAGTCAAGAATTGGGGCCGGAAATCGCCCGGGAATAAGGCGACAAATTGGCTGCGGCCTCAAGACGATCACTTTCACGGGCCTTTTTAAAGAATTTCTCGCGATAAGGCATGAAAAGCGGGACTTCAGCGCCGCAAATAATGAAATTTCCGGATGTTAGGCGCAGGCATCCCCGGGGCGAATAGTGCATCGCGCTTTCGCTCGCACCGCCTTAAACTCCCCACATGCGTGCCGAAACGATTCGCCCGCGCGGCCTGTTGGGGGGGCGGCTTTTCTACGCGCCGCGCCGGTCGCGTGCGGGCTTCGCGCCGGCGATTGCGGCAATGACCGCCGCCGTGGCGTTCGCCAATCCCGTGCTCGCGTCGCCGTCTTACGCCATCGCCATGCACGGCGATCCGGCGCTTCCCGCCGACTATACGCATTTCCCTTATGCCGACCCCAATGCGCGGAAAGGCGGCAAGCTGACGCTCGGTGTCCTTGGCACGTTCGACAGCGTCAATCCTTTCAACGTCAAATCCGGCTCGGCAGCGGAAGGTCTGGTTCCCGACATTTTCCAAAGCCTGATGACGCGTTCGATGGACGAGCCGTTCACAATGTACGGGCTGATCGCCAAAAGCGTCGAGACCGACGCCGCGCGCGATTACGTGCTCTTCCACCTCGATCCGCGCGCGCGTTTTTCCGATGGTACGTCAATTACCGCGGCGGACGTGCGCTTCACATTCGATCTACTGAAGACGAAGGGACGTCCGCAACAACGCAGCGCCTATGCGCTCGTCAAAAGCGTGGAAACACCGGACAGCGAAACGATCCGCTTCGATTTTCCTGGTCTCGGCGATCGCGAACTTCCGCTGATCCTCGCGCTGATGCCGGTGCTTTCGCACAAGGCGACCGACGCCGCCAATTTCAAATCCGCAAGTTTCGATATTCCCATCGGCTCAGGCCCGTATCGGATCGCGACAGTCGATCCGGGCCAGAAGCTCATGTTGAAGCGCGATCCCAATTACTGGGCGAAGGATCTGCCGAGCCAGCGCGGGTTGTTCAATTTCGATACGATCGAGATCGATTATTATCGCGACCCGACGAGCCTTTTCGAGGCATTCCGCACTGGCCTTGTCGATTTCCGCATCGAGACCGATCCATTGCGCTGGACGACGGGATACGACTTTCCGGCCGTGCGTGCGCATCGCGACGCCATTGAAAGCCTGCCAATCGGCGGCCCCAAGGGCATGGATGGTTTTGTCTTCAATCTGCGGCGCAATCTCTTCAAGGATATCCGCGTGCGCGAGGCGTTGGGCATGGCGTTCGATTTCGAATGGGTCAACGCCAACCTTTTCTGCGGTCTCTACACACGCACGAAAAGCTTCTTCGACGAATTCGATCTTCATGTCGACCGAGCGTCCCGCAAGTCTCGAGGAACGCGCGCTGCTGAAGCCGTTCCCGCGCGCCGTGCGGCCCGACATTCTCGAAGGCCTCTGGCGGCCGCCGCAAACCGACGGCTCGGGGCGTGATCGGATCTGGCCTTTTCGCGCCCTGACGCTGCTTGGCGCTGCCGGCTACCAGGTGAACGACGGCAAACTGATCCGTAATGGCCAGCAGCTTCGTTTCGAGATTATGGTGCAAGATCGATTGCAGGAGCGTTTGGCCCTCAATTATGCGGACTCGCTCGCCCGGATCGGCGTCGATGCGCGCGTGCGTCTCGTCGATGAAGTCCAATACGAGCGCCGGCGGCAGAATTTCGATTTCGACATGATGATCGGCTCGTGGCTCGCCTCCGCCTCGCCGGGCAGTGAGGAGCGCACCCGCTGGGGTTCTGAGGCGGCCAGCGAGCCAGCGTCCTACAACTTGGCTGGGGTCGAATCGCCGGCGGTGGATGCGGTCGTCGAACTCATTGCTCGCGGCCCAATCGCAGGACGATTTTGTGATGAGTGTGCGGGCGCTCGACCGGGTGCTTTTGTCCGGTTTTTATATCGTCCCGCTCTACCACGCGCGAAATCAGTGGATTGCGACCTCCACAACGCTTGCCAGACCCGCAAAATTGCCCGCCTACGGTTCCCCAACCCTCGATGACACGCTAAATTCCTGGTGGAGGAAGAAGCCGTGAACATTGCCCAACCTCTCGAAGCCCTGGGCGCCCGGCGTGAGACGTTGACGCCCTATAGTCTCGACACGCTCGTGACGGGCGCGGCGCGGCTGCGGCCGGATGGCCTTGCCTTCGCCGATCGTCTGGGACCCTGGCCTCTCGGAATCGTCGCCGCGCAAGTCTCGGCTCTGGCGCGCATCCTCGCCGAGTGCGGTCTGCAGCCCGACGAGCGCGTTCTGATCGTTGGCGGAGCCGAAGTTTCAGTGGCAATTGCAGCGATTGCGGCTCTGCGCGGCGGCTTCGTGCCCGCGCTGGCACCGATCGATCTCGACGCCAAGGCCCTCGCTGCCTATGGGCAGGCGATTGATGCGTCAGCCATTGCCGGGCCGACCAGCTATGGCGACCTCGCCTCTTTTGAAACCTGCTTGGCAGCCGCAGCCGCGATGCCGTCGGTTCGTCTTGTCGCGACGTTCGGGCCGGCGGAAATCGATGGGGCTGTCGATCTCAGCCTTGGCGCGATGTTGAAATATGCCGCGCAGCATCCCGACTTCGGGCTAGAACGCGGCAAGCCACTGCCGGCCGAGCCGCCGCCGGTCATCACCTATGATCGAAAGCGCGCGCGGCCAGTCCGACATCGGCAAGCCGCCCTGATTGCCGCCGGGCTCGACTTTGTTGCGCGCGTCCGCATCGGCCGTATAACGCCGATCCTTTCGACGCTGGCGCCGGTTTCGGCGGCGGGCTTCATTGCCGGACCTTGCGCCGCCCTGCTCTCTGGCGCGTCGCTCTATCTGCATGGGCCGTTCTCGGAAGAAGACTTTCTAGCTGCCCGCAATCAGGCCGAATCCGCGCATCTCGTTTTGCCCGCCGGCCTCGCCAACAATTTCGCTGGCATTTTCGACGGCCTGGCCTCCGTCGTTCTGGTGTCGCGGCTTGCGGCCGAGCAGGCTTATGTGCCCCCGCCGACGATCGAGGCGCCTTGCCCAGTTGTCGATCTCTATGCGGTGGACGAAACAAGCGTCATCGCGGAACCGCGTCGCAATCACATTCCCGTGCCACCGGCGCAGGAGCCGCATTTCGTCGGCTTCGACGAAGCCCGCGTCCTGACGTTTGAAAAAGCAGACGATTCTCACACATTGGCTTTTAAAGGTGCGGGCGTGACGGCGGCGGACTGATCGGGCATAGTCCGCGCCCGCAGGTCACCGGGCTGCGGAAAAGGCGCGTCGGGCAACACTCCCTCGATGAAGTGTTGAAAGAACAGGCAGCGGTCTCCGAAGCCCTCCAGAACATGATAGATGTTGTGACCGAGCCTTGGGGCGTGAAAGTCGAACGCGTGCAGATGAAGGACGTCGAAATTCCCGAAACGATGCAGCGGGCCATGGCGCAGGAGGCCGAGGCGCTGCGCGAAAAACGCGCGCGGCAGATCAAGGCGGAGGCGGAAGTCGATGCGGCGCGGCTTCTGCGTCAGGCGGCAGAAACCATCATGCAAAGCCCTGCCGGTCTTGAACTGCGCCGGATGCAGATGATCACGGAAGTGGGTGCCGAGCAAAACACCATGACAATCATCATGATGCCGAGTGAATTCGTCGAAATGGCCCGCGCCATCGGCGCCGGCGCCACACGCCGAGAATGACAATTGCATGAGCTTGCGGCCGAGCGCGGATCATTGATCGAACACGATTCAAATGCCAGATAAACACAAAGATACCGCGCTCATCGGCGTCGTCACCGCATCAGACCGGGCGAGCCAAGGCATCTACCGCGATGAGAGCGGACCCGCGATCGTCGCCTATCTGAATCGCACGCTGACATCTCCTTTCAACATCGCGCAACGCGTCATTCCGGACGGATTTGAATCCGTGCGCGATACGCTGATTAATCTCGCTGACGACGAAGGCTGCGATCTGATCCTGACGACCGGCGGCACCGGGCCGGCGCCGCGCGATCTGACGCCGGAAGCGACGCTTGCGGCCGCGCCGCGCGAATTGCCAGGCTTCGGTGAATTGATGCGCGCCGAAAGCCTGAAACAGGTGCCCACCGCGATCCTGTCGCGCCAGCTTGCCGCGCATCGCGGCGCCTGCCTCATCATCAATCTGCCGGGCAAACCGGCCGCAATCGAAACCTGTCTCAATGCCGTCTTCCCGGCCGTGCCCTATTGCCTCGATTTGATCGGCGCGGCACGGCTCGAGACGGACCCCGCTGTCGTCAAATCCTTCCGGCCAAAATCATGACGATGAGCGCCGCCTCTACTCAGGACGAAACCGCCGAGGAACGTTTCCGGGCGCTTGTCGGCGGCTATCGGCCGCTTGCCAATGTGCCGGACGAATTCATCGGGCCAGACGGCCAGCCGCGTTCGCATTGGCTGAAATTCTTTCATGCGTTGAGCGAACTCGGCACCGAGGAGATCGACCGCCGCTTCGCCACCGCCGATCGCAATATCCGCGACACCGGCGTCTCGTATCGTGCCTATGCCGACACGAGCGAACGCGCGTGGCCGTTGAGCCATCTGCCGCTGTTGATCGAGGCTGACGAATGGCACGCCATTGCCGCTGGCGTGACGCAGCGCGCGCGGCTGCTGGAGGCCGTTGTCAGGGACATTTACGGTCCCGCCGAGCTGGTTGAGAACGGCGATCTGCCCGCCTCCGCCGTCACCGGCAGCAGTGACTACCTGCCGCAACTCCAGGGCCTGCAGCCGATATCGGGAAATTTCCTCTATCTCTATGCCGCCGACATCGGCCGCGGGCCGGACGGAAACTGGTGGGTTATCGGCGACCGCACGCAGGCACCCTCGGGCGCTGGCTATGCGCTCGCGAACCGGCTGGTGCAATCCCGCGCGTTTCCGGCGCTCTATCGCGATATGAACGTCAAACGGCTGGCGCCGTTCTTTCAAGCATTCCGCGATGGCCTCATGGGCGCGGCGAGCCACGCCGATCCGCGCATCTGCCTGCTGACGCCCGGTCCCTACAACGAAACCTATTTCGAACAGGCCTATCTCGCCCGTTATCTCGGCTTTCTGCTGGTCGAGGGCGGCGATCTCACCATGCGCGACAGCGAGATCAACGTCCGCACCATTGCCGGCCTGAAACGCGCCGACGTGATCTGGCGGCGCATCGATTCCGATTATGCCGATCCGCTCGAACTCAACGCGCGCTCGCGCCTCGGCGTGCCGGGGCTTGTCGATACGTTGCGCGAGGGCGGCGTGGTGATGGCCAACGCGCTCGGCTCCGGCGTTCTCGAAGCGCCGGTGATGATGAGCTTCCTGCCGCGTCTCTGCCGGCGCATTCTCGGCGAAGATCTGCTGATGCCGAATGTCGCGACCTGGTGGTGCGGCCAGCCGCGCGAACGCGAGCGGGTGCTGGCGCGTCCGGAACGCATGGCGATTGCCGGCGCCTTCGGCAATCCTGTCCTCGGCCATCCGGCGAACCAGGCGATTGTCGGTGCTTCTTTAACAGCCGATGAGAAACGCCAATTGCTTGCCGACATCGAGCGGCGCGGCGTCGATTATGTCGGTCAGGAAGTCGTCAATCTTTCGACAACGCCGGTCTGGGAAGGCGGCAAACTCGAACCGCGCCCGTTCGTTCTGCGCGTCTATGCGGCGCGCACGCGCAACGGCTGGTCGATCATGCCCGGCGGCTTCTGCCGCATTTCCGGACGCCCCGACGCCCGCGCTGTTTCGATGGGCGAAGGCGTGCGCTCGGCCGACGTCTGGGTGCTCTCAGACGCCCCGGTGGAACACGTCACACTGCTGCCGACAGACGAGACGATCCGCATCCGCCGCGTCATGGGCCATCTACCGAGCCGTGCCGCCGACAATCTGTTCTGGCTCGGCCGCTATCTCGAACGCGCTGAGGCAACGTTGCGGCTCATCCGCTGTCTCGCCGGACGCCTGATCGAGACGGACACCGCCGGCAATGCACGCTCGGCAGTCGAGCGCATTGTGCGCCTGTTTGTGGCCTGGGGCACAGTGCCGACGAAAGCCTCGGCCGAGGTGATGCAGCTTGCCGCGACGGGCCTGCATTCCAGCAAGGAATTCGGCTCGGCGCTGGCGCTGGTGCGCGACGCGCATCGCGCCGCCTCCTTCATTCGCGAGCGGCTTTCGACCGACACATGGCGGCTCATCGAGCAATTGCGCCTCGGGCTCGACCGCGACGAAGACGCCTCGCTCACCGAGGCCGAAGCGTTCGAGCGCGCCAATGCCGCGCTTGAAATAATTGCCGCCATCGCTGGCCTGGCGCAGGAGAACATGAGCCGCGGCGCCGGCTGGCATTTCCTGCAAATGGGCCGGCGGATCGAGCGCGCCATCAACACCTGCCGCTTCGCCCGCCATTTCGCGCATTCGGAAGCGCCAGTGGAAGAACTCGACATTCTGCTCGACCTGATCGACTCGCCGATCACCTACCGCTCGCGCTACATGATGGGCGTGGCGCTCGGCCCGGTGCGCGACATGGCGGTGCTCGATCCGTTCAACCCGCGCTCCGTCGCCTTTCAGGTCGAGAAACTGAACGGCAATATCGCCGAACTGCCGGTATTGGCCGACGACGGAATGCTTGAGGCGCCGCGGCGGCTGATTGTCCAGCTTACGGCGGATATTTCGACCGCCGTCGCCGACAAGCTCGACGTCAATCGCATCCTGATGTTCGAAAATGCGCTGCTTTCCCTCGCAGAAGCGATCGCGGCACGCTATTTCCTACAAGGCCCGCATGTGGCGCGGGCCGACACGGCGAGCGGTCTGGCGTGATCTACGACATCAAGCATGTCACCACCTACGAATATGGTTCGACGGTGACGTTCAATTATTGCTCGCTGCGCCTGCTGCCGCAGGACGGGCCGGGGCAGCGCGTGCTTGAAACGCGTCTGCTGATCGACCCCGCGCCGAAAGAGATGAGCGAGCGCTTCTGCTTCTTCGGCAATCGCGTCACATCGATGATGATCGAGACGGCGCATCGCGAATTGACTGTCGTCGCCAGCGCCGTCGTCGAGGTTGATCGCGCGCCCGCGCCCGCCCCAGAGTCGACCGGCGCGTGGGAATTCGTCCGCGAAGATGCTTTCGGCAGCCAATCGCTCGGCAATCGCTCGCCGGCGCAATATCTGCACCCGAGCCGTTACGTGCCGCGCTTTTCGCCGGTAATCGATTATGCGCGTGAAAGCTTCTCCGATGGACGCCCGGTGCTTGACGGCGCTATCGAGCTGATGCGGCGCATCCGCAAGGATTTCAAATACGATCCGACCTCGACGGTAATCTCGACGCCGATCTCGCAGGCCTTCGCGCAGAAGTCCGGCGTCTGTCAGGATTTCGCGCATATCATGATCGCCGGCCTGCGCGGCCTCGGCCTGCCCGCCGCCTATATCTCCGGCTATATCCGCACCATTCCGCTCGACGGCACACCGAAGCTCGAAGGCTCCGACGCGATGCACGCCTGGGTGTCGCTCTGGTGTGGTGAGCGCATCGGCTGGATCGGCCTCGATCCGACCAACAGCACGCTCGTCAACAACGATCACGTCATGCTCGCCGAAGGGCGCGACTATGCCGACATTTCGCCGGTCGCCGGCATCGTCACCGGCGCGAGCGAACAGGATGTCGATGTGCAGGTGGATGTGGTGCCGAGAAGAGGGTGAGCGGTTTTCAACCGTCATTGCAAGGGCGGTGATCTCCAATTCGACTGATTAGCACAACCGTGACAATTTCATTTAGGATCGTCCGAGGGGAGAATTCCTAAATGTCAGACGGCCGGGTTGTTATTTACACGCCACGCGTTCGCTATAACAGCCGCACGTACTTCGCCGCACCTCTTATTGCCCCTTTTCTTAGGGCGGCAGCGATAATCGGGCTGGAGTGGACTACACTCAGCTATATCGAAGACGCCCCGCGAGCAGTGCGCGTGGCGACATTTCTAGTTGCTTTAGCTATGCTTGCGGTTTTGCAGTCTAAAGACTGGTTAAATTTTAAAGGAAAATGGTACTTCGCGGGGTCCATTTTGGGCCTTCTACTTATTTATCTTGCCGTTGTCGGGTTTGCTTATTGGAACTTCCAAATGAAGCCGGACGGCCGCGCGTCAGGAGACCACCCACGCGTCAAAACCGATGTGACCCGGCTGCTTGGCGAGCTGCCAGCGCTAAGCGATCTTCTTGGCCGATCGTCGCCACTCAACATCGAATTGTCTTCTTTTTTGAGAAAGCAACCTCTTCTAATCGCGGCAACGCCGCCAAACCTTGTTGAGGCTGAGACACGAGCAACCGAATTGGAGAACAAATTTAATGCCCTCAGAAATGACTATCTCACTTTCTTCGAGAAGCATGGATATGATCGAAATGAACCAACTAGTGCCGTTAATTGGGAAGACACATATCGACAGGAGCAGATCGGCAACATTATTGTGGCGCTAGGCAATTACGCTTCTGAGCTTGGTAGGCTTCCTTCGAGCTTCACTACTAGTGATGTTTTGAGAGCAACCGACTTTCTGGAACGCTACTCAAACCTCCGTGCGGACAGTTTCTCATTCGGCGAGTGGTGTGCTCAAGCGAATCTGCATTTGAATCAGAAGCGCGCTGAATTGCAAACAGCATTGGCTACCGCACAATGATTATGAGTTGGTCGCACCCTGAGATACGTTCATCAGCCTTTAACGCTGTATGTTATCTGCCGCTGCGGCACCGCATTTCTCCCAGAAACTGAGGAATTGCTGGCATTCTTTATTAAGCGCCGCGCCGCATTCTCCGGGCGATCCTCCAGAGGATGTATCATGTCTTCTTTGACCGGCTTGCGGCGTAAGCTGCTGCGTATGACCTGCAGCGTCGAGGCCCGCGCGTTCCTTGATGGCCGCCCCGCCATATCCTGCACGATCCGCGACGTAACCCCGCACGGCGCCAGACTTGTCACCGACGGCAGGATCGCCACCGGCGATAAAATCCTGCTGCTGATTCCGTCGATTGCCGAAGTCTGGGCGGCGGATGTGCGCTGGCGGCGCGGCACTACGCTTGGCGTCAAATTTATTCGCGGCGAGGCCGACCTGCCGGGCGATGCCAGCACAGCCGAACCGGACGCCTTCGCGCTTCGCCTGCAAGTCGCGCAAATGGCGCGCAGCGCCAAACGTCTTTCAGCGGCCTAAAGACAGCCACGCTCACATCCTGATTTCGTGCAGCACCAACCCTTCGAGGGGATCGTAGGGCGCTGTCCATGGCGCGGCCGCCAACACGCCTTTCATATCGGCGTAGCCCGCATCCCAGCGGCCATGAATGCCCTTGGGGCTGAAATCGATATCCTTGGAATGATCCTCACCGGCCATCGGCGGCGCTATCAACCGCATCACATGCATCCGGGTGACACAACCATATTGCTTCAATGCCCGCAGTTCAGGCGTCTGCGCGTCCTCCGGCACGGCTTCGGCCAGCCGCGTGATGACGTGACGCAATTTGTGGAGTTGCTTTTGCCGCGCGACTTCATTGGCCATGCGGCTTGAATATTGAATATCTTTCTGCCGGGCCAAGACCTTCGCGATACTGTCGGGCGGCGGCCCGTTCGGCGCCCACATATGCACCGCAAAGACGAGGGCGCTTTTGCGCGGGATGTCGTCGAAAATAGCCTCGATCGGCGTGTTGGAGAGTACGCCGCCGTCCCAGTAATACGCGTCGTCGATCCGGATCGCCGGGAAAGCCGGCGGAAGCGCGCCCGACGCCGCGATATGTTTCACCGTCAGAGGCATGTCGCGGCTGTCGAAATAATGCATCCGCGCGGTTTGGACGTTGGCGGCACCCACGGTCAGGCGGGGGTGCCCGGCGTTGAGCAGAGTTTCATCCGTCAATTCCGCCAGCGTCGTTTCCAGCGGCTGCGTCGAGTAAAACCCCGCGTGTTCCGCGCCGAGCGTCGTCTCCGGGCTTAAGAAGGCCCAGGGATTGGGCTCGAAGAAGCCTGGTACGCCAGCCGCAATCGTCATGGCATTCGCCGCAAACGGTCCGAACAACGGCATCGCGCCTAAAAACCGTGCCGCCGGTTGATTTGAGATACGCGTCCAGAACTCGGTCAGGCGCGAAAGGCGCTGTTCGGGCGGATTGCCCGCGATCAAACTCGCATTGATCGCGCCGATCGAGGTTCCGATAACCCAATCCGGCTCCAGGCCGGCCTCGTGCAGAGCCTGATAGGTGCCGGCTTGATACGCTCCGAGGGCACCGCCGCCCTGAAGCACAAGCACCACCTGGCCAAATTCGCCGCGATCGATCGAAGGTGTCGTCGCGCTCGGCGCGCTCTCGTGGGTCATCGAAAAGCCTCCAGCCAAATTGTGCAGACAGTCCGGTCAAGTTCCGGTGCGCTCTGCCTAGTTCGGCCGGAGGCCATGCCGCGTTACGGCACTCGCGCTGTTGTGATCACATCAACAGGCGCCCGGCGTGAAATTCACACCCACCCGCGCGCTTTCAAATCTTCCTTGAAATAGGCGTAGAAGATCGGCGCGGCGATGAGGCCTTTGAGGCCGAAGGCCGCTTCCAGCACCAGCATCGCCAGCAGAATTTCCCACGCGTGGGCGCGGATTTCCGTGCCGATGATCTGCGCGTTGAGGACATATTCGAGCTTGTGAATCCCGACGAGGAAGGCGAGCGCCATTGCCGCATCGAAGACCGAGACGCCGAGCGCGACGAGCACGATGATCGTGTTCGAGATGAGATTGCCGATGATCGGCAGGAGGCCGACGACAAATGTCACGGCAATCATCGTTTTCGCAAAGGGCAGCGGCCGTCCGGCGAGCGGCAGCACCACGCCGAGAAAGATCGCGGTGAGGAATGTGTTCACCGCCGAGATTTTGAACTGCGAAAAGACAACGCCGCGAAACGCGTGGCCAAGCTCCGTGATCCGCCCCATCAACCCCGCTGCCAGCGCGCCAGCGGGCGGCGCCGGCGGGCTGATGGCGACGAAGGCGCCGATGATCATGCCGAAGATGATGTGGACGATGAACGCCCCGGCGCCGCGGCCTAACACGGTGAGATGCGCGGCATTGCCGCGCATCGCGCCCGAGAACGCCTTCTGCCAATCGCCGATCGTCGTCGGCAGATGCTCTTGCAGCCAGGGCGGCAGATAGACTTTGACGCTATCGACGACCTCGACCATGCGCTGCATCAGCGTGCCGAGATTGTCCTGCCCGCTCGAGAGAAACGAGACGAGGCCGATGATTGCGGCCGTTAACCCGCCGATAACCAAAACGGCAATCACCAGCGCCAACACGATACGCCCGATGCGCCGTTGGATGCCTAATTTGCCAAGCTGTCCGACGCCGAACTGGATCAGGAAATAGACGAGGAATCCGCTGAGGAAAGCCGACAAAATTCCGAGCCAGAGGATGGCGAGAAGCCCCACGAGCATCAGCACAGCAGCAAGAAGATCGAGGCGTCCCGGACTCGCCGGGGCCACATTCTTGGAGGAAACCTCGTTTTGGGGAGAGATCTCTCCCGGCGTCGTATCCATTCGCCTCAATTCCCGTAATGGCGCGCCGCACCTCACGCCTATCCAATCGCCCGCCCCCAGCCTATATCGTGCGGCCACTCCAATCCTAATGCGGCTTATGGCTCAGCTTTATCATCATCCTCTTGATCCCCAATCGCGTTTTGTCCGTCTGGCGCTCGCCGAATATGGCGTCGAACCGGATTTGATCGAGGAACGGGTTTTCGAGCGGCGGCGCGATTTCCTGTCGCTCGATCCGGCCGGAGAAACGCCGGTGCTCGTCACCGACCACGATGTCGTCGTGCCGGGCGCCGCCATCATTGCCGAATATCTCGACGAAAATCTGGGCGAGACGCTGGAAGAGCATCGGCTGTTGCCGCTCGATTCCGAGGCGCGGGTCGAGGTGCGCCGCCTGGTCCATTGGTTCTGCCAGAAATTCTACGGCGAGGTGTCGAATTGGCTGGTGACGGAAAAGGTCTATAAGCGCTTCATGTCAGCGGATGCTGGCGGCGGCGCGCCGGATATGGATCTCGTGCGCGCTGCGCGCGCCAATATCCGCTATCATCTGCGCTATATCGGCTATCTGACAGCGCAGCGGAATTGGCTGGCCGGCGACAGACTGACCTATGCCGACCTGGCCGCCGCGGCGCATATTTCCGTCGCGGATTTTTTGGGCGATGTGCCATGGGACGAGAACGAAGCGGCGAAGCTCTGGTACGCGCGGGTGAAATCGCGCAAGAGCTTCCGCGCGCTGCTCGCCGACCGCGTGCCGGGCATCAATCCACCGCCGGTCTACGCGGACCTCGACTTCTGACGCGCGACCTGAAGCAGGCGCTCGCGTCGAAAGCGCGCGAGCTTGGCTTCGATCTTTGCCGGATTGCGCGACCAGACGCCGCGCCGCAGACGGCAGAACGGCTCGCTGCGTGGCTCAACTCAGGCTACGCCGGCGACATGGACTATATGGAAGAAACGCGCACCCGCCGCGCCGCGCCACACGCGCTTTGGCCCGATGTGAAAAGTGTTGTCATGCTCGGGCTGAACTACGGCCCCGAAGACGATGCCCTTGCGACACTGGCGCAAAAGGATCGCGGCAACATTTCCGTCTACGCGCGCCATCGCGATTATCATGATCTCATCAAAGGGCGGCTGAAGCTTCTCGGCTCCTGGCTTGCGTCGCAGGCCCCCGATAGCGAACTCAAAGTCTTCGTCGATACGGCGCCGGTGATGGAAAAGCCGATGGCGCAGGCGGCGGGCCTCGGCTGGCAAGGCAAGCATACGAACCTCGTTTCGCGCGAGGCAGGCTCCTGGCTCTTTCTCGGCGCGCTGTTCACAAATCTTGAACTGGCCCCGGACGAAGCCGAGACGGATCATTGTGGCGCCTGCCGCGCCTGTCTCGACGCCTGCCCGACCGATGCGTTTCCGCAGCCCTATTTGCTCGATGCGCGGCGCTGCATCTCGTATCTGACGATCGAGAACAAAGGGCATATTCCGCTCGAATTCCGCGAAGCGATTGGCAATCGCATCTACGGCTGCGACGATTGCCTCGCCGCCTGCCCGTGGAACAAATTCGCGCAGGTTTCGCGTGAAGCGAAATTGCAGGCGCGCGCTGACCTCATTGCGCCGAAGCTTGCGGATTTGCTGACGCTGGACGATGCAGGTTTTCGCGCGCTCTTTTCCGGCAGTCCGGTGAAGCGCATCGGCCGGGCGCGCTTTCTGCGCAATGTTCTCATCGCCGCGGGCAATTCCGGCGACGAGGCTTTGCGGCCGCAGATCGAGGCGCAGACGGACGATCCTTGGCCGCTGGTTCGCGCCATGGCGGTCTGGGCGCTCGGCCGCGTGGCGCCTTGGCGGCTCGCAGAATTGCGCACGCAGCGGCAGGCAGAAAACGACCCCGATGTTCTCACGGAATGGGCGCGCACCGATGCACCAATCGAGATGATGCAATGAACCTTTTCTGCTTCGGCCTCGGCTACAGCGCGCAGCATTTTATCAAGGCCTATGGCGAGCACTTTGAAACGATCGCCGGCACGGCGCGCAGCTATTACGCTGTCGAACGTTTGGGCGATCCGCGCGTCGAAGGCTTCATGTTCGATGCCGAACGCGCCGATCCGGAGATTGCCACCGCGCTCGCACGGGCCGACGTCTTGCTTGTCTCGATTCCGCCCGACACATCGGTCGAGCCGACACTCGCCAAATTTGGACGCGTGCTCGCGCAACTGCCGCAAAGGCTCAAAATCATCTACCTCTCGACCATTGGCGTTTATGGCGACCGGCAGGGCGAATGGGTCGACGAGACGCGCGTGCCGGCGCCGAAACAGCCGCGCTCGATTTCGCGCTTGCGGGCTGAGAAAGCCTGGCAGGCGATGGCTAGGGACGCGCGCAAGAGCATCCAGATTTTGCGCCTCGCCGGGATTTATGGCTCCGGTCGCAATGCGCTCTTGCAATTGAAAAACGGCACCGCGCAGCGCGTGATCAAGCCTGATCAGGTGTTCAACCGCATCCATGTCGCCGATATCAGCACCGCGATCGCCGCCGCCATCGCCTATGAAGGCGACAGCGATATCTGGAACGTGGCCGACGATGAACCCGCGCCGCCGCAGGACGTCATCACTTATGCCGCGAAATTGATGGGCGTCGAGCCACCGCCCGAGGAGGATTTTGAGACCGCCCCCTTGAGCGCGATGGCACGCAGCTTCTATGAGGAGAACAAGCGCGCGGCAAACGGCAAAATGAAGGAAGGGCTCGGCATTACGCTGACCTATCCGACTTACCGTGACGGATTGAACGCATTGTGGGATGCCGGCGAAGGACGGAGATAGGAATGATCGACCTTTATTACTGGACGACGCCGAACGGCCACAAGATCACGATGTTTCTTGAGGAAGCGCAGGTTCCTTACACGATCCATCCGGTCAACATCGGCCGCGGCGAACAGTTCAAGCCGGAATTTCTGGCGATCGCGCCGAACAATCGCATCCCCTCCATTGTTGACCGCGCGCCGAAAGACGGTGGCGAACCGATCTCCGTTTTCGAATCCGGCGCGATCCTGCTTTATCTCGCCGAGAAGACCGGCAAGTTCATTTCGCCCGACATCCGCAAACGCGTCGCGACGCTGGAATGGTTGTTCTGGCAGATGGGCGGCCTCGGCCCGATGGCGGGCCAAGCTAATCATTTTCGCAATTATGCGCCGGAAAAAATTCCCTACGCGATCGATCGCTATACCAACGAGGCGAACCGGCTCTATGGCGTGCTGAACAAAAGGCTGGCCGACCACGAATATGTCGCCGACGAGTACTCGATCGCCGACATGGCCTCTTATCCCTGGATCGTGTCGCATGCGGGGCAAGGCCAGAACCTCGACGATTTTCCGCATCTGAAGCGCTGGTTTGAGGCCATCAAAGCGCGCCCGGGCACAATTGCCGCCTATGCCAAGGCGAAAGAGATCAACGCCGCGCCGCCATCCGTCCCAGACGAGGAGGCGCGCAAACATCTCTTCGGCCAGACGGCAACCAAGACCGCTTAGCCGTGGTGCGCTGGCCACAGGGCGTCGCGAATTGCCAAAAATATCGTGACACTCTGTTGCAGGCTGAACGATTGGCGTAATGTCCCGCGCGAGGGGATGATCGCGTGTCTGGTTTCGCTGCGAATAAATTGACCGTACCGGCTGGCGGCCTTCGCCAGAAGCCGTTGTCGCGCAATCAATTCATCGCATGCCTCGCCATCTTCGGGCTTTATCTGCAGCTCGCCGCCGGCGCGCTCTGCTTGGCGGGTTTCTCGGCCGGGCCGGACCTTTCCGGCTTTCCGATCTGTCATGGGGCGTCCGAACAATCGCCCGCATCGAAGACCGGCAATGCGCCTGAGCAACAGCAGCATTCCTGCCCGTTCTGCGCGCTCCATTGCCATGCGGCGTTGCTTCTGCCGCTGGCGTTCATCATCTTTAGTCCATCGGCGATCTCCAAACTGCCGGAGGCGCTGCGGCACATCGCGCAGCCGCGTCTGCGCTATTCGATCGCGGCGCAACCGCGCGGCCCTCCGAGCTTCGTCTAAAACGCCGCGGCGTCTCCGCACCCATTCCGCATTTCATGTCTGTGCAACTCGCCCTGCAAGCGACAACCCGTTCGCGGGCGCGATCCATGACGTGCTGACTCTGTTCCCCTCGTTTGAGGATTCTCAATAATTCGACATTTTCACCGCACATTGGCGGCCGCGACCTTCCTCATCGCCGCAAGCCCGCTCTATGCCCACACGATCGTCGGCAATCGCGTATTTCCCGCGACGCTGACGATTGATGACCCGGGCATTAACGACGAATTGGTGCTGCCGAGTTTTTCCTATCTCCAATCTGCCAATCCCGACGGCACACTCGGACCGATCTCCTATTCGCTCGGCTGGGAATATGACAAGACAATCACGCCCGATTTCGGCCTCTCCATCGGCTCTGACGGTTACACGTGGCAGCGCAATCCCAAGGCCGAAGGCTGGTCCAATATCGAGACGGAAGCGAAATTCGCATTCTACCAAGACCCTGGGCATGAGTTTATCATGTCGGCAGGGGTCTCGGCCGAGATCGGCAATACCGGAAGCCCGCAGAGTTCCTCGCTGCCCTCCGATCCGTTCTCGACGATCACGCCGAAATTCTTCATCGGCAAAGGCTTCGGCGATGCCTCGGCAGATTGGGTGCGGCCTTTCGCGGTGACCGGCGAGGCCGATTATTCGATCCCGACGGTGACCGTCAATTCTGACGGCAGCTACAATCCCACGACGCTTACTTATGGCGGGTCGCTGCAATACAGCCTGCTTTACGAAAACTCTTTTGTGCATCAGTTGCCGGACGTCTTCAATCGGCTGATCCCGGCCTTCGAAGGTGTTTTCAGCACACCGGTCTCCAATCAAGGACCGATCACGCCCGGGGAGTTCTCACCCTATGATACGACAGGCGTCGTCGGCCCGTCGCTCTACTATATCGGCCAATATTTCGAAATCGGCGTGATGGCGCAGGTTCCGATCAACCGCGCCAGCGGTTCGCATGTCGGCGCTCTCGCAGTGCTCGACATCTTCCTTGACGACGTGGCGCCTAACAGCCTTGGCAAGCCGCTCTTTAGCGCACCCTTATCTCCACTCGCCAGATATTGAGGATACGACAATGACAAGATATTCATCGCTTCTCATCGCGACTAGCTTTGCTTGCGCGCTGTCAAGCGTGCCAGCGTCGGCGCATGCGTTTCTAAATCACGCCTCTCCCGGAGTTGGCACCACAGTGAGCGGCTCGCCCACCGAACTAGAGCTCACCTTTACCGAAGGGGTCGTTGTGGCCTTCTCAGGTGTCCGCGTTGCAACCGCCGGCGGGGCGGCAATTCCCGCTGGAAAACCAACGCGAGGGCCGGAAAACACGCTTCATGTGCGGCTTGGACGTCCGCTGAAGCCCGGCACCTACGTCGTGAGCTGGCACGTGGTGTCAGTCGATACGCACCATACTCAAGGCTCTTACAAATTCACCATCGCGCCGTGACAAGAGGCGTCGGAGAGTTTCCATGAAACATCATATGATTTTCAGCACGCTGGCGATCATCTACTGTTTTCTGCCAGCACTTGCTGCGCCCGAAGTCGAACTCGAGCCTCGCCCTGGTGCATTCCGTAAACGCGCTCGTACAGAAAACCACTGCAACCGTTGCGACTCTAAAGATCGAGAATGCGTTTACTCGACCTACGCTTGGCGGAGCGACAGTCGCGATCGGCTACATGACAATCGTGAACAACGGCAATACGCCGGACAAATTGCTTTCCATCACCTCGGATATTTCCGCTAAATCCGAACTGCATGAGTTGATTATGCAAGGCGCCATTATGGAAATGCGAGAGCTGCCCCAAGGTTTGGCAATCCCCGCTAAAAGCGAGGTCGCGTTCAAACCCGGCAGCTATCACGTCATGTTTGTTGGTCTGAAACACGCCGTTAAACCGCGTGAGACGTTCCACGCGATATTGACGTTCGAGAAGGCGGGAAAAGTCTCGGTTAGTTTTACTGCGACTTCCAGCCCGGGGGCTACAAAGCCCGACTCTATGGGCGGAATGAATATGGGTGGCATGAAAATGCCCTAAGCACTGGCGGTCCGATGGGGTGAGCCATCGGATCGCTCAAATCCAAGTTGTTGTCGAACTTAATTAGCCGATGGGCTGTCGGATCGGAGACATAAGTCTATGTCTTCGGTTCAGGGCTGGCGAGCTCGAGATCGTCATAGCGTTTCAGACGATAAACGACGGCCGAGACTACCCAGCTGAGCACGAAGATGCCGATGATGATGTATCCGAGAAGCCCGAAGTTATCGTTCAGATTATCGATATGCTCCCAGAACCATCCTTTCAGGCCGAGTTGATCGCCAATAAGACCCAGCCCTTCAATGCCGCCCACGAGAAGTGCCACGACGACTGAAACCAACGTGATGGTGAGATTGTAATAGAGTTTGCGGATCGGTTTAACGAACGCCCAGCCGTAAGCCCCGAGCATCATTATGCCGTCTGTTGTGTCTACCAGCGACATGCCAGCTGCAAACAGCAAGGGAAACGTCAAGATTGGCCAAAGTGACATGCCGTGCGCTGCCTGCGTTGAGGCTATGGCGAGCAAAGTTACTTCGGTCGCAGTGTCGAAACCTAACCCGAATAGAAAGCCCAAAGGAGCCATATGCCAACTTTTACTAATTAAGCGGAACATGGGCCGGAAAAGCCGCGCGAGAATACCGCGCTTGTTCAGCAGCATGTCAAAATCTTCGTCGACGTACGCCTCGCCGCGTCGAACATCGCGGAAGGTTCGATAGACCGAGATCGCGATCATTAAATTCATGATTGCGATAAGCAGAAGGAAGCTGGTCGAGACGATTGTGCCAACAATCCCGGCGTCAGCATTAAAATTATTGAAACGGTCCTGTAGCGTCGCAGCTGTCAGGGCAATCGCGGCGACGCCGATGACGAGTACAAGCGAATGTCCCATGGAGAAAAAGAAACCGACGGCAATCGGACGCTTATTCTCCTGCATGAGTTTGCGCGTCACATTATCGATTGCCGCGATATGGTCAGCGTCAACCGCATGTCTAAGCCCGAAGGTATATGCGAGTAATGCTGTCCCCAGCATGACAGGCTGGCTATGGAAGGAAATCAATGCCCATACCCAAGCTCCGATATTCAGAGCGATAAGGAAAGAGTACATACCGACGATTTTAGCGCGAACGTCGGATGTGCCGTCGTTGAAGATGCGACTGAAAAGAGAAAGCATAGGACTGCCTGTTCATGGCGCTATCACCGCGAACAAGGCACGATCCGGCAAAAGATCGCTCGCCCCACCAGGATACCCCGCCCGGTGTGTTTGCGCTGACGCCTGTTGATGGCAGGTCTCCTGACTCACGGGTTATCGCCCGAGCGCCGCCTTCCCGGTTACCCAGTGGCTGATTGGCGCGAAGCTTGCCGTTTACAGTTGCGGGGGACAGTCACGGCATTGGTTTTGCAACCGCACCGTGTTCCCTATTAATCCCTGTCGGGAACCATCGCTGGCTACGTTAGCTAATCCGTGCTTTTAAGGCAAACGATCTTGACCTGATGCTTTTTCATCGAAACCCGAAAAAAAGACGTCGACGCTTTCAAAATCCGCGCTCCTCATTTATCCAGCTCTGAACAACGTCACCAGCTAAGGGGTCATATGCAGGGGCTCAGACGTCTTCGCCCCGGCGATTTATTCGTCCCATCGGAATTTTGGACACCTCTGTCATTCCGCCGCGTGATCCTTGCCAAGCGGACGCCCTCGTGACCATTCTGCAAATCCTCGTCACCGCACGCTGGATACATTTCGTCGCGCTATTCATTCTCTTCGGCTGCCCGCTGTCGTTTCTTGCGGTGCGTGGCGCAGACAAGACCGGCGCGGCGCGGATCGGCAACCCACTGCATAGACTGCTGCCGATTGTAGCGGCTGCCGCGGCAATCTCGGGTCTCGTCTGGATTGCCGCAATCATCGCCAATATGGTTGGCGATTTTGCAGAGGCGGCCACGCGCGAGACACTCCAAGCGTTCTTCTTTCAGACGCAGTTTGGCCCGATCGTGATCGTCCGGCTGGTCCTGCTCGCCGCGTTGATACTTGTTATCGCATTGCCGCGAGGCGTTCGGGCCGCCGCATGGCTCGTCGTGAGCGCCGGATTGCTGATCAACCAGGCGTGGCTCGGCCATGCTGCCAACGGCGGCGCGAGCCTTTTCGGCGCGGCAATGATCGGCGCCTACGTGATCCATGTTCTCGCGGGCGCCGCCTGGGTCGGCGGTTTGCCGGTGCTGCTGTTCGCGCTTTTTGCCGGGCACGGCGCACTCCGCGACGGCAACGCCGCGATCCTATCTCGCTATTCGGCCCTCGCGACGGGCGCCGTCACGCTCATCCTTCTGAGCGGCATCGCCAACGCTCTGTTTCGGGTACATGGCCAATTGGGGCGTCTCTACGCCACGGGTTATGGCGATATCCTCGCGATCAAGCTCCTGCTCGTTGCGCTCATGCTGGGCTTGGCCTTTTACAATCGTTTCATAGCATTGCCGCGGCTCAGTGCGGCCACGCCAGAGCCAGTCCCCGGCGGCCTCGGCCCCAGTATCGGCGTCGAACTGATGCTGGGCCTCCTCGTTATCGGCGCAGCGGCGCTCCTTGGCGTCACCCCGCCGCCGGATTAGCGGCATAGTGGAGGTCTTGCTTTCGAAGCATGGCCGGGCACAAACTCGCTCGGCAAACGCGGCTCGCAGAGGCAAAGGGACCAAAATGTCGAACTCGATCGAGATTGCCGTGCCGCATAACCTCGGTGTCGCGGAAGCCCGGCGCCGTATCAATGCGGAAATCGAGCAGCTTCGGAACGAATACATCAATAAATTCGCCTATTCCGAAATTGCCTGGGCCGGCGACACCGCTAATATTCGCGTCGTGGCGCTCGCCCAGGAGGTGAAGGCGCGCATCGACGTGCTGGCCGACAGCGTGCATATCGAGATCACGCTCCCCTGGCTCCTCGCGAAGCTCGCCGCGCCGCTGCAGAACAAGCTCGCGGCAACAGCGAAAGATACGCTGTCGCTCGGCTATTCGCCGAAGAAATCCTGAGCCTCATTTGTCCAGCACGACGACGAGGCCCGGAATATCCTGCCCGGCATTCTGGCGCGCTGGCGCGTCCTCCATCACCCGCAGGGCGAAGCCCGCAGCGCCTGCAATATCGCGGATATATTCGGGCGCGTGCGCGTAGCACAGATCGCTGCCCAATTGAACGCCGCGGGCTGCGCTATGCGCTGTAAAGACGAATAATCCCTTGGGATGCAGGACACGCCACGCCGCGGCGAAGAGCGGCCGCAGGTCACCGATATAGACGAGCACGTCCGCGGCGAGCAGCAGGTCAACGCTCTCCTCCGCTTCGGCGGCGAGAAACGCGTCAATGTCGAGAACGGCGAGCCGGTCATAAATTGTCTTTGCCCGCGCTTGCGCGATCATGCGCGCTGAAAGATCGACACCCACGAGATGCTGCGTGAGCGGCCGAAACACCTCACCGCAAAGACCGGTGCCGCATCCGAGATCAATGGTCCGCGAAAAATGCGCGCGGCCGACGTCAGCAACCGCTTTTCGCAAAAGATGCGGCCCGCGATAGCGAAGATGGCCGACGAGATGCGCCTCGAAACGCGTGGCATAATCGTCGAAAAGCCGTGTCACATAAGCCTTTGGAGCGACGCTTGGCACCGGCGCTCCAGCGAGCTGTGCCAACCGGAGGCTGGCGCCCAAGGCATCCTCGGGCTGGTAGGTCAGCGCTTGCGCGAAGGCAGCGCGCGCATCGTCGAGTTGCCCCAGCGAATTGCACGCCTCGCCCAGCGCAAACCAGGCTGCGGCCCAGTCTGGCGCACGCTCCAACGCCTGCTGCAAAAGATCGTGCGCCGCAGAATGTTCGCCCCGTGCAGCGTAGTCAGCCGCGTAAGCCAATCGGCGGTCAGCAATCAGATCGCCGGAAGAAAGAAGAAGCCGCTCGCCGCGCGGGAGGTCATGCGTCATGTCAGTGCGATCTGTTTAGGTTAATTCCGAACCACCGCTTTTCGCGCGGCAAACGGCCAATGAACTCCTTGTGATTGCGCCTTTAAACCGTTGCCGCAAATGAATATTTCGTAGCGAGACAGACAGCGTGCGGCGACGCCGGACGGATCGTTCATTTGGAGTTCAAGTCCAGCTCGATAGTGTTGAAAACAATGGGGGTCTGCTGAAGGGCGCGGGCGTAACGGGTGTTCCGTTAAAGCGGCAACCGACAGATGGGGAACTGCTAGGATCATCTGAAACTTATGTGTCGGGGCCGGTATGAGTACGCCGGCCAATGAATCAGAGGAGAGAGCAATGTCGCCTTTCATGAAGAAGTTGGCTGCCAGCGGTCTGGTCGCCACGACCCTCAGCTTTGGCCTTGTGGCCTCATCGACACCCGCCGCGGCATTCCATGGCGGCGGCGGTGGCTTCCACGGGGGTGGCGGCTGGCACGGCGGCGGTGGCTGGCACGGTGGCGGTTGGCATGGTGGCGGCTGGCACGGTGGTGGCTGGCGTGGCGGTTATGGCTACGGACGCGGCTGGGGCGGTGGCTGGGGTTGGGGCGGAGCCGGTCTCGGTCTTGGCCTCGCGGCCGGTGCCCTTGCGGCCCCGTACTATTACGGTGGTGGCTACGGTTATCCCTGTGGCTATTATTATCGCTGCGGCGGCTACTACGGGTATCCTTACTATCCCTATTAAGCCTTGGCTTTCCTAAGGGATTGGGGCCGTCTCAACGGCTGACGACATACATGGCAAGCCATTTCGTGGCTTGCCATTTTCTTTGCGTCGCTCTGAAGCTCCGGCTTTATCGCTTTCTGCACAGTCGCATGCGGGCGAAGCAACCCCGCGACCCTATGTGCGTTAGCGCACCGACCCCCGGAACCCTCGCCCTATTGTGCGGGTGCGGCGTTAGAGGTTGAGTGGAGGGGCAAGCGATGTCGTCCCGGCAGATCCTCGATGGTAGCGTAATTCGGTCATTGGCGGTGGGCGTGGGTTTGTCAGGCTTGGCAGCGGCGCTGGTTTTCGGCTCGCCAATTTTTGGTTCGCCGATGCGGGCCGATCTTGGGTATCACAGCCTTCCAGTCGAGAAGGCAACCTATGCGCCGTTGGCGCAGGGTCCGGCTGTAGCACTGACTCGCAATAGCGACGATGAGTGCGTCAGCGCGACCAAAGTTGTCACCGTGGCGCAGGGCCCTTATGGCGGCCTTTATGTGCCGCGTGGAATGAGCTGCGAATAAGCGGAAAGATCGCGCGAGCTTTCGCAGCGGCAGTTGCGTGCTTATCTTGAAAGCATGCAGACTGCCGAGCTTCTCAGGTTGGAACCCGCCGGACTTTATTGCGCGGCGGGTGATTTTTTTATCGATCCGCTGCGGCCAGTAGCCCGCGCGCTTATCACCCACGCTCATGCCGACCACGCGCGTCCCGGTCACGCACAAGTGCTGGCGACGGCAGAGACGCTCGCCATCATGGCGATCCGCTATGGCGAAAATTTCGCCGGCGCGACGCAAGCCGTCAGCTATGGCGAAACGATGAACCTCGGCGGCCTCGACGTGAGTTTTCATCCCGCCGGCCATGTCCTCGGTTCCGCGCAAATCCTGCTCGCACGGGGTAGCTCCCGGACCGTCGTCTCGGGTGATTACAAACGCGAGCGGGATCCGACCTGCGAAACTTTCGTCCCTCTCGTCTGTGACACGTTCATCAGCGAAGCGACATTCGGCCTGCCTGTCTTCCGGCACGCGCAGACGCAGGTCGAGATCGACAAACTGCTCGCCTCGCAAAAGCTTTTCCCCGAACGCACGCATCTTGTCGGCGCGTATGCGCTTGGCAAGGCACAACGCGTCATCGCACTCTTGCGTGAGGCCGGTTACGACCGCCCGATCTATATCCACGGCGCGCTGGAAAAAATCACGGCCTATTATCAGGCCGTCGGTATCAACCTCG
>CAWAIN010000005.1:0-809914 GCA_963782195.1 uncultured Pseudomonadota bacterium | reverse complement strand
TGACCATCCGGCGCGACCGCGAGGGGGATCAGCTACGGGCGCTTGAGGATTGGCAACTCCGGAACTCGATCCAGACGGCCAGTGCTAGTCGTTGAGCGATTTTCGGCCGCTGACGAATGGACTGTTTCGAAGATAAAATCGCAGGAGGCGGTCGGCGTCCTGCGAGATACCGATCCTGATGCTTTGCCCGATCTCGCCAGGTTCATCGTCACCGTGCGCCAGCCACAGCGGGCCTTTCTGGCAAAGATCCAGCCCATCGAGCGAACGATCGATCCGTAACGCCGTGGCGAGCCGTCCCGGGCCCCGCGCCAAGTCGCGCACGCGCTCGACGCCGCGATTGAGCCGCATGATCGGAAGGCCTTCGAGCGGCTCGATCGCGCGGATCAGAACGCCGGCCCCGATCCCCGGCTTCTCGCTTGAGACGTTGAGCATGTATGAGATGCCGTAGGCGATGTAGACATAGGCGTGTCCGCGTTCGAGAAACAGCGAGTGATTGCGCTCTGTCATCCCGCGGAAGGCGTGTCCCGCCGCATCGCCGATGATATAGGCCTCGGTCTCGACGATACGGCCGCTGGCGATGCCTTCAGGCAATTCCCGCACGAATGACTTGCCGATGAGATAGCGGGCGAGAGCCGCGGTATCGATCGGCAACTCCGAGCGAGCAAGCGGCACATGGCCATTCTTGTGGCGCGCGGGTTTCAAGGCATCCGCTCGACCCATTGCGCGCGCGAAGGCCCCGGCTCGAAAGGATCGGCAAAATACTGGGTCTCGTGAGCCACTTTTCCGTCAACGAACTCCATGATGCTCACGGTGTAAGATGGCCGCCCGTCATATGTCAGGATAAATTCGGTGACCCAGAGGTCGCCCGTGCCGATCATCCGTCGCACCGTGAAGCGTTTCTGGTTCGGCTGCGCCGCGCGAGACAATTGAATGTTCCGCCGCCCGCGAATACGCTCGCCCGATTGCGGATAGTCGAGCACCGCGTCTTCTCGATAGATCTGGTGCTCCGCCTCGAAATCGTTCGCATCGGAGGCGGCCCAGTGTCGATCCAGGGCCGCTCGAATTTCGCGCTCGTCCATATCAAATCTCCTGACCTCACCGTCGATATCGAGCCGCCAGGAGTTGCATTCGACCGAACAATGGTTAGCCGGCGCTGGGATTAGCTTCTGCCAGTCCCGCGAGATGCATACTGACCGAGACGAGCAGAATCTCGTGCGCGTGGGTAACGATGTCGTCTATGGACGGCGTCTTCGCAAAAATGGCCTTAGCCTCTGCAAGCAGATCCTCACGCGTCGGAAACGGACGGAGTTGGACTGTTTCCAGCGCATCCGCCGCCCGTCCGTGAGCGCGGCTGATAACGCCCCATAAAGCAGAGAGCTCGGCTCCGCTGAGAGTGGATTTTATGGAGTGCGCGATTCGCTCAGAATTGAAACGCGACGCGAGTTCTTGCGCAGCCCGGCTGATGACACGCGAACCCAATCGCTGTTCGTTGCGCAGCACTTGCCTGGGAGGTGTCTTGAGATGCCAGACGATGCCCAGCCAGGAGAGAGCCTTCAAAATATAATAGGTCGGATCAATCTCCCACCATTTGAAACCCTGCCGCACGCTACTCTGATAGGCATGATGATTGTTGTGCCAGCCTTCGCCCATCGTGGCCAAGGCCAGCAGCCAATTGTTGCGGGAATTGTCTCCGGTCACATATCGCTTCTTGCCGCGCACATGCGCGAGCGAATTGATGCAGAAAGTCGCATGATAGAGGAGCACGGTGCTCCACAAAAAGCCGACGAACAGGCCCGGCCATCCGCCGATGAGGAAGCACAGCGCAGCGACAATGAAGGCTGGTACAAGTTCCAATCGATGTAGCCAGACCAGCTCGGGATAGCGCGCGAAATCGGCAATCTTGGTGAAATCCGTCGCGTCGTGCTTGCGATCAAAGACCCAACCGACATGACTATAAAGGAAACCCTTGTGCCGCGGCGAATGTACATCTTCTTCTGTATCTGAATGCAGATGATGATGCCGGTGCTTCATAGCCCACCAAAGTACGCTTTTCTGCGCGCTGCTCTGCGCAAGAAAAGCCAGCAAGAATTGGAAAACCCGGCTGGTCGAATAGGCGCGGTGCGAAAAATAGCGGTGATACCCGGCGCCGATCGCAAAGATGCGTACGCCATAGAGCGCGACGCATATCATTACGGCTGTCAGGGTCACGCCCGACCAGATCGCTCCGATGCAGGCTATGTGGACAAGAATAAATGGAATGGCAGACGGATAAACAATGTCGTCGCCCGGACCAAGTTCAGAAGGCATGCGAGAAGTCCCTTAGTTCTGTCGTATTTTAATTTCTGGCACCTTCGCGGTGTCTCAGCTCTTAAAGAGCGCTTGGCCATTAGGCGGGGTCGGCAATCGCGGCCTTTTTCCTTTTCAGTTCCTCGTTGACTGCCGTCCAGGAATCATCCTTAGCGGCCGCAGTTCGCTTTTCCTTTTCACGGCCACGTTCGCGTTCCTTGATGACATCCAGAACGCTTTCATAATTATCAACATAGTCCTTCGCGTTGGGTCGTGTGTCACCCTTGGACGAAAGAGCCGCGGCTAGGATAGCAGCGACAAGTTTCTCGACATCATTCATAAGGCTCTCCTATTCTACCCAACATATAGTGATCTTGTCGGCTCGTCCGGCATTTATTCTGTCCAGACAAGGGTCTCGAAGCGCGCGCACGAGAACCCACGGCGCGCCGCCCCACCCGCCACTTCGGTCAACCCGTAGCCTCAAACGCCGCCAGCGCGCGTTTGCGTGCGGAATCGTGGTCAATGATTGGCCGCGGATAATTTTTGCCGAGCTCGACGCCTACGGCGGCGAGCTGTTCTTGTGTCGCCGTCCATGGCTTATGGATGAGTTTCGTCGGCAACTTCGCGAGTTCCGGAACCCAGCGCCGCACATAAGCGCCATCGGGGTCGAATTTCTCGCCCTGCAGAATTGGATTGAAAATGCGGAAATAGGGCGCGGCATCGGCGCCCGAGCCAGCGACCCATTGCCAGCTCGCGGCATTGTTGGCGGGATCGGCATCGACAAGCGTATCCCAGAACCATTCCTCGCCTTCGCGCCAATCGATCAGCAGATGTTTGATAAGGAAAGAGGCCGCGACCATGCGCACCCGATTGTGCATCCAGCCCGTCGTCCAAAGCTCGCGCATGCCGGCATCGACGATCGGATAGCCGGTCAGGCCGCGCTGCCAGGCGCGCAGCGCCTTCACATCGTGGCACCAATTGAGCGTGTCGAAACGTTCTTGGAAATTCTTCGTCGCGAGGTCGGGATGATGAAAGAGCAGATGATAGGAGAACTCGCGCCAGCCGAGTTCGGAAAAGAATTTTTCGAGGTCGGTTGAACTCGCCGTCGATGTCCCGCTCATCATCGCCGCCTGCGCCGCGTGCCAGACTTGCCGTGGTGAGATATGCCCGAAGTGCAGAAATGGCGACAGGCGTGACGTTGCCGGCTTGTCGGGACGGTCGCGTTCCTCCGCATAATTCGGCAGACCGCTTTTCAGGAAATGCTTCAGCGCCGCATGCGCACCGGCTTCGCCCGGCGTCCAAGCTTCGCGCAGACCGCCAGCCCAATCGGGTTTATGTGATTCCAGATGCAGATCGGCGAGCGCAACGGGCTCGATGCTTTTCGGCAGATCATGGAACGTGAGCGTTCGTGGTGCGCCAAGCGGTGCGTCCGGCTCGCCCCTCGCGCGCAGGGCCCGCCAGAACGGCGTAAATACTTTGAATGGTGTGTCGGTCTTGCTGGCAATCGTCCATGGTTCGGCGAGCAGATTGGCGTTGAAGCTTTCCGCGGCAATGCCACGTTCCTTCAATGCGCTTTTGATCGCCGTATCGACATGACGACCCGCCGCGTCGTAACGCCGGTTCCAGAGGACCGCGCTTGCATGGCTCGTGACCGCGAGGTCTTCGATCAGCGGTTGCGCCGGACCGCGCAAAATATGCAAGGCACCGCCGTGTTTTCTCAGGCTTTCGTCAAGCGTCTTGAGCGCGCCATGCAGCCACCAGCGCGAAGCACCGCCATGCGGCCGCAGCCCGCGGCTTCCATCGTCGAAAATATAGACGCAGATGAGGGACTGTCCGGTCTGCCGCGCGGCGTGAAGCGCGGGATTGTCTGCGAGGCGAAAATCCTCGCGAAACCAGACGATAACCGGATTGCTTTTGTCATTCAAAGCCGTCCTATCCTCTCACTCTCGTCTTTCTCGTCGTCGGCGCCTTTCGCCGGTATATAACGCCCGTATAATTCATCGGTTTCGGGCGCCCGTCATCAAGGTGGATGCATTCCGGCGCATAACGGCCTGGCGGGATAAACGAAGAGATTTCGATCTGGCGTTGACGCCCTCGTAATATAAGCGCTTTCCCGGAACGCTACGGTGTTTCATCGGGCCAGTCGAGGAGTACAGGCATGGCAAATCCGGACACGCTTCGCTACACGAAGATTCCTCTCGCCGGGGATCCGGTGCAATGCCGGCCCTTGGGTTCGGTACGCTGATCCCTGACCCTGTCGTGACCAAGCGCGCGACCAAAGACGCATTGGAAGTTGGATTTCGGCATCTCGATTGTTCGGAGCGCTACCGCAACGAAGCCGCCGTCGGCGAGGCGATGCAGCAGGTGTTCAAGGCGGGGAAGATTCGGCGGGAGGATGTCTTCGTCACCACGAAGCTATGGAACAACAACCATCGCCCTGAGCGAAGTCCTGCCTGCCTACGAGGCAAGTCTCCGGCGGCTGCAAATCGACCACGCCGATTGCTATCTCATCCATACCCCGTTTGCCTTTCAGCCCGGCGACGAACAGGACCCGAGGGATGAAAAGGGCCAAGTCATCTACGATAATGGTGTGACGCTGGCGGACACGTGGCGGGCGCTCGAGCGCCTGGTGGATGACGGTAAGTGTAAGTCGATCGGTTTATCAGATATCGGTTTGGACCGGCTGCAAGAGATCGTTGCAATCGCGCGGATAAAACCTGCTGTGGTGCAGGTTGAATCGCATCCGTATCTCCCCGAGTGGGAGCTGCTCGACTATTGCCGGCAGGAGGGGATCACCGTACTCGCATTTGCCGCGCTGGGACATGCGATGGAGCCAAGACTTACGGAAGATCCCGTAATCGTCGCCATTGCGCAACGCGTCGGCAAGACCCCGGCGCAAGTTGCGCTCGCCTGGGCAGTGCAACGCGGGACAGCACTCCTGACCACCTCGACCTCGCGCGAGCATATCGAAGAGAACTTTGACATCTCGACCTTGCCCGACGACGCGATGCAGGAGATTCGAGACAATCTCACGGCTAGAATCCGCTTCAACACGGTGGTCCATACCGGCGTGCCTGGATTCATTCCTCCGACAAAGCAGCCTTAACAACGCGCGAGGTCGCGCGCATCGCGCCACATCAAAGCGCGGGCTTCCATCCTGCGGATAGCGCTTGCGCCTGCTTGATCTGTGCGGCGGTCAGCTTGTCGGCCATGATGTCGCGATTGCTGACTGCGGTCGCGCGATTGTCCGCCGGGCCGTGGTTGGCGGCGAGATCGAACCATTTATAGGCCTGGACATAATCCTGCTTCACGCCCTGGCCGTTGGCATAAAGGAAGCCGAGATTGCTTTGCGCGAAAGCGTCGCCGCGTTCGGCGGCTTTGGCATACCATTTAGCTGCCTCGGCATAATCCTGCTTCACGCCCTGACCCTTCGCATAGATGAGGGCGAGTCCCGTTTCGGCAAAGAGATCGCCTTGCGTCGCGGCCTTGCGATACCAATCGGCGGCTTGCGCATAATCCTGCTTCACGCCGAGGCCCTTGACGTAAAAGTCGCCGAGCATGCTTTGAGCGAAGACGCTGCCTTGCTCGGCCGCCTTGAGGTACCATTTGGCTGCCTCGGCATAATCCTGCTTGAGGCCACGGCCTTTCTCGTAAAGCTGTCCGAGTGCCACCTGCGCCGAGACGAAACCCTGGTCGGCGGCTTTGCGATAATAGGTTGCCGCTGCCGTCAAATCCTGCTTCACGCCAAGACCCTTGGCATAGAGCGGCGCGAGATTGAGCGAGGCCGCCGCGTCGCCCTTGTCCGCCGCCTTGCGGTACCATTCAGCCGCTTGCGCATAATCCCGTTTGACGCCCTGACCATTTTGATAGAGCAGGCCTAGGCTCGACGCGGCGAATACGTCGCCCTGGTCGGCGGCTTTTTGATACCATTGCGCAGCCTGCGCGTAATCCTGCGCGACGCCTTCGGCCCGCGCGTAGAGCAGGCCGAGATTGGCCTGCGCCGCGACATCACCTTGCGCCGCAGCTTTCCGATACCAAGCGGCGGCTTGCGCGAAGTCTTGCTTGACGCCTTCGCCCTTGGCGTAGAACTCGCCCAGTTTGCTTTGCGCGCCAGCATTGCCCTTGTCGGCTGCCTTGCGATACCAATCCGCCGCCTGCGCGAGATCTTTGGTGACGCCAGCGCCGAGCTCATAGGCGCGGGCGAGGCTGATCGCCGCGAAAAGATCGCCCTGATCCGCCGCCTTGTGGAACCAGTCTGCCGCCTGCGCCAAATCCTTCGGGACGCCGCGGCCCTCCGCATAGAAATGCCCGAGGTTGCTTTCGGCGACGGCATTGCCGCGTTCCGCAGCCTTGCGAAAGAGGGCAGCAGCCTGCGCGTAATCCTGCGTCACGCCCGGCGCACCTTTCGCCAGCAGATTGGCGAGGTTGATCTGCGCCGCGAGATCGCCCTTGTCGGCGGCTTTGCGATAGAGTTCAGCCGCCTTGGCAAAATCTTTCTCGACGCCGCGGCCTTCGGCATAAAACAATCCGAGATTGCTCTCGGCGGCGATATCATCTTGCGCCGCGGCTTTCTCGAACCAGCTTGCCGCCTGCGCGTCGTCCTTGGCGATGCCACGCCCTTGCGCGTAAAGGAAACCGAGGCGCACCTGCGCGGCGACATCGCCGCGCTCGGCGGCCTTGCGAAACCAGTCGATCGCCTGCGCCGCATCCTGTTTGACGCCGCGGCCTTCCGCGTAAATCTCGCCAAGACGGCTTTGCGCATAAAGGCTGCCTTGCGCGGCCGCCTTTTGATAGAGCGCCGCTGCCGCGGCTTCGTCCTTCGCCACGCCAGTGCCGCTTGCCAATAGATCGGCAAGACGCGTTTGTGCGCCAACATCGCCCTGGTTTGCCGCCTTGCGATACCAGGCGGCGGCTTCGGCATAATCCTGTTTTACGCCGCGACCCTCGCTGAGGAGGTAGCCCAGCATTGCCTGCGCATAGACCGTGCCTTTTTCGGCACCTTTACGTAGCCAAACCGATGCTTCGTGATCGTCCTTCGGCACGCCTGCGCCGCGCAGATAGAGCGAGGCGAGATTGACCTCGGCCGCGACATCGCCCTTCTCCGCCGCCTTGCGATACCAATTTGCAGCCTCGGCATAATCCTGCTTCACGCCCTGGCCGTTGGCGTACAACAATGCCAGGCTGCCGGCGGCAAATGTCGAACCCTGATCGGCCGCTTTGCGGTACCATTTCGCCGCCTCCGCATAGTCCTGCGTCACGCCGCGGCCTTGCGTATAATACAGACCGAGATTGGCCTGCGCGAACGCATTGCCCTTTTCGGCCGCCTTGCGATACCAATTCGCCGCCTCAGCGAAATCTTGTTTGACGCCCTGGCCTTTGGCATAGATGAGGCCGAGCGTCATTTCGGCGTAGGCGTCGCCGCGCGCCGCGAGCGGCTTCAGCAAACTGAGCGCTTTGCCGAAATTACCGTGCGTATAGGCGGCCGCGCCATCCTGCAGCTTGTCAGCCGAAGCTGGCAGCGACGCCAAAAAATAGAGAGCAGCAAAGCCGAGTTTGAGGCGATGTATCATTGGGAGAGCCGACGCGCGGGCAGAAACGAGCACTCTGGGCACCTTTGTCCAATGGCGTGAATCCAGCCCGGATCATCGAGACGAAACCGCGGCAATCGATCACGCCAATTTCGAATAATTTGCGGGTTCTACCCCATCATCGGCACGCGCGTAAGGCGTAATAAAGGAGATCAACGCCCGGGCCACGCCGGCGTCTACCACGCGACGTTGACACCGAGGCGTCGGCCCTTGGCCAAGGTTTTTCGCGGTCCCGCACCTGATCGTGCGTCGTGCCGGATATTTTGATGTGATATGGCGTGCCTTATGACCAAGGCTGCTCTCTTGAATGAAAGTTTCGATGTCGCGATTGTCGGCGGTGGCTATACGGGCGCCATCCTCGCACTGCAGCTTCTGCGCCGCGCCGCAGCCGGAGCGAGAATAGCCGTCATCGAGCCGCGCGCAGAATTGGGCTCGGGCGTCGCCTATGCGACGCTGGCCGAGCAACATTGCATCAATGTGCCGGCCGACCGGATGGGTGTCAGTGCGGCGCCTCCGGATCGCTTCGATATTTGGCTCAAAACGCGACATCCCGAACTGATCGGCGATGGCGATCCCGAATACACTTATGTACCGCGCCGCTGGTTTGGCATTTTCGTGCGAGACCGGCTTGCCGACGCGATACGGACTTCGGGCGCCGAGTTTCGTCACGTTCAGGCCGAAGCCATATTTGCGCGGGCTGCGGAAGGCGGCGCCGAAATCGCCCTCAGCGACCGGACGAAACTGCATGCGCGCCATGTGGTGATCGCGGTTAGTCATGGATTGCCGGCGCTGCCACGCGGCATTCCTGTGACGCTCGCGGGGACGCCGGGCTTCCTCGAAAATCCCTGGGACATCGAACGCCTCGCGGAAATTCCGCGCAACGGCGCGGTGCTCATCATCGGCACCGGATTGACGATGGCCGATGTCATCGCGTCGCTTCTGGCGCGGGGCCATCGCGGTCAGCTCATTGCGCTTTCGCGGCATGGTCTTCTAGCGCGCAAGAGCGGGCCGGCAGGCGTGCCGCCGGGCCTCGATCTCGCGACATGGCCATCGGCGTCGCTCGCGCATTATGTGAAATCGATCCGTGCCGAAATCGCCCGTGTGGAGGCGGAAGGCCTTTGCTGGCGCGGTGTCTTCACCGCCTTGCGTGTCCAGAGCGAACATCTCTGGTCGCGACTCACGCAAGCTGACAAGCGCCGGTTCCTGCGGCATCTCAAGGCGTTTTACGACGTGCATCGCTACCGGATGGCACCGGAGACCTATGGGTTGATCGAAGCCGCCGAAGCGCGGGGGCAGGTCAGGATTTTGGCGGCGCATGTCACCGGTGTCGAACGCACCGCGCAAGGTTTTACCGCCGCATTCCGCCGCCGTGGCGCCGTGGTCGACGAAACTGTCCATGTCGCCGGCATCGTCAATTGCACGGGGCCGAAGCAGAGGCTCAGTGCCGATCCGACGAGTTTTCTCGGCGCGCTGATCCACGCGGGCATTGCAAAGGCCGATCCTCTCGGTCTCGGCCTCGCCGTGGATGGTGATTTTCGTGTCATCGGTAACGCGATGAATTTCTATACGCTCGGCCCGCTCACCCGCGAACGATTCGGCGATACCTATGGCGCGCCCGAAATCGAGGTTCAGGCCGAGCGGCTTGCCACGCAGCTTGCAACCGCGCTCGCCGAAGAAAAAGCCGCGGTTTAGGCAATTTATTGCTCCCGCGCGGCCCGCGTGTCCGTCACATTGCGGCCTTCGCATCGCGTCGCTGCTGCAGATGCTCGGCACGCGCTCCGTCGTTGGAACTGCAGAATCGCATCGTCCTCACGAATTGATGATGTTCGAAACCGTGCCGATTCATAATTTGGGTGCGTTAGCTCACATCAGAACGTCCCGCCCTGGGGCAAAGCCGGTCTCGCGCATTTTATGCAATCGGGGGGAAAAAATGCCGGATGGGAAGTCTTGGTCGGAAATGTCGTTGGAGGAAAAGGTCGAGCATCTTTACGAGAAATCGCAAGACGTGGTTTCACGACGAGCTGCGAGCGAATTTTCCAACAATATCGTCAAAATCGTCGATGCTGTTGAGAGGGATTTAATCGAATTGCGGCGGCAAACCGGCTTTCGCCGCGAAGGTTCGACCTGAGGCGCGCCCGCGTCGCGCGTCGCCTTACTTCTAATGCTCATGCCTGAGCCGATGCCGATGCGCCGCCTGTTTTGCGCGGTTTCCACATATCGCCATGCTGCACCAGCGCCGCGAATGCGCGCGCGTATGATCGGCAAAGAGTAGGGTGCAGGCGGGACCTTCGCAGGCTTTAACGTTCGAGAAGTCTTCCGTGCAAACGAATTGAGCCAGAGCCTCGCCAATCGGCAGCAAGAGTGTCTCTGGCGAGCGCCACTTGCGCACAGTCTCAAGCGCGAAACCCGACCTTGTGCTCTCGATGCGACTGAATGTTTCGTCGCGCTCGAGTAAACGATTGAGCGGACCGAGCACGTTTAAATCTTTCGACGTGAGAGGGGCGCCTTTGTGCTTTTGCACGAAGGCTCGAAACCATTCGCGAAGGCTTCGCGCCTGATCCGCGACATTGTCGAGTTCGCCGGGAAGTGCCTGTGCCCTAATGCTCTTGAGAGCGTCATCCGGTACAAGCTGCGCCTGTTTCAGCCAATCCAGCAAGCCGTCGCCGTCACCGATCCAATCGACGGGTGTATCGACCGGCGTCGCGATCGAATTCAGGAAATCCAGTCCAAGCGCGTCGGCGACGAAAATCGCGGGTTGATTCTGAGCTATCAAGCTTACCTCCGTCACCGGACGCGATTTCAGCACGACTACATCCGTGGATATACGCCTAAAATAACCCTTCCAAAGCCTCTTGACAAGTTATCCTCGCGATAGTAACCATCATAATATTGTTATAGAGGTTATTTAGAGTCGGTCATAGGTAGTCAGAGGGAGGCAATCATGTCGTTGCAGAACGTGAGCGTTGTATTGGCGCACGGCGCCTGGGCCGATGGAACAAGCTGGGCAAAGATCATCGCGCCATTAGCCGCGCGCGGTGTCCAGGTGCTTGCGGCGCCGCTGCCTTTGACAACATTCAAAGACGATGTTGCAGCCCTTGATCGGACAATCGAGCGCACCGCGGGCCCTGTGGTGCTCGTCGGCCACGCTTATGCCGGGGCTGTCATCGGGGCGACCCGGAGCGACAAGGTGAAGGCTCTCGTCTATGTGGCCGCGTTGGCGCCGGACGAAGGCGAAACGGTCGCCGACGTTTTCTACCGTGGCACGCCGCATCCGCAGGCCCCGAAGCTCGCACCTGACAATCACGGCTTGATCTACCTGCCTGAAACAGCCTTCGCTGCAGCTTTCGCACCGAATGCCCGGCCGGAGGAACTGACCATATTGGCCGCGGTCCAGCGGCCCATTTCGCCCGCGTGCATTACCGTCGCCGTCGAACGGCCGCTCTGGAAGGACAGGCCGGCCTGGTTTCTCCTGGCGGAGCAGGACCACATGATTATTGCGGAAAACCAGCGTTTCATGGCCGGGCGGATGAATGCCCGCGTGCGCGCGCATCCTGTCGATCATATGCCGCTTGTCACGGCGCCTTCTCTTGTCCTCGACATTATCAACGAGGCGATCGAGAGCGTCACGGCGGCCTGAGGCTCCCGAGCTCATAACCTTTTCAAAACTAATCAGCTAGTTACCACTGAAGGAGAAAACACATGACCGCGATCACCTACAAAACCGCCGATGTGGACGGCTTCAACATCTTCTATCGCGAAGCAGGCGCGCCGGGCGCCCCGAAGCTTCTTCTGCTTCATGGCTTCCCGACCTCAAGCCACATGTTCCGCGATCTCATCCCGCTTCTTGCCGATCGCTTTCATATCATCGCGCCGGACCTGCCAGGGTTTGGCCGCTCGGACATGCCGGCGCACGACAAGTTCACATACACGTTTGATCATATCGCCGAAGTCATCGACCGTTTCATAGAGGTCGTCGGTTTCGATCGCTACGCCGTTTATATTTTCGACTACGGCGCGCCGACCGGGCTTCGCCTCGCGCTGAAACATCCCGAGCGGATCACAGCGATCATCTCGCAGAACGGCAATGCTTACGAGGAGGGGTTGAGCGAAGGCTGGAACCCGATTCAGGCGTATTGGCGGGATCCGTCGGCCGCCAATCGCGACGCATTGCGCGCATTCCTCAAGCCGGAGGCGACTGTCTGGCAATATACGCACGGCGTCTCCGATACGACGAAGGTCTCGCCGGACGGCTACACGCTCGATAATTTCTATTTGGCACGCGCGGGCGCGGATGACGTGCAGCTCGACCTTATGGGCGATTACAAGAGCAACGTCGCGCTCTACCCGACCTTCCAGGATTATTTCCGCACCCATAAGCCGCCGTTCCTGGCGGTCTGGGGCAAGAACGATCCGTTCTTCCTGCCGCCGGGCGCGGAGGCGTTCAAGCGCGACATTCCCAGCGCAATCGTGCGCTTCGTCGATACTGGCCATTTCGCGCTGGAGACGCATGCGGCGGAGATTGCCGCGGCGATCCGCGACTTCCTCGGTCAGGTCGCCGCGCGCTGATCGCAACGAGAACACGCTTGGAGATCTGAAATGACGAGCGTTCCCTCAGATATCGTTCGTGCGCTTTACGCTGCGCTCGGCCGGGGCGATGTCCCAGCCTTTCTCGGGTTGCTGGACGAGAAGGTCGCCTGGACCGAACAGGAGGGGTTCCCATACTACACGGGCACCTGGCATGGGCCGCAGGCCGTGCTCAAAGGGCTGGTCCTGAGGTTGGCGCAGGATTGGGACGACTTCGCCGCGACCGCCGACGATTTCATTACCGAAGGCGACCGGGTCGTCTCCTTCGGTGCCTATTCGGGCATCTACAAGGCGACCGGCAAGCGGATGCGAGCGACTTTCGCCCATCGTTGGGAGGTGCGCGATGGCAAGATCATCCGTTTCGACATGTTCACCGACACGCTGTTGATCGATCGGGCGCTGCATTGACAGCGAACCGGAAGAGATCGCCGAGCTGATGGCGTTCCTGGTGTCTCCGGGGGCGCGTTGGATGACCGGCTCGACGCTGCGCATGGACGGCGGCGAAGTGAAGTCGATCTAAAGCGCGCCAGACGCAAGCTCTAGTTTCTTGCGTCCAGCTCTTCACGCTAATTGGCCACGTCTCAATTCGCCGCGACATGGACCGCGCCGCCCTGCTTGAGCGCCACGGGCGGGTTGAGGATTACGGTTTCACCGCCTGTCAGACCCTGGCCGATTTCAACCTCGGCGCCGTAGTCGCGAACGATCTTTACCGGAACAAGCTGGACGTGATCGTTCTTGACCACGGCGACGCGCAGCCCGTCGGCATCATAGATCAGTGCATTCGCGTCGAGACGGACATGCGGCCGCGCTGAGACGAGATCGAAGTGAACCCGCACATAGGTGCCGATCGTCAGGACATTCTGCGGATTGTCGATATCGACTTCGGCCAACAGCGTGCGCGATGTGGCGTCGAGGGCCTGCGCGGTTCGCGCGACGACAGCCGTGAAGGTGCGTCCCGGCATTTCCGGCACCGAGATCGATGCGGATACGCCGTTTTTGAGACCTTCGGCCATGTCTTGCGGGACATAGACCTGCACGCGCACCTTGTCGGTTCGCGCAACGCTGAACATCGGCTGCGCCGAGGTCGTATCGGCGCTGACGAGATCACCAACCTCGACATTGCGGGCGGTGACGACACCGGCGAAGGGCGCTATGACCGTCAGATAGCTGCGTTTTTGAGTGATCGCGGCGAGCGAGGCTTGCGCCGCGCGCACGTCCGCCACGCGCGCGGCTTCGGTCAGGCGATCCTGGTCATATTGCTGGCCGGTGACCCATCCGCGATTGACGAGAGCGCCTGAGCGCGCCGCCGTCGCGTGGGCGAGGTCGAAATTCGCCTTGGCTTGCGTCAGCGCGGCCTCGGCCTGGCTCACCTGCTGATCAAGTTCGGGGGAGTGGATGATCGCAAGCACATCGCCCTTTTTCACCCGCGTCCCGATGTCGACGAAACGTTGTGAAATATAGCCCGACGCGCGCGCCAGAATTGCCGATGTCTCGAACGATTTAATGCTGCCTGGCAGATCGAGCGCCACGCCGCCCTTCAATTGATGCGCTGTCACCGTTCGCACGCTCGGAATCATCGAGAGCCGCGAATCTGTCGCCGCTTCGGCAATGGAATCCGTCGAGATGTGATGCCCGGCGCCATAGCTGAGACCGCCGACCAAAATGATCAGAGCGATCCAGCCCGCCGAACGCATCCCGGTGCGCGTATTCGGTGCGTGCTGCTGCGCGATCGTGAAATCTTCAGCGGGCTCGGGCTTAGACATTGGCAAAATCCTCCATCAGCCGGCCTTCGCGCTTGCGCAAGCGGCTATAAAGCCAGGGAACAAGAAAGAGCGTCGCGACCGTGCCGAACATCAGGCCGCCGATGACGGCACGGCCGAGTGGCGCGTTCTGCTCGCCGCCATCGCCGAGACCGAGCGCCATCGGGATCATGCCGACGATCATGGCGAGCGCGGTCATGATGATCGGCCGCAGCCGCGTGCGCCCGGCCATGACGGCTGCATCGGCTGCCGAAAGGCCGAAGGCGCGCTGCTCTTTGGCAAAAGTGACGAGCAGGATCGAATTGGCCGACGCGACGCCGACGCTCATGATCGCGCCCATCAAGGACGGAACGCTCAGCGTGGTGCCGGTTGCAAACAGCATGAACATGATGCCGGCCATCGCGCCAGGCAGGCCGAGCACGACGACGAATGGGTCGACAAACGATTGGAAATTCACCGCCATCAGCAGATAGACGACAACCGCGGCGACCAAGAGCCCGATGCCCATGTGGAAAAAGGCGGATTGCATGCTTTCGATCTGTCCTTCGACGACGATCGCATTGCCGGGGCTAAGCTGCGTGCGATATTTCGCGACAATCTTGTCGATGTCCGTCGCAATGCGGCCGAGATCGCGGCCCTCGACATTGGCGTAAATGTCGAAGGTCGGCTGAATGTTGGAATGGCTGGTTACAGTCTGCGCCGCGTCGCGCCCAAAGGCCGCGACATTGCTCAAGAGCGTTGGCACCGTACCCGCCGCTGACCCGCCACGCGTTCCGACGAGCGTGCCGCTGACATCGCCGAGCGAGGCGAGCTTATATTGCGGCACCTGCACCGCGACTGGATATTGAATACCGGTATTCGGATCGACCCAGAAGTTCGGCGTCACCGTGTTGCTCGAAGCCACTGAAACCATCACGTTGTCGGCGACGCTTTGCATATCGAGGCCAAGGTCCTGTGCGCGCTGGCGGTCGATCGCGACGGTCAATTCCGGCGCATCGACGATTTGGTGCAGATGCGCGTCCGCTACGCCGACGACATGTTTGATCTCGTCGCGCATGGCCTGGACGATGCGCAGATTGTTGCCCTTGTCGTAGCCGACAACGCGGACGTCGATCGGCGCCGGCAGGCCGAAATTCAAAATCTGCGTCACGATATCGCCGGGCTGGAAATAGAAGGTCACGTCCGGAAATTCGCGCGCAAGCACATCGCGCAGCCGCTTGATGTAGGCCGCTGTCGGCTTGTGGCCCTCTTTCAGTGAGACGAGGATCTGGCCGTCGTTGCCGGCGACTGTGGTGCCATCGTCGAAGGGCAGGGCGTAGCGGAACGGCACGCCGATATCGTCGATGATGAGATTGCGCTCGGAATCTGGAATGACGCGGCGGATGACGTTTTCGACATTCTCGAAAATATGCTCCGTCGTCTCGATACGCGTACCGGATGGCGCGCGGACGTGAAGCTTGAATTCGCCCGCATCGACCGCCGGGAAGAAATCGCGGCCAATCAGCGTGAACAGGACCGCGCCGATCGCCAGGACCGCGACGGCCGCGACCGGCACCTTCCAGTTGCTTTCGATCAGCTTTTCCAACGTCACCGAATAATTGTCGCGCAGCCGCTCGAAACGCGTCTCGAAGCCTCGCGAAAAGCGGGTGAAGATCGACGGGTGAGGGCTATCATCGTGTGCTTCGTCGCCATGATGTTCGCCGGACAGCAGCAAGCCGGCCATGATCGGCACGAGCGTGCGTGACAGAATGTACGAGGCGAGCATCGCGAAGACGACCGCGAGTGCCATCGGCGTAAACAGGAATTTGGACGGGCCGACAAGAAATTCGACGGAAACAAAGACGGCCGAGATCGCCAGCGTCGAGACGAGGGTTGGCAGCGCGATACCCGCGGCGCCATGCAATGTCGCCTCCGGCAGCTTTTCGCCAAGCTGGCGCAACCGGTGAATGTTCTCGATCGTCACCGTCGCATCGTCGACGAGAATGCCGACCGCGAGCGCCAGACCGCCAAGCGTCATGATGTTCAGCGTCTCGCCAATGGCGGAGAGAATGGCAATCGACGAGAGGATCGACAGCGGGATCGAGACGGCTACGATGAGCGTCGAACGCCAGCTCGAAAGGAACAGCAAGATCATCGCCGACGTGAGCAGCGCCGCGATCGTCGCCTCGACGGCGACACCAGTGATCGCCGAGCGCACGAAGATCGATTGATCGAACAATTCCTCGATCTTCATGCCGGGCGGCGCCGCGGCGCGGCTCACCGGCAGAACGTCGTTCTTCACCCGATCGACGACATCGAGCGTCGAGGCATTACCGGCCTTCAGGATGGAGAGAAGAACGGAGCGGCGCCCCTCGCTGCGCACGATATTCTGCTGGATGGCATAGCCGTCACGGACCTCGGCTACGTCCTTGATGCGGATGAGCGCGCCGTTGACTTTCTTGATCGGCACATCGTCGAGAATAGAGACGGCGTCGGCGAGACTGTTGATGCGGACATCGTAATCCTTGTCGCCGAATTTCACGTCGCCCATCGGCAGCGAGAGGTTCTGCGCATTGATCGCGTTCGAGACATCGAGTGGTGTGATGCCTTTGGCCGCTAGCGCGGCGGGGTCGATATCAACCATTACCTGGCGGATGCGTCCGCCATAGGGGGGCGGCAACATCGTGCCGGGGATCGGCGCAAGCTGCTGGCGGATGCGATAGACGCCGTAATCGTAAAGCTCGGATTCGGAAAGCCGGTCGGAACTCAACGCCAATTGCAAGACGGGCACGGTCGAGGCGCTGTATTGCATGATGATCGGCGGCTGCGCGCCGGGCGGCAGGAAGGCGCGGATCGAGTTTGTCGCCGAGACGACCTGGCTCATCGCCAGATCGACATTTACGTCTGGCTGGAAATAGATTTTCTCGACGACGAGGCCGGGAATCGTCTGGCTTTCGATTGTGCGGATGTCGTTGACGAAGAAGCTGATCGAGAATTCCGAATAGGTCGTGATCCGCTTTTCGGTCTCGTTATTGTTCAGGCCGTCGTAATACCAAACGACGGTCACGACCGGGATGTTGATGTTCGGAAAAATATCGGTCGGCGTCCGCAGAATAGCCGAGAGGCCCAGAAGCAGGATGGCAATGCCCAGGACAAGGAACGTGTACGGGCGATGCAGGGCAAGGCGGACGATGTTCATAAAGCAAATTCCACTTTCCGCCCGCAGGGCGCCCCATGCGGCGCCTGACGGCGGCGATCACATTTTTGTAGCGGGCACTACAATTATATGCTGCATTGCGCCATATCAAGTCCCGGTGTTTCTCCCAGCGATATGAGAAGGGCGCGTAACGTTCGCCGCCTAGACAGGGCGCACGGCCGACATTATTTATCGATCAATAAAAAAGGTCAACGAGGCCGACGTGGCATTAGGACGTCCCAGGGCTTTTGATGCCGATGAAGCGCTCGGGAAGGCGCTCAAGGTCTTTCAGCGCAAGGGCTATGAGGGCTCATCGATCGCCGACCTCACCGAGGCGATGGGCATCAATCCGCCAAGCCTCTACGCCGCTTTCGGCAGTAAGGAAGAATTGTTCCGTCGCGCGGTCGACCGTTATGTAGGCATTCGCGAAGACTTTTCGCATGAAGCCCTGAATGCCCCGACGGCGCGCGAGGTCGTCGAGCGCTTATTGCGCGGGACCGCCGATCAGCTCACCGATCCGCAAAGCCCGCCCGGGTGTCTCCTCGTGCAGGGCGCCTTGTCCTGCGGCGACGCGGCGGAGCCCGTTAAAAAGGAGCTTTGCTTCCGTCGCGTGGCCGAGGAAGTCGCGCTTCGCCACAGGCTCGAACGCGCGCTCGAAGACGGCGATCTGCCGAAGCGGTTGGATGTCGCCGGATTGGCGCGTTACATCGCCACGGTGAGTCAGGGCATGGCGGTGCAAGCCGCGGGTACTGCGACGCGGGCCGATTTGCACACCGTCGTCGATGCGGTGATGCAAACCTGGCCGAGCTAGAGCGCGAGAACTGCGGACCTAGCCAACGCGCCGCGTGAGAAAACGCGCCTTGCCGGTTTCAACAAGAAAAGCGCGAGAAGAGGAGCGGTGCAGAAATCGAGTGCGATCGCGCAGCCGCTCCGCGAAACGAATCCCTCTGAGATGTCATAATTGCTTCCTGATCGCATTAACGCGGGCGAACTCTGCGCGCGATCCGGAATCCAATGCATCATTCTTACCAACCGGCAGCAGCGCCGTCGCTGCGCGGATCATAACCACCCTCAAATGTGCCATCCGGATAGCGAATGATTGCGCCGGCATGGCCCATCGCTTCGTCATAGGCCGACATGCTCTCGACTTCGTGACCACGGGCGCGCAAAGCCGCGAAGGTTGCGTCCGGGAAACGTGCCTCGAGTTTGAGCGTATCGCTCGCACGTCCCCAGGTGCGGCCAAGCAGCCAGCGCGGCGCGCTGACCGCAGATTGTGCGTCCCAGCCAAACTTCGCGATGCGCGAGAAAACGGCGCTTTGCGATTGCGGCTGGCCGTCGCCGCCCATCGCGCCATAGACGATTGTGCGGCCATCGGCGAAGCGCGCAAGCGGCGGGTTCAATGTATGGAACGGGCGGCGGCCCGGGGCGAGGGCGTTACGGGCGTTCGGATCGAGCGAAAAGCTGCAACCGCGATTCTGCCAATTGATTCCGGAGCCCGGCAACACGATGCCGCTGCCGAATTCATGATAGACACTTTGGATGAAGCTCACGGCGACGCCATTGCCGTCGATCACGCCGAGCCAGACGGTGTCAGCAGGATCGGCGCCGCGCGGCCAGGGCAATGCCTTCGACATCGAGACTTTCGCTGCCATCGCATCGAGCTTGTCCGGCGCCAGGAAAGTCTGCGGATCGACATCCATGTAATCGGGGTCGGTGATGTGGCGGTCGCGTACGCCAAACGCGAGCTTCGTCGATTCGACGCAGGCATGCACATAGTCCGGCCCGAGAGGATCCATATCGTCGCGTAGAAGCCGGTCGAGCAATCCAACAATAATCTCGGACACAAGGCCCTGCGTTGGCGGCGGCATATTATAGACCGCGCCAAGCGAATGCTTGAGTTCGAGAGGCTCGCGCTGTCGCGCGTGGTAGTCGTTCAAATCATCGAGGCTCAGCGGACTCCCGAGCGCTTGCAGATCGGCGGCGATCGAACGCGCGAGATCGCCGCGGTAGAAATCGTCGAGTCCCGCATGCGCGAGACGTTCGAACGTTTGCGCCAGGCGCTTTTGCTTGAACAAGGCGCCGACTTTTGGCGGTTGAGCATCCGTGTCGAAATATGTCTCGGCGAAGCCGGGCACATTGGCGAGCTCGTCGGCTTTGCTCGCCGTGTTTTGCGCCTGGCTGCGCGTGACCGGGAAGCCATCCGCCGCGTAGGCGATGGCATCGGCGAGGAGACGCTTGAGGGGGAGGTGACCGCCGAGCGTTTGCCGGGACCAATCGAGGGCGAGTTCCCAGCCGCTGACGGTTCCGGCGATCGTGTTCGCCGCGAGCGCGCCACGAAACGGGATCGCGCTGAGGTTCTGCGCGCGATAAAAGTCGATCGAAGCTGCGGCTGCCGCGCCGCCGCAGGCTTCGATGCCGATGGGTTCGGCCCCGGGGGCCGCGATGAGCCAGAAGCCATCGCCGCCGATCCCGTTCATATGCGGATAGGCGACGGCGATCGTGGCGGCCGCTGCGACCATCGCTTCGACCGCATTGCCGCCATCGCGCAAAACCGAAAGCGCGCTTTGCGCAGCAAGCGCACACGGCGCCACAGCCATTCCACGCGGGGCACGCAGGGGGCTCAAAAACTCAGCAGTCACGATCTTCTTTCCTCATGGACAATTCGGGGAGCGCCGGCCGCGTCTCTCGCATAGACCGCGCGTGGAAGCGAGGGATGTGCCAGCGGTGAGACGCACGGCGCGCGGGGCGCGAATTCACTATTTGGTGATGCCGGCGGGTCGATTTCGCGCAGCGAGCGCAAAAAAATACGCGGACGTCGGAATAAAATATCGAAGGCCGGAGTTCTCATCATCGGACAGCAAGGAGATTGCCACGATGCGAGACGAAGATCAGCCTCACGATCCCTCACGCCGCCATGCCCTCGAATGTATGATCTGGGCCGGCACTGGCGTTCTCTGGACGGTTTCGGGCGGGGTGCCGAAATCGCTTGGCCTGCTCGGCGCAGCCGAAGCGGCGGAAGACTCCCAAAGCCCGTTCACTTTTATGCAAATCTCCGACAGTCACGTCGGCTTCAACAAGGCGGCCAATCCGCACGCGATCGACACGTTGAAGGAGGGGATCGGCAAGGTGAAGGCGCTGCCGGTCAAGCCGGCCTTCATGATCCATACGGGCGACATCACCCATCTGTCGCTGGCCTCGCAATTTGACGATGCCGCGCGGATCATCGGCGAAGCTGGTGTCGAGACGCATTACGTGCCCGGTGAACACGATCTCGTCGACGACAACAATGGCAAGCTTTATGCGGATCGCTACGGCGCGGGCAAGCATGGCTCAGGCTGGTACTCCTTCGAGTACCACGGCGTGCATTTCATCGGCCTCGTCAATGTCGTCAATCTGAAAGCTGGCGGCCTTGGCAATCTCGGGGCCGATCAGATCGCTTGGCTCACTGATGATCTGAAAGACAAATCGAGTTCAACGCCGATTGTCGTCTTTGCGCATATCCCGTTGTGGACGATCTATGCCGATTGGGGATGGGGCACGGACGACGGTGCTCAGGTTCTCCAACTTCTCCAGCGCTTTGGCTCCGTCACCATCCTGAATGGCCACATTCACCAGATCATTCAAAAGGTCGAAGGCAATATGACCTTCCATACCGCGCGGTCGCTTGCATTTCCGCAGCCGGCACCCGGCAGGGCGCCGGCACCTGGGCCGATGAAGGTGCCGGAGGACCAATTGCGCAAAATGCTGGGCATCACTCGCGTCGACGTCAGCATGGGATCGCAAAAACTGGCGATCACCGACGAGACACTTGCAGGCGGCTGAGCGCGAGGGCAATCATCATGAAAACGAGACAAATCTTTTTGGTCACCGCCTTGGCGATGGGCTACGGTAATGTATCGGCCTCCCCGAATGACGTGACCGTTTCGATCTCGAACTTCACGTTCAAGCCCGGCGATCTGCATGTCAAAGTTGGCACCAAAGTCACCTTCAAGAACGACGACGATATTCCGCATCGGGTCGCTGCGACGGACGGGAGCTTTTACTCCAAGGCGCTCGACACCGACGATGTGGCGAGCTTCACCTTCAGCAAGGCGGGAACATTTGCATATTTCTGTACCCTGCATCCGCGCATGCAGGGTAAAATCATTGTCATGCCATGAGAGACCGGCCCGCACGCTATCCGAGGTATCGATTTGAGAGGCAGCGAGCAATCTGCCGAACTATTTCGACAAATTGTCGTGCCGCATCTTCCAGATGCGCTCGCGCTTGCGCGCTGGCTGACCGGAAGCGTCCATGACGCGGAGGATGTCGTACAAGAGGCCGCGATCCGCGCTTTCGCGGCGATCGAGTCTTACGAAGGACGCGGACCGCGTCCCTGGCTTCTGAGCATCGTGCGCAACACATGTTTTACGTGGCTGGCGAAGAACAGGCCCAAGGAAATCGTTCTGGCAGGGTCTTCGGTGGAGATGGACGAGACTGAGATTGGCACGCGTGGGGATCCCGCACTCAGCCCCGAGGCGGATCTCATTCGAAGAGCCGACGCGGCGGCAATTGAGTTGGCGATCGGCACTCTGCCGCAGCCCTATCGGGAAGTGCTCGTTCTGCACGACATCAACGATCTTAGTTACAAAGAGATTGCTGCGATGATGTCGATTCCGATTGGGACTGTCATGTCGCGCCTGTCGCGTGCGCGCAGGCAGGTTGCAAAGGAGATTGGACAGGTTTCGTCATGACAGAGGTATCGTCCTCAGAATATCTCCTGCTGCATGCGTTGGCCGATGGCGAGCTCGACGCGGCGGCAGCCATGACGTTGGAGGCGCGGCTCGCGGCCGATCCAGCGCTTGCGGCTGAATATGCACGCATCCTGGCGGTGAAAGAACGCACCAAGGCTTTGGGGAAGCCGAACGTTTCTGCCGATTTCGCTGCGCGCATTGCCGCGATCACCTCAGAAGCCAAATCCGCGCCGAGGCGGCCGCGGATTTTGTCCTTTGATCATCCAAGCTGGCGCGCGCTCGCCGCCTCCGTCGTGCTGACAGCCTTCGCTGCGAGCGGTGGAACATATTTGCTCTCATCGGCGCATAATGACTTTTCGGTGGAAGATCAGGTGGCAAATGACCATCGCCGGAGTCTTCTGGCGGCGAGTCCGATCGATGTTGTGTCCTCCGATCGGCACACGGTGAAGCCGTGGCTTGATCAGAAGCTCGGCCTGTCGCCGCCGACGGCCGACCTTTCCGCGGCAGGTTTTCCGCTCGTCGGCGGCCGCGTCGATGTCATCGCCGGCAACGCCGTGCCAACGCTCGTTTATCGACGCCGGCAGCATTTGATTTCGGTCGTCGCGATCCCGCTAACGGGCGATGGGATGCAAACCGCCGATCCTGTTTCCAAGACGGTCGATGGTTACAACATGATCGATTGGACGGGTGCCGGTTTCAAATATCTTGCCGTCTCAGACCTCGATCCGGCTGAACTCAAAACATTCGTCGATGATTTCAGAAAACAATAAGATTGCCCGTATCCGGCACGCGGCAAAAGTATTCGCTTCGACGGAATAAAACTACGAAGGCGCGAGTCTCCTCAATAGATCGAACGGTACGTCTCAAGCCCCTGAAGAGATGAACCCTTCATCAATGTCAGGAGAGCGTCATGAAAACCCTCATGCTTGTACTTTTCATCTTTGGTACGTCGATTGGTTTTGCAGATGCGCATCGTGCGAAGCATCATCTCTCCCACGAGGCGTGGAAGGCCGCTGCGGCGGCTCTGAAAAAGACATCGCAATCATGTTCCGCCGCCCAGGGCCAACGGGCCCGTATCAATGCCTGTGGGGAATATGTTCCGAGCATTTACGACCCGAGTCCGGGCAGCGATTATTGAGATTGATATGGACCGTGTACCGGCGCTGCGATTACGAAATTGCGGCGTAGGGTTGCTTTTCATCCGGAGCGGTTTGTACGCCGCCTTGATGCGCCGGGTTCAGGTGCTGGTTCGCATCGATAATCTTCCTGATCTCGGCGCGGCAGGAGCCGCAATTGGTCCCCGCCTGTGTTGATTGGCCAATTGCCTCGACGCTACTGCAGCCGGCGGCGATGGCAGCGGTGATCTGGTTGGCACCGACACCGAAACACGAACATACCGTGGCGCCGCGATCAAAGCCGCCGGCGCCGGGCCGCGCGGCGATGATCGAGAAGCGGCGACGCGGATCCGCAAAGCTCACCGACAATTGTTCAACCGCCCAGTCGCGCGAGACGGACACGGGCTCGGCGGCGAGAAACAGCGCGCCGACCAGGCGTTCGCCTTCGAAACAGGCGAAGCGATGCTGGCCGCCCGTCATGTCCTGATAGAACAAAAGATCTGCTTCAGGCCCGCAGCCGAAAAGCGATGTGGCAAAACCCGTCCAGTCGCGCGCGTCGCCCGCAAGCGCGAGTTCGAGCCGCCAGCCGCCACGGCATTTCGCCAGTGCCCAATAGTCCGCATCGAGATTGCGAGGGCGCTCTTGCAGAACGGCGAAACCATAGGCTCGTGGCTTCAAAACGGGCGACATCGACTCCGACATGTTTGAATGCCGGCTGGCCGGATTGCGGATCGGTTGTCGAGGGCACAAGGCTATCGACCCGCGCTTGCGACGCGAATTGATCGTTCCAATGCATCGGGACAAAGACAGCGCCGCGCGCCTGCCGCTTCGACAGAAGCGCGCGTACGAGCACAAAATGATCCGCCGATGAAATACGCACGACATCCGCATCGCGAATGCCGAGTTTCGCCGCATCGCGCGGATGGATTTCGACGAAAGGCTCCGCGAGGTGCTGCGACAGGCGCTGGCTCTTCGCCGTGCGCGTCATTGTATGCCAATGGTCGCGCACCCGCCCGGTGTTGAGGACGAACGGGAACTTTGAATTTGTGCGCGTCTCGACGTGTGGCGTTACCGTGATGAAGCGGCCCTTGCGATCCGGCGTATAGAAGCGGCCATCCGCGAAAAAGCGTGTCTCGTACGGCGCGCTCTTGGTCGGGCGTGGCCATTGGAAAGGCGCCATGCCGTCGAATTGCGCCGCATCGATATCGGCGAAGGCGCCGATATCGAAATCACGCGCGCCGTCGTTCTCAAATGCCGAAAGCGCCGCGTGTTCGGCGAAGATTTCTGCGGCGGATTTGAAGGAGAAGGCTTCGACAAAGCCCATACGCTGGGCGACGTCGCAGATGATCTCCCAGTCGGGCCGCGCCGCGCCGGGCAGCGGCAGAAAACGCCGCTGTCGCGAAATCCGCCGCTCGGAATTGGTGACGGTCCCGTCTTTCTCGCCCCACGCCGCCGCGGGCAATTTGACATGTGCACAACGCAGCGTGTCGGTCTCGGCGACAACGTCGGACACGACGACGAACGGGCAGGCTTTCAACGCGGCTTCGATGAAATGCGCGTCGGGCATGGAGACGACAGGATTCGTGCCCATGATCCAGATCGCCTTGATGCGCCCGTCCGCGACGGCGCGAAACATCTCGACCGCTTTCAGCCCCGCTCGCTCGGCCATCGTCGGCGCGTGCCAGAAGCGTTGCACGCAATCGCGATGTTCGGGGTTTTCGATTTCCATATGCACGGCGAGCATATTGGCGAGGCCGCCGACCTCGCGCCCGCCCATCGCATTGGGCTGGCCCGTGACGGAGAACGGCCCCATGCCCGGTAGGCCGATCCGCCCGGTCGCGAGATGGCAATTGATGATCGCATTGACCTTGTCGGTGCCCGCAGACGATTGGTTGACGCCCTGGCTGTAGACGGTGACGACCTTTTCGGTTGCCGCGAAGAGCGCGTAGAAGGCTTGAAGCTCGTCCGCCGCGACGCCGGTCTGGTTGACGATCTCGTCAAGCGACATGGCGCTCGCCGCCGCACGCGCCTCATCGAAGCCGCTGGTATGTGCGGAGATATAAGCTTGATCGAGCGCGTCGTGGTTCGCGAGCCAGGCGAAAAGCCCGCTGAACAGTGCGACATCGCCATCGGGGCGCACAGCCAGATGCATCTCGGCAATATCGGCGGTCATCGTCCGCCGTGGATCGACCAGCACGATCTTCATCTGCGGGCGCGTCTGCTTCGCGGCCACAATGCGCTGATAAAGCACGGGGTGACACCAGGCGAGATTGGAGCCGACGAGGACAATCAGATCCGCAAGTTCAAGATCTTCGTACGTCCCCGGCACCGTGTCCGCGCCGAACGCGCGGCGATGTCCGGCGACGGATGAAGCCATGCAGAGGCGCGAATTGGTATCGATGTTCGCGGCGCCGATGAAGCCCTTCATCAGCTTATTGGCGATGTAATAATCCTCGGTCAGCAACTGGCCCGAGACATAGAGGGCAACCGAGTCCGGGCCATTTTCAGCGATCGTGCGCGAGAATGTCCAGGCGACGAGATCGAGCGCCTCGTCCCAGCTTGCACGACGGCCATGGATCGAGGGATGCAGCAGGCGGTCGTCGAGATCGACCGTTTCGCCGAGAGCCGATCCTTTCGAGCAAAGCCGGCCATAATTCGCCGGATGCTCCGTATCGCCGCGGATCGCGACGCTGCCGTCAGCCGCGACAATCGTGATGACGCCGCAACCAACGCCGCAATAAGGGCAGGTGGTTTTGGTTGCCGCGGCTTCCATTATCCGGCCAGCCGCATTGCTGCGTCCAAAGCGATATAAAGTCTTTCGCCGTCCTGCCGCAGCGGAATGGTCTTTATGCTTCCCTTATCCGCGCCGAGCGCCAGGCCGGTTTCAAGCGAGATGACCCAATTGTGCAGCGGACAGGTCACGGAATGGCCGTGCACGATGCCCTGGCTGAGCGGACCGCCCTTATGCGGGCAGCGGTCTTCCATGGCGAAGAATTGGTCGTCCATGGTGCGAAAGACGGCGATTCTACCCTGCGGCGTGGTCACGCAACGCGCGCCGCGGCGCGGAATGTCGGTGATGGAGCCGATGTCGATCCAGTTCATGCTCGTTCACTCCGCCGCCGGCGCGAAATCAATGACCGCCATGGGCTTGAATTCGTGCTTGTCTTTGCGGGAAACGCGCTCTTCCCACGGATCGACCTGCGCGAATTTCTGCGAGAAGACGAAACGCTCGAAATAGCGCTTGGCGTTTCTCCGCATCGTCGAGGATTTGCTTGCGGATTTCCGCGATGCCGACGCGTTTCGTCCATTTGTAGATGCGTTCGAGATAACGCGCCTGCTCGCGATACATCTGCACGAGTGCGACGATGACTTCCAAAGCTTCGTCCTCCGTCCTGACGAGACCGAGGACCTCGGTGCCTTTGATGTCGAGGCCCGCCGCACCGGCGAAATGAATTTCGTAGCCTGAATCGACGCAGATCACGCCGACGTCCTTGCAGGTCGATTCGGCGCAATTACGCGGGCAACCGGAAACAGCCATTTTGACCTTCGCCGGCGTCCACGACCCCCACATGAATTTCTCGATGCGGATGCCGAGGCCGGTCGAATCCTGCGTGCCGAACCGGCACCAATCCGTGCCGACGCAGGTCTTCACCGTGCGGATGCCTTTGGCATAAGCATGGCCGGAGACAAAGCCGGCCTGGCCGAGATCAGCCCAGACGGCGGGCAAATCCTCTTTCTTCACGCCAAGCATATCGATGCGCTGGCCGCCGGTGACCTTCACTGTCGGAATCGCGAATTTCTCGACAACATCGGCGATGGCGCGCAGTTCGGCCGCGCTGGTCACGCCGCCCCACATGCGCGGCACGACGGAATAGGTGCCGTCCTTCTGGATGTTGGCGTGCGCGCGCTCGTTGATGAAACGCGATTGATAATCGTCGGCATATTCGTCCGGCCATTCGCAGACGAGATAATAGTTCAAGGCCGGGCGGCACTTTGCGCAGCCGCAGGAGGTTTTCCATTCAAGCGCCTGCATGACGGCGGGGATAGTCTTGAGACCTTTCGCCTTGATGAGACGGCGCACGTCATCGTGGCCGAGGTCGGTGCAAGCGCACATCGGCTGAACCGCAGCCGGATTGTAAGCTTCGCCCAGGCTCAGCTTTAGCAATTGCTCGACAAGGCCGGTGCAGGAGCCGCACGAAGCCGAGGCCTTCGTGTGAGCGCGGACGCCATCGAGCGAGGTCAGGCCCTTGCCGGCAATTGCGCCGGTGATCTCGCTCTTGCATACGCCGTTGCAGCCGCAGATCTCTGCGTCATCCGGTAAGGCTGCAACGGCCGCCGTAGGGTCCAGCGGGGCACCTCCCTGATAGGACTGGCCGAAGATCAGCGTCTCGCGCATGTCTGAAATATCGACGCTCTTCTTTTTGAGATCGTTGAACCAGGCGCCGTCGCCAGTTTCGCCGAAGAGAACCGTGCCGATGATGCGATTGTCTTTCAGCACCAGCCTTTTGTAGATACCGGCCGACCCGTGGCGCAGGACAATCTCCTGGCGATCTTCGCCATCGGCGAAATCACCGACCGAAAAGAGATCGATTCCGGTGACTTTCAGCTTTGTCGCGGTGTCGTTGTGGACGAAGCTCGGCGCGTCGCGTCCCGCGAGACGCGCCGCCAGGACTTTGGCCATGTCATAAAGCGGCGCGACAAGACCATAGGTGTGTCCGCCGACTTCGGCGCATTCGCCGATGGCGGAAATGTGGGGGTCGGAGGTCTGCATGTGCGCATCGACGAGAATGCCGCGGTTCACGTCGAGGCCCGCGCGTTTGGCCAAAGCGCCGTTGGGTCGGATGCCGGCCGCCATGACGACGAGCGTCGCCGGGATAATTGTGCCGTCCGCCAGTTCCACGGCCTCGACCTTGCCATCGCCGAGGATTGCCTTCGTATTCGCTTTGGTGATGACCTTGATGCCGCGTGACTCAACCGCTTGCTGCAAGAGATAGCCTGCCGCGGAATCAAGCTGGCGCTCCATCAGCGTCGGCATCAGGTGCAGAACGGTGACATCCATGCCGTGCGATTTGAGCCCCGCGGCGGCTTCGAGGCCGAGCAGGCCGCCGCCGATGACGACCGCTTTCGCGCGCGATTGCGCCGCGAGCATCATGGCGTTCACGTCGTCGAGATCGCGGAACGTCAGAACGCCGGCGAGATCGTTGCCGGGCACCGGCAGGATGATTGGCGTTGAACCCGTGGCGATGACGAGCTTGTCGTAGCTTTCGGTTACGCCATGATCCGACGTCACCGTCTTCGCGACGCGGTCGATCGCGACGATCTTGTGCCCCTTGTAGAGCATGATGTTGTGCTTGATGTACCAGCCGTCGCCGTGGATCACGATCTGCTCGTAATCCTTTTCACCGGAGAGAACAGGCGACAGCATGATGCGGTCGTAATTGACGCGCGGCTCGGCGTTGAAGATCGTTATCTTGTAGCGATCCGGCGCTTCCTCGAGCAAATGTTCCAGCATCCGGCCCGGCGCCATGCCGTTGCCGATGACGACAAGCCGGAGCGGTTCGTTCGAGGGCGAAGTTGGAAATTTATCGTCTTGATACATGGATTTCGCCTTCAGTGCTTCCCAGGGAAACCGCCGATACCGTGGAACGTCATGAAGAGCGAATAGGCGCTCACGGCGATGGCGATTATCATTTCAAGCAAGAGAATGGTGACGCCATATTTGTACCAGGGCTCGAAAGGTACTTGCGTGTCCGAGATTGGCGCGTGCATGAGAGCCTCACGATTCTAAGGGTTGAAAGGATCTGCGTTCACTCGGCAGCGAACGCGCTGGTGAAAATTCCATGTTCTTCGGGTGCGCGCTCATGACGTGCTGCCCAGAAGTAGAAGAGTATGATCGGCACGAACATGTAGAGGGCGACATAGAGGTAGCCCATGTGAATGTTCGTGCCCGCGGCAAAGACGAGCGGATAGACGATGCCGGCCGCTGTCGAGACGCCGCCGATAAAGCCCGCGGCGGTGCCGGGACGGTCGGGGAAGAGCAGCGGCACAAGTGCGAACGTGCCGCCGGTGCCGAACGAGATGAAGATTCCGAGCGCGACGAGCGTCAGCACGGATGTGTGCAGCGACCCGGTAAGCCCAGCGAATGTCAGGCCGCCCATGGCCAGCGTGATGAGGATCAGCGCGATGCCGAGCCAATGCAGGCGCGGCGCATAGGGCAGGGTGCGCGCGATGAACGGCAGTGGCGTCCAGCCCTTGCGCTGGAAGAGGTCGGACATGAAGCCCGAGAACGGCCGGAACAGCGAGGCGCAGAACGATTCGACCGCCGCGAACGTGCCGGCAGCGATCTGAAGGCCAGCAACGTTGGCGAAGCCAAGCGCCAGAATCGCAGAATTGAAGCCGTGCGTGAAATAGCCGGGCAGCCAGGCGTTCATCGCGATTTCGAGGCCGAATGACATCGCATAGGCGAGCATCAGCGCGACGGCGATATAGCGACTCCAGACGAAGACTGTGCCGCGCAGATCGCTGCGCTGACGCGCGATAGCACCTTGTTCAATTGTCTTCGCCGCGCGTCCACGGACGAGATACCAGGCAGCGATGAACAGTGCGATGATGCCGAGCCAGAGAAAGGCGGAATGATAATCCGTGCCGAAGAGGCGCGGCAAAACCAGCGCGCCCATGCCGGCGCCGACGTTGCCGGTGCCCGCATAAAGACCTTCAGCCGTGCCGATCTCATTGGCATTGAACCATTGCGCGACATGCTGGATACCGACGACGAAAGAGACGCCGGCGATCGCGACGATGACGCGTTCGGCGAAGAGCAGCGTATAGTTTTGCGTGAAGGCCGAGGCGATCGAGACGAGCCCACAGACGACGAGGATCACGGCGAATGTGCGCGGGGCGCCGAAACGGTCCGAGGCCCAACCGGCGATCACGCGGCCAATCGGCGCCATCCAGATCGCGGAGCTTGCGAGCAGCCCGAGTGCCTTGATGCTCAGATGGTAATGCGCGGCGATGCTTGGACTGAACGCCGCGGTCGAAAACCACATTAAGAAGCACCAGAAGAAGCCCACGGTCGCAATAATGAGCTGCTCGACTTTATGCGTGTTCATCCCCTCTGCTCCTCACTCTGCAAGAGGCGCAATGCGGCGATGGTGCTGGCCGGGTGGCACATGGCATCCGCGCGTGAAAAATTCACGGGCAGCGCACGAGCTACGAACACGAAGATTTTCATCGGCCTGGCACGCATCAGCGCTCAGCGCTGCCGGATTCATCCGGAATGCGAACCGCCATTAGCTCGCGAGAAACGATGCTGGGACGAAACTATCCGCCGTTAGATAGTTTGACGCCGGCGGCAAAAAGCTCAGGCCGACAAACACAGGATCGCAAGAGGTGTGCCAGCGCCGTTGCAGAGCGAAAAGGCAAAAATCCGAGCAACCTGTTGCGCTTGCCGCGAAGCAAAACGCTTAGATGCTAGACAAGATGGATCAAAACTTGTGCAGCGCACTCTTGGCTGTTGCGTCGCCCGTCGCCGCCACTTTCTCAGGCTCGAAGACGGTGCCATCGCAGAAACGGTCGGCCGGCATCGCAATCGCTGCGGGCGCGGCGTCGAGCATCCATGATGCGTCGTGCGCACCCTCATTTTTCCAATCCGCGATGGGGGCGGGGATCGCCATTGTCTGCGCTGCCGCGCGATAAAGATCGGGCCGATAGACGCGCGTGGCGAGTTCGCGAATGTCGACGGCGGGGTCGATCAACCCCCAACGGCGCATCTCGTTCAAAAACCAGAGACCGTGTGAGCGCCAAGGAAATGTCGCCGCGCCACGATAAAAAACGCACGCACTCTCGCCCATCGCGCCGCCGGGCAGCGAGGCAAGAATTGCGTGACTGTCGAGCGCGAAATAACGGCGGCGCGACAGCAGTGCGGCCGTGTAAGAAGCGTTCTCAGGCGCGTCGCAGAATTTTGCCGCGCGTAGAAGGGCGCGCAGCGCGGCGGTGAGCGCCTGCGGGTTTTCCTCAGCCCAGCGTTCGCGCACGGCAAAGGCTTTTTCCGGCGCGTTCGCCCAGACATCGTGTGACGTCGCGATCGTCACCCCGGCGCCGGCGCGGCGCGCCACTTCGCCCCAGGGCGCCCCGGCGCAAAAGCCGGCCACCTGACCCGAGGTCAAGGCCTCGACAGCGCGGGCCGGGGGCACGACCGTGAGCTTCACGTCGCGTCCTGCTTCGATTCCGACGGTCGCGAGCCAATAGCGAAGATAGAGATTATGCGTCGAATAGGCGTGAACGATTCCAAGCATCGCGCTCCGCGCCCGCAATGTGGCGGCGAGCGCTTCGACGGTCGAAAGATTATTCCGCGCGGCGCGCTCCTGCGTTTGACGCGCCAGCGCGGTGCTCAACGTAATGGTGCTGCCGCGCGAACTGATCGCCGAGGGAATGAGGAGCGGCTGCACGGGACCGCGCAGGCCCATCTGGACGGCGAAGGCGAGCGGCGGCACGAGGACCGCGGCATCGAGGAAGCCGAACGCGAGCTTATCGGCGATATTGGCCCAGGACGGTTCGACAAAAAGCTCGGTCTCGACGCCTTCTTCGGCGAAGAAGCCAAATTCATGCGCCACCATCGCCGGTGCGCCATCGGTGAGGTGGAGAAGCCCGATCCGCATTTTTGGTGTTGAGGTTTTCCGCGCCGCAGACAGTGAGACGATTTCGCTCATGATCGTTTCTCTCCCGCCTTTTCTCCAGTCTCGGGGGCGGACTCGATGTCGTGCTCTCTGACGAATTGCGTCACGATTTGAGCGAGCTTGCGATTTTCGTCCATCGCCTTTTTCTGCAGCCAGCGATAGGCCTCGGGTTCGGTCATCTTCCGGTGTTTCATCAAAATGGCTTTCGCCCGTTCGATTGCGCGGCGCTCTTCCAGTTGTGTTTTTGCCGCGGTGAGTTCGTCCTCGACACGGCGATAGCGGCGAAAAAGCGCGACCGCCGAAGCCATGATTGGTTTTACGTCCCGAAAAGCTATGCCCGAAAGATTATAGGAGCAAACGCCCGCGGCAATCGCCTCTTCGACGAAGCCGGGATCATCACTGTCGGCGAATATCACGACGGGCTTGTCGGCCGACACCGTGCGCACGTCTTCGAGCGCATCGCGGTCGGGCGACGCCATGTCGATGATGACGAGGTCGGGCTTGGCGGTTTCGACCGCTTCGACCAGATGTGCGCCTTCGCGGGCGTGCAGAACTTCGGCAAAGCCCGCCTGCGCGAGCTTTTCCTTCAGCGCATGGGCGCGCGTTTCGTCGCTATCGATAAGCAATATTCGAAGTTGCACTCTTTATGTTTCGCCGAGCGGGCCATCTGACGCAACTGGGCTTGTCGCCGCAATCCTGCGTGCGCGCGCGTCATCATGGGTACGGAAGGCTTGACTCGGATCGCTATTGCCGCAATTGACCGGCTCGTTCGCAATCATCGCGAAGCAGGTTTTTCACGTGTCCGAGCTTAAAAGTGTCGTAAAGGAAATCGCCGAAGAGATGCGACAGCGGCCCGATCGGGGCGAGGTCGCGACCTATATTCCGGAACTCGCGCGCGCTGATCCCAACGCGTTCGGGCTTGCTGTGGTTGATGCCGACGGCAATGTTGTCTGCGGCGGCGACGCCGACACGCCGTTTTCCATTCAGAGCGTTTCCAAGGTTTTCACGCTGACGATTGCGCTCGGCATGGTCGGCGACCGGCTCTGGCGCCGCGTTGGGCGTGAACCTTCGGGCAGCGCTTTCAATTCGATCGTTCAGTTGGAACGCGAACGCGGCATCCCGCGCAATCCCTTCATCAACGCCGGCGCAATTGCGGTGACGGATGTCATTCTATCCGGCCATCAGCCGCGCGAGGCGTTGGGGGAAATTCTCAGGTTCATGCAATTTCTCGCCGACGATACATCGATCACGATCGATAAAGCGGTCGCGGCGTCGGAAAACCGCACCGGTTTCCGCAACCGGGCGCTCGCGAATTACATGAAGTCCTTCGGCGTGATCGAGAACCCGGTCGATTTCACGTTGGGGGTGTATTTCCACCATTGCGCGATTGCGATGTCGTGCCGGCAATTGGCGATGGCGGGTCGCTTTCTCGCTTACCGCGGCCGCAATCCATCCACTGGCCTGCTGGTCGTGCAGCCGGATCGGGCGCGCCGCATCAACGCCATCATGCTCACATGCGGGCATTACGACGGTTCGGGCGAGTTCGCCTATCACGTCGGTCTGCCCGGCAAGAGCGGCGTCGGCGGCGGCATTCTCGCCATCGCGCCGGGGAAGGCGTCGATCGCCGTCTGGTCGCCAGGCCTCGATGCCACTGGCAATTCGCATCTCGGGCGCATCGCGCTCGAAGAACTGACCAGGCGGATGGGGTGGTCGATCTTCAGCGCCTGAAGGCCGTCAGTACAGTCTGACCGCTATGCCCTTGGCTCGCGACTCGCTTTCAGCATCATCCCACCACGCCGCCGAGCGGGGCTTTCGCGCCACCATCTCGTCGTGCATCGCCGCTTCGTGATACCAGCCGCTTCCCAGCGGCGCTTTGGCGACCCCAAGCGCATTGAGGTGGGCTTCTTGCAACCGCGCCCGCAACGTGGCACGGCCGCCCGCTGGGAACGCGTAAATCCTGGCCGATGGGAAGGGGGAATTCGGGCTCATGGTCTATCAGTCCTGGAGGGACGGGCCGATCCTTGGAGGGCCGTCCGGCTTTCGCCTCGTTGTGCGAAATGCACAATTTGAGATCAGATCGATGTAATTAAAGGCACGCCGATCCGCCCCGCGTTTTTGGTAACGCATTTGGCCGCCTTGAGTTGCACTTTACCTCGTATAGGAAAGGCGGGGCCCTGTCAGACTTCCAAAGCCTTGCGCGCGCGGTGCCAGGCGGCACGTGTGAGAGGGTCCAGCTGGCATAGCAAATGCTTAAAAAGGGCGTTCCAGGCAAAGAAATTCCCCTCGCCTGCCGGTAAAAATAACGGCTTTTCCAACCTCCGCCGTAAAGAGGAAACTGTGATGACAAAGTACAAGCTCGAGTACATATGGCTCGACGGCTATACGCCAGTGCCGAGTTTGCGCGGCAAAACGCAGATCAAAGAATTCGAAGTTTTTCCGACACTTGAGCAATTGCCGCTGTGGGGTTTTGACGGTTCCTCGACGAACCAGGCTGAAGGCCACAGTTCGGATTGCGTGCTAAAACCCGTCGCGGTCTATCCGGACGGTGCGCGCACCAACGGCGCGCTCGTCATGTGCGAAGTCATGATGCCGGATGGCACCCCGCACGTTTCGAACAAGCGCGCGACCATTCTCGACGATCCCGGCGCCTGGTTCGGTTTCGAGCAGGAATATTTCTTCTATAAGGACGGCCGTCCGCTTGGTTTTCCGGAGGCTGGCTATCCGGCGCCGCAAGGTCCCTATTACACCGGCGTCGGCTACAAGAACGTCGGCGACATCGCCCGCAAGATGGTCGAAGAGCATCTCGATCTTTGCCTCTTCGCCGGCATCAACCACGAAGGCATCAATGCCGAAGTGGCGAAAGGCCAGTGGGAATTCCAGATCTTCGGCAAGGGCTCCAAAAAGGCCGCTGACGAGATGTGGATGGCGCGGTACCTCCTCCAGCGCCTCACCGAGAAATACGGTGTGGACATCGAGTACCATTGCAAGCCACTCGGCGACACGGACTGGAATGGCTCCGGCATGCACGCGAACTTCTCGACCGCCTATATGCGCGAGGTCGGCGGCAAGGAATATTTCGAAAAGCTCATGAAAGCTTTCGAAACCAACCGCGAAGATCACATCGCGGTCTACGGTCCGGATAACCACATGCGCCTGACGGGCAAACACGAGACCGCTTCGATCCACGAGTTCAGCTACGGAATCGCGGATCGTGGCGCATCCATTCGCGTGCCGCACAGCTTCGCCAAGAACGAGTACAAGGGCTATCTTGAGGATCGCCGCCCGAACTCGCAAGGCGACCCCTACCAGATCGCATCGCAGATCCTGAAGACGATCGCCTCTGTTGGCGAAGGCAGCGCCGTTTCGGCCGCCGCCTGATAATTATTGCCGCGGCGGGATCGAGTCCCGCCGCGGCATTGCGCTTCGATGCCCTGAGGATATTGCGCGTTTCAGACGAAATTTGAGCTATAAACCCGTTCGATAATTGGCTTTGCTTTCAAGATATTGATCAGGCAAAGAATTGATCGAGTTTCGCTTTGAAAGGTTCGTCAGAGCCGATGCGGGGTTTGTCTTCGCGCTCCTTGCCGATCTCCGCGACTATGATCGATGGCTTCCCCGTTCGACGGCATTTCATGGGACTTCGCGTATATCCGAAGGCCCCGTCCGCATCGGCACGACCTATATCGAGGAAAGCCCCGTCGGCGTCCGGCACGGGACCGTCACCGCCTTCGTCCTGCCGACGATTCTTAATTTCGAACAGCCGATGCAACTCAAGCCGGCTTTTTCCGGCGAAATAGGCATCAAGCTTTTCCATACGCTGACGCCGCAAGGGGAACGCGTACAGGTGTTGCGCCAGCTCCAACTGACGCCCAAAGGACCGGTGACGCTACTCATGCCGATCATCGCGCGTGCCTTCCGCACTGAGAACGAGCGCATGATGACAGCTTTGCAGAGCTTCGCCGAAGCAGAAGCCGGCCGTTAGCGCGCCGCTCATAGGAGAGGTGGATCTTCACCGCGCCGGGGCGAAGCTTTGGTCGGGGAAGACCGATGTCGTTGGCGTCTGAATGACGATGAAACCAACATCGGCCGCCTTGTGACAATCGTTGCAGGCCGCTTGCAAAGCCGCGAAGCCGCGTCGAAACTGTACCGGGTCTTTGGCCGCGACGGCGTCGCTCAGAGTGCCAAGCGGCTTTTCCACCGCCGCGATGGATTCGACCGGAATGTTGAGATAAAGAACCGCTGCCTTGTCGAACGTGTCCTTGAGCTGTGCGAGCTCGTAATTCGTCAACGACCAGTTCTTCGATTTGCCCGCAAGCCAAAGCTTGATGTGGCGCAACTGGGTCAGTTCCATCGCATCGCTGAGCGCGACGGCGTAGGATTGATGATGTTGATCAAGGGAAGGCGCGGGCTGTGCAAACGGAACTTCATCGCCGCGCACGGGCAACACGGTCAGTGCAAGAATAGTCGCAAGTAATAATCGCATAAACGCCTCCGTTAAGTTGATTAGGCAGACAGCGGGGCCGATGCGCTTTGATCCGGATCAAGAACAATGCAAAGGTGCGTCCGAATGTGAGGAGAGAGGGCGCGATGCGGCTTGCCGAACATGGCGAAGATGAAGCTGACGAGGGCGATCTGGCGCCAGCTGGCGCCTTCTCGCCCGAGGAGCGCGCGGCGGTCTATCGCGCCATCCACGCCCGCCGCGATGTGCGCGACGAATTTCTGCCGCGGCCAATTCCCGACGCGACGCTCACGCGTATTCTTGAAGCCGCGCATCACGCGCCATCCGTCGGCCTCAGCCAGCCCTGGAATTTCATCCTGATCCGCGATGAGGCGACGAAAACGCGCGTGCATGATGTGTTTTTACGCCGCAATGAGGAGGCGGCGCAGATGTTCGATGAAACGCGCGGCGCGCGTTACCGGCAGCTTAAGCTCGAAGGCATTCGCAAAGCGCCGCTGAATATTTGCGTCACCTGCGATCGTGCGCGGGGCGGGTCTGTCGTGCTCGGCAAGACGCATCAGCCCGACACCGATCTCTATAGTACTGTCTGCGCGATCCAGAATCTCTGGCTTGCCGCGCGCGCCGAAGGGATCGGGGTCGGCTGGGTCAGCATTTTCGACCCGGACGATCTGCGTCCAATCCTGGGTATTCCGGCGAAGATCGCCATCGTGGCCTATCTCTGCGCCGGCTTTGTCGACCAGCTCTTCGTCCGCCCGGAGCTCGAGGCGCGCCAATGGGCGGAGCGCCTGCCGCTCGACGATCTGGTCTTTGAAGGCGCGTGGGGCAAAATGCGCGGGTGAAGTTCAGGCCCGCCAGTCGGCCGTGCGCGCGTGCGATGCGTCCGCAAGGGCTTTCCGCAATGCGCCGACACCCAGATCTTTGCAATAGGCCGGGGTACCCGGCTGCTGGCGCCAGGACTCCGCAATGGCGCCTGCATCGAGCGCATCGAAGCCGAGACTTTCGACCAACGTGAGCACGACGGCTTTCGCAGCTTGATCGTCGCCCGCGACCGGCAATGCGATGCGCCCCGGAGAACCAGCTTCCTTGCCGAGATCGGCGAGATGTTGCGCATAAATATTGTTGAAGGCCTTGACCACGCTATGGCCGATCTGGCGCGCGACCCAGGCACTTTCAGCGAGGCCGTCCTCAATCTCGGCGATGCGGCCGTCGCGCTGGCGCGGATAATAATTGCACGTGTCGATGACCGGAATTGCCGCGGGCACAGAGGCGAAAAGACCGTTCGGAAGCTGGCCGACTTTTTTCATCGGGATCGTCAGAACGATGAGATCGACCCCGCGGATAGCGTCTTCAACTGCAACAGGTGTTCCGCCCGTTTTTGCTGCGACGTCTGCGAGCGTTGCCGGGCCACGCGAATTGGCTATGACGATGCGATGACCGAGTTCGGTGAGACGGCGCGCCAGCGCGCTGCCAATATGTCCTGCGCCGATGATGCCGATCCTCATCGTCTGTCTCCCCCTGTATTTATTGTGCACATAATTGCCGCCCGACATTCTAATGGCCGGGGCGCATTCCATAACTTGGCTGTTCAGACCGCGGCCGCAGCATAGGTGCCGCGAATGTGACATGCGCAGCCGTGGCAGGTCCCCTAGACAGCAGGGTCTCGCGCGACTAGCTACCGCGCAACAACATATTGAACCAGCGAGGACGCGCAAGGCAAGCCACGGATATTCGCGCGGACTCCATGGAAAAAACTGCCACAGAAACAAATACTTTGTCACCAGCGCTGATTGCCATCATCGCTGTCTCGGTCGGCGTGCTCGTTGCGAATATCTACTACGCGCAGCCGTTGATTGTTTCCATTGGCAGTTCGATCGGCGTGGGAACGGCGCTCTCCGGTTCGCTCGTGACCGTGACGCAGATTGCCTATGGCGCCGGCCTGTTCTTCCTGGTTTCGCTCGCGGATGTCGTGGAAAACCGTCGGCTTGTGCTGAGCGTGATGGGCGTTGTGATCCTCAGCCTCCTGGGCATTGCAATGTCGCATTCGGCGGCGACTTTCTTCATCGCCTCTTTGTTCCTCGGCTTCTGCTCGCCGTCGGTGCAGATTCTCCTTCCGTATGTTGCGCATTTCACACCGCCAGAACGGCGCGGGCGGGTGGTCGGAATTGTCATGGCTGGGTTACTCACCGGCATTATGCTGGCCCGCCCGGCCTCTCTCTTTATCGCCGGCTATTTCGGCTGGCGCACTGTGTTCTTCGCCGCGGCCGCGTTGATGTTCGTAACGGGCGTTGCATTGGCACGCGCGATGCCGCGCTATCAGCCTAAGACCGGTCATCGCTATGGCCAGGTTCTGGCTTCGATGATCGGCATCCTGCGCGACCGCCCTCCGGTGCGCTGGCGGACGGCCTATCAGGGCCTGATGTTTTTCGCGTTCAATATGTTCTGGACGACGGTGCCAATCTTCCTCGCGCAAAAGTTCGGCTTGAGCGAACAGGCAATTGCGCTTTTTGCACTGGCGGGCGCGGGTGGTGCGCTGGCCGCGCCGATCGCGGGCCACCTGGCCGATCGCGGCTATATCGGTGTCGCGACAGGCGGCGCTGCTGCCGTGCTCGGTCTTTCTTTCCTCGGCACCATCGGCGTCACCGGTATACACGGCCTCATCTCGCTTGCCGTGCTCGCGGTGCTGATCGACGCCGCGGTGCAGGTCAATCAGGTCGTCGGCCAAAATGTCATTTTCGACGTGCCTCCGGAGATCCGCGGCCGCGTCAACGCCATCTATATGACGCTCGTTTTCAGCTGCGGGGCATTGGGCTCACTGATCGGCACCTTGCTTTATGCAGAGAGCGGCTGGCGGGCACCAGCTATCTGTGGCGCGGTCGTGGGCTTGCTGGGATTTTCGCTTCAACTTGCCGAGCGTTTTCTGGCCAGCAAAAAAGGCGTGGCGAATGTCCGCCACGCCGATTGATTTGTCCGTTCGCGATACGCGGCGTTCTCAAGCCGCGGCGCTGCTTCCCGCGTGACGTGTGATTCTCACTGGCACCGATTTATAAGATGGCGTGCCGCTTTGCGGGTCGTGATATTCGAGCGGTACGAGGCCATTCGCCTCGGGGTAATAGGCTGCGACCGAGCCACGCGCGATATTGTAGGCGATGGCGGTGAAGCCCTCGAGGCGCAGCGGCGTGCCGTTGGGCAGCGCGGTCTCGACGTCGATCGCGTCACCGTGCTGGATATTCTGCGCCGCGAGATCGTCCTGATGGATGAAGACGACATCGCGCCGGCCGAAGACACCGCGATAGCGATCGTCGAGCCCGTAGATCGTTGTGTTGTATTGATCGTGGCTGCGGATCGTCGTGAGCCGCAGGACGCTGCCGTCATGCACGATCGGGTCTTCGTTCAGACCGGTGAACAGAAGGAATTCAGCCTTGCCCGAGGGCGTCTTCCATATGCGCTCGGTCGCAGGCAACGGCAGGCGGAAACCGCCGGGGATTTTTATGCGCGCGTTGAAATCTTTGAAATCAGGAAACACGGCTTCGATCTTGTCGCGGATGCGGTCATAGTCCTCGACCAGTTCCATCCAGCCAACTTTGCTCTGCGGCATCGTCGCCGACGCCATGCCGGCGATGATCGCGGGTTCGGAGCGAAGATGTTCGGACACCGGCGGCAGTTTGCCGCCGGAAGCATGCACCATCGACATCGAATCCTCGACGGTGACAACCTGCGGGCCGCCCACCTGAACGTCCCGCTCGGTGCGGCCAAGGCACGGCAGAATGATCGATTCCTTGCCGACAAGCAGATGCGAGCGGTTAAGCTTGGTCGCAATGTGAACGCCAAGATCGAGCCGGGACATGCCCACAAAGCTCTGCGCTGGATCTGGCAAGGCAACGGCGAGATTGCCGCCGAGGCAGATGAGAACTTTCGAGCGGCCGTCGATGATCGCCTGCATTGCCCCGACGGCGTCATGGCCGTGATGCGCCGGCGGCACGAAGCCGAAGGTCGATTCGATCCGTGCGAGCATATCGGCGCCGGGCTTCTCGGTGATGCCGACGGTGCGGTCGCCCTGCACATTGGAATGGCCGCGCAATGGGCAGATGCCCGCGCCGGGCTTGCCGATCTGTCCGCGCATCAACAGCAGATTGGCGAGCTGCTGGACGTTGTTGGTGCCCTTCGTATGCTGGGTGATACCCATGCCATAGGGGAGGATCGTCGCATTGGACTGCGCATAGGCTGCGGCAACCAATTCGAGGTCGCGACGTTTCAGCGCGCTGGCTTCTTCGATGTTGTCCCACGTCGTCGCATCGAGATCGGCGACAAGTGCCTCATACCCGTTTGTATGTTCGGCGATGAACTCATGGTCGATGACCATTGCGTTGCGGCCGGGGGCACGATCAAGCGCCAAAAGCGCTTTCATGATGCCTTTCAACGCCGCGGCGTCGCCACCGACCTTCACCTGATAGTACGACGAGGCGATGTTTTCGTAGCCGAACGTCGACATTTCGACGGCACTTTGCGGATCGGCGAAGCGTTCCAGCGCCCGCTCGCGTAGCGGGTTGAAGACGATGATCGGCACGCCACGCTTGGCGCATTCATGCAGGGTGCCCATCATGCGCGGATGGTTGGTGCCGGGATTGTGGCCGAAGGAAAGGATGAGATCGCAATGATCGAAGTCTTCGAGCGATACGGTGCCTTTGCCAAGGCCGATCGATTGCGGCAGGCCAACGCTCGTCGCCTCATGGCACATGTTCGAACAATCGGGAAAATTGTTGGTGCCGTATTCGCGCGCGAAGATCTGGTAGAGAAACGCGGCCTCGTTCGAGGCGCGGCCCGAGGTGTAGAATTCGACTGTGTTGGGATCGCTCTGAGCGCGGAGCACTTCGCCGATCCGCTCGAAAGCCGCCTCCCATGAGATCGCCTGATATTTATCGGTCGACCGATCGTAGATGACCGGATGCGTCAGCCGGCCGGCGTCCTCCAGCTCGTAATCCGTCCAGTTCCAGAGTTCGGAGACTGTGTGCTGGGCGAAAAACTCGGGCGAGACGCGCTTCTTCGTCGCCTCCCAGGTCACCGCCTTGGCGCCATTCTCACAAAACTGGAAGGTGGACGTGTGCTCCTTGTCGGGCCAAGCGCAGCCGGGGCAGTCGAACCCATCCGGCTTGTTGGTCCGGAAAAGGGTTGCGCCGGCAGCGCCAGCGTCCATTTGGTCGCGGACAGCCTTGGCCGTCGCTTTCAGGGCGCCCCAGCCGCCCGCCGGGGCGTTATAGCGCTTAATCCCTGGAACCTGGCGCTGACGAGCCACGGCATAGTCTCCATCTATGAATGAAATGCAGGGCAGACATGTGTGCTTTGCAACAAAGCGAAGTCATATCCCCTTTGTGTGCATCGCAATTTAGGAATGAAACACGACAAAATCCAATGGAAGTCTCAAAACATCCTATAGATAATATCTATGAATTATGCCTTGCCCCGATCGTCTCTGTGGTCGACCAGAGGCGTGTGCTAAGCTTGCATCAGCGTTGGGAGGGGTCCGATCTATGCGCAATTCTTACGGTGCGGAGACCGCAAGCGATGCGATTCTGCTCGCGGCGCGCATTTGCCTGGTTCTGCTGTTTTTGATCTTTGGCTGGCAGAAGCTGACCGGCTTTGGCGGGACTGTCGCCTATTTCTCGCACACGGGCGTGCCTTTGCCGCAAATCGCCGCCGCCGTTGCGGTCACGATGGAATTTTTCGTCGGCATCGCCATCGCGCTTGGTTTTCTTACGCGGCCTCTGGCTCTCTTACTTGCGCTTTACACGCTTGCCACCGCGCTCATCGGGCATCATTTCTGGAGCATGTCCGGCGCGGCGCAATTCGAGAACGAGATCAATTTCTTCAAAAACGTCAGCATCATTGGCGGCCTGCTTTTGCTTTACGTCACCGGCGCGGGCCGCTTTTCCGTGGATCATAAAATCGGCTCGGCATAGGCGCGATCAGGCGCTTTGCAGCCGCTCAATCGGCGCGTCGAAATCGCGCTCGGGGCCGATCGGTACGATGCCTGTCGGGTTAATCCAGCGGTGGCTCATGTAATAATGCCGCTTGATGTGCGTGAGGTTCACCGTGGGGCGGATATCGGGATGCTGATACAGACGACGCGTAAAATTCCAGATGGCCGGATAGTCGACGATCGCGCGCCGATTGCATTTGAAATGGCCGTAATAGACGGCATCGAAACGTACGAGCGTCGTGAATGTGCGAATGTCGGCTTCGGTCAGCGTGTCGCCGACGAGGTAGTCGTGGCGCGACAATCGCCGCTCGAGCCAATCGAGAGTCGCGAACACGCGCTCCGCGGCCTCCTCATAAGCCTCCTGCTTCCGCGCAAAGCCGGCCATATAGACGCCATTGTTGAGGCCCGGATAGACACGCGCGTTGACCGCATCGATCTCGGCGCGTAGAGGCGCGGGATAATAGTCGCCTTCCTTCGCGCCGATCTGATCGAAGACCGAATTGAACATCCGAATGATCTCGGCGAACTCGTTCGAGACGATGGTCTTCGTTGCCTTGTCCCAGAGCACCGGCACCGTCACGCGGCTCGTGCAATGCGGATCGGCGATGACATAGATGTCGCGGAGTTTGTCGGCGCCGTTGATCGTGTCCGGGATCACGCCTTCGCCGGGCGCGAACGTCCAACCGTCCTCCGCCATCAGCCAATTGACGATTGAAACGGAGATCATGCCTGCAAGGCCTTTCAGGTTGCGCATGATGAGCGTCCGATGTGCCCAGGGGCAGGCGAGCGAAACATAGAGATGATAGCGCCCGGCTTCAGCCTTGTAGCCGCGTCCGCCGGCCGGCGCGGTTCCGTCGGCTGTCAACCAATTGCGGAAGATCGAGGGTGGCCGATGCAGCACGCCATCCTTGATGACGCTGTCCATCGCGTTCGTCACCCAGACGCCGTCGATCAATTCACCCATGCGGCGGCTCCCCGCTTTGTATGCTGGCGCGGACGCGCGGCGCGACCTCGGTGCCGAGGAGTTCGATCGACCGCGTCATGACTTTATGATCGAGCGACGCGACACTCATCTGCAGAGTGATGCGCGAGACCGCGCCCAGCGCTTCGCTGGCGCGCAGCATTTTGGCCGCAACGGACTCTGGGTCGCCGATCAGGTAAGCGCCATGCGGGCCGGCCATCGCGTCGAATTGCCCGCGCGACGGCGGCGACCAGCCGCGCTCGCGCCCGATGGCGCCGAACATTGTGAGCCAGCCGGGAAAGAACGTATCGCGGGCTTCCTGCGCCGTCTCGGCGACGAAGCCGATGGCGTGAAGACCGACTTGCAGCACCTCCGGCGGATGGCCGGCGCGGCGTCCGGCGTCGCGGTAGAGATCGACGAGCGGGCGGAAACGGCGGAATTCACCGCCGATGATCGCGACCATGAGCGGCAGGCCCAAGGTCCCGGCTCGAGCAAAGGATTCAGGCGTACCGCCGACGCCGACATAGATTGGCAGTTTTGCCTGCAAGGGACGTGGATAGATGCCCTGGCCATTGAGCGGCGCCCGGAAGCGGCCGGACCAGGTGACTTCAGTCGCGTCGCGAATCTTGAGCAGCAGTTCGAGCTTTTCGACGAAGAGATCGTCGTAATCCTCGAACTTGAAGCCGAACAGCGGATAGGCCTCGCCGAAAGAGCCACGGCCGACGATGATTTCGGCGCGGCCCCGCGAGATGAGATCGAGCGTCGCGAATTCCTGGAAGACGCGCACCGGGTCGGCGGCGCTGAGCACCGTCACAGCGCTGCCGAGGCGGATCGTTTTCGTCCGCGCCGCTGCGGCCGCAAGGATCACCGCCGGCGCCGCGTCGAGAAATTCAGGCCGATGATGTTCGCCGATGCCGAAGACATCGAGACCGGCGCGATCGGCCACCTCGATCTCGTCGATAAGATCGGCCATGCGGACTGCGGGCGGCGTCAGTCTGCCGGTCACCGGGTCCGGAACATTGGCGGCGAAACTGTCGATGCCGATTTCCACGACCTTCTCCTTAGCAGGCAATTATTTCGCGCGCGTGGCGACGATATCGATGTCGATCCCGACGTCGAGCGCCACATAATCGCCTGTCGCCCATTGCCCCTGGCCGACGCCGAAACTGGTGCGGACGAGAGTAGCGTGGCCCTTGGCATGCGCACTCGCGCCGTTGATGTCGAGTGTAAAAGGGAGAGCCAGTGGATGCGTGGCGCCGCGCAACGTCAAATTGCCGTCGGCTTCATAAGTGCCGTCCGGTTTCTTGAGAATTTTGTCTGAAACGAAGGTCGCCTGCGGAAACTGCGAAATGTCGAACCAGTCGTCGCCGGGCAGCGCCCCATCGCGTTGCGGGTCGCCGGTCGCCGCACTCGCGGGATCGACCGTTACCTTAATATGCGACGCGTCGAGGTGCGCGGGATCGAATGCAATAGCCGCGTTAAAGCGTGCGAAATTGCCGCTGAACGGCTGGCCGGTTTGCGAACCTGAGAAACCGAGTTTGCTCTTGGTGGGATCGACGGTCCAGACGGCTGCTCCGGCGGCGAAAGCCGGCTGCGCTGCCATCAGCATCGCCACGGCCAGCGGCGCGCGCCATTTGAATTTCGTCATCGAGATGAGGTCTCTTTTGTATTGGCCTGCCGGCGGCCCCAAGGCAGCATCCGCGTCAGAATATCGTCGTGCAGGATGAGATGATGCCGGAGCGCCGCACCGGTGTGCAGCACGAGCAACGCGATCAGCGACCAGGCGAGATAGGTATGTGTCAGCGCGAGGACATGCTCGACCGGCTTTTTGTTGTGCAGCGTCGGCAGGATGGGCAGATGCGGCCAGGGGATGATTCCGTAAAGCACCGTCGGGATATTGAGGACCGCGGCTGAGACAACCGCCCAGCCGGTCAAAGGCAGCACGAAAAGAAAAATATAGAGCAGGAGATGGGTGGCCTCGACCGCCTTGCGCTCCAGAGGCGGCATGGCCGCAGGCAGCGCCGGCGGCTTGTGCAGGAGCCGCCAGGCGAGTCGCAAAAACGCCGCGAGCAGGATGGTGATGCCGATCGATTTATGCAGCTGATACAGCCTGAAGAGATCGAAGGGCTTCAGCTTCACATGCGTCATCACGAGGCCGATGACGATGAGCGCAAGAATGCCCAACGCCATGACCCAGTGAAGAAAGATGGCCACCGCCGTATAGCGGTTGCTTCTCTCCGCGCGCGCGATCGTGACCATACTTTTACTGCTGAAGCTCGAAAGCTCCCGCGATCGTCAGGCGGACGTCGTCGCCGATATAGGGCACATAGGCGCTGACGCCGAACGCGCTGCGCTTGATCGTGCCGGTCGCCGAGAAGCCGACGGTATAGGCCTTGTCGATCGGGTTGACACCGGCGCCGACGAGATGCGCTTTCAGCGTGATTGGCTTGGTCACACCATGCAGGGTCAAGGTGCCGCTGATGATCGCGCTGGCCTTGCCCGCGCGCGTCACTTTCGTCGAGATGAATTCGGCGCTCGGATATTTCGCCGCGTCGAACCACTTGTCACCCTTCAATTCGCCGGTGAGCTTCGGGACGGTCGTGAGTACCGAGTCGACCGGGATCGTCACGTCGAGCTTACCGGCGGCCGGGTTGGCGGGGTCGAGCTTCAGCGAGCCGGAGGCGCCCGAAAAGAAGCCCGAAAATTCGCTGAGGCCGAAATGGGAGAGCGTGAAGGAAACCTGGGTGTGGTAGGGCTCGACCTTATAGGTGCCCACTTTGACCGCGGCCGGATCGCGCGAGGGTGCCTGGGCCTGCGCCGAGACCATTGTAAGGGCGAGCGCGGACAAAGCGCCCGCGGCAAAAAGATGCTTTTTCATGAGGGATTCTCCTGAGCGCGCCCGCTAGCGGGCGAAAGCCAAACTCCGCCGCCGCCGGGCGGCGCGAAATAGCGCTGGCTCTCGTCCCACGATTGCAGTCTATTTGAATAGCCGTTATATTTCGATCCTATCCATCTACTTGGCCGATAGATAATCTCATGCTCGACGGCGTTTCGCTCGATCAATTGCGCGCTTTTATCACGGCCGTCGAGGAGGGAAGCTTCTCGGGTGCTGCGCGAAAGCTGAACCGCGCGCAATCCGCCGTCAGCGAAATGGTGAGCACGCTCGAAGCCCAGATCGGGGTGCCACTCTTCGACCGCAGCGGCCGTTATCCGAAATTGACCTCCGCCGGCACGGTTCTGCTCGCCGATGCGCGCGGCATCGTCTCCGGCGTCGATTCCATGAAGGCGCGGGCGCGTGGCATGTCCGAGGGGCTCGAACCGGAGCTTTCGGTCGTTGTCGATGTGTTTATGCCGATCGAGGCGATCACCTCGGCGGCAAAAGAATTTCGCGTGAAGTTCCCCGGCACGCCGCTGCGTCTTTATGTCGAGGCGCTGGGCGGCGTCTTCCAACCGTTGCTCGATGGCCGCGCCAGCCTTGGGGTTGCCGGGTCGTTGCCGCTGATGCCGTCGTCCTTCCTGGCCGAACATTTGACCGAGTTCAGTTTGGTCATCGTCGCAGCGCAAGATCACCCGCTCGCATCCTATGAAGGTCCGATTCCGAAAACAGAACTTGCGCGGCATGTGCAGCTTGTCCTGACGGATCGCTCGACTCTTTCGTCCGGCCGCGAGTTTGGTGTCATGTCGCCGTCGACGTGGCGGCTGTCCGATCTCTTTGCCAAACACGCCTTCCTGCTCAACGGCCTCGGCTTCGGTGGCATGCCGCTTCATACGGTGAGGCAGGATCTCAAGAGCGGCAAACTCGTTGAGCTGAATATCGAAGGCGTGCCGCCCGCCGGTCTCACATTGCCGATGCACGCTGTCTATCAAACAACGGCGCCGCCGGGCCCCGCCGGGCGCTGGCTGGTCGAGCGGCTGAAAATCTGTCCGAGCCAAATAGCTAAAGCGGCACCTGAAACTGTTCCATTGAACCATCAGATCTCGCAGATCGAGCCTGCGGCCGTCGATTGTGAACGTGCCGTCGCCGTTGTGATGTAGCAGGCGCCGTTCCTTGCGTGTGCGATCTATCCAGATTGCGACCGCCTCGAGAATGAAGAAATTGTATTTACCCGCGAGTGTGGCGTCGGCGACGCGGCATTCGATATTGGCGAGGCATTCCGCGATAAGTGGCGCGCCGACCTTTGACGCCTTTTTCGGTGTCAATTTGAACTTGGCGAATTTATCCGTCTCCGCGCCGGTGCAATTGCCGATCTTGACGACCTCGCGCGCGAGATCGACGGTCGGGATCGCGATCACGCATTCGCCAGTTTCCTTCAACGCCTTATAGCTGTAATCCCAAGGGCCGATGATGCAGCCGATCAGCGGCGGCGCATGCTGCATCACCATATGAAAGCCCATCCTCATGATGTTCGCGTGATCGCCGTGGTGCGTCGTCACCAGGACGATTGGCCCGGATTCGAGAGGAAGATAAGCCTTGCCGGGGTCGATTTTCTCCATACGCATGCCTTAGACAACACCGACATCGACGCGAGACTTCATGCCAAAACATCTTTTGACGCTGATTACGCTCGTCGCCTTTGCTGTCGCCGCGCCGGTCGCTGAAGCGGGCCAGAAACCCGACCTTGTGACGAGCATTCTCCGCGATCCAGCGGCACCCATTGGCGGCAACCCAAAGGGCGACATCACCATTGTCGCCTTTCTCGACTATAATTGCCCATATTGCCGCCGCGCGACGCCGGACCTCGATAAATTCGTCGCGAGCGACGGGCACGTGAAGGTGATCTACAAGGATTGGCCGATCCTCGCACCATCCTCGATCATTGCGGCGAAGGTCGCGATTGCGGCCAATTATCAGGGCAAATATCAGCAAGCGCATGATGCGCTCATGGCGATCACATTGCGCCCGGCAACTCTGCCTCTGATCAAGGCCGCTGTTCAATCAGCCGGCATCGATGTGACACAACTGGACAAAGACCTTGCCGCGCACAACAACGACATCGGCGCGCTGCTGCAAAGGAATATCGCCGAGGCCGATGCGCTGCATCTGCAGGGCACGCCGGTCTTTCTTGTCGGGCCTTATCTGATCGCCGGGACGCTCGATGAGGCGGGTTTCCGCAACGCGGTCGCCAAGGCACGGGCAGCTAAATAATCGCAGCAGCTGTTTGTCAGCTCGCCAAACTCAACGGCTGCCAGTTGCCCGGCTGGCGGGCGAGGCGGCTCAGCAAGTCCTCGCTCGCGAGCGGCACGCTGAACAAATAGCCCTGGCCTTGCGTGGGGCCAAGGGTGCGCACGTATGCTTCCTGTTCCGGCGTTTCGATACCCTCGACAACGACTTCGAGCGATAGATCCCCGGCGAGCTGCGCGACGGCTCTGATAATCGCAGGCGAGGCGGTGTTGAGGTAAAGGCTGCCCGTGAATTTCTTGTCGATCTTGATCTTGGAGAATGGAAAATCCAGGATGTAGGACAAGGAAGAGTAGCCGGTCCCAAAGTCGTCGAGCGCCAGTCTGGCGCCCGTTCCGGTAAGCGCGTCGAGCGTCTTGCGCGTCGAAGGTGTATTGGCGAGCAGAAGGCTTTCAGTGATTTCGAGATGCAAACGGTTCGGGCGCAGCCCTGAGCGTTGCAGGCTGCCGCGGACTGCGCCGATCAGGCGTTCGGGTTGGCAAAATTGGATCGTCGAAAGATTGACGGCGACGGCGATGTGCTCGGGCAATCGCACAGCCATCCGGCATGCCGCGTCGAGCACCTGCTCGCCGATTTCGATGATCGTCCGCGTCTCCTCGGCGACTGCGATAAAGGCGTCTGGGCGCAGTAGCCCGCGTGTCGGGTGGTTCCATCGCAGCAGAGCCTCGACGGCGATGATGTTTCTGGAGCCAAGCTCGTAAATGGGCTGATAGTGGAGGACGAACTCGTGCCGCTCGACGGCAAGCTCGATCTCGTGTCGCAACGCGCGTTGCGCGTGCAAGTCCTGCTCCATGTCCGGTGCGAAAGTGCGGAACGTCTTGCCGCCGGCGCGCTTGGCCTCGTAAAGCGCGATATCGGCTTTCTTGATAATGTCGCCGGCGATCTGCCCATTCTCAGGGAAAAGCGCTACGCCAATGCTGGCCGAAGGCGCGAAGACCTTGCCGTCGACGCTTTGTGGCTGCGTTAAGGCTGTGACAATGCGCTCAACGATTCAACTCGTCTCGGCCAGATCCGCGCCGCTAATCTTGACGAGAAATTCGTCGCCGCCGAAGCGGGCGATAAAATCGCCACCGCGCGTGACTGCCCGCAGCCGCCGTGCGACTTCGATAATGACGGCATCGCCAGCCGTGTGGCCCAACGTATCGTTGATATCCTTGAACCGGTCGAGATCGATGTAGAGAATAGCGAACCCTTTATCCGGCTCGGTCGCGATCGCATGCGCGATTTGCTCGCCAAATGTGTAGCGGTTCATGAGCCCGGTCAGGCTGTCATACATTGCGAGATGCTGCGTTGCCTTGTCCGCATTGTAGACGGCGATGACGTTCTGATGCAGCGAGAAGGTCACGCTAATGGCCGCGACCATCGTACCAGCGAGCAGCAGCACCGCTACGATACCGTAGGTATTGTGCATCAACGCATAGCCCACAAGCATCGGGCAAATGCTCAAAACGACCTGAACAATCACGATGTAAGGACGTCCGGCGTTTCGGGCGACGACGCCCAGCGCGTAGCCGACCGCCGCGCCGCCAGCGATCGCGTGGGTTCCTGTCGCGGCCGGATATTGGATGAGCAGATAACACGACATCCCGAACGCGGCCGTGAAGAGAGCTGAGGCCACGAAGAACCGCCGCTCGTAATAAGCCCCGTCAGCGCGCGTCCTGAGATCATTCTTGCGGCGCTTGAAGCCGTAAAACACGGCAGATCGCGCGATTCCCGTCACGAGCGTGATCGCGGCGAGCAACAGAAACCGATAATCCGACGTCAGTGTATACCCCGCGACGGCGACAGCGACGCCGAGCACGTTGGCGGAATTGAGCGAGGAACGCGACGTGAAGAGCGAGCCGACAAGATGGTTGTAGAGTTCGTCGTCTTTCAGCGCGTGTCGCCAGACTTGTGCACGCCGCGAAATACGCCAGCGAAGGTTCTTCGTATTCATTACAACCACGCGCGAGGCAACTGGGTGATCTGGATCTCACCTGCGCATAGAATTATTGACCAGCCGTTGTGCCGGTTCGCTAAAGTACTGGTTAATGTGGAATTAATAACAGGATGAAGCTTGAGCGTGGCCTTACAAAGGCGGCCACCGTACCTTCAGGATGTCATTGTCGCCGGCTCGCGGAACATATGTTGCAAAATCCGGTCCTGGCCGACGCTGATGCGCTGCAGCCGAGAAATCTCGATCGGCGATAAGCGCAGCATATGGTCGGTCCAATTAGCCGCGAGCGCGACAAGCTCGCTGCGAAATTCGACCTCGCGGCGCCGGTAGAATGCCTCAAACAGCGCCAGCCTCGCACTGTGCATCGGTAGCGTCTCGCGGGCATATTTGCGTAGCCAATCTTCGCCCTGGCCAGGCGGGACGGCGGCATCGAGCGCACCTGCCGCTTCGAACTCCTTGGCGGAGAGTTCAGCGCCCGAGGTCAGCAGTTTCAGCGCCGTCCGGGTGCCAACCCGTCGTGAGAGAACGGCTACCGCTGCCACCGGGAAATGATTGAACTTCACCTCAGGATAGCTAAACGAGGTCTGCTCGCCCGCGATCACGATATTGCACGACAACGGCGCATCGATTCCGCCGCCCACGCCCTTGCCCTCGATGGCTGCAAGCGTAATCGCCGTGCCAGACAGGCAGGACGCGTTGCCTAATACGCCTTCAATTGAGAGCCGGGCGTGCTCCTGCAGCGCGGGGCGATCTCCTTTGGCGATGCAGTCGAGATAAAAATCGAGATCACCGCCCAGCGTGAAGATCGGTCCCCTCGCACGATAGGCGAAGTATCGGATCGGGGAATGCCGGTAGCTCTCTTTGCCCCAAAGCTCGACCAGCGCGGTTTGCAAACGGTGTGCGCTGCGAACGAGATCCAATGTGAAGACAGGCTTGGGCTCGGGCGCGATCGTGACCCACAGCAATTTGATCGCGGGCTCGTATTCGAGCTTGATCTGTGGAAGCGGCCCAGCCCGGTTATAGATCTCGCCGAGCACGTCCTCCGGCGAAATCTCAATGTCTTTAGGACGCGTAATCTCGGAAACGGGAACGTTCAACACGGCACGACCCGGAGCGTTAAGATAATATTAACCTATTAAAGTGCGACTTTCACAATTTGTAAACCATAATGCTCGCGATTTGATTCAAGATTGATGCGACAATTGCAGCCGACACGCGGTGACGACGCATCGCGCAAGTACGAAGCGAATTGAAATCGCAAAAGCTACGCGCTTGAACGCGTAATTCGCCGCTCAATCAATTTGAGGAATGCGCATGTCTGTTATGCGTGCCGCGCGTTAGGCGTGGCAACTAGCCGCAACGCGCATGGTTCGTTATGCAAGAGCGTCTGGCATTCTCGCCGAAGCGCAGCTGTAAAGAGTTGATTCCCAGATGCAGGATGTTTTTGATGTCGCGATCGTCGGCGCGGGCGCAGCCGGACTCGCCGCAGCGCTTGAGCTTACGAACGAAGGCCGGTCTATCGTCGTTCTCGAAGCGCGCGAGCGTGCGGGAGGACGCGCTCACACCTTTGTCGCGCGCGGCGAACTTCCGCTCGATGCGGGATGCGGCTGGGTTCATTCGGCCGATCGCAACGTGCTCGTTCCGCTCATCGAGGATGCCGGCTTGGCCCTCGAGAAACGCGCGGCGAATTGGGGTCGCCAGTCTGGCGATCAAGGCTTCAGCACGGCAGAACAGAAGGCGTTTGCAGACGCCTATGAAGCTTTCGATGCGCGGCTCGCGGCGGCTGCGCTCAAGGATCTCGATGCGCCAGCGTCGGACTTTTTCGAACCCGGCAACAGGTGGAACGGCCTGATCGATGCCGTGAGCTCTTATTATAACGGTACGGAATATGATCGCGTCTCGGTGCTCGACTATGCGGCCTACGTCGATTCCGGCACAAATTGGCGCCTGAAGCAGGGGTATGGTGCGGCCATCGCCGCATTGACGGCGTCGATCGCGCCGCGTTTTTCCTGCGCGGTCACTGCAATCGATCATCGCAGCGTGCCGGTACGGCTGGAGACCGAACAAGGCTCGCTCGCGGCGCGGACGGTGATCGTCGCGGTGCCGACGAACCTTCTCGCCAAAGAACGGATCGTTTTTGCGCCGGGCCTGCCCGACAAGATCGAGGCCGCCGCCAGATTGCCGCTGGGCAGAGCAGAGAAAGCCTTCTTCTATCTCGACAAGCCTGAAGAACTGCCGGTCGAGGGGCATTTCTTCGGCCGGATCGACCGGGCTGCGACCGGATCTTATCATACGCGCCCGTTTGGACGCCCGTATATCGAGGCCTATCTCGGCGGCCGCAATGCCGAGGATTTGATCCGGGAAGGGAAGGGGGCGCTCACCGCCTTTGCGCTCGATGAATTGAGCGAACTTCTCGGCGCGTCTTTTCGCCGCCGGGCGCAGCCGCTTGCCGAGACCGAATGGGGACGTGACCGCTGGGCGCTCGGTGCTTACTCACATGCACTGCCCGGCGATGCGGCGGCGCGGGCTGCGCTTGCCGCACCGGTCGCGGAGCGGCTGTTCTTCGCCGGCGAGGCGACGCATCCCTCGTTCTTCTCGACCGTACACGGTGCATGGGAAAGTGGCCTTCGCGCCGCGCGCGAAGTGCTCGCCGTGCTGCCAGCACCAACGCTTTGACAAAGCCGCGAACAGTTTCGGATAAGTTGCGGACAGTAAATTTAGCTCCCGGGGAGCCTGTCTCGCATGGGTTATGGTACGGCCATCCTGATTATTTTGGTTGTGGGGCTGGCTGCAGCCGCAGTGACGCTTGTCGTCCAGAAAGCTGTCGCGACCGACCTGCGGCGCGAACATCATGAAGTTGGCTCGACCGTCTTCTTGCAGCTCGGCGTCATTTTCGCCGTTCTTCTCGCATTCGTCTTTAGCGAGGCCTGGACCGAATATAATGAGGCTTCCGCCGCCATCGATCTCGAAGTTGGCGCGATGCATGGCGCCGCGATGATCGTGGCGACATTGCCAGCGCCTTTCGCGAAAGCCATTTTGAGCAAACAAAAAGCTTATCTCGACAGTGTCGTGCAAGCAGAATGGCCAGTGATGGCCGCGCATCGCACCGAGGATATGGCGACCGATCAGAAACTGGTCGCTTTGATTCAAGCCGTTGCAAATCTCAAATTTGATGATCCGGCCGAAAGCGATAAGAAGCCGGAAATCCTTTCCCTGCTCGCGCAGGCGCATGCGCAGCGCGAAGTCAGAATCTATCAGGCCGGCAGCGGCATTCCCGGGGCGCTTTGGGCCGTGCTGATTGGATTGGAATTGATCCTCATTGCCTTCGTGGTGCTATCGGGGCTTCGCTATTGGGCTTCGGCGGCGCTCGTCTCGGGCGTGTTTGCGGCTTCGGTCTCGAGCATTCTGGTCGTCGCCCGGCTTCTCGACTATCCGTTTGAAGGCGCGTTGGCCCTGCACCCGCACGATTTTCTTCAAGTCACCAATAAGGTCGTCGGGCTGCTGGCCTCCGTCGGCTGAGGGCAGCCGCGCCGGATAAGTCTCGTCTTCTCGCGATCCGGGTTTTGCCGGGCCGCTGCAAACAATAATATGGACCCCAACATGGTTGGAAATTGGCCTCGATCAGAGGTACGTTGGTCCATTGGGGAGTTGGCGAGGAGTTTGGTCCAATGGGCTTACTCCGGTCTTTGGCGAAATTTATTCGTCCATTCTTTTTGACGGTTATTTTAGCTGTTGCGCCAACTGCCTTACGGGCGGATCCCGGCTGCAGCGTCCAAGATTTGGCGAATGCAATCGACAGCGCATTCAACGCCGTGACTTCAAGTGCCTGCGCATCGACTGCAACGACGGGTGTCGGCGTGGGCGTGGCGACGACGCTGACAGGTGCATTGGCGGGTGTAGCGGCGAGCGCAGGTCAGGGCTCGGTCAACGATTTTTGCAACGCAATCAACAGCGCCTTAAGCACGGTGGGCGACATCGGAAACGACGCTAACACCGCGCAACAGATTGTAAATAATTCATCATCGGCTTTGTCATCAATCGCTTCATTCATTAGCGACGCGGCGAGCGCAGGTATCGATCCCCTGAACATTGCCGAATGTGCTTGTCAGGTCGAGCAGGGTCTTGGGCAGGCCGCCTCCGATTTGGGAGGCTGCGCGTGCGACGTCGCTGCTGCCCTGCTCGGCAGCACGTGCAATTGTACGCCGCCGCCGCCGCAAACAGCCAGTTGCGCATCGAATACAGCAGGTTGCGCAGATTTCAACGATGCCGATCCCGCATGCCAGGGCGGCGGCCCAGGCAACGGGCCGATCCTAATCACGCTCAATGACGGCACGTCGCCGCCTGTAGTCCAGGTTAACGGTCCGTCGGGGACGACAGTTACCCAATACAGCAGCTCAGGTGCCTGCGCATCGAGCACGTCGTGTTTCTGCCCAAAGCCGATGCAGCCCATTTGGGTGTGCAATGCGGCGCTTGACTACAATTGCCAAAACAACGGTGAGCGTATCTTCGCGTGCGTATGTCCCTCGGGCACGACTGTGGCCGGCGTCAGCAGCTCAAATCCTTCCGGCAATCTGGTTGATGGCGTCAACGTCTGCATTTGCAACAATACCGGGCGCCCGGCCGAGGCCAATGGACCCGCCGGAAATCCCTGCCCCTCGCTGTTCCCGCCTCCGTGTCCTAGAGGGCAAACTTATGGGCCCGGCGGTAAATGCGTCGCCGCTTGCGCGTCAGGTGAGATATTGCTTGCCGGAGGGACGTGCTGTGATCCTTCACAGGCTTCATCCTGCGGCACCTGCTGTCCAAGCGGGCAGGCGCCCGATCCCGCGACTGGGGCGTGCGTGACACCACCGCGCCTGCCTCAGCCCAACCCACATCAGCCGCTGCGGTGATGTCATGAGGTCAGCACCTCACCCCGCGCCTTTCCGCAAAGAGATTGCTTCTCTTTCGATGGTGGCGTGGCTCCTTTTTATCGGCGCAACGGGTTTTGCTTTCGCACAACAGCCGACGGCCATACTGGCGTCGGGCAATGCAGCCGTCACCGGCTTTTCCGGCGCCATTCCGCCGGCGGAGATCGCGCCCGGCGTCGATCCAACCGAGGAGACTTTCATCGACCAAAATGGCCCCGCGCTACGGGTCGTCGATCTCCAACACATGGGCGGTTTGCCCAACGCGCAACTCGTCAACGCCCCTAAACCGGTGAGCTGGTTTGCCAAGCAGATCGGTCAGGTGTTCGGTGTGGCGACCGACGACGCAACGCCGCCAAACATCTACGTGGCGGCAAGTTCCGCCTACGGGCTGCCCGTCGTCACGTCAGGGCCCAACAACCAGCCACGACACATCAAGACCGGCGCGCCAGACGCCACGTTCATGCCGGGGCTTTGGGGGACTGCCTCGCCGGGCGGCGGACCAGGATCGATCTGGAAAATCGACGGTATAACCGGCGCCGTCAGCCTCTTTGCCAATGTCACGCTCGACGGCCGGGCAAATTCGGGCGCTGCGCTCGGTGGTATCGCTTATGACTTCACGATCCAAATCCTTGTTCGTTGCGGACCGGGAGACGGGTTTTATTCATCGCTTCAACATGTCCGGGACTGACATGGGCCATTACGATCACGGCCACGCGGGACGTGAAGCCGTGGGACTGCCGCCGGTAGCCTTCGACCCATCCAAGCGGCTCGATATTACCAGCCCGCAGTTCGATAGCCGCGACCCCGCAACCTGGAATTACGCGCCGCCGGAACGCCGGATTTTTGGGCTCGCCGTTTTTAAAGGCCGTCTCTATTACGCCGTGGCCGGCGGTCTTCAAATTTGGTCGGTCAGTCTCGCGCCGGATGGTGCTTTCGGCAGTGATGCAACAATCGAGATCGCAGTGCCACCGGCCGCTGGACAAACCGAAATTTCAAAGATCACCTTCGACGAACAGGGCCGCATGTTTCTGGGCGAGCGGCCGGTCCCGACCGGCGCGTTTGATTTCGAGGCGCTGACGCGGGAAGGAATCGGCCGCGTTCTACGTTATGCATCGGTCGCGACGGACCCTGACGGACGCCCTGTTTGGCAACAGGAGCCGGATCAATACGCGATCGGCTTTCCGCTTCGGCTCTCAAATGGCAACGGCGGGGTCGCGATCGGCTATCGTTACCGCGCCGATGGCAATATCGATTTCGCTTCATGCGGCGGCTTTCTCTGGTCGACCGGCGAAGAATTGCGCGAAACGGCGGACGCGGCGCTGAGGGAGCGTTTGAGGGCCATGGGTGCGCTCAACGTCAATGGGCTGCAAGGCAATGAGACTTGGCGGATTGAGCGGCGCCATGAGCCGCCGTTCTATGCCTATTTTGTCGATTACGATGGCAAGTTCGACGATACAGCCGCGCGCGGGCATCTCGGTGATATTGCGATCGTGCGCGCCTGCGCGCCGCCGCGTGCCGAGGAGTTCATCTTGCCGCGCGGCTACGGGATTTCCATACCCGTGGGGCCGCCAGGCGGATGTCCAACGGGTCAGGTATGGGCGATTGATCTCGAAGCCTGCGTGCCCGGCAATTGTCCTGCCCATCAGGTTTGGAATAACGGCGCGAAAACCTGTTCACCAGGCGGATGTCCGCCGGGGCATATTTGGAATCGCATTACCCACGCTTGCCAACCTGGAAATTGTCCGCCGGGGCAAAGTCGCGATCGTCACACCCAGGAATGTGTGCCTTGCTCGCGACCCAACGTGCGCGTCGGCGGACAATGTTGCACGCCGGCCTCTATTCTCAATGCGGGCGGCCTCTGCCCGCCGGGCGGCGGCTGTCAGCCGGGAAACGTTGCCGTTGGTCCAAGCGGATCCTGTTGCCCGAGCAACCAAGTGTATAATGACCCTACCGGCGCACAGGCCTGTTGTGCCGAGCCTCTCGTCAACGGCCAATGCCAGCCGCCACCGCCGCCGCCGCCCGTCTGCCCCACGTGCTGCGCCGCGGGCTATTCACAAACATCAAATGGTTGCTGCCTTGCGGGGCAAATGACGACCAGCGGCGTCTGCTGCCCCGCCGGCCAAACGCCGCTTGGTCCGACCTGCACGATAAAAATTCCGATCAAACTCCCGCCAACCTGTTGCGCAGCGGGTTCCGTTCCCGCCGGGCCGAGCGGGAAATGCTGTCCGGTCGCCAACGTCACGACGGAAGGCATGTGCTGCCCGGTGCCGGTCGATCCAATGAATCGAAACTCGTGCCCCGAACAGATTCAGAGCATCACTAAGTGCGCGCCGGATTATACCAAAATGCCCGACGGATCGTGTTGCAGGAACGGGCTCGTCAGCCGGGATGGGAAGAGTTGCGGTCGGCTGCCGCTGCCGCCGCGGCGGACGCCAGTTCTGCCGCCCCCGGCGCCGCGCCCGCCGCGAAGCTGCGCCGCGCGCGGCAATTATGTCAGCGATCTGCGGCACGCGGGCCGCTGCATCCCTTGCACCCGCGGGCGCTCGGCGAATGAAGATCATACCGTCTGCGTTAGGAAGCCTCGCGGGCGCGTTTCACCACCGCCACCGCCGTCAATCGTGACCTGCTCCAGCGACGGCCCCAAATTTATTCGCAATCCGCGCAATCCCCGCAGCTGTATCGCCTGCGCGCCGGGTCAGGTCGCCAACCGAAGTCATACCGCTTGCATTGCACTGCGATTCTATGGGCCGCCGCCGGGTTATGGGCCAGCGCCCTATTATCCGGGCCCGGGACGGCCGCGTTTCTTTGGACCTCCCCGCCGCGGTTTTTTCCCGGGCGGGGGATTCCGCGGCGGGGCTCTTGCGCCGAGATAGAGCCGATGTGGAGAGACCGATGAAATGCCGAACATTCACGATCGCTCTCGCAATCGCTGTCGTCCTGATTGCGCCGTTTTCGCCAAGTTTCGCGCAGATCTCGCAGGACGACCTTGACGCCGCGATTCACGATTATCTGGTTCGCCATCCAGATGAACTCGACGCCATCATTCATGCCTATCTCGTCAAGAACCCGGATGTGCTGAAAGAGATGTTCGGCGAGCTGCTGAAACGGCGGGGCTTAGCGGGTTTAGGGTCCAAGCCCGGCGCGGAGGCGGCCATCGCGGACCATAGCGCCGACATCATTCGTAATTCCGCGCCGCTCTTTCATTCGCCACACCAAGTCACGCTTGGCGATCCGCGGGGTGATGTCACGCTGGTCGAGTTTTTCGATTACAATTGCGGTTATTGCAAACGCGCGCTCCTCGATATGATGGCGCTCCTCCATGACGATCCGAAGCTGAAGATCGTCTTGAAGGAGTTTCCCATCCTCGGGCCGGGTTCGACCGAGGCCGCACGCGTCGCCGTGGCGTTGCGCATGCAAGACCCCGGCGGCCAGAAATATCTCGCCTTCCATCAAATGCTTTTGGGTTCGCTGCGACCGACGGGCAAGGAGGAGGCCCTCGCGGCGGCAAAAGATGCCGGAGCTGACATGGCGCGGTTGGAGAAGGACATGGTCGGCAGCGAGCCGGTCGCGACCATATCTGAAAATTTCCGGCTCGCCAAAGCCCTCGGCCTGCGCGGCACGCCCGGCTATGTGATTGGCGAACGCGTGCTGCCCGGTGCTGTCGGTGTCGCAGCCCTAAAGCATCTCATCCAAGTCGAGCGCAAGGGTCGCGGAACTTAGCTGCGGTGATGATTCGACCAAAGGGTTTTCCCAGAGCGGATTCGTATTAAACCGGGCTCTTAACCTGCGGCGACGAAGAAGTTTGCGCGCTCTTGCGGATTGAACCGGAAGCAAGGCGCCAAGCGCGTTTCGCTGGCTCCGGCGACGAAACAATAATATTTACGGCAAAATAGATTGCATTATACGATCAAATCCTCGGCGGACTGTTTGCCGGAGAGTGACTTTGCATGAGCGCGCCGGTTTTTATTACGCATTCCTCGCGTGATTATAAGCAATCACGGGCGATCGTCGATATTCTCGAGAAAAACGGCATCGGTTGCTGGATTTCCGAGCGAGACATTGGCGCGGGCGATAATTACGGCGACGCCATCGTCGATGCGATCGAGAACGCCAAGGCTATGGTGCTGGTCTTTTCCGCCAACGCCAACAGTTCCGACGAGATCAAGAAGGAGATTGCGCTGGCCAGCCAGCGCAAACTGACCGTCGTGCCCATCCGGATCGAGGATGCGACGCCGAGCAAAGCCTTCCGTTATGAATTGATCACGCGCAACTGGATCGACGCTTTCTCGGATTGGAACCAGGCCATGGAGACGCTGACCCGGCGCGTCTCGGCGATCGTGGGGGCTGAAGCCGACGTGCCGGAGCCCCTGCCGAAGTCCAAACCCAAGCCCGGCATCCCACCGGCCTGGATCGCGGCGGCCATTGCGGGGATCGCAATCATCGGCACGGGTGCGGCTTACGGGCTTTGGCCTCGCCCGCAATCGCCAGTCATCATCACGCATAATGACACAATCCAGCCGAAGCCGGCGCCCGCGCCTCAGCCGCAAGCCGCAACAGCCAAACCCGCGGCGGATAGTGCGCCCGTTGTCGCGCAGGGCGGGAACGAAGCCGCACCGGTCGTCAACCCGGTGCCTGCACCTCAGCAGCACGCCATGGCGGCGAAACCCGCCGCGGATAGGGCGCCCGTCGTCGTGCAAGGTGGCGAAACCGCTCCGGCCGTCAATCTGGCACCCTTAAATACCGTTCCAGCAGTAAAGCCGGCCCCGCCGGTCCCACCTCCTGCGTCGAAAAAAACCGTAGTCGCCGCGCTAGGTCCTGTCGTGCCGGTTCAGACAATCGCACCGGCTAAACCGGCCAAGCCCGCGCCTGTGAAGCCTCTCGCGCCGGTCATCGCGTCCGCGCCGCCGCCCTATAATGTTGCGACAAAGGGCGGCCAGGTCTTTCAGGAGTGCAAGAGTTGCCCGCAAATGGTCGTTGTGCCACGCGGCGCGGCAACCCTGGGCTCACCGACGGGTGAGCCGGGCCGCCAATCGAACGAACTGGCGCCGCATGGCGTGACAATCGGCGCGCCTTTCGCGGTTGGCCGCTATGCGGTCACTTTCGACGAGTGGGATGCCTGCGTCGCCGGCGGCGGCTGCAATGGCTACAAGCCGGACGACAATGGCTTTGGCCGCGGCAAGCACCCGGTCATCTTCGTTTCGTGGAACGATGCCAATGCCTACGTCAAATGGCTCAAAAGCAAAACCGGGGTGCCTTATCGCTTGCTGAGCGAGGCAGAATGGGAATATGCGGCGCGCGGCTGCACCACGGCCGAATGCCCCAATACGCCCTTCTGGTTTGGCGATATTTCGCCCGAACTGGCCAATTACGATTCGCGCTATTCCTACGAGGGGAGTACGAAAGCCGACCGCGCGTTGGAAACGGTGCCAGTCGACCAGGGAAAGGCCAATCCGTTTGGCCTCTACAATATGATCGGAAATGTCCAGCAATGGGTCGAAGATTGCTGGAACGCGGAGCTGGATTCGGTGCCCCCGGACGGCAGCCCGGTGCTCACTGGCGATTGCAGCGACCGGGTGATCCGCGGCGGCTCCTATTCGGACAAGCCGGATGCCTTGCGGGCGGCGGCCCGGGCGTGGGATGCGGCGGATGATCGTGAATCGCCGAATGTTGGATTTCGTGTTGGGCGGAGCCTGACGCCATAAAGAATAATGCGAGCGTGGATTTCGACGGGCGGCGATAGGGAGGTTCGTGATGTTGCGTTTGCGAATGTGCCGGGCCGTCCGTGCCGCGGCATTTCTGGGGCTGGCCGGCCTCTGCACCTTTGGCGCAGCGAGCACCGCGCAGGCGGAAACGCGCCGCGCTTTCGTTCTCGGCGTTCAGCGCTACACCGACCCCGACATTCAGAGCCTGACCCGTTCGGACGCCGACGCGGCCGATATCGCAAGCGATCTGGAAGATCTCGGTTTCGACAAGAAGAACGTCACGCTCGCCACCGATCTGCGAACCAAGGACGAGTTCGACAAGAAATTCCAGGCCTTTCTCAAGACGATCGAACCGGGCGACGATGTCGTCTTCTTTTTTTCCGGCCACGGCGTCGGTGTTGAAGCGACCAATACGAATTACCTGCTCTTCAGCAGTTTGAAGAGCCTCAAGACTTACACCAAGTCGCAATTGCTCGATGCCGACCGGCGCGAGGACATCATCGCGTTGAAGATGCCGTCTTTCGAGGGCCAATACGAGACCGACGAAATCCCGAAGGACGGCGTTTCGGCCTCCGAAATCATCCAGCAGATCGCCGAAAAGAAACCGCGCGTCGCCTTTGTCGTTCTCGACGCGTGCCGCTCATTGCCCCCGGCGACGACCGATATCCGCACGCTGAAACGCAGCCCGACCTCCGGCAGCCGCCTGCTGCCCGATGATGATCTTCCGAACGGTTTCCTCGTCCTCTATTCCGCTTCGTTCGGCGAGACGGCCATCGAAAGCTTCGGCACGACTGACCGCGGCCGCAATTCGCTTTTCACGGAGGTCCTGCGCCAGGAAATGCAACGGCCGGGGCAGACCCTGCCGCAATTGGCCGATCGCGCCCGGCTTGTCGTGCGCGCCTATGCCGCCAAGGGCGGCTATCAGCAGGACCCTGAATCTTTCAACAACCTTGCCACTGCCGCCGATTTTACTTTGATCGGCGGCATCGGCGCCGAGCGTTTTCCGCTGACGCAGCAACAATGCGAAGGCGCACAGCAGGATTGGGAGCAGATCAGCCAGGAACCGACGCGCGAAACACTTGAGCGCCATCGCCGCCGTTTCCATGATTGTCCAACGGCGGAACTGGCCCGCCGCGCCCTGGTCAATTTAATCAACTCACCGGAAGACACGTCGGCAAGCGCGACGCCGCTCAATCACAATATCGACGATTGCGACCGGCTTGCCGCCGCGGATATCGATACGGCGCGGCCGCCGGAAGTCCCAGGCGTGCCGCTCGCCAATATCGATTTCGACGCCGCGGCCCCCGCGTGTCAGAAGTCGATCGCCCGCAGTCCGCGTATCGCGCGCTTCCTTTATAATTATGGGCGTGCCGAAGCCGCGGCGGCGAACTCCATGCGGCCGGACGATCCGGCGCGTCAGGAAAAATTGCTCGCCGCCCATGCCGCGTTCAAGGATGCGGCGGATCGCGGCTATGTCGCGGCGCTCTATAGCCTCGCGACACTTTACGACTACACCGAATCCGCCAATCAGGATCAGGACGAGGCGAACAGGGATCTGCTTGAAGCCGCCAACCAGGGGTTCCCAGCGGCGATGTACGAACTCGGTTTGCGCTACGAGAAGGGTCTATTCGGCTTCCAGGCCGATTTTGCTCAGGCTTACGACTGGATGGCGAAGGCGGCGGAAGCCGGTTCGGTTGCCGCCATGGTCGAGGTGGCCGAATCGCTCTGGTACGGCCTGGGCGTCAGCCCCAATCCACACCGCGCCGTCGAATGGGCGGAACGCGCCGCTGATGCCGGCTCGGTCGATGCCAAGGTCGATCTCGGACTTTTCTATTTCTGGGGCTACAAAATCTACGACGGCAACGGCGACGTGGACGATGCGAAGACGGTCCTCGCCGATAATTCGCTCGCGCTTCTCTGGTTCGGCCGTGCCGCTCAGTCGAACAATCCGCGTGCGCAATATAATCTCGCGTTCATGATGGAGCGCGGCGACGGTCTGCCGATCCCGCAGCCTGAGATCGCAGCACGTTATTACCGGCTCGCGGCGCATGGCGGCTTCGAAGACGCAGAGATCGATCTGGCCGAACGGCTACGCTCCGGGCGGATCCTCACCAATCCCGAAAATGGCGCCAACGAAGCCGTCGATCTGTTGGAGCGCGCACTCAGTCAGGGCTCTGCGCGCGCCGCCACTTATCTTGCGGAAATCTACCGCAATGGCGAATTCGGGCATGAGAAGAATCCGCTGAAGGCGATGCAATATGCCTACCGGGCGATCAACCTCTCGGTCGAGGCGGACCCGGCGACGGAGGACGGCGATCCGTTCTTCGAGATCGATGCCGGTATTCTGCTTGCGGAAATGGCCGTGACCGGCGAGGCCAACGATATCAACGGCAAGCCGCTGCTGAACGATGACGAGATCGGGCGGCTGCAGAAATATTATGGCACGGTCAATCCCGACGTGCGCAAAGTTGAGGTTCGCAAGCTCGAGGTGCCGCTCGGCTGCGCCGGCGAATATACCCGGCTCGGCAATGTCTGGGTCTGGGACTGGGGCCGCAGGGAATCGCCGACGGAGCCGCAATTCCGGAGCATCGAGCGCCAGACCGGCTGTTACGATAACCAGACGCTCCGGCGCACGCTGGCCGCAAGCTTTTTGCTGGCGAAGAAGACGAAAGTGCCGTTCGCCGATCTGATTTATCAGCAAATCAAGGAAGCGCGGGAGACAGTGGATAATAGCGGTACGTCGACGCGCCGCCGTCACCGTTATTAACGGCTTTGCGTCCCACCCAAATATAGTTGAAGTCAATGGCCGCTCAGTATAATTTAAATTGAAACGATACTTGGCGGTTGGGAGAGCACGATGACTACCCAGCGAGCAAATCTTTTTAAAACATCGAGCTTTATTGCTGCTTGTGCCGTCGCGTGGGGCGGTGTGGCGTTGGTCGCGCCGACCCCTGCAGACGCGCAGTTCGGGTTCGGCTTCCGCCTTCCCTTCTTTTGTTGCCACGGTGGCGGTCGCCATCATTCGCGCCCGCATCATGCGTCCCACCACCATACGGACAGCGACGAGGATGATGATTCGGCATCGTCGTCGTCCTCATCGGATGACTCGACCCGCGAGCTTGCCAAACTGGCGCCGCCATCGGCGCATGAGCAGATGGCATTGCTGAAGAACGTCAACGCGAGCGATTTGCTTGGCGCGGTTGGATCGTCGGACGATCAGGACACGTCGAACGTCGCGGCGACCGATGAGGCCGACCGCGACTATACGACAATGGTCGATCAGCTCATGCAGACCCTGAAACAGAAGATCGGCGATTCCGACCATCAGGGCGACGTGACCGAAACAGCAGTGATGGACGCGCTCACGGAAGCCATCCTGCAGGCCAAGCTGGCGCGGTTTGAGACGTTTATTGGCGAGAACTGGTCGGCCGAGCGTTTGCGCGGCATGATCATCAAGCGGGTCAGCGACGAGATCGGCGGTCTGTTCGAAGGCAACAATCGTGGTGCCGTCTCGATGGCCGACCTCGACATGATGATCAAAAAGGCCGCGCGGGAGGTTTATGCCCGCCTGTTTGAAACCTCTGAATTGCTCGCTTCAAACCGCAGCGCGACCTTGTTCGTGCAGCGCCTCTATCAGGCGCGCGGCGATCTGGTGAAGGGCGATGTCCGCGAAGATACCGAAGAGCTGCTATTGAAGGCCTCGTCGGACGGCGTTTCGCATTTCCAGGATAAATTCGCCCGTGCCGATCATCCCTATACGCTCATCTACCGGGCGCAGCGGATCATCTTCGATTGCCTGTCGGACAATGTGGAATTGATCACCGCGTCGGGTGCCGGCATGGCCTCGACGGCAGAGATCGAGAAACGTCTCCTCAACGCCGACAAGAACCAGTGCCAGAAATGGGTCTCCAACCAGATGATGGGGCCAGATGGCGGCCTGAAGCAGCAGGAGCCTTTGCCCCTGCGCGTCATCTGGACTTCGGAAGGTCCGAAGGACGATCCGAGCATGTACGGACACGCGTCCGATCAGAGCTAACGTCGGCCGGCTTTATTTAGCGGCCGACGGTGATCGACGGGGTCAAGGGCTGACGCGTCTCCGGGACGGCCTGGATCGTTACGATCTCGTTCAAGAGGCCGAAATTCGCCTTCGATACGAGATCGTCGTTGTCGATCCAATACCAGATCCCGCGCTTGTTGACGGCGACATAGGCGTTTTGCGGTACGCCCGGACCTTGCTCAACGATGATGAATGCGCGATGCGTGTCGCGCCAGATCGTGCGGGCACGGATTTCCTGATCGACCCTCGGGAAAAGCGCGTCTGAGAGATAGCTGCTCCACATGACGTTGACTTCGTCCTGCGAAAGCCTGTCCGCCGGCGGGTTGAAATAGAAAATGTTGGAGTTGATGCGGCAGGGCGCAGCATTGTTGAGCGCCCTGATCTCGGCGGCTTCCTGTGGCGTCGCGAAGTGGATCGTGTCGACCTCTCCTTCTTTCAAAGCGCCGATGGCCGAGCGCGTGGTGAAGAAGAAATCGGACGTCGGCGTGCCGCGCAGCGTGATCATATTCGAGGCAGAATCGCGATAAAGCTGGCGCAATCCGCTCCAGAGTTTGGTGACGGCCGCATCGGGTGACTGTTCCGCGAAGGCGCAGTCGCGCCCGGAGATGAAGCCGCTCGGATGCAGACTTCCGGGATGGAGGATCACGTTGAGGTTCTGCGTCGAACTGTCTTCGGCGGAGCCGCGCGAAGGTCCAGCTGGCGCGCCCCCGCGGCGGCGGCCGGAGCCTGCGCCACCGACGTCCTCGGCGCCGGCCGCGAGAACGATCGCACCGAATTGGTCGAGCATGACCATCCGGTCCTGGGCGACGTAATTGTCCGTATAGCCCGGCGCGAGCCGGTCGACCGAAAATTCGAGGACGTCGGCGAGGCCGAAATCGGAATTGAACATCCGCACGATCGAAACCGGCGCGATCGGCGACGAGACCTGCTGGATGAGCGGATAGCCCTGCACGGGTGCATAACGGACGAGGGCGGAATCGGCGTAATTGAAATTGCCGGTCACCCCGCCGACCTGGCCGGCAATCGTTCCGGCGCTGGTGGAGTGTAGCCCCGGCACCGCGCCGATACCTGAAAGACCGCCGTTGACGCCCGAAGTGAACGAGACCGTCGCGTCGGCTTCCGAAACGTCGATGAAATTCGGCGTTTCGTAGTTCTTTGCCCGGACGATATTGAGCAACAATTGCTCGGACGACGTATCGTGAATGACTTCGTTATAAAATGTCCGACTGGCCGTAATCGACGGCGGCCCCGTCATTGAGCCGCAGCCAGACAAAAGGCCCACGCCCACGAGCGCCATCCAGCTGTACTTCGGCATGGCAACCCCCGATACACACCGCAACCGGAGCCGTTCACATGATCGGCAGCGCGAATTTGAGTCAATGGCGGGGAAAGCATTGTTGCCGAATGTTGTAATTTTGCATCTGAGTTGGCGGGGTCGGCTTGTTTGAGTAGCCGTGCCGTGGCACAAACCGTCGAAGCTAGATCGTTGCTTGCGGTGTGCTCTTGGCTCAATCGGATCAGCAGGCAAATGCGCGCGCCAAGCCGCAGCTCGCGCTGCGCGTTGGTGTCACGGGCGCGCGCAATCTCGCGACGACGCATCTTTCCCATATTCACGCCAAAGTGCGCGCAGCGTTGACATGTTTTCGCGACGAAATGAATTCGATCGCGCGGGAGCGCGCTGTGGCGCGGTTCTATGCAAGCGACGACAAAAAAGCATGCGAACCGCTTCTGCGTATCATTTCGCCGCTTGCGCTCGGTGCCGATCGTCTTGTTGCCGCAGAGGCACTTGCGCTCGGTTACAAGCTTTATGTGCCAATGCCGTTTTCGCGTACCGAATATGAGGAGGACTTTGCTGGAACGGATCCGGCAAAGACACCGCACGCCCTGCCGATGACGGCAGAGGAGGATCTTGACCAGTTTCGGGCGCTCCTGGCGCGCGCGGGCGAAGACTGGATGTCGCTCGACGGCGATTACGATAAGAAAAAGCCGGATCGCGATGAGCAGCGCAACCGCGCTTATGAGGCCGTCGGCCGTTTCGTTGTCCGCAACAGCGATATCGTCATCGCAATCTGGAACGGCGAACTTGCGGGCGGTCGAGGCGGCACACAGGAGGTCGTCGAATATGCCGCAAACGTCGGCGTGCCCGTCTGGTGGATTCACGCGACAGAAGATACCGAGGCGCATTGGATCGCCGATATCCACGATGCGCGCAATCCGTCAGCTTCGCCGAAGGCAGCGCACAAGATTCACACTTACCTGCACCGACAGATTTTAGAACCGAAGCCCGTTCCACGCGGACATCAGACCGGCGTCATGAGCGTTGCGCACCGTTGGCAATCCGAGACAGTCGAGCCGGCGCAAGATTATTTCAATGAGCAGTCAAATCGACCGTGGTGTTGGGCTGGGATCTATAACAAAATGATGCTTTTCGCTTCGCGCCGCCAACCGCTATGGACGCAGCCGGCAGAGCCGAAAAGCGACGCGGGTATTTATTGGTTTGGGCTTTATCAGCCGGCGGACGCACGCGCGAGCGAATATACAGCGCGCTACCGTTCGAGTTATGTCTGGATATTCACGCTGACCGCATTGTCGGTGCTGTCCGGTGCGCTCGCCAATTTTTTTCACAAGCGAGATATCACGATCTTTGGCCATTTGATTGAAAGCCGGGTGAGCGTCGCGACTTTCGCCGGGGTCGAGTTGTCTTTTCTGGTGTTGACTGCCTTCATCGCAGTTTTGGCGTTGCGTCGAGATTGGCACGAGCGCTCGATCGAATACCGCCTGCTCGCCGAACTTTGCCGCAAACAGCAGGTGCTCGCGCCGCTCGGGCGCGCGATCTCATTTGGCGCGGTGCGCCGGCTAGCCTCCCAAACTCAGGAAACCGAAGAGACTGCGCCTCATGAAAATGCGCCCGGCTCAACGAGCCACGCGCGCGCGCCGGACCGCGCGGCTTGGGTCAGCTCGCTTTTCATGGCCTATCAGCGTGCGGCACCTTTGCCGCGCGGCAATATCGCGGCTCACCTGAAGGGCGTCTTGACCGATGATGTGCTCCAGGATCTTGTCGATGAGCAATTGCAATATCACGCCGCCCGGGCACAGACATCGGGCGCGGCTGCGGAATATTTCGAGAAACTTGGCGGCTGGATTTTCGTGGCTGTGCTTGTCTTCGTCTTCTTCAAAATTGTACTGACTTTGAATATCAATCCGCCAGAATCCTTGTGGACAGAGTTGTCGACGGCTCTTCTTGGTCTTTTCGGCGTGGTTCTGCCGGCCTGGTCGGCGGCTGCCGTTGGGATGGGCAGTTATGCAGAATGGCGGGCTTTGGCCGAAGAATCGAACCACATGGTCAATCTGCTGAACGTGGCGAGGCGGCGCATTAAGCGCATCGATCTGAAATGCCCACTGGCCTCGCAGGATCTGGGTGTTGAAGCCGACGCGGTCGCCTCGACGATGCTACAGGATCTGGAAGGCTGGCAACGGCTTTTCCGCGTCAAGGCCATTGAAACGCAATGAGTGATGCCGCGCCTCCCGTCGACCTTGGCGCGGCGCTGGATCAGGTCTTTGCCGATCTCACCGGCAACAAGCCCGAAGCCGAGATCATCGGGCGGCTACGTGCGCTAGAGCAATCTTGCGAAGCGCCGAACCGCGACCGGGCGCGCTTCCTCAACGCGCGCGGCCTCGTGATGAACCGCATGGGTCAGCGCAGCGAGGCGCTGGGCGACCTTATCGAATCGGCGTCGATCTTTACGCAGACTGGGGACTCGGCGGGCGCCGCGCAAATCCTGCGCTCGATTGCACTCGTTCATTCCTGGCGCAGTGACGCGCGTGAATCTGCTCTCGCGCTTTTGCGCGCCATCGGTGAGGCGAGCGACGACCCTCTCAATCTCGCCCTGTCGCTGTTCGAAGCCGGGCGGCTTGAACTGGAGATCGGCCGGCCGCGCGACGCGCAGCGTTTCTTTCAGCGCGGTCTCGACATTGGCGGCAAGGCGCCCCCAGCATTCGAGCGCGATCGCGCGCGGGTCGGCGCCTTGCAGGCACTCGTCGCGGCGCGCGATCTCGGCGGCGCGCAAGCCGCGGCAACAGCTTTGAATATCGAAGACCTGGCAACGCCGCGCCTCAAACATCTGGCGCAAATTGAATTGGCGCGGCTCGCGCTGGCGCAGAATGATTTCGATGGTGCCGACGTCGCTCTCGCCAATGTCCGCGCGGGTCTGCCGGTCGATCCGGACGCCTTCGAAGCGGTGGAATATGCGCATGTCGCTGCGGAAAGCCTTTTCGCGCGCAAGGCCAACGCCGAGGCGCACACGACCATCGCCCGCGTCATCGCGCGCTATGCCGATGACAATTTGCCGGGGCGCGAGATCGCCGCACGCCTGCTTGACGGTCAGATTCTGGACGCGCTCGAGAAACCGGAAGAGACAGATCGAACTTTGGCGGCAGCCCTGCGCCGTGCAGTCGCAACCAATCTGCCGGGCCACGCCGATGTGGTGCGTGAGCGGCTCGCGGCGCGCGGGCGCTCGCAAAACATCTGGCTTCCGGGGCTGTCTCCGGTGCCCGCCCATCTCAGCGCGACCGAGCGTTTCGTCCGGCGGCGGCCGTTGGGGGCGGGCGGTTTCGGCACTGTCAGCCGCGCCTATGATCTCGAACTGGGCACGGAGGTTGCCCTCAAAAACCTCCGGCTCAAGGCGCTCTATGACAGCGCCGTGCTCGCCGAGCGCCGGGCGGGTGCGCAGATGGAAGTCGCCGCGGCTTCGCGCATTCAGCACCCGGGCGTCGGGCGTGTCTATGGACTGCTCGACGAGCCGGATGGCGACGCGCTTCTCGCGCGCGAGCTTGTCGAGGGGCCGACCTTGCGCGAGGCGATGCAGACCAAGCTTCATCTGGCGGAAAAGATCGGCCTTCTCGCGCAATTGGCGCATTGTCTGGCCGCGATCCACGCCGCCGGCATCGTCCATCGCGATCTGAAACCGGAGAATGTCGTCCTGCGCGATGGGATTTCGCCGGTCATCATCGATTTCGGCATCAGCGCCATCGGCCATGTCCGGCAGGATAAGGACGCGCCGAAAACGCTGAATTATGCGGCGCCTGAGCAAAGTAAGGACGGCTGGGCGGATGCGCGCAGCGACATCTATGCAATGGGTGTGATTGCCTATGAAGTATTGACGGATCGCCTGCCGCCAGCGGCCGCGCGCGTCGCCTTGTTCAACACGCGCGGAAAAAGCCTTGGCAGCGATCTGGGCATCGCCGGTGTGCCGGCGGAAGCCGCAAAGCTGATCACGCGGATGCTGTCTGTTGCGCCACGCCGCCGGCCGCAAACGGCGCGTGAGATCGCGCTCAATCTGCAAACCGCCCTCGCTGGTATGCAAACGGCGTAAACGCTCTATCGCAGGTCCGGCGGATTTTGCTAAAACTGGACCGTTGCCGCACGCCGTTGGGGGCGGACCTTGCTGACGATCAAACACATCGACGGACCATTGACGGGTCAGGAGCAGACGATCTCCGACGACCAGGCTCAGGTGGTTATCGGCCGCGATCCTGACCGCTGCCAGATCGTCTATCCGCCGGACGCGACCATCGTTGGCCGGGTTCATTGCGGGCTGGTGCGCCAGCCTTCCGGCGATTGGGCCGTTGATCTCTACGGCGACCATTATGTCGAACTCGACGGTGTCGAAGCGGAACCGCGCCAGGCGATCCGGAGTGGTGCGAAAATCCGTCTAGGCCGTCACAACGGGCCAAGCTTTGTCGCCAACATTACCCACGCGGCGAGCGATGATCTCATCATCACCGGTGCGCAGCAAAAACAGGTCTCGGTGCGCCGCGTCATTCGCCGGGATGTACGAATTGCCATCGGTCTCGTCGCACTGGCCGTCGTCGCGGCCGTCGGCACGCTGATCTATAACGCGTGGCAGACCGAACAAATTCGTCAGCGGCTCGATCGCGCTGCGTTCCTGGTCGAAATCCGCCATCAGGCCGAGGGATGCCCGGATTGGGATGCGACCGCGTGGCCGGTCAGTCGCGATCTACTTGTGACCAATGCGCATGTCGTCGACGAAGCAGGGGCGGGAACGATGCTCGTGCGCGCGCCGGGTGCCGACGGCAAGGAATATCAAGTCATCGGCAGCGTGCTGCATCCCGGCTACAAAGCCTTCGCCGATTTTTTCCGACGCCGGGACCTGGTGAAATGGGATGATGGCCAGATCGAAACGCTGCCCACTGGGCTCGCTTACGATGTCGCATTGTTGCGGGTGAAAGGCCCGTTGCCGGAGGATGCGATCCTGCCGCTCGCCTCGCGCAGCGAGGCGCAGTCGTTGTGGAAGGGCATGCAGATCGAAAGTGAAGGCTATCCGAGCCAGAATGTTTCGGGCTCCGCCGTTCTCGGCTGCGGCGCGACGCCGAAATGGCGCGCCGGCGCGATCGAAAGCCTGACCGATTATTTCTCGTCGGCCCAGCAAAACCCGCTCGAAACCCTGCTCGTCACGCACAACATCCCGATCACCTGCGGCGCCAGCGGGAGTCCGGTCATTGGTCAGGATGGCAAGGTTGTCGCAGTGATCAGCGCCTTTAGTTCGACGGGCGGCGAATGCACGCCGAGCGCCGTCCTCATCAATTACGCGCAGCGTGCCGATCTCATCGCCGATCTCCTCGATGGCCACGCTGACGATGCGCTGGCGCGCGACCGGCAATATTGGGCATCGCAATTGGCGATGCTGCGCGAGGCGGGCTACCAGGAAGGTGATGCGATTTACATCCCGCTCATCCTGCAGGCGGACAAGGCCAATTCCCGCATTGCGGCCGCTGCGAAACCGGCGCTCGATGTTCGCGCGCCGATGACATTGGCCGATGACGCGAAGTCGGATGGCGCGACGGGCTCGACACCGTTGAAGCTCGCAGCCGGCGCGAACTACGTTATCATTGCCTACGCGGAAAATGAAACGCCGATCGCGTTGACGCTACGCGATGCGAGTGGCGCGGCTGTCGCTTTCACCAAACCGCTTTCGGCCGACAGCATCTGGTATCCATCGCTGACTTACACGCCAAAAAGCGGTGGCGAATATCAGGCGATTGTCAGCGGCGCGGGCCCGGGGACGCGATACATTCTGCGCCTTTATCGCTGGGCGACGGCGGATTAGCTGAAATCCAAAAGTCTATCGCGGCACAGACCGAAGATCCGGCTCGTCACGCTCATTGAACCAGGGCCGCGAGCTTTTGCCCGCCTTGCCGTCGGCGTGCGCCGCCCCAACCGGATCTTGCTGCGCCTGCGTGCCAGTGGCTGCGTTCGCCGGAGTATTCGCCGCCGTCGCACTTGCCTGCGCGGTTTGGGCGCGTCCGGTCTGCGAAGCCAGAAGCAATGGAACAATTGTGACGGCAACGAGCATTTTGAATGGAAACTGAATACGCATGAAATTTGTCCGTGAAATTTTCTACCTGGCAATTCAGGTGGCATTCACAGCCCCCGCCGTCAAGATTGTCCATCGATAAACGCATGCGATTGCATCGAATAGCCAAGCCGCAGATGACGCACTGCCGTCGCAGTTTGCCTGTTACGTCGCGCCGCATTCATGATTCGGCCAGGAGCTGCAATGCGATTGATCCCTTATATTTTCGCGTCACTGGTTTTCTCTGTCCCTGCGCTCGATTTCGCGCACGCTCAAGCAACGGATTGCGCTGTGACCGGCATCAGTTCGGAAGACGCGCCGCCGCCGCTGCCGGATTATGATCAGCCGCCGCTTCCTGCCCCCGGGTATGTCTGGACGCCCGGCTATTGGGCCTACAACAATGTCGATTATTACTGGGTGCCCGGCACCTGGGTTGAGCCGCCGCAGACCGGATATTTGTGGACGCCGCCATATTGGGGCTTCTCTACTGGGGTCTATGTTTTCCATCGCGGCTACTGGGGCCAGCGTGTTGGCTTCTATGGCGGCGTCGATTATGGCTACGGCTATACGGGCCGTGGTTTCGAAGGCGGCCGCTGGGACAATGGCGAGTTCTTCTATAACCGCGCCGTCACCAACGTAACCGATACGCGCATCACCAACGTCTATGACAAGACGGTGGTCATCAATGAGAACTCACGCATCAGCTATAACGGCGGCCGCGGCGGTCTGACGGTGCAGCCGACTGCCGGGGAAGAGGCCGTAGCGCGCGAACCGCATATGCCGGCAACACGGTTGCAAACCGAGCATCTTCGCGCGGCGAGCGTCAACGGCGCGGGGTTCGCTTCATTGAACCACGGCCGTCCGGCGATTGCCGCAACGGCCCGCCCCGGCGAGTTCAAGGGACCGGGTGTGCTTCCCGCGCGCGCCGGTCATCATGTTGAGGAAGGCGGCGCGCCGGCAGCCATGCGGACGCCCGCAGGGGCGCCGGAAGCGTCTGCTCACGGCGGCGCCGTCGGAAACCATATGGAACGGCACAACGGCGCCGCCGGTGCGCAACATGAAGCGGTGACGCCTGGCCATGAGGGGCGGCTCCACCAACGTGCTTCGGGCGCCCTGCATGAGGGTGTTCCAGCGGGTCGCGCGGACGGTGAACCGAAACCGATGACGCACGCTGCCGGCGTGCATAAGACGGCACGTCGGCCAAATGCGGCGACAATGCATGGCGGTGAAATGCACGCTACGCCCCGTGGCGAGCCAGGAATGCATGGTTCGGCCATGCGTGGTAGCGAAATGCACGCCGCGCCGCGTGGGGCGCCCGAAATGCACGGCGGAGGCGGCATGCACGGCGGAGAAATGCACGGCGAGGCAATGCGTGCGGCTCCGGGCGGCGCGCATGGCGGCCATCCGGCCAGCGGGCACCGCCCCGAAGAAAAGCATTGATCGCATTCAAGATAGGGCCAGTCCGCGGCGGAGATTGCGCCGCGGACTGGCAAATCCGCCGGGCAGGTCTAGGTAAGGCATGGGTCAATCCAAGGAGGGATGCATGACCGATCTCAACGCAGCCAAATCCGGTACATTCGCTATCGATGGCAAAGCCAAGGTCCATCGGCTGGGGTTTGGCGCGATGCGCGTCACTGGACCCGGCATCTGGGGCCCGCCACAAGACCGCGCCGAGTCGCTGCGCACCCTGCGGCGACTGCCCGAGTTGGGCATCAATTTTATCGACACTGCCAATTCATACGGGCCGGACATCTCGGAGGAACTGATCCGCGAGGCCCTGCATCCCTACAAGGGCCTCTTCATCGCGACGAAGGCTGGCCTCGAACGGCCGGGTCCGGACAATTGGAAGCCGAACGGCAAGCCCGATTATTTGCGCGCCGAGGCTCATAAGAGCCTGAAGAAACTGGGCGTCGAACGCATCGACCTTTGGCAATTGCACCGGATAGATCCGAGCGTGCCGCGTGAAGATCAGTTCGCGCTGATCAAGTCACTCCTTGATGAAGGTGTGATCGCTCACGCGGGCCTCAGCGAGGTCTCGGTCGCGGACATCAAGGCGGCGCAGAAAGTCTTCAAGGTCGCCACGGTCCAAAACCGCTACAATCTCGTCGACCGGGGCAGCGAGGATGTGCTGGATTATTGCGAGGCGGAGGGGATCGGCTTCATTCCCTGGTTCCCGCTCGCGGCGGGCAAGCTGACCCAGGACGGCTCGGTGCTCGACAAGATCGCCAAGAAGCACGGCCATGCGCCGGGCCAGGTGGCGCTTGCCTGGCTGCTGAAGCGAAGCCCGGTGATGCTGCCCATTCCAGGCACGTCGAAGGTCAAACACCTCGAAGAGAATGTCTCGGCCGTCGAGATCAGTTTGTCGGACGAGGAATTCGCCACGCTCGACCGCGCCGGCAAGGCAGAATCCGGCAACGGCTGATTGCTCAGGGCGGCGCTTCGTAAAATTTTCCGCAAGTTTTGATGACGGTGGGCGAACTGGCCGGTTCGCTCACCGTTTTTTTGCCACCATTTCTGCGCGGAAATGGCCCAATCGTTGCTTGAGAGACGAGAAATGATTTAGGTGCGGCGCCGTACAGGCGCCGTTCATGCGAAAAGGATTAGACGTCTTCATACAAAAGGGAACCTTGATCCCTGCAATTTCATTCTCCGTACTCTGCGTCTTGTGAGCGTTCATGAATCAGATCGTCCGCATTGCCAGCCCCACGAACACCTCGTGGCTTTCCCGCAGCCTCGCCATTTCCTACTTCACCGTCGCAGCCCTTGCCGGCGCCGCGGATGGGGTGTTGATCACGCTGTCGAGCGTCTTCGCCGACTGGCTGTATAATGGGCTGATCCGACGCGATATCGTGCAAATCGATATCGCGCTTGGCATCGGTTTCTGCGGCGGCCTCGGTTTCATCCTGCTCGCCAAGGCTTTGGGCCTTTACAGCATGCAGGTCACGCTCAACCCGCAGAAACATTTTTCCAAAATCGTCTTTGCCTGGGCGACCGTCCTCCTGTCGCTCACGGCGGTGTTGTTTCTTCTGCGTGTCGGAACGATCTTCTCGCGCGGTACGATCATTATTTTCGCTTTCACGGAATTGGGGGCTCTCCTCGGCGCCCGCCTCGTTTCGGCGGGGCTGATGCGCTCCGCCATCGCCAAGGGCGGCATTGTCGGGCGGCGTGCAGTGATTGTCGGCGAACCCGCCGAACTTGGCCACCTAAGCTCCAAAAATCTCCTGGCCCATTTTGGCCTGAAGGAGTTGGCACGGGTCACGATCGCCGGCGCTGGTGAGAAGACGTCCGGTGGGATTGATGTCGCCGCGCTCGATCTGGCGATCGATGTCGCCCGCCGCCATCATGCCGATGAGCTCGTCATCGCTGTCGATTGGCGCCGGACCGACGTGATCGAAAAGATCAAGGAGCGTTTCCGCGCTTCGCCGCTTGCCGTGCGGCTTCTGCCCGACCGTACCGTCCGCGCGACGGTCGGCCATCAGGCGGAAATTTCGCCTGAGACAATGCTCTCGGTGGAGTTACAGCGTGCGCCGTTGACGCCATTCGAGCGTTTCGTCAAACGCGCCTTCGACACGCTTCTCGCGACCGCGGCCGTGATTGCTCTCTCGCCGCTGCTGCTCATCGTGGCGATCGCCATCAAGCTCGACAGCAAGGGGCCGGTGCTGTTCCGTCAGCAACGGACGGGCTTCGACGGCCAGAAATTCCCCATCTACAAATTCCGCTCGATGAGCGTGATGGAAGACGGGCCGGTCGTCGTTCAGGCGGCGCGCAATGATCGTCGCGTCACCCGTGTCGGCGCGCTCCTGCGCCGCTCCAGTGTCGACGAACTGCCTCAGCTCTTCAATGTCATCAAGGGCGACATGTCGCTCATCGGCCCGCGGCCGCATGCGCTGGCCCATGACGACCATTACGGCCGGCTTATCGCCACCTATGCCTTCCGCCATCACGTCAAGCCCGGCATGAGCGGTTGGGCGCAGGTGAACGGCCAACGTGGCGAGACCGCGCGGGTCGAGGATATGCGCAAGCGCCTCGAGTTCGATCTCTGGTATATCAACAATTGGTCGCTGACGCTGGACCTCAAGATCATCCTGCGGACCTGCCTCGAGATCACCCGCCAGCAGGCCTATTGAGGCCGTACGATCCGGCCGTCAGAAGCGCGGCCGGTCTTTCAGCTTTTTCGCCGGATTGCCCGCATAGACCGCCCACGGCTCGATGTCGCGAAACGCGACGCTTCGGGCGCCGAGCACCGCGCCGTTGCCGATATTGACCCCCGGCCCGACGAAAGCCTCCGCCGCCACCCAGGCGCCAGCCCCGATCGTGATCGGCTTGGCGATCAACTGAAAATCCGGATCGTTGATATCGTGCGTTCCGGCGCAAAGATGTGCGCCCTGCGAGACGATGGCTTTGGCGCCGATAGAGATTTGCGCCTGATTGTAGCAATTGACGTCTGGGCCCATCAGCGCATTTTCCGCCATCGTCAAGTTCGGCGGATACCAGACACGGGTCTTGCCATAGACGCGCGCACTTGGCGCAATGTCAGCGCCGAAGAGGCGCAAAAGCGCCGTCCGCCAGGCAAAGAGCGGCGGCGGCGTCCAGGCCGCGAGCACCACCCAGCTTATCTGCCATAGCGCGCGAGAGACACGGTTGCCGAGGCTGAAGCTTGCTCCGCCTTCCAGCGGTTTGGTTTTGCGCGCGTCGAGAATGGCCATGGTTCACCTTATACCGCGGCCGCGAGCCCGCGATAGATCGCGACCCATTGCGCCGCGACCGACCCCGCCGAGAAACGGGTCCGCGCCAGCCATTGCGCCGCTGCCGACATGCTTTGCCAATCTGGCTCTGGCATGGCCAACGCCCGGCGCAATGCACCGGCGATGCTGTCAGCTGCAATGCCAGTGTCGAGCGCCGCGCGGGCGGAAAAACCCTCGGGCAAATTGCAAGCTGCCGACTTCAATGTGGGCGTGGCGGCGGCCCAGGCTTCGAGGATCGCCATCGGCAGGCCCTCGCTCAACGATGGCAGAATCACGAAGCGGGCCTCATGCAGCAGATGGTGCTTTTGTTCGCCATAGACCGGACCCAGGAAGCTGATCGACCGATCGGCGCTTGCCGCAAGCTTGGTCTGCAAAGCGGCCACATGCGACGGCTCGCCCCATCCGGCAATGGCAAGGCGATAGCCGGCCGCGGCAGCCCCGGCGGAGACCCAGCCATCAATGAGCGGTTCGAGATTCTTCTTCGGGTGGATGCGCCCGATGTAGAGCACAAGCTTCGACCGGGGCGCGGGTGAGCTTGCGTCCGTGGCGACATAATTCGGCACGACCGCGATGCGGTCGCGCGCGGCACCCGTTTCTCGTGTGATATCCGCCGCCTCGGATTCTGTCAGGGCGTGGAAAAGCCGCGCATCGCGCCAAGAGCGCCGCTCGTAGCCGAGGCGCGCCAGCGTCTTTTTCCAGCGTCCGCGCGCCGTAATCCAGGGGTCGAGCATCCCATGCGGCGAGATCACGTAGGGGCGCCCCGTCCGCTCTGCCCACAGCGCGCCGCAAAGCGAGACATATTGCCAGATTCCATGCAGATGCAGGACGTCCAATTCGGCGGCAAGGAGCCGCCCCAGAAGCCCCGGCGCGTAGTCGAAGACGGCCGGACCGCGGCTCGGAACAGTGATCAACTCGATGCCCTCGAGGCGCTTGCGATCATCGGCGGTAAACTGGTCGGCGGCACCGAAGACGATGGGGGTGACGTCGCCGCGCGTCGCCAGCGCCTGTGCCTCGGCCAGAACGGCCTCGAAGACGCCGCCGCCAAGACGCGACGCACGCGCCGTCAGAAGCCCCAGCCGCATCGGCCGCCCGTTTTTTTCGCCGCCTGTCATTTCATCGGGCCTGCTTCATGGTGTATCTCAGCGCGCCGGCAGGGCCACAGAACATACCGGATTGGTTGAACGGAAGATGAGCGCCACCAACTACGTGTCAACGTGGATGTATGTCGAGTCGGCGCAGGAGGGCGGCCTCTATCCGCAGGTCGGCGGCCTGACGACGAGCCAGGCGACGCAGAACATCTACTGGCGCTGCGTCTATACCTTCTTTTGGAGCGCGAACGTCTTCCTCAAGAAAGACGGGCTGAAGTTTCTCCTCTTCACCAATGTCTCGCGGCTTCCCGTCGTCGATGGCATCGATCTCAACAAGGCGCTCGCCGATTTTGGCGTCGAACTGGTCACCTTGCGCTACACCTGGGCACCGGCGGGAACGCGGCGGCCGTGGTTTAACCAATATTTCCTCTTCGACATTCTCGACTATGCCGCCGATCGCCTCAGCGATGACGATGCGCTGTTCGTGATGGACAACGATTGCCTCATCGTCGGCGATCTCGCGCCAGCCTTTGCGCTCGCACGGCGCGACGGTGCGGCCTTGATTACAGTCGATGTCCCGGAAGACGAAGACGCTAACGGTCTGTCGCGCCGGCAGGCCATGGATGTCTATGCCGAGGCCGGCGGCGAACGTCCGGCATCGCCACCCGATTATTTCGGCGGCGAGTTCTATGGTGTCAGCGGCGCCATGCTGAAGCGTCTTCTGCCCTTGGCCAAAGAGGTGCGGACCAAAAACGATGCGCTGGCGGCGGCGGGCAAAGCCTATTTCTCCGACGAGGCGCATTTCTTCAGCTATCTCGTCTGGCGGCTCGGTCTCAAGGCGCCCAATGCCAATAATGTTGCCCGGCGTATCTGGACCACGTGGAAGCTCAACAATACGCGGATCGCGGATTTGAGCCTGCCGGTCTGGCATCTGCCGTCGGAGAAGACCTACGGCTTCGCCGACCTTTTTGCCCGGCTGGCGGCCGGCGACGATACTTTTTCCGGCGATCCGGCACGGATCAGAACCCGGCTGGCGAGCCTGATGGGGGTCGGCCGCAAGAGCGCGCGCAAGTTCCTCGGCCATTTTGTCCGCGCCGCCCAGCGCCGGTTGCGCCGCTACGCGTGACTATAGCCGCCGCATGGCTTATGCAGCGCCCGGCGGCCAGTGCAAGGATGATCAGCTTCTATGCGTATGTTGAATAAAGACGTTCTGAAACGGCGAAACCTCCTCAAGCTCATGTTTGGTGGCTTCGTCGGCTCTGGCGCCTATGCTCTGACCGAGCGCACCGCGAGCGCAGCCCCCAACGACCCAGATCCGCCGCTTGCGACGCAGAACCGCTTCCCAACTTTGTCCGAATTGCGCAGCGTCGAGGATCCGCATGAACTTGCCGACATGGATATCGTCGTTCTCAACCATCATTCCGAGAATGACCGGGGCGGCGGCACCTTTCGCTGGGCGCCGAATGCACATCAGCATGACGACAACGCGATCTTCATTCGCCCCGACAGTGTTGCTGCAGATCAGCCCGGCCGCTTTCAGCGTGTCTTTTCCGGTGACGTAAATGTCTGCTGGTTCGGCGCGCGCGGCGACGACGATGTCGATGATTCCATCGCGTTCCAGGCGGCGATCGACTGGTCCGAAGAGCGGGGCGGCGGCGTGATCCGCGTCCCGCCCGGCGCCTATATCTGCAATAATGTTGTGCTGAAGAATGGCGTCACGCTGTCCTCGACCGCGGCGGCTTACGGCTATAGCCCGAGCAAGATCCTGGGCGCATCTTTACGCTGTACCAAGCCCGGCTTTTGCCTCGATACGCCGGAGACGGGCGTGACCGGCGCTGGCGTCACAGGCATCAACTTCCGTGGCGGCGGCCCCAAATTCGCCGCAGGCGGCATCCGCTTTCAAAAGGCAAGCTGGTGCGCGATCAAAGTCGCGCAATTTGATAATTTCTCCGACGAGGCCATCGTCATCGATGCTGGTATGGCCTGCGTGATCGAGGACGTCCTGACGACGAATGTCCTCCTCAATCGCGCGCGGCCCAAACCCGCCGGCGCCATCACGCTTGCGGGGACCGACCATTATCTCAGCCGCGTCGAATCGAACACTTCACTCCATGCGCTGAGTTCAGATGGCCCGGAGCGCATCATCGCGGCGTTTCTCATTCGCGGCGCCAATCATTTCATCAGCAATTGCGTCGGCGAAATCTCCGATGTCGGCTATATCGTCGAGGGGCTTTATCATCGCTTTACCGGCTGCCGCGGCGATCGCAATTGGGGCGAAGGCTTCATCATCAATTGCAAGCTGACGACATTTTCGAGTTGCACGGCGCTCGACAACAATCATGATCCGAAGGCGAAGGCTTCCGGCTTCCTGATCCTCGGCCCATCGAACACGTTCGCAAGCTGTATAGCGGCCTCTAACCGCCTGCCGTCACTTCAGCTCTATGGCTTTGACGAGCACAATCCCATCGGGGACGTCGAACGCGATACGCTTTATGCCGCCTGCCGCAGCCTGAACCACGGGATTGCGGCGCAGCGCTGCTTCACGGCGAAAGGCAAGGAACTGACCTTCGCCGATGTCGCGACGCGATCCGGCGCAGAAATCCGCTAAGCCGGTTCCTGATTTATCGCACGTCGCGGAGCGGGTCCGTTTGCGTCACTGGGCAGCGGAGTAATTCCGAGCCGCGCTCTATTCGCGTGGGCAAAAAGTACGACGTAAAACAGGAACGGATAAGGATTGATATTGAAGAAACGGTCGTTGAACATCCAGAAGACCGGGATACCAAGAAAGCAGACGAACCACTTCTTGTCGGTGCGATAAAGATCGTAGAAAAGATAAAAGATCATTCCGTAAATGATCAGCGACAGCAGCCCGAATTCCGATAGGCCGAACAAAAAGAAATTATGAATTTCGACGCTGTTGCGATCGAAGAATCCCGCACCGTTCCCGATGATCGGGCTTGCCTTAAACCATTGCCAGGCCGTGCTCCAAAGCTGATCGCGGCCGACGAAGCCGGAGCCGAGGCCGCGATATTTGTCGTGCAGTAGGAAAATCGAATTGAAGACGCTGGCCGCTTTGCTCGACACCAGCACCAAAGCCGCGCCGGCACAGGCGACCAATCCGCAAACCAGTGCGAGGCGCTTCTTGTTGTCCCATTGATCGTAGACGAATTTAGCGCCGACCGCGATGATCGCGACGATGATCGCGGCGCGTCCTTCCATCAGGTGGATCGCGTAAAGCGACGGCAACGCCACGACGAGGAACGGGAGCCACGACAGCACGCAGGCAGCGAGTACGATCGACATGGCGATGATCTCGGAGCCGAGATTTGGATGCGAGCCGTGGAAATACGAATAGCGGCCGAAGGTGATGTTGATCTGGCCGAGGCCTGCCGCAAGCAGATAGATGAGCGTGGTTACGAAGAGCACCCCGACGCAGGCTTGCACATATTTTTCGAGATTCTCGCGGCGGATGATCGCCAGCGTCACAAAGACATGGGCTACGAATCCGAAAATCTTGATGTAGTCTGACGCTTGCGAACCGCCGGGAATTCGACGAGATCAGAATGATCGCGGTCAGAACAGCAACCGACACCAAAGCGGTGCGGCTGATTGATACATATTTATAATAGAGGCAGCACAGCAGAAGCTTTATCACCAGCGTGGCGCCGTGCCAGTAATTGATATGCGAAAAAACGTTGAGGATATAAGCAAAGGGAACAAGCGCATCGATCGCGCCGAAAATGTAAACGACGGCGGTCGGCGACGTATAAAAATCGTCCTGCCCGGTTTTTTCCACGATTTTGGCTTCTTCTAGCGACGGTGCGAGCAAATGGTTCTCCGGGGCCTGGCGGGCGATTATCCCTTTACTGGTAACATTTTATCGAGATAGCCCATTACCGCCTTCTGATATGCGGCGATAGTAAAACCTTCGGCAATCGCAGGTGCGGCCTGCTGCCACGATTGCAGGACATCGCGATTGTCGATCGCATACATAAGCGCCGCGTAAACGCTGTCCTCATCGAGCCGTTCAAGCGCCAGTCCAGCCTTCGGAATTGCATCGAGGTTCGAATTTTTCGACTGGATGATGGCACAGCCGCAGGCAAGCGCCTCGTAGATCGTAATCGGCGAGCCTTCAAAGAATGTCGGAAAGACCAGGCAGTCCGACTCGCGCAGATAGTCGGCCACTGCCGAGCGGGGCACGGTGGAGATCAGGGTCACGAGATCGGCATATTGCCGGAAGGTCGCGGCCGGCACCTGCATTTGGCCGACGATGGTCAGCGTCGCGGCGTTGCGCGGCAGCCGCGCGAAAGCCTTGAGCAGAAGATGGATGCCCTTGCGGGGGCCGGCCTGGCCAAGAAAGAGGAAGCGCACCGGCCGGTTGGTCGGCCGTGTGGGCGGCGGTCCCGGCTGGAAGAAGACATCGTCGTAGCAATAAGGCAGGACGTCGATCTTGCCGGCGAGGTCGGGCCGCGCCAGCGAATCGAGGATCGTGTCGCGGCAGAAATCGCTGCCGACCACGATCCCATCGGCGAGCGTATATTCGCGATCCTGCAAGTCGATGATGGATTGCGGGAGTGCGAAATTGGGGCTTGAGAAGAACGGCTTATATTCGGCGTAGATATCCTTCATCAGCGCATTGTAGACGCGCGGATCACCGATCGTTTTGTCAAGGATACGGACAATTCCGCGCTCTTTGGCAAAAGCAAACACGTCCGCCGAAGACGTGTCGTAGCCCCAGACGGCGGCGACCGGCTCGCGCGCCATCAGGCCGCAAACCGATTTGGCGAAGGCCGTATTGCCGGCGATGTTGACGCGTGCGGCGAGGCGGCGAAAGCCGGCGCGTGTGAAACCGCGCTCGAGCCACTCATGGAAGCCGAATGTGCGCACCGCGTCCGGCGCCAGCGACGGGTGATAGAAACGGCCGAATTCCGCAGTTAGCCGTTCGCGGACCTTCTCGGGCAGATAGGGCAACGCGCGATAGGGCCAGTGATTGGCGCGATAGAAGATCGACGTCGCATACCAGCCAAGCCGCCCCGCACTTTGCAGCGCGCGGGCCGTTTGCCAGGAATGTTGTGTTCCCGGGTGGAAGACCCCGACATTGCGCGTCATATCAATTCCGAAATCTGCTCTTGCGCGCTCGCCACGCCGCTCGGCTTGAGGATTTGCGCATGGGCGAGGCGCATCACGACGACGAGCATGAAACAATCGAGCGCCAGCAGCGAGAGACCCGCGCCGGTCGCGCCCCGCCACAGCGAGAGCGGATAGCAGAGCGCGACGCTGGCGATGGCGGTGGCGAGAAAGATGTAGGAATAGGTTGCGTGACGGTTGGCGGCGAGGATCAGGTTCGAAACCGGAAGCCACATGCCGTTGACAAACATCACCCCGGTCATGACGGCGATGAGATCGAAGCCTGGATGGATCTTTCCATGCGTCCAGAGCACGACGATCTGCTGGCCAAAGAAGAGCAGGACGATCGCGCCGGGAATGAGGATGGCAGCATCGGTTGCGAAGGTCGCGAAAAGAAAATGCCGCTGCAGGCGCGCGTCGCCACGCGCCACGGCGGTCGAGAATTCGGGCATCAAAGCGTGATTGAGCAGGGTCGTGAATTGCACACCGGCGCGGATTAATGTGCGCGCCGTGGTGAAAACCGGCACGGTGGCCGCCCCGGTCGCAATGCCGAGCACGACAGGCGTGCCTTGCAGAAAGGCGGCCTGAGCAAAGGGCAGCGCCATGGCGGCAAAGGCAGGCTGGGCGAGCCGCTTGATTTCATCGAGATTGGCGCCGCGAAAGCCGAGCCGCAGCCACGGCACCTGAAAGGTGAGCATAAGCGCCTGGCCAATGACGCAGATACTGCGGGCGATGACATAGGCCGAGGCAACTGCGAGCAGCGAGCCGCCGAAGAGCACCGTGATGATACAGGCGCAGCCTTCGGTCAATTGCGTGGCTGACTGGCCGACCACGCCGACGGCGTAAAGACCTGAGCAGCGGAAACCTGCCATCAGGATACTGCTGGCCAGGCAGATCAGGCCGTAGGCGACGATCAGCACGAGCACGAGCCGGAGGGTATTCGGGCTCACCGGGATGTCGAATGTCACCCAGGCTTTCGGCAGAAGCGCGATCACAAGCGCCGCGATCAAAAAGACTGTTGTCGAGACGAAGGTGATGGCGGCCATCGCGCTGTGATAGGTGACGAGCGTGCCTTCGCGGTCGCCGCGCGCCACTTTCATCGTCATATCCACACCGGCGGCCGTCGCGAAGCCGAAGTCGCCAAGCGCGAGATAGGACGGGATCGTAAACAGCATCAGCCATGTGCCGTAAAGTTTCAGCCCCCAATGCGTGGCGAGCACCGGCACGAGCGCGAGTTGCAGACCGATGCTGACCACTTGGCTTAAGGCGTTGGCGCCGATGCCGCGGAGGAGGCGGGCAAACATTTGTTGTTTTAAATCCTTACCGCCAGAATTTTGCGGGCGGTTCACTAAACTCTTGGGAGATCATAGCAATTTCATGACGCCTTCGACAAAGGCGGGGGTGTCCGCCCGGGGCAGGAATTGGGCGCAGCCAAGCGCCAGGCGCTCCCATAGGTCCGCATCCTCCTGTAACCATTGCATGAAGAAGGCGAGCCCCGCAGGATTATCTGGTTCGACGATGAAACCGTTAACTCCGCTGCGAACCAGCGTTTCGAGCGCACCGCAATTATAGGAAATAAGCGTCGGCACGCCCATCGCTTGCGCCTCGATGATGACATTGCCGAACTGTTCCTCGATGCTCGGCAGAATCAGGGCAAGCGATTGCGCGAGTTCCTGCGCAATTTCCGGCCGCTGCTGGAAGCCGCGCAGAATGACGAAATCTTCGAGGCTATGGGCCGCGATTTTTGCCCGCAGTTCGGCCTCGAGTTCGCCAGAGCCGCATATGTGCAGCGGGCGGGGAGAAATGACGGCCTTCTTGTAGAGTGCATAGGCATCGACGAGGACGCCGAGATTTTTCTTCGGCACGAGGCGGCTGACAGCGGTGAAATGCCGCGCGGCGTGCGGCAGGCCGCCGGGCGCGGGAGGGGCACCGGCCAGACTGCGGATTTCGCCGACCGATAGCGTGTTATGGCCGTAGGCGATCGGCACGTTCCGGCCGCGCAGGAAATGGATGTAGTCCTCTGAGCGGCCTCGGTTGGTCAGAAAGCCTGCATAGGGCAGCAGAATGAGCGATTTGAAGACTTCCAGCCGGATTTTCCGGTCGTAATCGTCGAACTTCGACAGCAGCATGCAAAAGACGCGCTTGCCGAGCAGGGCCAGGATCATCGATGTGATGATGATTGCCGCATCATTGTAATGGCTGAAGAAGAACGTGTCGGACTTTGATTTCAGGCAGAACGACAGGGTGCGCCAGAGCTTGCGCACGAACCCGACCGAGCCCGGCGCCGTGTCCGGAAAAAGCGTGACGAGGCTGAAATTTTTCGCGTCGGGCGAGACCCATTCATAGGTCGTGCTTTTGCCCGTCCATTGGACGCCGACGACTTGCCATTCGTCCGCCGTCGCGTGCGCGAGCGCGTTCAGGCGGTCGATATGCATCGGGCCGAAATTTTCCCAGAGAAAGACGACCTTCCGCAGCCGTGTCGGCACGTTTTACGCGCTCGCGGCCGTGAGCCGCCCGACCGATTGGGCGAAGCTTACGGCATCGGCCTCTTCGGCAAAGGCCGTGGTGCCGGCCGAGAGCCGCTCCCACAGCAATTGATCGGAGGCGAGCTTGCCGAGGAAGAAGGCGATGCCTTCCACATTGTCTGCCTGAACGACGAAGCCGTTGACGCCGGAGCGGACGAATTCGTCGCGGGCGCCGCAATTGTCCGAGACGATGACGGGCACGCCCATGGCGAGCGCTTCGACAATGGCAAAGCCGAATTGTTCTTCCGAGCTTGATTGTATCAGCACGAGCGTCGATCCCAGCGCCTGGCTCACCGCGTCCGTCTGCTGGAAACCCTCGAAGGTGACATATTCGGTCAGGTTCAATTCGCGCACATGCTCGCGCAATTCCCGATCGAGACCGCCGTCTCCGAAAATCCGCAACCGGCGCGGGTGATTGGTCCGCGACACATACAGCGCGAACGCGTCGACCGCCACAAACAAATTCTTCTTGGCGACAAGGCGGGACACAATGGTGAAGTGCCGGTCGTGGAAATCCACGCCCTCCGGCGCGGGCGGCACACCGGCGGCGCGGCGGATGCGTTCCACCGAGATCGTGTCATAGTAATTCTCGATCCGGGCGTCGTTCAGGCCGAGGAAGCTCAGATATTGCCGGCTACGCCGCGATCCGACGATCGCGCCCACGTAGGGCCAGATCCAGATCGCCTTCAGCGCCTCGCGCCAGATCGATCGGGGGCGGTCGTCGAATTTGGAATCCAGCAGCAGATAGACGCGCTTGCCGATCATGCGCATCAGCATGGCGGCAATCTGCACGGACGGCTCATTATAATGGCAGAGAAAAACGTGCCGTGCGCCAGAGCTTACGCTGACGCGAACGAGTTCGATCGCCGTCCGCAGCGCTCCCCAATGAGTGTTGGCGTCGCGCAAAGTGACTTTGGTGAAATGCTGCCCAGTCTCCGGCTCCCAATCATAGGTCGCACTCGTCGGGTTCAGTTCGATGCCGAGAATGTCGTTGCGCGGCATGGCGCGCGCCACGGCATCACAGCGGTCAACGTGGGTCGGGCCGAAATTCTCCCAGAAGAACATTATGCGAGTCACGGGTTTTTCTCGGTCTGTCGTGGCCTTAAGCAGGCACCGGCGGTTTGGCGCAAGGCGCCAGAATGGTTTCAAAGCGCGCAGCGATCGCGCTGATGTCGAAATTTTCGTCCGCATAGGAACGCGCACTCGCGCCCGAAGCCTGCCGCGCCCCCGGATCATTCAAAAAATGCCGGATTGCCGCGATGAAGCCAGCTTCGTCATCCGGTGAAACAACGGCACCGGCACCTGAACGTTTCAAAATTCGTGCCGCGAGATTGGCGGCATTGGCGGAAAGTACGATGGCTTTGCCGCCGCAAAGGTAGGACAGGACTTTCGACGGCACGGAATAAATCGCCGCGTCCGGTTCGATCATGGCGAGCATCACATCGCCGGTTGCCAGAACGGCGCTGTAATCCTCGAAATTCTGAAACGGAAGAACCGTCAAATTGCCAAGGCCACGCGTCTTCGCCGCGTCGCGCACCTCGTCAGCATACTTGCCCTCCGAGACGAGCACGAGCTGGACCTCTGGCTCAGCCTTGAACGCTTCTGCCGTCGCAATGAGCAGCGATGGATTATGTTTGAGGCCAAGAGTACCAGAATACATCAAAACAAATTTTCCATTCAGGCCGTGTGCCCGGCTCCAGGAATTATTGCGCGGCAAAAGCAATATCTTATCCTTCGGTGCCCAATTCTCGATCACTGAGATGCGCTCGCGTGGCACATGCCATTTCGCAAGCAGGGCAATGAAATCTTCCGTAATTGCAATGACTCGATCCGAACGCTGTAAAAGGCGCTTTTCCAATTCTTCGTACCAAATGCCGATGGCATGGCCAACAACTGGAATTTTCTTCCGCAAAACAGTTTTAATCGCGTTTGAATAGATGTCCTGCAGCCAAAATACGAAACAAATATTACGCTGGCGGCATTCATTTTGAATCATGCTCTGCGGATCGAGCGGATTCCCGCACCCAATGAGGACATCCGGACGCCAGCTTGCGATGCGCGCGATGACGCGATGGCCATAGTCGATTTCCTGTCGACGCCGGGCGACGAAATTATACTTTTTAAAGGGCAAACCGAGGCTGACAGTTTCGACTTCGAACGTCGCCGGATCGTCGGGACGACGTGCGAGGTCGCCTTTGGGGCTTTGAAAATCGCCGAGGGACAGGTGCAAAACGTTATGGCCGCGCTTGGCCAATTCGCGCGCCAGTTCCACCGTGAAGGCGTGACCCGGATAATCATTCAATAAAATTCTCATCGGCGCATTTTTCCTTTTGCCCGTAATGCCGGCCGAACCAACAGGGGAATTTTGGCCAATTCAAAGCGGGAAGCCGCGGCAACGCTAGTGCTTCGCGGGCGTATGGACCTCGGCCGTGTAGCCGCCGGGAAATTCGAAGAAGGCACTGCGCCGGCCGGCGGCATTGATCGGCTCGACGCGGACGTAGACGCCGAGCGCCTCTGCCTTCCAGATTGTCGCGTCGAGGTCTTTGACTTCATAACCCGTCGTCTCGCGTCCCCAGGGATAGGGCATCTGACCATCGGTCGCGAAAACGAGCGTCTTGCCGAAGCCGGAGTCGATCAGAACGCGGCGAAAGGTGTTGAACGGCTCGCCGATCTCGATACCGGGCGCTTTGCGGTCATCTTCGATCACCTTGCCTTGCGAAAACGTAAGATAGGCGCGGATAAAGGCATCCGCCTGTTCCGGCGCAACATAGACGCGGTTCTCGGGGATCGCAGCGAGCGCCGGAGAATGCGGCGTCTTCGCATGCCAATAGATCTGCATGTTGACGCCACCCGGCCATTGGATCACCGCATCGCGGCCGATCGGATCTTCAAATGGCGCGGTAAGGAAGCCTGCACCATCGGTGCGCGCGGCCTTCACCGCGGCGTCGAAATCGGAGACGAGAAAGCCGTTGCGCTCCGCGCCGAAGGGCCAGGGATAGGGCGTCGTGAAACCGAAGACGGATAGCGCGCCGACCGGCGAGAAAACGGCTTGCCATTCGGTCGTGCTCGGCGTCGGCGTGATGTTGACGAGCTCTTTCTTGGTGGTCGTGCCGCCGAACGTCCCGACAAAACTTTTAACGAAACGATCGAAATCGCGCGGGGTCACATAGACATGCGTCGTATCGTATTGCGGCCCGACCGCGAGGCTGGGTGCGGCCGTGGCTGCGCGCACGAGGCCGCTGAAGGCGAGCAGCGCAGCCGAGGTCAGAATCAAAGCCATTCGCATCTTTTGCATTGTCCTTCTTCGCGGGGAGTTCTTCTTTGCGCCAAGCCGCGCGGGCTTTGGCTAGCGAAGATTCAGCGGCTTGTAATCACAAAAAATCTTGCCGGTTTCATAAGCCTTGGGCATGATTGTCACGCGTCTGTCTGTTGATCATGCTTGCGGCGATGTCGTGAAGATGGCCGTTGATCACAGCCGCATAGGGGTGCCCGCAGGGAACCCCGCAATAGGAGTTAAGGACTATGGCTAAGGGTCAGTTGCGCGGCAATAAAGAAGCCAAGAAGCCCAAGAAAGAAAAGCCGAAGACAATTGCTGCAGCACCGTCGGTCAAGGACGTCGTCGGCAAGAAGAAGTAATCTAGGCTTCGGCGATCAGGGCCTCCAGACCAGCTTCCGCGATCAGCGACTGCCGGTCGCGGCCAATGGTCACGACGGCGAACTTCCGGCCATTGTTCAGATAGGTCACTTCGCAGTCTTTGGCTGCGAGATCGCCGTCGATCATCGCCTTGTCCCATTTCTCGGCGTGGCCGACGTAGCGGAGTGAGACGTCGTAATGCTGGCTCCAGAAGAAGGGCACGTCGTCATAACGCTGCCGTCGCCCAAGCATATTGAGCGCCGCGACCTGGCCCTGCCGCTCGGCGACGACCCAATGTTCGACGCGGATGTTCTGGCCGGTCAAGGGATCGGGCCAGCGCGCCAGATCGCCGGCGGCGAAAATGCCGGCCACGCTCGTTTCCAGATATTGATCGACGCTGATGCCGCGGTCGATCTTCAGGCCTGCCTGATCGGCAAGTTCGGTCGCAGGCCGCACGCCGACGCCGGCGACGACGATATCTGCCTGTAGGGTCACGCCATTGGCGAGCGTGACGCCGCGTTCGTCGATCGCCGTCGCCGTGGTGCCGAGATGGAATTGGACACCATTGGCTTCGTGCAGGCTGCGGATGAAGTCGCCGACCTCCGGCCCCATGACTTTTTCGAGCGGGTGCCTATCCGGCCCGACGACATGGACCTCGAGCTTACGTTTGCGCAGCGAGGCCGCCACTTCGAGGCCGATGAAGCTTGCGCCAATGACGACGGCGCGCTTGGCCTTTTCGGCCGCGGCGATGATGGCGCGGCTGTCGTCCAAACTGCGCAGATAATAGATCTGATCGGCGCCCGGAATATCGAGATGCACAGGCGTCGCGCCGGTCGCGAGCAGCAGGCTATCGTAACTATGCGCCGTGCCATCCGCGAGCCGCACCTCTTTGGCGCGCGCATCGAGACCGGTCACCTTCGCATTCAGCACCAGATCGATGCCGTGCTTCTTGTAGAAATCCTCGGAGCGCAGCGGAATCCAGGACTCTTGCGCTTCGCCGGCGAGATAATCCTTTGACAGGTTGGGCCGATCGACCGGCACCAAATCGTCGGCGCTGAGCATGGTGATCGCGCCCGCGAACCCTTCTCGGCGCAACATTTCTGCCGCGGCATTGGCGGCGGCGCCACCGCCGACGATTACGGTTTTCTGTGGCAGTTCCGCGCCTGACAGGCCGGGCTTGGGCGCCGGCTTGATCTTGTCGGTCACGTAGACATTTCCGTCACGCTGTTCGACGCGCCAGGCGGACACCGGATCGAGCGCCGGCGCACGCAAAGCCTCGCCCGTCCGCAGGCTGAAACAGGCATGGTGCAAGGGGCAGCGCACCGTATCGCCGACGATCAGTCCTTCGGCGAGCGGACCGTTGTAATGCGTGCAGGTCGCACCGATCGCGAAAATCTCGTCGCCGCTGCGGGCAACGAGGACAGCCTCGTCGCCGACATGCCCAAGCAGCATGTCGCTTTCACCGATCTGCGCGAGGGGCACGCCGCGTGTGAGATCAGGACCCTTCGTCTCGCCGTTCGATTCGCTCATCCTGATCCTCCCACTTCGCGTCAGTCGTTGGCGAGGTTGGCGCGGCGGAAGGCCACGCGCGAAACCGCCGACCAATCCTTATCGCCCTCACCATGCGCGAGGGCATCGACGAAATTATCCCGCACGACGCTGGCGAAAGGCAGAGGCGCGCCGGCTTTCTCGCTCGCCGCGAGCATCAGCCGGACGTCCTTCAACCCCAGCGCCAGTTTGAATCCCGCCTCGAATTTGCGCTCCAGAATCGCCGCGCTGTAGGTCTTGTAAGCCGGAGCGGCGAACAAGGTTCCGGTGAGGATTTCGGCGATCGTCTCAGGCGCAACATTCTGGCGTTCGCAGAACGCGAAGGCCTCGGCCATGGTCTCGATTGCCGAAACGAGGGTGAAATTGGCGGCGAGCTTGGCGACATTGGCAAGATGCGGCTCCGTGCCGACAACCCAGGTCGCCTTGCCGATCGCATCGAGCACGGGTTTGACGCGGGCGATGTCGTCCGGCTTGCCGGCGGCCAGCACGTTGAGTTCGCCCTTCGCCGCGACATCGGGGCGTCCGAGCACCGGCGCGCCGACATAGGCGACGCCCGCGTCCGCATGGAGCTTTTCGAGCGTCTTGGCGAAGTCCACAGAGATCGTCGCGGTGACGAGATGAATGAGGCCGGGGCGCGCTGTCTTCAGGATGCCGGGGGCTATGATCAATTCCTCGATCACCTCGTCCGAGGCGAGCATGGTCAGCACAGCATCAGCCTGAAAGGCATCGGCCGGATTGGCAACCACCTCGGCGCCTTCGGCACGCAATCTCTCTGCCGCCGCCTGCGACCGGTTCCACACCAAAACCCGATGCCCGGCGGCGATCAGGCGCGACGCCATGGCCGAGCCCATTCCGCCCAGTCCGATAAACCCTACGTCCATGGCAGCCTCCTATGCTATTCTCTTTGCGGTATATGGACTTGGCGCCACATTGTGTCAGCCGCGCCCGGTGCTTATTTGCGCATGAGGCACCAATTAGGCTAGGGCCTTCTGCATTCGCGCCGGGGGCGCCCAGAAGCTTTGCGGCGGCGCGCCGCAAGAGGGAATGATTTGACCCGTTCCGCTGTCTTTGACCACGCCAACAACGTTTTTGCGACAGAGCGCGACACGAGCCTCGATCCGCGGGATTGGGAGGCCTTCCGGGCCGATGCGCATCGCGGCCTCGACATGATGATCGATTATCTCCGCGACGTGCGCGATCGCAAGGTCTGGCAGCCGGCACCGCCCGAGGCTCGGGCGGAGTTTAAGGCGCCCATGCCGCAGAAGGGTAAGCCGCTCGGCGAATTGCTGGAGACCTTCGAGAAGTCGATGCTGCCCTATGCCACCGGCAATACGCATCCGCTGTTCATGGGCTGGGTCCACGGCGGCGGCACGCCGGTCGGCATGGTCGCCGAAATGCTCGCCGCCGGGCTCAATTCCAATTGCGGCGGCCGCGACCATATCGCGATCGAAGTCGAGCGCGAGATCACGCACTGGCTTGCCGAGGCATTCGACTTTCCGCGCGAATCCTCCGGCGTTTTCGTCACCGGTTCGTCGATGGCGAATATGATCGCCACGCTCGTCGCCCGCACCGATGTTCTCGGCGAACAGGTCCGCACTGACGGCTTGCGAGCCTCGGGCCAGCTTGTGGGCTACGCTTCCACCGAGGCGCATGCCTGTATCGAGCGCGCCTTTGAAATGGCCGGTGTCGGTTCAGCCTTCCTCCGGCGCATTCCCGTCAATGAAAAACATGAAATGGATGGCGCAGCATTGCGTGCGGCCATTGCGGAAGACCGCGCCGTGGGCTTGACGCCGTTTATTGTCGTCGGCTCCGCCGGCACGGTGAATACCGGCGCCATCGATGATCTCGCCGGATTGGCCGATATCTGCGCCGAGGAAGATATCTGGTTTCATGTCGACGGTGCGTTCGGCGCGCTCGGCGTGTTGTCGCCCGAATTGAAGCCGCTCCTGAATGGACTTGAACGCGCCGATTCCGTCGCGCTCGATTTCCACAAGTGGTTGCAAGTCCCCTATGACGCCGGCTTCTTCATCTGCCGGCATCCCGATCTGCATCGCCAGACCTTCATGAGCACCGCAGCCTATCTGTCGCGCGCGCCGCGCGGTCTCGCCGCGGCCGATATCTGGCCTTGCGATCTTGGGCCTGATCTGTCGCGCGGATTTCGTGCATTGAAGACGTGGTTTACGTTCCAGTCTTTCGGCGCGGAGAGGCTTGGCGCGATTCTGGCGCAAACGTGCGGCGTCGCGCGCCATCTCGAAGCGCTCATCCGCCGTTCGACGATCTTCGAACTCAGCGCCGACGTGACGCTCAACATCGTCTGCTTCAGCGTGAAAGGTGACGTCACCGGCCGGATCAATCGCGAGATCGTCATGGATCTGCATGAATCTGGTATCGCTGCACCTTCGACCACAAAAATCGGCGGCCGACCGGTGATCCGTGCCGCGATCGTCAATCACCGGACGCAAATGCGGGATATGGAGACATTCGTCGCAGCGGCCGAAGCCTGCGCGGCGCGCATCATGGCCGAGCGTGCGGCGCCGGCCGCGCCTTAGAGCGAGAGTTTGGGGCGGCCATGCGATTGTTACGATCGGCTCTCTACAATATCTGCTTTTATGCGCTGATCGTCGTGCTGATGCTCGCGGCGTTGCCTGCCCTTGCACGCGGCGGCGACGCCATCGAGAGCCATGCACGCCGCTGGGCACGATGGTCGATCGCGCTGCTCGATTATATTTGCGGCGTCAAAGTCGAATTTCGTGGGATGGAAAATTTACCGGCTGGGCCGGCAATTATCGCCGCGAAACATCAATCGACGCTCGACGTGCTGGCGCTCCTCCTCGCCGTGAGGCGCTTCACCTTCATCTACAAACGCGAACTCGATTTTCTCCCGCTCTTTGGCGCCTATCTGCGCTCGTGCGGACAGATTTCGATCGACCGCAGCAAGCGAGCCGGCGTTCTCTCGCAGATCGTCACTGCGGCGAAAGAAAAATTCGGCGAAAACCGCCGGCTCATCATCTTTCCAGAGGGCACGCGCCGTCCCGTCGGCGCGCCGCCACTCTATAAAGCGGGCGTTGCAAGAATTGTCGAAGCGACGGGTGCGCCCTGTGTTCCTGTCGCACTCAATTCCGGGCTTTTCTGGCCGCGCCGCCGCTTCATCCGCCGGCCGGGCAAAATGGTGGTGGAGTTTTTGCCGCCGATTCCGCCCGGTCTCGACAAAGATAATTTGATGCGGGTTTTGCAGAAGCAGATCGAGACCGCAACCGATCGGCTGGTTGCGGAAGCTCTCGAAAAAGATGCGAGCCTCGCGCCTTCCGTCGCGGAAGCAGGACTTTTCCGTAGCTGACTTAGGCTCAACCGTCAGGCTTGACCCGCCTGTTCTTTTGTTCCAACTTTGTTCTCATCACGAATCGCTCTGTAGCGTACAGGGGTTTGGTTATGACGATGACGCAACGGCCGCAGACGGGCCTTACTTTGAAGAGCTTGAGCGGCCGCGGCGATTCAGCCCGCGCCATGTCATTGCTCTTTCTGCTTCGGCGCTGGCGCGAGAAGAATGCCGGCATAATTGTGCGCCCGCGCGCGCCGGCCGATGACGCGAGCAACACTTCGCTCGCGAGCCTTGCTGGTGGCGACTTGGCGGAACGGTTTCATTCATGGCGCGGCCGCTCTGGACGGCGCTACATCTGTTCGGTGTTTCGTGTTGAGCACCATACGGAGGATGCCGGCCTGCCGGATTTCGCCGCCGCCGTTGTCATCGCGGTCAAGATTGATGTCGCGGGCAACCGTCAGGTCGTCGCGTTCTGCCAGTGCGAACACGGCTTCGGCCCCGTCGCGCGCAACACATTCGTGACCGCCGCCATCGCTGCTGGCGCCCAGCAATGGCATGTGCATCTGCTGACCGCCGATCCGCAAAAGCGCCGCGCCGCGATCGAGGACATCGAGGCGCTGTGCCGCTCTGCGCGCGAGCTTTTGCCCGCCTAGCGCGCGGCTTCATCCGCAAATCGCGGTGCCAGCCAATCGAGGATCGGATCGGCGATGCCGAGTTCCGCGAGATGCGCCTGCGTCGCCCGAACGTAATCGGGATTGGCGCCGGAAACGCCCTGGCCCTGCGCAACGAAGCGCGCCACGTCTTCGCGCGCAAGCTCGCCGGCATATTGAACGTGGCTCCGGTCAACAATGTAGGACAAAGCCATCACGCTACGGCCATCGGCGAGCTGCGCGTTGAGATAGGCTTCCTTATAGACAGTGGTGACCTGTTCGCGGGCGCGCAGATAGGCGATCGTCGCGTCGCGATGTTCGGCCATTACCCGAAAGACGATGCCACGGCAGGAACCGCCACGGTCAAGGCCAAGCACAAGCCCCGGCCGCTCCGGCGTGCCGCGATGGACATGCGAATAGACGCACAGCGCGCGGTGATAACCGCGAACCCGCGCAGGCCCGTGCTCCGTGAAGGCAAAGCCCGGCCGCCACATCAGCGAGCCGTAGCCGAATACCCAGAGATCTTCCATCATCCGTGAAACTTAAGCCATATGTGCCGCGCTGTAACGCCAGCGGGGGCAGCGCCAACAAAATTCCTCCGGATTTCTGTTTTGGGTTACACAGCGCATCCGAAACCCGTGCGGAGAAGATTATTGGAAAACGGACCGACCGTTGCTGCCCCGCGCTTGCGGCCAAAGAAGCCAAGCTTGCTGCTCTGGCTTCTGGGGCTGGCACTCCTTGCCGCGCTGATCTGGTCAGGCGTCTGGCTGTTTGCGGCGCAGCAGACCGGGACGGAGCTTCAGGCCTGGGTCGCGCGGGAGAAAGCCTTCGGCCGCGTTTGGTCATGCCCCAATCCAAAGATCGGGGGCTATCCTGCCGCGATTTCCATCAATTGTGCGTCGCCGCGCTTCGACGGTCTGATCTTAGGGCATACCTATAGCGGTACGTTGCAGGGGCTCAACGTGACAGCAAGCGTTTCGCATCCGCGCGATATCGACATTGCGGCGGACTCGCCCTTCGTCGCGACCTCCAAAGATCAGAAGGTCAATTTCCAGCTGACCTGGAACGATCTCAACGTTCGCCTCAGCGGGTTGCCGCAGGATCTCTGGCGGGCGGTAGTGAGCGGCGAGAATATAGCAGTGCATGGGAGCGCCGGCGCTGTCGGCTTTGGCGGCGCCGTGCACGAAACCGCAATCACAGCCGCGCAGCGCACGACGCAGGATGGCCCTGCGATCGATTTCGATTTGACCCTCGGCGGCGCGGCGCTGCCGCTGATCGAACAGCTTCTTGGCCCCGGTGCTCCCACCGACGTTGCGGCGCAGGGTACAGTCACGAAAACAAGTTTTGAGACACGTCTAACGCCGGCACAAAATCTCGATCTCTGGCGAACCGCCGGCGGCCATGTCGATCTCACATCTTTCACGCTTACGCGCGGCGATACCAAATTTGCGGCGAAGGGCACGTTCGCGCTCAGCCCCGCGCATCGGGTCAACGGCCATTTCGAGACGACAAGCAGCGGGCTTGAGCCGGTGTTGCAGCATTATGGCATTGATCCGGGCTTGCTGAGCTTCGGCGCGCTGCTTGGCAATTTGCTCAGCGGCCATTCGAACGATGCGCAGGCTCAAGGGCCGACGAAACTGCATCTGCCCATTGAACTCGATGACGGACGTCTCGCCGTCGGCCCGGTGCGCACGAGCTATACAATGGAGCCGGTCTACTAATCCCGCTTATACGTCGTCGTCGCGATGGCGGCCGAAGTCGGGCGCGGCGATCTCCTGACCTTCTTGGATGATGCCGCGGCGGATCGCGCGCGTGCGCGTGAAGAGATTGAACAGCCCGTCGCCGTCGCCGTTGCGGATCATCCGTTGCAGCGCTGTCAGGTCCTCGGTGAAACGGCCGAGCGTTTCGAGCACCGCTTCCTTGTTGTTGAGGAAGACATCGCGCCACATCGTGGGATCGGACGCGGCGATGCGGGTGAAATCGCGAAAGCCGCCGGCGGAAAATTTGATGACTTCGGATTGTGTTACGGCTTCGAGGTCCGCCGCCGTGCCGACGATGTTGTAGGCGATCAGATGCGGCAGATGACTGGTGATCGAGAGCACCAGATCGTGATGCTGCGGCGTCATCACTTCGACATTCGCGCCGGCCGCGGTCCAGAAATCGGCGAGGCGCTTCACCGCCTTTTCATCTGCGCCTTCTGGCGGCGTCAGGATGCACCAGCGGTTGACGAAGAGAGTCGCAAAACCCGCGGCGGGGCCGGATTCTTCCGTGCCGGCCACCGGATGCGCGGGGATCATTGCGACATGCTTCGGCAAATGCTTTGCCATCGCCGCGAGCACCGCACTTTTGACCGAGCCGACATCGGAGACGATCGCACCTGCTTTAAGATGCGGCGCGATCTCCTGCGCCACAGCATCCATCGCGCCAACCGGGACGCAGAGAATGACGAGATCGGCGCCGGTGACAGCTTCGCCAGCAGTGGATGCAACTTCGTCGGCGAGGCCCAGTTCGGCGGCTTTCGCGCGCACCTCGGCCGATGCGTCGCTCACGACGATAGTGCGCGCAAGATGCTTGCGCTTGGCGACGCGCGCCAGCGACGAACCGATCAGGCCGATACCGATCAGCGCCAGGCGGTCAAAGAGCGGCGCCGCCAGCGGAGCGCCCAATCCGTCAACCACGCCGCGAATCCTTTACGAAATCGGCGAGCGCGGCCACGACGAGCCGGTTCGGTTCTTCTGCGCCGACGGTCAGACGCAAACATTGCGGCAGGAAGTACGTCTCGACCGCGCGCAGGATCAGGCCGCGCGCCGAAAGGAAAGCGTCCGCCGCGCGCGCTTCAGCCGCATCCTTGAAATGCAGCAGCAGAAAGTTAGCGACACTCGGCGTCACCGGAATGCCGAGTGCGACGATTTCGTCGGTGAGCCAGGCGAGCCAATGCGCGTTATGCGCGATGGATCTATCGACGTGGTCCTGGTCCTCGACCGCGGCGACACCGGCGCGCATGGCGGGCGTGTTGATGTTGAACGGGCCGCGAAGCCGGTTGATCGCATCGGTGATGCCAGGCGCCGCGTAGCACCAGCCGAGGCGCAGCGCCGCGAGACCATAAATTTTTGAGAAGGTCCGCGTCATCACGACATTTTTCCGCGTGCGGACCAGTTCAATCCCTGCTTCGTAATCGTTACGCGTGACGAATTCGGCATAAGCGGCGTCGAGGATCAACAAGACATGCGGTGGCAGAGCGTCGGCAAGGCGCTCGACGTCCTTCATCGGCAGATAGGTGCCGGTCGGATTGTTCGGATTGGCGAGAAAGACGATCTTCGTCTTTGGCGTTACCTTCGCAAGGATGGCATCGACATCGGCGGTCAGGTTCGTCTCATCCGCGACCACGGGAACACCGCCGGCCGCGAGAATGGCGATGCGATAGATCGAGAAGCCATGCTTCGTATAGATGCCCTCGTCGCCAGGGTTGAGGAACGCATAGGCCAACAGAAAGATCAGTTCGTCCGAGCCGGCGCCACAGGTCACCTGTGCGGCGTCAAGACCGTGACGCTTGGCGATCGCTTCGCGCAGCGCGCGAACGGAGCCGTCGGGATAGATCGAAAGAGAGCCGGCAGCGGATTGGAAAGCTTCGATTGCGCGCGGGCTCGGCCCCAGCGCCGATTTGTTCGACGAGAGCTTGTAAATTTTGCCTTTCGTTGCGGCGGCGCCGGCCTTGCCGGGAACATAGGGCTCGATCGCCAAGACGCTCGCGCGAGGCTGCGGCGCGGCGGCGATGTCGGAAGACGTCATTTTTGCGGGCTCCAAATAGATCGCGCTCCAAGCGTGCGGACGATAGATCGAATCCGCGTCTCAGGTCTTTCTGACGAAATCGAAACGCGCGGCGTGGCTGCCGATTTCGGCCAAATGCGCGAGCTCCGCGTCGCTGCTGGTCAATGTCTCGTGGAGCGTCGCGGTCGAAAGCGTGCCGGGCACGGCGAGAAGCAGGGCGTGGTCTTGTGGGGCTTTGGCGATTACTTCAATGCCGCTCGGGCGCAAAGCTTCGTCGTCGATCTCACGCCATCGCTCAAATGTCGCGGCGTAAAGCACGACATCGCGTGCGGCGCCATCTTCGACCGGCTTGGCGAGGACGAAGAGCGGCGTGCCAGCCGGATGGTCCCGGCGCTCGACGAAGGGCAGACGCGCGATGATCTTCGGCGCGGCGGGCGACGCCAATTGCTGCCACCAGGCACCGGCGCCGCGAGCCGTCTCGACCGGCACAAGGCCGAGATCGCCGGGCGCCGCGGCGACGGCGCCGATGACTTCGGCAACGCTTGGATGGGGAATATAGGGAACGGTGAAGCCGAAATGGAAACGGCAGCCGTCGCGCATCTGCGCATCGCCACCGGAAATATCGGCATGGACGCTGTAGCCCGCCTGCACATAGGTGAAGGTCGAAATGATGATCCGCCAGATGCTCTCGACGGTATCGAGCGGCAGGATGCCTTTATGACGCTCCACCAGCCGGCGCATCATCTCCGCTTCCCGACCGGGCCGGAAGGCGCTGCCGGGGCCAGAGCGGGCTTTGACCGCGATCAGCCGGTCGATGATCTCGCCGCGCTGCATCAGCATTTCGTGCAGACACGCGTCGATACGGTCGATCTCATCACGCAGATCGGCCAAAGTTTCTGGAGCAGGGCGTCGTTCAAGCATCATGGGCATCGCATCTTTGCGGACCTCTCTTAAAGAGAATTTGCCCCCGGCGAAACGCTTTTCCCGATTGGACAGGACAGCTCTGGCTTGCGTCGGGCAAGCTGGCGCTCGGGCGCAGGCATGCCTAAATCTGCGCATCGGGCCGTCGAACCGCGCCTTGACAGGCGCCACGGCACGCTCCTATAAACCGGACGTGGCGTTCGTCAAAGCGAACACAAGAAGTCGTAACGAAGGTTGATCGTGACGATTGTTCCCAACCAGAAAGCTCTGAGCCAGCTCGAGGCGGATGCCCCGCATAGCCTCGTCGCGCGTTTCGGCGCCGACCAGCCGCTGAAAATGGACGCTGGCGTCGATCTCGGACCGCTGCAGATCGCCTATCAGACCTATGGAACGTTGAATGCAGCGAAATCCAACGCCGTTTTGATCTGCCATGCGCTGACCGGCGACCAGCATGTCGCAAGCACGCATCCGATCACCGGTAAGCCCGGCTGGTGGGAAGTCATGGTTGGCCCGGGCAAGCCAATCGATACCGACCGTTATTTCGTCATCGCCTCGAATGTCGTCGGCGGCTGCATGGGCACGACGGGGCCGGCGTCGATTAATCCGGCAACCGGCCGTGTCTGGGGCCTCGACCTGCCGCTGGTGACGATCCGCGACATGGTACGCGCGCAGGCCATGTTGATCGATTACCTCGGAATCGAAACGTTGTTCGCGGTCATCGGCGGGTCGATGGGTGGCATGCAGGTGCTGCAATGGGCGGCGAGCTATCCGTCGCGGGTTTTTGCCGCCATGCCGATCGCGACCGCCGCGAAACATTCCTCTCAGAACATCGCCTTCCACGAAGTCGGCCGTCAGGCGGTCATGGCCGATCCTGAATGGAAGCAGGGGCGCTATCTCGATGCTGGCGCGAGTCCGACGAAGGGGCTCGCCGTTGCACGCATGGCCGCGCATATCACGTATCTCTCCGAGGAGGCGTTACAGCGCAAGTTCGGCCGCAAGTATCAGGATCGCGCCGCGCCGACCTTTTCGTTCGACGCCGATTTCCAGATCGAGAATTATCTACGCTATCAGGGCACGAGTTTCGTCGATCGGTTCGATGCAAATTCGTATCTCTACGTCACCCGCGCTTGCGATTATTTCGATCTCGCCGAGGATTACGGCGGCACGCTCGCCGCAGCGTTCAAAGGATCGAAGACGCGTTTCTGCGTCGTCTCGTTCGATTCGGATTGGCTCTATCCGACGTCTGCGTCGCGCGCGATCGTCCATGCGCTGAACGCTGCCGCGGCATCCGTCTCCTTCGTCGAGATCGACACCGATCGCGGCCACGACGCGTTTCTCTTGAACGTGCCGGACTTCATCGCCACGACGCGCGGTTTCCTTGAAGCCGCGGCGCGTGCCCGCGGCATCGCGCCATCGTCCGGGACCCGATGATGGCGAATGGGACGCGCACCGCCGTCATGCTGTCGCAGACGGCGCGTATCGATCTTCTTGTCGTCGCCGATATGGTGGCGCCGAAGAGCCGCGTGCTCGACGTCGGCTGCGGCGACGGCACTTTGTTGCGGCTCCTCGCCGAGGAACGCGGCGTTGACGCGCGCGGCATCGAGCTTTCGCAAAGCGGCGTGAACGATTGCGTCGCCAAAGGCTTGTCGGTGATCCAGGGTGACGCCGACACCGACCTCGCCGATTATCCGGACGATGCGTTCGATTACGTGGTGCTGTCGCAAACTTTGCAGGCGACGCGCCATCCGCGCCTTGTACTCGAAAACATGCTGCGCATCGGCCGTCACGCCATCGTGTCGTTTCCGAATTTCGGCAATTGGCGCATCCGCACACAGATCGCGCTCAAGGGCCGGATGCCGGTGACGAAAAGTCTGTCAGCCGCGTGGTATGAGACGTCGAACATTCACTTCTGTACGATCCGCGACTTCATCGGTCTGGTCGACGAGATCGGTGCGAAGACCGAGCGCTCGATTGCGCTCGATCAGCAAGGCCGGCCGCTGCGCGTCGGCGCGCCGTGGTGGGTCTTGAACCTGATTGGCGATCAGGCGGTCTTTGAACTTTCGCGGAAGAAATAACGCGTCATTGAGAAGCATACGTGCTCGTCATGGCCTGGCTTGACCCGGCCATCCACGCGATGACGCCGCGGCCTCATTGCAATCGTTAACGCAACGTCCCGGCGTGGATGCCCGGCACAAGGCCGGGCATGACGTGGAAGGAATGGGAGCGGCTAACTTTGTGATCTGAGCCGGATCGCTGCGGATCAAGTCCGCGCATGACGGCGTCTTAGCCCTTCGCCGCCTGGGCGCGCGCGAGCCCGTCAACAACGAGCTTTCGTCCTTCGGCAGCATCACCCCACCGCAGGATCTTCACCCATTTGCCGGGTTCGAGATCCTTATAATGGCTGAAGAAGTGCTCGACCTGTTCGATCGTGATTTGCGGCAGATCGGTGTAATTCTGAATTTTGTCGTAGCGCGTCGTGAGCTTCGATGAAGGGACCGCGAGGATCTTTTCATCGCCGCCATGCTCGTCCTGCATCAGCAGTACGCCAACGACACGGCAATTCATCACCGCGCCGGGCGCGATTGCACGGGTGTTGACCACCACGACATCGCAAGGGTCGCCATCGTCCGACAGGGTGTGCGGGACGAAGCCGTAATTTCCCGGGTAGCGCATCGCCGTATAGAGAAAGCGGTCGACGAAAAGCGCGCCGGACGCCTTGTCCATTTCGTATTTGATGGGCTCGCCGCCGATCGGCACTTCGATGACGACGTTGATGTCGTCAGGCGGGTTCTTGCCGGCGGGAACGGCATCGAAATTCATAGCTGATCCTATAATTGGGAATTGCGCGTCTGCGCGTAAGAGGCGCCGCTCAATACCCGATCATGCCGCTATTGGAAAGCGAAGGCGACGCGCTCGCGCTGTTCGCTGCCGAACCGTTCGAAGGCGCGGCGCACCAAGGTGCCGCCGAGATGGCCGTAAAAGCTGAGTGCCGGCTCGTTGTCGGCGAGCGCCCAGACGAGGAACGACGAATAGCCGTGTTCGGCGAGGTCTCTGCGCGCGGCGCTGAACAGCCGCTTGCCAAAACCCAAGCCCTGGAATTCCGGCGCGATGTAGAGTTCAAAAATCTCGCCGCCGAAATTCATCGCCGGAACGCGATTACGGCCGTAGCTCGCGTAGCCGCCGATCGCGTCGTCGAAGTCTAGCACGACAAGGCGGGAGCGACGTTGAATGGCGGAGCGCCACCAGGTTGGCCCGCGCCGCGCGATCATCCGCTCCAATTCACGGCCCGGAATGATGCCGCGATAGGCGTGCCGCCACGCTGCATCATGCACCTCAGCGATTGCTTCGGCATCTGCCTCGCGAGCGTCCCGGATGGTGATGAGCGTCTCAGCCATAGCGGGATGTTAGGCCCGCTTCGGCTCCGGCTGCAAGAACTTCTTCTTGGCATTGGGCGCGCGCGGCTCGGCCTCGCGAACAGGATTCCGAAAGTTGAATTTGCTGGAATTTGCGCGTTGCGTCAGGGCTTTGTGCGGTCATCTGTGAGTCGCAAGAGCCAGCGCAAGCCCGACAATTTTAAGGGGAGCGTGTCGTGGCGATGACAGTACGGCCGGACCGCCCGTCTGAGGCGTCCCGGCCGCTCAGTGCGCTATTTTGGCGCGGATTTTACAAGAGGCACAAACTCACAAGAGGCCAAGGAAGTTCACGATGATCAGAATCACCAATAGGGTTACGCCCAGGCCGAGGCTTATCCCGATCAACTTCTTTTCAATGGGCAACAGCGGTTCGGCCTGAGCGCCCTGCACTTCGGTTTTCAGATCAATCTGCGACATTTTAATCTCCTGAAATGGTTTGGGCTCAGCCGGCGAGCGGCGGCTTCACGCCGTGGAAGAAAATCCACGAGATGAACAGGCCGACCCAGATGACGAAGCCGAACAGGCTGACGAAATAGACGGCGGCGAGCTTGCCGAGCCCATCCGCCCAGAGGCGGCGGAAGTTCGACAAAACCCCGATGGAGAAAAACGTCAGCACGAAGAAGGTGACGCGGAAGACACTCGCTTCGTCAGCGACGGATTTGAGCGCCGCCGCATGGCTTTTGCCGAGGGTCAACGCCACGATGAGGCCGAGCACGAAGGTCAGGATGAAACCCAAAATGAATTTTGGGAAACGCTCCCAGATTTCGATGAGCTTGGCCTTTCCGCCCACCACCTCCGGATTGATGTAGGTCGTCCAGATATGGGCGAGGACGAAAGCCCAGATGCCGATGAAGACATCGATAAAGACCTTGATCGTCGTCGTCGTGCCAAGGATCCAGCCCGGCGCGTAATGGATGCCGGCAGCGGCGTTCTTCGCGGTGATCAGCGATTCGGCGATGCCGCCGGCGGCGACGGCCGCACCGTCGGTTTTCACCGCAAGACCAAGCCAGCTTGCCGCGACGAGCGGCTCATGCGCGAGGAATGTATTGGCGAGGAAGGGCAGAACTAAGAAGTTCGACCACCGCAAAGACGACGACGAGCGAAGAGACGAGAACCGCGACTTGCGGCCGGGCGCGGATGGCGCTGCCAGTGGCGATCGCCGCGGCGACGCCGCAGATCGAAATGCCCGAGGCAAGCGGCACGGCAGCTTCGCGGGAGAAGCCGAAATATTTGCGCGAAATATAATAAACCACCGGCCAATAGATCAGATAGGCTTCGACGATGGCGGCGAGCGAACGCAGGAAAACCGTCGAGGCGAGATTGAGCTTGCCCGCGACTGTGATGGCGATGACGCCGCCGAGGATCACGATCGCAATCTTGACGTAGAATTCCGGCCGGATCGCTTCGCTGAGCCAATCGGCAAACCGCGGGAAGAAATTACCGACGATGAGGCCGGCGATGAGGGCGAGGATCAATCCACCCTCGGGCGTCAGCCGCAGTGACCAGCTCACCCCCGTCTTGGCGATATCGGCCGGCGTCGCCGCGGCGAAATGCGCATAGCTGCCGATGATCCAGGCGATCGAAGCGATCCAGAACACCGCCGAGAACGTCAACGCGAAGCGGCCGACGTTGGCGCGGAACAGCGCGGCCGCGCCGCTGAGAACCGCGAGAAATGCGACATAGGTCAAAACCAGCGCGGGCAAGCCACCGAGCGCTGCGTAGGATTTGCCGATCGGCGCCAGTGCCGTGTTGGGCACAAGCCAAATTTTGGCTGTCGCAGCCCAGCCGAGCAAATCGACGCCGCCCAATCCCAGCAATGCCAGGACAAAAATCGAAACGCCGAGGATGGCGGAAATCCAGTCCTCGCTAAGATTCACCGCCGCCCTTGCGACGTGCGGAATTGCTGTGTCTGTCATGATAAAATCCAGCTCCCCTGGTCTATTTATCAATCTACACTATTTTGATAGACTATGTATGTAAATACATTCTTTGCCAGTAAATTAGGAGTCCTCGCATCTAGAGGGCGTAATCGGTTGGGCAGCGGCCAGCTTTTGCAGAATGGCCGCGAGTTGCATGGCGGCCGTCGTCGCATCGCCGGAATTATCGACGACGAAATCGGCGGTGAGGTTTTCGGAAAATTCACGGTTGCGGGCGAGCCGTTCGTCGATGCCGGCCGAAGTCTCGCGGCCGCGCGCACGAAGCCGCTCGGCGAGTATGTCCGCCGGTGCCGTCACGAGCACTATTGCTGTGCGAGCAAAATGCGCCTTGGCGGCGGCAATCGCATCGCGTGAGACATTGCAGGTGACAATGTGCCCGGCGGCGAGCGCCGGCAAGACGTCGCCGTCGATCGCATAGCCAAGACCATGCGCACGCCAGGCGAGCGCGAAGCGCCCACTGCGAAGCCCTTCGAGATAGGCGGCCTCCGTCAGGACGAGATGGTCTTCATGTGCCGAGGCGGCACGGGTGACACGGCGGCATGGGAAAGTGAAGCCGGGCTGGGGGGCGAGTTTGGTTTTGACCAAGCGCAGCAACGTATCCTTGCCGGCGCCGCTTGGGCCGACGAGGCAGACAAACATCCCGGTGCTTTGCGACAAGCGGAAAATGCCTCACGAAAACCCCCAAGATTTTTGCGTCAAAATGGCTCCGCGCGCCAGCGCCGTCTGAAGCCAGCCAGCGTCGCCACTACGACTTTATTCATTTTTCTCGAGCACATTCTAACCCAGCACTCACCCCGCCGCAGGGACGCGGCATTTTCATTCAGGTGATTTCATGGACGAGCCGCACGCAGACAAAACCCAACGGCGCGAACTGATCGCTTTCCGCATCGGCGCGCAGGAATTTTGCGTGAACATCATGTCGGTGCGTGAAATCCGTGGCTTTACGCCCGCGACGGCCCTGCCGCGCGCGCCGAGCTTCGTGTGCGGTGTCATCAACCTGCGCGGCGCTGTGCTGCCAATTGTCGATCTTGCGGCCCGGCTTGGCTTCCCGGCCACCGATCCGACAGTGCGCCATGTCATCATGGTCGTACAGGTCGAGCGCCAGGTCGTGGGCCTGCTTGTCGATGCTGTGCTTGATATTTTGACGGTCGCCGATACCGACATTCAGCCGACCCCCGACGTCGCCTCCGAGATGGCTAAATTATTCACCCGCGGCGTACTCGCGATCGACGGGCGCATGATTAGCTGGATCGCGCTTGAGCACGTTCTGCCGGCCGCGGCGAGCGAAGCGGCGTAAAGCGAGATATTTTTAAAAAGCTGCGCGGCTTCCCGGCCGGCGCTGCTTTATCGTCTGCGGAACGATTGTCTTTGCGGCGCGTCTGCGTCATATGGCCGATCGATCCAATCATGTTGGAGCGGGTTTCTGGCGGAACGGCATCGCTTTTTCGCATCCTGCTCCGGCGAGGACGGCGATGCAGCTTGCCGCTTCGGCTCCAGGTGAGAAGTCTGGCGAAAAATCCGATCCCGCAGGGATAATCGCCCGCTGGCGCGGTCTGGTCCGGCGCAGCGAGCCGGCGCTGATTATGCTGGCGATTGCGACCGGCCTCGTGGCGGCGGCGCTGGTGGCCCTGACCTCTGATGCAGTCCAGTTGCTCCACCAGATTTGTTTCGGCGTCTCGGCTGATGGCCGCCTCAGCGGCATGACGCGTTTGCACGCGCCCTATCTGGCCGTCGTACCGGCGATCGGCGGCGCGATCCTCGGCCTCACTGGCATTTTCATCAAACGCTGGCGGCCACGCCGTCCGGTCGATCCCATAGAGGCCAACGCGCTGCATGGCGGCCGCATGTCGCTCGTGGATAGCAGCCTTATCGCTCTGCAAACAATCGTGTCCTGCGGCTTCGGCGCCTCGGTCGGGCTTGAGGCCGGCTATACGCAGATCGGTTCGGGCTTCGGGTCGCTTTTCGGCACGCTGTTCCGGATGCGGCGCAGCGATATGCGCACGCTCGTGGGCTGCGGCGCGGCAGGCGCCATCGCGGCGGCGTTTCAGGCGCCGTTGACGGGCGCCTTCTATGGTTTTGAGCTGATCATCGGCACTTACACCTCATTCGGGCTTGTGCCAGTCATCGCCGCCGCGATCAGCGCGGTGCTCGCGTCGCGCGCGCTTGGCATCAACGCGAATTTCGTCGGCCATTTCGTCCCGGCGCAACAGGTGACGCCGTTCGATCTTATTGCTTTCCTGACTCTCGCGCTGGCCTGTGCTGCGGTCGGCATCGGCGTCATGCGTGGCGTGACCTTCGTCGAAAGCCTCTTCAAGCGTAGTCATTTGCCTGCCGCGACTCAGCCGATCATCGGGGGTCTTCTCGTCGGCGTTCTGGCTCTAGTGTCGCCGCATGTTCTGGCTTCGGGACATGGCGCGCTCGCTTCGCTTTTTCAGACAGACGAGCGAGGCCTCGCATTGCTGGTCGCGATCGTAGCCCTGAAGTCGATCGCGTCCGCCATTTCGATCGGATCCGGCTTTCGCGGCGGCCTGTTCTTCGCCTCGCTCTATCTCGGCGGCCTGATGGGTAAAGTCGCGTGCGCGCTCGTGCTCCTGCTCTCACCCGCCGCCGCGCCCGATGCGGGCGCTTACGCCATTGTCGGCATGGCTGCGCTGGCGGTCGCCATCGTCGGTGCGCCGCTGACAATGAGCTTTCTGGCGCTTGAGACGACGGGGGACTTCTCGCTGGCGCTGGTAGTCCTGACAATTGCCGCGCTTGTCTCCGTCATCGTGCGCCGGACGTTCGGCTATTCCTTCGCGACATGGCGGCTGCATTTGCGCGGCGAATTGATCCGCAGTGCGCAGGATGTCGGCTGGATGCGGGCGCTGACGGTGCGCGAACTCATGCGGACCGATCTGCACGTCACGCCCGAAAGCCAAAGCCTGAAGGACTTCAAAAAACAATTCGCGCTCGGCTCGACGAATTGGGTCGCCGCGATCGATACGGCCGGCCGCTATGCCGGTCTTATCAATGTCGCCGACGCCCATCTCGCGGATGTCGAGGTCGAAGCCGGCCCGGCGCGGCTACCGCAGCTTTTGCGTGAACCGGAGACCGTGCTGCGGCCGGAATTGAATATCAAGGAAGCGGCTGATCTTTTTGATCGCACGCAAAGCGAGGCGCTCGCCGTCATCGACGATGACGGTAAACCGATTGGTCTTTTGACCGAAGCCCATGTGTTGCGCCGTTACACGGAAGAGCTGGAGCGGGCGCGCCGCGATCTCGCCGGCGAGCAATGGCTCGGCGAAAGCTAGAGCATCGGACCGAAAAGTGCGAAGCGGTTTTCGGATAAATCCGATGCGATTAAAAAACATGAGCGTCCAAGGGCGATTCCATATGGACGTCCTTCGCTCTAGCGCACGGCGGCCAGATAGAACGACAAGGTCACGATCGAGAGCAGGGTCGATATCAGAATCACGCGCGAAGTCGTCGTCGCTTCGCGCTGATAGAATTCCGCCAGCATGAATGAGCCGGTCCCCGTCGGCAGCGCCGCGATCAACACCGCGGCATGTGTCTCGAAGGCCGCGAGATGAAAGATGAAGGCCGCGAGCACCCAGGTGAGTAAAGGTTGGAGCAGAAGTTTGACGGCGGTGAGGGCGGCCGTGACGCCGTAGCGGCTTTCGCCCGCCGTGCGCTTCTCCGCGAGAAACAGACCCAGCCCGACAAGCGCGCAGGGCGCGGCCGATTTGCCCAGCAATTTAACGAAAGCCTCGACCGGCTGCGGCACGCCGAAACCTGCAAGCCGGATGATTGCGGCGAGTGCAGGCGAAAAGATCAGCGGATTGCGCGCCAGCGTGCCGGCGACGCGGAGCGCCAGCTTCAGGCGGTTTGGCTCTTTTTGCAGGCCGATCTCGATCAGCACGATCGCCAGCGCGAAGACGAAACAAACGGTCAGGATCGTCGCAATCAGAACCGGCGCTTGCGACCCGGCGCCGAAGGCGGCGAGGGCGAGCGGAAAGCCCATGTAGCCTGTGTTGGCGTATGCGCCGTTCAGGCCATCGACGGCCGCATCGGCGAGCCCACTTCCCTGGCGAAGCCGGACGGCGACCGTCAGCGCAAAGCAGATCACGGCTGCCAGCCCGAAAGCGGCGATGAAACCCGGCTGCCAGATCTCGTGGCCGCCAGCATGCGCGATGACGTCGAATAGCAGCGCCGGAAGCGCGAGATAGACGACGTAACGGTTGAGTTCGCTCGTGGCCGCAGGCCCGAGGAGTTCAAGGCGTCGCGCCAGCCAACCGGCGAAGATCACCGCAAAAATCGGCAGGACGACCGAAAGGGTCGAGAGCATGGAGAGGCCGCGTTAGGTATCGCAACGGCGCTTCCGCATTCTTTGCAGCCGCCTGACGCTCTCCAATCAGAAGCCGGCGGAAAGATCAAATGACGGTGCGCGGAGACGGCGCGGCCGGAGAGTCGCGAGTCGCGTCAAACCTTTGTCATAAAAGGTCTATGTCTAATCCGTTCATCGGTTTCGGGGGATCAGGTATGAGTGGAATGAGAGCCGCCGTGCTGGCTTCAGCCGCACTCGGTTTTATCGCGCAGGCAGGTGGGGCGGCGGCAGACGATCTCGCCAAGATCGATACGATCGTTGTGCTCTATGCCGAGAATCGCAGCTTCGATGCGCTCTATGGCGAATTTCCCGGCGCCAATGGCCTGACCCACCTCGAGCCGGCGCAATTCGAGCAACACGATCGCGATGGCAAGCTCTTGCCCTCGCTGCCGCCCGTCTGGGGCGGTTTGACAGGCAAGCATGTGACGCCGCCGATTCCGCAGGACAAGACAGCGGGTCTGCCCAACGCGCCATTCGCCATCGACGATCCGAAGGGATTCAATCTGCCGCTTGGCGTGAAGACCCGCGATCTCGTGCATCGCTTCTATCAGAACCAGATGCAGATCAACGGCGGCAAGAACGACCTTTTCGCCGCCTATAGCGACGCGGGCGGTCTGGTCATGGGCCATTACGACGGATCGAAACTGCCGCTATGGCAGATCGCTAAAAAATACGTATTGGCGGACAATTTCTTCATGGGCGGCTTCGGCGGCTCCTTCCTCAATCATTTCGAACTGATCTGCGCCTGCGCGCCGATCTATCCGAATGCCGGCCAAAGCCCGGCGAAGACTCAGATTTCCGTTGTGGACGCGAATGGTGTCGCGTTGAAACTCGCGCCGGATTCACCGGCCTCCGCGCTCAACGGGCCGCCGAAGTTCGTTAACGATGGTGCGCTGACGCCGGACTTTTATGCGATCAACACGATGCAGCCGGCCTATCAGCCGAGCGGCAATCCGGCGCCGGCGGGCACCGATCCGGCTCTCTCCGATCCCATGTCGCCAACGACGCTGCCGCCGCAGACGGAGCCGACGATCGGCGATCTTCTCGATGACAAGGGGATCGACTGGGCATGGTATGGCGGTGGCTGGGGTGCGGCACTCGCCGCCAACGACCCGAAGACGGTGAAGGCGCTGATTTTCCATCACCAGCCGTTCAACTATTTCAAATTCCTCGCGCCTGGCACCAAGGCGCGCAATGCGCATTTGCGCGACGCGGGCCTCAGCGGCGAACTTCTGCTGAAGGACATCGACTCCGGCCATTTGCCGCCGGTGACGTTCTATAAGCCGCCGGGCAATCTCGACGAGCATCCGGGCTATGCCGACGTCGCTCTCCGGTGACGCGCATCTCGCCGATCTCGTCGCGCATCTGGAGAAAAGCCCGCAATGGCCGCACATGGTCGTGGTCATCACTTATGATGAGAACGGCGGCTTCTGGGATCATGTCGCGCCGCCCAGGGGCGACCGCTTCGGCCCCGGCACGCGGGTGCCCGCGCTGATCATTTCGCCATTCGCCCGGCGCGGCGTCGTCGATCACACGCTCTATGACACGACCTCGATCCTGCGCCTGATCACACGGCGCTTCGGCCTGCCGGAACTTGCGGGACTGAAGGCCCGCGACGCGGCGATGGCAAAGGCGGGTGAGCCGAAACTTGGCGATCTCACGCCGGCACTGGATCTGACGGGGAAGTAAATCGCCGGCTCAGGCCGGCTCGGCGAGATTGGCGAGTTTGATCGTCGCGCCCTGATTTTGCGCGACCCTGATGTTCTCGAAAAACTGCCGCGCGCTTTCCTTCCAGGTGAACTTCGCGGCGTATCTGCTGCAATGTTCGCGCGAGATGTCGAGCGCGCGGAGCGCCGCCTCGCGCAGATCGTGGCTCAGCACGCCGGTGCCCGAATCGCCGATGACATCGAGCGGACCTGTGACCGGGAAGGCCGCGACTGGCACGCCCGAGGCAAGCGCTTCGAGCAAAACGATGCCGAACGTATCGGTGCGGCTCGGGAAGACGAAAACATCGGCGGAGGAATAGACCTGCGCCAGGCTTTCGCCGCTGCGCGTGCCGAGAAAATGGGCGGCGGGGTAGGCGGCGGCGAGGCGCGTCTGCAACGGCCCGTCGCCGACAACGACTTTTGAGCCGGGCAGGTCGAGTTTGAGGAAAGCCTCGATATTCTTTTCGACCGCGAGGCGGCCGACGAAGAGGAAAATCGGGCGCGGCAACCCGGCCAGCGCATCCTCCGGCCGGGGCCGGAACAAAGTGCCGTCGACGCCGCGCGACCAGCGCATCAAATTGCGAAAGCCGCGGCCGGCGAGGATGTTTTCGAGGCTTTGCGAGCTGACCATCGTGCCCGCTGCGGCGCTGTGGAAACGCCGCAGGGCGGCATAGCTTACCCGCATCGGCACCGGCAGGCGCGCGGCGACATATTCCGGGAAGCGGGTGTGATAGCTTGTGGTGAAAGTCCGCTTGCCGTGCAGGCAGGCGCGGCGGGTGGCGAGGCCGATCGGCCCTTCCGTCGCGATATGGATGAAGTCGGGGTTAAAGTCCGCGAAGAAGCCGGCAACCTTGCGCGGATTGGCCAGCGCCAGACGAATTTCCCGGTAGCCCGGCAGCGGCAGGGTCCAGAAATCCGTTGGCGTGAGAAACCTGACATTGACACCGAAATTCGCCGCATGGGCGGCGATATTCTCAAGCGAGCGGACGACGCCGTTGATCTGTGGCCCCCAGGCGTCGGTGGCAATGAGAAGCTTGGTCACGCCGGAGATGCCTCAACCTCTTGCGCCTCGACCTCGTGCTGCGGCATGGCCGCAATGGCTTCCTTGGCTTCACGCACCTTGTCGGCCCAATGGATGATCTCGAAACGGCCGTCGAAATGTTCGACCAGCGCCGTGCAGCTTTCGACCCAGTCGCCTGTATTCATATAGCGGACACCGAAATCGTCATGGATCACGGCATGGTGGATGTGGCCGCAGATAACCCCCTGCGCGTCACGCCGCTTCGCCTCGCCCGAGAGTGCAGTCTCGAAACGGCCGATGTGGTTGACGGCGCTCTTCACCTTCAATTTCGCCCAGGACGACAGCGACCAATAATCGAGGCCAAGCCGCCGGCGGACCATATTGAGATAGGTGTTGATCCCCAAAGCCAAGTCATAAGCTCCATCGCCGAGCACGGCGAGCCAGGGCGCATGCCGGACGACGAGATCGAACTGATCGCCGTGCATGACGAGGTAGCGCTTGCCGTCCGCCCCCTCGTGGATCGCTGTATCCATGACGTCGATACCGCCGAAATTATGCCCGACGTAATCGCGCATGAATTCGTCGTGATTGCCAGGAATATAGATGATCTTGACGCCTTTATGGACGCGTTTCAACAGCTTGCGGACGACATTGTTGTGCGCTTCCGGCCAATACCAGCCGGATTTCAGCCGCCAGCCGTCGATGACATCGCCGACCAGATAGATCGTATCGACGTCGCAATGCTTGAGGAAATCGAGCAGGAGGCCTGCCTGGCAACCTTTTGTTCCCAAATGCAGATCGGACAGGAAGAGTGTCCGGACGGCGAGGCCGTCGAAATGTTTTTTCGCCACGGTTCCGACTCCGGTAGAGAAATCATGTCCTTGGCCGAGTCGGGTGGCACTTTGATGACAGTTTGCCGCTTTGCATCAAGCACTTGGGCAAAGCCTGCGGACAAAAGCAATGGCGCAAAAGAAAAGCGCCGGACGGTTGCCCGTCCGGCGCTGATTTCAAGCTGTCAGGTTGGCTTAGAAGAACCAAGCCGTGCCGAGCCAGAGATCGTCCTCGGAGTTCCGCTGGCCGAGCTGGTTGGTGTCCCAGGTGTGGCCGTATTCAGCCTGCAGCGCCATCCAAGGCGTCAGCTGATAGCGCAGGAAGCCGATGATGCTCTCGTTGTCGTGGAGCAAGGTCGGCGCCGCGCCAGTCGCCCAGTCGAAGCCGGTGGCATTCAGCGCGCTCACGCCCCAGCTCGCGCCGAAGGTGAACTTATCCCAGGTATAGGACGCCTGAGCGTAGCCGCCGTAGGATTTGCGGGCGTTGCCGGCGAAGTCGAAGCCGTCAAAGAAGAAGCCCGTCGTGCCGAGGCCTTCGCCATAATAGCCATAGGCCACGAAGCTGAAGCCATCGATGTCCAACTTGCCGAAGCCATCAACGCCCCAGCTATTGACCGATGCGCCAACTGGCGAGACAGCGTACCGCTAAGACCACCATGGTCGCGGGATCGTTCTTATGTTGTTGCCACAGAGCGTCACCCGAGACGGTCAACGCAGCGCCAGGCGCGATATTGCCCTTCCACTTGATCTGGGCCTGGACTTCCGGCAGTTCCTGACCGGTAAGGGTCGAGGAATAAGGCGCGAACGTTGCCGTGAGCCGGAGTCGTGCCCGCGAAGTTCACAGCGTTATACGGCGTCATAGCGGCGATCGTCGCCGTAAAGCCATTGAAGTCCGGCGTCGTATAGGCGATCTGCGGCAGCCAGTCGGCATACACATAACCAATGCCGATGCGGCCGAGCGCGGTGTTGCGCGGCGCATTCGTCGTGAGCGGCGAACCGAGGCCGAGCAGTGTGGCATCGTTCAGGATGGCGTCGCCACCGAAGAGGCCGAGGTCGCGGCCGATCTTGACCGAACCGAAGGTCGGCGTGCCGACCGTGCCGAAAACCTGACGAAGGTCGATGCCGGGCGTGCCGAGAGCAGCTGGCGCACCGGGTGCGTTAGCGTTGGTAAAGGCGGCGCTCGTGTTGGTGTTGGTGCCGCCGGTATAAGCGCCGATGGTGAAGCCGAGATCGTAGCCCATCTGGTTGGTGGCGATGCTCAGCACAATCGCGCTCGGCAGCAGGCCAGCCTGGATCGAGTTATACGGCTGGTTCGGGCTTGCGGTGACGAGACCGGAGCGCTGACGGTGTGGTTGCCCGACTGGTTGAAGGTTTCGTTCGCCCCGAAGATCAGGTCGCCGGAGATCTTCACATCGATCGCGCCGACTTCACCTTCCTTGGTGATCAGGCCGGGGATGTGGAAGCCGATGCCCTTGTCGAGGCGGGTGAGATAGCGGTCATCCGGAACGACGACAACGCCGTCCTTCGAATAATGACGGCTATAGGGGCGGTCCATTTCCGCCTTTTCCGCCGCATGGCGGGACTTAAGTTTGCTATATTCGCCATGCGTCAGAACGCCTTTGGCGCGCAATTGATCAAGTAGCTGGTCTGTAACGTCTGCGCGAGCCTGGCCGACTGCCGCCATGCTCACCGCTGTCGCTGCCGCGAAAACGACCATCCGCGCAAGGCGGCCGCTGCGGCGAGACTCGGATGGAAATTTCGCCATCGAATTTATCCCCCTCGTTATAACTATTATGAGTTGAGTTATTCCGGTGCTGATCCTAGAGATTTTCCCGAAACGGTCGATAGCTTGTGCGGCCTAGCACCGCATTTCGCGACGCTATGTGGCAAATGGGCGACAGAATTGTGCGTGGCGCACGCCGGAAATTTGGCATGCCGCTGAGTCGCGCACGATCCGAAAAAATCAAAGATTAAAAGGGAGTTAAGTATAGCGCCCCGATGTAACGGGGCGCGCCGATTGCCCGCGATGCGTGCTTTATTAGAAACTGCCCGCAGGACGCGGACCGGGGGATAATTCCGGCCGCGGGGAGGGCGAATCGTGCGTATATCCGCTCGCCGCACCGCCGGACGCTGCCCCGCCCTGATAAGGCGCAAGGGTGTCCTGGTACATTTCCAGGCAGGTCAGCATCTCGACGTAACTCGGAATGGGACGCGGCGGAATGCAAGAGCGCCGGCTTGTGGCCTTGAACTTCGACCATTTCTGGTTGAGCTGCGTGCGCGCCTCTTTTTCGTCCAGCAGGCAATTGCGGTAGGTTTGCTTCGGGTCGGTCGTTCCGTAGTCCTGCGCCGCGCGGCAGGTTCTCTCCATGTCCAAAACCGGAATGCGGTCGATCGAAGCCGATGCCGGGTAGCTCAGGAGCCCCGCGCTGGCAGACAGCAGAAGCGCGGGCAATAGAAGAATGTGGAAGCGCAAGGTGGGAACTCCAGCCGTGAAGCTTGACCAATAACCTAGTTTAGCGCTGCTGAACTGCAACACCAGATCGAAAAGCGCCCGCGGCCCCAAGACTGGGACCATTTCCTGGTTCGCGCAAAGACTCGCTCAAGGTCAGCAAGCCAGGCGTCAGTTCCACGATCTACAAGAGATCATGGAACGGCTGCCTTGCCGCGGCGTTGTCCCGAGGTGGAAACCCGGCGTTAACTTTTTGTTATCGCGAAACGGAGCATCCTTGGGGCGGAGGCTCTGATGATCCAACTTGCGCTCGTCTCGTTTGCTTTCGGCGCGTTGCTTGCCGGTCGCTATCAATTTCTCATCCTCAGCGTGGTGACGTTCTTCGGGCTTCTTGGCGTCGCGCTCTACGCACATATGGCGCATCTGACGCCGATGACCGGTCTTCTCGCGGGGTTGTTATTCGCGATCTGCCTGCAAGCCGGCTATCTGACCGGCGCGCTTTTTTTTGAACTATGTCTCCCGCTTGTTAAGGCGCCGGCGCACACAAAGGCCCAAGTGAATTTACACGCGAATTCGCAGCGCCACTGGCACTGAGATTCTTAAGCCTGGCGGTTCTGCAGCGAAAAGCGGATCAGGTCCGTCGTCCGTTCAAGCCCGAGCTTTTCCTTGAGGCGTGAGCAAGAGTTCGCCACGGTCTTGTAGGCGATGCCGAAGGTATTGGCGATCTCGAGCAAACTTTTGCCCTCGCCGAGAAGCCGCAAAATTTCCATTTCGCGATTGCTCAGCTTTTGCAGCGGGTCTTCCTCGTTGGAGGCCGAGAAGACGAGTTCGTTGGCCGCTTCGCGATCGACGTAACGCTGGCCGGCCGCGACGCGTTTAACCGCCGTGACCAATTCGTCGGCCGGGGCGCTCTTGCTCACATAGCCGGAAGCGCCGCCGCGCAAGGCGCGCGAGACATAGCCCGCTTCCGAATACATTGTGAACATGACGATACGCGTCGTCTTGTTCTCGTTCTTCAACCGCTGCAGCAATTCGAGCCCGCTGCTGCCGTTGAGATTGATATCGAGGACAACGATGTCGGGCGATTCGCTGCGCAGCTTCGAGAGGCCCTGCTGCGCGGTGCCCGCCTCGACAACTTCGGAGCCGGGGATGGTTCCGAGCAGGCGGCGCACACCCTCCCGGACAATGCCGTGATCGTCGATCACCAGGATCTTCATTGCGCCGCCATCCCCTGCGCGAATTCGATGTCTTCGTCACTCGGCAAGGGTAAGCGCGCGGTGACGACGACGCCCAGCCGATCGTTGCGGTTCTCGACTGTCAGAGCGCCGCCGAGCAGCGTCGCGCGTTCCTTCATTCCGATCAAGCCGAACCCTCCGGAAGCATTGTTGGCATCGAAGCCGCCGCCGTTGTCCGATACGCGCGCGACAAGAAAGCCGCCGTATGTTTCTTCGATTAAAACTTCAATGCGCGATGGCCGCGAATGCTTGACCGCGTTGTTCAGGCTTTCGCGGATGATGCTGTAGAGCGCGCCGTCGACGCGCGGCCCCCAGGTCTTGTCGGGCGCCTTGACGCTAAAGGCGATCTCGGGGCGCCGCGACTTCCAATAGGACACGAGGTTCTCGACGGCACTGGCGAGACCCAGCGCATGCAGGCCGGATGGCCGCAACTGGCCGAGGATCGCTTTGACGTTGCGTTTCATCTCGGCGACGGCGCCGCGAATGGCGTGTGCACGATCAACAATAGCCGGGAAATCCTTGATCTGCGCCAATTCGCGGATCGTCATCGCGTCGACATCAGCGGAAAAGAGAAGCGGACTGATATCGTCATGCAGGTTGCGGGCGAGCTCGATGCGCTCTTCTTCCTGCACCGTTTCGAGCTGTTCGTGCAGTCGATGATTGCGATGCTCCATTTCCGAAAGACGAACCGCCATGTCATTGAAGCCGGCGCTGAGCTTCGCGAGCTCGCGCGGCGCGAAGACTGGCACGCGGGTGCGATAGTCGCCATTGCCGATGCGCGCAAACCCGCTGGTCAGTTCCTCCAGCGGCCGGAGTGCCCGGCCGAGCATGAAATAGAGGACGAGGAGACACGTCGCCGCAAAGAGCGCGAGCAGAAACAATAAATTCTTAGCGTCGTCCCAGAGACCGAGGATGTCATTATGCGCGTCGGTCTCAAGTCGCAACGTGCCGCTGCTCTTCAAAGCCGAGGGCAGATCGACCGTCGCGCCGAGCTGCGTTCCCGCGAGAAGCTTGTAGAGGAACGATGGCACTGGACGCGCCGGCGGCGCGAGGATGGAACGCACCAGGCTGTTGTCAGCGGTTTGCAGCGTGGCGCGCACGTTCCTATCACCGTTGAAATTGGCGACGATATGCTGGAGACGCCAGCCTGGCTGGCTGATGCCGTCGGTTTCGTCGGCAGCATTGGCGACCGCCCGCTGCCCGGCGACGAGCGAGGCGGCCATATCGGCCTCGACTTTTTCATAGGCCCGCCAGAAGACCAGCAGGGTGCTCAGCGCCAGCGTTGCGAGGAAAATGAGCGCGATCGAACGAACGAGCAGAAGACGCAACGGCAACGACGAATCCTCACAAGCGACCCGCAATTTCCGGAAATTTCCCGGCGGGGGCGACATTTATCTGTCACCTTATAGCAGGTTCGCCGGGTGCCGGTCTCCCCCTATTCGGGAAGTTCCGGCGGCCGGGTCACATGGTGACGATATAGGCGATGCTGCTGGCAAGGTCGTCGAGCCCGTCAAGCTGGTCGCTGTTGCTGAGGATGGTGATGGAAAGCCAGTGCCCGTCTTTCCGGCGGACGATTTCGTTGAAGGACGTGTAGCCGGGGACCGCGCCCGAATGACTGTAGACCGCGGCGTCGTCCTTCTCCTCGTAGAACCAGCCCATGCCGTAGTAGATCATTGGCGAAACCCGCGCCTGCCCAGCGAGCATGGTGTCGCGGATGTCCGCCGGTATGATCTTCGGGTCCATCAAGGCCCTGTCCCAGGCAAATAGGTCCACCGCGCTGCTTACCGCGTCGGCGCTGCCTTTGAGCCAATCGGGATTGGTGAAGGCCGGCCGGCGCCGGCGGCCATAGTCGGGGCGCGCCCAGATGGCGGCTTGTTCGTTCAGCGCTGCCGAAACCGGGGCGGCGGGGGCGGCGGCATCGGCCTCAAAATTGGTTTCGGCATCGTCGATGAAGCGCGTCTCCACCATGCCGGCGGGTTCGAAAATCCGCTTGCGCAGAAGCTCATGATAGGTTTCGGGCTGCGCCTCGCTGGGCAGCCGGCATCGCTCCATCAGTTCCGCGATCAGGAAGTAATTGGTGTTGCTGTAATAGAAATCGTCTGAGACCGTCGTCGGGGGCTGGTTCTCGATGTCCTGAAACAGCGCGTCGGCGCTGATCGGCTGCCAGGGGTCGGTTCCGGTCGGCGGGCGGCGCGTGAAATTCGGCAGGTTGGACTGCATCGTCAGAAGCCGCCCGACGGTCAGCCACGGCTGCGCCTTCCAGAAAGAACTGTCGCCGAAGACACTCACAAGCGGTGTCGCGAGGTCGAGCTTTTTGCCGGAGCGTGCCGAGACGGCGCCGCTTTTGATCATCTCCAGGGCGACGGCGGCAGTGAATTGTTTGGTGATCGATCCGATTTCATAGAGCGTGTGGCCATCCACCGGCTTACCGTCGCTGGCGCCATAGCCTTTCGCCGCCACGAGCCGGCCATCCATGCCGATCGAGACGCTCATGCTCGGCAGCGTGGCTTCGTCGGAGCCGTTCAACTCACGAAAATGCGCGATGATCTGGTCGACCTGAACCGATTTGCTCGGCGACCAGGATTGAGCCAGCGACGGCGATGCGGCGAGAAAAGGGAGGCAAAAGGCGACTCCGACCGCCGTCCGCGCGCTGCGCCGCGGACGGTTGATATTCCGAATCGAATTGGCCCATAGGCTCATGCGAATTTCAGATTCCTGCGGACTTGGCCATCGCGCTGGAGCCTCGCGCTCGGCCCGCGCGATAAACAGGCGCAGACCGAATAAAATGGGCGAAGCGATGCGCCGGATCAAGAAGCAGTTTTCGGGCCGGGCAGGGTTTTGCCCAGCAGATCGACGCAGATATGTCGATTTCAGGGGCTGGAGCGAGTTCACCGGAGTTGGGATACTTTCCCGAGGCACACTGGGAAAAGTGCCTGATTTTAGGGCGCAATGCGTCCCGTTTCGGCGGCCTAAATCGGAACTTTCCTTCCTGACAGGGGGCGCTAAGGTCGGCCTTGCTGCACCTTTTCAAGGCGGTAAGCGACAGACGCCGCCCTTGAACGTCCGGATTTATCGATCCGGACCCCCCATGCCTTGAGCGTTTCCCGCGTGCGGGAAACGCTCGTTTTGTATGGCGTGGACTTATAGAGGGCGAACTGTGCCGCTCAAGCTGAGTGCGGCGCGATGCGGCTTGCTTCGTTGAGGAACCAGGTCCGCCGTTCCGTCTCGTCGATGTAAACTTCGAGCTGGCTCGTCGTCGCAACGTCGCCATGCTCGTCGGCGACTTCATGTGCGGCGCGGAAAGACCGGGCGAGCGTGGCATTGTCTTCGCGCAGTTCGGCCAGCATGTCCTGCGGGGTGACGAAGGGCGCGTCATTGTCGAGGATGCGCTGGTTGCGGGAGATCTCGCCGATCGAATGCAGCGTCACGCCGCCCACTTTGCGGACGCGCTCGGCAAGCACATCGGTCATCGCGAAAATCTGCTCGCCCTGCTCATCGAGCAGAAGGTGATAGTCGCGGAAATGCGGTCCGCTCATGTGCCAATGAAAATTCTTGGTCTTCAGATAGAGCGCGAAAACATCGGCGAGAGCGAGGTTAAGCGCGGCGGCGATATCGCGAACCGCGTTGGCGCCAAATCCCGACGGGGTCGCCAAAGCGGGCGGCACAGTTTCTGAGCTCTTGGCCTGCGGGCTCGATTTGCTGGACATTCGTCTACTCCTCTTTCGCACGATGTGGCGGGCGACATGCGGCCCACCGTTACAAACTCAACGCCGGGCTTTAGAAGCCCGGCCGCATCTTGGTTTTATGCGATTTCTTCGAATCTCGCGTCGGGTTTTTTTGCCTCACTTGATTTTGGCATCCGCGCGATTTTGCTGACGCTGACCCCGAGCGTCGTGAGATCGGTATGCATCTGTTCGAAGCAGAAACCCAGGGCGAAAATGCGCTCGACCGTATCGGTCGGCAGATTTTGCAACAATTGCGCGCGGCGCAGGGCGGCGAATGCTTCGGAGAAATTCGCAAAGGCCGTATCGATTTGGGTCATTGGCGCAGGCTCGGCGCGCACGTTCAGAGCTGCGGCGGCGGCGATCAGGAATTCCCGCGCTGCGACGACGAATTGTTCAATCGGCTGGGCGAGACGCTCGAGAATAAACGGCGGCAGGGGCTCGGTCGCAGCACGTCCCAGTAAGACAATATCGTGACGCAGCCGCAACGTTATGTCGATCAACGGTTGCGGGTCCGGGTCCGAATGGAGATAGGCGGAACGTTCGCGCGCGGCCTCGATATTGATCGCAGCAAGTTTCTGGAATGCGTCGCCGACGTGGCGCTGCAATTGTTGCGCGGGCGTCTCGGTCTGCTGCGCGTTGAGATCGGCGATGAGAACGGACAAAATATCAGCCAGGCGGATCAGGATTTTCGCCGCCCCATCGTAGACGAGGTTGTGCGCCCGCTGCGGGAAAACGAGAAACGAGACGGCGAGCGATACCGCACAACCAAGTGCGACCTCGATGACGCGGAAGAAGGCCGATTGCAGCGCGCTTGCGTGCGTGATCGTCGGCAGAAGTAAAACCATAACCGCGGTGAAAGGCGCTGCCGCGAAACGTGGGCTTAGACTCGCGAGGAAGGCAAGTGGGGCGAGCGCGAGGGCCAGGGCGAGCATGATTTCGAGATTGGTATCATGCGGGACGACCACACCGACGAGGCCGCTGTAGATGCCGCCGCCGAGCGTGCCGATCATGTAATCGATTGTCGCGATCAGCGATTTGCCGACGCTCGTCTGCGTCATGATCACCGCGGTTAACACCGCCCAAAGCGCCCAGGGCAGATGAAGCAGTTGCGAAATATAAAAGGTTAGAACGGCGGCGACCGTCACGCGTAAACATAAGCGCAATTGCGCCCGCCGATCGCTCAGGCGCGCGGACAGCCAAGTCCGCGCGCGGTTCAGAAATCCCATCTTTTTATCGTTCTTCCGTTAGGTGGGTGGCAACGCTTTCTTTGCGTCGAGCGCGAGCATGACCAATGTCGTGCCGCCGAAGACCATGTTGATGCCAAGCAGCAGGCCTATCGCCCAAATTGCCGAACTCGGCAATTGCAGGAAGATCATCGCGGCGAGGAGGAGATCGACCACGCCGCTCGCGACCATCCAGCCCCAGCGACCGGAGAGGTTCTGCCGGTATTCGGTGGCGAAGATGATCGACGAAAAGCCCTCGATGATAAAAAAGACGATGAGCAGCAAGGTGAGGGAGACGGCGCCCTGGCCCGGCCGGGCGATGAGCAGGAATCCGACCGCGATGGCGAGGATCGCCGAGAGCAGCGACCACCAGAAGCCTGCGGCGGGGCGCAGCGAGAATGTCGAGACGAGACCGACCACGCCGCTGATCAGCAGGAGCCAGCCGAAGAAGATGGTGAATGTGAGCGTCGCGATGAACGGCACGGCGACCGCCACGAGGCCGAGAATGATCAGGACGATGCCTTCGACCAGAAAGTAGGTCGTATGGCGCTTGAGGGCGGCGGCGACCCTCTCCTGCAGTCCGTCTATCGATGGGTTCAGGGTCATGAAAAGTCTCCTGGAATGAGCGCGATACAACAACGAAGCAGGGTCATTCTACCGCAAATAAAGTCTTCTTGCCTTTGCCGAAGGTCAAACCCTAGGCGCCGGCAGCCAATTTTTGATCATTTTCGGCGCCCTCGGCGCGAAGCCCCCTTGACGGCGGCGCCGATCGAAGTGAATGACAGATGTGAAAAGTCGATAACAGGGAGGTTCCATGTCCAGCTCGGTTGCTGCCGACCCGAATTCGGAAGCTGAATTCGCCCACCATGTGCAAACTTATCGCCTGTTCGTTAACGGGTTTAAGTACGGCGCGCTCGGCGTTATCGCGATCCTCATCCTCCTTGCCTTTTTGACGCTCTAAAGCACGTTCGCTCGTGCGCTGCGCGAGTTTGCGCGGGCCGACGAAGCGATCTGTGCCCGGCCGGCGGCCCGGATCTTCCGGATTCGCACGGTCGTCGCACCGCGAAGTCCCGCGGATGCGGGACGTTTGATTGTACGATCGGAAGCACATCATGCGAATAGCCGTGCCCGCCGAAACCGACCCTGCCGAAGCCAGGGTTGCCGCGACTCCCGAAACCGTCAAAAAGCTCATCGCGCTGGGCGCGAGTATAATTATCCAGAGCGGCGCGGGACTTAAGTCTTCCTTCCTGGACCACGATTATACCGCCGCGGGTGCGACGATCGCGCCAGATGCCGCGGCAGCCCTCGCCGATGCAGATATCATTCTTCGCGTGCGGCGCCCTGGCGCCGACGAACTTTCCGGCGCCAAGAAGGGCGCTCTGCTTCTCGCCATCCTCGATCCCTACGGCCATACAGATGCGCTGCAAGATATCGCGGCGACGGGCGTCCACGCTTGCGCGATGGAGCTGATGCCGCGCATCACCCGCGCGCAGGTCATGGATGTGCTGTCGAGCCAGGCTAATCTCGCCGGCTATCGCGCCGTTATCGATGCGGCCGCCGAATATGGCCGTGCCGTGCCGATGATGATGACCGCGGCGGGCACCGTGCCGGCGGCAAAGGCCTTCATCATGGGCGTCGGTGTCGCCGGCCTTCAGGCCATTGCGACCGCCCGGCGGCTTGGCGCCATCGTCACCGCGACCGATGTGCGGCCCGCGACCAAGGAGCAGGTCGAATCCCTCGGCGCGAAATTCATTGCCGTTGAGGACGAGGAATTCAAACAGGCCGAGACAGCGGGCGGCTATGCCAAGGAAATGTCGGCGGCCTATCAGGAAAAGCAATTGGCGCTGACCGCTTCGCATATCGCCAAGCAGGACATCGTCATCACCACGGCGCTCATCCCCGGGCGCCCGGCGCCGAAACTCATCACCGAGGCGATGATCGCCTCGATGCGGCCCGGCTCCATCATCGTCGATCTTGCCGCCGAGCGGGGCGGCAATACCGCCTTGACGCGGCCCGGCGAGAAATTCACGACCGATAACGGGGTTACCATCCTCGGCTATCTCAATTTCGCCGGGCGTCTGGCCGCGACCGCCTCGTCGCTTTACGCGCGCAACCTCCTGGCTCTCGTCGATACGTTCGTCGACAAGCCGAACAAGGCGCTTGCCGTCAATTGGGACGACGAGATCGTCAAGGCGACCTTGCTCACAAAGGACGGTGCGCTCGTCCATCCGAATTTCCAGAAGCCCGCCTGATCGCGCCGAGGAGTTGAGACATGGCCAGTGATACGCCCCAGCAGCTCGCCGATAAGGCCCAGGCCGCGGCGTCGGCTGCGCAGCATGCCGCGGACACCGCGCAAGCCTATGCCGACCAGCTCTCACACGCCGCCGCGGTGACAGCGCATGCCGCGACGGGGGGCGCGATCGATCCCTTCGTCTTTCGTTTTGCGATTTTCGTTCTCGCCGTCTTCGTCGGCTATTTCGTTGTTTGGGCGGTCACGCCGGCACTGCATACGCCGCTGATGTCGGTGACGAACGCGATCTCCTCGGTCATCGTCGTCGGCGCGCTGCTCTCGGTCGGCGTCGATGTCTCGACGCCGGGCGATGACGGCTCGATCCTTGCCCGCATCTTCGGCTTCATCGCGCTGATCCTCGCTTCGGTGAACATCTTCGGCGGCTTCCTCGTCACCGAGCGAATGCTGTCGATGTACAAGAAGAAGGGCTGACGCGATGTCCGGCAATCTCGCCGCCCTGCTTTATCTCGCCTCCGGCGTTCTTTTCATCTTTGCCCTGCGCGGCCTCTCGTCGCCGGCAACTTCGCGGCGCGGCAATCTCGCCGGCATCATCGGCATGGCGATCGCCATCGTCACGACGCTGCTCTACCGCCTGCCCTCGGGTCTTTCGGCCTGGATATTTGTCGTCGCCGGTATCGCCATCGGTGGCGGGATCGGTGCGTGGCGCGCTCGCACGGTCGCGATGACGGCCATGCCGCAACTCGTCGCTTCATTCCACGCGCTCGTCGGCCTCGCTGCCGTCTTCGTTGCAGCGGGTGCGCTTTATGCGCCGCAAGCCTTCGGCATCGGCACGCCGGGCGACATTCACACGCAAAGCCTGGTCGAAATGTCGATCGGCGTCGCCATCGGCGCCGTCACCTTCACCGGCTCGGTGATTGCCTTCTTAAAGCTCGACGGGCGCATGTCCGGCGCGCCGATCCTGCTGCCGCAGCGCCACGCGATCAACATTCTGCTCGCGGTTCTGCTCGTCGTGTTGGTAGTGCTTTTCGTCATCAGCCAGAATCCGCTGCTCTTCTGGCTGGTCGCCATCGTCTCCTTCGTGATCGGGCTTTTGATCATCGTGCCGATTGGCGGCGCCGACATGCCGGTTGTGGTGTCGATGCTCAATTCTTATTCCGGCTGGGCAGCGGCGGGCATCGGCTTCACCCTCGGAAATCTCGCGCTGATCATCACAGGCGCGCTCGTCGGCTCCTCCGGCGCGATCCTCTCGTACATCATGTGCAAGGCGATGAACCGCTCCTTCATCTCGGTCATCCTCGGCGGCTTCGGCGGCGAGACGGCGGCCGCGGGCGGAGGGCATATCGAAACGCGGCCGGTGAAGCAGGGCTCGGCGGAAGACGCCGCTTTTATTCTTGAGAACGCCGGCAAAGTGATCATCGTGCCGGGCTATGGCATGGCGGTCGCGCAGGCGCAGCACGCGCTGCGCGAGATGGGCGACCGACTGAAGAAAGAAGGCGTTGACGTCAAATATGCGATCCATCCGGTTGCCGGCCGTATGCCCGGCCATATGAACGTGCTGCTCGCCGAAGCCAACGTGCCTTATGACGAAGTGTTCGAGCTTGAGGACATCAACGCCGAATTTGCCCAGGCCGACGTTGCCTTCGTCATTGGCGCCAATGACGTGACCAATCCGGCGGCGAAGACGGACAAGACCTCGCCGATCTACGGCATGCCGATCCTCGATGTCGAAAAGGCGAAGACCGTGCTCTTCATCAAGCGCGGCATGGGCTCGGGCTATGCGGGCGTCGAGAACGAACTCTTCTTCAAGCCGAATACGATGATGCTGTTCGGCGACGCCAAGAAGATGGTCGAGAACATTTTGAAGGCGCTGAGCTAGAGCATCGGACCGAAAAGTGCAAAGCGGTTTTCGGATCGATCCGATGCGATGGTAATGCCTTTTTGCCTTGTGATTCAGACAATGGCCACGTTGCAGAGCGCCTTCTCCTCGGCCTTCTGCGCGTCGAACAAGGCTTTTAATTCCGTCATGCCCAAGACCACCGCGACGTTGCCGTCATTGTCGAGGAATTCGTAGATTCTCTCTTCGACATTGCGGTTGCTGAAGAGAACGATGGCCTCCTCGTCGCCGGCGCTTTCGGTATGCGGCTCGCCGTTCGCGCCGCTGATGACATAGCTGCCGACCGGCCGCACTTCCTTTAGATCACCGTTCTGCTGGTAGATGCGCAATTCGCCCTGTACGACGAAGGTGCGGTAGGACGCTTTATGCCGATGCAGCATGATCGGCTGGTTGGGCGCGAATTTGGTCAGCACATCGACGTTGCCGTTCTTCTCATCGATTTCGTAAATGTAATAGGAAATCTGATCGAAACCTTCGAGCTTCCGCCAAGTGATATTACGGTCGTCGAACGTGTGCGAGGACATGGCTTTCTCCCTGTAATGGCTTCTTGGAGCCGATATCCGCGTTGTAGCGCGAGCACGGGGATCGAACTTGCCATTTGGTGCCAGCCACTGGACCTGCCCTTTGGTGCGGGCCTAATCTCCCCGGTGCACGGAGCTTCACGATGGAGACGCTTGCTCTTACCCGGGTCAGCACGATCGGGCCGATTGCGGATGTGATCGAAGCCGCCGGCGGCTCCGTCGCGCGCGTGTTCCGCCGGAGCGAATTGCCATTGGAACTTATCGGACAGCCGAGCCGTCTTATTCTTCTGAGCGACCAGTTTCGGCTCGTCGAGAATGCCGCGCGGGAGATCGGCGACGACGCATTTGCTGCGCGCCTCTCGACCACCGGCGGCATTAAGGGCCTCGGTCCCTATGGTCGGTTGCTGCTGTCGTTCGACTCGCTCGGCGCTGCGATTACGAAAGGATATCCGAAGTATGCGAGCCTCTTGCAGGCCGCAACGGAGATGGACCTTGTCGTGAGGGAAGGTCTGGCGCGGTGGAGCTATCAGATCACGGCCCCTATTGCGGTCGGGCGCCAGAGGAATGAAATCCTAGCCATCGGCTATATGCTCAATATTCTTCGCCACTTTGCCGGGGTGCGCTGGACGCCGGAAGCGATCCTGGTGCCGGGCATTTTGCCAGGGCGCACCCAGATCGAGGACGTCTTCGCAGGCCGTGTCATGCGCGGCGCCCGCGCGACAGTGGTCTTTCCCGCCGATCTTCTCGATTTGCCGAATCCGTCGCTAAGGCCGTGGCGGGAGGCGTCCGACGACGAAATTCCCAATGATCGCGAGTTTGTTGGCATTGCCGAGCATATGATCCGGCTGTGCCTTTTGGAAAAGTCGCCCGGCATCGATCAGATCGCCGCGCGGCTCCGGTTATCGCGGCGTACATTTCAGCGCCGGCTTGCGGCGCATGGCGTGACCTTCGAGCGACTGGCGGAGCGCGTTGTCTTCGCGCAGGCGCGCGACAAGCTCGATGCGAAGCAGCAGGCCATTACGGATATCGCGTTGGAATTAGGCTATTCCGACCCGGCGCATTTCAGCCGCGCGTTTCGACGCTGGACCGGTGAAACGCCAAGGCATTGGCGTTCGCGTCAGTTACAGAGTTAGGCGCGCAGCCGCGCTTGTCCGTCGCGCGCGACCTTGTTGTTGGGGTCGAAAGCGAGGGCACGATCGTAGGATTCGGCGGCCTTGTTGCGATTGCCGAGCTTCTCATAGGCGAGGCCGAGGCCGGCCCAGGCATTGGCGTCCTTGTTATTGACGTTCAACGCGGCGTTGAAATCCTCGACCGCCTTGTCCGGCTTGCCAATCGCGATCAAGCTTTCGCCGCGCGCTTCATAAGGCGCGCCGACGAACGGATCGCGATCGATCGCATTGTCGAAATCGGTGATCGCTGCCTGATAATTGCCCTGGCGTTGGAAAATCAGGCCGCGCGCATGATAGGCCTGCGCGTTCTCCGGATTAAGCCGGATCGCGTTGTCGAGATCGGCGCGTGCCTGATCGAGCTTATCCTGCACGCGCAGCAGATTGGCGCGGCCGATATAGGCGGGGGCGTGGTTCGGATTGGCGATGATCGCCTGATTGAAGTCGGCGAGCGCGAGATCATCGTGGTTGGTCTGGCGATAGGCGAGCGCCCGATTGGTCAGCGCGGCGGCATCGTTGGGATTAAGCTTGATCGCCTGAGTGAAGTCCGCAATTGCCGCATCATATTGCGCGATACGCGCATAGGCGACGCCGCGCGTATTGTAAGCTTCGGCGCTGCTGGGATTACGCTGGATGACGTCGGTCAAAGAGGCGATATTGGCCTGCGATTGCTGTGCCGTCTCTTGCGACACCTCGGCGACGCCGGCGCCCGCCGGGCCGAGAGAACTGCCATTTTCGCACGCCGCGAGAGTGGCCGCCGCGAGCAAAAGCGAAATGAGCGCAAAAGGACGTCGAATCAATTTCATCGAAATTCAAGTCCCGGATCAACTCGTTCTTGCTTTGCGCGTGAATCGCCAGAAACGGTACGATCAGACAGGCCGCGGGGCCTTTAGGCCCCGGTAATCCGGCAAGATTGCGACCAATCCCGCCGGCTCTTTAGGAAATACGGTTCGATATCGAAAATGATGCGCGGTCAGTGCGCAATCGAACTTAGCGGCCGCCCGCGCCCATGACCGGCTTCGGCTTCATCGGCAACAGACCTTCGCGCTGCAACTTCTTCCGCGCCAATTTGCGCGCCCGGCGCACCGCTTCGGCCTTTTCACGCGCCCGCTTCTCGGAGGGCTTCTCGTAATGGCCGCGAAGCTTCATTTCGCGGAAAATCCCTTCGCGCTGCATCTTCTTCTTCAGCGCCTTAAGGGCCTGGTCAACATTGTTGTCACGAACCAGAACTTGCACGCGGCGATCCTTGTCTTGCGCCGACGGCTCACCGCCCCGGCAGGATGAAAGTCTAGACTTTCGGGAATAGAATCACGGGCGCAAAAGCGCCACGATCCGAAGTTTGCAGATAGCAGAGCCGGCCGTTCTTGTCCAGCGCAGAACGGTCTATTCGTCCCGGTCCAGCACCCGTGTCACATGACCCATTTTGCGGCCCGGCCGGGCCTCGGCCTTGCCATAGAGGTGCAGGCTGGCGCTGGGGTCGTGCAGGATATCGGGCCACGCATTGACGTCATCGCCAATCAGATTGCGCATCTCGACCGCCGCGCCGTGGTGGCGGGGCGAACCGAGTGGCCAGCCGGCGATGGCGCGAATATGCTGCTCGAATTGCGAGCAGAGGGCGCCATCGAGCGTCCAATGGCCGGAATTATGAACCCGCGGCGCTGTCTCGTTGACGCGAATCCTCTGCACGAGCCGCCCATCGTCGTCCGGCTCTTCAGTCACAAAAAGCTCCACCGCCAGAACACCGACGTAATCCAGAGCGTCGGCGATCTTTTTCGCCGTTGCGATCGCCGCCGCGGCGCAGGCCGCATCGATCCGTGCCGGGGCACGGCTGACGCTCAGAATATGATTGGCGTGAACGTTCTCGGTCACGTCATAGGCGGCGAAGGCGCCGTCGAGGCTGCGTGCCGCGATGACCGAGATTTCCTTGATGAAGGGAACAACGCCTTCGAGGATCGATGGAGCGCCGCCAAGGCCGCGAAACACCGCGCCGAGGTCCGAGCCCTCGCGGATCATCACCTGGCCCTTGCCGTCGTAGCCGAAACGGCGCGTCTTCAGGATCGACGGGCGGCCGAGCTCGCCCACGGCGCGGGCCAAAGCACCGGCGTCCTCGACGCTGCGATAGGGTGCCGTGGCGATGCCAAGATCGGTGAGAAAATCCTTCTCGGCCAGCCTGTCCTGGCTCACCGCAAGAGCGGCGGGGCCGGGCCGCACGGGCCGAAGCGCAGCGAGCAAGTCCGCGGTGCGCGCGGGCACGTTCTCAAATTCGTAGGTGACGACATCGACGGCTTCCGCGAAGGCCTGGAGCGCCGATTCGTTTTCGTACGCGGCAATAGTTTTCGCCGCCGAAACATCGAAGGCCGGGCTGTCGGCGTCGGGGCAAAAGATATGGGTTTTGAGGCCGAGCCGCGCCGCGGCCATGGCCAGCATCCGGCCCAATTGGCCGCCGCCTAAAATTCCGATCGTGTCGCCCGGCGAGAGTTGCGGGGCCATCGCCTACTCGGGATGCTTGGCGACAGCGGCGGTCTGCGCCGCCCGCCAGTCCGCGAGCCGCCCGGCGAGCGCCTTGTCGTCCAGTGCGAGAATCGCCGCCGCAAGCAGGGCCGCGTTGACCGCGCCGGCCTCGCCGATCGCCAGGCAGCCGACCGGAATGCCCGCGGGCATCTGGACGATGGAATAGAGCGAATCCTGGCCCGAAAGCGCCTTGCTCTCGATCGGCACGCCGAGGACGGGCAGAGGGGTCATGGCCGCGGTCATGCCCGGCAGATGCGCAGCGCCGCCGGCCCCGGCGATGATCACCTTGAACCCCAATGCCTCCGCACCCTTGGCGAATTTGACCAGCCGGTCTGGTGTGCGATGCGCCGACACGATTTCCGCCGAATAGCTGACGTCGAGCTTGTCCAGCGTTTCCGCGGCGTGGCGCATGGTTTTCCAATCGGACTGGCTGCCCATGACGATGGCGACGAGTTTGGGAGCGGACATGAAGACCTTGCAAGGCGGCTGAACAGGCGGCCGAAAAAGAAAGGCAGCGTCCTAGACGAAGGGCCGCTGCGGCGCAAGCGGCGCAGTCGTCTAATTCCTAACGGCTTCGCTTAGAGGTGAGCGACCCAGCGCAGAATATAATTCGCCACATCTTCCCAGCCGGGCTCGCCGAGCAGAAAATGCGAATGGCCCGGGAAATATTTGAAGTCCGTCTCGGCCGACGACTTTTTCTGCAGGTTGAAAGAGCCCATCGCGGTGAACGGAGTCACCGTGCGGTCTTTTTCGGCGGCGGTGATGAGCAGTGGTTGCGTGCGGCGTTTCGGATGCACCTGCGTGCCGATCCAGAACGCATCTTCATAGAAGATGCGTCCCGGCGCGGGAACGACGAGCTGGTCGTAAGCTTCATTTTGGATAGCCGGCGGCGCGGCGTTGGCGAAAGATCGGGCAAAAGCTTCGCGCGACAGCTGGAACGGCTGCTCCCAGCCTTGCCAGCGCAAAAGCACCGGCGCAGCCGCGGCAAACGAGATGGCGCCCGGAACGACACCGGCAATCGGCGCCGGTTCGATCGCGACGCCTGCCCAGCCCAAGCCGCGATCGAGCAGAAGCTGCGTGAACAGACCACCGAAGGAATGACCGACGATCAGCGGCTTTTCCGGCATGGCTGTGATGAACGCTTGATAGTGATCGACGATCTCGGTGATACCCAGAGCACCGAGGCCGGGCGGCGGCTCGCGGCGCAATTCGTCCGACGACGCACCGTCGAGATATGGCCATGCGGGTGCGTAGCTCGTGTAACCCGGCTGCCTGGAAGGATCTGCGGAAATTGTCCCAGCAGGCGGGAATCATCCAGGCACCGTGGATGAAGACAACGCTCTTGCTAGCGTTCTCGGCCATGGTCGAACTTCCCCGTCCTTGGCGCTTCGCACCGTCACATCGCCGCAAACAGAAGCTGCGCCTATGGCGAGACGAATGCAAGACATTGCGGAGGTTGCATGCATCTGGTTTCCCAGCCCGAAAGCGGGCTAGAAATTGCTGCGGCTGCAGCAGCGCATACCGCGCAACACATGGAAACAGGTATGTCAGCAGAGTTTTCCGCTGCCAGTGCAGGGCAATTCGAGATCGGCGGCGATTTCATGGTCAATCGCTTCGGCTTCGGCGCGATGCGGCTAACTGGCAAAAGCATCTGGGGCGATCCGGCCGATCCCGCCGCCGCGCGCGAGACTTTGCGTCTGCTGCCGGATCTCGGCATCAATTTCATCGATACGGCGGATGCCTATGGCCCGTTCGTCAGCGAGGACCTCATCCGCGAGGTCTTGCATCCCTACAAGGATATGATGATCGCGACGAAAGGCGGCCTCGCCCGGCCGGGTCCGGAGACATGGCGACCGTTGGGGCGTCCGGAATATCTGCGCCAATGCGTGATGATGAGCCTGCGCCGGCTCGGCGTCGCGCGCATCGATCTGTGGCAATTGCACCGGATCGATCCGTCCGTGCCGCGTGACGAGCAATATTCGGCCATCGCCGCGATGCGTAAGGAAGGCCTGATCCGGCACGTTGGCCTTTGCGATGTCGGCATCGATGACATCGTGGCGGCGCACAAGTACTTTCCCGTCGCGACGGTGCAGAACCGGTTCAATCTCGTCAATCGGTCAAGCGAGGATGTGCTGATTTATTGCGAGCAGCACAATATCGGCTTCATCCCATGGGCGCCGCTCGCCGCTGGCGCGTTGGCGCATCCGGGCTCGGCCTTGATGCAGACGGCGAGAACGCTCAAGGCGACGCCGAGCCAGGTTGCACTCGCGTGGGTGTTGAAGCGTTCGAAGATCATGCTGCCGATTCCCGGCACGGCCAACCCCGAGCATCTCGTCGAGAATGTCGCCGCCGCCACGCTCGAACTTCCGGACCAGGCTTTCAATGCGCTGGATCAGCAGGGCCGCAACGCGCTCTGAATCAGAAGCTTGAGTCCAAAGGCTGATCAGCCGACGCGGCGGGCGATCACGTCCATGCCGATGCGCAGCCGCGGGCTGACTTGATATTCGAGCGGCTGAAATCCCCGCTCGCGCAAAAGCGCATAGAGCCGCTCGCGGCCGAACATGTGAGTGCGCGCGATCTCGCCCCAATAAGGATTGGCGCCCTGCGCATGCAGCAGGTTGAACGGCATCGCATCCATGTTCGGTAGGCTGAGCACCAAAAGCCCATCCGCCTGCAGAAGCCGATGCGCCGCGGTTAGCGCTGCTGCCGGATCGGCAAGCCGCGGCAATTGATCTTCAAGGCTCACCACGGCAAAGCGCCCCGGCGCCTCGAAGCTTTCGATCGTGTCGAGATGCCCCTCAAAGCCAAGCTGGCGCAGAGCGGCGACATGGGCCGGATCGCTTTCAAGCCCGACTGTCTCGAAGCCGAATTCGGCGGCGGTAAGCAGCAGGGCGCCGCCGCCGAAGCCAACGTCGAGCCAGGCGGCGTCGCAATTGCGTGCGCCGATGTGGCGTGCAACAGCCGCAACGAGAGGCGCGATGGCACGCCGTCCCGCTTCCATATCGTAGCCGAAGGCAGACGGCGCAAATGTGCCGGCGGCGAAATAACCGTCGGCGAACATGTGGTCGCAATCTTCGCAAACATGCCATTGGACATGCGGTGTCAGTTCGCGGCGATAGGCCGGGTCTTTGCTGCAATCGGTGCTGAGAAGGACCTTGTGCGCGCCGCTGCCACAGAGCGGGCATGTCGCATAGGGCTGGCGCGCGATCTGCGGAACCCGGGCCTCGGAGTGCGGCTTCGTATTTTCGAGCGGCGCCACGGCGAAGGGTTGGGTGGCCTTGCCTTCCGCCCACGTTTCCCACATTTGCGAATAGGCCGCTTCGAGATGGCGCGCATGGCGCACCGTATCGAAGGCTGGTGCTGTCAGGCGGTTGGCATAAAGACGGCGGCGCAGGTCCGCGAGCAGTTCGGGTGCGCGCGCGAGCTTTAGCGCGAGGGCTTCGTAATCTTCGAGCGAATGGGTCACGAGTTCGGGCAAGCCGATAGCATGGAGAAGGCTCGAAGCGACACGGCCGGCGAACGTGTCGCCCTGCATCGTGAGGACCGGCAGGCCGGCCCAGAGCGCGTCGCTCGTTGTCGTATGCGCGTTGTAGGGAAGGGTATCGAGAAACAGATCGCCAAGACGATGCCGCGCGAGATGCGTGCCGAGGCTGCATCGCGGCGCGAATATAAGCCGGTCTCCACTGACGCCGCGCGCCTCCGCTTCCTTGCGAAGATTAGCCTGCACACGGGCGTTTCCATCGATGAGCCACAAAACGCTGCCGGGGACGGCGCCGAGAAGCCGCATCCAGATGTCGAAAAATTTCGGCGTGATCTTGTAGCTGTTGTTGAAGCTGCAGAAGACGAAGCCTTCGTCGGGGAGGCCGGATTCGGCGCGCGTAGGCGTGCGCTCGTCGATCGGACGGAGCCTGTCATTCGGCTGATAGGTGTCCGGCAGATGGACGATCTTCTCATCGTAATAAGCCTGCTGATCCATTGGCAGGGCGATCGGATCAGCGATTACGTAATCGATGAAGTCGGCGCCCATCGTCCCCGGATAGCCGATGAAATTCACCTGGATCGGCGCCGGCCGATGCGCGACGATCTCGCTGCGGGAAAATTGCGTATAGCCTTTAAGGTCGACCAGAATATCGACTTCGTCCGCATAGATGCGTGCCGCCGCCGCGCGGTCGTCGAGGGCGGTAATATCGACGAAACGATCGAAAGCCTTGAGCAGCCGATGGCGTAGCTCGCTGCCGTCATCGCCGCCATGTGAATAGGCGATGACCTCGAAGCGTGCGCGGTCGTGATGTTCGAACAGCCCGGCCATAAGAATCGCCGTCGCGTGGCGGAAGAAATCGCCGGAGAGATAGCCGATCCGCAATTTTCGACCGCGATCAGGCACCTGGCGGCGATGATCGAAACTTGGCTTGGAGCGGAACGCGTGCGCCCAGCGCCGCGCCAGGTTCAATTGCAACGCGTGGCCTGAGTTCATGGCGAGCGGGCCGAAGGGCGGAACGAAGCCCTTGCTGGCAGCCGCGGCAGCCAACACCGCAGTTTCCTCGGCCTCGTCGCCAGTCCAATCGCAAATGGCACGGCGCACATGCAGACGCTGCAAACGAACTCCGACCAGAGACGGGTCGAGCGCGATAGCGCGATCGTAAGAATTCAGCGCCTCATCGATGCGCCGCAGCGATTCGTAAGCCATCCCGAGATTGCAATGAATCTCCGCAAAATCCGGCTTGATCGCGAGCGCCTTTTCATAATTGGGCACGGCGCCGGCAAAGTCATTGCGTTGCTGCAACAGATTGCCAAGGTTGCAATAGGCCTCGGCGAAATTGGGATCGAGCGAAATGGCCTGCCGGAGTTCCGCGGACGCTTCGTCTAGGTGAAGCAATTCGCGCAGGATATTGCCGGCGGCGAAATGCGGGCCAGCCGCGTCCGGCCGTCTTACCGACACCGCGGCGCAGAGCTTCAGCCCCTCTTCGCGACGGCCGAGTTTGCGGAGGATTTCGGCGGCGCTGGTATGCGCTTCGGTGAAAAACGGATCGAGCCGGCAGGCTTCCAAATAGGCAGCGAGTGCTGCCTCCATCTCGCCGAGATCCTCCAGAATGCCGCCGAGATTGTTATGGGCCGGCGCGAAGCCGGGCTCCAGCCGTATGGCGCGTTCTGCCGTTTCGCGTGCCGTCTCGAGTTGCCGCGTCACGCGCAATACCGCCGCCATGTTGGCGTAGGCGCGGGCGTAATCGGGTTTGAGATCAACGGCCTTGCCGATGTATTCCGCCGCCTGTGTGTGCCGACCGGTCATATGCTCGACAAGGCCAAGATTGTGCCAGGCAACTTCGTGGTCGGGATTCTGCTCCAGGATTTGCAGATAAAGCTGACGCGCAACGCCATATTGTCTGCCGCTGTGGAATTCGATTGCACTTTGGAGGAGCGCGGATTCGGAGAATTCCTGCGACGTCGCGGTCATGGAGGGGTTCATCGGCGGCCTCGGCGCGTCCAGCCGCCGCCGGGCGCAGTTCTTGAGCGTAGCAGAGCGGGATGCGAAAAGTGGATACCGGTTTTTCGCGTAAATCCCGCTCTAAATTATCAGAATCGATCACGCTCATGATTTTAGATCGATTCGATCCAAAACCATCGTGATCTGTGCGCTCTACACGCGCGGCCTTGCCCTGGGCTTACGAGGCCTTCGAGATCAGGCGATGATATCGGGGGTGAGCGTGTCCTCGATCCGGTCGATCTTGTCGCGCAGGATGAGCTTACGTTTCTTCAGCCGCTGGATCTGCAATTGGTCGGATGTCGAGATATGGGCGAGCGCCTCGATCGCGGAATCGAGGTCGCGGTGTTCCTGACGCAGACGTTCGAGATCCGCACGTAGCGCCGCGCGCTCGTCGTCGCTCAACTTCTCCGCCATCGCCGCCCGTCCCGAAACGCTGCGGCCGGCAAATTACTGCCGGCCGGTGCCGATGGTCATCGGGATAAAGCATTTTAGGCCCTGCCTGCAAATCCTCTGCAAGCAGAAGACCGAGATCAGATCACATTGACCTGCGTGCCGACCTTGACGCGGGTGTAGAGGTCTTCGACGTCCACATTCAACATGCGGATGCAGCCCGAAGACACTGCCTGGCCGATCGTATCGGGCTCGTTGGTCCCGTGGATGCGGAAGCCGGTGTCGCCCTTCGCATTGTAGAGGTACAGCGCTCGGGCGCCGAGCGGATTGCCGATACCGCCGGGCATGTAGTGCGGCAGATCGGGACGGCGCTCCAGCATGGCGTCGGGCGGCGTCCAATCCGGCCACTCGGCGCGGCGGGCAACGTGGACATGGCCGGTCCAACCGAAGCCGTCGCGGCCGACACCGACACCGTAGCGAAGGGCTTTGCCATCCCCGAGCGAGAGATAGAGGTACTTGGATTTCGTATCGACGGTGATCGAGCCTGCCGATGCGCCGGTCGGATCGTCGACCGTGGTTTTCGTCGGCGGCGCGTTGATCGCGACATCGCCCGGCAGGCTTGCCGGTTGCGCCTGCGTCGCTTGCGAGCTGGCGCCGGAAAACAGGTTGAACGGGAAAGGCAGATCCTGCGCCAGCGCAGTGCCAGCGCCAAAAGACAATATTGAAACAGAAAGGGCTAATGTCCGAAATTTCAGCATGACGTACCCCCGACATAAAAAACGCCGCGGGTGAATAGAGCCACGCGGGCGGCCCGGAGGATGTGCGATTTGTTCCGCGATAAACTTAAGTGGCCTATATATGTGCTTGACCCAACATCCGGCTCGATCCGGATGACCCGGAGACGGCTTTTAACTTTTAGCGCGGCTCACTTTGGCAGATGTGCCAAGATGATCGAGGTGGCCCATGGTTGGAAGCCCGCCGGAAGAAATACGGACTCTCATCGACAACCACATCAAGGGTTTCAATACCCACGATGCTGAGCTTTTTCTCAGCGTTTTTGGAGAGAGCGCTGTCATCATTGATGGCATCGCGCCCTATCGCTGGTTGAACCCGAATGCTCCGGCCAATTGGCTTGCTGACGTAGAAAAGTGGCGTGAGAACTTTGGGGTGTCGTACGAGCACCTATCGTACGAAACGGGGTTCTGGAACGTGGAAGGGTCCAATGCGTACGCGGTCATAGAGGGGACGCTCGCAGTAACCGTTAAGGGCCAGACCGTCGCTCGGACGGGCACCCTCGCATATACGTTTTCAAAGCACGGCGACGGGTGGAAGATCGACGCCCAAGCGTGGGGACGCACGTCGTGATTTTGTTGTCCAGCGCAACGGCTATTGTCAGTACGGTCGCCTAGGCTGGGTCAAGCACGTATATAGATCCCAAACTTAAGGCACCGTGCTCGGCGCCGCTGCGGGTTTTGCCGGCGCGCTTTTGACGGGAGCAGGGGCAGGCGCCTTCGGCGGAGCTGGCGGTCCTTCGACCGGCGCCGGTGCCGGTTGCGGCGGCGCAGCGGCAAGCTCTTTCCGCGGCCAGGCGAAATCGTCGGCACGGCCGGGCGTCGTCGGCGCTGGTTTGCCAGTGGCAAACGTCTGCTCGACGAGGCTAGCCGTATCCGTCTTGAGTGCGCCTGGCGCAAGCGTCGCCAGCTGGCCGCCCGGGGCGAGCACCGGCCCTGTTAAGGGCAAAACGGGCCCAATGGGGGGCTTCACCGGCGTGACCGCCGCGCCCGTCGCTGGCGAATTGGTACCGGCCGGGGCTGTCGTCTCAATTTTGGCGAGGGCCGCGTCGTCCTGCGGCGCGCTGACATTGAGGATGTCGCGAATCTGCGGCTCGACGAAACTTGCGAGCTTCAATGCACCGGCTTTGGTGAAATGCACGCCGTCGAGCGCGCGCAACCGCACGACTTGACCGTCGACGTCGGGACCGTAGGAACTGAACTGCCCGTCGTCATCGACGAAATCTTCCCAGGTGTCGATATAGGTCGCTCCGTTGCGGCTCGCATATTGGCGATACATGTCGTTGAGCGCCGCCATCTCGGTAGAAAAGCGATCGGTCTTCATGACCGGCAGGCCGACCCAGAGCAAAGGTATCTTCGCGTCGTGGAAGGTTTTCGCGACGGCTTCGATCCGCGCCGAATAGATTTGCTGATATTGCGGCGTGCCGGGGTCGTAGCTGCCGGTTGAATCATGCAGCGTCTGGTGATCGTTGCTGCCGATCATGATCACGGCCACGTTGATCTTCTGTCCGCTGGCGACGAGATCGTGTGCTGCCTTCGGCCAGTCGTAATAATCGTCGCGGACAAGGCCGGAATCTTCCTTGGCGTCGCGCAAGACTTCGACCTCGGGTCTGTCGCTCAACGCCGTGGTGAGCCCTTGGCCGAGCAATTGGCCGAGCGAGTCGCCAAGCACGGCGACAAAGAACGTCGGCGGCACCGTCGGGGGCTTCACAACCTTGGCGGCGATGTGCGGATGGGTGACGTGATGCACATGCGGCCGCGGCGGCGCATAGTCATAGCTGCGCTGCGGGCGGAACACCTGCTGGAACCAGTTGAAGGGACTGAACTGCGCTTCGGCCGGGCTTGCACCGCTCGAAAGACAAAGCACAAGCGTGGCGGCCAGCAGGAGTGCCGACCGGCAGATCAGGTTCGCAAGTTTGTTTTCGCGCCTCAAAAGACGCTCCTGCCAAAGAACCATCCGCTTCCTCAAACCCCAATCTACGCCCTTCGGCACGGAAATTTAAGGGAAAAGACCTTAAGAGGAAAAGACTTGCGGCGCTCAGGCTACGGTCATGCCCGAAAGGCTTGCCATCAACAGTAAAGTGCCGAAGACAAGCACACAGAGCGCCGCGCCGACTTCGATCAGCCGGCCAATGATTTCTGCGCGGGACGAACCCCGGCCCGAGAAGCGTACCGCGATCTTTTTGGCGAAGACTGCGAAGCTGGCGAGCGCTCCGGTGGTAATCGCGGTGCCGAGCGCCATGGCGAAGGTGGCGAAAACTCCGGCACCGAACAGGCCCTGGGCAATTGAAAAGACGAGGATCAAGATCGCACCCGAGCAAGGCCGGGCGCCCGCCGTCGCGATCGTGATAGCGGCGGACTTCCAGGAAAAGCCGGCGCCGAGTTGCGCCGGATCCGGCGCATGGAAATGGCCGCAATCCGGGCCGTGAATATGGGCGCTTCCGTCATCCGCAAGGAAATTGCCGCTGCCGCTTGCCTGCGCATAAGCGAACTTTTGGGCGAGTTTTTGCGGCGCACCGGCAAAAACCGGCAGTGCGCGCGCCGCCCAGGCATGGCGAACGCTCGCGACCAGCGCCGTCGTCTTGGTGAAGAGCAGCACAAGGCCGAGAACAATGATGCCCGCGTAGGCGGCATATTCGAGATATTGGGCGGCCGCGTTCATCCGCGCAGCCGTCGCGTTGAAGACAAGCGCAGCCAGGCCCACGAGCGCGATGGCGACGATCGCCTGAAAGATCGCAGCAAGGAATGCGATGATGATGCCGCGCCGCAGCGCCCGTTCATTGGAAATCATGTAGGAGGTAATGACAGCCTTGCCGTGGCCGGGGCCGGCCGCATGGAAGACGCCGTAGAGAAAGCTCAAGCTCGCAAGACCGACGAAGCCATAGGGGCTTTGCTTGATGGCGCGCATGGCGCCGACGAGCGCAAGCGAAAACCGGCTCTCCTGCCCGATGATCCAGGCCGTTATCCCGGAGGCATTGCCGACCGCACCTTCATCGGCACCGACGGCGAACGGATGATGAAAACCTTGCGCGGCTGCGACGGTCGCCAACAGCAACAGTGAGGCGAGCGCAAATATGCTGGACTTCAGAATTCGATTCATCGATGTGCCTTGAGCCTCAGCCTCTTCATGGGCAAGCGACAATCACCCGGTCGGCGAGCTTCACGGCGAAAGTCGCGCCGGGCGAGAAATTTTCATTGAAGGCGTCGGTCATTTGTTTGGCGTCCTGCGCGTCGAGCGGATTAGCGCCGAGCACGCCAATGGAACACCCCTTGGGCGCGCTTATGAGGCCGACCGGGCTTGTCTTTTCCAGACTGAAATCGACAAAAAATGTCGGGTCGTAGACCGAGAAAGTGAAAGCGCGGCCGGGCTGACGATCGGCACTTTCAGTGGCACCGTGAAACTCAGCTCTACAAGCTTGTCCGGCCGTTCTTCGAGCGAATAATCTTTCGGCGGCCCGAAATCGATTTTCGCGCCGGCGTTTTTCGCGAAGGTAAAATAGCCGAACTCGGCCAGTGATTCGACGTTGGTCTTGGCGAGCGGCGCGAGCTGTTCCTTGGTCGCAAGCTGGCCATCCTTGGCGAGGCCCTGGACGGCGAAGGCCGAATACATGTCGTCAAACACCCAGGAGTTGCGGATCGCCGCGATCTTGCCGTCCGGTTGGAAGATCACGTCTTCGTGCGCCGTCACCCAAACGTGAGGATGTGCGGCCGCCGGAGCAGCCGCGCACAGCAAAAGGCCCGCAACGCCAAATTTAAGCCTTCTTGAGGCGCGCATCTTTCCCGATCAAAGGCCTAGGGCCGAATGGCAGAATCGTCGGGGCAACAATTGCCGGGCAAACTCTGGCCAAAGCGAGGCGGGGGCGATCACTTACTTGCCCCAGCGGCGCGGTCCATCCCGCAAAACACGGTTACAATCATTTACTTAAACATAGTGGACGACGGCGCGGCACAGCCGCCTAAAGGGTTGGCCGATTCAGCCAGCTGCTTTATACCGTTAGCTCCCAATGGGGCCAGGCAGGATCTTCCTGCCTGGGGGCAAAGGCAAAATGGCGGACGTCGAAAAAACCCAGGGCACGGCCTCGCTGCTGTCGCTCGCCGACAAATACGACCTTGCCCAAAACCGCGTCTTCGTCTCGGGACCGCAGGCTATTGTCCGCCTTCTGCTCATGCAAGCGGCAATCGACCGCCGCGCCGGGCTGAATACCGCCGGCTTCATCTCGGGCTATCGCGGCTCGCCCCTCGGCGGTCTCGACCTCAATTTCCTGCGCGCCAAAAAGGCGCTGACGGCGCGCGATATCATCTTCGAGCCCGGCCTCAACGAAGACCTCGCCGCGACCGCGATCTGGGGGGCGCAGCAGGCCGAAATGCGGGGCGAGGGCCGGTTCGATGGTGTTTTCGGCCTCTGGTATGGCAAAGGGCCAGGTGTCGACCGCTCCGGCGATGTCTTCCGCCATGTGAACCTCGCCGGCACGTCTCGCAACGGCGGCGTGCTCGCCCTGATGGGCGACGACCATACCGCCGAATCTTCAAGCACGGCGCATCAGTCCGAATTCACTTTCGTCGCGATGATGATGCCGATCCTGGCGCCGGCCGGCGTGCAGGAGCTGATTGATTACGGCCTCTACGGCTATGCGCTGAGCCGCTATTCGGGCTGCTGGGTCGGCATCAAATGCCTGAAGGACACGGTCGAATCGACGGCCTCGGTCGATGCCTCGCTCGACCGCGTGCAGCCCGTTGTGCCGACGGATTTCGTTCTCCCGGCAGGCGGTCTCAACATCCGCCCGCACGATCCCGTGCTTGCTCAGGAACGGCGGCTGCAAAACGAAAAGTTCCCCGCCGTACTGGCGTGGCTGCGCGCCAACAAGCTGAACCGGATCATCATCTCCGGCGGTCCGCAGGCAAAACTCGGCATTGTCGCTTCAGGTAAATCCTATCTCGACGTGCGTCAGGCGCTCGATGAATTGGGCATCGACGAAGTGCGCGCCAATGCACTTGGGCTGCGACTTTACAAGGTCGGCTGCCCGTGGCCGCTCGAGCCGCAGGGCTTGCGGACATTCGCGCAGGGCCTCGACAAGATCATCGTCGTCGAAGAAAAGCGCTCGCTCATCGAGAACCAGTTGCGCGACGAGCTTTATGGCAGCGCGCATCAGCCGGTCTGCGTCGGCAAGAAGGATGAGAGGGGCCGTCAGCTCTTTCCCGTCGCTGGCGCGCTCGATGTCAACGATATTGCCATCGCCATCGGGCGGCGGCTGCTCGACTATCATCCCGACGCCGAGCTCGAAAGCCGCGTCGCCCATCTCACGAATTTGCAGTTCGGCGTCACGGCGCTGAAAGACGCGGCGACGCGCACGCCCTATTTCTGCTCCGGCTGCCCGCACAATGTTTCGACGAAGGTGCCAGAGGGCATGCGTGCCTATGCCGGCATCGGCTGCCATTACATGGTTCAGAATATGGACCGCGCGACCGAAGGCTACACCCACATGGGCGGCGAGGGCGCGAACTGGATCGGCGAGGCGTTATTCTCGACCCGCGGCCATATCATTCAGAATCTCGGCGACGGGACGTACAATCATTCCGGCGTGCTGGCGATCCGGTGGGCGGTCGCGGCGCGGACCAACATCACTTTCAAGATTCTCTTCAACGATGCCGTCGCGATGACCGGTGGTCAGGCGCTCGAAGGCGATTTGACGGTGCCCAAGCTCGTGCGTCAGGTCGCGGCGGAAGGCGCCAAGAAGATCGTCGTGATCACCGACGCGCCAACGAAATACCGCGACGTTGCCGATTGGCCGCAGGATGTCGAAGTCTATCCGCGCGAAGATCTCGAACCAATCCAGCGCGAACTCGCCGAAGTGCCGGGCACGACGATCCTCATCTACGATCAGACCTGCGCCGCGGAAAAGCGCCGCCGCCGCAAGCGCAAGGAATTTCCCGAGCCCGACAAGCGCGTCTTCATCAACGATGTCGTCTGCGAAGGCTGCGGCGATTGCGGCGTCACCTCAAATTGCGTGTCGGTGCAGCCGCTCGAAACGGAATTCGGCCGCAAGCGGGTGATCGATCAATCGAGCTGCAACAAGGATTTTTCGTGCCTCAACGGCTTCTGCCCGGCGATGGTGACGGTCGAAGGCGCCAAGCCGAAAGTGCCGGGCACGAAGCCCGCGGCGAATGATTTTCCGCCGCTGCCGCAGCCGGAAATTCCGCAGATCGGTGACAGGCCTTTCGCGATTTTGATTGCTGGCGTCGGCGGCACGGGCGTCGTCACCATTGGCGCTTTTCTGGCGATGGCGGCGCATCTTGAAGGCAAGTCCTGCGGCTCGACCGACATGGCGGGCCTCGCGCAAAAGGGCGGCGCGGTTCACAGCCACATCAAAATCGCCGCGAAGCCGGATCAGATTCACGCCATCGGCGTCGGCACTGGCGGCGCCGATCTCGTGATCGGCTGCGATCTCGTCGTCTCCGGCAGCGCTAAGGTTCTCGCTACCGTCAGACCGGGTGAAACTGGCGTCGTCATCAACAATGCCGAGACCTATCCCGGCGATTTCACCCGCAACCCCGATTTCACGTTGCCCGTTGGCACGATCCGGCAGGCGATCGAGAAGGCGACCGGCGGTCGCGCGTCCTTCTGCGATGCGACGAGCCGGGCGATCGCGCTCGTGGGAACATCGGTCGCAGCCAACATCTTCCTCGTCGGCTTCGCCTGGCAGAAGGGGCTTCTGCCGCTGTCGGAAGACGCGCTGATGCGCGCCATCGAAATCGTCGGCGAATCCGTCGAGATGAACAAGCGTGCTTTTCTGTGGGGCCGGCGCGAAGCCGCCGAACCGGGACGCGTCGCAACTTTGCTGGCACCAAAGATCGACCCCAATTCATCACGCGCGATGTCGGAATCGTTTGACGAACTTTTCACGCGCCGGCAGGATTTCCTAACCGCCTATCAGAATCGCGCCTATGCCGACTTGTATGCGGCGAGGGTGAAACGTGTCATCGACGCCGAGCGGCGCGTTGCGCCGGCCGAGACCCGCCTCGCGACGGCGGTGGCAAAGAGCCTCTTCAAGCTCATGTCGGTGAAGGACGAATACGAGGTCGCGCGGCTCTACAGCGACGGCACGTTCCACGGTAATATCGCAGCGGCTTTTGACGGCGATATCAAAATCAAATTCCATCTCGCGCCGCCGATCTTCGCGCGCAAGCGCGGCCCGATGCCGAAGTGGACATTCGGGCCGTGGATGATGCGGCTCTTCAAGATATTGGCGCCGCTTAAAGTCTTGCGCGGCACGCCGATCGATCTCTTCAGCCTGTCGAGCGAACGGCGGATGGAGCGGCAATTGCGCGCCGCTTATGAGGCGACGTTGGATGAGATCGTCGCGAAACTCACGTCCGAAAATTACGATTGCGCCGTCGCCCTCGCGGCGCTGCCGGAAAAAATCCGCGGCTTCGGACACGTCAAGTTCCGCGCGGTCGAACAGGCCAAGGCCGAGGAGGCGGAGCTGCTGGCACGCTTTCGCGCGGATGCCAGCCTCCAGCCGATGAAACTCGCGGCGGAATAGTGTGCTTCACGCGCCCCTGAAGCGCAAATGGACGCAGTCAGGCCATCGCGGATTTATTTTCGTCGAGCGAAATCCCACATAGCCGTGTGCGTGCGAATGAGGGATGCCGAAAATGGAAAAAGCTGCTTCAGCCTTTGGCTGGTTTGACGTCAAAAAGATCGCGGACTCTTTCCCGTCAAAATCCGACACTCTGCTGCTGGACACTTATCTGACCAACGAAGAAGCGGCCAGTGCGCGGATTTTCCGTGTCTATCGGCCGACGCCCGCGCATTATCACGCGACCAGCGATGAATATCTCTACGTCCTTTCCGGCAAGGGCACGTTCTGGCTGGACAAGCCGCAGAATGGTGGCGCGTTCGAGCCCGGCCAATTGCTCTTCTTCAAAAAAGGCGTCGTTCATGCGCTGCCCGACATTCACGAAGAGCCGGTGGTTTTTCTCTCGGTGGACACGCCGCGCCGCGACCCGAAAGACATAATCTTCGTCAACCCCGAGGATGGCACTCCGGAAAGTTTCATCAAAGCTGTTTGACGCCTGGATCGTTAGCGCACGATGACATTGGAGAATTGCCAGGCATCGTCCTTGTCGAGGTCTTCGGCGAAGTAGCGGGCGCGATCAACGAGCGGCGTCCAATCGGTATACGTGCCGATGACCGGCTGCAGATACGGCGATTGCACTTCGAGGCATCGGCGGAAATCCACTTCATCGGCCTCGACGATGCCGGCGCGGGGATTTTCGAGCGCCCAGACCATGCCGGCGAGCACCGCGGAACTGACCTGCAGGCCGGTCGCATTCTGATACGGCGCGATGCGGCGTGTTTCCTCGATCGAAAGCTGCGAGCCATACCAATAGGCGTTCTTCGCATGGCCATAGAGCAGCACGCCGAGTTCGTCGATGCCATCGACGATCTCGTTCTCGTCGAGAATGTGCCAATCCGGCTGCTGTTTCCATTGCGCGCCAGCCATTTCGTCGAGCGACAAGACGGCGTCGTCGGCGGGCCGGTAGGCGTAATGAACGGTCGGCCGGTAGACCACCTGATCGCCCTCGCGCACCGTCAGATAATCGGCGATCGAGATCGATTCATTATGGGTGACGAGGAAGCCGTGCTGCGGACCCGGCGTCGGCGTCCAGGAGCGCACGCGCGTGCCCGCGCCCGGTCGCAGCAGATAAATCGCGCAATCCGGCCCGTATTCGTGACGGCGGCCTTCGGGCGGCAGATGTTTCTCATGCGTGCCCCAGCCGAGTTCCGCTGGCTGCAAGCCTTCCGAGACGAAGCCTTCGACCGACCAGGTGTTGACGAAGACATTCATCGGTTTCGGCGTCTTGGCGCGCTGGGTATCGCGCTCGGCGATATGAATGCCTTTGATGCCGAGGTCTTTCGCGAGCCGCGCCCAGTCCTCGCGCGTCTTCGGATCGGCACCCTTGAGTCCGACATCGTTGGCGACATTGAGCATGGCCTGTTTCACGAACCAGGAGACCATGCCGGGGTTGGCGCCGCAGCAGGAGACGGCGGTCGGCCCGGCGCCAAGTGCATCGCGCTGGTCGAGCACTTCCTGGCGCAGGGCGTAATTCGAACGCTGCGATTGTGTCAGGCGCGGATCGTCGTAGAAGCCGGGCCATGGCTCTGCAACGGTGTCGATGTAAAGCGCACCGACCTCATGGGCGAGACGCATGATGGCGGCGGACGACACTTCGACCGACAGATTGACGATGAAGGGCTGGCCTGTGCCGGTCGTCAGCAGCGGCTTCAGGAGATCGACGAAATTCTCCCGCGTCACCTTTTTTTGAATGTAGGCGATGCCGCGCTCGTCGAGCAGATGCCGGTCCTTGTCGACCGGATCGATGACGGTGAAGCGCGATTTATCGAAATGAAAATGGCGTTCGATCAAAGGCAGGGTTCCGCGCCCGATCGAGCCGAAGCCGATCATGACAATAGGGCCGGTAATCGTGCCGTGGATCGGCCAATTCTGCATCGTCAATCTCCAAAGGAAGGGCGCGCTCCAAGGAAGGGCGCGAACGCGTCGCGCGTCATAAAGGCGAGATGGCGCGGAAGGTCAAGAACGGGCGGCGTCGGGCGCCAAGAAAAAGCCTTCCGCCCAGTTGGGCGAAAGGCTCGCATTTTTATTACAAAATAATGACGCTTAGAGAACGATGACCTTCGTGCCGAGGGCGACACGATTGTAAAGGTCCATCACGTCGCCATTCATCATCCGAATGCATCCGGAGGAAACCGCCTGGCCGATCGAGTCCGGCTCGTTCGTCCCGTGGATGCGATAGAGCGTGTCCTTGCCGTTCTCCCAAAGGTACATGGCACGTGCCCCGAGCGGGTTGCCGAGGCCGCCGTCCATCTCCTGTGGCAGATCGGGTCGGCGCTGCAGCATATCCGAGGGTGGAAACCACTTCGGCCATTCCTGCTTGCTGTGGACCTCGGCGACGCCCTTCCAGGCGAAACCTTCACGGCCGACGCCGATGCCATATTGCAGCGCCCGGCCATTCCCCTCGATCAGATAAAGATGCTTCGACGAGGTATCGACAATGATCGTGCCGGGCTTTTCGTCGCTGGGGTAATCGACTTCCGCACGCGTATGTTTGCCCGCTGCCGCAGCGTCATCGTCCGGCGCAGGGTTATAGGGTGCGGCGTCCGGCGACACCCGTTCCACCGGGCTCGCATAAGCGCGCTGATCCGGCGTCATCGATTGATCCGGCGGTTCGGTCTGCGGCTCGCCATAATTCTGCCCCGGCTGACCGCCGCCCGGATAGGCCGGATAAGCGTAATTCGGCGGCGGATTGGCCTGATAGCCGTTGTAATATCGCCATTGCGCCGCGGCCGGCGCGCTCAAAAACGCGAGGGCGGCAAGCGCCGCCAGCGCAGAAATGCCGTGCTTGATCTTGAGATGCATGGATCGACCCAAAGCCCCCTTCAAGGTAGATATAGAAAGGTAGAAAAACGGCAAAAAACCGAATGTGCCGAAACGCACGATACGCTGCTAACCCTCATTATCATCAACAGAACGCTGGACAAGGCGGAGCCACGCCCAACCTGCTTCGCTCACGCCGCCTTGACGGCCGCCCCGTCCAAGCTGCTGATTTGAGTGTTAACAAAGATTTAGTGCTGTGGTTGCGTCTGGCTTGCAAGCGAAACTTGGCAAGTGAAAATTGGCACGCAACCCCTTGCTCATCGCGAATCCTGTGTCACACTATCTTCGTGGATGCGTCTCCCAGAAGGAGCAAGGCATGTCTTTGGAAAGTCACCTCGCTGAGCTTGAACGCCGTCACGACGCCCTCGACCGTGACATCGAACGCGAATGGCATCACCCATCGGCGGATGAGAGCAGACTGGCGGAGTTGAAGCGGCGCAAGCTGCAACTCAAGGACGAAATTGCCAAATTGAAAACCATCGAGCGAACCGAAACCGTGCATTAATCCGTCCGCAAATTCTGATTGGGTCGGCGCGAGCCGCCCGTTGGACGTGGACCCGCCGTAAGGCATCCTGGCGCGATCCTTGAAGAGATTGCGCCAGACGCATTGTGGCGGCGCAACGGATCGGCTAAAAGCTCGCCATCGCCGCCAAGGCGATCCCGCGCTTGCACCCGTAGCTCAGCTGGATAGAGCGCTGCCCTCCGAAGGCAGAGGCCACAGGTTCGAATCCTGTCGGGTGCGCCAATAAAATCAATCGCTTTTGTTGGCTGATCTGGCGACCGCTTTGTCCCCCAGGGGTTTCTGCGGGCTCCGAACCGGCTCTTAGAAATATCGATCTTCAATCTGATATATCGTATGACGACATTTCTCTGCTATGATGGATGCCAGTCATTGTCCGTCTTCTAACAACGGCCTTGGCGAGGGCTGAGCTTGGGGGCGCGCTCCCTCTGCTCGGCCCTTTTTTCTTTGCGCTCGTTTATTTCGAAATGGCCAAAGGCCCGACGAGGATCAATCCAACTCGCCAACGATTTTGTCGCGCTGTCTATCGATGATTTCCATAAACTCATTTATCTCACGCGGCGATCTGAAGGTCTCGATTGGATTCGAATACCCGCTCGCGAATGTGGAGGCCGGGTTAGTTACCTCGTCCCATATTCCGTAAAGACGAAGTCCTTGTCCTTCACTATCGTGTGGCAAGCATACCCACACTTCGCATCGTCTCCCTGCGGTGGACTATCCCTCATATCGCCGGGCCGAAAGGTACTGGACGATGCATCATAATCGAACGTGGCGTATCCCCATCCGCCGCTGTCCGCGAACCGGAAATCACCGCATCTAACCGCTAGCCTAGCGGAAAGTAGTCCATGATGCGAATAACCTTGAGAAACGTCGCGCCTGTTGATTAAAGCGCGCTTCCAATGCCCGGCTCTATCGCGGGCGATAGAATAGAAAAATCTTCTCGCTAAGTGAGAAATGCTGGTGAATTGTTTCGATCCGCCGACTGGTTGGCTTCCCGAGAAGCCTTGGGCGGATCGCCTCGCCCGATGATTGTTATTCCCTTCCGGCGAGGCGTTTTGCCGAGCAGCTTTATCTTGCCTCAGCGACGCTCATTGCCGTGCGACACGAGCGTTCCGAAGATTCCTGTGCCCATCGGCGACCTGATCTTGTGTGTCCGATGCCGAAGGCGTCCGAATAACTTTCTTATAAAATGAAGCATGGCCAGCCTCTCGAAATATGGAGGATTGCGAATCGACACTAAGCGCGGAAAGTTAAGCGAAATTTAGGCTTGAAAGCGGCCCGCTAGCAATCTGTACTTAAGGAGTATGCCAAGCGGTGGATGTCTATATCAAGCCTGTTCCGAGAGGACGTCCCAAGCACCGAAAGGTTTGCGGAAAACGGACATTGACGATCATTCCGGGACCGCAATGGATGGAGCGTGCTTCGATCCAGCCTGACTTAAAAGTCATTTGGCATCGATGACCACGCGAGTTACTTCCAACGGACAAATCCAGGCTCGAATGTCATTCAAGGATGACAATCGGTATTGGCGGAAAGTGTCCGGTTACGACTGCGAGGCATTTCTTGGGATCTAGCGAACAGAAATCCCAAGCATTCACGTACTCTTCAACTGCCATCGCCTTGCATTGGGTGATTGCGGCGTTGATCCTCGTGAACGTTATGCTTGGTTTCGGCGCGAATTACGTGCCCGACGAATATGTGCGTCAATTTGTTGATCTTCATAAATCCATTGGCATCACCGTCCTCGGTTTAGCCATCCTTCGCATTTTGTGGCGCCTGACGCACAAGCCGCCGCCGCTGCCCACAAAATACTCACCCCGCGAGCAATTGGCCGCGCATTCGGCACACTGGATGCTGTATGTCCTGATTTTTGCGATACCGATCTCCGGATGGCTGCACGATTCCGCTTGGAAAGAGGCGGCAACACATCCAGTCTTTCTGTACGGTATCATCCCATGGCCGCGGATAAGCTGGATTCAAAACATCGAACCAACCGCAAAGGAACATCTCCACACGTTCCTCTTCCATATCCACGTTTATCTGAATTACGCGCTCTATCTCCTATTGGTGCTCCACGTCGTCGGCGCACTTAAGCATCAGTTTTGGGACGGCGAGGCTGAGCTGCAGCGCATGATACCTTCAAGGCGCCGGTAATGTCCCAGATGGAATCATAATGGCCCTTCTGTGCGAATCTTGGTCACGATCTCGCGCTCTTGCGCATCCCCAACCTGGCGGTAACGACAACGAGCTACAGCGTCGCCTTGTCGGTTTGGATGTTGCCTTCGCCAATACCTCTCCGCGCCGGTTGCCGCCGGCGACACCTTGGCCAAGCCTTATTATCCACGGCGCGGTCCTCACATTCTTTTTCGTTCTTCTTTTTCGCGCTTTTAACCCGAACGGCCTTCTCTCCTGGTCCGCCGGCTTGATTTATATCTCCTACGATACTTTGTTGACTGCCTTTGTGTTCGTAATGACCCTTCCACTTATCAAGAGGAAGGTCGTGCCTTCTCCCATCCGTCCGATGCCGACGCTTTCGGTGCTCGTCGCGTGCTATAATGAAGAATTGAACCTTGGGAGAATGATCCGCTCGTTGCTTGCGCAATCAGATCCAATCGAGATGATTCTTATCGTTGACGACGGTTCTAACGATGGGACAGCCGATATTCTCAGAAGCGAGTTTGAGCTCTCCATGCCTCAACTTGGTTCGATCGGCGGGCCGAGCACCTTGTATCCCACGCTCTATTGGCTGAGGTTGCCGCATGCTGGAAAAGCCCGCGCGCTGAATGCCGCATTGGTATCGGTCGATACCGATCTGGTTATCACCGTGGATGGTGATACCTTTCTCGACGTCGGCGCGGCGCACGCAATGAAAGTTGCATTCGCCCTTGATCCGTCGCTGGTCGCTGCTACCGGCGTCCTTACGCCGGTCTGCAGCGAGACTCTTTCCGGCCGCTTCTACCAATGGTTTCAAACGTACGAATATATCCGCAACTTTTTGGCGCGGTACGCATGGGCGCGTACTGACTCTTTGCTGTTGATTTCCGGCGCCTGCGCCGGTTTTCGGCGAGAGGCGGTTCTAATGGTTGGCGGATTTGATCCCGACTGCCTCGTAGAAGATTATGAACTGATTCATCGCCTTCGCCGCTTTGGCGCGGATCATGGGCGGCGCTGGACGACGGCCGTCGTGGCAGGCGCGAAAGCGACAACCGAAGCTCCAGGCACGATTGCAACCTTTCTCCAGCAGCGTCGGCGTTGGTTTGGCGGTTTTCTTCAAACTCAGTTTTTATATCGCGGTATGGTAGGGAATTCGCGCTACGGGCGCGTTGGGCTAATCATGTTGCCGGTAAAAGCGATTGATACGCTCCAACCCATCTATGGCCTCATCGCCTTGGGACTTTTGCCGTTCTACGCTGTCACCGGCCACCTGCACCTGCTCTTCCCGATTGGCACGTGGATCCTTGCAAAGATCGCGATCGATTTCGCGTTTGGACTCTGGTCGATTCATCTTTATCGCAGATGGGTCGATCCAACGAGCTCAGCGAGGGTAACGGTCAGCATTCTGGCCTCTTTTATTGAGCCCTTCACGTACCAAGTGATGCGACACACGGGTGCCGCGCTCGGATGGCTCACGTTTCTCCGGGGAGGCCGATGGAACGAGACGCTTCAATGAGTAAGTGACGATCTCTTGCATCGACTTATGATCGCAACGTCTCTGGATGCTCACGTCCGACAACATCGGCGCCGGAGATTGCCGGCTTGTTTCGGCCTAGGTTGCGAATGAGCGTGTAAAACGCAGGGGTGAACAAAAGGCCGAATCCGGTCACTCCCAGCATGCCAAAGAGCACGGCAGTTCCGAGTGAACGGCGCATTTCCGCGCCGGCCCCGGTTGCCACAGCGAGTGGCGCGACGCCAAGTATGAACGCAAATGATGTCATGAGGATGGGTCGCAACCGCGTGCGAGCCGCATGCACGGCGGCGCTCGCAGCGTCGGCTCCTTCATCCTGCTTTTGACGGGCGAACTCGACAATCAGGATCGCATTTTTAGCGGCCAATCCCACCAAAACCACAAACCCTATTTGCGCAAGGATATCAATCGGCAATCCACGCGCGAGAAGCCCTGTGACCGACGCGAGGAGGCACATCGGCACGATGAGGACGACCGCCAGAGGCAGTTTCCAGCTTTCGTATTGCGCGACCAACACAAGAAAAACGAATAGTGCGGCGGCACCAAAAACGAGCAACGTCGGTGTGCCGCGCTCTTGCTGCTGAAACGCCAAATCAGTCCACTCAAAGTTGATCCCGTTTGGAAGGACTTTGCGCGCCAACTCTTCCATGCGCAGTAACGCAGTCCCCGAGGCGATGCTAGGCGCCGCCACGCCCTGGACTTCGGCCGCGGGATACAGATTGTAACGCGGGACTCTATAGGGAATTGTTGTGTGTTTTAGCTGCGCAACGCTGCCGATCGGCACCATCTGCCCCAAAGAGTTACGGGCCTTTAGATTCGAAAGATCTCCAGCCGTGCGCCGGTATCGTCCATCGGCCTGAACGATAACCTCGTAAGTACGGCCGAGATAATTGAAGTCGTTGACGTATTGCGAGCCAAGGTAAACTTGCAGCGTGGTGAAGACGTCGGTCGGCGTCAGGCTCAGTTTTTCCGCTTTTTCCCGATCGATATCGGCGAATGTGGACGGCGACCCGGCGTTAAACAGCGTGAACACGCCGGCAAAATCCGGATCCTTGTTGGCCGCTGCAACGAGCGATTTCGCTGCGCCCACCAAGGCTTGAGCACCGAGGCCTGCCCTATCCTCCAGCATAAGCTTGAAACCACCCGAGTTTCCAAGACCTTGAACCGGGGGCGGCGGTATCGTCAGCACATAGGCATCTTTGATGACCGACAGCCGCCTTCTGAGATCCGCGAGCACGGAGTTGGCGGTAACACCTTTCAGTTCGTGATTATAAAGCGAAGGCAACCCCGAAAAAATCGTTGCAGTGTTCGGAGCGACAGTTGAGGTCGTCGCGTCGAGCCCCACAAACGGGGCGTCATGCTCGATGCCTTTCGTCGACAGAATAATATCGTTGGCTTGCCGGACGACTGCCTCAGTTCGCCACAATGCCGCGCCTGGGGGCAGCTGTATGATCGTGATCAGGTAACCCTGGTCCTGCTCCGGAATGAATCCCGTCGGGGTCCGCGCAAACTCGAGAGCCGAGACGCCAATCAGACCCACATACAAAATTAGAACCACCGCCAGACCTCGGACCAGGCGACTTGTGAGGCGGCCGTAAGATGCTGAGAGACTCTCGAATCCGCGGTTAAACAATCCGAAGGCCTTGGCAATAACGTTTCCAACTGGCCCACGCGATGTATCAGCGTCATGCGCTTTAAGCAGAATTGCGCAGAGCGCTGGGCTCAAGGTGAGGGAGACGAAGCAGGAAATCACCGTCGAGGCAGCGATCGTCACCGCGAATTGGCGAAAGAAAAGACCGGTGATTCCGGATAGAAAAGCAGCGGGCACAAAGACGGCGCACAACGTGAGCGCAATTGAAATAAGCGCGCCGCCAACTTCGTCCATTGTGCGGTGCGCCGCCGCCGCTGGCGACATGCCCAATTCCAGATTTCGTTCGACATTCTCCACGACGACGATTGCGTCGTCGACAACGATGCCGACGGCAAGCACCAAGCCGAACAGAGACAGATTGTTGATCGATATTCCCAAAAGCAACAATACAGCGAACGCCCCCAACAAAGAGACGGGAATAGCGATCACCGGAACGATCGTCGCCCTCCAGGTTTGAAGGAAGACAAACACGACGCCGACGACCAGCATAATTGCAACGAAGATCGTGACGATGACTTCGTTTATGGACTTCGAGATGAAAATCGTTGGATCGTAAACGATTGTGTAGGCGACGCCTGGGGGAAACGCCTTACTCAATTCGCGCATCGTCGAAACGACTTCCTTATCGACCGCAAGCGAATTTGCGCCCGGCTCCGCGAAAATGAGCAAAGGAAGACCATAATAATGATCTACAAACGCGCTGCTTCCGTAATCTGCGGCGCCCACCTCGACGCGGCCGACATCGCGCACGCGCGTTACACGGCCCGCGCCGTCCGACTTGATAACGATGTCGCCAAATTCCTCCGGCGTCGCCAGCCTTCCGCGCGCCTCGACGCTGACCTGGTAGGCCGCTGCGCTGGGCACCGGCGGCCGATTGAGGACGCCAGCCGCGACTTGCAGATTTTGGGCGCGCAGAGCGTCCAGAACCTGAGACGCACTCAAGTTGTGCGCGGCGACCTTGTCGGGGTCGAGCCAGATACGCATCGCATATTCGCGGCCGCCCTGAAACTGAACGTCGCCCACGCCCTGCAGCCGCGCGAGTTCGTCCTTCACGTGGAGAGTCAGGTAATTTGAAAGATACAGAGTGTCTCGCGACCGATCCGGCGAAAAAAGGTGAACCGCGAGAAGGATGCTCGGCGTGGACTTTCGAACCTGTACGCCAAGGGCCTGTACGTCTTGAGGCAGGCGGGGTAGCGCATCCTGCACACGGTTTTGCGTCAGCATTTGCGCGACGTTGAGGTCGGTGCCGATCCGGAAAGTCACCGTAATCGTGAGATTGCCGTCTCCCGTCGACTGACTGCTCATGTAGAGCATGTTTTCGACGCCGTTTATCTCCTGTTCGAGCGGCGTCGCGACCGTACGCGCCACAGTGTCTGCCGACGCGCCCGGCAATGAAGCGGTGACCTGCACCGTAGGCGGCACGACCTCAGGATATTGCGCCACCGGCAGAACCGCGAGTGCACCAAGCCCGAGGAGCGTTATGAAAATGCTGAGAACAATCGCAAATCGCGGTCGGTCGATGAAGAAGTGGCTTATTCGCATTGGCGTCAGTCCACATCTTGGCTGGCTGATGAATACTGGATCGTTCCGTTCTTCGGACTAACCTTGCTTCCCGGCGCTGCGTAGAGAAGGCCATCGATAATCACCCTTGTTTCAGGAGATAAACCCGAGGAGATGATACGAAGACCGCCGCGCAAATCACCTGCCTGCACCACTTTAGGAACGACGGTGCCGTCTGCACTGACCGTGAGAACGACGTAACTCGATTGGTCAGGTAAAACCGCTGCATCAGGCAACATCAAAACAGGTTTCGGTGGCGATGCTGTCAGCCGTACGCGAGCGAAGGCGCCGGGCGTCAAATCGAATTTGGGATCGCGGATAGTCGCCCGCGCATGAATGGTCCCACTTGAGCGGTCGAGCTCATTATCCACGAAATCGAGAACACCCTCCCGACTAAAACGATCGTCGTCGTTAAGGGCGAGCTCTACGTGGTTGCCCAGCCCTCCGCCGGCCTGGGCGCGATATTGGGAAAACGTCTCGTAGTCCGATTCACTCATATCGAAGTCAAGGTAGATTGGATCGAGAGAGACGAGGGTGGCAAGAAGCGTGGTTGGGCTCGTCGCGGCTCGGCTGCCCGCAATGAGATTGCCCATCGATACAAGATGTCTGCCGATACGCCCGGTGAACGGCGCTGTGATTCGGCAGTGATCCAAATCAAATTGAGCGTCGCGAATCGCGGCCTTCGCGGCATCGATCGTTGCCATTGCCCCCGACCGATCGGACGTGCGCTGATCCACGTTCTCGATTGTTCCGAACGATCGAGTGGCGAGTGATTGCGCGCGCGCCAATTCCTGGCTTGCGAGCACTAACTGAGCGTTCGCGCTTTCAAGCTGTGCCTGGGCCTGTGCAAGCTTAATTTCATACGGCCTCGGGTCGATGGTGAAGAGCAGATCGCCTTTGTGGACGATCGCGCCGTCCTTGAAATAAATTCCCGTCAGTGTACCGCCGACCTGCGCCCGAAGTTCGACGCGATCGACGGCCGAGAATTGCCCCAGGAAACTCAGCTTCTTGTCGACTTGCCGCTCAAGCGGCCTGGCGACGATAACCTCTGGGAGCGGTTGCGCCGCGGCGCCCTGCGAGCCAGACCGGTCGTCGGCAAAGAAGAGGCGGGCGAGGCCCCCTGCCAGGATGGGCAACGCTATTACGGCCGCTGCAACCCATTTTGTCCTCGACCGTCGCGTCGTTGGTTCGCTCTGCTTTCGAAGCGTCGCTCCGCTGCTAATTTCATCCACGGCATTGCCTTCCATCTTCGTTGCAGCATTCATGCAGGAAACCGGCCGAACGATTTCACAGCGGATCAGCCTTTCGGTAATCGCGATTTGTAGGGGTCGATATATAATGTCTAACGGATTGAACAAGGCCGTCAATCGAATTATATGTCTTTCGTTACAGAAATGAGGCGATCGTGGCTTTAGGTCGACCGCGAGAGTTTGATCGCGATGCAGCCCTGGATGCAGCAATGCGCCTGTTTTGGCGCAAAGGATTTGCGTCGACATCGATGAACGACCTTTGCGACGCGATGGGCATCGGTTCGCCGAGTCTCTACGCAGCCTTCGGTTGCAAGGAAACGCTCTATCGAGAAGCGGTGGCGCGATACCTCTGCACCTTTGGGTCGCCACTCTGGAATAAGCTGACCGAGGCCTCCACCGCGCGCGCCGGGATGGAAAGCTTTTTGCTGGCGGCGGCCGAAAGCTTTCCTGAATCCGAAGCGACCCCGGCCGGCTGTATGGCGACGCTCGGCGCAGTTTGCGACGAATGGCCAGCCGCGATCGCAGAGGACGTCAGGAACGCCCGGCTCGAGGGTCTACGCATATTTCGGTCCCGGCTTGAGATCGCCGTAGCCAACGGCGAGTTGCCTGCGTCGACTGATATTGACGGGCTGAGCCGTTTTTTTCTCGGCATTTTCCAAGGGATGGCGGTACAGGCGCGCGATGGCGCGACGCCAACCGAATTGAAGGGGGTCGCCGAGGCAGCCATGACGGCTTGGCCAACTAACCCGGAGCCACTCAGACGCTGTGCGAAAACCGCACGTGTGAAGGAGCGGACCGACCGGAACTCAAGAGCACACTAGTCCGCTTTGCGCCCCAAACCGGTCATTCGATGGCGTTCCTACGTCACCTTGAAGCGGACACAAGTCGGTAGCGGCCCAATCACGTTTCCAGAGCCTGTCAAATCGAGAGTTTGCCGGTCGAGGCTGCTTTAAAGACTCAAGACCACACGGCCGAAGGGGCGCTCGTCGACAAGGTAACGGAGAGCCTCATGCGCTTCTTCAAGCGGATCGGAGATCGGCTGGCTCGCTAAGCCCCGTGACGTCGCTAGCAGCTGCTTGACGTAGCTGCTAGCATCCGCGTTTTGCGAGATTTGGTAAGGCCTGACCTACTTTGGCAGCACCCAACGCAGGGGCGTCATCGCAAATGACCGAGACTGAGCAGAGACCAGGGCCCGCCGCTGGGCGAGCGCCTCTGGAAGGCCCTCAAGACTTTTCGCCGGTGCTCGGCGGTCCGCTCTACCAGCTCTACCTGCGAACCCGCGTGGCGCGCCCGCCACTGAGGCTCCTCGGGCGAAGAATTGTCGTGATTACTTTGATTGCATGGCTGCCGCTTTTGCTACTCTCGGCAATCGACGGCAGTTTAGCCGAGGGCGCCGTCAGGGTGCCGTTCCTCTACGACCTCGAGGTCCATGTCCGGTTCCTGATCGCCCTGCCGATGTTGATCATCGCCGAAAAGTTCGCCCATCCTCGGATCCTGGCGGCAGTTCAGCAGTTCGTGGACCGTAGCATTGTCAGGGCTCAAGACATGCCAAAATTCCGCGCGGCGATCCACTCGGCCCAACGCGCGCGCAACTCGTTCGTCGCGGAAATCGGGCTTTTGGCTTTCGTTTATTCCGCGGGCCAATGGATATGGAGAAGCCAAATACCCCAGGGGACGATCACCTGGTACGCGAACTCCCAAGCGTCGGGCCTCACGCTGACGCCCGCGGGCTACTGGTATGCATTCGTCGGCGTTCCGATCTTCCAGTTCCTTCTGCTGCGTTGGTACTTGCGCCTTCTCATATGGTTTTGGTTGCTGTGGCGAGTTTCCAGACTGGACCTCCAGCTCATCCCGACGCACCCGGACCGCGCGGGGGGATTGGGCTTCCTTGGCGCGAGCGCTCGGGCGTTCGCGCCGATCTTCTTCGCTCAAGGAGCGCTGCTCGCAGGGGAGATAGCTAATAGAATTTTTCATGAGGGGCAGAGTTTTATGTCCTTCAAGATCGTCGCCGTCGGGGTAATCGCGTTCTTCGTTGTTTTCCTCCTTGCTCCACTCGCCGTGTTTACGCCGCAGCTGACGCGAGCAAAACGGCGGGGACTGCGTGAATACGGCACCTTCGCCACCAGCTACGTCCGGCAGTTCGAACGAAAGTGGATCCGCGAGGATGCGCCCGACGGCGAACTGTTGGGCGCCGCCGACATTCAATCGTTGGCCGACCTTGGCAACAGCTATGCGGTAATTCGCGAAATGCGGCCGGTGCCGTTTGGCGCGGGTCTGATGGCCCAGTTAGCTGCTGCGACCGCGGCGCCCCTCTTGCCGCTTATGCTGACGACGTTCTCGCTTCAACAACTGGCCGATCGCTTAATTAAGATCGTGTTCTGAAGACCACGCCAAGCCATGTGCGATCCAATTAGAGCAGTCGACGGGCGCCGGACGTTATATTGTCGTTCAGCCTGCGAGGGCCGAAGTGTCCTTCGCAATCGTTGATGAATATCAACGACAGGACGCCGGCGCTGCGCTTATGCGCAATCTCGCGGCGATTGCTCGTCAGCAAGTTTGAATGAACCGATTGCTGAAGTTTTGCTGAGCAATGACGCAGTGCGCAAACTCCCGGCCTGAGCAAAGCCAAATTGAGTCAAAATCCGGGCGAAATTGTAGTGAGATCATTGCGAGATAGTAGTATGCTGCGTGCATTGGAGAGAAGGATCTCCAGAGATTTGCAGTTCGATCAATTTATGAAGCGCGAGAATATTCGCCGATCGGTTTGAGTCCGAAGCATATGGCGCAGCGCTGTTAACCGAGCCAACGACAGTTGATCGTATGAATCGATCTCCACAGCTTGAACTGGGGGGAAGCTGAGCAACTCGCTGACGCAAATCGATGTCGTTCAAAGCTTCTGAATAATTTCCGCGTTGCAGCAAACTGGGAGTGTATCGTCATGTTCAAGACAATTCTTCCTATGGCCGTCGCTTGCATGTTCGGATCTGTTGATTTGACCCCGGCTATGGCAATGCCGATTGCACCGGATTTTGTTAACGCAGCCGCGCACTCGTCGGACATTCAACTCGCGCGGGGCGGCGGTCGGGGCGGCGGCCGTGGCGGCGGATACGCCGGTCGTGGCGGCGGCCACCGGAGCTATGCCGGGCGAGGCTCGGTTGGGCATCGCGGCTATGGGGTCCACGGCGGCGCGCGCTACGGTGGTCGGTACGGATATGGTGGTCATTATGCGGGAAGGGGTTGGGGCGCTGCCGCCGCAGGGGCGGCTGTCGGGGCCGCTGCGGCCGGCGCGTACCACAACAACAGTGGTTGTTATCACGACAGCTACGGGCGTTGGGTCTGCCCTTGAGTGAGCGTAGCGCGAACAGTGCTGCTAAGCCCGCTCCCGTCGGCGAGAGGAGCGATCCGGCTTCTCTCGACCAAGCAAGTCAATAGCGGGAGAAGTATGGACGTGTGTGCTTCTACGACGTTTGCATGACTGGCCGCGGATACTGCTAACGAGACGGTGAAAGATCTCGCCCGAACCTCAAATTTTCGATCACCAATGGGAGCAAGCAATGATCAAACTCCTATCTGTTGTTGCGATAGCCTTAGCTGTAGCAACGTCTGCCGAGGCAATAACGCCAGCGCCTATTTCTCGGCCGGCCGGGATGATTGCAAAAATTGCCTTGGCCTGCGGCCCGGGAAGGACCAGGGTTCATGGCGTGTGCGTCGCCAGAACCACGATCCGCCATGTCCGGCGCACGTATTAGCCGTGGTACGGGAAGTTCAGAAAGTGCAGCAGGTTATGCCGAGGGCGGTGTTACCGAACATTCCTATGTACCAACCGGGATAAAACGATCGTCGGTCTGAGCAACGCACTGCTGACTTAAAACAAGTAGCCAACCCTAAGCTGCGTTTTGAACGTATAGGCGGGGAAATCTCTGATGATCGGAATGCCAAATTCCGCGGAGATGACGGTGTGTTCGGTCGGTTTGTAGCCGATCAGAAAATTCAACGGAAGAAATAAGCGACCTGTCTGACCTGCGACTGGCGTTCCGTAGTTCAGCCGGATGTCGGGGCTCGGAAATAGAGTGAAGAATAGGCGATTTGGCAGATTGATATTGAAGGTGGGTGCAATTCTAACCTGCCGCAACATAGTCGTTCGCCCAAAGCCCCCAAAGTCGAGCGCATACCTGACTTGGGGCGCAAAATAGCTTCCTAAACTTATCTCTGGCAGCATCGTTCGGACCACGACGCCTGTGACTTGCTCCCAAGCGTCGCTTGCTACGCCGTTTGTCGAGGTCGGCGCGATGAATTGCGCGCCAACAGCAGCGGCCCAACGTTGATCTATCTGATCAACAATCCATGTTTGGGTAAGGACGTTTCCGAACCCAGATACAAATCGACCGCCTGGATTTTCTTGCGTGATCGCATCGGTGGAAACGACCGGAAGCTCCAGCCGAAAATTTAACTCCCAGTCAGGTGACAGCCTAACCGGGTTATCTATGCGAACAAACGGTATATTGGTCTTCACATTGCCTATCGTGCCTGGAGTGACCCCGGGCCCGGGAACCTCGGTGAAGCGGTCCAGTAACTCAATGCGTCCGAGGGGATATGTCGGATCATCCCCTGTTTCATTTGCCAAATCGGAATTAGTTGAGCCCGCCAATAGCGGACTATTCGCGCATAAGCTTCCGGCAATCGCGGCGTAACGCGCAGAGACCAGGATCGTCTTTCCGCTGCGGCGTTTGCAGGCCCGTAGAGCCCAGAAAACCAACCTTGCAGAGGGTTTCATAACTCCCTCATCGTAGCTAAGTTCTTCCAGAAATTCTTCAGAACTCTCGTCGCCGCCAAAAAGCGTTGTGAAGTTGGTCGAGTCGACCAGAATGATGTCGCCCGCTCGTTGCTCATTCGGTGGCATCCACAGGAGGCAATTGAACTCCGTATGGCCCGCTTCCGTAAAGGGATGCGGGCGGTCGAGATCGATCGGCTGACGTGCCAGAACTTCAACACCGTTCCCACCCTGGCTCGTCAATTCATAGTGCGGTAAATGCGGGTGGAAATTGAGCGTCGGCACGTTCTTAAGCAGACCGAGTTGGTCGAGATCGCGGAGAGCGGTGAGTGGCGCAATTTCCTTCGAGCCCTCCACCACTGCGGGCCGAAGTCCGTATGTATTATGCACCGGAACCTTAAGTGCCTTCATCAGCGAGCGCGTGTATTGACCAAATCGTTGCTGTCGCGGCACGAGCGGGTCGCCGTGATGGAGGTATTCCATCTGTCGCTGCTTCAGATCCGTCGTGAACCCAACATCGTGATGCGGCGCGAGCAGCAAACAAGTCCCTTCGCGCTTCAGCCACTCAGCTATCGCGGCAACTTCCTCCGAGGTCGCCTCCTGCTCGGAGAGAATGTGGTCCAGCCCGAAGACCATGAGCGTATCGGCGTCTGCGAGAACACGTTCGTCGATTGGTAACTTAAAGCCGGCCTGGTCGATGCGTTGGAATACCGCGACTGAATGCCCGGTCGTCTCCTCCGCTATCTGCTGAAAGCTCAAAGTCGAGCGGTGAAACAGCTCGAGCGTACCCGCGATCCCTTGGAGGAATTGCGCGGCATGCCATTCTGGCTTTTCGTAAGCTGGCCAAAGAACGTTACGCACCTCGGTCATGGTGGAGAAGCGATTCTCCATCGCCGCTGGATCGCGCTGCGCCTCCCACGGATAGCTCCAGGTCCAATAGATGCTGATGCGCCGTTTCCCCGCCGTGTATTTGCGAGGAATATGGTTTTGATTGTACGTCCGCGCGGAAGTTGTCACCGACATTGATCCTCTCCCGACGACTTTAATGCTTCAATGTTTCAACTCGCTCTTTCAATGATGCGAGGCAGGTCAGGGCTTTCAGTCCAGGAAGAAAGAAATAGGCGCCGCCTCTCAGGGTTGTGAAGGCCGGTAAACCCACGATCTTCTTGCGGATGGGACGTTTCGGAATGGTGAATTCCAGCGTACCGTCCTGATTACCGATGACGGGGTCGCGTTCATTGCCGAGATTGTGGAAGTTGCGGTCGTTCGCCCAGACGTTTTGCGCAAACTCGAATTGCCGGATGAGACTGGCGCAGATGATAAAGGCCGCAATACCGCGTTCAGCGCCGTCATCGGGCTGGTCTTCCGGCAAATACGGACCATAAGTCGCGCCGCGACGGATCATGCGACGGCGGTTCATGTTCGCCGCCGTATCTCTGGGATTCATTCGTCGCGCATGCGAGCCCAGGGGGACTGCATATCCGTGCGGGTCCATCTCCTTATAGTTGAAGTCGTTGTTGCGCTGCATGTCCGCGCCGAGTGCGGGGTCATCTTTATCTGGGGTCAGCACAAGCGGCGCGCCGCTACGCCAGCGACCCATCAGTTTTGCGGCAATTAATTCCTGCTCCTCGGGAGTTTCTCCGTATTGCCTAAGGAAGGCACGAAACTTTCCCACATGCTCCTGCAGGCGACGATAAGCCATGTAGCTGCCGTTGCTTGCGATGATTTCGGGCTGCGGGCGGTCGGCGATGACACCATGCTCGTCCGGATAGCCGAGGATAAACTCCCCGGCCTTTAGCGGCGCTCCCGAGCCAGGTGTCGGCTCCTCGCCACTCTCTTCGATGACGGGTTGGGAGAGCCGATCGCGATAACCAAAATGATCATGGGCGGTATCGAACGGGGGCACCGCATGAAGATCGAGCGCCGACAAGACCTCGACGCCCGGGCAGGAGGCAACGAACTTCTCATGCTCCGATACACATCGGGCACGTTCCTCCTCATTTCTCGCAAAAAGGATGACAATCGCGTGCAAATCCGGGCTCGCTAGTGCGCCGACCCAATGTTCTGGCGCGTTGAGGCCAGTATCGCCAAGTGCTTCCGCGCGCGCGACCATTCCCTGTTTGAATTCTTCGGGGAAAGAAGCAAGCGATTCGTCGTCCAGCCCCAACGCGCGCAGGCCATTCCATGTAAAGGCTACTGTCACCCAGCGCTTCTCGCTCTCGACAGTCGCCCGCATCTCTGCAGCCGAAAGAACCTTCTCCTTGATCGCAGATAGCCAGGCGCAGCCCCCAGCACCGTCCCGAAACGAAAGAAACTCATATCGGCCCGTGAGTGCCGGCGCGCGCGTCAGCAAGATGTGCTGAATGTCATCAACCTCTAACATTGGAAGGGTTCGCCAACGTCATTGCATTTGATCGAGCATGTTTGAGAACGCAGTTTTCAGCTTGAGCGCTTTTTTGATTTCGTCCGCGCTCACATACGGATACTCCGCATATTCAAGGAAGCTCGGGCACTGATGCTCGCGGACAAACTTGACAAAAGCCTCCGGGTTGGTCTGCCAATCCATCGGGAAGCCCTCGAGATTTTCGAAGACGGTTCGCGCGCCGATTTGTCCAAACAGTGTCACCGCGTCTTCGGTATATTTATCGAAATCAGTGTCGAAGATTCCCTGATACATGAAGTAGGTCTCTCCATTGATCGGAAACAAAAGCCATCGAAGATAGTGCAGCTTGAGGATGGCGAGGTAGTCCGGCTGCGCGGCAATGGTCTTTTCGATAACCTGCGCGTGATTGTAAAAGGCGTCTTCTCGGCCTGGGATGATCTTGGCGACGATCGAAAAACCGTAGCAAGCCGGACTCTTGGGGAAAATAGGGCCGTAGCGGCCTTGTTCGACTTTATCCTTGAAAAACCCACCTTTGGGAATAGCCATCGCGGCGGGACGCGACCAGTCCTGAGACTTGCCTTCATTCGGCATGGTTTAGCCCTTTCAATTTGTTTGCGGAATGATGTTTCCCCTTAAAATCAATCTTTATCGGTGGCGAACGGTCGATCGTGAAAAAACGAGGCAGGCGATGCGATTGAAAAGTCCGCGCAGCACAACATAAGGGACGAGCGCCAGTAATGTGGCGGTGAACAGCAATTCAAGCGGATAGATGAAATGAACCGTGATTAGCTGATACACACAGTCAAGAACGATAGCCAAGATGAACGGCGTCCTGGCTCCTCGCCAGCCGTCATGAAGCAACTGAGTGCGGCGTTCCGGATTCATCAGAATGGGCCAGAGGTAGCCTCGCTTACCCTCTCTTGCGTCTTGCACGCCCGCCCGCAAAGCGAGCAGTGCCGCCATACATGGCTGAAGGATAAATCGGAAACTGAGGTGGCCGTTGGGCCGCGCGAGAAAGTTCGCCCATCCGCGGCTGACCATGTCCAAGATGGTGCTCATAGAGCAAGACCTCTAGCTGAGCATGGCACTCGATTATGAAGGAGTCAAAGCATGCGAAGGGGTCACAACGAGTCGATGCCCGCAATGAAACGGAAATCGCACCGCACAAATCCGATTATGACAGTGTCATCAATCTTCGGTACATTGCGCGACACGGCCTTTCGAATGAACTCGAAGTGCCATTTTGTTATCCATGTCTCGATAAGCCGCTCGCGATGCAGCCCCGCGCAGACTTTACGATTGATCGCTGTTGATGGGTTCGCAAGGCCAGCGACTCCAACGGGAATTCGTCCCGCGATCACGCAGAGTTTTGGCGCCGTCTCGTTTGGATGTTTTGCCTAATGCCGTCGAGTGTCACATAACTCGTTTACACGCTGCCGACAGGAGCTGAGCAATAGCACATCGTTAGCTGCAACTCGTGGAGACATTGGCTGGCGCTACGGCTGGCGACTCCCGCAACCCCGCAAACTCAGGAGACGCAAATGTCACAGACCGTGTCAGGTATCTTGGTTGACGCGCTCGAAAAGATTGGCGTCAAGCACATCTTCGGCCTCATTAGCGATTCGCTCAATCCAATTGGCGATGTCGTCCGCCAGAGTAAAATTGAATGGATCGGCGTCCGCCACGAGGAAGGGGGCGCGCTCGCGGCTGCCGGCCAGGCAAAGCTCACCGGTCGGCTCGGCGTCTGTTGCGGATCAACCGGACCCGGCAGTACCCACCTGATCGCCGGCCTTTACGAGGCGAGTCGCGACCATGCGCCGGTTCTTGCAATCTCCGGAGATATGCCACGCCAGCTGGCGGGCATCGACTATTTCCAGGCGACAAATACCAACATGCTATTCCGTGATGTCTCGCTTTATACAGAGACAATTTCGTCGCCAGAACAGGCGCCGGCCGTCATTCATCAAGCCATCGCTGCCGCCCACGCGGGCCGTGGCGTTGCGCATTTGACAGTACCAGTGGACGTCCTCACCGCAAAAGCCAGTGGCAGCGTTTCGAGCGTCGCCACGCTCAAGCCGCGACCCGAAATCGTCGCCAGCGAAGACGATATTGCCGAGATCGCGCGCCGTATCGACGAAGCCGGCCGCATCGTAATCATGTGCGGCGCCGGTTGTCATGGCGCAGCCGACGAATTGCGCGCGCTCTCGGATAGGCTCAAGGCACCCTTGATCCATTCCGTCAAAGGCAAAGACATTATGCCTTATGACGACCCGCGCTGGATGGGCGGCATCGGCATGATCGGAACGAAGCCCGTCTACAAAGCCGTGATGGATTGCGATCTGTTTCTGATGCTCGGCACTGACTATCCGTATTCCGTATTCTTGCCGCCCAAAGGCACCGTCATTCAGGTCGATGAGCGGGCGCATGTGCTCGGCCGCCGCGCCCCGACTGAGCTTGGCGTGATCGGCTCGGTGCGGCCGGTGGTTAAATCGCTGCTGGCTCGGGTGAAGCAAAAGAGCGACAGGTTCTTCTTCGACAGCATCACGGCGCACCGCAAGGCCTGGGACGATATGCTGGACAAGCAATCTGATCCTGCGCGCAGCAAAGATCGTATTCATCCGCAGGCCGTGGCGCGTGCCGTGAGCGACCTTGCCGCGCGCGATGCTGTGTTCGTCATCGATACTGGGCTCAACACGCTCTGGTCGGGCAACTGGATCCGTCAGAGCGGCGAGCAGCGGATTATCGGCTCGTTCAACAATGGCGCGGTCGGCACTGCACTGGGCCAGGCCAATGGCATTCAGGCGCTCGACCGTTCGCGCCAGGTGATCGCGCTCTGCGGCGACGGTGGTTTCAACATGCTGATGTCAGAATTCCTCACGGCCGCGCATCATAAGCTGCCGGTGAAGGCCGTGGTCTATAACAATTCGTCCCTCGGACTGATCAAGCTGGAGGCCGAGTTGATGGGGCTGCCGGCCTGGAAAGCGATGGACTTCCCCAATCCGGACTATGTGGCGCTGGCGCGCGCCTGCGGCGCCGTCGGCTTCAAGGCCGAAAAGCCCGGCGAATTACGCGACGCCATAAGTGCGGGGCTCAAAGCCGACGGCCCGGCCATTATCGATTGTGTGGTTGCCGCCGACGAATTGCCTAACGCGCCGCATCTCGAGCTTGAGACAATGGGCAATTTCGCCAAGGCAAAGATCAAGGAAGCGATACTCAATGTTACCGGGGGTTGACGGAGCGCCGCGATAGCGTTGCCGCGAAGACACGAGGAATGGATTCGTATTCGACCCGAGGCGGCAAGTTGCATTCCCGAATATCGGCGGAGCTATATACGAAATATCACAGCTTTCGTCCGGGCTGCCGAGCTATTCCGCGGCTAATGCATGGTATTTTTCAAAAGCGCACGATATTCGGCTCTCTCCTTTAGTTTAGAGGCTTGTGATTTAGACGCACCGAATGCTTTAATACCGCTCGCGAGGCGAGTTTTGGAGCGAGCAATTTTTCGGAGTTGCTGCAGTTCGGAGCGCACAATGGAACTGACCCGTCGCGGCTTCATCAAAATTTCAACTGCGGGGCTCGCTGCGTCGAGTCTTGGCGCTTTGGGCTTCGGCTATGCGGGGGAGGCATTAGCTGCAGCTGTGCGCCCCTTCAAATTGACGGCAGCAACGGAAACGCGCAACACCTGCACCTATTGTTCCGTCGCCTGCGGTATCCTGATTTATAGCCTCGGTGACCGGGCCAAGAATGCGATCTCAGACGTCATCCATATCGAGGGCGATCCAGACCATCCGGTGAACCGCGGCACGCTCTGCCCGAAGGGATCGGCGCTCCTGGATATCGTGCACGCGCCGACGCGTCTGAAGGTGCCGAAATATCGTGCGCCCGGCACGAGTGAATTCAAGGAAGTGTCCTGGGATTTCGCGCTCGATCGTATCGCGAAATTGATGAAGGAAGACCGGGACAAGAATTTCATCGCGAAAAACAAAAACGGGACCACAGTCAATCGCTGGACAAGCACCGGTATGCTGGCGGCCTCCGCGTCCTCCACCGAGACGTCCATCCTGACATGGAAGGTCGCTCGCGCTCTTGGCATGGTGGTATTCGACAATCAGGCGCGCGTCTGACACGGACCGACGGTGGCCAGTCTGGCCCCAACATTCGGTCGCGGTGCAATGACGAACACTTGGCAGGACATCAAGAACGCTAACGTCATCATCGTCATGGGCGGCAATGCAGCCGAGGCGCACCCGTGTGGCTTCAAATGGGTGATCGAGGCGAAGATTGAGAATGCTGCCAAGCTTATTGTCGTCGATCCACGTTTCAACCGCACTGCGTCCGTCGCGGACTATTACGCGCCGATCCGGCCGGGCACGGATATCGCTTTTCTGAACGGCGTGATCCGCTATCTGCTGGAAAAGGATAAGATCCAACACGAATATGTGCGGGCTTATACGAACGCCGGCCTCATCGTGAAAGATGGCTTCGGCTTCGAAGAGGGGTTGTTCACCGGCTACGAAGAGAACGCACGGACTTACGATAAATCGAGCTGGGACTATGAGCTCGACGATCAGGACTTCGCCAAGGTCGATGACACATGGCAAAATCCGCGCTGTGTGATCAATCTCCTGCGCAAGCATGTCGAGCGGTATACGCCGGAGACTGTCGCTCGCATTTGCGGCACACCGCAGGATAAGTTTCTGCAAGTCTGCGAGCTGATCGCCTCGACCGCCGCGCCTGACAAGGCATTGACGAGTCTCTTCGCGCTCGGCTGGACGCAGCACTCGGTCGGCTCGCAGAACATCCGCACCATGGCGATGGTGCAGTTATTGCTCGGTAACATCGGCATTGCGGGCGGCGGCATGAACGCGCTGCGCGGACATTCCAATATCCAGGGTCTGACCGACGTCGGCCTGCTGTCAAACCTGATGCCAGGCTACCTCACCCTGCCGCGGGATAAAGAGGCAACCTTCGACGATTATATGAAGACGCGGCAAAATAAGCCACTGCGTCCAGGCCAGACCAGCTACTGGCAGAATTATCGGAAGTTCTTCGTCAGTTTCCAGAAGGCGATGTTCGGAGCGGCGGCGCAGGCTGAGAACAATTGGGCCTATGACTGGCTGCCGAAGCTCGACATCCCCCTGTACGACATCATCGCGGCTTTCGAGATGATGGATAAAGGCGAGATCCACGGCTACATCTGCCAGGGTTTCAATCCGCTGCAGGCGTTCCCCGACAAGGGCAAGATCCGCGACGCGCTCAGCAAGCTGAAATACCTCGTGGTCATGGACCCGCTCGACACCGAAACGTCGCGGTTCTGGGAGAATTTCGGTCCTCATAATCCATCCGATCCGGCGCAGATTCAGACAGAGGTCTTCCAGCTTCCGACGACCTGTTTTGCAGAGGAGGATGGCTCGCTCGTCAATTCGGCGCGCTGGCTGCAATGGCATTGGAAGGCAGCGCCGCCGCCTGGCCAGGCGCAATCCGATATCTGGATCATGTCGGGGCTCTTCCATCGCCTACGTGAAATGTATCGCAAAGAGGGCGGCGCGTTCCCGGATGCCTTGCTGAACCTGACCTGGAACTACACCAATCCGATTGATCCTAACCCGGAGGAACTGGCGAAGGAGATGAACGGCAAGGCCCTGACGGATCTCAAGGATGCGTCAGGGCAAGTGGTTGTGCCCGCGGGCCGGTTGCTCGACGGCTTCGCCCAATTGCGCGACGACGGCACGACCGCTTCGGGATGCTGGATCTTTTCGGGCTGCTACACCGAAAAAGGTAACCAGATGGCGCGGCGGGACGCGACCGACCCACGCGAACAGGGTATCGCGCCGAACTGGGCCTGGGCGTGGCCCGCGAATCGGCGCATCCTTTACAATCGAGCGAGCGCGGACCTCCAGGGCAAGGCCTGGAATCCTGCCAAACCGATCATCGAGTGGAACGGCAGCCGTTGGACGGGCATCGACGTACCGGACTACGGGCCGACCGTCGCGCCGTCTGCAGGCGTCGGACCGTTCATCATGAATGCGGAAGGGCTTGGGCGGCTGTTTGCCCGCGATCTGATGGTCGACGGGCCGTTTCCCGAGCATTACGAGCCGTTCGAATCGCCCTCCGAAAACATTCTCCATCCGAAAGTGCGTTCGAATCCGGTCGCCCGCGTCTATCCGGACGACAGGGCGAACTTCGGCACGTCGGCCGAATTTCCTTATGTGGGCACGACCTATCGGCTTACCGAGCATTTCCACTTCTGGACCAAGCACGCGCTGATCAATTCGATTCTTCAGCCGGAGCAGTTCATCGAAATCGGTGAAGTGCTGGCGAAGGAAAAAGGTATCGATCAAGGCAGCTGGGTTCGCGTTTCTTCAAAGCGCGGTGCAATCGTTTGCAAGGCCTATGTGACCAAGCGGATCAAGCCGCTCACAGTGGACGGCCGGCCGACGCACGTAATTGGTGTTCCTCTCCACTGGGGATTCACTGGCCAGGCACGGAAGGGCTACGCCGCCAATACGCTTACGCCGTCCGTCGGCGACGCGAATACGCAGACGCCCGAATATAAGGCCTTCCTGGTCAACATCGAGAGCACCAGTCCACCGACTGCGTGAGGAGTAATCTATGTCCGACCTACAATCGCAGGATTATATCCGCATCTCGGCTACGACATTGACGCCGCCGTCCGCGCGCGACCACGAAGCGGAAGTCGCAAAGCTCATCGACGTCACCCGCTGTATCGGCTGCAAGGCCTGCCAAGCGGCGTGTATGGAGTGGAATAACCTCCGCAATGATGTCGGCTATTTCGAAGGGACCTACGACAATCCGCTCGATCTAAATGAAAACACATGGACGCTGATGCGCTTCACCGAGTGGGAGGACGAAAAGGGGAATCTCGAATGGCTCATCCGCAAGGACGGTTGCATGCATTGCGAGGACCCGGGATGCCTCAAGGCCTGCCCGGCGCCGGGCGCCATCGTGCAATATGCCAATGGTATCGTCGATTTCATCAGCGATAATTGCATTGGTTGTGGGTATTGCGTGAAAGGCTGTCCGTTCGATATTCCACGGATCAGCAAGATCGACCATAAATCCTATAAATGCACGCTCTGTTCCGATCGTGTCACCGTTGGACGCGAGCCGGCTTGCGTGAAGGCGTGTCCGACAGGCGCCATCATGTTCGGCTCGAAGCAGGACATGACAAATTGGGCCGGAGAGCGCGTCGAGGAGCTCAAATCCCGCGGCTTCGAAAATGCCGGGCTTTACGATCCGCCAGGCGTCAGCGGCACCCATGTGATGTATGTTCTGCATCATGCCGACACGCCGTCGATTTATGCGGGTCTGCCAGACAGGCCAAGGATCAGCGCCCTTGTTGAACTCTGGAAGGGCGGGATAAAACCGCTGGCTTTGGCGGGCATTGCGCTCGCAGCGCTCTCGGGCTTCTTCCATTGGATCATCGCAGGTCCCAACGAAGTTCAGCGCCATGACGAGGAAGAAGCCGCAGAACTCCTGAAAACTTCGGGTCCGCTCAAATGAATTATCCAGAGGGCACGATCATCCGCAATCCGACATTAACGCGGATCAACCATTGGATCACGGGCATCTGCTTCGTCCTGCTCATGCTCTCCGGTCTCGCGATGTTCCATCCGCTGTTATTCTTCCTGTCCAGTCTCTTTGGCGGCGGACAGTGGACACGCGCGGTGCATCCTTGGATTGGCACTGTCCTTCTGCTCAGCTATATCGGGCTGATCATTCAGTTCTGGCGCGACAATCTATGGACCGCAAGACGACATCGCCTGGCTGCGTGCGATGGACCGTATTCTTGTCAACGAAGAGGAGGGCGTCCCTGAGGTCGCACGCTTCAATGCGGGCCAAAAGTTTGTCTTCTGGTCGATGGCGCTATTGGTGCCAGTCTTGTTTTTCACCGGACTGGTGATTTGGGAATATTATTTCGGAAGCGCGACCAGCATTGAGACGCAGCGCACCGCCGCGCTCATCCACAGCCTTTGCGCCATTGCGGCAATCATCGTGTGGATCATCCATGTTTACGCTGCGATTTGGGTTAAAGGCTCGATGCGCGCAATGACCCAAGGCTATGTTACGCCGGCCTGGGCGTGGCGGCATCATCGCAAATGGCTGCGCGCGCTGGTGGCGACAGGTTCGCGGGGCCCTCACCCACGACACGACGTCGATCTGCCGCGCAGCTAGGATGTCCATGTGAGACAAGGTGAGTCGACAAACCGAGGGAAAGTGGACCGGCAACCCGTCGGGCGGTGTGAAAGCGCCGGAACCGATCATCCTACCGGACCCTTCCAAGAGATTCATTCGGACGGCATCACGACTTGTCGAACTGGCAGCCGGCCATCCGATGGAACCGTGGCTGCTTTTCATGGCGAAGCTTTCGGAAGCTCAGCATATCGCTGCGACAAGGCTTGCACCATTCGCGTCTCCGGATAAGCAAATGGTCGATCAGGCCGTTACGGCGCGCATGCCGCCGTTTGCCGCGGACGGCCATCGGCGCGATCCTGCCTGGCGCGAAGGCCTCGCCATCCTGCTCGACAATTTTGATAGCGAGAGCGTGCCGCCGGAGGCGAAGGCCATCATGGTCGATCTACGCCATCGCAAAGCGGACGCGCTCGAAGCTTTGGCCGACAATTTCCTGCAGGGCAGCGTTTCCACCGCCGAGACGGGCGCCACTCTATACGTGACGGCAGCTTTACAGATTTATTTTACGCGGCTCGCGGCCGGCTTGCAGGTGTCATCCCTACGGCTGCTCGAACAGCGCGGCCTCTGTCCCTGCTGCGGTTCGACGCCTGTTTCGGGAATCATCACCGCCTCGGGCGACACGCCGGGAACGCGTTACCTATATTGCTCGCTTTGCTCAACCGCGTGGAATCATGTGCGGATCATCTGCATTACATGCGGCGAAGGTAGCAAGCTGTCTTTGCAAACGATCGAAGGCGGCTCGGAGGCGGTCAAGGCTGAGACCTGCGGCGAATGTCATACCTATTCGAAGATGCTCTATCAGGGGCAGGACACGAGGGTCGATCCTTACGCTGACGACCTCGCATCACTGGGGCTTGATGTTCTCGTGTCGGAGGCTGGCTTCGCGCGCCATGCACCCAATCCGCTACTTCTCATCGGATAGCGCGCGCTACATCTCCATTCTGACCGAAGGCGTCCCGCTTTCGATGCGGCCGATGATAGCTGCCTGCGAATAGCCGGCGGCTACAATCTCAGTCAGCACGCGGTCCGCGCAGTCCGGATCACAGGCGATAAGCAACCCGCCGGAGGTCTGCGGATCGGTCAAAACGGACCTGCGCCAATCCGGGAAATCGGCCGCAAGAGCAACACTCTCGCGATAGCTCGCCCAGTTGCGGCCTGATGCACCGGTGACGAGCCCTTGTTTCGCAAGACGTTCAGCCTCTTTCAGCAGCGGCAATTTACCGGCCTCTATGACGATCGCAGCATCCGAACCGCGCGCCATTTCAAGAGTGTGCCCGAGCAGGCCGAAGCCGGTCACGTCGGTCATGGCGTGGACGCAAGCGTCCTTGGCGAGTTCGGCGCCGATGCGGTTGAGCAAGGTCGTCGTGGCGACCATTTCCGTATAGGCCTCGCGCGACAGCTCCCCCTTCTTGAGCGCGGCCGAATAAACTCCGACACCCAGCGGCTTTGTAAGTATGATTTTGTCGCCCGGACGGGCATCGCGGTTGCGCCGCACATTGCCGGGTTTACAGGTGCCAATGACGGCGAGGCCGTAAATCGGTTCCACAGAGTTGATCGAATGGCCGCCCGCGACAGGAATGCCGGCTGCGGCGCAGGTCGCGGCGCCGCCGGCAAGAATTTCGCGAATTGTCTCCGGTGAAATTTTGCCGACAGGCATGGCAAGAATTGCAAGTGCCATGATCGGTCTTCCGCCCATGGCATAGATGTCCGAGATCGCATTGGTCGCTGCGATACGGCCGAAGTCATAGGGATCGTCAACGATCGGCATGAAAAAATCGGTCGTGGCAAGAACGCAGGTCTCGTCGTCCAACTGCCAGACTGCAGCGTCGTCCCCCGTCTCCGTGCCGACGAGAAGCTCGCGGAAGGGCGCAGCCACCGCCTGGCCTGCAAGAAGCTCCTGCAGGACAGACGGCGCGAGTTTACAGCCGCAGCCGCCGCCGTGCGCAAGGCTTGTCAGCCGCGGTTGCGGGAGATTGATATTCATGCGTTAAGCCGCGCTGGCGGTAATCGAATATTTGAACGTCGTGGCATCGAGACTATCCAGACGGCGCCCGTCGATTTCGGCCTGTGGATACATCAGAAACGCGATCTTGGGACCCGTCGAGCCGGGCAGGGCAATGTCATGGGCCATATTATAGGCGAGCCAATTGCCTTCCCACGCGCCCAGGAGCACGCGGCGTGCCACGACGACTTTCGGGTTGTCGAGGGTCAAATGTCCGGGCGGTTCCTCGAGCATCACCTTGCGCACATCGGCAGGGTCGGTGGCGATCCACCCGCAGTTGCTGAGATAAACCTCGGCGCGGCAATGTTGAGCCTTGGTGACAATATTGGAACTGGCGCCGAGCGATTTATACCCAAAGCGGGAAGGCGCAACGCGAACGCCATAGATATCGCGCGCTGGAACGCCCGCGGCGCGCACAAGCCCAACGAACAACGCATTGAGGTCCGCGCACTTGCCGCCAAAATTGCCTGACTTTAACAGTGCGACGATATCGCCACTGCCGCAGCCACGCACCCGCGCATCACGGTATGTGTTCTCGACCATCCAGTCATAGATGGCTTGAACCTTTTCGATTTCGGTCTGGCGGCCGGAGACGATCTTGTCCGATGTCTCCTTGACGATGCCGTCCACCGGAATGAAGTCTGAACCCGCGGTGTAAAAGCTCCGGTCGGCGGGTGTCAGGTCCGTCAACCCGATTGCCTGGGCTGCGGGATTTACCATGCGATCCTGCATGGCAACGAGGCTTGTTATTTCTATCGTGCGAACGGGCTCGTTCTTTGCCCATTCGACATGGAGAATCTCGGCGCCGTAGACCGGATCGCGCCAGATCGCGGCGGAGCCGTTCGTTGTCCATCGGCTGCCGCTCGATTTGATCCACGCTGCTTCATTCACGGACGGCAACGGAATCCAGGCTTGTGCTTTGCCGGGCGGGTTCTGAATCTCGACGCTTGTGACGACCTTGAAATTTCGCCAGACGCCCGGTTTTGGCGCAAAAGCTGTTGGCGCCGAGCCGGCATTCGCGAGTCCAGGCAGACCAGCGAGGAACGCCGCGCTGCTTTGCAAAAATATGCGTCGGTCAAATTGCATCGACGTTACTCCTGTCAGGTCAATCGTCCGATCGTGGGGTGCCTAAGGCCGACGGCACGCGAGTGCCACGGAAAAGCAGCGCCTTTTCCGGCGTCGGCTGCTTCGGATGTAAGGGTTGTAGAGGGCGCTTGGCGGACGCCGCGCGTTCGCGTTATCGACGAGGGCAGATGGTGGACGCCCCGAACCTCGGGAGCGGCACGAAATCGCATGAATCGGTTAATCGCGCAAATGCGCATTCCTCGACGAAGATTGCGAAACCGGAGCGATGATGGCGCGTTGCAGGCGCTTATGCAAGCGCAACTTGAAGCACCAGAGCGGCCCCGAGCAAAGGCTTGGCGGCTTGCGTTTTTGATATCGGCGGGGCGATTATCCTTGCTACCGATCGATAGTACGGTCGCCGAACCGTCATGCGCTTAATGGACAAAGACGTAAAACGCACGCTTCGTAATCTGCCCTCCGTCGATGAGCTATTGCGCTCGCCGCAGATGAGCGAACCGCTGGCGCATTTCGGGCGCCCGGCTGTAACTGCCGCCATACGTGAAGCGCTTGCCGCGGCACGGCAAGCTGCGAGCGAAGCTTTTGTCCCCGATGAACTGATCGTGGCAGCACTCGCATCGCTCGCGGCCCGCGCAAAGCCGGCGCTCCGGCCCGTGTTCAATCTGACGGGAACGGTGCTCCACACGAATCTGGGCCGCGCCCTGCTGGCGGACCGCGCAATCGAAGCTGCAATCCAGGCGATGCGCCATGCGGTCGCGCTCGAATTTGATTTGAATACCGGCCGGCGTGGCGAACGGGACGACGTCATCCGCGAACTCGTCTGCGAGTTGACCGGTGCCGAAGACGCAACAATCGTCAACAACAATGCAGCCGCCGTCCTTCTCATTTTAAATACGCTGGCGAAAGGACGCGAAACCATCGTTTCGCGCGGCGAGCTCATCGAAATCGGCGGCGCCTTCCGTTTGCCAGAAATCATGCGCCGCGCCGGGACAAAGCTGCGGGAGATCGGCACCACCAACCGGACCCATCTGCGCGACTATATCGAGGCTTTTGGCCCGCGAACCAGTCTCATTCTCAAAGTGCATACGTCGAATTACCTGATCCAGGGCTTCACCAATGAAGTCAGCATCAAGACCCTGGCGCCGTACGCTCGGGAAAGGGGCGTGCCGCTCGTCCACGATCTTGGCTCCGGTACGCTCGTCGACTTGCGCCGATATGGCATCGCGCATGAGCCAACCGCCGTAGAGGCTATTAGCGATGGCGCCGATCTTATTTCTTTCTCTGGTGACAAGCTCCTCGGCGGCCCTCAAGCCGGATTCATCGCGGGCCGCAAGGAATTGATTGCGCAGATCAATCGAAATCCGATGAAGCGGGCGCTGCGTGTCGACAAGATTAGGCTCGCCGCCCTGGAAGCGACGCTCAAACTTTATCGCAACCCCGATCGTTTGGCGGGCGAACTTCCGACGTTAAGTCTGCTCGCTCGCTCGCAGCAAGACATCGCGGCTCAAGCGGCCCGCGTCCTTCCGGCGTTCGCCGCGCGGCTCGGAGATCGCTTCGTCATCGCTGTGGAAGCTTGCGAAAGCCAGATCGGATCTGGCGCGCTGCCTTTGCAAGGCCTGGCAAGCGCCGGCCTCACGATCAAGCCCAGATCTGCCAGACAAGGCGGCCGGATGCTGGAGGCGCTCGCCGCTGCCTTTCGTGCGCTTCCAATTCCGGTGATCGGCCGGATTGCAGATAGAGCTTTGGTTCTCGATCTCCGATGTCTCGAAGATGAGGATGCATTCATTGCTAATCTTGCGGCCTTCGATATTCCTGATCGTGTATCCTGACGGGATGATCGCACTGCATGGGGCTTGGCAAATCTCGATGCGGCGCCTTAAATCTTTGTCATGATCATCGGAACCGCGGGCCATATCGATCACGGTAAAACGGCACTCGTCCGGGCTTTGACCGGCGTCGATACCGATCGTCTCAAGGAAGAGAAGGCGCGTGGGATATCGATCGACGTTGGCTTCGCTTATTTGCCAATCCCCGACGGCCCTGTCCTCGGATTCGTCGATGTCCCTGGCCACGAGAAATTCATTCACAATATGCTGGCCGGCTCATCCGGTCTCGATTTTATCCTTTTGGTCATCGCGGCAGATGACGGCCCCATGCCGCAGACGCGCGAACATCTCGCCATCATCGATCTGCTCGGCGTCAAAGCAGGCTTTGTTGTTCTAACGAAGGTCGATCTCGTCGATACCGCGCGGCGCGCTGAAGCACGTACGGAGATCGAGGGTCTTGTTGCCGGGACCTGTCTCGAAGGCGCTGAGATATTGCAGGTCTCGACCGTCACTGGCGGGGGCATCGAGGAACTGCGCAACCGACTTATCGATGTGACCCGCGGGGATGAAGTCCGCGCGCACGATGCGCGTTTTCGTTTGGTCATCGATCGTTCCTTCACTTTAGCCGGGGCGGGAACGGTCGTGACCGGAACCGTTGTTTCCGGAATGGTGTCGGTCGATGACAGGCTCATCCTCAGCCCGTCGGGAATCGCGGCACGCGTCCGGTCGATCCATGCGATGAACAGGAGCGCGCGAAACGGCGTCGCGGGGCAACGGTGCGCGCTCAATCTCAGCGGCGAGAACGTGAGCAAGGACGCGGTGCTGCGCGGCGACGTTGTCGTCGATCCTTTCCTTCATGCGCCGACAGACCGGGTCGATGCTTCGATGCGAGTCCTTGCCAGCGAACGGAGATCCGTGGAGCAGTGGACACCCGTACGATTGCACCACGGCGCTGTAGAAGTGGGCGCGCGTGTGGTCTTGCTGCGCGAGACGCCCGTCGCCCCGGGCGAGCAAGCGTTTGTACAATTGGTACTGGATAAACCCATCATGGCCGTTTGCGGCGATCCATTCATCCTGCGCGATACAAGCGCACAACGCACGATCGGCGGCGGACGGTTTCTCGATCTCCGCCCGCCTGTCCGCAAGCGGCGGACGGATATACGCATGGCCCAACTTGCGGTTTTAAATCGGCCTCTGTGGATGGACGTCTTGCGCGGTCTGCTCGAATTGCCGCCGTATTTCGTCAATCTCACGGGTTTCACGCGTGACCGGGCGTTGTCGGAAGAACAAATGGCAGCGGCGGTCGAGGACCTTTCCATCGTTACAATCACGGCGTCCGGGGCGCTTTATGGAATGGCGAAGCCGGCGGTCGAAGGTCTGCGTCACGTCATCGGCGCAAGTCTCGAGGAGTTCCATCTCGGCAATCCAGACCTCCCCGGTATCAGCGTGGAAAAATTGCGCACACACCTCGCGCCGCTCCTGCCTAAGCCGCTGTTCCTCGAACTGTTGCGCGTGCTCTCGCGCGATAAATCAATCGCGATTGACGGCGCGTGGCTGCGGCTCGCCACGCATGAAGCGCGTTTGACACCGCAGGATGAACAGGCGTGGCTTCGCATCATGCCGTTGATCGGCGGCGAGCAACGCTTCCGGCCGCCACGCGTCCGCGATATCGCCACAGAGCTTGGCTTCGGCGAGGCCGACGTGCGGCGCGTACTTAAGTTGCTGAGCCGGATGGGGAGGGCCGACGAGATTGCGCACGATCATTTTTTTCTTCGGACGACGGTGGCGGAGATGGCGACGTGCATTGTCGATCTCGCCGGTCAGTCTGCGAACGGCGAATTCAGCGCGGCGCAATTCCGCGACAAGCTTGATAATGGTCGCAAAGTCGCTATCCAGAGCCTTGAATTTTTCGACCGCCATGGCGTGACTTTGCGGCGTGGGGATATGCGTCGGCTCAACCCACACCGCGCAGATCTCTTTGGTGAATCGTCGCCGCAGAAAGGGCGGGCGGCATAAAGTTTGGAGGAGAATTGTCCCCGGTGGGGCGTCCGGACTTCAAATCCGGGTAGGGCCGTAAGACGGTCCTGGGTGGGTTCGACACCCACTCTCTTCCGCCATCCTCTCTTGCTTAGGTCAACTAAGCGGAGTTGAAGTACCGGGTCTTAAAAGTGATTCTTTCGGGGAATATACGGAAGCGGCGAAAGGTCGATTTTCCTATGGACACCTCGCTGGCAACGTCTCAGATTTTGGAGCGGCGTGTCCTGCTTGAGGGGTGAATTATGTCCACAACCGAGACAAATTTGAGTGATCCCGGCCCCGAGAACCGCGGGTTGTTGAGAGCGAACCCCAACTCCAACGACCCGCCGTTTACCGACCACGGAAATCCAGGCCCATTATGGTACTCCTTCGACCTTGCGCCCAAACGCGTGCAGTCCGGAGGCTGGACGCATCAAGTCACGCAGCGTGAACTTCCGACGTCGACGGAAATTGCTGGCGTGAATATGCGGCTGACGACTGGATCATTCCGCGAGTTACATTGGCACAAAGCCAACGAATGGGCGATCATGCTCACCGGGAAGGCCCGCGTCAGCCTCTTGCAGACCGATGGCAAAATGTTCATCGACGATGTGGAAGCTGGCGATCTTTGGTATTTTCCGGCGGGGCTTCCACACTCGATCCAGGGTCTGGAGGACGGTGGCTGCGAGTTTCTGCTGGTCTTTGACCAAGGTGATTTCTCCGAGGACGACACATTTCTTCTCTCAGAATTTCTGGCGCACACATCTCCGGAGCTTGTGAAGAAGAACACCGGCTGGTCCCGCGAAATGTTCGATAAATTGCCGCGCGAACAGCTTTATATATTCGACGCTGTTCTGCCGGGGCCTCTTGAGGACGACAAAAGATTTCTCGGCGCGTTCCTCGAAACCTCGAATAAATACACATTCAAAATGGCGTCGATGCCGCCCACCGTCGTTACGCCGGGCGGCGAGGCGCGCGTCGTCGATTCGCGCAATTTCCCGATCTCGACGGGCATTGCCGCGGCCTTGGTAACAATAAAGCCCGGCGCGGTGCGCGAAATGCATTGGCATCCCAATAAAAGCGAATGGCAATATTGGTTGCGCGGAAAGGGAAGAATGACGGTCGTTACAACGGGCGGCACGGCCCGAACTGTGGACTTCAACGCCAACGACGTCGGCTATGTGCCGAGCATGGCGGGGCATTGCATAGAAAATACTGGTGACGAAGACCTCGTCTTCCTCGAAGTATTTGCAGCCCCGCAATTCCAAGATGTCTCCCTGAACCAATGGATCGCCCGCATGCCTGACAAGATGGCGCAAGCGCATCTGAAGCTCGACATCGCAACGATCCGAAGCGCTCCGCAAAGCAAGGAGCCCCTCATTTTGCGGTAGCGCAGCGAATGTACGTAAGCCCGGGCCGAAGCCCGGGCTTACAAGATGCAGTCTCGTTACGCCGCAGCCACGTTGACTTCGCCCTCGGCGAGCATCGTCAGCTTCTTGTCCGTGGCGCGCTCTTCATCGAGCGTTTGCTGCAGAAGGCCGACACAATCGTCGGCACCAAGCTCCTTGGCCCATGCGATCAAGGTACCGTAACGTGTGATCTCGTAATGTTCGACGGCCTGCGCTGCCGCGATCAAAGCCGCGTCAAGCACGTTTTTGTTGTCGATCTCGCCGGCAACTTCGTCAGCCTCTTTGATGATGCCGTCGATCGCTGGACACTTCACCGATTCGGCTGTTACGCCGTGAAGGTCGAAAACTTTATCGAGCCGTTTGATCTGGGCTTTGGTTTCGGTGAGATGGGTTTGGAATCCCTGTTTCAGCTCCGGTGACGTCGCCTTTTCGATCATCTTCGGCAGAGCTACGACGATGCGATTTTCCGCGTAATAGATATCCTTGAGCTGATGGACGAAGAGATCATCCATATCTTTGATATCCTTCGTGAAGAGACCCATTGAATTTTCTCCTGGCTGGAAGCTGTCCCGCATGTGTCGCGGACATGCGATGGCAACTGCGGCAAGCGCCAGGTGTTCCGGGAAAAGAATCATTGCTGGGTGCTGGCGCAGCGTAACCGCCGCGCGGAGCAGACCGCTCAGTCGCCCACCGCGATCATGACATCGGAAGCTTTGATCAGGGCGTGAACCTTTGAGCCCTTCTTAAGCCCAAGGTCTTCGACGGCTTCGTTTGTGATCGAAGCGGTCAGGATCGAGCCGCCGGCGATTTCGACACGCACATGCGCCGTTGTCGCGCCTTCCTTGATCTCGACCACGGTGCCGGGAATGAAATTGCGTCCGGAGATTTTCATGATGTCGCTCCTTCGATGAGAACGCCAAAATAGTGCACCGCAAAATGTTTGCGAAGCTCGGCGCGGGGTATTTGGTGGCAGCTGTGCAACAGAGGATTGAAAAAGCGGCTTACCACAAGCTTCGCACCTTATTTTGCACTTTTTGTGTGCGCTAAATTTGTGCCTATCCTCATGTTGCGGCGGTTGGGGGCACCACCAATGGAGGTGGGCATGATAGACCCGAAAGCAAATGTGTCCGTTCTTCTGACATTGCAGGAGGTTGCGACCTCGGCAGCGGAAGCGGCTGAAGCACAGCGGCAGCGTTTTTCGTATTTGTTCAGCAATTGGATTACACCGCGGGATTCGCGCGTGCGGGTCACGCTTGTGGCGCTCGAAGACAGGCGCATGGCGGCCCGGCGTAAAATTCTGGCCGAGCTCTCGCGGATGGATCGCTTTCATTGAGTCCAGGCAGCGAAGCCTGAGTCTCGTTGGATGGAGCCTCTGAAATGACGCTCCGAAATAATCGCGGCGGCGAATGGCTGCCGCGATGGTGCAGACTTTCCTCCCATCTCGGCCGTTCCTCCCCGGCCGAGATTTTTTTGACAAGGACACGGACAGGATTTCTCGCAATTGCGAGGCCGCACGCGACTGAAAGCCCGCTTGGTTTAGCTACGCCCATGCTCTAGAGGGGATCGCAGCACCTATATTCGTCAGCGAGACCGATGAGCACGCAGGAAAAATCCTTATTCATGACCTTTCTGATGACGCCGGACATGGCCAATTTCTCCGGTCATGTGCATGGCGGTGCCATCCTCAAAATTCTCGATCAGGTCGCCTACGCCTGCGCGGCCCGCTATTGCAAAAGCTATGTGGTCACCGCCTCGCTCGATCAGGTGATTTTCCGCGAGCCAATCCAGGTCGGCGAACTCGTAACCTTCAAGGCAAACGTAAATTATGTCGGCCGCAGCTCGATCGAAGTTGGCATCAAGGTCATTGCCGAAAATCTGACGACGCAGGAATCGCGGCACGCGATCTCATGCTATTTCACGATGGTTGCCAGAGGCGCCGACGGACAGGCCCGCGAAGTGCCGCCGCTCATTCTCGAGACGGAACTCGACCGGCGTCTGTTCGAGGCGGGCAAAATGCGCAAGGAGATGCGCGAGGAAATCATTGAGCGGAACCGAAAGCTCCACGTCGGCATGCCGGATTAGACGCAAGAGCCTTTGCGCGGCTTAGCGATCCCGCTGCCGGTGTACGTCATGTACGACGATGCCGTTCTCCGGCATGTCGAACCAGGCGTGATGCATCAGCGTGCGCTTGGTGTCTTCGTAGCCGCTTTGCCAATGCTCGCGCATCGACGTTCCGGAGAAGTCGTAATCCTTCGCGTCGCCTTCGTAGGCTTTTTGCTGATAAATCAGATGTAGGATCGCGATATTGGGCATGTCCGCCAGTTCGTCACGGAGCTTGCGCTCGTCATCGGTCAACGAATGATCAGGCAGCTTTGCCAGCGCCTCATAAGCGCGGTTCTTCCACGTGCGCAGCCGTTGATACATGTCAGTGTTGTAGCGAGTGCGCGAGGAATACATGATATCCTTGTGGCGCGCCATGACGTCGGGCATGTCGCGCGGCAGTGCGCCCTGTGCCGAGAAGAGATCGACCTGGAAGACGAGCGTGTTGTGCAGGTCGTCCTGATCCAGCAAATGCTGTAGTGGCGTATTCGAGACAATGCCGCCGTCCCAATAATAATCGGTGCCGATCTTTACCATTGGGAGCGCGGGCGGCAGCGCGCCCGACGCCATGATATGTTCCGCCGCGATCTCTTCATTGCGGTTGTCGAAATAGATGAAATTCCCGTTCAGAACATTCACTGCGCCGACGGCAAAGCGCGTGTTGCCGTCGTTGATGAGCGAGAAATCGACAAACTCGCTTAATGTGGCGGCGAGCGGCGCGGAATCGTAGAAGCTCGTCGCGGCCTTGGCGCCCGCGACGTTCAGCCAGGGGTTGACGTCGTGCGGCTTGAAGAACCCAGGCTGCCCGAGCGTCATGGTCATCATCGCGCTCGTGGCGTTGCGGGCACGGCGGTAGATGTCGCCATCGGGCGTATAGGCCCAGACGTGGCGATCGGTAATCTTCTGCCAGAAGGCGCGTAACTTCTCGAGACGCTCGCTGCGCGGATTGCCGGCGATGATCGCGGCGTTGATAGCGCCGATCGAAACGCCCGTTACCCAATCTGGCTCGATATTGGCCTCGTGCAGCGCCTCGTAAACGCCGGCCTGATAGGCGCCGAGGGCGCCGCCGCCTTGAAAGATAAGCGCGATCTGATCGCAGCGATCCGGGCGCCAGCCGCCGGATTTCGACGGTCCGGCGAAGTGATGGCCTTGCTTGGCAGTGAAGGGGGCTTTTGCGTCCAAAATTGACCTCTCAGCGCGCAGGCTAGGCAGGCCGGATTGCAGGAATGTGACGCTATCGCGTCACACCATTTTCAAGGTAAACAGGCAGAAGCAGAGCGCTGCCGTGGCATTCGACTTGCTGCGTGCCTCAGCCCCAGGGGACTTGACCATGCGCGCTGAAGATATCCTGCATTTGCCGTCCATGCCGCTTGCGAGCCCAAGCTATCCCAAGGGGCCGTACCGCTTCGTCGACCGCGAATACATGGTCATCACCTATGAGACTGATCCCGAGGTCATCCGCCATCAATTGCCGGAGCCGCTTGAGCCGCTCGACCAGCCGCTCGTGAGCTACGAATGGATCAATATGCCGGATTCCTCGGGCTTCGGCAGCTATACCGAGAGCGGCCTCGTCATCCCCTGCAAGTTCCAGGGCGAGGACGTGAACTTCGTCAGCCAGATGTATCTCGACGACGACCCGCCGATCGCTGGCGGCCGCGAAATCTGGGGCTTCCCGAAGAAATACGCGCATCCGAAGCTCAAGATATTCAAGGATACGCTAACCGGCACGCTGCACTATGGCGAGCAACTCGTCGCCATGGGCACGATGGGCTACAAGCACGAGGCCATGGCGGGCAATGGGGTCGGCACGACGGCGATCCTGTCCAAGACCCAGATCAACCTCAAGATCATCCCGGGGGTCGATGGTGGCCACGGCATTTGCCAGCTTGTCGCCTACAATCTCACCGAGATTACGGTGAAAGGCTCGTGGATTGGCCCGGCGCGGCTGCATCTGGTGCCGCATGTAAATGCCCCGGTCGGCGACTTCCCAGTGCGCCATATTGTCGGCGCGCGCCATTTCATCGCTGACCTGAGCCTGCCTTATGGCCGCATAGTCCACGATTATCTGAAGCCATAAATTAGCTCATTTCAATGCCTTATCTGCGCCAGCCGGGGGCAGGGCCGCCCTTGGCCAGCGCGCGCATAGTCAGAGCCAAAAATCCGCGCTAGAGCATGTGCCCCGCGCTGGCGTTGGCCAGGGCGCCCACCCGGATTTTTTGCGGAACTCTCGATGTCAGATCCAAAAGTCGCTCTCATCACCGGCGTGACCGGACAGGATGGAGCGCTTCTCGCCGAATTGCTGCTCAACAAGGGCTATATCGTTCACGGCATCAAACGCCGTTCCTCGCTCATTAATACGGACCGGGTCGATCACCTTTATCAGGACCCGCATGAGTTGAATGTCCGCTTCTCCATGCATTACGGCGACCTGACCGATGCGACAAACCTCATCCGTATTGTGCAGGAGGTGCAGCCGGACGAAATTTATAATCTTGCCGCGCAGAGCCATGTACAGGTGAGTTTCGAGACGCCGGAATATACCGCCAATTCCGATGCGCTCGGGACATTGCGGCTGCTCGAAGCGATCCGCATCCTGAAGCTCGTCGAAAAGACCCGCTTCTATCAGGCCTCGACCTCGGAACTCTATGGCAAGGTCCAGGCGGTGCCGCAGAGCGAAACCACGCCGTTCTATCCGCGTTCGCCTTATGCGGCCGCCAAGCTTTATGCCTATTGGATTACGGTCAATTACCGCGAAGCCTACGGAATCCATGCCTCGAACGGCATTCTCTTCAATCATGAAGGTCCGACCCGCGCGGAAACCTTTGTGACCCGCAAGATCACGCGAGCGGTCGCGGCGATCCAGCTCGGTTTCCAGGATAAACTTTACCTCGGCAATCTCGATGCCAAGCGCGACTGGGGCCATGCGCGCGACTATGTCGAGGGCATGTGGCGTATCCTGCAGCAGCCGGTGGCTGACGATTATGTCCTGGCGACGGGCGAGACACATGCGGTGCGCGAATTCGTCGAACGCGCCTTTGCCGAAATCGGCATCGAAATCGCGTGGCGCGGCGCCGGCGTCGAAGAGCAGGGCTTCGACCGCAAATCGGGCCGGGTTCTGGTCGAGATCGACCCGGAATATTTCCGTCCGACCGAAGTCGATCTGCTCTTGGGCGACCCTTCAAAGGCACACGACAAGCTTGGCTGGGTCCACAAGACGACATTTCCAGAATTGGTGAAGGAAATGGTCGCGAGCGACCTCGTCCTCATGAAAAAACGTGGCCATATATAGAGCGCAAAAGGCTCGGGCGGAGCAAATTCACGTATGAAGCCATCGCGCATTTTTGTGGCAGGACATCGCGGCATGGTCGGCTCCGCGTTGATGCGCCGGCTGGCACGTGAGAATGTTGAGATCATCACGGCCACTCGCGCCGAGGTCGATCTGCGCGACGCCGGCGCGGTGCGCAGTTTTCTCGAAAAGCAGAAACCCGATGCCATCGTCCTTGCCGCGGCGAAAGTCGGCGGCATTCTGGCAAACGATACCTATCCGGCGGAGTTTCTGCGCGACAATCTCGTGATCGAGGCGAACGTCATCCACGAGGCGCATCGGGCCAGCATCAACCGGCTGGTGTTCCTCGGCTCCTCCTGCATCTATCCGAAATTCGCGTCGCAACCGATCAGCGAGGACGCGCTGCTGACTGGCCCGCTCGAGCCGACGAACGAATGGTATGCCATCGCCAAGATCGCCGGCATCAAACTCTGCCAGGCTTACCGGCGCCAATATGGCCGGCATTATATTTCCGTCATGCCGTGCAATCTCTACGGCCCGTTCGACAATTTCGATTTGGCGACGAGCCATGTGCTGCCCGCCTTGATGCGCAAATTCCATGAGGCGAAGCTTGCAGGGCGCGACGAGGTCGTCGTCTGGGGGACGGGGACGCCGTTGCGCGAATTTCTGCATGTCGACGATCTCGCCGACGGAACGATCTTCCTGCTCAACACCTACGACGGCGCCGAGCCGGTCAATTGCGGCGCAGGTTTCGATCTTTCGATCCGCGAGCTGGCGGAAAAAATCGGCGGCATCGTCGGCTTCGAAGGGCGTCTTGTGTTCGATACATCGAAGCCAGACGGGACGCCACGCAAGCTCATCGATTCGAGCCGCATCAACAGCCTTGGCTGGAGACCGCGTATCGGCCTCGATGAAGGCATTTCCAGCACCTATCGATGGTTTTTGGAGACTCACGCCAGCGAGCTTGCGCCGGGCTAGGTTTTGTTCTGCCGCGTTTTTTGGTTATTCCGCCGGGTTGGGCGCGGCGCGCGGCGGCAAAGTCTGCGGCGCCGAGCCTCTAAAGAACTCCTGCACCCGGTCGAGCAGCAGATAGAGCACGGGCGTCGTATAGAGCGTCAGCATCTGGCTCACGATCAAGCCGCCGACGATCGAAATACCAAGCGGCCGGCGGATTTCGCCGCCCTCGCCAAAGCTCAACGCCAGCGGCACCGCGCCGAGGATCGCCGCCGCCGTCGTCATCATGATGGGTCGGAAGCGCAGGATGCAGGCCTGGAAAATGGCATCGCGCGCGCTCATGCCTTCGTCACGGCGCGCGACGATGGCGAAATCGACCATCATGATCGCGTTCTTTTTGACGATGCCGATCAGGAGGATCACGCCGATCAGCGCGATGATGCTGAAATCCGTGCGGCAGAGCAGGAGCGCGAGCAGGGCGCCGACGCCTGCGGAGGGCAAGGTCGAGAGAATCGTGATCGGGTGAATGTAGCTCTCGTAGAGCACGCCGAGCACGATATAGACCGCCGCCAGCGCCGCCGCGATCAATATCGGCTCGTTAGCAAGCGAGGACTGGAACACGGCCGCCGTACCTTGCGTGCTGCCGTGAATGTCGGCTGGCAGCCCGATGTCGGCCACGGCCTTGTCAATCTCGGTGGTCGCATCGCCGAGCGATGCGCCGGGCGCGAGATTGAACGATATGGTCGCTGAAACAAACAGACCGGAATGGTTCACGGCGAGCGGCGTGTGGCCGGGCGCGAAATGCGCGAAGGCTACGAGCGGCACCATGGTTTCGACATTCGTTGCAACCGGCGAACCGGTGGACGTGCCGCCGTGTCCGGTCGCCGCGATGGCGTTGATTGAAGCATCGCGCGCGGTGTTGATCTGCGTAGACGCAGCGCTGGTTGAAGCCGTCGAGGCTGAGCCGACCGGCGGCGCGCTCGCCGCGGCCGTCCCGGCGGGTAGATTGCTGGTCTGCGTTCCGCTCGGATTGCCGCCTGCCGTACTGACATAGATGCCCTTGAGCGACAGCGGGGTCTTGCCAATAGCGCGGCGCGACTTCCATGACGACATGATATTGGTTGACGGCGCTGTAGATGGTCGAGACCTGCCGCTGGCCGAAGGCGTCATAGAGCGTGTTGTCGATCTGGACCGGCGTGATGTGGAGGCGCGAGGCCGTGTCGCGATCGATCTGCACCACGGTCTCAAGGCCGGCCTGTTGCAGGTCGGAGTTCACGTCGGTCAGAACCTTGCTCTTCTGCAAGGCCGCAACGAGTTTCGGCGTCCATTGGTTCAGCTCTTCCGGCGTATCGCCCTGCAATGTGTATTGGAATTGCGCGTTGGTCTGCCCGGCCACCGACATGGATGTCCTGGACCGATTGCAGGAACAGATGCGCGCCGGGAATCGCGGCGAGTTTGCGCCTGAGGCCGTTGATAACCTGATCGGCAGAGATCTTGCGTTGCGACAAAGGTTTGAGTGAAACATAAACTGAGCCAGTATTGGTGCTGGAGCGTCCGCCGCCGCTGCCGCCGCCGGTGAAGCCCACGACATTCGCTACCGCGGGATCGGCCTGCACGATCGCCATCAACTGCGCCATCTTCTTTTGCATTGCTTGGAACGAGATGCTTTGATCAGCCTGGATCGCGCCGATGAGCCGCCCGGTATCCTGCTCCGGGAAAAAGCCCTTCGGGATGACGCCGAAGAGGAAAACGGTCAGGCAAACTGTGCCGAAGAGAGCCAGCATGACGATCGCGGTGTGGCGAAGCGCCCAACCAAGCGTGCGCTCGTAGAATTCCAGGACCCAGGTGAAAGGATGCCAGCGCCGGCGCTGTTCCGGCCGATGCGTCGGCGCCTTCAAAATCAGCGAACAGAGCATCGGCGTCGTCGTCAGCGAAATGACGAGCGAGACGAGAATCGCGATCGAGAGGGTTAGCGCAAATTCGCGAAACAGCCGTCCCAGCAGGCCGCTCATCAGCAGGATCGGCGTGAAGACGGCGATCAGCGAAAGGCTGATCGAAAGAACCGTGAAGCCGACCTCGCCCGCGCCCCGCAGAGCGGCCTGAAAGCGCGGCACGCCCGCTTCGACATAGCGGCTGATATTTTCCAGAACGACAATCGCGTCGTCGACGACGAAACCGGTCGCGATGGTCAGCGCCATCAGCGACAGATTATCGAGGCTGAAGCCCATCAGATACATGATACCGAAGGTGCCGACAATCGAGACGGGCACTGCAATCGCCGGGATGAGCGCTGCCCGCGGGTTGCCAAGGAAAATGAAAACGATGAGCGTGACGAGCACGACTGCGATGACAAGCGTGCGCTCTGTATCGTGCAGCGAAGCGCGGATGGTCAGGCTGCGGTCGATCGCGGGGGTGATCTTCACATCGCTCGGCATGGCCGCCTGGAGCACCGGCAGTTCGGCTTTTACCCGATCAACCGTGTCGATAATGTTCGCCCCAGGCTGACGAAACAGAATGACGAGCACGGAGGGCTGGCCGTTCGCCAGGCCTTCGTTGCGCAGGTCTTCCACCGAATCGTCGATCTCGCCGAGGTCCGAAAGGTGCACGGCATTGCCGTTGCGATAGCCGACGATCAGCGGCTCGTAATCGGCGGCTTTGGTCGCCTGGTCGTTCGTGTAGATCTGATAATGGACGCCCCTGTCTTCGATCGCGCCTTTCGGGCTGTTGGCATTGGCGGAGGCGAGCGCGGCACGGATGTCTTCGAGACCTATGCCGTAATTGAAAAGCGCCGTCGGGTTGAGTTCGACGCGCACGGCGGGCAAAGCGGCGCCACCGATCATCACCTGGCCGATGCCGTCAAGTTGCGACAGGCGTTGCTGGAGTACGTTGCTCGCCGCGTCATAAAGCGCGCCGCGCGAGAGCGTCTTGGACGTCAGCGCAAGGATGAGAATCGGCGCGTCGGCCGGATTTAGCTTGCGGTAAATTGGATTTGTCCGCAACGCCGCAGGGAGATCGGCGCGCGCGGCATTGATCGCCGCCTGCACGTCACGAGCGGCACCGTCGATGTTGCGGTTCAGGTTGAATTGGAGGGTAATGCGTGTCTGTCCGAGGCCGCTAGCAGAAGACATTTCGGTTACGTCGGCAATCTCGCCGAGATGGCGTTCCAATGGCTCGGCGACGCTCGTCGCCACCGTGTCGGGACTTGCGCCGGGAAGCTGTGCCTGCACCGAGATCGTCGGAAAATCGACCTGCGGCAGTGGCGAGACCGGTAGTTTCGTGAAACCAATGGCGCCCGAGATGAAAACGCCGATGGTGAGCAAAGTCGTTGCGACGGGGCGCCGGATGAAGGGCGAAGAAAGGCTCATTCGCCGGCCTCGCGCGGGGTCAGCCTTGCATTGCCGCTCAACCTTCCGAGCCGTTGAGCAAGCCGGTCAAAATAAAGATAGATTACCGGCGTCGAAAAAAGCGTGAGAACCTGGCTGAAAACCAGACCACCGACGATGGCGACGCCTAGAGGGCGGCGCAATTCTGAGCCGGTGCCGGTGCCGAGCATGAGCGGCAAAGCGCCGAGAATCGCCGCCATCGTCGTCATGAGAATCGGACGGAAGCGCAAAAGGCAGGCCTGATAGATCGCCTCCTCAGGCGGCAGGCCTTGATGGCGCTCCGCATCGAGTGCGAAGTCGACCATCATGATCGCGTTTTTCTTGACGATGCCGATCAGCAGGATGATGCCGATGATCGCGATCACGTCGAGATCGTCACCCGCGAGGATCAGCGACAGTAATGCGCCGACGCCGGCCGAGGGCAGTGTGGACAGAATTGTGATCGGGTGGATGAAGCTCTCGTAGAGAACGCCGAGAACGATATACATCGTCACGATCGCCGCGAGAATCAGCAAGACTTCATTGCCGAGCGATGCGCTGAAGGCTGCCGCGCTGCCCTGCATGATCGAGACGAAGCTCGGCGGCAGATCGATATCCTTCTGAGCCTGATTGATGGCTTCGACCGCGGCGCCGAGCGACGAGCCAGGCGCGATATCGAAGGAAATGTCCGTTGCTGGGAATTGGCCGAAATGGGTGATCTGGAGCGGCCCCGGCCGCTCGCTGAGATGAACGATCGCGGAAAGCGGAACCTGACCGTTCGTCGTTGAAGTCGATGACGGCAGATAGAATGTATTCAACGCCGTCAGCGCGCGCTGGAGATCGGGTGTCGCCTCCATGATGACGCGATATTGGTTCGATTGGGTGTAGATCGTCGAGACGATCCGCTGACCGAAGGCATCGTAGAGAATGTTATCGATGGTTGCCGGCGTGAGGCCAAAGCGGCTTGCGGTCTGGCGGTCGATGGTGATGTCGAGTGCGCGACCCTGCTGTGCCAGATCGCTCGCAACATTCGTTATCTGCGGCAAGGTCGAGAGCTTGTCGACGAGCTTCGGTGTCCAGGTCTGGAGCTGGGCGCCGTCGGCATTTTCGACAAGGAAATGATATTGCGCGCGGCTCACCGAGGAATTGATGGTGAGATCCTGCACCGGCTGCATGTAGATCTGGATGCCCGGCACGCCGCGCGCTTCGTGGCGCAGTCGCCGAATGATGTCGGTGACTGTCGAAGAGCGCTCGTCTCGCGGTTTCAGGTTAATCAGAAAACGGCCGCTGTTCAGCGTCATGTTAGTGCCGTCGACGCCAATGAAGGACGTGAGGCTCGTCACGTCCTGGTCCTTCAGCAGGACGTCCGCCAAAGCCTGCTGGCGGTCCGCCATCGCGCCGTAGGAAGCGGTCTGACTCGCCTCGGTGATCGCCTGGATGAGGCCGGTGTCCTGCACCGGAAAGAAGCCTTTCGGGATTGCGATATAGAGCAGCACGGTCAGGGCGAGGGTGGCGATGGCGATGAGCAGTGTCAGCGGCTGATGATTGAGGACGACGCGTAGCGCTCGTCCATATTGATCGATAATCCATTGAAAGCCGTGGTCGGCCGCGACCGACCAGCGGCTGCGCTCCGATTCGGGCTGATGTCGGAGGATTCTCGCGCACAGCATGGGTACGAGTGTGAGCGATACGAAGGCCGAGATAATGATCGTCGTGGCAAGGGTGATGGCAAATTCGTGAAACAGCCGGCCGACGACCTCGCCCATGAAGAGCAACGGGATGAGCACTGCGATCAGCGATATGGTGAGTGAGATGATCGTGAAGCCGATCTGCGCCGAGCCTTCGAGCGCAGCTTGCAACGGCGCCTCGCCGCCTTCGATATAGCGCGCGATATTCTCGATCATGACGATGGCGTCGTCGACGACGAAGCCGGTCGAGATCGTCAACGCCATCAAAGAGAGGTTGTCGAGGCTGAAGCCCATCAGATACATCACGACCAGCGTACCGACGAGCGATAGCGGCACTGAGAGGCTCGGTATGATTGTCGCTGGCAGATTGCGCAGGAAGACAAAAATGACGAGCACGACGAGCACGATGGCCAGACCAAGCTCGAATTCGACATCGGAGACCGAGGCGCGGATCGTATTCGTGCGATCGCTCAGGATCGAAATGTTGAGCGCGGACGGCAGGCTCGCCTCGATCTGCGGCAGCAGTTTCTTGATGCCATCGACGACCTGGATGACGTTGGCGCCTGGCTGGCGCTGAATGTTGAGCAGGATCGCCGGGGTTTTATTCGCCCAGGCCGCAATCTTGGTATTTTCCGGGCCGCGAACCGTCGTGGCGACATCCGATAACTTGACCGGATTGCCATTCCGGTAGGCAATAATGATTTTGTCGAACTGGCTCGCGTCGGTGATCTGGTCGTTGGCGTCGATGGTCGTCGATTGCGCCGGGCCGTCAAAACTGCCTTTCGGCGTATTGACGTTCATATTGCCGATCGTCGTGCGGACATCGTCGATGTTGAGACCGTAGGCGGCCAGCGCGCGCGGATTGAACTGAACGCGGATCGCTGGCCGGTTGCCGCCGCTGATGCTGACGAGGCCAACGCCCGGCTGTTGCGAAATCTTCTGCGCGAGCCGCGTTTCGACGAGGTCCTCGATCGAGGTCAGCGGCAGAGTTTTCGACGTAATCGCGATCGTGAGAATTGGCGCGTCCGCCGGATTGACCTTTGCGTAGACGGGCGGCGTCGGCAGGTCGCTCGGCAAAAGGTTCGACCCGGCATTGATGGCCGCTTGCACTTCCTGCTCGGCGACATCGAGGCTGAGATCGAGATCAAACTGTAGCGTGATGACCGACGCGCCGGCGGAACTTGCTGACGTCATCTGGTTAAGGCCCGGCATTTCACCGAGCTGACGCTCGAGCGGTGCCGTCACCGACGAGGTCATCACCTCCGGGCTCGCGCCCGGATAGAAGGTCTGAATTTGGATCGTCGGATAATCGACCTCGGGCAGGGCCGAGAGCGGCAGGAACCTATACGAAAAGGCGCCGGCAAGCAGGATTGCGATCGTCAGCAGGGTGGTCGCGACTGGCCGCAGGATAAATGTCTGCGACGGATTCATGCCGTGTGCTCCGCTAAGCTGTCATTGCGAGCGTCAGCGGCGAAGCAAACCAGCAATCCGAAGATTATTCTGGATAGCTTCGCGGAGTTTATCATCGGGCCGGACGAAGTCCGGACCCGTTGGCTCGCAAAGATGATTCCCCACGCTCTAGCCATACGCTCAACGATCACTGGGAATTCTGTTGCTGCTGCCGATGATGGTGATGGTGGCCCGCCGCGCCCGCTGGCGCCGTATTCTGCTCGCCTGGAGACGCCGTGTCGCTGAACCCCGACGAGGCACCGCCGTTCTGCATCGCGGCCGTCGTTCCTGGAATGATGACACGGGCGCCATCGCTCAGCCGGTCGGTCCCGTCGGTGACGACCCGGTCGCCGGGCTTGAGACCCGAAATGATCTGCACCATGCCGCCCTGACTCTCGCCGAGCGTCACCTTCTGTACGGAGACGGTGTTGTTCGGATTGACGAGATAGACGTAGGTGCCGGGCGCGCCGCGCTGGATCGCCGGCACCGGCGCGGTGATGACGTTTTGCAGCGTCCGCACGAGGACCTGTACATTGACGAATTGATTTGGAAAGAGCGACTCGTCCGTGTTCGGGAATTCGGCACGAAACCGCACCATGCCGGTGGTCGTGTCGATCTGGTTATCGAGCACGGTGACAGCGCCGGTTCCCAATTCATGCACATTGGCGCGATCGTAGACGGTCGCCGAAAGCGGCGTGCTGCCCTTCATCTGCGCCATGACATCGGGAATATCGTCCTCGGGCAGCGAGAAGATGACCGAGATCGGCTCCAATTGCGTCACGACCGCGAGGCCGTTTGCGTCAGAGGTCTGGACATAATTGCCCTGATCGACGATGCGGATGCCGATACGTCCGGTCACCGGCGAGACGATATGGCAGTACGTGATGTTGAGCTGCTGCTGAGCAATCAGGGCCTGATCGGTCAGCACCGCGCCTTGGTCCTGTTTGACGATGTAGGCTTGATCTTCGGCCGTTTGCCGCGCGATCGAGTTCTGCGTAACGAGCGTTTGATAGCGCGTCAGGTCGAGTTGCGCCTGTTCGAGCAGGCCCTGATCATGCGCCAATTGCCCTTCGTATTGCTGCGCCAGCAATTGATAGGGCCGATCGTCGATCTGGACGAGCAGGTCGCCCTTTTTGACGTGCTGGCCCTCCTTGTAAGCGACTTGCAGAAGCTGGCCGTTGATCTGCGTCCGCACCGTGATCGTCGCAAGTGGCGTCACCGTGCCGAGGCCGGAATAGATGATCTTGATGTCGCCGGTGCCGACCGTCGCGACGCCGACCGATTGCGGCGGGCCGCCGGCATGCTTGTGAGCCGACTGCTCTGCCGGCGCTGGCTTGAGGACATGGTAGGCATAATAGCCAACGCCGCCGAGCACGATAAGACCGATCAGAAAACCGAGAAACGAGCGCCGGCGCGGCTTTGTCGCCGGGGCTATCTTCGCCAGGTTTCGCCGGTGCGTCACCCGGCGCTTGCGGCGCGTCGTCCCTGCGGGCCTGCGGGGCGGGCTCGTTTTGCTTCAATGCCGGATTGGCGTTCCGCTCCGGCGCGTAAGCGTCGCCGGGGGGCACGGGTCGACGGGGTTGGTCGACTTTTTCGTCCATCTTCTTTTCGTCCATCCGGTTTGTCCGAGCGACGGGCAACCCGCGCGGCGCAGATCAGCAATTGAAAATCAATATAGAGCCACGCGCCCTAATCCATGCTTTGCAAACCGGCGCCGTCTCAAACGGTTGCCACGCCGAAGCCTTAACCCAGTGGCGACCAGTTTCGGCAAAAGTATAGCCAAGCTTACCAAGTCCGCGCCTATCGTCGCAAAAGGGCAATGATCCACGGCTTGTCAGCATCCCTTCTCATCAGGGCCGAAAAAGGCAAATTACTTCTTGGTGAGATTTTGGAGTCTCTGGCCCGGTTTCTAGAGCGGCGGCGTAAACGTCGGCACCTTGGAAAGGCGGGCAAGGCTCGGCAATTGGGACGCATCCCAGCCACCGCCCAGGGCCTCGATCAAGGCAACGCTGGCGATGAACAGGTTTTGCCGGGTCGTTAGCAGATTTTGTTCGGCCTGGTAAGCTGCGTCGCCTCTCCGGTGACGACCGTGGTGAAGGGCACGGTGCCGGCCTGATATTGATTGAGGTCGATCTGTACTGCCTCTCGCGCCGCCTTCACCGTTTCGACCTGCTTGGCTGCCTCTTTCGCCAAAATCCGCAGCGCCGCCAATTCGTCCTCGACCTGGTCGAAAGCCGTCAGAACCGTCTGGCGGTAGCTCGCGATATTTTGTGCGTAAGTCGCCCGCGCGGAGGCAAGATCGGCTGCCAGGAGCCCGCCGTCGAAGATCGTTTGGGTCGCCGTCCCGGCGATGGACCAGGCTTCCGCGGCCGCCGAGATCGGCAGCGGCGTCGAGCCGGCAAAGCCGAAGGCGCCGGATAGGCTGATGTCCGGATAGAAATTGGCCACCGCCACTCCGATCAGCGCGTTCTCTTCCTGCATCTGGCGCTCAGCCCCGGCGATATCCGGGCGCCTCTCCAGGAGCAACGAGGGCACGGTCGCGGGGATATGCGGCGGATAGGGCGCAAGCTCAACCTGGTTGAGCGAGAGATCGGCGGGCGGGCGACCGATCAAGATTGCGATCGAATGCTCAAACTGCGCCCGCGCCACGCCGGTGTCGATGGCCTGCGCCTCGGTCTGCAAAACCTGGGTTTGCGCGGTAATGACGTCGGCCTTGGAAACGGTGCCTGCTTTGAATTGGTTTTCGGTGATCTGCAGTGTCTTCTTGAAGGCGACGACGGTTCGATCGAGGAGTGCCTTGAGCGAATCTTCCGCACGCATGTCGAAATAGGCGGTGGCGAGCGCGGCCTGTTCGGAGAGCTTGGCATTTTGCAGATCCGCAGCGCTGACCTGGGCCGCGGCGCTCTGGCTCTCGACCTGACGGCCAATGCGGCCCCATACATCAAGATCCCACGTCGCGTTGGCGACAGGATTGAAGGTCGTGAATGTCGTGCTGCGCGCAGCCACAGCCGCGCCTGTCAATGTTCCACTGCCCTCATGCTGATACGTGCCGCTGTAACTATTGGTGACCGTCGGGAAATAATTGGCCTGCGCCTCGCGGATCAGGGCAACTGAATTATGATAGGCTTCCAGCGCCTGCTTGACCGTCTGATTGGAGATTTCAACCTGGCTCATGAGCGACGCAAGTTTTGCATCGTGATAGACTGCCCACCATTCGCCACGATCAAGCGCGTCGGCCGGGTCGGCGAGCTTCCAGCCCTTCTTCGCTTCCTTGAAGTGCGGCGCGATGGGCGCCGCGGGCCGCACGTAATCTGGCCCCATCATGCAGCCGGCGAGGCTCGCACTTAGGCAAGCGAGAAACGGCAGTCTCGAACCAATCCGAGGCAGGCGATGGAGCGAAAGCCAATCCAAAGGTCGAAACTCATTGACGCCGTGTGGGCGAGAAAAACGCTGTTCGGCCAAAGCCCGTGGCAGCGTTCCTCCTTCGCATCCAACATGACAGGCTTGCAAGATGAGTCCTGGATCAGCGCCGCAGCTTAAACCGAGGCGGTCAAGTTAGCAGACGAATTTCGCTTAATTTTCAAAAGGATGTGATTGTTCTGTTTTTGCAACGGGGCACAGGAGATGTGCTTCGCGTGCGATCAAGGTTGCGCGAGGTTGCGACCGCCGTGGCATCAGGAGAGCACGTCGGTCGGTGCGAGTCCTTGAACGCAAAACTGAGCGCCAACGCCCATCTCCCGTCGGATGCGGCGCGTCGCAATCCGGTAGCCCTGATAAAGATCGTGATCCTTGATCTTATCCGCCCAGTCGCCAAAGGCGCAGACGAAGCAGTCCTTGACTGGAAACCAGCCGAAGAGTCGGAAGTCCGGGGTTTTTAGTTCCCAAACCGCGTGTTCCTCTGCTTTGATGTAACGGAACTGGCGCGAATAGGCCAAAGGTCGGCCCGACAGAAACATGTAAAAGAGCGCGTCGAGCTGCTCTTTTGGTGTGACATCGGCCGCAAGCGGCGACGGCTCCTCGGCGCGCAATCGATCATCGAGCCAACTGACAAAATCCGGTGTGCCATAAAGCAGCCGCACGCGCTGTTCGTGCGGAGAGAGCGGCACCTCTATCGGGATAAGCGAATTGTGTTCAATCAAATCCGACAGAGACATCTGAAATTTGTCTCAAAAAATCAACGCCGACAGGGTAACTGTTTCAGCCGGAGTGCTCCACCGAAATATTTGCACCGCCGAAATAAGCCGGGGACTATCTCGCGTGGCCTTGCTGAGTCGCAGTGTAGCAGGCTTGCGATGAGGCATTCGACGAATTGCATGTGACGGGTGCACTGGTGGGTGCGGAACCAAGGCCCCGTCCGCCAAGCTCGGGGGTGCCCTTGCGTTGCGCTCCGACGGTAACGGGCGGCTTCAGGCCGAGCGGGATGCGACGGGTTTCCTGGCGGATGTAAACCTCATTGATCGAGGTAAATTGCAGGCCCGGGAGCTCAAGTGACCGATTGTTGAGACCCTGAGCTGCAAAGGCGAGCCACGCGATCGTGATAGCAAGCTCGCGGTGCGGACGCATCGTCACTTCCATATATTTTCGGTTCGTATTATGAGCAAGTTAGATGTGGCAACGCCACCACGGATACCAAGTATAATAAGCGCGGAGTCGCGAATAGAGCAATGAGGAAGCCAGCATTTGCTAACTGTAATAAATCTGTAAAACGGCTACTCTAGCCAAAGTATTGCAGGATTAAGCTCGGGGGAGCAAAAATGCGTATTGTAGTCTCGTGTTTCGGCGTGGCCTGTTTTCTGGTCCTCAGCATATCTTCAGCGATGGCGTCGCAACTTACCTACACGCCCACTAATCCGACCTTCGGCGGCAATCCGTTGAACGGTTCGTTCCTGCTGTCGACGGCGCAGGCACAGGGCGAAGGTGCAAAATCCGGCAACAATTCCCCCGACCTCTCCGGGCTTGATTCAGCCCTTAGCAACCTCGGTTCCGGCCTGGGCAGCAGCCCCGTTGTTGTCGTCGGCGGCAGCAGCTCCAATCCGACCACCCCCACAAGTCCATAATACATCGAAATGCAGGGCTACGGTTGTAACCGGATTCCGCGGAAAGTCGGGGCTATGTCCAGAAGTAAGCTTATATTCGCAGCGCTGGCCGCGACGTCCTTTACGCTGGCAGGTTGCGCAGCGGGTTCGATCAGCGATCCCGCGAACTCAAGCCGCGACGCTCGTTCCCGACACAAAGTCTGGTGTCGTTCTGGACGATCTACCGGCTCCGACGCGCAAGCTGGATGTGGCCGTCTATAACTTTCCGGATCTGACCGGTCAGAACAAGGCCAACGACAATTTCGCTGAATTCTCCCGCGCGACGACGCAGGGTGGTGCGGCCATTCTCATCGATGTGCTTACCAAAGCCGGTAACGGCGAATGGTTCAATGTCGTCGAGCGCAACGAGTTGCAATCCCTGCTGCAGGAGCGGCAGGTCATTCAAAATACGCGGACGGCGATCGAGGGTGCCAAGGCACCGAGCCTTCCCGCGTTGCGCTTTGCCGGCGTCATCCTGGAAGGTGGCATCATCGGCTACGATACCAATGAGACGACCGGCGGCATCGGCGCGAATTATCTTGGTATCGGGTTGAGCACGCAATACCGGCAGGACGTCGTGACGGTGGCTCTCCGCGCGGTCAGCGTCCAGACCGGCCGTGTCCTGGCGTCCGTGACGACGACGAAGACGATTTATTCGGTTGTCGTCGATAACAGCGCGTTCCGTTTCACTGCGGTCGATGCAATCCTGCAGGCGGAAGTCGGATTCTCACGAAATGCCCCGGCGACTTTGGCGGTGCGCGAAGGCATCCAGCTCGCGGTTTATGCTTTGATTTTTGAAGGCGCCAAAGACGGCCTTTGGGAATTCCAGGATAAGCAAAAAGGCTCGGCCTTCATGGAAGAATTGGACGCGCAACGCCGCTCCGGAGCATTCATGATTCATCCGCTCCCACAGCCCAATGCGCCTTCGCCTTCATCGCCCGTGGTGCTGAGCGAGCGGGGGTAATCTTCTGAACTTCATATTATGTAAAAAGCCGCCGTATGAACGGCGGCTTTTTGTTTCCAAACGCACGGCAAATAAAAGGTGGCGAGCCTTGGCTCGCCACCTTAGCGTGGATTACTTCTGCGCGGTGATCGCGACGTTGTGGCTGCCGAACTGCTGCGTGAACGAGGTGTTGCTGACACCGGACGTCGCGTTGGCCGTCTGAGCCGTGTAGGCGAAGTTGCCGGTGCCGAACTGCGCCGTCACCTGACTGTTCTGATCGGTACCGAAAACGCCGAAGCCCGGCTGAACACCGGTCTGCACCGCGAAGGCCTGGTTCGACTTGCCAACCTGCAGGATGAGCGAGCTCTGGGCTCCGACATCAAGCGGATTCGCGACCGATTGCGATGTGACGGCAAGGTTGTCGCTGCCGAACTGTTCGGTCGCGGCTGTCTGTGCCACGGCCGCGTCCGGCTGCGTTACCTGGCCAGTGATGCCGACGTTGCCCGAGCCAATCTGCAGGGTCGCCTGCGCGTTGTCGGCGTTGGCCTGCGATACGATCGCGCTGTTGTCCTTACCGAACTGCGTGACCGCTGAAGCGTTGGTCAACGAGTTAGAGCCGGCGTCCTCGACAACTCCGCCCTGAGCAACTTCTGCCAAGTTTTTATCGCCGCCCTGGACGATAATTGAGTCGTTTATCGCGCCAGGCGTAGCGATCGGGAAGGTCGGATTCGTTGATGGGGCGAATTCCTGTCCCGCGCCCGACTGAGACGTCACAGCGACGTTCCCGTGGCCAAACTGGATCGTTGCGGCGAGGTCGGCAGCACCATTGCCGTTGCCGAAGAAATCGAACACGTCCGCGGTGGTCTGGCTCGTGATGGCGGCGTTGTCGCTGCCGAACTGGGCAGTGAAGGCATTGTTCGTTGCAGCGGCGGCAACCGCATTGTCGCTTTGCGCGACGAGGGAGTTGTTACCGCTGCCCACCTGCAGGGTCATCTGGTTGTTCTTGCCGCCCGTCTGGCCGTCGGTCGAGACGTTCTGGAAGCCGAACTGCGCGGTGAAAGAGCTGTTCGCCGTCGCCGCAGTGTCCTGGCTGCTCGGCTGAGTGGAAACTTGTTCGGTGACGGCGGAATTCTGACCACCGAACTGCAGTGTCGTGGCGCCGTTGGTGCCGCCCGTGTAGGTGCCCGTCTGGGCGGTCACGGCGCTGTTACCGAAGCCGACCTGGACCGTGCCCTGGGTGTTGCCGCCGCCGGTCTGGCCGACAAGGCTGCCGTTGGAGACGCCCGCCTGGAACGTGCCTGAGTTGTTGGCGCCGAAGGTCGCGGCCGACTGAGCCGTGATCGCACTGTTCTTCGTACCGAACTGGACGGTTCCCTGAGTGTTGTTGCCAGCCACCTGTGAGACGATACCCGAATTGTCGTCGCCGACCTGGCTGATGAACGATTCATTGGTCGGAGCGCCCGCGGCAAACGCGGTCGATGCGCTCGTGAGAAGGAGCGCCAAAGCAGTCATCGATTTCATGGGAATGATTCCCTTGCTTTTCCATAGTGGGGCAAGCGGGGATCGCCGCCCTCGCGGGCGGTTAACGCATTCTTAATTATCATTTGTGCGACAACGTAAAATTTTCGCTAATTTTAGCGCCAGATTGGTTAAACCTGACGCATCGGAAGGCTCGCGGGCTCCTGCGCGGGCCCGCTTTGCACGGTTTTAAGCCAAATAAAAAACGACTGTCAGTGTGATAACGAGCGATCGTCCGGACGCGCCTCGATGCGCAACGATCCGAGCCGGAGTTCTTCGTCCTCGCCGTCGATCATCGCCCTGACACGCAAAAGACCTGGCTCGTGGATTTGCAAGGGCGTGAAGATCAGACTTGTCGCGGCGACGATATAAAGCGGCGCCGAACTTTCCTTGCCAAGACCGGCAAGGAGCGCCTGCTGGTCGGCTTCGGGTGGCGTTTCGACTGGAGCCTCGAAGATCGGCGTCTCGATTGAGGGCGTATAACACCGGGCGGTAATCGAAGAATAAGGATTCTGCGCCGGCGAGAAAATCTGCAAATGAACGCAGAACCGCGGGATGACGAGCGGAAATTTCGGCGGCACAAAAATCACGCCGTTGTAACACCCGATGAAACTGAGTTTGCCGCCGGCTTCGTTGCGGATGTCATCGCAAAATATCGAATAACCGAACCGCGTCATGAATGCGGCTCTTCGGTTTCTGCGCTTGATGCCGCGGCTGTGTCGTTTGCGGCGATCACTCTGGGCTTCCTCCATTCGACGGTCGTCATCTCGGCATTCAGATTCTGGCCGGGATTTACCAAAGGTCTGTGAAGTTCGAAGCTGATCTCGCGTCCGAGCGCCCAAGAAAGCTCCGCGACGGCGCGCAACGTGAACGGTGCTTCACCGGTCAATTGCCGATTGATTTCAGTGCGCCGTTTTCCGAGTCGCTTGGCGACGCCCTGCTGGTTGAGCGCGGTGGCGGCGCGTTCTTCACCGATCGCCGTGAGAATTTCGCTTCTCACGCGTGCGATGAAGCGGGCGGCAGCTCTCGAACGCGCACCGACATCGAAGACGTAAGCAGACATAAAAACCTTACGCAAACACGACCAAATATGTAGCCTCTGGCTACCGAAAGCGATCTCTTCCGCGTTTGTGTGACAAGACCATTACAGCATGCACCAACATAGCTGCGATTTCCAAACCTGTGGATGTGCTGCTTAATGCTCAACGGGCGTTGCGCTGGCTGATGACGACTTTGTTACCAGATCCCTGCTGATTAATAATCGACAGATTGCCACCGCCGATCTGAAAACCGAGTGACGAATTATTCGTGCCGTGCTGGGCGGCTTCAAATATGTTTTGTTTCGCTAGAGTTCCCACCGGCAAAGCGTCCAGAGCCGCATTCAGCGTGAGCGGAACAGCGATCGCCGAAGGCGATGGGGGCATTTGCGCAGACGTAAAGCTTGAGCTTGCCTGCGACAAAAACGCTTCGTCGGCCCTAAGGATGTTTGTCTGTAGCAGAGCAGCCGTCGTCGCGAAAATCAATGCAATCGGTTTCATCTCAACTCCAGAGAAATGATTCTACGCACAGATTCCCACGCGAATGTTAATGACCCGTCAGCCGGCTGCAAGATGTTTGGTCATTCTAACGTTAAGAAATTCCGGCAAGTTGACGGGAGCGTGTTGCGAGGCTTCGGCGCAAAGATGTTTTCTGCGATCGTTTCAGACGTGGCTTTATCTGCAATTTTTTCTAGGGCAGAATTGCCGGTCCGCGCCATTCTGCATGTCGCGGCAGACTCGACTGCCGCGCACCCCGTCCAGTGCTGGATCCGCGCGACTCTCGTCAGCGAAGGCGTTCGAACTCGATGCAATGGGTACGGCAGATACAACGATCGCGGCGAACTATCGATTCCGTGTGGCCAAATCGAGCTCCTCAGGGTCCTCCTTGAACATGCAAAGTGGCGATTCCGTTCTCGGGCGGACGCCGAAAGTTCTCACGACCGTTGCCTTGGACCAGTCGGCTATAGACCATTACAATGCGACGCTATCGCTGAAATGGGATGGGGGACACGTATCATGCGTCGCGCCATGAATTGCGAATTTCGCCCTGATCGCATGTTGATGCTTGGCGTTATTGCCGGCTCGCTTTGCATGCCTGCCGCTTATGCCGCCGCCGATTCCGCCTTTATTCAGCAGGCGAGCGGAGGGACCACGACGGTGAGTGCGTCGGTACCGGAGGCCGTTCCGGGTTCGTTTGTGCCGAACGGCGGGCACACGGGCGCCATCTTCATCCCGACCCCCGAGCAGATGGTGCCGGGGAAATCACGATCGAGCAATATTGCGCGGTCGGTGACGGTCGGAAGCTTCAACAGCATTGTGCAATTGCAAGGCGGCCAAAACGATCTTTCATCTGCAAGCATCTTCGGCGGTTCGCACGACGAGCTTGGGGTCTTTCAAGGCGGCAATGATCAGCTTTCCAATATCGTGTTGCTCGGTATGCGCGGCGCAGACGTCGCGGTGTTGCAGCCACCAGGCTCGGCGCCTGTTAATATGCTGATCGCGCGTTTGCCGAATGGAGCCATTTTGATCAAGCGTTAAGCGCGCCGGATCTGCAGCGCGCTAATAAATTCGTTGGACAATGCACGATTCGCAGAGCGCCGCCTCGCTTGCGAGGCGACCATGAGGGCGGGGCACCGCCAATCTGGCTTTGTACCCCCGAATCCCGGAAGTCTCAGCCGCGAGCAGTCTTTGAGTGTCGGAGTCCGAGACCGCTAGCAGCAATGCGAGCTCCCAATTTCTACTCGTTATCGACGCCAGTCCCTCATCTGGTTGAGCTGGCGCCACGTTTGCACCCGGCGGTGCCCAGTCCTTAGCGGAGCGCCCAGTGATCGCATAGACATAGGCCCAGGTTTCACGCGGGAGATAGCCAACTCCGGCAAGCCAGTTTTTGACGCGCTGCGGTCCGGCATTATAGGCAGCAGCAGCAAGACCGAGATTGCCGAATTGCTTCTTCAAATCGCTCAAAAGTTCTGCCGACTTAGGGAGCGCTTCGGCCGGATCGAATGGGTCCTTGAGACCACGATCTCGCGCCGTCGTCGGCATGAATTGGGCGATGCCTTGTGCGCCCGCTTTGCTGACCACATTTTGATCGAAGCTGCTTTCCTGGCGAATAAGACGCGTGAGATAAGCGATTGGTAGTTTGTTAGCGTCTGCTGCTTGCTTAAGCAGACGCGTGACGTCCTCGCGATTGAGAGCCGCTGCCGCTTTTATCTTCAAGCCCTCATTTATGCTTTTATGCAAAGCAGCCTTGTGGCGAGCAACGTACGCAGGCGCTTCAGGAGCAAGTGGCGCTAGCACTTCCGGCGACAAAGCCTTGCCAGTCGATGAAATCACACAGAGCATGACAAGGAGCAACGCCAGCGGCATCAGGCGCTTACAATCGTTTAAAGCAGACATGATGCGCTAATCGGTGGTGGAAAGACATTTGTGGTCAAAATGAACCGACTATATTTAAATGCGATGACAGGCTCATTCGCTTTCCCGAAAATTAATCCTTGCAATTCAGCCCTTGGGACCAGCGAATGTCCAGGCCTCGGCCGGCCAACCCGCGGCGGTCCAGTCCGGGGCTCTCGCGGCCGCAATTCGCGCCGCCGTGCCTGGCGCGGCAATCACCAGTACGACGGCGATCAAACCGAAAAAGCGGGTGCGTGTCTGGGAGCGAGCAGCGTCGAAATTCAGCAGCAGGACCCGAATCCGCGGCCACATCCGCATTCGACTTGATGAAGGCCGGGAACGCGCGCGTTCATTGATACGGCTGAGTGCCAATCGGAAGATTGGCGAAACGCCCAAACATTTGAAGCGATCGGCGCCGAAATCGTGCAATCCTGCGCGGATCGCCAGCACGCGCTCATTCTTAAAGTCGTGCGCGATTTACGATCGATGTGAATGCTGTTGTCCGGAACATTGCTTTTCACATGGCAGGGACCTTCATCATGTCAAACGAGCCAAAAGAAAGCCTCGACCGCCGCGACTTCATGATCGCATCCGTAGCAACAATCGGCGCATCGGCCGCCCTCGCGGCCAACGCTGGCGCCGCGAACGCCCAAGCCGCAGCGGCATCTCCTGCCAACGTGGGAAGTGGTGCACATCGAGGAACGGTTTATACCGGCGATGTGGTCCAGGGGAAAAAGGTCGTCAGCACCCTCGACACTGGCGATCTCGAATCCGGCAGGAAGCACACTCTTTATTTCCAAGGGGTGCAAATGCCCACGGGGCAGCACTGGAATGTGTCGGTGATTGTTGCCAAGGGCTTGCGCCCGGGCAAGCGCGTCGTTCTGGTTAGCGGCGTGCATGGCGACGAAATGAGCCCGGTACACATGATTCATACGGTGATGAATCAACTCGATCCGATGGAGATGTCGGGGACGGTAATGGCAATCACGGATGTGTCTCGTCCGGCTCTGGAAGCTATGGCGCGGCGGTGGCCAAACTCAGGCCGTGGTGTCGATCTCGTCGACATGAACCGAGAATGGCCGGGCAACGAGAACGGGCCTACCGCGGCCACCCGACACGCCGGACTCCTGTTCAACCGGCTGCTTCGGTCGAACGCTGACGTCGCGATCGACTTCCATACCGGGACAACGGGATTCGATGTGACCGGGTTCAATATTGCCAGGATGGATATGCCCGAAATCAAGGCGATGGTGGAGCTTTATCCCGTCGGCCAGATCTGGAACAGTTCTGTGTACCGCGGTGTCCTCGCCGAGGAGCTTATCGACGTGGGTATTCCGTCCTTTACCCCTGAGATGGGGAGGTCGCGTGTTCTCGACTTCAAGATGATCTCGATGTTTGCGGAAGGCACAATGAACGTCCTCAAGCATCATGGCATCATAGCCGGGCCAATGGGGCGCACAGGCAAGGACGTGAGTGTATTTGTCGGCGACAGTGCGTTCCCGATCGTGGCAAGCAAAGGTGGATTCGTCGAGCATCTGGTCAAGCTCTACGACAAAGTCTCACCCGGGCAGAAGCTGGCCATCCAGCGCAACAGTTTCGGCGAAGTGGTTGCGGAGTATACCAGCGGCGTGGCTGGAGAGATGACGGGCCAGCGCAGCGATGCAACGGCTGAGCCCGGCAACCCCTTGGCCTTTGTGCTTTTCAATGAAGCGACGCCGGAGGGGATTGCGGCTTATCCCGAGTAATGCTTCGCCAAATTTTCGCTGCCTCGAAGAACCCGGGTTTGCGCGAGCTTCGATATTCCCCAGAGAAATTTCCGATTCTGAAATAGATTCGAATTATCTTCCCCGTCGACCCGGAGAGGCCGTTCCCATGTTGGAAGGAGACGAACATCGACCCACGATAAGCCGTGCGTTCGACATTTCGTTTTTGACGGCTCTTTTCGCCTTCCTAGCCATCTTCAGTTCGTTTCCAATGCAGCGACCTCGCCGCTTAACGTCATTTTGCTTAGCGTATTAATCAAGCTCGTTTTTCAGGTCTCTGGGCCGTGTACGTGCTGGAGTGCCTTCTCGCTGCCGCCATTTTTTTCGCCCTCAAATTCACGGCACGCCGCATACATTTTCCGCCCCTCTGGGCCTATGTCGGGACACTCGCGCTATTCACCAATCCGCTCCTTGTTTCGACCTCTGGTCTCGAAACCTATCTCTTCATCGCCATCCTGATCGGCTGCTGCATTGCCTATATTCTGGAACGCTATCTGTTGCTTGGGCTTGCGGCGGGCTGCTGGTGCGGATGCGCGCGAACTCCGAAATTAGGATCCGGTCAGACATTCCCATCGGCCCGCGCAAGTACCCGTTGGGCGTCTTGCTTGAGGAGGTATATTGATACAGTGAGCAGTACGAGATCCTTCAGAAGGAAGGCCGTGTTCGCCGTCATCGCTGGAAAACCTCCGGCGCCCGCATCCCAAGCGTCGGGAACGAAGGGCATCGCAGTGAACGTCGAGATAAAGGTGGCCGTCGATCCGAGCGCGCCCAGCATTCCGAGCTTTTTATTCCAGAAGCCGAGGAACAGCAGCGTGCCGGTGGCCCACTCCCACGTGCCGAGGAAAATGGCCGTGCCGCGAATGCCCAGGACAGGGATGGTCCAGAAGGTAAGCGGCCCGTGGGTGATGATGGGCAGCAGTCCTCTGATTTCCGCCGTCCACCATTTGTCGTACCCGAACCATGCGAAGATGATCACCATTGCGGCGCGGAGCAGGTTATAATCGAGGTCGCGCTTCAGGAGGCCCGAACGGGCGAGAAGTTGAGCGATGGCGTTCATTTGATTTCTCATCAACGGGCGGGGTTAACGGAAGAGGCAGCGGCGCTGGCTGTGTGACGCCAAACTACAACGACAGCCTACGGGTTTTTCGCGGCCAATCCCGGGTTCGTTACAATCCATTTAGAATTTTTTTTATCCCCGCAAGACGAAAGCGGAAAGTGCGCAAATCCGCGCATTTCCACTCTGCGGTAGAGACTTGACCGCTAGCAACGCCCTTTTCGGCTTGCGGCTACGGTGTCTCTGAAAGTCCTGCCTCGAACCTCGCGATCAAAGCCGCCAGGGCTTCCGGCTGCTCACTCGTAGTGAGGTGCCCGCCAGGCAATCGCTCGAACCGAAGGCCAAGTTTACCCAGTCGTTCCCGGGCGAGGTCGAGCTGCCGGTGTTCAAAAGGATCTTCGTCGCTGCCGCCCACCAGGAAAGGGAACCGATCGCGATAGATTTTGTAAAGGCTACCGAAGTCGAGCCGATCGCCTTCAGCCTTGTGCTCAGCCACGAAGTCTGCGGCGGCGGCGAGAAAGAACAGGCCGTCGCGGCGGTTCAGGACGCTGTGGAGTTCGCGTACCTCCGCGTCCGTCACTTGATAGGCTTTAGACCAGATCACCCCCACCAACAGCTTGAACATTGTGAACGAGAGGCCGAGAGTCCAGCGTGCAGGCTTGGGGATGCGGCGCAAAAGCGGCGTGGTGAACCACGGGTGGGTATGTCCGTCCGGGAAGAGCCCGCCATTGAAAATGAAAATGCCGCGTATTTCCGGCCCGCCCACGGGCTCGCCACGCTCAGCGCGCTCAAGCCGGCGTCGCAGATGCTCCGAGACAACAATTGCAGAAAAATCAAAGGCCACCAGCGTTGTGGAGCGGACAGACAAATCCCGCCAGATTGCCTCGATGAGATCGGTGCGTTCGGCCGTGGAATAGGCATAGTCCTTGGGCTTGTCGCTATCGCCCATGCCGACATAGTCGACGAAGAGCTTCGGCATTTCGCCAGCATTCGGTAGATTCGGCAGAACGTTCGCCCATCCCAACGAGCCATCGGGAAATCCCGGCAGAAAGGAAACGGCGTGCGCAAGTTCGCCCTCCCGCCTCAAGAAAATCTTGAGCGGCGCGTCTTCCGCCGCAACGATGGCCCGGGCTCTGGGGTCGTAGCCCACGCGGCCTCCACTTGCGAACCAAGCTTGAGACGAGGTTTGAATTCGGGAGAGAGGTTCTGCTGGCCTCATGCGTCTGATCTCGGCTCGGTCATTGCGTATTGGGGGCTTCATGGGTGTTGAACTTTTGAACCACATCGACCCGCCCACTGAAACATGGGGATCAAGGCCAGCCCGTGATGCATGTTTCTAGTTAGACGTAAGCCTGCCATGTTCCCGAGAGCAGATCATCCATCAAAGGTACCGGCGATGAGCTGACCGGTCCACCGTGAATTAGGGATGAACATATGTGGCCGATTGCTATCAAGCGCCATCGCTGCAAACGACATTAGGTCTGCCCAACTGTCTTCAACGCCACGCCGGGACCGCCGACCGAATCGCCTGGTTCTAGGAATTGGACCCCGGCTTTCTCAAGAGTGGTCTTGATTGTCATCGCCGTTGATAGGCGCGGATCCGTGATGACGAGCTTAGCTGTGAGGCGTTAAAACTGATCCGTTAGATCACGCTAATAACTCATGGGGTTATTGAAACGCCGAATGCACCCGTTTCGGGCAAGCGCTCGCGCTTTGCCCAATACCAACCCTGAAGAACCCGCCTTCGCCATTACGGACGCCGGCAGAGCCTAGATATCGCCGACGCCGCGATCGCACGCTCTCGATCGAGCCTTACAAAACCGCCTAGAAATCCCCGCAGCTATCGGACCACCTATAAGAAGGCCCGCGTTGTGCGGGCCCTTTTTTCTCGTAGGGTTGTCGCGCGTCACGCCTTCATGGGTGCTGCAGAAATCTCAGGTAGAACGCACCGAACACCAAGACGATCCCGATGTTCACGGCTAGCCGTTCCCAGAACCTGCTTCGAAAGAACAGCACGTCTACAGCGACTATGGCGGCCACCATCAGAGCGACATAGATTGTCACTGTTGCGGCTCTTGCCATTTTGGATCCTCGGTTTGAAGCAGTGGCCGGGGAGGGCACAATAGCCGTCAAAACGCTCAGCAAAAAGGCCCGCTCAAACGGACCTTTTCGTATCCTGATGGTGCCTCGCGCTTCCGATTACCCGTGGCGATTCGGTGGCGATTCCGACCAACACAACGCGGCGCGGCTAATGGCGCCCTACTGCAATCTATTGAAATTTGATGGGAATTTGGCGCGCCCGAAGAGATTCGAACTCCTGACCCCTAAATTCGTAGTCTAGTGCTCTATCCAGCTGAGCTACGGGCGCGCAAATCCGTAAAGGGAAGCCGAAAACTTGCCGATGATCGGGAAGAGGTCGATCCCAAGGATGGACGGCTTCCTTTAGCGAGTTGGGCGCAGGATGGCAACAGGCCGGTTTGCCGTTCAGGCCGCGGCCGCGGGGCTGCGGCGCTGCGGCAACGTGATCCGGAATGTCGCGCCGGTGTTCTCGTCCGCGTCGTCCTCCACGGGCGCCAGTTCGATGCTGCCGCCATGCGCGCGAACGAGATCGGCCGCGATGGCGAGTCCGAGCCCTGAGCCCCCTGGCCGCGACGAACTCGAAAAAGGTGTGAAGAGCTGCGCGCGCACGCTCGGCGGCACGCCGGGACCGGTATCGGCGATTTCGATGATCGCATTGTCGCCGGCAAAGCCCGCAGCGATCACGATTTGCGCCGGCTGCCCACGCGCCGGACCGGCGCGTTCGAGCGCCTCGATCCCGTTGCGCATCAGATTCATAAGAACCCGGAACAATTGCTCCGAATTGGCCCAGAGCACGAAACCGACGTTGACGTTATTCACAATCGCGACGCGGCTGCCGCCGCTCGGACAAACCGATTCGGCCGCCTCGGCGACAACGGTGCGCAAATCGACGAACCGCGGATTCGGCGCCTCATCCGTTGCACGGCCGTAGGTCAATGTGGCCTGGCAGAAGCGGATGGCGCGGTCGAGCGTCGCGACGAGTTTGGGTGCGAGCCGCTGCGCCAGCGGATCCGTGACATTGCCAAGGCGGTCCGAGAGAAGCTGCGCCGCCGCCAGCATGTTACGCAAATCGTGATTGATCTTGGCAACCGCTAGGCCGAGCGCGGCGAGGTGCTTCTTTTGCGTCAATTCGCGGACAAGTGTGTCCTGCATGGTCGCCAACGCCTCTTCGGCACGGCCGATCTCATGTGTGGTGCCCGACGGCGTTATAATCCGGCTTGCATTCTCGGGATCGGCGCCGAATTCGGTGATGTTCGTCGTGAGGCGGCGCATCGGCCCCAGCACCACGATGTGGAGGATGACGACCGCGAGCGCCGAAACAAGCGCCGATATCGTGAGCGAGATCATCAGAACGCGGGCCGCAACGACATGCAACGCGGCTTTCGCCGGCCCTTCATCCATCGTCACTTCGATGCCCTCGCCGCCCATCGGCGCCGCGCCGAGAATTGTGATGACGCGATCGTCGGCGGCGAAATAGGTTCGCCATGTCGAAGCAAGAGCCTGCAAAAAAGACCAATGCCGCAGGTCGTAGAATTCGTCGACCGCCGGGGGCAGGGTGGTGGCCGCAAGAATGCGCCGCGTGCCATGCGCTTTCAGGACGATGATGCGCGCGCCGACGCTGTTGAGCAATTCCCGCGACAATTGCGGCGAGACCATCGCGCGCGGCGCGGCTTCGAGAACCAGGGTCGCGGTATAAGCGGCGCTTAAACGGTTGCGCAGCCAATTCTCGCGATAATTGGCGATGAGCGGGATGTAGATCGTAAATTCCGCCGCCATGACGACAACGACAACGGACAGGACGATTCGCGTGGCGAGGCCGAAGCGGGGACGCCGTTCGCGCAGGCTCCTCGCAATGCTGCCTGGACGATCGCTTGAAGAGGGCCGGTTGACGGTCACAAAATCGCGCATTGTCTATCTCGTCCGGCGCGGAAAGAGCCGTTGTGGCAGAGCTTTGCCGAGATACGGCGTAGATGCAAGTGCAGCTTCCGAGATGGCCTGCGTCAGCGCGGGCGCATTGGCGAACACGCTTAGTTCGGAAGCTTTCATCCGTTTGTCGATGGCCACGCTGAAGATTCCGGCAAGTTCGCGTACGCCGGGCCCGACAAGACCCGCACCCAGGATAATGCCCGCCGAATTCGTCACGATCTTGACGTGACCCTGCTGCATGCGGGTCAATCGCGCCCGGTCCGTGTCGGCGAATGTTGCTCGTAAGATGCGGATAGAATTATGTTTTTTTCTCGCCTGTGCTTCGGTGACGCCAACAATGGCCATCTCGGGATCGGTGCCGAGGATCCGGGCGATGGCGAAGCCAAACGGCTATGGCCGAAGAGGTGCGCGGCGAGGCGTTCAGCCTGTCCAAGCGCCGACTGGCTGGAACCCGGGCCACCGGCGGCATCGCCGACAACGTGGATTTTGCGGTTGCTGGTGCGGCCCTGTGCGTCGCTGAGAATCCCGGAATTTGCATAGGTGACCCCAGCATTTTTCAGGCCCAAACCTTCAACGAGCGGCAGCGGGTTGGCGGCGAACGTGATTTGCTGGCTTTCGAGCGGCGCCGCACCCCCTTTAAAATAGACGCGCAGGCCACCCGAGATTGGTTCGAGTCGGGCGATCTCGTGCTGCGCAAAGATACGCAAGCCCTCCCGGGCAAGTTGAGCCAACACTGGCGCGACAAGCTCGGGATCTTCGTCGGGAAGGATCGCGCCCGGTTCGATTAGCGAGACCCGCGTGCCGAGCCGCAGGAGCGCCTGCGCCAGAACGAGTCCCTGAAAATTCGCGCCGACCATGATCAGGTCTTCAGGCGGCCGGTCGATCGTCAGCACATCTTCGAGTGCCAGGGGCCGTATCAGTTCCTGCCCGGGCCATGAGGCGTGCGCCGGCGTCGCGCCGGTGGCGAGTATGAATTGCCTCGCCGCGATCAATTGACCGCCGGCTTCGACACGCGCCGGTCCACTGAAACTGCCGAGCGCCCGGATCAACGCGATGCCGGAGGCTCCAAGCGGTTCCGGCGCATAATCGCGGGCGAAATCCTTGACCGCCGCGAGTGCCTGGGTGCGGACACGGACAAAATCGATTTTTGCGGCTTGCGCCCCGCCAGTTTGCAAAGCCGCGGCGCAGAAGGCCTGGACAGGAATTGTCTGCGTAAGATAGGCGCCGCCCAGGGCGCGCTTTTCCACGATAACGACCCTGGCGCCAAACCGCGCCGCCGTCCGTGCCGCCACTAACCCCGCGCCGCCGCCGCCGAGCACGCAGAGATCATACTGCAATACATTTGTCATAAAGCTATCTCGCGCCACTGCGACGGGTAACAGGCTTGTCCCGACTCCAGTCGCATCCTACGTTCCTTAGTCTCGACAAAGACTTGCCGGAAGCACGGTTGACCAACATACCGCGCGGTTTTGGGCTCAGCCCGGCAATTCATGCGTCGGTTGCCTCTGCGTCACGAAAATGGCACTGGCTAGGTTTCGGCTGCAAGTCCTCCTGGGATTGCGGCGCTTAAGGAGCGAAAAATGCAAATCGCTATGGTGGGCTCGGGATATGTGGGCCTGGTCTCGGGCGCCTGTTTTGCGGATTTCGGCCACGATGTCTGTTGCATCGACAACGATCCCGCGAAGATCGAGGCGCTGAAATCCGGCAAGATGCCAATCTATGAGCCCGGCCTCGCCGAACTGGTGATGACCAACGTCCGCCAGAACCGGCTGACATTCGCCGATGATCTCTCGGCGGTGCGCGAGGCGCAGGCTGTGTTCATCGCAGTTGGCACGCCGTCGCGGCGCGGCGACGGCCATGCCGATCTCACCTATGTCTATCAGGCGGCGCGCGATATTGCCGCGGCGATCAATGGCTTCACGGTCATCGTCACGAAATCCACCGTGCCGGTCGGCACCGGCGATGAGGTCGAGCGCATCATTCGCGAAGTGCGGCCGGATGCCGAATTCGCCGTCGTCTCAAATCCCGAGTTCCTGCGCGAGGGTGCGGCAATCGCCGACTTCAAGCGCCCGGATCGCATCGTCATCGGCGTCGAGGACAAGCGCGCCGAAGCGGTGATGCGTGAGGTCTATCGCCCCCTTTACCTCAACCAGGCGCCGATTCTCGTCACCAGCCGCCGCACGTCTGAACTCACCAAATATGCGGCGAACGCCTTCCTCGCGACCAAGATCACGTTCATCAACGAGATCGCGAGCCTCTGCGAGGAAGTGGGCGCGAATGTGCAGGAGGTCGCGCGCGGCATCGGCCTCGACAATCGCATCGGCTCAAAATTTCTGCACGCCGGGCCCCGGCTATGGCGGCTCCTGCTTCCCCAAGGACACGCAGGCCCTGATCAAGACGGCGCAGGATTATGGCGCGCCGATCCGCATCGTCGAGACGGTCGCGGCGGTGAACGACCAGCGCAAGCGCGCAATGGCGCGCAAAGTGCTCATCGCGTGCGGCGGCAATGTGCGCAACAAGACGATTGCGGTGCTCGGCCTGACCTTCAAGCCCAATACCGACGACATGCGCGATTCGCCGGCGATTGCGATCATCACCGCGCTTCAGGATGCGGGCGCCAAGGTCAACGCCTTCGATCCCGAAGGCATGGAGCAGGCGCGCCACTATCTCGACAAGCTGAATTATTGCGGCGATCCCTATAGCTGCTGCAAGGATGCCTCGGCGCTCGTCATCGTCACCGAATGGGATGCCTTCCGGGCGCTCGATCTCGGCCGCGTCAAGTCGCTCCTGACCGAGCCAATCCTCGTCGATCTGCGCAATATCTACTCGCCCGATGAACTGCGCCGCGAGGGCTTCAAATATCTTTCCATCGGGCGCCCCTGACGGCCGCCTATTCGGCGGCCTCGGCAAGTACGCTGATTCGAAAATGCGAACGTAAATAGTCCGGCATGCTGACGTTCGTCTGCTGCTCGGCGGTAATTTTCTGTCGCCGCTTCAGCGCGGAACATTGTCCGCTTCGATCAACGAATCCGGCGACGTCCGCACAATAGGCCGCTCGCATTCACGAACAGGCGTAACCTCTTTCAAATTATGGGCTTTACAAAGCCGGCGCCCCCGATGCGCACGGCCTAGCGCTGCACCGCGTTAGCAGAAAGTCCAATTGTTCCGCACCGCAAAAGAAGCGATGACCGGTTCGGCTCAATCTTGGTTGATCGCAAAGATCTGCAATCGGAGGCCGCTGCAATGAATTTAATGACACGACGCGCGGAGGGGAGCCTCGCCGCGCTGGCCGGGACGGGTTTGTCCGGCGCACGGCCATTCACGCCAATCTCCAGGCTGCGCCCCTTGTCGAGCTGGCGCTTCAGCGCGGTGAAGGCAGGCTCTCGGCCGATGGTGCGCTCGTCGTCACCACGGGGACGCACACCGGCCGTTCGGCAACCGATAAATTTATCGTCGATGAGCCCGAAACGAGCGGCAATATCTGGTGGGGCAGCGTCAACCAGAAGCTTTCTCAGGCTGGCTTTGCGGCGCTCGCCGACGAGGTCCGCAATTATCTGCAAGGCCAGATCCTGTTCACGCAGGACCTTTATGCGGGTGCCGCGCCGGAGCATCGCATCAGGGTCCGGCTTGTTACGACCAATGCGTGGCACGCGCTTTTTGCCCGCAATATGTTCATTCGGCCGGCCACGGAGGAGCTTGAGACCTTTGTGCCGGATTACATCATTCTGCACGCGCCCGGCCTTTCCGTGGAGCCCTCGGCCCTCGGGCTGCGCTCGCCGACCGCGATCGCGCTTTCGTTTGCGCAAAAGCTGATCGTCATTTCCGGCACTCAATATGCAGGGGAAGTGAAGAAGGCGATCTTCACCGTCATGAATTGGCTGCTGCCCGCGAAAGGCGTGTTGCCGATGCATTGTTCTGCGAATATCGGTCCGGATGGCGATACGGCGCTCTTTTTCGGCCTTTCCGGCACCGGCAAAACGACTCTGTCATCTGACCCGGAGCGTTGGCTCATCGGCGACGACGAGCACGCGTGGTCGCAAACCGGCGTCTTCAATTTCGAGGGCGGCTGCTATGCCAAGGTCATCAATCTTCGGCAAGAGGCCGAGCCTGAAATTTGGGCAGCCGCGCATCGTTTCGGGACGGTGCTTGAGAACGTCGTGCTCGATTCAGATGGCCACGTCGATCTCGACGATGATTCGCTGACGCCCAACACGCGCGCCTGCTATCCGCTTCACTTCATCGCCAATGCTGAACCGAGCGGCGTGGGCGGCGTTCCGCGCAATGTGGTGATGCTGACGGCGGATGCTTTTGGCGTCATGCCGCCTTTGTCGCGGCTCACGCCCGAGCAGGCGATGTATCATTTCCTCTCCGGCTATACTGCGCGTGTCGCCGGGACGGAAAAGGGGCTGGGCAAGGAGCCGGTTGCGACCTTCAGCGCCTGTTTCGGTGCGCCGTTCATGCCGCGCCCGCCGGAGGTCTATGGCCGCCTCCTGATGCACTATCTGTCGAAGCAGGAGACCAACGTCTGGCTCGTCAATACCGGCTGGACGGGCGGCCCTTACGGAATCGGCACGCGCATTTCGATCGCACATACACGCGCGCTGCTGCGCGCGGCGCTTACGGGCGCGCTCGATAAAGCGTTGTTTCGCGAGGAGCCGTATTTCGGCCTGCACCTGCCGCTGCATGTGGCAGGCGTGCCCGATGACATGCTCGATCCCTCGCGCGCGTGGCCCGATCCGCAGGCCTATGCGGCGCAGGCGCACCATCTCGTCCGCCTGTTTAAAGAGAACTTCGCCAAATTCGCCGGCACGGCGGCGGAACTTGGTATGCAGGAGAAAGCCGTCCATGCGTGACTATCAAGACGTCGGCGGTCTTAAGGTCGCCCGCACCCTTTATGATTTCATCGCCGATGAAGTGCTGCCCGGCACTGGCATTGCCGCTGATACATTTTGGACAGGCTTCGGCAAACTCGTCGGCGAATATTCGCCGCGTATCCGCGCGCAATTGCAGATCCGCGATGATCTTCAGGAGAAGATCAATTCCTATCACCTCGGCCATCGCGGGCGGCCGTTCGATCCCGCCGATTACGAGAAATTCTTGCGCGAGATCGGCTATCTCGTGCCTGAACCGCCGGATTTTTCCATCGCGACCGAAAATGTCGACGACGAAATTGCGCTGGTGCCCGGCCCGCAACTGGTCGTGCCGGTCTCAAATGCGCGCTACGTCTTGAATGCAGCCAATGCGCGCTGGGGGTCGCTTTACGAGGCCCTCTACGGCACGGACGCGATTTCGTCGGCCGATGGTGGCGAACGCGGCAAGGGCTACAACAAGATCCGCGGTGCCCGGGTCGTCGCCTGGGGCCGGGACTTTCTCGATGCCTCGGTGCCGCTTGCTGGCGCAAGCCACAAGGATGTCACAGCCTATCGCGTCACGGGCGGCAAACTCGTCGCTAAGCTCGCCGATAGTGCCGAGGCCGAGTTGAAAAACCCGGCGCAATTTCGCGGCTATCGCGGCGAGGCCAGTGCTCCGAGCGCGATTCTCTTGCGTAATAATGGCTTGCATCTCGAGATCGTCGTCGATCGCGCGAGCAGAACGGGCGCGGACGATCCTGCTGGAGTTTCCGATATTGTCATTGAAGCCGCGCTGACCGCGATCATGGATCTCGAGGACAGCGTTGCCGCGGTCGATGCGGCCGACAAGGTCGGGCTCTATCGCAACCTGCTCGGCCTGATGCAGGGGACTTTCTCCGCGACGGTTGAAAAGAACGGCAAAACCATCGAGCGCCGTCTTGCCGAGGATCGCAGCTATGTCCAGCCAGACGGCGCGCCGCTGTCACTGTCCGGCCGCAGCCTCGTGCTTGTCCGCAATGTCGGCCATCACATGATGACTGACGCTGTGCTGGATGCCGACGGGGCGCAAATCCCCGAGACATTGCTCGATGCGGCAGTGACCGGCCTGATCGCTCTCCACGATCTGCGCGCGACGGGCAGGCGCAACAGCACGAAAGGCTCCGTCTATATCGTCAAGCCGAAAATGCACGGCCCGGACGAAGTCGTGCTCGCCGACCGCCTTTTCGCCGCGGTCGAGGATTTTCTCGGCCTGAAGCCTTACACGCTCAAGATGGGCATCATGGACGAAGAGCGGCGCACGAGCGCCAATCTGAAGGCCGTCATCAAGGCAGCCGCCAATCGCGTCTTCTTCATCAACACCGGCTTCCTCGATCGCACTGGCGATGAAATCCACACCTCGATGGAAGCTGGGCCGATGATCCGCAAAGAGGATATGAAGAAGACGAAATGGATCGCGGCCTATGAAGATTCGAATGTCGATGTTGGCTTGCGCTGTGGGCTGCCCGGCCGGGCGCAGATCGGCAAAGGCATGTGGGCGATGCCCGATAGCATGTCGGCGATGCTGGTCGATAAGATTCCGCATCTGACCTCGGGCGCCAACACGGCGTGGGTGCCGTCGCCGACGGCCGCGGTTCTCCATGCGACGCATTATCACCGCGTCGATGTCCTCAAGCGGCAGAAGGAATTGCGAGCGCGGCCGCCGGCGAAGCTTGCCGATCTGCTGACGATTCCGATTTCGCGCGGCAATTTCGCGCCGGATGCGGTGCAGGAAGAACTCGACAACAATTGCCAGGGCATACTCGGCTATGTCGTGCGCTGGGTCGATCAGGGGATTGGCTGCTCGAAAGTGCTCGATATCCACGATGTCGGCCGCATGGAAGATCGTGCGACGTTGCGCATTTCGAGTCAGCATATCGCCAATTGGCTGCAACACGGTATCGTCAACGAGACGCAAGTCTCAGACACGCTGAAACGTATGGCGAAGATCGTCGATCGTCAGAACGATGGCGATGACGCGTATCAGCCAATGGCGCCAGCCTTTAATGGACCGGCCTTCAGGGCGGCGGAGGATCTGATTTTTAAAGGCCGTCTACAGCCGAACGGCTACACCGAATGGATATTGCACGACCGCCGGCGAGAGGCGAAGGAGCAGGCGGCTTAGAGTCCACTTGGAAATTATACTTCCCTCATCCTGAGGAACGATTTCGTAAGAAATCGCGTCTCGAAGGATGGTACAGAACATCTCGCCCCTCGCGCTTCGAGACGCTTGCTTCGCAAGCTCCTCAGCATGAGGGCTTGGGATAGAGACGTTGCCTACTCCGCGGCGTCTTCCACAAGCTTCCGTCCGCCTTCGATGCCGTCATCGATCACGATCGACAGCAGCCAGATGAGAAGGCCGCCGAGCGCCAGCCCGAAGCCGACCCAGCCGGTCGATGTCCAGCCGAAACCCGCGCCGATTGCGACGCCGCCAAGCCAGGGGCCGATCGCATTCGCGGTGTTGAAGGCAGAATGGTTGAGCGCCGCCGGCAGGGCCTGCGCCTCACCGGACACATCCATCAGCCGCGCCTGCAAGACGGTGCCAAGCGCGCCGCCGCAGCCGATGAGGAAGACATCGAACGTCACCAGCCAGATGTTATGGGCGGCATAGGCATAGAGGGCGAGCGTCGCCGCGGTCCAGACGAGCAGCGCGCCGGCCGTCGGCATCAGCGCGCGATCGGCGAAAAGCGGGACGACCAAATTGCCGGCCGTGAGACCGAGGCCGAAGGCGCAGAGCACGAGAGGCAGATAAAGGCTTGAGACGTGCGTCACGTCGGCGAGCGTTGAGGCGAGGTAGGTGTAAACGGCGAACAGGCCGCCGAAGCCGATGGCGCCGATCGCGAGCGTCAGCCAGACCTGCGGCCGCTTGAGCGCATCAAGCTCGCGCAGGGGGCTCGCCTCTTTGTTGGGGTCGTCACGGGGTGTGAGCAAGGCGACGAGGGCCAGCGCTGTGAGGCCGAGCAGGGCAACCACGCCGAAACTCCAGCGCCACCCGACTTGCTGACCGAGCCAGTTGGCGGCAGGGACGCCGATCACGGTCGCGCCAGTGAGACCAAGGAAAATCTGGCCGATCGCCTGCGTGCGTTTATTGGCCGGGACGAGGGACGAGGCGACCATCGCGGCGATGCCGAAATAGGCGCCATGTGGCAGACCGCTCAGAAACCGGAAGATCACGAGCCAATGATAGGTCGGCGACAGCGCCGCAAGGCTATTGCCGAGCGCAAACAGCCCCATCAGGATAATCAGCAAAGTCCGCCGCGACATCCGCGCCGCGAGCACCGCGATGATTGGCGCGCCGACAACAACGCCCAAGGCGTAGGCGCTGATCGCGTGCCCTGCGGTCGGTGCATTGACGTGGAGGTCTTTGGCGAAATAGGGCAGCAAACTCATCGTCGCGAATTCCGTGACCCCGATCGCGAATCCGCCCATGGCCAAGGCGAAAATGACGAGGCTCGGCCAGGGCTGAATGGCGTCCTGCGGCGCGTCGTTCAATGTCACGGACTCACTCCATCTGCGATGTCTGCTGGGTCCTCCCTTCGATGGCGCATTCGCGCCCTTTTGATTCGCCCGGAAGATGGCGGCCGATCGGGGCGCCGGCAAGGTTCGCCGTCGGCTTTTTTGGGCTTTGGGGATCAACGGATAGTGATGCCGCGTCCGGCAAGCGGCGGCTAAGCGGCAGAAATGCCGGCTATTTCCAGCTTTGATTTGTGATACGGAAGCGGCTGGTGGAGCTGATGAGATTCGAACTCACGACCTCTGCAGTGCGATTGCAGCGCTCTCCCATCTGAGCTACAGCCCCGGCCAGCGGGCTGTTTACGTCCCCCGTGCCGCAACTGTCAATGCGCGCTGCTGCTTGCCGCGCGGCCTTCTCCCCGCTAAACGAAAGGCCCTTGCCGGGTTCTGGAGCGGCCATGCGTGCAATTCTCGACATTCTTTTACTCGTTCTGCAAATCTACACGTACATCATCATCATCGTGGCGATCATGTCCTGGCTGATCGCCTTCAACGTGATCAACGTTCACAACAATGTCGTCCGTTCGATCTGGAACGCGCTCAATGCCGTCACCGAGCCGCTGCTAAAACCGATCCGCAACATCCTGCCCGCGTTTGGTGGCCTCGATATTTCACCTGTGATCCTGCTTTTGCTGATCTTTCTCGTCCAGGACATCATCGAGCGCTACGTCTATCCGAACGTCTTCTAGCCCGCGTTGGGACTGTGTCGCAGCCGTGGGTGGTGCGGGAAAGTGGCGTTGTCATCACCGTGCGGCTCACGCCCAAATCGTCCCGCGATGAGATCGCCGGGGTGGAGCATCTGTCGGATGGCCGCGCCGTTTTGAAAGCGCGCGTCCGCGCTGTGCCGGAGGCCGGCGCGGCGAATGAGGCGCTGGTTCGCCTTTTGGCCAAATCCCTGTCGTTGGCGCCAAGCGGCCTGCGCCTCGAATCCGGCCAAACAAGCCGGGTGAAAACGATCCATATTGCTGGCGACCCCGCCGCGCTTGCCGCAAAATTGGCGAAGCTGACGGCTTAGGCTTTGGCCGGTCCCATCGCGATTTTATCGTGGACACGCACCATCAGCGCGGCGCCGAAGAGCGGCGTCAGCAGATTGGCGATTGGTACTGCCGCCAGCGCGGCGATAAACATCCCAGCGAGAAAAATCTGAAATTCATGCGCCCGGCGCACGCGGCCGATGTCCTCGACGGACCGATAGCGCAGCGCCGCGAGCTCGAAATAGCCGCGGCCGAGCAGATAAGCATTGACGACGAGAAAGATCATTGCGTTGACGCCGGGCACCAGCAGGAGCGCCAGCGCCACGACGTTGAGTGCCAGCGCGAGCGATGCAAACACAAAGGCGACCCGGATTTGCTCGCCGAGCGGCGCGGTGCGGCCGGGATGCTGCGGGTCGATCTCCGCTTCGACGATGCTCGCAAGTTCATCGAAGAAGAAACCGGCGACGAGAAATGAAACTGGCGTGATCGCAAAAGCGAAGCCGATAAGCAGCGCCAATGCGGCGAGGAGCGCCAGACTTGTCGAAAGCCAGTGATAGGGCAGCACGAGGAAATGTGCCAAGGCCGTCTCGGCGGCGGCAAAGACCAGCACAAGCAGCAGCACGGTCAGGCCCAGGGTCTTCCAGAAGACGCGGCGGAACGGCGCCGTGAAGATTTGGGCGAGGGCGGCAAAGGCGGCGGAAAGGATCATCTGGGTTTTGGCTTCGGCGGGTTCGAGGCGCTGGTCTAGGCAATTATTACCTATGCAACCGAACATGCCTTGGCGAGGGCTATGCGCCCCGTCCTTGTCTTGGCGGTGATTTCCTTTTAGATCACAGGCGATGGACGCCTTTTCGCCTCGGGATATTCGCCACGATTGGACGGCTGACGAAATCGTCGCCGTGCATGATCGTCCCCTCCTCGAATTGATCGGCGAGGCCAACCGGCTGCATCGCGCCTATCAGCCGGCGAATTACGTCCAGAAGGCGAGCCTGCTCAGCGTCAAGACGGGGGGCTGCCCGGAAGATTGCGCCTATTGCCCGCAATCGGCGCATCACGAGGTCGATCTCGGCAAATCATCGCTGATGCCGGTGGGCGACGTGCTCGATGCCGCGAAAAAAGCGCGCAACGCGGGTGCCGACCGCTTCTGCATGGGGGCTGCCTGGCGGCAGGTGCGCGATGGTGCTGAATTCGACGCCGTGCTCGACATGGTGCGCGGCGTTCGTGCGCTTGGCATGGAGGCCTGTGTCACGCTCGGCATGCTGACTGAATCGCAGGCGCAGCGGCTCAAGGAGGCGGGTCTCACCGCCTATAACCATAACCTCGACACCGGCCCGGATTATTATTCGCAGATCATTTCGACGCGGACTTATGATGACCGGCTTGCGACCTTGAGAGCCGTGCGCGCCGCCGGGATTGAAATGTGCTGCGGCGGCATCATCGGCATGGGCGAAAGCGTGCGTGACCGCGCCGCCATGCTTGCAGTTCTGGCGGGTTTCGATCCGCATCCTGAAAGCGTGCCGATCAATGCGCTTGTCGCGGTGCGCGGAACGCCGCTTGCCGGCCGCGAGAAGATCGATCCGTTGGTTTTCGTGCGCATGGTTGCGACGGCGCGAATTGTATTGCCGCGCAGCATCGTGCGGCTTTCGGCTGGCCGCGCGAGCTTCAGCCGCGAAGCACAAGTGCTTTGCATGATTGCCGGCGCCAATTCGATTTTCTATGGCGATACCCTTTTGACGACGCCGAACGCCGACGTGCCAGAGGATAATGCGCTCTTCGCCGCCCTCGCGCCCATTCTGCGCGAAGACGAGGCAAAGGCCAAAGATAAGGCCGCGCTTTCGCTCGCCTGAATTATTTGTAACCCCCGCGAAATCCAGACCTGCGGAACTATTCTTATCCTGTGCCGTTCCTCGCTCCGAAGTTACCATGGAGTGAAAGATTATGAGCAGCACGACTGACAAGATCAAAGGTGTCGCGAACGAGGCCGCCGGTTCCGTCAAGCAAGGCGTCGGCAAGGCCGTTGGCTCCGACAATCTTCGTGCCGAAGGTGCCGCGCAGGAGCTGAAGGGCCATACGCAGAAGGCCGTCGGAGACGCCAAGGACGCGGTGAAGCATGCCGTGAACAAATCGGCCGAACACGTTAACAAGAATATCTGATCGACTGCTTTGTCGATAAGAGAGGGCGCCCATTGGGCGCCCTCTGTTTTTTGGGAAAGCCTTAAGCGTTCACGCTTGTTGAGATCGCGCAGCGTCGAGAAAAGCCTTCATTGCGCTTGAAAGATAAGCGTCGTTGCGATGCACGAACAACGTTTCAGTCTGCGCGTATTTCGCCGGCAGGTCGTGCACGGAAATCTTGCCGTCTTTTTGCGCCGTAGCGACCACACTTCTCGGCAACAACGTCACGCCGGCGCCCGCCGCTACGCAACTGATGATGATGTCGAGCGAACCGAATTCCATCGGCTTGGCGACGATGATCCCCAAATCGGCCAAAACGCTTTCGAGACGCTGGCGATAGGAACAGCCGATCTGAAACACGATGGTTCGCAGGTCTGGAACATTCGCGAGGTCTTGCAATGTTGCGACATTGCGTGGCGTTACCAGCACAAGTTCTTCGCGAAAGACCGTTTCGTGATGCAAATCGGGATGGCTTAGAGGTCCGGCGACGAATGCGCCATCAAGCCGGCATTCGATAACATCGTCCAAAAGGCGCGATGTCGTTCCGGTGGTGATCGCGAGCCTAACTTTGGGATAGGCGGAGGCGAACTGGCTCAGGAGCGGCGACAAACGCAGCGCCGCCGTTGTTTCGATACTGCCAAGAAGAAGTATGCCGTTTGGCATGCCTTCGTCCCTCGCAGCAGCCTGCGCATCGCTGACGAGTTTTGTAATCCGCCCGACAAACGGCAACAGACGTTTTGCCGCTGACGTCATGACGACGCCGCGCGCGTGGCGCTGGAACAGCGTGACGCCCAAATTCTCTTCAAGAGCGCGGATCCGCGCCGTCACATTGGATTGGACCGTGTGCAGTTCGACGGCTGCCCGGTTCATGCTGCCGAGGCGGGATACAGCCTCGAATATTCTCAAATCGGAGACATCCATCGCGCACCCGTATATCTCATTCAGAGATAACAAATATCATAAATATTCATTTTAAAAGATAAGTCTACGCACCTAAGCTTGCGCCCATCAATCAGTTCGCTAAGTCTCGGAAGGCGGAAATGGACCAGCAGGTGGATCGGCACAAAGCGCACCGCATGCACGCGGTGCGCGTAAACCCGTGGCGCGCGACCTTTTCGGCCTTTTGCGCCAGCCTCGTCGGAATCGGCCTGGCGCGGTTTGCCTATACGCCGTTGTTGCCCGCGATCATCGCCGGGCATTGGTTCAAACCATCGGTCGCCGCCTATCTCGGCGCGGCCAATCTCGCGGGTTATCTCGCGGGCGCGGTGCTTGGCCGATCGCTTGCAGCGCGAATTTCGGTCGCGCTGACATTGCAGTTGATGATGGGCCTGGCCACGGCGGCCTTTTTCGCGTGTGCCTTCCCGATCTCGTTTCTCTGGTTTTTCGCCTGGCGCTTTGTCGCCGGGCTGTCGGGCGGTGCGCTCATGGTTCTCGCCGCCCCAGCGGTTCTGCCGCATCTGCCCGCAGCGCGCCGTGGTCTGGCCGGCGGTTTGATCTTCATGGGCGTCGGTGTCGGCATCGCCGCGTCGGGGACGCTTGTGCCGCTGTTACTGCGGCTCGGCCTAGCGCAAGCATGGCTCGGGCTTGGTGTGTTGTCGTGCGTCCTGACGATTGGGGCCTGGCGCGGCTGGCCGATGGGGGCGCCCCCCGTCGTCGCACCGCCGCCGCATCGGCGCTCGCGGCAGGTAATAAAGCTGCGGGCGCTATATCTCGAATATGCGCTCAACGCGGCCGGGCTTGTGCCGCATATGATTTTCCTCGTTGATTTCGTCGCCCGGGGGCTTGGCGAGGGCGTTCAGGTCGGCGCGGAATATTGGGTGCTGTTTGGGCTCGGCGCGATGGTGGGACCATTGCTGAGCGGTCATCTGGCCGATCGCGCTGGATTCGGACCGGCGCTACGCCTTGCCTATTTCCTCCAGGCGCTTGCAGTGGCGCTGCCCGCACTTGGCCTTGGCACTACGGCGCTGATCGTTTCGAGTTTCGTCGTTGGCGCGTTTACGCCCGGCATCGCTCCTCTGGTGCTGGGGCGCGTGCATGAATTGCTCGCGCATCATCCGGAAGAACAAAAGGCGGCGTGGAGTAAGGCTACTGTCAGTTTTGCCATCCTGCAGGCTGGCGCGGCATATGGCTTCTCTTTTATCTTCGCGCGCAGCAGCGATTACCGCCTGCTTTTTATAATTGGAACTGTGGCGCTGCTATCGGCGCTTGCAATCGATCTCGTCGCCGCTGTCGCCGGCAAGGGCCGGCCGCAATGAGGCTCTCTAATGCGCGAGAACATTCCGAAGTTTCCACGCTGATCAGAGGATATCGGACATGAGATTTCTTAATCTTCTTTCGGCCATCGCGATGTCGGCCATAGGGCAGGGTGCGCAAGCGGCGTTCCTGCCCTCGACCTCGGCGACGATCACGTATCATAAGGTAGAGGTCGGCGGCGTCGGCATTTTCTATCGCGAAGCGGGGCCGAAAAACGCGCCGACGATTGTTCTGCTGCACGGCTATCCATCTTCGTCGCGAATGTTCGATTCGCTGATCCCGTTGCTGGCGACACGCTATCATCTGATTGCGCCGGACTATCCGAGTTTCGGGCAGAGCGATGCGCCGCCGCCGTCGCGCTATTCCTACACGTTCGACCATCTCGCCCAGACGACCAACGATCTGCTCGAACAACTCGGAATCAACAAATACATTTTCTATCTTCAGGATTATGGCGGTCCGGTCGGCTTCCGCATCATGCTGCGGCACCCGGAGCGCGTGCAGGCGCTGGTGATTCAGAATGCAAATGCTTACGAAGCAGGGCTGGGCCCCAAATGGGCGAAGATCGTCAAATATTGGGCTGATCCGAAGGCACATCCGGAAGTTATCGACACCTTCGTTTCACTCGAGGACTTCAAGCACCGCCATATCGCCGGCAGCCCGAACCCGGAGCGCTATAATCCCGATACGTGGGCGGATGAATATGCCGTCCTCTCGCGTCCCGGCGAAAAGGAGATTCAGGGCGATCTGCTTTACGACTATCGCACCAATGTCGCTTCATATCCGAAATGGCAGGCTTGGCTTCGCGCGCACAGGCCGCCGACGCTCGTTGTATGGGGACGCTACGATCCCTCGTTCATCGCGCCGGGCGCGGAAGCTTACAAGCACGATCTTCCCGATGCCGAAATCCACCTGCTCGACGCCGGGCATTTTGCCCTAGACGAGAAGACCGATGAGATTGCCTCGCGAATGATCGACTTTTTACAGCGGCGAGGCCCCGGCGCGCCTCCTCAAGATGGCAAGGATTGAAATGGTCGCCCGTCGCGTCAGTTTTTGGCGACAGATGATGTACCTGGTTTGACGGGATAGGCGAGAACCGGGTTCGCTTTGATGCCGGACACGAAAATGAAGTCGTTGGGATAGGAAATCCAAAGCTTGCGGTGTTTCCAAAAATCCAATCCGAGGTTTGCCGAAGCGCCAGGCAATTGAACCTGGATAACCTTCATATATTCGTCTCGGAAGATGTCATCGCCGATCCGGATTTCATCGAATTGATATCGCTGGTTCGGCAGCGACGTGCCGCCGTTGAACGGGCTCGTCGAGTGCATCCGCGTCTTTTTCATCTCATGGGCAAGGGAGCCCCAGAGCGCCGGGGCCATGCGCGAAACAAACGAAACGTTGTTTCCCGTATCGACGATCGCCGGCGTTCGTTCGCCGTTAAGAAAAATATCGACCATGATCTTGGTGTCGCGATGCTCAAAGGGCAAGGCGAAATAGGCGCCGGTCCAGGGCAAGAAAGCGTCCGAACAAGCGAACTCATCATAGAGAGTCAGCTCGCCGTCCAGAAAATCGAACTCGACATCATAGTCCGACAAAATGTCGTCGCCCAATATGCCGGCTGCGTCGGCCTCAGGCACCGGGCCGAAGTCGAGGCTCGCGACGACAGTGCTGCGATTGTGAAAAACCAGATCACCGAATCCGAGAATGGGGGCGATGACGTTGAGGTAGATAACCGACGCGGAGGTCTGACCGATCCCGAGAACGGGCTTGGGCAGCGGCGCAGAGTGATCAACCTTCAAATTGAGATCGTCCACCGCCTTCGCGCCCAATAATGTCGTGGCCGCGCCGGTGTCGACGATCATTGGCCGCGGCTGGCCAGCGACATTGGCCATCACCGCATAATGATTGCCGAGTTCGATCAAAGGCAGTTCGGTGACTTTCACCAAACTGCAGGCGCCCGCGTCGTCTCGAAGCAACGCCCAGGCGCAAAGATAGAGAGCTATGCGAAGCGACCGCTTCATCGCCAACTCCGCCGGAAAAGGCCGCGGCGACTCTATCGGGCGTAGCTGGCCTCGGGCTGGCCGCCAAAGCGTTCCGCGTCGGTGCTCTATCTGATTGATTTAATTGGGCCCCAGACGGAATCGAATCGACGATCTCTTCAATGCTATTGAAAAGCTTCAGCCAGCGCGGCACGCACCCTTTGGCATGTCCTCAAGCACTGGCCTTTCCCGCAAGGAAGATTATCGCCTAGTATTCGTGCCGAAGGCCATTCTCCGGAATTCCAGGGTTTCGATCAAGAAAACCCAATAGGCTGGCGCTTCATGGGGGAAGACGCTGCTAACGGACTCCGAATGGAGCCGGGCATGGGAGGGAGCAATGGAGCTCGAACGCGCAGTAGGACTCAAGGCGGATGGGTCTGTCCTTCCGCCGCAGCGATCCGCTGCCATCAGGTCGATCCTGCTCAAGCTTGCGGCGATGGGCGTCCGGATTCCCGAGGATAACGGCGACCAGGAATTGCTTCACATGGCGGGCGACCTCTTCGCGCGCTATCGTGAGCAGACCCGGCTGCTCTCTCAACATCTTTGCCCCGCCGACGCGAGAATTCAGCGCTACATCGACAAGCTGCTCGCGGATGTCGCAACCACAGCGTATGTACGCCTGCCTGCGGAGACCTTCATTCTCGACCAATATGGGCTCGCTCGGGAGCTGTCGCTTCCGGTCAACGCCGATGCCTGGCACAACGAACTCGTCTCAAGCTATCGACTTGATAATGGAGTTTTGCACAACCCGGTCAACGACCGCCGCACCACGCAGGGGGTCTTTCACGTAGCTGAGGGCGGGCTTCCAATTCCCGCGGATAAAACCCGCGTGCCGCTCATCACTTATGTGCGCCTGCTTGAGGAGGCGCTCCGACCGCCGCCCGAACTTTTGCGCCTGCCGTTTACTGCGAATTGGCCAGAGCCGGTCGAGACCATGGTCTCGCTGTTGCTGCGGCCGCTCGTCTGTCCGGCGGTGCCGGGGATCTCGCCGGAGAAGCGCAACGAGATCCGCTACTTCGTCCCCGGCGGCCTGGTCTCGAACCTCGACTTTGTGGAGAGCATTTTCGGCAATGCCGGCGATCCCTATCTCCCGGCCAATGACGCTGCGATCGATGTGGACGGCTGGACGGGCCACAGCGGCTGCGTGATTTTGGCGCCGCATCTTACGCGGCTGAAGAAGAAGGACGTTGGCCTCCCGCACGCGAGCGAGGCCACGCAGGCTCAGCGTGCCGCAGGCATGTGCTGGACCGACGAAAACGAGATCTACAACGAGGGTCGCCCGTTCAAGATCACCTCGCGTGACATGGATGGTGTGATGGTCACCATCCTCGCTGACAATTACTTCGGCTATTGCAAGAAGGAAGTGAAGACTCAGATTGGCTACAGCGCGAATCTGTTCGGCGGGGCTGAAGAGGAGCACGCTGGCGGCGCGTTGGCGTTCGCGACCTTTAGTCTTGGCGACCGCTTCGCCCCAGATCTCATGCGGCTCGATGGCGCCAGGCAGCACAAATTCAAGGAGGTGCTCGCGCTCCTCGGGGAACGCGCGAAGCTCCACCCATCGGGCTATGCCACCGACGGGATTTACTCCGAAATCCACTACATGCCCGAGGATATGGAGATAGACATCCATCGCCAGGACATTACGTGGACCCTGCATGGCGAGACGCAGCACCTAAAGCTGCTGCCTGGCCAGATTTACATTCATCCGAGCGGCTACAAAGTCCGGATGGCCAAGTATGGCGGGGCGCCGAGCTGGCGATTGATCGGCACGGTGCCCGAGGGCACTTTTTGCCACAAACCCTGCACGGTCTCCGGCGGCGGCAAGTCGGAGATCAGCAAAAGCCTGGTGGATGCGGTGCTGCCGGGGTCGTTCCATGTGCGCAATTTCGAGGAGGACATGGCGCTGGTCGAAGAAATCTTCGACCGCGATTACGCCGACGCGCGACTGCCAGATCTGCGTGATGGCAACAGCGGCGGCCCCTCGCGGTCGATCCTGTCGCTCGAACGTTCGCTCGGCTCGGTGATCAAGCTCCTGACACCCAACGCGGAGTTCACACCCAAGTACAACGCCTGGCTGGAAAGCATTCCGAACCACGTGCGAGCGCTGGTGTTCGTGATCAAGCGCTTCTACAGCCCCGAGTGGGGCAAGGATTGGCGTCAACATTTCAGCGTGGACATCATCAACGGCGCCCCGGGGCACGAACTCAAGTACGAGGGACGGCGGCTCGTCGCCAACTACCTCCGGATCGGTCGCCAGGAGGACGGTGCCTGGCGGACCTACAAACTGAGACAGGATTTCGTCGCTGCCGACAAAGTGCAGATGGAGGACGACATCACTGCCTCGGTCGTGGTCCCCGCGCAGAACCTGGACGGACTGCCGGCCGAATATGAAGGGCACCCGAGCCTCAAGTTGGCGCAGAACTGCGAATTCAGGCTTTTCCAGCGGCCCGACGATGCCATTCATCCGGGGCTCGACAGGCAGACTGAAGAAGACATGGCGAGCCCGGGGCTCTTCTCCTCCAACTTTCAGCCGCTCACGCACGCGGACAGCCAGAGCATCGTCGAGGACGTTGCGGTGCAGGACAGTTTCACGCGCCCGATGCGCGAACATGTGGCTCGGAACGCGGCGCGCGCCGATGACGGTTATTCGATCTGCTCGGCAGAGCCGAGGCTCGTTGACGGCAAGCGCACCAAGAATCCGCGCTACCTACAGGTCCGGCCCGATATGGCCCGGCCGCGTGACCGTTACATTGCGGAGATGGGCGCGCGGCTAAATCGCCGCCTTCCGCTCGAAGCATCGGTGGTGTTTCCGGTGATCAGCGTGTTGTCGGGCCGGCGGAACAACCGGCCGGAGGAAGGCATCCGCCCGCTCTGCGTCTACGGGCCCATCCACTACCAGGAGCTGCCGGAGCTGTTCATGGACTACGTGTGCTCGGTGACAGGCACGTCGCCCAGCACCACGGGCGCAGGATCGGAGGGCGCGCTCACCAAAGGGCCGTTCAACGCTATCCAGACCACAGCCGATCTCAACAACGCGCTCGTCTCGATGCTGCTCACCGGGTACGGGGGCTTCAGCTCAGCCGCCGGCTTTATCGGCCCGCACCTTCGTGTGGACCACGACATCAGCCTGCTGATTCCGGAGATCTGGTGCAGGCTGTTTCCGCATGAGCGGGACCCAAGACGACTGATAGAGGCGGGGCATCTGGAGAAACTCGAAGACTATAGCTTCGGCGGAAGGCAGGTGTTGGCCAGCCGGCTGGGCTACCGCATCACGGCCAAGTTCGTGCACACCTACTTCGGACGCGTCTTCGACAATCCTACCGTCGTATTCACGGACGACATCCTCAAACCCGAACTTCAGGATCCCGCGGTATTCGCCGATGGCGTCAACAACATCGTGGAGGCGCAGCAGCGCGTCGCTGAGGGATACTTCACAGACGGCACGATCGATGATGCCTGCCCACCGCTCAAGGCGCTGCTCCACATCATGGCGCGGGGAAGCTATGAGGGGAAGACCGCGAGCGATCCCGAGATACGGACGCTCTTCACTCGCGAGGCGCTGCTCGCGAGCGATTGGTATCGCGAGCGCCTCGCGACGAAGCAGCAGCGGGACGTGGCGCTCTGGGCCCGCCATACCCGGAGCCTGAGGGAGTTTCTGACACGCGCCGGCCACCGTGAGGAGGCAAAGCGGCTCGGAATCGACGCCCGGCTGGACTATGCACGCGCCGAGCTGGAGCGGATCAGCACGCCGGAATATCTGACAGCGCTCGTTGGCACGATCGGCGCCGATCCGATCCATCGGCCTGCGCTTCATAATTTCGCGAGTGAGGCCGCCTTTGAGGATGACGATCCACTGATGGGGGTAGCTAATTAACAGCTAGCGGGAAGGTTCTGCCGATTTTTCAGATAAGTCTTTGATTTAATTGGTGGAGCCAGACGGAATCGAACCGACGACCTCTTCAATGCCATTGAAGCGCTCTCCCAACTGAGCTATGACCCCAAACCTTCGCGCCGCTCAAATCTTTGGGTGGGATTTGAGTGCCAGTTCGGCTGACGCGGAGCGGCTATATAGACGCAATAAACTGCCGCCACAAGCAGCCATTAAGAGCGTTTTCGAGCGAAGTGCGAACCGGTTCGCGTAAAGAAAACGCATCACAACAAAAACCTGAGCGCATCGGATTGTCCGAAAACGGCTTCACGTTTTCGGACTTATGCTTCACGGCTCTTCGTCGGGCGCGAGATCGCCGTCGATCAGACCGGTGACGTCGTCGCTGTCCTCTTCCTCTTCCTCGAGGAACGTATCGTCGTCATCGGCGCCCTCGTCCTCGAGTTCGACATCGTCCTCCACTGCGGCTTCGAGGCTCGTTTCGGCCGCTTCGACCTCATCGAGCGACACGATCTCGACGCCCTCCTGATCGGCCGTCTCCTCGTCCTTTTCCACCACGGCCGCGCGCGCGGTGCGGGTCGTGGCCTGCTGGACTGTCCCGCACTTGGGGCAGACGACAGGGGTTTTATTCAAGTCGAAAAATTTCGTGCCACAGTTCTGGCAGGTATGCTTGTTGCCGAGATCGGGTTTCGCCACGGTTTGGCCTCTGGAAAGTCGTTGGACGCCGCGGGGCGGACCGCGGCTACCGCCGATTGGCGCGCTTAAGGCTCCCGTTAGTAAGCCTAAAGGCGCCTGTCAATTGGAACTTCACGTCCCGTTCCGGCGGGCCACAGGCCGCCCGCGTCACGGAATTTCCCTGCGCGGGCGGGGTGAATTGGCCCATGACTTTTCCCCAGGCCGCATGTTACCAGCGGGAAAAGCACTTGCCCGACCTGGAGGGATTTTGGCTGTTTCGACACGCGTTCCGCCGCCATCCTCTGCCGTGAGCGCCGCGCCCGGCGGCCCGCTCAAGGGGCGTTTGAGGCCCCCCGGCGATAAATCTATTTCGCACCGCGCTTTCATCCTTGGGCTTTTGAGCGTCGGGCGAACCGACATCGAGGGCCTGCTTGAAGGCGAGGATGTCCTGCACACCGGCGCCGCATGCCGGGCGTTGGGCGCGCGAATTGAGCGGCGTGGCGAGGGCGCCTGGCGGGTGGATGGCGTCGGCATTGGCGCGCTTCTGGAACCGCGGGCGTGGCTCGATTTCGGCAATGCGGGCACCGGCACAAGGTTGATGATGGGCGTTGTCGGCGGCCATGGGATCACCGCCGAATTCGACGGCGATGCCTCGCTGCGCAAGCGGCCGATGCGCCGTGTGCTCGATCCGTTGACGCGCATGGGCGCCGAAGTTCTGGGGCAAGGCGACGGCGGGCGTTGCCCGGTGCGTCTCAAAGGGACGCCGGAGCCGCTGCCGATCGAATACCGCACCGACGTCGCCTCAGCGCAGATCAAATCGGCCGTCCTGTTGGCGGGGCTCAATTCGCCCGGCCGCACCATACTGATCGAGCCGCAGGCGAGTCGTGACCATACCGAGAAGATGCTGGCGCATTTTGGCGCGTTGATCGCGAGCGAGCCGTTTGGCGCCGAGGGCCGCAAGATCACGCTTGAGGGACGGCCCGAACTTAAGCCGACGCCCGTGGTCGTGCCGGCCGATCCTTCGTCGGCGGCCTTTCCGCTTGTGGCGGCGCTCATCGTGCCGGGCTCTGACATCGTCATCGAGGGCATGATGATGAATCCGCTGCGCACGGGGCTTCTTGAGACGCTCCTGGAAATGGACGCGCGCATCGACATCCTCGATCAGCGCGACGAAGGCGGCGAGCGCGTCGCGGATCTGCGCGTGCGCGGCTCGGAGTTGCGCGGCGTCGATGTGCCGGCGGCGCGGGCGCCGTCGATGATCGACGAATATCCGATTCTCGCCGTGGCCGCTGCGTTCGCTTCAGGCGCGACACGAATGCATGGGTTGTCGGAATTGCGGGTGAAGGAATCCGACCGTCTCACAGCGGTTACAGATGGACTCACCGCCGCCGGCGTCGAGAATATGATCGAAGGCGACGATCTTATTGTCGTCGGCGGCGATGGCGACGTGCCGGGCGGAGGCGTTGCGGCGACGCATCTCGATCATCGCATTGCGATGAGTTTTCTATGTCTCGGGCTTGCGGCCAAGCGGGGCATGGCGATCGACGATTCGGCGATGATTGCCACGAGTTTCCCGACCTTCCAGTCTTCGCTTGCGGGCCTCGGGGCGCAGTTTTCATGATTGTCGCGATTGATGGACCGGCGGCGTCCGGGAAAGGCACTTTAGCGCGCCGGTTGGCTGAGCGGCTCGGCTTGCCGCATCTCGATACCGGCCTGCTTTATCGGGCGACGGCCCGGATGCTCATGGATCACGGGCAAAATCTCGCCGACGTGCGCGCCGCCGTCGCCGCTGCGCGCGGCCTGTCGCTGACCGACTTCGACGCCAAAATATTACGTGGCCGCGACATGGGCGAGGCGGCTTCGATCGTCGCTGCGATACCCGAAGTGCGTCAGGCGCTCATCGACCTGCAGCGCGATTTTGCGACGCGGCCGGGCGGAGCGGTTCTCGACGGGCGCGATATCGGCACGGTGATCTGCCCGCAGGCACAGGTTAAAATCTTCGTGACCGCGACACCGGAGACGCGGGCGACGCGCCGCGCGCTTGAGCTCAAGGGCCAGGGCGAGACGGTCGATTATCTAGCGATCCTGGAAGAGATACGGCGCCGCGATGCGCGCGATGCCTCACGTTCCACGGCGCCGTTGCGCGCCGCCGCCGACGCGGTCGAGCTCGACACGACCGATCTCGATATTGAAGCCGCGTTCGACCGGGCGCTGGCTATCGTGCAGGCGCAGGCGCAGGCGCAGACCGCGCCTCACTCCTTGAGCAATTGACCGGAATAAACGATCGGCCCTGTCGGTGCGCCTGACGGTGAGCCGCCCGGGGGCTCGACGGTCACGGCAAAATTCGCCTTCTCGATGGGCGCGCCTTCCGGCAGCGAAATGCTGCGATCGATCTTGTCGACGAGGCCCATCGACTTCGGCGCCAGATGGTTCCCGATATACCAAAGTTCGAGACTGTGGCCTTGCGGAACACTTGTCGCCACAGGCCGCACGAAGACGGTGCGCGTCGCGAGATCGACGCGGATGATGAGCGCAGGCTGATCGCCGGTGCGATTGACAACCGCGACATAGCTGCCCCCGGCTTCGCGTGGCGTCTTCAAAAGATGATCGAAGCTGACGGCCGCGAATCCGGCCGCCAAAGCGCCTGCGACAAGTGCCGCGGTGCGCCAGCGATTTCGCGACCGGCGCAGCAGGAGCAGCGAGGGCGTCGCCGCGATCGACGCTGGCAACGCCGTTTCGATCGCTTGCCAAACGCGTTCCGGCGGCTCGACATCGTTGAGTATATAGTTGAGCGGCAATAGATGGCGCTGCCAGTTCTCTACGGCCTGCCGCGCCGCGGGATCGTGCGCAAGCAATGCCTCAAAGGCGCTGCGTTCGTCCGCCGGGAGTATGCCGAGAACATATTCGGCGGCCTGCATGTCGGGCTCGTCGCTCATGTCGCGGCCTCCAGACATGACTTGAGCAACGCAAGGCTACGATGCAGCCATGTCTTGATCGTGCCGACGGGGCGGCCGAAGCGGCTCGCCAGTTCCTCGCGCGAATAGCCGTCGTAATAGGCGAGCAGAATGCAATTGCGCGCCGATTCTTCGAGCGTTCCAAGACAATGCCGTAAAGCGGCGAGTTCCATCATCTGCTCCTCGCCGCCGGAAAGATCGGCGATATTTGCGAGAAAATCCGTGTTTTCGGTTTCAGCAGGTTTCGCCGGATTTTTCGCGCGGATGATATCGATCGCGCGGTTGCGCGTGATCGATACCAACCACCCCATCGCGGGGCCGGCTTCGGGCGAAAAACTTCCCGCATTCTGCCAAATTTTCAAAAAGACGTCCTGGAGCGCCTCTTCCGCCACGCTCTTGCTGGGAAGAATACGCAAGAGAATCGCAAAAAGTTTCGGTGCGGTGCGCTGATAAAGTTCGGCGAAGGCTGCGCGGTCGCCACGCGCCGTTGCAACGAGGAAGGTGACGAGTTCGCTATTGTCCAACTGCGTCAATGCGACAATCCTGTCTTGGCACCCAGTCTCCTTAACGACGGATACGAAATAAAGTCTAGGCGCGCGCCGCCGCGTGCGAAATTCTTTTCAAATCGCGAAACCCGTTTCGATCTCCTTCCGTAGATGAAAATGACGCGCGTGGTGGGACCCTAAAGTCTGCCGCCGGCGGCGTCCGCTCAAGGAGACGAACCATGAAGTTCTCGAAACTCAATGCTCTCGTGCTCGCCGCAACGCTAACCGGATTTTCCGGCTTCGCGGCGCAGGCGACGATGATGTCCTCGGACCCGATGGTCGGTGGCGCGGCGATGTATCCGTCGCGGAATATCGTTCAAAATGCCGTTCATTCGAAGGATCATACGACCTTGGTCGCGGCCGTGAAGGCCGCCGGCCTTGTCGAAACGCTCGAAGGTGCTGGCCCATTCACGGTCTTCGCGCCGACGAACGAAGCTTTCGCCAAATTGCCGCCGGGCACCGTCGATACTCTGCTCAAGCCCGAGAGCAAATCCACCCTCGTGTCAGTTTTGACCTATCATGTCGTTGCCGGCCGCTATTCGGCGCGCCAACTCAAGGAAATGGTCAAGATGGGTGGTGGCCAGGCGATGCTGAAGACCGTCGAGGGCGCGCCGCTGACGGTCAAGGAATATGACGGCAAACTCGAACTTATTGACGCCAAGGGCGACAAGGCGTGGATCACGATCCCCAATGTCAACCAGAGCAATGGCGTCATTCACGTGATCAACACGGTGCTTTTGCCGGGCTGATCGCTGGCGATCTGGCCGCGAAAGCGCCCCTCCACCCGTTTTCGTCGGTCTCTTGACGCGCGCCCCTTGCCCAGGGGGCGCGCTCTTGCTACATAGCCGCCCGAACCTAGCTTTTTTCCGCCGTCCGACGCCGGTCCGCCTTTTTGATGCGGGTGATCCTGTCCTTGGGCAGGCCACGGTGGGAAGAAGCTCCGTCAACCCTTTAACCGCCGGCGTTTTGCCCGATTGGGCATTTCAGGAGAATGTATGACATCTACCAGTACCTACGCGCCGTCGCGCGAGGATTTTGCCGCACTTCTCGATGAGAGCTATGGCGAGAACGAAGCTCTCGAAGGCGCGGTTATCAAGGGCAAGGTCGTCGCCATCGAAAAGGATGTCGCCGTCATTGACGTCGGCCTCAAGACCGAAGGCCGTGTCGCCCTTAAGGAATTTCAGGGCCCGGGGCGTGAAGGCACGCTGAGCGTCGGTGACGAAGTCGAAGTTTATCTCGAGCGGATCGAAAATGCGCTCGGCGAGGCGGTGATCTCGCGCGACAAGGCTAGGCGCGAAGAGAGCTGGGTGCGGCTCGAAAAGGCCTTCGAGAAGCAGGAAAAGGTCGAAGGCGTCATCTTCAATCAGGTCAAGGGTGGCTTCACTGTCGATCTCGACGGCGCCGTGGCGTTTCTGCCGCGCAGCCAGGTCGATATCCGGCCGATCCGCGATGTGACACCTCTGATGCACGTCACGCAGCCGTTTCAGATCCTCAAGATGGATCGCCGGCGCGGCAACATCGTCGTCTCCCGCCGCACCGTGCTGGAAGAGAGCCGCGCCGAGCAGCGCCACGAGATCGTCGCCAACCTCGAAGAAGGTCAGGTGATCGACGGCGTCGTCAAGAACATCACCGATTACGGTGCGTTCGTGGATCTCGGCGGCATCGACGGTCTGTTGCATGTCACCGACATTGCCTGGCGCCGCGTCAATCATCCGAGCGAAGTTCTGACCATTGGCCAGACGGTGAAGGTCAAGATCATCAAGATCAATCACGAGACGCACCGCATCTCGCTCGGCATGAAGCAATTGCTCGACGACCCGTGGCAGGGCATCGACGCCAAATATCCGATCAATGCCCGCATTCATGGCCGCGTGACCAACATCACCGACTATGGCGCGTTCGTCGAACTGGAGCCGGGCATCGAAGGCCTGATCCACGTCTCGGAAATGTCGTGGACCAAGAAGAACGTTCACCCCGGCAAGATCGTCGCGACGAGCCAGGAAGTCGATGTTCAGGTTCTCGAAGTCGATCCGGTCAAGCGCCGTATTTCGCTCGGCCTCAAGCAAACTCTGACCAATCCGTGGGAAGATTTTGCCGAGAAGCATCCGGTCGGCAGCATTGTCGAGGGCGAGGTCAAGAACAAGACCGAGTTCGGCCTGTTCGTCGGCCTCGAAGGCGATGTGGACGGCATGGTCCACCTCTCCGATCTCGACTGGAACAAGCCCGGCGAGCAGGTGATCGACGACTACAAGAAGGGCGATATCATTCGCGCCAAGGTGCTTGATGTCGATCAGGAGAAGGAGCGCATTTCGCTCGGCGTGAAGCAGCTCGGCACGGATCCGTTCGAGGCGCCTGCCGCGGAAGAAGGTGGCGCCGACTTCAAGAAGGGCTCGATCGTCACCTGCGAAGTGATCGACGTGAAAGAGGGCGGTATCGACGTCAAGATCACCGGCACCGATCTCGTTGCGTTCATCAAGCGCAGCGAATTGGCCCGCGACCGCGCCGATCAGCGGCCCGACCGTTTCGCTGTCGGTGAAAAGGTCGATGCCCGCATCACGCAGCTCGATCGCCGCGCCCGCAAGGTTGCGGTTTCGATCAAGGCGCTCGAAGTCGCCGAAGAAAAGGAAGCGATCGCCCAGTTCGGTTCGGCCGATTCCGGCGCGGTGCTCGGCGATATTCTTGGTGCGGCGCTGAAAGCGCGCGACACGGACACCAAGAAGGGCGCCAAAAAGAAGCAGGACGACGAGGAATAATTTTCGTCGAATTTTTCGGAATTGAGGGCCCGCGCGGTGCAAGCCGTGCGGGCCTTTTCTGTCAGTCCCCTCGATGAATGGTCATATGAATATCGCAGACGGCGTCGCGATCGGCGTGGACTTTGGGACGACGAATTCGGTCGTCGCGATCGCGGGACGGGACGGGCATGTCGAAACCCTGACGTGGCCGAGCGCTGCCGGGCCGACGCAGACCTTTCGCACCGCCCTGATGTTCTGGCGCGAAGGCCGTGCGGTGAAACATGTCGCCGGGCCCGAGGCGCTTCAACGCGCTATCGCGGCGGAGGGCGAGCAGCGCTTCATCCAATCGATCAAGACGCATCTGGCGAGCCCGCTCTTCAGCGAGACGCGGCTCTATGGCGAGCGTTTCACGATCGAGCGGCTGGTCTCAACCTTCCTCACCCATCTGCTCGGCGATACGCGCGATCTCGTGCGAAACTTGCGGGTGGTTAGCGGCCGACCCGTGGTCTTTGCCGGCGAGCGGCCGGATGAGGATCTGGCGGTCGCGCGTCTGAAGCAATCCTATCATGATGCCGGGCTGCCGCAGGTGCGGCTGGCATACGAGCCGCTCGGCGCAGCCTATTGGTATGCGCGCCAGCTGCAACGCGACGAGACGGTGCTGGTCGCGGATTTCGGTGGCGGCACCAGCGATTTCTCGGTCCTGCGTTTCGAGCGCCAGGGCGAGAGTTTCGTCGCACATCCGCTTGCGCACACGGGTGTCGATGTCGCGGGCGATACGTTCGACTACAGGATCATCACGAATGTCGTGGCGCCTCGGCTTGGCAAGGGAACGGCGTATCGTTCGTTCGACAAGCTTCTGCCGATTCCGGCCTATTTTTACGCAGCCTTCGCACAATGGCATCAATTTTCCTGGCTGAAGTCAGGCGCGACGCTCGCCGAATTGAGAAAGCTGATCTCGGTGGCCGAAGCGCCATGGATGCTCGAAAATTTGCAGACCTTGATCGAAATGGATCTAGGATTTGAGCTTTATCGCAGCGTCAGCGATGTGAAGGCGGCGCTTTCGAGCGCCGATGCCGTGCCGTTCCACTTCGACCGTGAAGGCGTGAAAATCGAGGCCGAGGTGACGCGCCGTGATTTCGAGCAATGGATCGCGCCGGATATCGCCAAATTGGCGGAAGCGCTGGAGCGCGCAGTCATGCAAGCTGGATTGCAGTTCGAGGATATCGATGCCGTTTTCCTCACTGGGGGAACATCCTTTGTTCCAGCCGTCCGGGCTCTGTTTCAGGATCGGTTTGACGAGGCGCGCATTCACATCGGCGATGCGTTTCAATCGGTCGCGGCTGGCCTCGCTCTGATGGCACTCGATCAAATGCAAAATAACGTGCCGACGCGCGGGCTTGCCTCATCAGGCACTGGGGCTTAGGTTCCGGCCCCGGCGTCCACTGCCAAGGGAACAGGCATGTCGAATACATCTCCCGCCGATTACATCGTTGACCGGCGGCTGCTGCAGCGGAAATTGTCTTTCTGGCGGATCGTTTCGATTTTGCTGCTGATTGCCGGTCTTGTGTTCCTTGGTCTGCGCCTTTCCGGCCGCTCCAGCCTTGGGCTTGCATCCACGCATATTGCGCGCATCACGATCTCGGGCGTCATCACGGGGGACCGGGCGACGCTGAAACTGATCAACGATGTCGCCGAGTCCAAAAATACCGCAGGTGTGATCCTCGCGATCGACAGCCCTGGCGGCACGACGACGGGCGCTGAAAAGCTCTTCATTGCCCTGCGGCGTCTGGCGGCGAAAAAGCCGACGGTTGCCGTCGTCGGCACGATGGCGGCGTCGGGGGCCTATATCGCGGCGATCGGCGCGGATCACATTGTCTCGCCCGGCAATGCGCTCGTCGGCTCGATCGGCGTTCTGTTTGAATATCCCGATCTCTCGGGCCTTCTTGGCAAGGTCGGGGTGAAGATGGATTCGGTGAAATCCTCGCCACTCAAAGCCGAGCCGAGTGGCTATGAGCCGACGAGCCCGGAAGTGCGTGCCGCGCTCGCGTCGCTCGTAGCCGACAGCTACACATGGTTCAAAGGCCTGGTGAAAGACCGCCGCGGCATGACGGACGCGCAATTGGCGGCGGTCGACGACGGCCGCGTCTTCACTGGCCGGCAGGGCATCGGGCTGAAGCTCGTCGATGAAATCGGCGAAGAACGCGAAGGCGTCGCCTGGCTCGAGCGCGTCAAGAAAGTGCCGCATGGGCTGCCGGTACGTGATTGGACGACGACAGACCGGTTTCAGCGTTTTGGCATTTTCAGCAGCGCGGCAAAAATCGCCGAGGTTTTGGGCTTTTCCGGGCTCGCCAATGTGCTGGGCGGCACGGAAACTTATGCCCAGGGACAATTACTTGACGGTCTTGTGGCTATTTGGCAGGCTGGTCCTGCTAATTGAAGCCAAAGGTGTTTTGGACGTTGGCGGTCACCTTAGAACATGATTTGGTGGCATAAGGCGCGCTCTCCGGGGACTGGAGTGCGCCGGGCAGGCTTCGCGTGAGGGCGAAGTCGGCTATGAATGACGGCAGGGGGCGCAACATGATCAAGTCGGAACTCGTGCAGCGGATCGCAGACCGCAATCCGCATCTCTATCTGCGCGATGTTGAGAAGATCGTGAACGCCATCCTCGACGAGATTGTCAAAGCGCTGGCCCGCGGCGACCGGGTGGAACTGCGCGGCTTCGGCGCTTTTTCGGTCAAGCATCGCGACGCGCGTTTGGGCCGCAATCCGCGCACGGGTGCGCATGTGTCCGTTGACGAAAAGGCCGTGCCGTTCTTTAAGACCGGCAAGGAAATGCGCGAACGCCTCAACGAGGGCTATCTTAGCTGATCGCAGCCGCGGGTCTTGCAGATGAAACGCCTTCTGGAAGTGCTGATTCTGCTGCCGCTCGCGATCATCGGCGTTGCCCTGGCGGTGGCGAACCGCCACGCCGTCATGGTCTCGTTCGATCCATTTACCTCAACTTCGGCCGGCGCGGTCGAAGCGCCGCTGTTTATCGTGCTCATTGTTGCGATCGTCGTGGGCGTCTTGCTCGGCGGCTTTTTTACCTGGCTGTCGCAGGGCAGGCATCGTCGCGCCTTGCGGGAGAGCCGCGCCGAGGCCGCACGGCTGCGCAGCCAGACCACGCATTCGTAAACGCACTGCTCGTGTAAAAAACGCAGAACTGTGTTTTTTACGCGTATACCCGTGTAAAAGCCCGGCATGATCGTCAAAATCTGCGGGCTTTCGACCTCCGAGACGCTTGCCGCCGCCCTTGATGCCGGCGCCGATATGGTCGGCTTCGTTCATTATACGCGCAGCCCGCGGCATGTGCCGCTCGCGGTCGCGCCGGCGCTTGTCGCCTTGGTCGCAGGCCGGGCGCCAAAAACGCTGCTCACCGTCGATGCCGACGACGATTTGCTCAGCGCCGCGATCGAAGCTTTCGCACCTGACATTTTGCAATTGCACGGCGCGGAAACCCCGGCGCGAGTCGCGGCGATCCGCGCAAGATTCGGGCGACCGGTGATGAAGGCGATTGGGCTCGGAACGGCGGCCGACCTCGACAAGATCGGTGCTTACGAAAGGGTCGCCGACATGCTGCTTTTCGATGCCCAACCCGCTGACGCGGTGGCGCTGCCGGGCGGCAATGGCCGTGCCTTCGATTGGACCTTGCTGGCGGGGCGCAGCTTCGCCAAGCCGTGGCTGCTCGGTGGCGGCTTGACGGCGGATAATGTCGCGGCGGCGATCGCGGCGACAGGCGCGCCGGGCGTCGATGTGTCGTCCGGCGTCGAAAGCGCCCGTGGCGTCAAGGATATTGGCAAAATCGCCCGTTTCATTGCCGCGGCGCGGGCGACGGAAAGGCTTGGTTCACTGGCTGAGAGCGGCTAGAGCATCGGACCGAAAAATGCGAAGCGGTTTTCGGATAAATCCGATGCGACGAAACAGTTAAGAAGCAGCGCAAATCGAGAACACGAGAGCACATTGCAACTGGAAAACCCGAACTCCTTCCGCACTGGCCCCGACGACCGCGGGCATTTTGGCATTTTCGGCGGACGTTTCGTCGCCGAGACGTTGATGCCGCTCATTCTCGATCTCGAACGCCATTACGAGGCGGCGAAGAAGGACCCGGCGTTTCACGCCGAACTCAACAACCTCCTCACCTATTACGTTGGACGTCCGAGCCCGCTCTATTTCGCCGAACGGCTAACGGACTATCTACGCGGCAAGGCCGCCGACGCCGAGCACGGCGCGAAAATCTATTTCAAGCGCGAGGAGTTGAATCACACCGGCGCGCACAAGATCAACAATGTGCTTGGCCAGATCCTGCTCGCGCGGCGCATGGGCAAGACGCGCATCATTGCCGAAACCGGCGCCGGCCAGCATGGTGTCGCGACGGCGACCGCCTGCGCCCGCTTCGGCCTCGAATGTATCGTCTATATGGGCGCGGTCGATGTCGAGCGGCAGAAGCCGAATGTCTTCCGCATGAATATGCTCGGCGCGAAGGTGGTGCCGGTGCAATCCGGTGCGCGCACGTTGAAGGATGCGATGAACGAGGCGTTACGGGATTGGGTCACCAATGTCGAGAACACGTTCTATTGCATCGGCACGGCGGCAGGCCCGCATCCCTATCCCGCGATGGTGCGCGACTTTCAATGCGTGATCGGCGAAGAGACGCGCACGCAGATGCAGGCGGCGGAAGGTAGGCTGCCAGATTCGCTTTTCGCCTGCATCGGCGGCGGGTCGAACGCGATCGGTCTCTTTCATCCTTTCCTCGACGACCGGCAGATCGAAATCTACGGCGTCGAAGCCGCGGGCTATGGCCTCGACAAGGCGCATGCGGCGTCGCTTGCCGGCGGCCGGCCCGGCGTTCTGCACGGCAATCGCACGTATCTTTTGATGGATGCCGACGGGCAGATCGAGGAGGGCCATTCAATCTCCGCCGGTCTCGATTATCCGGGCATCGGGCCGGAACATTCCTGGCTTAAGGAGACAGGCCGCGTCACATATCTTTCGGCGACCGATTCCGAGGCGCTCGCCGCTTTCCAGCTTTGCGCGCAGCAGGAAGGCATCATTCCGGCGCTCGAGCCTGCGCACGCGCTCGCGAAAGTGATCGACATCGCGCCGCAAAAGCCGCGCGATCATCTTATGGTGGTCAACATCTCCGGCCGCGGCGACAAGGACATCTTCACCGTCGCCGATCATCTCGGCGGGATGTGAGCGCTTTTCTGTTTTCGGGAGTTCGCGCGTGTCGCAGCCGATCATGTCCGATATCGAAGGTTTGACCAAAGTCGCGCCACTGTCGCGGCGCGGCTTCATGACGACGGCTGGCGCTGCTGCTACGGGTTATACGCTTGCCGCCGGGCCGGTGCGCGCCGATGCGATTCATACCTCGGCCGAAGGTCTCAATGCCGGCATGGCCAAGGTCGCCGTTGCGGGTGGTGACATGCCGCTTTATTTCGCCGAGCCCGAGGGCGCGAAAAAGCCACCGATCATCCTTGTCGCGATGGAAGTCTTCGGCCTGCACGAGTACATCAAGGATGTGACCCGCCGGCTTGGCAAGCTCGGGGCGTTGGCGGTTGCGCCGGACTATTACTTCCGGCTTGGTGATGTCTCGAAAATCTCCGAGCTTCCGAAGCTGCTGCCGATCGTCAACAGCAAGCCGGATAAGGAATTATTCGCCGATCTGGATGCGACGCTTGCCTGGGCCGTGAAGCAGGGCGGCGACCCGGCGCGCGTCGGCATTATCGGCTTCTGCCGGGGCGGCCGCACCGTCTGGCTTTATTCGACGCATAATCCGAATCTGAAGGCCGGCGTCGCCTTCTATGGCAGCCTGATGGACCCGCCGAGTGCCGCCATGCCGAAGAATGCCTATCAGCTTGCAGGCGAAGTGAAGGCGCCGGTGCTCGGACTTTACGGCGCGCAGGATCAGGGCATTACGCCGGATCAGGTCGAGAAGATGAAGGCCGCGCTGGCGGCGGACCATAAGACGGCCGAGTTCCATATCTATCCGGGCGCCGGGCACGGCTTTCACGCCGATTACCGCCCAAGCTATCGCAAAGACGCGGCGGAAGACGGCTGGAAACGGATGAAGGCCTGGTTCGAGAAATACGGCGTGCTGCCGTAAGAATTTTCGCCGTGTCAGGCTTCTCGAAACGGATTGCGGATCATCAGCGTGTCGATGATTTGGCCGTGCTGCATGTCTTCCGAATAAAGCAGCGTACATTGCGCTTGCAATGCCGTGGCGACGATCATCGCATCATAAAGCGTAAAGTCGTAACGAGCAGCGACGTCGAGTCCGGCGTCGTGCGTTGAAAGGGTCAAAGGTTCGACGCGAGTGACGGCGCGGATGGTCGCCAATATCTCGCGGATTTCCGGCCATGCGAGCCGTAGTTTGCGGCGCCCAACGGCAGCGAATTCATTGATGACTTGCACGCTGACTATCCCGCCTTCCGACAGCAGAGTTTCGGTGCGGTCTGCCTTGCGGGCATCGTCCGAGAGCAGATACAGGAGCACGTTCGTATCGAAGAAGACTCGATCACTTGCGCTCATTTGCTTCCAGGCGATCGAAGCGGAAGTCGGCGGGCAGGCGGCCACGGTATTTTCTCAACCGCGAAAGCAATTCTTGTGGCGATGCCGTCTTTTCGACCGCCAGGCTGCGCGCGCCCAGAACTTCGATTGCGACGTCATCGCCTTCCTTCAGGTCCAAAGCCTCAACGACGGATTTGGGCAGCCGTACTGCAAGGCTGTTGCCCCATTTCGCAATCTGCATCGCCTGCCTCCATGATATACTTATCATTAATGTATATCATCAGATATGGGCTTGTCGAGACTTTCGCGGGCCGGTGCTTCGTGTTAGCCACCCCCCGCCATGACCCGCATCGACACCCGTTTTGCCGAGACCGCCCGCGAGGGCCGCGCCGCGCTTGTGACCTTCGTCATGGGCGGCGATCCAGACCTCGAAACTTCGCTCGCTCTGCTGAAGGCCCTGCCGGAAGCGGGCGCCGATGTCATCGAATTGGGCATGCCCTTTACCGATCCAATGGCGGATGGTCCGGCGATCCAGGCGGCAGGTTTGCGGGCCCTGGCGGCGAAGACGACGCTCACCAAAGTGCTCGCCCTTGTCGCGGACTTCCGCAAAACCGACGCGGCGACGCCGCTCATTCTGATGGGCTATTACAACCCGATCTATGTCTATGGCGTCGCGCGTTTCCTCGAGGACGCGAAGGCCGCGGGCGTCGATGGCCTGATCGTCGTCGATCTGCCGCCTGAGGAAGACAGCGAACTCTGCCTGCCGGCGCTCGACGCGGGGCTCGACTTCATCCGCCTCGCGACGCCGACGACCGACGACGCGCGCCTGCCGGCGGTGCTCGCCCATACTGCGGGCTTCGTCTATTACGTCTCGATCACCGGCATCACCGGCGCCGCGACGCCCGATTATGGCAAGGTCGGCGCCGCCGTCGCGCGCCTCAAGCAGCATACAAGCCTGCCGGTTGCGGTCGGCTTCGGCGTCAAGAACGCGGAGAGTGCCGCCGCGATCGCCAAGGTCGCCGACGGCGTTGTCGTCGGTTCGGCGCTCGTTGATGCGCTGCGCAAATCTCTTGATGAAGAGGGCCACTCGACTTCGGCCAGCGTCACCGCCGTGACCGATCTGGTCCGTGACTTGGCCGCCGGCGTCCGCGAGGTCACCCGCCAGCCCGTCTAAGGCTTTGCGCCCGGCCGCCAAACGGATAAATTGGCGCCTTCGTGCCCGATCACGGGCGCCCTAATCAGAGATTTATATGAACTGGATCTCCAACGTCGTTCCGCCGAAAATCCGCTCGTTCCTGCGCCGCGAGACGCCGGAAAACCTGTGGGTCAAATGCCCGGACAGCGGCGAACTGATCTTTCATAAGGATCTCGAATCCAATCTCTATGTCGTGCCCGGCTCCGGCTACCACATGAAGATGCCCGTCAAGGCGCGGCTCGAAACACTCTTCGACCATGGCGCCTATGAGACGATACCGACGCCGGATGTGCCGCCTGATCCGCTGAAATTTCGCGACGTGAAGCGCTACGTCGATCGCCTCAAGGAAAATCGACTGAAAACCGGCGCGCACAACTCGGTAAAAATCTGCACCGGCCAGATCGAGAGTATCGGCGTTACAATCGGCATTCAGGATTTTGAATTTCTCGGCGGTTCGCTCGGCATGGCGGCGGGCGAAGCCATCGTGACCGGCATGTTGCATGCGGTCGCCAACCACACGCCTTTCATCATGTTCACCGCCTCAGGCGGCGCACGCATGCAGGAAGGCATGTTCTCGCTCATGCAGATGCCGCGCACGACGGTCGCGGTGCAGAAGCTGCGCGCGGCGAAGCTGCCCTACATCGTCGTCCTGACCAATCCGACGACCGGCGGCGTCACCGCTTCCTATGCGATGTTGGGCGATGTGCACATCGCCGAACCCGGTGCCGTCATCGGCTTTGCTGGTGCGCGCGTGATCGAGCAAACGATCCGCGAGCGTCTGCCAGAAGGTTTTCAGCGCGCCGAATATCTCCAGTCGCACGGCATGGTCGATATGGTCGTGCGCCGGCATGAGATGCGCGCGACATTGGCGCGGCTGTGCGCGCTGCTCACGCATCGCCCAGCGCTGCAGGATGCCGCATGAGCGCGCCGTCGTTTGAGCGGGCGGCCGGGCAATCGGACCCGATTCTCGAACGCTTGCTCGATCTGCATCCCAAGAAAATCGATCTGTCGCTCGGCCGCATCGAGCGGCTGCTGAAGGATTTGGGCTCGCCGCAGGATCGTCTGCCGCCGGTGATCCACGTTGCCGGCACGAATGGCAAGGGTTCGAGCATCGCCTTCATGCGCGCGATTCTCGAGGCCGCGGGCAAGACCGCGCATGTCTATACCTCACCGCATCTTGTGCGTTTTCACGAGCGCATTAGGCTCGGTCATAAAGGCGGCGGCCAACTCGTCGAAGATAGCGAACTCGCCGAGACGTTGGCGCTCTGCGAAAAGGTGAATGACGGCGCGCCGATCACATTCTTTGAGGTAACGACGGCCGCGGCTTTCGTCCTCTTCAATCGTCATCCGGCGGATTATCTGCTGCTCGAAGTCGGCCTCGGCGGCCGCGTCGATGCAACCAATGTCATCGCGCGTCCAGCCGCGACACTCATCACGCCGGTGTCGATGGATCATCCCGAATTTCTCGGCAATAGTGTCGCCGAAATCGCCGGCGAGAAGGCCGGAATCCTGAAGCATGGCGTGCTTGCCGTCCTCGGCTTTCAGCAGCCCGAAGCGCTCGCCGTGCTGGAAGCGCAGGCAGCGAAGGTCGGCGCGCCTCTGCAAATTGCCGGGCAGGATTTTCATGTACGCGAGGAACACGGGCGCCTCATTTACGAAGACGAAGCCGGACTGATCGATCTGCCGCTGCCGAAATTGGCCGGGCGGCATCAACACCAGAATGCGGCAGGTGCGATCGCGACCTTGCGGCTCGTCGAGCCCGCGCTTTCGCCGCACGCTCTGGAAGTCGGCCTCGCGACCGCAGAATGGCCGGCGCGCCTGCAACGCCTGAGCAAGGGCAATCTCGTGGCTCTGGCACCGGCAGGCTCGGAAGTCTGGCTCGACGGCGCCCATAACGAGGATGGCGCGCGTGTTCTCTCACAGGCGATGGCTGATCGCGAGGAAAAGGCGCCACGCCCTCTCGTTGTCGTGACCGGGACGCTGGCAACGAAGGACACCGCGGCGTTTCTGCGCGCTTTCAAGGGGCTGGCGCAGGAGGTGCTCGCCGTGCCGGTTCATGGTGAACATGCGGCGCGGACGCCCGGCGATATCGCGGCGCTGGCCAATGCGGCTGGCCTGCCAGCGGTCGCCTGCGAGAGCGTCGAATCGGCGTTGCGGTTCTTAACGGCGCGCAAATGGGCAGTGCCGCCGCGCGTGCTGATCGCCGGTTCGCTTTACCTTGCCGGCGAAGTTTTGCGGCTTAACGGAACGCCGCCGCAATAGGTTTTTGTGTTACAAAAATCTGAAAAATCGGCTGCCTAAAAGCACCGTAAACGCTTGATTGTAATACATCTGTAAGAAAGAACCTGCGGCCCTAACTTCTCCTCGCGTGGCGCATTATTTTATGTCACATCCGCCTTGGACAGACGCGTTCTGTCCAAAACGGAAAAGCTAATGGAGGAAATCATGGCTTGGACTGCTCCGGTTGCCGTCGAAGTTTGCGTCGGTATGGAAGTCACCAGCTACAGAGTCGGCTGAGATCTAATCGGCCGAAACCAGTGCTGGTTTCCCAACGATAAGCCGAGGGCGCTATCTTGCAGATCATCGTCCTCGGCGCAGCAGCCGGGGGAGGCTTCCCGCAGTGGAATTGCCTTTGCCCCGTCTGCCAGCTTGCCTGGAAAGGCGACAAACGCGTCAAGCCGCGGACGCAGTCCAGCCTCGCGGTCAGCGCGGACGGCGAACATTGGCTGTTACTCAACGCCTCGCCCGACCTTCGCCAGCAGATCATCTCAACACCGCAATTGCATCCGCGCGGCGCCAAACGCCAATCGCCGATCTCCGCGGTTTTCGTCACCAATGGCGATGTCGATCATCTGACCGGGCTTTTGACTCTGCGCGAGCAGCAGAGCTTCACGGTCTATGGCAGCAAGACGACGTTGGCCGAAGTTACCGGCGGCAACATTTTCGGCGTGCTGAACCGTGACCTTGTTACATTCAACGAAGTCGAGCTTGGACAAACCGTCGATACCGGCATCGGGCTGCGTATCACGCCCTTCGCTGTGCCAGGCAAGGTGCCGCTCTATCTTGAAAGCGGATCGGTCGAGATCGGCGCCGAAGGTGAGACGACCGTCGGTCTCGAAATCAACGGCAACGGCAAGACGTTTTATTACATCCCGGGCTGTGCCGAAGTGACCGACAAGCTGCAAGAGAAGCTGCGCCACGCCGATCTTCTGCTTTTCGATGGCACGACATTCACCGACGACGAAATGGTCAAACTCGGCCTCTCGAACAAGACCGCATGGCGCATGGGGCATACGGCGATGACGGGCGAAAAAGGTTCTCTCTCGCGGTTGAGCGACCTCAATATACACCGCAAGATCTTCGTGCATATCAATAATACCAACCCCGTCCTCATTGAGGATTCGCCCGAGCGCAGTAAGGCCGAGGCGGCGGGGTGGGAAATATCTTATGACGGGATGGAGATCGCACTATGAGCCAGAAATTTTTGAGCCCGGATGAATTGGAAGCCGCGCTGCGTGCAGTCGGCGCCGAGCGCTATCATAACAAGCATCGCTTTCACGCCCGCCAATACAGCGGCAAATGTACATACGAAGAAATTCAAGCCTGGGCGTTGAACCGCTACTTTTATCAATCGATGATCCCGATCAAGGATGCGATCGTCCTGACGCGCCTGACCGACGCCGAGGATCGGCGCCAGTGGCGCAAGCGGATCGAAGATCATGATGGACTTAAACCCGGCGATGGCGGCATCGAGCGCTGGTTGAAGCTTACCGACAGTCTCGGTTTTCCACGCGACTACGTTGAATCGACCGCGGGTATTCTGCCGGCGACGCGGTTCGCCGTTGAAGCCTATGCCACCTTTGTCCGCGAGCGCAGCCCGGTCGAAGCTGTCGCCTCATCTCTGACCGAATTGTTCTCGCCGAATATCATCGGCGAGCGCATGTCGGGCATGCTGGCGAATTACGATTACGTCAGCAAGGATACGCTGGCCTATTTCTCCTATCGGCCGACGCAGGCGAAGCGTGATGCCGATTGGGCGCTCGATTTCGTCAAGACGCACGCCAAAACCGTCGAACAGCAGCAGGCCGTCATCAAGGCACTCGAGTTCAAATGCGATGTGCTCTGGACGCAACTCGACGCGCTCTGGACCGGCTACGTCGAGAACTATCGTTCGCCGGGCGTCTGGGAGCCGGGCACTGTGGCGACCCCGCGCAGCAGGGCGGCATGAGCGACGCGGCCGCCGTCAACGCAGAGTCGAAACCACATTTGCCGCGTGGCATGCATCTGAAACATGATGCAACGCGCGACGAATGGCTCTTGATGGCGCCCGAGCGCGTCTTGAAACTTAACGGCGTTGCCGTCGAAATCTTGAAGCGTTGCGACGGCAAGGCCACATTAGACGAGATCGTCGATCAGCTCGCCGCCGCGTTTGCCGCGGACCGCGCGCGGATCGACACCGACGTGCGGGCTCTGCTCGCGGAACTCGCGGCGAAACGGATGGTGGATCTATGAATGCACCACAGAAAGTCTCGGAAGCGATTGCTGCGCCCGTCGGCGTTCTCGCCGAACTGACGCACCGCTGCCCGCTCTCATGTCCCTATTGTTCGAATCCGATCGAACTCGATTCGCGTGCGGGGGAACTCGATACGGAAACCTGGAAGCGCGTCTTCTCCGAGGCGGCGGCCGTCGGTGTTCTGCATGTGCATCTCTCCGGTGGCGAACCGGCGTCGCGGCCTGATCTGGTCGAACTCGTCAAGCACTGCCACGATGTCGGCCTTTATACCAACCTCATCACCTCGGGCGTCGGCATCTCCGAAAAGCGGATGCGCGAACTGGCCGATGCGGGGCTCGATCACGTCCAGCTTTCGATTCAGGATGCCGAGGCAGAGTCAGCTGACCGGATCGGTGGCTACAAGGGCGGTTTCGCCCGCAAGATGGATGTCGCCAAATGGGTCAATGAGGTCGGCATTCCGCTAACCGTCAATGCCGTCATCCATCGCGCCAATATCGCTCGCGCCGGGCGCATGGTGGAACTTGCCGTCGAACTTGGCGCGCGGCGTGCCGAGATCGCGCATACGCAATATTATGCCTGGGCCTATCTCAACCGGCAGGCGCTCATGCCGTCGCGGGAGCAGGTCGAAAAGGCGGTGACTGAGGTCGAGGCGCTGCGCAAGTTCTATGCGGGCAAGATCGTCATCGATCATGTCGCGCCGGACTATTATGCCAAATATCCCAAAGCCTGCATGGGCGGCTGGGCCAAGCGTACGCTGAATATCACGCCGCACGGCAAGGTTTTGCCCTGCCATGCCGCGGAAACCATCCCCGGCCTTGAATTCTGGAACGTCCGCGATCATTCGATTGCCGACGTCTGGTTCAACGCGCCGGCGTTCAACGCCTACCGCGGTGACGACTGGATGGTCGAACCCTGCCGGTCGTGCCCGCGCAAACATCAGGATTACGGCGGCTGCCGCTGCCAGGCGATGGCGCTGACTGGCGATGCGCGGAATACCGATCCGATCTGCCACCTGTCGCCGAACCACGATAAAGTTGCTGCGATCGCCGCGACTTTCGAGGAAGTCGATGGAAATGTGCCGGCGGCGGACTATGTCTATCGCACCCTGAAGACGCAGGCCCCGGTGGCATGACCGCCCCGGGTAATTACCCGAGGTGCGATCATGCAAGGTAAAACTGTTGTAATCACCGGTGCCACATCCGGCATCGGCGAAGTTGCAGCGCTCGAACTCGGCGGCAAAGGGGCGCGGATCGTTTTCATCGCGCGTGATCGCAATCGCGGCGAAGCGACGCTCGCGAAACTCGACGCCAAAGCGCCGGGGTTGTCACACAAGGTTCATTATGCCGATCTCTCGCTCGTCGCGGAGATGAAGCGCGTCGCGGCCGAGATTGCCGCGAGCGAGCCGCGCATCGACGTGCTCATCAACAACGCCGGCGCGGCCTTCGCGCAGCGCCAAGTTACGGCCGAAGGTTTTGAGCTAACCTTCGCGCTCAATCATCTTTCCTATTTTGTGGTCACGGCTGGTCTGCGCGAAAGGCTGTTGGGCTCGACTCCGGCGCGCATCGTCAGCACATCATCTACAGCTCATATGGGTATGAAGATCGATCTCGACGATCTGCAGACCAAGAATGGCTATTCGAGCCTCAAGTCCTATGGCCGCTCGAAACTTGAAAACATCCTCTTTACCCGCGAACTTGCGCGGCGCCTGCGCGGTACGGGCCTCACGGCCAATTGCCTACATCCGGGCGTGGTGGCGACCCGCTTCGGGCACGAAAGCGGCGGCGTTCTACAACCTTTCTTGAAAGCGCTTCAGCTCTTTGCCATTTCGCCGGAGAAGGGCGCGGCGACGATCGTCTATCTCGCTTCATCGCCGGATGTGGCGAACGTCACCGGCGAATATTTCGCCAAGAACAAGATCGCCAAAACGTCGGCTGCGGCGCAGGATATGGGCCTTGCTGCGGCACTCTGGGCGAAGTCGGCTGAGTTAACCGGGGTCGATTGGGCCTAAGGCTCAAGGAAACGGCGGGAAGGGATTTTCCGCCGCCTCTATGGCGACGCGTGTCGCGCGCGATTGCAGCCGGAGCGTGCCGCTGATGCAATCATTGTTGACGAGCGAGACATCGTCGAAGCCGTAACCATAGTAATGCTGGATGATGACGGCTTGCGCCAAATATTCCGTCTGCCGCGCGAGGCCGAAATTCAAAAAGGCTAAAAATCGCTCGGCCTTCTCATCTGTGAGGTAGATTGTACCTCTCGGTGCGGAGGCCGCGACGACAGCCGCGCGCATTCCGTCCACCATGCCCGGCGCGCAGCGTAATGCGCCGGCTTGCGATGTGCCGACAAGGCTGGCGAAACAAGCCGCAGCGAGCACGCTTCTGAAGAGATGTGATCGCATCCTTTGCCCCGGCCTTTTAATCACGGCGAGGCAGGAATGCAGAGACGACTCGCCGCCGAATCGCCGCCTATCCTATAGGCGGTGCGGCGGCTTATCCAGAGCCGCGCGGCGCCCCGGGGCTGATAGCCCGGGCAACGCCTTTGTCATTGTCAGTAGGAGTCTTCGTCTGCGTGCTGAAGCGCCGCGGCGGTGTCTGCGGGATTGAGGCGGATCGCCTTGCTCTCGTCGACACAACCGTCATCGACAATTGCCATGGCGTCATAGCCCAAGGCCGGGAAACGGGTGACAAGAACGCCGTCGCCCCAATAATCGGTATGCTGGCCGATATTGTCGTTGATGTAATCAAGGAATCGCTCGGCTTGATCGCCGGACAAGGCGATCGCGGTGCCGCCGGCCTGCTGGGTTGCCATCTCGAATTGTACCTGCGCTGCGGCAATGGGCACGCAGGCACGCTGCGCATAAGCCATCGGGCTAAAGCCAATCGCAGCCGTCGCCGCGAACAGACTCGTGAAGAGAAAGTGTTTCATCATACACCTCGTGGGTAGCAGATATGCCCTATACGGCGACATCGCCGCCGCATCGCCCGCCCCCGCAACGTCGCGTCGCAACGATGGTTCCGCGCCCTTCAAGCGTCGATTTGGCCGCAGTTGCATAGGGTGGCCGAACCGCCTAAGCAGAGGTCCGTTTCCCAATTGTTCAGGTCGAAAATTTGATGCGTCCTTCCCAGCGTGCAGCGAATGAAATGCGGCAGGTCATCATCGAGCGCAATGTTGCGCGCTACGCCGAAGGTTCCTGCCTCATAAAGTTCGGCGAGACGCATGTGCTTTGTACGGCCTCGCTTGAAGACAAGCCGCCGCAATGGTTGCGTGGGCAGGGCCGGGGCTGGGTGACAGCGGAATATGCCATGCTGCCGCGTGCTACTCATTCACGCACGCGCCGTGAAATCGTCGCCGGCCGACCTTCCGGCCGCACGCAGGAAATCCAGCGTCTCATTGGCCGCAGCCTGCGCGCCGTGACCGATCTTCAAATGCTCGGCGAACGCCAGATCACGATCGATTGCGACGTGTTGCAGGCCGATGGCGGCACGCGCACCGCCTCGATCACGGGCGGCTGGGTGGCGCTGCGCGAATGCCTCAAATGGATGCATTCGCGCTCGATCCTGAAAGAGATTCCGTTGCGCGATCATGTCGCCGCAATTTCGTGTGGCATCTCAAACGGCGAGGCCGTGCTCGATCTCGATTATGCCGAAGACAGCGCCGCACAGACCGACGCGAATTTCGTCATCACCGGCACCGGCGCGCTCGTTGAAATTCAGGCGACGGCGGAGGCGGCGGTGTTCAGCGAGGCTGATTTCAGCGCGATGCTAGGTCTTGCCCGCAAAGGAATCTCCGAACTCGTCGCGTTGCAGAAGCAGGCGATCGCCTGAGATGTCGAAGCGTCTGAGCGGCCGGCTTGTCATCGCCACGCATAACCGCGGCAAACTGTGGGAGATGCAGGCGCTTCTGAAGCCTCATGGCATCGAGGCGGTTTCGGCGGGTGAACTTGGCTTGCCGGAGCCGGAAGAAACCGGCGCGACCTTTGCCGCAAATGCGGAATTGAAGGCGCGCGCGGCTGCCGATGCGGCGCGGCTTCCGGCGCTGGCCGACGATTCGGGTCTTTGTATCGATGCGCTCGGCGGCGCTCCCGGCCTGCTCTCGGCGCGCTGGGCGGAGATTGAGCCGGCGTGGCGCCCGCGATTTCGCAAATGCGATCAAGAAAGTCCAAACGGCGGTCGCTGAGACTAGGGCTGCGCCGCCGTACCGGGCGCATTTCGTCTCGGTTCTGGCGCTCGCCTGGCCGGATGGCGCCACCGATATTTTTGAAGGCAAGGTGGATGGCACACTCGTCTTCCCGCCGCGCGGGACGAAAGGGTTTGGCTATGACCCGATATTCCTGCCCGATGGACTGACGCGGACGTTCGGCGAAATGATGATGGATGAGAAGCAGGCAATTCCCACCGACGGCTCGCCGGCGCTCTCGCATCGTGCGCGCGCGTTTCAGGCTTTTTCGCGCGCCTGTCTTTAAACATTCAAAACCATGATGTGCGATTGGTCACGAAATGTCGCGGGCCTGTGCCTTGCTGCGATATGGCGAACGGGGCTAATAAGCATTGCTGGCTCGCGAAGGACCTTGCCTGCCGGCGTTCTGGAATGCTGGAAGACATGTCCGAGATTTGGGAAACAAAATACGGTTCGCGCCGCGTAAGGCATGACCCGCCCACGCTTGAAGAGGCGATAGCGGCGGCGCAGGGCCTTTCGGACGAACTGGACGAGCAGATCGAAATTGCTGCGGGCCTCATGGCCCTGCCGCTCGAGGCCGTGCGCGCCGAGGTTTTGAAGGCGGCGAAACCCGTCAAGCTCGCGCGTGTTGTCATGGCGCCGAGTCGCGAAGGCGCAACGCGGACGGTCATTGTCGAGCGCAAACCCTCGCGCCGGCTGCGTCCGACGGCCGTCTAAATCTCTCTAGGTACGCGCTGAATCGACTGCAAATCCCGCCGCGCGAAGCGCGTTGAGGATTGTGCCGTCAGGTCCGCTTGCAGCGAGCCAGATGACGCGTTTGCCTTTGTGCGCTTCGGCAAGGATTTGTGCGGCGATGTCATCCTTCGCAGTGCAACGAATTTTGGCGGATTTACGCCGCGCCATTTCGACGATTTGTGATGAAACACCGCTTTCGTAGAAAACGACTTCACCCGATTGAAGAAGCCGCAGTGCTTTCAGCGTGAGAAGCTCCGGGTCATCTGAGGTGATTGCGAGACAGGTGATTGTGCCCTTTTGGGCCTCCGTTTCGCGCTGGGCGGCTTCGATCAATTCCTCAAAATCATGCGGCTCCGGTGCACGCGAACCCAGTGCGCGCGTCACGAAATGCTCCCAGAAGCGGCGCCGCGACTCGGCATCGCCGAGCCTCGGGCGCCATGTCTGCGCGGCTTGCGCCCAGGTCTTGAGACTTTGCGGCAGCAACGCTTCGATGCGGCCGCGGAGTGCCAGCGCAAAAACCGGCGCCGCACCAGTCGTGGAAATCGCGACGACGAGGGGCGAGCGATCGATGATCGTGCCGAATTGGAAATCGCAATAGTCCGGCTTGTCGACGATATTGACAGGCACGCGTGCGCGCAGGGCCGCGCCGCGAAAACGCGCCGCATCCTCCTCTGTCGCGAAATCGCCGATGGCCAATGCGGCATCAGCGAAATCGCTGTCGATCCAATCGCGCGTTACAAGCGTCATCGCTGACGTTCGCGCCGCAAGCGCGCGCATGTCTTCGCCAGGCACGGCGCTGAACACGGCGACATCAGCGCCGGTGGCTTGCAGCAGCTCGGCCTTCCAGGCAGCACCAGCACTGCCGCCCGCGACCAGAATGCGGCGCCCGCCAAGCTTGAAGAAAACCGGCAGGCTGGCCAGCCCTCGCATCGGCGCGTCTTCGGCCAATTCGGACTTCATGGGCATGTCCCAAACAATTTCCGTTCATCCTCTATAGCGCGACGTGAGGGGAGAGCCTAAATCGGGCTCGAAACGCAACGTCCGATGGAGAAGAGAATTGCTGATCGATCTGACTGGCAAGAGTGCGATTGTGACAGGCTCGACGCGCGGCATCGGCTTTGCTGTCGCCAAAGGCTTGGCCCTCTCCGGGGCGCTCGTCGTCGTCAACGGGCGGGGCCAGAAGGCGGTGGACGAGGCTTTGGGCGAATTGAAAAAGGCGGCGCCAAAGGCTGAGCTTCAGGGCGTTGCGGCCGATCTCGGCACGGTCGCGGGCTGCGACACGCTCATCAAGGCCGTTCCATCGGCGGATATCCTCGTCAACAACGTAGGCATTTTTCATCCGCAGGATTTCTTTGAAATTCCCGATTCCGAATGGCAGCGTTTTTTCGAGGTGAATGTGCTGTCTGGCGTCAGGCTGACGCGCGCCTATCTGCCGGGCATGATGGCACGCAATTGGGGTCGCGTGATTTTCATCTCCTCGGAATTGGGGCTAAACATCCCCGTTGAAATGATCCATTACGGCTTCACCAAAACGGCGCAGCTTTCGATCGCGCGCGGCATCGCCAAGCGTGCCGCTGGCACGGGCGTCACGGTGAATTCCGTGCTGCCGGGGCCAACCCTGTCGGAAGGCGTCGTCGATTTCCTTGAAAAGATGTCGAGCGACGGCGGTTCGGTCGAAGAAACGGCGGCCGCCTTCGTCAAAAAGCACCGGCCGAGTTCGATCATCCAGCGCGCCGCCAGCGTCGAGGAAGTCGCCAATCTGGTCGTGTATGTCGCCTCGCCGCAGGCCTCGGCGACCACGGGTGCGGCGCTGCGCGTCGATGGCGGCGTGGTCGATACGATTGCGTAGCCATCGTCATGCGCGGACTTGATCCGCGCATCCAGGCGCCGTCTTACGAAGAGCCGCGAGCCTGGATGGCCGGGTCAAGCCCGGCCATGACGCATTGGGAACTGCGTGCTTCACTCTCAACCGTCAGTGCCCCTCATATTCCGCGCAGCAATCCTTCGTCTCAAAAACGACGACGGCGGAGAGTTCGGGGAAGGTCGGCTTGATCTGGTCGTAAATCCAGATTGCGATATTTTCCGCGGTTGGATTTTCGAGGCCGGGAATTTCGTTCAGGCAATGATGATCGAGCTGCGCATACAGTGGCGCGAAGACTTTTTCGATGGCGAAGAAATCGACGACGAAGCCGCTCTCGGCATCGACCGGCCCTTCGAGCCTGAGTTCGACGCGATAGGAATGGCCGTGCAGGTTACGGCAGCGATGCGTCGGCGCGACCTTGGGCAGGAAATGCGCCGCCTCGAATGAAAAAGCCTGGGTGATCTTCATCTGCTCAATTTGTTACGGCAAGTTATTAGGGCAAGCCGATCAGCTTGTGGGTTTGCAGGCTCAGGCGCCAGCGCGGATGCGCCAGGCAATAGGCTGCCGCCTGCGCGATACTGGCGTCCTGCGCCGGCCCATCCATCGGTTGCAGGAAGAAATGCCGGAAGGCAAGCCCCGAGAAGCTCTCCGGGTCGAGGCCCTTCTGCGGGAAGACCAGCTTCAATTCGTCGCCGGCTGTCAGCGCCAGAGGCGCATCCGCCTTTGGGCTGACGCAAATCCAGTCGAGGCCCGGCGGCGGCGGGAGCGTGCCGTTGGTCTCGACGGCACAGCTAAAACCCTGCGCATGCATGGCCGCGATCAAAGGGTCATCGAGCTGTAGAAACGGCTCGCCACCAGTGAAGACGACAAGGGCGTTCGCCGCCTCGCCCGCCCACGTCGTCTTGATTGCCGCGGCCAGCGCTGTCGCGTCGGCAAATTTGCCGCCGCCGGGGCCGTCGGTGCCGACGAAATCCGTATCGCAGAAGCGGCATTGCGCCTCGGCGCGGTCGGCCTCACGGCCGGACCAGAGATTGCAGCCGGCAAAGCGGCAAAAGACGGCGGCGCGGCCGGCCTGTGCGCCTTCGCCTTGCAGCGTGTAATAGATTTCCTTGACGGAATAGGTCATCGCGGCCGCCGGACTTGTTTCGACGCGTTTTCTTTACGCGAACCGGCCTCTACTTCGCTCGAAAACGCTATGAGCCAGTAAGAAAAAAGGACCTCTCGCGAGGTCCTTTTATCAGCCTCTATGGCGCTGAAATTCGTCAGATGGCCGCGGCGATCCATTTCTTCAACTCGCCCTTCGGCGCGGCGCCCACCTTCTGCTGCGCGAGCTTGCCGTCCTTGAAGAGAAGCAGGGTCGGAATGCTGCGGATGCCGAAGGCTCCGGCTACGCCCGGGTTCTCATCGACGTTGAGCTTTACGATCTTGACCTGGCCCTTCATTTCATCGGCGATTTCCTCGAGCGAGGGGCCAATCATCTTACAAGGGCCGCACCATTCCGCCCAGAAATCCACCACGACGGGCTCAGACGCGCCCTCGACTTCGGTTTTGAAGGTGGCATCGGTAACTTTGACTGTGGCCATAGGGCGCCTCTTGAACGCTGGCTGCGAGACCAAATTCGCGCAGTTTTCGTCAACTGAAAGTAAGAAGCAGGGTCCAAACCGTCAAGCCAAGGTGCCTTTTCGTCAGGCCAGCCCTGCCAGCGCCGCATCCAGTTGCGCCGCCGAAAGCTCGACGATGGCTGGCCCCTCCGTCCAAATCAGCAGCATTCGCAAGTTCTTGTCTGGCCAGAGCGGGGCGAGCACGGTGCGATAAAGCGCCATTTGCCTGAGATAGTTTTCGGGCGTTGCATCGGCCGGCGTTGGCGCGCCGGTCTTGTAGTCGGCGACGATGATCTCCGCCTCTGATTCGGCGATCCGGTCGATCTGGCCCAGAACTTCGCGGGTCTTTCCATTCTGCAAGGTCGCCGTCCCGGCAACGCCGACCTCGGCGCGCGCGCGGGAACCGAAGAGCGCGGCAAGCGCCGGCATAGCGAGGACGCCCAACACCTGATCGATGAGGACGCCGCGCGCCGTTTCATCGAAATCCGGCGCCCGCGCCCGCAGGAAAGCCTCTGCCGCCGTCCGCCGCCGCGCGGCTTCGACATCTGGCAGATATTGCAGCAGCGTATGTACGAGGCGCCCGCGCGCCAGGGCCGCGTGGCGTTCGGAGCCCGGCGGCGGGAGTTCGGGTTCGCCAGCTGCGAGCGCACTCGATGGCCGCAATGGCGGCGCGGGCGAGGCTTCAGCCGGCGCGCGTGTCAGCAGCCAAGCGGGCAGAGGTGCCTCGGTCTGTGCAGGCGCCGCCGCATCGGCTAAACGCCCATCTTCGCCCGGCGCTTCATAGCGCCAGATCGTTTCGTCCGCGTTCCAGAACGCGGGCATTTCGACGAAGGAATCGCCGCGCGTCGCCGCGATCATCGATCCCCAGCACAGAGCGCTCGGCTCGTTCCTGCGATAGAAGCCGCTGATATAGAGCCGCTCTTCGGCGCGCGTCATCGCGACGTAAAGCAGGCGGCGATGCTCGTTCTCGGCTTCGTCGCGCCCTGCCTGCCGCGCCTTAATAACGGCGTCTGGATCATCATCCTTGCGGGGAGACCATGCGAGAATTTTGCCATCCGATTCGCGCAGTGGAAGCAGATGGATTTTCGCGTCATGCCGGGCGCTCGGCGCGCTGCAGGTATCCGGCAAAAAGACGATTTTCGCCTCGAGTCCCTTGGCGGCATGAACGGTCATGACGCGTACCGAATCGGCGGCGGATTCCATGTCGCGCTTGATCGAAAGTTCGAGGCTTTCAATCTCGGCGAGAAAAGCTGGCAGCGACCGCGTGCCGTCCTTTTCCGCGCGCAGGGCAAGACGCAGAAATTCGTCCATGGCATCGCAGGCTTCCGGGCCGAGCCGGGCTTCCATCGCGCGTCGCCCGCCGTCCTCCGAGAGTAGACGCGCGTAGAAATCGAAAGCCGTCTCCGCTGTCCGCGCGCGCCAACGCACAATCGTCTCATAGGCCGCTTTGTCTCTGGCCTCACCGGAGTGGCCGAGCGCCGCGAAGAGCGAGCTTTTCCGGTTCGGCGCGAGGCGTAACAGATTGTCATCGTCGAAGCCGATCAGCGGCGACTTCAACACGGCAGCGAGCGTGAGATCATCCTGCGGCAGCAGGGCTGCGTGACCGGCGGCGATCAGATCCATCACTGCGATATGAGCCAGGAGATCGAGCCGGTCGGCACCCGCCACCGGGACGCGCGCCTGTTTCAGCGCGCGGATCATGGCATCGAAGAGCGCGTTGCGCGTGCGCACAAGAATCAACACGTCGCCGGCGGTAATCGGGCGGAAGTGTTCCAGCTTCGTATCGTAGACACGCTCGCCGGAGTCCGGCGCGATAAGCGCTGCGATCTTTTCTGCGATGCGGCCCGCAAGTACATTCGCGGGATCGCTCTCGTCGAGAAGATCGAGCGGCAGGCGCCAATCTTCTGAACTCGGGCCGCTCCTCGCCTGTTACGGGCGGCCAGATTTCGATCAGGCCGGGCAGCGATTGTTTGAGGGGTTCGTGCCCCATCCACACGTCTGCTGAGACAAGGCCACGCTGATGCGCCTCGGCCGTGAACACGCGGTCGACGGCCTCAAGCACTGCCGGGACGGAGCGGAACGAGGTTTTCAGCGACACATGTTCGAACGTCTGTTCCGCGTCCCTGAATTTCTTCGCAAAGCTCGCGCGCATCGCGTGAAACATATCCGGCGCGGCGCCCTGAAAAGAAAAGATCGATTGTTTCTCGTCGCCGACGGCGAAGAAAGTGCGTGTCTGGCTGCGGCCGCCTGCACCGGCGAAGAATTCGCTGGCGAGATGTTCGAGAATTCGCCATTGCGCCGGGCTGGTATCCTGCGCCTCATCGACGAGAATATGGTCGATGCCGGAATCGAGTTTGTAGAGCACCCAGCGCGCATCGGAGCGCTCGAAGAGTGCCAGCGTGCGATCGATCAGATCGTCGAAATCGAGTTTTCCGCGCTGCGCCTTTGTGGCTTCGTACCGCGCGAAGATCGCTGCAACGAGCGTCGTCAGCGCGACCGACTTTTCGAGACATGCAGCAGCTTTGCGCAAGGCGCGCAGGCGCTCTAGGCGCGCCTGTTCAAGATAAAGTTCTTCAGAGAGATCGGGGCGTTGGCCGGCTGGTGTCTTCGTCACCAGCGTTTTGCGCAATTCGTTTTGTTTCGTGAAGAAGATTTCAAAATAAGCAGCAAGGCAATCCGATTGGCCGTCTTCGCCGAGCTTGTATGCCGCCGCTGCTTGACGGAGCAAGGCCGCCATCTTGCAATCGGTCGGTGTTCCGGTGGCATAGAAGTCCGCAAACATCGGCCAACGCGCCGGGCCGATACCGGCTTCGATCATCTCGGTTTCGATCGTTGCGACACTCGTGCCGTCCTCGACGCCGAGTGCACCGGCAAGATCGCGCCTTGCGCGATCGGTATCGCGATGCCGCAATAGTTCGCGATATTTCATCGCTTCCTTGAGCAGGCCACTGAAATCGTCCTCCGACGTTTCGGTGGCGAGCGTCTTCAATGCTGTACCGAGCGCGCCACCATCGCGTTCGGCCTGCATCAGGGCTTCGCGCCGCGCCAATACAAGCAATTCGGCCTCGCCAAGATCGTCGAGAACCTCGAAGCGCCCCGGTACATTGGCTTCGAACGGAAAGAGATGCAGCAGCCGCTCGCAGAAACCGTGAATGGTATAAATCTTGAGGCCGCCCGGCGTCTCGACGGTGCGCGCGAAAAGACGGCGCGCGAAAATCAGTGTGCCGGCATCGATCCTCGGCGCACCGATCTCGGCGAGCGTCTTGGCGAGCCCAACGTCGTCGAGCGCCGTCCACTCCGACAACGCCTTGAACACGCGCTCGGCCATATTGGCCGCTGCCGCCTTGGTGAAGGTGAGACACAAAATTTTCGCCGGCGGCACGCCATCGAGTAAAAGCCGCAGCACGCGCTGTGCCAGCACATGCGTTTTGCCCGAGCCCGCATTGGCGGAAACCCAGACGGAGGCGCCCGGATCGGAGGCTTTGCGCTGTAAAGCGGTGACGTGCGGCGGGATCGTTCTCACGCGCCGTCCTCGCGGCCCGCGGCCCATTCTTTGACGCGCGCCAAATGGTCGTAGGCATTGTAGCGTGCGGCGAACTTGGGATAGGGCCGGGCAGGATAGCCCGTCGCCAGATCGCGAAACTGATTGAGCAGCGCGACAAGCTCGTTGAAATGCTTTTCCGAAATTTCGGCCAGGGGTTCGGGCGGGTTCTTGAATATAAGTGGCCGCTCGGTCCCGCCGTCGCGCGCGTAGAGCTTCACATAAATCGCCTCGGCAACCTCAGTGCCTTCAGCGAGTCCAAACGCGCCACGTCGCGCCATCGCCGCTTCAAGCGTCAATTGCGGCGCGAAGCCGACGCGCACTTCGCTCACGCTCGGCGGCGTGCCGGTCTTGTAATCGATAAGGCTGACACGGCCGTCGCCGTGATGCTCGATCCGGTCGGCCGTAGCTGACAATGTAAAGACCGTGCCGTCGCCGAGCGCGATGTCGATCGTGCTTTTGCTTTCGACATCGATCTTCGTCAGCTTTGGGCGGCGCCGTAATTCGAAGTTGAGATAAAAGGCGGCGGCCGCTTGTAAGCGCGGCCATGCGAAGGCAGCGAAGTCAGGATCGTCGCGCTCATCCTTGAACTTCACGTCAAGTATTTCGGAGAAGATTGTCGCGGCGTCTTCCGGTAACACGCCGATGGCATAAAGCTGGCCGAAGTTTTCTAGGGTCGAATGCAAAAGGTTACCGATGTTGGGCCGGTCGCCGACCTCGGCCGGCTGAGGCAGTTCGCGCAGGTTCAGGCAAAATTCGGCGTAGATCGCGTAAGGATCGCGCCGCAATGTCTCGATCCGCGTCACGCTGAGACGGCGTGGCCGCAGATCAAGCGGCGGCTTCGGAGCGGGGCGTTTGATCGGCGGCATTTCGAAATGGGGGCGATCGAGCGCGCGGGCAAGATCGATATAACGTCCGCCTTCCTTGCGGCAGACTTTGAAAGCATCGCCCGCCAAAGCCGCGAGCCGCTGCACGAAACGCGATTCGACCATCGGCGTCCCGTCGCGTTTCTTGGCGCGGCTAAGGATGACGCGCTTGTGCCCCATCGCCATGACGAAATCATGCGCCGTCTGGCCAATCCGCCGTTCCGGCGGTGTCAGGCCAAGCGCCTGACGCATCGGCCGATTGAGAAACGCATCGCTTTGCGCCTGCGGCGGCCAGACCGTCTCATCGAGTCCGCCAAGCAGAATCACATCTGCCGGCATCAACCGGGCTTCGAGCAGGCCGAAAATCTTGAGCCGGGGATGCGTGCGCCGGGCGCGGCGCAGAACGCGTTCGCCCATCACTTGCGCCAGAAAGATGCCGTAGCTCTGCGCGTCGAAGCGCAGCTCCGGCGCTTGCGCCTGGATAAGGTCGTCGAAAAGATCTTCGAGCGCGATTGCATCGTCGCCCCGCAATCCGTCTGCATTGGCGATGGCGGCGAGCGCGGCGCGGTGTGCGCCAATCCATGTCTGCAAATCTTGCGTGTCGGCGATGGTCTTGAGCGGTGCAAGGGCGCCTTCGAGCCGCTCAAGCAGATCGGCGATCTTTGTCCAATCCGCGTCGTCAAGCGCCTTTTGCGCCGGATGCGCGAACGGGCCTTGCGCGTCTTTGCGATAGGCGGCGACGGCCACGTCGCGCGTCGGGAACGTTGAGACTTTGCGCTCCTGCCGCAACATGCCGATCTCGAACAGCGGCGCGCGTTCGAGAACGTCTTCGCGCCTGAAGTCCGAGCCGTGTCATCGGATGATTGAGCAGGGCGACAAGGTCGGCGCCTTCGCCATGGATTGCGGCGTCGAGCGTCCGCAACGCCAGGCTGCCAGCGGCGCTGGCGTTCAGGGGTTCGCCCGCCGAATCATCAATCTCGATGCCGAAACGCGTCAGTTCCGCACCGACCCGGCGGGCGAGATCCCGGTCGGGCGTTACTAGCGCCGCTGTCGCGCCGGGCGTCTCCAGCACTTCGCGCAGAACGATCGCGAGCGCCAAAGCTTCCTCGCGCTCGTCAGCGGCTTCGATAAGACTGACGCCTTCGAGCGCCGCATCGATCTGCGAAAAGGCCGGCGACGTGCGGAACGCAGTCCATTCCTCGGTCGTATCTGCCGGGCGCAAGGCTTCGGACACGACGCGTGAACGGGCGTTGCTGACCGGCGCTGGTGCGCCAAGCTCCGTCACCTCATCGCGTGACACGCCGAGGATTGATAGCAGGCGGCGCAGCGCCGCTTGCGGATGGCCGAAGCCGGGATCGCCAACGTCTTGCGCGCCGATCTGCCGCCACGCCGTCTCGTCAAGATTTTGGTCGAGCCCCGGGAGGACAACAGCGCCGTTCGGCGCCGCGGCCAATGCTGCAAGCAGCCGCGCCGTTGCTCGATTGGTGCCAGTCGAACCGATGGCGATGATCGGGCCTTTGGTCTGCCTTGCCTGGATTTGCGCGATTTGCGCATCGACCAGGAGAACCTGCCGCCGCGCCGCGTCGATCAGATCGTGGTCGGCCAAAATCTTCGGCCATTCATTGATCGCGATATTCAGGAAATCGAGCGTGATGCGCCAATATTGATCGAAGTCGGGCAGGACGAGCGGATCGAGCTTTTCCCAGGCAACATCTTCGATGATCATTTCGTCGATCAGAGCGGCCAGCTCGCCGCCGAGATGCCAGGCATCCGCCGCGGATGTGCCGACAAGGCAGGGTTCGCGTGGGTCGGCGTCGCGCCGGCCGTTTGCATCGATCGAGATGACGGCACCTTGCAGTGCTTTTGCCCAGATATGGACGAGACGCGCGAGCTGCATCCGCCGCCAGATATCGCCGGCGGCTTGAGGCAGGCTCGCATCCGCGGCAAAGCCCGGCATCGCGAAGAGTAAATCGTTCTCCGTGGCCTCAAGGCCGCCGAGCGGCAGGATGCGGGGCAGGAGGGTCGCTGGTCGTCCGAGCGCGCGGGCGAATTCATCGGCAAGTGCGCGCGCCGCGCGTTGCGTCGGCACATAGATCGTCGCATCGGCGAGTTCGAGCGCGCTCAGGGCGCGGGAAAAACCTGCGACGATTCGGCCGTCAAGAAGCGCGCCGACAAAACATTCGAGAAACGGCGCGCCCGGCGCGATGGTGAAGACGTTTTTGGGGGGCATGATGTCGGGCGCAAGCACTCAGGCGCCGCGACTCGCAGCGCTATCGATCATTCTGCCTGAAAAACCGCCTAGCCGCGACTGAGCGTGTTGAGATTTTGTGCCACGCGCTCGACACGCGCGGCGGTCTCGCCGATCGAATTGGCCAGCCGATCCGCCCATTCGTCGTGCTCGCTCGTCCGGTCCGTCTCTTTCGACGTGAGATTGAGAATTTCGACGTCGAGTTCGGTAATCCGGCGCTTGGCTTCGACGAGCTCGTCGGCGATCGTGATGGCCGCCATGATGGTCAGCCGCTGATCGCCGATTTCGCCGAAATCCTTTTTGAGCTTTTCGATCCGCTGGTCGATTTGCCGGGCAAGACCTTGCAGATGCGCTTCTTCGCCCTCGCCACAGGCGACCCTATAAACGTGCTTGGCGATGGTAACTGTTACTTGAGCCATGACGCACACCCCCACAGACGCTTACATCACGACATGCGATATCATCTCTTCGATCGTCTCACGCGCCTTCGCAAGCCGGCGCGCAACCTCGTTATTCGCCAATTCGAGAGATTGCGAGCGCGCCACCGCGCCGTCAAGCTCGACGGCGAGCCGCGCGCGGTCATCCTGCAGCACAGCAAACTCTTCTTCGATGTCGGTGCGCTGCGCGGCCGTTTTCAAACGACGTTCGGTCGCCGCCTCAAGTTGATCCAACGCAACCGTAAGGCGCTTCAGCGCATGATCTAGTCGATTGGCACTTGTCATCGAAATTCAATCCACGAATTACCAATTAGGCGCCGGTTCATTTACCGCGTCAATGTTGGTGCCAATCTATTCACAGCCAATTCACGTGGACGAACCGATACTTAAACGATATGCGGCGGGTTTGCTACACGTCTATATTGCGTGCGGTGCAGCAATTTGGTTTCGACCAATTGCCAATAACTTGGGCGTGGCAGTTTGAGCGAAACAAAACGCCGCTTTGGCGTGTTTAGGACCGCGCGGCTCCGCCCGCGCGTCGAACGGAGGAGGATTGGTGAAATCTGCGGCAGCCCACAAGGCACGAAATCTCGCCGATTTTGCTGTCGGGCTAGATCTTAACTATCTGAAAAATTTCTATATTTATCTCACAGCGGCGCGTTTCGCCGGCAACGAGCACGGCGAATCACACACGATTGGATAATTTGCAGACGAATTGACTTCCAAACCGGCGCTCATCTGCATAACAAGATGGCGCTAACCTAGGCCTGCGCTTTATGCGCCCAAGAGGAGCGGACGTTTATGGCGGTGAATGTTGCAATCAACGGCTTTGGACGCATCGGCCGCAATGTTCTGCGGGCTATTGCCGAGTCCGGACGCCGGGACATAAACGTTGTCGCCATCAACGATCTGGGTCCGGTCGAAACCAATGCGCATCTTTTGCGTTTTGACTCCGTGCATGGGCGTTTCCCCGGCGAGGTAAAAGTCGATGGCGACACCATCGACATCGGCCTCGGCCCGATCAAGGTAACGGCAGTGCGCGACCCGGCTGAACTCCCGCATAGCGCGCTCGGCGTCGACATTGTGCTCGAATGTTCCGGCGTGTTCACGTCGAAGGCGAAAGCCTCGGCGCATTTGAAGGCGGGCGCGAAGCGCGTTCTTGTTTCGGCGCCAGCCGATGAAGCGGATCTGACAGTCGTGTATGGCGTGAACCACGATAAGCTTTTGCCCGAGCATCGCGTCGTTTCGAACGCCTCCTGCACCACAAACTGCCTGGCGCCCGTCGCCAAAGTGCTCAACGACGCCATTGGCATCGAGCACGGTTTCATGACGACGATCCATTCCTATACCGGCGATCAGCCGACGCTCGACACGCTGCACAAGGATCTCTATCGGGCGCGCGCGGCGGCCCTTTCGTTGATTCCGACGACGACGGGGGCGGCGAAGGCCGTCGGTCTCGTCCTGCCCGAGCTCAAGGGTAGGCTCGATGGCTCGTCAATTCGCGTTCCGACGCCGAATGTGTCGATGATCGATTTCAAATTTGTCGCCAAGCGCACGACGACGCCCGGCGAAATTACCGATGCCATCAAGCTTGCCGCCGCGCAGCAGCTGAAGGGCATTCTCGGTTTCACCGACAGTCCGAACGTGTCGGTTGATTTCAATCACGATCCGCATTCATCCGTTTTCCATGTCGATCAAACTCGGGTCATCGATGGCACTTTTGTGCGTGTCGTCTCCTGGTATGATAACGAATGGGGGTTCTCCAATCGGATGGCGGATACGGCAGTGGCGATGGGGAAACTTGGATGACACGGACAGCACCGCTTTCACCTTTTCCGATTTTGGACGATGCCGAGCTGGCCGGGAAAAGGGTCCTGATCCGCGTTGACCTCAACGTGCCGATGGATGGCGAAAAAATCGCCGATGCGACGCGGATCGATCGCATCCTGCCCAATCTGCAGGAGATCTCGGCGAAGGGAGCGAAGGTCATCATCCTTTCGCATCTCGGCCGCCCGAAGGGCCGGGAAGAAAAATATTCGCTGCGCCCGGTTGTTGCTGAACTGTCGGCGCGGCTCGGCAAGCCTGTCGCCTTTGCCGCGGATTGCGTGGGTCCCGACGCCGAGAGGGCCGTCGAAGCGCTGAAGAACGGCGAGTATCTCCTGCTCGAAAACACCCGCTTTCACGCCGGCGAAGAAAAAAACGACGAAACCTTCCTCGATAAGCTCGCTGCGCTTGGCGATGTCTACGTCAATGACGCGTTTTCCTGCGCGCACCGCGCTCATGCCTCGACGGAAGGTCTGGCGCGCCGCCTGCCGTCTTTCGCGGGCCGCTCGATGCAGGTCGAACTTGAGATTTTGACCAATCTGCTTTCGCACCCGGTGCGTCCGGTGATGGCGATCGTCGGCGGCGCAAAAGTATCAACCAAGCTCGAATTGCTCGGCAATCTGATGCGTCGCGTCGATATCCTTGTCATCGGCGGCGGCATGGCCAACACCTTCCTTGCCGCGCAGGGCAAGAAGATTGGCAAATCGCTCTGCGAAATGGATCTGGCCGACGTCGCCCGCAAAATCATGGCGGACGCGGCGGCGGAAGATTGCGAGATCGTTCTGCCCGTTGATGCTGTTGTCGCGCAAAAGTTTGCCGCCGGCGCGCCATCGCGTGTCGTCCCGATCGATGAGATCGGCGACGAGGATATGATTCTCGATATCGGGCCGACATCCGCGGCGCGGGTCGAAACCCTGATCGAGAAGGCCCGCACGCTTGTCTGGAATGGCCCCTTCGGCGCTTTCGAGATTTCGCCGTTCGATGCCGGCACGAATGCCATCGCGAAGGCCGCCGCGCGTTTCACCATGTCCGGCCAGCTTGAAAGCATCGCTGGTGGCGGCGATACGATCGCGGCGCTGAACAAGTCGGACGCGGCCAAGGATTTCACTTATATTTCGACGGCGGGTGGTGCCTTCCTTGAATGGCTGGAGGGCAAGGAGCTTCCGGGCGTCGAGGCATTGCGGGTTAATTCGCGGCGGCTTTAATCGGGCGCCGAATTTTGTCACGAACCGATAGGGAAGAGCGGTGAACGAGCAGCAACTCGCGCAGACGGCGCAGGCTTTGGTTGCCCCAGGCCGGGGTATTCTGGCGGCGGATGAGAGTTCTTCGACCATTGCCAAAAGGTTTTCCGCAATCGGCGTCGAATCGACCGCCGACTCGCGGCGCGATTATCGCGAATTGCTGTTCCGTTCGACCCAGGCGATGCAGAAATATATTTCCGGCGTCATTCTCTATGACGAGACGATCCGGCAAAAAGCGGTCGACGGCACGCCGCTTGTCACTTTGATCGAAAAGGCCGGTTCGCTTCCCGGCATCAAGGTCGATGCCGGTGCGAAACCGCTTCCAGGCTTCCCGCACGAGACGATTACCGAAGGTCTTGATGGTCTCGCTGGGCGCCTGAAAGAATATTACGAGCTTGGTGCCCGCTTTGCGAAATGGCGCGCCGTTATCGACATTGCCGACGGCATTCCGACACGCGGTGCGATCCTCGCCAATGCCGAGGCGCTGGCGCGTTACGCGGCGCTCTGCCAGGAGGCCAATATTGTGCCGATCGTCGAGCCGGAAGTGCTGATGGACGGCGATCATTCGCTGCACCGCTGCTACGAGGTGAGCGAGGCGGTGCTGCGCACGGTCTTCACCGCGCTTTATGATCTTCGCGTCTTCCTCGAAGGCATTGTCTTGAAGCCCAACATGGTCGTGCCGGGGATGAAATCCGGCCATCGGGCGAGCCCGGAGGAGGTCGCTGCCGCGACCATCCGGTTGTTCAAGAACAGCGTGCCGGTTGCGGTGCCGGGCATTGCCTTCCTGTCCGGTGGCCAATCCGACTTCGACGCCACCGCCAACCTCGACGCGATCGTGCGCGCCTCCCCGCCGTGGCCGATGACCTTCTCATACGGCCGCGCCCTGCAGGCAGCGCCGCAGAAGGCCTGGTCGGGCAAGCCTGCCAATGTCGGGGCGGCGCAAGCGGCTTTCACCCACCGCGCTCACATGAACAGCCTTGCTGCGCTCGGCCAATGGTCGGAATCGCTGGAGAAAGCTGCGGCCTGAGTACCGGACCGAAAGTGCGGAGCGGTTTTCGACCTGAGGCTACCGCGCTTTCGCCCCATTTTTTGGCGAGGAGTTTTGGCGCGCCCCCGCTCGGCGGCGCATGGAAGCAGAATTCCTGATGTCCGAGGATGCGCCACGCCTTTACCTGATTACGCCGCCGCTCATTGATGCGGCGGCTTTTGCCGCGCCGTTTGAAGCAGCGCTTGCGGCGGCCGACGTCGCCTGCGTTTTGCTGCGTTTCGACCCACGGGCGGATGCCAGCGCCATCGCAAAAAAAATTTTGGCGCTCGCGCAGCCACGTGGCGTTGCCTGCCTTATCGGCGATCCGCAATTGGCAGCAGCAGTTGAAGCTGACGGCGTGCATGTTCCGGCGCCGGGCGAGGCGCTTGAGGTCGCGTTGAAAGCAATGAAGCCCAATCATATCGTCGGCGTCGGCGGCCTTGTCAGCCGCGACGACGCGATGGTCGCGGGCGAGTCGGGTGCTGATTATCTGATGTTCGGCGGTCCCGACAGCTCGCAGGCCTTTGGGGAAATTCGCGAGCGCATCGCCTGGTGGGCGGAGATATTCAATCTGCCTTGCGTCGCTTATGCGCGCGAGATCGCGGAGGTCGCGGGGTTCGTTGAGATGGGCGCCGACTTCATCGCGCTTGAAACGGCGGTGTGGGACGATCCGCGTGGTCCGGGCGCGGCAGTCGCAGAGGTCGATCGTTTGCTGGCGCGCGGGCGAACCGGCGCATGAACAGGCTGGCACTTTCGGTCTGCTGCGTGCTGCTCGCCTTTTCGGCCGAGCCGAGTTTACGCAGCGCAAGCCGGCCACGCCGCTGTCCGCTCCAGACCTGATCGCCAAACCAGCACCGGCGCTTCCTCCTCAAACGAGCGCCCCGGCCAATCCCAATCTCGACCTCGCCTACGGCGCCTATCAGCGCGGCTATTACATCACGGCTCTGGGTGAGGCCCGCAAACGTCTGGCCGCCAATCCAAACGATGGCCCCGCGATGACCTTGATCGGCCAGCTTTTCGATCAGGGTCTCGGTGTACCGACGAATGCGCGGGAGGCGGCCGCTTGGTATAAAGCCGCTGCGGAGCACGGCGACCGGGAAGGTATCTTTCTTTACGGACTCGCCAAGCTGACCGGGAATGGCGTCGCGCAGGACCGCGATGGCGCGGCGGCGCTCTTTACCAAAGCCGCGGCGATGGACGATCCTGGCGCACTTTATAATCTCGGCGTGCTCGCGCTCGATACGCCGAAAAAGGCTCCGGACTTTCCCAAGGCGGCGGATTATTTCCGCCGCGCCGCCGTGCTCGGTTCACCCGACGCCGCTTATTCGCTGGCGCTCTTTTATCGCGAGGGCAAGGGCGCACCGCAGGACGATGTCATGGCGGCACAATGGATGAAGCAGGCCGCCGATGAAGGGCAGGTTTCAGCTGAAGTCGAATATGCAATCATGTTGTTCAACGGAGTTGGCGTCGCCAAGGACGAAGCGGCTGCGGCGAGTCTTTTCCTCAAGGCGGCGGCGCGCAATAACGTCGTCGCACAGGATCGTGCGGCACGGCTGCTGGTGCTGGGCCGCGGCATCCAAAAGAACGTTGTCGAGGCTATGAAATGGCATCTGTTGGCGAGTGCCGCGGGCGAAAAAGATGCCTGGCTCGATGGCATTCTCAATTCGCTGACTCCGGAACAGAAGCTCGAGGTTGAAGTCGCCGTCAAGCGCGCACTGGCGCGTTAATCGCGTCTATACGGTGTCGAGTTTCGGCACGTCCTCGCCCAGGGCGGTCGCAAGATCGATCTGATGATCCTGCTCCTGCACGAGAATTTGGCGAATTTGCTCGGCCATCGCGTATTCACCAAGCTGTTCGCATTGACGGACACGCTGGCGGTAATTCCGGATCGTCTCGTTCTCGTTGTCGAGGTCGAAACGCAGCATCTCCCTGGCTTTTTCGGACGTGCGCACCGGCTTCGGCGTTACGCTCGGCATCGCACCAAGATAATCGATGAGCCGCGAGAGCGTCAGCGCGTGATCGAGTTCTTGCTTGGCATGCAGTTCAAGCTGATCGGCGATGTTCATATATTCAGCGCCTTTCAACACCTGCGAATAGACGACGTAGGCAATGATCGCCTGATATTCTCGCGACAGGTCCTCGTTCAGCAGTTGCGCCAGACGGTCGCGTGAAATTTCTGCATCGTGCGGTTTCGACTCTGCCGATTTCAGGTTGGCTTTCACTTTCGATTCGCTCATCGCTGACTCCTCTCCGAGGTTTCCGGACGCCTCGAACAACAGCCGATTAACAAAACCGCAGGGATATAGTTCCGCTTCCGCCGGTCAGCGGGCGCGGGGATGGGCGCCCCGATAGGCTTCGAGCAGTCGCGCGGAATCGATTGCCGTATAGATCTGCGTCGTCGAAAGCGACGCGTGGCCAAGCAATTCCTGGATCGTTCGCAGATCGCCGCCCTTGCCGAGAAGATGCGTCGCGAAGGAATGGCGTAATGCGTGCGGCGTTGCCGTTTCCGGCAGGCCAAGCGCGCCGCGCAATTCGGCGACAGCAAGCTGGATGATCCGTGGGGAGAGCGCGCCGCCCTTCGCGCCGACGAATAGCGGGCCGCTGGCCGGTAACGGCCAGGGGCAGAGCGAAATATAGCGCGCGATGGCGCGCTGCACTGGCGCGATCACCGGCACGCTGCGGACCTTCCGGCCTTTGCCGGTGACTGTCACGATATCCGTTTCACCGGTCGGCGCCTCCTGGCGTTTGATCGACAGGGCTTCGGAAATGCGCAGGCCCGCGCCGTAGAGCAGGCCAAGAACGGCGGAATCGCGCGCCAGAATCCAATCCGGCCGCGCATCGCCGGCGCGGGAATCCTCGTCGACCAGCGCGCGCGCAGATTGCGCTGGGAGCGCCTTCGGCAGGCGGCGTGGGGCTTTTGGGCTGCGCACAGAAGAGAACGCCGCGACTTCGCCGAGGCCTTTGCGTTCGAGATGGCGCGCGAAGGAGCGCAGGCCCGAGAGCTGGCGCAGCAGTGAGCGGCTGCCTGTCCCAGCGGCGCGGCGGCTGGCGAGAAAACTGCGCAGATCGGTGGGTTTGATCGTGCGAAGCGCCGTAAGATTTGGCGACTCGCCGTGATGTTCGCGCAGAAAACCAAGGAATTGGCCGAGGTCGCGGCCGTAGGCATCGAGCGTGTGGCGGGAGACGCGGCGCTCGCCGGCGAGTTCAGCCAGCCATTCCCGCGCCATTGCGGTGAGTTCAGCATCGGCGCCGCCGAAGGCGGGAGCAGGGGCTGTCTTGGGCGCGACGTGGGGCATGTTCGATCATGCCCCACTGCGGCTGAAAGAAAGGTTAGTGGGCCGGCGTCCCCCGCGAGCTGATCTCGAGGGTCGCCTTGGCGAGGGTCTCGGCCATTTCGCGGCGAATTTGGTGATCCGAATCCGGCAAGCCGGCGGCGGCGAAATCGGCGCGCAATTTGGCGAAGACACTTTCGTCCCCGTCGCCTTCAAGGTGGGTCTTGATCAATGTCGCCGCATAAGCCTCAGCGGCTTCGTCGGATTTGCCGAGCCTCTCGGCCGCCCAAAGCCCGAGATTTTTGTTGCGCCGCACATAGGCCCGAAATCTCAGGTCTTCATCGTGAGCTAGCTGGGCCTCATAGCCCTTTTCGCGTTCGTCGAATGTCGTCATCGCCGCCTCGCCGAATCCGTATCGCAACGAAGAGGACAAACCTAGCCCGGAATGCGGCGTCCGGCCATAGGACTTGCCGCCGAACAGAGATGGCCAGCGCGCATCGAGGGGAGTCCTTTTTTCGGCCCCACGACTAACCATATAACAACGCAGGAGACAGGGGATCGGTAACGCCGATACCTATATCCGGGCCTTAAGCTGTTGAAATTCACGACGGAAATAGGACGGCTTAGGTCAAGCTGAGATTTGCCGGTGCGATGCGGTTGCCCGCTATTTGCTTGTCTTGAACGGCCGAAAAAGCTACGACCCTTTTGGACCCACGGCGCCGCACCGCCTGAATCGCCTGCCTCGGCCCTAATCGCCTTACAGCCAGGCCGGGACATTCCTGAAAGGAGCCAGGGCCTCCCATGGACCACCTCAAGCCACGGTTAATTCCCATGAATCGCCGCCGCCGCATTTACGAGGGCAAGGCAAAGGTCCTCTATGAGGGACCCGAACCGGGCACGCTTATTCAACACTTCAAGGACGATGCCACCGCTTTCAACGCCAAGAAACACGAGGTGATTGACGGCAAGGGCGTGCTCAACAACCGGATTTCCGAATTCGTCTTTCAGAATCTGAACGATATCGGGGTTCCGACGCATTTTATCCGCCGGCTCAATATGCGCGAGCAATTGATCCGTGAGGTGGAGATCGTGCCGCTTGAGGTCGTCGTGCGCAATGTTGCAGCGGGCTCGCTCTCGACGCGTCTCGGTCTCGAGGAAGGCACCCAATTGCCGCGCTCGATCATCGAGTTCTACTACAAGAACGACGAACTCAACGATCCGATGGTGTCTGAAGAGCACATCACCGCCTTCGGCTGGGCGACGCCGCAAGAGATCGACGACATCATGGCGCTCGCTATCCGCGTCAACGATTTCCTGACCGGGCTTTTCCTCGGCGTCGGCATCCGGCTTGTCGATTTCAAAATGGAAACCGGGCGCCTGTGGGAAGGCGATACGATGCGCATCGTTGTCGCCGACGAAATCTCCCCCAATTCGTGCCGGCTCTGGGACATCAAGTCGAACGACAAGCTCGATAAGGACCGTTTCCGTCGCGACATGGGCGGTCTCGTCGAAGCTTATACGGAAGTGGCACGCCGGCTCGGTATTCTGCAGGACAACGAGCAACCGCGCGCGACGGGTCCGAAGCTCGTCCAATCTTGAGCTTGGCTCTGGTTTAAACCAAAACCCCGCCGCCGACGCGGCGGGGTTTTATTATGCCGGCCAGCCGATATAGTGTGGCTACGCACGACACGGGGCATCGATCTTGAAAGCCAATATCATCGTCACGCTGAAAAATGGGCTTCTCGATCCGCAAGGCAAGGCGATCGAAGGCGCGCTGAAGTCGCTCGATATTCCCGGCGTCGAAAGTGTGCGCCAGGGCAAGATTTTCGAAGTCGAGATTGCAGAGGCGGACCGCGCCAAGGCGCAGGCGCTTTTGCAGACGGCGTGCGAAAAATTGCTCGCCAATACAATCGTCGAGAACTATCGCATCGAACTCGCCTGAGGTTTTCATTGCACGCGGCGATCATTCTCTTTCCGGGGTCCAATCGCGAAGGCGACGTGTTTCGCGCGCTCGCCAACGTAACCGGACAAAAGCCTTCAATCGTCTGGCATGGCGAGCCTGAGCTTCCGGCCGGCACCGATCTTGTGGTTCTGCCCGGCGGATTTTCTTATGGTGATTATCTGCGCTGCGGCGCCATCGCGGCGCGCTCGCCGGTGATGGATGCAGTGCGCGCACATGCAAAGCGCGGCGGCCGTGTGCTCGGCATCTGCAACGGCTTCCAGATCGCCTGCGAGGCAGGTCTTTTGCCCGGCGTTCTCATGCGCAACACGAATTTGCGCTTCGCCTGCCATATGCAGCATCTGCGCATCGAACGCGCCGACACAGGCTTCACCGCGCAATATCAAAAGTTTCAGGTGATCAAGGTCGCCATCGCGCATGGCGAAGGCAATTACACCGTCGATAGCGAAACCCTGGCGCGGCTCGAAGGCGAAGGGCGCATCGCCTTCCGCTATTGCGATGCCGCCGGCACGCTCGGCGGGGCGGCCAATCCCAATGGCTCGGTGAATGACATTGCTGGTATCTATTCTAAAAATCTGAACGTGCTTGGACTGATGCCACACCCGGAAAATCTGATCGACCCGCTCGTCGGCGGCACCGACGGGCGGGCCATGTTTGAGAGCCTCATGGCGGCCTGAGTTGCGGTCGAGGGGTGCAGCGCGCCCGGATACGATGTGGTGCGGCCAAGCTCGCGATCTCCGGCGAACGATACCGTTAAGATAAAGAGGGCATCGAGGTGAGGAAACCGAACTCTCTGCCGGGATTGATCTTCGTGATCGTTTTCGGCATCGGCTTGGCATTTGCCTATTCGAGTTACATGCTCGGCGAACCCCACGACGCCGTCTGGATCGCTGTCGGCGCCGGAATCATTGCCTATATCATTTCCTATTCCATCAAGGTCGCTAACCAGTGGGAACGCGTGGTCGTTCTGCGGCTTGGCCGTTTTCGCGGCCTCGAAGGCCCCGGCTTGTTTTTTATTATCCCGATCATCGAGACCGTTGCCTATTGGATTGATATCCGCGTGATCACCAGCACGTTCAAGGCGGAAAAGACGCTCACCAAGGACACTGTGCCGGTCGATGTCGATGCCGTTCTGTTCTGGAAGGTCATTGATCCGCAAAAGGCGGCGCTCGATGTCGCCGATTATGTCAGCGCCATCAACTGGGCCGCGCAAACCGCGCTGCGCGATGTGATCGGCAAGACGGTGCTTTCGGACATGCTGGAAGGCCGCGAGAAGATCAGCGCTGACCTGCAGAAGGTCATCGACGAGCGAACCGAGCCCTGGGGCATCAACGTCATCTCGGTGGAAGTGAAGGATGTGCTGATTCCTCCCGCCTTGGAGGACGCGATGTCGATGCAGGCGCAGGCGGAGCGTGAGCGCCAAGCACGTGTCATCCTCGGCGATTCCGAGCGCCAGGTGGCGGAAAAGTTCGGCGAGGCGGCGAAGACCTATACCAATGATCCGGTCGCCTTTCATTTGCGGGCGATGAACATGCTCTATGAAGGATTGAAGAGCGACAAGGCGACGATCGTCATCGTGCCGAGCACGGCAGTGGAATCGATGCAGCTCGGCGGCTTGGCCGGCCTCACGGCCATGACCATGGGGTTGGGTCAGCAGCCCGCACCGAGTATGCCGCCGGGCCCATGGTCCGCGCCAACGAAGCCGTGATTGGACTGCCGCGTGTGCCTGAAACATGCCCCATTGCCACCCACTATCGCCATCAGAGCGAATATGAATCGACGAACAGATTTTGAGGCTGCATTCCCATGACCACGCATCAGCGCAATATGTCCGCATCGATTGATCCTATCAAACTCGACAAGCTTGCCGAGGTCGCCGTCAAGGTCGGGCTGAATCTGCAAGAAGGTCAGGACCTGTTTCTGACGGCGCCGGTTGCGGCGCTGGCCTTCGTGCGCCGAATCGTCGAGCACGCCTATAAAGCCGGTGCCGGGCTGGTGACGCCAATGCTTGCGGACGAGCAGATGACGTTGGCACGCTTTCGCTTTGCGCATGACGCGAGTTTCGATCGTGCGCCTGCCTGGCTTTACGAAGGCGTCGGCAAGGCTTTTGCCGCGAACACCGCGCGGCTCGCCGTCGTCGGCGACAATCCGATGCTGCTCGCGGGCGAAGATCCGGCCAAGGTCGCGCGGGCCAACAAGGCCAATTCCATCGCCTATAAGCCGGCGCTCGAGAAGATCGCGGGCTTCGATATCAACTGGAACATTGTCGCCTTTCCGGGCGCGGCCTGGGCGCATCAGGTTTTTCCGCATGATGAACCGGATGTCGCGGTCGCGAAACTGAGCGACGCGATTTTCGCGGCCTCGCGCGTCGATACCGCCGATCCCATCGCGGCCTGGGCCGCGCATAACGCCACCCTGCGCAGCCGCACCCGATGGCTCAACAGCCAGCGCTTCGCCGCCCTGCATTACACGGGGCCCGGCACCAATCTGACAATCGGGCTTGCGGATGGTCACGAATGGGAAGGCGGCGCCTCGACTGCCAAGAACGGTGTCGTCTGCAATCCGAATATCCCGACCGAAGAGGTCTTCACGACGCCGCATGCGCATCGCGTCGACGGCACTGTCGTGAGCACCAAGCCGCTCTCTTATCAGGGCACCCTGATCGACCGGATCGCGGTGCGGTTCGAGGCAGGCCGCATCGTCGAGGCGACAGCGGCGCATGGGCAGGATGTGCTGCGCAAGGTTCTTGAAACGGACGACGGTGCCCGGCGGCTCGGCGAAGTCGCGCTGGTGCCGCATTCCTCACCGATCTCGGCAAGCGGCCTTCTGTTCTTTAATACGCTCTTCGATGAGAACGCCGCCAGCCATATCGCCCTCGGCCAATGCTACGCGAAATGCTTCATCAATGGCGATAAACTGACGCCCGAACAGATCGCAGCGCAGGGCGGCAACAAAAGCCTCATCCATATCGACTGGATGATCGGTTCCGACAAGATCGACATCGACGGCATAAAGCCGGACGGCTCGCGTGTGCCGGTCTTCCGCAAGGGTGAATGGGCTTAGGTCAGCTAAGACCCCGCGGACGTCACCGACGGATGTCGTCCAGTTCCGGCATGAGCACCACACTTTCCTGCTCATTCGGATCGGTGCGCGCGATGACGGCCGTACAAGGTTCGGTCTCGCTCAAATTATAGGGAAGATGCGGCACGTTGGCGGGGATGTAGACGAAATCGCCCGCCTCGGCCACAGCGTGATGTTCAAGCTGCTCGCCATAATACATCGCGCTCCGGCCACTTAGGATATAGATCGCGGTCTCGTGCGATTCGTGTTTATGCGCCTTGGCGCGGCCGCCCGGTGGAATGGTGAGCAATTGCATGTGGATGGCGGATGCACGTACCATCTCCGCCGAGACGGCGGGTGCGTAAGACAAGCCTTGCTTGCCGATGAACGGCTCCTGCGCGCGCAGAACACGGCAGACGGGATGTTCGAGGGTCGCGATGTCTTTCGACATGAATGCCTCCCTGGCGGTCGAACATTCTACGCTCTCTCGTGATCGGCAAAAGTCACGCTTGAGCGTCTGCCTTGACCATACCCGCCCGCAAGCCCTATGTATCGCGTGTGCCTAGGGGATCCCCGTCAGGGGGCTGAGAGGCTGGCAGCGCTTCGGCTAAGAAGCGGCCCGGCGACCCTTCGAACCTGATCCAGTTTGTACTGGCGTAGGGATGGTCATGAGCGATTTTCCGCAAAAAATCCGTATCCTAGGCGCCGGTGTCGCCGGCCTCACCGCAGCCTATGAATTCGCCGCGGCTGGTCAGACGGTTGAAGTCGTCGAGCGCCAGGCCGCGCCCGGCCGCGGCTGCTCCTATTTTGCCGGCGGCATGTTGGCGCCCTGGTGCGAAGCCGAGAGTTCTCCGCCGCTCGTTATTGAATGGGGTCTCGAAGGTCTGGCTTTCTGGAGCGAGACGTTCAAGCTGGCGACGGTCAACGGCAGCCTGCTTGTCGCCCCCGCGCGCGACCGTGCCGATCTCATCCGTTTCTCGCGGCGGACTTCCGGGCATGAATGGCTCGACGCCGATGAACTTGCTGTATGCGAGCCGCATCTCGGCGGCCGTTTCGACCGCGCGCTTTTCTTTCCTGGCGAGGCGCATCTCGATCCGCGCACGGCGATCGAAAAGCTTGTCGCGCGTCTGCGTGAATTCGAGCGTGTAACGTTTCGTTTCGATACGCCGGCCGAGGCTTTGGCGACGAGGCCGATTGGACGATCGATTGCCGCGGCTTTGCTGCGCGCGATGCATTGCCCGATCTGCGCGGCGTCAAGGGCGAGATGCTCGTCGTCAAGACAGACGAAATCGCGTTTCAGCGGCCGGTGCAATTGCTGCATCCACGCCACCCGGTCTATGTCGTGCCGCGCGGCGATGGGCGCTTCATGGTCGGCGCGACCGCTATTGAAAACGAGGAGCGCCCGCGCATCACGGCGCGTTCGATGCTCGAACTTTTAAGCGCGGTTTATGCGCTGCATCCGGCCTTTGGCGAGGCGGAGATTGTCGAAACCGGCGCTGATCTGCGTCCGACATTTCCGGATAACCTGCCGCGCATCAGGCGTGAGTGCCGCACGATCTTTATCAACGGGCTTTATCGCCACGGCTTTCTGTTGGCGCCAGCGTTGGCGCGCCGTGCCGTCGCCGTAGCGCTCAAGGATGAAACTTTTCCGGAGGTGATGGATGCAAATCCGCGTCAATGGCAAAGAGCATGATGTTGCTGCGACGACGCTCGCGGCTCTGCTTGCCGAACTCGACTATCAGGACAGACTCGTCGCGACGGCGGTGAACCAAACTTTCGTCCGCGCGATTGATCGTTCAGCCACGCCAATTTGTCCCGGCGATGCAGTCGAAATTCTCGTGCCGCGGCAAGGAGGCTGATAAGGATTACCTATGCAGAACGAGCCCTTTGAAGTTTACGGTGTGCCGCTTGCCTCGCGTCTCTTGATCGGCACGGCGCAATTTCCTTCGCCCGCTGTTCTCGCTGATGCGGTCGAGGCGTCTGGGGCTGAGGTCGTTACGGTCTCGCTGCGGCGTGAGGCGGGCAAGGGCCGCGCCGGCGAGAGTTTCTGGAGTTTGATCCGCGATCTTGGCGTCAAGGTTCTGCCGAATACGGCCGGTTGCCGCAGTGTCAAGGAAGCCGTGACGACGGCCGAGATGGCGCGCGAGGTGTTCGCGACGGACTGGATCAAGCTCGAAGTGATTGGCGACGATGATCTGCTGCAGCCGGATGTTTTCGGGCTTGTCGAGGCGGCGGGGATTCTTTCGCGCGCGGGCTTCAAGGTGTTTCCCTACACGACGGAAGATTTGCTTGTCGCGGAGAGGCTCGTCGGTGCGGGCTGCGAGGTCCTGATGCCCTGGGGCGCGCCGATCGGCTCCGGCCGCGGCCTCAACAATGTTTTCGGGCTCCAGGCGTTGCGAAAGAAATTTCCGTCAACGCCGCTGATTATCGACGCAGGCATCGGCACACCCGCACATGCCGCGGCGGCGATGGAACTTGGCTACGACGCGGTGTTGTTGAACACCGCAATTGCAAAAGCCGGCGATCCTGTCGCGATGGCCCGCGCCTTCGCGCTCGGGATCGAAGCCGGGCGTCTCGGCTATTGCGCCGATCCTATTTTGCCGCGCGACATGGCGGAGCCCTCGACGCCGCAGATCGGCCGCGCCTTCTCGGATTTGCCCAAACGTGCTTGACCGCTTCTACCCTATTGTCGATAGCGCCGACTGGGTTGCGCGACTCCTGACATGCGGCGTGAGGCTTGTGCAATTGCGTGTCAAGGATCAGCCGATCGAAGACGTCAGGCGTGAGATCAGAACAGCGCGGACGCTCTGTCTTGCCGCGGGCGCCGAGCTGATCGTTAACGATTACTGGCAGGAGGCGATCGATCTCAGTTGCACCCATGTGCATCTCGGGCAGGGCGATCTCGACACTGCCGATGTGGAAATGATCCGCGGCGCGAACATCAAAATCGGAATTTCGACGCACGACGAGGCCGAACTTTCGCGCGCGCTCGCGTTGAAGCCGGATTACATCGCGCTCGGGCCGATTTATCCGACGATCCTGAAAGCGATGGCTTTTGCGCCGCAGGGCCTCGACCGTATCGGCGAATGGAAGAAAAAAATCGGCACCATTCCGCTTGTCGTCATTGGCGGGATCACGCTGGAGCGGGCGCCGGGCGTCTTTGCGGCGGGTGCCGACAGCGTCGCCGCCGTCACGGATATAACCCTCAATTCCGATCCTGAGACGCGGGCGCGTGCCTGGGTCGCCGCGACGCGGGCAGAAGAGACCTAGGCTTCTTCCGGCTCTGTATTATCCTCGTACTCATCCTGCGCGGCAATCGCGCGCAGAGTCCAGGCGACGGACACCGGCTGCTCGACGCTGCCATAGATCACCAATTGCCGGGTCGCGTGCGAGCCGTCCGGCGCGGCAAAGAAGATGCTTTCTTCAATCGCAATCGGCAGATCCTCAGCGCTGAACATCCAGCGCGTTCGGTCGGGCAGATCGAGAAGCACCGCGCGGCCTTCGACGACGCTATAAGGCTCGACGCCGGGATGGACATGAAAGCGGATGGCGAACGGATGGGCCTTCGGTTTTTTTAAAACCGATTTAAGTCTGTCCTCGCCGTCTAGCCGCATTCCGTCGGCACTGAGCGTGAGCCGCCGTTCATGAATGAGGCCAAAGCGCGTGCGGTAGCCATCGTGCGAAGCCTTCAGCGTCGTCGTCTCCGGTTGAACCTGTCGCTCGACAGCGACATTGTGTGGGCCGGAAATGATTTCGTCGCGTAGCCATTTTTCGGTCCCTTCGGCCGCCGCGAAACGGCAGGACGAAGTATCATTGACGATAAGTGTCGAATGCGCCGCGGTTGTACGCGCCGCGCCCCGCGCCGCCGAGAGTTCGTCGCTGGGCGCGCCACAATTGACGATCAAGCGTTGCTGCTCGATCGAGAACTCGAACGATAAAGCACCGGCATGCGCGCGTGTCGAAAATTCCGGCGGCGGCGGGCGGCCAGTGTCGACGATCAAAACGCTATTCGCCGCCTCAACTCGCTGATAACCGCTGTAGGGCGCGTTAAAGAGCGGCTTGGCGCGCGCATCCTCATAGGCCAGGACCGTCGCGATAACGTCCACGGGCGTCACGCTCATGCCGTTGAAAAGAGCGAGCGCGCCATCGCCATGACGCAACAGCCGCAGCATCGGTACCATTCGGTCGATTGCGTTCAAAAGCTCCGGCGGCGGCGGCACGGCGCGTGCCGCATAGGCCTGCCGCAAGGGCAGAAGATCAAGCAGGAGGCGGATGAGTGTATCGGCGTTACGGCTGATGTGGCCGCCATCCGGATAGATTTGCCGCGCAAGCTCGGTCGCGAGCAAACGGGTGCTGCGCCGCTGGAAGCTGGCGCTGACTTGCGCGCAAAGACCAAGCTCGGCAAGGCTGATCGCTGCGAAAAGGCGGTCCTCGCCACTGACGAGTCGCGCCGTAATCTGCCGCTCGAGAAAATATTGCAGACGCATCAACGCGCGCATGAAGCGCCTGTAAAAGGCGCGATCGGCGTTCTCGAGAATGATCGGCGATTGCGACAGAAATGACAGCGTCCGCCGCACCGCGACGCCCGTCTCCCAGGCGGGAGAGCGATCCGGCTTTTCATTGCGCGCCAAAAAATCGCTCACCAAAGCGCGCGCATTCGCGCGGGCCAGCGCGGTATCGGCGGCGCGCAAGTGCCGCAGCCAACCGAAGCTTGCAAGCGCACGCGCCCAGTTTTGCGAAGGCGCAATGGCTTCGAACGGCGAGAGGCCGCGCAGATTGACCGCCTTGCCGGCAAGCGCGAAATAGCCCGAATAGATTTCACTGGCGATGGTCGCGTCTGTCGTGCGCAAATCTTGCGGTGCGATCAGCAAACGCTCGGGTGCCTTCGCACGCAGAGTCGCGAGCGTGGCGAACGGCGCCGTCGCCACGCGCCGCGTGAAAAGGCCGGCGCGCCTTGCGACACGGCGCCCGATATGCAGTTTCTCTCCTACGTTCACGTGCTTGCGGCACCCCGTCTGCCGGCAATTGCTTCAGCCAGCGATGCGCCAATTTCGGCCAAAATAGCGGCCTGGTCCAGCTAAGCGTGCCAGCTGTCAGGACTGACGCACAAGTCTTGCTGCGAAGAATCCGTCGATGCCAGACAGACGCGGCTCGTCGGCTGGCAAATAAGGCTGGAGTGTGCGCAGTTCACCCAGCGCGTTGACAAAGTCCGCTTGGCCACCGACTTCCTCCGCACTGATCGGCACGCGCGAGACGTCCGGATTGCGGCGCAAAAGATTGGCGATCTGCTGCTCGCCCTCTTCGGGCTCGATCGAGCAGACGCAATAAATGATCGTGCCGCCGCGTTTGACGAGGTCGAAAGCCTTGTCGAGCATTCGCGCTTGCAGCGTAACGAGTTTGGCGATGTCGCCGGTCTTTTTGATCCAGGCGATATCCGGATGGCGCCGGATCGTCCCGGTGCCTGAGCATGGCGCATCGAGCAGCACGGCGTCGAACGTCGGGCCGCTGAACGTCGTCACATCGGCAACGACAACTTCGGCCTCAAGCTGCAGCCGTTGAAAATTCGCTGCAAGAAGTTTCAGGCGCTCGGCCGAACGATCGACCGCGGTGACGCGCGCACCGCGTGCCGCAAGCTGCGCCGCTTTGCCGCCGGGCGCCGAACAGAGATCGCCGACATGCAGGCCGGGCGTGACGTTCAGAAGCTGCGCTGGCAACGCCGCAGCCGCGTCCTGCACCCACCATTCGCCGTCCTCGTATCCGTCAAGCTCTTGAATCGGCCGATGTGTCTTCAATCGTATGGATACCGTCGGCAGCAAAACCGCATCGAGCTTTTCGGCCCATTGCGCGGCATCCGATTTGACGGTGATGTCCAAGGTCGGCTCAAGACGATTAGCCGCTGCGATCGCCAGCGCCATCTCTTCGCCATAGGCTTTGCGCCAGCGTGCCGCGAGCCAGGCTGGGACATCGATATCGAGCGCCGGGCCCGCGGCGAGGAATTCCTCGCGCCGGCGGATGAGATTGCGCGCGACGCCGTTGACCAGCGCCGCATAGGGCGCGCACTTGGAATTGAGCCGCGTCATACGCACAGCGAGATCGACCGCCGCGTGATCGGGAACGTCGAGAAAGAGGATTTGCGCGGCCGCGACCGTCAGAGTCCATTCGAGTTGCGGCGCCGTGCGCGGAAAGCCGTCGTCGAGGAGAGCCGCAAGCGCGTAGCGGATTGTCCCGAGCCGGCGCAGCGCTACGGTCACGATCGAGCGGGCGAGCGGAATGTCGCGTGGCGCAAGGCCGCCGAGACGGGAGAGGCCGGTCGGTGCCGCAAAGACCTCGTCGAGCGTATGGCCGCTGACGGTGACATCGCGAAGGATCGCGGCCGCGGCGAGGCGCGCCGCGAGGCCGGGCGCCTTCATCGCCTCCTGCCTGGCAAGATCGGCGGCGGCAGCGCGCTGCGGCTTCTTCATCAAGAGCGCCCCCTGACGGTCCACAAATCGCGGGCCGAACGCGCGCCGCCAGGCAGATCGGCCGGCGCGGATAATTCGTATAGACTTACCATTGCCTTAGCTTGTGACGGAAATCAGACTTTCAGATAAGCTACCGTTGTGCCAGCGTAATGCACCGCGAAGCGCGGACGCGCACAGTGCAATGACAGGGAATCTGGGTTTGGACGAAAAGACCGAGAATCAAATCGAACCGCGGGTGTCGAACGCGGCGGCGCGACGCGCTTTGGCCGAAGCCGAGGCGCGTCGCGCGGAAAAGCAGGAGGCCGCGCGCCCGGCCGAAATCGGCGGCCGCGACGGCCCCGACCCGATCCGTTACGGGGATTGGGAAGTGAAGGGCATCGCCAGCGATTTTTGAGCGCCGGCGCCCCCTCAGCCGCTTAAGCCTGCGAGCAGCGTCGGAATGTCGAGCGGCCGGAAGCCATAATGCTGCAGCCAGCGGACATCCGCGTCGAAAAAGGCGCGTAAATCAGGCATCCCGTATTTGAGCATGGCGATGCGGTCGATGCCGATGCCCCAGGCAAAGCCCTGATAAACTTCGGGATCGAGGCCGCAATTCCTCAGCACGTTGGGATGCACCATCCCGCAGCCGAGAATTTCGAGCCAATCCTCACCTTCGCCGAAGCGAATCTCGCCAGCTTTACGTGAGCACTGGATATCGACTTCCATCGACGGCTCGGTGAACGGGAAGTAGCTCGGGCGGAAGCGCATTTTGACGTCAGGCACTTCAAAGAACGCCTTGCAGAACTCGCTCAACACCCATTTCAGATTGCCGAGATTGGCCTGCTTGTCGATCACCAAACCTTCGACCTGATGAAACATCGGCGTGTGGGTCTGGTCGGAATCGCAGCGATAGGTCCGGCCAGGGCAGATGACGCGGATCGGCGGCCGCTGGGTCAGCATGGTGCGCACCTGCACCGGGCTCGTATGCGTGCGCAGCAGCTTGCGCTCGCCCGATGCGTCCGGCTTCAGGAAGAACGTATCGTGCATCTCTCGAGCCGGATGGTCCGGCTGAAAGTTGAGCTTGGTGAAATTATAATCGTCGGTCTCGATGTCCGGCCCCTCGGCAATGGCGAAGCCGAGGTCGGCGAAGATCGCCGCGAGTTCGTCCATGACCTGCGAGATCGGATGAACGCGGCCGAGATCGAGCGGGCTCGTGTGCGCCGGGAGCGTCACGTCGAGCGTTTCACTGGCGAGCCGTGCTTCGAGCGCGGCTTCCTTGAGAATCGTGCGGCGCTCGGCGAGCGCGGTGCTGACGCGATCCTTCACGGCATTGATAACGGCGCCCTGCGCCTTGCGCTCCTCCGGCGCCATCTTGCCGAGGCCGGCGAGCAAGGCCGAGATCGAGCCCTTTTTGCCCAGCGCCGCGACGCGCACGGCCTCAAGCGCGGACTCATCCGCAGCGGCCGTGACGGCGGCCAGCGTTTCCTGTTCCAGATCAGAGATATCGGACATCACAATTCATGTGTTTAGGGTCGGGGGCTTTTGCCATGCGGAGGCTGCGAAGTCCAGAAAAGGCGGTCGCGGCGACGATACGTGCGCGCGTCGCCGATCCGGACCTCTCCGTTTGACATATTATTGTTATTCTATAGAATAAGTGTACTTCATAGGCTGGCTCCCATCTGAAATGAAAAAACCTTTGACAGTAGAATGGCCTACCGTCTTGCTCGCGGTCGTTATTTACTCGGGTTGGGCAGCGATCACTTTCTACCATTCCCTATTTCCCGTCTGGTTCGTTGTAGTCGCCGGCGCATGGCTCATCGCCTGGCACTCTTCTCTCCAACACGAGAACCTGCACGGACATCCGACCCCTTGGCAGAGTGTGAATACACTATTGGCCTTTCCGCCTCTGTCCTTTGGCTGCCCTACCATGTTTATCGCACCTCACACCTCGATCATCACCGCGCGGAACTTTCTCGCGGATCCGGGTAACGATCCGGAAATTTATTATTGGACGAGAGACGCATGGTCAGAACTCGGCCCTATCGGCAAAACGCTGGTGCGTTTGCAGACGAGCTTGTTAGGGAAACTCGTCCTGGGGCCAGCGTGGAAGCGCGGGTCGCTTGGTCGTGCGGGAACTCGCTTCTATTGGAGCAATCCTTACACAGGTCTCGTAAACTGGGCGGCACATCTTGTGGGATGCGCGCTCGTTTTAATCTGGGTCGTCGGCATTTGTAAGATAAACCCATGGTTCTATCTATTCGTTATCGTCTATCCGGGGACCTCGCTGTCGCTCGTGCGCTCGTTTGCCGAGCATAGGGCCGCGAGGGCCAATGGCGAGGAGACAGCAATCGTCGAGAATGCCAAGGTCTTTGGACTTCTCTTCCTCTTCAATAATCTTCATGTCGTGCACCACCACCGGCCCGACTTGGCTTGGTACAAAATCCCGGCTTGGTACAAAAGAATCGCGAGAGCCTGATCTCATCGGGGGCTGCGCACTTATCAGGGCTATCTGGAAATCGCACGGCGCTATCTTTGGAAGTTGTTTGACGATCCGATCCATCCTTTCGGCTATGAGTAAAAGCGCCACGCCAGAGGTTGATACACGGACCGCCGCGGCGTCGCGGGCGGTCGCGGCGCTTCCGATGTATTATTTGCCGGAATTGGAGCCGATAAATGATGCTTTCTGGCGCGCGATCGCGGAACGTCTGGAAGACGCTGGATTGCGTCCCCCCGCGTCATTGACCAGGACCGCCGATTATCACGCAATATGGCGCAACCCTGAGCTTCTGCCTAGGTCAGGCCTGCGGCTATCCAATCATCAAGCAACTCAAAAGCGCCGTACAAATTGTTGCAACTCCCATTTATGGATCTCCGGGCTGCCAAGGTTTCGAACATTGCAGCTTCTTTATCGTTAACGCGAAAACGCGACATCGAACGTTGTCTGATTTGCGTGGAAGCGTTTGCGCCGTGAATGGCTATGACAGCAACACCGGGATGAATTTGCTGCGGGCGGCAATTGCACCTATTGCCAAAGGCAGCCGCTTTTTTCGCTCTGTCATCGTAACCGGCGCCCATCGCAAAAGCCTCGAGGCGGTTGCCAATGGTCAGGCCGACGTCGCCGCCATCGATTGCGTCAGCTTCGCGCACTTCCAGCATTTCGACCCGGAAGTCACCGCGCGCGTCTCTAAAATTGGCCAATCATTGAGCACCGCGGCTCCGCCCTTCATCACCGCGAAAAATGACCCTGGAATTCTTCGCGTTTTGAGAGAGGCGTTGCACGATGTCGCGCTGGCGCCCGGCCTTAAATCCATTCGCTCGGCTTTAAACATTGAAGGCTTCGCATTCGACACCGATGCTGATTACGAACGTCTTTCAACTATCGAAAATGACGCCGCGACGCTTGGATACGCCGACCTGCACTAGGTTATGGAGATTGTTCGTGATCTTTGGTTCCCCCGCGCTACGTAAGGCAAACCTACGCGCCGCGTTTTCCATCATGATCTGTTTTGCCTCTCTAAGCGCAGTCAGCGCGGCAGACGCAATCGGTCCCGCAGCGGATGTGAGCGCCATAAAAGCCGCTGTTGCGAGCCCACGGCGGAGCGCCAAAAATGCCGCGCGAGATTTTTATCGTCACCCCGTCGAAACACTCACATTCTTTGGCGTGAGACCGGATGAGACGGTCGTAGAAATCTGGCCGGGCAATGGTTGGTATGCCGAAATTCTGGCTCCGCTACTCCGGGATCATGGCAAATACATCGCGGCACTTCCTCCGGGAAAGGGTCACGACGCAATCATCGCGCTTTTTGCCAAAGATCCCGCGCGCTTTGGTGGAGCTATCGTTACAGCTTTGGCGACGGGCAAGACTTCCGACATAGCGCCGGCAAGAAGTGCTGACGTCGTTCTGACTTTTCGAAACGTTCATAATTTTCTGAAATCTGGAACGGCGGCGTCAGCGCAATTTTTCGCCGATTGCTATCGGGCGTTGAAGCCTGGCGGGGTACTCGGTATCGAGGACCACCGTCTACCCGAAAACGAAGCCAGCGAACTTGAGATCAGCAGCGGTTATATCAAACGATCGACCGTTATCCGCTTGGCCGAAGCGGCGGGATTTAAGTTTGATGGCGAGAGCCAGATCAACAATAATCCAAAGGACGATCATCATCATCCGAAGGGCGTTTGGACATTGCCGCCGACTTACGCATTGGGTGCCATCGACCGCGCAAAATACGAAGCCATTGGCGAGTCCGACCGATTCACGTTGCGATTTATCAAACCCCGCTGATCTCTGCCGGCTGCCTCCGCACCCATTCGCGCGTTTGGTCTATCCACCCCTCTAAATGTCTGTCTCTTGCTTCAAATGTGCGGGCGTCAAATTCTGGCTGCCGTCTGAGCGTCGAGCTGCTCGGTAACGGCCAGGCGATAGGCCGTGATGTCGATGGAACAGCTTCGAAAATGCGGCCGCTGTCTCGTAGCCGACTCGGCTCGCAATCCGTGAAATCCCATCGTCGCTTGTTTCGAGCAGAAACGCAGCCTCCGCCATCCGGCGTGCGATCAGATAGCGGTGCATGGACTGGCCGACGAGCTTGGTGAAGCGAGCCGAAAACGCCGAGCGACCGAGCCCCACGCGGCGCCCGAGGTCGCCAAGGGTCCAGGGCCGATCCGGTTGTTCGTGGATCAACTGAAGCGCCGGTCCGATATGCGGGTCCGCCATCGCCCCAAGCCATCCGCCTTCTCCGGGACGGAGAGACTTGATCCAGCTTCGTAACACCTCGACGAAGAGCACTTCTGTCATTCGTGAGAGCGCGACGCGTTGGCCGGGACGCTCAACCGCCGACTCGCTCACCATGCGTTGCAGAATTGCCTCGAGCCAATCACCGTCCGCCGTCGGCTTCAGGAGAAGCACGGGCGGAAGCAATTCCAACACGCTACCGCGCGAGGGCCGCGACACGGTGAAATTGCCACAGATCATCGTCGAGAGCGGCTGCGCACCGCCTCCGTGACGAACGACGCCAAGATGCGCGGTCGGGTCGATCGAGGTCCAGAATCGGTAATGGCTTCGTCCGGCGATCCGAATAAATCACATGGGGCTCGCCGCGTGTGACGACGACAAAGTCGCCCTCGGTCATGCGGAGCTCTCGTCCCTGTTCGAGCGCGAGAGTAGCTGAGCCACGACTGAGATAATGGAACAGGGCGTAGGGGCGCGCCGGCAACGCCAGACTCCAGGGATGGCCGAGCTCGAAGTGGAAAAGCAGGGTCCCGCCAAGGCGAACGCGATCGAGCACTTCGGCGAGGATGTCCATGGCGCCGATGTTAGCCCGGCGGACGGTCAGACACAATATTCGGACGATTGGGCCCTATCGTCTGAGAAACCCTCGCGATTAGGTCATGTCGCGGCAGGCCCGACACGTCGTGCGTGCAACCATCTCGCTAACGGCAGATGGAAAAACCGCGACCGTACACAGATGCCTGCCAATTTAGAGATGGAGCACGAATATGCGAGTCAGCGCAAGAATTATTGCCGCAGCGACTGGACTTTTGATTGCTTCGAGTGCCTACGCCGTCAACGTCCAGGAAGTTGTTCAGATGATCACTAACATGGAAGTGGTAATGAAAGACGGCACGAAGATGCACGCGGACGTCGTCAAAATGCACGGCAAAATATATGTCATGATCCAAGTGGATGACCTCCCCGATTATCTCCATCAACAGGTGTTCAAAGTGATGCATCCGATGAAACACCTGGGAATCAGCCCGCTTGTGCCGATGCCGTACGGACGAGTTGTTCGCCAGCTCGTCCGTTTGCATGTTGGGTCCTGTTCCGTCAAGTTGGTCCGGAGACGGTTAGACACAATAATCGGACGATTGATCCCTATCGACTGACGGCCCCTCCCACTACGTCATGTCGCAGCGCCCGAACGCATCGCGCGGCGACCATTTCGCCAATAGCAAAAGGAAGAACCGCGACTTTGCGAAGCTGTCCATTCCCCGGACCGGCGTCGTTCAACATCCCATCAGGAGCAATCAATGCGAAATCTTCTACTCTCAGCGGCCAGCGTCCTCATCGCCGGAATTGCCGCTCCCGCCCAATCGGCTCAGCTGCCCAAGGGGGCGGCTCACAATATCGTTCTCGTACACGGAGCTTTCGTAGACCAGACAAGCTGGCAACCCGTTGCCGATATTCTCACGAAGAAGGGCTACAACGTAACGCTCGTTGAAAATCCGCTGACCTCCCTCGCCGCGGACGTTGATGCCACCAAACAGGCGCTCGCGAAGCAGGACGGCAGGACCGTTCTCGTCGGCCACTCCTGGGCCGGCGTGGTCATCACAGAAGCAGGTAACGATCCAAAGGTCTCAGCGCTTGTCTACGTCTCCGCGTTTGCGCCTGACGTGGGTGAATCTCTGGCGTCCCTGGCCAAAAGCGGCCCCCCGACCGAAGGCACCGCGGCGATTCATCCTGACGCAAAGGGCAACCTCTACATCGATCCTAAAGTGTTTCCTTCAGCAGTCGCTGCTGATCTTCCGCCGCAGATCGCCGAATCCCTGGCAAACTCGCAACTCCCATTAAGCCTCACGGCGTTCGACGCCCCAGTCGATACCGCGGCGTGGCACGATAAACCGACGTTCTATGTGATCAGCACGAAAGACAAGGTGATCGCGCCCAAGGCCCAAAAGTTTTTCGCGGCACGGATGAAGGCCCAAATAACGGAGGTCGCTGGCAGCCACGCGTCTCTTGTCGTTCATGCGAAGGAAGTCGCTGCGGCAATTGAAAAGGCCGCGCTGGCGGAATGAGGATAGGGCTCCCGGCATCTCCGTGCTGGGGGCCCAGTACTCGCTCAGAGAAACGAGGAATATCCCACCTTCCCCACGATTCAGGCGTCAAAAGGTTATTCCAATGGTCAGCAGCAATACATCCGTAGAAAAAATAACTGTCGAACACGTCACAATCCGATCAAACAATAGTTTCGCGACGGTAAAAGCGAACCTAGAAGCGCTTGTTCCGGCGCTCGACGACGGATTCTTGACGCTGCTCCGTTTCGGCTTAGCTGATCGGGCACGAGAAGAACTTGAGGCTGCGGCAACTCTCTCGATCTTTGGAAGCCGGGACCACGGCGCGCTTTTGGCAATCGCCGGATTAAAACGGCAGGCCATTCAATATGATATTGGCAATCCGCTGACCGCGTCGCTGATGACTCGACACAATCTCTCTGCGGGTCTTTACGCGCCCATCCGGGTCCTGCTTCTGGAAAGTCCCGAAGGCAAAGTTACATTTGAGTACGATCGGCCGGCTTCGACATTTGGGCAGTTTGGCGACAAGAGCGTCGATTTTGTCGCGCGGAAGCTCGACGAAAATCTGGGAGATGTCCTGGAGAAAGCTGCCAACTAGCTAAAGCTGGCGATCTGCAAGCGTCTAAGCCCTTGTCAGAGCCGGAGTTTATCCCAACTATCCCTGGATGAGCAAAGCCTTCACCAAGGAAGACGACACCGAAGTCGAACTCGACGACGAAATCCCCGATCTGCCGGGCGGCGTCACGAATTACATCACGCTGCAGGGTCTGCAGCGGCTGCGCGACGAATTCCGCAATTTGCAGCAGAACGAGCGGCCGAAGATTGTCGAAATTGTATCCTGGGCGGCGGGCAACGGCGACCGTTCGGAGAACGGCGATTACATCTACGGCAAGAAGCGGCTGCGGGAGATCGACCGGCGGATGCGCTTCCTGCTCAAGCGCATCGAGAGCGCCGAGGTTGTCGATCCCCGGAAGCAGACCGATAAGTCGCGCGCCTTTTTCGGCGCAACCGTGACCTACCTGAACGGCGCGGGCGAAGAGAAAACGGTCCGCATTGTCGGCATTGATGAGGCGCGCACGGAATTCAACGAGATCAGTTGGATTTCGCCCGTCGCGCGGGCGTTGCTGAAGGGCGAGGTCGGCGACGAGGTCGAGGTGCGGACGCCAAAGGGCGTCGAGCGCCTGGAAATTCTAGACGTCGCCTATGAAAACAAAACGGCCGGAGAGAACTCCGGCCGCGAAAGTTGATTGCAAGAATAGCTTAATGGCCTCCGCCGTGGCCGCCACCGTGACCGCCACCGCCACCGTGACCACCGCCGCCGCCGTGACCACCGCCACCATGCATGCCTCCACCGCCGTGCATGCCTCCACCATGCATCATGCCGCCACCGTGCATTCCTCCGCCGTGCATTCCTCCGCCATGCATCATGCCACCGCCGTGCATGCCGCCGCGGCCGCCGTGCCAGCCCGCGCGATACCCCGGCGCCCGACCACCACGCCACGCCCAGCCATGCCAGCCCGTGGGGCCGCCGTAGCCATAACCATCGTTGTAACCGTAGCCGCACCAGTACCAGCCGGGGCCGTTCCAGCCGTTGTCATAGAAACAATAATTGCGGCCGCCAAACGCAAAGGCGCCGGCGATGCCACCGATGACTCCAGCCGCGATGGCACCGGCATCTTGAGCATATGCCGGTTGCGTGGCCGGAAGCGAGAATGTCAGAGCACCAGCCAACATTGAGCCGGCGCCGACAAGAGACAGTTTGGAACGGGGCATTATTCCTCCCAGAGGGGTTGCGAACGTACAAACGAAAAGACGCGCAGAAAAATCGACAAGGGCCGAACGCTCTAGCCCAGGTTTAGTTCCTTGAAGAAATCATTCCCCTTGTCATCGATGACAATGAACGCGGGGAAGTTCTTGACCTCAATACGCCAGATCGCTTCCATCCCGAGCTCGGGATGCGCGAGAACCTCTACCTTGGTAATACAGTCCTGCGCAAGTTGCGCGGCAGCACCTCCGATCGAACCAAGGTAGAAGCCGTGATGTTTCGCACACGCCTCGCGTACTTGCGACGAGCGATTGCCCTTCGCCAGCATCACCATTGAGCCGCCGGCCGCCTGAAATTGATCGACATAGGAATCCATCCGGCCCGCGGTCGTCGGTCCGAAGGAACCGGATGCATATCCCGCCGGCGTCTTCGCCGGGCCGGCATAATAGACCGGATGGTTTTTGAAATAATCCGGCAGCGGCTCACCGCGTTCGAGTTTCTCGCGCAGCTTCGCGTGGGCAAGATCACGCGCGACAATCATCGGCCCGCTCAGAGAAAGTCGCGTCCGGATGGGATATTTCGAGAGCGTCGCAAGAATTTCCGGCATCGGTCGGGCAAGGTCGATCTGGACCACGTCGCCGCTCAAATCTTCCTTCGCGATGGCCGGCAGATATTTCGCCGGATCGTGTTCGAGCTCTTCGAGAAAGACGCCATCCTTGGTGATTTTCCCCAGCGCCTGACGATCGGCGGAACATGAGACGCCAAGGCCGATCGGCAGCGAAGCGCCATGCCGCGGCAGACGAATGACGCGAACATCGTGACAGAAATATTTTCCGCCGAATTGCGCGCCAACACCGAGACTTTGAGTCAGTGCGAAAATTTCTGCTTCAAGCTCGTGGTCGCGAAACGCGCGTGCGTCAGTGCTGCCGCTGGACGGCAGTGTATCGTAATAGCGCGTCGATGCGAGCTTCACCGTCTTCAGATTGATCTCGGCCGATGTTCCGCCGATGACGATCGCGAGATGATAGGGTGGGCAGGCCGACGTGCCGAGCGTGAGGATCTTCTCTTTCAGAAACGCGATCATCCGGTCGTGCGTCAGCAGCGATGGCGTGCCTTGATATAAAAAAGTCTTGTTGGCCGAGCCGCCGCCCTTCGCCATGAACAGGAACTTATAGGCGTCTTCGCCGTCGCTATAGATTTCGATCTGCGCCGGCAGATTGGTCTTGGTGTTCGTCTCCTCGAACATCGAGAGCGGCGCAAGCTGCGAATAGCGGAGATTCTTTTTCTCGTAAGCGTTCCAGATACCTTCGGCGAGCGCCGCCTCATCGCCGCCTTCGGTAAAGACCAAACGGCCTTTCTTGCCCATCACGATGGCAGTGCCGGTATCCTGACACATCGGCAAAACGCCGCCCGCAGCGGTATTGGCGTTCTTGAGCAAATCGTAAGCAACGAACTTGTCGTTGGCGGTCGCTTCGGGGTCGTCGAGAATTTTTGCAAGCTGCGCGAGATGGCCCGGGCGTAAGAGATGATTGATGTCGATCATCGCCGCCTCGGCAAGAAGCCGCAGCGCCTCCGGCTCGACGACGAGCATATCGCGTGCGCCGAATTTTTCGATGCGCACATGCTTATTGGTCAATTTGCGGTAAGGCGTCTCGTCTTTGGTCGCGGAAAAGATCGGGGCATAGTGAAACGTCATCGCGGCGCCTTCGTCCTTTGGCCGCGCCGGAGACGGCGCGCACTCGCTTTGGCGTTGCTATAGCAACCCACGGACGTGACGTCGATTCTGTCGAATTTACGAAGTCTTCTAAGGCACGAAGGAAAAGCTGCGCTTGTTCAAGCCGAGATCGGCCTTGAGGTTGGCGGGCGTCAAGCCGTCCTGCCGCAGCACACGCAGCGACTTCGCCCGAAGGCTTTTCGACAATTTACGACCTGCAGCGTCGCGCAGAAGTTCATGATGATGATAATCCGGCGCCGGCAAATCGAGCAGAATTTGCAGCAGCCGATGTAATCCGGTCGCCATGAAGAGATCTTCGCCGCGCACCACGTCGGTGACGCCTTGAAGCGCATCGTCGACGACGACTGCGATGTGATAGCTCGCGGGGACGTCCTTGCGCGCCAGCACCACGTCACCCCAGAGGGCAGGCTCGGCTTCGACAAGGCGTGGCTCGTTGCCGCCATCATATTCACGCCAATCGATGGCGTGCCGCACCTCCTTCAGGGCGGCCGCCATGTCGAGACGCCATGTTGCCGGCTGCCCGGCGTCAAGACGGCGCTTGCGTTCGGCCGGCCGCAGGTGCCGGCAGGTGCCGGGATAAAGCGGCGAATCGTCAGGATCGCGTTTCACATCGGTTTGTTCCGATGCGGCAGCGACGACGTCGGCGCGCGAGCAAAAACAAGGATAGACAAGCCCGCGTTTCCTCAGGCTCGTCAAAGCTTCGCCATAGGCGTCGAAATGCTCGGATTGACGGCGCACCGGCTGCTGCCATTCGACGCCGAGCCAAGCGAGATCGTTATAAATTGCCTGTTCAAATTCCGGGCGGCAGCGTTCGAGATCGATGTCTTCGATCCGCAACAGGAGCTTGCCGCCGGCTGCGAGCGCCATCTCGTGATTGAGCAGCGCCGAAAAGCCGTGGCCGAGGTGCAAATAGCCATTCGGCGAAGGCGCGAAACGGAAGACGCGCGAAATATAGGATCGTGTCATCGTTCGGACCCGTCGCTACGTCCGCTGGCCGGTCTACGCCCCGGCGCGTATCGATTATAGAGAATAGACCTCAAATGGGACGTCCCTGCGGCGTAGCAAGGCTCTCCAGCGCAGCAAGACTTGCCGGTCATGTCACTTTCTTGCAAGAACGATCTTAGCTTCCCTTGGTTCGCTCCCGGAATCTTTAGATGGCCCCCAGTCTCGACGGTCCCCGCCTCGCACCAAAGGGCCAAGCCAAACAACTTGTCGTTTTCCTCCATGGCTATGGCGCCGACGGCAACGATCTCATCGCTATCGGCGAGCAATGGCGCGACTTTTTGCCGGGAACGGCTTTTGCCGCACCGCATGCGCCGGAGCCCTGCGCGCAGGCGCCCGTCGGGCGGCAATGGTTCGCGTTGAGCTTGCGCGACGAAAAGGAACTCTGGCCAGGCGTCAGTGGCGCGCAGCCGGGGCTCGATCAATTTCTCGATAGGGAGCTTGCCCGCTACGGCCTGAGCGACGATCGGCTCGCCCTCGTCGGCTTCAGCCAGGGGACGATGCTGGCGCTGCATGTGGGTCTGCGACGCAAACGCGCGCCTGCCGCCATCCTCGGCTATTCCGGCCTCCTCGCCGGGCCGGAGCATCTGGCCACGGCGCAGGCCAAGGATGCCAAGGGCGGACGCCCGCCCATCCTTCTTGCGCATGGCGACCAGGATGGCGTGATCCCGGTCGAGGCGATGTTTATCGCGGCGGAGCAATTGGCGGAGGCGGACATTCCGGTGCAATGGCACCTAGCATCTGGCCTCGGCCACGGCATCGATGGCGGCGGTCTGCTGCATGGCGGCCTGTTTCTGGCGAAATCGCTCGGACTTAAACTAGAGCTTCCGTCGGGACTTGCGGTGCGCTAGCCGCATTGACCAGCTCAGCCTGGCGCGATGCCGGCGGGCCTTGTGCCAAGCACGGGCTGCAAAGGCTGCAGGGCGGGGGACGAGCGCCGCACGCCGATCGGGCGGTAAAGCTGCTTCATCGCATCGACAAAAATAATGCCCGCACCGGGAAGCGAGAGCTTGGCGCCAATTTTCTCGAACAACGGCGCCGAGCGCAGCACGATTTTGCCCTCGAACGGGGCGAAATAGAGGGCCTCGCCCCAATGGGTCGGCGAGAACAGCGATTCGCGCATCAGGTCGCGGAGCTGGCTGCGTGAAAAAGGCTGGCCATTGCCGAAGGGGGTGGTGTCGAGCTGCGCCCAAAGTCCGGCGCGGCGCGGCGCGATCGCGAGCATCCGGCCGCCCGGCGTCAGAATACGCCAGATTTCGCCCAGCAATTCGCGGGGATGTTCGGCGATTTCGAGCGCATGGATGAGGATGACCCGATCGATGCAGGAATCGGGCAGGGGCATCATACCGGTTTCGATCAGGGCCGAGGCAGAGGGGCCGGGGGCGGGCCAGTTCACCACGCCCTGTGCCGCCGGCATGAAGGCCAGAACCCGCAGTGCGTCGCCGCGAAACATTTCCAGATAGGGCGCGGCATAGCCGACCCCGAGAACCGCCTGGCCGACGCAATTGTCGAAACGGGCGCGGATCGCCTGGGTCAGAAAACGCTCGGTCGCTTTGCCCAGGGGCGAATCGTAAAAACTGCGCAGATCGACGATATCGAGCGACATGGCGTCTTCCTCGCATGCCGGGACGGCTCGCGGAAAGCCTTTTTCGCGCTATAAGTTACCAGAGGTTGCTCGCCGTTGATCGGCGCGGGCCTAGTCAATCCGCGTCGGTTTGCAGGCGAGCGCCCATGAGTCTCGAAATCCATCAGTTCCTTTGCCTCAGCGACAACCTTTGTGTGCTCCTGCACGATCCGGCGACCGGCGCGACCGCAGCCATCGATGCGCCGGACGCGGCACCCATCCTCGTAGCGCTCGCGACAAAGGGCTGGACGCTGTCCGACATTTTGCTGACGCATCATCACGCCGATCACATTCAGGGCGTGCCCGGCTTAATGGCGGCGTTTCCGGATGCCCGGATCAGCGGCCCGGCACGGGAAGCCGACAGGATCGGCCGCCTCGACCGGCCGTTGAACGACGGTGACACTGTGATGATCGGTATGCATGCGGCCAAGGTTCTGGCCGTGCCGGGCCATACCCGCGGCCATATCGCCTATTGGTTTGCCGAAGATCGTCTGCTGTTTGCGGGCGACACTTTATTTGCGATGGGCTGCGGCCGGCCGTTCGAGGAACCGCCCTCGGTTCTCTATCAATCGCTTATGAAGCTTGCGGCCCTGCCGCGCGAGACGCAGATCTATTGCGGGCACGAATATACGCTCGCCAATGCCCGCTTTGCACTTTCGGTCGATCCGGACAACGTGGCGTTGCATACACGTGCGGAAGATGTCGCCATTCTGCGCGCCGAAGGGCGGCTCACATTGCCGACACGGATGGATATAGAACTCGCGACAAATCCATTCTTGCGCGCTGGCAATCCTGACATTCAGCAAAGCCTGGGACTTGAAAACGTTCCGGCGCAAGAGGCTTTCGCGATTCTCCGCGAAGCCAAGAACAGAGCCTGAGCCACACCACGGGCTCGTGGTTCAGTCGTTCATTCTTTCGGGGCGAGTTGCTCGAGCCGCTTCTGCAACTCGTCGAGCTGGCGCTTCATATTGTCGAGATCGGCTTTGCCGCTGCCTTCAGGTGCCTCAGAGGCTTCCGCTTCAGAGGTGCGCTTTGGTGCGCCGAAAGGCGTGAACATGGTGAGCGCCTGATTGAACAGTGCCATATTCTTGCGTGTCTGCTCTTCAAGCGAACCGAACATCTGGCGGGTTGGCACGGCGAGCGGCGAATTGCCAAGCGCGGCCTCGAATTGCTCGCGGAATTTGTGCTGATCCGTCGTGAGCTTGTCGATCGTGAATTCGAGATAGCTCGGCACCAGCATCTGCATAGAGTCGCCATAAAAGCGGATGAGCTGGCGCAAAAAAGCGATCGGCAGCAGGCTCTGGCCGTTCTTGCCTTCCTGCTCGAAGATGATCTGCGTCAAAACCGAACGGGTAATCTCTTCGCCGGTCTTTGCGTCATAGACAACGAAATCCTCGCCCTTCTTCAACATCTCCGCGAGATCTTCGAGCGTCACATAGGCGCTGGTCCCGGTATTGTAGAGGCGTCGATTGGCGTATTTCTTAATCGTGGTGGGCTGCTTGTCATTAGCCATGTTGGATAACCACCCGTCAAAGAGATCAGTATCAAACAAAGGTCCCGCAAACCGCTGCGCAGTGAACCATAAGCTCTTTGCGGCTTTGCGAAAACTGAAATTCTTATCGTCCAAAAGGACGATCCCGGATTTCCTTGACGCCGCCAAGCCGGAAATGCAGAGAATGGTTTACGGCAGGCCCGGCATCGGCGGGGCGAAGCTTTGGCCAAGAGGAGTGAGTAATGTCCCGCGAGGTCGTCATCGTAGGAGCGGCACGGACCGCCGTCGGCGCTTTCAATGGTGCTTTTGCCGCGATTCCAGCGCATCAGCTTGGCGCAGCCGCCGTCAGTGCTGCACTGCAGCGCGCCAAAGTCGACCCGTCCGAAGTGGATGAAGTGATCCTCGGTCAAGTTCTCGGCGCGGGCGAGGGACAGAACCCGGCGCGTCAGGCGGCGATGAAGGCCGGTGTGCCGAAAGAGAAGACGGCGTTCGGGCTCAATCAGGTTTGCGGTTCGGGGTTACGCGCTGTTGCGCTCGGCATGCAGCAGATCGCGAGTGACGACGCCAAGATCATCGTCGCGGGCGGTCAGGAAAGCATGTCGCTCTCGCCGCATGTCGCGCATCTGCGGGCCGGCACCAAGATGGGCGATGTGAAGTTCATCGATTCGATGATCAAGGACGGCCTCACCGACATCTTCAATAATTATCACATGGGTATTACCGCCGAGAATGTCGCCGCCAAATGGCAGATCAGCCGCGAGGAGCAGGACAAATTCGCGCTCGGCTCGCAGAACAAAGCCGAGGCTGCGCAGAAGGCGGGCAAGTTCGCCGACGAAATTACGCCGTTCACCGTCTCGACGCGCAAGGGCGACATCGTCGTCGATAGCGACGAATATATCCGTGCCGGAACGACGCTTGAGGCGCTTACCAAACTGAAGCCGGCCTTTTCCAAGGATGGCACCGTCACCGCCGGCAACGCCTCGGGCCTTAACGACGGCGCTGCCGCGCTGGTTCTCATGAGTGCCGACGAGGCGCGTTCGCGCGGTCTCACGCCGCTGGCGCGCATCGCCGCTTGGGCGACAGCGGGCGTTGATCCGTCTCTGATGGGTTCGGGTCCGATCCCGGCGACGCGCAAGGCGCTCGAAAGGGCGGGTTGGAAGGTCAAGGATCTCGATCTCGTCGAAGCCAATGAAGCCTTCGCGGCGCAGGCGCTCGCGGTCAACAAGGACCTCGGCTGGGATCCGGGCATCGTCAATGTCAACGGCGGCGCGATCGCCATCGGCCACCCGATTGGCGCGTCGGGTGCGCGGGTTCTTGTCACTCTCCTGCACGAGATGCAGCGTCGCGGCGCACATAAAGGTCTTGCGACGCTCTGCATCGGCGGCGGTATGGGCATTGCACTCGCGGTGGAACGCTAAGCGCTTTCCATCTTTGACCGATGTCATGGACCGAAGGTCGAATTTTTGCGCGCGTGGCGACGGGCTAAAAATTTCTCTTAAAATCGCTTGCTAAGCCAAGCGCCGGAATTGGCATTGGTCTAGGGGAGGGGCGCATGGCGCGCGTGGCAGTGGTAAGCGGGGGTACTCGCGGGATCGGCGCGGCTGTAAGTCGGGCTCTGGCGAAGGCGGGGTATCGCGTCGCTGCGATCTATGCCGGCAATGACGAAGCCGCGGCGAAGTTCAAAAGCGAAACCGGTATTCCCGTCTACAAGTGGGACGTCTCGGATTACGAAGCCTGCGCCGCCGGTCTCGCTAAGGTAAGCGCGGATCTAGGACCGGTCGAAGTTCTGGTCAACAACGCTGGCATCACTCGCGACGCGATGCTTCACAAGATGAAGCCTGAGCAATGGTATGCCGTCATCAACACGAATCTCAATTCGCTGTTCAACATGACGCGGCCGGTGATCGAGGGCATGCGCGAGCGCGGCTTCGGCCGCATCGTTAACATTTCGTCGATCAACGGATTGAAGGGCCAGATGGGCCAGACGAATTATGCGGCCTCGAAGGCCGGCGATATCGGCTTCAGCAAATCGCTGGCGCAGGAGAATGCCAAGAAAGGCGTCACCGTCAATGTCATCGCGCCGGGCTATATAGCGACGGAGATGGTCGAGGCGATCCCGAAGGACGTTCTGGAAAAGACGATTCTGCCGCTGATACCCGTCGGCCGGCTTGGCAAGGTCGAGGAAATCGCGCGCTGCGTGCTCTTCCTGGTTTCGGAAGACGCCGGATTCATCACCGGCGCGACGCTGTCGGTCAACGGCGGTCAGTTCATGGTCTGACCGCTGGCAGGGCTCGAATTATTCTTCGGCTGACTTCTGCTTCAGAACCTGACGGCCGCGATACATGCCGGTCTTCAGGTCAATGTGATGCGGGCGGCGCAGTTCGCCAGAATTCTTGTCCTCGACATAAGTCGGCGCCTTCAGCGCATCGGCCGAGCGGCGGAAGCCGCGCTTCATAGGGGAGGTTTTCCGCTTCGGGACAGCCATTTCCAGCTCCAGAAATAATAAGGCCGGCAAGCTGCCGGCGAATGGGTTGGAAAGCTGATACACATAAACGCGTGGTCTGGCTATCCCAAAATTATCAGCATTCGCATCTGATCTTTAATGGCAGCCGAATGCTTTGTGCGGCTTAAATGCTTGACCGAGAAAGTCAATTTCACCTGAAGCAGGCGGTATAGGTTTCGCCGGCTGCGGCGCGCGTTTCGACAACATGGGCATGGATGAGGACGCGACGGTCTGGGTCGGCCGCGCTCCTGTCGTGCGGATCGGGCAGAACGGCCGCCATGAGCGCAGCCTGCGGCAGTGTCAGATCGGCGGCCGGTTCATGGAAATAGGCATCGGACGCGGCCTCGGCGCCGAAAATGCCGTCGTCGCCCCATTCGGCGATGTTGAGGTAGATTTCGAGGATGCGGCGCTTCGGCCAGACGAAATCGAGCACGAGCGCGAGGGGAATTTCGAAGGCCTTGCGTATATAAGAATGGCCAGGCCAGAGGAAGAGGTTCTTGGCGACCTGCATCGTGATCGTTGAGGCGCCGCGCGAGGGTCCGTCGATGCCGCTTTCTTTGATCACTTCCCGCATCGCACCCCAATCGACGCCGTGGTGATGGCAAAAATGCGCGTCCTCTGAGGTGACGACTGCGACGCGTAAGTTCTCGGAGATGCGATCGAGCGGCACGAATTTCTGCGTGACATTCTCCCGCATCACCATGCGGCCGAGCATGATGGTCGAGACCGGATCGACAAAGCGATAGGCGACAATGAAGCCGACGAGCAGCAGGAAAAGCACCATGGCAAGCCCCGCCCCCCAGCGGAGCGCGTCGCGGACCGTTCTAAAAAGGCGGAAACTTCGGGCCATTCCCGAGCCTTGACCGATCTTCCGCGATCGGGCAAGCGGAACGCCGGATTTGGCTTAAGGCAGGACGTTATGGCGCAATCGGCGGACGAGGAATTTCACGCGCGGCTAAGCTCGGTGGCTGATGCGACCGAGCACATGCTCGACCGCCTTTTGTCCGCGACGCCGCTGCCCGGCGAAAACGCACGTCCGTCGCGGTTCCTTGGGGCCGTTCGCTATGCCTGCCTCAACGGCGGCAAAAGGCTGCGTCCGTTTCTGCTCGTCGAAACCGCGCGGCTTCTCGGCATCGAAGGCGAAGGCGTTCTACGCGCCGGCGCGGCGGTGGAAATGATCCATTGCTATTCGCTGGTGCATGACGATCTGCCGGCGCTCGACAATGACGATCTGCGCCGCGGTCGGCCGACGACACACAAAGCCTATGACGAGGCGACGGCCATTCTCGTTGGCGATGCGCTGCTCACCTACGCTTTCGACGTGACAGCGGATCCCGCGACCGATCCTGACCCCGCGATCCGCGCTGCGCTGGTTCTGGCGCTCGCACGTGCGGCGGGCATCGGCAACATGGTCGGCGGCCAGGTGATGGACCTCGAGGCAGAGCTTTCCCAAGCACCGCACTCGCCAGAGCATGTCATTCAGGTTCAAGCGATGAAGACCGGCGCACTGCTGCACTATGCGGTCGAAGCCGGTGCAATTTTCGCCCGCGCCGACGAAAAGACACGCGCGGCGCTGTCGCGCTACGGCAAGGCGCTGGGCGCGGCTTTTCAGGTTGCCGACGATATTCTCGATGTCGAGGCCGATGAAGCGGCGCTCGGCAAACGCGCCGGCAAGGACGCCGATCGCAACAAGGCGACGCTCGTTGCCGCGCTTGGCCTTGAAGCCGCGCGCAAGCGCCGCGATGCTCTGGCACAGGAGGCCATCAGCGCGCTCGATATTTTCCCGGCCGAAAGAGCTGCGGTTTTGAAAGAAGCGGCGCGTTTCGCCGTCGCGCGCAAAAATTGACCGGAACAGGCCTCTCGCGTCGCCGGCGTTTCGGTTGGCCGGTCCGTGTGATCCGGTCGCGGCCGCGTCTGTTCGTCTGCATGCTGCTCGGCGTTCTTGTCGGGTTGGCGATGCCGAGCGATTTGCGGCACGTGACGCGCGTGCTGATCGGCTGGAATGCCGCGATGCTGACCTATTTCGTCGCTGTCGGCGTGATGGTTTTGTCGAGCAACGAACATTCGCTGGCGCGCCGCGCGTCGGCGCAGGACGACGGCCGTTTCGCTATTCTTTTTCTGACGATCTTCGCGGCGGCGGCGGCGTTCGGCGCGATCTTCTATCAATTATTGCTGGTGAAAGACGAGCATGGGCTCAATCGTTCATTCCATGTCGGCCTCGCTGCGCTCACCGTCATCAGCTCCTGGGCGTTCATCCATGTGATGTTCGCGCTGCATTACGCGAGCGAATGTTTTTCGGTGCGCAATACAAAGGTGTCGCCCGAGGCCAAAGTTCAAGGTGGCCTGCGCTTCCCCGGCGAGGACGAGCCGCCGGATTATCTCGATTTCTTCTATTTCTCGTTCGTGATCGGCGTCGCCTGCGCGACGGCTGACGTCAACATCACATCGCGCTCCATCCGGCGCACGGCGCTGATCCACAGCGTCGTGGCCTTTTTCTTCAACAGCGCAGTGCTGGCACTGACGGTCAATATCGCCGCGGGCTTGGTTTAGGCTCTCACCTCATCCTGAGGAGCGATTTCGCAAGAAATCGCCTCGAAGGATCGCCTCGTGCTTCGAGACGGCCGCTGCGCGACCTCCTCAGCATGAGGGCTTAGCGATGGCCTACCTCGGCTGATAGGGATGACCGAACGGGAAGCCTGAATCGTTGTCGTCGTCGTCATCGTCGCCGGCCGGGCCATAATAGCCAGCAAAGAATGGCGAGCCGACGCCGTCGACCGGATTATAGACGCCATAGGCATAGGCGTCGTCGGGAGTCGGCATTTCCCAGCTATAGCTTTCGACCGCTTGGTCTCGCGCCGCCTGGATCACCGGCGGGATCGGCGGGGCGTGGCGCATATGATAACGCCAGGCGCCGACGCGATATTGATAGGGCAGCGGGTAGAAGCCGAGACCGCCGTGCGGGTCGCCCGCGAGCTCGGTGTAGTGCCCGTATTTGGAATAAACCTTGCCGGGCTCCATCACGCCGACCGACATGCCGCCGACGTTCTGATAACGGCTGTAATGCGTCTGTGCATGGTGATGATGTTTGCTCGCAGCCTCAGCGCCGGTCGAGCCGAAAGCGAACGCGAGCGCGCCCGCGAAAATGTAAGAAGCCCAGCCCTTGCGCATCGGTCAATCTCCATGCGGCGGTTGAATCTCGCCGCTTCTCGCGACGACTCTCACCGGCGATCTTTAATATAGTCTTCCGATGCCGAGTTTCCGCCCTGATGGAAATCAAAACGATGTCACTTGCGCAAAGGTTGCGCAAAAGACTTCGTTCACATTTTAACGAAATACGGCGGGCAGGCCTATTCCGCCGCGTCTTTGGCTCCGCCGAAGCGGCGCTCGATATAATCCTGAACCATGACCTTGAATTCGGCGGCGATGCCGTCGCCGCGCAAGGTTACCGCCTTTTTGCCGTCGATGAAGACGGGGGCGGCTGGTGTCTCGCCGGTGCCGGGCAGGGAAATGCCGATGTCGGCGTGCTTCGATTCGCCCGGCCCGTTGACGATACAGCCCATCACCGCGACGTTGAGCGTCTCGACGCCAGGATAGCGCGTCTTCCAGTTCGGCATTTCGTCGCGGATATAAGCCTGGATATCGCGGGCGAGTTCTTGGAACACGGTCGAAGTCGTGCGGCCGCAGCCAGGGCAGGCAGCGACGAGCGGCACAAAAGTGCGGAAACCCATCGTCTGCAGGATTTCCTGACCGACCTTCACTTCGACCGTGCGGTCGCCACCGGGCTCGGGCGTCAACGAGATGCGGATCGTGTCGCCGATGCCCTGCTGGAGCAGGACGCCGAGAGCGGCCGACGAGGCGACGATGCCCTTCGAGCCCATGCCGGCTTCGGTGAGGCCGAGGTGGATCGCATAATCGCTGCGCGCGGCGACCATCTGATAGACGGTGATCAGGTCCTGAACATTGGAGACCTTGGCCGAGAGAATGATGCGGTCCCGGCCGAGGCCGAGTTCTTCCGCCCGGGCGGCCGAGAGCAGCGCCGACTGGACCATGGCTTCGCGCGTCACGGCGCTGGCATCGAGCGGCGCCGGAGAATTGGCGTTCTCGTCCATCAGCCGGGTCAAAAGTTCTTGATCGAGCGAGCCCCAATTGGCGCCGATGCGGACCGCCTTGCCGTTTTCGATGGCGCATTCGATCATCGCGGCGAATTGGGTGTCGCGCTTGTCCTTGAAGCCGACATTGCCGGGATTGATGCGATATTTGGCCAACGCCTGCGCGCAAGCCGGATGATCGGCGAGTAGTTTGTGGCCGATGTAATGAAAGTCGCCGATGAGCGGGACATCGACGCCCATGCGATCGAGCCGCTCGCGAATATGTGGTACCGCCGCCGCCGCCTCGTCGCGATCGACGGTGATGCGGACAAGCTCAGAGCCGGCGCGGGCGAGATCGGCGACCTGTTTCGTCGTTCCCTCGATATCGGCTGTGTCCGTATTGGTCATCGACTGGACGATCACCGGGGCGCCGCCGCCGACCATGATCGCGCCTTTGCCCGAGCCGATTTTCACGCCGACCGAACGGCGATGCGGCGCCGGCCCGCTGGTGAGGACATGGGCGGGATCGATCAAGCGTGTCAGTGTCTCGGACATGAAAACCTTCTCATTGGCAGACCGCGGGCCACGCCCTAGCCTGTCCCTCAGCATGACCCCGTCATGACAGGCACATGCCCGGAGTGGTGCTCAAAATTGCCGCAGCCGTCAAGCGGCGCCTCGCGGCGTCTTACAATTCAAGCCGTGCCGCCCTTTTCTTTGCACGCTCCGCAAAGTCCTGTCAATTCAAGAACTTGACTATGCGGCGTGAAGCCGGATTCAGCGCCGAGCGCGGCAATTTCGCGGTGCAAGGCCTTAGATGTCGCTTCCGTCACCGAGCCGCAAGTCTCGCAGATCAGGAAAACCACCGGCTCCTCGTGCCGATGTCCGTGCGCGCAGGCGAGAAAGGCGTTGCGGGAGGCAAGGCGATGTACGAGGCCATTTTCGAGCAGGAAGTCCAGGGCGCGATAGATTGAGATCGGCGCCGGATGCTTGCCGGTCGTGGTGGCGATCTTTTCGATCAAATCGTAGGCACCGAGCGGCCGACCTTCTTCGGCGAGAATTTCCAGCACACGCCGGCGTCCGGGGGTCAGCTTGGTGCCTTCCCGCCGGCAAAGATCCTCGGCATTGTTCAAAGCGCTACGGAGCGCTGCGACGGTGAGAGCTTTTTTGGGCCGCGGACGCGGCACGCGCGATGCAGTCATGATTCCATTATATCCAACTGCGATCACAAAGGCGACAGCCGCCACCTTTCAGCCCGCATTGCGCGAGCCTAATGTTTCGGCTGAGATCGCTGCGTGCCGGCGGGGCACGTTCAAGACCTCATGGAGTTATGCATGACGCTCAAGACACGCAATGCCATCGTGACCGGCTCAACCAGCGGAATCGGCCTTGCCATCGCCCGTGGTCTCGCGGCCGAAGGGGCCAATGTGGTCATCAACGGATTTGGCGATGCCGACGCGATCGAAAAGGAGCGCAGCGGCATTGAAAAGGATTTCGGCGTCAAAGCGATCTACTCGTCGGCCGATGGCACCAAGCCCGAAGAGGTTCGCGGCATGGTGAAGACGGCGGAAGCCGATCTCGGCAGCGTCGATATTCTCGTCAACAATGCCGGCATTCAGCACGTCGATCCGATCGAGAATTTCCCGATCGAGCTCTGGGACAAGATCATTGCGCTCAATCTGTCGGCGGCGTTTCATGCAATCGCTGCGGCGATCCCCGGCATGAAATCACGCAAGTGGGGCCGCATCATCTCCACTGCTTCGGCGCATTCGAAGGTCGCCTCGCCGTTCAAGTCGGCTTATGTGTCGGCCAAGCACGGTATCGACGGGTTGACCAAGACAGCGGCGCTGGAACTCGCCACCTTCGGCGTCACGGTCAATTGCATCTCGCCCGGCTATGTCTGGACACCGCTTGTCGAAAAGCAGATCCCGGACACGATGAAGGCGCGCAATCTGACGCGCGAACAGGTCATCAACGACGTTCTGCTCACGGCGCAGCCGACGAAGGAATTCGTCACCGTCGATCAAGTCGCGGCGCTCGCCCTATTCCTCTGCTCGGACGCGGCAAGCCAGATCACTGGCGCCAATATCTCGATCGATGGTGGCTGGACGGCCGAATAATCGCAGCAAAGGAGAGCCGCCGCATATGACCGAACGCAAGAAAGTTAATCTCGCGCTGCAAGGCGGCGGCTCGCATGGCGCATTCACATGGGGCGTCCTCGACTATCTGCTCGAGGATGACCGGCTCGACATCGCCGCCGTCAGCGGCACCAGCGCCGGGGCAATGAACGCCGTCGTCATGGCCGAGGGCTGGCTTGAAAACGGCCGTGACGGCGCGCGTGAAAATCTCAGACGATTCTGGCGCTCGATTTCAACGGAAAACGCGCTCTCGCCATTTCAGGCGAAGTTTTTTGATCTGTTTCTAGGGCCGCAGACATTGGGCGGGCAATTCTCCGCTCTATGGAGCGACTTCCTGCTGCATTTTGCGAGCCCCTATCAATTCAATCCGTTCAATGTGAATCCGCTGCACAAATATCTCGTCGACACAATCGATTTCGAGAAGGTTCGTGCTTTCGATGAGTTCAAAATTTTCATCGCTGCCACCAATGTGCGCACCGGCAAGATCAAGGTTTTCAAAGGTGCCGAGCTGACGGCGGATCACGTCATGGCCTCGGCCACGTTGCCAACCCTGTTTCAAACCATCGTCATCGACGGTGAGCCCTATTGGGACGGCGGATACATGGGCAATCCGGCGCTGTTTCCGTTTTTCTATGCGTCGAGCGCGCCGGATATCATCATCATTCAGGTCAATCCGCTCGAGCGCGACACGATTCCGCATTCGGCGCGCGACATTCAGAATCGCCTCGATGAAATCAGTTTTAACGGGGCGCTGATGGGCGAGTTGCGCGCCATCGATTTCGTCGTCCGTTTGGTTGACGCCGGCAAACTTTCGCCGGGCGAATATACGCGGCCGCTGGTTCATCGGATCGATGGCGGCGATCTGTTGCGGCCCTTCAGCGCCGCGACCAAATCCGACGCAAGCTGGCAGCTCATCAGCTGCTTTTTCGAGTTCGGGCGTACATGCGGCAAACAATGGCTCGACGAAACCTATGACCGTGTCGGCAAGGAAGGTACGCTGGACCTGCGCATGGCGTATTCGTGAGCGATGAGACGGCCCAGGACTATGCAATGGTCCTTACGGCCTGCAGCGCGGATGCTGCACCGCGCATTGCCGAGGCGCTGGTCAGCGCCAAACTCGCCGGCTGCGTGCAGCGGCTGCCCATCGAGAGCACCTATCGCTGGAAGGGCGAGGTCGAGACGGCGGCGGAGGTTCTGCTGCTGATCAAGATCCGCGCGGCGGATTATGCCGCAGTTGAGCAGGCGATCCTCGCGCGCCACGACTATGAGACGCCAGAGATCATCATGCTGCCGGTCATGCACGGATTCGCCGGCTATCTGTCCTGGCTTGGCGAGGTTACGCAGCGATAAAGCCTAGAGCACGGATCTTTCGATCAGCCGCTCCGCATCGGCGATCGCCGGCGGCGTGCCCACATGCAGCCAGATGCCGTCGAGGCGCAGGCCGTAAAGCCGTCCTTTTTCCGCAGCCCTGAGAAAATACGGCAGCAGTCGGACCGGACCGTCCGGCGCATCGGCGAAAATCTCGGGCTTGATGATGCCGACGCCGGTGTAGACGAAAGGCGCAACGCGGCGCTCCTCTCGCTTCGTCAGCCGCCCGAACCCATCCATGGTGAAATCGCCGGGCCAATCGACGCCCGAGCTTGACGCGGTCGCTGCGACGAGCAGCAACACGTCCATTTCATCCGGGTTCCAGGCGTCGGCCAGCCGTTCCAGATTGGGCTTGGCACCCTCCACCCAGAAAGCATCGGTGTTGCAGAGAAAGAAAGGCGCTTTGCCCAACACGGGCAGCGCTTTTTTGATCGCGCCGCCCTGATCAAGCAAAAGGTCGCGCTCGTCGGAGATCACCACATGCGGCGCGGTGCGATCGTTGAGATGCGTCTCGATCTGATCGGCGAGATGATGCACGTTGACGACAGCGGTGCTGACGCCAGCCTGCGCGAACCGGTCGAGCAGATGATCGATCATGGGGCGCCCGCCGACCTTGATCAGCGGCTTTGGAACCGTCTCGGTCAGCGGCCGCATGCGCGTGCCGAGGCCCGCGGCAAAGACCATGGCTTTATCCGGCATGAAAGTTTTCTCGGACACGAAAAGCGAACCCGCAGCAGACCCAGTTCGCGCCCGACAATGGAGCGCGATCCACCCGGTCACGCGCCCCGTTGGAAGAACTGGGGCAGGTGGGCTTCATACCAGCCCTTGAGACCGGACAACAAGGGATGTGCCAGATCCTTGGCTAAATTTTCCTCAATGCGTGGCAGATGTGCCAGATATTGCGGTTTGTGGTCGCGTTTATCGAGACGCGCGAAAATGCCAAGAATTTTCGTCGCCCGCTGTGCCCCGAGCACCGCATAGGCGCGGGCAAACCCGGCCATGTCGAAATTCGCATCGGCGATGCGGCGCAATTGCGCATAATGGCCCAGGAGCTTGAGTTCGACGTCCGGCGGCACGCTGACCCGTGCGTCCTGCAGGAGAGACACAACGTCGTAGGCCGGATGGCCAAGCACGCAATCCTGAAAATCGATCAGGCCGACGCGCGCGCTCCCATGCCGCTCGCCAAGCCAGATGATGTTTGGGGAGTGGAAATCGCGCAGGGTCCAGGTTTGCGGCCCGGAAACGATCTCGCGCAGCACATGCCGCCACAGATTGACGAAGCTTGCCTTGGCGCCGGACGTCAAAGAGGCCTTGGCGATGTGCGGCGCGTACCAGTCGATAAGAAGCTCGGTCTCGATCGAGAGCGCGTCGAGGTCGTAAGGTGGGACGCGATAAATGTTCACGTCGTCGATCGGCAGCGTGTCGGGCAGGGTCAATTGATGCAACCGCGCGAGCAGCGCGACGGATTCGGCATAACGCTCCGTGATGATGGCGCCGCCATTGGTTACACCGTCGGCGCCGAAATCTTCGATCACCGCGACGCCGACATCGAGATCGACCGCGTAGATTTCCGGCGCCGAGAAGCCTTCGGCACGCAGGCCTGTATCGATGGCGACATAGGGGCGGATGTTTTCCGCAAGCCGCGCCAAAGTGCCGTAGGATTTGCCGAAACGGATCGGCGGCCCGTCGGGGCGCGGCGGCGCGATCATCAGGACCGCCGTCGTGCCGTCCGCTTTCGTCAGCCGCTCATAGGCGCGTGTCGAGGCATCGCCGAGCATGAACTGCCGCTCGGCATCCTCGAAGCCGGAGGCGCGAAGCACCTGATGAATTGCCCGCGAGATGCCGAGGCGCGACGCGAAGCTGCCATAGCCCGTAAGAATCGCGTTGCGAAAATTCGGGCCCTGTTCGGGTTCCAGCGAAAAGGCGAGATCGAGCCGGTCAGCGCGCAGAAATGCGCCCGCGCGATCCGGCCATTCGACCAGAACAAGCGCACCGTCGCCGGCTTCGTCCCAGCCGAGCTCTTCCAATTCCTCCGGCGCGCGGATGCGGTAGAGATCGGCATGGACGATTGGAAAGTCCAAGCCGTCATAGATTTGCATCAGCGTGAACGTCGGGCTTGGCACTTCGAGTTCTGCATCGCCGGTGAGGCTGCGGACCAAGGCGCGCGCAAAGGCCGTCTTGCCCGCTCCGAGGTCGCCGCTGAGGGTCAAAAGATCGCCCGGCTTCAGCCAATGCGTGAGTTCAATGGCGAGCGCCGCGGTCGCCGCTTCGTCGGGAAGGGCGATCTGCCAGACTGCGGTCTGCGTCCGCTGTGGCGCCATCGCCTAGATACCCCTCATTGAATCCGGCCCGATGCAGTCAACGCGAAGCTCATTGCTGAGATCAACCTCGGCACGCCTTGGATAGTGCGATACCCACCGCTTTGTCCATATTATGCCCGAGTTTATAGCGGCACTCGTCTATAACGACACTTGGGCTAGGTTGCGGCCTGTCCGGGAAAGACGCAGCTCACAATCGTGCCCCGATTGGGGGCGGATTCGATCTCGACATGACCGCCATGCAGCTCGACCAATGAGCGCACGATCGACAGGCCAAGGCCGACGCCGTGATGACGCGAGCCGCGGGAGTTGGTGTTGAACCGCTTGAATACCTCGTCGATCACGTCCGGCGGAATGCCGCGTCCCTGGTCGCTGACCTTCAGAATGATGTCGTCGGCGCGTCGCAATGCCGAAAGCGTGACCGTCTGTCCCGGCTCCGAAAAGCCGATCGCGTTCGACAGGAGATTGAACAGAATTTGGCGGATGCGCTGGCCGTCGGCGATGAAGGTGCCGATGTCATCCGACGCATTGATCTTCAGATGGATGGAGGATTCGGCGAGCCGGTCCTGCACGCCCTGTGCGGCGAGACCGATGGTCTCGCGGATGTCGATCTTTTCCGGCTTGAGTTCCAGGGCGTCGGCATCGATCGAAGCCAGATCGAGGATGTTGTCGATGATCGCCAGCAGCGCGGAAGACGAAGTCGTGACATAGCCGGCATATTGCTTCTGCTTGTCGTTGAGCGGCCCCGTGGTGGAATCACCCAGGAGCTCGATGAAGCCAATGATATTTGTGAGCGGCGAGCGCAGTTCGTATGAGACGTGATGAACGAAATCGTTGCGCAGGCGCTCGGCGTCGATCAGCGCCTTGTTGCGTTCGGTCAGCGCCCGCTCGACATTGACGCTTGCAGTCGTGTCGGTGAAAGTCAGTAGTGTCGCACCGTCCGGCAGCGGCTGGGCAGTGCAATCGAGCACAGTGCCGTCGTTGCAGAAGATGCGGCCGTCATAGCCGTTGCGCTGGTCATCCAGTCCCGTGATGACGGCACGAATTTCCGCCATCGCAGGGTCGTCCGCGCCGAACGCCGTACACAATGAGGCGAGCCGGTCAACGTGCGGCTTGTCGTTCAATTGCGCCGGATCGAGCTTGAGAAGCTGCGCGAAAGCCGGGTTGAAAAAATTAAGTCGTCCGTCCGTACCGAAGACGGCGACGCCTTCCTTCAACGTGTCGAGCGTTTCGCTTTGTACGCGTGTCAGTGCGTTGAAGCGCGATTCCAGATGGAAGCGCTCAGTTACGTCGTCAAAGAGATACGTGATTCCTTGCGGGTTCGGATTGATGACCACGCGCAACGTGCGCCCGTCGGGTAGATACCACACCTGTTCGCTGGCTTCGAACGCCTGATAGGCTGAAAGCAAGCTCTCTTTCCAGGCGCGAAAATCCGCCTGTTCGGGCAGTTGGCGCGCCGCGCGCAAGCGATCGAGGATTTCGGAATCCGAGGGATTTTCGTCGAGGAAGCCAGGTGGGAGCAACCAAAGCTGGCGATAGGCGGAATTGTGAAAGACGAGCCGTTTACGGCGGTCGAAGATCGCGACGGCGGTCGAAAGCTGATCGAGCGTCGCGGCATGGGCCTTCGTCAACCGGGCCATGTCCGTGCGCAACGCCTCCATCTGCGAGGCGTCCGCGGCAAGTCCGGCCGAACCCACCGAGACCGGCACTTCGATGACATCGAGCAAATGCCGTTGCCCGGCGGTGACGGCTGCGGCGCGCCCGCGCCAGATCGTTCCGGCGGTACGCGCTTCGACGGCCTGTTCGCGGGTCGTGCGTTCGAGAAGTTCCGTCCCCCGCAAAAGGGCGTCGGCCGAATCCTTCGCTTCGACCGCGCGGACATAGGCGGCATTGACCCAGGTGAGTTTTTCCGTGCGGTCGCGCAGCCAGACCGGATAATTCGTCGAATCGAGCAAAGCATGCAGCGCGTCGAGTTCGCCAAAGGTGCGTAGCAGACGTTCGCGCAGACGTGTCGCCTCAAGCCGGTCGCCCGAAACATCGCGAATACGCATGACTGCGCGGCCGCTGACCGGGCGGCCGTCGAGTTCGAGCGTGCGCCCGGCAAGACTCTCAGCGACGAAATGGAAAGCCTCGCCGCGTTCGCGGAGTTTTTCTACACAGGATTCGAGCTGCTGTGCGGTCTCGGGCGGCAACCAGGAACCGAAGCCCAGAATGCGCCGCGCGACCGGCTGATCCGTGACGAGACTGAGATCGCCTTCGATCTCCGGGTCGGAATCGCCGCCCCAGGCGACGATGATCTGCGGCTCGGCAGCGAGGAAGACCTGAGCGCGATCGAACTTGGCCCGCAGATTGTTGAGCTCCGCAGTGTAGGTCGCGTCCTGCCTCGTCCATTTGCGGGTTTCGCGCAAATGCAGCAGGGCGGTGACCACTGAAAACATGACGAGGCCGACGATCAGCGAGAGGCCGACCAAATCCTGGCTCGAACGCAAATGATCGAGCACCAAAGCCGGATAGCTCGTCTCCGCGTGGGCAGGAGCCGCACTGCACCACAGAATCGGCGCTGCTGGCCAAACCGGCAAACGCCAAGCAATGAGCCTTTGCTGCGCGCTTGACCCGTCCCGCCGCCGTGCCCGCTCGCCCATCCCGTCCTCATGCCGGCGTGCAAAAGCACGCCCTGGAGAATCGCTGCCGTCCAGCCCGAATCACTTATTTACATCAGTCCCGGCGCTGCGGCGCTACCGGGCTGATGTTTGGCGGGAAATTTTGGCGGGTGTGGCTGCCGCTTAATACCGATAAAGCTCAGGCTTGAACGGCCCTTGCGCCGGCACGCCGATATAGGCGGCCTGTTCGGGTGTCAATTTCGTCAATTGAGCGCCGACCTTGGCGAGATGCAGCGAGGCGACCTTCTCGTCCAGGTGCTTCGGCAGCGTATAGACCTCACGCTTGTACTGGCCCTGCTTGGTCCAAAGCTCCATCTGCGCGAGCGTCTGGTTGGTGAACGATGCCGACATGACGAAGGAGGGATGGCCCATCGCATTGCCAAGATTGACCAGCCGCCCTTCCGATAGAAGGATGATGCGCTTGCCATCGGCGAATTCGATTTCGTCCACCTGCGGCTTGACGTTGTTCCACTTGAAATTGCGCAGCGAGGCGACCTGGATCTCCGAGTCGAAATGGCCGATGTTGCAGACGATGGCGCGATCCTTCATCGCCCGCATGTGCTCAAGCCGGATGACGTCGATATTGCCCGTGCAGGTGACGAAAATGTCCGCCCGCGGCGCGGCCTCTTCCATGGTCGCGACCTCATAGCCTTCCATCGCCGCCTGCAGGGCGCAGATCGGATCGACTTCGGAGACGAGAACGCGGCAGCCCGCATTGCGTAGCGACGCCGCCGAACCTTTGCCGACATCGCCGAAGCCCGCGACCATCGCGACCTTGCCGGCCATCATCACGTCGGTGCCGCGGCGGATGCCATCGACGAGCGATTCACGGCAGCCGTACAGATTGTCGAACTTCGACTTGGTGACGGAATCGTTCACGTTGATCGCCGGCCAGAGGAGCTTGCCTTCCTTCTGCATGATATAGAGGCGATGCACGCCCGTGGTCGTCTCTTCACTGACGCCCTTAATGGCGGCCCCCATGCGCCCATACCAGCCGGGGTTTTCCTTCAGCCGGCGCTTGATCGAAGCAAAGAGGATTTCTTCTTCTTCGTTGGTCGCCTTGTCGAGGAAGGCGGTGTCGCCGCCCTCGGCACGCACGCCGAGATGAATGAGCAGGGTTGCGTCGCCGCCGTCATCAAGCAGCAGGTTCGGTGCGCCGCCGTCGCCCCATTCGAAGATGCGGTGGGTATAATCCCAATAATCGACGAGGCTTTCGCCCTTGCGCGCGAAGACCGGGATGCCGGCGGCGGCGATCGCCGCAGCGGCATGATCCTGCGTGGAATAGATATTACAGGAGGCCCAGCGGATGTCGGCGCCCAGGGCACGCAGCGTCTCGATCAGAACCGCGGTCTGGACCGTCATGTGTAGGGAGCCGGCGATGCGGGCTCCGGCGAGGGGCTCGGATGCGCCATATTCGGCCCGCGTCGCCATCAGGCCGGGCATTTCCGTCTCGGCGATATCGATCTCCTTGCGGCCCCAGGCGGCAAGCCCCAGATCGGTGATGGCGGAATCGGCGGTCGAATGGGTCATAGACGCTCCTTGGGGCGCTCCTTGGAAACTGCCCGGCGGTCTAGCGCAAAGCCGCGCCAAGCGCAATAAGGATATAAACAAATCCTTATATTGTCATATTGAGGCATACCGCAACGAGAGGGGATCTCATGAGTGATGTGAAGTGGCAGGCGGTCGAGGATTATATCGCCGGGAATCTCATTGAAGAGGATGCGGTGCTCTCTGAAGCACAGAAGGCGAGCGCGGCGGCGGGCCTGCCCGATATCGCCGTCTCGGCCACGCAGGGCAAGCTCTTGCAGCTTCTGGCCCAAACGCTGGGCGCGCGAAAGATTCTCGAAATCGGCACGCTGGGTGGCTACAGCAGCATCTGGCTCGCACGCGGTCTGGTCCCCGACGGGCGCCTCATCACGTTGGAAGTGGACCCTGCACATGCGGACGTGGCTCGTAGAAACTTGGATCGGGCGGGGCTTGGCGGCCGCGTCGAGGTCCGGCTTGGCCCTGCGCTTGAAACTCTGCCTGGGCTTATGGAGGCTGGTCCGTTCGATTTGATTTTCATCGACGCTGACAAACAGAACAACGCTGACTATTTCAAATGGGCGGTTCGGCTGGCGCGTCCGGGCAGCCTCATCATCGTCGATAATGTCGTACGGGATGGCAAAGTCGCTGACGCCGACAGCTCTGAACCGATGGTTTTGGGAACGCGGCGCCTTTTTGCGGCACTTGCGGCAGATCAAAGCGTCGAGGCAACGGCGCTTCAGACTGTAGGGGCGAAGGGTTACGACGGATTCGTGATCGCGCGGGTCAAGGAGCCCTGAACGTATACGAGCACGAGGCGTTTGAAGAGGCGACCCAGTTTAGAATCACTCATATTTTGAGTGAAAAGCTTGATCCGCTGGCACAAATTTTGATAACTACTAGGGTTTGAAGGGGTTAGTGGACGATGGGTTTAGTGACACGCGAACTGGTTTCGGGGCCAGCACTCGGCACGGCGCAAATTCGCCCGTTGCTGGAGAAGTATGGCCTGCGCGCCACACGGCAGCGGCTCGGCTTGGCCAAGCTGTTGTTCAGCAAGGGCAATCGTCACATTACGGCCGACGTTCTAGCGACCGAAGCGCATGAGGCGCGAATGTTCGCGTCGCTGGCGACGGTTTATAATGTTCTCAACCTCTTTGCCGAAGTCGGCCTCGTCCGTAGCTTCACCGTCGAAGGCGGCAAGACGATTTTCGATACGAACACGACAGACCACTGCCATTATTATTTCGAGGACAGCGGTCGCGTGTCCGACATTATGGCGAGCAGCGCTCGCGTCGGCGACCGTTTCGAGGCCCCCGAGGGCTACGAAGTCGTGAAGGTCGATGTAGTTGTGCGGCTGCGGCCAATCGGCAGCCAGAAGGCGGCCGTCGTTTCGTCCGACGGCACCCACGAGCACTGATCTCCACTTTTAGACGTATGATCGCGGGCTATGCCGGCGCAGTGTGCGCCCGAGCAGCAGCGCGGCTTTGGCGTTCAGGGCGCCAATTTCGCCGCCGAAACCGAACCAGCGCCGCGGGTTTTTCCGTTCGTTTTCCAAAAGATACGCTGCGACGGCGATCAGAACGTCCGGCCCGGCTGCGGCGAGCCCCGGATAGAGAATCTCCAATTGCATCGGCCGGCGCGCATAATCTCGCGCGCGGCGTTTCAGCATATAGGCAGCGGTGCGCCGCGCCTGCGTATGGAGGGCTTCAGTTGGGTCGTAAGGTTCGCGGCAAAGCATGGGGCGTCTCCGGTAAAGAGACGCATTATATCAGGTAATAATACCAATATATGAGGTAATTATACCTTACAACTTAGGCTGCTTTGCAGATACGACGCGCTGCCATTGCCCGGCGCGCACGACTGCCTGGATCGCCGCCGCCCAGGCGATTTCCACCCCGCGGATCGGCGCCGCATTATGGCTTTCGAGGTCGTAAGTGCCGGCGAAGGCGCCGCGCCGTACGCGTTTGAGATAGCGGCGTCCATCGCGGGTCCGCACGGCCGCTTCGCGCCCGACGACGTTTTCTGCGTCTTCGCTTTGCTGCCAGCAGATCACCACGTCGCCGGAATCATAGCGCGGCCACATGCTCTCGCCTTCGACTTCAAACGCGACCGTATCCGATGGAATCGAGAATGGCACATTGATTTCATAGAGGCCATCTTCAGGAATTTGCTCGTATTCCGGCAAAATCTCGGCGCCAGCGCCGATCCTGCCGACAACCTTCGCCTGATTGCCCGCGGCGGACTCGCCGACGCCTTCGAGAAGCCAGGCAGCGCTGGTTTTCAGCACGGGCGCGAGCGCGGCCAGCGTTTCGGTCGTAACCCCGCGCCGGTCGCCGTTCTTCACCGCGCGCTTCAGATTGCGGATCGCATCCGGTTTCTTGGCGGCGAGCGAAGCCGCATGGGCCGAAAGGCCCACGGCCTGCAGGCGGCTCTCGACGCGCGCCAAAATATCTTCCAATTCCATAGCGGTAGATTGACCGATTTTCTCGGCAATGCATCATGTAATTTTACCGTTGACAATAAGGTATAATTACCTGAATTTCGCTTCATCAAGCAGGGGCATATTCCATGTCATCTGAAAAAACATCCTGGACGACGGAGCGCATCGCGCGGCTCGGCTTTCTGGTCGGGCAGGGGTTTGGCGCCAAACGTATCGCCGAAGACCCGCTCATCGGCTCGACGCCCAACAATGTGCATCGCCAGGCCCAGCGCTTCGGCCTCGCCTTTCGCGACGCCATGGCGACAGCGCTGCGTCTGCCGCCGGAAGCCGCCGCCCGCTACGACGCCGCCGCGACAAAGCGAGGCCTCACGCGCGAAGCGCTGATCCGGCATCTGCTTCTCGTCGCCGCCGACGAGCCGAACCTTGTCGACAACATTCTCGACGACGAGGCCTGAGCCATGCAAGACGACTCAAAAATTGACGACATGAAGATCAATGCGCTCGAGCGCCCTTATGACGAAGAGAATTTCGGCATCCCATTGCGCTGGGAGCCGGAGCATGTCGGACGCCGGTTGGTGAAGGCGTTCACGACGCTCGACCGGCTGCCGCGCGATCGAGGCCCGCGCGAGCCGGGCGGTCATTGGCCGAAACATGCGGTCGAACGGGTGGATCGCCTGGCGCAGGCCGAACTCTCCGACGCCGAACGGCGCACGCGCGAAGCGGCGCGGAATTTCACTGTCATCCGGCCGAGTTCGACCGAGCTGGCGGAGATGGAAAAGGCCTTCGATTGGCTGCGCGAATTGCGCGCCGTCGATTCCGGTATGGCGCTCGTCACAAGCCTCTGGGCGTTGCGCACGGCGCGGCGCAAATCCGTTCGCCGTCTCTGCACCGAAAAGCAATGGGCGCCGCACACATTCTATCGCAAGCGCGCCAAGGCGCTCGCTTATCTCGCCGACTTGCTCAACTCGCGCAACGCGCCAGTGTTTTGAACGTGACTGCACTGCGCGTCGCTGAGTGCCTTGTCACAAGACTAAAAAGCGACGCCTGTCGTATACTTGACCGCGCAACACTTTGCGAGCGATAACACGCGCATTGCAGCGCCCGAACTGTGCGCTGATTTCCTCCCCTATTCAGCTTCCTTTCCGCTGGTTCTCCGCGTCATGGCCGGCACTCGGGTCCGCCTCTGGCGGCCGGAGCACATGCCATTGTGCCGGCCATCCACGCGAGGCGTTGCCCGCAATGAATGTAATGACGCAATGGTGTCACCACGTGGATGGCCGTGACACGCACGGCCATGACGGGCGAGAGATTTGTTCAAGCGCGAGAGATACTATCCGCCGCCTTGAACGTTGTACAAACCCGCAAAACGGCGCTTCGCCGATCCATTGACCGCGCGACAATTTGTGAGGCACAACACGCGCATTGCAGCGACCTATGCCCGCTGCGAAACAAAGGGCCATCGCAATCGCGGTGGCCTTTTGTTTTGGCGGTGGCGATCCCAAAGGAATATAAATGCTGTCATTCAGCCCGGGGCAGGAGGCGGCGCGCCGTCTCCTCGAAGGGCCACAACGCTACACGTGCCTCGCCGGCGGTACACGTTCGGGCAAGACCTTTCTGATCGTCCGCGCCATCGTTGCCCGCGCGCTGGAGGCGCCGGGTTCGCGCCATGCCATCTTACGTTTTCATGCCAATGCCGCACGCGCCTCGATTTCGCTCGATACGCTGCCGAACGTCATGCGTCTCTGCTTTCCGCGCATGAAACTGAAAGAGCATCGGCAGGACGGATTTTTCGAGCTTGCGAACACGTCGCGTATCTGGATTGGCGGTCTCGACGACAAGGAGCGCGTCGAAAAAATTCTTGGCCTCGAATATGCGAGTATCTTTCTCAACGAGGCGTCGCAGATTCCTTACGCGTCCGCACTCATCGCGGCGCAGAAAGTCGAAGGGTTGAAGCAGCGCGCGTATGTCGATCTCAATCCGGTCGCCAAATCGCATTGGACAAATCTTCTGTTCGGCGAGAAGCGCGATCCGATCTCGAAGAAAAAACTTGCCGATGCGAAAAATTATGTTCGCGGCTTTCTCAACCCCACGGATAACTCTGCCAATCTCGCAACCGAATCTCTGGAAAGCCTCGCCAATCTGCCGGAGCGCCAGCGCAAACGCTTTTATGAAGGCGTCTATGCCGACGAGCTTGAGGCGGCGCTCTGGAGTTACGAGATCATCGAATCGACACGTTGCGGACCGGAGACGATTTCAGAAGCGCAACGCGCGAGTGTCGTCGTGGCGGTCGATCCATCCGGCGCTGCGGGGCGCGACGATCTGGGCGCCGATGAGATTGGTGTGATTGTTGCCGCGCGGGGCACGGACAGCGATTGTTACATTCTCGCCGATCGTTCGTGCCGCGATGCGCCTGCCGTCTGGGGTCGCCGTGCGGTGACGGCGTCTCACGAGTTTCGTGCTGATTGCATCGTTGCTGAATCAAACTTCGGAGGCGAAATGGTTCGCGCGACGATCCAGGCCGCCGATCCAAATGTGCCCGTGCGGCTTGTGACTGCGAGCCGGGGCAAGGCGGTGCGCGCCGAGCCAATTTCGGTCCGCTATGCGCAACACCAAGTGCATCACGCCGGGCATTTTGCGCAGCTTGAAGATCAACTCTGCGCGTTTACCCCCGCGGGTTATGGCGGCACAGGCAGCCCCGACCGCGCCGACGCGGCAATATGGGCCTTGACCTATCTGTTCGATCTCAGCGACGGCACCGGCATCATCGAATTCTATCGCCGCGAAGCCGACGCGCGTAAGTAGCCGCTATCGCATCCAGTAAAGAACGAAAGCGATCAGCGCCGGTGTGAAGATCGCGGCAAGTCGCGCGGCCATCACGAATTTTCGATACATGCGGACATGCGTAAACTCGTCCGGCGATAAACTCGCATCCGAACGATACAGCGGCGCGGGTTCAAGTTCCGCGCCTTCGTAATAAGCCAAAGCCATGTTCGTGCTCCTTGGCTGGTAACGATGACAATTCAACCGGCTGCTTGCGGCACGGTTCCGCTCTTAAGGAATGTTCATGATTCAACGCGGCGATGGGCAGCCCACCTGGGCGCTCAGTCCTTATGAAGTGAGCGTGAGCTATGGCCAGCCGGGCGCGGCGGGGCAGGGCGCCGACTGGTTCGGCCCGCTGGCGCCGATTACGCCGCTGGCGCCGCCGCAGGTGTCGGGCCGGCAATGGGATTATCCCTCCGGCTACAATCTTGCGACGACGCCGCGCATTTATGAGCCCGTCTCGTTCCATACATTGCGCGGTCTCGCCGAAGGCTACGATCTGCTGCGTCTTGTTATCGAAACGCGTAAGGATCAGGTCGCGCGTCTTGTCTGGAACATCGGCCCGCGCAGCAAACAGCCGGGTGACGATCCGCGGCCCGCGGCCTTGCGGCAATTCTTCATGCGGCCGGACGGGCTGCATACGTTCGGCGATTGGCTGCGCCTGCTACTGGAAGAATTGTTCGTCGTCGACGCGCCGGCGCTCTATCTGCAACGCGACCGCGCCGGACGTTTGGCGGCGCTGCTGCCGCTCGATGGCGCGACGATCAAGCCGGTGATCGACGATTGGGGTCGCACGCCGCAACCCTATGTCGAGAACGGCGCGACGGTTTATCCCGTTGCCTATCAGCAGGTGCTGAAAGGTTATCCCGCCGTCGATTATTCGCTGCGCGATGTCATCTATCGGCCGCGCAACATCCGCGTCAATCACGCCTATGGCTTCAGCCCGGTCGAGCAGATCGTCACCAGCGTCAACATCGCGCTGCGCCGGCAGATGTATCTGCTCGACTATTTTACGCAGGGGAATATTCCCGACAGTCTCATCGGTGTGCCGGAGAACTGGACGCCGGATCAGATCGCTTCGTATCAGAAATATTGGGACGCCTATTTCGATGGCGATCTCGGCCGCCGGCGGCGCGCCAAATTCGTGCCCGGCGGCGTCGCGAAGACATTCATCCAGACCAAGGAGCCAGATCTCAAAGGCCCGTTCGACGAATGGCTGGCGCGCATCGTCTGCTTCGCCTTTTCGATCTCGCGGCAGGCGCTGACGCAGCAGATAAATCGCGCCACTGCGGAGACGCAGAAGGAGATTTCGGAAGAGGAGGGCCTGGCGCCGATCCTGTCCTGGGTGAAGGATCTGATCGACCGGATCATCGCGCAGGAATTCGACGCGCCCGATCTTGAATTCGCCTGGAGCGCCGAGCCGTCGATCGATCCGCAGGCGCAGGAGGCGATCCTTTCGAGCTATACGTCGAAAGGTATCATCACCATCAATGAAGCGCGCGCCGCGCTCGGCCGCGATCCCTATCCCGATGCAGCGGCCAATAGACCGATGACGCTGACGGGCGCCGGCTATGTGCCGTTAGGGCAAGCGGCGGAATCCACCGTCGCGAAATTCAATTCGCATCACGACGAGCATGGACGTTTTGCGACGGCAGATGGGGCGGTTCAGCCTGTCGCAGACACTGGACAGCACGGCCGTCCTATAGATTTACTGGATGAAGAGCGGCGCGGTGGTCATACGATCGCGGAGCATGTCGGAAAGAGTTCGGGAATACTTATTGGCCCGTCTGAGTGATAATGCTGCGGCGGCCATCGATCTACCTTGTCCGAAAATGTTTCTATCGGATGGGAAAATTCGAAGTTCACATTGGAGTCGCAGACCTCGATTAGAAGCAGCGGTTAAAGCCATCGCGAAGTATCAAGAAACATGATCGACATCCGCCGCCTTCTCTCTGGGCTCACGCTCGTGATCCGCGACGAGGTTCCTGATGCCGCGCGTCTCGCGAAGGTGCTTGATCTCGATATTTCGAAATCGCGCATTGCGAACGCCAGATCGGTACTGGGTATTCATGATGCGTTCTTAGATGGAAATATCGAAATCGACGCGGCCTGGGGCAGGCCTCCGCACCGCCAAATCTGTTTGGTGATTGCGCATTCGTCGCTTCCCAGTCGCAGCGTGGAAGACGAAGTTTTCGGTGCCAATCAGCGCATTGTGCCCTCGCGACACAGCGCCGGATTTGGCGTGGTTTTCGAAATAGACGGCTGGGAGTGTGGCTATACCGCGGATTCACCTGACGCCGATGTAGGCTTTGTGTTTTGCCGCGAGCCGAAAGCACCCAGCGTCGGTCAGAGGCCGCAGGCTGAAGATGTCGCCGTGAAAGTCCCCAATCTTGACGCGCGGCGCATTAAGCCGGATTAATCTGTGAGGGCGTTAAGCGGCGGAGACGGGCGATGAGTAGAGCGGCATATGCTTGCGTTACAGCCGCGCTTCTCTTTGCAACACTTTTATGTAATCCGCTTCGCGCTGACGACGCGCCGCCGGTCAGTCCCGACAAACCCGAACCTTTCGTCACACCGTCACGCGTTTCGGCGACGATCGAATTCGGCATTCCGATGCTCGCGCGTGCTGTTGAACGCGACGTGCCGCGGCGGCTTGCGACATTTGACGAGCGCATCCAATGCGTCCACCGGCGCGTGCTCTTCTTTCACGTTCGCGCGAATTGCGACATCGAAGGCTATGTCGAGCGCACCGGGCCGATCTCGCTTTACGGCCGCGGCGATGCGATCATCGGCTCGACGCCGATCTTCGGCACCGTGAGCGGGCAGGGCGCGAACAGGTTCACGCGGCGCATCCATGGCGAGGCCGAGGCGGGCGTCACGGTTGAGGCGGAAGCGCGGCCCATGTTGCGGCACGATTGGTCGCTCGATCTTCGCCTGAGCGATAGTTTCCATTGGACCGAGCCGCCGGTGCTGCATGTGCTCGGCCGCGATATTCAGCTCGCGCGTTATGTCGAGCCGCGCATCCGCGAACAGCTTGCGCGAGTGCGGGTCCGCGCCGCCGAAGCGGTGCGCCGGCTCGATCTGCACGGCAAGGCTGCGACCGTCTGGCACCATGCTTTCGATCCAGTCCAGCTTGCTGACAATCCGCCGGTCTGGCTGCAGCTCGTACCGCAGAGCGCCGCCTTTGCCGGCGTGCACGCCGATCGCCGCGTGCTGTGGGGGGCGCTTGAGATTCAGGGCAATGCCACGACCACGGTCGGTGCCGCGCCGGCGCCGGTGGCCGCCACGCCTCTGCCGCCGCTCGGCCGGGATGTCGAAGCGCCGGGCAAATTCGAAGTCATCCTGCCGGTGCAGATCGGCTACGACTTCCTGAGCCAGAAAATCAAGGACGCCGCGGCCGGGCAATTGCACGGCAAGGTCACGCTTCGCGATGTCAAGATCTATCCGTCGGACGGCAAGATCATCATCGGCTTGAAAATCGCGAAGAAGGAGGACACGGCGCCGGATGCCGGCAAGTGGTTCTATCTTTCCGCGACGCCGAAGATCGATCCAGATACGCAGACCTTGCAGTTTCCCGATCTGGCCGCCCTCGCCGCGAAGGCCGAGGCGATGGCGCAGGCGAGCGGCAATGCCGACCTCGTCGACCGGCTGCGGCAGGCGAAGATCCTCTATCAGGAAGCCTATCAACGCCTGCTTGCCGCCGCGAACCAGCGTCTGACGCGGCCTTTGAAGGATGGCTTCCGCATGGAAGGCCATCTCGACTCCGCCAAGCTCGATCACGTCTCCTTGTTGCAGGACGGGATCAGCATTGCGCTGCGCATGAGCGGCAATCTCAAAATTCTCTACGGCCTCTGATGCGCATCGCGTGGTTGCTCGCCGTTCTCATGTTGCTATCGGCGTCGGCTCTAGCGCAGAGCAGGTTCTACGACGCCCCCCGCGCAGATGCGCTCGGCAAGCCCGGCACGCTCGTGCGGTCGGAGGCGATGGAGGGTGCGCCGCTCAATGCCGCCGCCTGGCGCGTGCTTTATCGTTCGACGAGTTTTGACGGCAAGCCGATCCTCGTCTCGGGCGTCATCATCGTGCCGCAAGGTGCGCCGCCGCCGGGCGGCCGGCCGATCGTCGCCTGGGCGCATCCGACTTCCGGCATCGTGCCGCGCTGCGCGCCCTCGCTGGCGCTCTTCATCTTTCAGCAGATTCAGGGCCTGCGCACGATGGTCCGCGACGGCTATATCGTCGCGGCGACGGATTATCCCGGCCTCGGCACGCCGGGGCCGCATCCCTATCTCGTTGGGTTGAGCGAGGCGCGCGCCGTCATCGACAGCGTGCGTGTTGCGCGCAGTATGCCCGGCGCGGGCGGTGGTCGCCGCTTCGTTGTCTGGGGCCATTCGCAGGGCGGCCACGCGGCGCTGTTCACCGGCCTCATCGCCAAGAGCTATGCGCCGGAGCTGACACTCCTCGGCGTCGCCGCCGCCGCCCCGGCGAGCGAACTCGCGGCGCTGATGGACGACGATCTTGATACGGTCGCCGGCAAGAACATCACGGCGATGACACTCTGGTCCTGGCAACGCGTCTATGGTGCGCCGATGGATCGGGTCGTCGATCCGCGCGCCATGCCGGCGATCGACAAGCTCGCGCGAGAATGTATCGAAGGACCGTGGGATATTTCGATGCGCGACCGGACGACGCGGCCGCTGGAGCAGCACTTTCTGACCGTCGCGCACCCGGCCGATGTGCAGCCCTGGCGCAATCTTTTGGCGAAGAACACGCCCGGTCCGCTGCCGTCCGATCTTCCGGTGTTCCTCGCGCAGGGCCTCGACGACGCGGTCATCCGGCCCGCGGTGACGCGGGATTATTTTAGCAAGCTCTGCAAGGGTGGCAGCAAGGCGCGGCTCTTTCTGATGCCGGGCGTCGGCCACGGCGGCGCGGCGATGCACAGCGCGCTTGAAGCGGTGGCCTGGATGACGGACCGCTTTGCGGGCAAGACAGCGCCCGAGCGATTGCGGGAAGTAGGGCGGATCGCTGCTGCGTCACGCCCGGCGTTGTGCCGGGCATGACGCGTTGAAGCCCTAAAACCAACTCATCATTCATAGGACTTCTGATGCAGGCTCAATCCGCCGGCAGCGCGCTCGCGCGTTCGCCGGAACGCAGTCGCACGCTCGTCGCATGCGATGACGCGGTTTGGATATGGCCTGGCATTCCGCTCACGATGCGGCGGGGTGTCGAAGTAGTCCCCGTTTCGAAAACGACGATCCGTTTCTGGATCTCGCTTCTGCACGGTGCGGAAGCTCTTCACAAAGAGCTTGCGTGGACTGTGGCTTGCGCAGCCCGGCGTTTGGCGGCGCGCGACCAAATCGCTGCCCAGCGCATACTCGATTCACTGACCTTAACGAGCCTTGCGCCAGCCGGCGTGGCCTTCATGGCAGCCATCAGGGAAGAGGTTGACGCCTATATCCCGGACATCCCAGTTGGAAATCTGTACGCGGTCGGAAACGCATCGGATGCCAGTCTACAAGCGCTGCTGATAGCACGGGACTGTGTCTCGGATCGCCTCGTTAAAGCTGGCCCTTGGGATGAGTCAAAACATCGACGGTGGCCCAAAGCTGCGTCGGAGAGCCAGGGCGGCCGATTTGCGCCTTCCGATTCCTCGGACGCAGCACCCTCAGCCGGCGAACCACCGCCTCGATCGAGGCCGCTGACAGTTTATTCGCGCAAGCGACCGACTATCGGGCACAACCAAGGGCCGGCCCTCGAAGAGCCACCTGAGATTCCGCCGGAGCCTATTAAAGGAAGCGCACGTACCGCCTTCATCAGGCTCGCAGCGAAATGGCTCACAACAGCTCTTGAAATAAGCGAGCCCGAAGCAGCAGCGTTTCTTGCACTTTTGCAAACAAGTTCTTGGATTGCCGAACAGTGCCTTCCTTATATCGAAGCTTATTTCACGCCGCCCGAAACGCTCGAAAAATTGCAGAGGGATGCAAATTTCCCCGCAAAAGGTTATGCAATTCATCACGTCGGCGAAAAAGCCCAAGGCGCTACGGATGGCGTACCTGAAAGTGTATGGAACTCCCCTGATAATAAGGTTCGCGTACCGACTTTGAAGCATTGGCTGATCACGGGGTGGTACATGACAAAAAATAAAGATTTTGGCGGCCTTTCACCACGAGACTATCTTCGCGGGAAGAGCTGGGACGAGAAAATCCGCGTCGGCCGGGAAGCGCTAATATTGTACAAAGTGCTCAAACCATGAAGCGTGATAAACTTTCCGACATGTCTACGGACGCGTTGGTTCACCGGTTCGCAGAAATCGGCATCTTGCAAAACGATGCGCTTTGGGAAGGAAAGCATTCGTATTTCAATCGACTTTACGACCAAATGGACGAAGTCGATAACGAATTGAGGACACGCGGGAATGCCGCGCGCGCGGCGCTATCTCAACTTTTTGATCATCAGAATGTTCAGGTTCGTCTTCAGGCGGCAAAATTCTCGCTCGGCGTCGAACCTGTAAGAGCTCACCAAGTAATCAAGGATATCAGCGAATCCAATCTCTTTCCGCAAGCAGGTGATGCCGGAATGACTTTAGTCAATCTTGAGAGAGGAATTTTTAAGCCCGATTGAGATCGAAGTCATTTGACTGCTGGCAGACAGCAAACTGATCGCCACACGTTGCGAGAGTTGCACGTGTAGCGAAAGGATACATTATCGCATTCTCGTTCCCGTCACGTGCTCGCGACCGGCGGCAAAATCGCGCGGCAATCCGCGCGCCATGCACGGCGCGCTTGAGGCTGTCGCCTGGATAACGGATCGCTTCGCAGGCGGGGCTCCCCCGAGCGACTGTGGGAAGTGAACACGACCTGATGCGTCATGCCCGGCCTTGTGCCGGGTATCCACGCGTCGATGCATACCGTTCCTAAAGCCAGCTCATCATTCACAGGACTTTTTATGCGGGCTCAATCCGCCGGCGGTGCGCTCGTGCGTCCGTCGGAGCATTCGCGCACGCTGGTCGCAAGCCATGGCGCGGTCTGGATCTGGCCTGGCATTCCGCTCACGATGCGGCGCGGAACTGAGATTGTCCCTGCTCCCGAGGCAACAATCCGCTTCTGGATTTCTAGATTGCACGGGCCGGAGGCTCTCGGCCGAAATCTATCCGGGGCCGTTGCTGGCGCCGCGCGGCATCTTTGGGAAGAGAACGAAATCGCCGCGCAGTTCGCACTCGACACGCTCCAACTGACTGAGCTCTCGCAAGACGGTGCGTCGCTGGCTCGGGCGATTGCGAATGACTTCGGCGTTTCGGCGCTGAATTTTCCGTCACATGCGGCTCTCCAAATATGGAATGGGCGCGACATCGCGCTGAACTTATCGATCTTCAAAAACTACTTTGAAGCCGCGCGCATTCTCGCAAAAGGAATTGTCCCCTTCGATCCGGAGAAACATCCGCGTTGGGAAGCAGGCGCGCCGGATAGCCAGGGCGGCCAATTTGCGCCTGCGGGCGAATCAGATGCCGCGATCGTTCCAATTGTCGCAAGACGGCGTCGTTATCCTAAGAGGCGGCCACCATCCTCTGACCACTATAGCGATCCTTCCCGACCTATCAGAGGGATCGGCGACAATAGTGAGAAATATCAACAATTGCCAGAATTGCCGGAGGAAATCATTCGGCCAGGCAGCGGATTGTGGCGCAAAAGCACTATGAGCGCGACATTTTGCACTGGCACTCAGGCGTCCATTTGTTTGTGGCACAGGATTTGATTTGGAATCTGTCTGATCTGACGCAGGTCGGCGTCTCTGTCTCGTGCTGGAATCATCTGACGCTCGGGATGGAGATGGTCGGGGATTATGCGGCGGAAAGTTTTGAGAGCGGGCCGGGCGCGCAAGTCCGCGACAATGCGGTAGCGGCCCTCGCAGTTTTACATTGCAAGCTTGGATTGCGGCCGGATGGCTTCAAGCTTGGCGTACGCGGATTGCATTTTCACAAAGAATGCCGCCGCGATCATCATGATTGTCCGGGGAGGAATGTGGTCAAGGCCGACGTCGTCGCACGCGTTCTCGCGGAAATGGCTGCAATGGAAAAGGCAGTCACTTCGTGAGGGGGCACGGACCAGTTCATCAACGGAGCCAACAATGAAAAAAGCAATCGCGATCACCATCCTGTCGCTGGGATTGTCGCCGCTCTCCGCCGAGGCCGCGAATTTCACGTGCCACGGCGCCGGACAATGCGTTTGTACGCAGACGATGAGCGCCAAATCCATGATCGGCTACAACGCCACGGACGATCAGGAAAGCGTCAACGTCAACATCACCTGCATCAACATGAACACAATGGCCGTCGCCTATTACACGGTGCGTAAGGAAGATGGTCTCGGCGGCCAATATAACGGCATGATGCCTGACCGCTGAGCTTCGTTGGTCTGAAGGCGTACTTGGTTCCAGCAGCAAAGCGACATATTCGCTTTCGCTGTTGGGATAGTGCGGCCGGCGATCGACAGCGCTAGAATAATGCATGCTCAATGCCGGGATATTCATGTTGCCTTCTTCTGAGGCGCGACATGCTCCGGCAAGCGCAGGCAATTCAAGCATCGTCTAGACGCTAAGGCGTCATCCGCGCCGCGCGGTTCGCGGCAAATCCAAAAGGATATCTTCATGCGCATGCGCATTTTTTGCGTGGCGGCGATGACGCTTGCCGCGTCGTCGGCCTATGCCGCGAGTGACAGGGCGGTTGATCTCCCATGGGGCGCGCTTTGCAATGAAATTCTCGCTGCGCTTCAGCCGGCCGCGGTTTCGCTCGCTGGCTTCGCGCTTACCTGGCTAGCCGCAAAGCTCGGTCCCGACATCGCGCGCGCGTTGCACGCGGCGCATATCGATCAGGTGATGACGCGTGCCATCGAGGCCGGATTCGCGCTCGTTGAAGGTGCGGAAAAAGGCAAGGTGCTTGAAATCGCCGTTGCGAACGCAGTTTTGCGTCGTGCTGCGCAATATCTTGCCGCGCAGGCGCCGGGTCTTTTCAAGGAACTTGGCGACGATCTCGGCCAGATGCTGGTCGCACGCCTCTCGGCGGCCGGCGCGCTGCCGCCGCAGGCGAGCGCCGACAATCTCGACCTTGCGCCCGCCGCGCATATGAAGACCGAAAGAGTTGCTGCATGACCGCAGATCTTTCGAATCTCACGACGGATGTCCAGAAGGTCGCGGCGGCCCTGAAGTATGCCTCGCAGATCAATTTCAGCAAAGCTGCGCAAGCATTCGAGTCCGCCAATCTCGATGGCGAACTTGAAACGCTCGACGATATCTTACGCGTGATCGGTGTCTTTGTACCGCCGGTCGCGATTGCCGCAAACGATCTTGCCGCGGCGTTGGGTGGTTTCGAACTCCTCATGCAGTTCTCAAACGGCAAAATCCCGCAAGTCACGCTCGATCTCGAACAGACGATCCAGGATCGCTTCGGATAGAGCATCGGACCGAAAAGTGCGAAGCGGTTTTTGGACAAATCCGATGCGGCTGAAAAGGCCTAAGGGCCATGGCGAGTCAAAAAAGTCCGTCGCTCTCATACCATCTCGAAAGGATGAACATGAAATACGCAATTTACGCGAGCGTACTGGTTATCGCTTTTTGTTTGGCCGGTTGCGCCGGCTTCGATGAGACGGTGAACAAGGCTGTCTCATGGATCGATGCGCCGGCGACACAACAGGCAATCGGTTCTCTGAAATCCGGCGTGACGGCCTTCACCTGCGCCGTCGCCAACATCAGTGCGGTGGCGCAACAGATCGAAGCGGGCGTGGGCGCCGGTCAGTCGATCATCGGCACGGATGGCGAGGTCTATGTTGGCTCGTCGACCATCTGCGCGGCGCTCGGCGGCACGCTGGGTCCGCAGGCCGTTATTCCTTGAGGTGAAGCGGGGAGCGCAGATGCCTAACGGACTTTGGGTGCCGCTTCTCGCCGGTGTGTTCGGCACGCTCATCGGTTCGATCGCGACGATCACCGCGGCGCTCATCAATCGCCAGCCGACGCTCGCCTCGATTCTCAATTCACGCATCGTGACCTTGATGCAGATCTACGAGAAGACGATCGGCGAATTGCGGATGGAGATTGCCCGTCTGCAGGAGAAGATCGATATTTACGAACGCACGGTCATGGATCTTCGCGATCACATCGCCCAGCTCGAAGCCAAAATCGATATCATGAAGGCGCGAATGGCCGGGATGAGTGCCGTACCGGCACCGCTTGCGGCGCCGCGCGAATAGTCAAGCTTTTCCGGTTTTGCCCTTTTGCCCCTGTCCCGGTCCGCCGGGGCAGGGGCTTTTTTTGATTCAGGCCCCTGCCGGCCAATCCGCTTGCAGTGCCCGAGAGTTTCGCATTAGAGCAAAGCGATTGGCGTCAGCGAAGACGGGTGAACCAACATGGCCTCGATTTACGATTTCTCCGCCAAGACATTGGACGGCAAGGAGAAATCGCTTGCCGATTTCCGCGGGAAGGTCGTGCTCGTTGTCAATACCGCGAGCAAATGCGGGTTCACGCCGCAATATGAGGTGCTTGAGACCCTATATAAGGACCTGCACGCCAAAGGCTTCGAGATTTTGGGCTTCCCGTGCAACCAATTCGGGGGCCAGGAACCGGGTAGTGAAGAGGACATCAGCCAGTTCTGCACGCTCAATTACGGTGTGACCTTCCCGATGTTCGCCAAAATCGACGTCAATGGCGGCAATACACATCCGCTCTATAAATTCCTCAAAGAGGCGCAAAAGGGCATCGCCGGCACCGTGGCGATCAAGTGGAACTTCACCAAATTTCTGGTCGACAGGGAGGGCAATGTGGTCGAACGGTTCGCCCCCATCGTCAAGCCGGCCGAACTCGAGCCCGAGGTGGCGCGCCTACTCTAGGAACGGGCGCGATTGCCATGCGGCCTTCGCATGGCTAACAGAGAATTCCCGTCGAAAGGACCTGATCAATGCCGCAACGGCTCGACACGCGCAGCCCCGATTTCGGGACGGCCTTTGCCGCCTTGCTGGCGTCTAAGCGTGAGGCGGCGGTCGATGTCGATCAGTCCGTCCAGAAAATCATCGCCGATGTCGTCGCGGACGGCGACAAGGCGCTCGTCGCTTATTCGAAAAAGTTCGATCGCGTCGATCTCGCGGATTTGGGGCTCGCGGTTTCAGCCGAAGAGATTGCCGCGGCCGAACAGGCTGCCGCGCCCGAGGCGTTGGCGGCACTGCGGCTGGCGCACCAGCGGATCATCTCGTTTCATGAGCGCCAGCGCCCCAGCGACGTCATTTTCACCGATCCGCTCGGCGTCGAACTCGGCTGGCGCTGGCATGCGATCGAAGCGGCGGGGCTTTATGTTCCGGGTGGCACGGCGAGCTATCCGTCCTCGGTGCTGATGAACGCCGTTCCGGCGAAAGTCGCCGGTGTCGCGCGGCTGGTCATGGTTGTGCCGGCGCCGGATGGGCTGATCGCGCCGCTGGTGCTTGCCGCCGCCAAGCTCGCGGGCGTCGATGAAATCTACCGCGTCGGTGGCGCACAGGCGATCGCTGCGCTGGCTTATGGCACGCAGACCATTGCGCCCGTCGCGAAAATCGTCGGACCCGGAAACGCCTATGTCGCCGCCGCCAAACGCCGTGTCTTCGGTACGGTCGGCATCGACATGATCGCCGGGCCATCGGAAGTGCTCGTCATCGCCGACGACAGCGGCAACGCGGATTGGATCGCCGCCGATCTGCTGGCCCAGGCGGAGCATGACACTGCCGCGCAATCGATTCTGATCACCGACAGCGCAACGCTTGCAGAAGCGGTTGCGGACGCGGTCGAGCGCCAGCTTGCGAGCCTGCCGCGTGCGGCCATCGCCGGGGCGAGCTGGCGCGATCACGGCGCCATTATAGAGGTCGGTATGCTCAGCGAAGCCCTGCCGCTGGCCGATCGTCTCGCGCCGGAACATCTCGAAATCATCACGCGGGACGCGGACGCGCTCGCCGGGCACGTGAAAAATGCGGGCGCGATCTTCATCGGCGGTTACACGCCGGAAGCGATCGGCGATTATGTCGGCGGCTCGAACCATGTGTTGCCGACGGCGCGTTCGGCCCGCTTCTCGTCCGGTCTCAGTGTGCTCGACTTCATGAAGCGCACATCGATCCTGAAATGTTCGCCCGAAAGCCTCGCCGCGCTCGGTCCGGCAGCAATTGCGCTGGGCAAGGCCGAAGGCCTCGACGCCCATGCACGTTCTGTTGCGTTTCGGCTTGGCCTGACGAACTCATGAGCGCGAAGGAGCCACGGCGAAATCGTCTTTTGTCGGTGACGCTCGACGAGGCTTCCATTGGCCGCGGCACGTCCGATCAGGAGCACGAACGTCAGATCGCGATCTACGATCTCGTCGAAGAGAACGACTTCGGCCTGCCGGATCGCGACGATGGCCCCTACGCGCTGAAAATATCGCTGCATGACGCCAAACTCGCCCTCGAAATTTCCAGCGAATTGGGCGAGGTCCTTGCGGCGCATATTCTGTCGCTGACGCCGTTCCGCAGCCTGCTGAAGGACTACTTCCTCATCTGCGAGAGCTATTATGACGCTATCCGCTCGGCGACGCGGGCGCAGATCGAGGCCATCGACATGGGGCGGCGGGGACTTCACGACGAAGCGGCGACGCTTTTGCAGGAACGTCTCAAAGGCAAGATTGTCTGCGATCTCGATACCGCGCGGCGCATCTTCACGCTGGTCACGGCTCTGCACTGGAAGGGTTAAACGGCTTCGTCGTGTCCCCAGTCGATGCACCGCAAACACCCCCACGGCGACCGCAATCGATCCTCTTCGTCTGTTCGGAGAACAGCGTCCGTTCGCCTATGGCCGAGGCGCTGGCCCGTAAAATTTCGGGCAACAAGATCTATGTTGCGTCGGTCGGCCTGCGGCGCGGCAAGATTGACGATTTTGCCGCGACGGTCTTGCGGGAAATCGGCATCGAGGGTGGTATGAGGGCGCCGCGCGCGCTGGAAGATTTCGAGGACGAAGCCTTCGATCTCGTTGTCAGCCTGACGCCGGAAGCGCGCGACCGCATCGCAGAGTTCGCCCGCGGCGCCCCGACGACACTTGTCTATTGGCCAACCCCAGACCCAACGCTGGTTGAAGGTTCGCGGGAGAATGTCCTGGACGCCTATCGCGGCGTGCGGGACGGGCTCGCCCGGCGTATCCGAGCCTTGGTCGGAACCGAAACTGCCTGAAATGCTTTGTCCGGATCGCCCCGAGTGGGCGCTAAAACTGGCGGGCGCGTTCGGTTAGTAATCTTGCGGTTGCCGCCGGCTCGGCTAAACTCGCGCACTTTCTCGCAAAGGCCATATCTCGCTCTGTCGTCAGATTGCAAAGGCGGCGGGCGACAATATCTACAGCTTGCGCCTCGGCGGAGCGCCGCATGGCGGATCATATATGGAGGGATTTCATGCCGGTGAAGTTGAGCAAACGCGTTCCGCTGGCTGCGGCGCTATTCGCGGCCGCCGCATTTCAATGCGGCGAGGCCAATGCGGACACCGCTCTGCGGTCGCTTGCCGGCTATTGGGTGGGCAGCGGCACGATCTCGATGAAGAACGGGACGCATGAGCGGATTCGATGTCGCGGATCTTACGCGGTTTCGGGCGATGCGGATGCTTTGAACCAAAGCCTCGTCTGCGCGAGCGACAGCTATAAGTTCAATGTGGAGAGCAATGTTTCGGAAACGGCGGGCGGCGTTCTGAGGGGCTCATGGGCCGAGACGACCCGCAACGCCAATGGCCAGCTTGTCGGCCGTGTCGGCGGCTCGCATATCATCGCCGATGTGCAGGGGGTCGGCTTCACCGCCACTATCTCGATCGTTACGCGCGGCCGTTCGCAATCCGTCTCGATCGCGCCAAGCGGCGGCACCGATGTCGTCGGCGTCAACGTCAGCATGCATCGGCGATAAACACCGCGCCGCCAGGGCGGCTTAGCTCCAGAGCCGGTTCCGGCTCCAGCGCAAAAGCAGCATGATCGTCGGCCGCAGAATGAAAAGGTCGGCGATCAGCGCTGTCAGCATCGCGAAAGAGCTCAGCCAGCCGAAGAGCCGCAGCGACGGCAATTGCGAGAAGATCGTCATCGCCAGGCCGCAGGCGAGCACGATCGAGGTCAGGATCAGAGCCGGGCCGACGAGGATTGTCGCCCGCTCGACGGCGATGGCCGGATCTTCCCCGGGCTTATCCTCAAGTCGCAATCGATTGAGGAAGTGGATCGTCGCGCTGAGGCCGAGACCGAAGGATACGGTCAACGCCACGACGCTGGCGAATTGCAGCCCCTGGCCCAAAACCCAAAGTGCCGCCCCGGCCGTGAAGACCGGGAAAACTGCCGGCATGATGGACGCGACCATCACCGAGAACGAGCGGAAGCACAGCCCGATAAAGGCCGCGACGAAGACGATTTCGATCGTCAAGCCGCGGTTCAGTTTCTCGATCATGCCGGCGCTGTTATGTGCGGCGATGACTGCAAGGCCGGTGACGGCGATCTCGTAGCCTGGATGCGCAGCGCGCACGGCGTTGAGATTTTTGTCGAGCGCATCGACGACGGGCAGCAATTTGCTTGAATCGAGATCAGGGAGCCGCCCTTCGACGACCACGGCGTTCTGGTCTTTTGAGATGAACCGCTCGACCAGATATTTCGGCAGATAACCGACATATTGGCGCAGCGTGTTGACGTCCGACTTGCCGATCTTCTGCGCCAGCCATCGCCGCAGCGTCTCGAGCGACCAGACGTTGCCGACGCCCGCCTGCTTCTCGACGATCGAATGGACCGACGCAATCGTCGCCAGCGTTTCCGGCGAATAGAGCGATTGGCCCTTGGGGAATTCGATGAGCACATCAACTGGCTGGGCGCCGGTCAATTTGGCATCGAGCGCGCGGTTGGCCTGCACCGCCCTTTCTTTGTCGGGCACCTGATCGGCGAGATGATAGCGTGGCTGAAGATCGGCGTAGATGATGCCAAGGCCGACGACGACGATGAGGCCACAGAGGCTATAAAGCCCCGGCCTCGTCACCATCCGCGCCGCGATCCAGCCGCAGAAGCGGCGCAGCGCGTCGATGGCCATGTCGGCACCCTTCACGCGGTTGGCGAAGGCAGCTTCCTTCCGGATCAGGAACATACCGAGCAGCGGGATGACGGTCAGCACCGACACCAGCGCGATCAGAGTTGCGATAATGCCCGCTTCGCCGAAGCTGCGGATCAGGTCCGAATTCGAGAAGGTCAGCGCGACGAAGGAAAGACCGGCGGTCGCGTGGGTCAGGACGCAGGCAGGCCCCACGACATGGATCGCCATCCGTAATGCATCGGCCTTGCTGTATCCGGCCAGGATCCGGTCGCGCGCCGCGTAGGTGAGCTGCATCGAGTCCGAAAAGCTGATCACCATAATGAGCGGCGTCATCACGTTCAGGAACATATTGAGCCGGAAGTCGAGCCAGCCGAGCATTCCAAGGGCGAGCAGAATTGCGAGCAGCGGTGGCGCGGCGGCGATGATCATGAAGGAGATGCGGCGGAAGAAAAGGATGGCGATCAGGCACCCGCCGAGAAAGCCAAGTGCATTATAGACAATCCGGTCGCGTTCGACGGCGTTGCGGATTTCGAGCTGCATCACCGGCACGCCGGACAGTTCCGCCGAAAGACCGGACCCGGCAAGGTCCTCGTCCATCGTTTTGCGAACCTCGCCGACGACATCGCGCAGCTTGCCGCTATTGACGACGGCCGGATCGAGCGCCAGCACGGCCAGGGTCAATTTGCCGTCGAGCGATAGCAGCTTGCCGCGCAGGATCTCGTTGCTCATCACCTTCTGCACGAGCGCGTCGTAGGCTGCGCCCTCCGGCAAAGGCTCGGGAAACAGCGGCGCCGGCAGGTGATCGCCTTCCGGCGGCTGGCGGGCGGAGAACAGGGAAATGATTCCGCGCGTTCCGTCGATCAATTGCAGGTCGGTGACAAGATCGCGAAGCTTGCTCAGGTTGTCGCGGGCCAGGAGTTTGTCGCCCTGGATGACAAGGAGGACGTCATATTCGCTCGACGGGAAGCGCGCAGTCACGTCCTCATATTGATGAAACTCGGGCGTGTTGGAGCGGAACAACTGGCTGAGCGAATCGTCGACCTTGATCCGGCCGATGCCGAAGGCGGCGAGAATCGCCGCGACTGCAAGCACGGTGGCAATGAGATAGGGGAAGCGCAACGAGATGAGCCCCATGCGCTCGATCCCGTACGCCAGCGGATGCAGGTTGCGGCCCTCGCCAGTCGCCGGGGGCTCTTTGAGAAGTGTTTCCGGATCTTCGCTCGACAGGATTTCTCTCCGCGGCAGTCAGCGACGCGCATCGATATTGGTGCGAAGGCGTCTCAGCTCTCCACACCCTGTAGTGGCGGGTGCGATTGTGGCCTAGGTGTGAAGATCGGGTGCCGACTTGTAAAGGGCTCAGGGCTTTTTTAGCGGGGCGTAAAGTACGGATAAAGCCGCTCTTTCAGTGTTTTCCCGCGCTCAGGCTGCCGATGCCGTGTCCGCCCAAGCCCGATCGGGCGCCGTTTTATCGGTCTTGCGCAGTCGGGCGGAAGGCTTAAATTGTTCATCGAGTGAATTTCCGGCGGCTCTCATGACCTTTGTCGATGCCATAGACGTACCCGGTCGCAAGACCGGCCAGATTAAATTACACGGTCCTGAGGCTTTCGAAGGGATGCGCAAAGCAGGGCGTCTGACAGCCGAGGCGCTCGATATGCTGGCGCCGTTCATCAAGCCGGGCGTCACGACCGAGTTCCTCGATAATCTCGTCTTCGATTTCGCGATTTCGCATAATGCTTATCCCGCGCCGCTCGATTACCGCGGCTATCGAAAGTCGATCTGCACCTCGATCAACCACGTCGTCTGTCACGGAATTCCAGACCGCAAGCCGCTGCGCGATGGCGACATTGTCAATATCGACGTCACCTTGATTGTCGATGGCTGGCATGGCGATTTCGAGCCGCATGTATCTCGTCGGCGAAGTCTCGCGCCGGGCGCAGCGTCTTGTCGAAGTCACCTATGAAGCACTGATGCGTGGCATCGCTGTCGTCAAACCAGGCGCGACGACGGGCGATATCGGTGCGGCGATTCAGGATTTTGCCGAGGCCGAACGCTGCTCTGTGGTGCGCGACTTCTGTGGACATGGACTTGGCCGGCTCTTCCATGACGAGCCGAACATCCTGCATTACGGCCGGCGTGGCGAAGGCGTCGTGCTGAAGCCCGGAATGTTTTTCACCATCGAACCGATGATCAATCTCGGCCGTCCGCATGTGAAAATCCTCTCGGATGGCTGGACCGCGGTGACGCGTGACCGTTCGATGTCGGCGCAATTCGAACATACGATCGGGGTTACGCAGACCGGTTGCGAGAATTTCACCATCTCACCGAAAGGGCTGCACCATCCGCCTTACGATTCGCCGGCAGCTGCCGCGTGACGAAGGTGCCATCCAACTCGGCTCCCGCCGAGGATGCGCAACATTACGTCGGTCACCGCGAAAGGCTACGCGCCCGCTTCGTAAAGGGCGGCGGCGACGCACTGGCCGATTATGAGCTTGTGGAACTTGTCTTGTTTCGCGCGATCCCGAGGCGCGACGTGAAGCCGCTCGCCAAGGCGTTGCTGGCTCGCTTCGGGTCCTTCGCTGGCGTTGTCTCGGCGCGGCCGGAGCGCTTGCGTGAGATCGCCGGCCTGGGTGAGGCGGCGATCGTCGAACTGAAAATCGTCGCGGAGGCGGCCAAACGCTTCGCCAAAGTGAAGGTTGAAAATCGGCCGGCGATGGGCAGTTTCAGCGCCGTACTCGATTATTGCCGCACGGCGATGGCCTTCCGCGATCGCGAGGAATTCCGCATCCTGTTTTTCGACAAGAAAAATCTTCTGATCGCCGATGAGGTGCAATCGACCGGGACGATTGATCACGCGCCGGTCTTTCCCCGTGAAATCATCCGCCGCGCTTTCGAGCTCAATGCGACGGCGCTCATCCTGATCCATAATCATCCGTCGGGAGACCCGTCGCCGTCACAGACCGATATCCAGATGACGCGGCAGATCGTTTCCCTCGGTAAATCCGTGAATGTCGCCGTCCACGATCATTTGATTATCGGTCGCGATGGGTTCACAAGCTTCAAGAGCCTTCAGCTTATTTGACTTAAATGCCACGGCCGGCGCGATTGACTTCGGTCGGTGTTCTATTTGCTCTCCGGGGCGGTATTCCAACACTAAGTTAACTCCCCGCGAATATGATTGACGCTTCCCAGTAGGGACTTGCCGCCGGGGTTAGCTATCGCCGCCCAGGCGGGGGCGCCAACGAGACCGACCAGGAGTACTGGTGCGGGGCAGGTTAGACAATTTGGAGTCGCAATGCGTGCCGGCTTTCTGTCCAAGTTCAAGGTGGCGGTTGGCGAGCGCAATCTGCCGGCACTTCAGCTTTGGATCGCCTGCAACTTTCTGTCGATGGCGCTTATTTTGGTCCTCGGCATTCGACTGGGCTGGGCTTACTTTGCCAGCCACGCTGCCTTGTCATGGGCCTTTGTATGGACGGCCTTAGTCTCGAATGTCTGGCTGCTGGCGGCGGTTATCGCGGTTCGTCTGGTCATGGCCTGGTTGGCCTATTACGTTCTCGACGGGCTGCGTAGCAGCGAAGCCGCAGCGCGGCAGGTAGCCGGCCGCGATGCTCTGTCTGGTCTGCCCAATCGCTTTCTTTTCAATGCGCTCGTCGATGCGGAAATCGCCCGGTGCAAGCGCGGGCGCCACCAGTTTGCGCTGTTCTACCTCGACCTCGATCATTTCAAGCAAGCCAACGACACCTTTGGCCATGATGTCGGCGACCGTCTGATCGTAGCCGTCACCCGACGTCTGGCCGACGTCTTGCGCTCCTGCGATCATTTTGCCCGGCTTGGCGGCGACGAGTTCGCCCTCATGCAAGCCGATGTCAACGAGCCGCGCGATTGCGCCCGTCTCGCGCAGCGCATTCTCGACGCCATGAGCGCGCCGTTCGATATCGGCGGCCAACAGATTTTCATCGGCATCTCCATAGGCATCGCGCTCTGCCCGCAAAACGCGACAGATTGTCAGGAGCTCATGCGGCTTGCCGATCTCGCGCTGTATCGCTCAAAACAGGCTGGGCGCAACCGCTTCGCCTTTTTCGAGGCGAAGATGGGCGAAGAGTTGCGTATGCGGCAGAGCGCGGAAGATGAATTGCGCACCGCGATCGAGAACAACGAGCTCGAACTTCTCTATCAACCGATCATCTCTTCAACCGACAACAAAATCATTTGCGTCGAAGCGTTGGCGCGCTGGCGGCATAAAACCTACGGGCTGCTGTCTGCGGATAGTTTCATCCCGCTCGCCGAAGAGCGCGGCCTCATCGTCCAACTCGGCGAATGGGCGTTGCGCCGCGCGTGCGCGGATGCCATGCGCTGGCCTGGCATCAAGGTTGCCATCAACGTGTCGCCGATTTAATTTCGGCAAAAGGATTTCGTCGCTTCGGTCAATCGCGTTCTGACCGATTCCGGAATTGACGCTCAGCGCGTTGAGCTCGAGTTGACCGAGGGCGTCATCATCGCGGATGCGGATCTTGCCGAACATTCGATGATCGATCTGCGCGCGCTGGGTGTTCACATGGTGCTCGATGATTTCGGCACCGGTTATTCAAGCCTGATTTATCTGCGCCGGTTTGCTTTCGATAAAATCAAGATCGACCGCTCGTTCCTTGAGTTTATGGAAGAGTCAGGCGAAAGCGCCATCATCGTCCGCTCCATCGTCGATCTCGGGCGTTCGCTGGGTCTCCGCGTGACCGCGGAGGGGATAGAAACCGAGGAGCAGGCGCGATTCCTGCGGTCGATCGACTGCGACGAATTGCAGGGCTTTTTGTTTGCGCGGCCAATGTCGGTCGAGGATATCGACCAGCGCCTTGAGGACCAAAATGCGCCGGTGCTCTTGCCAGTCTCGGCGCGCTCGGTGGCTTGAGCTTAGTGCAGGCGGAATTCCGTCCCGAAGGCGCGAATCTCGGCCGGCTTGATCAAAGCTGAGTGGCCGACGCGGACGCTATGGAGCGGCCCATCGAGCTTCTCCTGCCAGAACGCGAGAAACTTCATCAAAATCGGAAATTTCGGTGCGAGATCGTAGTCCTGCCAGAGAAAGCTTTGCAGGACGAGCGGATGATCCGGCATGCGGTAAAGGATCTCTGCCGTCGTTAGACCATAGCCAGCTAATTGCCTGATAAAATCGTCTGAAACCGGCGGCTGTCCGCTCAAGCTCCCATTCGCCATATCGCGATCCCCCTCTGGAGGCCTCATTTGGCGAATCGGCTGTCATCGCTCCGCCATAATGATTAATTCCACGCGCAAATGGTTAACGAATTTTTGATGCTCAGGTTTGGAGGGCGGAAAAGAAATCGGCGGCTGAACGCCGCCGATCGCTGCTTTGGAAATGTCAGTAAGGCTTAGCGATGTCCGCCGTGGCCGCCACCATGGAAGCCGCCGCCGTGGAAGCCGCCACCATGGCCGCCGCCGTGCCAGCCACCGCCACCACCGTGCCAGCCGCCACCGCCGCCGTGCCAGCCACCGCCGTGCCAACCGCCGCCGTGCCAGCCACCACCATGCCAGCCGCCACCACCGCCGTGCCAGCCATGCCAGCCATAACCGCCGCCCCAGCCGAAGCCGCGACGCCACGCATAGCCGCACCAATACCAGCCGGGGCCACGCCAGCCGCCGGGATACCAGCAATAATTCTGGCCGCCCCAGGCGTATTGGGTTTTGTCGATGGCTGCCAGGCCATCGGCCGATTGTTCAACCGCCGACTGACCGGCGAAGGGCGCAGCCTGCGCGACGGGAACCATCGCGCTCCCGGCTAACGCTGCTGCTGTAAGGCTAGAAAGAAGTAAACGCACTTCGGTCTCCTTTAGCGTAGAATGTTTGCAGGCTTGAAGGTGCAAGCCGCCTGCAGGCCATTCCATTGCATCAAAGCGCGGTTGATTTGTCGGTGGGTTTGCACTGCGAAGACAACCGCATAATCTTGAAACTGCGACTTGCCGCGTGAACGCTAGATGAATTGTTCAAAGCGGCTGTGCGCGAAAACACTGTCACAATTAACTGCGTTTACGCGAACTGGAAGTAACGCATTTAAACGGGAATGGTTCGAGCGTGAGAATGATTTATCTATTGCCTAGTTTGCCGCCTTGCGTCGGCCTCGCATGAGACGAATGATAAAGATGGATTTCCGCTCGATCTATAATCAGGGTTTTGCACGCGTCGCGGCCTGCACGACGACGTGCCGTCTCGCTGACCCCGGCGCCAATGCGGAGGCAATTCTCGCTTTGCTGGCCGAGGTCGATGCGAAGGCGGCCGCACTTGCCGTTTTCCCCGAACTTGCCTTGTCGGGCTATGCCATCGACGATTTGCTTCTGCAGGATACATTGCACACGGCGATCGCCACCGCGGTTGAACACCTCGTGACCGCGTCGGCCGATCTTCTGCCGTTGATACTTGTCGGCGCGCCGTTGCGCTACGAAGGGCGGCTTTATAATTGCGCGCTTGCGATTTATCGCGGCCAACTGCTCGGTGTCGTGCCGAAAGTTCACCTGCCGAATTATCGCGAGTTCTACGAGCGCCGGCATTTTGCGTCCGGCCATGGAACAAGCGGTGAGATTGTGATCGGCGATCGTCGCGCACCGTTCGGCCCGGATCTTTTGTTTGTCGCGGAGGATGTGCCCGGTCTCGTCGTCCATGCCGAAATCTGCGAGGACCTATGGGTGCCAGTGCCGCAATCGTCACTTGCCGCCTTGGCAGGCGCGACGGTTCTCGCCAATCTTTCGGCAAGCAACATCACGATCGGCAAGAGCGAAACACGGCAATTGCTCATCAAGTCGCAATCGCAGCGCTGCCTCGCCGCCTATCTCTATTCTGCGGCCGGGAAGGGCGAATCAACGACCGATCTCGCGTGGGACGGCGAGACGACTATCGCGGAGAATGGCACGATCCTCGCCGAATCGGCGCGCTTCTCGGATCATGCGCAATTCGTGCTCGCCGACATCGATCTTGATCTCATCGTGCAGGAACGCCTGCGGCAGGGCACGTTCGACGATAATCGCCGCTATGCCGGCGTCGCGCCGGAAGATTTCCGGCAGATCCAATTTCGTCTTTCACCGCCGGCGGGCGATGTCGGACTGGAGCGCAATGTCGCGCGTTTTCCATTCGTCCCGGCCGACCCGGCGCGTTTGGCGCAGGATTGCTACGAGGCCTATAACATTCAGGTGAGCGCGCTTGAGCAGCGACTCTTGGCAACGAAGATCGAGAAGCTCGTCATCGGCGTTTCGGGCGGTCTCGACTCAACGCACGCGTTGATTGTCGCGGCCAAAGCGATGGATCGGCTCGGCAAGCCGCGCAGTAACATTCTTGCTTATACGATGCCGGGTTTCGCCACGAGCGAAGCAACGAAGGCCAATGCTTTCGCCCTTATGAAGGCCCTTGGCGTCACCAGTAAAGAGCTGGATATCACCGAGACCGCGCGACTGATGCTGACCAACATCGGCCATCCTTACAGCAGCGGCGAAAAAGTCTATGACATCACGTTCGAGAACGTGCAGGCCGGTTTGCGGACGGATTATCTCTTCCGTCTTGCCAATCTGCACGGCGCGCTGGTCCTCGGCACGGGTGACCTTTCGGAATTGGCGCTCGGTTGGGCTACCTATGGTGTCGGCGACCAGATGTCCCATTACGCGGTCAACGCCGGCGTTCCCAAGACCTTGATTCAATATCTGATCCGCTGGTGCATCGCGACGGGCCAGTTTGCGGCCGGGGTTTCGGCGACGCTTGAGTCGATTTTGCAGACGGAAATTTCGCCTGAACTCGTCCCCGCTGGCGCAAGCGGTGCCGTGCAGAGCACAGAGGCGATTATCGGCCCCTACGAAGTTCAGGACTTCAACCTTTTCTACGTCTTGCGCTATGGCTTCCGGCCTTCAAAGATCGCCTTCCTGGCTGAAGCCGCGTGGGCCGATGTCGCCAAAGGCGAATGGCCGCAGGATTTTCCCGAAGTTCGTCGCCACACCTACGATCTCGCGCAGATCCGCGGCTGGCTTGAGGTCTTCATCCGTCGCTTCTTCGGCTTCAGTCAGTTCAAGCGCTCCGCATTGCCGAACGGGCCGAAGGTCGTTGCGGGCGGATCGCTGTCGCCGCGCAGCGACTGGCGCGCGCCGTCCGATGGCAACGCGAAAATCTGGCTGGACGATCTCGGCAAAGTGCCGAAACGCTAAATCAGATTTAGTCCATTTAACCGATTGATGTAGTTAGGATATTTTACCATAACGTCACCGCGGAGCGCGGCGGCTATGCGCTCTCGCGGGATGAAGACGCGGACAACTTTCGCACCAATGCAGTGATTATCTGCGTCGCAGTCTCTTGCGGCGTTTCACGAGCAAGCTACTTTACGGACGCGCCGTTGATCATCGGGCCTGATACGGCGCGAGCGGGAGAGAGCGGCAATGACAGAGACCATCATCGACGGCGATGCCTTCAATATCATTGTCGAGGGCGAAGCGGACGCCCCGGCGATCTTGCTGGTGCATTCGCTGGGCACCAATCTTCATGTTTTCGATCGCCAAGTCGCGGCCCTGACGCCGCACTTCCGGCTTGTCCGCTTCGATGCGCGAGGCCATGGCGGCAGTCGCGTCAGCGAGGGGCCCTATTCGATCGACCAGCTCGGCAAGGATGCTCTCGCTGTTCTTGATGCGTTGAAGATCGATAAGGCGCATTTCGTCGGCCTCTCGGCGGGGGGGCTTATTGGGCTGTGGCTGATGCGCAATGCGCCGGAGCGGATCGATCGCGCTGTTCTTGCCAATGTCGCGGCGCAGATTGGCAGCGCGGATATCTGGAACGAGCGCATCCGCGTGGTGGCTGCAAATGGGGTCGAAGCGTTGGCGCCTGGCCTCGTCGAGAATTGGTTCACCCGGCAATATCGCGAGCAGCACCCCGAAATCGTCGAGCGTTTTGAACAAGCACTGGCAGCGATGAGCTCCGAGGGCTATGCGGGCGGCGCCGTGGCTGTGCGCGATGCCGATTTTCGTCCCGAGCTTGCGAGTATCCGCCATCCGGTTCTGGTCGTTGTCGGCAAGCATGATCCGGTGACGCCGCCGGGCGTCGGCGCTTTGGTTGCGAGCGCTATTCCGGCGGCAAAGACCGTGACATTGGAGGCGGCGCATCTGTCGCCGGTTGAGGCCGCCGAGGCGTTTAACGATGCAGTTCTCGAATTTTTGCTCGACGCGGGCATAAAGCCTGAAGTTGAGGCGCTGGCGAGCGAAGCGCCGAAACGGCCGCGCAAGCCCCGCGCGCCAAAGCCGAAGCCCGCACCCGTCGCTGAGCCGGCGCATGAAATTCATGAAGAATTTATAGCGGTCGAACCGCCGAAGCCTCGGCCCCGCGCCGTGCCGAAACCGAAGGCTGAAGAGCCGGCAGCTCCGGCGCCAGTTGCGCAACCCGTGCGCAAATCGGCGGCCAAGAAATCTGCTGCAAAGAAATCTGCCGCGAAAAAAACGGCGCGCAAAGCCGCCGCGAAAAAACGCGTCGTGAAGAAAGCCCCAACGAAGAAGGCCAGCGCGAAGAAGGCGGTCAAAAAGCCGGTGCGCAAACAGGCTGCCAAAAAGCACGCGGTCCATAAAAAGGCGGCCAAAAAAGCAGCCGCCAAGAAACACGCGTCCAAGAAGGCGGTGAAGAAGACGGCCCGCAAGGGTGCGGTCAAAAAGCTGGTGCGCAAAACGGCAAAGCGTTCGGCAAAGAAAGCGATCGTCAGAAAAACGATTCGCCGTGGGCCGGCGCGTCGCGGACGGCGGTGAGGCAGCGTTATGACGACGCTTGCAGCCGCGCGAGGATCGGCCTCAGCCGGGCGATGGCAATCTCGCGCAGATTGGCGATGTCGAACACATAGACGAAGAAGCAGTAGATCACGAGCCCGGCGGTGACCTGTTCGACAAGCGTCAACAATCCGGGATTGTGCTCGCGTAGCGGCAGAAGCGCGGCGGCCATTGCGGCTGTCGCAAGCGCAGCGAGGGCAAGGTCGCGCGGGCGCGGCCATTGCGGCTTGGAAAAGGTCGCCATGATGATAAGCGCGATGAGACCGGCGATATAAGCGCCGGTCTGGGCGATGGCGAGGCTGGAAGCATTCGGGTTCTTCGGCAGGACGATGATCAGCAAAGCATCGACAAGGCAGGCGATCACCGCCGCGACGATCAATGGCGCGGTGCGTTTGGCAATCTGGAAGATCGGGTTGATGCCAAACTGCACGATGGCCGAACTGAAGAGGCCGGCCATCATCAGCGTCAGCAATTGGCCAAATGGTCCGCGAAAGGCGACGGGGACGACGACATTCTCGACTGAGGGCAACGTCAGCCAGATGCCGGTGCAAGCTGGCAGGACGACAGCGATGACAATCGCCATGTTGCGCGCGACCTGGCCCTTGGCTTTGCTCGCCCCGTGCTGCTCGTGCAGGGCGACGGCAATCTGAAACAGGACGACATCGAGTGTCGAGCCGATCGCCTGAATGGCCTTGCTCCCAAGATCGTAGGCGAGCGAAAATTGTCCGGTTTCGGAAAAGCCGTAGAGAGCCGCGATGATCGAGCGATTGGCCAGCGGGATCGAAAGATAGAGCACGTTGGCGCAAACGATCGGCAATGAGTAGCTGAGGATCGATTTGGCGGTCGCAAAACTTGCGTGCCGGCGTGTCGCGCCGTGATCGCGCAACGCTGCGCGGGCGGTGATGACGGCGCCGGACATGCTGAGGATGCTCCCGGCCAGCGCCATCGTAGCTGAGTGAAAAATGAAGGCGCCGCCGCCGGTCAGCAACAGGGCTAGAGTATTTTTGACCAGGATTAGCCGTGTATAGAGCCGGTCGTGAAAGCGGGCGCGGACGAGAGCCGTATTGTAGTCGAAAATGCCATTGGCGACGGCGGCGACGAGGGCCAGCGCGATGAGGCCGTTTGATAATGTGAAATGAGCGCCCGAGAGGAAAAGAATGCTGGCCGCCGTGCCCATCGACAATGCAATGACGGCGAAAGTGGCGTCGAGCGTCGCCCGCAATGTCGGGTCTTCGGTGCGTACGCGCTCGGAATAAAACCGGGTGGCGCCGAGCCGCAGGCAATCGAAAAAGCCGGTCTGCACGGCCACCGCGACGGCAAAAGCCAATGCGAAACGGCCATATTCTGCCGGCCCGAGGAATTTCGCGACCAGAAGACCGATCGCGAAATTGCAAAGGACATTGAAGAAAAATGCCGCAAGAACCCTCATGCCGGAGGCTCAAGGACTGGTGCGGCCGGGGCTTCGGTGAAGCAACCGGCGCAGGGAGGATGAGGGCGCGGCATGGTCATTCGGGTCGCTGTGTAATCAATTTTTCTTGTGAATGTGTTGCGGGCAGGGCCGGCGCCGAAGGCATCCCCATTATAGCCTTACACCGGGCGATAAAGACGGCTTTCTTACGCGCGACTTTGGCTTTAGGAACGCCCAATGGCAAATGACGTCACGCTTTCCGCAGCCGCAGCGGCCGGACTCCTGTCCTTTCTCAGCCCTTGCGTTTTGCCGCTTGTTCCTCCCTATCTGACTTTCATCGCCGGTACGACCATCGAGGACGTGGCAACCGAAAAAGTTGGTCGCGCCCGGCGCGACATTTTCTTTGCGGCAGTCCTGTTCGTAGCCGGTTTCTCGACCGTCTTCGTAGCACTTGGCGCGACAGCCTCCTTTTTTGGCCAAGCGCTGCGCGCTCATATTGCGACTCTGTCGCTGCTCGCTGGCTTCGCGATCATCGCGATGGGGCTGCATTTCCTCGGCGTTTTCCGTCTCAACCTGCTGTATCGGGAGAAACGCCTTGAGGTCCAAAAACCGCTCGGCCTCTGGGGTGCTTACGTCATGGGGCTTGCCTTCGCTTTCGGCTGGACGCCGTGCATCGGGCCGATTCTCGCCGCGATTCTGGCGATTGCCGCCTCAGAGGCAACGGCCGTGCGCGGCGCCGGGCTATTGGCGATCTATTCGCTCGGACTTGGCATTCCGTTTTTGCTCGCCGCGGCGGCTCTCGGGCCGTTCCTGGGCTTTTTGAAAAGGTTCAAGGCACATTTCGGCGCCGTCGAGCGCGTTGTTGGCGTGCTGCTCATTGCAACCGGCATCGCCTTCCTCACCGGCACGATGCAGAACCTATCCTTCTGGCTGATTCAGACTTTCCCCGGCCTTGCTAAAATCGGCTGAATTATTGGGTCGGCAGTTCGCCATATTCGAGTTGGTCTTCGTAGCCGCGCCGCCAAACATAGACAGCATAGTCGGGCGTCGTGATGTCTCCCTTCGCGTCATAGGTGAGCGTGCCGAGAACGGTCGCAAACATTCGCCCGGAATGGATCGTCTTGGCGATTGCGGCAGTGTCGAACGTGCCAGCGGCTTTCGCCGCCTGCGCGAGCACTTCGACGGCAGCATAGGCGTTGAGCGTAAAGACCTCCGGATCGATGTCGCGCTCACGGAATTCCTTCATCACGCCGGCGGCCTGGGGACGACGGCGCGGATCGGCGGGGAAAGTCATCAGCGCGCCCTCGACAGCGGCACCGGCTCTCGCGAATTCGTCTGACGCAAGCGAATCGCTGCCTAAGAGCGGTGCCGTGACGCCTTCCGCGCGCATCTCTTTCAGGAGCAAACCTGCATCCGCATCGCCGCCGCCCCAATAAACGAAATCGGCGGCCGCCGCCTTGATCCGTCCGACAAGCTGCCCGTAATCCTTGGTGCCTTTGTCGATACCCGCATAAAGCGCATCCGGAATGCCGGCTTTGGCAAGCCGCTGGCGGACATCGTCCGCGAGGCCTTTGCCGTAGGCCGTATTGTCGAACAGGATCGCGATCTTCTTGCCATTCTGCGCGGCGAGATATTTCGCGGCGACCGCGCTTTGTTGATCGTCACGGCCGCTGGTGCGGAAGATCAGATCAAGGCCGCGTTCGGTGATCTGCGGATTGGTCGCCGAAGGGGTGATCTCGAGAATGGAATGGTTGGCGTAGATCTCCGACGCCGCGAGCGTGATGCTCGAATAAAAATGCCCGATGACGAACGAAATCTTCTCGCCCACGAGGCGATTGGCAACAGCTATTCCCTGTTTGAGATCGCCGCGATCGTCGAATGGAACGATGACGAAATTCTGACCCAGAACGCCGCCTCTGGCGTTGATATCCGCGGCCGCCTGTTCGGCGCCGTTGAGAAGCTCCGTGCCGAAGACCGCATCCGGGCCGCTCAAAGGCGCCGCCAGCGCGATCTTGATCTCGGCCCGTGCCGGGCTGGCGAGCATCAAGAGTGCTGAAAAGAGCGCCAAAAGATGAAAATGGGGCCGCATCGCCGCCGTCCACTAGGGCTTTGTTTGTCGATCTGATCCTACTATCTATTTCACGCTGGCGCCCCTGTCTGCGGGTTCGGGGGAAGGCTTTTGGTGGAGGAAACGCGTTTTTATGGATGCAGTGACGAGCGAGAGGCTTTTGGTCGCCCCCGAGCGCTTCCGCGAGGCTATGAGCCGCGTGGGCTCGGCCGTTCATATCGTGACAACGGGAGGCCACGCAGGCTCGGCAGGAATCACCGCCAATGCCGTGACCTCAGTGACAGCCGAACCGCCGACGATGCTGTTTTGTCTCAACAAAACGTCGCGTGCCGCGCCGCTCCTCATCCATAACGGGGTTTTCTGCATCAACACGCTGGCGAGCGCGCATCAGGAATTGTCCGACATTTTCGCTGGGCGTACCGAACATGCGCTTGAAGAACGTTTCGCGGCTGCCACCTGGGGCAAGCTCGTCACAGGTGCTCCGGTGCTCACGACGGCGCTCGCGGCTTTCGACTGCCGTCTGATCGAGGCGAAGGAAATGTCAACGCACCTGATCCTGATCGGCCGGGTCGAAGCGATCGAAGTCGCGCCCAAGACCGAGGCGTTGCTTTATATGCACCGCAGCTATCGGCAGATCTGATCTCTATTCGCGCGAAAACAGCTCAACTTGCGACGAGAAGACCTTAAGCGCGGTCTGTCGCGTGGCGCGGCCACGCACACGCGAACGGCGGCGCATCGGTCGGCGCAGGCGTACTTCAGGATCGGTACCGATCTTGGCGTCGAGCAAGGCCGGTTTGGCGAAAAACCGCGCCCAGCCGCTCCACGGCTCGATCAATGCTGCAATATCGGTCGCGCGGGATAGGGTGATCGAGAGGTCGGCGTCGGCATGATCAAGGGTCAGCCGGTAAAACCGGCGCTGAAGCTTGTCTTCGCGCGCGAGGACGACGCCACGATAGGCTTCGATCGGCACGGCAAGGCGCATTTTGACACCGCCGAGCGCGCGATCGATGCGAACGCCGTGCGGACTCAGGCGAATGGTCCGCGTTCCGCCATCGGCGCGCTGGTCCGGCTCGTGATAGGCACAGGCTTCCGGATTGCGATCGAGTTTCGGCATCGCATTTTCTCCAAATTACCGCCGTCGCTGCGGCCTTGGGAAAAGTTTGCCGGAAGCTTCCTGAAATAGAGAGTAAATCCATGATATGAATGGCATTTTATGATTTTATGCTTGTCCGGCTATTGGCAGAAAAGCAGCAATTTTAATGAAAATCTCACCTCCGGCGCATATTCTAGGGTTACGGGGTGCTTCCCTTCGCGCGTGATCGGCCTGAATTTTGCTGCCTTTCACGCAAAGATGCGGCATCGCAAAAATTAATTCGGATGCGTGGCTGCGTTTGGCGCCCGGCGCGCGTTCAACCCGGACAGGGGTTGGGCATGAACATGCCGACATTGAGCAGACAAGTCAGCAGCGACAAGCGTGAGGCGGCGGATATGCCCCGGTCGCAGGCCTTGGATATGGAGAATCTGTCGCACGATCATTCGCTGGTCGGTGCGCTTGTCGAGGCCACGCGGGGCGCCGGCGAAATTGCGCGCGCTTATTTCCGGCCAGGCGAGAAAACCGTCGCCGGTATACGAAAAAAAGCCGACGGCTCGCCGGTCACCGAAGCCGATCTCGCCGCCAATCTCTTCCTTGAGGAGCGTCTGCACCAGATCATGCCCGAAGCGGGCTGGCTTTCCGAAGAATCAGCCGATCCGCCGGGGCGGATGGAGCACGATTTTGTTCTGGTCGTCGATCCGATCGACGGAACGCGGAGCTTCGCGGCCGGCGATTCCGTTTGGGCCGTTTCTGTCGCCCTCGTCCATCGGCAGCGGCCGATCATCGGCGTCGTTCACGCACCGGCCCTCGATGAAACCTATGTCGCCGTGAAGGATTCCGGGGCGCGCCTTAACGGGCAGGCGATCAGCGTCTCGCGCCATCCGCAATTCGATGCTGCAACGCGTGTCGCGGGGCCGCTGGGCTTCGCGCAGCGATTGCGAAATACCGGTCTTAATTTTGAACTGCTGCCACGAATTCCTTCGCTGGCGGTGCGCATCTCGAAGGTTGCCGCAGGCGCGCTGGACGTCGCTCTTATTTCAGCCAATGCGCAGGATTGGGACCTCGCGGCCTGTGATCTGATTGTTACCGAGGCGGGCGGCCGATTGATCAATTTGCGCGGCAAGCAGCCGCTCTATAACAGGGTCCATACGCTGCATGGCGAATTGGTCGCCGGTCCCGCCGCCCTGCTGACGCATTTTACCGCCGCGGCCGGTCTTGCCGCAACGTCATAAGCTTTGGTCCTTGCCTGTTTTTTGCTAGAGCATGGGCGTCAAAGTCACGCAAATCGACGGGCATTTCATGGCGGCGAACGATCACAAACAGCTTCTTCATCTCGTTTTCGGCGGTGAGCTTGTCGATCTGGACAGCACCGAATTTCGCGATCTCGATGCCATCGATATCGTCGGCGTATTTCCCGATTATGCATCGGCTTACAAAGCCTGGAAGGCCCGTGCGCAGGCGACCGTCGACAATGCCCATATGCGCTATTTCGTAGCGCATTTGCATCGCCTCCTCGAGCCCACAGAACCGCCTAAAAGTTGAGCCGGCAGGCCGGCGGCTCTCAAAGCGAGAGAAATCGTTTTTTTTTGCAAATAATTTCGCGCCGCGTGCAAGCTCTGGCCGCAAACGTCTGTCAAAAATGCTTTGATCGCCTTTGGGCGCTTGATTGCGATGCGCACTGCCTGTTGACTATGGGCCGCTGGCGTCGCCGCTTGGTTCATCTTGGCAGTCGTTTGCGTCTTGATCGAAGCCCTTCCAATTTTGCCCATTTATCAGGCCGCCAGCGCTGCCTTCGCGCCGCTGAGCCCGCTTGTGCTTTATTGCCGGCGAAAATTGCGGCGCGACGATTACGATCGCGATGGCGAACGGCTAGGGCGCCCAAGCGAACCGCGGCCGCCGGGGCCGTTAGCCTGGCTGCACGGCGCAAGCGTGGGCGAAAGCCTGGCGTTGCTGCCGTTGGTTGAGCGGCTTGCCGCACGTGGGTTTACGATCCTTGTTTCGACAGGCACGAGCTCTGCCGCGGCTGTTATCGTGCCGCGCCTACCGGCTGGTGCCTTGCATCAGTTTCTGCCGCTCGACGTGCCGCAATTCCTCGCGCGATTTCTGGATTATTGGCGCCCCGATCTGGCGCTCATCGCGGACTCGGAGATCTGGCCCAATCTCTTTCTTGCGATCCGACGCCGTAAAATCCCGCTGCTGCTCATCAATGCGCGAATTTCGCAAAGCTCATTCCAGCGCTGGCGATGGTTTCCGCGTTTCATTGCAACCTTGCTGGCAACCGTCGATTTATGCCTGACGCAAAGCGAAGCCGATGCGGAGCGTTTTGCGATCCTCGGTGCGCGACATGTTAAAGTCGCGGGCAATCTCAAATACGATGTCAATGCGCCACCCGCCGATCGGCAAAGTCTCGCAGCGCTCGCCGTGCGCATTGGCTCGCGGCCAGTCTGGGTCGCAGCTTCCACGCATCGCGGCGAGGAAGAGATCGTGCTTGCAGCGCATCAGGCGATGGCGCAGACGATCCCCGGCTTACTGACCATTATCATTCCGCGTCATGCGCGGCGCGGTGCCGAGATTGCCGGCCTTGCTGCCACGCGGGGCTTCACGGTCGTGCAGCGATCGTCCGAGTTCGAAGTCGATGAAAGCGCATTGCCGGATGTTTACGTCGCCGACACAACCAACGAACTTGGATTGTTCTATCGCCTGACCGGCATTGTGCTTTTGGGCAAGTCGCTCCTGCCATCCCTGAGCGGCGGGCAAAATCCCATCGAAGCCGCCAAGCTCGGTTGCGCCGTTTTGCACGGGCCGCATGTTGCCAATTTCGAATCGATTTATCGTGTGCTCGATGATGCGCGCGGCGCCGTGCCTGTTGGCGATGCGGACACGATCGCGCGCGTTGTCGCGATACTTCTTGCAGATTCCGGCCGATTGAGACTGATGGGGCGCGCTGCAAGCGAAACGGTCAAGAGCTTGGGTGGCGCCTGCGATCGCATCATGAGCGCGATCGATCCGCACATTGCACAACTCTCGATCGAAAGCCGGCGACAGTCGATGAACTGATCGCCGTTTCGTTATAGCGCGAAAATTACTTCGCGAGTTTCATGCCCATCCGCTGCAACTTGGCGTGATAGCTCGCGTAGGGTTCCTGCAAATCGACATTCCAATAGCGCAATTCCTCGAGCGGAATCGGAACGCCGGTGGCGGCGCAGCGGACGAAGGCGCCCGGCCTCAAAACACGAATATCGCCATCAAGATATTCGATTTCGGCTTCGCCGGCGGCTAAGGGGGGGCGTTCGTAACGGTTCATTCTCGGACGCGGCTATAGGAGGGTTTTATAGAAGATAGCGCAGCTATGGCGGAATTTCCACATGCGCGACCGCGGGCCGGATTTGGTCTAGCGCCCGACGAAAAGCCGGGCCGCGAGGAAATCAGGCAGGCCGGCGGCGCGGATCTTCTTTGCAGCCGTGGAGATATCGTAGGCGACCCGCAGAAAGGTAAGCCGTCCGGCCGCATCGTCATAGATGGCATAGGCCGCGGCGGGGTTCTCATCACGCGGCTGGCCGACAGAGCCAAGCACGGCCAGCCATTTCCCTGATCCGGCGAGCGAAATCGAAACGCCAGCCGTTGGAGTCTTGGCGTTCGGCAGGCCGAAGGTCGAGGTGGCGTAGAGCTGCGGGCGGTGGACGTGGCCACAGAGGGTCACACGCCTCGAAGTGGCGCGCAATGAACGTTGTGCCTCGACGGAACTTGTCACATACGACCAGCGCCGCGGCTGGGCGGCGTCGGCATGGACGAAGAGAACATCGCCACTTTCGGCGGTGAGGGGCAGGCCGGCAATGAAATCCTGCCGGTTTTTGTCGAGCCGCCGCCGCGTCCATTCGATCGACGCGCGTGCGGCGCCGTTCATGCTGTCGCAGCCGGCGATCATCGCGGCGTCGTGGTTGCCAAGGACCGCCAGGGCGCCGTCGCGTAGCCGTTCGGCGACGAGATCGACGACATAGGCCGGATCGGCGCCGTAGCCAACCAGATCCCCTAGAAAGACCAGCTTTTGGACGCCGCGTCTCTGCGCATCGGCGAGGCAGGCGTCAAGCGCCTCGCGATTGCCGTGAATGTCGGCGAAGAGAGCGAGCAAAGTCAAAACAGTGAGCCCTGCGCCGTCTTTGGGCGCCCGCGCGCGGATTTGTCGGGTACTGTCCTTGCCGGCGTATCGCCTGCGATCGCGCTCCGATGGCCATCGGCGAATTCCAGATCGAGCCTTGTGCCATCGGTCACATCGGCTGCCCGATGCAATGGCTGGCCACTGCTGTCGCGCACCAGCGCGAAGCCGCGCGCCAGAACCCTGCGATAGCCGAGCGAGCCGAGAAGCTGGCTCTGCGCCGCGAGCTTTTGGCTTCGCCGTTCAAGCATTGTTCCAACTGCACGTTGCAGGCGCAAATTCAGGCCCTCGAGGCGCCCACGCGCCACAGTCGTCTTTTGCACTTCTAATCGCGCGCGTCCGGCCAAGGCCGTGCTGAGCCGCACGCGCAGATTTGAAAGCCGCTCGCGCCGTGCCTGCATCGTCAACGCGGTCGCGCGTTGCAATCGATGTTCCAGGCTCTCCAGCTTTTGCGATGCGCGGCCTAATCTTGCTTGCGGCGACTGGCTCGCCAGGCGATGCGCCAGGCGGGCAAGCGCAATATGGCGGCGGTCGAAGGCGCCGCCCCTCACGACGGCGAGCCGCGCACCCACCTGATCGTAACGCTGGCGCGGCACCGCGAGGACGGCGTCTCTACCTGGGAGCGCGCGGACGAGCGATCGCCAATTGGCGCGCTGCTGCGCAAGGTGACGCAGCGCACCGCCTTCATGTCTGCGGCTTAAATCGGCGAGACTGGCGAGTAGTTCGCCGCGCACTGGCACGGCCTTTTCGGCGGCGCCCGTCGGTGTCGGGGCACGCAGATCGGCGACATGATCGAGCAATGTCCAGTCGGTCTCATGACCGATGGCCGAGATCAGCGGAATGAGGCTGGCCGCCGCGGCGCGTACGACGAGTTCATCGTTGAAGCCCCACAGATCTTCGAGCGAGCCGCCGCCACGCGCGACGATGATGATGTCCGGCCGCGGCGCGATGACGTCGGGGAGCGCGTTCAAGCCGTCAATTGCGGCCGCGACCTCCGCCGCGCAGGTTTCGCCCTGCACGCGCACCGGCCAGACAAGAACGTGGCGCGGGAACCGGTCGGCGATGCGATGCAGAATGTCGCGAATCACCGCGCCGGTTGGCGATGTGACGACGCCGATCGTCGTCGGCAGAAACGGGATGAGCTGCTTACGGGCCGCATCGAACAGACCTTCGGCGGCGAACTTGCGGCGCCGCTCTTCAAGCAGCGCCATCAGTGCGCCAAGGCCAGCCGGCTCGATATTGTCGATGACGATCTGATAGGCCGATTTGCCGGGATAGGTCGTCACCTTGCCGGTGGCGATGACTTCGAGCCCTTCCTCGGGCTTCACCTTCAGCCGCGCCATCGTGCCTTTCCAGATGACGGCATCGATTCGCGCGTTCTCGTCTTTCAGGCAGAAATAGGCGTGGCCGGAGGAATGCGGGCCGCGATAGTTCGAGATTTCGCCGCGCAGCCGGACGAAGCCGAAATTTTCTTCAATGGTGCGCTTTAGTGCGCCGGCAAGTTCGCCGACGGTGAACTCGGGCGCATTGGTGGCGAGTTTCGTCATTTCGCAAAGATGGCGGCTAACGTCTGGAAAAGGAAGGGCGTCTTCCCCAGTAACCTTGACGCGTCCGGCCCGCTGGGCCATCCCGCATCGTGACCCGGAGTGCGGCGCACATGCAAATCCCGATTGCCCCATTGAGCGGCGTTCTGCTCGCTTTCGTCGCCGGCTATGTCGACACCGCGACATTCCTGCGCGTCTCCGAGCTTTTTTCGGCCCATATCACCGGCAATTTTGTCGTTTTCGCCATTGCGCTGGTGCATGGCGTGAGGGGGGTCGATTGGCTAAAGCTCATCGCGCTGCCGGTATTTTTCGTCGGCGTGCCCTTGGCGACGTTGGTTTACGACCGATCGCAGCAAAAAATCCGAACCGTTCTCGCCATCGAATCCTCGCTTCTTATCGGTGTGGGCATTATCGAGTTCTTGCCGCATTCCCCGGCCTACGATGCCGGCCTCGCCATGCTGCTCGTGCTGGCGATGGCGATGCAGAATGCCGCCCATCAGGTGGAGCCGGGCCTCGGGCCGACATCCGCCGTGATGACGACCAATGCCGCCAGGCTTTTTGTCGCTTTATGGCGTAAAGCGAGTCCGCCGCCGTCGGAGGCGGCTCCGGTCAAAGCCAAGGGTATCGGCGCGCGTCTTGTCTGCTTCGCGCTCGGCTGCGTCGTGTCGGCTTTTGCGGCGAATAGTTTTGGGCTGGCGGCTGTCTTGCTGCCGGGGCTCGTCGTTGCGTTTGTCGCATTGTTTCATGAGCCATAGGGATTAAACAGGACTCAATGCAGGCTGCGCCCGAACATTATAAAAGCATTCTGCTGTTTCTCGGCACGGCCGCCATCGTTGCACCGGTCTTCCGGCGCCTCAAGATCAGCCCCGTCCTCGGTTTTCTCGCGGCCGGCTTCTGTCTCGGCCCCTATGGCCTTGGCGCACTCGTCGAACGCGGCACGCTGCCGGCCTGGGTCTCGCATGTCACCTTCGACAATCTCGACGAGATCGCGCCGGCCGCGGAATTCGGCGTCGTCTTTCTCTTGTTCATGATCGGGCTCGAACTGAGTTTCGAGCGCCTGCTGCATCTGCGCCGGCTGGTTTTCGGATTCGGCGCCGCGCAGGTCTTCGTCTCTGCGTTGGCGCTCGGCGGGATCGCATTGGCTTTGCATCATTCGCTGGGGTCGTCTGTGATCCTGGGTCTCGCGCTTGCGATGTCATCGACGGCAATCGTCCTGCCGGTGCTTGCCGATCGCAAACGGCTCGGCACGGCAGCGGGGCGGACGATTTTCTCCGTCCTGCTATTTCAGGATTTGATGGTCGCGCCCCTGTTGTTCCTGGTGACGATCCTTGGCGCCCATCACGACAAGTTCGACGCCGTTTTGCTCTATACGGTGCTTCCGGCTTGCCTTGGCATAGCCGTTGTCGCGCTCGCGGGGCGCGTCGTCTTGCGGCCGCTGTTTCACTTCGTCGTCGCCGCTGGCTCGCCGGAATTTTTCGTGGCCGCCTGTCTCCTGGTCGTCGTCGGGACGGCCGTGATTTCGGCGGCGAGCGGGCTTTCGATGGGCCTTGGTGCCCTGATCGCGGGCCTGCTTCTTGCCGAGACGGAATATCGACGTCAGATCGAGGTGACGATCGAGCCGTTTCAGGGCCTGTTGCTTGGACTGTTTTTTCTCTCGGTCGGTGCCAGCCTCGATTTGTCGCTGATCTTTTCCGCTCCGGTGCGGACGCTCGGACTTGCGGGCGGTTTCATCGCGGTCAAAGCGCTCGCAGTCTATGTCGCTGGACGGTTGTTCCAGTTCAGCGGGATTGTCGCTTCAGAAACCGCGTTGATGTTGGCGCCCGGCGGTGAATTCGCCTTGGTCGTGATTGCCAGCGCGCTGGCGAGCCGGGCTCTTGGCGCGCAGATCGGTGCAGACGCCTTGGTCGCTGTCACCTTGTCGATGTTTGCTATTCCACCGATGGCGAGTTTGGCGGCGTTGCTCCCGCGGCCAAAGCCCTTGGCCGATGCCGACCTCGAAAAATTGCCGGCGCCGCTGGAGGAGGGCGGGGCAGGCAAGGCGATCATCGTCGGCTATGGCCGCGTCGGCCAGGTGGTGGGTGACATGCTGCGGGCGCATGCGATCGATTTTCTTGCCCTCGAGACCAACGCGGGCCTCGTGAAGCAATTCCGGTCGCAGGGCACTGACATCTATTGGGGCAATGCCACCCAGCCCGAGTTTCTGGCTCGCTGCGGTATCGGCAACGCGCGGGCGCTGATTGTGACGATTGGTGCGGTGGAGGGATCGGAAGAGATCGTTGCCGCCGCGCGGCGGCTCAACAAGGACCTCACCATCGTCGCCCGCGCTCGGGATGCGAGCCATGCGCGTGAGCTTTACGAGCTCGGCGTTACCGATGCGGTGCCGGAGACAGTCGAGGCGAGCTTGCAATTGTCGGAGGCCGCGCTGGTCGATATGGGCGTTCCGATGGGGCTCGTAATCGCCTCGATCCACGATAAGCGTGATGATTACCGCAAGGCGCTGCAGCTTGCCGGCGCCACGAAAATGCGCGAGTTCCGCGCGCGGCGGCATCGATGATGCTTCGTTTGCCAGCCAGATGTGAGACGTTTCGCAATGCCTTCTGAAAGCTCGCCGCCGCGTTTTGTCACAGGCCTGCGCGGACTTGCCGCGAAATACGATGTCATCCTCTGCGATGTCTGGGGCGTCGTTCACAATGGAGTCATCCAATACGATAAGGCGACAGATGCGTTGCGGCGTTTTCGCGAGAAGGGCGGCTGCGTCGTTCTCATCACCAACGCGCCGCGCGCACGGGAGCGGGTTCACTCTTTCCTCGATAAATTGCATGTGCCGCGTGAGGCCTATGACGGCATCGTCACGTCTGGCGATGTCACGATTTCGCTCATTCGCGAACGCGCCGGTCTACCTCTGGCTTATATCGGGCCACCGGAGGATATGTCCCTCTTCGACGAGGCCCAATCCGCGCTGAGGGATCGGCTGCGTTTCGTCGGTCTCGACGCGGCGGCTTATGCTGTCTGCATTGGCCTCGAACATGCGGAACAGGAAACGCCGGAAGATTATGACGCGCGACTGCGAATGTTGCGTGCGCATAATGCTGAGTTCATCTGCGCCAATCCCGATATCGTCGTCGAAATGGGCGACAAGCTCGTCTATTGCGCGGGCGCCCTGGCGGAGAGCTATGAGGCTTTGGGCGGCCGTGTCGTCCAGGCCGGCAAGCCGCATGCGGAGATTTATCGGCGTGCCCTCGCGCTTGCGGCCGACGTGCGCGGGCGGCCGATCGATCCAGCACGCGTGCTGGCCATCGGCGATTCGGCGCATACCGACATCAAGGGCGGCCACGCGCAGGGCTTCGACACGCTTTTTATCACGAGCGGCATTCACCGCGCCGAACTGCACGCCGAAACAGGAGCCGGTCCGCTGAACGCGGCGGCTTTGCATCAATTTCTAGATCATCTCGGCTTTGCACCCACGGGCACCGCGGCGGAATTGCTCTGGTGAGCAATTCAGGCGACGGCAGCCGTCGTGAAGACCGAATCGATTTTGGCTTTGAGTGTCGTGGCGTTGAATGGCTTGACGATGTAGTGGCTGACTCCGGCCTTGCGCGCGGCAATTACGTTGTCGGTTTTTGACTCCGCCGTCACCATGATGAATGGCACTTCGGCGACGTCTTTGTTTTCGCGGACCTTTTGCAGAAGCTGGTAGCCGGTCATTGGCTCCATATTCCAGTCCGAAATGATCAGTCCATAGGACTTATCATGCATTTTCTCGAGTGCTTCGGCGCCGCTCGATGCTTCATCGATATCGGTGAAGCCGATCTGGCCGAGCAGGTTACGGATGATCCGAACCATCGTCTTGTAGTCATCCACGACGAGGATCGGAAGCGACGGTTCCACAATCATTAAGTGCCTCCGGCCGAATAAAAACGGTCGGTTAATAAAAAGCTATGCTGCGCCGCCAAATCAACTTCATCGGCGTCGCTGCAATTAAGCGGATCGGCGCTTGCAATTCAGTTAATTGAGACGCGGAAAAGTTTCGCATTGGTCAGATTGTGGGGCAAAAGGGTAACGTCCTCTTGTTTGGACCTACGGAAAATGCCGCCGCTTGACGGATGCCGCTTCGCGGGGCAGGTTCGCGCCGCTTGGCAATACGCCCCCATCTCCCCCCGGTTGCTAATGGTCGATTTCGCGTCATCGCGTTTTGTCGTCGCGGTCGATCCTCAAACTCCCCCTGCTGGTCTCGAAGGAGCCGTGGTTGCTATCGGAAATTTCGATGGCGTGCATCGCGGCCATGTCGCCGTCCTGAAGCGTGCTGAAGACGTCGCGGCGCGGCTTGGGCGCCCCTGCGCGGTTTTGACTTTCGAACCGCATCCAGCGGATTTCTTTTTTAGAACGGATACAATCTTCCGCCTGACTCCGCAGGAGACGAAGGCTGTCGCGCTGGCACGGGCCGGGCTTGATGGCATGATCGTGCTGACTTTCGATGCGGACCTCGCCGCAATGCCGGCGGAAGATTTCGTTCACGATATTCTCGTGGGACGTCTGCATGTCGGCGGCGTGGTCGCCGGATATGATTTTCATTTCGGCAAGGGCAGGGCAGGCACGCCGGCCTTTCTCGCTGAGGCTGGCCGGCGCTACGGCTTTGCGGTTGAGATCGTCGAGCGGATCGCCGCCGATTCGAGCGGCTCAATCGTGCCAGCCTCGTCCACCGAAACGCGGAAGGCGCTCGAATCTGGCGATGTCGAGCGGGCGAAAGTTCTGCTGGGCCATCCCTATTTCGTCATTTCCGATGTCGTGCATGGCGAAAAGCGCGGCAGGGATCTCGGCTTTCCAACCGCCAATCTGCGCCTCCATCATTCCGTGCGCCTGCGGCATGGAATATATGCCGTACGGGCGCGCATCGACGACATCTGGTTCGGCGGCGTTGCGAGTTTCGGCACGCGTCCGACGTTCGACAATGGTGCGCCGTTGCTCGAAGTTTACGTTTTCGATTTTTCGGGCGACCTTTACGGCAAGACGCTTGAAATCGCCTTTGTCCATTTTCTGCGCGACGAGCTGAAATTCGATTCGATCGAAGCTCTCGTTGCGCAGATACGTCGCGACGAGGCCGAGGCGCGGAAAATTCTCTCAGCCGGGGCTTAAGCCAAAGCCATCGGGATCGGGTTTTCGATAATCCTGCCGATCCCGCGCTCATTGAGCGCTTTGGCAAGCGCCGGGCTTGGCGCATCGCCGCTGGTGAACAAGGCTGCGTGTTGCGGCCAATTCTCTGTGTCGGACGTCATAGCGCCGAGCTTGTCCTGCAACACATGGTCGAGCCGGCGGGCGATGGCCTCGGCGGGGTCGATCCAGGCAACAGGCCAGGGCGCGAGCCGTTCGAATTGTTTAAGCAGCAGTGGATAATGCGTGCAGGCGAGCACGATACAGTCCGTGCGCTGGCCGTCTTTTTCGACAAAGCTCGGCGCGATTTCGGCTTCGATCGCGGCATCGGCGACATATTCGCCCTTCATATAAGCCTCGGCGAGGCTGGCAAGTTGCGTCGAGCCGACGAGCGTGACATCGCAATGCGCCGCGTACGTGCGCACAAGATCGTGCGTATAGTCCCGCGCCACCGTGCCGGGCGTTGCAAGGACGGAAATTAACTTTGAGCGCGATTGATTCGCCGCGGGCTTTACCGCCGGCACGGTGCCGATGAAGGGAATCTGCGGATAAGAGGCGCGCAGATGCGGCAGCACTGCCGTCGCCGCGGTATTGCAGGCGATGATGACCGCATCGGGCGCATAATCCGAAACGAGATGGGCCATCACTGTGCCGACTCGCGCGATCAGCTCCGGCTCGCTCAGCCGCCCATAAGGAAAGCCCGCATCGTCGGCCGCGTAAAGGCAGTTCACGTCCGGCCGCTGACGCACCACTTCGGCAAGAACGGTCAAGCCGCCAAGGCCGGAATCGAAGACGAGAACACGCGGCGGTTTTGACATGGGCCTCCACATAAGCGGCGCGAAATTATAGCTCGCCCCTTAGCCGTTTCGCGCGCCAAGATCGACGATTTCAAGGCGTCGCGGCGCGAATGCAACAGTTTGCGCTATCTGGGATTCGATTTGAGGCTTTTTCGGCGCCATGCGCGTTGAACGCCCGCGGAGGGGTTCATGGGCGAAAAAGCATCTGTTGGCGAATCTTTCATCGAGACGCGTGTGCCGGCACGGCTCGACAGGCTGCCGTTTGGCGCCTTCCACCTGCGGGTGATTGTCGCGCTCGGTATCACTTGGATTCTCGATGGGCTTGAGGTGACGCTCGCGGGCTCGCTCGCCGGCGCACTGGTCGCCAGTCCGACGCTGCATTTCAACGATTGGGACATCGGCCTGATATCCGGCTTCTACCTTGCCGGCGCGGTCGTGGGGGCGCTGGTCTTCGGCTGGCTCACCGATCGCTACGGGCGCAAGAAGCTCTTCTTCATTACGCTTGCGCTTTACGCGGCGGCGACGGCGGCAACAGCTTTTAGTTTCAATCTCGCGAGCTTCTGCTTGTTTCGTTTCCTGACCGGCGCGGGCATTGGCGGCGAATACAGCGCGATCAATTCAACCATTCAGGAATTCACCCCGGCGCGTCTGCGCGGGCGCATCGATATGGCGATCAACGGCTCGTTCTGGGTCGGCGGTGCGCTGGGTGCCGCGGCGTCGATCTATCTGCTCAATCCGGCGCATTTCAGCGCCGATATGGGCTGGCGCGCGGCTTTCTTTATCGGGGCGCTTCTGGCGCTCGGCATTCTCGCCTTGCGGACCTTCGTTCCCGAAAGTCCGCGCTGGCTCGTGATCCATGGGCACGAGAAAGAGGCCGAGGCGATTGCCGGACAGATCGAAGCAGAATTCACCAAGCGCAACATCGCGCTGAGCGACCCAAATACCTTAAAGCCATTGCGCATCAAGCCGCGTAGTCATACATCGCTCGCGGAGGTCTTTCGTACTCTCTTTGTGACGTTCCGCGCACGAACATTGGTCGGCCTCGCACTGATGGGCGCACAGAGCTTTTTCTATAATGCGATCTTCTTTACCTACGCGCTGGTGCTGACGACATTCTATAAAGTCCCGCATCAGAGCGTCGGGCTTTACGTCTTTCCGTTCGCCGCTGGCAATATGTTCGGCCCATTGCTGCTCGGCCCGCTCTTCGACAAGATCGGACGCAAGCCGATGGTCGCCGCGACCTATGTCATCGCCGGGATTCTGCTCGCCGTTTCAGCCGTGCTCTTCGATGCCGGCGTGCTCGACGCCAAGACACAGACGATCTCCTGGATGATCGTCTTTTTCTTCGCTTCCGCCGCGGCGAGTGCCGCCTATCTGACGGTTAGCGAGATTTTTCCGGTCGAAATCCGCGCTTTGGCGATTGCCGTCTTTTATGCCATCGGCACGGGCATCGGCGGTGTCGCGGCGCCCATGCTTTTCGGCGCTCTCATCGGGACCGAAAAACGCGGCATCGTGCTCATCGGTTATCTGATCGGTGCGGCGCTGATGATCGGCGCCGGCATCGTGCAAGCGCTCTTCGGTGTCGCGGCGGAAGGCAAATCGCTCAAATCTGTGGCTCAGCCGTTGTCGTCGGAGGGCTGATTTTTTCTCTTCGGACGCTCCACCCGCGGCCCTTCGACAAGCCGCACGACCATGCCGCGGAAACTGCGCACGTCCTGTTCGGTGAGATGCATCCTGTGGAACATGTTGCGCAGATTGTTCTGCATCACCGGCCGTTTCGCCAACGGCCGGAAGAAGCCGACACGCTCCAGTTCGCCTTCGAGATATTCAAAGAACGAGACGACCATTTCGCGCGGCGCCCCCGGCGAGCGCTCCGCTTGCTGAAACGGCGGCGCACTGCCATGCGCGGCCTTCATCCATTCGTAGCCGATAAGCAGAACCGCCTGCGCGAGGTTGAGCGAAGCGTAAGCTGGATTGACCGGAAAGCTGACGATCTTGTCGGCAAGCGCAATCTCTTCATTGGCGAGCCCGGTTCGCTCGGGACCGAAAAGAATGCCGAGCTTTTCGCCGCCGGGAATGCGCGCCGCCGCTTCGATCATCGCTTCATCCGCGGCGAGGACTGGCTTGACCTGGCCGCGCTCGCGCGCCGTCGTTGCGAAGACGCCGTTGAGGTCGGCGACGGCCTCTTCGAGGCTCGGAAATAGCCTGGCTGATTCGAGCAGGTGCACTGCGCCCGCCGCGGCGGCATAGGCGCCCTTGCGCAAGGCGCCGGTGCGAGGCCAGCCCTCGCGCGGATTGACAAGGCGCAGATCGCTGAGACCGAAATTCGCCATCGCGCGGGCGCACATGCCGATATTCACCGCGAGCTGCGGCCGCACGAGAATGATCGCTGGGCCGCCCTCAAGGCTCGGAATGGTATGATTTGTGCCAGCGCCAGTCATCGCCTCTCTATAGGCGATCTCGCGGCGGGGAGGCGACTTTTCATCGTCGAGAAGCGCTCTCCGGAATGCCCTACAGACGCCCCACAGTGGCCTTTTACGGCACCAATTCAAAGTGGCGCAAGGTCCATTGCCGTGCCGCTTTTCGCTCTCACCCGCCAGTGCTATAGGGGCCGCGCCCCTCCGTAATGCCAAAGGTTTTGCCATGAACAAGATCAAGGTCGCAAATCCCGTCGTCGAACTCGATGGCGACGAAATGACCCGGATCATCTGGCACATGATCCGCGACAAGCTGATCCATCCCTATCTCGACATTCATCTCGACTATTACGACCTGTCGATGGAAAACCGCGACGCGACGGACGATCAGGTTACGGTCGAGGCCGCCAATGCGATTAAGAAGCACGGCGTCGGCGTCAAATGCGCGACGATCACCCCCGATGAAGCGCGCGTCAAAGAATTCAATTTGAAGGAAATGTGGAAGTCGCCCAACGGCACGATCCGCAACATTCTCGGTGGCGTCATTTTCCGCGAGCCGATCATCTGCAAGAACGTGCCGCGTCTCGTGCCCGGCTGGACCGCGCCGATCGTCGTCGGCCGTCATGCATTCGGCGATCAATATCGTGCGACAGATTTCAAAGTGCCCGGAAAGGGCCGGTTGACGATCAAATTCGAGGGCGACGACGGGCAGGTCATCGAGAAAGAGGTCTTCAACTACCCCGGCGCCGGTGTTGCGATGGCGATGTACAATCTCGACGATTCGATTCGCGATTTTGCCCGCGCCTCGTTGAACTATGGGCTGTTGCGGAAATATCCGGTCTATCTCTCGACCAAGAACACGATTCTCAAAGCCTACGACGGGCGCTTCAAGGACATCTTCCAGGAAGTGTACGAGAAAGAGTTCAAGGCGGATTATATGGCCGCGCGAATCATCTACGAGCACCGGCTGATCGACGATATGGTCGCCTCGGCGCTCAAATGGTCGGGCGGCTACGTCTGGGCCTGTAAGAATTACGATGGCGACGTGCAATCGGACACGGTCGCCCAGGGCTTCGGGTCGCTCGGCCTGATGACCTCGGTGCTGTTGACGCCGGACGGGCAGACCGTCGAAGCCGAAGCTGCGCATGGCACCGTCACGCGGCATTATCGCGAATATCAAAAGGGCCGCGAGACTTCGACCAATTCGATTGCGTCGATTTTTGCCTGGACACGTGCGCTCGCCCATCGCGCCAAGCTCGATGACAACGAGGAACTGGCACGTTTCGCCGCCACTTTGGAAAAGGTCTGCGTCGACACCGTCGAATCGGGTTTCATGACCAAGGACCTCGCTTTGCTCGTCGGCGACAGCCAGAAATGGCTCTCGACGAACGGTTTCCTCGACAAGATCAGCGATAATCTGCGTAAGGCACTCGAGCCGGCGCCATCCGAATGATGCGCTTTGCTCCACTTATTTCGGAACGGCGTTGAAAACGCGTATCGGACGCAAGGAACTTATTGTCTAGCCGTACGCATCTCGTTATAAGGCCAGCGATTTCGTCTGAGGTGCGGAGATGTTGAACGTGCCGAATGAAACGATCGATGTCGATTATCGACCGTCGGAAGACGAGCCTTTCATGAATGAAAGGCAGCGCGAATATTTTCGCCGCAAACTGCTTGCGTGGAAGGAAGATATTTTGCGCGAAAGCCGCGAAACGCTTGTCGTTCTGCAAAATGATAACGAAAACCTCCCTGACCTCGCAGACCGGGCTTCATCTGAAACGGATCGCGCGATTGAGCTTCGTGCCCGCGACCGGCAGCGTAAATTGATCGCCAAGATAGATGCCGCGCTCGGCCGGATCGAAGACGGCAGCTATGGCTATTGCGAGGAGACCGGGGAGCCGATCTCGCTCAAGCGCCTAGACGCAAGACCCATCGCGACCTTTTCGATCGAAGCGCAGGAACGCCACGAGCGGCGCGAGAAAGTCTACCGCGATAGCTGATTGGTCGCGGCTCGGGATCGCGGACTTGGGGACAGGCGCGCCCCTGCGCACGCGCCAAATTGCTTCCTATATGGGGCGGGGGTAGCCTCGCGGACGGAATTGCGAATAAGGGCCGAACGGCTTTTCGCGCTAGTCCTGCCGTGATCTATTCGAACTCCAGGCGTGGCGTAAGCTTGGCCATTGCCTCCCTTTGAGAAAGCAGACGAATGTCCCAGGCTCATCAAAACGCGCCCCTCACGCCTTCGGTGTCGCCCGGCAAGCCCGCGGGCCCGGCCGTGACCAGCGCGAAGCTCGCCAACGGTCTTGAGATCGTGGTGATCCCGGATCATCGTGCGCCTGTCGTCACGCATATGGTCTGGTATCGCAATGGGTCGGCTGACGATCCGGTCGGCAAGTCCGGCATCGCGCATTTTCTCGAACATCTGATGTTCAAAGGGACGAAGAATCATCCGGCCGGCGAGTACTCCGAAATTCTCGCCGATGTCGGTGGTCAGGAGAATGCCTTCACCTCGAACGATTACACGGCCTATTTCCAGCGGGTGCCGAAAGACCATCTGCGCACCTGTATGGATTATGAAGCCGACCGGATGCAGAATCTGGTTCTGACCGACGAGGTCGTCGCGCCCGAGCGCGAAGTGGTGCTCGAAGAGCGCCGCATGCGCACCGATTCGGACCCGGGCGATCTCCTGAACGAGGCAGTGCAATCGGCATTGTTCACCCGCCACCCTTATGGTCTGCCGGTCATCGGCTGGGCCGACGATATCGCCGGCCTCGGCCGCGCCGATGCGCTGGCCTATTACGAGCGCTTTTACACGCCGGAAAATGCCATTCTCATCGTTGCCGGCGACGTCGAGCCGAAGGACGTTGTCGCCCTTGCCGGCGAAATCTATGGCAAGATCCCGGCGCGCGGCGAGGCCCCGAAACGTTGGCGCGTCGGCGAGCCGAAGGCGCAGGCGCATCGGCAGGTGACCCTCGCCGACGAGAAGGTCGAGCAGCCTTCCTATCAGGTCTGCTTCCTTGTTCCGTCCTATCGAACAGCGCCGCGCGATGCCGAGGCGCTGGAGGTGCTGGCGCATTATCTCGGCGGCGGCCAGACGAGCCTGCTGTTCCGGACGCTCGTCGTCGAAAAGAAGCTCGCCGTGTCGATCGGCGCTTATTATGGCGGCACGGCGCTCGATGAGACGCGCTTTTACCTCTACGGCATGCCGGCGCCCGGGGTGTCGCTTGAGACGCTGGACGAGGAGATTGCCGCCATAGTCGCCGGGCTCGCGGAAAAGGGTGTCGACGCGGCCGATATCGAGCGCGCCAAGTCGCGTCTCGTTGCCGATACGATCTATGCGCAGGACAATCAGGGCGCGATGGCACAATGGTATGGCGCTTCGCTCGCCACCGGCCTTTCGCTCGACGATATTCAGAGCTGGCCGACGCGGATCGAGGCGGTCACGGCCGATCAGGTGCTGAAGGCAGCGCATTGGCTCGATCACCAGCGCGGCGTGACCGGCTTTTTGCTGCCGGCGGGACGCGCAGCTTAGGTTTCAAATGATGCGATCGCTGCCGAAAGGCCTTTCCGGAGATCGCGCGCAACGGGATGCAAAATGACCGACAGTCTCAAAAGCGAATTGAAGCCGACGAGTTCGCACGCAGCGAAAGTGCAGCAGATCGTTTCGCCCGGCGGCATCAAGGCCTGGCTCGTTGAAGACTACACCGTGCCGCTGGTGGCACTCGAACTCGCCTTTCTCGGCGGCGCCTCGCAAGACCCGGCGGCCCTGCCCGGCGTCGCGACGTTGCTTGCGGGGCTGCTCGACGAGGGCGCGGGACCTTACGATTCGGAAGCGTTCCATCGCATCCTCGAGGAGCAGGCGATTGAAATCAGCTTCTCGGCTGATCGCGACCTGTTTGTCGGCCGGATGCAAACCTTGGAACGCAATAAGGCCAAGGCGTTTGAACTGCTCGGCCTCGCCGTCGCGCAGGCACGGCTCGACCTTGAGCCGCTGGAGCGGGTGAAGAGCCAGATCTCGGCCGGCCTCAAGCGCGAGATCAATGATCCCGATCACGTCGCGAGCCGCATGTTTCGCTCTATTGCTTATGCGGGCCATCCCTACGGCGCGCCGGTTCGCGGCGACCTCGCGACGATCGATTCGCTGTCGCGCACCCACATCGCGGATTTCCGCGCCGCGAATTTCGCGCGCGACAATCTGACGGTCGCCGTTGTCGGCGCAATCGACGCGCCGACGCTTGGCACCTATCTCGACGAAGTCTTCGGCTCGTTGCCGCAGAAAGCGTCGCTGCTGCCGGTGCCGGATATTGTTTTCGCGGGCGTCGGACGGCGCGAGATTGCCGATATCGATCTGCCGCAATCGACCATTCGTTTCGGCCGCGAAGGCATTGCGCGTGACGATGCCGATTTCATTCCGGGCATCGTGGTCAATCATGTGCTCGGCGGCGGCGTCTTTTCGGCGCGCCTGTTTCGCGAAGTGCGCGAAAAGCGTGGCCTCGCTTATTCAGTCTATTCGCAGCTTGCCGCACAGGACCATAGCGCGATGCTGTTCGGGGGCACCTCGACCAAGAACGAGCGCGCCGCGGAATCGCTCGAAGTCATCCAGGGTGAAATTCGCAGTCTTGCCGATGCCGGGCCGAGCGATGAAGAACTCGACAAGGCGAAGAAATATCTCATCGGCTCCTATGCGCTGCGCTTTGATTCCTCGACCAAGATCGCAGCCCATCTCGTGCGCCTGCAGGCCGAAGGTTATGGTGTCGAATATCTCGACGCGCGCAACAAGCTGATCGAGGCGGTGACGATGGACGACGCCAAGCGCGCTGCGAAGCGCCTCTTTGGCGACGGTTCGCTGCTTGTTGCTGTCGCCGGGCGCCCGGTGGGATTGTAAGGTCGCGCTCAGGTCCGGGGATCGACATGCCCGTCCGCCGTCTCGATCCCGTCCTTGTCGATCGCATCGCCGCCGGCGAAGTGATCGAACGGCCGGCGGCTGCCGTGAAAGAGCTCGTCGAGAACGCGCTCGATGCCGGTGCGACGCGCATCGATGTCGCGATCGAAGCGGGCGGCCGCCGTCTCATCCGCGTCATCGACGACGGCTCCGGCATGGGCGGCGCCGATCTCGAACTCGCTGTCGAGCGTCATGCCACGTCGAAATTGCCGGATGGCGATCTTTCGCAGATCGGCACGTTGGGCTTCCGCGGTGAGGCGCTGCCGTCGATTGGCTCCGTGGCGACGCTCGATATTTTCTCGCGCGCGCAGGATGCCCGCGATGGCAATCATATCCGTATCGATCAGGGGTTGAAACACAAACTCGCCCCCGCCGCGCAGCCACAGGGCACGCGCGTCGAAGTACGCGAATTGTTCGCCGCGACACCGGCACGGCTCAAATTTCTGAAAAGCGACCGTACCGAATCCTCGGCGGTCGCCGATGTCGTTCAGCGGCTCGCGATGGCGCATCCCGAGGTACGCTTTGCGCTCTCGGGCCCGGATATTTCGGGCTTCGATTATGCGGCTTGTACCGCGGACGCTGATGGGCTGTTAAAGCGGCTTACACAAATCCTCGGCAAGGATTTTCATGCCAATGCGCTACCGCTCGATGCCGAGCGGGAAGGTGTGCGGCTTTGGGGCTTCGCCGGCCTGCCGACCTGGCATCGCGCCAACAGCAATGGGCAATATTTCTTCGTCAACGATCGTCCGGTGCGCGACAAGCTGTTCGCTGGCGCGGCACGCGGCGCCTATGTCGATTATCTGCCGGCGGGGCGTTATCCCGCGTTGGCGTTGTTCGTGACCTGCGATCCACGCGAGGTCGATGTCAACGTGCATCCGGCCAAGGCCGAAGTGCGGTTCCGCGATCCGGGCCTCGTCCGCGGCCTTGTCGTCGGCGCGGTGAAACAGACGCTTGAGGCTGCGCGCCATCGCGCGACGCCAAGCAACGGCAATGCTGCGCTCGATCTTTTGGCGCGCCGGCCAGGTAGCAACGGATTTTCCGGCTGGCGGCCGCAGCGGCCGGCGAATTGGACGCCCGAGACATCCGCGATGTATCCCGGCGTCGCGGAATCTCAGGCGCGCTTTGACAACATTGCGCCGAGCGCCGATGTGCGCGCTACAGCGTCCTCGCATGACGATGCAGATGCGCCGCTTGGCGCCGCGCGGGCGCAAATCCATGGCACCTATATCATCGCGCAAACGCAGGACGGCCTCGTCGTCGTCGATCAGCACGCCGCGCACGAACGCCTTGTCTATGAAAAGATGAAGGCGGCGCGCGGGGCGGGCGGTATTGAACGGCAGGTGTTGCTCATTCCCACCGTCGTCGAACTGGAAGAGGCCGCTGTCCGCCGTCTTGACGCCGCCGCTGCGCTGCTCGCGGATTTCGGCCTCGTGATCGAAGCCTTTGGCCCCGGCGCCATTCTGTTGCGCGAACAGCCGAGCGTGCTCAAACATCTTGAAGCCGACAGATTGTTGCGCGATCTGGCCGATGTTCTGGCGGAAGATGAGAGCGCCGCTCTACCGCTTGAGCGCCGTCTCGATCATGTGCTGGCGACGCTCGCCTGTCACAATTCCGTGCGCGCTGGCCGTCGGCTGCTGCCCGAAGAAATGAATGCTCTGCTGCGAGAGATGGAGCGCACGCCGGGCTCTGGCCAATGCAACCACGGCCGGCCGACTTACGTCGAACTAAAGCTCGCCGATATAGAAAAACTGTTCGGACGGCGATAGAGGGTATCTCTCAACCGTCATGGCCGGACTTGTTCCGGCCATCCATGCGGCGACACTGCCGCGTCATTGCAATCACGGCGCAATGTCTCGGCGTGGATGGCCGTGATAAACACGGCCATGACGTGTGAACCGTTTCAGGAAACGTGCCCAACCTACGAATGAACGTCCTTCTCCTTGGCTCCGGCGGCCGCGAACATGCGCTCGCCCTTCAGATCGCGAAAAGCCCGCTTCTGGGCCAACTCTTCGCCGCACCCGGCAATCCGGGCATTGCGGAGGTCGCGACCTGCGTCGCGCTTGACCCGTCGGATGCGACGGCGGTTGTGGATTTTTGCCGGGTGATGGATGTCGGCTTCGTCGTCGTCGGCCCCGAGGCGCCGCTCGTTGCCGGGCTTGTCGATGAACTGGCGGAGGCCGGGATCAAAGCATTCGGGCCACGCCGCGCCGCCGCGCAGCTCGAGGGCTCCAAGGGCTTCACCAAGGATCTTTGCACCGCCTTCGCGATTCCGACTGCCGCCGCAGCGCAATTTTCGGATGCCGATACGGCGAAAGAATACATCCGCAGTCATGGCGCGCCCATCGTCGTCAAGGCTGACGGCCTGGCATCGGGCAAAGGCGTCGTCGTCGCGCAGAGCGTCGCCGAGGCCGAAGCCGCCGTCGATCAGATGCTGGGCGGCCTGTTCGGCGCGGCGGGACAAACGCTGGTCATCGAGGATTTTCTCGATGGCGAGGAAATCTCGTTCTTTGCGCTTTGCGACGGCAAGAACGCACGTGCCTTCGCCTCGGCGCAGGATCATAAGCGCGTCGGCGAGGGCGACACCGGGCCGAACACCGGCGGCATGGGTGCTTATTCGCCCGCGCCTGTCATGGACGACGCGCTTTCGGCCCGGGTGATGGACGAGATTATTAACCCGGCTTTGCGCGGCATGGCGCAGATGGGAACGCCCTTCGTCGGGGTGCTTTTTGCCGGCCTGATGCTGACCAAGGATGGACCGAAGCTCATCGAGTTCAACGTCCGCTTCGGCGATCCTGAAACGCAGGCGATCCTGCCGCGGCTCCAGGGCGATCTCCTCGCGCTGATGCTCGCCTGCGCCGAGGGCCGGCTTATCCGCCAAAGCTTTTCCTTGTCGCCGCAACATGCATTGACTGTCGTGCTCGCCGCCAACGGCTATCCGGGCACACCGGAGAAGGGCACGGAAATCCGTGGCCTCGACAAGGCCGTGGCATTGCCGGGCGTGGTCATTACGCAGGCGGGGACGAAACGTGAGGGGCGCCGCCTGCTGGCCGATGGCGGCCGGGTGTTGAACGTCACCGGCCTTGGCGCGACCCTCGCCGAGGCGCAGGCGCGCGCCTATGCGGCTGTCGATGCGATCGACTGGCCGGGGGGCTTCTGCCGCCGCGACATCGGCTGGCGGGCGCTTAAGGCGAAATAAAAAGATTCGAAAAATACGCAACAAAAGGGTTGCGCATCACCGCATCTTGGCATATTAAAAGGCAACCAGGAGGTTGCCTATGTCTGACTTCATCGAAAAGCATATCGAATTGAATGCGCCGATGTCGCGCGTCTGGCAGGCGCTGACGGATTATCGCCAGTTCGGAACCTGGTTCCGTGTCGACCTCGATGGGCCGTTTGTTGCCGGGAAGGTGACGCGCGGACGTAACACGACGTGCGGCTACGAGAATTTCCTCATGGAATTCACGGTGCGCAAAATCGAGCCGCAAACGTTCTTCGCCTACACTTGGCACCCGTACGCCATCCAACCCGACGTCGATTACAGTGGTGAAACACCCACGCTGGTTGAGTTCCGGCTCGCGCCGCAGGCGGGCGGGACGCTTCTTTCGGTGCGCGAATCGGGATTTGATGCCATTCCTGAACATCGCCGGGAGGAAGCCTTCCGGATGCACGAAAGCGGCTGGGCGGCACAATTGGCCAATATCGAGAAACATGTCACCGGTCACAGCGAAGCGACACTTGGCGCTTGAAGATCGCGCTCTGGCCTTCGCGGCCCTGGGCGATGAAACACGCCTGACGCTGATGGGCAAACTTGCCGGGGGCCCGCCGCAATCGATCGCGCGGCTCGCCGAAGGTTCTCAACTGACGCGTCAGGCAATCACCAAACATCTGCGCGTTCTGGAGAATGCCGGAGTCGCGCGCAGCGTCCGCGTCGGCCGCGAAAATCTGTTCGAGCTTCGGCCCGAACCGCTGAAAGATTTGCAATCCTATCTGGAATGCGTGTCCGCCGAATGGGATGCGGCTTTGGCGCGGCTGAAATCCTTCGTCGAGGAATGATCCGTTTAGTTGGCCGCCCGTGCGAACAAAATTTTCGTGCCGCCGTAGCCGCGCGTCTCAAGCAGCCGATAGCCGCTTGGCATTTCGATTTCGGAGTCGAGGCTTTCCTCGACGACGACCAGGGAGTCGGGCGTGAGCCAGCGGCCGTCGCGTAGCGCCATCAGTGCCTGTTCACCGAGATGCTGCCCATAGGGTGGGTCGAGAAAGGCGATGCTGAATTGCTCGCCCGGCGGCGCATCGCCGAGCTTGCGCGCATCGCGGCGGAAAATGCGTGTTTCGCCACCGAGGCCGAGCGCATCGACATTGGCGCGAAGCAGCGCGCGCGCATTTGCGGCATCGTCGACGAAGAGCGCGCGCCGCGCGCCGCGCGACAAGGCCTCGAAGCCCATCGCGCCGGTGCCAGCGAAGAGGTCGATGACAGTGGCGTCGGCAATTACGTCGTCATAAGCATGCGCGAGGATATTGAAGATCGTTTCACGCAGACGATCCGATGTCGGGCGAATCGAATCGTCGGTCGGGCCGGCGATCGTCCGTCCGCGCAAACGTCCTGCGACAATGCGCATTTAACGCCCGCGCGGCGGCCGCCGCTGTCCTGCCGAGCCAGGGCGCCCCGATTGCGGAGGGCGGCCGCCTGATTTCTGCGGACGACCAGCCTTTTGCGCACCACTTGGCTTCTGCGGACCACGCGCCTTCTGCGGGCCGCTGGGTTTCTGCGGGCGCTCGAATTTTGCAGGATGCTCGGATCTTGCGGGACGCTCCGATCTTGCGGGACGGCCGGCCTCCTGCGGACGCTCGAATTTTGCAGAGTGCTCAGGGCGCTTGGACATACCCGGCTTTTGCGAGCGGCCGAACTTTGCCGGATGCTCTGATCTCTCAGACCGACCTTGTTCCCGCGGGCGTTCAAAGTTTGAAGGACGCTCGGACCTCGCGGGACGCTCCGAACTCGCAGGCCGGCCGGGCTCATACGGACGGGTCGACTTTGGCGGCCTAGCCGATTGTTCCGAGCGTTCGGGTTTGCGCGCACCATCGGGCCTCTGTGATCGTTCGGTTTTATGCGTACCTTCAGGCCTCTGTGAGCGTTCGCCATTACGCGCACGATCGGGCCTCTGCGGCCGTTCGGCTCTCTGCGTGGCATCAGCCGTGGGCGCCCCATAAGACTTGCTGGCGAAGCGCGATTTCTTCGTCGATTTGGCGAGGACATGCCGCTCGACGGCAATCTTCCGGCCCTTGCGATCTTCCGTCGTCGCACGTTCGATCCGCTGACGCGGGCTGCTCGCATCCTCTTGCGCGCGCATGGCCGAGACATGTTTGCGCGGGCCGGGGAGGGGACGGTGGCGCGGCTTGTCCGGCTCGGGCTCCGCCACCGGGCGGTGCGTTCGCATTTTCCGCTCTGCGCCGCTGGATTGTTTTCGCGGCGGTCGCCGTTCCTCGGTTTGCGGTTCGGGTTCGGCGGTCAATGGCGCGTCGAGATCGGCGCCGGATTCACGCAGCAGGGTTTCGCCGAGCTGATCGCGCAGCACACGGCCACGGACCTCTTCCAATCCGCCGTCGTTTAGATCGCCGAGCTGGAACGGCCCGAAAGAGAGCCGGATGAGCCGGTTCACTTCGAGGCCAAGATGTTCGAGCACGCGTTTGATCTCGCGATTCTTGCCCTCGCGCAGGCTCATGGTCAGCCAGGAATTGGCGCCCTGCACGCGATCAAGCGTCGCCTCGATCCCAGCGTAATGAATGCCGTCGAGCGTCACGCCCGCTTTCAGCGTGTCGAGCTGTGCCTGATCGGTCTCGCCGTTGGCGCGGACACGATAGCGGCGCAGCCAGCCGGTCGAGGGCAGTTCGAGAACGCGCGCCAGGCCGCCGTCATTGGTGAGCAGCAGCAGGCCTTCGGTGTTGATATCGAGCCGGCCGACGGTCACGAGCCGCGGCGCGTCGGGGTGATGCATGGCGAGATAATCGAAGATCGTCTGCCGGCCTTCCGGGTCTTTGTTCGTGGTGACGAGGCCGCGCGGCTTGTTGAACATGAAAAGCCGGGTGCGCTGGCGCTGCGCCAGCGGCTTGCCGTCAACCTCGACCTTGTCACCGGGGCCGATGTTGGTCGCGGGCGAGGTCAGCACAATGCCGTTGATGGCGACGCGGCCCTCCGCGATCCAGGTTTCGGCGTCGCGGCGCGAACAAAGCCCGACGCGCGCCATCACCTTCGCGATGCGCTCGCCCTTCTTCTCGGCATCGGGAGCCGGCGTGCGGACGGGCGGGCGTTTGGGTCTTTGGGGACGGCCATGGTCATGGGGCATGGCGTTTGATAGCAGAACCAAGCGGAAGTTCACGCCGATTTTGGATCGGGCGGTTCTTCCTCGTCGCCCATTAAGACGGTGCTGGCGAAAGTGGCGACGTTGTCTGCGCGGTGCCCTTCTTACTTGCCTTGATCTAGCGCCGGTCTAAATCGTCAGCTCCGACAGGAACAAAACAAGAACTAGCATGTGGCGGAAATTGCGGCCCGGGGCGGTCGATGATCCAAATGTTTCGCTTGGCGAACAAGCCTCATGGATTGGGGCTCAGTTTTACGGATGCGGGTGTTGCGCTGGCCGGCGTGCCGTTGCTGTACAAGACGCGCGCAGGCGTCTTCGGGCTCCGGCCGGATTCTGAGATCAATGCGTTGCTTGTAGCGGCCTATGGCACGGACCCGACGCGGCTGCGATCAGGTCTTCGCGAGGTCGCCCGGGCGCTCAATTCGGGAGACTTTGCGCGCGCTGCAATTGCGGCGGTCCAGACGCAGACGCCGGATCTGAATCAAGAAGCCGCCGCAAACCAATCTGCTCTCCGCCGCTCTGACTTTATACCAAGGTGCGATCAACGGTGGCGTTGTTCATGTCGGCGAATTGCCGCGATCGATGCTGTATGTCGGTGGCGCAGCAGGGAGCTTCGAAGATGTTCCGCCGCGTACACCGGCGGTGAGGCCGGCTGTCGGCGACGAGTCGCCTCCGCCTTTATACGTGCCCAAAGAGCTTGAGGGACTTGGTGGCATTGCTGACAATAGCGATGTCGGGATCAAATGGAATGGAAGTATCAAGGGTCAGGGAGAAAACTGGGAAGTTTATAACGAGAAAGTAAATCCTGATGCGGCGAGGTTGCTGCTGAACGCGAAAACGTTCGATCAGTTTAACGGCGTGACGCAAGAGGCTATCAGCAACAAGACACTGAATACGCTGAGCGTGAGTTATATCAAGAATCCTCAGAGAATCTACGGGCGGATGAAACGCTACATTGACGAGGTGGCCGACTATTCGCCTGGCAAGAGCTCAGACCTCGATCCGGCAAAAACATTGTCGAAGACAATTCACCTCGCCATTCCTGAATATACGTCTCCAGCGCAATGGCGTTATCTATTTTCAGCGCTCCTTTACGGGAAAATCCGGGGCGTTCGAATTGTGATCACGAGGATCAGAGAATGAGCCGAAGAGATCGTTTACCCTTCGCGCAGTGGGCGGACATCCATCGAACAGCGCGGTTCATTTCGGTTGAGCCATTGTCTGGATATAGTAGATCCCTGCGCGAAGATGGGGGCTGCATCATCTATTTGACGCCGAACACGTCCGACGAGTCCTTAGGACAAGCGCTTCTTCAAGCGTTTGACAAGAGTCGGTTCATTTGGCCTCCCGACGATATGGCGTTCTTCAAAGCAGAAAGAATTATGCAGTGCGATCGGAATTGGCAGAAAGATTTCATGCGCCGCTACGGCTACAAGACCAAGCGCGACGCTTATAAGAGCATGAATTGGTGCAGGGCCGAGAGGTCCGAGGGATTGATTTCGATCCAACCGCACAAGCGCGATGACAAACCGGAATATTGGATATGGCTTCCTCCCAGTGAAAACGTTGTCATACCAGCGACAACCGATTCCGCTGTAGCGGGAGCAGCTTTGAGATTAGCCTTAGATCGCTGCGAATAGCCGACATTCAATGAGTAACCTTCCAGACGATAAAAATCGCATCGATCCAATGGCCCTCGCGCTCGATGAAGCGCGGGCGGCTGGCGCGCGCGGCGAGGTGCCGGTGGGTGCGGTTGTTCTGCGCGACGGCGAGGTTCTGGCGCGGGCCGGCAACCGGACGCTGGAATTGAAAGACCCGACGGCGCACGCCGAAATTCTGGCGATCCGCGCTGCCTGCGAGGCCATCGGCTCCGAGCGGCTGATCGGCTGCGACCTCTATGTGACGCTTGAGCCCTGCGCCATGTGCGCGGCAGCGATCTCGTTTGCCCGTCTACGCCGGCTCTATTGGGGCGCGCCCGACCCGAAGGGCGGGGCGGTGGAACACGGGCCGCGCTTTTTCGCCCAGCCGACCTGCCATCATGCCCCGGAGCATTACGGGAACATACGCGAAGGCGAGGCGGCGACCCTACTGCGCGGCTTTTTCCTGGAGAAGCGCTGAGACTGGGAAAAACCGCCGCGCCGCCTATCTCTTGACAGGGCGCGATGCCCAGCCCACAACCAATATGAATGCTGCGATGCGGCCGTCGTCCGCCGTGCGCTGGCAGGATTGATTAACGATCCCAATCACTTGATGGAAATCATCGATGTCAGAGACCCTGCTCTCCGAGCTTGAAGTGGCGGGCAAGCCCAAGCTGCAGATTCTGCTCTGCGCCCCGCGCGGCTTCTGCGCCGGTGTCGTCCGCGCCATCGATGCGGTCGAGCAGGCTTTGCGCATTTACGGCGCGCCCGTCTATGTCCGCCACGAGATCGTCCATAACAAATACGTCGTCGAGGGGCTGAAGGCCAAGGGCGCGATCTTCGTCGAAGAACTCGACGAAATCCCCGATACGCAGCAGCCGGTCATTTTCTCGGCGCATGGCGTGCCGAAGTCGGTCCATGCCGATGCGGACAGCCGCAAGATTTTCGCGCTCGACGCAACATGCCCGCTGGTGACCAAGGTCCACCGCGAGGCGGAGGCACACTTCCGCCGCGGCCATCAGGTGATCCTCGTCGGCCACGCCGGCCACCCGGAAGTTGTCGGCACGCTCGGCCAATTGCCGAAAGGCTCGATCATCCTAGTGCAGACGCCGGAGGATGTCGAAAACCTGAGCGGCGTGGACGAGAGCAATCTCGCCTATGTGACGCAGACGACGCTGTCGATCGACGATACGCGCCAGATGGTCGATGCGTTGACCCGCCGCTTCCCCAAGATCATCGGCCCCTACAAGGAAGACATCTGCTACGCGACGACTAATCGCCAGGAAGCGGTGAAGCGCATTGCGCCGGTCGTCGATGCGATGATTGTCGTGGGTTCGTCGAATTCCTCGAATTCGCAACGCCTGCGCGAGGTCGCCGAGCGTTCCGGCTGCAAACTTTCACGTCTCGTCCTGCGTGCCGATGATGTCGAATGGGATCTGTTCAAGGACGTGAAATCTGTCGGCATCACGGCAGGTGCTTCGGCGCCGGAAGTGCTGGTCGAAGAGATCATGGACGCCTTCGCGGCCCGCTTCGAACTCAATATCGAGATCGTCTCGACGGCAGATGAAAGCGTCTTCTTTCCGCTGCCGCGCGAACTGCGTCCGTTGAATGGCGCCGGGCGCCGTGGCCGCGCGGGTGGCGACGCGACCGAAGATCAGAGCGACGATACGATTCAGGTCGAAGAGGAATTGCGCGAACATTAATCCTTCGAGACGCGCCTTCAAAGCCGCGCTTGCGCGACTTTGAACATTGACATGCCAATTTCAGGCAAGCCCGAATTGGGGGCGCTCCTCAGGATGAGGGTTCCCGGTGAATGGGCTGTTTGCCTCATCCTGAGGAGCAAGCGAAGCTTGCGTCTCGAAGGATGAAAAGGTATCCGCTCTACACCTCGCGCGTTCCCTGCAATTCCACATCATCGCGATGGAACAGGACGCTCTGTGCCTGTTCAACGCCATCAGCAGCAAAGCGCAGGTGCCAATCGACAAGTTTTGCGACGAAGGTCTGATCGTCGGTCGCGTATAATTCCTGCCGCGCATAATCGCCCGTCTCGGCGAAAAGCCGGGCGCCCTCCTGCGTGATCCGCAGCATCTTGCCGGATGCGAGCCGATACGTGCCGACATAATCGGCGAGCAGCGCTGCATCTAGCACAAGCGACGGCTTCGTTTCCTCGATACCGAAATGCAAGGCCGCGAGATCGCGGGCGATCTTCTGCACCGGCGCCGCCTGAATATTGGCGAGCACGGCGATAAACAGATCGTCGTCCGGATAAAAACTCACGACGACGCTGAAGCCGTTGATGCCACCGGCATGGACGAATTGACGACGCCCAAACTGGCTTTGAATTCCCCAGCCGAAGCCGTAGCCGTGGCCATGATCCTTGAACATTAGAGCGGGATGCGAAAAAGTGGATGCCGGTTTTTCGCGAGAATCCCGCTCTAAACTCTTAGAACCGATCACGGTCATGATTTCGGATCGAATTCGATCCAAAATCATCGTGATCTATTGCGGCCGAGGCGGTGCTGAAAGGTCTCGCAGCGACAAGCGCCCGTTGCCACACTAGCAGATCGTCGAGCGTCGAATAGATCGCGCCGGCGGCATGCGGCACGCTCATCGCGAGAAACCCGGCGTTCTCGATCCTGCCGTTCTTCAAGCGATAGCCCGGCACGCGTTCGGGAATAATCGCCTCGATATGTTCGTAGCCGGTGTTGTGGAGGCCCAGCGGGTTGAGAATGTTTTCTCGCACATAAGCCTCATAGCTCTGCCCGGTCAGAAGCTCGATGATGTGGCCGAGGATCACGTAGCCGCCGTTGTTATATGTGAAGGCGCTGCCGGGCGGAAAATCGAGCGGCATATTTTCAGTAAGGGCGATGATTTCGCGCGGGCTACGGTCACGGCGTGCGTCCAGCGTGAAAAAATGCGGCAGCGATGTATAGCTCGGAATCCCCGATGTATGCGTCAGCAGATGAAAGAGGCTGACATCCGCCCACGTCACGGGCGCATCAGGAAAATGTTGCGCGATCTTGTCGTCAAGTGCGAGCCGGCCACGTTCCATCAATTGCAGGATCGCGGTCGCGGTAAATTGCTTGGTCAATGAGCCAAGGCGGAACTTGCCGGTGACGCTGTGTGGCACGTTCCACTCGCGATCGGCGAGGCCGAACCCTCGCCGCAGCAGCGGTATGCCATTCTGCGCAACCAAAATGCCGCCGGCGAAAAGATCGGCCTCGACAAATGGCGCGATTAAGCTTGCCGCGGCTTCGGCGTAATCAGGCATTGTTCCCTATCCCGCCTGCAACAATTTAACAGCCGCCTCACGCTCGAAGAGATGCAGTAGGACGAGCAGAGCTTTGCCTTGCTCGCCGTCGAGCTTGGGATTGGTGGCGAGGATGTTGTGCGCCTCGGCATGCGCGAGTTTCAGCAAGTCAGCATGAATATCGATCTGCGCCAGGCGGAAGCCGGGAAGGCCGGATTGCTGCGTGCCGATGGCATCGCCGCCGCCGCGCAAGCGCAAATCTTCCTCGGCAATACGGAAACCATCCTCCGTCTCGCGCATGATTTCGATGCGTGCCTTGGCAGTTTCGCCAAGCGGCGCCTTATAGAGCAACAGGCACGTCGATTTGGCTCGGCCACGGCCGACGCGGCCGCGCAACTGATGCAATTGCGCGAGGCCGAAACGCTCGGCATGTTCGATCACGATGATCGAGGCCTCGGGCACATCGACGCCGACTTCGACGACGGTCGTCGCGACGAGCACTTTAATGTCGCCGCGCGCGAAAGCCGCCATCGCCGCGTCGCGCTCGGCGCCTTTCATCTTGCCATGCACGAGTCCGATCTCGCCGCGAAATATATCCTTGAGCGCGGCATAGCGTTCCTCGACTGCAGCGACGTCCAGAGCCTCGCTTTCCGCGACGAGCGGGCAAATCCAATAGGCACGCGCGCCGTCCGCGACGGCGCTTTGCAAACGCGCGACGACATCGCCGATCCGCTCAAGCGGCAGTGCTCGTGTTTCGATCGGCTGACGGCCCGGTGGCTTGTCGCGCAGCGTCGAGACATCCATGTCGCCGAAACAGGCGAGAACGAGCGTGCGGGGGATCGGCGTCGCCGTCATCACCAGAATATCGGTGCCGGTGCCTTTGGCCCCGAGCGCCAGCCTTTGATGCACACCAAATCGATGCTGCTCGTCGACCACCGCGAGGCCGAGATCGCGAAATCCGACGCTCTCCTGAAACAGCGCATGTGTACCGATGACAATGTCGACCTCGCCCGCGGCCAAAGAAGCGAGCGTCCGCGCGCGGGCCGCTGCCGTGTCGCGGCCCGTGAGTAAAGCGAGACGCAAACCCGCGGCGGCTGCATATTTTTGCAGCGATTCAAAATGCTGCCGGGCGAGCACTTCAGTTGGCGCCATCAACGCCGCCTGCCTTCCGGCCTCGACAACCTCTGCCATGGCGAGCAGCGCGACAATCGTCTTGCCCGAACCGACATCGCCTTGCAGCAGCCGAAGCATCCGCTCAGGCGCCGCAAGATCGCGGCGGATTTCCGCGAGCGCATTTTCCTGCGCGGGCGTGAGAGCGAAGGGCAGGGTAGCGCGGATCGCGTCGCTGCGCGAGCCATCGCCCTGGCTGCCGCGTCCGACCGCGCGGCGCAGATTGGCGCGGGTCAAGGCGAGCGCCAGTTGATGCGCGAGCAATTCGTCGAAGGCGAGCCGCAGCCGTGCGGGTGCCATTGGGGCGATGGCCTCGGGCTCGGCTGGATGATGCAAGGTTTCGAGCGCCACGCTAAACGTCGGCAGCCCCGGCGGCTTGGCGCGGGTCTGCGTCAGCCAATCCGGCAGTTTGGGCAGGCGCGTCAAAGCGGCGCCGATGATCTTCGCCAGGGCGCGCGGCGCGAGCCCGTCGGTCAGGCCATAGACAGGCTCGACCAGCGGCATCGTCGCAAGGCCTTCGGCATCGACGATGCGATCGGGATGCACTATCTGGCGATGCCCCTCCCAAAGCTCGAGCTTGCCGGAGATGAAGCGCCGTTCGCCGACCGGCAGGCTCTTTTCGATCCAGGCCGGATTGGCGAGAAAGAAGATGAGAAGAACATCGCCGGTCTCGTCCTCAACCAGCACTTTGTGCGGCGCGCGCGAGCGCGGCGGCGGGGCTCGATGTTCGACGATCGTGGCCTCGATCATCACGATCTGGTCGAGCGGCGCCTCGGCGATCTTCGCGCGGCGGCGCCGGTCGATCGTACCGGTCGGCAGGTGGAACAGAAGGTCGAGCACGCGGGCACCAGATTCGCCCTGGCCGACCAATTTATCGAGCAGTTTGCCGACTTTCGGGCCGACGCCGGGCAAATTCGTCGCCGAGGCAAAAAGCGGATCGAGAATCGAAGGGCGCATCGAATCAATATACGCTTTGCGGGCTTGGCGGCGGCAATCGTCCGTTGATAGATGAAACGGATGCCTCAGACAGCCCGCAAAAAGGCCGTTGCCCTTGCGCCCGAAACGCCGGCCACAGCGCTTCTCGCCTGGTATGATCGTCACCGCCGCGCTCTGCCCTGGCGCGCACTGCCGGGCGCCAGGGCCGATCCTTATCTCGTCTGGCTCTCCGAGATCATGTTGCAGCAGACGACGGTGGCGGCGGTAAAGCCCTATTTCGAGGCTTTCCGCGAACGTTGGCCGGATGTCGCAGCGCTGGCTGCCGCGCCGACAGGAGCCGTCATGCAGCAATGGGCGGGGCTTGGCTATTACGCGCGAGCGCGCAACCTTCACGCCTGCGCCAAGGCCGTCGTCGCCGAATATGGCGGCCAATTTCCCGCGACCGAGGCAGGCCTGCGGCAATTGCCCGGCATCGGGCCGTATACAGCGGCGGCGATCGCGGCGATTGCCTTCGGCGAGCCGGCTGTCGCCGTCGATGGCAATATCGAGCGCGTCGTCGCCAGGCTCTACACGATCGACACGCCACTGCCGGCCGCGAAGCCGTTGATCAAGGAACGCGCGGCGACTTTGCTTTCGCAGGAGCGTCCGGGCGATTTCACGCAAGCGATGATGGACTTGGGCGCGACGATCTGCACGCCGCGCAATCCGGTCTGCAACCTTTGCCCGCTCAAGGCTTTTTGTCAGGCAGCGGCACGGCTGACACCAGAGGAATGGCCGCGCAAGGCGGCGAAGGCCGTGCGGCCCGATCGTCGCGGCGCGGCATTCTTTCTGCGGCGTGGGGATGACATTTTGGTGCGCACGCGACCGTCGCATGGGCTGCTCGGTGGCATGAGCGAAGTGCCGGGCACGCAATGGAGCGGCGATTACAACTTGACGGATGCCTTGCGCGAAGCTCCGATGATAGCTGATTATCGTTTGCTCGATGTCCGTGTCGGGCATCAATTCACGCATTTTAATCTAACGCTGGATATTTTCGTCGCGGATGTCGAGCCCATAGCGGAAGCGCCGCAAGGATGCCGTTGGGTCAAAAACATCGACGCCGAGGCCTTACCGAGCGTTATGCGCAAGATTGTCGCCGCAGTGAGGAGCAGCGGATGGTAAGGTCGGGCAATTTCCTCAGCGCGGAGATTTATCCTTGAGCGCACGCTCGCGACTGGCCGTCGAACTGACCGAAGGTGCGTTTCGCGTCTCGCAAGGCGATCTACGGCTGACGATTTTCGCGGTGAAGGATCTGGCGGATGTCGAGCATCCGGCCGATTTCGTCGTTCGTCTCGACGAGATTTTGACCTGGGACACGCCGCACGACGATCAGGAAATCTCGGTCGAAGAACTGCAAAAGATCGCTGCCGAGATCACCGAGGAATGCGAGCGGCACGGGCTCTCTGTCGCATTTGAGTAGAACACGCTTCCGTTAAATGAAATCAGAGCCCCGGTAGGGCATCTGTGAGCGGCAGGCGCCGCATTGGCGGGAAATCATATTCCCAGCCGCCGCCAAGCGCCTTGTAGAGCGCCACGATATTGACAGCGATATTGGTCTCGCTCTGCGCCGATTGGCGTTGCGCGTCGAGCAACGTGCGCTCGGCATCAAGGACGGTGACGAATTGTTCGACGCCGTCGCGATAGCGGCTGCGGGCGAGATCGAGCGCCTTCCCAGCATGATCGACCTGCTGAAGCAGATCGCGATGGCGCGCCGCCTCGGTGCGATAGGCAACGAGCGCATTGACGACGTCATGCCAGGCTTTCAGCACCGTCTCATGATAATTGATCCAGGCTTCCTGCTGCTGCGCATTGCGCAGGTTAACGGTCGAGGTGAGCTTTCCGCCTTCGAACAGCGGCATGGTCACGCTCGGCCCGAGATTGTATTCCAGCGAGGCGCCTTTCCAGAGCTGCTTCAGATCGAGCGCCTGGAAGCCGACAGTACCGTTGAGTGTCACGGTCGGATAAAAAGCCGCGACGGCGACGCCGATATCGGCGGTCGCTTCGTGCAATTGCGCTTCCGCGGCTCGGATATCCGGGCGCCGGCGCGCGAGATCTGACGGGATGCCGACCGGGATGCGCGGCGGTGGCGGTGGAATCGCGCCGGGCGCTGTAAGCTCCGCCGCGAGGCCACCGGGCGGCGCATCGAGCAATAGGCTCAGAGCATTGATCGCTTCGGATTGCTGGCGCTCGAGATCGGGGATTGTCGCGCGCACCGAATTGACCTGCGCCGCGGCATTCTCCACATCAAGGCCGGTGACGACACCAGTCTTCTGCCTATCCTTCGTGATGTCGAGAATATTGCCCTCGGTCTTGACGTTGTCACGGGCGATCTGGATTTGCCGTTGGATGCCGCGCAATTGCACGTAGTCGCGCGCCACTTCGGCGAGCGCCGAGACGAGCGCGCCACGCCGCTGGTCCGCCGCGGCATCGATGTCGGCATCGGCGGCTTCGACCTGGCGGCGCACATGCCCCCAGATATCGAGCTCCCACGAGGCGTCGAAGCCCTGTTGCCAAAGGTCGAAGGGCTGGAGCGCGCTAGGCGGTAGCTGATTGCCGCCGACGCCCTCAATGACGCTATTGCTGATCTGATAGCGTTTATAAGATCCATTGTCGTCAAGTGTGGGGAAGAGTGACGACGCTGTGACGCCGCGCTCATAGCGGCTTTCGACAAGCCGCAGCGTTGCCGTCCGCACATCGAGGTTGGTGGCGGCGACACGCCGTTCCAGCGCGGTCAACTCGTGGTCGCGAAAGAGGGCCCACCAGTCGGGATTGACCGGCTCAAGGGCGACGCGTGTGGAAACCACCGGCTTGTGCGTGGCACCGGCAAAGAATGAAGTCGCCGGGAGGCCGGGATTTGGCGGAACGAAGTTCGGCCCTACGGCACAGCCCGTGAGCAGCAATGCCAGCGACGTGCCGGTGATCAACCGCAAACTATTCACGCTAACCTACCCCCGCGTAATCCTATTTAAACCAATCACCGCAGCGCCAAATGGCGTTTCGCGACTGTTCGCCGACTTTATTGTTCTGTGTGTCTCCGCCGCCTCAGCGCGCTAATGGCCACCTCCTCCGCCGCGGCCGCCCTTGATCGGCGACAGCGTGAAGCAGAGCGGCACCAGGGCGAAAGCGACGATGGAGCAGACCTTGAACACGTCAGAATAGGCCATCACCGAAACCTGCTTCAGGAAACCCTGATAAACCTGCCCGAGCGCCATCTGATGTGCCGCCGACGCGGAATTTCCGAGCGCCTCAAGCGCGGCCTGATATTTTGCGACGAGATTGTTGAACGGCTGCCAGAATGGCGAGGTCCATTGCGACAGATAGGTCTGATGCACTTGTGAGCGCTGCTGAATCATCGCGGTCGAGGCCGCGATGCCGACAGAGCCCGCGACATTGCGGAACATCGAGAACAGCGACGTTGCATCACCGTTCAATTCGCGCGGCAGCGTCGAATAGGTGATCGTACTGATCGGCACGAAGAGAAAAGCGAGGCCGACGGTCTGCGAAGCGCGGATCATGACGAGTTGCAGATAGGTGATGTCGAGAACCAGTTTCGATGAGTAAATGAAGGAAAGGCCGAGCAAGAAAAAGCCAATGGCAATGATATAACGCGTTTGCATTACATTCATCAGTCGTCCGACAAACGGAATGAGAACAATGATGATGATGCCGCCAGGCGAAAGGATCATTCCCGCCCAGGTGGCCGTGTAGCCCAGCACCTGTTGTGCGTATTGCGGGATGATGACGGACGAAGCGTAGAGAATGGCGCCGACGCAACCGATCATGACGCAGCCGCCGGTGAAGTTCTTATCCTTGAAGATGGCAAGATTGATGATCGGCTTCTTGGCGACCGAAAGCCACACCGCCGCGCCGACGAGACCAGTGACGGAGAGCATCGCCATGATCACAATGAAGCTAGAACCGAACCAATCGGCATCCTCGCCGCGATCCATCATCACTTCGAGGCAGCCGAGACCGAGCGCGATCAGACCGAGGCCAATGCCATCGATCGGCCGCGGCTGGCGCTTCACCCACGGCGGATCCTCGACCAGGATATAAACAAGGATGACGGCGGCGATGCCGACGGGCACGTTGACGAAGAAGATCCAGCGCCAGGACACGGAATCGGTGATGATGCCGCCGAGCGTCGGGCCGATCACGGGGCCGACGATGGTCGCGATCGCGGTGAGGCCGAAGGCGGCGCCGCGTTTGGCGGGCGGGAAGTAATCGAGAATGATCGATTGCTGGTTCGGCTGCAGCCCGCCGCCGAAGAATCCCTGCAGCAGCCGGAATAGGATCAGTTGCGGCAGGCTCGAAGCGATGCCGCACAGAAACGAGCAGACGGTGAACATCGCAAGGCAGATCAAAAAGTAGCGCTTGCGGCCGAGCAGGGATCCGAGCCAGCCGGAAATCGTCAGCACGATACCGTTGGCAACGAGATACGAGGTCAGTGCCCAGGTCGCCTCGTCGTTGCTCGACGACAGACTGCCGGCGATGTGCGGCAGAGCGACGTTGACGATGGTCGTATCGAGAATTTCCATAAAGGCCGCGAGCGTCACGACGACGGCAACAGCCCAAGCATTATGTTTTGGCGCCCAGCCGAGATCGAACGGATCTCGCTTGCCGTTCTCCGCTGGCTTCGGTGGCGCGGCTTCCGGTGCCGCCGGCGCGACCGGACCAGCACCACCAGGGCCATCGAAGTTGAGCGTCTGCTCTGCGCTCATTGCACTTTTACGCGCGGCTCGACAGAGAGGCCGAGCGAGAGCGGCAGCTTCGGATTGAGGCCGGAGTCGATGACAATCTTCACCGGCACGCGCTGGACGATCTTGACGAAATTGCCCGTCGCGTTTTCCGGCGGGAAGGCGGTGAAGCGCGATCCCGTGCCGAGTTGAAGCGAGTCAACATGGCCTTTCAGCTTCAGATCGGGATAGGCATCGACGGTGATGGTCACAGGTTGACCCGCGCGCATGTGCGCGAGCTGGCTTTCCTTGAAGTTCGCCGTGATCCAGACCTGCGGCGAGACTAAAGAGAAAATCTGCTGGCCGGGCGTGACATAGGTGCCGACATTGACGTTGCGCTTGGTGATCCAGCCATCCTGCGGCGCCTGTACGATGGTCCACGAGAGATTAAGCAACGCCTGGTCGAGTTTGGCTTTCGCCTGTTCGATTTGACCGTGGAATTGCGAGACGCTTGCTTCCGCCTGACCAATGCGTTGGTGCACCGGCGAATCCTGTTCGACCTGCGCCTGCGCTTGCGCGACCTGGGCCTCAGCCTGCCTTAAGGCCGCCGTTGCCGCGTCGACCTCTTGCTGCGTCGTGGCGCGGGTGGGCAACGACTTCTGGCGCTCATAGTCCGCCTGAGCCCGGATAAGCTGCGCCTGCGCGGACTCTAATTGCGCTTTGGCGGCATCGAGCTGCGCCGGGAAGTTCTTTTTCGCGACCTCGGCAGCATATTGGAAGCCGGCAAATTGCCCTTCCGCAGTCGCGAGATTTGCCTTCGCGTTCTCGACGTCGATCACATATTGCCGGTTGTCGATGTGGATCAGCGGCTGGCCCGCCTTGACGTATTGATTGTCGGTGACGTCGAGCGAGACGACGTTGCCCGAAACCTGCGGCGAAATCGTCACGGCGTTTCCGTCAACGAAGGCGTCGTCCGTATCTTCGTAACCGCGATTTGCGAGCCAGTATTCATAGCCCGTGAAGCTGAGGCCGCCGACGAGCGTCAGAAGCACGATCCAGGTGATCGGGCGGCGGTTCTTTTTGGCTGCCGGTGGCGGTGCCTTCGATTCCGGCGCGGGAGCAGCTTTCGCCGGCGCACCTTGCGTCGAGCCATCTTCAGCGACGGGGAGGTCGGTATCGGAACGCGATTTAGCCATGAGTGTGCATCGCAGCAGTTAGCGGCGGGGTAAACCATCTCACTCGGGTCTGCCCGCGGCGCATCCGGTGAATTTTCTCAAAATCGGACTTAACCGAACTTACGAGTTCGTATATGGTGGCAGTTAATTGATGTCAACATAAGGACCCCCGAGAAAATGTTGAGGACGAGGCGAATCCCTCGCGGCGAGAAGCGGCGTGACGAAATTGCAGCAGTAGCGGAGCGTGTTTTTCTGGAGCTCGGCTTTAACGACACCACGATGCAGATCGTTGCCTCGCGCGCCGGCGCCTCCAAGGAGACGCTTTACCGGCACTTCGGCAGCAAGGAGGGTCTCTTTTCGGAAGTTGTACGCGCCCGCGCCGAACGCGTCTACGGTCAGGTCGAGAGTGAGATCGGCCAGCGCAACGATCCAAGGGATGTTTTGAAGAGACTCGGTTATAATCTTCTCGGCAAGCTCTTGAGCGAGGATCCGCTGTGCCTGTTCAGGATCGTCATTTCGGAAGTGCAGCGCACCCCGGAGCTTGGCCGCATCTTCTTTGAGCAGGGCCCCAATCAATTGCTGAAGGACCTCGCGAGCTATCTCGAATATGCGACGAAGCAAGGCATGTTGAAATGCCAGGAGCCAGCCCTCGCCGCCAAGCTGTTTCTCGGCTCGGTCGTCGCCAATCGGCATATCATCAAGCTCGTTGTCCCCGATTACGAGGACTTGACCGAGGAGATCATCCGTCACCACGTCGAGGAGGCGGTCAATATGTTCCTCGCAGCTTACGGTCCACGTCCGGATATGAGCGGGCCGCTGACGCCGGCTCTGGAAGCCGGCCATGTCTGAGGAGATGCCGCGCGAGGCGTTGACGCAACTCCTGCGCTGGTATGCCGACATGGGTGTCGATCTCGCAGTCGACGACACGCCGCATGATCGTTTCGCGGAATCGCAAAGTCCGCAGAAGCCCGCGCCGCCGGTCGTAAATCCGCCACGGCCCATCACCGCGCCTGCGCCTGCACGCGTCGCCGCTCCGCCGCCGCGCGCCGAAAATCTGGTGCAGGAGGCCGCGAGAGCTGAAACGCTGGAGAACCTCCGCGCGCAGCTTCTTGCCTTCGAGGGCTGCGGCCTGAAAGCGACCGCCACGCAGCTCGTCTTTGCCGACGGCAATCCCGAAGCCGACGTCATGCTGGTCGGCGAGGCGCCGGGCGCCGATGAAGATCGCATCGGCCGGCCGTTTGTCGGCCGCGCAGGGCAATTGCTCGACAAGATGCTTGCGACGATCGGGCTCGACCGAAGCCAAGTTTATATCGCCAATGTCGTGCCCTGGCGGCCGCCCGGCAATCGCACGCCGACGCCGCTCGAAACCGGTGCATGTCTGCCATTCACACGCCGGCAAATCGAACTTGTCGCCCCGAAAATCCTGATTTGCCTCGGTGCGCCATCGATGCAGACGCTACTCGGCATCAAGGAAGGCATCATGCGTAGCCGCGGCCGCTGGGTGGAGTACAATTGCGGCGGCAGGATCATCCCGGCAATGGCCATGCTGCATCCAGCCTATTTGCTGCGCCAGCCTTCGCACAAGAAATTCGCCTGGCAGGATTTGCGCGAACTCGCCAAAAAACTGCGCGACGTCTGAGCCTTCTCGTGACCCGGCGCACAGCCAAGGTTCACGCGCTCGGAGAACGTGCTAAACTGGCAAGAAAGCGAGGGAGCGCGCGTTATGGAATGGCAGAATTTTCGCAGGTCGGACAATGTTGAGGACCGGCGCGGCGATAGTGATTCTGGCGATCCTGCGAGCGGTGGCGGCGGCTTCTCTCTGCCGGGCGGACTTGGCGCGGGCCATCTGAGCCTTGGGGTCATCATTGTTATCGGACTGATCGGCTGGGCGCTTGGGATCGATCCGCGCGTCCTCATCGGCGGTGCCGAAATGCTGAACGGCGGCCAGAGCACGCAACAATCGACAGCGTCTCCGGCGCCGACGCAACAGGCTTCGACCGAGACCGGCGTGCCGAAGGATCAGATCGGCCAGTTCGTCGCCGCCATTCTGGCGCAGACCGAAGATGTTTGGTCGCAGGTTCTGCCGGCACAGAAGGGCATTCAATATGTGCCGCCGCACCTCGTTCTCTATAATGGTTTCACACGCTCAGGCTGCGGCGGCGCTGCGGCATCCATGGGGCCGTTCTATTGCCCGATGGACAAGAAGGTCTATCTCGACACATCGTTCTTCCGCGACATGCAGACGAAATACGGCGGCGGCGGCGACTTCGCCTATGCCTATGTGATTGCGCATGAGATCGGCCATCACATTCAGGATCAGCTTGGCATCCTCTCGAAGGTTAATGCGGCAGAGCAGAACGCCGACAGCCAGGAACAGGCCAACGCGCTCTCCGTGCGGATCGAATTGATGGCCGATTGCCTCGCCGGCGTCTGGGCCAACAACGCACAGGCGAAATATCACGTCATCGATCAGGGCGATGTTGAGAAGGCTGTAGCGACCGCTCAGGCCATCGGCGACGACCGCCTGCAAAAGGCAACGCGCGGCTATGCCGTGCCGGATTCCTTCACGCACGGGACAGCGGCGCAACGCGTGCAATGGCTCGAGACGGGGCTCAAATCCGGCCAGATCGACGCGTGCAACACGTTTGCGCAATAGGCTTCAAACTTAGATCACCCGCCGCAGCCTGATCTGACGGGCGGCCCTCGCCCGCGTGGCCTTGGCGAGCGCGGTTAGGCTTGGCGACTTTACGCCAAGGCAGAGCCGGCGTGGTGCCAGCAGCGCGGCGGGCCGGACGAGATGCGTCAGGATTTTCTCGATCGGCCGCTCGGCCTCGCCGCGCAACAGCCAGCCCTGCGTCTCGGCCTTGCCGAAGCGTAAAAGGTCTTCGATCGCCTCGGCAAATCCGGTTTCGGGCACATAGCCAGCGCGGACGATGAGGAGATGTGCCGCGCGGGCGAGGGGCAAGGCATCGGCGATCCCCTCAGCCTCGGATTTCGCCTCGATAAAAGCGCAACCGGCATGATCGGCGATATAGCCGAGCTTGATGTGCGGCGGCCCGACGAGGACTGCCTCGCGCACCAGGCCGCGAACCGCCGCGCCAACAAAGGCCGAAAGCGTCCGCACGATGGCCTCTGCGGGAGAGTCCGAGCTGCTGGTCGCGGGCGGCGCGCAGAGAACGATCAACGAAATCATCGCGGACCCTTCAACCGGTTTCTGATTTCGGGCGTTGCCGATTGACAGGATGCATTATGTTCCATAAATGTTCTCATCATGTTCTTACATTAAGGCGTCGCAAATGGCCGCCAAACTCATGTCCCGAGCCACCAAGGTTCAAGCGAAATCTCCCGTTCCTGGCGAGGGTGGGCACCGTGTAGCCCAAGCTGTGTCGCCCTCGCTTCGGCCGCCGCGCGTCTTCGATCCAGCCCCCGGAATCGAGGACGCGCGGCCTCTTATGCCGCGACGGGGCCGTAGCGCGCAATCCAATGCAAGCGGCCGTTTTGAGCCCCTGGCCTATGCGCCCGTCGATGATGGGTGGGCTGCGGAAGATGAAGAACTGCCGCCGCTCAAGACCTCGGTGACGTGGGAGCGGGCGAAGACCATCATCACCCGCAACGAGTCGCCCGACATTTCCTTCGATCGGTCGATCAATCCCTATCGTGGCTGCGAGCATGGCTGCGTCTATTGTTTCGCGCGGCCCACGCACGCCTATATGGGCCTTTCGCCCGGGCTCGATTTCGAGACGAAATTATTCGCCAAGGCCGATGCGGCGGTTTTGCTCGAGCGCGAACTGGCGGCGAAAAATTATCAGCCGCGGACAATCGCCATCGGCACCAATACGGACCCCTATCAGCCGATCGAGCGCCAGCATCGGGTGATGCGGCAGGTGCTCGAAGTTCTCGCCCGCACCAATCATCCCGTCGGGATCGTCACCAAATCCGCGCTCGTGCTGCGCGATCTCGATCTTCTCGCGCCGATGGCGGAGAAAGGTCTCGTCAAGGTCGCTTTGTCGGTGACGAGTCTCGATCCGGTGCTTGCACGGCGCCTGGAGCCGCGCGCGGCTGCGCCGGAAAAGCGGCTTTCGACGATCAAGGCGCTCTCCGAGGCGGGCGTGCCGACCTGCGTCATGGTCGCGCCGGTTATTCCGGCGCTGAACGATGCCGAAATGGAAACCATTCTGGCGCGTGCTCAGGCCGCTGGAGCGCGCGAAGCAGGTTACGTCATGCTGCGCCTGCCGCTCGAATTGAGCGACCTCTTCAGCGAATGGCTGGTGGCGCACTATCCCAGTAAGGCGCGCCATGTCCTCTCGCTCATCCGCTCGACTCGCGAGGGCAAGATCTACAATTCGCAATTCGGCAAGCGGATGACGGGATCGGGCCCCTATGCCTGGATGGTCGGCCGGCGCTTCGAGGCTGCTGCGGCAAAGCTTGGTTTTGCCAGGTCGAAGGTCAAGCTGCGCAACGACTTATTCACGCCCCCGAAACGGGTCGGCGACCAATTGCAGCTCGAATTGTTGTGAGCATCGCATGGGGCGGATTGCGCGGGTCCTCATCTGGAGTCTAAGAGCCTTCCTCGGGCGGCATAGCCCGCGAGGCTCTCGAATGGCGCAGAAACCGTCCTTGCCGCATTTCCGTTACGAGCGGCAATTGACCAAGAAATCTCTCTGGCCGGTTGCCGGCCTCGATGAGGTCGGGCGCGGTCCGCTGGCGGGCCCCGTCGCGGCGGCGGCCGTTATTCTCGATCCGGCGCGGCTGCCCAAGGGCGTCAATGATTCGAAGGCGCTGTGTGCCGAAGAGCGTGAGACCGCTTACGAAGAAATCATGCGGCACGCGATTGCTGTGTCCGTCGCTTTTGCCAGCGCCGCCGAAATCGACACCATCAATATCCGGCAAGCAAGCCTTGCCGCCATGCGGCGCACGCTCGCCGCGCTTGCCGTTGCGCCACTCTATGTGCTTGTCGATGGCAACGATCTGCCATCAGCGTTGCGCTGCGAAGGCGAAACGATCGTTGGCGGCGATGCGCGTTCGCTTTCGATTGCGGCCGCATCGATTGTTGCCAAAGTGACGCGCGACAGGCTGATGGCGCGGCTGTGCAAGCTTTATCCGGTCTACGGATTCAGCCGTCACGTCGGCTATGCGACTCCGGAACATCTGGCAGCCATCGCGCGCCATGGCCCGTGTCCATACCATCGATTGAGCTTCTCGCCCTTTAAAGTTGTGTCGGCCGCTTAGACGGAGCTGCAAGCTTCTTTTAATCAAATCGTACAGAAAAGGGACACGTTCGGTTTATCGACCTAAACGTGGATTTTACCGGGTTCGCGCAAATTGACGGCGTTCGTCGCGTATCCGGTGAGTATCTATGCGTATCGCACGTGCCGGGACTGCCGCCACGAAGTCTCAGCTAAAGGTCTTGCGTACTGAGCATTCGCGAACGCTGGTCCCGGCCGTTGCTTCTCCGGCAGCCCTCAAAAATCGTCTTCCCGCCAACGAAATTCTTGTCGGCGATTGCCTTGAGCGTCTCGCCTCGCTGCCCGCAGCGAGCGTCGATCTCATCTTCGCCGATCCACCGTATAATCTGCAGCTCGAAAATGCGTTGTCGCGCCCCGATCAGAGCGCCGTCGATGCGGTCGATGACGATTGGGACAAGTTCGCGAGTTTCGCCGATTACGACCAGTTCACCCGCGACTGGCTCACCGCCGCGCGGCGTGTGATGAAGGACAACGCGACGATTTTCGTCATCGGCTCCTATCACAACATTTTTCGCGTCGGCGCGATCCTGCAGGATCTCGGCTTCTGGATTTTGAACGACATCGTCTGGCGCAAGGCCAATCCGATGCCGAACTTTCGCGGCCGGCGCTTCACCAACGCGCATGAAACGATGATCTGGGCGGCGAAGAGCGCCAGCACGAAGAGCTATACGTTCAATTACGAAGCGCTGAAGGCCGGCAATGAGGATTGCCAGGTACGTTCGGATTGGTTTCTGCCGATCTGCACGGGCGGCGAGCGCCTCAAGGATGAAACGGGCAGCAAGACGCATCCGACGCAAAAACCGGAAGCCTTGCTCGCGCGCGTGCTGCAAGCCGCGTCACTTCCCGGCGATCTCGTCCTCGATCCGTTCTTCGGCACTGGCACCACCGGCGCCGTCGCCAAGAAACTTGGCCGCAATTTCATCGGCATCGAACGCGAAGAGACTTATGCGAAAGCCGCGCGGTCGCGCATCGCCGCGGTCGAGCCCTATCCGGATGATGCGATCAGCGCCGCGCCGAGCAAGAGAACGCAGCCGCGCGTCGCCTTCGCGTCCGTTGTCGAGGCCGGGTTGATTGCGCCGGGAGCAATTCTTGTCGATGAGAAGAAGCGCCATCGTGCGTTTGTTCGCGCCGATGGCACACTGGCGCTCGCGGGGGCGAGCTCGCAGCTCGCCATCGTCGGCTCGATCCATAAGGTCGGCGCTCTGGCGCAGGGCCTGCCGGCCTGCAACGGCTGGACGTTCTGGCATGTCGAACAGGGCGGCAAACTCGCGCCCATCGACGAATTGCGCACGACGATCCGTGATGCCTTGAAAACGGCGGCGGAATAGAGCATCGAACCGGAAGCGTTACGCGGTTTTCGGAAAAATCCGATGCGAGATATTATGCAGGATGAAGCGGCTCTTGCCGCCTGGTGCGATGCCATGGCCGGCGTGCTCGAATTGCCGACCGAACGCGGCGACCGCGCCGAGATCATCGCCAATCTGCGCCTGATCGCGCGGCAGATGGCGATCGTCGGGGAGCTCGCGCTCGATGATGTCGCCGACCCCGCGCCGATTTTCCGGGCCTGAACATGACGCTCGATGTTTTGCGCGCCTCGGCCGCGGAGATTGCCGCCGCCGTCTCAAGCGGAAAGATCTCCGCGAATACCGTAACTGATGCAGCGCTTGCGCAGATTGCCGCGCGTAACCCGCAGCTCAACGCCTTCACAGACATCACGCGCGAACGCGCTCTCGCAAAAGCAGCGGCGCTCGATGCTGAGAAGACGCCGCTGGCGCGCTCTGCCGGCGTGCCCTTTGCCGTTAAGAACCTCTACGATATCGAAGGTCTCGTCACGCGCGCGGGATCGAAGATCAATCGCGATAATCCGCCAGCAGCGGCGGATGCGTTTGTCGTCAGCAAGCTTGAGGCCGCCGGCGCGGTTCTCCTCGGCGCGCTCGACATGGATGAATATGCCTACGGCTTTACCGGCGAGAACATGCATGACGGCAATTCGCTGAACCCGCATGATCCGCGGCATATGACGGGCGGCTCGTCCGGCGGTTCGGCCGCTGCGGTTGCTTCCGGTATGGTCGCTTTTGCGCTCGGGTCGGACACGAACGGTTCGGTGCGGGTGCCAGCGTCGCTCTGCGGTCTTTTCGGTTTGAAGCCGACCTATGGACGGCTGTCGCGGGGCGGCGTTTTTCCTTTCGTCGCGAGCTTCGATCATGTCGGCGTGCTCGCGCGATCGGCTGCCGATGTCGCGCTTATCTATGACGTCATGCAGGGCAGGGACAAGGCCGACCCGGCGCAGGCCCCGCGTCAGACGGAGCCGGTTACGCCGTTGCTCGATCAGGGCGCGGAAGGCCTGCGCGTTGCCGTCGCCCGCGACTATTTTCGCCGCGGCGGCCGGCCTGAATGTTTCGCCGCGGTCGATGAAGTGGCGGCTGCCTTAGGCGCTAGGCGCGAAATCGTCCTGCCGGAGGCCGCGGCTGCACGCGCCGCCGCGTTCGTTATCACCGCCGCGGAGGGCGCTGCGTTTCATCTCTCGCGATTAAGAGAAAGGCCGCAGGATTTTGACGCCGCAGTACGCGACCGGCTATTCGCCGGCGCGATGATTCCCGCCGCTGCCGTCCTGCAGGCGCAGAAGCTGCGCGCCTGGTTTCGTGCGCGGGTCAACGCGCTTTTTGAGAATGTCGATCTCATCCTCGCGCCAGCGACGCCATGCAGGGCGCCGCTCTCAGGCCAAAAGACGCTTGAGATCAATGGCGCCGAGGTTCCTGTGCGCGCCAATCTCGGCATCTACACGCAGCCGATTTCTTTCATCGGACTGCCGGCCGTGACGGTGCCCTTGTGGACACGCAGGCGAGCGATTGCCGATCGGCGTGCAGATCATCGGCGCGCCGTGGCGCGAAGATCTCGTCCTTCGCGCCGCGCACGAGCTCGAAAAGAAGGGAATCGCGCGCGCGCCAGTTGCCTAAAGCTTGCTGCGAAAAAGTGTCAGCGGTTTTCGCGAAAAAGCATGCGCTGAATTGTCGAAGCTACCAGATCGCGAGAACGAGGATTGAGAGCGGGTACGCGAGCACGATGCCGAGAATGGCGCCGCCGAAAATGTCGCTCGGGTAATGATGCGCTGTGGCGATGCGTGACCACGCCATCAGGATCAGCAGGACGACGGCGGAGAGAATCGCACCGGGCCAGACGAGGACGATCGGCGTCAGCACGCCGGAAAGTGTCATCGTATGGCCGCTTGGAAAAGAATGTTCGTCGAGGACGGCGAGCAGGGATTGTAGCCGCGGATCGACCTGATAGGGCCGCGGCCGGCCGATCTTGCGCTTGATGATCGGGAACATCAGGTGCAGAAGCGCGGCGTTCAACGCGCCGAGGAAAACAACGCGGAACCCCTCGCGGCCGAGAGCCGCGAAGATCACCGGCAGGATGATGAGATAAAGCCAGCTATTGCCAAGCTTGCTGATCGCGATGGCCGAGTAGCGGCCGACCTTCGGCCGGGCTGAACGCGAAATCAGATGGACCGCGGCGAGATCGGCGCTCCGCAATCTCTGGGCCCATGCCATGCGAAGTGTGGCCTGTGTCATTGGCGGTCGATCGATTGGCTCTGGCGTCGAAACATTGACCATAACCACCCCGGAGACCCAGTCGGCTATCGTCCGCCTTACCAGACGGGAAGACAATGACCGCCATATGACATTGTGGGCGTTGTTCACGCCTTCATCGCACATGCAGCGTGTGCGTCGCAAAATGGCAACAAAATCAAACGCGCGGCGCTTGAATCTCGCGATTAATTGCGGCGGCGGCCAAGCGTCACATGCGATTCACGGGCTGCGGCTGGCCAAGCGAGATAAATCTCGCGATCACGCCGCTGGCGCATGATTTCGAGCAGCAGCTCCGCCACCATATCGGCTTCCGGATCGTCGCTGCGGGATTGGCGGCTTTTGAGTCCTTGCCGCCAGGATTGATCGGCGACATCGAGAGCAAAGGCGAGCAATGCGTTGGCGATGAAATTTTCCGCGCTCAGTCCGCGATGGACGACAAAGGCGCGGATTTCATCCGCGAAGTCAGGATCAAGCCGATCCAGGACGACGGCGGCCGAGATGCTGCCAGAGTGCAGCCCAAGGATAAGGTCACGCAGGCGCGGTGTATCGCCCCCGGCGGATGAATCGGTATGGGCGAACAGGGTCGCAAGGAGCGGCATCTTCATGCAAATCTCCGGGGCCGTATTTCCGCCTCGCAGTATAGCGAATTTTTTGTCGTCTGTGCGAACCCAATCGATGATTCGGACGTCGAACGTCCTATCCGAACAATTTCGTCGCGATTTCGGCGACGTGCCTGCCTTGGAAGCGGGCACCGGCCAATTCGTTCTCGCTCGGCTGACGTGAGCCGTCGGTCGCGGCGATGGTCGTCGCGCCATAAGGCGAGCCGCCGGTAATCTCATCGAGTCTCATCTGGCCCTGAAAGCTGTAGGGCAGACCGACGATAATCAGTCCGAAGTGCAAAAGGTTGCTGATCAGCGAAAAGAGCGTGGTTTCCTGGCCGCCGTGCTGTGTTCCCGTCGACGAAAAAGCCGCGCCGACCTTCCCGTTGAGCGCGCCGCGGGCCCAGAGGCCGCCGGCTTGATCGAGAAAGCTCCCCATTTGCGAGGAAAGACGGCCGAAACGTGTGCCGGTGCCGACGATGATCGCGTCGTATTCGGCGAGATCAGCAATGGTTGCGACCGGGGCCGCCTGATCGAGCTTGAAATGCGAGGCTTGGGCGATGTCGAGCGGCACGGTCTCGGGAACGCGCTTGATATCTACAATCGCGCCCGTCTCGCGTGCGCCCTCGGCGACGGCCTCCGCCATTTTTTCGATGTGACCGTAGGCGGAATAATAAAGCACCAGAACCTTAGCCATGTTTGCCTCGCTCTTTGAGAATGCGGATGTGCGGCCGCCAATTTCGTGCGGCGGCCGCTTTTGCGTCAGGCTGCGTCGACTAAAACGACTTCGGCATCCTCAAGCGCAGTGACGTGAAGCACTTTCTCGCCGAAGACGGCGGCGCCGTCGCGCGCGTCGAGCGCCACGTCATTGACTTTGACGCTTCCCTTGGCCGGAACGAGATAGGCGTGCCGGGTTTCGCCGATCGCATAATCCGCCGTCTGTCCCGCCTTGAGCGTCGCGCCAACGACACGTGCATCGGCGCGAATTGGCAAGGCATCCGCATCGTCGGCAAAGCCGCTTGCCAGAGTCACGAACTGGCCGGCGCGATCGTCCTTCGGGAAGGGCTTGGCGCCCCACGCCGGGCCGAGGCCCTGTTCGCGCGGCATGATCCATATCTGGAAAATCCGCGTCGTTGCCGGTTCGAGATTATATTCGGCGTGGCGGATGCCGGTGCCGGCGCTCATCACCTGAACGTCGCCGGCTTCGGTGCGGCCTTTGTTGCCAAGGCTGTCCTGGTGCGTAATTGCGCCCTCGCGGACATAGGTGATGATCTCCATGTCGCGATGCGGATGCGGCGGAAAGCCGGTCTGCGGCGCAATCGTGTCGTCATTCCAGACGCGCAAAGCGCCCCAGCCCATGCGTTTGGCGTCGCCATAGTCGCCAAAGGAAAAGTGATGCTTGGCGTCGAGCCAGCCGTGGTTGGCACCGCCGAGCGATTCGAAAGGTCTGCGTTCAATCATTGTTTTGATCCTCTTGCGGTCGTCGGATGCGACCGGTTGTTGAGGCCAATATTGATCCGGACGATTAAATCTGAAATAGAAATGATGGAAATGAACTGTTTCCGGTTTTGATATGTCGAAGCTCCCGGATTTCGAGGCTTGGGCGGTTTTCGCCAAAGTGGCGGAGCTGGGCTCCTTTGCGCAAGCGGCGTCTGAACTTGGTCTCTCGAAAGCGACTGTCTCGAAAGCCGTCGGACGCCTCGAGGCGCGGCTTGGCACGACGCTTTTTCACCGAACCTCGCGGCGCATGTCGCTGAGCGAGGCCGGTCGCGCGGCGCTCGACCGGGCGAGCCGCATTCTGGCCGAGGGCGAGGCTGTCGAGGCCGAGGCGACGGCGCAATCGGCTGTGCCGCGCGGATTGGTGCGCGTCGCCGCGCCGATGACCTTCGGCATCGTCCATCTCGCGCCGCTGCTGCCAGAATTTTTCAAGCTTTATCCGGACGTTTCGGTGGATCTGAACCTGAACGACCAGCTCGTCGACATCGTCAGCGAGGGATTTGACCTCGCGCTTGCGGATTTCGAGCCTGCCGGATTTAAGTCTGCTCGCCCGCCGCCTTTGTCAGGTGCGCATTCTGCTTGTCGGCGCGCCCGCTTATTTGGATAAAGTCGGCCGCCCGCAGCATCCCAAAGACCTGGTTGCGCACACAGCGCTGCTCTACAGCTATTCGCGCAGCCGCGATGTCTGGCATTTCACGCATCCGAAACAGGGCGAATATAGCGTCACGGTGTCGGGGCCGATCCGCGCCAACAATGCCGATGTGTTGCAGCCGTCGCTCTGCGCGGGGATAGGAATCGCATTGCAGCCGGAATTTCTCGTCTGGCGCGATATTGCCGAAGGCCGGCTTGAGGTTGTGCTAAAAGATTGGTCGACTCCATCGGGAGGCCTGCATCTTGTCACGCCGCCGAGCCCGATGCGGCCGGCACGGGTGCAAGTCTTGATGGATTTCCTCGCTCAGCGGTTCACCCGGATGCCCTGGGCGCAAATGTGAGGATTGCCAATGTCATCAATCGGATTGTCGCCGAACGGATTGATTACGATTCCAAGCAATTATTCCGTCAAACAAACGCTCGACCGGCTGGAAGCCGCGCTGAAAGCCGCCGGGATCACGATTTTCGCACGTGTCGATCATTCAGGCGGGGCCGCTTCTGTTGGCCTCGCGTTGCGGCCCACCGAACTCATTATTTTTGGCAATCCAAAGGGCGGCACGCCGTTGATGCAGGCCAACCAGATGGTTGGCCTCGACTTACCGTTGCGTGTCCTCGCCTGGGAGGACGACGCCGGCAACTGCAGTCTCACGTACAACGACATAAATTGGCTCGCCGCCCGCTACGATCTTGGCACCATAACGGCGCCCGCACGCGAAGGCCTGGCGAAAGTCCTCGCCAAATTCACAGCCGAAGCGGCAAGCTAAATTATTCGTCGTTGCTCGCGTTGAGTTTTTCGAGCGGCACAACTTCCGGCGGTGGCAGCAGGCTGACGCTGGATTCATCTTCCGAGAAGATGACGCCTGCCCGCTCGAGCGCGCGTTTAAGGTTCGCGGCCGACATTTGCGGCATTTCACGCGCGCCAGTTTCATAATCCAGGATGCCGGCAAGCGGGATATGTGATTGTTCTGCAAGATGATCCTGCGACCAGCCGAGGAGGCCGCGCGCGGCACGAAGTTGGGAAGCTGAGATCATTTCCATTTCTTTCCCCCGAACTAGATATACCCGTAGACGGGCAACGCATCAGCCTTAGAAAAGTTGCGTTCAACGCTGCGTGGCGGACCAGGAAATCATGTGCCCGGGCGGCAGCAGCCCGTTCAAGATCTCGATTGCCTGCTCGACCTTCTCCGGAGCGTCGAAAAACTCAATCACCAGCGGCAGGCTCGACAAAATGTGAAGCGGGTCGGCGGTGGTGACCTCCCCCGTGTCTCCGAAGCCCGCGACGCCGCGGAAGACCGTAACACCTCTCACTCGCGCCTGATCGTGCAGAACCTTGAAAATTTCCTGCATCAAAGATTTGCGATGGCCCTTGTCGGCCTCGCGCAGATAAATGCGCACGATAGTGACTTCTTTTGCCATGGCCACACCTCTAGATAGCGCGCGCGGCGAAGACGCCTACGAAGGTCGCCAATAAACCCAGCAGCAGCGAGAGGAAAACATAAAGCGCGCTGCGGCCCCATTCGCCCTGCTCGGCGAGCAAAAACGTCTCCATCGCGAACGTCGAAAAGGTCGAGAAGCCGCCTAGGAAGCCCGTCAGGATGCCGAGCCGGATCGTCGGCGCGATGATGATCCTTTCCATCGTGATCGTGAACAGGAAACCGATCAGCAGGCAGGCGAGGATGTTGATCGACAAGGTCGCGTAAGGAAACGCGCGTCCGAGCAGTCCCTGAACCGAATTCGTCATCGCGTAGCGCGCCCAGCAGCCGAAAACGCCGCCGATCGCGATCGTCACATAAGCCCACATGCGCGGCCTGCCTTTATCGCAAGGGAGAGACGCAGCAAGAGGCTGCGCGAAAAGGATGGGTGTTGGTACTAGGGACTAAATTCGGCACGCAGATCTCCTGGCGTCGCAACGACGTTTCACAGGAGTCATCAGCCCCGAGGGCGGTTACATGGCGGAACCCCATCGCCGGACATCAAAATGAAAAGCAATGCGCCGCTTGTCAACTGCATCGGCCCGCTTGACCGTCCATACGGGAATCGCGCAGATCATTGTAACGCAATGATCGAGGAGGTGCGGGATGCGGATGTTGCATGTGGCGGCCGTAGGCGCTGCGCTCCTGGGCGCGAGCACCGCCGCGGCGCAGGCGGGCTGCAACGAGCAGATCAACCGTTATCAAGCCGTGGCGGGCGACGATCATCGCACCGGCAATGTCAACGAATCGGTCTATGTCCAGATCGAGCGCGAACTGTCGCGCGCCGCCGCTGCGTGTTCCGCCGGCCGCGAGGGCGAGGCCTTAAGCCTGATCCATGAATCGGAAGTGCGGCACGGATATCACCCTTGATGCCTGCTGAAAGCGTGGCGCAGATAGGCTTGCATGAAATCCGGCATGTGCGCATTGATGTCGGCGGGACTGAAGACTGGCACAAGACACGTCAGTTCCGGCTTTTTCTCGCGCGCGAAAAAGTCTGCCGCGCGTTCGACAAGTTCGGCGGCCGCCAGCGGCGAATGCAATTCCTTCATGCAGGCGATCAATGCGCCGCTCTCAACAATCGTCCATCCCGGCGTCGGCGAGACATCCTGCGTTGAAAGGCCGGTTTCTTCGGCAAGCTCACGCGATACGCTGCCTTCAAGATCGAGCACGCCATCAATGACATCGCTCAGGTCAGGTGTCCCGCCGGGAGAATAGATTCGCCCCGCATTTGAGGTCCAAGCCGCCATTTCGCCGAGAAGATAGGCGCCGTCGGCCGAGCGGAGCGCCGCCAAGGCGAAGAGATTCCGGGCGTCTCCCGGGTGGCGAAAAGCCTGCCAGGCGAGAAACGTCTTAAATTCGACGACGAAACATGCACCCTGGAGGCGCGCCCCGGCCGGCGTCGCGTTGCGCGAGACATCGGCCGCAAGTAGCACTTTGCCATTATAGAGATGTGGATTGGCCTGCAGGCGCTTTTGCCAATGCGCCTCGATCTCGGCGACGTGTTCTGTCGCGAAATCCCAGATTTTCGGACGCAGGTGAATGTCGATCTCGGCGATTTTTTCGATGCGCGGCATGCTCAAAGGTTAAGCGTCCCATCGGCGACGATGACCGCGGAACCACCGACGGACGCCATAATCAGACGGCCGTCTTCGACATCGAGCGAAAGCACAATTTTGCTCGGCCGTCCCAGCGCCACACCTTGCTCGAGTTGTAACGCGTGATGGCCGTCCGGCACATTTTCGAAAGCCATCAGCGCGCCGGCGAAAGCCGCTGCCGCCGCACCTGTCGCGGGGTCCTCAAAAACGCCAAGCGTCGGCGCGAACATGCGCGTTTCAAAATCATGTGACGCATCGTCATCAGGCAGCGCGTAAAGATAGGCATGCGCCACTTCGCTCGGCGCAAAGGCATCCTCGAAAAGATCGAGCCGGGGGTGCGCCGCCGCGAGCGCGGCGCAGGACGCAATCGGCACGCATGTGAAAGGCGTTCCAGCCGAGAAGATCGCCGGTTGATGACGGTCGAAGCCGATGTCTTCCGGCGCGAGGCCGAGCGCGGCGGCAATTTTTGCTTTGGGTTGCGCATCGCCGATCAAGGCCGGCAGTTTCGGCAGAAAGAAATCCGCCTGCCTTGCCGAGCCGGGGCGATGGCGCACGTGGCAGATCACGTCACCTACCGGCTCTTCAAGCACGATCCGTACATCCTCGCTGCGCATCAGCGATGCGGCACGCAATTCGCCGATGAGCACGGCGGCGCCAATTGTAGGATGGCCGGCAAAGGACAGTTCGGCTTTCGGCGTAAAGATGCGCAGCCGCGCGGTGTTGATGGGATCACGCGGCGGAAAGATGAAAACCGTTTCGGAAAGATTGAATTCGGCAGCGATTTTTTGCATCGTCGATGCATCGAGACCGTCGCTGTCGATCACCACGGCGAGCTGATTGCCGGCAAGCGGCTGGTCGGTGAAGACATCAAGCAGGTAATATGGGCGCTGCAATGGTGCTCTCCTGACCCCATGTGTTTTGTCGGGCCATCCGCGGCGCGTCTATAGAACTTTGCGCCGCAGGTAAAAATTGCTCATGGCTTGCTTGCGCGGGTCCGTACAGCATAATATGCTAAATGAGAACGTAGATTGTAGATAAATACAAATAAAAAATGCAAATTAGCAATCGTGGCGCGCCGGGCGTGCCCGCAAACCGGGATCATCATAATGGCCGATATGGCGACAAAACCAATCGTCGAGGACGTGAGCCTAAAGGATTTGAAAGCGGGGCTGGCTGATGGCTCCATCATTCTCATCGACGTGCGCGAGCCGCATGAATATGCCGCGGGCCACATTCCGGGCTCGACGCTGAACCCGCTACAGAGCTTCGACCCTGACGCGCTGCCGGTCGCCGAACCAGGCAAGAGAATTGTTTTCTCATGCCGCTCGGGCCGCCGCTCGATCATCGCGCTCGGCCTCGCCCAGCAGGCGGGCCGCGACGACATTCGCGCACACTATCCCGGCGGGATCCTGGGTTGGGAAGGCGCCGGCGAGCCGGTCGTGAATTTCGAGGACAGCCTTTAATAATGATAGCGGCACTGCGCGATTTCGATCTGTTGCGCAGCGCCCTTTCCTGAAACGCGATAGACCAATCGGTGTTCGCCGGTAATCCGGCGCGACCACCATCCAGCCAGATCATGCCTGAGAGGTTCGGGCTTCCCGAGCCCTTTGAATGGCTCGCGTGCGATATCGCGGATGAGGGTATTGACCGCTGTAAGAACTTTCGGATCGGCTTGCTGCCAGTGGAGGTAATCCTCCCAGGCATCTTCGGTCCAAAGAAGCTTCATTTCCCACGCTTAACGCTTGGTATCGTCTTCGACCAATGCGTGCGGAGAAACGTCACTGGAGTTCGCGGTGGCGATGGACCGAAGCAAGCGCTCGGCATTAGTGGGACTGCGTAACAGGTGCAGCGTCTCCAAAATGCCTTCGTATTCGTCTTCCGAGAGAATGACGACTGATCTCGCATTTTGACGCGTCACGAAGAGAGGCGTGCGGTTGTCGCAAACCTCGTCCATGTATGAAGCAAGATTGGCGCGCAATTCGGTGTACGAGACGTGGCTCATTTTCAAACGTTTCTGCGTTCAGAAGATATGTACGTATATATGTACAAACAGAGTCCGTCAATGCGTTTTGAAAGGGGCGCCAAAGCGCCCCTTTTTATTATCTTTCCTTGAGCGCCACCCAATAGCGCCGTTTGTCCGACCGGCGCAGCACGTCGAGCGGCACGGTCGAGCCGATCTTATCGGCATCAAGCAGACGCACGAGGTCGTCCACACCGGTCACCGGCGTGCCCGAAACGGCAAGCACGATGTCGCCCGTCAGCAGACCCGCTTCATCGGCGGGGCCGCCCTGTTCGACGGCGGTGATGACGGCGCCCGTCGCCTGTTCAAGGCCGAGACGCAGCGCGATCCGGCGCGGCAGCGGAATGGTGCCGCCGCCGATTCCGAGCGCCGCACGGCGCACGCGGCCGTGGCGAATGAGTTCGCCGACGACGAAACGTGCCGTATTGGCCGCGACGGCAAAACAGATGCCCTGCGCGCCCATGATCATCGCCGTGTTGATGCCGATGACCTCGCCGCTGGATGAGACGAGCGGGCCGCCGGAATTGCCGGGGTTCAGCGCCGCGTCGGTCTGGATCACGTCGTCGATCATGCGGCCGGATTTCGAGCGCAGCGAACGGCCGAGCGCCGAGACGATGCCGGCCGTCACCGTCGCATCGAAGCCGAGCGGATTGCCGATCGCGATCGCGATCTCGCCGCGCTTCAGCGTCTTCGAGTCGCCGAGCGCCGCGAAGGGTAAAGTGGTGTCGGCCTCGACGCGGATGAGCGCGAGGTCGGTGTCGGGATCGTCGCCGAGCACGCGGGCGGAGAGATTGCGGCCGTCGAGCGTGGTGATTTCGGCGCGCTTGCCGCCTTGCACAACATGGCTGTTGGTGAGGATCAGCCCATCGGGGGAGACGATGACGCCGGAGCCCGAGCCACCGTGTTTGCCGTCGCCGCGGCGGATGTCGATCCGCACGACACCCGGCCCGACGCGCTCCACGACCTCGGAGACCGTGCGCGAATAGGCGTCGAGCAGGACCGCGTCGTCACGCGACGCCACGGCCGGCGCGACGGACGCGGCTGCCTCGGCGGTTTCGGGCGTATCGTCCAGGAGAAATGTGTGGGGAATGTCGAACATCGAAGTCCTTTCGTTGGACATAGATGTAGGTACGCCTTTGTTCGGGAAAAGGCCCCGATCCCGCATGGCGCGCCGGCTTGGATTTCGCCGGCGCCCGGCGCAGACTGCGGCGCAGCGATTCGCGCGAAGGAGCAGACGATGGCAATGATTCCGCCGCCTGAAGGCTTAAGCGCGGAAGATTACGATGCCATCGAAGCGGCGGTTGTCGAAACCGTGCGCGGCCGCTGGTTTCTTGCCGAATATACGCGCCGCAGCCGTGTCGACGAGTTGCGGCAGATGCTCGACGGCCTCGCCAAACTCGAGCAGTCGGTGCGGGAGCAGCAGCTTCCGAATGACCCGTCGATCCGCCTTCTCGTTCAAAGGCTGCGCGACGTGTCGCAGACCCTCGAGATCCTTGCGGGGAACATGCGTGCCGACGGGATCGGCGAGAATTATTGCCGCGATGTCGAGACGCAGGCGCGCGCCGTCGGCGGATTGTTGCGTGGTGCCCCCGTGCTCAAGGCGGCCCCGCCCCCAGCCGACGTTAAGCCCAGTCTTTCGCGCCTGCCCGAACCGTCGCCGGCGCCGGTCGCCGCAATCCCCCAACCGCCTCCAGCGCCCAGTTCCGCCGCGCCGCGCGGCGAACCCGGCGCTTTGACGCGGCTCGACCGTCTTTCCACATCAGAGAAAGTCGCACTCTTCAGCTAAACAAGATTTTTTAGCGGGAACTTTGCCGCCACCGTTAAGTTTTTGGGGCGGCTGCGCAAGTCGCAAATCAAAGGAGGGAGGGCGCTATGCAATTCTTACTCGGAATCATCGTCGGAATTTTTCTGACCATCGGCGCCGCTTATGTCATGGACTCCGGCAAGTCGCCGGTGTGCCCCGCGGGTGCCGGCTGCCCGGTCGTCAACTGGGACGAAGCCGGGGCGCGCTTCGCGCATTTCAAAGAAGAGGTCGCCTCCGGTATCCACCGGCTGACGGGGCATTCGTAATTCTCGGCGAATGCCGTTCGATATTTCAAACGGAATCGTTTAATATCCGGGACTGATTGAGGTTCCGGAGGCAAGCGTTGGGCATCGAGGGTCGCGACAAGGCCAAGGCGCTGGAGGCGGGCGCGGTCTCCGTCTCGGGCCAGCTTGGCAAAACCGTTCTGCGCCTTCGGAAATCCTACAATCTTTCGCTTTCCGAGCTTTCCGAACAATCCGGCGTCGCCAAGTCGATCATCAGCCAGATCGAACGCAACGAGACCAATCCGACGCTCGCCACCATCTGGCGATTGGCGCAGGCGCTCGACGTGTCGATCGAAGGCATGTTGCAGGTCAGCGAGGATGAGCCGTTCCTCGAAAAATCGACACGCGGCGATACGCCGATCCTGGTTTCCGACGACGGCAAATGCCGCCTTGAAATCTTTGGCTGGATCAAAACCGTCGAATGGCTGCAATGGTATGGGTTTCAGGCGGAGCCCGGCGGCGCGCTTGCGTCCGATCCACATCAGCGCGGCTCGGTCGAATGCCTATCGGTGACGGACGGCGAGCTTGAGGTTGAAGTCGCGGGAACCGTCGAACACGCGAAGGCCGGCGAGACGTTGCGCTATCGCTGCGACCGCCCGCACGTCATTCGCAACCGTTCCGGCAAACCGGCGGCGGCGATGATGGTGTGCATTCTTAAGGCCGCGTCGATGGAGTGACTTTAGCTGGTTTTGGCGCGCGAGTGCCGCAGCAAGCCACCGCAATGCGGGCAGATGGATTCATCGTCGCCGAGATGTTTCGGCGTGCGGCGCAGCCGCAACTGGTTGAGGTAGCCAGCGGTGATGAGGCCGGAAAACAGCGCCAGGGTGCCGATACCGATCACCGAGATGATGCCGCCGAGAATGCGTCCGGCGGCGGTGACGGGTACCATGTCGCCATAGCCGACGGTCGTGACCGTCTCGATCGCCCACCACATCGCCGCGGGGATCGAGGAGAAGACGGTCGGTTGCACGTCCCCTTCGAGCATGTACATCAGCGCGCCGCTGACGGTCAGCGTCAGGCAGAGGATGAAGATCAGCGCGGCTATGGAATGTCCCTCTTCGCGGAGTACGGCCCATAGCAGGCCGAAGACAGTCGAATGCCGCGTCAGCTTGATCATCCGCAAAAGCCGCAACAGCCGCAGCACGCGCAGGTCGGCGCCGCCAAAAAAGCCGAGCACAGCCGGCAGAACAGCGACCAGATCGATCAGCGGAAAGAAGCCGCGCATATATTCCAGCCGGCCCCAGAGCGGATCGCGAAAACGGCCGCCGCGATAGTCGACGGCGGTCCAGACGCGCAAAAAATATTCGGCCACGAAGATTGCGGTCGCGACACGCTCGATCGTCACAAAGGTCAGGGAATAGCGCTGACTCATCCACGAGACGGATTCGAGGATGACGGCAATGACATTGACGATGATGAGACTTGCCAGTGCAATATTGAAGATTCGGACCGCCAAGGTGCGCGGGGCGTCATCGTCGAAAAGCCCGCTCAGGCGGACGCGTAAAGATTGCTCGCGGCTATCCAACATGCCGGCCTATCCTGAAATCGTGAGGACATCGCTAGCGGAGCAATATGAAGCATTTTTACAGCACGCGTCATCCCCACAAGATGGGGTCGGGCGGATGAACCCACGAGCCGTCGTAAACGAGACCATCCGGCCGGTCGCGTGCGAGAAGCAGCGGTCCGTCGAGGTCGACATATTGCGCGCGCGCCGCAAGCAGCAGTGCCGGGGCCATGGCCAGGGACGTCGCGACCATGCAGCCGATCATGATCTGGAAGCCGAGCTGCGCGGCTTCGTCCGCGAGCGCCAGCGCCTCGGTCAAGCCGCCTGCCTTATCGAGCTTGATATTGATCGCATCATAACGGCCGCGCAGTGCCGCGAGATCGGCGCGGTCGTGTAGGCTTTCATCGGCGCAGAGGGGGACAGAATGAGCGATGTCCGCGAGGATCGCATCTTGGCCTGCAGGCAGGGGCTGTTCGATCAAGGCGATACCGTGTGCCGCGCAGGCGGCGAGATTCGCTTCAAGATTTTCCGGCGACCAGGCTTCGTTGGCATCGACGATGAGTGCGGCGTCCGGCGCGGCGGCACGAATGGCGGCAAGCCGTTCGGCGTCGCCGTCGCCGCCCAATTTGAGTTTCAGCAACGGGCGCGCGGCAGACTTCGCTGCCAGGGCCATCGCCTCGGGTGTGTCAAGCGAGAGCGTATAGGCGGTGATCACCGGAGCGGGTGCCGCGAGTCCGGCGCGTTCAACGGCTCGCATCCCGCTGCGCTTGGCCTCAAGATCCCACAGCGCGCAATCGAGCGCATTGCGCGCTGCGCCAGCCGGTAGCGCCTTTTGCAAGTCGTCACGTCTGGCGCCGGCTTCGATCGCCGGACGCCAGGCTGCGATCTGCGCGACGACGCTCTCGACGCTTTCGCCGTAACGCGCATAGGGGACGCATTCGCCGCGGCCGCGGACATCGTCCTCTACCAACGTCGCGACGACGACGACAGCTTCGGTCTTGGCGCCGCGCGAGATGACAAATCGGCCGGCGATCGGAAAGCGCTCGACCGCGATGTGCAAGCCGCGCTTGGCCACAATTGTTCAGTTCGCTGCGGCAGCGGGCGCGGCCGGATGATGCCTATGGTGCGCGCGCGGTGCTCCCGCGTCGCCGTTGGCCTCCGAGTCAAAGCCAATCTTGATGATGTAATCCTGGTCGGAATACTTGCCGGTCACGGGCACGCTCAGCGGATCGGTCACGATCGTGAACGGACCTTCCGTGCCGCCTGGCGGAACACTCGCCGGAACGCGGTAGAGCTTGCTGACGGTTGGCGACCCGTCGGCGCGGCTGACGACCGCGACGCGCACTGGAGCCGGGTAGGTTGCCGGCGTCCCCTGCGGCCCTAGCAACACCCGGCCTTCGACGCCGACTTTCATCTGATATTGATTGCCGACGATCTGGCAGTCGCGAGCGAAATTAATGATCGAGAACTGGTAGCGGACATTGGCGTTGGAGTGGTCGTCGCCGGGGCCGTAGACGCGATCCTCGGCGGTGCCGTCCTGAACGCTGATCTCCGGGCATTTGATCGGGGAAAAGGGCTGCGGCTGTGCTGGAATCGGCTTGAATTGAACGAGCGCCCATAGGTTGCTCATCTTGGTCTGGCTGCTGTCGTCCGTATCGAAGCTGCCGACGGTTTTGCTGCAACCTGTAAGAGCGAACAAAACACCGGCGAGAAACGCCGTGCCGCCTGCGAGCGCCCGATGGCGTGCTGTCCCAACCGCCGCATTGCCCTGCGCATGCTCCTGCATGTCCCCCGCTCCGCTCCTCGTCGTAACGCGCTGCGCGCACGTAAAATTTACGGCATAAACTTTTCTTGAAAGTCTGCAACTTTCGAGATTCGGGTCAAGCTGCCGACGCCGTCTTAGGGCAACGCGTCATACCCTTCGCCGAAGCCGTCCAGCGCCAGCGGAATGCCGATGCCTTCTTCCGGGGTCTGGAAGATGATGAAGGTAGCATTATGGCCGTTGCGCATCTCGCCGATGAGCTTGTCATCCATGACGACCTCGGCGACGCAGCCGGTTGGCAGGCAGCGGACGAATCCGGCCCGCCCGACGTCGATATTGTCGATCTTGAGCCCGAGGCCGGAGGGAAGCAGGACACCCAGCGGCGCGATTACGCGCAAAAGCTTGCTCTTTCCGTCCGCCGTCTTGAGGATGATCACGACCAGATTGACGTTTGGCCGATCCTCGGCGGCAACGCTCTGCAACAGGGCGCATTGCTCATGCGCCGCGCCGGGCGGCGTCTCACAACGGACTTCCCAATCGCCGTGCTTGGCTTTGACAACGCCCTGGGCCAGAGCCGCGGGCGCGGCGAAGTTACCGAGAAGAATTGTTAAGAGGCAGAGAAGCGGCACCCAGGCGGCGCAGCGTAATCCCGTCAAGTCGGTCATGCTCTGTTCTCGTGCAATGGGCAAATTCAAAGCGACGCTGCGTCCGCAGAACGTGGCGGCGCCGCCTGTGCCGCAATCGAATCGAGACCGCAGCGCAAACCGGAGCGTTTTCATTAGCGGATCAGAAGAGGGATGCAAATCTGGCAGGGCTAAGGCCGGCGCGGGATAGAATGAGCATTGCGTCGTCGCGGTCTATATTGCGCCGCCGCATGGGCGGGCGAAAATGCCCGAAGCGGTCTCCATGTGGCAAATTGCGTAATGGCTTGCGAAAAGTCGAGTTGCGCAGAGTAAAGCTTTGTGGTTTTGAACAGTTCAACCCGCATGCTCGCGCCGCGGGGCCGGTGGCGAGGACTTGCGATAATATGGTGGGCAGGGGAGCGACGAAAATTCATGAACTTTGCGCATAATCCGGGCCTTTGGCTAAAACGTCATGGCGCGCCCGCGCTTCTGGGTGCCTCCTTACTTTCGCTGTTCTTTGCCGCGCCGGCTTTGGCCGATGGCCATGCGCTCCCCGGACAAATGGGGATGCTGACGCCGGTGACGCCGATCGCGGAGGAAATCCACTTCTTTTACAACGATATTCTGACGCCGATCATTTTCGCAGTCAGCATTTTCGTCGGCGCTCTACTCCTCTGGGTGGTCTACCGCTTCAACGAAAAGGCCAACCCAACGCCTTCGGCGCTGACCCACCACACGGGTCTTGAAGTCGCGTGGACGATTGCGCCGGTGCTAATTCTGGTCTTTATCGCGATCCCGTCATTCCGCCTGCTCGACCATGAACTGGTGATCCCGAAGACCGACATGACAATGAAGGTCACCGGCCATCAATGGTATTGGACCTACAGCTACCCGTCCGATGGGTTCGATTTCAACTCCTACATCCTGGCGGAGAAGGACTTGAAGCCAGGCGATTTACGCCAGCTCGCGGTCGATAACCCGGCCGTGGTGCCGGTCAACAAAACTGTGCTCGTCCAGGTGGCTGCGACCGACGTCATTCATTCCTTCACCGTCCCGTCTTTCGGCGTTCGCGTCGACGCCGTGCCGGGACGCCTGAACCAGACCTGGTTCCGCGCCACGAAGGAAGGCACCTATTACGGCCAGTGCTCCAAGCTTTGCGGTGAAGACCACGCCTATATGCCGATCGTTTTCCGCGTGGTCAGCGATGCCGAATATGCGGCCTGGCTGACTGACGCGAAGAAGAAATTCTCGGCTAATGCTTTGCCGCATTACGCCGATGCGGCGCCGGCGACGGCGAGGAACTAGGCTTTTGCGCCAAAACAGCCGATAATATCGAGGATTCCCGGGGACCAACGATGAGCACGACCGCGACCGCGCATGACGCACATGGCCATCCCACCGGATGGCGGCGTTTCCTTTATTCGACCAACCATAAAGACATCGGCACGCTCTATATTATCTTCGCGATCTGTGCCGGCGTTTTCGGCGCTGCCTTGTCGATCGCGATGCGCGCCGAATTGCAGGAACCGGGCCTCCAGGTCTTCCCGTTACTGGCGCGGATTCTCGACGGCGCCCCGCCGGAAATGGCGACCGACTACGCCAAGAACCTCTATAACGTCTTCATCACCGCTCACGGTCTGACGATGATCTTCTTCGTCGTCATGCCCGCCTTGATCGGCGGCTTCGGCAATTGGTTTGTACCGCTGATGATCGGCGCGCCGGACATGGCGTTCCCGCGCATGAACAATATTTCGTTCTGGCTGCTGCCGGCCTCCTTCGCGCTCTTCTTCATCTCGTTTTTCATGGAGGGCGCGCCGGGCATGAAGGGCTTTGGCGGTGGCTGGGTGCTTTATCCGCCGCTTTCGGAGCAGGGACATCCCGGGCCGGCGATGGATTTCGTCATCCTGTCGATCCATCTTGCCGGCGCATCGTCGATCCTCGGCGCGATCAATTTCATCACCACGATCTTCAACATGCGTGCCCCGGGCATGACGCTGCATCGGATGCCGCTATTCGCCTGGTCGGTTCTTGTTACGGCGTTTCTCCTGGTGCTGTCGCTGCCGGTTCTCGCCGGTGCCATCACCATGCTGTTGACCGACCGTAATTTCGGCACTTCCTTCTTCAAGCCCGAAGGCGGCGGTGACCCGATCCTGTTCCAGCATCTCTTCTGGTTCTTCGGCCATCCTGAAGTCTACATCCTGATTCTGCCCGGCTTCGGCATCGTCAGCCATGTGATCTCGACCTTCTCGAAAAAGCCCATCTTCGGTTATCTCGGCATGGCCTACGCCATGGTCGCGATCGGCGTTGTCGGCTTCGTCGTCTGGGCGCACCACATGTACACCGTCGGCCTGTCGCTCGACACGCAGCGCTATTTCGTCTTCGCGACGATGGTGATCGCGGTGCCGACGGGCATCAAAGTGTTCTCGTGGATCGCGACGATGTGGGGCGGCTCGATTTCGTTCCGCGTGCCGATGCTGTGGGCGACAGGGTTCATCTTCCTCTTCACCGTCGGCGGCGTGACCGGCGTCGTGCTGGCCAATGCCGGTATCGATCGCTATCTGCACGAGACCTATTACGTCGTCGCACACTTCCACTATGTGTTGTCGCTGGGCGCGGTCTTCGCAATCTTCGCGGGCTTCTATTACTGGTTCCCGAAGATGAGCGGCTACATGTACGACGAAACGCTCGGCAAGATTCACTTCTGGATGATGTTCATCGGCGTGAACGTCACCTTCTTCCCGCAGCATTTCCTCGGTCTTGCGGGCATGCCGCGCCGCTACATCGACTATCCCGATGCCTACCGGCTGTGGAACGAGGTTTCGTCGTTCGGCTCCTATCTTTCGGGCATCAGCGTCATCCTCTTCCTCTACATCATCTTCGATGCCTTCGCGAAGAAGCGGATTGCCGGCAACAATCCCTGGGGTGTTGGTGCCACGACGCTCGAATGGACCGTCACGTCGCCGCCGCCGTTCCATTCGTACGAAGTTCTGCCGCGCATCGTCGGCAGCGATCATTGATCTCAGGCAGGGCGGGAGTTCTCATCCCGCCCGCCGCATTAACATCGAGTGAGAATGAGCCTTATCGACGATAGCAGCGCATCTGGGCTTGTGGCGATTTCCGCTGCGGAGCCGCGTGATTATCTTGCGCTCGTCAAGCCGCGAGTCATGCAGCTTGTCGTCGTGACCGCGCTCGCTGGAATTCTGCTCGCACCGCATCCGGTGAATTTTGTCATCGGGTTTGCGTCACTGCTCTGCATCGCCGTCGGCGCAGGCGCCTCGGGCGCGCTCAACATGTGGTACGACGCCGATATTGATGCGGTGATGCGGCGTACCAGCAAGCGGCCGATCCCCATGGGGCGCATTTCGCGGCCGGAGACATTGGCATTCGGTCTCGTCCTTGCGGGCTTCGCGGTCGGGACGCTGTGTCTTGTCGCCAATCTGCTGGCTGGCGCTTTGCTCGCCTTCACGATCTTCTTCTACATCGTGATCTACACGATGTGGCTCAAGCGCTCGACACCGCAGAACATCGTCATCGGTGGCGCGGCCGGCGCGCTGCCGCCGATCGTCGGCTATGCGGCCGCCACCGGCCATGTCGCCGTCGCGCCGATCATTCTGTTCGCGCTCATCTTCATGTGGACGCCGCCGCATTTCTGGGCTTTGGCGCTGGCGCGGACGACCGACTACGGCAAAGCCGGCGTGCCGATGATGCCCAACGTCAAGGGCGCGGACCACACGCGGCTCGAGATCCTGATCTACAGCGTGATACTCGCCGGCGTCGGCGTGTTGCCTTATGCACTTGGCTTCGTGTCGATCGTTTACGGCATCATCGCCCTGGTATTTGGCATTGAATTCGTTCGCCGCGCGATCCGCGTTTTTCGCGTGCGTGAAGGCGAGGCGGCCAACAGGACCGCAATGGGCCTCTTCTGGTTCTCGATCGTTTATCTCTATGTTCTTTTCGCCGAAATCCTGATCGAGCGCTTGATCTTCGTCATCGGAGCAATGCGGTGATGAAGTACGAGCTCGATCCGAAGGGTGTGACCTTGACGCCGGCGCAGGCGAAGAGCCGGCGTCTGCGCAACATCGCCATCGGCCTGGTCGTCGGCGCGCTCGTCGTGATTTTCTATGCCGTGACAATCGTCAAACTCGGCCCCGGCGTCACCAAGCCGCCGATATAGGAACCAACATGGCGCTTCCCTCACAAAATCCGACACCGCGCCGCGCGCGTCAGGGCTTTGTTGCCTTTACGGTTCTCGCCGCTGCGATCGGGATGCTAGGCATGTCGTTCGCGGCCGTGCCGCTCTATAAAGCCTTCTGCGCCGCGACCGGTTTCGCCGGCACGACGCAGGTGCGCCGCGTTGCCCCGACGAATGAGGGCAAACGCATCATGACGGTGCATTTCGACGCCAATGTCGGGCCGGGTCTGGCGCTGACGTTCGCGCCGGAAATCCGGCAGATCAGTGTCCGGACAGGCCAGACCGCGACGATCTTCTACAAGGTCACCAATCTGACCGATCACGAAGTCGCGGCGCGCGCTGTCTATAATGTGTCGCCCGGCCAGACCGGCGCCTATTTCGACAAGCTTGCCTGCTTCTGCTTCACCGAGCAGCATTTCGGTCCGCATCAGACGGCTGAGATGCCTGTCGTCTTCTTTCTCGACCCCGCGTTGGAGAAGGACGACACGATGAGTGACATCAACGAGGTGACGCTGTCTTACACATTCTACCCGGCGCATGACGGACAGCCTTTGGCTCAGGCCACAGGCACCGTGCCGCCCCGGCTCTGATATGCATAGGTCGAGGAAACGCGGCACGGGACAAGGGGGCCGCAGGGGTGTCAAACCCCGGAGAGACGAGAGGGAACGAAATGTCTGACGCGCATGCCAAGCCCGACCATCCATATCACTTAGTCGATCCAAGCCCGTGGCCGATCATCGGCGCGTTCGGCGCCTTCCTCATGGCGGTGGGTGCCATCATGTGGATGAAAGCGATCCCGATCGGTGCCGTGAAGCCCGGCAGCTATGTTTTCTTCGCCGGCTTGATCTGCGTCCTGTTCGTTATGGCGAACTGGTGGCTCGATGTGATCAAGGAAGCGCAGACCCCGGGCGTCCATACGCCTGTCGTCGCGCTTGGCCTGCGCTATGGCATGATCCTTTTCATCGCCTCGGAAGTGATGTTCTTCGTCGCCTGGTTCTGGGCGTTCTTCGATGCGGCGTTGTTTCCCGCCGAGAAGATCGAATATGCACGCATGGCCTTTACGGGCGGGCATTGGCCGCCGAAGGGCATAGAATTGATTGATCCCTGGCATCTGCCGCTGCTCAACACGCTGATCCTGCTGACGTCCGGCACGACGGTGACGTGGGCGCATCACGCGTTGCTCAACAATGATCGCAAAGGCCTCGTGAACGGCCTCATCCTGACGATCCTGCTTGGCATGTCCTTCACCGCCGTACAGGCCTACGAATATGCCCACGCGCCGTTCGCGTTTAAGGGTTCGATCTACGGCTCGACCTTCTTTATGGCGACGGGCTTCCACGGCTTCCACGTCATCATCGGCACGATCTTCCTGATCGTGTGCCTGTTGCGTGCGCTTGCGGGTCAGTTCACGCCGCAGCGCCATCTCGGCTTCGAATTTGCCGCCTGGTACTGGCACTTCGTCGACGTCGTGTGGCTGTTCCTTTTCTCCTGCATCTACGTGTGGGGATCCTGGGGCGGTCCGTTCGAGCATTGAGTTTTGCTAAAAGCTTGCGCCCGGCGTCTGGCGGGCGCACAAGGCCGCCATGAGTTCATCTCGAAAATAGCGGCCCCGAAACGCGATCCGTTGCCTCGACGGTCTGGGCAGGCATCGCCGGCCATTGCCCCCGCTGCGGTCGCGGCAAGATGTTTTCCAAATTGCTGACGGTTGCGCCGGGCTGCGATGCCTGCGGCCTGAGCTATGGGTTCGCCGATGCGGGCGACGGCCCGGCGGTGTTCGTCATGCTCTTCGCCGGCTTTCTGATTGTTGGCCTCGCTTTGTTGATCGAGGTCGTCTACGAGCCACCCTATTGGGTCTATTTCGTCATCTTCCTGCCGCTGACGATTGTCGTTTGCCTCGGGCTTTTGCGGCCGCTGAAAGGCATTCTACTGGCGCTCCAATATCGCAATAAGGCCGAACTCGGCCGGCTTGAGAGCTAGACGCGCGATGCCCGCGTCGGCGCGCAAGGGACTCGTCGTCCCTTTGCTCTTTGCTTTCGCCGCGACGGCGCTTCTCGTCGGCCTCGGCATCTGGCAATTGCATCGCCTCACCTGGAAGGAAGGGCTCATCGTGCGGATTGCGGCACGCAGTGCGGCCGCGCCACAAAAGCTGCCTGATCCTGCAAGCTGGCCGCGTCTCAAGCCCGAAGATTACGAGTATCAGCACGTCGCCCTTCGCGGCCATTTCGATAATGCGAAGGAAGTGCTGGTGTTCGATCCGGGCGGCCCCGATGATGTTGGGCCGGGGTATCTCGTGCTGACGCCTTTGGTCCTTGCCTCGAGCGATCAGGTGATCATCAACCGTGGTTTTGTGCCTGCGGCGCTGGCGGCGAAAAGCGCGCGCCCGAAAACCGAGATTGAAGGCGAGGTCACCGTCACCGGCCTCATGCGGCCACCGCAATCGCGCAATCTTTTCACGCCCGCCGACGATCCGGCCAAGGGTCTCTACTTCACGCGCGATCCGTTGGCGATTGCGGCTCACTCCGGACTGATCCATGCCGCGCCGTTCATCATCGACGAGGACAAGACCGCGATTGCCGGCGGTTGGCCGGCGGGTGGCCTGAACGGCGTCGATATCCCAAATAATCACTTTGAATATGCGCTGACCTGGTTTGGGCTCGCCGGTGGCCTGTGGATTGTCATGGGCGGTTATATCTTCCGGACATGGCGGGAAAGGCGCGCAGAAGCAAAAGGTTAAGCGCGATCGCGGCAGTTAAGCTCAGTGCCGCAAAAATCCCCGCGGCCGTGGTTTTGTGCTAAACCAGCCCGGAATCGCGACAACCCAGGCCGGAAAGTGGATTACATCTCGACGCGCGGCGCTGCGCCCGTGCTCTCCTTCACCGACGCGCTGATCGCCGGCCTCGCCGAGGACGGCGGTCTCTATTTGCCGGGCTCCTACCCGAAGTTTTCTGCGGCCGAAATCGCCGCTTTCGCGGGGCAGCCTTATGCCGCCGTGGCGGAGGCCGTCATCTGGCCCTTCGTCGCCGGAACGCTCGAACGTTCGGCGCTGCGCGAGATGATCGCGTCGGCCTACTCGGGGTTCGACCATGTCGCGGTCGCGCCGCTCTCGCAGCTTGGCGACAATCTCTTTCTGCTCGAACTATTTCGCGGCCCGACCCTGGCTTTCAAGGATCTCGCGATGCAGCTTCTTGGCCGGCTGATGCAGCATGTGCTGGCGGCGCGGGGCCAGCGCGCGACCATCATCGGCGCGACGTCAGGCGACACGGGCGCCGCTGCCATCGCCGCCTTTCAGGGCTTGCCCGAGGTCGATGTTTTTATTCTTTACCCGAACGGCCGCGTCTCCGACGTGCAGCGCCGTCAGATGACGACGATCGCTGCTGCCAACGTCCATACGATCGCCCTCGACGGCACGTTCGACGATGCCCAGAATATGGTGAAGGCGCTTTTCGCTCACAAACGCTTTCGTCAGGAGTTTTCGCTCGCTGGGGTCAATTCGATCAATTGGGCGCGCGTCATGGCGCAGATCGTCTATTATTTCACGAGCGCCGTCGCGCTTGGTGCGCCGCACCGGCCCGTGTCCTTCGTCGTACCGACCGGCAATTTCGGCGATATTCTCGCGGGCTGGATCGCGAAAAAAATGGGGCTGCCGATCGAGCGGCTCGTCATTGCGACCAATTCCAATGACATTCTCGTGCGCACATTGAACACAGGCCGTTACGAAACCGGCCGTGTCGAAGCCACATTGTCGCCGTCAATGGACATTCAGGTGTCCTCGAATTTCGAACGGCTTTTGTTCGAGGCCTATGGTCGTGACGCATCGGCCGTCAGCGGACTGATGAATTCGTTGCAGCAATCCGGTGGCTTTTCAATTGCCGCCGCGCCGCTCGCGGCGATCCGCGCCGAATTCGATGCCGCACGGGTCGGCGAAACTGAGACAAGTGAGGAGATCGCGCGTGTCTGGCGCGAGACGCAGAGATTGATCGATCCACATACGGCAGTCGGCGTTGGCGCTGCACGCAAGGCTTTGACCGCGCATCCAAACGTGCCTGCAATCGTGCTTGGCACCGCACATCCGGCGAAATTCCCCGCTGCCATCGAAGGTGCAACCGGCCAGCATCCGCCGCTGCCGTCGCATCTCGCCGATCTCGAAACCCGGCCTGAATATTTCGACGTGCTGCCGAACGATCAGCACGCGATCGAAGATTTCATCCGCGGGCGTTTGCAAGGCAATGCCGCGTCGCGAAGGGCGGCGTCATGAGCGTCGAAATCACGACCCTGCCGTCGGGCCTGCGCATCGTCACCGATCGGATGCCGCATCTCGAAACCGTGTCGCTCGGCGTCTGGGTGGCGGCGGGATCGCGGCACGAGCGGCCGCGCGAGCGCGGGCTTTCGCATCTCCTCGAACATATGGCGTTCAAGGGCACGCGGCGCCGCTCGGCCCGCGACATTGCCGAAGAGATTGAGAGCGCCGGTGGCGATCTCAACGCCGCGACGGGCGTCGAACAGACGGCTTATTACGCCCACATGCTGGCAAGCGATGCCGGGCTCGCCATCGATATTCTTGCGGATATTCTGACCGAGAGCGTGTTCGACAAGGACGAACTCGAACGCGAGAAAGAAGTCATCCTTCAGGAGATCGGCGCGGTTGAAGATACGCCCGACGATCTCGTGTTCGATCTCTTCAATGCCGCTGCCTTTCCCGAGCAGCCGATCGGCTGGCCCATTCTCGGCACGCCGGAGCACGTCAAGGCGTTCGACCGCTCGATGATCGCGAACTACCTCGCCAAACATTATCGCAGCGGCGTTACGACGATCGGGGCAGCGGGGGCGCTCGATCATGCGCAGATCGTTGACGCCGCCGCGGCGCGGTTCGCCAATATGCCGGCGCAGGCCGGGGAGGCCGTGACGCCGGCGCGCTATCTCGGGGGCGACACGCGCTTGAGCCGTCGGCTCGAACAGGCGCATGTCGTAATTGGCTTCGAAGGCCTGTCCTATGCCGCGCCTGGCTATTACGCGCTGCAGGTTTTCACCAATGCGGTCGGCGGCGGAATGTCTTCGCGGCTTTTCCAGGAGGTTCGCGAGAACCGCGGGCTTGCCTATACGGTTTATTCCTTTCATTGGGGCTACGCTGATAGCGGTCTCTTTGGTTTCTACGCCGCGACGAGCAAGTCGCAGGTGCGCGAGCTTGTGCCGGTGGCCCTTGAATGTTTGGCGAAGGCGGCGGAAGATTTAAGCGAAGCCGAAATCGACCGCGCGAAGGCCCAGATGAAAGTCTCGCAGCTTACGGCGCTTGAATCCGCGACCGCCCGCTCGGAGCAGGTCGCCCGCCAGATCCTGGCTTATGGCCGCGTGCTGACGCGTGACGAAATTCTGGCGAGAATCGATAATCTGACGGTGAATGAAATTCGTGCGGCCGGGGCTGCGGCCTTGCGCACGGTGCCGACGGTGGCCGCCGTCGGGCCCGTGGCCAAGGTCCACACACCCGATCGCGTTCGCGAACTCGTCGGCTACGCTTGAGGGAGGATCGGTTGGCCCTGTTCCGGCTCGGAGCGCCGAGCGAGATCAGCAGTTTCGTCCGCGGTGAGGGCGTTTTTCTGCGTCCGCCGGAGCCGCGCGACTATGAGGCCTGGTCCGATCTGCGTGAAAAGAGCCGTGCCTTCCTGACGCCCTGGGAGCCGACATGGCCCGGCGACGACCTGACCCGTACATCCTTCCGCCGCAGGCTGCGCCGCAATTTGCAGGAAATGTCGAACGATGAGGCTTATCCGTTCTTCATCTTTCGCGATGACGATGACAGACTTGTCGGCGGTTTGACGCTCGGCCAGGTGAAGCGCGGCGTCGCCCAATCCGCCACGCTTGGCTATTGGATGGGGATGCCTTACGCGGGCAAGGGACTGATGTCGCGGGCCGTGAGGGCCATGACAGGCTATGCCTTCACCTCCTTGCGCCTGCACCGGATCGAAGCGGCGTGCCTGCCGCATAACGCGGTATCGATCCGGCTTTTGGAACGTGTCGGGTTCAAGCAGGAAGGGTTGGCCCGCGCCTATCTGCGCATCAACGGGCTTTGGCAAGACCATCTGCTTTATGCGCTCCTCGAAACCGACCCGCTGCCCTTGCGAGTGGTGCGGCGCGACCGTGGCTGAGTGGAGAAAAATGTCGCTGGCTTCACGCATATCGAATTTGGTACGCCGCCTCCCGGCCTTGCTTGTCTTCGCGCTGTTGATGTTGGAGATCGCGCCGGCCCGCGCCATCGAATCCGTGCGTATTCCGCTCGACGCGACAGCGATCGATCTGACGAAAGCCGTCGAACGCTACGGCGCGCAGGGCGACCGTCTGTTGGTCTCGACCGCGCCCGGGTCCGACGGCATCGTCCGGCGTATCGAGGTCCGCGCGCTTGAACCCGGCTCGCATCCCAACTGGATCGTTTTTGCGCTGACCAATGATACGGATGAGCAGCTTGAGCGGCTCGTCGTTGCGCCGCATTTCCGGCTCGTCGGCTCCGGCGTAATCTGGCCGGACCTAGGCGCCTCACGCATTTCGGCGATCACCGCGAGCCAAAGCTTTCCGCCGGAGCGGATCGAAAGCGCGGACGCCGACGTCTTCCGCCTGACGATCGATCCGGGCACCACGGTAACTTATGTTGCAGAGCTGCGCTCTGCTGGCCTGCCGCAGCTCTATCTTTGGCAACCGGATGCCTACAAAGACAAGCTCACCAGCCTGTCGCTCTACAAGGGCATCGTCATTGGCGTTGCCGGCCTTCTGGCGCTCTTCCTTACGATTGTCTTTGTGGTCAAAGGCGCTGTGATCTTTCCTGCCGCCGCGGCGCTGGCCTGGGCGGTGCTGGCTTATGTCTGCATCGACTTCGGTTTCTGGGACAAAATTTTCGACACGTCGGAACAGGCCGATCGTATCTGGCGCGCTGGCGCCGAGACGTCATTGGCAGCGACGCTGCTCGTCTTCCTCTTCGCCTATCTCAACCTCAATCGTTGGCATGTCCGCGCTTCGCATGTGGCGATGGCATGGCTGGCGTTTCTCGTGGCCTTGATCGGGCTTGCGATCTTCGATGCGCCGATTGCGGCCGGCGTTGCGCGTATTTCGCTCGCCACGATCGCTGCCGTGGGCTTCATCCTGGTGCTCTATCTGTCAACGCACGGCTACGACCGCGCGGTGATGCTGATCCCGACCTGGTTTTTGCTGCTCGTCTGGGTTGTCGCCGCGGGGTTCACGGTCACGGGGTCGCTCACCAACGATCTTGTGTCTCCCGCTCTGATTGGCGGTCTGGTCCTGATCGTGATGCTCATTGGCTTCACGGTGATGCAAAACGCTTTTGCCGGCGGCGGTCTCGGCTATGGCGCGATCAACGATTCCGAGCGCAAAGCCCTGGCGCTCACCGGCTGCGGCGATACGATTTTCGATTGGGACGTCAACTCCGACCGTGTTTATGTCAGTCCCGAGGTTGAAACGCAGCTCGGGCTTTATCACAGCGAGCTTGAAGGGCCGGCGTCGAAATGGCTCGACATCCTGCATCCGTTCGAACGCGATCGCTATCGCACCAGCCTCGACACGATGCTCGAGCAAAGACGCGGGCGCATCAATCAGGAATTCCGGCTGCGCGCCGCCGACGGGCATTATTTCTGGTTCCTGCTCAAGGCGCGCCCGGTGATCGGGCCGGAAGGCGAAGTGATCCGCGTCATCGGCACGCTCTCCGATATCACCGAGCAGAAGACGGCGCAGACGCGACTTCTGCACGACGCGGTCAACGACAATCTAACGGGCCTGCCGAACCGCGAATTGTTCTTCGACAGGCTCGATGCCGCGCTCAAACTTTCGCAAACCGACGCGCAGATACGGCCAACCGTCATCTGCATCGATATCGACCGTTTCAAACATATCAACGAAACCATCGGCTTTGCGGCCGGTGATTCTATTTTGCTCACGATCGCGCGCCGGCTCGGCCGCATCTTGAAGCCGCAGGATACGCTTGCGCGGCTGAGCAGCGATCAGTTTGCCGCCGTTGTAATCTCCGAGAGTGAGACAGATCATATCATCGCCATCGCCAATGTCGTGCGCCGTGCGGTCTCGACCCCGATCTCTTTTGGCGAAACCGAAGTGCCGCTCACTGCTTCGATCGGTCTCGCGTTGTTCGACCCGCAATTGCACGCCAATCGCGAGGACATGCTCAACGACGCCGAAATCGCGGTGCGTCACGGCAAGCGCAACGGCGGCAATCGCATCGAAGTCTTCCGGCCCTCGATGCGCACCGTACGGTCGGATCGGCTGACGCTTGAAACCGATTTGCGCCGCGCGCTCGATCGCGGCGAGATGCAGATTTTGTTTCAGCCGATCATCCGGCTTGAAGATCGCACGGTCGCCGGGTTCGAGGCCTTACTTCGCTGGGATCACCCACGGCTCGGACGCCTCAGCCCGTCCGAATTCATTCCGGTTGCGGAAGAGACGGGCAGTATCGTCGATCTCGGTCTTTTTGCGATGGAGCGCACAGCGCGCGAACTCGCGGCCTGGCAATCGGCGCTTGATCTCGATCCACCGCTTTTCGCCAGCGTGAACATCTCATCGCGTCAATTGCTGCGTCACGATCTCCTGCAGGATGTGCGCGCCGTGCTTTCACGCTGGAAGATCGCGCGTGGCACGCTGAAGCTCGAATTGACCGAAAGCCTGGTGATGGAAAATCCCGAATATGCGGCGCAGATTCTGAACCGCATCCATGAGTTCGGCGCCGGCCTTTCACTCGACGATTTCGGCACCGGCTATTCGTCGCTCGCCTATTTGCAGCGCTTCCCGTTTGATACGATCAAGATCGATCGTTCCTTCGTGCAGCACAACCGTAAAGGCGCCCGCCCGATCATCCTGCGCTCCATCGTAACGCTGGCGCATGATCTCGGTATGGACATTGTCGCGGAAGGTGCGGAGACCGAATCTGACGCGATCGAACTTTATCAGCTCGGTTGCGAATTCGCGCAGGGCTATGTCTTCGGCCATCCGATGAGCGCGAGCGATGCCCGCAAGCTCGTCGGCGCGGCGCAGGCAGCAGCTTAGGATTAGGCGTGGCCGGCGTCGGCCGAAAGGAAGCCAGGATCGATGCCGATCTTGCGCATCGCGACCCCATAGCGGTCTTCGAGCGGCGTGTCGAAGATAAGCGATGCATCGGCGGGGCAGGTGAGCCAGCCGTTGTTTTGCATCTCGTCTTCCAATTGCCCCGGCGACCAGCCGGCGTAGCCAAGCGCTAGAATCGCGCGATCAGGCCCGGAGCCATTCGCAATCGCGCGCAGAATATCGACGGTCGCGGTCAGCGACACGCCACCGTCGATCGGCAGCGTCGAATTGTCGATATAGAAATCGTTTGAATGGAGCACGAAACCGCGGCCCGCTTCGACCGGGCCACCGCGCAAAACCGGGACGGCGCCTGCCTGCATGGGCAATTGAATCGCTTCGTCCGGCTTGATGACTTCAAGCTGGATGAGAAGCTCGGAAAAATTGAGGCTGGGCGCGCGGCGGTTGATAACGATCCCCATCGCGCCTTCGTCTGAATGCGCGCAAAGATAGACCACGCTGCGAGCGAAGCGGTCATCCGCCATTCCGGGCATTGCCAGGAGGAATTGCCCGTCGAGATATTCGCTGTCTTTACCCTTCGCTTTCGCCGTCGCCATCATTAGACTCTTACCAGATAAGGAACAAATAGGTTCCGAAAGCCACAATTTCATCTTTTGCCAATGCGAGATTGACAAAAAGGAAAACGCGCTCGTGGTCGCAAGACTCCTACGTAATCTTCGTTCCCTAGGTTCCAAGCCCATGTTGGCGCAGGCGCCGGGCTTTTGCCATCGTCTTTTTTGGGGGCTGGGGATAGGTTTCAGCCTCGTAGCGCTCCCCGCCAAGTCAGATTCCCCGAAGCCCGATCTCTTTTCGAGTGCCTGGTCCGGCACTGCCAGCGATAAGGCACAAATGCGGCTGATCGCTGGCACGGCGCGCGGGCAAGGGCGCTATGCGGCCGCGGCGGAGATAAAGCTTGCCGGCGCCGCGGTCACGTATTGGCGTGAGCCGGGCGATGCCGGCGTGCCGCCGACGTTTTCGTTCCAGGGTTCAACGAATCTCGCCACGGCCGAAGTTGCTTATCCGGCGCCGTTGCGGATCAACGAGCAAGGTCTCGAGGCGTTCGGCTATCGCGGCGATGTAGCATTTCCCATCGCGGTCACGGCACGCGATCCGGCCAAGCCCGTGCATTTGCGGCTCACGCTGAATTATGCCGTTTGCGACAACATCTGTCTGCCGGCCAAAAGCGTCACCGAGCTTGAATTGCCGCAAACGGGGGCCAGCGATGCGGAGCAGATCATCGTTCAGGCCGCGGCGCGCGTGCCAGTTCCGCTCACAAAAGCCGCGGCTGCGCAAAAATTTGTGATCACACCCGATCCGGCCGCGGCGCTGCCGACGTGGTTTCTCGACTGGAAAGGCCCCGAGCCAAAGGACCTTTTCGCGGAAGCGCCCAATGGATGGGACATCGAAACGCATCGGCTTTCGGCGCAGCGTTTTTCACTGGTCGCTGTTCAACAGCCCCTGCAAGGCCTTTCGCCGCGTATCTCAACGCAATTGACTCTGACGACGGGGGGCAAGTCCTACGTCTTTAGCGTGGATCTCGATTTGCCGGCCCAGGCGTCGACGTCGGGAGCAAAATAGCCCGTCGTGCATTCTCCAGCTATCGCGGTGGCGGTGGAGATGGGACAAGACGCGGACATCAGGATTGGAATTTCGGGCTGGACCTATGCGCCCTGGCGCGGCCAGTTCTTTCCAAAGGGCTTGCCGCAGAAGCAGGAGCTTGCCTACGCGAGTTCGCTTTTCCGCGCCATCGAGATCAACGGCACCTTCTATGGTCTGCAAAGGCCGAATGCCTATCGCGCCTGGGCCGCGCAGGTGCCGGATGACTTTCTATTTGCGGTCAAAGCGCCCCGCTTCATCACGCATGTCAAACGCGGGCGCGATGCGCTCGTCCCGATCGCCAATTTCTTCGCTTCGGGCGTGCTTGCACTCGGCCCGAAGCTTGGCCCCATCCTTTGGCAATTTCCGCCAAGCTTCCAGTTCGACCGGGATCGTTTCGCCGAATTTCTCGCCCATCTGCCGCACGATACAGCGAAGGCGTCGGCGCTTGCACGCCGGCATGACGATCATCTGAAGGCCCGCGCCTGGTTAAAGGCGGATGCCACGCGCCCCATCCGGCACGCTGTCGAAATTCGCCATAAAAGCTTTATCGACGCAGCCTTCATCGATCTCTTGCGCGCGCATGACGTCGCCCTGGTCTGCGCCGACACGGTGGAATGGCCGCGTCTCATGGATCTGACGGCCGATTTTGTCTATTGCCGGCTGCATGGATCGACCGAACTTTATCGCAGCGGCTATGACGACGCGGCGCTCGACGAATGGGCCGCGCGTATCCGCAAATGGGCCTCCGGCAAGGCCATACATGATGGCGACTTTGCAGCGCCGGCGCATGGCCACGCAAGACGCCGCGATGTTTTTGTCTTCTTCGACAATACCGACAAACTGCGTGCGCCGACGGACGCATTGACGTTGATGAAAAAACTCGGAATCGTTACCGGCGATAAGGATCGCGCTGCATGACACGCGCGGACGTTACGCGCCGCCTTCATGACGTGGCCGAAGAGGCTGCGCATTGTACACGCTGTCCGCTTTATCGCGATGCGACGCAAATTGTCTTCGGCGAAGGCCCAGCGAACGCGCCGATCATGCTTGTCGGCGAACAGCCCGGAGATAAAGAAGACCTCGCCGGCAAGCCGTTCGTCGGGCCAGCGGGGTATGTGCTTGATCAAGCGCTGGCCGAGGCCGGCCTTGACCGAGCGGCGTGTTACGTCACAAACGCGGTCAAACATTTCAAACACGAGCAGAGAGGCAAGTTCCGGCTGCACAAGCAACCGACGCGGGGCGAAATCCAAGCCTGCCGCTGGTGGCTCGATCGCGAGTTGGATATCGTTCGTCCCAGACTTGTCGTCGCCCTCGGCGTCACCGCCGCGAGTTCCCTGAAAGGTAAGCCGGTCGTGCTTTCGCGCGTGCGCCGGCAAATTTTGGATATCGAGCCGTGGCGGGTTCTCGCGACCACTCATCCGTCGGCGATTTTGCGCCTTCGAGATTCCTCGGAAAAAGAGCAGGCGTTTCGCGAACTCGTCGATGATCTTCGCTTTGCGTTGGAATCTCTGAACCGGGCCTAAATATGAATTGGCAGCCGGGATCATCGATCCCGGCCGCCATCAAAGATCGCTTTGTTATTCTACTTAGAAGCGCTGCCGTGGGAGGCTTCGCCGCCCTTACGTCCAGCCTCCGCCGCCCGCGCACGGTCATTCGCGAAATTTCCGCCGGACATCTGGCCGCCCTTGCGGCCGGCTTCGGATGCAAGATCGTGGTTTTGAGAGAAGCTGCGCTTTTCATCGGGCACATTTGCGCCGCCCTTCCGGCCAGCCTCCGCGGCGAGTGCGTGATCGCGCGAAAAGCTGCGTTCCTCAGCGGGGACGCTGGCGCCGCCTTTGCGCGCGATCTCACGTTGCTTCTCTTCATCCATCGAAGCGAAGCCGCGGTTCGAGGTCGTATTCGCCATAGTATTCTCCCTAGAAGTGGACTTTGCGATTGCCGGAACCACCGGCTGCCCGGCGAACGCACGTCCCCAAGGCTTGTTCCGAAATTAACGACGCTTGATATCGAAAGCGTCGCCATCGCTTCGCTCGAATAATCAAATGCATCTCTTCGTAGCGCCGCAAACGAGCGTCACACTGCAACTTGAGACAACTTCCGCTCACGCTGACTTGAGATTGTCGCAAGAATGGCTAATTTTGACCGCGACGAGACAAAGAGGACGAAATGACAATCAAAGTAGGTGATGCATTACCGCAAGTGACTTTCACAGTGATGACCGCCGATGGTCCGCGCCCGCGCACGACAAACGAGATTTTTGCTGGACATCGCGTTGCGCTTGTCGGCGTGCCGGGCGCTTTTACACCGACGTGTTCGCTTAATCACGTGCCCGGCTTTATCGAGAAAGAAAGCGATTTGCAGGATAAAGGCATCGCCTTGATCGCGGTCACATCCGTCAACGATGTTTTCGTGATGAACGCTTGGGCGAAATCGCTCGGCGTCGATCGCGAGGGCTTTATTTTCCTCGCCGACGGCAGTGCGGTTTTCGCTAAAGCCATTGGTCTCACACTTGATCTCGCCGATCGTGGCCTCGGCCTGCGCTCGCAACGCTACGCGATGCTGGTCGATGATGGCGTGGTGACGAAGCTCAACATCGAAACGGCATCCGGCAAGGCCGAGGTGTCGAGCGCCGAGGCTCTGCTGGAACAACTTTAATTTGAAGCAGCTTTAGGCGATTTGCCGCGTTTAAGCCGGATGCGAATGTGTCCGGCTTTTCTTTTGGCGCTTTTTTTGTCCGCGGTTCTCACCGAGGATGCCTCGGCACACCATCGCCATTTGGTGCGTAATCTCGATTTCATTTCGGTGCCGCTGCCCGTGCCGCGCCCCGCCGATCTCGACCAACAGCAGGGTCCACCGCTGCCGCCGCCGCGCCCGACTGACCTGGCGTCCGCTCCCGCGCCACCACCGCCGGCAACTCCGGCCGTTCCGATGCCTCCGCTGCAGCCACCACCGCCGGCGGCGATCAACACTTCATCCACGCCAGCGCCCTTTGTCCCTGCACCCGATCCGACATGCCCAGCCGTGCTGAAAAGCAAGGAGATTGTCGTCGCGGCCGCCCCGCCGGTCAGTGGCCCCAACGGTTGCGGCATTGCGACGCCGGTGACTTTGTCGGCCGTCGTCCTGACGGACGGGAGGAAGGTGCCGTTCGAGCCGCCATCGCTGATCCGCTGCGATCTGGCCGAGACACTCGGCGCGTGGTTCCGCGAGGATGTCGCGCCGGCCTTAAAAGCCTCGGGCGGTCTGGCCAAAATCCTTGGCTCAAACGGTTATGAATGCCGCAACCGCGATCATTTGGTCCATGCCAAACTCAGTGAACACGCCAAGGGCAATGCCCTCGATCTGCGCGGCTTTGTCTTGCGCAACGGGCAAACGGTTTTGATCGAAAAGGATGCTCAGCAGCCTGCCTTTTTGACGCAGGTCAGAGCGACGGCTTGCTCTCGTTTCAGGACCGTTCTCGGCCCCGGTGGCGACGTGTTTCATGAAACGCATCTCCATGTCGATCTCGAACAACGGCACCATGATTTTCGCATCTGCGAATGGAATGTGACGCCTCCGGCATTCGGCCCGAAAATGCCCATAGAAGGCCCGAAATTGCCAAAGGCGGGCGCCGGAATTGACGTTCACGGCCGGCACACATAAGGAAGGGCGAAAAGGAGAGGCGCCCGTGGCTGACACACCGCATTACAATATCGTTTTCCTCGACCGTGCGACGATCGGCGTTCCCGTGCGACAGCCGAATTTCCCGCATAGCTACAAGGAATACGAGGAGACGGTTGTCGACCAGGTGGTCGAGCGTCTCGCCGACGCCGACATCGCGATCATCAATAAAGTGCAGCTCCGCGCCGCGAGCCTCGAAAAGCTGCCGAAGCTGAAATTGATCGCCGTCGCCGCTACCGGCACCGATTGCGTGGACAAGGCCTATTGCAAGGCGCACAACATCGCGGTCTCGAACATCCGCAATTATGCCGACAACACGGTGCCGGAACATACGCTCGCGCTGATCTTCGCGTTGCGCCGCAGCCTGGTTCCCTATGTGCTCGACGTGCGCCGTGGCAAATGGCAGACGATCAACCAATTCTGCTATTTCGATCATCCGATCCGCGACATCGCCGGTTCGACGCTGGGCCTCATCGGCTATGGCGCGCTCGGCAAGTCTGTCGGCAAGCGGGCCGAGGCTTTGGGCATGAAGGTCATCGCCACGGACCTCTACGATTTCCCCGGCAAGGTCGATCTCGATACGGTGTTGCGCGAGAGCGATGTCATTTCGTTGCATTGTCCGCTCACCGAGCAGACGCGCAATGTCATCGGCGCCGCCGAACTCAAGAAGATGAAGAACGATGCCATTCTCATCAACACCGCGCGCGGCGGCCTTGTCGACGAAAAGGCTTTGGTCGAGGCCTTGAAATCAGGTGAGATCGGCGGCGCGGGTTTCGACGTGTTGACGGTCGAGCCGCCAAGGGATGGCAATGTCCTGCTCGATGCCGATCTGCCGAACCTGTTGATCACGCCGCATGTCGCCTGGGCGAGCGTCGAAGCGATGACGGGGCTTTCAAATCAGCTCGTCGACAATATCGAAGCCTGGGCTGCCGGCAAACCGCGCAATCTCGTGCTCGAATAAGCGTCGGCTTTTCTTTATCTCGCGTTTTTTTTGGCGTCGCGCTCCCTGTGCGTCGCCAATTTTTTCGCGCTACGCCTCCGCCGCCATCGGAACGAATCTTATCGTTCAGCGTAAGTGGGTCGGGCAACGAGCGCCGCCGGCAACGGCTGCGCATCGCCTGAAAGAGAAGGAGGCTTGAATGCTACCAGAAATCAAAACGAAGCTTGCGAGCTTGGCACTGGCCGGCGCGCTGGCAGTTGGGTTCGCTGGCGCGGCATCGGCGCAGGACTGGTCACAGACGACCTATCGCGAAACGCATCATGCGGTGCATTATCGCTACGCGACGCCGCGGCCTTACGACTACGGCTATCAGCGCGAGGGATATTATCGCGACGGTTATTATGATGGTTATCGCGATTATGGCCCCGTCGGCGCGGCTGGCGCAGTCGTCGGCTCGGTCCTAGGCGCGGCCGATACAGCCGCTGCGGTCGCGACGGGTTATCCCTATGGCTACGGCTATTACGGACCCGATTCGTACTACGCACCCGGCGCTTATTATGGCCCCGGCCCCCAGTACGGCAACGATTGGTGGGGTCCGTACCATAACCAATATGAAGACGGATATTGGTAGGACTTGATGCTGATCTCTCTCCGGCAAGACCGGGGAGGGATCACGCCAATTTATTTTCAACAGCGATGCGGACGAGATCGAGCGGCGTGCGGGCGCCGAGTTTGCGCTTCAACACAGCACAGGAATTCGCGACTGTTTTGTAAGACACATTGATGATACCCGCGATCTCCGCCATGCTTTTGCCGCTGCGCAGCAGCCGCAAGATTTCCAATTCCCGCGGATTGAGCCCAGTTAAAAAATCCCGTCTGCGCGGATCAAGGAACGCCAGCTTCTGCGCCATTTCGGGCAGTAGGAAAGTTTGGCCTTCCTGGACGGCACGTATGGCGGCGACGAAACGCGCCGGATCTTCGCATTTGCCGATATAGCCCTTGGCGCCATTTTCAATCGCACGTGCGGCGAAGATCGGATCGTCGTTCATCGTGAAGATGATGATCTTCGCTTGCGGATCGAAATCGAGGATCCGGCGCGTAAGCGCAAACCCCGACATGCCCGGCAGGTTGATGTCGATCACGGCAACATCCGGCCGCGACTTCGACATATTTGTCGTAGGCTTGCGTTGCATCGAGCGCATCGAATGCTTCAATGTCGGGATATTGCGCGAGCATCGCGCGGCATCCTGAAAGGATGACGGGATGATCATCGACGATGAGAATCTTCATTTTCTCCGATCCGGCTTGGAACGGCGGCGATCTTGCGATCCGAGGCATTGTACGTCAACGTTTTTCACTGATATCTTAGACAGTTAGCCGGGCATTTTGGCACTCCCGACCAGCTTCGTGGAAATTATAACGGCAGAATTAGAAAAATTCCCGAAATGGGGAGGAAGACTTGGCCTTGTAGTGCCAAACAAGGTCGATCCGCAGCGGGATGAGGCGTGAAAATGCAAAGACTTTCGTTGCGCTGGCGCTTGAACCTTCTCCTCGGCACCCTGCTTTTTCTCTCGCTTCTGGTCAATTTCGCTTTGATCGGCTGGAACGCTTGGCCCCGCATTGCGGCCGAAGGCGAAAGCGACGAGGTACTGGCGCGCGAATTGGTCGAGACGGCACTTGCGAGTTTGCAGGAGACGCCCGACCCGGAGCCACCGCTTCGGCGTCTGCTCGCGCAATTGCAGGACTTACGGCATGTGCGCATCCTGGTCGCGGCCGATGATGCTCAGGCCCAGACGCTGCCGCTCGCTTTATATACGAGCCCGCCGGGCGGCGCGCCGGCCTGGTTCCTGAATTTGTTTCAGCAGCGTCCGAGCGTCACCATCGTTCCGGCGACGATCCACGGCCGCAATTACGGCGACATCGTCATCGCCGCCAACCCCACGAACGAGGTCACTGAAATTTGGGGTGAGGTCTGTTCGGTCGCCGCGACGACGCTTGCTTTCGGTGTTTGTCTTTTCGCGCTGATCCTGCTTCTCGTCGGCCGCGCCATCGCGCCGATCGCCGATGTCGGCAACGCGATTACACGGCTGGCGCGCGGCGATACCGAAATCAAGCTCGTGCCGCGCGGACCGCCAGAGTTCGTTGACATCGGAAACAAGATCAACGGACTCGCTGTCAATTTGGCCAAGGTCAGTGCCGAGAACCATCGCTTGATCCATCAGATGATGCGCGTGCAGGAGGAGGAGCGCGGCCAGATCGCCCGCGACCTCCATGACGAGATGGGGCCTCCGCTGTTCTGTATCCGCGCGAACGTCAGCGCGCTCAGCGGCAATCTGCCGGGGGCGCCTGTCATCAGGCAGAATGTCACCTCTATCGGCGAGCAGGCGGAAGCAATTCAGACCTTGCTGCGCCGTCTGCTGCAACGGCTGCGTCCGCCGGGGCTTGATGAATTGGGTCTCGCCGAGGCGCTCCGCACGCTCGTCGGTTCCTGGCGCGCGGCGCATCCGGAACTCGAAATTTCGCTCGATCTCAGCGACGATTTCGATCTTGTCGGCGAGGCGATCGAACTTGCCGCCTATCGCGTGGTGCAGGAGAGCCTGACCAATATTTTCCGTCATGCGCAGGCAACGAAGGCGCGTGTGCGGCTCGATTATATTCCGCTCGACGGCGTGGGCGGCGCGGCGGAGGCTCTGCGTGTGGTTGTCGAGGATGACGGAATCGGCATCCGCGAGACGGCGGCGCGCGGACTTGGCCTCACCGGCATGAACGAGCGCGTCCAGGGTTGCGGCGGGCGGCTCAGCGTCACGCCGCTCGCCGGGCGCGGCACGCAGGTCGAAGCAATCTTTCCTCTCGCGCAGATCGGTGACATGGCGCTCGGCGTGGCGGAATAGAGGCCGCTAGAGATCGCGAAGATGGGCGTTCAGGCGATCGAGTGCGCCCTGTAGAATATAGGCGGCGGCCATCCGGTCGACGACTTCGGCACGTTTCGCGCGCGATGCATCCTGCTCGATTAATGCGCGGGTCACCGCGGCCGTCGAAAGGCGCTCGTCCCAGAAGACGAACGGCGCTTGCGTCAACCGGGAGAGATTGCGGACAAAAGCACGCGTCGCCTGAACGCGCGGGCCTTCGCTGCCATCCATGTTGAGCGGCAGGCCAATGACAAATCCGGCAACGTCGAATTTCTGGGCACGGGCGAGCAAAATGTCTGCATCGACGGAAAATTTTCCGCGCTTCAGGGTCTCCAGCGGGCTTGCGAGCCGGCGCTCGACATCCGAAAGCGCGAGCCCGATCGTCTTCGTCCCGAGATCAATCCCCATCAATCTCTGCCCGCGCGCGAGGCGGGGGCCGAGATCCTCGATCGCAACATCTGTCGCGCTCATGCCCAGAACATGGCTCCCGCGAATTGATGATTTGGCCGCGTCATCAGGATTGGGTTATGTCCCCGGCGTGCCGCGATTTCGCGTGGCGCGCGTCCGATCTTGGAGTTTCCCATGAAAATCACCTGGCTCGGCCATTCGGCGTTCCGGATCGAAACCCGCTCTTCGGTCATCCTCGTCGATCCGTTTTTGCGCGGCAATCCGAAATTCCATCTCGATTTCGCCGCGGTGACCGCGGGCGTGACCCACATCCTGTTGACGCATGGCCATGATGATCACATCGGCGACACGGTCGAAATCGCCAAGGCAAGCGGCGCGCAAGTGCTTTCGAGCTTCGAGGTCTGTGTTTATCTCGCCGGTCTGGGCGCGTCGAACATCAATCCGGGCAATACCGGCGGCGCGATCGCGCTCGACGATTTCAAAGTGAGCTTTACCCCGGCGTTTCATTCGTCCGGCACGATCGTTGACGGCAAGCCCATCTATCTCGGCAATCCCATGGGCATCGTCATCGCGCCGGACGCAGGGCCGGTGATCTATCACATGGGTGACACCGCGATCTTCTCGGATATGGCGCTGATCAAGGAGCTTTATCAGCCGAAGATCGGCATCGTTCCGGTCGGCGACCGTTTCACCATGGGCGGCAAGATTGCGGCCGAAGCGGTGCACCGCTATTTCGATTTCGAGACGGTGATCCCCTGCCATTACGGGACGTTCGACATGCTGGCGCAGGATCCGGACGAGTTCATCGCGGCGCTCGGTGGCAAGCCGAAGACCTGGGTGCCGGCGATTGGCGAGGCGCTGACGGTTTAGGGGTGATCGTCATTGCGAGCGAAGCCAAGCAATCAAGGGGCAAAGGCTGGATTGCTTCGTTGCTCGCTCCTCGCAATGACGCGTTCCTAGACCGTGGCGGCTTCCTTCGTTGCCCCTGTGCGCCGCGAAATGCTATAGGCTCGGCTCTTCTGAGGAGACATTATGGCTGTTGATCAGGCGACCGTTCGCCGTATTGCCCATCTGGCCCGGATCAAGCTCGCCGATGCGGAGGTCCCGCATCTGGCCGACGAATTGAATTCGATTCTCGCCTTCGTCGAGGAATTGAGCAGCGTCGATGTCAGCGGTGTGGAGCCGATGACCTCGGTGATGCCGATGCATCTCTACGAGCGTGTGGATGTCGTCAACGACGGCGAGATTGCCGATCAGATCGTCGCCAACGCACCCGCCAGCGAGGACCATTTCTTCGTCGTGCCGAAGGTCGTCGAATAGAGCCGTTTCCAGAGATCGACATATATCTACGTATATAGAGAGCAGCTTTTGACCGATTTGACCGAATTAAGCCTCGCTGCGGCGCGTGATGCGCTGGTGAAGAAAGAGGTGTCCGCCGTCGAACTGACCAAGGCACAGATCGCGGCGATGGAGCAGGGCCGGGCGCTCAATTGTTTCATCGTCGAGACGCCGGAGAAGGCGCTTGCGATGGCGGCCCAATCCGACGCGCGGCTTGCGACTGGCGAGGCGCGGCCGCTCGAAGGCATCCCGCTCGGCATCAAGGACCTTTATTGCACCGAAGGTGTGCAGACGACGGCATCGAGCCATATCCTCGAAGGCTTCGTGCCGACCTATGAATCCACCGTCTCGGCCAATCTCTGGCGCGACGGCGCTTTGATGATCGGCAAGCTCAATCTCGACGAGTTCGCGATGGGCTCGTCGAACGAGACATCTTATTTCGGCCCGGTGATTTCGCCGTGGCGGCGACTTGGCTCGAACGTCAAGATCGTGCCTGGCGGTTCGTCCGGGGGGTCGGCGGCGGCGGTTGCGGCGCGGCTTTGCTACGGCGCGACGGCAACTGATACCGGCGGCTCGATCCGCCAGCCCGCGGCTTTCACCGGCACCGTCGGCATCAAGCCAACCTACGGCCGTTGTTCGCGCTGGGGCATCGTGGCGTTCGCGTCGTCGCTCGATCAGGCCGGTCCGATTGCGCGCGATGTTCGCGACGCGGCGATCCTGCTGCGTTCGATGGCGGGCTACGATCCGAAGGATTCGACCTCCGTCAATCAGCCGGTGCCGAATTACGAGGCCGCGATCGGCACGTCGATCGCGGGCAAGGTGATCGGTATCCCGAAGGAATATCGGCTCGACGGCATGCCGGCGGAGATCGCCAAACTGTGGGACGATGGCGTCGCGTGGCTGAAGGATGCCGGCGCCAGGATCGTCGAGATTTCGCTGCCGCACACACGCTATGCGTTGCCCGCCTATTATATTGTGGCGCCTGCAGAGGCCTCGTCCAATCTCGCCCGCTATGACGGCGTGCGATATGGGCTCCGCGTGCCCGGCAAGGATATCATCGAGCTTTACGAGAACACCCGCGCCGCCGGCTTCGGCAAGGAAGTGCGGCGGCGTATCATGATCGGCACCTACGTCCTCTCGGCCGGCTATTACGATGCTTATTATGTGCGGGCACAGAAAATCCGCACGCTCATCAAGCGCGATTTCGAGACCGCCTTCGCCGCAGGTGTCGATGCTATCTTGACCCCGGCAACACCCTCGGCGGCCTTTGGCCAGGGCGAGAAGGGCAGCGGCGATCCGGTCGAAATGTATTTGAATGACGTCTTCACCGTGACGGTGAACATGGCTGGTCTGCCCGGCATCGCGGTGCCCGCGGGGTTATCATCCGAAGGCCTGCCGCTCGCGCTGCAATTGATCGGCCGCGCTTTCGACGAAGAAACATTATTCTCTGTTGCCGCGGCCATCGAACAAGCCGCGCCGAAGATCGATCTGCCGCCGAAATGGTGGGCGTGAAAATCCCTCCCCTGAAGGGGAGGGTGGTCGGCGAGAGCCGACCGGGTGGGGTCAATGGCGAACGAGATCGCGCGGCATCTGCGCAAAACGCTGACACCGCAAGAGGTGAAATTATGGATGAGGTTGCGCGAGCTTAAGGTGCACGGCTTGCACTTTCGTCGTCAGGTGCCGCGTGAGGGCTATATCGTCGACTTTGCTTGTCTCAGATCAAAGATCATCGTCGAGATCGATGGTGCTCAGCACGGGGAAATTGGTCACCTGCAAAAGGACGCTGCTCGCGATGCGAGGTTAAAGGCGGTGGGTTTCACGATTTTGCGGTTCTGGAATAATGAAGTGAACGAAAATATTGACGGCGTTGTCGAGACGATCTTTCGCGCCGCAGACGCGGGACGAAGACTCTTTTGAAGGCAACCCCACCCGGCGCTTCGCGCCACCCTCCCCCGGAAGGGGAGGGAATGGTCCCGGCGAAATAGCCAAACTGAGGCATCCCATGAACACGCATGCAGCCCCCTCGAAGCTCATCAAAGGCGCGACCGGCGATTGGGAGATCGTCATCGGCCTGGAGGTTCACGCCCAGGTCGTTTCGAAGTCGAAGCTCTTTTCCGGTGCTTCGACCGAATTCGGCGGCGAGCCGAACAGCCATGTCTCGCTGGTCGATGCGGCTATGCCCGGCATGTTGCCTGTCATCAATTCGGAATGCGTCGCCCAGGCGATCCGCAGCGGTCTTGGCCTAAAGGCGAAGATCAACCTTCGCTCGAGCTTCGACAGGAAGAATTATTTCTATCCCGATCTGCCGCAGGGCTATCAGATCTCGCAGTACAAAAGCCCGATCGTTGGTGAGGGGATCGTAACGGTCGACGTCACGCCGGCCGAGCGGATCGAAGTCGGGATCGAGCGACTGCATCTGGAACAGGACGCCGGCAAGTCGCTGCACGACCAATCGCCGACGGACTCGTTCGTCGATCTCAATCGCTCCGGCGTCGCGCTGATGGAGATCGTCTCCAAGCCCGACATGCGGTCGGCAGACGAAGCGAAAGCCTATGTCACCAAGCTCAGGACCATCCTGCGCTACCTCGGCACCTGCGACGGCAACATGGAGCAGGGGTCGCTGCGCGCCGACGTCAACGTCTCCGTCCGACGGCCCGGCGAGGGTCTCGGTACGCGCTGCGAGATCAAGAACGTCAATTCGATCCGTTTCATCGGCCAGGCGATTGAATACGAGGCGCGCCGGCAGATCGGCATTCTTGAAGACGGCGGCAAGATCGATCAGGAGACGCGGCTCTTCGATCCCAATAAGGGCGAGACGCGGTCGATGCGCTCCAAGGAAGAGGCACACGACTACCGCTATTTCCCTGACCCCGATCTGCTGCCGCTCGAATTCGATCAGGCCTATGTTGACGATCTCGCCGCGCATCTGCCGGAGCTGCCGGATGCCAAGCGCGCGCGTTTCATCGCCGATTACGGCCTGCCGGCTTACGACGCGACCGTTCTTGTCGCCGACAAGGAGACGGCGGACTATTACGAGGCAGCCGTTGCGCATGGCGGCGCCAAGCGCGACGCGAAGGCTGTCGCAAACTGGGTCATGGGTGATGTGTCGGCTTACGCCAATTCGGTCGGCCTCGCTGTGCCGCAGACGCATCTGACACCGGTCCAGATCGCCGGGCTCGTCGATCTCATTGCCGACGGCACGATCTCCGGCAAGATCGCCAAGGATGTGTTGCTGATCCTGATCGAGGACGAGAAGAATGGCGATCCGCGCGCCATCGTCGAAGCACGCGGGATGAAGCAGGTCACCGATCTTGGTGCCATCGAAGCGGCGGTCGATCAGATCATTGCCGCCAATCCCGACAAGGTCGCACAAGCTCTGGCCAAGCCTTCAATGCTTGGATGGTTCGTCGGACAGGTCATGAAACAGACCGGCGGTAAGGCCAATCCTCAGGCTGTTAACGAGCTTCTGAAGACCAAACTCGGCATCTGAACGCCGATCCGAATCAGTCGACGAATGGTGTGAATCGCGTTTTGAGGCTTTGCAAAGCCTCGCGCGAAGCACTTTTGCGCAATTTTTTTCGAGTCCCACAAAAAAATTTTTGCGGGCGTTTTAACCGTATGCAGGCGTTCGCCTGCGGACCAATGCAGCGCTGCATCGAAGCATGTTTTATCGGCGGCGAGACATCGCTGCAGGTTGACAAAGCATCCTTCATCAAGGGTGCGCGTATGCATGCGAAGATGCGCAAACGGTCGTCGTCACCGTTCATGCTCGAACATGCGAAATGGAAATTGATTCAAGAAAAACAATAACTTTGCATTCGGCTACGCGCGCGCGATACGTGCCGCGCGCTGTCGAATGCGGTGTCGTCTGGAGTTTCGTTGCGCACATTCGCACGATGCTGATGCGCGCCGATACGAAGCCTGCGAATGTCGCGTGTTGATGTTGGCGAAGACTTCGCAAGCCGCGCATGAAGCAACATCTTACTAAGACAAATGGCGCAGAATCGCCGGACGATTCGGCCTCTCGTGCGCAAGCCCCTCTTGCACGACTGATTAACCGCGCTACGCTATTTACGCCTCTTGTCGGCAAAGAAACGCATGCCGGCAAAACAACAGAGGGAACTTGAAGATGGTGAAGGCTACCACCAAGCGTAAACCCGCGAAGAAAGCGGCGAAGAAGACTGCTAAGAAGACCGCGCGCAAAGCGGTCACCAAGAAGAGCGTGAAGAAGGCGACGAAGAAGGCGACCCGTAAAGTTGCCAAGCGCGCCACGAAGACCGCGGCGAAGAAGGCCCGGACATCGGCCCGCAAGTCGCCGGCCAAGAAGTCTGCCGCCAAAAAGGCGCGCAAGTCTTCCCCGCGCAAGCCAAAGGCCCCAGCGCCAGCGGCGCCGGAGTCGGTCTAAACTCGTTGAAACAAGAAGACGGAGACGGCCAGGTTTTCCTCGGTTCGCGGTTTTCGCCCAAGGATGTGCTCTGAGCCCCATTCGGCTCCGATGCCACACTGGCCGTTCCGTCTTCGTTGATTTGCTCTATTATATTGCGCCGGGCAGGCCCAGGTTGGCGGCCATGCCGTGTGTGGTCTATCGCGTCAGGCATTTGAGCGCGAAATTGAACCACGTTTTCTCGACCGCCGTGCCGGTCGTTTTCATGTTCTGCCATTCGACTGCGCATTCATGCATGCGGGCGTGCGATGCCGACGGCAGTTTCAGCAAAGTTCCAGGCCCTTCGTTAATCACACCCGGCTTTATCGGTTCATCCGCGGCATTCGGCGGTGCGACCGGAGCCGAATTTGCCGGGGCATCTGGCTGTGGTGACGTTTGCTCCGACGACGCCGGAGCGGCTTGTCCGGGTGCGAGCATCGACGGCCGTTGCGGCGGCAGAGGCGTTGGCGCCGCCTGAGCCAAAGGCATGGCGCATATATCTGCCGGTGTGATCAAAGCCAGCGCAGCGACGAGCCCGCAAACGCGTATTGCGGCGTCGCGCGGAATCGACAGCTGCACGGTGATCGGAGCTTTGCGGAATACGGCGTTGCGGCGGCTTTCGGGCGTTTTCATTCCTGCGAGCAGGTCCTGGGCTAGGTCGTATCGGAGTGCGGCCGAGAAATTCTTGCGGTGCTGCTCTGCACTGAGCGCAGGTCCGGACAAGGTTCAGACGAAAGCTCACTAAAACTTTAAGGCCGATCACGCGCTTGCGATGAAGTCTAAGGCTATCCGCCTTGTATCGCCCCATCAATCTACGCCATAAGGCCATCCAACGGGTTGATTAACCGGTAGAGCGATCTCGTCAAGGCTCGCCAGCGATCATTGCAATCCGGGAGACCAGGAATATGCCGCAGTGCAGCGCCGCATTTCCTGGTTTTAGAAAGCTTCGTCCCGCGCAAGCGGTGTTCGGTTTGCGTAGCGACGAAACGAGGAGAGTTGTTGAATGTGGATCGTCCGCCTCGCGCTCGATCGGCCTTATACCTTCATCGTGCTGGCGCTGCTGATCCTCATTTTGAGCCCGGTGGTGATCCTCGGGACGCCCACGGACATCTTCCCGAACATCAACATCCCGGTTGTGGCGGTTGTGTGGACCTATACGGGCCTCAATCCGGAAGAGATGGAGGGCCGGCTGACCTCGTCTTACGAGCGGGTTCTGACTACTCTTGTCGATAATATCCAGCACATCGAGTTGACGACCTATAACGGCATAGCCGTGGTCAAAATCTATCTGCAGCCGAGCGCGAGCCTCGATACGGCCAATGCGCAGGTGACCGCTTGCTCGCAGTTGATCTTGAAGCAATTGCCGCCCGGCACACAACCTCCCGAAATTCTCAATTTCAGCGCATCGAGCGTGCCGATCCTCCAACTCGGCCTTTCCGGCCCCGGCCTCTCCGAGCAAGAGTTGAATGACCTTGCCTTGAATTTCCTGCGCACCCAACTCGTCACGGTGCCGGGGGCGGTCGTTCCCTATCCTTATGGTGGCAAGCAACGCGAGATTTTGATCAGTCTCGATCCGCAGCGTCTCCAAGCCAAGGGCCTGTCGCCAGCTGATGTCCTCGATGCGGTTCAGAAGGAATATCTGGTTTTGCCATCCGGCACGGCCAAAATCTCCCAATTCGAATATGACGTCCGCGTCAACGGGACGACGAATACACCGGAGGAACTGAACGACGTGCCGATCAAGACGATCGGCAACGCGACCATTTATCTTCGGGATGTCGCGACTGTGAGTACGGCCTTCGCGCCGCAAACCAATATCGTGCGCCAAAACGGGCGGCGCGGCGTGCTGGTCAGCATCATTAAGGCGGGCAATGCATCGACGATCAGTGTGGTCGACGGCATTCGGGCGATACTTCCACGAGTTGCTCAGACGCTACCGCCGCAGCTAAAGATCCAGCCGCTCGCCGACCAATCGGTCTTCGTGAAAGCGTCCGTCTTCAGCGTTATCAGGGAGGCTGTCATAGCCGCCGGCCTCACGGCAATGATGATCCTGCTGTTCCTTGGCAGCTGGCGTTCGACCCTCATCATCGCGGTGTCGATTCCACTGTCAATTCTGACCTCGGTGATGGTGCTGAGCTTCATCGGCCAGACGATCAACATCATGACCCTGGGCGGCCTCGCGCTCGCGGTCGGCATTCTCGTCGACGATGCCACGGTCACGATCGAGAATATCGAGCGCTTTATGGAGGAGGGGCATCCGCAGCGCGATGCCATTCTTTATGGCGCAGCGCAGATCGCCGTTCCCGCGCTCGTCTCGACGCTGTCGATCTGTATCGTCTTCGTGCCGATGTTCATGCTGAGCGGCGTGGCGCGCTATCTCTTCGTTCCCCTGGCGGAAGCCGTCGTCTTCGCCATGCTCGCCTCATATATATTGTCGCGTACGCTGGTGCCGACGATGGCCATGTATCTTCTGACCACGGAGAAGCATGAAAATGGCGGCAGGCGGACACGTAATCCGTTGAAATTGTTCCAGCAGGGCTTCGAGGCGCGGTTCGAGCGCCTGCGCCTTGGTTATCGGAATGCTCTCACGTCATTCGTGATGAACCGCAAAGTTTTCGTGGTTGTCTTCCTTGGCTGCGTCCTCGCGGCCTTTACGCTGGCGCCCTGGCTCGGTCAGGATTTCTTCCCAAATACCGACAGCGGACAATTCATCCTGCACATGCGGGCCAAGACCGGCACGCGTATCGAGGATACCGCGCGGCTTGCGGACCTTGTCGAGGACAAGATTTGCCAGATCATCCCGGCACATGAGCTAGCCTCGATTCTTGACAATATCGGCTTGCCCTACAGCGGCATCAACCTGACCCATACGACGTCGGGCGCCATTGGCGCAGCTGACGCCGATATTATGGTCCAGTTGACCGAGGACCATCATCCGACGGCCGACTACGTGCAGAAAATCAGGGAGACGGTCACCCGCGCTTTCCCCGATGTTACCTTCTATACGTTGCCAGCGGACATGATCACGCAGATCCTCAATTTCGGCCTGCCGTCTCCGATCGACATCCAGTTTACGGGTGCCGATATCTACAAAAATCACATCGTTGCAAACCACATGCTGGAGCGCGTCCGCGCGGTGCCCGGCATCGTCGATGCCCGTATTCAGCAGGATTTCGACTATCCGACGTTTCAGATTTCGGTCGATCGGACCAAGGCGCAGCAAAACGGTCTGACAGAAAACGACGTCGCCAGCAGCGTCCTTGATACGCTGAGCGGGAGCTTTCAAACGGCGCCGCTATTCTTCTGGAACCGAAAGAATGGCGTGAATTACAACCTCGCGACCATGGCGCCGCAATACGACATCCAGTCTCTGACGGACCTGCAAAATCTGCCGATCACCGGCAGCGGACAGCGCGCGCCGGCCATTCTAGCGGATGTTGCTACGATCACGCGTTCGCAGGAGATGGCTGCGGTCGATCATTACAATATTCGCAGACAAGTCGATATCTACGCCAACGTGCGAGGGCGTGATCTCGGCGCTATCGGGCGCGACATCCAAAAAATCGTTAACGAGGACCGGCATCTTCTGCCGCGCGGCAGTTTCGTGACGATCCGCGGCCAGATTGAAACGATGGACAATTCCTATCACGATCTCTTCGCCGGCCTCGCTTTCTCGATCCTGTTCGTTTACCTGCTGATTGTCGTCAACTTTCAATCTTGGTCGGACGCGTTTATCATCGTCAGCGCGTTGCCGGCGGCGCTGGCGGGTATCGTTCTATTCTTGTTCTTTACAGGAACGACGCTCTCCGTCCCGGCTCTGATGGGCGCCATCATGTGCATGGGCGTCGCGACCGCGAACTCCATTCTCGTCATCGCTTTCGCGCGCGAAAAACTGGCGGAGCATGGCAACGCGCTGCAGGCGGCGATTGAGGCGGGTTTCACCCGGTTTCGCCCGGTTTTGATGACCGCTTTGGCGATGATTATCGGCATGGTGCCGATGGCGTTGGGCGCGGGCGAAGGCGGCGAGCAGAACGCGCCACTCGGGCGGGCGGTCATCGGCGGCCTGATGGTCGCGACCGTGGCGACTTTGATTTTCGTTCCAACTGTTTTTGCCTTGCTGCATAACCGCAAAGGCGGATCCGCAAGACCGCAACCGCCGGGCGAACACGCGGGACACGGGAGCTTGGTGGCTTAAATGCTCGAGAAGACCGAAACCGTGAAACGCGCCGCTCCGGACGATGAGCTTGGCGACGCGGATACACTGAAGCCAAAGCGCGCGTCTGGCGGTAGGCTTCTTCTCTTCATTATTGTCCTGGCCTTGCTTGCAGGGGGCATCTATCAGGGCATCCACTCCCGCACATCCGCGGAATCGACTCTGGCGGAGGAGACGATCGCTTCTTCAGTGCCGGTCGTCGATGTCGTTATGCCAGAGCAGAACGCTCCGAACCAGGCACTGGTTCTGCCCGGCCAAACCACAGCTTTCACCGACACGCCGATCTATGCACGCGCCAGCGGCTATCTGAAGAAATGGTACGTGGATATCGGCGCGCGGGTGAAGAAGGGCGAATTGCTGGCAGAGATCGAGACACCGGAGCTCGACGCGCAATTGCGCCAGGCTCGGGCTGATCTTGTGACCGCGCAGGCCAACGCCAAGCTGGCAAACATCACCGCCAATCGCACCCAGGATTTGCTGAAGTCGCAGTCGGTTTCGACGCAGGAGCGTGACAATGCCGCCGGCGCTCTGGCTGCCGACCAAGCGATCGTTTCTTCGCGGCAGGCTGAGGTCGGACGCCTCGAAGAGCTGCAGGGCTACGAAAAAATCTATGCGCCGTTTGATGGCATGATCACTGCGCGTAATACCGATATCGGCGACCTCATCACGGCAGGGTCGGGCACGCGCAACAGTGAATTATTCCGCATGCAGGCGACCAAAATCCTGCGAATTTACGTGGCGATCCCCGAGGTTTATGCGCCGCAGATTCATGTCGGCGCCAAGCCGACCGTCACGCTCGACGAATATCCCGGCCAGCCATTCCAGGGCACGTTGGTGCGCACGGACGGCGCAATCAACCAATTGTCTCGGACGTTGCTGGCCGAGGTCGATGTTGACAATAGCGATGGCAAGCTTCTGCCAGGCGCCTATACGTTCGTGCATTTCGGTCTGCGAGCACACCCGGAAAGCGTGACGATCCCGTCCAACACGCTGTTGTTCCGTAGCGAGGGCTTGCGTGTCGGTGTCGTGCATGACGGCAAAGTGCAATTGGTGCCGATCAAGATTGGTCGCGATTACGGCGATCGCGTCGAGGTTATTTCCGGTCTCACCGGAAAAGATCAAGTCATCATCAATCCGTCCGATTCCCTCATCAGCGGCATCACAGTGCGGGTGAACAGCAGCAAGCCAGCCGGAGCGTCTTAATGCGTCACGCCTGGGGGGGAGTTGCGGCGTTCGGACTATTGCTGGGCGGATGTATGGTGGGGCCGGATTATGTGACGCCGGCCGTTCCGATTACGCCGAAGTTCAAAGAGGCGACGCGGCCCATCAATTACAAGACCGCTGGCGTCTGGGTGCGTGCCACGCCAGGCGACGCGTTCGACCGCGGTAAATGGTGGGAAGTCTTCGGCGATGCGGAGCTCAACCGGCTCGAAGAGCAATTGGGCGACGCCAACCAGAGCCTGAAGGAAGCTGAAGCCCGTTTCGCGCAATCGCGGGCGTTGATCCGCGTTGCGCGCGCGGCTGAGTTCCCGAGCGTCAGCGCTGGGCTCAGCGCGGCGTCTATCCGCGATTCGGCCAATCAGCCGTATTTCCAGACCAAAAATCCCCCGCCGCTGGGCGATTTCGAACAGACGGTCGATCTCAATTATGAGGTCGATTTTTGGGGCAAGGTGCGGCGGACGACCGAGGCTGCGCGCGAGGAATCTCAGGCGACGGCGGCTGACCTCTCAACCGCGAGCCTCAGCCTCCATGCCGAACTCGCGCTCGATTATATCGACTTGCGTGCCCAGGATGCTCAACAGCGTCTCTTGGACGAGACAGTGAAGGCCTATGCGCACGCACTTGATTTGACGGAGAAGCGCCAGTCTGGCGGTTTGGCGCCAGAGTCCGATGTCGAGCAGGCAGAAACCCAACTCGCGACGGTCAAGGTGCAGGATACCGACATCGGCGTGTCGCGGGCACAATTCGAACACGCGATCGCGGTGCTGATCGGCGAACCGCCCGCAGCGTTGCACATTGCGCCAGCGGCGTTTGGTCAACTCAGGCCGCGTGCGGTTCCGTCGATGCTGCCGTCGGAATTGTTGCAGCGCCGTCCCGACATTGCCGCAGCCGAGCGGCGCGTGAGCGAAGCCAATCAGCAGATCGGCATTGCCGACGCTGCGTTTTACCCGGACGTGAACCTTGCCGCGCTCGCGGGCTTTCAGGGCACGACACCGGCGAATTGGTTCGGTTGGCCGAGCTTGCTCTGGTCGGTCGGCACGACGCTGGCGCAACCGGTCTTCGATGGCGGCGCAATTCGCGCGCAATCGGATGCCGTCCGCGCTGCCTACGCCGAGAATGTTGCCACTTACCGTCAGACGACGCTTTCGGCTTTCCAGGACGTTGAGGATAATCTTTCGTCGCTGCGCATTTTAGGCCGCGAAGCGAAACAGCAGCGGGACGCCGTCGTTGCTGCGAACAAGTCACTGAACACGTTCACGACGCTCTATATTGGCGGCGAAGTAGCTTATCTTCAGGTTATTACGGCACAGCAGGCCGCGCTCTCCAACGAGGTCAACGAGGTCGATATTCAGCAGCGTCGTCTCCAGGCAAATGTCCGGCTGTTCAAAGCTCTCGGCGGCGGCTGGGACACAGATCAGCTTCCTGTGCTTGCCTCGCGTGGTCTGCCGCGCGGCGCTTTCGTCGTCCCCCCGTTCGGTCAGCAATAGGCGTCGCCGATGCGATCGGCTGCCGAGATCATAGAAGCGCTGCGGCTCGCACCGCATCCCGAGGGCGGCTATTTCCGCGAGACGTTTCGCGACAGACGGATGATCGGCGGCCGTGCTGCCTCGACCGCCATCTATTATCTTCTCGCCGAGGGACAGCGCTCGCATTGGCACCGCATCGACGCTGCCGAAATCTGGCATTGGTATGCCGGCGCGTCTTTGCTTTTATCGATCAAGTCGTCTGACGCTTTAACAACTCATGTCCTCGGGCCGGATATAGTTGCCGGCGAGGTGCCGCAGGTCGTCGTGCCACCGGATGCCTGGCAGAGCGCCGAGGCGCAGGGCGAATGGACGCTCGTCGGCTGCACGGTCGCGCCAGGGTTCGAATTCAGCCAATTCGAGGTGGCGCCGCTGAATTGGCATCCATAGGGTAGCGTTATGATGCAACCCGAATCCGTCGACGATATTGTCCACGTCATCCAGGTCGCGCTCACGCCGGTTTTTCTTTTGTCCGGTGTCGCGTCGCTCCTCGCGGTTTTCGCGACGAGGCTTGGCCGGGTGGCGGATAAGGTCGATGCTTTGTCGGACGCTTTGGACTTCTGCTTCGGAGGCCGAACGCGACGAAATTCTCGCACGGCTCGGGTATCTCCGCCGCCGATCCCATGCGCTCGATGCCGCCGTCGTCCTGGGTGCGCTCGCGGGCGTTTCGACGAGCGGCGCCGCGCTTCTACTCTTCGTGGGGACTTTGCGAAACGGGACCGGGTCGACGCTTCTATTCCTGTCGTTCGGCGCCGCGCTTGTCCTCACGATAGGCGCTCTGACCGCTTTCCTCACCGAAATGCTGATGGCGAGCCGCGGCATCCGCGCGATCGTCGCCGCGGAAAAGGCCCAGCAGGAAGGGCTTGAGCCGGACCCGGAGCCCGAGGCGGCGGTGCACGGGGCGAGTGTCGCGCCAGACGTTCAGGACAGCGCGGGTCGAGACGCGCCGGTCGATTAGATTGTCCTCTGGGCCGTGGCCCTTGCCAAAGGTCGGGGCCGGCCCTCCATTTTGTCCGCGGAACTTTATGGTTTGCCGTGCGTTTTGGCGTGGGGGCGTGTCTGCCGCGCAGGGCTGCGATTCCTCGCGCGTTAGAGGGCGGGGTTTATATCGATGGTGTCGAAAGCAACGGCGGCGGCGCGGGCGGATTCTCAGCACCCAAAAAGCCCCGGCGCCCGCAAGTCCCTTGTTCGAAGAACATATCTCGGGAGCGGATTCAGCCAAACTTTTAGGCGCCATGCAGGCGATGCGTGCCGGTGATTTTAGCGTGCGGCTGCCGGGCAACCTCACCGGGCTCACCGGTAAGGTCGCAGATATATTTAACGAAATCATCGCCGCGAACCAGCAGATGGCCACGCAATTGGCGAGCGTCGGCGAGGCGGTCGGCCGCGACGGCCGCATCCGCAACCGGGTGCGGTTCGGCATTTCGACCGGCGCTTGGGCGGATATGGAAACATCGATCAATACGCTGATCGATGACCTCCTTTGGCCGACGACCTCGGTGACGCGGACGATCTCCGCCGTCGCGAAGGGCGATCTGCTTCAGCCAGTGCCGCTCGACGTCGACGGACGGCCGCTGAAGGGCGACTTTCTGCGCTCCGCCACGATCGCCAATGCGATGATCGAACAATTGTCGGTGTTCACGTCCGAGGTGACGCGCGTCGCGCGCGAAGTTGGAACGGACGGGAAACTCGGCGGCCAGGCGAAGGTCAAAAACGCGACCGGCGTTTGGAAGGACCTGACCGAATCCGTGAATTCCATGGCCTCGAATTTGACCGGCCAGGTGCGAAACATCGCAGAAGTTACGATTGCCGTCGCCTCGGGCGATCTGTCGAAGAAAATTACCGTCGATGTGCGCGGCGAGATTCTACAGCTCAAAGAAGCCATCAACACGATGGTCGATCAGCTTCGCTCTTTCGCTTCGGAGGTGACCCGCGTCGCGCGCGAGGTCGGCACCGAGGGACGGCTCGGTGGTCAGGCGCAAGTGCCCGGCGTCGCCGGCACATGGAAGGATCTGACGGACAACGTTAACTTGATGGCCTCGAATCTGACGGCCCAGGTCCGTAACATCGCGGAAGTGTCAACGGCCATCGCGAAGGGCGACCTTTCCAAGAAAATTACGGTGAACGTCAGCGGCGAAATCCTTGAACTGAAAGAGACCATCAACACGATGGTCGATCAGCTTAATTCCTTCGCATCCGAAGTGACACGCGTAGCGCGCGAAGTCGGCACCGAAGGCAGGCTTGGCGGCCAGGCGGAAGTGCCCGGCGTCGCCGGCACGTGGAAGGATTTGACGGACAACGTCAACCTCATGGCATCCAACCTCACGGGTCAGGTTCGTAACATCGCGGAAGTTTCGACAGCCATCGCGAACGGCGACTTGTCCCGCAAGATCACCGTCGATGTCCGCGGAGAAATCCTTCAATTGAAGGAAACGCTGAACACGATGGTCGATCAGCTCAATCGTTTCGCCTCCGAAGTCACGCGCGTCGCGCGCGAAGTAGGCACCGAAGGCAAACTGGGCGGCCAGGCTGTCGTGCCCGGCGTGGCGGGCACATGGAAGGATTTGACCGAGAACGTCAATTCGATGGCGTCGAACCTCACGGGTCAGGTTCGCAATATCGCCGCGGTGACCACCGCCGTCGCGCGCGGCGATCTTTCGCGCAAAATCACCGTCAACGTCAGCGGCGAAATTCTGGAGCTGAAGAACACCATCAATACGATGGTGGATCAGCTTAACGGCTTCGCCGGCGAAGTGACCCGCGTGGCGCGCGAAGTCGGCACCGAGGGCAAGCTCGGTGGCCAGGCGCAAGTCCCCGGCGTCGCCGGCACCTGGAAAGACCTCACCGACAACGTCAATTCGATGGCCGGCAATCTCACCGCACAGGTGCGGAACATCGCCGAAGTCGCGACGGCCATCGCGAGTGGCGACTTGTCGCGCAAGATTACGGTCGATGTTCGCGGCGAGATTTTGCAGCTCAAAGAAACCATCAACACGATGGTCGATCAGCTACGTTCCTTTGCGGGAGAAGTCACGCGCGTCGCGCGCGAAGTCGGCACCGAGGGGCGGCTCGGCGGACAGGCGGTGGTGCCTGGCGTCGCCGGCACGTGGAAGGACCTGACCGACAACGTCAATCTGCTTGCGGCCAATTTGACTACGCAGGTCCGCAACATCGCTGAGGTCACGACGGCGGTCGCGCGCGGCGATCTTTCCAGAAAGATCACCGTCGATGTCAAAGGCGAAATTCTTGAGCTGAAAAACACCATCAATACGATGGTGGACCAACTCAACGCCTTCGCCGGCGAAGTGACGCGTGTGGCGCGCGAAGTCGGCACCGAAGGCAAACTTGGCGGCCAGGCGCAGGTGCCGGGCGTCGCGGGCACGTGGAAGGATCTGACGGATACCGTCAACGTGATGGCCGTCAACCTCACGGAGCAGGTGCGCGGTATCGTGAAGGTCGTGACCGCGGTTGCCAACGGCGATCTGAAACAAAATCTGACCGTCGCCTCGAAAGGCGAAGTCGCGGCGCTGGCCGAGACGATCAATAATATGACGGGGACGCTGGCGACCTTCGCCGAGCAAGTCACGAGCGTGGCGCGCGAAGTCGGCGTCGAAGGCCGGCTCGGCGGCCAAGCGCATGTTCCTGGTGCATCCGGCACGTGGAAAGACTTGACCGGCAACGTCAACCTCCTTGCGGCCAATCTGACGACACAGGTTCGCGCAATCGCCGAAGTTGCGACCGCCGTCACCAAGGGTGACTTGACCCGTTCGATTCAGGTCGATGCACGCGGCGAGGTCGCGGAACTCAAGGACAATATCAACACGATGATCGGCAACCTCCGTCTGACGACGGAGAGAAACAACGAGCAGGACTGGCTGAAAACGAATCTCGCCCGTTTCACCAACATGCTGCAAGGCCAGCGCGATCTCTCCAATGTCGGACGGATGCTGTTGTCCGAACTCGCGGCACTCGTCGATGCGCAGCATGGCGTGATCTATCAGGTGAATGATGACGGACTTGAGTTGCTCCACGCCTATGCCGACGACGGTTTCATGAGCCATCTCAAGGAAGTCCGGCTTGGCCAAGGCCTCGTCGGCCAATGTGCCCGTGACGCAAGGCGGTTGCTCATCACCACAATGCCGGAAAACGTGGTGCCAATTTCGTCGGGTGTTTTCCGGGTCACGCCGAAGGCCGCCGTTGTTCTGCCGGTTTTGTTCGAAGGGCAGGTCAAAGCGGTGATCGAGCTTGCCTCGCTCGGCCACTTCACCGACCTGCAGCTTTCGTTCCTTGAGCAATTGACGACCGGCATCGGCATCGTGCTGAATTCTATCGAAGCGACGATGCAAACCGAAGGCTTGCTTAAACAATCTCAGCAGCTGGCGACCGAACTGCAAACGCAGCAGAAGGAATTGCAGCAGACAAACGATCAGCTTGAGCAGAAGGCGCAGCAGCTCGCCGAACGTAACGTCGAAGTTGAAGCCAAAAACCAGGAAATCGAGCAGGCGCGCCGGGCGCTTGAGGAAAAGGCTGCGGAACTCGCGCTCACGTCGAAATATAAGTCCGAATTTCTTGCCAACATGTCGCACGAGTTGCGGACGCCGCTGAACAGCATCCTGATTTTGGGCCAGCAACTTGGCGACAATCCGGAAGGCAATCTCAGCAGCAAGCAGGTCGAATTCGCGCGCACGATTCATGGCGCCGGTACGGACCTTTTGAACCTGATCAGCGATATTCTCGATCTCTCTAAAATCGAATCGGGTACGGTCTCCGTCGAAGCCGAAGAAATTATCTTCACGAGCTTGCTCGAAATGATGTCGCGACCGTTCCGGCACGAAGCCGAGAGGCGGCAGTTGGCTTTTGAGGTTGATCTCGATCCGAATCTCGAACGCAGCATCATTACGGATTTCGAAGCGCCTGCAGCAGGTTTTGAAGAACCTGCTATCAAACGCGTTTAAGTTCACCGACCGCGGCGGCGTTAAATTGACCGTCAAGGCCGTGAAAAGCGGGTGGAATGCCGATCATCCGACGCTCCGCGCGACGCCCTCCGTCGTTGCCTTCGAAGTTTCTGATACGGGCATTGGCATTCCGCAGGAAAAACAGAAGATTATTTTCGAGGCGTTCCAGCAGGCCGATGCCGGCACGAGCCGCAAATACGGTGGCACAGGCCTTGGCCTCGCGATCAGCCGCGAATTGGCGGGTCTCCTCGGTGGCGAGATCCAATTGCGCAGCACGCCTGGCGTAGGGAGCACGTTCACTCTTTATTTGCCGCTCACCTATGTCGGTGCGCAGTCGGCGTCGCGGTCCCGCGAGGCGACCATTCTTCCGTTCCCGAGCCACGTCGCGTCCGCGCGCCTGACGGAGCAGCCCATCGAGCGCATCGAAGACGACCGGGCCTCGCTGAGACCGGGCGACCTTTCGCTGCTTATCGTGGAGGACGATCCGCATTATGCGCGGGTGCTCGCAGATCTGGCACGCGACAATGGCTTCAAGGTGATCGTATGTTCACGCGGCGCCGAGGCACTGATCCTGGCGCGTGAATATCGGCCGACAGCGATTTCGCTCGATGTGTTCCTGCCAGATATGCTCGGCTGGAACATCCTCAGCCAGCTTAAGCAGGATCCGGACATTCGGCATATCCCGGTCCAGATCATTACGCTTGACGAGGACAAGCAGCATGGCCTCGCGCGCGGCGCCTATTCGTTCCTGACCAAGCCGACGACAATCGATGGATTGGAAAACGCCTTGGGGCGGTTGAAGACTTTTGCGACGCCGCGCCGCCGGCGTCTCCTGGTCGTCGAAGACAATCCCTCCGAGCAGCTTAGCCTGAGCGAGCTGCTTGGCCACGAGGATATCGAAATCGTCACCGTCGATACGGGCCATGACGCGCTGAAAATGCTCCGCGAAGATCCGCCGGATTGCGTCGTGCTCGATCTCAAGCTGCCGGACATTTCGGGCTTTGAAGTGCTGGAGAAAATGCGTGATGAGGCGTCTCTAGCCGACATTCCCGTCGTGGTTTTCACCGGCCGTGAGCTTTCTTCCGAGGAAGACGCCGTTCTTCACACAATGGCGCGCAGCGTTGTCGTCAAAGGTGTGGAATTGCCTGAGCGTCTGTTGGACGAAACGGCGCTCTTCCTCCACCGCGTCGTTTCCGATTTGCCGACCGAAAAGCAGACAATGCTGGCACGGCTGCACAATTCGGACGAAGACCTCGTCGGCAGAACCGTGCTTCTGGTCGATGACGATCCACGCAATATTTTCGCGCTGAGCAGCGTGCTGGAGCGTCGCGGCATGCGCGTGCTCACGGCCTCGACCGGTAGCGAAGCCATCGAAGTCATCGAGCGGACGTCCGATCTCAAGATCGTCCTGATGGACATCATGATGCCCGGCATGGATGGATATGAGACGATGCAGGTCATTCGCTCGATGCCAGATTACCGGCGTATGCCGATTATCGCGCTCACTGCGAAAGCCATGAAGGGAGATCGCGAGAAATGCCTTGAGGCCGGCGCCTCAGACTATTTGGCGAAGCCCGTCAATACCGAGCAGTTGCTTTCCGCACTGCGAATGTGGCTGCATCGGTAGAGCCGTGCAAGACAAAATCAACATCCTGCTCGTTGACGATCAGCCATCGAAGCTCATGAGCTACGAGGCGATTCTCGCGGAGCTAGGAGAGAACTTGATCGCCGTCACCTCGGCGCGCGAGGCGCTTCAGACGCTGCTGAAGAGCGAAATCGCGGTCATTTTGATGGATGTGCAGATGCCCGAGTTCGATGGTTTCGAACTCGCGGCCATGGTGCGCGAACACCCGCGCTTTGAGCGAACCGCGATCATTTTCGTCTCCGCTATCCATCTCAGCGATTTCGATCAGCTCAAAGGTTATGCCGCGGGCGCGGTTGATTACGTCTCCGTTCCGATCGTTCCCGAGGTCCTGCGCGCCAAGGTCCGCGTGTTCGGCGAATTATATCGCAAGACACGCCAGCTTGAGCGAATGAACGAAGAACTCGAGCGTCGTGTTGCAGAAAGAACCGCGGAACTGGAAGCTTCGACGGAGCGGCTTATCAACAGCGAGCGGCGTCGCAGTATTGCGCTGGCGGCTGGCTCTATGGGGTCTTGGGACTTGAATTCCCTAACGGGACAGGTTTCGTGGGACGAGGGCCAGTATGGAATTGCCGGCCTTTCGCCGGACCAATTTCAGCCGACGATGGAGACTCTCCAAGGTTTGCTTCATCCGGATGACTACGTGCCGATTCAACGCGCTATGCGCGCCTCGCTTGAAAGCAGCGACACATTTCATGAAGAATACCGGATTATTCGGCCCAATGGCGAAGAACGATGGTGCGTCTCGACCGCGATTGTTTCGCAAGACGCTGAGGGTCGTCCTTGCCTTTTGAGTGGCGTCACCTACGACATCACCGAGCGGAAGCTGGCTGAGTCTGCGCTGACGGAAACGAACGAAATGCTCGAACGCCGCATCGAGGAGCGCACGCGCGAGCGCGAATTGGCTTTGGCACAACTCTTCGAGGCGCAGAAAACCGATACAATCGGTCAATTGACAGGTGGTGTCGCGCACGACTTCAACAATCTGCTTATGGCAATCCTCGGCAGCCTCGATATGCTGCGCAAGCGCCTTCACGACGATAAAGAATTGCGCCTGCTCAACAACGCCATGGAGGCCGCGCAGCGCGGCGCCGCTTTGACCGCACGTCTGCTCGCGTTTGCGCGGCGGCAGGAATTGAAGCCCGTGACTGTCGATGCGGCAAAGTTGATCACCAACATTGAGGAGCTTCTGGTTCGGGCGGTCGGGCCGTCTGTGCATTTGACGATTTCGCTCCGCGACGATCTGCCGGCAATCGAGATCGATCCCAATCAATTGGAATTGGCTTTGCTCAACCTCGTCGTGAACGCGCGCGACGCCATGCCCGAGGGAGGCTCACTTTCAATCTCCGCGACACCGGTCTACGACCCGCAGCTTAAACAACTAAAGCCCGGAGATTATTTGTGCATCTCGCTTACCGATAACGGTTTCGGCATGGATGAGGCGACTTTGGCGAAAGCGACCGAGCCGTTTTTCACGACAAAAGGGCCGGGCAGGGGAACGGGCCTTGGTTTGTCGATGGTCTATGGTATGGCGGCGCAATCCGGCGGGGCGCTGCATCTTTCAAGTGTGAAGAATCGCGGAACGACGGTCGATCTCTTCTTGCCGCTCGCCGCGCATCAACAGGTCGAGATAAAATCCGAGCCCGATAAGCCGGCCCGCGCGCTTACGGCCCCATCAGGCAGGCTTAATATCCTTGTTGTCGACGATGATTTTTTGGTGCGAACCGGCACCGCGGCCATGCTGGAAGATTTAGGTCATTCGGTCATCGAAGCGGAATCGGGACAGGAGGCGCTGCAGATGTTGACGGCATCGTCAACGGTTGACCTTGTACTCACGGACTTCGCAATGCCCGGGATGAACGGCGCCGAACTCATTCGTCAGATCAACGAAAAATTCCCGCATATGAACGTGCTTTTCGTCAGCGGCTATGCGGAATCATCGAGAGCCGACATCAATCCGGGCTGTGTCCGGCTTGCCAAACCCTTTAATCAAGATCAACTCGCCGCGGCGATCTCCCAAACCCTTGTGAATGCCTCACGTCCAATCGTGGCGTGAGGTTATCGTCGAGCACTCGTGGTGGTCATACCACCCACATTCGTGCGCCAGTGTCTGTTCCGAAAGGGCGACCTGGTCAATCATCTCCATGACACAATCGGAAGCCTCGGGGGAAAGGCCACATGCCCGCGACGTTCAATCGACTCGATCCGTGTGGACTTTATCTCAGTCCGAATTTCGCACTCCCATCGGCGATCAATATCGCTATCCGCCGCTTTCCATCGTTTGAAGCGGGTCTCGAATATTTAAGAACGGAAGTGAGGCCGGATAGCCGGAAATTCTATCGAATTATCACGGAGAGTGGCGCAGTCTTCGAAGGACGCGATTTCGAGGATCGCCTTGACGATAATTGACATCGCGAACGGTATTTGTGCCGCCCCAATCCGCGAGCCGCATAGTCCAATAAGCGGAACTTGTGGGCACCCAAATTCATTTAAGCGGACAGGCCGGAGCTTTGGCGATGCCGTTTCCGGAAGTTATAGTCCCGACAACAGAGACGGTTGCGAAGGATTTGCCTTCACCGCCGCGCGATGAATTTTTCCTGCCAGAGAACCCGGACTCGACCTTCCTCGGGATTCTGGTCGTCTTTGCGACGCTAACTGCGGCCTATGTCGCCGCGGACGTCATTTTGCCGATCTTTCTGGCTCTCGTTCTGAAGCTCCTGCTTCAACCAGTCATGCGCTTCATGTCGCAACTGCGTATTCCGCGAATTATTTCGGCGACGCTCCTGATCATCGCGGCGTTTTCAGTGATCATAATGTTAGCGATAATCGTCGCCAGGCCGGCGGAGGACTGGATTCGCGCCGCACCGGAGCGGCTTCCGCAAATTCAGGAGAGAATTAGATTTATCAGCGAGCCGGTCACGAAAGTTCTTTCGTTTTTACATCCGCCGGATCCGAGCAAGCCGCCATCAAGCCAATTGAATTCTGAAGTTCAGAATATGGGCTTGGCGCAGACGCTGTTCCGCGGAACGCAACACGCTGTCAGCGAATTGTTCGAAACGGTTCTCGTCCTATTCTTTCTGTTGATTTCCGAGGATTTGTTTTTACGTCGCCTTGTCGAGATCATGCCCCGGTTCAAGGACAAACGACAGGTTGTCGATCTCAGCCAGCAGATCGAAAATAATGTATCGGCCTATCTGGCGACGATCACATTTATGAACGCAACGGTCGGCGTGGCGACTGCGATCATCATGTGGCTTTGCGGTGTAAGTAACCCGGTGCTGTGGGGCGTCATAGCCTTCTTGCTAAATTTCGTCCCGATCATGGGGCCGTTTTTTGGGATCGCAATTTTTCTTTTTCAGGGCCTGCTCGTTATGCCGAGCCTGTGGCGTGCCGTGTTGCCGGCTGCGCTCTATTTCATTGTCCATTTGATCGAAGGCGAAACTGTCACGCCGATGCTGCTGGCGCGCCGCTTCACGCTTAATCCAGTTCTCGTCGTCATCTCGCTTATATTCTGGTTCTGGATGTGGGGCGTGCCGGGCGCCATCTTATCGGTGCCGATGCTGGCGATTGCCAAAATCATTTGCGACGGGATCAAGCCGCTGAATGCGTTGGGCCATTTCCTGGAAGGCGAATGACGTGCGTGCGCCGTCTGCGGCCCACAACGAATGACGGCGGACGCATCTCAGCATCTGCCGCCCATAAATCTTTATCAGCGTTCAAATCAACGTTGCGGTTTCGTCGCATCCTTTGCGGCATCGTAAACGTCTTTGCCAGCTTCCTTGACATCGCCAACGGCTTTCTGGAGGCCGCCACGATATTGCTGGGCTACGCCCTCGACCGCCAATTGTTCGCTGCCAACGCCGTGGCCAAGCGTTTCTTTGACCTTGCCAATACTTTGATTTGCGACGCCTTCGGCTTGATCTTTATTGATCATCTTTGACTCCATCGATGATGAGATGTCTTGAAACCGCGCCTGTCCGGCAAGGTTCCCTACGCGCGGCGAACGACGAGCAGGATGATGAGGATCAAAAGAACCAAGCCTATGCCGCCAGAGGGAAAATAACCCCAATGTTCCGAATAAGGCCATGCCGGCAGACCGCCGATGAGAGCCAAAACGAGGATGATGAGCAAAATCGTGTACAGCATTCTTCTTCTCCCCAGCTTTGAGGCTTAGAGAACTCTGATGCCGACGCTTGGTTGCGCTTTTCAATCTTGGCCAGTTTGACAGCAAGAACCGGAGTTCGCGCGGGCAGGCACGACCTTAATCTCCTAAGATCAAACAAACAGGAGAGATCAAATGACGCCGCCTCACGTTATCAGCGAACCGTCTATTCTTTATTTTGGCACGCCTGTCGTGCTGATCAGCAGTGAAAATGAGGACGGTTCGTCCAATCTCGCGCCGATGTCTTCGGTCTTCTGGCTCGGATGGCGCTGCATGCTCGGCCTGGATGCCTCATCCAAGACGACAGAAAACGTGATCCGCACCGGTGAATGTGTTTTGAATCTGCCGTCTGTTGAAAATGTCGCGGCCGTTGACAGGCTTGCCCGGCTCACCGGCTCGAACCCCGTCCCGGTACCGAAACAGTCGCGCGGCTATGCGTATGAAAAGGACAAGTTCGAGATCGCCGGTCTCACGCCGGTCCCGTCGCTCACTGTCACGCCGTCGCGCGTGCTCGAATGTCCCGTGCAAATGGAGGCCGTTGTCGCAGCCAAACACGATCTCATGCAGGATGATGATATGGTGCGCGGAGCGATCGTGACCTTCGAGGTTCGTATTCAGCGCGTTCATCTGCATCCCGATATTCTGATGACGGCCAAAGCGAACCGCGTCGATCCCGACAAATGGCGGCCGCTGATCATGAGCTTCCAGCGCTTCTATGGCTTGAGTGGCGAGGTGCATGGCTCGACGCTCGCGCAAATTCCTGAAGAACAATACCGCCTGCCGGATATTGACCGCGCGCGGGCCTCTGAGACGCGTGCGCGATAATCTCAGTGTCGGCATCGGCGGTTTTCGTTGACAAAATGCGCCGATCGCCGATATTAAACCAAATGATTGAATATCAGCAGGATCGCCTCGACAGTGTTTTTCAGGCGCTGTCTAGCCCGGCGCGTCGCGAGATTGTAAGCCTTCTTTCTGGAAGGCCTTACAACATTGGCGAGCTTGCGCCGCAATTCGATATGTCGCTGGCGGCGGTTTCGAAGCACGTCAAGCTTCTGGAACGCGCCGGCATTGTCCAGCGCGAGATCAGAGGTCGAACGCATATCTGCCGGCTCAACGCCGAAGCATTGAACGAAGCCTATTCATGGCTCGGCGGCTACGAGAGATTCTGGCGTACGCGACTCGATGCGCTTGAGCATATTCTCGAAAATCCCGAATGATCGCGGATCGGCGTTGAATGACGAGAAACGTCTCGATAGCCATGGTGCGGAAAATCCAGGCGCCGATCCGCGCCGTCTACACGGCTTGGACCGAGCCGCGGCTGATCGCGAAATGGCTGGCCCCGGGCGGCGATGCGATCACAAGCGTGACGACTGATCTGCGGCGCGGCGGCCGCTATCGCATCGAGGGCCAGCATGCCGAGGGCAGGGCCTATTCGATCAGCGGGACCTATCTCGAATTATCTCCCGATCGGCGCATCGCCATGTCGTGGAGTTACGATGGTCCGGTCGCCTCATTGAAGGGCGACGCCTCGACGCTGATTGCCGAGTTTCGTGCCCTCGATGCGAATTCGACGGAACTGACCCTCACGCACGAAAAGCACCAGAATCGCGAAGGTGCCGAGATCACGCGCGTCAGTTGGAATTCGTGCATCAACAAGCTTGAGAACGTTGCCGAGGCGGAGTGCCGGGATGCCGGACCGGACCAACCGGCCCGAGATTTTTTCTCGGAAGGTCATCGCGAAATTCAGGATCGCCGCAACACGCGCCAGCTTGCGGACCGACTCGAAGCGATCCTCGTTCATGACAAACTCGGCGCCGCGGATGCGGCCTTTATCGCGCGCCAGAACATGTTCTTCATTGCGACTTCAGATGCCTACGGCCAGCCGAATTGTTCTTATAAGGGCGGTAAGTCCGGCTTCGTCAGTGTCATCGACGATAACACGATTGCCTTCCCTGATTATGACGGCAACGGCATGCATCTGTCGCTTGGCAACATCCATGAGACGAGCAAGGTCGGTATCCTGTTCGTCGATTTTGAGCGGCAGGCACGGCTTCGCATCCTCGGCCGCGCTTGCGCCGTCGAAAACGATCCTTTGCTTGCACAATATCCCGGTGCGCAGCTCATTATCCGCGTAACGGTTGAATCGGTTTTCTCGAACTGCCCGCGCTACGTTCACAAGATGAAGCTGATTGAAGAATCCGTTTTCGTCCCCACGGAAGAGGTTCAAACGCCGACGCCGGGGTGGAAGAAGTTGAATGCGGTCGCCGATGTTTTGCCGGAAGGGAACAAGCATCTTGCCGGCACGGACACCGACCTTAACAAAACGCTGAACCGGGATTGAATCCCGAAGCGGCGCCGACCGTCCTCGACGGAAAAGCTATTGGTATTAGCCGCTGAACATATCCGGACGGGCGAGGCCGGAATCAAATCGATCGTGCAGCCGCACCGGCCTGGGACGTCACGCTGACTTCCACTGACATATCGCGAAAGGCCTCGGTCATTCCGACAAAACTGCCGCCCACGGGTACGCCTTGACGAATGTCCCGCGCGACAGCGACAGGAATCAAGTTGAAGCCACCAACCCCGCGGTTTGTCGGATCGAAGGTGATCCAGCCAGTAGACTTCCACCCAGGCATGGGTAGAGCCTAAATCCTTCGACCCGTTCATATATTGATCTGGATTGTAGAGATAGCCGGAGACGATTCGTGCACCGAAGCCAAGACTGCGTGTGGCCTCGGCAAAAAGGACCGCGAAATCACGGCAGGAGAGCGGTTGATCTGGCGCGCTCGCGGCAACAGGCGGCTTCCGTCTAAAACAGAAATTCGAGCTGACGCCACACCCGTCCACGATCGGTTGACAAATACTCCCACCTAATATTCAACCTTATGGTTGAATAAAAATCCGGGTCCTTAACCCGGCAAAGGGAGGTCAACTTAATGAGTTTAGATTCTTCGATTCCGAGCCATCTGAGATGCCCGCGTACGCGAACGCGCCGGGTTAGCGACAATTGGAAACCGGCGGTGCCGGCCTATTCCGCGATTGGCCCGCAATCGATCAAGCAGCTCGTCATGGCTTACTTTGGCGTGCAGTCAAAGGGCGACGAAACAAAGGGGCGCGCTTGCGCTGCCTTCCAGACTATCCTGCAGAGCTTCAAGATAGCCGAAGGCCCGGCGCGCCACGATCTCGTGCAATTCGTCGATGGCCAGGGCTATCTCAACCTGATTGCTGTGGCGTATTGGGATGATCCGGCGAAGTACCACAAATGGAATGGCAGCGCGGAGATCAAGAATTGGTGGGCGTCCGACGATCGATTGAACGACGAGGTCGGATACTTCCGCGAGATATTGTCTCCGCGCATGGAGCAATTCGAGACCATCTTCACGGCTCCTGGGCCGCTCGAAGGCGTCAGCATCCTCCTGGGCGGCTTGACCGAACCGATCATCGAGCACGGCTATTGGGGCTCGATGCGCGATCGCCTGCCGCTCTCGCAGACCGATACGATGGAGCCCTCGGGCGAGCTCGTTCTGAAGCAGGGCAATCCCGCGGCCGGCGGGCGCGTCATTGTCGCCGGCCACCAGAATCTGGCGCTTATCCGCTCCGGAGAGGACTGGAGCCGCACGGAGGGCGAGGAACGCCAGACCTGGTATGATAACATCCAGCCCGTCCTCCTCGAAGGCATGAATTACCTGCGCGACGACGGTCTCGAAGCCGGCTGCTATTGCAACCGCTATTGCTATCACATGGACGAGAACGGCAATGTTTTAGAGAAGGGCTTCGGCGTGAGCCTTTGGCGGTCCTTGTCCAATCTCGAGCAATGGGCGGAGTCGCACCACACGCATCTGCAGATTTTCGTCACGTTCAACCGGCTCGCCAAAAAGTTTAAGGAGCTGGTACTGTATCATGAAGTGTCAGTCTTTGACGCCAACGCATCGGCCCAGCATTTCGAATACATCAACTGTCACCCGAAAACCGGCGTGATGCGCGCGCTCTGAATGACGCGTTGACGATCGATGGGTGTTCTCAACACCCATCGAATCTATCATCATCGGCTCAAGGCTGGCCGCCACCGCCCGCGGCACCGTAAACCTGCCCAGTGGCATAGCTCGCATCTTCCGCCGCAAGCTGCACATAGATTGACGCCAGCTCCGCCGGCTGACCGGCGCGGCCGAGAGGTGTGTGGCTGCCGAACTGTTCAAGCTTATCCATCGTTGCGCCGCCCGAAACCTGCAGCGGTGTCCAGATCGGACCTGGGGCGACGCCATTGACGCGGATGCCTTTGGGCCCAAGCTGCTTTGCCAGCGACTTCACGAAGTTCATGGTCGCTGCTTTGGTCTGCGCATAATCATAGAGTTGCGGCGAGGGATCATAAGCCTGCTCGGATGTTGTGGCGATGATCACGGCGCCGGGACGCAGATGCGACAGCGCCGCCCTGATGATCCAGAATGGCGCGTAGATGTTGGTCTTCATCGTTGCATCGAAATCCTCCGACGAAATATCGAGGATCGATTCACGCGTCTGCTGGCGCCCGGCATTGCTGACGATGATATCCAGGCCGCCGAGGCTGCCGATCGCATCTTCGACGAGCTTCTTGCAGAAGGCTTCGTCGCGCAGATCGCCGGGCAGCGCGACAGCCGCGCGGCCGGCGTCCTTGATCAGGCGCACAACTTGTTGGGCGTCCTCTTCTTCGTTTGGAAAATAATTGATCGCTACATCGGCGCCTTCGCGCGCATAGGCGATCGCCGCGGCACGGCCCATGCCAAAATCGCCGCCTGTGATCAGCGCTTTACGGCCAAGCAAACGCCCCGAGCCGCGATAGCTTGTCTCGCCGTGGTCCGGCGGCGGATCCATCCTGCAAGCCAGGCCGGGCCAAGGTTGCGTCTGCTTCCTATAGGGTGGTTTCGGATATTTGCTCGTTGGGTCGCGCAGGGGCTGCGCGCTTGTATCTCTCACATGTTCGTTCATGGCTGCTCTCCGGGTTCGGCCGGAGAACGCAGCCGCGCGTCACGAGTTGCTAGGCGCAGCTGACGCGGCCGCCATCACCACGGCTTCGGCCCGGTCAAAGTTGAGGCCGCTTAAACCTTCCAGCTGTGCGACTTGGTATGCAGGCGCAGATATTCTGCAAAATCCGCATCCGACATGATTCGGATCGTTTCTTCGAGGTTACCCAAATCTACGCGGGGCCCCGCGCGTTCGGCTCTTTTCCAGGAAGCAAGCCGCCGCACAGTGCGGCGCAGCAAACGGGCGACGTTCATGTCCAATCCTCCGTCCTCTCGAAGAATAGGGCAGTGGGACGTTTCGCCAAATTGTACAAAAGGCTAACGACCCGTGCAGCCTGCCCAATCAGTTCTCCCGCGTATCCGGCTCCCCGTCTCAGAGATTGCCGCATGCCGAAAGAAAACGGTCAAGGAGGAAAAAGGCTGCGCCAGCGTATTATTTATCGGCCGGCTGCTGCCGGTAGCGAGTTCGGCGGTTCCGACCGATATTGCCGCGGACGGCTTAAACCCGATTTTAGGCGGCGGGTTAGGAAGAGAAGGCCGGGCGGCGGCTCCCCGTCGCCGCGATTTGATGCAGGCGGCATGCGTGGCTGAAGGCAATGCGCCCTATCTGACGAACCTCAACTACGGGAGGCCAACGGGTGTTACGCCGCATTCTCTTTGGAAATGACCTCATCTATTGATGGTTCGCCTTTGACAGCGCGTTCGATTGCGAGCTTCGTCGCGGCGTAATTCCAGTCCTGGATTTTTTTATCGTCCTTTGCCTCCCAGTGAATGAAGACGCCAACGCAAATAAAAATATTGGCGGCTTCATCTTTGGGAATGACGCCGGATTTCACGCAATCGATGACAGCTTTTCCGACGCCGGTTTGCGCAGGACCGAACATTTTTCCGGCTTGGTCTCCGTTCTTGATATCGACCTTGTTAAACATCACCGTCGCCGGTTTTGTCATAAGGTTCGGGCGGACAAGTGCCAGAAGAGCGTTATCGCCGATTTTTTGATTGGTGAGTGTTGTGCAGAAGGCGGTTTCGGCGGCGCTTCCCCTTGGTCCCATGATCAGATCAATGTGCGCAAGTTCGTTGCCGTCGCCGACGAGAGCTTCACCAACGAGCACACGATCGATTTTCAGGTCGCTCATTTGATCCTCCTCTAGATTAGGCTCTGCTTACCCGGATAGGTATACCACGCTCTCCAGCGCGCATCGGCATCGGCAATTGGCAGGGGCAAAGGCTCCCCCCGTTTGCCGCCAAGCTATCGGTCGGCGGCAATTTTCTCGCGAAGCGGAGGCTGCAACGTATTCGTTCGTCAGATGTGCTCGTGATCAAACTGGCTGATGTCTTGGGTTTTATACCGATCCCGTCCCTCGCTGTGCATCCGATGAACGCCGTCAAAATAGCTATGCTTTGATGCCGCGTGTGAGAAGTTTGCATCTAGTCTGTTCACCGACGCGAAGCGCGCGCATCGCATCCTGCGTTGATCCGGAAAGGCATCCGCGAACCGAGGGAAATGAAGTCCGGCATCGTATTCCATGGCACCAAATTCCGCGCTTGCTTCAGCGCCGCCGAAGCCCAAGACGGACAAGGCGTTGCGTAGACCGGCGCGATTGAAAAAAGTTGGGCTGGTCGGTTCGTAGGGTGATGTCCGGTCGGGAAGGTAAGCCACGAAGGGGAAATCCTCGAACGCGTCCAGAACCGCCGTTTCGAGGATCAGAATACGCCAGGCTTTAAGGCATCCCTGACTTGGCGAAGGCCCCAAAACGGCGCCTGCAGATGATAGATGAGCCCGCAGCAGAAAATTATATCGAAACGCCCGAGGTTGGCCTTGTCGAGATCGTTGATGTTGATTTCGATCGGTTTGATAATCGAATTTTTGAACGGGACGATGAAATTAGTGAGCCCGGGTGACGCATCGTTGTCGGCAGCATAGACTTCAACCGCTCCGCGGCTTTCGGCATAAAGCGACATCGCGCCATCGCGGCAACCGATGTCCAGGACGCGCTTGCCTTCAAAATCGATACCTGCCGCGAGGTCGCAAGACGTTCTCACAAACTCGTCGGTCCAAGCCATTCCCGCGGTCTTAATGCCCGGCGCGACCTCGACGTTGTGATAAAATGGGTAGCTTGCGAGCGCGGTTCTTATCAGCGGTGCGCCAACTGATAGATTCTCCAGGTAAATTTCACGAACTTCCTTTGCGTGTGAAATAGCTTCTTCGTTCCAGCACTTCGGTATCATTGGGCCTCCAACAAACACGACGCCATTAACAGGCTCGGACGCCCTCAAGACGCACGGATGCCGATTGGCACGTCAAAAAAATGTAAAAATATGGGCAACCTTAAATTACATATTGTCCCAGATTAAGCTTAAACGACAACCTTGGCGTGCTTCTTTCCGATTGCCGTTCAGTACTGTAAGGCTCACGTACAGTTGATGGGTGGGCAAAATATTTTTGTTCAGCTAGACGATGTGACCATTGATTGTGGCAATTAGTCAATTCCCGTAAAAGCATAAATAGTTGTGACGAAGTTTCGTTGCAGCTTACGGGGCTTGATGATCATAAATGCACGTGTAGGTAGAAATAATCTTTGTCGAATGATCTAAACAATTGAACTCCACTCATGACAGCACGTGTCCTAAACCATCTTCAGCGATTTCACCGTCGGACGTTTCCTGCGTCCAACGAAACCAGCGCGTATCATTTCGATGCCGCGATGGCGAAGTTCGAAAATCTCGAAGCGCTTCTTGAGCGGTCGGCGGAACGGGAACTTGCCAAGCAAAGCGAACTGGAGCGTACGGTCGCGGCAATTCCCGAGTCGCTCGCCGCGCTTGATCGCAAACTTGATACATCTCTCGCCGAGCTTGATCGCAAGCTTGAGAAGGTCCGTAAGCAATATTCTGACCTGGAATTCCTTTTGACCGTGGCTCCGATGCAGGCGACGGCACTTCTTGGCCCAATTGCAAGGTCCAAGGCACAGCTGCGACAGGATATTTTCGTCCTGGCTGAGCTGGAACAGAAGAAAAATGGGGTTTTTGTTGAGTTTGGCGCGACGGATGGACAGGACCTTAGCAATACCTGGCTGTTGGAAAAGGAATATGGGTGGAAAGGCATCCTCGCAGAGCCCGCGAAATGCTGGCACGCCGCATTGCATAAAAACAGATCGAGCGCGATAGAGCCCAAATGTGTCTGGAGAAGTTCGGGCGATGTTCTTGAATTCAGTGAAACTGAATTGCCCGAATTGTCGACATTGAATCCATATGTCGCCAGCGACATGCATAGTGAAACGCGAAAGAACGCAACGCATTATTTGGTCGAAACAATTTCGTTGGCTGATTTGCTTGAAAAATATCAAGCGCCCCGCGAGATAGATTATCTCTCCATAGATACAGAGGGAAGCGAGTTCGACATTCTGGAACATTTCGATTTCGACAAGTATCACTTCAAGGTGATCACGTGCGAGCACAATTTCGCTTCGACACGAGAGCGACTGCACGACTTGTTCCAGGCAAATGGGTATCGCCGGAAGTTTGAAGGACTGTCGCAATGGGACGACTGGTACGTTAGGTCGCAAGATTGAGACCAGCAGAAACTGCAGTTCCGCCGAAATCAGAGTCTGAGGATTTTATCGGCAGGTTCCGCGAAATCATTTCAGACCCAATCAATATTTTAATACAACGCGCGCCCGAAGCTGGCATTGTCGAGGGCGATTTTGTCTATCTGCACAATGGCAATCGGGTCGCATCCAAAGGCATAAATGCCTACTACGGCGAGTTTAGCCTCATCCTGTCCTTAAACCGGGGCGTTCACGAACCTCTCGAAGAATATGTATTCCAGGAAACAGTGAAGCGTCTGAGCGGCGCACCCGTGATGTTGGAATTAGGCTCATATTGGGCGCATTATTCGATGTGGCTCAAGAAGAAGCGCCCAGATGCCTCGGTCTTCATGGTCGAGCCGGATGAATCCAATTTAGCCGTCGGTAAATTCAATTTTCTCACAAACGGGTTCAGCGGTGAATTTATCCAGGACTTCGTGTCCGAAGGTGGGTTTGTGGTCGATGAATTCCGCCTAACCCGCGGCCTCCCGATGATCGATGTTCTTCACGCGGACATTCAAGGGAATGAACTGCAGATGTTGCAGGGATGTGTCGAGAGCCTCGCGCGGCGCGCGATAAAGTACATCTTCGTTTCAACGCACTCGCAAGAACTGCATATGGGTGTCTCGTCTTTCTTGCAACGCATGGGCTATCGTGTGGAGGTCTCCAGCGACTTTGATCACGAAACCACCTCTCACGATGGGTTGGTATTCGCGTCCAGCCCCTCGGTTCATTCGGTGTTTAAGAATTTCCGACCTTTAGGCAGAACACAAATCGCAGGGTCGACACCTAAAGAGCTTTTGAAAAGCCTGATAGTGGACGAACCGTCTGACGCCTGATTTATGTCGAAAGCTGCTTCGCGGGCGGCTTCGGGCACGCACCGATCGCTTCGACGGTGAATTACCGGAAGCTGTTCAATTGCTTCAGTCAGTCCCGCCGGTCACGCAATAGGTTGTCCGTTGGCGGCAAGCAGCGCTCGCAGATCCTGAATCGGCGGAAAGACTTCCTGGTTCCAATCGGAGCCTTGGTTGTCGTGTGCCGCCTGTTCCATTTCGACAACGTCGCGATCTTCTTTGAAAACGCGATTGGTAAATATCGCCATGATCGGCCAGACCGCATCGAGAACGAACGGAATTTTCGGGCGCCGCACCGACAGGGAAATGAACGTCCTGTTCGACCTCTGCTCTTTGTCGACGGGCGTGTAACCAAGCCAGACATCGAGAACCGGGCTGCCCTCCGACGTCCAGAACTTGAGCGTCTGGTGGGGATACTCAGTGCGCACCGTCATAAGGTCCTGCGCCTTGTCGGACTGTCCACGCATCGCGCCGACGATGACGGACTCGCCAATCGGCGGCTTTTCATCCGGGCGCATGAAACTATAATCGACCTCCATCCAATCATCGCCGACACGGCGATCAAGATAACGCGGGTAAACTTTGCCCGTTGTGCTGCGGTGAAGGAACTGATGGTTCATGTCCATGAGGTTCTCATGCATGAACGTATAATGGCACGCGACCACCTCGCCAAAACGCCGTGTCTTGTAGGATTTATCGCCGCCCGCGCCAATCTTGACGGGGGGCGCATCCGCCGTCGCCGGGCCCGGCCAGATGAAGACGACACCGTCGATTTCGTGGCAGGGATAGGCTCGCACGCCGTTCGGTAACTTGCCTTTCCCCAAATAAGGAACGTCGACGCAATGTCCCTCGGAATTGTAGCTCCAGCCGTGATAGCCGCATCGCACGACGTTGCCGTTTACGACGCCTTTCGACAACGGCACCTGCCGATGCGCGCACCGATCTTCCAACGCGAAGACCGCCCCGTCCTTGGGGCGGATGAGCACAATCGGCTCGCCGGCAAAACTCGCGGCGAAGGGCCGTCCGGTTTTCACCTCGGTTGACCAGGCAACCGGGTACCAATGGTCGGGATGCGCGCCAATTTTGCGGAGGTCAAAGTCGGGCGTCGTCGCGGGATTGCGCTCAAGCATTCAAGCGCGTCCCAGCGGGAGATAGAGTAGGTCGTGTTGTGGAATACCGCGGGCGGCAAAACGGAAGATTCAAAAGCATCCCTCACCCTCAAGTGCGGGCAGCGATGCACAAGCGACGCGTTTGGAACTCGGCGGCGAACGCCATCGGAGCCAAAGCGCACCACCGGGACACCCCGCCCGAGCACGATATATCGTCGAGGCAGGTCTCCTGGCTCGCGGGTCGTTGTTTGAGTCCGTCTTCCCAGGATCACGCCCAGTGACACCGAAGGACTCTGGCTCGCCGCTTACAGTTGCGGGGGCAGCGCCGCTTTCGCTTTCGAACGTAGCGACATCCGATCGCTTACCGGCTTCCCTCTTAGCTCCGTCGAATTAGATTCGCCGAAGACCACGACAGCCCGAATATGGGCGATTGGATCAGCGAGTCAAGGGACCTGGCCTTCCAACGCTCAGCATCAGCCATGCGTCACGAGAGATGTATCTCTGTCTTCTCCGGCGCCAGATCGCAGATGCACGTATCTTGATTTTCGAACGGGGACGGCGTTCGAATCGCTAGGGCCGCGAATCAGACGCCAGAGGGAGGCTACATGGATGCCGAGAGACCATTCGCCGCCAAGCGGGTGCAGATCCACAGTCCCGATTGGGATGCGGCGTTCAGCGCGACGCAGCGGGCCATGCGGTTCACGGCAGAGCTGAACAAGCTTTCCTTCGACGATGTTGCCAAGGTGAGAGAAATATTCAGCGAATTGACTGGTCGAAAGATGGACGACACGTTCATTCTCATACCGCCTTTCTATTCAGCTTACGGCTTGGATATCCGGGTTGGATGCCGCGTATTCATCAACCAGTGCTATACGCTTTATGATATGGGCGGCGTTGACATAGCAGATGACGTCATGATCGGGCCAAACGTGAACATCATCACCACGAGTCATCCGCTGAAACCATCTCAGCGGCGGGCTTACATTGAGGTAAAGCCAATTGCGATTAAAAAGAACGTTTGGATCGCAACGGGTGCCACCGTACTTGGTGGCGTTACAGCGGGGGAAAACTAGGTGGTCGCGGCCGGGGCGGTTGTTACGAAGGATGTCCCGCCGAACAGTTTCGTGGCGGGCGTCCCCGCCAAAGTCATCCGTTCGCTTGATGAGGACGCTGTGGCTTGATCCGCCACGTTCCGCTTCAGGGTGATGACTTGACCGATTCTTGGAGCTGGCAGCGGGCGAAGCCGCCCCCAGACCTGCTGCCGATGTTGTGAAGCTCAGGCCTGAGAAAGTAAGTTAATCGCAGAATGCATCGTTGATCTGTTCCAACGAAATCACGCTAAAGTGGCGAAGCGCAAACAACAGCAGAGGTAAAACGTCCAAGCTGCAGCGATCGGTTAATGCCGTCGTAAAATGTGCCCAGAAGCATCTGGCGCTTTACGGAGGGGTCAGTGGCATCCCCGCCATTACCTCTTTCCTTGCCCTGGCGAGAAGATAGGTCATCTCGTGGCGTATATCGGAATCGGACCGATCAATCTTCGCAGCGTCAAAGTCCGCACGAATCTTTTCGAATATGGAAGCGTCCCCCTGGCTCTGCAATTGCTTGGCCAGCATGCGCCCAGCGTATTCTTCGGCCTTTTGACCCGTCACTCCGAGAACGCTCGCCGCCCAAAAACCAAGATATTGGTTACGCCGTGCGAGGACTTTAAATGCGAGTTCCTCATCATGCGCGAGTTTTGCTTCCGAGGCTTGCTCGCGTTTGTCAAAGGTTGTCATTTGCAAAATCCACTTTTTGAAATCGCTTCTTCCCACTTGAAGCAGGATAGCTGTCGGAAAATCAGATCGTTTGATTCCGATCAAACTGATCAACTAAAAGTGATGATTTCCTGCCCTGATCCGAGCAAGGCGGAGCGCAGTGCCGTGTTGATTGCGAGGCGGTGGAGCGAGGATCGGTCCCCATTGCCCGGCGCGAGAGCGCAGGCTGCGGAGCCCGGCCGCAGGTGATAATTTTTTCCCAAAGATGCAGCGTGCCACGTTATAGTTGTAGCGGTCTCAGGGCTTTATACTGTCTGATATGGCGACACGTCTCGATGCTACCTCCGCGGTTGCGAATGACCGCTTGCTCGCGATTGAGGCCGCGCGTATCGGGATTTGGCGCTGGGATCTTGCAACAAACACTCTAATTTTGTCGCCGCGCGCCCGCGAGCTCATCGGCGCGCCGAGCGATACTCTGGATTATTCCGAATTTCTTGCACGGCTGCACCCTGACGATCAGGCCAGGATCGATCGCGTCTTGCACCACAGCCTGGAGGGCGGAGGGCACGACGTTGCCCTCCGTACCGTTTCTGCCGATGGCGAAGATCACTGGTTGCGCATGCGGGGAGGGATATGCCCGTCCGATGGAGAGCCGACCGCCGTCACGGGCATCCTGGTGGATGTAATTCTCCGCACTTCGGACGAGACGAACAGCCGCCTGGCCGCCATCGTCGCTTCCTCCGATGACGCCATCGTGGGTCTTACCCTGGATGGGGTCGTCACAGATTGGAACCGCGGCGCGGAGACGATCTTTGGCTATTCCGCCGAGGAGATCGTCGGGAAGTCCATCTCTCTCATCCTGCCCCAAGGCCACGAGAATGAAGAGTCCGAAATTCTGGCGCGTCTTAAAGAGGGCGGACGCTTTGAACATTTCGAAACGCGGCGGCGGCGCAAGAACGGCGAGGTCTTCGATGTATCCCTGAGCGCAGCGCCTCTGCGTGATGGCCAAGGGCGGCTTGTGGGGGCCTCGAAGGTCGCCCGTGATATTACCGCCTCCAAGCGCTCCCAGACCGCGCTGGCGGAACGCGAAGCTCATTTGCAGTCCGTTCTCGACACGGTTCCAGATGCGATGGTTGTCATCGATGTCCAAGGGATCATGCAATCGTTTAGCACCGCCGCAGAACGGCTCTTCGGTTATTCGGCCGCGGAAGCGGTTGGCCAAAACGTCAAAATCCTCATGCCACCACCGTATCAGGAGCAACACGATAATTATCTCAGCCGTTATCTTATGACGGGCGAGCGGCGTATCATCGGCATCCGCCGGCTCGTCGTGGGGCGCCGGAAAGATGGATCGACCTTTCCCATGGAGCTGTCCGTCGGCGAGATGCGGTCGGGGGACCGGCGCTTTTTCACCGGCTTTGTGCGCGACCTTACCGAACGCAGAGAGACCGAACTGCGTTTGCAGGAGTTGGAGTCTGAACTCATCCACATGTCCCGGTTTACGGCGCTGGGGGAAATGGCCTCGACATTGGCGCATGAACTCAATCAGCCGCTCACCGCGGTTGCGAATTATTTAAAAGGCGGCCGGCGGCTTCTGGAGAGTGGCAATAGCGCTAACATTCCGATGGCGCGCGAAGCCATGGACAGGGCGGCGCAACAGGCGTTGCGGGCTGGGCAGATCATCCGCCGGCTGCGGGAGTTCGTGGCGCGCGGCGAAAGCGAACGGCAGATCGAAAATCTCGTTGGACTGATCGAGGAGGCGAGCGCGCTTGCGCTTGTGGGTATCAAGGAAACCGGCGTGCGTGTTTATTTTCTGTTCGAGTCGCGTTCGACGCTCGTCCTCGCGGACAAGATTCAGATTCAGCAAGTCCTGCTCAATTTGATGCGCAATGCCGTAGAGGCAATGCAAGAGGTCGAGCGGCGTGAATTGACTGTCTCCACGCATAAGGAAGACAATGACACCGTAAGGATCGATGTCCGTGATACCGGTCCCGGTATCGCTCCGGAGATCACGCATCAGCTCTTTCAACCCTTCGTCACGACGAAGCGCCAAGGCATGGGCGTGGGGTTGTCAATCTCGCGAACGATTGTCGAGTCGCACGGCGGCCGCCTTTGGGCCGAACCAAATGCGGACTGCGGGACCGTCTTCCGGCTGACGCTCAAGACGATCGCTGGGGAGGATCTCAGCGATGACTAGTACGGTCGTACATTTGATCGATGACGATGATGGCGTGCGGCATTCGCTGGCATTTCTCCTGGCGACGGCGGGGCTGGCGGTGCGCGTCTACGAGTTCGGGCGTCGCGTTTCTTGCCGCTCTTGGCACGCTGCAACCGGGGTGCATCGTCAGTGACGTGCGGATGCCGGGCATTGATGGGCTGGAATTGCAACGCCGCCTGAAGGCTGTTGGGGTTCATCTGCCGGTGATCATCATGACCGGCCACGCCGATGTCCCGCTGGCTGTGGAGGCTATGAAGGCGGGCGCGGTCGACTTTATCGAAAAGCCGTTTGACGATGAAGTTCTTCTCTCCGCTATACGCGTCGCGCTCGACCGTTACAACGCGCTCGACCATCAAGGCGCGGAAGCCGCTCAGATTCAAACACGATTGCAATCTCTTTCACCGCGGGAGCGGCAGGTTTTGGATGGCCTGTTGGCGGGGCACCCAAACAAGACGATCGCTTATGACCTGAAGCTCAGCCCGCGGACGGTTGAGGTGCACCGCGCCAACGTCATGATGAAAATGGGGGCGAATAGCCTCTCCGCCCTTGTGCGGATGGCCGTGCAGGCAAAGGTGCTGCCCGGCGGTTGAACCTGGTATGACCGCTAGCTTTGAGCTTGCGCTACATCAAGGCGCTGGTGCGATGAACTCTTACGATTCTATTGAGTCGGTGGAGTTCCATAAAAATGAACAGCCAATCGGATATCATTTTGGTGGTTGATGACGATTTGGCCGTGCGCGAATCACTCAAGTTTGCCCTTGAGCTTGAGGGGCTGGTGGTTCACGTTTGCGGCAGCGGTATGGAGCTCTTGCGGCACCCCGATCTATCGCGGGCACGCTGCCTCGTTTTAGATTACCGAATGCCGGTCATCGATGGTTTTGAAGTCATGGAGCATCTCAGCGCCCTGCAGGTTGCGCTTCCGGTCATCCTCATCACAAGCGCCGCAACCGACGCACTTCGCGAGCGCGCGTTGAAGGTGGGTGTACGCCATGTCGTGGAAAAGCCGCTTTCGGACAGTGCTTTACTGGAGAATATCCACGAGATTTTGAGCCTTCCGCCCCAGGCGGTCTCCGATCTGCCTCCCACTTCTACGTAGAAGTCCGTAGGAGGTAACTCAATATCCTGATGGTAGCTCGGCTCCTAGACATAGGGAACGTTCTCGCAGATGGAGCTTCCCAATGCCGACCCAGTTAGCCTATTCGGTTGATCATGCCGCGCCATTTCCTCCGGCCGTTATGGCACGCAACCCGTGGACGAAGGCGCCGGGAGGCCGCCTAGAGCGGGACGGTGGCCTCGGAATGACCGGCCCTGTGCTGCATTTTGCGCAGGATCGGGAAATCTACAGCGAAGGCGCCGACGCCGATCTGTTCTTCAAAGTCGTCTCGGGCGTTGTGCGCACCTGTAAATTCCTCAGTGACGGCCGCCGGCAGATCGACGCCTTCTATAAGGCTGGGGATGTGTTTGGTTTCGAGTTCGATGGCCTGCATGGCTTTTCGGCAGAAGCGGTCTGCGACTGCACATTGATCTCCTATCGCCGCCGCGGCCTTGAGGCGCTCGCGGCGAGTGATCAGGGATTGATGAACCAGCTTTTCTCCTATGCGATGCAGAGCTTGGCGCGGGCGCAGGAGCACGCGCTGCTACTCGGGCGCCGGAGCGCGACTGAGAAGGTCGCCGCGTTTCTTATCGACGGCGTGGACGAGTCGACGGGCGCCAGAATCGTCAATCTGGCGATGACGCGGCAAGACATCGCCGATTATCTCGGGTTGACGATCGAGACAGTGTCGCGGACCCTGTCGCAATTGGAGCGCGATGCTCTCATCGAAATCCCGGCCGCGCGCCAGATTCACCTCAGGAATCCGGCCGCCCTTAGAGAACTCAACGCCTGAGAAGCTTATCCTACGAATAGAAGGAGAGGCCTCTCCATGGACGTTATGGAAGCCATTTATGAGCGGCGGGCGACGCGTGATTTGACGACCACACCCGTCGCGGCGGAAATCTTGAAAAAGCTCGTCGATGCTGCAATTCAGGCACCGAGTGCGTTCAATGCCCAGCCATGGCATTTTACGATCATCCGAAATCCGGCGCTTCTTGATCGAATATCGGCCGCCGCGAAACCTTATATGCTGCGCACGCTGGATCCCAGAACAACGCCGAACGGAATTCGCGAACATCTTAGCAATGCGGACTTCCACGTTTTTTATCACGCTCCAGCAATGATCCTGATCTCCGGAAAAAAGGGCGATTGGGTGGCGGAGGATGTCGGCCTCGCTGCGGAAAATCTCATGCTCGCGGCTCATGCTGCCGGGTTGGGGACGTGCTGGATCGGGTTCGCGCAGCCATGGCTCGAAACGCCTGACGGCAACCGCGCGGTCGAACTCGATCCGAACTATGTGCCGATCGCGCCCATTATCGTCGGCTATCCGCGCGAGGCGCCTCCGCCTGTCCCGCGCAATCCTCCGCTGCTTCATTGGATCGACTAGCGTATTTCCGTTCACTCACATGCGGCCAGCAAACCCATTTGCAAGGCTCACCGATAAACGGACGTCTGTCTACCGTGTTTCCCAAAAAGAATGAGCGCCTTTATGATATCCACTGGCGCATAGTTTCAGAACCTGCCACCCGTAATCGCGAACGATGTCGTTGAGCTGCCGTGCTTGAGCGATCATGAGATCCGTCCGCTCTTGCCATTGATCAAAACGAGCGACTGCCGTCGCCCCCAAATCTTCTCCGATCTTCTGCGGTGTAAAGGCCCCTACCATCTGTTCGGTCTCGAGCTTCAGCAATTCGGTCTGATGTTCGATGATCTCCCGAACGGCCTTGGCCGTGAGCTCGCTTGTCTCGGCGAATATTCTTACCGTTCTTTTTTGGGCCTCAACGAAATTGACCGGAAATTGCGCTTGTTCCCTCGGCTCCATGGCCGCCGTCCCGGATGTTGCTTTATCGAGCATGTCGTCCTCCAAGAGTTATGAAGTATCAAATCGTCTTTTGGAGGATGAACGCGTGCGAGCAGAAAGGTTTGATTTCGATCAAAATGTCGCAAAAATATCGTCGGGATCGACCGCCTTCGATGGTCATGATCGATTGATCGGCATCAATTCGTCCGCGGTGATTCTTGATTAGGCTTCGTAGTGGTTGTTGCGTCGGCTGACGACGTTCATCGCGTCGTCACGGCTTTCAGATAGCCACGTCGAAGGAGTTACGGATGCTGAAGTCAAGCCTTGCCGAAAATGGCGTGCCAGATGCCCTAACGAAAATCGTCGAAGCAAACGCAAAAAAAGCTGAAGGCGTAAGCAAAGCTGAAGGCGTAAGCGTGGTGGCAATCGAAAATGCAGCTTCCCTGAGCAAGGCTGCCGCCGTTGCGGAGGCGCCGTACGAAGTCGAAGAAGATTCGCTCGATCGCTTGTTGCATGCGCGTGAAGCGCGTTTCACTTTCTCGCAATCGCTTGAATTGCTGACGTTGGCGTTTTTGGATTGGGGTCTGCATCTCGCCAATGCACCGGGGCGGCGTATCACTTTAGCCGAAAGCGCTTCGCGTCAGTGGGCGCGCCTGTTGAGCCAGGATTTATGGGCGAAGCCGGCGCCCGGAGATCACCGCTTCGACGATGAAAGCTGGGCGCATCCGCCCTTCAATACTTTCGCGGAGGCCACCATCCTGGCTGAGCAATGGTGGAATGAGGCGACTGCCTGCCTGCCGGGTGTGGCGAAGTCGCATAGCGCCGTCGTATCCTTCGCAGCGCGTCAGATTCTCGATCTTTATTCGCCTTCCAACTTTCCTTTGACGAATCCGGAGGTATTGCGGGCAACGGCTGCCGAATACGGCTGGAATTTTATCAGGGGCTATCGGAACTTCAGTGAGGACGCGCGGCGGGTCGCGCGCGGCCTTCCCATGGACGAGGTCAAAGGCTTCGCGGTCGGAGAAGAAGTTGCGGTGACGCCCGGCAAGGTGGTGTTCCGCAATGAGCTAATAGAACTGATTCAATATCAGCCTACGACCGAGACGGTTCGCCCCGAGCCAATTTTCATCGTCCCGGCCTGGATTATGAAATATTATATTCTCGACTTATCGCCGCACAATTCCTTCATCCGCTATCTTGTCTCTCAGGGTTTTACCGTCTTCTGCATTTCTTGGCGCAATCCAGGTCCCGAACTCCGGAATACATCGTTTGACGATTACCGGCGTATTGGGGTCATGGCTGCGCTCGATGCGGTTATGGCCATCTCCGGCGCCAAAAAGGTGCATGCCTGCGGTTATTGCCTTGGCGGGACGTTGCTTTCGATCGCGGCGGCGGCGATGGCGCGCGATAAAGACGATCGTTTTGCGACCGTAACTTTGCTCGCCGCGCAAACCGATTTCACCGAGGCGGGTGAGCTACAACTCTTCACCGATGAAGGCGAGCTGGCGCTGCTCGATGATGTCATGTGGCAGCAAGGCTATCTGGATAGCACCCAGATGGCCGGCGCCTTTCAAATTCTTCGATCCAACGAACTCATCTGGTCGCGTCTCATCAAGACATATCTTCTCGGAGAGCGCGAAAAACCATTCGATCTCATGGCGTGGAACGCAGATGCGACGCGGATGCCGTTTCGGATGCACTCCGAATATCTGCGTGCGATGTTCCTGCACAATGATTTGGCGGAGGGACGCTATCGAGTTGATGGCCGACCGATTGCGATCTCCGAGATCCATGCGCCGATGTTTACCGTAACGACCGAAACGGATCATGTTGCGCCTTGGCGGTCGGTCTACAAAATCCTTCTGCTGAACCAGGGCGATATCACGCTCGTCCTTACGTCCGGTGGGCATAACGCGGGAATCGTGAGCGAGCCGGGCCATCCGCGCCGGCATTATCGCCTCGCGCGCCGCCTGAGCCAAGGTCCCTATGTGGCGCCGGAGGATTGGAAAGCCGCCGCGCCGGAATATCAGGGTTCCTGGTGGCCGGCTTTGGCGGCGTGGCTGGCTGAGCGGTCGGGGGACAGAGTTTCGCCGCCACCTCTTGCTGATCCGGCGAAAGGCTATCCGGCGCTCGCTGATGCACCGGGAACTTATGTGCGCGAGACCTAAACGGAGGGATAGCGCATGTACGCTGGTAAAATAGCCTCACCTGACTCGATGATCGAAAACCGGACCTTCGACGAGATTGCAGTCGGCGAAAAAGCGTCCCTTTCCCGCACCGTCACGCAGCAAGACATCGACCTGTTTGCGGTCGTCTCGGGTGATGTGAATCCGGCGCATATGGACCCCGCCTATGCGAAGACCGACATTTTCCACCGGGTCATCGCACATGGAATGTTGGGCGCCGGTTTGATTTCGACCGTGCTTGGAACGAAACTTCCGGGCCCCGGCACGATCTACCTCGGCCAGGAATTGCGATTTCTGCGTCCGGTGGATATCGGCGATACGATTACCGCGACGTTGACCGTGACCGAAAAGCATCCCGAGAAGGGCGATCTGCTGCTTGACTGCAATTGCAGCAACCAGAATGGGGTGGAGGTCATCAGCGGCACGGCCCATGTGCGCGCGCCCAAAGAGAAGGTTCGGGTGTCGCGCGTCGAATTGCCGGAAGTCCGGCTGACTCGTCATGCGAGATTCAACGCACTTCTCGCCCGGACGGCGGGCCAGCAGCCTCTCCCGACCGCTGTTGCCCACCCATGTGATGCGAACGCACTCGGCGCCGCGGTCGAGGCGGCAAGCGCCGGACTCATCACGCCGATACTTGTCGGACCAAGGGCAAAGATTCTCAAAGTGGCGGAAAACGCCAAGCTCGACATTTCGTCCTTCCGGCTCGTTGACGCGCCGCATAGCGATGCGGCGGCCGCAGCAGCCGTCGCGCTCGTGCGCTCGGGCGAGGCCGCACTTTTGATGAAGGGATCGCTGCATACCGACGAGTTTCTGCATGCCGTGCTCGCGCCGGATAGTGGATTACGCACGGCACGGCGCCTCAGCCATGTCTATTTAATGGACGTGCCGGGTTATCCACGTCCACTCTTGTTGACAGACGCCGCTGTCAACATCAGTCCTGATCTAGAGCAGAAGCGCGACATTATTCAAAACGCTATCGATCTTGCCCATGTCATGGGGATCGCGTGCCCCAAGGTCGCGGTATTGTCGGCGGTGGAGACGGTAAGTCCGCAGCTTCGTTCAACCCTTGATGCGGCTGCGCTCTGCAAAATGGCCGACCGCGGCCAGATCACCGGCGGGTTGGTTGATGGTCCGCTTGCCTTCGACAATGCGGTCAGTCCTGTCGCCGCTGCTGAGAAGGGGATCGTGTCCAAGGTCGCTGGACAGGCCGATATTCTGGTCGTTCCGGATCTCGAAGCCGGCAATATGCTGGCGAAACAGCTCACGTTTCTCGCGGGCGCGGATGCCGCCGGCGTGGTTCTCGGCGCACGCGTGCCGATCATCCTCACGAGCCGCGCCGATGCCCAGCGTACCCGCATGGCGTCCTGCGCCGTCGCGGTGCTGATCGCTAGGAGCCAGGCGGCCCTACCGCAGAAAGCGATTGGGGTTTGAGCCGTGGCCGATGCTGTCTTAACCTTCAATGCCGGGTCGTCGAGCATCAAATTTTCGCTCTTTGAACTTCCGGAACCCGATCGGCTGACCCTTGCCTTCAAGGGCGAAGTCGAAGGTATCGATTCGGCGCCACATTTTTTTGTGCATGCCGCCACCGGCGACGTTCTGGCCGAGCGGCGTTGGGCGGGCTCGCAGCCCGACTTCCGGTCACTTCTTGAGATGGTGATCGGCTGGACAGAAAACTATCTCGGAAATGATCGGCTTATCGCGGTCGGCCATCGCGTGGTGCATGGCGGCCCGGACCATGACCGGCCCGAATTGGTGACGCCCGATCTCCTTGCCGCGCTTGATCGTTTGACGCCGCTCGCGCCCCTGCATGTGCCGCACAATCTGGCGCCGATCCGGGCCATTGCTCTTGCGAGGCCCAAGTTGGCGCAAGTTGCGTGTTTCGATACCGCCTTCCATCACACGATGCCGATTGTCGCGACCCGCTTTGCACTGCCGCGTGAATATGAAGCCGCGGGCGTGCGACGCTACGGTTTTCACGGTCTGTCGTACGAATATATCGCGCGGCAATTGCGGGAGATCGCTCCCGGCGTCGCGCGGGGCCGCGTCATCGCCGCGCATCTCGGCAACGGCGCGAGCGTTTGTGCCATGCAAGACGGGCGCAGCATTGATACGAGCATGGGATTCACCGCGCTGGACGGGCTCGTGATGGGCACACGTTGTGGCAGCATTGATCCCGGCGTCGTTCTCTATCTCGAACAAGAGCGCGGATTAAGCCCTAAACAGGTCGAAGACATTCTCTATCGCCGATCTGGTCTTCTTGGCGTTTCCGGCGGGATTTCGGGCGATATGCGAACTCTTCTTGCCAGCAACGATCTGCACGCAAAGGAAGCGATCGATCTTTTTGTGTATCACATCGCACGTGAAATAGGCGCCTTGACGAGCTCGCTCGGCGGTCTCAACGGTCTCGTGTTTACGGCGGGGATCGGCGAGCATGCACCTGAGGTTCGCGCGCGCGCCTGCGCGTTGCTGAAATGGCTCGGGGCCGAGATCGATCCTGAAGCGAACGAACGCAACGCTGCGTTGATCAGCAGTCGGGGCAGCCGCATCTCCATCCACGTGATCCCGACAGACGAAGAGGCCATGATCGCTCAGCACACGCTCGAGACGATCGGCGTGCCTGCGCCTGCCACGTGATTAGATCGCACACAAGCTCAGAGGAATATTGGAATGGAAAATGTAACTGAAGCGCCGGCAACTGCGCCGCTCGTCGATCTGCGTGGAAAGCGTGGCCTCGTCATCGGCATCGCCAATGAGCATAGCATCGCAGCGGGTTGCGCGGAGGCATTTTCGAGGGCCGGCGCGCGGCTGGCCGCGACATATTTGAACGCGAAGGCGGAGCCTTTCGTTCGCGCCGTGACGGATAAGCTCGGCTGCGAAATTGTTCTGCCGTGCGACGTGCGGGAGCCGGGGCAGCTCGAGGAGGTGTTCGCGCAGGTCAAAGCCAAATGGGGCGGGCTCGATTTTCTTTTGCATTCGATAGCCTTCGCGCCGCGTGACGATCTGCATGGGCGAGTCACGGATTGCTCGCTTGAGGGCTTCGACATCGCGATGAACATCTCATGCTATTCGTTCATTCGCATGGCGCATCTGGCGGAGCCTTTAATGGCGGACGGCGGCTGTCTTCTCGCGGTCACTTTCTACGGCTCGGAGCGCGTCGTCGAAAACTACAATCTCATGGGGCCGGTCAAAGCGGCGCTTGAAAGCAGCATGCGCTACGTCGCGGCGGAGTTGGGACCAAAGGGCATTCGCGCGCACACCATTTCGCCAGGACCTATCCGCACACGCGCGGCGAGCGGCATCGACCGGTTTGACGATTTGCTGGCCGCCGCCGCTGCCAGCGCGCCGGAGCATCATCTGGTCGATATCACAGATGTTGGCAATCTCGCGGCATTTCTCGTCAGCGACGCTGCACGTCGAATCACAGGCACAATCATTCCGGTCGATGGCGGGGAGCATCTCGCGGCTTAAGTGCGAGCTGCGGCGTGGGTTCAGATCGTTGTCGCCATCCACTTGATGAGACCTCCAACAGCTTCGCTAAAGGCCCTGCTGAAGGCTGCAGCTACGGCAGGCGTATCGGTTCCGCTTAATGGCGCCGTCGTATGAAACAGCCGCATGCTGACGACATGACCGTCAGCCGCGACGATTTTGGCGGCGAACGCAACGTCCGCGGCCGGCGAGGCGCCACCCGTTATGCAGAAGTTTCGAAGATCGATCTGAAGTTGATTGCCGGTAGCGGGTCCGTCTGCTGCCTCCGCCAATGTGGCGTTCATTCCAGCGTTTTCGAGACTCTGTACAATCTTCGCTTGAATAAGTTTCGGCAGCGAGTCGCTCCATTGCGCATCGCCGATTTGGGATATTTGACCGTCGCTCGAACGCGAAAGCATCCGCTGCGTATCCAGAGCGACGACGGCGGTAGGCTCAACAATTGCGAGTTGACCGTGGAGCGCGCCGGAAGCCGGAATGCTCACCGTCAAATCGTAGACCGGCTTAGGTTTTTCAGCGGGGCCGCCGCCCGCCATGTGTTCCAGACCGGCCATGATCCCGTCAACGCGACTGGAATTGCGCGCCAACGCGCCCGAAAATGTTTTCAGGTTATCGATCGTTTCTTTCAGCGATTGCCTGTTGTCCGCGAGGATCTTGTCGACTTGTTGCAATGTGCCGCGGGCGGTCTGGGTCAAGTCCTCGCCCGCTGACGCATCGGCGATAAGTGTCGGCGGTGATCCTTGCGAACCGGCCAAAATGGGAGAAGCCAATGTCCCACCTTTCAGGGAAATGAGAGGCGAGCCCATCAAGCCCTGAAAATCGACACTGACTTTTGTGTCTGAGCGAAGCGGCGTGCCTCTATCGATCGCGATCGTCGCGTCGACCTCTCCCGGAATGTTGCGATTGAGTTGTAGACTTGTGACCTCGCCGACACGGATGCCATTGTACTGAACCGCTGCGCCAATCTGCAATCCGGAGACGGCACCCAGAAATCGAATCTGATAGACATCGCGCTTACCAAGCCCGCTTGTGCTGTTCAGCCAATAGACGAACGCAAAACCCGCCGCGATCGCGACGAGCGCGAAGAGCCCGACCAGAACGTAACGCGCTCTCGTTTCCATTTTCTTGATCCTATTGTTTGGACAGGCTGGCGACGCGCTCGACGGCGCGTTTGCCCTGAAAATAAGATTTCACCCATGGATGCTGGCACGCCAGCATGACCGGCATCGGCCCCTCGGCGACCACCTTTCCATCGGCGATCGCCGCGATGCGGTCGCAAACAGCATGGAGACTGTCGAGATCGTGCGTAACCATGAAGACTGTCAGTCCTAATGTTTGCTGCAATGTCCGGATCAGGCTGTCGAAATCTCCTGCGGAGATAGGGTCAAGTCCGGAGGTCGGCTCGTCGAGAAAGACGATTTCAGGATCGAGTGCGAGCGCCCGCGCCAGGGCAACGCGTTTGGTCATGCCACCGGAAAGTTCCGCGGGATATTTTTCTGCGTCCTCGGCACTTAGGCCGACCATGCCGAGTTTCGCTTTCGCGACCTCTTCTCGTAGTTTCTCCGAGATGTGCAGATGTTCGCGCATCGGAAATTCGACGTTCTGCCGTGCGGTCAGCGAAGAAAACAGGGCGCCTTGCTGAAACAGAATGCCCCAGCGGCGCTCGATCTCACGAACCGCATCCGCAGAAGCCGTGTCACGGTCGACGCCTAAAATCTTGATATTCCCCCGGCGCTGATGGATGAGCCCGATGATCGTTCGCATCAGGACAGTTTTGCCGCCTCCGGACGCGCCGACGACGCCAAGGATTTCGCCACGCCGAACGTCGAGTGACAGATCGTCAAGAACGACTTGATCGCCAAATCCGACTGTAAGGTTCTTAACCTCGATCACGACGGGACCATTCGCGGCTTCCATCCGTTACATTCCTATCGAGGCGAAGAAGATGGCGAAGAATCCGTCGAGAACGATCACGAGAAAAATCGATTTAACGACGGATGACGTTGTCTGGAAGCCAAGCGACTCGGCACTGCCTTTTACCTTCAACCCTTCGACGCAGGACACGATGCCGATCACCAGCGCCATGAAAGGCGCCTTGATCATGCCGACTTCAAAATGCGTGACCGAAATCGCGTCCTTCAAACGCGCGATGAATATTGCGGGGCTCATGCCGGCATAGAGCCACGCCACCACGCCCCCTCCGTAGAGAGCAGACATGGAGCCAATGAAGGTCAAAATCGGCAGGGCGACGACCAGCGCAACCACGCGCGGCAGGATCAGCACTTCGGCAGGATCGAGCCCCATCGTGCGCAAGGCGTCGATTTCCTCGCGCATCTTCATGGAGCCGAGTTCGGCCGTATAGGAGCTGCCGGAGCGCCCGGCGACCATGATGGCGACGATCAGAACGCCGATTTCGCGCAAAACCAAAATACCGACGAGATCGACGGCATAATCTTCCGCACCGAATTTTCGGAAATGAAATATGCCCTGCTGTGCGATGATGCCGCCGATGAGGAAGGTGATCAGAACAATGATCGGGACTGCACGCAACCCCACGCGATCAAGCTGGCTTACAAAAGACGTGAGGCGTAAGCGGCGTGGGTCAGCACAGACCCGAAGGAGGGCGTCGCCAACTGCGCCGAGCATGGCCGTAAACGTAACCATGTAGCGGCCCGAATCGATAATGGCGCGGCCCATCGTTTCTAAATAGACGAATTGCGCCGTCCTCTTGGGAATCGGCCTGGAAATCTCACGCTCCGCACGGTCGACTTCGCCAACCAATCCGCGAAAACGCTCCGGCAGTCCGTTCGCCTGCGCCTCTTTTCCATTATCCCGCCAGCTTTGCATCAATTGCGAGAGCAAACAGGCGCCGAAGGTATCGATCTCGGCAATATTGTGTAGATCGAGCGATATGCCGCGGACGCTGGAAGAGATTCCGATCGCATTGATGAGCGGTTCCAGCGTGGCAGCTTGCCCGGCCGTCCAAGACCCATCCGCAATGACGTTCAATCGGTCGCCCTGTAGCGTCGTTTGTAAGGACATTGTCAAAGCTTCCTCAACTGGATTGAACCGCCACCGTGCGAAAGCGCATAAGCGCAATGAGCAAGAATAGGCAGCCGACAAAGGCCACAAAGAGAAACTGCGGCCAGACTATAGAAAATCCTGCGCCACGAAAGAGGATCGACTGCGCGAACAAGACGAAATGAGTTGACGGCGAGAACATCATGATCGTGCTCAAAACCGGTGGCATGGATTCGAGCGGCGTGTTGCTGCCGGACAGGATATTCATGGGCATCGCGACCAGAATATAAAGCAGGCCGAGCTGGGGCATCGACCGCGCGATCGTCGCCAGAAAAATACCGATCGCGGTCGCAAAGAACAAATAGATGCTCACCCCGGCGATGAACAAAGGAACCGAACCAGCGATCGGAATTTTAAGAACTTGGCGGACGACGATTTCGAGCGACAGGGCCGCCGCCACGGCGATGACGAGGCCATTTGCCCAGATCTTGGACATGGCGATTTCAAACGGGGTAACCGGCATGACGAGCAGATGATCCATTGTACCATGCTCGCGTTCACGAACAATGGCCGCGCCCGCCAGAATGATCGCGAGCATCGTCACATTATTGACGATGCCCATGACGCTCGTGAACCAGGATGTCATGACATTTGGATTAAAGACGACACGCACCGAGAGTGTGATCGGAGACTTTTGGACGTTCTGAGAACGCGAAAGGTACGTGCCCTCGTTACGCGAAACGAAATTGTCGATCTCGGTCGTCAGGATTTGCTGAATATAACCGTAGCCGAGCCCGGCCGTGACCATGGCGGTCGCATCGACGTTGACCTGAACCTCCGGGCTGCGCCCCGCGAGGACATCCTTTTCGAAATCCGGCGGGATCACGATGACGAACGTATAGGTCGCGGTATTCATCAAATGGTCGATATCACTTTCGGAGATCGGAACTGGATGCTTGAAGTAAGGCGGCAGAAAGACGGCCATCATCCTGCGTGATAATTCCGATTTATCGTCATCCACGTAGGCGACGGAGCCGTTATATAATTCCTGCGCGTTGCTATGCCCCTGCACGTAAATCGCAAAAGAGAAAGTGTAGATCACGAGGCCGAGGAGCACGACGTCGCTGAAGAAGCTGCGGAGCTCCTTCGTGCCGAGCCAGAAAATATTGCTGAGCCTGTTCATCCCTGGGCGCCTTCTAACTCTCCTGCTTGCGCAGAAAGACCAGGCTGAGAATTGTCAGGATTGGAATGAAGACGGCGACCTGCAGCAATGTCACGGAAAGATCTTGAAAGCCGAGCGCTTTGGTGAATGTGCCGACGCTGATCTTCAAAAAATAAGTCATCGGGAAGCCGATGCCCATCAAGGCAGGTAAACCCGTGAGAGAAGAGACAGGCGTAAGCATTCCGGAGAACGTCGTGGCGGGCAACATCGTGAGGATCGCCGCGCCGAACAAAGCCGCGATCTGCGTTTTGCAAAAGGAGGATATCAGCATTCCGATTCCGGTCGTCGCCGTCACATAAAGCAATGCGCCGATAAGCAGGACCAGGAAATTTCCCCTGATCGGGACACCGAATAAGAAAATCCCCATCAGACAGAGAATCCCGAAATTGATCATAGCAATCATGATGTAGGGAATTTGTTTGCCCAGCAGGAATTCGATGCGCGTGACAGGCGTCACATAAAGATTTGTGATTGAGCCAAGTTCCTTCTCGCGAACGATCGCGAGTGCCATCAAAATGGCGGGGATGATGACGAGCAGCAGAGCGATGCTGCCAGGAACCTGGGCATAGATGCTTTCAAAATCTTGATTGTAGAGAAACCTCGTTTCGATTCTGGCCGGTTCCGCGGGGTTTATGTTCGGCGTTTTGAACAGTGAGATATTGTTATTACGCACGGCCTCGCGGATATCGTCCGGCGTGTCGTCGGCAGCTTGGCCGTTGCGAACCGCGTAATCGGAAAGAAATTGCTGATGCGCCGCCTGGAGATAACCGCGAATTGTTTCGGCGCGAAACGGCATGGCGCCGTCCACCCACGCGCCGACTTCGGTTGGTACATTCTTCTTGATGTCGCGCCCGAAATCCGGTGGGATTTCGATGGCGGCCTTTATGTCCCCGGAGCGAAGGCGCTGTTCCATGTCGGCGGGGGTCGCGATCGGCGGCTTTTCGATAAAATAGCTCGAGCCGCGTAGCTCTTCGAGATAAGCGCGACTTTCGTGCGAATTGTCGTGATCGAGAACGGCGAACGATAAATTATTCACGTCGGTCGAAATGCCAGCCCCGAAGACGGCCATGAGAAATGCTGTGCCCAGCAGGGCGAAGCCCATGCGGATTGGGTCTCGCAACAGTTCCAGTCCTTCGCGGATTGCATAGGCGAAGAGGCGGCGCGGGCTGAACCAGATTTTTGCTGGCCCGCGCGTGTTGGCTATGGGCAATGCCACTTTTGCCTGAACGGGCGCACCCGTCGAACCTTGCCCGGAGGCGCGGGTCTCGTTCGCTTCTTCGAGATAAGAGATGAACGCGTCTTCAAGGTTGGAGGATCGGCGGGCCTCGATCAATTCCGCGGGTGTCCCCATCGCGAGAACGCGACCGGCGTCCATCAATGCGATATGATCGCAACGGGCAGCCTCGTTCATGAAATGCGTGGAGATGAAGACCGTCATGCCATCGTTGCGCGAAAGGTCGGCGAGGAGATCCCAGAAGGCATCGCGCGCCAAGGGATCGACGCCGGATGTCGGCTCGTCGAGAATGAGGATTTCGGGCTTATGGACGATGGCGACGGCAAGTGACAGTCGCTGACGAATGCCAAGCGGAAGGTCCGCAGCGCGCTGGTCGAGATAAGGGGCAAGCCCGAAGCGGATGACAAGCGCCGCAATGCGCTCATGGGCGTGCTTGCCGAGATGAAACAGATGCGCGTGGAGGCTGAGGTTCTGCCTGACGGTTAATTCGGTATAAAGCGAAAAGGATTGCGACATATAGCCGACGCGAAACCTTGCGCGCATATCTGTGGCATCGATGGGCTTGCCGAACAGAAGCACTTCGCCGGCGCTGGCGGGAAGGAGACCCGTCAGCATTTTCATCGTGGTCGTCTTGCCGCAACCGTTCGACCCGAGAAACCCAAAAATTTCGCCGCGTTTGATCGCGAAGCTGACATTATTCACGGCGGTGAATGTGCCGAAGCGGCGCGTCAGGTGGCGCGCGACAATGACCGGCATTTCGTCGTCAGCCACCCGTGGCGGAATTGAAAAGGCCTTATGGCCGCGCCGTGTTTCTTCCGGCAGAAGCGCGATGAAACTCTCTTCGAGCGTTTGCGATCCTGTCTTCTCTTTGAGAGCGGACGGCGATCCGGCGGCGAGAACGCGGCCGGCGTTCATCGCGATCAGCCAATCGAATTGCTCGGCCTCTTCCATATAGGCCGTCGCGACAATGACGCTCATGCCTTCGCGCTCGGCGCGCATACGGGAAATGAGACTCCAGAATTGCCGTCGCGAGAGCGGATCGACGCCCGTTGTCGGCTCATCGAGAATGAGAAGATCGGGATCATGGATGAGCGCGCAACAAAGCCCGAGCTTTTGGCGCATGCCACCCGAGAGCTGGCTTGCGAGCCGATCCGGAAAGGGGTCGAGCCCAGTCGCTTTCAAAAGAGTGGCGATACGATAGTCGCGCTCGCTGTGCGATTGGCCGAAGAGGCGGCCAAAAAATTCGATGTTCTCGCGCACGCTGAGATCGGGATAGAGATTCTTACCGAGACCCTGCGGCATATAAGCGATCTGCGGACATACAGCGGCGCGATGGCGCGCGTCGCCGAGATTGCCACCGAGAACATAGACCTCGCCGCTCTGGATGCGCCGGGCGCCCGTGAGCAGAGCGAGAAGGGAAGATTTACCGACGCCGTCGGGGCCGATCAGACCCACCATCCGGCCCTTCGGGATCGAGAGCGTCACGTCATCAAGCGCAATCGTCTTGCCGTAGCGCAGCGAAACCCCGCAAATTCTGCCGGCCTCGGCGGCAGATATCATTGCGCTGGGCCGGGCAACGAAGCCGGCCAAATGGTCTTGCGGTCGACGCGCACAAAGGCTCTGCCCGGCAGTCCGGTGCGCACGAGAGCAGCACGTGGGAGCAGGAATGCGGGATCGACGCGAACTTTGACACGAAACATCAGCTTGTCGCGTTCGTCTTCGGTCTCGACGGCTTTCGGCGTAAATTGCGCCTGCGTGGCGACAAACGAGACATGCGCCGGAATCATCCTGTCCGGATAGGAATCCAACACGATACGTGCGTCCGCGCCGATCCGCGCGCGTCCGGCCTCCACGGTCGGCAGATAAATGTCCATATACACGTCCGTAAAATCCAGCATTGTAAACACCTTGCCGCCGGCAGGGAGAACCTCACCGACGTTGGAGATGCGGTATTGGATGCGCCCGCTGGTGGGCGATACCAAAGTGTCGTCGGCGATGTTGACTTTATAAAACTCGACATCATGCGTGGACGCATCGAGCGCCCGCTCGGCTTCCCCCACGCGGTCGTTGGCTGCGCTTAATGCGTCGTTTGCGCCATAGAGTGACTGCTGGCGCTGATCCAGAAGTTCGTAAGTCGCAAAACCGCGCTCGACGAGCGCCTTCGTCCGGTCAAATTCCTGCTGCGCGAAGACGACTTGTGTCTGCTGCTGTGCGACATTGGCATGGGCCTCGTCGAGGCTGCGTTTTGCCTCCTCAACCTGCGCCTGGGCCTTTTTGAGCGAAGCTTCGACATCGCGCGTATCCATCCTTGCGACGACCTGGCCGGGCACAACATAATCACCTTCGTCGACAAGCAGCTGTGCAACCCGCTCAGGAAATTTCGTGTCTATATCGATCTCTTGGGCCTCAATGCGCCCATTGCCGGAAACGATACCTGCCGGCAAACCCGCTGGCCGCATGTGCCACCAGTAAAACCCGCCCCCCGCTGCGCCGAGTGCGGCCAGCGCGATAGCGACAAGCCGCCAGCGCGACTTCTTGCGAATCGGGGGATTATCGAGTTGGACTAGCGCCGCGGGCGGGGCTGGAACAAGGACGTTCGCACCCACCGGGAGGACTTCGCCCTCCAAAGGTTCGGTTTTGCTTGGATCATAGGACGCGACCTTGGTCTCAGGATCGGAATTGGTCACGGTCAATACCTATCTGCTCGATCGCGATGCCAAGAACGCGCGGCGTCAGCCGTGTGCACTGCACCCTCGACCGATAAATAGTGCCGAAGGCACATAAACTACTTGATTTCGATCAATCTGGAATTCGCCAAAATGGCTGGCGTGAAATGACTCGGGGGCTTCGCTGGCGGCCTGGTCGCCCCAAAGCGGACTCTCGTCCCTCTGCGATGAAGAGCCCCGGGTTAACGAACTGTCACCGACAAGCGATAGTTCTTCGGGCACCGCCATTGAGCATCAAGCGACCTTATCGTGATGGGAAAACAGGACACCGAATTCAACCTTGAAATCAGTCGTCGCAAGCTGCTCGCAGCCGCGGGAATCGGCGGAGGGGTTGTGGTGGCAGCCTCTCTCATCGGAACGGGAGAGGCTCAAGACGCGCTACCCGCGCGCCCATCGTCCGATCCGGTCGCGACCCCTCCCGTCGCCGGGCTCCATCTGCAGTTCGGCGCGGATGCCTCCTCAGAGATTGTGGTGTCGTGGCACACGCTTCAAACGGTCCGTAATCCTTGTGTCGTGCTGGGGCATCTCGATGGCAAGCTCGAGCAAAAGGTCGAGGCGAAAGCGGTGAGTTACACCGATGCGAAGTCTGGCCGGGTTGTCTATGCCTATCATGCGAAGGTTGCCGGATTGCAGGCGGACTTCACTTATCTGTACGCAGCGATGCACGACGGCGCCGAGCCGGAGTTTGCGACTTTCGGAACGTCTCCGCGCGGTCGCGCGCCGTTCACATTCACCAGCTTTGGCGATCAGGGCACGCCGACCCTTGGCAAGAAGTTCGTTCCGCCGGCGGGGGTGACGCTGCCGAAACTCCCCTATGTGAATGACAATCTGGGCTCACCGGCGGCTGGTGACACGACGCTCGGCGTCGAGCGGCTGCAGCCGCTGTTCCACCTATTTAACGGCGATCTCTGTTACGCCAATCTCGCGGAGGACCGGGTTCGGACCTGGTGGGATTTCTGGGAAAATAACAGCCGCAGCGCCCGCAAACGCCCCTGGATGCCTTCGCCCGGCAACCACGAGAACGAACTCGGTAACGGACCGATCGGCTATCAAGCCTATCAGACCTACTTCTCGGTGCCGGAAACCGCGGGCCAGACGGAACTGACGCGCGGGCTCTGGTATGCCTTCACCGCCGGCTCGGTGCGCGTGATCAGCATCGCGAACGACGATGTCGTCTACCAGGATGGCGGCAATTCCTATGTCCGAGGCTATTCAGCCGGCGCTCAGAAGGCTTGGCTGGAAAAGGAACTTGCTGCGACCCGTGCCAATCTCGATGTCGACTGGATCGTCGTATGCATGCATCAGGTCGCCATTTCGACGGCCGATAAATTCAATGGCGCGGACCTCGGAATTCGCGAGGAATGGCTGCCTTTGTTCGACAAGTACGGCGTTGATCTCGTGGTTTGCGGGCACGAGCATCACTACGAGCGCTCACATCCGATCCGTGGCCGGGAATCAAACGCCACGCTGACACCCGTTCCTGTGGCGACCGCGACCGACGTGATCGACACCAGCAAGGGGACCGTACACATGGTGATTGGCGGCGGGGGAACGTCGAGCCCGTCGAACGAGCTGTTCTTCAATCCGCCAGCGTGTCGCGTCATTACCGCCGTCGGCGAAACCGACCCGGCAACTGGCAAGCGTCGTCCTGTCTACGTGCGAGAGCACGCGCCCTGGTCGGCGGTGCGAAACGCGGCGCATGCTTACGGCTTCGCGGCTTTCACCGTCGATCCGGGCGCACATCGTGGTGACATCACCTCGATCAAGGTCACCTATTACGATGTCGTGGGGCCGGACGGCCAACTGGCCCCGTTCGAATCCTTTACACTAAGCCGCCGCCGTCGCGACTAGGTCGGGGCTCAACTCGGGGGCCGATCAGCTCTCTTTGAGTGGAGCGAAATCGACCTCCGGTGCAAGCAAAAGCCCGAGAGCCCAACCGATATAAAAACGCACATCCATCCAAAAGCTTGCGGCATCGTAGAGTTGAAACGGCGGGAAGTGTAAGACCTTTGCCGCCGCTTGGATGAGAAGGGCTGTCGCGAGCCAAACGGCTCCGACAGCTAAAACGAGTCTTGCACCGCGAGCGGGATTTTCGGGGATATTCTGGCGATATCCAAGGCCGAGAATCGCCAAGCTCGGAACGGCAGTGCTGATCACCGAGACAACCGGCCATGCAAATAGCCATTCGGCGACAAGCGGGGCGGCGACGGCGGCGATGCCAAGAGGGATCGCAAGCCAGCGGCACCTTGCGCCGAGCCAGGCAATGGTAACCGCGAACGGCCCGATGGCCCAAGCAACGACAAGCGCAAACGCAGCCAGGAGGCCGGCGCTTTTATCAGAATGTCCGCCATGCCCAGTAGATACGAAAGCGATCAGCGCATCATGTAAGCAGATGGACACTATCGCAAATGCGAACGCGAGGCTCGCGGCAAACAATGCGTTAGGCGTTCGCTTGCGCACTCGTCGATACCTCGCCCGATCGACGAGATATCCACGCAAATATTGCATCATTGGTTCGACAAAGAAGGCGGAGAATCATGCCGACCAATAGAGCCGAGGGTAGCCACGTCCAGATCGGCTCCGAAAATGCGATTTGTAACCCCTGCCAGATGAATTCAGGGGCAGCAGCGCAAATCGCCACCCATAATGACGCGATAACCGCTGATACGCCGGTGACAAGCGCGGCGGCGATATTCGAGCCTGGTGGCAAATTATTTTGAGAAGACATGTGCACAACTCAGCCTGATGAGGCGCATCAGGTGCGGGGGATGATGGTCGGGGATAACGCTTACCATTGCAAGAAAACGAGTTAGCTGTTTCAATCCGCAGATCGATTTTTAAGACGAAACAATTTTGGAGGTTAGAATGGGTGACGGCCCAGCAGTGCCTCGCACTCTGTCCATTGCTAACGAGAGTCAGATGTGTCCAGATTGCGGAACATCATTGTGGATTTTGACTCGGACACCAGAAGAGCCCGAAACGGCGCCGCGCACGCTCTTTTGCGGGGTCTGCAACCAAACGTTCATAGCGTACGAGCTTAAAGATGATACCCCTGATTAACCGGCCTTCTTCCACAAATCCGGCCGCGCGCCCGGCCGCCTTGGCCAGCGCCTCCTTCTCTTTCTCGCCCTCATCAGTAAGATAGCGAAGGGCGCGGCTTGCGCGCGTCATTCATGTCGCAACTTTATTGAATGGAGAATATCCATGTCAAACGATGTTGTGAGCATTCTTTCCATCGATGGTGGCGGTATTCGCGGAATTATACCGGCGATGGTCGTCAAGGAATTGCTTGGCGAGCTAAAGGCCGGTCGCGAAAAAGTGGGATGTTATGTCGCGAGCAGACCAATGCTCGCGGGTGCCGGGTCCAGAGCCAAAGAGCCTATGACAATTCGTTGACGTTATCGACAAACGGCTTAACTCATATCGTCATACAATCTTACGTTTGACGGAATGCCTGCGAGCTGGGCCGCCTCTGCGCGCCGGGCCGCGCTCATCCCGCGTGAGATATTGTGGTGCGTTGTGGCAATTTCGGATGAGCTGAAATCAAAACTTGGTTGTTACGCGCGTGAAACCGCGTCGATTCACAGCTATCCCGATCTGCACGATCACGTGAGAAACCTTGCCGACGCAGGCCTTCTCTTCGTCGTCGAAGAGCCTGTCAATAAAGATACGATCATGCACCCGCTGGTGCGGTGGCAATACCGTGGCAGCATTCCCGAAGCTGAGCGGCGTGCTTTCCTGTTTCTGAATCCGACGGATTCAAAAGGCAGGAAATATGACGGCGCCGTGCTCGTCGCGGGCCTCGCCGGCAGCCGCGAGATTTACCGCATCGGCTTCGGCGCCGATCTCGATGCCATTCGCGACCGTTGGCTCAAGGCACTTGCCGCGCCGCTCGCGCCGGTCGTGGTCGAGCATGCGCCATGTCACGATATCGTGACGCTCTACGATGAACTCGATCAGCCCGGCCGCGGTCTCGAGTCTCTCCCTGTGCCGATTTCGACGCCTGGATGGGACAATGCGCCTTATTTGACCGCCGGCCATTACATCACGCGCGATCCAGACACCGGAATTCAGAACGTCGGGAATTATCGCGGGCAGATCAAGGCGCCGCGCCGCATCGGTATGAATCCCTCCGTCGAGATTCGTCCGGGGATCCTTGTGCATTGGGAAAAGCATAAGGCGCGCGGCGAACGGCTTCCCTGCGCCATCGTTCTCGGATGTCCGCCTGCGGTCTCATACGCCGCCGTGCAGAAAATGCCGGAAAGTCTCGATGAGGTTTGGGTTGCCGGTGCTCTCACCGGCACGCCGATCGAGGTCGTGCGCGCGAAAACCGTCGATCTTCTCGTGCCCGCTCAAGCTGAGATCGTAATCGAGGGATTCATCGAAACGGAGATGTTGGAGCCAGAGGCACCCTTCGGCGAATCCCACGGCTACGTCAATTTGCAGGAATACAACGCCTACATGGAAGTGACGGCGATCACCCGGCGCCGCAACCCCATCCTGCCGTCCTTCATCAGCCAGGTCACGCCGAGCGAGTCGAGCGTCATCCGCCGCGCGGCGATGGAGCCGGTTCTTTTCAATCATCTGCGTTCGACAATGGGCGTCGCGGGCGTCAAGCGCGTTCATATGCATGAGCCGATGACGAGCGTCATCGCGCTTTTTATCATTCAATTTGCCCGCAACACTCTGGAGACGGAGATCTGGCGCGCGCTTTACGGCGCGGCCTCGTTGCATCGTTATGCCGGCAAGTGGATCGTTGCTGTCGACGAGGATATCGATCCTGAAAATGCCGACGCTATTTTTTGGGCGATGTGCTATCGCTGTCAGCCACAGAACGACCTCAAGATTCTGGACAAGAAAGACCCGGGTCATGGCCCGCGAAACCAGACCAATTCCGCTGGCAGCGCATCGGTCTTGATCAACGCGACAATGCGCGGCGACTTTCCGCCGATCGCGCTGCCGAAACAGGAATTCATGGAAGAGGCGCTCGAGCTTTGGAACAAGCTCGGGCTTCGCCCCCTGCAGCCCGAAAGCCCGTGGTTTGGCTACGATCTCGGCAATTGGCCGGATTGGCTGGAAGAGCAGGCAAAGCTCGCAACTCAAAGTGAATACTTCAAAACTGGCGAGAGAATTGCCAAGCAGCGGCGAAGCGATGTCGAGATGAACGCGCCGATTTCAGGAAACCCCGACACATGATCAAAAAACTTTCTTACGCGCTGCTTCTTTTGCTCGGCGCGATGACGACGGCCGGTGCCGAGACGGCGACCTGGCGCCACGCCATCGTCGAGCCGAAGTCGGACGCCGGCATTGTCATGATGGCGGGCAAATCCGACATTGCCGGAAAGCATGGTCTCAATATCGAATACGTTCCGGTGAAAGGCGATGCGCTGGCGCTGAAGGCTCTCATTGCCGGCGACGTTGATAGCTACGAAGGAAGCCCCGGCGGTGCCATTATCGCTGCATCGCGTGGCGCCGATATCAAACTCGTGGGCTGTTATTGGCCGGGCCTGTCGTACGGAATTTTCTCGACCAATAAAATCGCCAGCATCGATCAGCTTAAGAACGGGACATTTGCGATCTCCAATCCCGGATCGCTGCCGGATCTGATTTCGCGCGGTATTCTGCGTAAACATAACATTGCGCTCTCGGGCGTGCGTTTCGCGTCTCTCGGCGGCGACGCGGACCGCTTCCGCGCCTTGAGCCAGGGCTTGGTCGATGCCGCGGCGATCTCGACGGAATTCGTGCCCTTTGCTGCGGACCATCGGTCTCATTTGCTGTTTGACGCGCATCGGGAATTGCCAAATTTCCTGCGCGTCTGCACCTACGTTTCTGCAAGCAAGATTGCCCAAGATCGCGCCGCAGTGGTGAACTTTGTTGCCGCACAAATGGACGGCGTGCGCTACGCGATGGAGAACAAGCAGGCGTCGATCGACTTGACGGTCAAGACTCTTAATCTCAAGCCCAATGATCCACGCCCGGCGTATATCTACGGCCAGGCGATTGAACTGAATCTTCTCGATCCGACAATGAATGTGCCGATGGATAAACTCGGCTGGATGAAGCAATTGCTGATCGACACGGGCAACCTCAGCGTGCCGGTCGATATCGCAAATATCACCGATGCGTCGATACGCACCGAGGCGCTCTCGCACCGGCTCATAAAATAAGACGAAGGCGTCGATGGCAGAGGTCGCATTTCATAACATTCGGAAGTCCTTCGGCGGTCCGCGTCAGAAATCTGTCGATGTCCTGAGCGATCTCGACTTCTCGGTGAATGATGGCGAAATCGTCGCGCTATGCGGGCCGAGCGGCTGCGGCAAGACCACCGCGCTTCGGATTGCGATGGGGCTGGAGAAGGCGACACAGGGCTATGTGTGCGTCGATGGGCGGCCGGTGCAAGGCTGCGGATTTGATCGCGGCATTATTTTTCAGCATGCCGAATTGCTTCCTTGGCTGACGGCGCGCGCGAATATCCTTTTCGGGCTTGAGCTGAAGCGCGTGCCCAAAGAAGAGGCGCAGGAGATCGTCGAACGCTGTCTGCAATTGGTGGGCTTGAAAAGTTCGGCGGAGCGCCGGCCGCATCAGCTTTCCGGTGGCATGAAACAACGGGTAGGTATTGCCCGCGCGCTCGCCATCGACCCGCAGGTTCTGCTGCTGGACGAACCGTTTTCGGCGCTCGATCCGCAATCGCGCGAAAACTTGCAAGTTGAGCTTCTCACCATACACGACCGCACGAAAAAGACGATGTTGCTCGTGACACATGACATTGATGAGGCCGTGCTGTTGAGCGACCGTGTTTTAATTCTCGGCGCGGGCCGCGTGCAGAAGGAGATCAAAGTGCCGTTCTCGACCGCACAGCGCGACCCGATCGAGGTGCGGCGGACGCCGGAATATGCAGAGACCCGTTACGAGGTCTGGCAGGCGCTGCACAACGCTGCAGCAACCCAACGCAGCGAGGCCCATTAAGTGACCTACGAGCAAACCGACGTCCCGGCCAGGCTCGAGGACGTGCGCCCAGGGGCAAGCTGGCGTCAGACGCGCGTGCCGCGGTGGGTTTATACCGCCACGTCGCTTGTGGTGGTGCTCGTCGCCTGGCAGGCCGTTGGTGGCCACATCAATCCGATCCTTGGCTCTTATCCGACGGCGATTTTCAAGGCCTTCCTCGCGCTCGTGCAATCCGGCCAATTGGGGCCGGCCGCGCTGCAAAGCGGCGAGGCGCTGGCGATGGGTTATGTTCTGGCCGTTATCGTCGGCATTCCGCTCGGCCTGCTAATTGGCCGTTCGTCCATTCTTGAAGCGACTGTCGGCATCTACATCATCGCCGGCTATGCCATGCCCTTGGTTGCGCTGATTCCGCTTCTCGTGCTGTGGTTTGGCCTGGGCCTGACGGTCAAGGTCGCCATCATCTTTTTGATGGCGGTCTTCCCGGTCTGCATCAATACGTGGGTCGGCGTGAACGCCGTTCCGCGAAGCCTTATCGAGGTCGGCAAATCGTTCATGGCGAGCGATGCCACCATCATGCGGCGCATCGTGTTTCCGGCCGCGCTGCCTTACATCGTCGCGGGTGTCAGGTTGGCCATAGGCAAGGCTGTCGTCGCGATGGTTATCGCGGAATTCTTCACCGCGATTTCCGGCCTTGGCGCGATCATCATCAATTCCGCGAATAGTTTCGATACGGCGACCATGCTTGTCCCGGTCATCATCCTGATGGCGGGGGCGACGCTGCTGGACGCGGGCATCGCACGGCTCGAGCGCCAGCTCGCACCCTGGCAGCAGGAAGTCGGCGGCAAGTCGCCCGACTGAACGCGTTCGGCTCGGCTTTCGCCGCCAGCTTGCTTCAATGCGACAGGAAAACCGCCTGATAGGCGGCAATGGCGGCGCGGATTTCCGCCAGTTCGTCGGCAGTCGGGTTTTTCGGGTCCTTCGCCGGCGGCAGGCTCCCAAACTTCATCAGGCAAGCCATGAGCAGCAGCCGGGCTTTTGTCGCCGTCAGGTTCGAGGCCGCGATTTGGTAGGGATGCGGATCGGCAAAACCTTGCGCACCACGCCCGACGCGGCAGACGGGCAGACCGCTGAACACCGCTTGAAGCATAGCTTTCTCGCGCGCCGTCGAAGCGCTGTGGCCATAGGGCGTGAGCCCTTCGATGACGAAGCCTGTGAGCCGATTTAGACCAAGCTTATGCGCGATCGAGGCGTGCAGGTCGGTCTCGAGCGCCGGGTCATCGCCATAATCGAGCGTCGAATAGGCGCCATCCTTGACGATCGAGACGACAGGGATGGCGTCGGCCAGCAAGCCGTTCTGCATATCCTTGACGGCGATTTCGAAGGTTTCGATCACGCCGTCGTCGCCTTTGCGAACGGCGTGCGTCACCGCCGGCAGGTTATTGATATTCACGTCCGAGAGATACGTGTGCTTGTAGGCCGGCAGATAGGTCAGCGAGACCACGCCGAAATGGCCGACATGGCCGAGAATGCCGCCTGAGCCGCCCGTGACGATATAGCCGCCAGGACGCGCGTCGCCCTTGGCGACATCGCGCGCGGCAAAAACTTGCTGTTCCTGAATGACGACAGTGCCGCATTTGTTGCGGCCTTCGGCGTCCGCCCAGGTGCGCGAGGCAATGAAGCGCGTCGAATCGGCGATGTTCTTCGGCCCATCATTGCTCATCTGCCCATGCGTGCGCTGCGCGGCGTTGCAGCAGATTGGCAAAGTCGTGTCTATAAGCAGATTGAACCAATAAGACGTCTCTTCGACTTGCGGGCTGCCTTGCGTCCAGATGAGGCCATCCTGCGCGCCGCTGTCAGCGATGCGCTGTATTTCATTGGTGATCGTCGCGAGTGCCGGCCGCGGCGTTTGCGCGCCGAGATGTCTTGGCTGGTAGGCAAAGAAATCCCTGCCGCGGCGTTCCGGCGCGGCGCCGCCTGACGGCGCGGCGCGATAAAACGAGACTGTCGCTACCGACGAGATCGAATTGGCCATGCCGTCGCCACCGACGGAGAGCCGGTCAATCTCTTCGAAAAGGCGCGACCCATCGGGAAAGAACGTCTGGCGCGTCTGCTCAATTGGCGCACCGGGCGCAGCGCATTCCTGCTCCCATGGTGCGCCGTCTGCCTGAAACGCCATGTAAGGCAGTGGGTAGAGACCGTCTTCGGGGCGAAGTTCGATCTCGTAGACCGGCTTGTCGCTCGCGTCCTGCCGTTCGCGATGGAAGGCACCGTCTTCGCCAAGATAGCCGTCCGGCGCTGCGTAAAGATTGGCGGCATCGCTTTCGAGCGGATGCGCGGAAAATTGCTCGACATAGATGCGCGCCGGCGCGGCGAGGCGCTGCGGGCGTAGCGGATCAAACGCGGGCTGCGAACCGTCGGGATTGAGGCGCGCGGGCAGACCCTGCTTTTCCCGCGCCTTATTCGATGTGACGAGCGGCGGCGTATTCTGAATCGTGGCCGTCGGGCCGGCGACATGCGCGATGCGCACCTTGCTCATGATCTGCCTCCGCTTGATTTAAAAGGTTCAGCGCAGGCGGCCGATCTGCCGGGGGCCGTGTTTCTCGAACAACTTGTAGCTGCCCGAGAACCAGGGCAGGGCAGCAAGCCGATCGCGCCAGGGCGTCTTGCGCGCCGCGGCACGCTCCGGCGATTCAAGCGCCGCCTTGTCGGCGAGATAATGCAGGGCGAGGCGGTTGGCTTTGGTCGGCTCGCCATCGACGACGCGAAAGCGGCGGACCATCGACCAGTCCTTGCAGCCCATGAGCAACGGCACATGGTCGAGTTCGTACCAGGCATCGAAATCGGCGAGCGCGCTTTCCGGCACTTCGAACCACACGGCGAAGAGCAGCGGCGCATCGAGCGCAGAGACACCACTGTCGTTTGGCTGCCGTTTTACGCTGGTTTCGGCGGCAATGTAGCGGGTGAAACCAGAGACCGTACCGAGCATTTCGCGCGTCGTCTCGCTCGGCTTCGTCTTCACCTCCTGATAGGCGGGTGTCTTCATCACGGCGGGATGTGTCATCTCATAGACCGCGAGGTAGCCCTTCGCATTTTCGCTGAGATCGCGATAACGCTGTGCCGAGACGAAACCTGGCACATCCATGCGCAGCGGAATATGTTCTTCGTCGTACCAATTATGAAAGCGCTGCTCCTGGCCAGGCGGCGGCGTCATTTCAGAAAACAGAACTGATGCACCCTGCATAATATCTCCTTGTCGCGGCGGAACGCCGGCGATTTCGATTTGATCAGGCGACTTCCGCGGCTTCGCGGACGCTTTCGATGAGCGACGAGCGCAGGAGGAAGGCACGCGCGCGCGCTGGATCGGCTGCCGTCGCGCGCAACGCGTCCAGGCTCGCCTTGCGCGCCGCGGAATCTCTTTCTTCCAAGCGTTTCTTGTTGGCGATGGTTTGCTCTTGCACGAATTTCACATTCAGCAGTCGGCGCCGCCTCGAATAATGATCAAGCGCCGCGGGGTCTTCCCGACGTAAAGCTACCGCCGAAAGTGTCGCGACGGCGTCCGTCGCATCGTGAACGCCGAAATTGAGACCCAGACCGCCGATCGGATTGTTGACATGGCCCGAGTTGCCGGCGAGCAGCACGCGGCCTACGCGGAACGTCTCGGCAACCCGCTGATGGACGGCATAAAGATTCTTATGCACGATTTGATAGGGACGCCCGAGCGGGTAGAGCCCCTCGAGGCGCGCTAGCGCGCGCGCGTCGGATAAGGCCTCTTCATCGCTTTCATCGACTGTCGTCGGAAAGACAGCGCGCCAGCGGCCCTTGCCGTCGTCGCCAGCGACCTTGAACAGATTGGCCCACTCGCCAATGCCGGCGAAGTAGCTGCGGAAGGCAAAGCTGCCAAGGGCGTGCATATCGTCGAGTATGGTCAGAACGATGAAGCGCTCTGGCCACGTATAGCCGTCGAAGGACACGCCGAGCGATTTGCGCATCGCGCTGCGGCCGCCATCGGCGGCGATGACCCAATCGGCAACGAGCGTTTCGGGACCTTCAGCCGTTTCAACCTCGACGGAGACGCGATCAGCGTCCTGCGTGCAGGAGATGGCACGTACGCCGAAACGGACGTTCACGCCGGATTCGCGCAGCTTTTCGAGGCCCATACGGGCGAGTTTATGCTGCTCGGTCTGAACGACGAAAGGAAAGCGCGTGTCGTTGCGCAGCAGTTCGTGATCGAAGGTCGCGACCAAGGTGCGCGTTTCACGATCCCAGAACTGAAATTCGCGCGCGACGAGACCTTCGGCAATGAAGCGATCGAGCAGGCCGATCCGGTCGATCATTTCGAGGGTCGAGGGATGCATGGTCGACGCACGCGGCCGCGTATCAATCTCAGTCGCGGCTTCGATCAATTCGACGTCGAAACCCGCTTGCGTCGCGGCAACGGCGGAAACAACGCCGACGGGACCAGCGCCGACGACAAGAAGTTTAGGCGCCTTGGTCAATGATCAGCTCCTGAAAAGTCCATGGGTAAACGGCATTCGGCGACCCGGACACGGCGGATAGTGGCGGGCGTATTGCGGCTTCGCCCGACAAAGCGTGGAACGCCAGCCGTAACGACGGCGCCAACCGCGGTGACATCGCCATTGCGAAGCGCGGACAGAGCATCATCCTGAGAACCGCCTGCGCAGGCATCGATCAGAACAATATCCGCGTCGCGCCCATTCCGCAGGAAGCCTGAATTCAGTTTGTAGACTTCGGCGTTGTTTCCGGTCGCCGCGGCGATCGCGAGTTCCGGCGCAAGATCGGTGAGGCTGGCGAGATGCGAAATCGTATAAAGCATCCCGAGCGGCATGATACCGCTGCCGGTCGGCGTGTCGGTTGCGATCAGCACGCGGTGGAAGGCATTCGCTTTGCGCGCGAGATCGGCAACGAGCAATGTCGTGCGCAGATTTCCCGCGGTGCAGATTTGCAGCGCGATCTCGGATTCCTCGACAAGACGGGGAAAGTCTCTGTCGGGCATCGCGACGGGGCCGCCGTTTACATGGAACGAGACATGTGGCTGCACGGCAAGAAGATGATCCGCCCAAATGCCGGACGAGCCCGGAATGGACGAACCGCCGGTGTGCATCGTCGTGATCATGCCCGCCTGCTTGGCCCAGGCGACCTGCTCGGCATAGTCGAAGGGCGTTGCGAATGCGCCAAAGCCGGCCTTGGCGAGCCAAACCCCGTGATTTCTCAGTTCGGCGAAGTCGCTTTCGTTGAGGCCCGGCTCAAGAATGACAGAGCCGGCATGGACTCGCATGCCGCCCGGGCGATAGGTCTTGAAACAGCGCGCCGCGGCAACCGCGAGCGCCTTGACACCAATCGGATCCTTTGGACGGCCCGGCACATGGACCTCGGACGCCGAGATCGCGGTCGTGACGCCGCCGTGCAGATAACTTTCCAGATAGCCGACCGTCTTCTGCCGCGGCGTATAATCGCCGAAGGTAATATGGACATGGCTGTCGATCAGGCCGGGAATGGCGGTGGCGCCGTCGGCATCGATTACGACATCCGCGGAACTCACGTCTTGCGCCGACAGGGTGCCGACCGATTGGATAAGGCCATCTTCACAAAGAATTGCATCGCCGGGCTCCAACGGCGATTTCCAATCGCCGCTGACGATCCGGCCGATGTTTACGATGGCAGTCTTCATCCGTCGCTCCTCGATGTCAGCGCAATGCCGCCGGCCCGGATCGTACCAGAGGCGCACACGTCTTAGCGCCGCGAAGCGACCGATTTCGATCAAACCTGTTTGTCAAACGCTGCCAAATGGCGTTGCGGCCAGTTTGAGATCGGAGTCCGGTCATTCCAAGCGAGCACAACGCGTGCGGCCGCATTTATTGTAAGACGATCTTAAAATCTAGGCAGTTACGCCGTCAAGTTGTATGCAGACTAATATCTAATCAGGGCAAGCAAGGCTTTTGGGCACGTTGCCGCATACGTGGTCGGCCGTGGCTCTAATGAATGATATTGACATATTGTATGACAATATAGTTTTTGGTCTGCCTGAGCACGGTCAGTCGATCCGCCCAGAAGCTAGAGACCGAAAACAATGAGAACGAGCGACCAGGCGATCTCGATCAATCCTTATACCGAAGAGGCGATCGAGACATTTTCCGATTTGAGCGACGAGGGTGTTGGGCAGGTGCTGGGCGCTGCCGCGCGGGCCTTTGGCTCCTGGAAAATGACGCCGGTTGCACGGCGGGCCGAAATCATCCGCAAAGCTGGCGCATTGCTCCGGCAGAATGTCGACAAGTTCGCCAAAGCGATCACGCTCGAAATGGGCAAGACGATCGGCGAGGCGGAAGCCGAAGTGCTGAAATGCGCCGCGCAATGCGAATGGTATGCGGATAACGGCCCGGCGATGCTCGCCGATCGGCCGATGCCGGTCGAAAGTGGCGCGGCTTATATCTCTTATCTGCCATTGGGGCCTGTCCTTGGTGTGATGCCGTGGAATTTCCCGCTCTGGCAGGCAATCCGCGCTGCCGTTCCGATCTTGCTCGCGGGCAACGCCTTTATTTTGAAGCCAGCGCGCAACGTCTTGCGCTCGGCGTTCAATCTTGAAGACGCATTCCGCGAGAGCGGCACGCCTGATGGCTTGTTTTCTGTTCTTAACATTTCACAAGACAAAATATCGAGCGTCATTGCCGATCGGCGCGTGGCTGCGGTTACAGTGACGGCTGGTGTGCGAGCGGGTGCCGCGGTTGCCTCGCAGGCAAGCGCCTTATTAAAGAAATCCGTGCTGGAGCTCGGAGGATCAGATGCGTTTATCGTTCTGGAGGACGCGGATCTCGACAGAGCGGTTTCGATCGGGATCAAGGCACGTTTTCAAAACAACGGCCAGGTCTGCATCGCCGCGAAGCGCTTTATCCTAGAGAAGCCGATCGCGGCGGAGTTTACCGAACGCTTTGTCGAAGGTGTTCGCGCGCTGAAACTTGGCGATCCGCTCGACCGTGCGACGCGTTTGGGGCCGATGGCGCGCGCGGACTTGCGTGATGGTCTTCACAAGCAAGTCGAAGAGTTAAAACATACCGGCGCGCGGCTTTTGGCGGGTGGGAATTACGTTGAATCCAGGGGCTATTTTTATCAGCCGACGATATTCGACGGCGTTGCTCCCGGAATGCCAATCTTTGACGAAGAGACGTTCGGGCCCTGCGCAGCATTGACCGTGGTTAACGATCTGGACGAAGCGATTGCGCTGACCAATCAAAGCGAATATGGGCTCAGCAGTAATTTGTGGACGAGCGATCTCGATCTCGCGGCAAGAGCCGCGCGGCGCATCGAGGCGGGCGGCGTCTTCGTCAATGGGTTCTCCGCCACCGATCCGCGTGTTCCCATCGGCGGCGTCAAGCTGAGCGGTTACGGGCGGGAACTCTCGTCGTTTGGTGTGACCGAATTTGCAAATATCCAGACCGTCTGGCGAGAGAGAGCCTAGATTGCGACGGGTGAATTTGCCGGAAGGTGGAACGGTTTTTGCGGCATGACCGGTTTGAATCAAAAGATAAAATTGGAGCGATATGAGCGTCGCCTATCAGGACCTTCGGGAATTCATCGCACTGGCGGATCAGTTGGGTGCAGTACGGCATATTTCCGACGCGCAAGTTTTTCACGAGATCGGCGGCGTTACCGAAGTTGCTGCGGGCCTCGCGCACGCGCCGGCGCTACTTTTCGATAACATCCCGGGCTACCGCAGCGGATTTCGTGTCTTCACAAACGCGACGACGAACGCGCAGCGTGCAGCGCTGGCGTTGGGACTCGATCCGACGTTACGGCCACTCGATGCTTTGAAGCTCTGGAAGGAAAAGCGCACGGGATTGAAGCCGATCGCGCCCACCGTTGTCGGCGACGCCCCGTTCATGGAAAATTCGGTGCGGGGCGATGACGTCAATCTCGCCATTTTTCCGGCGCCGCATTGGCATCCCGAAGATGGCGGTCCGTATATCGGTTCCGGCGCGCTGATCGTCAGCCGTGATCCGGACGAAAACTGGGTCAACGCTTCGATCTATCGCGTGCAGGTTCATTCGCGCGATCGCGTGACCATTCAGTTCGACCACACCGGGCGCCACGGCTCGATGATCGCGCAAAAATATTGGTCGAAGGGGCGGGGGTGCCCCGTTGCAATCGTCATCGGGCAAGATCCGGCGCTCTTCATCGCGGGCTTTGAATATCTCCCCGGGGGTCAGTCGGAATACGATTTTGCCGGCGCGATCAAAGGCGCCCCGATCGAGGTGACGAAGGGCCCGGTCACCGGCCTGCCGGTCCCGGCGCGGGCTGAGATCATCCTTGAGGGCGAGCTGCTGCCATTCCCTGAGAACAGCCTTCCGGAAGGCCCGTTTGGCGAATTCACCGGCTATTACGCGGCTGATAAAAGGCCGGCCGCCGTGATGGAAGTGACGGGCATGCATTATCGAAACAACCCGATCCTTTTCGGCTCGCCGCCATTGAAGCCGCCAAGGTTTCACTTCGGCCTGCCGTTCCGTGCTGCTGGCATTTGGGCAAATCTCGAAGCATTGGGCGTTTCTGACGTTGTCGGCGTTTGGCAGCATGTCTCCCAACTCATGACCGTCGTGGCCTTGAAGCAGCGCTACGCCGGCCACGCCAAGCGTGCTGGTCTGATCGCCGCTGCCAACAGCTACATGGGCCGCGTGGTGGTGGTGGTGGATGAGGATATCGACCCGTCCAATCTCGCCGATGTCATGTGGGCGGTCACGACACGGTCGGAACCTTCGGAATCCGTCGATATCATCCGCAACGGCTGGAGTTCTTCGCTCGACCCGCGCCTGAGCGCGGAAGCTCGTGCGCAGGGCGCGACGGCGAATTCGAAGATGATTATCGACGCCTGCAAGCCTTATCATTTGATCGCCGAATATCCCCGGGCGAGCGCCCTGTCTCTGGCGGCGGCGCGGGCGATCGAAGAAAAATGGGGCGCGGTGTTACGCTGACCGGAATTTATCGAGCCGCTGTCATGATTGGAAAGCGATGAGCAGCAAAACGAAGTCCGCCGATCTTATCGTCGCCCTCACGGGGGCCAGCGGCGCGATCTATTGTATCCGGCTTCTCGAAGCCCTGAAGGAAACGGAGATCCACACTCATCTGGTGATGAGCAAATGGGGCATCCAGACTCTCAAATACGAGACGTCCTTTACTGCGGCTTCGGTGCGACGCTTGGCGGATGAATGCTATTCGGACAATGACCTTGGCGCGACGATCTCGAGCGGGTCTTTTCAGACGATGGGCATGGTCATTGTGCCCTGTTCGGCCAAGACTCTCGGCTCCATCGCCCACGGGCATGGCAGCGGGCTTATTCAGCGCGCGGCGGATGTCGTCCTGAAGGAACGTCGCAAGCTCGTGCTGGCGGTGCGGGAGATGCCGCTCAACGACATCCATCTCGAAAATATGTTGAAGCTTTCACGCATGGGGGCGGTGATTTGCCCGCCCGTGCCGGCGTTTTATACGCTGCCGAAAACAATCGACGATATCGTCGACCAAACCGTCGGCCGGATCGCTGACCAGTTTGGCATCGCGCTTCCTCTGGCGGCGCGCTGGACCGGGACGCCACCCGTCTTTGAAACTGCGGAATACTGACGCGAGGCGTGGCGTTACGTCAGGCGCTGACCTTCGTGGTCTTTTCTGTGGTCTTCTCGACGGAATAGGCTTTGACGGCTGCGTTACAGGCGTGACGGACATGGGCGACCGCTGCAGAGCGCGCGACCTCGGCATCGCCTGACATGATCCCTTTCAAGATTGCCCGCATCTCGCGGGCGCTCTTCTGCGCGCGGCCGGGAAGCGACATGGACTTCGAACGCAGGAAGGTGATCCGGGCGCTTAGCGTATCCAGCACTTCGAAGATCACGCGATTGCCGCAACCCGAGAGCATCGGCTCGTAAAATTGGCGTGTCGCTCTGATCTCTTCGGTCAGGTCGCCGCTTTTAACGGCAGCATCGAACGCTTCCAAGGCCGCGCGCATCTCGGCGATCGCCGACGGCGGCGCATGGGCAGCAAAAAGTGCCGCGGCTTCTCCTTCGAGCAAGGCGCGGACATCGTAAATCTGCCGGGCCATGTCTAAGGTCAGGATCGGAATCATCGGCCCGCGATTGGGCACGATGACCACGAGGCGTTCTGCTTCGAGGCTTCGCAGCGCCTCGCGCACGGAAGGGCGACTGATGCCCAGCCGTGTACAAAGGTCCAATTCGACGAGACGGTCACCGGGCCGGAAAATGCCGGTCACGATCGCGTCGCGTAGTTTGCTGACTGCTTGTCCCTGCACGCTCTGAGGCGAAACTTTGAAATCCATTGAAACTCCGAACGAATTCAAGATTCGCAATGAGGAGGCTGATGACTGGATCCAGTCATGCCCGGAAGAGGACTAGTTCGCCAATTGCTTTTTCTCTCGTCCACTGCCGCGAGCCTCCCTTCTTATATTAAGCATAAACGAGACCAGGGCTTCCCTCAAGATTTTGCGAGGCGACCTAAAGTGGGGGCCTTTTTTTCCCGGCAACGTCGCTGACGCTCGTTCGAGCGCCTGTGAAATAGCGCCGCATATAGGCCTATTGACAGGTTGTCATACAATATGAACAGTGAAGATGACTGACGAGCGACAGGTGGGCAGATATAGATGGATATGCAAATTCGCAGAGTTGCGACAATCATAGAGGATCATTTCTACGAAGCAGGCCGCCGTGCTGAAAAGCCGTTGAGAAAAGTCGCCGCGATCATGGTGCTCAAAAATCCTTACGCCGGTCAGTACGTAGAAGATCTTTCCGCGCTCACCGAGGCGAGCATCGGCCTCGGAAAGAAAATGGGCGCGCAGGCGGTTGCCGTGCTTGGCGGTGCGCCGGTTGAAGCTTATGGCAAGGCCGGCATTGTCGGCCTGAATGGCGAAACCGAACATGCCAATGCTCTGCTGACCACGGTTTTCGCCAATCCCATTCGCGATGCGATCGGCGGTGGCGATGCCTGGATTTCGTCGGTGACCAAAGTGGCCGCGCCCGGTGCGATGATCGATGTGCCGATGAACTCTATCGACGATGTCTACATCCGCTCGCATTATGGCACGATGAGCATTGTGCTGCCCGATGCGCCGCTGCCCGACGAGATCGCCTTGATCTTTTGTTTCGCGACCGGCGGCCGGCTGAATGCTCGTGTCGGTGGCCTCACCGTGGAAGAAGCGCGGAAGCAACGGGCGACGGTCAAAGCCTAGCGTCGAACCGTCGAAATCAGTCCGGCACTTTGCGACTTTGCCGTTTTGCAAGGCCCTTGTTAGACTTGATCCTGGCCAAGGCAATTTCGCTGTTGGCGGCGAAGCGCCGGAGGAATTGCAGGATCGACTGCAATTCATCGCGTGTCACGCCGTCGAAAAGCTGATCGTTGACGGAGCGCACAAGCGGCACGACATTGCGAATGGCTTTCTCGCCTTGCGGCGACAGCTGGACCAGGACGCTGCGCCGATCTTCGTTGTTCGGGCGCTTTTGAAGCAGACCCAGCCTTATCAGCCGGCCGACCTCGGTCGTCACATGGGTCGGCGCAAGATGCACATGCGTTGCAAGCGCACCGATTCTGACGCCTTCTGCACCTTGCGTATAGGCCGTGCCCATCAGGACGGCGAATTGCGGGCTCGTCAGATCCATCGCTCGGCCGAAAGCTTCACGGAATGTGTGGAGCTGGCTCAGGCATAAAACCATCAGATAAAGCGTCTCGCGCAGCCAATCGTCGCGGCCATCGACCCAGAACGTTTCATTCGAGATGGTGACAGGCGGCACGAAAAGCGGCTGCTTCGGCCTTCGGCGAAGCGCAGCATCGCTAAGGACTGCTTCTTGCTTATTCTTGGTCAAGTGGCCCCCTCGAGTTCGCAGAATCGACCGTCAGCGATCTGTGCTCCGATGGTTTAACGTCGGGCGCGCGCGTAATTCAACAGCGCGATTGACGTTGACAGACTTAGATATGTACAATATGTACATATTGTTCGGTATTGATCACGCCGTTCGCGCGGCGCCCCAGGAGAGCTTGATGACCGCTGCCGAGTTTTTGAAAGTCGTTCCGGCCTCCGCAACACGCGATCTGCGCACAGGCGCGGAATTTCTGCAGGGGCTCGATGACGGCCGCGCCGTCTATTTTAACGGCGAGCGCGTGAAAAACGTCGCGAAACACCCGGCGTTTGCCGGCGCGGCCAAATCTTCCGCGCATCTGTTCGACATCGCCGCCGACCCCGCCAATCGCGAACGCATGACCGTAACATCGCAGTCCGGAAAGCCGATGTGGCGCGCTTATCAGATCCCGCGGACGCATGCGGACCTGCGCGCCAAGCGTCTCGCTTCGGAGATGTGGTCGGAAGCGTCATTTGGGCTTATCGGGCGCTCGCCCGATCATGTCTCGGGCTTTTTCGCTGGTTTTGCCGCCGTGCCCGAGGTTTTTGCCGAAGGCGGCAAGCAATTCGCCGACAATGTCGTCTCGTTTTACGAGCATCTGCGCGACAATCATCTGTGGGCGACCTATGCAATCGTGCCGCCGCAGATCGACCGGTCGAAGCCCGCGCATCAACAGAAGGATCCGACGCTTTATGCTGGCGTGGTGAAGGAAACCGACGGTGGCATCGTCATTTCCGGCGCGCAGCAACTGGCATCCGCCGGGCTCTATTCCGATTATATCTATCTGAGCTGCATCCACCCGCTGAAGCCGGGGGATGAAAATTATGCCATCGGCGTCGCAATTCCGCTGAACGCCGAGGGTCTGCGGCTCTACCCGCGTCGCCCATTCGCGACGCAGGCGTCGAACACGTTCGATCATCCTCTATCGAGCCGTTTTGACGAATCCGACTGTCTTGTCGTTCTCGACAACGTCGTCGTTCCCTGGGAGCGCGTGTTCGTCTATCGCAACCTTCAGGTTTGCTGGAATCAATGGTGGAAGACGCCGTCGCATCTCTACGGCAACCTTCAGGCGCAGGCACGTTATGTGACCAAGCTGCGCTTCATGATTGGACTCGCCAAGCGCATCAATGAGATGACGGGTAACGATGCCGTGCCGCCGGTGATGGTGGAAATGGGCGAGCTTGCCGCGTTTGTCTCGATCGTCGAGACGATGCTCGAAGCGCAGGAGGTGAAGGCGCACATCGACGAAAAGGGCGTGGTCTGGCCATCGCGGCAGGCGCTCTATGCCGTTATGGCGCTGCAATCGGAAATCAACCCGCGCATGATCGAGATCATCCGCGAATTGAGCGGCGCGGCAATGATCACATTGCCGTCGTCGGTCAAGGATCTCGATAGCCCTGAGACTGCGAAGGACATGGAGCGCTTCATGCAAAGCGCCAACACCGGTGCGCGCGAGCGGGTCCAGCTCATGCGCATGGCCTGGGATTTTATCGGTTCCGAATTCGGTAACCGCTCAGCGCAATATGAGAAGTTCTATGGTGGCGCGTCGTTCCTCGTGAAGCAGAACATGTTCCGCGCCTATGATTTCTCTCGTGCGACGAAGCTTGTCGATACTGCGCTCGCATTGCCGGACTAAGCGTATGACTTCGGAGAGCGTCTTTACCGCGCGCGAATTCCGCGACGCGCTTGGTCTCTTTCCGACCGGCGTCGCTATCGTCACGGCGCTCAGCGGCGCGGGTGAGAAACTCGGCGTGACAGTGAGCTCGTTCGCGTCCGTCTCGCTCGATCCGCCACTTGTCTCGTTCGGGCTGGCGAAATCCGCGCGTTCATTTGACGATTGGGTGGCGGCGCCGCATTTCGCTATCAATGTGCTCGCCGAAGAGCAGGAGCATCTTTCGACGAAATTCGCGCGTGCGCTCAGCGACAAATGGAGCGGCCTTTCGCCACGCCAGGGGGCTGCGGCCGAAGTGCCCCTGTTGGACGAAGCATTAGCGTGGTTCGAATGCGCCAAATTCGCGCAACACGATGCCGGCGATCATCTGATCATTCTCGGGCGTATATTATCATTCGCTCGCACGCCGCATGAGGGTCGCCGGCCGCTTGTCTTTTTCAAGAGCGCCTATCATCGGCTGTATGATGCAAACCGGTAAAAGCGGTCGTTTGAGACTGCCAGGGTCATAATCGCCACATTTGCCCGATTAAAGCGCCGGCGCGTAACCCCTGTGTGGCGACACGGCCACTCGTGATCGGTTGCTATCTCGTGTCTTTCGGGGGCCGCCGATGGCCTGATTCTTGATTACAAATCGTCAGACATTAATACAAAATAGCCGAACGCCGGTTGGCTCGGCGGAGGGGTATGTCATGACGGAGTTCGCTGTGCACGGCGAAGGTAATCTGCATAAAAAAGATGCCGCAGCGCCATCCGGCCGTTCAGAAAAGTCAGCCTATTCGCCATTGCGCTGGGGCATTGCCGCCGTTCTTTTCGTTTCAGTTGTATCGGGCTTTTTCGATCGCATCAGCGTCGCTGTTTTGTTCACCGATCGGGGCTTTAACGCCGCGATGGGGACGAATTTTCATCCGGCTGCGCTTGGCATGTTGATGACGGCGTTTCTCCTGGCATATGCGGTTTCCGCACTTTTTTTGAGCGTTGGGGGTGACCTTTTCGGACCGCGGCGCACCCTGGGATGCGCCTCAGGCATCTGGGGCCTGCTCATGTTTGCAATGGGGACCTGCAGTTCGTTTGGGGGCATGATTTTCTATCGCGTCCTGCTCGGCCTCACAGAAGGGCCGCAGTTCTCGCTGATTTCCAAAACCGTTCAACGCTGGTTCCCGAAAAATGAACAAACGCGCGCCAACGCGGTTTGGATGATGGGAAGCCCGGTTGGCTCGGCAGTCGGGTTTCCGCTGACCCTTTGGCTTGTTGCAAATTACGGCTGGCGTGCTTCGTTTTATGTGCTGGGCGCATTCAATCTATTTGTAGTCATGCCGCTTGTTCTCGGTATCGTACGCGATAAGCCACCCGTTGGAGGGTATGAGCCCGCCGGGCGAGGCAACAACCAGTTGCGACTTGCTGACATTCGCCGTTTACTTTCCGACAAGAAAGTATGGATGCTGACGGGTTTTGGGGCGGGTTTGCTGACGTATCTTTGGGGCTTGAATAGCTGGCTGCCGACTTATCTGCAGCGTGTACGCCATTTCGATCTGCACCATATGGGCTTTTATTCCGCGTTGCCGTTTATCTTGATGTTCTTCGCGGAAATTATTGCAGGATATATCGCCGACCGGACGGGCAAATATGCATTGTTGGCCTGCGGCGGTCTGCTGACGGCGGGCGTACTAGCATTCATAGGGACACGGGTGGCTGACCCCCAACTTGCGGCGGTCATTATCGCTTTCGGTGCTGCTGCATGGGGTGTCGCGACACCTACACAATATGGCCTTGCGCTCCGCGTGCTTCCGGCGGGCACGACGGCGACGGGCATTGGCATCATCAACGGCATCGGCAATCTTGTCGGCGCCTGCGCCCCGGCCGTGATCGGCTTTATTGTCGCGGGAACGGGCAGCTATAAGGCAGGCCTGCTCGTGATCGTTATCGCGAGCGTGCTCGGATCCCTGGCGCTTCTGCCGATGGTGCGCTTCAAACCGGCGGCATGAAACGCCGCTCGGACGCGATCTAGCGAAATTCGCGAACTTGAATCAAAAAACTCCAGGGCGCCCATTCTGCGCCCTGGAGTTCCCGACAGATCCATGTTTGGCGTTTTTAAGATTGTCCGACAATAAGACAATGATCCCAAGTTAGACAGGTAAAGTCGGCGACCAGAATAGGCCAGCATTCGGGCTTCGAGGACGCGCCATTTGTCGTGCGATCAGCCGTCGCACCCAGTCTCGCGCATATTGTAAGACAAAAAGACAATATTGGCATGGCTCCTGCGTGTAAGTGACCGGTTGAAGAAAAAACCAGAATCTGTGCATTTTAAGCGATCTGAGGGGGTTAAATGAAAGCGATCTGCTCACATTTTCAGCGGCTTGCGGTCCTGGTGCCGCTGGTCGTCTGTGCCGCGGGGGGGGTGTCGCAACAGGCACTCGCAGGCCAGTCTGACATCGGCACAAGCGCTTCGCCGCTCAGCATTCCACCCGTTCAGCCAGCCACACCTTATCCTAACTCCGGCGTGCCCGAGGGCTATTTTTTTAATCTGCGTCCTTATGGAAAACCGATCGGCGATTATTTGGCTGACAAAGGCATTTATCTGACCGGGCGTACCCTGCAGCAGGGTATTGGCCTCACGAGTGGCGGTAACAGGACAGGCACGATCTTCGAAGGATTCAACCTCTTCGGCGTCGATCTGGATATGGGCAAGATCGCGGGTATCAAGGGCGGATCGTTCCATTTTCAGATGAATGAATTATCGGGTCTTCCGTTTACGGGCCGCACCGGTAGCTTCTACGTGTATAACCGGGCCTTCGCGTTGCAGGCCGGCGTACGCCTGAACGAATTCTCGTACGAGCAAAACTTTGGGGGCCTTGTCGACATCCGCGCCGGTCGCGTGCCGGTTGGGACCGAGTTCGATACCGAGCGCGTTTATTGCGAATTTATTTACGCTATGTGCGCGCTTCCGGCCGGCTATGCCTTCACGAAGGGCTACCCGGCTTATAACACCGCGTCCTGGGCTGGCATTGCGCAAGTGAAGCTCCCGCAACACTTCTATTTCCATACCGGCATTTTCGCGGATCAGCCGGACCTGGCGACGATTGGCCATTGGGGCTGGCCGGGGGAAGATTGGTCGACGGACAAGATTCGAGGCGCGACAATTCCGACCCAGATTGGTTATCGCACAACGTTCAAGGACGATCCCTATCCGAAGTCGTATGCCGTCGGCGGCTACTACGATACCGGCGATTATGTAGATCCGATCGACAATGCTGCGGGCCGGAACAGGCTGCTTACCGGCGGGGCGCCGCGTCTCGATCATGGTAAGAGCGGCATCTGGGTGCAGGCCGAACAGGCGGTCTGGCGCCCGGATATGGCGACGAACCGCGCACTGACTTTATTCGCAGGCGCGAACGTCCAGACCAGTGGCGAGGCCAACATTTCCAATGCCTATTTCGCTGGCTTTTCGTTCAACGGTCCCTTCGCTGGCCGGCCTTTCGATACGTTCAACTTCATGGGCGAAGCGATCAACATGAACGATGCGTATACGAGCTTTGTCAATACGACGCTGAACCTTGAACACATGCCGGGCAACTACAATCCGCATGAAGCCTTCGTCGAGGTCAACTACGGCATTGCGCTTGCGCCTGGTATGTTTCTGAAGCCGAATTTCGAATACGTTTGGAATCCGGATCAGGTCAACACGCGTCCGGTCTCGACCCTCCACCATGACACGATCATCGGCGTCGCCTTCTCGGCCTTCTTGCCGGAGACCATGGGCCTGCCGCGGCTCGGCGGTGGCGGCTAGTCAAACAACACATCATATGAAACGCGGCCGTCCTTGCCTCCAGTCCGCGTTTCTTTGAGGGGAGAAGGGCGCAGCTCAGTAAGCTGCGCCCTTCTTTTTTATGCTGAGGTGCAAATGCAATCGGCGACAGTGTGCTTGCTGCGAGGCGAGGCCTCGCAGTCGAACTTGCTGGGTTAGCTTCTAGCGGCTGATAGTCGCGGCGGGAAGGATCGGCCGGCCCGCGACGAAGTCGGCAGCTTTTTCAGCGATCATGATGACTGCCGCATTGATGTTGGCGCCGATCATGTCCGGCATGACGGAGGCGTCAACGACACGCAGCCCCTTTGTGCCAAAGACCTTCATTTCCTGATCGACGACCGCGAGTGGATCGCCAGCAACCCCCATACGGCAGGTGCAGGCGGGGTGATGCACTGTGATCGAGGTCTGGCGAATATAGGCCTCGATCTCCGCGGCGCTCTTGACTGAAGGTCCGGGCGCAATCTCCGCCGCGAGATAAGGTTTCAGCGCAGGTTGGCTGGCGACATCGCGCGACATCCGAACGATATCGACGATCTTCTTCACATCAATATCGTGAGCGAAAAAGTTCTGGCTGATACGCGGCGCCTGAGTCGGGTCGGCGGAGGCGAGTTCAACCTTACCACGGCTCTCTGGCCTCAACGCGACAACGCGCGCGGCAAAGCCGTCCTGATAAGGTGGTGAAAAGGGCGCCAGATAAGGCCGCGCACTGAAAGGCGCTGCGTTGAAAAGAATCTGCACATCCGGCATCGGCTCTTGTGCACTGGTGCGCAGGAAGGCCATGGCGCCCGTGGGTAAGTCGCTGGCGATACCCCGGCCACGAAAATAGGCATTACCGAGCGCAAATCCGATCCGATCGAGCCGCATCGCCTCGCGCAGCGGTCCCGGCTCGCGCCGCCGATAGAAGACACCAACCGACATCTGGTCTTGCAGATTGGCACCGACGCCAGGCAGATCGATCACCGGCAATATGCCGTGACCGCGTAGCGCCTCAGCGTTGCCAATTCCCGAAAGCATCAGAAGCTGCGGCGTGTTGATGACGCCGCCGGAAAGGATGATCTCGCGCCGGGCGCGAACCGTCTTGATCTCATCGTCTTGTTGATAGACGAGGCCGACGGCACGCGTGCCTTCCATGATAATGCGATGTGCCAAAGCGTGAACTTCGACGCTGAGATTTGGACGACGCAGGGTTGGGTGGAGGTAAGCGACTGCAGCGCTGCAACGGCGGCCATTGCGGATCGTCAACTGACTGCGCGAAAAGCCCTCCTGCTCAGCAGCATTATAATCTGGATTGAAGGGGAAACCGGCTTCCGTCCCAGCCGCGATATAGGCATCGACGAGCGTGTCCTTGTAGCGACTGTTCTGTGTCGCCACGGGCCCTTTGCCACCGCGGTAGAAATCCTCGCCGCCTTCCCAGGATTCCTGCCGCCGGAAATACGGCAGAACTTTTTCGTAGGACCATTCGGAAAGGCCATTCGCTGCCCACCGCGCATAATCGCCCTTATGGCCCCGCACGTAGGCCATCGCGTTGATCGATGACGAGCCGCCGATCACGCGCCCACGGATACATTCGAGAGCGCGGCCGTTCACCTCTGGCTGAGGCTCGACGGAATAATTCCAGTCATGTAGCCGGTTGAGAAGGATACGGCCCCAGCCAAGCGGGATATGAATCCACGGATCGCGATCCCATCCGCCTGCTTCGAGAAGAAGGACGGTGACGTCGCGATCTTCTGTCAGCCGGTTGGCGAGAACGCATCCCGCCGAACCGGCACCCACGATGACATAATCGTACTCGCGGCGGCTATCTTTTGATTTCGGCAAGGATGATAGCCCCGCGGCATCAATGACGCCGCAACAGCGGGATCATGGTGAAGGACAGGATCACGCAGGCAAAGGTGATGACGAGAAGGCCACCTGCGTAATTGCCCGACTTGCCGATGACCATGCCGATCAGCACCGGCGAGAGCGCACCAAAGATATTGGCGAGACCGGCATAGATGCCGAAGCCCATTGCCGTAACCTTGGGCGGGATCACTTCAGTACCCATCGCGAACAATGTCGGGACAGTGAGGCCCCAGGATCCGGCGCTCAGCGCGATCAGCAGCGCCGAATTGATCGGGTTTGCGACAATGCTCGCGGCATAGACGAGGAGGCCCGCGCCGATCATGCCGACCATGCAGAGCCACGCCTTGATCCGCCATTTGTCGCCGAGCCAGCCACCGAGAAAATAGCCGCCGATCATCAGCAGGAAGGGCAGGGACGAAAACACGCTCGAATGTTTGATATCGAAATGCCGCGCAACCTGCAGATAGGCAGGCAGCCAGCTATTGAGGCCCCAGAGATAGACCATGGCGCTGCAGTCGTAGATCGCCAATAGCCAGAACAATTTGTTGGAGACAAGAAGCCGGATGGCATCGCCAAACGGCATGGCTTCGGCGTCCGACGCCGCAATTTTTGCTGCCTGCGGTTTGTCGCGCACGAGAAACCACGCCGCGGGCAAAACGACGAGAATGTTAAGAGCCGCGAGCACGTAGAACGAGGCGCGCCAGCCATAATTGGCGACAAGCATGATGACGAGCGGGAAGCCGATCATCGAGCCAAGCGGCGCGCCGATGCCCCAGATCGCCGAGGCGAGTCCGCGCTCGTTGGGAGGAAACCATTGCTTCACGGCCACATTCGCCGAGCCGAATTGCGGCCCCTCGGTCAGGCCGATCAGCACACGGCCGACAAGCATCATGGCGTAAGACGCGGCGCCACCCATGATCGCCATGATCACGCCGAGCAGCAGCGCAATAACCGACAGGGTCCGGCGGGGGCCGAAAAGATCGGAAGAGACGGAGAGGATAAGGGCCGACACGCCGTAGGCGACGACAAAGCCGGTCATCAACAAACCAAGCATCGCCGGATTGTTGCCGACGCCGATCGTGTGTTTGAAGTCTGCGTTGGTGAAGAGGACGGCGATATTGATCCGGTCAAAGAATGCGGCGGTGACCGCGACCAGAAGCACGACGACCATAACCCAGCGATACGCCGCGCTTTGCACGCCAGCGGCCGGTACGGGTGCCGCCACCTGAGAGGACCCTGTTACTGCTGAATCCGACATCACATATTCCTCTCAGGGGAGCTGGGCTCCGTCGTAGACCTTGAACAATAATGTCCGATTGTAATACAATATTCATGCCTGCCAAGAGCGCGGCATATAAAAGGCTCAATGGAAATTGCGTGGGTACCGTGCGGGGTCGCCGCCAAAAGGAGATTGTGCGTGAGCAAAGGAATAGAACAGCGCGACCAAACTCCTCGCGTTGATTTCACGGCATATCTACCTGCGCATCGCGGACTTTTCTATGGCGGTGAATGGCACGAACCGCGGGGTGGTTATTTAGAAACATTCAATCCTGCGACTGGCGAAAGTCTTGGTCAGGCTGCCGAAGCCAACGAAGCCGATGTCGACGCGGCTGTCGAAGCTGCGCACCGCGCCTTTGCGACATGGCGTCGTGTGGCGCCGCGCGAGCGTGGGACGATCCTAAAGAAAATCGCGCAGGTTTTGAAGGATCACGCCGAAGAACTCGCAACGCTCGATGCTCTAAATTGCGGCAACCCAATCCGCGAACTAATCAACGACGTTCAAAAAGGCGCCAGTCAGATCGAATATTTCGCCGGTCTCGCGTTGGAAGTGAAAGGCGAAATCCTTCCGACAATTCCAGACATCGTGAACATGACCGTTCGCGAGCCCTATGGTGTCTGCGCCCGCATCGTCGCCTATAATCATCCTTTGATGTTTGCAGCGCAGAGGATCGGCGCGCCGCTCGTCACGGGCAATACAATCATCCTCAAGCCGCCGCCGCAGGCGCCACTGTCCGCCTATCGTTTGATAGAACTGTTGGATGGCATCGTGCCGCCGGGCGTTCTGAATATGGTGTCGGGCGGGCGCACCTGCGGCGCAGCGCTCGCCGTACATAAGAAAATTCCTGTCGTGTCGTTGATCGGCAGCGTCGAAAGCGGCAAAGCCTGCAACAGTTCCGCGGCGCCTTATCTGAAAAAGGTCATCCTCGAACTCGGCGGTAAGAACGCCATGATCGTCTATCCTGATGCTGACATCGCGAGGGCGGTCGATGGCGCGGTGCGAGGTATGAATTTTTCATGGTGCGGACAATCCTGCGGCTCGACGTCGCGTCTCTTCCTGCATGAATCGATTCATGACGCGGTGGTTGGCGGCATTGTGGAAAAGGCGAAAGCCTACAAGCCCGGCAATCCCGTCGATCCGCAAACGACAATGGGAACGCTCATTTCCAAAACGCATCTCGATCGCGTCCTCCACTATATCAAGCTTGGTATTTCCGAAGGGGCGACGCTTGCTTTGGGCGGCGGACGGCCGAGCGATCCGGGCCTGGCTGCGGGTCATTTCGTCGAGCCGACGATTTTCACCAACGTCGATGCGTCGATGCGGATCGCTCGCGAGGAGATATTCGGCCCGGTGCTCTCAGTTCTGCGCTGGAGCGACGAGGCCAAGATGCTCGAAGAGGTGAACGCCGTTGATTACGGACTGACGGCGGCGATCTATACGAAAGATCTTTCGACCGCGCATCGGGCGGCGGCGGCGGTGGAAGCCGGCTATATCTGGGTCAATAATTCCGCCACGCATTATCTCGGCGCCCCCTTTGGAGGGTACAAACTTTCAGGAATTGGGCGCGAGGAATATAGCGGCGAGATTGAGGCCTTCACTCAGCTAAAGAATATTAGTATCACGCTTTAAGGACGCGGTTTTTCGGCCAGTTAAAAACACGCCGGCTATTATCGCGGACAATTTCTCTATTTGCCGCAACACCACCCGCCGGAGTGAAATCTTGGCTGCACTGGACGGCCTGCCGGTACCGCAACGTTATTGGTCTGCGGCGACGATTTGGCTCGCGCTTGTTCTCGCCGTGCTCGACAGCGCGATTGCCAATGTCGCGCTGCCATCCATAGCCCATGACCTTTCGGCACAGGCAGCCGAGTCTGTTTGGGTCGTCAACGCTTATCAATTGACCATTGTCATTTCGCTGTTGCCGCTCGCAACGCTCGGCGAAATGTTCGGCTATCGGAATGTCTTCCAGGCCGGCATCGTGCTTTTCACAATTGCCTCGCTGGGCTGCACCTTCGCGCATTCCCTACCGGCACTCGCAGTTGCGCGCGCCATCCAGGGTTTGGGCGCGGCCTGTATCATGGCGCAAAACGGCGCGCTGGTGCGCTACACTTATCCTCTACGACTGCTCGGCCGTGGCATTGGCGTGAACGCGCTTGTCGTTTCGGCGGCGGCGGCGCTCGGGCCGCCGGTTGCTGCGATCATTCTGGCGCTCGCCTCGTGGAAATGGCTTTTCGCGGTCAATGTACCGATCGGGATTCTGACGTTTCTGCTCGGGCGCACGTCGCTGCCGGAAAGCCCGCGGTCCGGGTCGCTCGATCTCGTCGGCGCGTTCTTGAACGTTTTGATGTTTGGTTTCGGCTTCGTCGGCATAGATGCCGTAACGCGGGGAAATGTGAGTTGGCTTGGCGGAGCTTTTCTTGTCGCGGCAGCGATCTCAGGCGTCGCGCTGGTGCAGCGGTCACGCAAGGAAGTCTCGCCGATCATTCCGCTCGATCTGTTGCGCGATCACGGCTTTGCCATGTCGGTCGTCACGTCCGTCGCATCGTTCAGCGCGCAAATGCTCGCGTTCGTGTCGTTGCCGTTTTACTTCGAAGGCATTCTGCATCGAGACCAGGTCGCGACAGGGCTCTTGATGACACCGTGGCCAGTGGCTGTGGGACTTGGCGCGCCCATCGCCGGTCGCCTCGCCGATAAATGGCCAGCGTCCATCCTCGCGGGTGCAGGTTTGCTGGTACTTGCGATTGGCCTTGCATTGCTTGCACTGCTGCCGCCGGATGCCTCGGCGGTCTCGATCATTTGGCGCATGGCGATTTGCGGCCTGGGCTTTGGGTTTTTTCAGGCGCCCAACAATCGCGCGATGCTCTCTTCCGCGCCGATCTCCCGCAGCGGCGCGGCGGGCGGGATGCTGGCGGCGGCGCGCCTCACCGGACAGACCGCGGGCGCCACGTTTGCCGCGATTTGCCTGCGCCTGAGTAGCAACGAAGCGCCTGGCCTGGCCTTTGCCGCGGTTCTTGCCGCGCTAGCGGCCTTTGCGAGCCTGCTGCGGCTGCTCGGCCCGCAGGGGCTGCGGCCGTCGCAGCCGGGCTCTATCGAGTTCGAACAAATAGATTCGGACGGAAAATCATCCACGAGAGTCGTCGGCGCGATGTTACGTCGGTGTTGCAAATTCTGCGGCGCGATGAAACTCAAGAACTCATGTATTTGAGCGCAAGTATAATGTTGGGTGAAGCGGCCGCATACGATTTTCTCACGCGTTACGAACACGATTCGCGGCGATTATGTTTACATCCATTCGGCGGGATCACTCATCCAGCGGGTAAGAGGCTCTATTCCATCATTTTCGTTCTTCCGAACAAAACATGAACATCTGCGGACTTAAAAGCCACACCTGGGAGGAAATCAGCGTGAAGTTAGGCGCGCGGCTGTGGACGTGGCTGCCGCGGAGTTCTTAGGATGAAGATTAAATTCGGGAGGGCCGTCGAGATGGACGAGGTCACTACCACTTACAGGGGCTTCCGCATCAGCCACTCAAACATCGAAAACGATTCACACGTCTTCGTTGTGGACCTCGCTTCGGACGATGCCGAACAGCGGAAACTCATTTTCGTCAGTACCAACAACTATGAAGAAGCAATCGGCCTCGCGAAGTGCTGTGTAGATGCAAAGGTGGAGAATCTTCCCCGCCGTTAAGAAAGCTGATTTCGGCCTGGGCCGGATAAGCCAACGGCCTTCCGAATATGGAAGGCCGCCGCTACGCGAGTTTACAAAGCGTCTGCGGCCAATCGGTTGCCGAACGCAAGATGACTCTACGTAGAGCGCTCAGTATTGCAGTGACAAAGCTCACAACGTGGCAGCGCCGGGATAATATCGAGGGCGGCGATCTACCGGTGGCCCGGAGATCAAAGTGACGCCGGACGAAGATCGCAAGCTCGCAAGAACTCTTATTCTGGGCGCGCATTGGCGCCGTCGCATCAACAGTGGCTGTCGTGATTGGCGGCTTGGCTTTGGCGTTGGCAGTCACTGCCATATACGTTGTTTTTCAAAGGTAGCACGGCGCAACCCAAGACACTTGAGAAGTGGAAGGGCTGGGCCGCAATCGAGCCGCGGGGAAAGAGCCTTGGCCGCGCCAAATTGCGACGCTGCTCAATTGCGGAAGGCGATATGAGCGCGCTCAGCCTATCTCATTAGAGCCGGCGCGCGTTAGCTTCGACTTTTCGACGATACTTTTTTACGACGCTGCCAAGCGATCGGCCGTTGATCAGCGACGAGGCGGAAATCGCCGCGACCTCTATCTTTTCCGTGACCATTCTGGTCGCTTCAATAGGTGCCGACCGGCCACCCTTCGCGAACTTCAAAAGGCGCTTACTGATAACGATCGGTGCCTTATAGGCGATAACGATGGAATCTTCGAAAATGCTCATAATATTTCCAGGAAGCGTTGCCGTTCTCTCTCTAAGCCGGATCGTCGCAGAAAGTTGCACTCTGGCCGACGAAGAAATGGCCCCGGCTTGCACGTGGGAGCCAAGTCTGGGGAATGGCTAGTGCGGCAAAGTGCTAACGGCGGGCCACGCTCGTGGTTTCCGCCTGTTCGCGCACGCCATCAGCTATGCAGGACGCTTGAGACTTGCGCTGCAAAGGACAGGTGCTCATCAAGATCCTTCACCAGCTTTTGGAATTCAGGATCAGTCTTGCAGGATTCGAGGGATTTTGCCAGATGCTCAAGTTTCCGCGCAATCTGGTGCAAGCGATCGCAACACGCAGTGAGTTCGTAGTGCGTAATTGTCGAGCTTTGCGAGGCTATATCGCTGGTAAGCATGTGCCAATCCCTCCCAATTTGCTCAGTTTCGTTCGGGGATGTCGCGTTGGCCACGCTGAGTAATAAGGCATTTTCAGCAAAGAACGCTGACAGCGATTCAAATATACCAAAGGTTGTTTTGCAGAAAAATGACGAAGCATGCGGCTGGTTGTAACGGCCACGCGTTTGTGCGCACTCTCAAGCCGCCGTTTGCGTCCGCGCGATCCTGCGGTTATTGCACGCCAATGCAGAAAGTCGCCGTCGTTTTCCTATTCTTGGCCATCGCGGCGGCGCCCGTTCAAGGCCAGGAAAGCTTCGTTCCTCGGCTTCTCATGGCGAAGCACGATTACCTCGAAGCGTTGGAAGTCTGTCTTCGCCATGTCATCTCTGCTTCGGCTGTCCTCGGCATGAAGCCCGAACCTATCGCGAAGACCGCGATTAAGACGTGTCAAAAGCGGGACGCCGTCGTCCGGGCGACCCGAAAGCGCCTCTATGGTTTCCCGAGCACAGACAACTTCATGGCCGGGACCGACGACAGGATTTTCGCTTTTAGTCTCTCACTCGCAAATGCCCACGTTGCAAGTCGGGGCGCCAGGAAGCCGCCTCTGTAATTGCGCATTCAGCCACCAAAATCGTGGTTAGGTCGACCGCCATTACAAGGCCAGAAGATAGCTGATAAGTTATTGACTTTGTTGATAGTATGGCGGAGACGGAGGGATTCGAACCCTCGATAGGGCTTTACAACCCTATAACGGTTTAGCAAACCGTTATCTCTGTTCGAGATTTTTTAAAACTCCATTGTAATCAGAGTATTAGCATATCACAGCATGTCTCTGTGTGTCATCGTGGGCGCAAAAAGTGTCCACGAATTGTCCACGCAAATAGCCCGCGGACTTGTCCATAGCCAACCCGAACTTCCGACGGACACCAACCAAAATCCGTGCGCTTTCCCGGAAATCTTCTGTAGGTCGGACATAGCAATCAGTCCGAAGCAATTTCACCGCTCGCCATAAACGCGTGCAAATGGAACTTTCCTTTCAAGAAGATGTGGTCGGAAAGCGCCGCCTCGCTGTCGGTGTATGCTTGCGGTGTCAGGCGCCCGGCGAAGAGTTCGTGTCTGAGCCACACTTTGTAGGTCGCGACAACATCGTGCTCACAATATTGCGCGATCTCGTTGAAACGGCCCGCTTCGGCAAAATCACTCACCTGGCTCCCGTCGATCGTGTCGGGCTTTCCGGGAATCCCCAGGTTCGGCACAACATATCCAAACTGACCTTGCCGCGGCCATCGTAACTGGCAAGGAGATCACACAGGTCAACTGACGCGTCTCCATATCGATGAAAATACGGGAGCTGCGATAATCCCGAGGCAAAGACCGAGTGCATTCCCGCCCGGTACCGCAGCACGGGCAAATCGAATGACGAGCCATTATAGCTGATCAGCTTTGGGCGATGCCTTTTGATGGAAGTCACAAAGTCGGCGAGGAGGTTTTTCTCGTTGCGCCCGCCGATATGTGGAGCGCCCAGCGCTTCGACCTTCCAGGCGCCGTCATTTTGAACGGCCCGCAGGACACCGATACAAATAATCTCATGGAAGATCGGCGGTGGGAATTGTTCACCGATAACTGACCTCGCCCAGGCGTGTTTGCCTTCGAGACATCGATGCTGGCAGTTTGACCCGTAATGCCCGAGCCTCAAGACGCACCGGGCTTTTCGGACTTCTCGGCATGGAGTAGTCCATCGTCATAAGTTTCCAACGATCAAAGCCTGGATCCACAACGATCCGCTCATCCAGTCGATATCCAGCAGCATACCGATCTGCGTTGAGTTGGGCGACACGGTTCAAAACATCAGTTCCGGCCGAGCCGATCTTGAAAATTGGAAGTCCCAATTCCGCCGAGAGAGACCGTAAACCCTGACAACCGGCGACGTAAACGCAAGTCATGTTTCCCTCGGGGGAAGGAATCTTTGCGAAGAAAACGCCGCCGAGATCTGATCGACCCCCCAACCTACCAATCGTCCACGATCGGCAGGCGCGTTTGTTTTGGCGCGCGCTAATACTTGTACTTGCTCTGAAGGGCACGGAGATGCAAATGGCACGCACTATTATTAGCCCGGAAGAAGGTGCGGAATTGAAGCTGCTTTATCAGCGACATTTCGATGCAACTAAAAAAGCTTTCAGCGTTCTGTCCTTCAAGGGAATGGGCTCGGGAGAAATTCTGGCCGCCGACCGCGAAACAGGACGCCTTTGGAAGCGCATAAGAGAGATTCGCGGCGAAAGCGGAAAGGTAATCTGATGCCACCACTCTACTCTCTAACGGATGTTCAGGCCGTAGTTTATGGCCCGTCGCGAAATCATGGATTCGGTTTCAATATCGTCGACAATCGTCGGTTGCCGGTCGCTTCCTTTAACTTCACCACCGAGGCGGAAGCGAAGAAGGCGTTAAATTTGATCGCGACAGCGATAGAGAAGGCGAGGAATGAAGGTCACCACTTCTAAGAGAAGCGGAGGCCCCCCGTACATCCAAGGCTGCGTCGATCCCATTTGTGGGATGATGACCCGGCATGAATTGCGGCATGCTAGATTTAAGGGGTTGTCGGAACATCAGTGATTGGAGGGCATCTCGTGAAGCCTAAAGTTATTGTCGGCACTTTTGCTGTTGCGCTCCAATTCTTCGCCCCGCTTTCAACATCGAGGGCCGCTGGCTACCTTACGAACATCAATATTTGCAGTAGTTTCCCTCACACGATCATGTTCTCCATGGCTTACCCATCGGAGGGCGACGGAAGCAGCCCGGGAAACTGGATATCGCGGGGTTGGCTGCCCATCGACACCGGTTATTGCTATTATTTCGACAATTCACTTCACCTGACCACGTTCTATTTTCGAGCGGTATCTGTGCCTTTTCGCCTGAACGGACGTAGCGTGCGCGGAACTTGGGGCGATAAGGGAACGAACCTAAAATCTTTCCGCGTCCCCAAGAGTACCGACGTCGCATACAATTACTGGCGAGCGGACGTGAAGAGTTCCATTCAACGCATGGACTTATTCGCCTCGTTTGTTATCTGGGACGCCAAAAGTACTGTCGATGCCGGTCATGCAGACCTCGTCTTAACATTTAACGCCGACGAAACTACCGCCATCGACCTCAAATTGCCTGCTCCAAAATAATCGGGTCGAGATTAGGGGTAGCCCTAAACGCAGAGGCGATGAATTATGGTCGGCAAGCGCGTCGAATTCGACGATGAAACATGGGCTGTGATTAATCTGCTTCGGCAGGAGCGGCGACGCAGTTTCCAGCAGTTGGCGAACGAAGCGTTCGCGGACCTTCTCGAAAAGTATCACAAGCCGGTGGATCTGAAATCGCAGTTGCGGGAGAGTTCTGAAGGAGGAAAGCAAAGGCTCGAAGAAGAAATAAAGGCGAGGTAGGGACGATGTGATATCGAGCCTATTGAAAGCCCAGAGACACTCTAATCGGCAAACCGTGCAGTTGCGTGGATTATCTTGGCTTTTTCATCAGATTTGAGATGCGCCGTTTATGGGCGCTTAAAAACTGAGTGTAACATTATCCCTTATTTGCAAAATAATTTGGGAGGGTGACGTGGCTCTTAGGTGGATTTCTATCTTGATTGCGGGCGTATCTTTAATTCCGATGCACGCTCATGCACTGCCTAAGCAAAGCGGTACGCATAAATGCGGCTGCATGTGCGATGTGACTTTGGGGGATGGCACGCAAACCTATGTTCCGGCCAACTTTCAGCTTCCATCGCAATATTCATGTTACAGTGCCGCAGGTGGGGTATGTAATGTCAGCGATCCAACGACCGGTGGCATCAGACAGGGAACACTACGATTGTGTAACGATGGATATTTGACGAGTACCACGCACACTATTCCGCTTGGAACATTTCACCTTCCCCTGCACGGAACTGGTGTGAATGCGCTGCCGAATAGATAGGCAAAGGACCATGCGCCGTCCATCCGGCCTGCGTGGTCCTGTCCTGCCAATGATGTTGGAACAGACGTTTATTTAGGTTCTGCGCCAAACCGGCCCCGGTAAGGCTCTATTTGCGGCCCGCGAGACCGGCATGCGGCTTAAGGACCAGGCCGTTCTCTTTCGCGCAAGTCATCACAGCGGGCCGTTGGAGATTGAGCTGACGCGGCGCAATATCCCGTTCAAGAAATTTGGCGGCTTGAAGTTTCTCGACAGCGCTCATGTAAAGGACTTCGTCGCCGCGCTACGGTTCGCCGAGAACCCTCGCGATCGCGTCGCGGGATTTCGGCTGATGCACCTGTTGCCGGGCGTCGGCCCGGCCGCAGCGGCCGGCGCGCTGGAGGCGATGGCAGCAAGCCAGGATCCGATGCAGGCGCTCAGCAATCACTCTTACCCGCCGCGCGCCGCTCTCGATTGGCCGGACTTCGTCACGATGTTGCGGGCCTTGCGCGCCCGTAAAAGCACTTGGCCCGCCGATATGGGATTGGTTCGGTCGTGGTACGAGCCGCATCTCGAACGCATCCATGAGGATTTCGAGATGCGCCGCGCCGATCTTCTACAACTCGAGGATATTGCGGCCGGATATCCATCGCGCGAGCGGTTCCTGACGGAACTGACCCTCGATCCGCCCGATGCGACCTCCGGTCAAGCGGGCATGCCGTCGCTTGATGAGGACTACCTGATCCTCTCCACCATCCATTCCGCAAAAGGACAGGAGTGGAAATCAGTCTTCGTCCTCAACTGCCTGGACGGCTGCATTCCCTCCGACCTGGGCGTCGGCACGTCGGACGACATCGACGAGGAGCGCCGACTTCTTTACGTTGCTTTGACGCGCGCGAAGGACAGGTTGAGCCTGATCGTTCCACAGCGCTTCTTCACGCACGGTCAATCTTCGACCGGGGACCGCCATGTCTATTCGTCGAGGACGCGTTTTGTCCCGGGCAACCTGCTTCAGTTTTTCGAGCGTTACTCGTGGCCTGTCGCGCCGGCGAACGAGATGCCAGGACCGCAACAGCGCCAGGTCCGGGTCGACGTCGGAGCGCGGACGCGTGGCATGTGGCGATAGCAGGTTTTGTCCGCTTCGCGCCCAGCCCGACCGTTCAGGCGAAGCGCCTCACCTCTCAAAAGCCGACATTACGCAAGCGATATCCGTTTGGCCGCAAGGCGCCAAGCCTGTTTGCGCTCCATTAGTACCGGCGTGCTGACGACGGGATATTTTCTAATATTATTAGGGAACATTTGAACTGCGAGGCCGACGCATTGTTCTCCTCGAAATAAAGGGGCGAAAGGTATAATCCCAAGGCGGATATCCGCGCGTTGGTGCTCAGATTTAAAGTTGGATTGCTCTTGTCGCTTAGGTTGCGTCTTTTCGTTTCGATTGCCGGCGTGCTTGCGCTCACGCTGATTGTCGGCTGTGTGCTGATTTATCTCGATGCGGTCAAAAAGGTCGACACCGAGATGGCGGCCGCGCTCAGTGTCGGGATTTGTACGGTGCAAAACGCTACTGACGACGCCGACGAAGCGGCGAACCCGCTGCGCCAGCTTGAGCTGCTCGTCGGCGACTTTGACGGCAATCGTCATGTCCAGGCGTTCCTGATAAATCCGCAAGGATTGCCGATCGCCAGATCGATGTTGCTGATCCCCAGCGATCCATCGCCGGGTTGGTTCAACCATCTGTTGGCGCGCGATCCGCAAATCGTTCATCTCGATCTACCGACATCCTTTGCACGCTACGGGTCGATTCTCCTGTCGACGGATTCTCACAACGAGATCGACGAAGCCTGGAGCGATTTTCAGGTCACACTCGTCATCCTGACGCTGTTCTGTGCTCTCGTACTTGTGCTGGTTTATATTACGCTCGGACGGCCGCTTGCGCTTTTGCAAAAAATGACGGCCGCGTTTCGAACGATTGGGCGCGGTGATTACAGTCCGCGCATGGAAGAGAGAGGCGCGCCGGAGATCGTAGATCTTTCGCATTGCTTCAACGACATGGTAGCGCGCCTTGCCAATACAGAGCAGCAGAACGTAAAATTGCAGCAGCAGCTTACCAATGTGCAGGAAGAGGAACGTGCCGATCTCGCGCGTGATTTGCATGACGAGATCGGGCCGCTGCTGTTTGCGCTCAGTATCGACGTTGCGACGTTGCAGCGACGCAGCGCCGAAGGCAGAAAGCAGATAGGGGCGGATTTCGAAGTCATCGCAAGCGCGATCTCCGAGATCCAGCTGCACGTCCGTTCCATGCTTGGCAAGTTGCGTCCCGCCGTCCTGCTCGATCTTGGTCTTGATCAAGCCGTCGATAATCTCGTCGGCTTCTGGAGCAAACGGCGCGAAGATGTTCGTATCTCGTTCGATCTCGACTGCGACAGTTTCGGCGAGACACTCGATTCGACGATTTACCGGGTTTTCCGGGAAGGCCTTAACAATGCCTTGCGGCATGGCAAGCCCAGTGCTGTGGAGCTGAAAGCAAAGATCGACGGCGAAAATCGCGTCAAGGTCATTGTGAGCGATGACGGCGAAGGACTTCCCGCGGGCGGCGGTCATTTCGGTTATGGTCTTGTCGGCATGCGCGAACGCGTTGAAGACTTGGGCGGCACGCTTTCGATTTCCAACCGCAGTGATGGCAAAGGCGTCGCTGTCGTTGCGACTTTGCCGCTCGATGTGGTGGAATCTAATGTATCGGAGCCAGTGGCATGAAGCTTCTGATTGTTGACGATCATGTCGTGGTGCGCGCCGGCGTGCGCCGCCTGTTCGCAGCGCTGCCGGGCACGACAGTCTTCGAGGCCGGCTCGACGCACGAAGCTTTGGCGTTGTACCGCTCAGAAACGCCCGACGTGTTGTTGCTGGATCTCAACTTGCCGAATTCGAGCGGCTTCGAGCTTCTGCGCCGGCTTCTGATCGAAAACCGGCAGGTAAAAGTCGTTGTGCTCAGCATGCATGCCGAACCGATCTATGTCTCGCGCACGCTCAACGCCGGTGCGCGCGGCTATGTCAGCAAGACTGCTTCAGCCGATGAACTCATCGCCGCAGTGCGTGAGGTTGCGGCCGGTGGCCGTTATGTCGAACGTGAGATCGCAGCGCAATTGGTGGTCTCGCAATACGGCGGCGTGAACCCACTCGAGAAGCTCACCACGCGCGAGGTCGATATCGTTCGTCTACTTGGCGAGGGAAAGAATTTCGTTGCCATCGCTTCGGCCCTGGGAATTACCTACAAGACCGTGGCGAACGCCTGCAGCATCATCAAAGGCAAGCTCGGCGTCGAGCGCACCTCCGACCTGGTGCGCCTGACCTATCAGATGCAGGAGCGACAATAGGGCAGGCGCTGGCGGAGCGCCCGGGCATCACGGCATCGCCACGACGCCCCACGGCAAATGCCCCACGTTGACTGACCGTATTGCCTTAAGACGCGCGACATCGATAACGGTCAGATCATTGGTATTGCCGTTCGCCGCGTAAAGCTTCGAGCCGTCGGGGTCGAGCGCCATATGCCACGGCCGCTCGCCCACCAGAATATAAGACGTCGGCGTGAGCGTCGCGGTATCGACGACGGCGATGCGATTGGCGTGGCTTAGGGCGACGAAGGCAAGCTTACCGTCTTTAGAAAAAACGATGCCGACCGGCTGAATAAGCTCCGGCTGCACGCCGGGAATGTCAAATTCGATCTTCTTGATGATCGCGCGTTTTTGCGCGTCGATTACGGACACAGTGCCGCCAACTTCGGCGGAGACCCAGACCTGCTTTCCGTCATGCGTATATTGCGCCTCGCGCGGGCGCTGATCGACAAGCACATTGTCCTCGATCGTCAGTGTCTTCGTATTGATGAAATGCGCCATACTGGTCAACTCTGAAATATTGACCACGGTCGCGAGATCGGGGCTGACCGAAAGGCCTTCCGGCTCCGCGCCGACGCCCACGGTGCCGACGATCTTGCCACTCGCGCGGTCAATGGCTGTGACCTGGGACTCTTCCTCGTTCGCGGCGTAAACGCGCTTGCCAACGGGGTCTATCGCGACAAGTTCGGGATCGAGAACATTCGGAACGCTGCGCGATACTGACAACGTCTTCGTGTCGATAACGTCCATCCGGTCGTCATCGCCGATACAGACGAAGATTTCGCGATGATCGGGCGTGATGGCGATACCGCGCGGCCGCGTTCCGACATCAATCACCTTCTTGACGGCGAGGGTGTTGCTGTCGAGAACCGTGACGGTATTGTCCCGTTCGCTGGTTACAAACAGCGTTGCCGCAAAGCAGGGCGTCGCCGCGAGCATTAGCGCGCCCGAAGCGATTGCGAAGTTATGCGCTAAGCGCGCATATTTATTTAACCGCATGGCATTTTGTCTCCGGTTCGTCATAGCCAAGCGTGTCCGTGTTGAAACGCGGATGCAGGAAACCTTCGATCGGCGCGATTGAGACCAAAGCCCGCGGACCCGCAAGGAGGATGGGCTGCCGAAGCTGCAAGTCCCAGTGCCGGAAGGAAAGGCCCTGGCCTTTGAAGGCCGCGATCGTAAATTTGTCGGAGAGGATATAATCGCGCAAAGCCTCAGGGTCGGTCGAATTAGTGCGTAACATGGCCTCGCCAAAGATACGCACGCCCAGCCACGCCTCGTAGTCGCGTTCGGTCATCTGGCGATGGGAAAGACGCAGAAAGCGCCGCTGCATTTCCTTGCCCGAAAACTCCGTAAAGGCCGGATGCCAGGCGACCGCGACCAAGCCCTGCGTTCCGACGACCGGATGGGGATCCGTGCTATTGAAGAGCAGATAATCGCCGAAGGCTTCGTCTTCATCGACGACGAAGATCACATCGTAATCCGGCACGCTCTGCGTGAGGAGCGCTATCTGCTGCTCAGTCTGCTGATGGCCCGTATCGGTGTCGCGCGTACGTGCGTCGTAGGTATAGTTTCGCTCCGCGACGATTTTGGCGCCAAAGCGTGAGGCGGCGCGGCGGACGGCCGCGACATAATCGAGATCGTTGGGTTTGAGGCCATGAACGAAAAACCAGCGCGTCCATCTCTTGTAAAGGAGAAATTGACCCAGGGCATCCGCGCGCATCGCGTCGCTTGGCGCGAGGTGAAGGACATTCGCGCGGCAGTCCTGCTGACGGAGCGCATCGTCGCTTGTGCGCGCATCGAGAATAATGGCGTTTTTTGCCTCTGGAAGGCTGGCAACGGCGAGGAGGTCTTTCGCCTCCAAGTCAGCGACGATAAAGCGGTCGCCACCGCCGAGCGCCTTTTTTGCCTCGGCAACAATATCGGCGTCCTCGGGAATGATGTCTTCCACGAGGTCGGTTTTCTGGCCGATGAAATTGCCCGTGATGTTATTGTCGGCGGCACCCACTCGCGCGCCGGCGATTTCCTTATCGCCGACGACTTGGTCGAGAAACGATAACGGCGTCGGCTCGCGATAATGCTTGCCCAGATATAGGACGCGTAGATGGAGCACCGGTTTTGCGCCTGGCGCCTGCGCAGAGAGAGGCGCGGCGCCAAGCAGGGCTGTGCAGAACGCCGCCAAGGTGAAAGCGCATTTCGTTTTAAGCATAAACGCTCCATGACCGCGTCTCTACGGCCTGAAGGCCGTAAAGATGCGGGAAGGGGAATTCAACCCAATGGATCAGAGAGTTTTTCCCTCGGCACCTGAGGTTGAATTGGAGCGTTTCGCTTTTGGACTGGTGGCGGCAAGCACATCGAGAATTTGCGCGGCTGCCTGGTTATCGTTGAGCACAGCAAGCTCGCGCGCCGTGCGGCCACCCATCTCCTTGGCCGACAAATCGGCGCCAAGCTGCGCGAGAACGCCGATCAGCGCGGGATTATTGTGAACTGCCGCAACCATAAGCGCCGTCATCCCGGCACTTGACTTCGCATTCACGCTCGCTCCACGCGTTATAAGCAGGCGCGTCATATCAAGCGGGCTGACACCCTCAACGAGAGCCATGGTGCGATTTCGCGGCGGAAGCTGGCTCGCCGTGATCATCAGCGGCGTCAACTTTTCCGGACCAACGGGTTTGGAAACAGAGGCACCGGCATCGACCAGCGCCTGAGCGGCCGCGAAATGTCCATCCGCCAATGCATAAGCCAGCGCCGTGTACCCGTCCGCGGTCGTGGCATCGACCTTGGCTTTACGTGCGATGAGGAGCTGGATGGCGGGCACGTTGTCGTTCGAGGCGGCGTGCATCAGCGGCGTCCAGCCGTCGTTGTCGCGCGCTTCGATATTGGCACCATCGTCCAGGAGTTCGGAGAGGACATCCATATCGCGCTGTTCGGCGGCGATATGCAGCAGATATTGCCCGAGGCCGTCGCGCGAATTCACGTCGGCGCCCTTGCTGACCAGATAGCGGACACGCTCAAGATCAGAGTCGACCACGGCGCCATTCAACGCCGAATTGAGGTCGAGACCGTCCTTCAGCCATTGATTGACCGTCGCGTCGGAGACATGCGGCGCCTCGCCAGTCGTCGTGTCGGTCGGTTTGGTCAAATGAATGGTCGGTGTGAAATAGGTGCCGTGCGCGGGTATATCGCCCGAGATGATGCAGCTACCGCAGTTGACAAGCGGGACGCCGTAATCTTCCAGAACCTTTTTGATCTCGTCGCGATGTTTCTGCATCGCGTCGTCAAGCATATATTTTAATACGGCATCGGTGCTGCGCACCCCAAGCGCGAGATCGAACTCGAGCGGAATCGAATCGTCCATGCGATTGACCGCCTGAATGGTCAGCGGTGCCCCTTTTTTGGCTTTCACATAGCCGGCAAACGGACCCCAGACCGCCGCGACATCGAGGTCGCCGTCGGCAACTTGCTTCACCTGCCACCAGGGCTGGTCCTTGACGTTAAGATCGCCATCATATGTCACGGGATGAACGTCGACGTTCGTGATGCCGCGCTTTGCAAGCGCTTCGCGCAGAGCGGATGTCTCGTAAACGCCGATGCGTAACTTTTTGAGCTCTGGATCGTCGAGCGACTTGAACGGCGTAATGCCTTTATCGTTGCGATAGGCGAGAACATAGGTTGTCCGATAAAGCGGCAGCGTCGTAAGCGCGCCTTCCCAATTGGCGGGAATGTCGATCAAGACGTCGCAGACGCTATTGTCGAAAACCGCGCGCGTCGCGCCGCGCTCGAGGGACGGACGCCAATAATAGGTGAGCTGCGCGCCAATCGCATTGGCGATGATCTCGGCGATTTTGTTCTCAAAACCTTCGCTTTTCGTGTTGGAGAACGGAAGGTTACCGCCGTCGGCGCAAAACTTGATCTCCTCCATATGCATTTTAGCCGCGGTATTGCGAGCATCGAGCTTTTGCGCGGGGGTCATGTCCTCGAAGTCGGTTTGGGCAAAAGCAGAGGGGAGGAATGCGAAATTTGCGACGACTACGGTCGCAATCGAGATGCTGCGGATGTTCATCGCAAGAACCCTTAAAACTGATCACCAAAAGCAAAAGACCCTGGCGCATACGGGATGCGCCAGGGCTCGCAGTCAGAAGCTGCTAATCAATATTCACGGAACGTGAAGAGCGTGCCGCCCTGCGGGATCATCGGCAGGCCAGTGGCTTTCGCCATGGCCGTCGCACCGATCGCGCCGAACTTGTCGCTCATGTCGAGTCCGGCGGTGACGGGAAGACCAATCCAGCCGCCGATGCCGCTCCATACCGAGATATATTGTTTGCCGTCGATCTTGTAGGTGATCGGGTTACCGATGATGCCCGAGGCAAGCTTGCGATGCCAAAGGATCTTACCGCTATCGCGATCAACAGCACGGAAGTCACCGCCGAGGCTGCCATAGAACGCGAGGCCGCCGTCGGTAACAAGGGCACCGCTCCAGTTCGGATACGGATCCGGAATGTCCCAGTCTTCCTTACCGGTCAACACGTCGAACTTCTTGAAGCGGCCAGCAACGCCGGGCTTCTCTTCATACATGTAGACGTTGGCGAAGACGTAGACGGTACCCTGCTGGAAGCTCACGCGCTGCTGCGGTTCGTCTTCCATGCACCAGTTGTTGGTCGAGCAATAGAATTTGGCCGGATCCTTGGGGTCAACCGCGCAAGGCTGTTGATCCTTGCCGCCCATCGCCGACGGGCAAGCCTGTGTATTCACACCGACCTTCAAGGGCGAGTGCTCGTAGACCTTCACCGGGCGGCCGCTCTTCAGATCGATCCGCTCGGCCCAGTTGACGACCACGAACTTGTTGGCGCGCAGCAGCTCGCCGGTTTCGCGGTTGAGCACATAGGCAAAGCCGTTACGGTCAAAGTGGACGAGACCTTTGACGGGTTTGCCATCGATATTCGGGAAGTCGACGAGGATGTTTTCGTTGACGCCGTCATAGTCCCACTGATCGAACGGGGTCATCTGGTAGTTCCAGGCAACCGTTCCGTCTTCGACGTGGCGGGCGAAAATGGTCATCGACCACTTGTTGTCCCACTTGCCCGAGTTACAGCCCTCTTGCGTCGGCGGATTTTCGCCGCAGCGGGTCGTCGGGCTCCAGTTGCCGGGGTTGCCGTTCGACTCATAGATGAGCTTCAGTTCGGGATCGTAGCTGTACCAGGCCCATGGCGAACCGCCGCCACGCTTCCATTCGTCGCCCGGATAAGTGAAACCCTGATTCTGGGTCTGATCGTGCCGGTTATTGTCCTTGTTAGAGTCAGCGGTGATACCGATTTCCTCGTCCTTGCCGTTGCTTTCCTTGCTCCACACCAGCTTGCCGGTGTTGAGGTCATAGGCGTCGAGACGGCCGCGCGCCGCGAATTCGTCACCACCGAAGCCGGCGATAACCAGATTTTCGGCGATCATTGGCGCGTTGGTCTGCGTTTCGCCATGCTCTGGATAGGCATGCTTGACGACCCAGATTTGCTTGCCGGTCTTGGCATCGAGCGCGATGACGTAACCGTCGAGTGTGCCGAACACGACCTTGCCTTCGGCATAGGAGAGGCCGCGGTTGACGGTGTCGCAGCAAGCGCGTGGGACAGCCGATTCATCGCGATCGGTCTTCTTCAGATAGTTCCAAATTTCCTTCGGATTGTCGGGATCCGTGAGATCGAGCGCCTGGACAATGTTCGGCCACGCGCTGACCAGATACATCATCGGCTTGCCGTCGACATCAACCACAAGAGGCTGGCCCTCGTGGCCGCGCAATGCGCCGCTCGATTGTGACCAGGCCATCTGTAGCCTGCCGACATTATCTCTATTGATGTCGCTGAGCGTGCTGTGACGCTTCAGACCGTAATCGCCGCCCGTCACCGGCCAGAGATTGGGGTTTTGTTCACGCTGAACAATATCCGAATTGGCAAAACTGGGGCTCGCTAAGGCGACAAGCCCAACCACAGCTCCTGCCAATAGCAAAAGCTTCCCTCTACATGTCATGACATTTCCTCTTCCGCTAGGATGTCGCGTCGGCAGCGGTTACCCGCCGATCGAGCGCTGGCGTCATGGCACGCGGAAATTTATCGTCAGAGTAACGGCGCAGTCTGCATCGACGCCGTTTCTGCGGCGCGTTCTTTTGCGCGCCAAACCCTTCCGTGCCATCTTTCAATGCATGTCAGGAAGAAAGGTAGCGAGCTATAGAATGGTTACCTAAAGTGGTCGGGAGTTTCTCCCGAAGCGACAAACACGAGCGGAGAAGCGGATATACTGCGGCGCAACCGATATTTAACGCGATGTTCTTCGGGAAAAAGTTTAGCGCGCGACTGTCTCTATTAAGTCAGGTCATCAGTTTGTTCTCGAGCGCAATTCGCGCGAGGTCGGTAAGTGAACGCGCGCCGAGTTTGCGCTTCAGTGTCGTGCAGGCGTTTGCGACCGTTTTGTAGGACATTTTTATAGTGTCAGCGATCTCCACCATGTTCTTGCCTTTGTGCAGCAGAGAGAGGATTTCGCGTTCGCGTGCGGTGAGGTCATCGAGCCGCTCAGCGCGGCCGCGATCGAAGAAGGCAAGCTTTTGCGCCATATCCGCGCCGACGAATCTTTGCCCGGCGGCGACTGTCCGGACCGCAGTCAGAAAGCGTTGGGGGTCCTCGCTTTTGCCGACGTAAGCTTTCGCGCCGCTCTCGATCACCCGCAATGCATGCATGGGATCGTAAGCCATGGTGAGAACGACAATACGTGCGGCCGGGTCGCTTGCGAGAATACTTTCGATGAGCTCGAAGCCTGACGTCGACCCGCGCAGATGGAGATCGACAACCACGACATCGGGACGTTCCGATTCGTAGAGCGACATAGCGGTCTTCGCGTCGCTTGCCGCGATGACTGAAATGTCGGGGTCCGAGGCGAGAATTGCGCGGCACCCTGCGATGACGACAGGATGATCATCGACGATAAGGACTTGCATCTCGCCGGTTTCGGATACCTGAGCTCAACTATCCGAGGGTTAGGTTTTGTCGTCCGGTGCAGCAATGACAATGATATCCCATGGATTTTGCCGTTTCTTCCCTTTGGAAGCTTACCTTTCTGCAGGCAGGTCACGGTCGCAGCGGAGAATTACGAGAAGAGCGTCTGCGAACAATTTTGCTGAGCGCGGGAACCACGAACGCGGCGGTTTTTACGTCGATGGTTTTAGCTACGACGTGAAGCGTTTTCATCCGCCCGACGCGATCCGGCAGCGCTGTAAATATTCTTCGTTACAAAGCCGGAAAGCGCCCGTTCTTCCCGACAGTTGTTTCTGAAACGAAGCGCGCTCGGGAATTTATCCTGAAAAATAGTAGCAAGTATACAGACATGCATTGGCAAGATTTCCGGAAGCGCGCGGTAAACATTCTCGTTTAATTTCAATGGTTTGAGTCCACGTGTGGCGGAGGTGCACTAGCGACTCTGAATGAGCTGTCCTACCCATGGAAAGGGATAAGAGGCTGAGTGCGAGCGGCCTTTTCAGGGGGGGTAAAATGTCATCAGTTCGCGAGGGGCTCTCGTTAAAAGCGGCTCTTCTTTCTTCCGTTATTCTTCCGCTCTCGTTCGGCATGGCGCTCGCGCAAAGCGCGCCGCCGGCAAACACGCAGACAGGCCTAACCGCGGCAAACGCCACGGCCGACGCTGCGGCAAGCGGACAACTTCAGACGGTTGACGTTGTCGCAACGACGCCGTTAGGCAGCGACACGAGTGTGTTGAATGTGCCCAATGAAACGCAGACGCTGACAAGCGAGCAGATAAGCACACTGAACCAGACGACGTTGCAAGATGCTCTTGCTCGCCGGACGCCTGGCGTTTCGACGACGGATGAGATCGGCAGCCCGCTTTCGCAGTCAGTGGACTTCCGCGGCGAAACCGCCACCTCGGTGCCGGGAACGCCCATCGGCCTGGCGGTTTACATGAACGGCGTTCGTGTCAACGAATCCTACGGCGATGTCGTAAACTGGGATTTGATCCCGCCATCCGCGATCAGCACGACACAGATCGTAACCGGCAATCCGGTTTTCGGCCTTAATGCGCTGGCCGGCGCGGTGGTCATGCAAATGAAGAACGGCTTTAACTGGCAGGGTACGGAAATCGATCTCCAGGGTGGTATGGATTACACCGCTCAGGGGTCGGCCCAATACGGTGTCAATAAAGGCGATTGGGCCTATTACGTCGATATCGACGGTGTTCGCACCAATGGCTTTCGCTATTTTGGCCAGTCAGATGCAGCGCGTGCCTATGGCGACATTGGCTATCGCGCCTGGAACAGCGAAATCCATTTGAGCATGACGGGCGGTGCGGACGGACTTGGTGTCGCTGGTACCACCCCGATGGAACTCGCCCAACAAAATCCCTGGGCCGTCTTCACGACACCGCAGACGACCGATACGACGGCGCAGATGATTACGCTGTCGGACGAAACGCACATCACCCCGACGCTGACATTCAACGGCAACGCCTATTTCCGCAGCTATGCGCAGGCCCACCACGACGGCAACATCAGCGACTTCTATTCCTGCGGCGGCGCGTTTGTTTGCAATGACAACATCGCGACCGGCACGGTCATAGACGGGTCAGCGCCAGGCACCACACCGCTTCGCGACCCGCTTGCCGGCACTGGCGCGGCTGCGGGTACGCCTTTGGGCGAGATCGACAGCAACTGGACGCGCACGTTGAGCACCGGCGCAACCGCGCAGCTGACGGATACGGACAGAAATCTTCGGCCATGACAACACGATCACCGCCGGTGCCAGTGTCGATCATGGCTGGACGCATTTCAGCGGCAGCAGCGTGCTCAGCACGTTACCGCCGAATTTCGTCACTCCTTTTACCAGCGAAATCGTCGACGAACCTCCGTACGATGTTTCACCTGTCTCTGTCAGAACCCAAAATACCTACGTCGGCGTCTATGTTCTCGATACTTTCGCGATAACTGATCGACTGGCCTTGAATGCGGGCTTCCGCTTCAACGATGCTCAAATCACTCTCAACAATACGCTGGGCGAGCCTTTCTCGGCGACTGCTGCGGCGGCCGGCACGGGCGGAAACCTGAACGACAGTCAAAACTTCAGTCGCATCAACCCGGTTGTCGGCGCGACCTTCAAGATCACGCCCGATATCGCCGCCTATGCGAGTTATTCGGAAGCCAACCGCGCGCCGACGCCGCTTGAACTTGGCTGCTCGAGCGCCGCCTCGCCTTGCATGATCGACAATTTCCTCGTCGCAGATCCGCCGCTTAAGCAGATCGTCGCGCGGACTGTCGAAGCCGGTTTCAAGGGCAGCAATCAGATCAACTGGGCATGGGCGCCTGGCCGGCTTGACTGGAGCATCGCCGGCTACCACACCGAAAACCAGAATGACATCTACAGCGTTCCGAGCCTCGTCACCGGCTTCGGCTTTTTCACCAACGCCGGCGACACGCTTCGTGAAGGTGTCGACCTCGCAGCGACCTACACGACTGACCGTTGGGACGTCTACGCCAGCTATTCCTACATCAAGGCGACCTTCCTGACGCCCATTCTCTTGTCATCGCCGAACAATCCGACGGCCGATGACGACGGCAACATTCAGGTCGAGCCGGGCGACAATATTCCGGGCATCCCGAACCACAAGATCAAGTTCGGTCTGGATTACACAGTTCTGCCAGGCTGGAAGGTTGGTGGTGACGTGGTTTATCGCTCCAGCCAGTATTATTTCGGCGCGGAAAACAACACGCTCGGGGGTCTCAACCCGCTGGTTTCTGGCTTTGCCACGATTAACCTGCGCACATCCTATCAGGTCACGAGGGATCTGCAGGTCTATGGCCTGATCAACAACGTCGCCAATTATCGTGGCGCGACCTACGGCACGCTTTACGAAACCGACTGACGACCAATCAGATTACCGGCGCCTCGATCCCGGGTCTCTTCTCGAGCAATGATCCGCGGGCGATCACCGTCGCGCCGCCATTTGAAGCCTTCGTTGGCCTCAAGTACTCGCTGAGTGTTCCTCCGCCGGCCCCTGCATTGGTGACCGCTAAATACTGAGGGAATTATTCAATAGGCAGAACCGGCGGAAGGCCGCCGGTTCTTCTAAAAAATCGAGTGATGTACGCAAAATTCACGCATCTCATTGGGGGAAATCGATGCGCAAACCCATTTCAGCAGGAGCGCTGCTCGTTATAGCCGGAACAACTTCAGTCCTGGCCGCAGATTTGCCCTCGACAAAAGGCGCACCGGTCTATGCGCCGCCTCCACCCGCATTAAGCTGGACAGGTGTCTATGTCGGCGGCCAGGTCGGTATTCAGTGGGGGCAGACGAGCTGGGATCGCTTCGATCCAACCAACACGACCGAGATCAGCTCGGAGCTGCCTTATACCAACAATGGCGTCGTCGGTGGCGGTCATGTTGGTTACAATTATCAAGTGAGCCAGTTTGTTTTCGGCCTCGAAGGCGATGTCGAGGGCACTAACTACCACGGTAATGGCGCTTCGAATGACAATACGCTGTTGAATACAACGCGCACCAATGTTGAAGCGTCTATTCGCGCCCGGGCAGGTATCGCCTGGAACGAACTATTATTTTACCTGACCGGCGGCGGCACTTACGCGAACTTCCATAATAATGTGCAGAATCTGACCCGGGCGCCGTTTTTGCGAGTGACAGCTTTGGCCGCTTCGGCTGGACCGGGGGCGGTGGTGTCGAATTTGCGATCGATCCTAATTGGTCGGTTCGGCTCGAGGACCGGTTTTCGGAATACGGTCACCATGATTTTTTCACTGGCCCAGAAGTTATCCATCAGGGTCTGTGGGATAATCGGGTCGAGGCGGGTTTCAGCTATAAGTTCGATTTGCTTTCACCGCCCGCGCCAGTCGTCGCGAAATACTAAGCCGGCTGGTCCGGCTTCAGGGCGGTCGGAAAAATTGTTGGTCTCTGTAGACCCGACTTTAGAGATCGAATCCAGATGTCGCCAGAACAATGCCGCTCAGCCCGTGCTTGGCTAAAATTGACAATAGAGGGGACTCGCGACATTGTCCGATGTCCCTATCGCAAGCGTAAGAGATTTTGAAGCACGGCGACTGTCACGAGTATCGGCGCCGGTCGCCGCAATAAAATTCGCGTTGCAACAGCGCGGGGTCTTTTCTTAGGAGATAACGGGTTCATCGTCCAAAAATCCAAGAAAACTCGCCAGGGGGACGCGGCGTGGAATATACCCTCCACGCCTCGCTGATAGGGACTGTCTGCCGCGAATAAAGCCGGCGACGGCATCTTCCAGATCTCGACGGCCTCATCACCGATCTCCGGCCGAGAATGCTTCCCTGAGCTGGTGCACGCCCACAATCCCTATGTCTGAGGCAATGGATATTAAGAAGGAAAATAACCTCTTCGAAACCCCGGTCATCGAGTAACGGAACGACGTCGCTGCACCGGCAGTAGGGGCGACCTCGCGCACATACTATGGTCGGGGCGCTTTGAACCACTCGGACGCGAATGGCAGCTTCGGCATACAAATTTCTGGAAGCGGACGTTCCGGTTCCGGCCCATTGCAACCGTCCGCTTTGTGCCGATTTTGTTGAAAAGGTTCGCGGTTTTTTCGAGACGAACCGCGCGGCGTGGCATAGGGATCTGTTGTTAGAAGGCGGAGACCGGCCTCATGCCGGTTTCGGTTGCGGCATTGTGATGATCTTGGCGAGTTTTCTGAGGTTTTGAGCTGTCGCAGCGAGGTGGAACTCATCGACGCACCGTTCGGTCCTCGCAATCGAAGCCGGTCGAGCCGCAGGATACGTTTCAGGTGCGCGAAACAGCATTTCGATCTTTTTGCGCTGCCGACGCGATTTACGGCCATCCTCTGATCTCGCGATATCCCGCGCCATGTCGCGGGCTCCCTCATAGATCGAGCGCGGAACTTTACGAGCCGGCGCGTTGGGACAGCAGCGCGGCTTGAGCGAGCATGCGTCGCAATCGTATTTGCTCGCGCGATACATCAGCGTCGCGCCATCATTCACCAAAGTACCCTTACACGTCAGCATTTTGCCGCCAGGGCAAAAATAGACATCGCCTTCGTGGTCGTAGGTGAAGTCCTCGCGCGAGAACGTCCCATCGGTTCGGATGGATTTGTCAAAGACCGGCACATGCGGCTCGATCCCGTGTTCATAAACAAGCCAATTGAGCATCTCCGCAGAACCATAGCCGCTGTCAGCGGCCAATCGGGCCGGATAGAGATCGAAGCGATCCATGGTGCGCTCGATCATCCGCTTTGCTGCAGTGACCTCGGCCTGGCGGATCGCTGTCGTGGCCTCAACATCGACGATGATCGCATGATCGAGATCGATGAGATAGTTCGCTGTGTAAGCAAAGAAGGCGAGACCGCCCATCGCTCCCGTCCAGCGCGCCGCAGGGTCAGCCGGAGAGATGAACTTCGGTGTCACCGCTGTCGCCGCGCCGAACGCTGCATCATCGAGGGTCTGAAGATATTCCTGCACAGACCGACTACGCGCTTCCGGTGGCAGGCCGACCGATCCTTCAACGCTTTTCTGCCGGTTGGCATCCGCTCTGATCAGGCTGCCATCAGCAGCAAAGCCCTCTCCGCCGATGAGCCCTTCCTCAAGGCAGCGGCCAAGGACGGTCTCAAACAGACGCCGCAGAAGATCGCATTGGCGGAAACGACCATGGCGGTTCTTCGAGAATGTCGAGTGATCGGGCACTTGACCTTCGAGACCTAGGCGACAAAACCACCTATAGGCCAGGTTGAGGTGCACCTCTTCACACAGACGCCGCTTCTCGGAACGGATGCCAAAGCAGTAGCCGATGATCAACATCCTGATCATCAGCTCGGGTATCAATCGACGGCCGTCCGGTCGGAGCTATAAAAAGGCGATAGCTCCCGACGCAAGCCAGCAAGATCAACGAACCGATCAATCGATCTCAGCAAATCATCCACAGAGGTACGTGAGCATCCAGCGAGAACTTATAGAAGAGCGCACCTTGCTCGACCTGCCGTGATCCCATCATCGCCGTAATCCCGAATCCCAGCGAGATTGAATTTAGCGATATACCTCCCGCACAACTACAGAGTTTTTCAACATAATTTGCCCAACCCGGTCGTTTGGGTCCACTAAATTTTACAGAAAGCAGCCGTTCCAGCGTGCGCCAGCGGGGGTGATCAGCTTTCTGAGTTTTCGTCAGAGGCGCCAGGAACGGCCATGGCCTTCGACCGCGAAGACACGCTCCGCTGCCCATGCGACCTTGCCATCCTCGCGGAACCTCAGCGCGGTAAGCCTGTACATGATGCCGTCGTTCACAACGACCTTTTGATCCTCGATCGAGGCGAAGCCTGTATACCGGCCGCAAACCTCACGCCGGGCGATCTTGCCGACGGTGTTTTTGGCGAACTCCTCTTCTTGGTCGCTGGCGACAGCGGCAGCGAAGTCGATCGCGTATTCGGCTGATTTCACAAAGATAGCGATCGACCGCAAAAAGCCCCGTTTCGTTCGGGTCGCTAGCAGGAAGAACCGGCAGTGCGAGCGCGACAATCGCGGCAGCAATCATGTTCTTCTCCAGTTATTGCGGGAACTCGTTCCCGGATCGAGGAGCATAATTCCCGTTGATACTCTAAGCAGAATTCACACCACCTCAAGAGCTTCCTGAAATCGCTCATAGTTTTATCGGCTGCCATTCGGCAGGCCGTTCATGCCGGTGTTTCCCGCGCTGGCGCAAGGAGAGCTTGACGCTGCGCCGAGAGTTATTCCCATCGTCGCTTGAATTAAGTGAATTTCCGCAAGGATTACTCCAAAAGCATCAAGACTAATTGTTCTTGATATTCAATATCATAGCCATGTATACAACACGTCAATCGATTACCGCGACCGCTGTCTGCGGAAACGCGAGTAATAAACAATAATATCGACGAAAATTCTCCAACTATACTTGATATCCGTGTCGTTTTTTCCGGTCGCTGGGGCCGGGCGCGAGTATTGAGCACGCAATAGTTGGGAAGGTGAGGAGAAGCTCATGCACAATAGCATAGTTAAGCGTAGGGTATTGACGTCGGTGTCGCTGGCGGCGGCGCTGACGGCGCTGCAGTTTTGCGCGCCGCTGGCAAACGCCAACGACAAGCTCATCGAGCTTTCGAAGAGCAACGAAAACTACGTGATGCCGGGACGCGATTATAATGCTGACAATTACAGCACGGACACGCAGATCAACGCCGACAACGTCAAGGATCTGCGAGTCGCCTGGTCGTTCTCGACCGGCGTTTTGAATGGTCACGAAGGTACGCCGCTCGTCGTCAACGGTAAGATGTATATCAATACGCCGTTCCCGAACGCCGTCTTTGCTCTCGATCTCGACAATCCAGGCAAGATCCTTTGGCAGTATCACCCCAAGCAAAATCCGGCCGCGCGGTCGGTTGCGTGTTGCGACCTCGTCAACCGCGGCGTGGCTTATTGGCCCGGCGATGACAACACCCCGTCTCTCATTCTTTCCAACCAGCTCGACGGCAACGTCGTCGCGTTGAACGCCGAGACGGGCGAACTGTATTGGAAGGTCGAGAACTCCGACATTCATGTCGGCTCGACGCTGACGATCGCGCCCTACATCATCAAGGACGAGGTTCTCGTCGGGTCTTCGGGCGCCGAGCTCGGCGTTCGCGGCTACGTCACGGCTTACGACGTGCATGACGGCGCCATGAAATGGCGTGCGTATGAAACGGGTCCGGATGACGACATGAAGCTCGGCGCGGACTTCAACAGCCACAACCCGCAATATGGGCGGTTCGGGCTGGGCACGTCGAAGACCTGGCAGGAAAACACCTGGAAGATCGGCGGCGGTACCAACTGGGGTTGGTACGCTTATGATCCGGGCACGAACCTCGTCTATTACGGCAGCGGCAATCCTTCGCCGTGGAACGCCACGATGCGCCCGGGCGACAACAAGTGGACGATGACGATCTGGGGTCGCGACGTCGACACTGGTGAAGCCAAGTTTGGCTATCAGAAGACGCCGCACGACGAGTGGGATTACGCCGGCGTCGACGTGATGATCCTGAGCGATGAAAAGGATGATAGCGGCGCCGTCCACAAGCTGTTGTTCCATCCGGACCGCAACGGCTTCATCTATAATCTCGATCGCACAAACGGCGACCTGTACACGGTCGGCAAGATCGACGCGACGATGAACGAATTCAAGTCCGTCGATTTCAAAACCGGACAGCCTATCCGCGATCCGGAATATGCGACCTACATGGACCATCAGGCCCATGACGTGTGCCCGTCGGCGATGGGCTATCACGACCAGGCGCATGATTCCTACGATCCGACGAAGCAGCTGTTCTACGTCAACGCCAACCATATCTGCATGGATTGGGAGCCCTTCATGCTTCCCTATCGTGCCGGTCAGTTCTTCGTCGGCGCAACCTTGCATATGTATCCGGGCCCGAAGGGCGACCGTCAGGCTGCGCTCGGTCTTGGCCAGGTCAAGGCCTATGACGCCGTGCACAACAAGTTCAAATGGCAGGTTCAGGAGCGCTTCGCCGCTTGGGGCGGTTCGCTTTCGACAGCCGGCAATTTGGTCTTCTACGGAACGCTCGATGGCTACATCAAGGCCCGTAATGCGGACACTGGTGAGCTCTTGTGGAAGTTCAAGCTTCCGTCTGGCGTCATTGGCTATCCGATGACCTATGAGCACAAAGGCACCCAATACATCGCCATTTACTACGGTGTTGGCGGATGGCCGGCGGTCGGCATGGTGTTCGACCTGCAGGATCCGACGGCAGGTCTTGGCGCGGTCGGCGCGTTCAAGAACCTGCAGCATTGGACGCAGCAGGGCGGCGGCGTGATGGTCTTCTCGCTGAACGGCAAGAGCCCGTACACCGAGGACGTCAATCTTGACGAGTACAGCACTGTGAAACAAGGCGGCGACTAAGCCGTTCCTGCCTCCCGCTCCACTTGGAAGCTTCCCGGTGGAGCGGGAGCTTTTTAAAAAATCGCGAGCTCAACAAGCCGGGTTCGCACAGGTCCTTAGTCCAGCGAAATGGCGTGTCATGATAGTTTCCTTCCTTGCGTCGCGTGCGAGAGGGTTTTGCCTTCCGGTCCTGAGCGGCGCTGCTTTTTGCCTTTCAAGCGCTGCGGTCCTGGCCGCGCCCGCCGCGGCGCCTGCGACGACCAGCGGCGACATCCTGCGTGTTTGCGCCGCCAACCAGCCACCGTATTCGATCAAGGGTGGCAGCGGTTTCGAGAATAAGATCGCGCTCGCGGTCGCCGATGCGATGGGCCGCCAGGTGCAATTCATCTGGTCGAGCCGCCCGGCGATTTATCTCGTGCAGGAATATCTCAACAAGAAACTCTGCGACGTGATCGTTGGGCTCGATACAAGCGATCCGCGCGTGCTGGCGACCAAGCCTTATTACCGCGCGGGCTATGTCTTCGTGACGCGCACCGCCGACCATCTCGACATTCATTCCTGGAGCGATCCGCGTCTCCTGAAGTTCGATCATATCGCCGTGGGCTTCTATACGCCGGGCGAGGAAATGCTGAAGAAGATCGGCAAATATGACGACGACTTCAATTACGAAAAGTCGTTGGTCAATTTCCGGTCAGCACGTAACGAATATATCCAGGTCGATCCGGCTCGGATGGTCAGTGAAGTCGCCGGCGGCAATGCGCCGATCGCCGTTGCCTTTTCGCCGGAGGTTGCCCGTCTCGTCAGGGAATCCTCAGTTCCTCTCACGATGACGCCCGTCGATGACGACACCGTCAATGCCGACGGCGAGAAAGTGTCGCAGACGTTCGACCAATCGATGGGGGTTCGCAAGGACGATACGGCATTGGGTGCGCAGCTCAACGCGGCGCTCGTGAAAGCCGCGCCCGACATCGATGCCATCCTCAAGGATGAAGGAATCCCGGTGTTGAAGCCGCATTCCTGATCAAACGGGGGCGTCGGATATCTCGCCGATGCCCAGCTCCCTTCGACAACCACGGATTCCCGAAGACATGAATATCAAGAAAATGCTCGCGATTTATGGTGGCTTGGTGATCGGTGTTGGCAGCGCTGCCTATGCGGCCGAGCCGAAGCCGGAGCCGGTGCCGCCGACCTCCCTCGACCTTCGGACCACGGTGGATGGCTCGCCGATCGATCTTAGTACTTCACTGCCGACCGAACGCGACACGCCCGGCGTTCTGAAGTTTTTGCAGACCGGTGTCGATCCTTACATTGATGATCCGAGCTGCCTGCGACTTGGACAGAGCCTCTTTCTGTCGGATTGTTCCGGATGTCACGGTGAGGTGGGTGAAGGCAAGATCGGCCCCGGCTTGAACGACGACTATTGGACCTATCCAAAGAACGTGCATGACCAGGGCGTCTTCGAAACGGTTTTCGGCGGCGCGCGCGCGATGATGGGTCCGCACAATGGGGACCTCACGCTCGATCAGTTCATGCAGGTGATCGCCTGGGTGCGGCACCTCATAAGGATCCGGTTAACCAAGCCTTCTGGCTCACCGACGCGCAGAAAAAGAATTACAAGCCGTACACCGAGGCGGAAGGCAAACGTATCGCTGCTCTTCCGATTTCGACGCCCGGCCAGTGCCAGGCGACGGCAATAAAAGAAAAGAAAGAACAAGACGAGGAAGACAAAGAATTGCAATGAGCCTTGCAAGCGGCGCGATGCTTCAATCGGTTTGTACTCGCGTGAAAGCGAGGAAAGTGGAGGAAAACGCATGAAAACGTATCGGTCGTTCAATCGCTTTGTGTCACTGGTGGGTGGGGTTGCCGTTTTGTCGCTCGGCGCCAGTTTCGGCGCGCTCGCCTACGACGGCCAACACTGCAAGGAAGCTGGCGTGTGCTGGGAGCCGCAGCCCGGTTATCCGGAGAAGCTCGCCGGCTCGAAATACGACGTGAAGGGTCTTGAAGAGCCGCATGAAGTTGCCAAGCAGGGCAATTCCGAGCGCGCCATGGAAGCACGTAATGCCAAGCGCACCGCGTATTTCCATAAGACCGGAAAATGGATCTACGACGTCGATCAGATCCCGGAGTGATCGTCGCGCAATAGCGGCGATCTGAGATCGTTCGGTTGTATTTGCGCACTTCGCCGCGGCGCAAGCTGATACTTGCGTCGCGAGCGGGGGCGTACGCCTCTCCGCAGTGTCCGCGGTATATTCAAATAGCGATGATTGTCATGACGGCAGCTTCGATCCGCAGTGCCGATTCGAACCTTGATTCCTGGCAGCAGCAAGCGCTGACTTTCGAGAAGGAAGTCGCAAAAGCGGTCATCGGCCAGGAGCGGGTCATCCGGCTTTTGACGATCGCGGTTTTCGCGCGCGGCCATGTCCTGCTTGAAGGCGATGTCGGCGTCGGCAAGACGACGCTCTTGCGTGCTGTGGCGCGCGCGATTGGCGGTGCCTACGAGCGCGTCGAAGGCTCGGTCGATCTCATGCCGAGCGATCTCATCTATTATACGTACTTGAACGAAGAAGGACGCCCGAAAGTCGATCCTGGTCCCGTGCTGCGTCACGGCGAGAATTTGTCGATCGTCTTTTTCAACGAGATCAATCGCGCGCGGCCGCAGGTCCATTCGCTACTTTTGCGTCTCATGGCCGAGCGCAGCGCCAACGCTTTCAATCGCGATTATAATTTTCCCTATCTCCAGGTCTTCGCGGACCGTAACCGCATCGAAAAGGAAGAGACATTCGAACTGCCCGCGGCGGCCCGCGATCGCTTCTTCATGGAGGTCGGCGTGAAGACGCCGAGCGATCCGGAAATTCGCCAAGAGCTTATTTTCGATCCGCGTTTCCATGACGTCGATGCGTTGGTGGCGACGGTCAAGGAAGGCGTCATCGATTTCCGCCAATTGCCGGCGATCGCAGCCGCCGTCCAGAGCGGCGTCCACGCCAGCTCGACGCTCCAGAAATACGTGCTCGACCTCTGGTCGGCGGTGCAGGTGCCGAGCTCCTTCGGTGTCTCATTGCCCGGTGTCGACATGGCGCGGCTGATCCGTGGCGGCGGCAGCCCTCGCGGCTTGAGCTATCTGGTTCGCGGTGCCGCGTTAACGCGTGGCTGAATGGCCGCGAGGCAGTCGTGCCGGAAGACATCCGCTCGCTTTTCCAGGAAGTCATCGCACATCGCATCTTCCTCGATCCTGTCTATGAATTGCGGCAGGAAGGGTTGACGCGCGATCTTTGCGCCGCGATTTTCGCGGCGGTGCCGACGCCATGATAAGTGTGGCCGCGACGGTTTCCTATCGGCCGCGCGAGCGTGCAGAAGGGACTGTCATTGGCGCGCATCGCGGCCGCAATGCCGGCGGGCAGGGCGTCTTTCTCGATCAGGTCACTTACCTACGCCAGCCAGATCCGCGCCGCATCGATTTGCGGCTGACGTTGCGCGACCCGTTCGAAAATATTTATGTCCGCCGTTTCGAGCAAAAGCTGGCGATCGCGCTCTATGCCGTTGTCGATCTGTCGCGATCGATGAGTTTCGAGGGCACGGCGCGGAAGATGGCGCTCGTCGGCGATCTTTGTCTTTCGCTGGCGCGCTCCGCGCATGAATTGGGTGATGCTTTCGGCATCATCGGGTGCGACGCACAGGTGCGCGACGATTTCTTCATTCCCGCGACGCGCAACAAAGGCACCGAACCGGAGATCGCACGGCGGTTTGAGGATTTTGTGCCGGAGCGCCGCAGCGCGGCGGCCCTTGTGCAAGCGGCGACCTATCTCGCCGGAAAGCAAACTTGTGTTCCTCGTGTCGGATTTCCGCATGCCGCTCGGCGAGATCGAGAAGATTCTGGCATCGCTGTCGCGTCACGATGTCGTGCCGATCCTCGTCTTGGATTGGCCGAGGAAGCCGAATTGCCGCCGTTCGGTTTGATCGATGTGCGCGATCTTGAGAGCGGCGCCAGCAAGGTTGTTTTCATGCGCCCGGCTTTGCGCCAGCGCTGGCGCGCGGAAGCCGCAGCGCGGCGGCAGGCGCTCAACGGGCTTTTTCTGCGCTATGGTCGTCCGGCGTTCGAGTTGAAGGATAAGTTCGATGCCGATGCGCTGTCGCGCCATCTCCTCGAAGTATGAACGCGTTATGCGGAGGGCCCTAACCGCTGTTTTGGTCTTTCTGGGTGCGTCGCTCGCGGCGCAGGCCCAGGTCCAATCGGTTATGCTCAAAACGCCGCGTCTGTTCGGTCATTTTGTCGGTGACGTGCTCCACGACGAGGTCGATGTCCGCGTTGACAATGGGGTCGAACTCGCACTGGCGTCCGTGCCGAGCCGGCCCGATCAACCAATGGCTTGAACTTTCGAGCAGCCGTGTCGAGACGGAGAGCGATAACGGCGCAACAATGTACGGGATTTTTCTCGCCTATCAGACATTCTATCCGGCGCTCGATGCCCGGCAATTGGATGTGCCGGGCTTTACCCGTCGTTCAAGTCCGGCGATCGCATCTATTCCGCGCAGGTGCCGGCCTGGTCTTTCGGCATTTCGCCATTGCGCGAAATTTTGCCGCCCGTCAAAGCCTCAGGCGGTGCTTACATGCAGCCGAATGCGCTGCCGCTTTATTACAATCTGCGGCGCGACAGCTATTTCGCGTTTGGGCTTCTCGCTGCCACCCTGATCGCTCTGGCGCTCCTCGCTTATCATCTTGCGTGGTGGCCGTTCGATGCCCGCGTGTATCGGCCATTTACCGATGCGTCGCGTACGATCCGGAAATTGCTCGCCGGCGCCGAGGCCGGCTTAGCCTATCGCGAGGCGCTCGTCGTTCTGCATCGCGCGGTGGATTGACCGCGGGCCGTTCCGTCTTTTCCGAGGATGTGCCGGCGTTTCTGGCTTCATCCGTCTTTTGCACGGCTGAGCGATCAGTTCTCGCGTTTTTTTGCGAGTTCGCAGAGCGTTTTCTTCGGCGGTAAGCCGGCTGCTGGCATTGGCGCATTCAGCCCAGCGGAACTTCGCCAGTTCAGTGATCAGCTCGCAGCGACGGAAAGGTCCGCGTCGTGAACTACATGCTCGCGAAGCCGGATTTTTTGTGGTTGTTGCTGCTGACGCCCTTGCCGTTTCTTGTCTCGGCGTTGCGGCGCGCGCCGTTTCCATCGCTTGACGGCGTACCGCATGACGCCCTGTCGTCGCTGATTGGATTACTCATCAAGGCGGCCGCCGCGCTTGCCATTGCTGCCGGTGCGATCGCGCTCGCCCAGCCTTACCGGCTCGCCGAAAAGGTCAAACTCGTCGCGACTGGCGCCCACGTCGTGCTCGTGATGGACCGCAGCCTCAGCATGGATTTTACCATGGATGATGATGAGGTGGGATCCGGCAAGGAATCGAAACGCAACTTGCAACGCGGATGCTGATGGACTTCGTCGATCGCAGCCCGCACGACCAATTCGGCGTCGTTGCCTTTTCGAGCGCGCCGATCTTCGTCCTCCCGATCACCGGCCATCGCGATGCGGTCAAGGCGGCGATCACCGCGCTGCGGCGGCCGGGCATCGAGGGCACTAACGTCGGGCTGGGCTTGCAACTCGGACTGAATATGATTGCCCACGACCCGGAGGCCACATCGCCAGCTGTTCTTTTCGCCTCTGACGGAGAATATGGCGGCGCCGGATTCTTCGATTTCAGCCTGCAAGATGCCCTGCGAAAGGCCTTTCAGCGTGAACATGCCCATCTCTATTGGCTCTTCCTGCGCCCGCATAAGGGCAATGAAGATGTGTTCTGCGGCGCCGCCGAAGGGCCCGGAGGATTCGCCGCATACGAAGCCCGAACGGCATATGGATCTCTTCTTCAAGACGCTCGGAGTGACCTACAAGGTGTTCTGGGCGGACAGCCCACATGCGATTCAAGACGCAGTCGCTGAGATCAACCGGCTCGAGACGCGGCCGGTGACCTATTACGAGGAAATCCCGCGCAAGGACCTGACGCCGATCTTCTACGGCATCGCCGCTTTCGCATGTCTTCTGCTGGTTCTGGCAAAGTTCGCGGAGACGGGATTTCGTCGTTCCCCGGCTTTCGGCGCACAGGTGAACGTGACATGACGACCTTTGCTCTCGCCGCACCGGCCCGTGCGGTCTTCCTGCAAATCGGCATATTTCGGGGGGCGTGTGAAAACGCTTGTGCTCGTTGCCCTGGTGATTGTCCTCGCGCTTTGCACGGTTGCGGCATTAGCCATTTGGGGCAGGGATGCCGCGCGCAATAAGACAATCGCGACGCTGGCGAATAATCACGATATTGCCGTCGCACAGAGCGCGGCGCCGAAGCTGTTGTTTGCACACTCTTATTAACTGGCGACGCACGGCCGGCTCGATGAGGCGCAGGCCGCGGTCAGTCTCTTTGACCTGCGCGGCAGCGATAAAGCGCGAGCGGATCTGCACTATGACCTGGGCAATGCCCGCCTGCTGGCGGCGTTCGACAAAATCGATATGGCCGATTTCGATGCTGCCGGAGCGCTCGTCGGTCTGGCCGAGGAAGACTACATCGAGGCGATGCGCCTCAATCCAGACCATTGGGACGCGCGTTACAATTTCGACGTTGCCGCGCGGCTCGTGCGCCAATATCCGAGCTTTGTGAACACGCCTGACCCGCGCCGGCAAGGGCCGCGTCCAATATGGACGGAACTCCCCAATGTGCCGCAGGGGGAACCGTGAGACGCCCCGAGTGCTTCTACGACGCGCGTTTCTGGCTGCTGCTGGCGGCTTTTCTGTGCTTCTTGGCTGCGTTGATTTTGCCGCCGACGAAAGAGCCGACGAACGGCGTCGATGTCCTCTTCACTGTCGATATCACAGGTAGCATGAACCGCGCGATTATAGCGAGAACGGCCGTCCGATCAGCCGGCTCGATCACATCAAGGCCGTACTGCGGCAAACGCTGATTAACTTGCCATGCCAGTCGCATGTCGGCGTGGCGCTCTTCGCCGAACGGCGGATATTTTTTCCCTCTCAACCCCATCGAGGTCTGCGCCAATTTCTCGCCGATCATGGATTCCATTGATGCGTTCGATTGGCGCGAGGGATGGGAAGGCGATAGCCATATCGCAGGCGGCTATTACAAGGCCATTGCGCTGGCTGATGAGCTTCACTCCGATCTCGTCTTCATGACCGACGGCCAGGAAGCGCCGCCGCTGCCCTGGAGCGGCGGCCCCGACTTTGATGGCAAGCTGGGTGCCGTAAAAGGGTTGGTTGTTGGTGTCGGGGGCTACACGCTGTCTCCGATCCCAAAATATGAGCGACAGCGGCCGCGAGATCGGCTTCTACGGGGAAGACGATGTGCTGCAGGAGAGCCGCTTCAGAATGCCACAGCCCGACGCCGTCAATCGCCCCGGCTATAATCCGCGCAATGCGCCATTTGGCGACGTCCATGTCAACAATCACGAACATCTGTCGTCGGTGCGCGAGCCCTATCTCAAAAGCCTCGCGCAAAAGACCGGGATGGCCTACACGCATCTCACAGACGCACCTGGCTTCATCGAGGCTCTGCGAACTCACGCGACACCGCATCCGGTGAATACGACGGTTTCGCGCGGCCCGATCGCGGCAGCTTTGGGCCTTATCTGTCTTGTGTGCGTTTATATCTTCGTGCCGCTCATTTCCTGGCTCCGACGCCAGAACTGGTGGCACCGGCGCCAGCGCGTGGTGCCTGTCGTGGCCAGGTGAGCAGCTCCAATGAATGTCTCCCAGATTTTGTTCTTGCAAGGAAGACTTTGTGTCGCTGCCGCGATGATTGCCGCGAGCGTTTTGCCGGCCTCGAGTTCAACGCCGGAATTCACGGCACGCGGCGCCTATCTTGCGCGGATCGCGGGCTGCATCGGTTGCCATACGCCGCGCACACATGGCGGCGGTGTCGCTTTAATCCCAACTGATGTCGGGCGGCGATCATCCGATTGCCGGCAACCTCGGCCGCTTCTTCCCGCCTAACGTCACGCCGGACAAAACGACAGGACTTGGCACCTGGACGACGGCCGATATCGCGAAGGCAATCAAAACAGGGCACACGCCCGATGGGCGCGTTCTCTCGTCTGCGATGCCTTGGCGCACCCAGTTCAGCGCCATGACGGATGAAGATGCGGGCGCCATCGCGCTCTACCTGCAATCCCTGCCGGCGATCCGCAACGCTGTGCCACCACCGTTGCCGCCGCTGGCGCCCAAAAATTAGCTCACGGCACGACGACGAGATCGCGCGGGCCGGCCGCGACCGCAATCTGGCGCGTCTCTTTGCCATGCGCGAGATCGACGATCGAGATCGCGTCGGAAAACCAGTCCGTGACATAGGCAATTGTGCCGTACGCATTGGCGACGACATCTTCCGGATAACGGCCGACCTTGATTTCGGTAAGCTTCTTCATGCTTGCCGCATCGAGAAATAAAAGTGTGTTTTTCGCCTGGATGGTGACGAGCAGTGTTTTGCCATCTGGCGTGACAGCGACGCCGTAGGGCATCGGGCCGACATAAGTCGAACCGATGACGTTTAGGCTGTCCGCGTCGATCACGCTGACATTGTTGCTGCGGACGTTGGCGACATAGACGCGCTTCGTCGCCGACGCATAAGCGATAGCGTAGGGCGCTCTACCGACCTGGATATGTTTGATTGCGGCAAGCGTTCGGAAATCATAGATACCGACATCGTTGCCCTCACGTTCGCATATGAAAATTCTGTGATGATCAGAGTCCAGCACGATGTGTGCGGGTGAGCGCCCTGTAGGGACTTCGCGGAGAACCTTGCCGCTCGTTGGATCGAGGCTCGAGAGAAGGTCACGGTTCCAATCGGCAACCAGCAGGCAATTCGTGGCCGCATCGAAGGCGATGCCGAATGGTACGCCGGAATAGGCGAAACGCGCGATCGTTTTCCGGCTTGATGTGTCCACGACGCTGATCGTGCCGTGATCAGGGTGGGTCAGGAACAATCGCCGCCCGTCTGGTGTGGCGGCAATCGCGGCAGGCCCCGGGAGGCTCGCGAAGTCGAGCGTCCGCGCGCCGCCGCCTGTGATTTCCGTGACCTTGTTGCCGTCTTGGCTGGTCGCGAAAATACGCTCTGCGGCAGCCAAAGGGCAGGCTGCCACAAGCGCGAGGGCACACGCGAGAATACTGCCGGCGATCACTTCTATTCGGCAAGCGTGTTGAGATTTTTCAGGCCGGCGTCGAAGAAGTCGGTCATCGCCTTGATTGCATCCGGATCGTCGAGACCGGGCGGCGGTTCGTTGCTCGTATCGCCACGGTAGAAGCACCCGATCCAATCGACTTCTGAACCTGTGGCCGTGGGCGTGACGGTGATTGTCGCGGAATAGAAGCTCACCGGAAAGACCTTCACGTCGTCATCAACGCGACGATAGGAATAGGTCATCCCTTTCGGGTCGTAATCGGTTTGCGCGTCGGTGATCTTGCCGCCGCTTTTCAATGTCAAAATCCGCTCTTGGCCTTGATCAGGGTCAGAGGCAGCGGTGCTGCTGACGTTTGCGGGGTTCCACGTCGAGATTTTTGCGAAGTCTTTGATGATGCCCCACACGACATCCGGCTTGGCGGCGATATCGATCTTTTCTTCGATCTTTTTTCAGGGCGCCGCACCGTGAGCAAACGCGCCGTGCGGCTGCGCGAGGATCAGTCCCGCGCATAAACTCAATCCTCCAAACAACCAAGCGCTCGCACGCCCGCCACCAATTCGCATTTTCATGACCTCTCCGCAGCGTTCTAAAAAGCGATGCTTCTATGCTCCGCGAACGAAGAGATACGCAATGAATTATTTTGTCAGATGCGGATGTACTTCGAAATTTCTAGGCTACGCAATATACTGCAAACAACTAAACTTATCCCGTCACGTCGGGATATTTTCGCTATAAATATTCTCTTCGTCTCAAACTGGACGAGAGAAAAATCGGGATACAATTTTGCCGAAAGAAGACAGCGTCGAAATGGGGCCGATCAGCTGAATGCATGTAGTAAAAGTATCCAGATGGTTTGGCGCGCGTATCGTGATTGCAAGTTGATGATGTTTCAGTTTACCGAAGCTTCGGCTTCGCTGCGCACGCGGCTTATCCTCATTCCGCCCGTCTTCCTTTTGCTTGGAATTGTCGTGGCCATTGGCGCGACACTGAGATATGCGCCGGATCGCGTTGCCGCGGAGACGGCGTCCGGTTTAACAATCGGCGGCCATCTCATCTCATACGCGCTCGATGACATTCGTTTTTCGGACGATCCTGATCTGGCGCTCAATCGTCTGCTTGAAGAGCTTTCCCACGTTCGTCATATCCGCGTCGGTTATCGTCCATCCCCGGGATCACGAATAACCGATCCGATTACGCCGTCTTTGGCCAAGAGCGCGCCGAATTGGTTCGTAAATTTCTTCGAGCCGCGCCGCGTGAGCAAATCCTTTCCGGTCGTTTATCAAGGCAAACGGCGCGGCGAGATCGTTATGACAGCGGAGCCCGCCGACGAAGTGGGCGAAGTCTGGGATGATCTTGTCTTTCTCATCAGCCTGCTTTCCGCCATATCCGTCGGCATCGTCGTCCTGACCTGGCTTGCGGTAAACTATACGTTGCGTCCATTGCGCGGATTGGTTGAGGGCCTGAATCGATTGCAGCGCGGACAATTCGATGAGGTTGGCGAAATCCGCGTCGCGAAATTTAACCGGGTCGGCGACCAATTTAACCGGCTGGCCAAATCGCTCGCACGAACCGAGTCGGACAATCGCTTGCTCATCGATCGATTGATGTCCATTCAGGAGTCCGAGCGCAAAGAGCTCGCACGCGGAGCTCCACGACGAATTCGGCGCGTCGCTGTTCGGCATCACAGCCTCTGCTTCGTGCGTCGTCCAGGCTGCGACTGCTGACGGCCCGATTGGCCCGCGGTTCAAGGAGATTACGGGAACGCGCCGAAGCGATATCGTCGCTTGCGGATGCCATTCAAAAGCACAATCACCGGATATTGGAGCGCCTCCAACCCATCGTTTTGAACGAGATGGGTTTATTCAATGCCCTGCGTCATCTAGCGGCGGCGTGGAACATGGCGCATCGGGGCTTTTCGTGCGAGCTCACGACCCCGGATGTCGAACCCGAACTGAGCGACGACGCGAGCCTGACGATTTATCGCATCGTGCAGGAATGCTTGACCAATATCGCGCGACATTCAAAGGCCGATCGCGTCGAGATCGCAGTCGACATCCATCAAGGCGGAAGCCTCATCATTCGAATTGCCGACAACGGCGTGGGATTGCCGAAAGGTTTTCGGTTTGGCTTCGGTTTTCTCGGCATGAGCGAGCGCGTACGCAAGTTGAACGGCAGGTTGGATGTGTCAAATGGGCGAAGTGGCGGCACTGTCATCGAGGTTGCGATGCCGCTGCCACCTCATGAAATCGCACAGGCGGGCTGAAACAGCCGCTATTAGAGTTTTGAGGAAGCGAACATGGAAGCGAACAAACTGATAAAAGTGTTGGTTATTGAGGATCATCCGATCGTCAGGGATGGTTGCCAGCGCATTTTCAACCGTCGCCCCGACATCGAGATGGTCGAGGCAAGCACCGCCACCGACGGGCTGGCGACGAACAAATCGTTGCAACCTGATGTCGTGGTTTTGGACATCGGCCTGCCGGATGCCAGCGGATTCGATATTTTGCCGAAGCTCCTCGCCGACAACGGCAAAGCGGCAATCATCGTTCTCAGCATGTATGGCACGCAGAGTTTCGTCACGTTAGCTCTGGAGAAGGGCGCGGCGGGCTATGCACCAAGACGACGACCCGAATACATTGCTCGTTGCGATTGAAAAGGTTCGGAACGGGGAAATCTACCTGGGGCAGGCCGTCGCGCAGACACTTGCCATGATAAACCTGTCGCCGTCTGTCGACCCATTGCGTGAATTAAGCGAGCGCGAGCGGCAAATCATCCTGTTTCTCGGCAATGGCCGCAGCTTGACCGAAATCTCCGTCGAGCTTGATCTCGGTTACAAGACTGTCGCCAACGCCGTCTCCCTGATCAAGCAGAAGCTCAACATCGGAACGACCACGGCGCTGGTCAAATTCGCGGTCGAATTGAATATGAAGGCGATGAGCCCGTGCTGACGATACCGGCTTTGTGAAATAGGCAGCGAGAAAAAATGGCATGCCTGATGGTCATAAAAAGTCATCATGATGGAGATGACGTAACTTCAATATCCTTCCCGGAGGCTTGAATATAAAAGTGCAACGATACCGAGGAGGAACAGGATGACTTACGCACAAATTCGATGATGCGAACATCACATGGTCCAAGATCGATTGGCTTCCTGATCTCGAATTTTATGTCTACAAAGTCGACGAAGAAAACCGGATCATCGATATTCTGTTCAAGTTCCGGCGAATTCGAAGGTCCAGCTTCATAGGCACAAATCGCCCTACATCACCTTTGTTATCCAGGGTGAGCTGCGCTTCTATCGTCCGAACGGAGAATTGAAGGAGATCAGACCGACCGGCAGCTATGTATCAGGCGTTGCCAACGGGGAACCGCATCTGGAGGGCGGAGGCGACGAAGATGCCATCGTCTTTTTCAGCAACCGTGAGGTCGAAGGCGCGCTTTATGAATTCCTCGACAAATCTGCGGCCGACGGTGACGCTTGGCTTCGATGATTTTAAGGCGCAGCTCGAAGAGCAGGGCAAGCCGAAATGGCGGTCGGCCGCATAAATTGCCGGCGTGCGTCGCGCGGGAAGATCAGCGATTGAGCTTGAAGTCGGTCGCGGTCTTCTCTGGCGCATAATCAGCTGATTGAACGTCCGGCGTGCATCGAGCCAACCGCTTTCGCGGGCCGAATATGTGCCGCGCCAGACCTCGACGGGCCGCGTCTTTTTATCAGTCCAGCGGCGGCGGCGCGATGTTGTCATAGCTGTAGCGGATCGCCACATGCCGTCCTTTGAAGACGTCGCCTGGCTCGGGCTTCGGAGCGACATCTGTTTCCGAGCGAAGCATGACCCCACGTTTGGGTTCGACCCATACCTTCGTCTCGACGACCGATTTTTGAGCCGCAAGATGCCCAGTGTACACCGCGACAGCTTCTCCATTTATCGTATCGTCAGCCAGGCGTTTGCATCCCGAAAAGCTTTCGGCATTGTGGCGGACGGCCTCCGCGAGCTTATCTAGCGGAATATGTATTTGCTGCCATTTGCCCGAGCCGAACCGCGCGAAGACTGCGGTTCCGGTAGCGAGGGTTTCTGAGGTTTGCGATTTGCGGCTTGGCATTATCGCCGGCGTCGAAAGTAATAATGCTCATGCTGCGATAGGGCGTTTATTTATTAGGTATAATGGCAGACGCAAGCCCCTCGCACGACGCGTCGGCGGCTTGCGCAGAGGCTGCAGAAAGCGTGATCATCATGGAGGTCGCCCGCGCCGCTATTGGAGCCGCTTTCGGCCAAGGGAGAAACGACATTTTCCACATCCCCATTGAGGCAAGTTCGGACGCGGAGAATGCAGATATTTTTCGCGTAGTCACCTATTTTATATACGGAATTTTTGCCCGGAGAACTTTCATAAAGTCATCGAATCATAAAATTTGTCAATCTGTATTTTTGATGTATTCCCAAGCGAGTGATTTTGCTTTGCGTCGTGGGGCGATGTCCTCATTCGTATTTTTGAAACCGACGTAATGTCTGCCGAATTTGCTCCGGAGGATTAGCCAATTTCGAAGTAGACCATCACACCCAAGCGCTTTACAGCCATGTCAGTGCGAACAAGCCGGAACATTAACTGAGGGCTGCTTGGATGTTTGGGGTTTTTTCGTTGGCGTCGTCTAGGAAATTTCCGATCAGATCAATTTGCGCTGTCGGAGCCTTCACTGGCTGCATGTCTTGCTGCATCATCGGCTTCGGCGGGCTCAGCTGCCGACGCCAAGCCTTTCCAGATCAATGTCATTCTTTGCCAACTCGCCCGAGCACGCTGTGGCTTTCGCGGTCGCCATGGACGGGGGTGCGGCGGAAGAAGAGGCGAAGGACAAAGTGGGGAGATCGGCCGGCATGGAGGTCTGCGACAAATTCTTCGGTCTCGCGACGGTCGACGAGGAGCGCACGCTGCACGAAAAAGGCGTTACCTACAAAGTCACGGCTTTGCGCTTCACCGGAGTCGAAAGCATGAAATGGATGGCGCAACCCTTGAAATAGGTACATTCGCGCTGGGCGAATCGCTGTCCTAATGCATTAGCGATCTTCCATTTGATAAAGCAGGCGGATCAAGTCGAACGTGCGTTCCGCGCCGAGCTTGCTTTTAATGATGCTGCAAGCATTTGCCACCGTCTTATGCGTAATCCCCAACGCCACAGCGATGGCGCCGGAACCTTTCCCTTCTGCAAGCAACCGGGCGATGTCGATCTCACGCGCTGTGAGTTTCTCCAGCGGGTTCGCGCCGCCGGATGGGGAGAGAACCATTTGGGTCGCGATCGCGCGCTCTATATAACGGCCACCCGCCGCCACCGCCTGCACAGCGTCGATGATTTCTTTGGTCGAAGCACCCTTGCTGACGTAGCCCAGTGCTCCCCGCGGTAAATGTACGCGACACATAGATCGGCTCTATGTGCATGCTGAATACGACAATCTTCGCGAGCTTATCTTCGAATAAGGACGCTTCCTGTAGAAGCTCAAACCCGCTGGAGTCCGGCAGATTAATATCCATCAGGAGGACGTCAGGGACCTTAGTTCGATACACCGACAAAGCTTCTTGCGCTGACGCGACGTCGAATATTTCCGTACCCCGCATAGCTGCGAAAAGGCAGCGCACGCCTTCGCGCACCGCGAGATGATCGTCGACAATCAAAATCTTCACGTCACCGGCTCCGTCGGTAGCCTTGGCTGAGTGATTGGGAACGAATGAACCTACGATGAAAGGCGGTCGACCACCAACAAGGAGTTCAAATTCACGCGGCGATTCCCGAACGGCTGGCATGGGCGCACCCAGAATAAAAATGGCGCCCGGGTCGAAGACCCGGGCGCCATTCGAGTCATGCCTAACCGCTTTTACTGGTAGACGCGGAAGGTCGAGAGCATTCCGCCCTGCGGGATTAGCGCCAAGGCCGGCGGCCTTGGTCATGGCCGTCGCGCCGATCGCACCGAACTTGTCGTTCAGGTCGAGGCCGGCGGTGACGGGCAGGCCGATCCAGCCGCCGATACCCGACAGCACGGACACGTATTGCTTGCCCTTGACCGTATAGGTGATCGGGTTGCCGATGATGCCCAAGCCGAGCTTGCGCTGCCCACAGGATTTCACCCGTGTTGCGATCGACGGCGCGGAAGTCACCACCAAGGCTGCCGTAGAACACGAGACCACCAGCGGTGTTCATCGAGCCACCCCAGTTCGGATACGGATCCGGGATGTCCCAATCGGCCTTGCCCGTCAGAGACGTCGAACTTCTTGAGACGGCCGGTCACGCCGGGCTTCTCAGGATACATATAGACGTTGGCGAACACATAGACCGTGCCCTGCTGCTGGTAGGCCCGAGTCTGCGGGTTGAGTTCCATGCACCAGTTGTTGGTCGGCATATAGAACTTGGTCGGATCCTTCGGATCGACCGAGCCCGGCTGCTGGTCCTTGCCGCCCATCGCCGACGGGCAAGCCTGGGTATTGCGGCCTGTTTCGAGCGGCGAATGCGCTGGCACCTTGATCGGGCGATCGGTGCTGATGTCATACTTCTCGGCCCAGTTCGCGGTCACGTACTTATGGGCACGAACCAGTTCCCCGTGACACGGTCGAGGACGAACGCAAAACCGTTACGGTCAAAGTGGACGAGAGCCTTCAGCGGCTTGCCGTCAACTTTCGGCATATCAACGAGAGTTCTCGTTGATGCCGTCATCGTCCCACTGGTCGAAGGGGGTCATCTGGAAGGCCCAGACGGCTTCGCCGGTGTCCGCCTTCCGAGCGAAAATGGTCATCGACCATTTGTTGTCCCACTTACCGGAGTTACAGCCGGACTGCGTCAAAGGTTTCTCGCCGCAGCGATAGCCGGGGCTCCAGAGGCCGGGGTTACCCGTCCAGCAGTAGACGACTTCAGCTCCGGATTGTAGCTGGACCACACCAGCCGAGCCACCGCCGATTTTGTAATTGTTGTCTTCGGGGGAGGCGTGAACGCCAAGATCGCCAGCCGTTTCGTTATGACGGCGGTTGTCCTTGTTGGTGTCAGCGGTGATGCCGACATCCGCGCCGTGCCGGTCGAATACATGTGCCAAATCTGGTTTTCCAGTTTCGAGATCGTAGGCCATGAAAGCGCCGCGCGCGGCGAATTCGACACCACCGAAGCCGACGAACACCTTGCCATCCGCAATCAGCGGCTCCGGCGCCGTCTTCACCCTTGTCCGGGTAGTTGTTCTTGACGACCCAAGCCTCTTTGCCGGTCTTCGCGTCATGCGCGATCAGCCAGCCGTTGAGGGTCAGGTAGACGATCTTGCCATCGCCATAAACACCACCTCGGTTGACGGTGTCGCAGCAAGCGCGGAACAGCCGATTTATCACGATCGGCTTCTTTACGTAGTTCCAGGTTTCCTTTGGGTTGTCCGGGTCGCTCAGGTCGAGCGCCTGAACGATGTTCGGCCATGCGCTGAAGATATACATCATCGGCGTGCCGTCGATGTTAACCACGAGCGGTTGACCTTCGTGACCGCGCAGAGCGCCGGTCGATTGGTCCCAAGCAAGCTGAAGGTGCTTCACGTTGTGGGTGTTGATTTGCTTCAGATCGCTGTGGCGGGTGAGCTGATTGTCAGCGCCCGGCGACGTCCACTATATTCTGGTCGCGGTCATTCCAGTTGGTGCCGTCGGCAGCATAGGCGCCTGAATAGACCCATGCTCCCAAAAGCCCAAAACAGATAGGCATTACTTTGCGAAGTCTCATGCTACTTCCTCCCATGCAGACGGCTTGTTTTCGGCGGCGACATGCGGGACGCGGCACCGATCGCGGGAAAATTCGCCAAACGGCGCGCCGAAAATGTCGAGAAGTTGAGCTTGTAAGGCCTGACGGCCATCCTTACCCTATTACGGAAGCTAATTTTGTCATTCGATTTAACAGCCTAAAAGGCCGAAAATCGAAGCGGATCCGCGTTCTTATTGCCGGGAATATTGAACGGGAACTTCCGAAAAGCGACAGGATTTATTCCGATCAGCCTCGGGATGTCTCCCGGATTTGTGCGGGAAATAATGGTAATTTCACGCGGACATCTTCAAGCGTAGCGCGCGATAGTATCAAGTGTTCTTCGTTGGAAAACCGGAATCGTGTTCGTGAAAAGCATCGCGGTCCCGGCGTCCAACCCGATTGGGCGTTTAGCAAAGTTTCGGCCCGCGCGTGGATAACAAAATCACAGCAGACTGAGCGAAATCGCTTGGTTCCAAAGATGTGATTTGAAGGAGGAAAAGAATTTTTTCGAAACCCGTGTCATCGCATATCAGAATGGCGGCGCGCTAAGCTGGAAACAGGATCGCCGTCAATTACGCGCGCAGGGCGGCCCAGTTGGGGTGCCGTCCGCCTCTGCGGGTGAATCGCCAAAAGCAGATGTTCCGCTTTCGGCCCTTCTCGGCAATCCCGCCACCAGCTGCCCGATGCTCGCAATATACGCGCGCGGTTCGCGCGGGACGGTCTGAGAACGCCTTGCGCGTCTGGACTCATTCGACGCTCATGACTGCGCGACCGTGTGGGGCGTGATCGTGTAACCAAACGGGTCGCGGAACGCGAAGTAGGCCAAACGGTCCATCCTTCACGCTCTGGCGACCGCTAAGCGTTGTTGCGTTGCATGCGGCTGGACGCTTTTCGCAGAGATTGGAGATGACGGCATTCCTGGCAGCTGTCTGCGCATTTGCCGGGTTCATGACAGCCCTAGTTTTTCGCGTTTCGTAGCGCCCACAAACACATCGGACAATCCAGCGAAGCGGGGGCGACGAGGCATGGGCCCCGATGACCGTAAACCGGCCGAATTTTCTACCAATCAATTCGGGTACGTCGCTCGGCAGGTTGGCGCGAATCGGTAGAGGGAGGTCCGTATGGACCTGGCTGATTTTCTTAGCCGAGGGAAATTGATGGCTTCGTGAGATGGCTAATGCGGCAGCCTTGTTGACCGGCCGAAGCCCGGCGAGTTGCTGAAAGTTCATTCGCTTTGTTCTTAGCGCAAAAAATGCCCCGAACTCTGAGTTGGGGGCATTTTTCGTGCGGACACACTTTCCTTAGATTTGCGGACACACATACGTTCACAGCGGACAATCTTTGGTGTCCACTACAGCTGCAACAGCGAACTCGGCGTTACGGGAGTTGATCGTACCTTCGCAGATACCGCACATTAGGCATGTTCCGTTTCGCACTAGGAAAGTTACCAGCACAAAATATATGCGTTTTTTTCCTCAGATATCGTCAAAGGGAACTTTTCTGAATTTATTTCACAAGTCCCTGAAGATCTCGCAAATTTCCTCCCAGTCCTCTGAACTGCAAGATCAAAAAACTTATCTCTTCCCGCAACGAGTTCTGGATCAAGACCAGTCTCTAATTTTGCGTGAACCAAAGCTGCGGAGTAATGGCTGTATCGATCGACCATCTCGGTCGTTGAGTGTCCTGTAACCGACATGACTTCCGCGGTGGATAGCCCACGCTCGAAAAGGGCGCTTGTCCCCTCGTGTCTTAAATCATGAAACCTATAATCTGAAATGTTTGCGGCTGCTTTTGCACTTTGCCAGAGTTGATCAAATGTAGAGCTATCAATTTGGAATAACGGAGACGAAGGATCATAGTTTTCACCATTTATCGCGACCGCTTCCGAAATGAGTGCGTCTAAGGATGAAGTGATCGGCACGACTCCGGTTCTCTTCTCTCTTTCCGCTCGCTTTCTAAAAGCAATCGCGCGTTTGCCGCCTCCTATTTCGCGAATGTGTAGGCTCGGTGCGAATTCAAAAATTCTCTCGCGCCTCAAGCATGTATCTATTGCGAATTTTATGATGACGGGGAGAAGGGGATTCAGTTTTGCCGCTTCCGACATCAGCGTGTTCAGCTCCTTTGGCGAGAGCCGCCTATCGCGCGCAGGCGAAGCAGTCGGCAACCTCACGCCAGAGACATCAGGAACACCCTCAACCGTTTGTCCCACATGCTTTAATGCGCGGCTGATCAGTTGTAGCGTGTTACCTATCGTCGTCCGCGCCGGACCGACTATTTTTTCTTTTTTCTCGATCTCCGCGATGCGCATGGCCACTTGGTGGCTTTCTGCCGCATCCGAGACGGAAACGGATTGGTTGCGTAGCTTTTTTAACTCCTTGAGTGACGCGATGCGCGCGCGATTCTCAGGGTTGCGCTCTAGGTGTTTGATAGCGAAGTCGATCTTCGATAGCTGGCCTTTTAATATCAACCGATTTTGATAGGCGTTTATATCGACCTTTCGGATGGCCGCGACCGAACGTTCGGCAATGGGATCAGATAGAATCCTATTGATTTCGATTGCGGTCCTTCCTGACGTTGCTTTCTTTGCCTTTGAGCCCCTCGCGGCTGTAGAGTGATAGCGCTTCTCCTAAAGTGAGGCGTTCGGCTTGATGGGTGTTGATATGGAGGCCAACGCCCATTTGACGGCGGGTCTCTTCAGCCCACGCTTTTGCCTGCTGCAGTTGGAATCTTTCGATCCACCGAGGTGTCGGCAGCAAGGGCGAAAACCTCACTGACTGGCGGCTGTCCCTTTTTTCGAATCCTGACCCGAATGGACAGGGATTTGAGGCGTTCGAAGCCAGACGGAAGGTTTTCTTGAGGCACGTCATTCCACCGATGATAATTGCCGGGAAGAATGTCCACGAAATGTCCACGAAAATCAATCAGGGGCGGAGACGCAAAGCCGACATCCTCGCGTTTATGGAAAATTCTATTGATAAAACAATATGATGATGAGTTGATTCTTGGCCATCGCGGCGGCGCCCGTTCAAGGCCAGGAAAGCTTCGTTCCTCGGCTTCTCATGGCGAAGCACGATTACCTCGAAGCGTTGGAAGTCTGTCTTCGCCATGTCATCTCTGCTTCGGCTGTCCTCGGCATGAAGCCCGAACCTATCGCGAAGACCGCGATTAAGACGTGTCAAAAGCGGGACGCCGTCGTCCGGGCGACCCGAAAGCGCCTCTATGGTTTCCCGAGCACAGACAACTTCATGGCCGGGACCGACGACAGGATTTTCGCTTTTAGTCTCTCACTCGCAAATGCCCACGTTGCAAGTCGGGGCGCCAGGAAGCCGCCTCTGTAATTGCGCATTCAGCCACCAAAATCGTGGTTAGGTCGACCGCCATTACAAGGCCAGAAGATAGCTGATAAGTTATTGACTTTGTTGATAGTATGGCGGAGACGGAGGGATTCGAACCCTCGATAGGGCTTTACAACCCTATAACGGTTTAGCAAACCGCCGCCTTCAGCCTCTCGGCCACATCTCCGGAACCGTCCACCATATGCCCGACGCTCCGGCGGATGGCAAGGCGCCAGACGCTGTTCCGGGCTTTCCCCGTTCAAGCCGTCTCGGCGCGGGCGATGAAGTCGGCAATCCGCGTGATCGTCGCCTCATCCGCGAGCAACGGCGGATGGCCCTGGCCTTCGACAACATAGGCCGCGCAATTGCGGTGACGGCGCGCCATTTCGACGAAAGTTTCCTGCGACAGTACGTCCGAATTGCCACCGCGGACGATCAGCAGCGGCACTTTGGCCAGCGCCTCGAACAATCCCCAGGATTGCGGCAACGGCTCATCGAGCCGCAGCGCCTCAAGCGGCTTCACCAGATTCGGATCGAACGTCGCACCAAAACTTCCGTCCGGTTTCTGAAACGAGGCACGCGCGTAGCGCTCGAAATCGACATCGGAGAGAGCCGTAAACTGCGCACTCATGGCCTTGCGCACGTAATCGACAGCGTCGGACAGGGAATTAGGCGCCGCCGGATGACGCAGATATTGGCGGATGCGCGTGAGCCCTTGCAGTTCGATCACCGGGCCGACGTCGTTCAGCACGGCGGCGCGCACCAGCGCCGGCCGCGCGGCCGCAAGCGCCATGATGTGCAGGCCGCCGCGCGATGTGCCGACAAAGATGGCTTCGTGAATTTCGAGCGCCGCCAATTGAGAGAGAATATCTGCGCCCTCGACCCGGAGGTCGTAGTTCCGCCAGTCGGGATCGTAGTCAGATTCGCCCCGGCCGCGATAATCGACCGAGATGACGCGGCGTTTGCGGCCGCCCGCACCAGCGGCCAAAGCCTCTGCCAACGGGGCAAAATCGGCAGCGTTCCGCGCCAGGCCGGGCAGGCAGACGACCGGCAGGCCGGGGTCGAGCGGGCTGCCATAATCGCGCAGATGTAGCCGCAAACCATCCGGGGCGCCAGTAAACCAATTGGCGTGTGAGGCGTTAGCGTGGGTCATGAGCGGGGCGGCAACGCTTCCTTTACCGTGATTGCGCAGGCACGGAACTTACCTCAATTTTTAGCGATTTACGGGCCATGAGCGATTTTGACAACAACCGCCGCCTTCGCGTCCTCGTAGTGGACGACGAATGGCTCGTGCGCGAGACGCTGACCGACGTCCTGGACGAGGCTGGCTTCTTGACCCGTCAAGCGATGTCCGCCACCGAGGCGTTGCGCCAGTTGCAGCGGGATGAGGCCGTCGATGTCGTGGTCACTGACATCGAAATGCCGGGCGTGCTGGACGGCGCGGATCTGGCGAGACTCCTTGCCGCGAAGCGGCCGGAAATCGGCGTGCTGATCGTCTCTGGCCGTCGCCCGCGTTCGCTTCCCAACGGCGCGCGTTTTCTTGCCAAACCGTTTATGCCCGAGGATCTTCTGCACGCTCTGAGCGATCTCACCGCAGCGTCAGTCCATTAAGCCTCATAACCCTGCGGAGGCCTCAAGCGTCGTGCCCACCTTGGCCGGCGTAACCTTGGCAATCCGTTCGCCGGTTGAAGCCCTTGCGGAGTTGAGCGCCGCAAAGCTCGCCTGATACATCGCCCAATTCTCGCTCACGCGCTCGACGTAATTGCGCGTCTCCGTGAACGGAATCCGCTCGACCCAATCGATCGGATCGACACCAGGGGTGCGCGGATCGCCATAAGCGTCGATCCAGTCCTTCACATGGCCGCCGCCAGCGTTATAGGCCGCAAAGACCAGGATGGGAGAGCCGCGCTCTTCGGCCAGCAATTGCCCGAGATGCGCCGCGCCGAGTTTCGCGCTGAAGGCGGCATCGTTGAGCAGCCGTCCGGCGTCGAAGTCCATTTTCAGATGTTCTGCCGTGCGCTTGGCGGTCGCAACGATCATCTGCATCAGGCCGCGTGCGCCTGCGCCGGACTGCGCATGCATGTCGAATTCGCTTTCCTGCCGGGCGATGGCGTAGACAAGCGCCGGCGGCGCGGAATTCTCCGCCGCCGCATAGGCCGGAATGCCATAGGTCGGGAAGGCGAGGGCATCGATCAGGATGCCGCGCTGCGCAAGTGTCTTGCCGATGATGAGGCAATCATGTGCATCGCGCTGCGCCAGCATGACATCGGCGAGCGCGGCGATCTGCGCCGGATCGGTCAAATGCTGAGCAGCGCTACTGGCGAGCGCCATCGCGAGGTCTTTTTCGTGGATCGTAAAGAAGAGCTCGACGATCCGCACGACCTCGTCCCGCGCCGATCCGCGGGCCGCTGGCGCTGGACTCTTGAGCGCGATCGTCTTCAGGCCCAGCCGTGCGCGCGCCAGTTGACCGTAATAGGTCGCCGCACGTTCGGCGGCCTTTTCGTAATAGGCGCGGGCGCGCAGGTCGGCATCCTCGGTTAGCGAGACTTCCGCGGTGCGGCCCTGCCAATAGGCGATGCGGGCAATCGACATCGGCGTTTGCGCGAAGGTGGCGGCGCGGGCGAAATGTTGCGCCGCGCGCGCCGGATCGTTGAGAAAGCGCAGCGCGATCCAGCCGGCGTGGAATTCCGCATCGATATTCGCCTCCGGAGATTCGGCGGAATGTCCGGCGAAAATCCGATAGGCCGTCGCGGGATCGCCGGCGTCGAGCAATTTGCGTCCAAGGAGGCGGCGCTCTGTCCACCACGCATCGCCGTCGGCGATGAGCGCGGGGTCCTTTGGTGCGGCCAGCATCAAAGCGGCGGCGTCGCGGAGCTTGTCTTCGTGGCGCAGCTTATGGATGCGGGCAAAGAGGAAAGCCGGGTCGGCGCGCATATCCGGCGGTACGGCGTCGAACATTTTGTCGTTGGCGGCTTCGTCATTGATTGCGGCATGCAATCTGGCGAGCACGACGTAGTCGGGGTTTACGAGCGTTGCGTTGCGCAGGCCGCCGGCATTGTCGCCCTGGTAGAGCAGCCTGTCGGCGCGGGCTTTGTAATCTGCCGGTGAAAGATAAGCGCCGAATTCGGCGCGCACGTGCGTCTCCAACGATGCCGGCAGGCTCGATCGGCGCCAGACTTGGCGCACCAGCACCTGCGCCTCGGCGTCCTTGCCCTCGCTTCTGAGCGCGCGGGCCCTGGCAAGCTTGCCAAGTGCGGTCTGCGGCGCGGCGGCGCCAAAAAAATTATCGATCAAGGCCGGGTCGGCGTTGCTCTGATAGAGGCCGTCCTCGATGCGGCGGATGAGGAAGTCGCGTGCGGGCCAGTTCGGATGCGCGGCGACGAAGGCGCCAAAACGCGCACGGCCGGCGTCGCGCGAATCGCGCAAGGCAACCCATTCGAGCGCGGTTCGGATGATTGGATCCGTTGCGCGGACGGCCTGCGCGTCGCCGGCGTCGAGATCGCCGACTTTATAATAAGGGAGCGCCTCGCGCAGTCCCGTGGGATTGAGGCCCAGCGCGGCGACCGGGTCGACCGGGGGCGCCGCGGGAGGATGTTCGTTATTCGCCAGCGGCAGATGCGCGCGGCCCGAGGCGAGAAAATGCTCGAAGTCGGCCGTCGCCTCGTTGAACAGGCCGCCGAGCCAGGAGGCCATATGCGCCCGTGCTGGAGCGGAGCCGTTGAAATCGGGCGCCGGCAGGATCGAAATCGTCGCGATCACGGCGATGAAGGAGAACCCAAGGCTGCTGAGCAGCCACGGGACGCGAAGCGTTTGGCGCGGAACGGCCATATCATCATCCCCCTTCGGCCCTGGTTACCTCGCGCTGCCCGCTGCTGCGGGGGATCGCGAAGTGCTTGTCATTTTGCTGGCCGATTCGTTAACAAGGTCGATCCCCTCCGCTTTGGCGGTGCGGCCCAGCCGCAATGGATCGCGCGATACATTTATAAATCAAAGACTTGCCCTGGTTTCAGGCGGCGCCCCGGAGGGGGCTTGCGCAAAGCAGCGGCAACACGCACATGGACTTGACCGCACAATTGTCCGAAGAGACAGGTGCAAAACTAAGGCATTCCACACAGGAAAGAAGGAACGGCCGAAAATGGGCAAGAAGGCCGCTTTCAAGGGCTCGATCACCGCTTTGGTGACGCCGTTTGCAGCGGGACAGTTCGACGAAGGCGCCTATCGCGCTCTGGTCGACTGGCAGATCGTCAACGGTACCCACGGCCTCTCGCCGGTCGGCACGACGGGCGAAAGCCCGACGCTGAGCCACGAGGAGCATAAATTCGTGGTTGAGGTCTGCGTCGCCGAGGCGCGCGGCCGAGTGCCGATTCTCGCAGGCGCGGGTTCGAACAATACGAAAGAGGCAATCGACCTCGCCCGCCATGCCGAGAAGGTGGGCGCTGACGGCGTGCTCGTCGTTGCTCCTTATTATAATAAGCCGTCGCAGGAAGGGCTTTATCAGCACTACAAGGCGATCAACGACGCGATCGGCATTCCGATCATCGTCTACAATATCCCGCCGCGCTCAGTCGTCGATATTTCGATCGACACCATGAAGCGGCTCTTCGAGCTGAAGAACATCGCCGGCGTCAAGGATGCGACCGCCAACGTCGCGCGTACCGCTTTGCAGCGTCAGGCGCTCGGCGCGGATTTCATCCAGCTCTCGGGCGAGGACATGACTGCGCTCGCGGTGCTGGCGCATGGCGGCGACGGCTGCATTTCCGTTACGTCGAATGTCGCGCCGCGGCTCTGCGCCGACTTTCAGAACGCAGGCATGAATGGCGACTTCAGAGCCGCTCTGGCGATTCAGGACCGATTGACGCCGCTGCACGCGGCTTTGTTCGTCGATCCGAACCCGGCCGGCCCGAAATACGCGCTCTCCCTGCTTGGCAAGATCGCGAACGAACTGCGTCTGCCGATGCTGCCGGCGACGCCGCCTGCCCAGGTCGCCGTCCGCGCCGCGATGGAACACGCCGGGCTTGTACCGGTCACGGGCGACTTCATTGGCTGAAAAGAAAGAGACGGGCTTCAAGGTCGTGGCGGACAACCGCCGCGCCCGGTTTGATTATGAGATCGGCGAGACGTTCGAGGCCGGATTGGTTTTGACCGGAACGGAGGTCAAATCCCTGCGCACCGGCAAGGCCTCGATCGGCGAAAGCTACGCGAGCCTCGACAAGGTGGGCGAGCTCTATCTCCTCAACGCAAACATCCCGGAATATCTGCAGGCGAACCGCTTCAATCATCAGCCGAAGCGCGCCCGCAAACTCCTTCTGAATACGCGCGAAATTTCACGTCTTGCTAAAGGACTTGAACGCGAAGGCATGACGATCGTGCCGTTGAAGATTTACTTTAATGCGCGCGGCCGCGCCAAACTCGAGCTTGCGCTCGGGCGCGGCAAAAAATTGCACGATAAGCGGGAGACTGAGAAAAAGCGTGATTGGAACCGCGAGAAAAGCCGGCTTCTGCGCGATCGCGGTTAAGCGAGAAGTGAATGCTAAATCTCAAGATTGATCACTGCGTGATTCACGTTTCCGACTGGGCGCGTTCCAATCATTTCTATGCCGCCGTCATGGGCGCCGAAGTCGTGCCGCGGCAGAAGGGCTTCGCTTACAAGTTCGGCGACTTTCTGCTGAATTGCCATGGGCCGGGTGTCGTTGCCAAAGCTGTAGCGCGCGTTCCTGTCGCGCCGGGCGGCAGCGATCTTTGCTTCGAGTGGCCGGGACCGCTCGCAGAGGCCATCGCACATTTGGGAGAACAGGACGTTCCGATCGAACTCGGCCCCGTCGCGACGCGCGGGGCCAAGGGCGAGGCGACGAGTGTCTATTTCCGCGACCCGGACGGCTCGTTGCTCGAATTTATGAGCTATGCGAAGTCCTGAGGAATTCCTGGACGCGCGCGAATAGATCTTGAAACATTTCGACGGTCAGCACGCCCGTGTTCGTGTTGTAGCGCGAGCAATGATAGCTATCGAACAGCTCGATGTTGCGGGTGCCGAGTTTTGCCAGCCGGTGCGCGCGGCCATGCGCGAATGGCCACGCCGATAGCTTTTCGCCGGCAGCACGCACTACGGAATCGTGCGCGATCCGCCCGAGCGCGACAATCGCGCGGAGATTGGGCATAGCGGCGATCGTCGCCGTCAGGAAGCGCCGGCAATTGGCGATCTCGTCCGGCAGCGGCTTATTCTGCGGCGGCACGCAACGCACCGCATTGGTGATCGCGCAATCCAAAAGCGTCAAACCATCGTCCGGCCGTTGTGCATAGACGCCGGTCGCGAGTCCGTAATCGAGCAGAGTTGCGTAGAGCAGATCGCCGGCATAATCGCCGGTGAACGGCCGGCCGGTACGGTTAGCGCCACGCAGCCCCGGCGCGAGACCAACGATCAAAAGCCGCGCGTCACGCGCACCGAACGTCGGGACCGGGGCATTGAACCAATCCGGATGTTCCCCCTGATTGTCTGTTCGGAAGGCAACCAGACGAGGGCAAAGCGGACAATCGTGACCAGGCGCATCTGGTCCGGTCGTGGTTTGCAAATCTGGCTCCAGGACGCTCATCCGCCTGTCCTAAAGCATCCGATTCAAAAGTGGGGAACTCGGGCGCAGAAAAATAAGTCGCCCAAATCGGGATGGAAGCAGCGCCGGGTTCGCCGGCGTTGCTGCGTTTGCTCAGTCCTCGAGCATGTCTTCGTCGTAGCCGGCGGCGACAGTGGCACCCTGCCGGCGTTCCGGATTAAATTTCTGCGCCCGTTCCGGCCGCTCGTTCGGATCGCGTCCGATCTTCGAGGAAAGATGGATGAGATCGATGAACTCGTCGGCCTGGCGGCGTAATTCGTCCGCCACCATGGCCGGCTGGGTCGTATTGGTCGAGACGACGGAAACGCGCACACCCTTCCGCTGCACCGCCTCGACGAGCGAACGGAAGTCACCGTCGCCGGAGAAAAGCACGATATGGTCGAGATGTTCGGCCATCTCCATGGCATCGACCGCGAGTTCGATGTCCATATTGCCCTTTACCTTGCGTCGTCCGAGCGAATCCACGAATTCCTTCGTCGGCTTGGTCACAACGGAGTAACCGTTGTAGTCGAGCCAATCGATCAGCGGCCGGATGGAGGAATATTCCTGATCCTCGACGAGGGCGGTGTAATAGAAAGCCCGAACGAGTTTCCCTCGGTTCTGGAACTCCTTCAACAACCGCTTGTAATCAATATCGAACCCGAGGGATTTGGCGGTTGCGTAGAGGTTTGCGCCGTCGATAAATAGCGCAATACGTTCCTGGTCTGCCATAAAGATATCTCTTGTTTCTTGGTTTGATTTAAACCTTCACTGACGCGGCACCCCACGGTGACATTAAATGTCCTCAGTGTCGGTTCGGTTAGCCGATTTAACGCGAATAATCGTTTGATGTGGTTTCTCAGGCTTTCGACGTCAACCCCGTCCCATTGATATTGGCTCTTAACTTACAATATAAGCCGGTCGGTACGTTTTCCGGCAAAGCAATATAAAAGGCGCCCTACGCACAGCCGCCCGCAACATATGGTTGCTGTGACTCTACGTATTTTGTAGAAAAACCTAAACCCTTACAATCGCTATTCAAGGAGAGTTGATCTATGGCACGCGTCACGGTTGAGGATTGCATCGATAAGGTCGAAAATCGATTTGATCTTGTTTTGATTGCCGCACATCGCGCCCGGATGATCGCCTCCGGCACGTCCATCACCGTCGATCGTGACAACGACAAGAATGCCGTCGTTGCTTTGCGCGAGATTGCCGAGGCGACGCTCACGCCAGAGGATCTTAAAGAGGATTTTATTCACTCGCTGCAAAAGCACGTCGAAGTTGACGAACCGGAAGCCGAGGCTGTTCCCGCGCTCACGCCTGCTGTCGACAAGGTTCAGTCCGATGCGCCGGGCGACGTTCAGTTCGACCGCATGACCGAAGAGGATCTTTTGCGCGGTCTGGAAGGCCTGGTTCCTCCGGCCGAAACCGAAGACGACGGCGATTGAGGCGCTGCGCCTCTATTGTTTGCCGCTGCCCGTCTTCGCTAAGTTTGAGAAGTTTGCCGGCTGAGGTTTGGCCGGCTTTGCATAGGAGCGCGGCGTTGCGCCCAGCGCCGCGCTAAACTTCATGGGATCGGCCCGGACCATGATGCGGCAATATGAACTCGTTGATCGCGTGCGGCGCTATAACCCGCAGGCCGACGAGGATTTGCTGGACCGCGCCTACGTGTACGCAATGAAGGCGCATGGGGTCCAAAAGCGCGCCTCCGGCGATCCGTATTTTTCGCACCCGCTCGAAGTCGCCGCGATTCTCACCGATCTGAAGCTCGACGACGCAACGATCGTCGCTGCCGTCTTGCACGACACGATCGAGGACACCGACTCGACCCGCGAGGAGATCGACAAATTATTCGGTCCCGAGATTGGGCGTCTTGTCGAAGGTCTCACCAAGCTCAAGCGGCTCGATCTCGTCTCTAAACGCGCCGTGCAGGCGGAGAATTTCCGTAAACTGCTGCTCGCGGTCGCCGACGATGTCCGCGTCCTGCTCGTCAAGCTCGCGGACAGGTTGCACAATATGCGCACGTTGCAATTCGTGCCGCAGGACAAGCGCGCGCGGATCGCCCAGGAGACGCTGGATATCTATGCGCCGCTCGCCGGCCGTATGGGCATGCAAAGCATGCGCGACGAACTCGAGGATCTGGCCTTCCGGCATTTGATGCCCGAGGCCAGCGCTTCGATCAGCCGGCGGCTTAACGATCTTAAAAAGAAAAACGGCAAGATCATCGCCAAGGTCGAGCAGGAGTTGCGCGATCTTTTGTCCGCCCGGGGCATCGAGGCGACGGTCGAGGGACGCCAAAAGCAGCCCTATTCCGTTTGGCGGAAGATGGAGCGCAAATCCGTCGCCTTCGAGCAATTATCCGACATTTTCGGATTCCGCGTCTATGTGAACTCAATCGAGGATTGCTATCGGGTCATTGGCGTTATCCATTCGAAATGGCCCGCCGTTCCGGGCCGCTTCAAGGATTACATCTCCACTCCGAAGGAGAATGATTATCGCTCGATCCACACGACCGTGGTGGGGCCGGGGCGTCAACGTGTCGAACTGCAAGTACGCACGCATGAGATGCACAACATTGCGCGCTACGGCATTGCCGCACATGCGCTCTATAAGGATGGCAAGGTCGATGGCCGCGAGGCTTTGGCGCATGAAAGCCGCGCCTATCAATGGCTGCAGCGCACAATCGACATGCTGGCTGAAGGCGATTCGCCGGAAGAATTCCTCGAGCATACCAAGCTCGAATTGTTCCACGATCAGGTCTTTTGCTTCACGCCGAAGGGCCAGTTGATCGCTCTGCCGCGCGGCGCCACGCCGATCGACTTCGCCTATGCGGTCCACACCAAGATCGGCAATTCATGCGTCGGCGCCAAAATCAACGGCCGCGCCGCGCCGCTCGCTGCGCCGCTGGAAAATGGCGACGAGGTCGAAATCATCCGAGCCGAAGGGCAGGTGCCGCCGCCGGTGTGGGAAAGCCTGGTGATGACGGGCAAGGCCCGCGCCGCGATCCGCCGCGCGGCTCGCGATGCGGTGCGGGCGCAATATACGGGCCTCGGGCGCCAGATCGTCGTGCGTGCGTTCGAGCGCGCGGGCAAACCCTACGCGGACGATAAGCTGAAAGCCGCGTTGCCGCGTCTTGCGCGCGCTGGCGTTGACGACGTTCTGGCAGCGGTCGGCCGCGGCGAGATCTTTTCCGGCGATGTAGTGAAAGCGGTCTATCCGGATTTTTCGGAGGAGCGGAAACTCGGGCCGCAGCCACCGGTGCCGCCGCCGAATGAAGCGGGCTGGTTTGGCTTGCCCCGCGCCTCAAGTCTTGTCTTCAAATTCCCCGAACGCGGCGAAAACAAAACCGGGCCAATGCCGATTTACGGCTTACGCGGCGATCTGCCGGTGCGCTTTGCGCCCAATGGCGGCGCCGTGCCGGGTGATCGCATCGTCGCGATCCTGACGCCGGGCGAACATATTACCATCTATCCCATTCAATCGCCGGACCTGACCGCGTTCGACGACCAGCCGGAACGCTGGCTTGATGTGCGCTGGGACCTTGATGCGGGCAAGCGCAATCTGTTTCCCGCGCGCATACTTGTGACAGCGATCAATGAGCCGGGAACACTGGGGCTCGTCGCAACGACGATCGGCGAAATGGGCGCCAATATCGACACGATCTCGATCCATGCGATTTCGCCGGACTTCCGCGAGATTACTGTCGATCTCGAAATCCCCGACTTGAAACATCTTAATGGGCTCGTCACCGAGTTGCGCACCAAGCCGGTCGTCAGCAAGGTCGAGCGGGTGAATGGATGAGAGCTTCTGCTCTACGGCTCGGCGTCAACATCGATCATGTTGCGACATTGCGGAATGCCCGCGGCGGCGGTGTGCCCGATCCGTTGCACGCCGCGCTTGTGGCAATCGAAGCCGGCGCCGATGGGATCACCGCGCATCTGCGCGAGGATCGCCGGCATATTCGCGACGACGATATCGCGCGGCTGAAGGCGCAAATTTCCAAGCCGCTGAATTTCGAAATGGCGGCGACGGATGAAATGGTCAAAATCGCGCTTGCGACGCGCCCCCACGCCGCCTGCCTTGTCCCCGAACGACGCGAAGAACGCACGACCGAAGGCGGTCTCGATGTCGTCGGCGGCCACGACCATTTGAAGCGCATCAGCGCCGAATTGGGCCACGCCGGTGTCGTCGTCTCGCTTTTCATTGAGCCGGAAGCGGAAGCGATCGAAGTCGCACGTTCAATTGGCGCGCCGGCGGTCGAGCTGCACACCGGCGCCTGGTGCAATGCTGTGGCGGCGAGCGATGCGACTCGCACCTCGACTGAATTCGCGCGGTTGAAACGCGCGGCCGAGACGGCCGCGGCATTGGGCGTTGAATGTCATGTAGGGCACGGTCTCGATTACGACACCGCGCGACAAATCTCGGCCCTGCCACAAATCGTCGAACTCAACATTGGTCATTTCCTCATCGCCGATGCGATCTTCATCGGCCTGGGTCCGGCGATTCATAAGATGCACGCCGCGATGACCGCGGGACGCGCCGGAGCAATCGTTCTATGATTGTGGGTTTCGGGATCGATCTTTGCGATATCCGCCGTATCGAAGAGATTTTAGAGAAGCACGGCAAGCGCTTCGTCGAACGCTGTTTCACCGAGGTCGAACGCGTCAAATCGGATGGGCGCGGCGCGCGCGCGGCGTCTTACGCGAAAAGATTTGCCGCGAAGGAGGCGTGCGCCAAGGCCTTGGGGACAGGGCTGACCCACGGCGTCTTTTGGCGCGACATGGGCGTCGTCAATCTGCCGTCAGGCAGGCCGACCCTGCATTTGACCGGCGCCGCCGCAGCGCGCCTCGCGGGTCTTCTCCCAGCTGGTTATACGCCCGTTATCCATTTGACTTTGACTGACGAATATCCCTTGGCTCAGGCTCAAGTGATCATCGAGGCCGTGAAAAATTCGGGGCCGAACACGGAACCGCCGTGATTGCCCGGCAAGCGATGGCGCAGGCCGGCGCTGTCGCCGGGTGTTTTTCATGACGAAACCGACACTTCCCGCTGTCCCGGGCGCATGCTAAGGACCCCGGCTTCCGAGAGCTTGCGCTTTCGAGTGGAAAGAAACGGCCGATGACGACGACGGATCAAAAAGGCTACGGTGGGATGGAGCAGGGCAAGAAGGCCGGGGCTTTCGGCGAGTTTTTCAAGGTCATCATTCAGGCGGGCCTCATCGCGCTCGTCGTCCGCACCCTCCTGTTCCAGCCTTTCAATATCCCTTCGGGGTCGATGATCCCGACCCTGCTGATCGGCGATTTTCTCTTCGTTTCCAAATATGCCTATGGTTATTCAGACCATTCGTTGCCGTTCAGTCCGCCATTGTTCAAGGGCCGGATTTTCTCCTCGCCGCCGAAGCGCGGCGATGTCGTCGTCTTCAAACTGCCGCGCGACGGCCAGACTGATTACATCAAGCGCGTGATCGGATTGCCGGGCGATACGATTCAGATGAAGGATGGCCGGCTTTATATCGATGGCACCGAGGTGCCGCGCGAGCCGATTGCCAAGGTCAGGACGGAAGACCTGTTCGGCCATCTGCGTGATGTCGCGACCTATAAAGAGACTTTGCCGGGTGGCGTGTCGCATACGGTCATCGAGATCGAGGGCGACACGGGGTTCTATGACAATACGGGCGTCTACAAAGTGCCGCCGGACAATTATTTCATGATGGGCGACAATCGCGACAATTCGACGGACAGCCGCGTTCCGCCGGATCAGGGCGGCGTCGGCTACGTGCCGTCCGAAGATCTTGTCGGGCGCGCGGAGATGATCTTCTTCTCCGTCAAGCCAGACGCGCCAGCCTGGGCGTTCTGGGAATGGCCGTGGACGGTTCGCTGGGACCGGCTGTTCAAGCCTGTCAGATAATGGCGCCGAAGCCTGGCGATCTCGCTGCGCTCGAAACGAGTCTCGGGCACAAATTTGCCGATCGTGACCTTGCCTACCTGGCGCTGACGCATGTCAGCGCCGCCGCGGCGCGCGACGGAAGTTATCAGCGTCTGGAATTTCTCGGCGACCGTGTGCTTGGCCTCGTCGTTTCGGAAATGCTTTACGTCAGCTTCCCGGCGGCAGACGAGGGAGAATTGTCGCGTCGGCTCGCCGACCTAGTGCGCCGCGAAAGCTGCGCCGAGGTTGCGCACGAATGGGGCCTCGAAAATCACGTGCGGCTCGGCGAGAGCGAGCGCCAGTCCGGCGCCAAAGATGCAATCCTCGCCGACATTTGCGAATCCGTCATTGGCGCAGTGTTTCTCGATGGCGGCTACGCAGCGGCCAAAGAGGTGGTAGCGCGCGCATTCGCGCCGCGCATGCGGGCACCGCGCCGGCCCTTGCGCGATCCGAAAACCGCACTTCAGGAATGGGCGCAGGCGCGCGGGCTGGAGACGCCGCTGTATCGCGAAACCGGTCGCACCGGCCCGCATCATGCGCCTGAATTCACCGTGGAAGTGGTCGTGACGGGCTTTCCGGCGGAGGCTGCCAAGGGCGGTTCCAAGCGCAACGCCGAGCAGGCAGCGGCATCCGCGTTCCTCACACGTGAAGGGATTGGCGGATGAGCGAGCCGGGCCATGAGCTGGAGCGGCGCTGTGGCTTCGTCGCGCTGATCGGCGCGCCGAACGCCGGCAAATCGACGCTGCTTAATCAGCTCGTCGGCGCCAAAATCTCCATTGTCTCGCGTAAGGTGCAGACGACGCGCACGCTGGTGCGGGGCATCGCCCTGCAAGGCGAAGCGCAAATCATCTTTGTCGATACACCGGGCATTTTCGCCCCGCGGCGCCGGCTCGATCGCGCCATGGTCGCCTCCGCCTGGGGCGGCGCCAACGATGCCGATGTTGTGGCGCTCCTCATTGATGCCCGCAAAGGTCTCGACGACGAAGCTCAAGAGATTTTACGCGCGCTCGAAGGCGTGAAAGCCAAACGCGTGCTGATCCTGAACAAAATCGATCTGGTCGCGCGCCCGAGCCTGCTCGAGCTCGCGGCGGCGGTGAACGAGAAACTCGCGTTCGCGGAGACTTTCATGATCTCGGCGACCAATGGCGACGGCGTGGCGACGCTAAAGGATCATCTCGCGGCAATGATGCCGGCGGGGCCATGGCTCTATCCGGAAGATCAGATTTCAGAGGCGCCGATCCGCGCGCTCGCGGCCGAAATCACGCGAGAAAAGATATTCGAACGTCTGCACGACGAATTGCCGTATCAATCGACCGTCGAGACGGATTCCTGGGAAGAGAAACCGGACGGCTCGGCACGGGTCGAGCAGACGATCTTCGTTACCCGTGAGGGACATCGCAAGATCGTGCTGGGCGAGGGCGGGCGGACGATCAAGGCCATCGGCATCGCCGCGCGGAAAGATATCTCAGAGGCCGCCGAACAAAAAATTCACCTCTTCCTGTTCGTCAAAGTGCGCGAAAATTGGGCCGACGACCCCGAGCACTATCGGACGATGGGGCTGGAATTTCCAAAAAACTAGAGCGGCATTCGACGCTGCGAAAAAGGAAAAGCCGGCCCAAGGGCCGGCTTTTATGCGATGTCGCGGTCGCGAGGGAGGATTCGCTTCGCGACTAGAAAATGAGAATTCGGAAATCAGAACTCGCCGATTTCGCTCGAACTCGTAAGCGGTGACTTCCATGCCGACGCACACTTCGCAAGCAACGGGGGTTGTCCAAGCCATTTTTCTCTCCTGTTTACCTCAGGCCGCCTTCGGAGGCCTCAAAACTTGATGCTTGGAGAGTAGGGCGATAACGCGCGGGGTTGGTCAGACATTGGCAAGATCGATGTAAGAATTTTGTCAGGATCAGCCTAACTTTCTTGTCGCGGCGCAGCATGGCAAAGCTTCTGCTGGCGTCGCGGCCCGCAGAGAACATGCTAAAGATTCGGCATGAGTCTTGAGATTTCCAGACGTCGGGCCTTCAGCCAGGGCCGCTCGCAGCGGCGTACGGTGCTTTGGTTTGCGATTCTGCTGGCTCTGCCGTTGGCGGTCTTCGGCGTCTTCGCCTTTTACCTCTTCAACGCCGATTATGCCGTGACGCACACGCGCGAGGCGGCGCAGGCCGCGCAGCGGGCGGCTGAGCTTGGCGATCTCGCGGGCACCGCGCTTGAGGCCAAGGCGGACCACGCCATCGCGCAGATCGATGCCGCGCTCGCCAAAGGGGGCACCGATGTGATGCGCAATCTGCGCGTCGCGAGCTTCGTCAACGAGGTGCGTTTCCTGATCGTCTATGACGGCGACGGCAAAGTCATTCCGCTGGCGACGGGTACGCTCGAAACCGAGAACGACTTTCTACGTCATTTCAGCGGTCTCTTTTCTACGCTGCGCGAGCAAATCGATAACGCGGGTGGCAAATCGAACGCCGGTGGGTGGACGGTCGGAGAGGAACTGGTCTCTTATGTCCGTTGCCAGCATATCAGCGGCGGCCGCGACATCTGCGTGCTTTTCGACGAAATCACTCTTGATCCGCTATTCGAGGAAACCCTCGACAAGGCGAGCGCCAAGCTCAACGACAGGCTGCTCATTCTTCGCGATCCCGTCGGCCGCGCACTCTGGAGCCATGGACCGTCCAATCTCAGCACCTCGGCGATCTCGGATCTTTCCGGCTCGATGCGTGGCTGGCGGATGGAGACTTCGACGCCCGCTATTGCACATCACGGCCTGTTGCCGCTGATCGCCATTACCGTTCCCTTGATCGGCTGCTGGCTGTTGCTCATCTGGTACACGTATCGCAATCAGCAAGCCCGCCTTCTGGAGAGCAACTTTCGTAGCGAGATGACGGCAAAGCTTTCGCACGATCTGCGCACACCGATCGCCAATCTGCGGCTCTATACCGATCTGCTTTTGCGCCGGAGTGGCGATGAGGCCGCCGTCAGCCGCTATGGCGCGGTGATGCGCGCCGAGGTCGAGCGGCTTGCTCTCCTGGCTGATAACACGATCGTTTATGGCCGCACCGCCGCGCCCACGCCCGTCCGGCTTGAAGAGGCGATACCAGATGCCATCGTCGATGCGACCATCGCGCGCTACGAAAATCTCTTTGCCGCCGGCGGCTCCGCGATCGAAGTCACGCATAACGCGCCGCGCCCCGGGCTTTTCGATCGCATGAGCTTCGAGCGCATTCTCATCAACCTCATCGATAACGCCAATAAATATGCGCCGGGCCGTATTCTCGTCGCGACTGATGAGACCAACGGTACGCTCACGCTCAGCGTGCGCGATTTCGGCGCCGGCCTCGACCCCAAAACGCAGGCGAAATTGACGGCGCTTGTGCAGCCGGGCGGCGGCGCGAAAGATGGGTTCGGCCTCGGCCTTGTCGTCGTTCGCGAATTGGCCGAGACAAATGGCGGCCATGTGAATGTTGAAAATGCCGATCCGGGGCTGCGTGTGACAGCTACGATGAAAATCAAGGAAACAGGCTCGGGAGAGAAGTGAATGTCCATCTTGATCGCCGAAGACGATCAACATTTGCGCGACGGCATCGTCGATCTTCTGAGCCTTGAAGGCTATAGCTGCCGTGTCGCGGACGACGGCGCCAAGGCCCTGGCCTTGTTTTTAAAAGAAAAGCCCGACATCTGCGTCTTCGATGTCATGATGCCGGTGATGGACGGCCTGACTCTGCTACGCGAAGTGCGCAAGCTCGATCCGGCGGTGCCGATCCTGTTGCTTTCGGCGCGTGGCGAAGAGGGGGATCGCGTGCGCGGCCTCGAAATAGGCGCCGATGATTATATCGCCAAGCCGTTCAGCGCGCGCGAACTGGTTGCGCGCGTCAAGGCCGCCTTGCGGCGGACGAAAGTGCAGGCGCCTACGCACGAACCCGACGGCCGCATCCACATGGGCGACATCGCCATCGACTCGAAGGCGATGCGCGCCTTTCGCGGCGATCTTAAAATCGATCTGACTAATCGAGAAGTTGCGATCCTGGCTGCGCTTTATGAGCGGCGCGGGCAGGCCGTCTCGCGCGATGAATTGTTCGATCTTGCCTGGGGCCGCGATTATATGCCGAACAGCCGGGCGCTCGATCAATACGTCTCGGCCCTGCGCAAGAAGATCGAGCTTGATCCCGCCGCGCCGCGCATCATCCGCACGGTTCACGGCGTCGGCTATCGCTACGACGTGGACGAGGCCTGAGCGCCGCATGGAATGGCACGACGACGGACTGATCATCGGCCTCAAGAAACACGGCGAGACCAGCCTGATTCTCGAAGCGATGACGCCGGCGCATGGGCGCCATCTCGGCCTTGTGCGTGGCGGCCGCTCGAAGCGTTGGCAGCCGCTCTTGCAGCCCGGCAATAGCGTCGCGCTCGTCTGGCGGGCGCGTCTCGATGAACATCTCGGGCTTTATGCGGTGGAAGTGGTAAAGCCGCGCGCCGCGAACCTCATGGCGAGCGCGCTCGCGTTGCACGGCCTCAATCATCTCGCTGCATTGCTGCGGCTTCTGGCCGAGCGCGATCCGCATCCGGCACTCTACGAAACGGCTCTGCTGATTGCCGACCATCTGAGCGAGCCATCGACAGCGGCGGCACTGGTGCGTTTCGAACTGGCGATCCTCGCGGAACTCGGCTTCGGCCTCGATCTCACAACTTGTGCCGCGACCGGAGTGCGCGAAGATCTGATCTATGTCTCGCCGAAGAGCGGGCGCGCGGTGTCACGCAGTTCCGGCGTGCCTTATCATGACAGGTTGTTGCCGCTGCCAGCATTTCTGGGCGATGAAAACGCTGGGGTTGAATCGGATGCTGTCGCGGAAGCGTTCCGGCTCACCGGCTATTTTCTGGAGCGTGATGTGTTCCAGCCGCGCGGGCTTCAAATGCCGCAGGCGCGGCAGGCATATTTGGTGGAGCTGGCAAAAATAAAGTGAGGGAATTTACTCGCCGCCGCAGACAGTGCGGGTCATCTTGCGGCTGACGCCATAGCCTTCGTCGAGTGCAAATTCCTCGATATGGCAACCGGCGGAGGCGGCTGTCGTACTTTTTGGCATTTCACGCGCGACGCTACCGCTGGACGGGGCCCCGATCAGCGCGATCGAGAAAATAGCCGCGCCGATCACGACACCAAGGAACAGAACGATCTTGCCCATTATTCCTGGACCCCCACAGCAAATTCGCACACCATGCCATCCGCGCGAAACGAGGCAGTGCGCCGGCGCACCCGGCGCTCCGAATCGCGGCACCCTTTTAAAAGTGCCGGAGCCCGGACGGCTAGTGCAGCCACGCAACAGCGCGGCCCCTTCATGCACTGCCGCAGAGCAGATTGCGGCGACTCAATTCATCCTCTAGAAAATCGTTCCCGCCTTTAAAGGCGAGCGGATAGACCGAAAAGGCAATCTCATGGCCAAAAGCGTCGCTCCGCCCCCGGTGCGCGAGCCTGTACCCGTCAATCTGCGCGAGGCGCTCGAAGAGCGCTATCTCGCCTATGCGCTTTCGACGATCATGGGTCGGGCACTGCCGGATGCCCGCGACGGCCTGAAGCCGGTACACCGGCGCATTCTTTATGGCATGCGCATCCTGCGTCTCGACCCCGGCACCGCCTTCAAGAAATGTGCAAAAATCGTCGGCGACGTGATGGGCTCGTTCCATCCCCACGGCGACCAGGCGATCTATGAGGCTTTGGTGCGCCTGGCGCAGGATTTCGCTTCACGCTACCCGCTCGTCGATGGACAGGGCAATTTCGGCAATATCGACGGCGACGGCGCCGCGGCCTATCGCTACACCGAAGCGCGGATGACGGAAGTTGCCCGGTCTGTTGCTTGAGGGCATCAACGAGGATGCAGTCGATTTCCGCGAGAATTATTCGGGCGATCAGACTGAGCCGGTCGTCCTGCCTGCAGCTTTCCCCAATCTTCTCGCCAATGGCTCGCAGGGCATTGCCGTCGGCATGGCGACCTCCATTCCGCCGCATAACGTTGCCGAGCTTTGCGACGCCTGCGTGCATCTCATCGCCCATAAAAACGCGACCGACGAAGATTTGCTGAAATTCGTGCCGGGACCGGACTTTCCGACCGGCGGCATCATTGTCGATTCGACGGCGCAGATCGCCGAGACCTATCGTACCGGGCGCGGCTCTTTCCGCCTGCGCGCGAAATGGGAGCGCGAGGAAGGGACGCGCGGGACTTACAATGTCGTCGTCACCCAAATCCCCTACATGGTGCAGAAGTCGCGGCTGATCGAGAAGATCGCCGAGCTTCTCGGAGACAAGAAACTTCCGCTCGTCGCCGACATCCGCGACGAATTGGCCGAGGATGTGCGCATCGTCATCGAGCCGCGTGCCCGCACCGTCGATCCGGCGCTGATGATGGAACAGCTGTTCAAGACGACAGAGCTTGAGAGCCGCTTCCCGATGAACATGAACGTGCTTGTGGACGGCGTGATCCCCCGCGTGGTCTCGCTGAAAGAGGCGCTGCGGCAATGGCTCGATCACCGCCGCACCGTGCTGCAACGGCGTTCGCGTTTCCGGCTGACCGAAATCGCGCATCGGCTCGAAGTTCTCGCCGGGATGCGCATCGTCTTCCTCAATCTGGATGAAGTGATCCGCATCATCCGCGAAGAGGAAGAGCCGAAGGATTTCCTCAAAGCGGCGTTCGATCTCACCGACGTTCAGGCCAATTACATTCTCGATACGCGGCTGCGCAGCTTGCGACGGCTTGAAGAGATGGAACTGCGCCGCGAGTTCGACGAGCTGACGAAGGAAAAAGACGACATCGACAAATTGCTCGCCGATGATGCGAAGCAATGGAAGGTCATCGGCGTCGAATTGCGCGATCTGAAGAAAAAGTTCGGGCAGGATACGCCGCTCGGCAAACGCCGTACACAATTCGCCGACGCGCCGGAAGTTGCCGATTTCGACCTTGCGGCAGCGATGATCGAGCGCGAGCCGGTCACGGTCGTCGTCTCCGAGAAGGGTTGGATTCGGGCCCTCAAAGGCCATGTCGAAGACTTGTCGAGCCTGCAATTCAAAGGCGACGACCGGCTGAAGCAAAGCTTCTTCACCGAAACGACGGAGAAGATTCTCGTCTTCGCGACGGATGGCCGAATTTTCACGCTGGAAGCCTCGAAACTGCCGGGTGGGCGCGGGCAGGGCGAGCCGCTGCGGCTGATGGTCGATATCGGCGAGGGCGAGGATATCGTCTCGGTCTTTCCTTATGTCGCCGGCGAAAAGATGCTCGTCGCTTCAAGCGATGGGCGCGGTTTCATCGCGCCATGCGATGAAATGGTCGGCGGCACGCGCAAAGGCAAAATGCTGCTCAATCGCGACCTGCCAGCGGAAGCCTCGATCGTTACCTTCGCTGCCGGTGATTACGTTGCCGTCATCGGCCAGAATCGCAAGCTGCTCGTTTTCCCGATCGATCAGATGCCGGAGATGGCGCGCGGCAAGGGCGTGCGCCTGCAGCGATATCGCGAGGGCGGCATTTCCGACGCCAAGGTCTTCGGCAAGTCCGAGGGGCTGACCTGGACGGATTCGGCCGGCCGGACCTTCACCGTGGCAATGCGCGATTTGGCTGAGTGGATCGGCAGCCGGGCCGAGGCCGGCCGCCTGCCGCCGAAGGGTTTCCCCAAGAACAACAAATTCAGCTGAGTTTCCGACAGGCCGAGGCAAGCCCGCGATTCTAAACCTCGCAAACGGACCGGTGCGAGGAGATTGACCCATGCAGATCCAATTGCCCCAGGCGGCGGAGATCGGCGCTGCGCTTTCTGGCTGGCGCGCAGCAAATCCAGTCGTTGATCGCATGTGCATCCGCTACCCCGAGCCGCATGAGGCACTGCGACACCTCGGCCTTTCGCTTCTGGTCCAGGAGAAAATCGATCCGGCGGTGGGTTTCCTCAAAGCGGCTCTGGCGCTGGCGCCACAAGAGGCAGCTTTGTGGAATGATCTCGCCGGCGCCTTCTACCGCGCCGGGCGGCAGGAAGAAGCGCGGGCCGCGCAGAGGACATCGCTCGACCTCAACCCGGCACAGCCGCAGGCCTGGCTGCTGCTCGCCTCGGTCGAAAGCAACCTCGGCGAAGACGCGGCGGCAGAATCGGATTATCTGACGGCGCTCAGGCTCGATCCGCATCTCGCGGAAGCCGCCTTCGGTCTCGGGCTCATCTGTTTTCAGCGCCGCCGTTTTGCCGATAGCGTCAAATGGCTGCGCCGGTCCATCGCCGATGGCGGCCGCAATATGGGGCTTTACGTCTGCCTCGGTCAGGCGCTGTTTCTGCTCGGCGATTTCGGTGAAGCCGTTATCGCACTCGAGACAGCCGTGCGTTTCCCGGAATCCGACGGCGCCGTCGTTGAGAAACTCGCGCAATTGCGCCTCATCGAATCCTGCGTGCGTGAAAACGCCGAAGCTGCCGTGACGGCCTATCGCGAGATTGCCGGAGCACACGCGCGCGATGTCGACATCGGTGACACTCACGGCTTTCCAATTTCTCAGCGGCTTTGGTTATCGCGAGGCGGCGATCAAACTCGGCGACTGGCGTCTCGCGCGCAATCCCGAGGATGCGATGCAGACCTATCTCCTCGCGGCCCTGCGTAGCGAAGCGCTCGTCCGCGCGCCGGACAATTATCTCGTCGCGTATTTCGATGAGTTTGCCGAAACGTTTAAATCCAAGCTCGTCAACGCGCTCGACTATCACGTACCTGAGAAACTCTACGCCATGCTGGCCAAGAGCGGACGCCGCTTCGCCAACGTTCTCGATCTTGGCTGCGGCACCGGACTTTGCGCGCCGTTTCTGCGTCAGCTCGGCGCGCGCCTCATTGGAGTCGATCTGTCGCGACGGATGCTGGAAAAAGCCAGCGCGCGCGCACTTTATAATGATCTGATTGAGGCCGAGGCGGGCGATTTCCTCGATAATTGCACGGAGAGATTTGACCTCGTCGTCGCTGCCGACTTCTTGCCTTACTTCGGCGACCTTGCGACGCTTTTTGAAAAAATCGCGCGCGTGCTCAAGCCGGGTGGACTTTTGGCCTTCAATGCCGAAACGGCAGAGCGCGATTTCTGTATCCTGCCGTCGGGCCGCTTCGCCCATGCTACAAGCTACATCGACGCGGCCGCGGCGGCGAATTTCACGTGCGCAGATTTGCAGCAAACGATGATTCGGCTTGAGGCGGCAAAGCCGGTGGATGGCGTTTTGGTTGTGCTGCAGCGGATTTAATCGAAACGCTGCCAGCCGTTCATGCCAAGCCGCTCCTGCGGCAGGAAGCGGGCTTTATAAGCCATCTTCTTCGAGCCTTCGACCCAATAGCCGAGATAGACATTGGGCAGGCCGAGCTGTCGGGCGCGCTCGATATGATCGAGGACGATCAAAGTGCCGAGCGAACGCTTTTCTTCGTCTGGCTCATAGAACGAATAGACCATCGAGAGACCGTCGGAGAGAAAGTCTGTCAGGCAGACGCCGAGCAAAGGATTGTTCTCGGCCGGATTCATGAGGCGATATTCGATCAATCGGCTTTCGACATGGCTATCTTCGATCATCATCGAATAATCGAGCACCGTCATGTCGGCCATGCCGCCATCGCTATGGCGGGCATCGAGATAGCCGCGAAACAGCGAATATTGCTCGCTGGTCGGTTCGGCGCGGACCACGGCTGCGACCACGTCCTGATTGGCCTTGAGCACGCGTCGCAAATTCTGCGACGGCTGAAATTCATCCACTTTCACGCGCACGGAAACGCAGGCGCGGCAATTTTCGCAGGCCGGACGATAGGCAATGGTCTGCGAGCGGCGGAAGCCGGATTGCGTCAGCGTATCGTTCAGCGCGGTCGCCCGCCGGCCAACGAGATGGGTAAAGACCTTACGCTCTTCGCGATTCGGCAGGTAAGGGCACGGCGAAGGCGAAGTGAGATAAAATTGCGGCGCGTCGCGCAGTTCTCGCGTCAAGCCTGCCTCTTCAAACTTCAATCACGGCCTCGGCCGCCGGCTGGCGAAGCAGCCCATGAGCAAAGGCTAACGCGTCCCGCGCTCTGCGCCTAGAAAAATTCTCAGGAAAGGCTGCGCACCCGGCGGGTGACCACAACGCCGGCCAGCATGTCGTGCAGGCAGCGTTTGTCATCCGCCAGCAAGGAGACCAGCAGGATCGGCGGGAACATCCAGCTCACGTAGAACAGGACGGCGTGCACCGCCGCATAGAGGAAGGGCACCCGCGTGCCGTCGGTGCGGCGGATTTCGAGATCCATCAGCTGCATGCCAGGCGTTGCCATGCGCGCGCCGGAGACCGTCAGGCCGTTGTAAAAGAACGCGACAAACGGAAAAAGCGGCGGCAGGACGACCAGCGACAGGCCGAGCGTTCCAAGCAGCAGGGCGAGCCAAATTATAAAGGCGAGCACTGAAACCACGACGAAATCGACGGCGACGGCCAAAATCCGGCGTGTCCGTACGCCCGCCAGCGCCTGCGGCGGCAGCGCGAGGCTGTGGAAAATCGGCTGTGACTCGGCCCGTAATTGATCAGTCTGGCTCATAGCTTGCTCCCGTTGCACGGTCGGCCGCCAGAATGTGGCCCCCGTTCCATGGCAAGACAAGGGCGGCCACAGCGAAATTGGAGGCGGGGTCGCGTATGAATCCTCAGACCGAGTCTGAACACCCCTGCGCCGGGAGGAAGCCGCCGCCGGGCTATGTCCGCCTCGCCGATGTCGCGCCCGGCATCGTTCAGGATATGCGCTACGCCGGGCCGGAAAATTTCATGGGACGGCCCGTGCCGGGCTACCGGGCGGCGTGTTGCTGGCTGCGAAGCGAGGCGGCTGCCGCGCTGAAGTCCGCGCATGAAGAGGCGGCGGCCGAGGGCCTGCGCCTCGTCGTTTACGATTGCTACCGGCCGCCCGCGGCCACCGCAGCCTTCCTTGCCTGGTCGCAGGATGGCGCCGACGAGGTCAAGAAAGCCGATTATTATCCCAATATCGACAAGAAAGACCTGTTCGACCTTGGCTATATCGCTCGCCAATCGACGCATACGACCGGGCTTGCCGTGGACCTCGCTTTTGAGGGGCTCGATTTTGGCACGCCGTTCGATCTTTTCGACGAACGTTCGGCGACGGCGGAGCCCGCGGTGCAAGGCGCGGCGCGCAAGAACCGCGACCGGCTTCTATCGCTGATGACGAAACACGGTTTCGAAAATCTGCCGAACGAATGGTGGCACTTCACCTACAAGGGCGTCACCGATCCGGCGCCGGTGGATTTCGACGTAATTTAAGGGCTACGCCGTCTGCGGAACATCGGCCTTCCTGCGACGTTCTGGGTAAAGCGCCGTCGGGCGTTTGCGCACGATCCGAACTAGCGGGCCGATTTCCATGCAGAAAGTCAAATATCGCCTTATTAACCCGCGGCTTCGCCCGAGGCAGACGCGGCTCGAAGTGCCCGGCTGGGGCGGCAAGCGCGAACCGCGGGCCGATGGATCGCAGGAACATGCCTGGCATTGCCTCCCCTTCACCGAGGGGGCCCAATATGGAATCGAAATCTTTTACCCTTACGATCACGAGGTCAGGGTCACGACGCGCAACGGCCAGCCGGTCTTCGAAGGCGATTTCGGACAAGTACCACAGCCGGATATTCTGTGGCCGCCCTTCAGAAATTTCGGCGGCCTTTACTACACCTATCAGCTTCTGCTCGATCTCAACGTCGGGCCAGGCTTTGCCGTAAGGTTTGAGCCGCATCCGCAATTCTATACGGATGCCAGCAACACAGTTCCGATCGCTGTGCCGGCGCTGATCCGCAATTGGTGGCCGATGACCTTCTTCCTCGTGTTCAAATCGCCCGCCGAAGGCCGGACGCATATTTTTCGCGGCGGTGAACCCTTCGCTCAGGCACTCGTCATTCCCGAGGAATGCAAGCTGACGCTTGAGGAAATGACAGAGGAAGAGGCCGCCGAGCGCGAAATGCAATCGCGAAGAATCTACAAGAGCCGGGACGCTTTGTCGGCCGATACGAAGTGGACCTCGGCATCGAACACGGTGTTCGACGGCACTTATCGTCTGATCCTGGGCGCGGCAAAATCCAAGGGGCGCCGCGCCGCGAGTGAATAGAAGCGGCGCGCCGATGGCACGCCGCCTCGCGCATCAATAATCGTGATGATGATGCCAGTGATGATGCCACCAATGATGATGGTGATGGTGGTGATGATGATGGTGATGGTGGTGATGGTGGTGATATTGGGCAAGCTGTAGATCAGCGGCGTCGTCATTCGCCCGGTCGTTGCTTTTTGTCAGATCGTCCGCCGTTAGCATCGCTACGGCGTTTGGCACGGGTTCGAGCAGGTCGGCATAGCCGCGCGTCTGCATGACGTCGTTCAGTTGGTTCAGCGTCGTCGCGTCGACACGCGCCGTCGAGGTTATCAAGGCCGTCAGCGCGCTCACCGTCGCTCCGACAAGGCCGAGTGTCGTTGTTTTCATTCCATCTCTTCCTTTCCGGCTTAAGTCGTGCCGTGAATCCGGAACTGAACGCTTCGGCAGAAGCGCGCATTCAGATTTGCACTAAGCCGGTCTGGAACGCCGCGACGCGAACAGGGTTCCTCCCGGATGTTGCTATGGTCATGCTAGGACCTGTATCGCCGGGGGAAGATTTCGTTACGTATTAATACGGAGAGACAATCGGGGTGCATCTTCCCTATTAGACGATTGGCACTTTTTCTTTTCATTGACCTTCTCGAAATGCCTGACGGAACTGCAACAGCCCATCTCTACCGGCCGAAACTGGTCACTGTGCTGCACGAGGGTTACAGCCTCGATGCCTTCCGCAGGGACTTGCTGGCGGCGTTGACGGTCGCGATCGTCGCGTTGCCGCTCTCCATGGCGATCGCGGTCGCCTCCGGGGTTTCGCCGGAGCGTGGGCTTTATACATCGATCATCGGCGGCTTCGCCGTCTCGGGGCTCGGCGGCAGCCGGTTCCAGATCGGCGGACCCGCAGGTGCCTTCATCGTCCTCGTCGCTGCAACGGTGGCAAAGTTCGGTCTCGAAGGGCTGCTTCTGACGGTCCTGATCTCGGGCGCGCTGCTGACCTTGATCGGCGCCCTGCGGCTCGGCTCGCTCATCCGGCATATTCCGCATCCTGTCACGGTTGGTTTCACCGCCGGCATTGCGGTGACGATCCTGGCAAGCCAGCTCAAGGATCTCGGCGGCTTCCGGCTCACGGTGCCGGAGCCCGGTGCGCTGATCCCGAAGCTGATCGTGCTGGTGCACGCACTGCCGACGTTGAATTTCGCGGCACTGGGCGTTGGCCTTGGCGCGGCCGCGCTGATCTTTCTGATCCGGCGCTATCGGCCGAACTGGCCTGGAATGCTGATCGCCGTGATGGCCGCGTCGGCTGTCGCGGCGCTGGCGCATTTGCCGATCGAGACAATCGCGACGCGCTTTGGCGCGCTGCCGCATGGCCTGCTGCCGCCGGCGTTGCCGAAACTTTCGTGGCATTCCATCGCTGAGGTGTTTCCCGCCGCCCTGTCGTTCACGCTGCTCGGCGGCATCGAAAGCCTGCTTTCGGCGAAGGTCGCGGACAGCATGACGGGCCGCAAACACCGCGCGAATATGGAACTTGTCGCGCAGGGCATCGCCAATATGGCTTCGGCTCTGTTCGGCGGCATCAGCGTCACAGGCACGATTGCCCGTACAGCGACGAATATCCGCGCCGGCGCGCGCAGCCCGCTTTCCGGCATCATGCATTCGGGCTTTTTGCTGCTCTTTATGCTGGTGGCGGCGCCGCTGGCCGGCTTCGTGCCGCTCTCGGCTTTGGCGGGTGTGTTGGTCGTCGTCTGCTGGAATATGGCGGAGAAAGCGGAATTCGCTCGCCTTCTGCGTCAATGGCAGCCTGCTGCCGTTCTGCTCGCCACCTTCGGGGTGACCTTGCTCAAGGACCTGACCTTCGGCATCTTGGCGGGATGCCTGCTCGCAGCAGTCTTCGCGTTGTTGCGCCATCCCGTCGCCGAGGAGGGAGAGTAATACGCCATGGCGCCGCTCAGCTATCTGCCAAAGCTTTTTGAACGACTTTCGGTGCGTGCTCGATAACGCGAAGATAAGCAAGCAGGGCCGAATCTGCGACGTACCGCCCGCGCTCGAGATCGCGCAGACGCGCGACGTTGATCCGGAAGCGCGCCGCAAATTCGGATTGCGAAAGCTTTGTCTTTTCCCGCGCGCGGCGAACTTCCCGCGCCGAAACGGCCCGCGCCAATTCTTCCTCCGTCATCGGCGGGTTGTCGTCATCGGAGAGGGCGTTATGCTCGATCTCCGCCGCCGTCATGGCATCCAGGCGGGTGCGTTCCTCAGGCGAAAGCTTCGGCGGCTTTTTCGGATCGAGTTTATAGCGGACGCTCGCCATAAGATTTTTCCTCTCGCTTGTTGGCTCGACGCGCCGAGATCATCTGCACCGCCTCGTCGCGCAATGTGAAAACGATCGTAAACAAACGGCCTTCGATCATGCCGACGAGTTTCTCGCGATTTTCGCCATCTCCCTGCCGTGTCGCGTCGAGATGCAAAGCATCGGGATCGGCAAATGCAGCTATAGCGGCTTCGAACGAGATTTTATGCTTGGCGAAATTGCTCGCGGCCTTCTCTTCATCCCATTCGAAGTCGGCCGGCGAACTCATCTTCCACCCGTGTTATAAGGGTATCCCTTATAAACATCAAGCCCTCAAGTTTCCTTCCCGCAGCCGCTTCGCAACGCGCGGGGCAAAATAGGTGAGCACGCCGTCCGCGCCGGCGCGTTTAAAGGCGATAAGGCTTTCCATCATGGCGCGCTCGCCGTCGAGCCAGCCGTTCTGTGCCGCCGCCATGATCATCGAATATTCGCCAGACACCTGGTAGACGAAGGTCGGCGCACCGGTATTCTCTTTCACGCGCGCGAGAATATCGAGGTAGGGCAGACCGGGCTTGACGATCAGCATATCGGCGCCTTCCTCAAGATCGAGTGCCACTTCGCGCAGCGCCTCATCGGAATTCGCCGGGTCCATCTGATAGGTGCGCTTGTCGCCGGCAAGCGTCACGTTGCTGCCGACGGCTTCACGGAACGGCCCGTAGAAGGCCGAGGCATATTTCGCCGCATAGGCCATGATCTGAACGTTCTCGAAGCCTTCCGCGTCGAGCGCCGCGCGGATGGCACCGACCCGCCCGTCCATCATGTCGGACGGGGCAATGATGTCGGCGCCGGCGCGCGCTTGGTTCAGCGCCTGCGCGACTAGCATACCAACGGTCGCGTCGTTGACGATCTCGTCGCCGCGCAGAATGCCGTCATGCCCGTGGCTCGTATAAGGATCGAGTGCGACATCGGTGATGATGCCGATCTCAGGCACCTCGCGCTTGATGGCGCGCGTCGCGCGGCAGACGAGGTTTTTCTCGTTCAGAGCCTCGCTGCCGTTGGCATCGCGTAAGGCCGGATCGGTGTTTGGGAACAGCGCCAGCGCCGGAATGCCGAGCTTGGCGGCGGCTTCCGCCTCGCGTACCGCGACATCGACGGAAAACCGCTCGACGCCGGGCATCGAGGCGATTTTTTCGGTCTTGCTCATGCCCTCGACCAGAAAAATCGGCCAGATCAGATCGTTGATGCTGAGTTCATGCTCGCGCACCAGGCGGCGTGACCATTCCGCCTTGCGGTTGCGGCGCGGTCGCACGGGTAGGTCGAGTTTCGTCGCGAGGGGATCGATTTCGGGCTTGGGGCGCAACGGCGCTGACATACTAAGCTCCCTGATTTGCGCGGTCTTCTTAGCATGGGCGGCGCTTTTGGCGGCGAATTTCTTCGTCGCGGTCGACGCATGGCTGCCCGGCGCATTGACGCCGAGGTTTGGGCGCGGTTAATCGGGCGCCATGAGCGAGCCCGAGATCACCAGCACGAAGATCGGCCATTGCGGCCTCATCACGCTCGATCGGCCGCGCGCCCTCAATGCCTTGACGCATGACATGGTGGTCGCGATGGCTGCCGCGCTCGAAGATTTTGCGCAAGATCCTGCGATCCGAACCGTTGCGGTGCGCAGCAGCAGCGCGCGTGCCTTCTGCGCAGGCGCCGACATCCGCCGGGTATATGAGCGTGGCAAAGAAGGCAGACACGACGCGCAGCTCGCCTTTCTGCGCGACGAATTTCGTAACTGCTATCGTATCAACACCTATCCGAAACCCTATGTCGCACTGATCGACGGCATTGTGATGGGCGGGGGCGCCGGGATTTCGATTCACGGCGCGCACCGCGTCGTCGGCGATGCTGTGACTTTCGCCATGCCGGAAACGGCGATCGGCTTCTTTCCGGATATCGGCGCGAGTTTTTTTCTGCCGCGCCTGCCGGATCGGTTCGGTTTGTATCTCGCGATGACCGCGGCACGTATCAATCTCGGGGATGTGCTGGCGCTTGGCCTTGCCAATGCGCATGTGCCGTCGGCGCGTTTCGATGTTCTCATCGGAAAATTCGCGGCCGGCGAAGATGCGGCGAAAGCGATCGCGTCGGAAAGTATCGCATCGCCGCCTTCGGATATATGGAAAGAGCGCGAGATCGTCTCGCGCGCGTTTGCCTTCTCCAGTGCCAAGCGAATCTTCACTGCGCTTGCCGACGCGGCGCATCGCGGGTCGGCATTTGCGGAAACCACGTTGGAGACTTTATACTCGCGCTCACCGTCGAGTGTCGCGATTGCGCTGCGGCAGATGCAGCTTGGCGCGACGCTTGATCTCGCGGGTGCTCTGAAACTTGATTATCGTATTGCTGCCCGAATTTTGCGGAGTCATGATTTCTGCGAGGGTGTTCGTGTGACGCTCGTTGATAAAGGCGGTATTCCGGATTGGCGCCCGGCGATCATCGACGATGTGCGCGCAGAAGACATCGACGCTTATTTCGCGCCACTTGGTGATGAAGAACTCATGCTTCTGGCAGGTTTGAAATGAAATTGTTCATGCGGCGCGAACGTGAGGAGCGTCCGGTTGAGCCGGGCGCTGCGATCAAGCTGGGCGTTAAAGCACCAGAGGCGGCGGCGCAGGCGCAATGGGGCCTGATGCTCGTTATTTTCATGCGCGTGCTCGCGGGACTCTGGATTTGTCAGGGTCTGGCGGAATGGGCGCTTGTGCTTGTGCCGGAGAAATCCGTCCTCGAGGCTTTGCCTGCGGCGATGGCGGCGGCGGTGATCTTTTTTGCGATTGCCAATCTTGTTGCAGCCGTTGGCCTGTGGCTCGCGACGCCCTGGGGCGGCGCGCTATGGCTGTTTGCGGCAAGCGCACAAATCTTCATCGCGATCGCCATCAGGAATTCGATCTCGATGGTCTGGGTCGGCATCGATATCGCGTTGATCCTCGTCTATTTCTTTCTCACGTTCAACGCGGGCCGCGTCAGCGGCCAATATGCGGATTAGATTTTCGCGCGGCTTTTTTTGTCGAAAATGCCAAGCCGAATTTTAGCGGTTTTTCGCCGGCGCATGGATTCATCCTTATCGCATTCTTTCCAATTTTCTTTCCGACCCCGCAGCATCGCTGGCTGTGTGCCATCGCGCGACATAACGGATAGACTTAACAGCGGCTAAAAAACGTCCGGTCGCGTTAAGTTTTGGCCTGCTGACACGCTGAAGCTCTCTCCGGACAGTTCAAATTTGTGGTTTCCGCGTAACGTCTTCGTAAGTTAAAAAATCCGGCCCGTTTCGAGGCACATCGTAAAAATCGAATTTATTTCAAGATTGATTCACTGCAATCGCTAAACCTCTGATTCAGTTTGTTGCTTAAACTCGTTTTCATTGGCGCTACTTATAGCTCATTGCTCATTGAGCCCGCGGCGTAGAGGAGGCTCGTTGCTTAGAAGGGATGGGTCATGAACAGCGCTTTGAAATCTGAGATCGCACCGATGCATAGTGCACGCGGTGAAGTGAAACCGGTCTATATTGAAGCTCTCACGCTTGTGGAGCGGCTGCATCGCCGCCTGCTCGATGTGATCAAGGATGAGTTCGACCGGCGCGGCCGCTGCGACGTGAATTCCGTGCAGGCGCTGCTGCTCTACAATATCGGCGACAAGGAATTGACTGCCGGCGAACTGCGCACGCGCGGTTATTACCTTGGTTCGAATGTTTCTTATAACGTCAAGAAGCTCGTCGAGATGAACTATCTTCATCATGCGCGTTCGCGGCTTGACCGGCGCTCGGTGCGTATCAGCCTCACGCCAAAGGGCAAGGAAGTGCACGACATCGTCGCATCGCTTTACGAAAAGCATGTCCAGACGGTGGAGCAGATCGGCGGCATTTCGGTGGACGAGTTCAGCCGCCTCAACAATTCGCTCAACCGGCTTGAGCGCTTTTGGACTGACCAGATCCGCTTCCGCCTCTAAGCTTCACTGAGCGACGCCGCGCTCCGGTGCGGGAAACCGTACCGATGGTTTAAGTGGCGCCTCGATCCTCCTGCGGGAGGGCCGAGCGCCGCTTCCATTTTTAGTCGCTCCCCCTCGTGCGCCACAAAAACGCCGCCCATTTGGTGCCATTAGAAACTGATTTGGTCTGGCTCGGGCTAAATTCGCTTTAAGCGGAAGCCAGACGGCGGGCGGCGGGCAGACCGGTCATACCCAAATGACGGACGCAATCCGGCAGAGCGGCTTGGAGATGGCATTGGCAGGAATTCATCGGTTTTCGAGCTTAGGGCTCTCCCTAGCGGCTGCGGGACTGGCACTCAATTTCGCGCTCCCGGGCATAGCGGCGGCCGGCGACGATTTTAATCAGGCGGAGTGGGCCCAACCCTATGATGCGGATGCGCATCTAGCCGTCCAGCGCTCGTCGACCCCGGTCCTTTCCCAGGCGACGTTCGACGCCACGTCCGCGGCAATCTCGCGTTATCAATCGCTCGTTTCCGCCGGCGGCTGGCCGGTCGTGCGGGCAGAGCGGGTCATGCGGCTTGGCTCGGAGGGCGATGTGGTCGTGACTTTGCGCCGCCGTCTCGCCGCCTCGGGCGATATCGATCCGAGCGCCGGCAATTCGCCGGTCTTCAATTCCTTCGTCGACGCCGGGGTCCGGCGCTTCCAGGCCCGTCACGGGCTCCAGCAGACCGGCATCGTCGATCATGACACGCTGGCGGCTCTGAATGTGCCGGCCGATGTGCGGCTGCGCCAGCTTCAGATCAACCTCGTCCGGCTCAAGGCGTTTTCGGGCAATCTCGGCGAGCGTTTCGTTATGGCCAATATTCCGGCCGCGGCCGTCGAGACGGTTGAGAATGGGGTCGTCGCCACGCATCACGTCGCGGGCGTCGGCCGTTTCGAGCGCCAGTCGCCCGTGATGATGACCAAGGCGACGGACATCGACTTTAATCCGTTCTGGACTGTCCCGGCCTCGATCATCAAAAAAGATCTGATTCCGCGGATGCAGGCCGATGCGAATTACCTGACCGAGCACAAAATCCGTATTTTCGATAAAGCAGGCAATGAGGTGCAGTCGACCCAGATCGACTGGAATTCGGACGACGCCACGCACTACATGTTCCGGCAGGATCCCGGTTCCGACGTCAACGCGCTCGGTGTGGTGCGGATCAATATTCCCAACCCCTACGGCGTCTATATGCACGATACGGCGGAGCGCGGCCTTTTCGGCGACGATTTCCGCTACATTTCGTCGGGCTGCATTCGCGTGCAGGACGTGCGCGATTACGTGGCCTGGCTCTTGAAATATACCCCGGGCTGGGACCGTCAGCACATCAACGACGTGATCAATTCCGGTCAGCAGGTGAAGGTGCAGCTCGATCCGCCGGTGCCGGTCTATTGGGTCTATATCACCGCCTGGGCGACGCCGGACGGGATCATTCAATTCCGCGACGACATCTATCAGCGTGACGGCCTTGGTTCGGTCGCATCCGACGCTATGGAACCCTCGCAGCTTCTGAAAGAAGAAGAAGCGTTGTCGCAATCACACGCCGGGCGTTCTCCTTCGCAGCCGGGCGTCGAGCCGACCGCGCTCCCGGAGATGGACGAGCAATAAGCTAGGCCGGCCCGGGGTTGCGTGCGCTGCAGCATACGCGACCGCGGGTGCTCTTGTCGCAGCCCGTCGAAGCGCCTTCCCGCGATGAATATGTCATGCTAAGGCCATCGGCCAAGCCGCGTGCTGCGCGGCGCATTGATTGTTCAATCGTCTTTCAGGATGTGTGCTTATGACCACCTCAGATGCCGAAGCTCGCGCTCACTCTGACCACAATCCTTTTTTCGCCGCGCCGCTGACGCAGGTTGACCCCGAGATCGCTGCCGCGATCGATAAGGAGCTTGGCCGCCAGCGGCACGAGATCGAGCTGATCGCCTCGGAGAACATCGTCTCGAAGGCTGTGCTTGAGGCGCAAGGTTCGGTCCTGACCAACAAATATGCCGAGGGCTATCCGGGCCGGCGCTATTACGGCGGCTGCCAATTTGTCGATATCGTCGAGAACCTCGCGATCGACCGGATCAAGCGGCTGTTCGACTGCCAGTTCGCCAATGTGCAGCCGAATTCCGGCAGCCAGGCGAACCAGGCCGTCTTCCTCGCACTGCTTCAGCCGGGCGACACGTTCATGGGTCTGGACCTCGCCGCGGGCGGGCATCTGACGCACGGCTCGCCGGTCAATCTCTCCGGTCGCTGGTTCAAGCCGGTGTCCTATGGCGTCCGCAAGGATGATAATCGCATCGATATGGAGCAGGTCGAGCGCCTCGCGCAGGAGCATAAGCCGAAGCTCATCATCGCCGGCGGCTCGGGCTATCCGCGCTTCTGGGACTTCGAGAAGTTCCGTCAGATCGCCGATTCCATCGGCGCCTATTTCTTTGTCGATATGGCGCATTTCGCCGGGCTCGTGGCGGGTGGCGTGCATCCATCGCCGTTCCCGCACGCCCATGTCGTCACCTCGACGACGCATAAGACGCTGCGCGGCCCGCGCGGCGGCATCGTGCTGACGAACGACGCGGACATTGCCAAGAAGATCAATTCCGCGGTCTTCCCCGGCCTGCAGGGCGGTCCGCTGATGCATGTCATCGCGGGCAAGGCGGTGGCCTTCGGCGAAGCGCTGAAGCCCGACTTCAAAGTCTATGCGCGCCAGATCGTCGAGAACGCCAAGGCGCTTGCGGCGACGCTGGTCGGCGGCGGCTATGCCATCACCTCGGGCGGCACCGACAATCATCTGATGCTTGTCGATCTGCGTCCGAAGAACCTCACCGGCAAGGCGGCGGAAGCCTCGCTCGGCCGGGCGCATATCACCTGCAACAAGAACGGCGTCCCGTTCGATACCGCGAGCCCGATGGTCACCTCCGGCATTCGCCTCGGCACCCCGGCGGGCACGTCGCGCGGCTTCGGCGTCGCCGAGTTCAAGAAGATCGGCGAACTGATCATCGAGACACTCGATGGTCTCGCCAAGAATGGCGATGCCGAGAACGGCGCGGTCGAAGCGGCTGTGAAGAAGCAGGTCGAGGAGCTGACGCACCGCTTCCCGATCTATTAGGGCGGGACCATGCGGTGCCCCTATTGCGGCAGCCTTGAAACGCAGGTGAAAGATTCCCGGCCGACGGAAGACGCAGCGTCCATCCGTCGGCGTCGCGTCTGCCCGGATTGCGGCGGCCGTTTCACCACGTTCGAGCGCGTGCAATTGCGCGAGCTGACCGTGATCAAGAAGACCGGACGGCGGGTGCCGTTCGATCGCGACAAGCTCATGCGCTCGGTCGAAGTCGCGCTGCGCAAGCGCCCCGTCGATACCGAGCGTGTCGAGCGCATGGTCTCCGGCATCGTCCGGCAGCTTGAAAGCCAGGGCGAGGCTGATGTCCAAAGCGATCGCATCGGCGAATTGGTGATGGAGGGGCTGCGCTCGCTCGATAGCGTCGCCTATGTCCGTTTTGCCTCGGTCTATCGCAATTTCCGCGAGGCGCGCGACTTCCACACGCTGATCGATGAATTGGCTCAGGACGATCCGGAAGAACCGCCACCCAAATCAAAACACCCGACCCGCGCATGAGCCGCGCACCGGCCTGATGCCATGATCGACGACGAGCGCTTCATGACCGCCGCGTTGAACTTGGCCCGGCGCGGTCTGGGGCGCGTCGCGCCCAATCCCGCGGTCGGCGCGCTGATTGTCAAAGATGGAGCCGTCATCGCCCGGGGTGTCACGGCGCCGGGCGGACGGCCGCATGCCGAGGTTCTGGCGTTGCGCGAAGCCGGAGAGGCGGCCAGTGGCGCGACGCTCTACGTGACGCTCGAGCCTTGCAGCCATCACGGCCGCACGCCGCCCTGCGCCGACGCAATCGTTGCGGCTGGCATCGCCCGCGTGGTCTCGGCGATTGAAGATCCAGATCCGCGCGTCGCCGGGCAGGGCCATGCGCGCCTGCGGGCCGCCGGCATCGTGGTCACGGCGGGGGTGCTTGCCGAGGCCGCGCGGCGCGCCAATCTCGGCCATATCCTGCGCGTCACCCACGGCCGGCCGATGGTTACGCTTAAACTGGCCGAGACAGCGGACGGCTTCGCAGCGGGCGTGCCGGACGCGCCGCGCCTCAAGATCACGGGCGAGGCTGCGAACGGCCGCATTCAAATGCTGCGGGCTCTGTACGACGCTGTGATGGTCGGGGTCGGCACGGCGCTTGCCGACGATCCACGCCTGACGGTGCGGCTGCCGGGTCTCGAAGATCACAAGCCGTTGCGGATCGTGCTCGATTCGCATTTGCGGCTGCCGCTGTCGGCGCATCTCGTGACCACGGCACGCGAACATCCGACAATGGTGATAACGACAGGCGGGGCGCCGCAGGAGGCCGAAATAGGCCTCGTTGCAAGGGGCGTCGAAGTTGTCCGTGTCAAAGCCGATCACGCTAGCCATGTCGATCTTGCCGCTGCACTTAATATGCTCGGCGCGCAGGGGCTGACGCGAATTTTCTGCGAAGGTGGTCCACATCTCGCCGCCGCGCTGATCGCGCAAAAGTTCGCCGACATGGTGACACTATTTCGAAGTCCAATGCGGCTCGGGCAGCCGGGCTTGCAGGCGCTCGACCCGGAAAATCGCGCTGCCCTGACGAACGCCGGTATTTACCGCAAGTCCATGCAAGGCTACGCAGGCGAAGACGTTTATTCGGACTACGAGCGGGTCGGCTGAGCATGTTCACGGGAATCATCACGGATGTTGGTACGGTCGAATCCGTCGTGCCGCAGGGCGCGCTGAAGCGCCTGCGCATTTGCTGCGCCTATGCCGTGGAGACAATCGCGATCGGTGCATCGATCGCGACCGGTGGCCCCTGTCTCACCGTCGTCGCCCGGGGGAGCGACAACGGCACGACCTGGTATGATGTCGATGTCGGCGCCGAGACGCTTGACCGCACGACCGCTGGCAAATGGCAGATCGGCACCAAACTCAATCTCGAACGATCGCTGAAGATCGGCGACGAACTCGGCGGCCACATCGTCACGGGTCATGTCGACGGTGTGGCAAAAATTCTTGCGGTCGAGCCGTTCGACGGCATGAGCCGTTTTGCGATCGAAGCGCCCGCCGCTTTGGCGCGGTTCATCGCCGAAAAAGGCTCCATCGCGCTCGACGGCACGTCGCTCACGGTGAATGGCGTCGCGGGAAACGAATTTTCCGTTCTACTTATCCCGCATACTTTGGCTGTGACAACCTGGGGTGCGCGACAGGCGGGCGACGAACTGAACCTTGAAGTCGATCTCATGGCGCGCTATGCCGCGCGCCTCGCCGAGACCAAATGAGGATCGTCGTATGCTGGCGCATTGGAAGATGTTCGCGGGTTATAACACCTGGACAAATGCGCTGGTTTATAACCAGGCTGCGAAGCTCAGCGACGCCGATTATCGCGCCGACCGTGGCGCCTTTTTCAAATCGGTTCACGGCACGCTTAATCATCTACTCGTGGCCGACCGAATCTGGATGCATCGATTCACGGGCGAAGGCGAGGCGACACAGCAGCTCGACGCGATCTTGCATGAAACCTTCGACGACTTGCGCGCGGACCGCGCGATGGAAGATGCACGCATTTCGGACTTTATCGATGGCCTCGATGAGGCGCAGCTGACGCGCACAATCTCCTATCGCGCGATCTCGAAGCCCGCGCAGGTCGAGCAAACGCTCGGCGCCGCGCTCGCGCATTTTTTTAATCATCAGACGCACCATCGCGGCCAGGTGCATTGCTTGCTGACAAGTCTGACAGGCGAGGGCCCCTGCCTCGATCTCGTCGCCTATCACCGTCAGAGTGGCGCGGCGAAGCTCGTGTGAGGCTCCAGGCACCATAAAAGATATTTTAATTGAGCTCTGAATTTCTAGTCCATTTATAGACTATATATCTTGTCGGGCGGGGCAGCTGTGTTGATTCCATCGCGATATGCGGGCGAAAAACGACGTTTTCCGAACGCGTTGTTATTTGCGGTTTTGTTTTTCGTTCTGCCGTTAGTGCCGTCGGCGAAGGCGCAATATTTTTCGCTCGGTAAAGGTTCGCCGCTCGAATTTTACGATATCGACTACAGCTACCTCGCCGATCCGGCAAAACGCACCGGGCCGCTCGACGCTCTGCATTACATCGCTTTGGGCGGGAATGCCTATCTCTCGCTCGGCGGCGAATTCCGCGAGCAGTTTTGGTCGCAAAACAACGAGGCTTACGCCTTACGGACACCGAAGCAGAATACGTATGATCTGCAACGTGAACTGTTCAATTTCTACCTGCATCTCGACAAGCATCTGGCGATCTTTGCCCAGGTCGGCCGTTTCGATTCCTTCGGCAAAATCAATCCGAGTGCAACGGACAAGGATTACGGACGCCTGCAACAAGGCTTCGTCGAATTGAAAGAGCCGGTTGGCCCGGCGCAGGTCACGGCGCGCGTTGGGCGGCAGGAGATTATGCTTGGCTCGGCGCGCTTCGTCTGGGTGAATGACAGTTCCAATGTACGCACCACACAAGATGCGGTTCGCGTTCACAGCGATTTCCAAAATCAGACGTCGCTCGATCTCATCTATTCGCGACCTGTGACGTCTCAATTAGATGCTTTTTCCGATTTCGACACGCATGCGGGCGTTTTCGGCGCCGCCTATGCCAGCGAGGCCTTGATCCCGAACATTTTGCATGTCGACGAATATTATTTCTATCGGCGCAATCTTGGCGCGCAATATTTGAAACTGACCGGGAATGAGGACCGCGATACGATCGGTGGCCGTCTCTGGGGCGCCTACGGCTCATTCAAGTACGACAGCGATTTCGCCTATCAGTTCGGTACGTTCAACGGCGAGCAGATCTCAGCGTTCGGCACATCGTCGCGGGTGCTTTATACGTTCGATCGTGTGTTTTGGCAGCCGGGCCTGCAATTCCAGGGCAGCTATTTCAGCGGCAGCGACGGCGGCAAGACGATCGGCACGTTCAGCGCGCCGATGCCGCGCCCGACGCTGCTCAATTACATCGGCCTGAATACGCTCGAAAACGTCGTCGAGGCCTATCCAGCGCTGGTGCTGAATCCGGCGAGCGATTTTGCGCTGCGTTTGGGGCCGGAAGTCTTGTGGCGCGCCAATGTGAATGATGCCGTCTATATCTCACGCACGACGCCACTGACCGCGACATTGTCGGCTGACGACAAGGCGAGCTATATCGGCACAAATCTGATCGCGACCGCGCAATGGCGTCCGATCAGCTATGTCACGGTTTTCGGCGAATATCTGCATCAGCTTGCCGGCCCGGCGATCACGCTGGCGGGCGGCCGCCCGGCCGATGCGGGGGTCATTCAGGTCGATTTCAACTTTTAGCTGCCTCGCGATCCTCAAGATTTAGGCCCGCGCTTGCCGCAGCGGCTGTGGCTTGTTAGTCAGCCGCACCGCGATCACGAGGTGGAAATGGCCGAAACGCAGCGTCCCCAGCAAATCAAGGCCGAGCCGAGCGTCGATGGTGCGCGTTTCCTGATCGTCGAGGCGCCCTATTATGACAAGATCGCGGCGCATCTGCTCGAAGGCGCGCTTGCGGCGCTGAAGGCGGCCGATGCGCGCTATATTTGCTGGCAGGTGCCGGGCGCGCTTGAAATCCCGATCGCGGCGAAAATCGCGCTCGACATGGCCCGCACCGCGGGTTCGCCGTTTCATGGTGTCATCGCGCTCGGCTGTGTTATCCGTGGTGAGACGGCGCATTTCGACATCGTTGCGGGTGAAAGCGCCCGCGCCCTCATGGACCTTGCGCTGGCGGAGAAGCTGCCGCTCGGCAATGGCATTCTGACCGTGGAAAATATGGAACAGGCTTTGGCCCGCGCTGAGCCGCAACGCGGCGACAAGGGCGGCGAGGCCGCCCGCGCCGCACTTGCCCTGTATCGTTTGCAGGCCGGGCAGGGAACGCTCTGATGGCCGTCGCTTCGCAACGCGCTGCCGCGCGCCTCGCCGCCGTCCAGGCGCTCTATCAGATGGAAGTCTCCGGCAAGGGTCTTGCGGAGACGCAGACCGAATTCGAATCCTTCTGGATCGGCAACGAAATCGAAGGCGCGCAATATGAAGAGGCTGAGATCGCCTTCTTCCGCGATATTCTCACCGGCGTGCTCGCCGAGCAGGGCCCTATCGACCGCGCCATCGACAAGACCCTTTCCGATGGGTGGCCGCTCGCGCGCGTCGACGCTGTGATGCGCGCTATTCTGCGTGCCGGCAGCTATGAATTGCTCCGGCGCAAGGACGTGCCGGTCCGCGTCGTGATCAAAGAATATGTCGATGTTGCCGGGGCCTTTTTCGACCGGGATGAGGCAGGAATGATCAACGCCGTGCTCGACGCGCTGGCGCGGCAATATCGCGCCGAGGAATTTCAGGCGCGGGCTTAGATCGTTTTCCGGCCTCGATTTTCGCAGACGGCCGTATTGCGCCCAACGCGGGCATCGGGTCCGTAGTCTGGACCAGCAACTCGCACCGAAACCATAGCCTCAGCGCTCGGATGTCCCGAGCGTGGTCCGCTGCTTCATGTCCCTTGTCTTGTTGGGATCTTCGATCGCCTCAACCGACTCGATATGTCCGGCAATATACTCCGGCGGCAGGCTGTGTTCTCTGCGCGGGATGCGGAGGATCAGGCCAATATGGAAGGTCAGAGCAAGGTTCATACTTGGGAACTGCTCCTGAGAGTAGAGGTTTGTGCCGCCCGTGATGACCCACCAGCGATCCTTGTTGGTGTGGATGTCCCACACGTCGTGGCGGGTGTTCAGGATGGCCTCCGAGTAGACCTTCTGCATGAAGGTCACTTCGAGATCGGGCGCCTGCCATTCAAAGTATTCCCGGACTTCCTCGATCTCCTCTTCGGTAGCTTTCAACATGATCGATTCCGCGATGGGCTCGTCGCATCGCGCCTGCAAAGGGTTTGCGAAAGCCTCAACAATAGACGATGTTGCTGAGCTTTCACAATCCGGCGCGGCACCGCGGGAATGTCCGCTTTAGGTCAGGTCACGCCGTTCGGCAATGGTTCGATGAGCGGCAGCAATGGGGGTCGAGAACTGCCGAGACACTTTGCAATATGAACGTCGGCTTTTACGCTCCGGATCACCCAAAGCGGCCGGTCTCCTCTCGCCCAAAGCGGATATTTTCCATGATGCGCAAGGCGCGATGAGTGAAAGGCGCATGTCATGACCCGTCCCACCGAGGACGACGTTATCGCAAAATATTTCGCGCCGCTGGCCGGCCCCGCGGGGCTTGGCCTCATGGACGATGCGGCCGCTTTTGCGCCTCCGGCGGGGGAGGACCTCGTCGTTACCAACGACATGCTCTGCGCCGGGGTGCACTTCTTCGCTAACGATCCGCCAGAGGCGATCGCGCGCAAGGCGCTGCGGGTCAATCTCTCTGACCTTGCGGCAAAGAGCGCCGCGCCCTTGGGCTTTTTGCTTGGATTGGCGCTGCCGGGCGATTGGGCGCCGGATTGGCTCAAAGCTTTCGCCGCCGGCCTCGGTGCGGATGCCGCCGCTTATCAATGCCCGCTTATCGGCGGCGATACGGTCAAGAGCCCCGGCGCTTTGACGATCTCGATCACTGCGCTCGGCAGCGTCCCAACGGGGACGAGACTCGTCCGAAGCAACGTCGCGAAGAACGATTTTCTCTATGTATCCGGAACGATCGGCGATTCGGCCCTCGGACTGAGTCTACGCGGCGTGTTCGCGCCGGATTGGAGCGCAAAGCTCGCGGGCGAGGCCCAGGCGTTCCTGCTCGAGCGTTATCTGTTGCCGCAGCCGCGTCTCGGTCTGCGCGCCGCGCTCAGAGCCTCCGCCCATGCTGCGATGGACATTTCCGACGGGCTGGCCGGCGATCTCGTCAAAATGCTGCGGGCGAGCGGCATGACCGCGGAAATTGCTGTAGCTGACGTTCCGCTTTCGCCCGCGGCAGCGGCGGCTTTCGCGCAGAATCCTGCGCTGATCGAAACAATTCTCGCCGGCGGCGACGATTATGAAATTCTCGCGGCCGTGCCGCCGGCAAAGGCGGCGCAATTTGAACAAGCTGCGGCGCAGGCGGAAATTCCGGTTCGCCGGATCGGCGCGGCGAAAACAGGGAAAAATCCACCTGTTTTTCGTGACAGATCAGGCCAGCCGCAGGCCCTCAAGTCCTTGTCCTACGCCCATTTTTGAGCCTGCCACTTTCGACCGCCGGTAGGATTGCGAAACGCCGCGCTTTCGATCAAGCTGCGCGCCGGGCGGGCAACCGTCCTGTAGGGGTGAATAGAAATGGGCGGCCGTCCCGCGGCTGGCCTTTGCAATGACCTCCGATCAAATGCGCGAAACATAAGCCGGGTAAAAATCCGGCAGCGCAATCATAAACGAAGGGCGGAAATCGATGCTTGCACTTTGGATTATTATCGCCGCGGGGGTCTTGGCCGTCGCATACGGAATCTGGACGGCAAATGAGCTTTTGAAGGCGGACGCCGGTTCGCCGCGAATGCAGGAGATCGCTGCCGCAATCGCCGAAGGCGCGCAGGCCTATCTCAAGCGGCAATATACGACCATCGCGATTGTCGGCGCCGTGATCTTTGTCGTGCTCGGCTTCCTGCTGTCGTGGACGGTCGCGATCGGCTTCTTGATCGGCGCGATCCTTTCCGGCGCTGCCGGCTTCATCGGTATGAATGTCTCGGTGCGCGCCAATGTCCGCACGGCGCAGGCCGCATCGAAATCGCTTGGCGCCGGGCTCGATATTTCGTTCAAGGCGGGCGCCGTCACAGGCCTTCTCGTGGCCGGTCTCGCGCTGCTCGGAGTGTCGTTCTATTTCTGGATTTTGACCGGGCCATTGAAGCTCGCACCGAATGCGCGTGAAGTCGTCGATGCGCTCGTCGCGCTCAGTTTCGGCGCCTCGCTCATTTCGATTTTCGCCCGTCTTGGCGGCGGCATCTTCACCAAGGGCGCCGACGTTGGCGCCGATCTCGTCGGCAAGGTCGAGGCGGGTATTCCCGAGGACGATCCGCGCAATCCGGCAACGATCGCGGATAATGTTGGTGACAATGTCGGTGATTGCGCCGGCATGGCCGCCGATCTTTTCGAGACCTATGTCGTGACGGTCGTGGCGACCATGGTGCTTGCCGCGATCTTCTTCGCCGGAACGCCGCAGCTCGTGTCGACAATGTTTTATCCGCTGGCGATCTGCGCGGCCTGCATCGTGACTTCGATTGCCGGCACGTTCTTCGTCAAGCTTGACCAGACCAATTCGATCATGGGCGCGCTCTACAAAGGCCTGATCGCCACCGGATTGCTGTCGATCGTCGGCCTCGCCATCGCGACACAATTCTCAGTGGGGTGGGGCACTATCGGGGTGGTGCATGGCCAAACGATCAGCGGGCTACACCTCTTCATCTGCGGGCTTCTCGGCCTTGTCGTGACCGGGCTGATCGTCGTGATCACCGAATATTACACAGGCACGGGTAAGCGGCCGGTCATCTCGATCGCGCAGGCTTCCGTGACCGGCCATGGCACGAACGTCATTCAAGGGTTGGCGGTTTCCCTTGAGGCGACGGCGCTCCCGGCTTTGGTGATCGTTGCCGGCATCATCTTCGCGTCGCAACTTGCGGGCCTCTTCGGCATCGCGATTGCCGTGACGACGATGCTCGGCCTCGCCGGCATGATCGTCGCGCTCGATGCTTTCGGGCCGGTGACCGATAATGCCGGCGGCATTGCCGAAATGGCCGGCCTGCCGAAAGAAGTGCGTCATTCGACCGATGCGCTCGATGCGGTCGGCAACACGACTAAAGCTGTCACCAAAGGCTACGCAATCGGCTCGGCGGGCCTCGGCGCGCTTGTGCTCTTTGCGGCCTATACCAACGACATCAAACATTTCACCGATACCGGCGTGCCCTATTTCCAGAATATCGGCACGGTGAACTTCGATCTCTCCAATCCTTACGTCGTCGCAGGGCTGATCTTCGGCGGCATTATCCCCTATCTCTTCGGCGGCATCGCGATGACCGCCGTCGGCCGCGCCGCGGGTGCAGTGGTCGAGGAGGTTCGCCGCCAATTCCGCGAGAAGCCCGGCATCATGGCCGGCACCGAGCGGCCGGACTATGGCCGCGCGGTCGATATGCTGACAAAGGCGGCGATCAAGGAAATGATCATTCCGTCGCTGCTGCCGGTCCTGGCGCCGCTCGTTGTCTATTTCGGCGTGCTGCTCATCTCGGGCTCGAAGGCTTCGGCGTTTGCCGCGCTCGGTGCTTCGCTCCTTGGCGTCATCGTCAACGGTCTCTTCGTCGCCATTTCGATGACATCCGGCGGCGGCGCCTGGGATAATGCCAAGAAGAGCTTTGAAGATGGTTTCGTCGACAAGGACGGGGTAAAACATCTGAAGGGCAGCGACGCGCACAAGGCGTCCGTGACCGGCGACACCGTCGGCGACCCTTACAAGGATACGGCCGGCCCCGCCGTGAATCCGGCGATCAAGATCACGAATATCGTCGCGTTGCTCTTGCTCGCGATCCTCGCGCACTGAAACGCAAACAAAGATGGCCGGAGCAATCCGGCCATCTCATCGATCGGTGCCTAGTTAAATCGCAGGAGCGATTTGAACATGCCGGTCAATACGCTCGAATTGGCGCCGCCGGTCGGCGTCGTCTGCGACACGAAATCGAAGATTTTGCCGTCCTTCATGCCGTAATTGGCGACGCGCGTGACCTTCTTGTCCTTGTCGAAATAGATCGCCAGGACATGCTGATCGGTGATCTTCTGATCCATGAACGCGTATTGGCGGTCGGATTTCTGGGTGATGTAATACCAGGCGCTGCCGCCGACGGTCGATGTCGTCGACGGCGTGCCCATCACGACGAGCACTTGCTCAGCCGACGAGCCGACCTTGACCTGATTGAGCAGCGTGGGATCGAGCTGATAGCCGTGGACGATATCGCCGTCGTAACCGAGACAGCCGGAGAGGCCCGTAGCCGTAGCAGCGCAAAGTCCGAGCCGGAGAACGAGGCCCAAGAGCTTTATTCTGCGTTTTTGGGCGGCCGTCGGTTCTTCTTTTATGGCCGCACTTGCAAAAGTCATTCGTGGAAACTCCGGCCCCTTAGATCACAGCGCATTTTGGCCAATTCGACCAAAACGCGTATAATCTGATCGTTTCTAATATGCGGAAATCAAGCTCGCAACTTGCCCCGCTCAAGTCGCGACATGGAATCTAAAGTCATGATTTTTGGGCTTTTCCGGGGCAGACGCAACGCAAGTGTCATCGAGCGGCTGCATGCCGACATCGTCGCCGCGGCGCGCGACCCGGTTTTGTTCACGGATTACGGCATTGCCGACACGATCGACGGGCGCTTCGAATCGATTGCTTTGCACGCTGCGCTCGCACTGCGGCGCCTGAAGCAATTGCCCGAGCCGGGCCCTGAGATCGCGCAGGATCTTGCCGATGCCTTGTTTCGCCATTTCGATGTCGGCTTGCGCGAAATGGGCGTCAGCGACACCGGCGTGCCGCGGCGGATGCGCGATCTCGCCGAGGCGTTTTTAGGCCGCGCCAACGCTTACAACGAAGCGCTCGCGCAGCCTGGCGCGGCGCGGCATGCGGCGCTTGCTACGGCTCTCTCACGCAATGTCTTCGCCGATACGCAAGGCGGCGAGCAGCTTGCTCGCTATGTTGAGCGATCCGATGCGGCCTTGACGCAAATGTCTCTCGCAGATTTTCTCAAAGGACCTATATTTCGGATCGAAGCCGCTGCGAACTTCCGTGAGGTGTGTGATGAGTAAAGCCGATTTCTACGCTCCGCCGCCGAAGATTTTTTCGCACCTCATTCTTGTGGACGAAGTGCCGGAACAGGGCCTCGACGTCACCTTGAGCGCCGATGCGCCGACGCGGCAGGCCTTGGCGAAAGCCGACGGCCTTGTCGACTTGGCCATGCTCGATGCCGACTTTCACGTCGCGCGCCAGGGACTTTCCAGCTTCAATGTCACCGGCACCGTGCGGGCAAAGATCACGCAGACCTGCGTCCTGACGCTCGAACCATTCGATAGCGATCTGGCCGAGGAGGTTGATGTCGATTTCGCCGAGACCTCGGCCGCGGCACAAGCCGCCACCCAGGCGGATACGCTGCTCGGCGCCCAATCGGTTGACCGCGATCCGCCCGACCCGATCGAGGACGGAGCGATTGATCTCGGCGCGCTGGCGGCGGAATTTCTCGCGCTTGGCCTCGACCCCTATCCGCACAAGCCGGGGGCGGAGTTCGCCCCGGTGACCGATCCGCACGATGTGACCGAGCGGCCCTTCGACGTGCTCAAGAAGCTCACAGATCAATCTTGATCTGGCTGCGCTTGCGGGGCGGCGCGCTTTGCCTTAGCGGATCAGGCCGCAGCTTGGCGGTCTGGCCAGGCTAGGGAGCTTTCATGACGCAACCGGTGCGCATCGCCATCGATGCCATGGGCGGCGATCACGGCCCGGAGGTCATCTTACCCGGCGCCGCGCTCGCACTAACCCAGCATGCCGACCTCAGTTTTACGTTTTTCGGCGATCAGGCACGGATGAAGCCGCTGCTTGCGGCCAATCCGCGGCTCGCCAGCGTCTCGAGCGTACAGCACACGGATGTCGAAATCCGTATGGACGATAAGCCCAGCCAGGCGTTGCGCAACGGCCGGCGCACGTCCTCGATGTGGCAGGCGCTCGAAGCTGTCAAAAGAGGCGAGGCCGATGCCGCTTTTTCGGCGGGCAACACCGGCGCGCTGATGGCGATGGCCAAGATTTGCCTGCACATGATTCCGGCGATCGACCGGCCGGCCATTGCCGTGCTTTGGCCGACGCTGCGGGGTGAATCGATCGTGCTCGATGTCGGCGCGTCCATCGGCGCCGATGCGCAGCATCTCGTCGATCTCGCGATCATGGGCTCGGCGATGGCGCGTATCGTCTTCTCGTCGCCACGCCCGACCGTGGGGCTGCTCAACATTGGCGTCGAAGAGGTCAAAGGCATCGAGGAAGTGAAGGCCGCCTCGCGGATTCTGCGCGAGCTGAATTCGCCGGATTTCGATTATCGCGGCTTTGTCGAGGGCGACGACATCGGCAAAGGCAGCGTCGATGTGGTCGTGACCGAGGGTTTTGCCGGCAATATCGCGCTCAAGACGGCAGAGGGAACGGCCAAGCAGATCAGCGCTTATCTGCGCGAGGCGTTGCGCGGCAGTTTCGCCTCGAAGCTCGGTTATTTGCTGGCGCGCCAGGCGTTTCGCTCGCTGGCCAGCAAGATGGACCCGCGACGCGTCAACGGCGGCATTCTGCTTGGCCTCGAAGGCGTGGTGATCAAAAGCCACGGCGGCTCCGACGCGGTCGGCACCGCGCGCGCCCTGGAAATCGGTTACGAAATGGTCCGCGACCAGTTTCTGCGCAAGATTCAGGATTCCCTATCCGAGCGCGACGCGCCCGTGAAGGTGCAGGTCGCTGATCCCGAGGCCGAGGTCTAACCGGCCATGATCCCCGGCGCCAAACGCCAGTTCGGACTTCTGTCGCGACGGAAAATGCTCTAAGGCGACCCCTCGGTTTGTTTGAAACAGGACGAATATCTTTGACCCGACCGCAAAACGCCGTTCTCCGCTCCGTCGTCGTTGGCCTGGGGTCGTATCTTCCAAAGCGGATTTTGAGCAACGCTGATCTCGAGAAAATGCTCGACACCAGCGATGAGTGGATCACCCAGCGCACCGGTATCAAAATGCGCCATATCGCGGCCGAGGACGAACGCACTTCGACGCTCGCGACGCACGCAGCGCGCGCCGCGCTCGCCGATGCCGGCCTCACCGGCGAGGATATCGATCTCGTCATTGTCGCGACGGCGACGCCGGACCATACCTTTCCCGCCGTTGCGACGCAGGTTCAGGCGGCGATCGGTATGACCGGCGGTGTTGCGTTCGACCTACAGGCGGTGTGTTCGGGGTTCATTTTCGCGCTGACGACGGCAGACAAGTTCCTGACTGCGGGATCGCACAAAAGAGCGCTTGTGATCGGCGCCGAGACGTTTTCGCGGCTGCTGGATTGGCAGGACCGCGGCACCTGCGTCCTGTTCGGCGATGGCGCCGCGGCAATGGTGCTCGAAGCGCGGCCGGGCGAAGGAACGAGTGCAGATCGCGGTGTCCTGACCGCGCATTTGCGGTCCGATGGCCGGCATTTATCGAAACTCTATACCGACGGCGGCCCGTCCTCGACCGGGACAGCCGGCAAGGTGCGCATGGAAGGCCGCGAAGTCTTCAAGCTAGCCGTAACGATGATTACTGATGTGGTCGATGCTGCCTTTGCTGCGACAGGGACGAACGGTGAGCAGCTCGACTGGTTCGTGCCGCATCAGGCCAACGCCCGCATTATCGACGCGTCGGCGGAAAAGCTCAAAATAGCCCCACAAAAAGTCGTGAAGACCGTCGCATTCCACGGCAATACATCGGCGGCTTCCGTGCCGCTGGCACTCTCGGCAGCGCGTGATGACGGCCGCATCAAGCAGGGTGACCTTGTGATGCTCGAAGCGATGGGTGGCGGTTTTACCTGGGGCGCGGCGCTGCTTCGTTGGTAGATGCTGCGGCTTTGCAACAATGGTGGCTTTTGTCCGCATAGTAGTTTGCAGGACAAATCTTTCTGTCTATTGTGCTAATATACATTTTGCGCCAAAGTTTGAGGCAAGCAAAGGGCTTAATCCATTTGCGATGCGGGAAGGGAACTGCGGGGCTGATCAAATGTTCAGGAGAATTTTCTTTGCCGAGGCGCATGTTTTTTTGGCGCCTCTTTCGTTTTCATTGAGCTCGGGCGATTGTCCGAAGGCTGAAGTCACGGTCTTCGCTACCAGGTCATCGCGTCCAGAAATCATCGAGTCCCAAGATGGTCAAAAGTGAATTGTCGACATCAGTTTCACACGCGGACAATCTGTCCGGCGTAATCGCTGCTGCAAAAGGCGAGGACGGCACGCGCACTGTCACGCGGGTCAATCTCGCCGAAGCCGTCTATCAGCAAGTCGGCTTGTCGCGCAAAGAATCCGCGGCGCTTGTCGAGCAGGTGCTCGACGAAATCACCGATCGGCTGATCGCTGGCGAAGGGGTCCGGCTTTCGTCATTCGGATCGTTCAGCGTGCGCCACAAGGGCCAGCGCGTTGGCCGTAACCCCAAGACCGGCGTCGAAGTGCCGATCAAGGAACGGCGCGTTCTCATCTTCAAATCGTCAAATCTGCTGAAAGCTCGGATTAACGGCGTTCACGTCGACCCCGATTCCGAGTAATCTGATTCGCCGAGCGCCATGTGATTTGCGGCGCCGCGATATTCGGCTTTTACGCCGAAACGCGCTGGCGGTGTTCCTTGCGTTAAATCAGGGCGGGAACGCCTCCGGAATCGGAGCGGCGGAACAATGGAAAAAACAGCGGACGCATTCAGGACCATTAGCGAGGTCGCGAGCGATCTTGATTTGCCGCAGCATGTTCTGCGGTTTTGGGAATTGCGCTTCACTCAAATTCGCCCGCTGAAGCGCGGCGGTGGGCGGCGCTACTATCGGCGCGAAGACATTGAACTTCTGCGCGCCATTCGCCAGCTTCTCTACGGCGAGGGCTACACGATCAAGGGCGTACAGAAAATTCTCAAAGAGCAGGGCGTGCGCGGCGTCGTCGCGGCTTGGCAAGGCGGGGCCGAAATGGTGCCGCCGGAGGAAATGCCGCTCGACATTGCAATGCAAAGCGCAGCAGCACCGCGTCGGCCGGACGTGATGCAGGATGAGCCCGAGCCGGATTTCGCCTTTGAGGATGGGGACGAGTCCTTTGCTGCATTGGTTGCGGGCGCACGTGCATCGCTTGGCCCAGCCGATTACAAAGTGCTCGAAACGCTCCTGGCCGAGCTGAACGAATGCGAGCGGCTTCTCGGCAACGCCCGCCGGCCAGCCAACGCGCAATAGGAAGATCGCTTATCCCGTTGTCCGCGCGCAGGATTCTTCTTTTAGGGCAAGCGCGGCTTGGGGGCGGGGATGCGCGTTGCAGCGCCCCCGGCCTTTCTCTATAAGAGCCGCAGTCGGAGTGTAGCGCAGCCCGGTTAGCGCACTAGTCTGGGGGACTAGGGGTCGTGGGTTCGAATCCCGCCACTCCGACCATTGCACCGCAAGGCTGCGCGTCCGACATAATTCTCATGCTTACGCCGATTGGTATCGGCGAGTGAGCGAAAGGCGAGACAATGATTTCCGTCACATTTCCCGATGGCGCCGCGCGCCAATTTCCGGCCGGTATTCGCGGCAGCGAAATCGCCAAAGGCATTTCCCCATCACTGGCCAAACGCACCGTCGCCATGGCGCTCGACGGCAAGGTCACTGATCTTTCCGATCCGATCGAACACGATTCCAAGATCGAGTTCATCGACCGCGAGGACCCGCGCGCGCTGGAGCTGATCCGCCACGATGCCGCGCATGTGCTGGCCGAGGCGGTGCAATCGCTCTATCCCGGCACGCAAGTGACGATTGGGCCGGTAATCGAGAACGGCTTCTATTACGATTTTTTCCGCAACGCGCCGTTCACGCCCGAGGATTTTCCGGCCATCGAAAAGAAGATGGCGGAGATCATCGCCAGGGACAAACCTTTCACCAAGGAAATCTGGACGCGCGATCAGGCGAAGGCCTGGTTCGAAGAGCACGGCGAAGCCTTCAAGGTTGAACTCGTCGATGCGATCCCGGCTGACCAGGATTTGAAAATCTACAAGCAGGGCGAGTGGCTCGATCTCTGCCGCGGTCCGCATATGACCTCGACGGGAAAGATCGGCTCGGCGTTCAAGCTGATGAAGGTCGCTGGCGCCTATTGGCGTGGCGATTCGACGAAGCCGATGCTGTCGCGTATCTATGCGACGGCCTTCGCCAAACAGGCCGAACTCGATGCTTACCTGAAGCAGATCGAGGAGGCGGAGAAGCGCGACCATCGCCGTCTTGGCCGCGAGATGGACCTGTTCCATTTTCAGGAAGAAGGGCCGGGCACGGTCTTCTGGCATCCCAAGGGCTGGACGCTGTTCCAGACCCTAATCGCCTATATGCGCCGGCGCCAGGAGGCGGATGGCTATGTCGAGGTGAACACGCCGCAGGTGCTCGACCGCGCGCTGTGGGAAACCTCCGGCCATTGGCAGACCTATCGCGAGAACATGTTCACGACGATGACTGAGGACGAGCGCGTCTTCGCGTTAAAGCCGATGAATTGTCCGGGCCATATCCAGATTTTCAAGAACGGCTTGAAGTCCTATCGCGATCTGCCGCTGAAAATTGCGGAATTCGGCATCGTGCATCGCTACGAACCGTCGGGCGCGATTCATGGCATCATGCGTGTGCGCGCCTTCACGCAAGACGATGCGCATATCTTCTGCACCGAAGACCAGATCATGGACGAGGCACTGAAGATCAATGACCTCATCCTGTCGATCTACAATGACTTCGGCTTCAGCGACGTCGTCGTGAAACTCTCGACGCGGCCGGACAAGCGTGTCGGCTCGGACGAGGCGTGGGACAAGGCCGAGGCCGCGTTGCAGCAGGTGCTCGACGTGCTGGCCTCGCGCGGCCTGAAGACCGAGATCAGCCCCGGCGAGGGTGCGTTCTACGGCCCGAAGCTCGAATATACATTGCGCGACGCGATCGGGCGCGAATGGCAGTGCGGCACGACGCAGGTTGATTTCAACCTGCCTGGCCGGTTCGGCGCTTTCTACATCGGTGCCGACAGCGAGAAGAAAACGCCGGTGATGATCCACCGCGCCAGTTTCGGCTCATTGGAGCGCTTTACCGGCATTCTGATCGAGCATTACGCCGGCCATCTGCCGCTCTGGCTGTCGCCGATCCAGATTGTCGTTGCAACGATCACGCAGGACGCCGACGATTACGCCTATGATGTCGTAACAGCAGCGCGCAAACGGGGCCTGCGCGCCGAATTCGACCTGCGCAATGAGAAGATCAACTACAAGGTCCGCGAGCATTCGCTGGCCAAAATCCCGGTGCTGCTCGTTGTCGGCAAGCGGGAGGCGGAGGAGCGCACGGTTTCCATCCGCCGCCTCGGCACGCAGGACCAAGTGAGCCTCAAGCTCGACGCGGCGCTGGCCGCATTGGCCGGCGAAGCGACGCCGCCGGATTTGCATCGGGCCGAGGCGGTGAAGGCACCGGCGCTCATCGAGGCTTGAGCTGAGCTCGAGCCTCGGTGTGAATTATCCGATTTTTAACCGTGGCTTTGCCTTTTCATTGCCGTAAGCTCGGGCCATAAAAGCAATGCGGTAGAGGGGTTTGCGCGTCGCCACGCGTGCGAGGGGCCATCGCGCGTTAACGGGTCGTTACCCGGCATCGGATAAATCGATCGAATGATCCGACGTCTTGCTGTGCCGAGGGATGGAATTCCGGCGTTCCGCCGGTGGGGGAGCGACAGTTTTGGGCTGTCGGTCCTGAGCGCCGTTCTTTGCCTGTGTGGCGCGCTGATGCTTGCCGGTTGTTCGGGCTCGGTCCCCGACAGCGAAGTCTATCCGACCGCGGCCGATTTCGACATCCATGGCATCGACGTCTCCCGTTATCAGGGCGACATCGACTGGAATTCCGTGCGCGAATCCGGCGTGCGTTTCGCCTGGATCAAAGCGACGGAGGGCGGCGACCGCGTCGACGAAAAATTCGGTCAGAATTGGATGGCGGCGAAAGCGGCAGGCGTGCCGCGCGGCGCCTATCATTTCGCCTATTGGTGCCGCCCTGCCGAGGAACAGGCCGCGTGGTTCCTGCAAAATGTCCCGAACGATCCGCAGGCGCTCCCGCCGGTGCTCGATGTCGAATGGAACCCTTCGTCTCTCACATGCCCGCGGCATGTCCCAGCCGAAGCCGCGCGGGCGATGATGAAGACCATTCTCGACGCGATGCAGCGCGCCTATCACAAGCAGCCGATCATTTACACATCGGTCGATTTCTATCGTGATGTCCTCGCCGACGGCGCCTTCATGGACTATCCGATGTGGGTGCGCAGCGTGAAATGCTATCCGGACGTCAAATATGCCGGACGGCATTGGAATTTCTGGCAGCATACGGCGCAGGGGCATGTACCGGGCATCCGCGGCTATGTCGACCGCAACGCCTTTTATGGCTCGTCTCACGATTGGCACCAATGGCTTGTCGCCGAGGAAGTCGAAGGCACTTAAGCCCTGCAGGTCTTCGAAACTGCGGCGGCCTCAATCAAACTTGCGAAACAGCTTCGCGACCGTTCGCTGCCCTGCGTGGATCAGGTCGTGGCGGATTTGTGGGGCGCCGCGAGCGCCCCTCGAAGCCTTGCAACTCGGCGCGCTGTTTGGGCAGAGCGGCGGGATAGCTTTCCTGCAAAAAGCCGATGAGCTTTTCGCGGACCTCGCAACGCAAATCCCAGGCATCCTGCGAATTTCGCGCACTCGCCAGAGCGCGAAGCTGCATCGTGTTTTCCGAGACGTCGGAGACTTGCAAATTGACGACGCGGCGATCCCATAATTTCGAATTTGCGACGATTTCGCTGAGCTTCTCGCGCACGGTTTCGACGGGCGTCGTGTAATCCACCCAGAATATGACGCTGCCGATGAGCTGCGACGACATGCGTGTCCAGTTCTGAAAAGGTTTTTCCAGAAAATAAGAAAGCGGCACGATCATCCGCCGCCAATCCCATATCTGGATCACGACATAAGTGCCGGTGATTTCCTCGATCCAGCCCCATTCGCCCTCGAGGACGACAGCATCGCCGATGCGGATTGGCTGGGTAATTGCGATCTGCATGCCAGCGATGAGATTGGCGAGCACAGGCCGGGAGGCAAGACCGACGACGATACCGGCGGCGCCGGCCGAGGCGATCAGGCTGACGCCGAATTGACGCACCTGCGGAATGCTCATCAGGGCCACGGCGATGGTGATCATGCTGACCATTGTTTCCGCAGCGCGGCGTAGAACGCGAACCTGTGTCAGATGTTTGCGCGCCAGCAGATTGTCAGCGATGTCGATCTTGAACCGGCTAATGTAGAAATCCCCCGCGAGCTCGATCGCCATCAACGACGCCCAGCCGATCAGCAAGGTCAAACAGATCGCGAGAGCCTGCGCGATCAACAGCGCGGTCGCGCCTGAGAGCGGCACGATCGGCAAGACTAGCGCGACGGCAGCGAGAACCAGCGCAAATCGCGTCGCGCCGAACACGCGCGAGATGAGCGATTGAACGAAAACGTGGCTGGGGCCGATAAAGCGCCGGATCACCCGCATAATGGTTCGGTGAAAGATGAGCGCGAGCGTGGCTGCGGCAACGAGCACGATCGCGCTGACGAGCCAGCCAGGCAGATATTGACCAAGATCGCGGATCCACCAAGGCAGATTTGCTGCGGCTTTCATCGCTTCTCCTATCGGCGATGAATGCACGGCGATTTCGTGGGTTCCGTATTCCGTTCGCATTTGCGAAAACGGCGCCGCTTAAGGAGCGACGCCGTTTGAACTTTGGCTCAAGCTTGTTGAGTTAGCTGCCGGGGCTAACTGCCAAGACTAACTGCCAAGACTTGCCTTGGCACGCTGCCACCAGCCACTGCGTTTCGGCCGATTGGGGTCCGGTTCAGCTGCGACTGGCTCAGGTTCGACAGACGGCGCTTTCGGCGCGGCGGCGGATGGCTCGTAATGATTCGCGATTGGCGCCGGAGATTCCGGCTCGGCACGCCGCGGCGTTTCCTCGTGCGAGGCAACTAGCTCCGCGGGCGCTTCGGGCGCGAAAAGATCCTCGCGCTCGACGATTTCCAAACCTTCGGAGGCCTCGCCCTCAGCGGCCTCCGCGGATTGTGTCTCCTGAGTTTCGCCACCGCCACGACCCCGCCGGCGCGAGCGCCGCCGCCGCGGCCGTTCATTGCGGGCCGGCATAAGTTCGCCCTCACCGGCTTCCGCTTCTTCAGCTTCGCTCTCACCGTCTTGGGATTCGGCCAGTGCTGTTTCCGGAATGCCATCGATGCCCGCGACATAGGCGAGGGCGTCGTCGGAGGGCTGTGGCGCGCCAGGCTGAATGCCTGAGGCTTCGCGGTCGCCGCCACGGCCACGCCGGCGACGGCGGCGACGTCTACGTTTGCCGCCTTCCTCATCGTCAGTTCCGGCTTCGCCCGCCGCTTGATCTTCGGCCTCGCTGTCCTCGGTTTCCGAGACTTCGAGATCCTCGTCCTCTTTCGGCATTTCGAGCGCCGGCGCGACATGCGGCAATTCGGGAACGCCGACCGCCGGTTCGCCACGTTCCATCGCGTGATAGGCGGTGCCCGTCAGCGAATCATCGGCCGCAATGGCGATCGCAACGCCGAAGCGGCGCTCGAGATCACGCAGATTGGCGCGCTTCTGATTGAGAATATAAAGCGCGACTTCTGTCCGCGTCCGCACCGTGATGTTGTGCGAGGCGCTTTTGATGAGTGCATCCTCAAGCAGGCGCAGAACGTGCAGCGCGATCGACGAGGTCGAGCGCACCGTGCCGACGCCAGCGCAATGCGGGCAGATGATCGTCGAGCCTTCAAGGACGCCGGTCCTGATCCGCTGACGCGACATTTCGAGCAGGCCGAAATGCGAGATGCGGCCGATCTGGATGCGCGCCCGGTCGTTCTTGAGCGCATCCTTCATGCGCCGCTCGACCGCGCGATTGTTGCGGTTTTCCTCCATGTCGATGAAATCGACGACGATGAGGCCGGCAAGGTCGCGCAGGCGAAGCTGCCGGGCGATTTCATCGGCGGCTTCGAGATTGGTGCGCGTCGCAGTGTCTTCGATGTCGTGCTCGCGCGTCGCGCGGCCCGAGTTTACGTCGATCGCGACGAGCGCTTCGGTCTGGTTGATGACCAGATAGCCGCCGGATTTCAGCGTGACGTGATTGGTGAACATCGCGTCGAGCTGGGCTTCCACGCCCGACTTGGCGAAGATCGGTTGCGGATCGCGATAGAGGTGAACATTCTTCGCATGGCTCGGCATGAGCATGCGCATGAAGTCCTTCGCCTCACGATAACCCGGCTCACCGGCGACGGTCACCTCGTCGATGTCCTTGTTATAGAGATCCCGGATGGCGCGCTTGATCAGCGAGCCTTCCTCATAGACGAGCGTCGGCGCGGAGGACTTCAAAGTCATCTCGCGCACGGTCTCCCACATGCGCAGGAGATATTCGAAGTCGCGCTTCACCTCCGCCTTGGTGCGCGAAGCGCCAGCGGTGCGCAGGATCACGCCCATGCCTTCCGGCACTTCGAGGTCCTGAGCGATCGACTTCAACCGTTGCCGGTCACCCGCGTCGGTGATTTTGCGGGAGATACCGCCGCCACGCGCGGTATTGGGCATCAGCACCGAATAACGGCCCGCGAGCGACAGATAGGTCGTCAGCGCGGCGCCCTTGTTGCCGCGTTCTTCCTTGACCACCTGAACAAGCAGCACCTGACGGCGCTTGATCACTTCCTGGATTTTATATTGGCGCCGCGCGCGGTGCATCCGCTGCGGAACTTCTTCCATCGCGTCGCCGCCGAGATGTTCGACGTGCTCTTCTTCTTCCTCGTCGTCTTCTTCCTCGTCTTCGGAATGTTCAGCCGGTGTGGGCACATGGCGTTCGCGCGCCTCAACTTCGCCCTCGACGGTCTTTTCCTGTGCCGGCGGCGCGTCATCGACGATGGCAAATCCGGCCGGATCAGAAGCCAGCACATGCGGCTCGCTGTCATCGGCGCGCGGCGTGGCGTCTTCGCTGTCCGCAACGTCGTGTTCGGCTTCGGCCGCCTCATGCGGCGTGCCGACAGCTTCGATTTCGATGACACGAACCTCGCCAGCCTCTAGAGCCGGGCCTTCATCCGCGCCGTGATCGTCATGGAATGCGGCGGGTTCGGATCCTGCGGCCGCGGTGTCGGCCAAATCACTGGGCGTTGACGCGCTGTCTTCAAGCGTCGCGGGCGCTGTATCGGCCAATGTCTCGTCGTCGCCGCGGCGCTTTTCGGCGCGCTGATGCCGGCGGCTGCGACGTGGCCGATGATTTTCCTCTTCCTCGTGATGGGCATGAGCATCTTCTTCGAGAAGCTCCTGCCGGTCGGAAACTGGAATCTGATAATAATCCGGATGGATTTCGGAAAAGGCGAGAAAGCCGTGCCTATTGCCGCCGTAATCGACAAAAGCCGCCTGCAGCGAAGGTTCGACGCGGGTGACCTTCGCTAAATAGATATTGCCGCGAAGTTGTTTCTTGTCGGCCGATTCGAAATCAAATTCCTCGACACGATGGCCGCGTGTGACGACAACCCGGGTCTCCTCGGGATGCGAAGCATCGATAAGCATTTTGTTGGGCATGTGGAACTCGTGAAAGCGTGGCGCGCAGGACGCCGCTGCCGCCGCTGAATCTCGCGAGCGAGACTAGGGCACGGCGGGGCGGCGCAAATGGCGCCAGACGCGAAGGGTGAGAGTGGGGAGGCGAGGCTCGATATGCGAGCCTGAAATTGTCGACACGCCGTGCCCGATCCATGGATCGATCCCGACGCGGCGCCGGAACGCAAACACCCGCCAACGCCCGAACTCGGGGACGCGAGCTGCCAATTGTCATCTTGGTGGTCCGAAGTGATCCCCTCGAAGGGCAGACCATGTTTATCGTTACCTGCGCCTCGGCCGCGCTGACGCGGGCCATCGAAAAACTGCGTTCGTTCGCGGGAGACGATGAAAATCGGCGCCGTTCGACGCGCTTACTTTCCGGCCCGCACCGTGGGGCGGACTGCCGGACCCGCAATGCCCGGGGCGATTCACAATGCACCAGACACGAACAGCCTTTTGTATCTGGTTGTATCGCCTTTTGGCAAGTTTCCTGAATTCTGTTGCCCGTGCGTGACTGTGGCCAAGCTTCAATTCTGCGATGGTGAGGCATCGTTAACCGCGGGGTTTCATTCTGAGTCCTGTCCAAGAGGAGCGGCCGGGGGGCCGTCCGGGGTTAACCTTTGCCATGAGTTTGAATTTGGCCGGACTTCTGAAACGCCGGGCGGTTGCGTCGCTGGCCGCGTTTTGGCTCGCCGTCGGGCTGTCGCTCGCCGGGCAGGCCGCCTCGGCGCAGACCACCGGAATCGTCGGCTTGCGGCAGGTCGCCGGCGCCAGCGCCCAAAATCAGCCCTCCGGGCCGATCTATGCCGGCGCCCCGCGGCTCGACAATAGCGCCGACCGGGCGGAATTGAGCTTCGCGCTTTCGGCCCCGGTCCATGCCACCTCGTTCGTACTGGCCGCGCCTGACCGCATCGTCGTCGAACTCCCCCAAGTCGCATTTAGCAGCGCGCCGGGTGAAGACAGCCATGGCAACGCACGCCATCGCCATGAGCCAGTGCTTAAGCTTGGCGGGCTCGTGACCTCGTACCGCTTCGGCCTCTTCGCGTCCGGCAAATCGCGAATCGTCATCGATATCGCCGGGCCGGCTCGAATCGTGCGCGCCGAAACCGTGACGGGCGCCAACGGCATCCATCTGATCGTCGCCCTCGCTAAAACCGATCGGGCCGGGTTCCTGGCCGAGGCGCGACGCGACCTGCTGGCCGCCGAGACGGATACGCCAGCCCCGCCGATCTCGCAGGCGGCAACCGCGTCAAGCGCATTGCCGATCGTCGTCATCGATCCGGGCCATGGCGGCATCGACAGCGGTGCAATAGTTCGCGGGCTGGTCGAGAAGAATATCGTGTTCGCCTTCGCTCAGGAGCTTGCCGGCAAGCTGCGCGACAGCGGCCGTTACAAGGTGATCATGACGCGTGACAGCGACGTGTTCGTTGCGCTTGGCGACAGGGTCAAGATCGCCCGCGATGCCGGTGCGTCGCTGTTCGTGTCAATCCATGCCGACACGGTTTCGGACGCAGCAGAGGTTTCCGGTGCGACGGTCTATACCTGCTCGGAACATGCCTCCGACGCCGAGGCCGCACGGACGGCTGAGAAGGAAAACCAGTCCGATGCGGTGGCGGGCGTCGAGAGCAAGGACGACGACAATGGCGTCTCAGACATCCTCTTCGATCTCACACGCCAGGAGACTCGCACCTACAGCCGCGTTTTTGCGCGCACACTCGTCAATTATTGGCAGGTTGCGGCGCGGCTGAACAAAAACCCCGAGCGATTTGCCGGATTCCGGGTTTTGAAGGCGCCCGACGTGCCCTCAGTTCTCATCGAACTCGGCTATTTGTCCAATTCGGCCGACGGTGTCGCCCTCGGCTCCGCCAAATGGCGCGATGCAACCACGGGTAAGGTTGCGGCGGCCATCGATGCCTTCTTTACCGCCAAGGGCGTCTTGCCTGAGAAAGACACCGCCACGGCGCAATCCGGCGCGCCGACCGACCCGCTGCCGACCGCGACGCTGAAATGACGCCGCGCGGCCGCTGGTGCGGCCTGCGTTCTGGCCCGCTATAACGGCCAAAAACTGGCCGGTTTCGGTGCGGCCGACGCCCAACTATCAACACAAAAACACAGCACCACAGGCCGGACTGACGTTCCGGCCGCGTTTGCCGGCGGCTGTCCCCTGTCGTGAGACATTTGTCTTTGCAAGGCAAGAGTTGGCAGGGCAAGAGAAAGCCGCGCCGCCGCGGATCGAAAGGTCGCCATTTCAATATGCGTTATATTGCCCGGCTTCTCGGCTTCATCTTCACGAGCCTGACGATCGTTTTCATCGTCGGGGCGGCGGCTGCGGGCATCGTCGTCTGGAAGTTCGAACAGGATCTGCCGGATTATACGCAGCTCAAGAATTACGAACCGCCGGTCATGACTCGCGTCCATGCGGCTGACGGCTCGGTCCTCGCGGAATATTCCAAGCAGCGGCGGCTTTATCTGCCGAGCTTTGCGATACCACCCCTGGTCAAGGACGCTTTCATCTCGGCCGAAGATAAGAATTTCTATCACCACGGCGGCGTCGATTTCGAGGGCATGGCCCGCGCCGCGCTCGTCTTCGTCCAGGGCACGCGCCATATGCAGGGCGCTTCGACCATCACCCAGCAGGTCGCCAAGAACTTCTTCCTCAGCCCGAAACGCGACGTCACCCGCAAGATTCGCGAGGCGCTGCTCTCCTTCCGGATCGAGTCCGCCTATTCGAAAGAGAAGATCCTCGAACTCTATCTCAACGAGATTTATCTCGGCATGGGGAATTACGGGGTCGCGGCGGCGGCGCTGAACTACTTCAACAAGTCGGTCAATGAACTGACGGTTGCTGAAGTCGCCTATCTCGCGGCGCTGCCGAAAGGCCCGAACAATTACAATCCCTACACCGAGCGCGAGCGTGCCATCGACCGGCGCAATTGGGTCATCGATCGCATGGTCGAGAACGGCTACGTAGCGCCCGCCGACGGCGCCAAGGCAAAGGCCGAACCGCTTGGTGTGACGCAGCGTGTGCTTTCGCCGAACACCTATGCCGCCGGCTTCTTCGCCGAGGAAGTGCGCCGCGAATTGCTCGACCGCTACGGCGAAAAGAAGCTCTACGAGGGTGGGCTTTCCGTTCGCGCGACGCTCGATCCGACCGTGCAGATGATGGCGCGGCATGCGCTGGCCGACGGTCTCGTGCGCTATGACGAGGCGCGCGGCTTCCGCGGGCCGATCAAACATATCGAGATCGGGCAAGACTGGGGGCCGCCGCTCGCCGCCCTCCCGGCGCTGGGCGACATTGCGCCCTGGCGGCTTGCCGTCGTGCTGGATGGCGACGACAAGACGCTGCGGATCGGTCTGCAGCCGCATAAATTGCCGTCAGGCGAGATCGAAGATAAACGCGAGACGGGCCTGCTTATGCCCGTCGGGCTTAAATGGGCGCATCGGCGTATGCGTTCGACCCTGAGCACGGGTGATGTCGTTTACGTCGAGCCGATCCCCAATCAGGCGGGACAGTACCGGCTGCGGCAAACGCCGGAAGTTGGCGGCGCCATCGTCGTTATGGACCCGGTCACCGGCCGCGTGCTCGCGATGGTCGGCGGCTTTTCCTTCGATCAATCCGAGTTCAACCGCGCGACGCAGGCGCTCCGCCAGCCGGGCTCGTCCTTTAAGCCTTTTGTCTACGCAGCGGCGATCGACAATGGCTATACGCCATCATCGATTGAGCTCGACGAACCGATTTCGATCGATCAGGGGCCGGGCCTCGGCATCTGGACGCCGGAAAACTTTGAAGGCAAATCGAGCGGCCCGCACACGCTGCGCTATGCCATCGAACATTCGATCAATCAGATGACGGTGCGGCTCGCCCGCGATATCGGCATGCCTCTTATCGCCGATTATGCGCGCCGCTTCGGCATCTATGACAACCTGCCGCTTTATCTCTCAAACTCGCTCGGCTCGGGCGAGACGACGCTGATGCGCATGACCACCGCCTATGCGATGCTCTGCAACGGCGGCAAAAGGATCAAGGCGACGCTGATCGACCGTATCCAGGACCGTTGGGGCCACACGATCTATCGCCATGACGAGCGCATCTGCCAGAACTGCAACGCGACGGCCTGGAACAATCAGGACGAGCCAGAGATCATCGACAAGCGCGAGCAGGTGATCGATCCGATGACCGCCTATCAGATCACCTCGATCATGGAAGGCGTGATCCAGCGCGGTACTGGTCAGGCGATCCTCGCGGTCGGCAAGCATCTCGCAGGCAAGACTGGCACGACCAACGATGCGAAAGACCTGTGGTTCGTTGGCTATTCGCCTGACCTCACGGTCGGTGTCTTCATGGGTTACGACCACCCACGCTCGCTCGGCGATTCCGCCCAGGCCGCGCTCTACACCGCGCCAATTTTCCGCGACTTTATGGAGGTCGCGCTGAAGGATAAGCCGGATGTGCCGTTCCGTGTGCCGCCGGGCATCAAGCTTATCTCCGTCGATCTGAAGACGGGCATGCGCGCGACGGGGCCGGGAACGATCCTTGAAGCTTTCAAGCCGGGCACGGCGCCACCGACCAATTTCAACTATGGCTCGCAGCCAGCAGCCGTACTCACCGTCGATCCTAATGCGGATCATAACCTGGGGCAGGGCACCGGCGGCCTCTACTAGGCCGTAGACTCGCCGCTCGGCGGCAAACGACCCGTTGTGGACGCTGGGATGTTCGCTTGCAGGCACTTGTCCACTGCAAGCGTCGCCGGCGACCTGTCGCGCATCAGTCGCGCGATACAGACAGCCCCGCGAGAAGCGGAGCGTACGCGGCCAGCCTGCGGGATACGAACTCGGTGAAGATCTGCACGCGCTTCGTCTTGCGTGTCTCCCCCTGTGTGAGAAGCCAGAGCGTTCCGTACATGTGCAGGTCGGTGCCCGGCACCCTCACCAGCAGGGGGTCGGCATCGCCAACGAAGCACGGCAGCGTCGTCATCCCGAGCCCTTGTCGTACCGCGGCGATCTGCGCCTCAGCGTCCGTGGTCCTGAACGGAACGCCCGTGGTGCGAACCTCACCCTCGCTGGCCCAATCCGGAATTCCATGAATGCCTATGACGATCCACCGGATGGGATCCGGCGCGCCCGCACGCCATGCGGCTAGTCGATCGCAGGACATGTAGACGCCGCCGAACAGCTCCGGTCCCTTCAGGCCGTGAAGATTGAGCGGCAGGGTTTTGCGGTCGTAGACGACGCGGATCGCGACGTCGGCGTCTCGGTTGGTCAGATTTGCCAGTTCGCCGGACGACAAGATTTCCATCTCGATGTCCGGATGCAGACGCGCGAAATCGGTGAAGTCCGGCATGAGCAGGTGTGTTGCGAGGGGCGGTGCCAGTGTCACCCGCAGAAGCCCGCGCACACTCTGGTCGCGGCCGAAGACCCGTGTCTCCAGCTGGTGCGACGACGCTTCCATCTGGTCCGCGAGTTCGAGGACCTCCTCGCCCACAGCCGTCAGGCGGTAGCCCGAAGGCAGCTTCTCGAACATGTGCGCCCCGAGGCGTTCCTCGAGCTGGGCGACGCGTCGCAGGACGGTCGAGTGGTTCACACCGAGGCGCTCGGCGGCAGCCCGCACCGAGCCCCCGCGCGCGACGGCAAGAAAGTAGCGAACGTCATCCCAGTCGATCATGGTGCAATCCCGCACCGCGGGGTCTGCCTTCCAAAAGCCGTGTCCAACAACATCGAACATCCTCTCGAATATGGGGTAGCACGGGCGGGTGATCGCTGCCTATGCCGGCACGCGCGGCCCAATTCCGAACGGCGGACGCCGATCGTCGCGGCTGGTCCGTCGTCCAGCCGGATCGATTTCGCACCACCGGTGTGCGCGCTTCTGCACTCAACGCCTGACGCCGGCAGACCCATGTCGAGGCTCTCGGGGGCTCCCCGAACGACCGAAGACGGAGCTTGAAGGAGAAGTCATGGGAAAGCTTGAGGGTAAGGTTGCAGTCGTCACGGGCGGATCGAGCGGTATGGCGCTGGCGAGCGCCAAGCGGTTCGTTGAAGAAGGCGCCTATGTCTTCATCACGGGCCGGAGGCAGGAGGCGCTCGACGAGGCCGTCCGGCTGATTGGCCGGAACGTGACCGGCGTGCGCGGCGACGCGGCCAATCTCGACGACCTCGACCGGCTGTTCGACACAGTCAGCCAAGAAAAGGGCAAGATCGACGTCCTGTACGCGAGCGCCGGCAGCGGTGAAGCCGTCCCACTGGGCGAGATTACCGAGCAGCATTTCGATGCGACCTTCGGCCTGAATACGCGCGGCACGCTCTTTACAGTTCAGAAGGCGTTGCCGCTGTTCAACGATGGCGGATCGATCTTCATGACCGGGTCGGTTGCCTCGGTGAAAGGTTTTCCTGGTTACGGCGTGTATGCGGCGAGCAAGGCGGCATTGCGCTCATTCGCACGCACTTGGCTCAACGAACTGAAGGGCAGGAATATCCGGGTGAACGTGCTGAGCCCGGGGCCGATCGCCACACCGATGCAGGACCAAGTTCTCACGGAGGAAGCGAAGCGGATGTTCGAATCCCTGATCCCGCGGGGGAAGATGGGTCGTCCTGAGGAAATTGCGGCGGTCGCGCTGTTTCTCGCTTCAGACGATTCGAGCTTCGTGAATGGCGTGGAGTTGTCTGTCGACGGCGGCTTCTCGGCCATCTGAATTGGCGCCGGATCGCCAGTCGCGGCTGATCGGGGGAACCCGAGTGTCCATGGCGGAACGACTTCCGCGCTGAACGGTCGGCCCCGCCGCGCGGACGTCGTTCACGGCGGAATGGCTACGCGAAAGTCGCCGCACAGCGGAACGGATAACCCCGCGCCGTTGAAGGCCGGGGAATCACTACCAACACGGATCGGAGAAGCATTATGAGCTATGCGATTGTAGGATTCGGTAAGATAGGCCAGGCCCTCGCCCACGCCTTCGCCCGTAGAAACATCGACGTGACCGTCGCGAGCCGTCGGCCGCCCGAGGCGTTGGCGCCGCAGGCTCGGGCGATCGGCCCCACAATCGTCGCCAAGTCGCTGCGGGAGGCACTCGAGGCCGAAACGATCATCTTGGCGGTGCCGTTCGGGGAGCATCGCGAGGTTGCGAAGGCCCTGCCGAGCTGGGAAGGCAAGACGGTCATCGACACGACGAACGCGTTTGGAGTTCTCCCCGAGGAACTGGACGGTCTCCCGTCCTCCACCTTCGTCGCGAAAGCCTTCACCGGCGCCAAGCTCGTGAAAGGCTTCAATCACCTGATTGCGGCTACCCTGGCTACCGATCCGATCGTCGAGGGCGGCCACCGGGTCGTCTTTCTGTCGAGCGACGACGAGGACGCGACCGCTCCCGTGGCGGCCTTGGTCAAACAACTCGGGTTCGCACCCGTCAAGCTGGGAAAGCTCAACGAGGGTGGCGCGCTGGTGCACGCACGCGGCCGCACCTGGGGCCAGCTGATCTTCCAAGACCTGTTCAAGAAGGAGCAGTAACGGATTTACTGTCCACTGTCAGAGGTGCTGCTTGCCCGGGCCCGTCCATGAGAGTCCCCGCGGGCTAAGTCATAATCCGAGGTCCGGAAGCGGCGAGGGCTTCGACGTCCCCTTTCCACCCATCTCGGTCATTCCCATGTGAGCTCGTGGCCTAATTCGCCGCCGCGGCGCCCATTTACATCCCCGGACCGCGCCCCTATGTTCCGCCGCCTTCTCGACCGGAGTTTTTCACTTTCATGCGTGCCGAAGCCGAATCGCTGACTCAATCGATCAAGCAATCCATGGGATTGCTGAGGAGGCATCTTTGACGTCGATGCTGCCACCCGCCGCCTCGCGGAACTGAACGCCAAGGCCGAAGATCCCAATCTTTGGAATGATGCCGAAGCTGCGCAGAAGGTGATGCGCGAACGCACCGAGCTCGAGGACCGGCTTGGTGCGATGGCGCGTTTCGAGTCGGAGCTTGAGGACGCGGTGACGCTCGTTGAATTGGCCGAGGCTGAGGACGATGCGGATGCCGAAAAGGAAGGCGTCGGCCAGCTCAAAAAGCTGAAGCAGGAGGTCGAACGCAAGCAGATCGAATTGCTACTTTCCGGCGAGGTCGATCAGAACGACACCTATATCGAAGTCCATTCCGGCGCCGGCGGCACAGAGAGCTGCGATTGGGCGCGCATGCTGTTTCGCATGTACGCGCGCTGGGGCGAGCGGAACAAATTCAAGGTTGAGATCATCGAAGAGACAGCCGGCGACGAAGCGGGCATCAAATCCGCCACGCTGCTGATCAAGGGCCATAACGCGCACGGCTGGGCGAAGACCGAGTCCGGCGTTCACCGGCTCGTGCGGATTTCGCCGTTCGACTCGAACGCGCGCCGTCATACGAGCTTTGCCTCCGTCTGGGTCTATCCGGTCATCGATGACCGCATCGAGATCGACGTGAAAGAATCGGATTGCCGGATCGATACCTACCGCTCGTCGGGCGCCGGCGGTCAGCACGTCAACACGACCGACTCGGCCGTCCGCATCACGCATATTCCAACCGGCATCGTGGTTGCGTGTCAGGGCGAGCGCTCGCAGCACAAGAACCGCGCAACGGCGTGGAACATGTTGCGCGCACGGCTCTATGAGCGCGAGATGGAAATCCGCGAGGCTGCGGCCAGCGCCACCGAGGCGTCGAAGACGGACATCGGCTGGGGCCACCAGATCCGCTCCTATGTCTTGCAGCCCTATCAACTGGTGAAAGACTTGCGTACTGGGGTGACGTCGGGCACGCCGTCGGATGTGCTTGACGGAGATCTCGAACCGTTCATGGAAGCGGCGCTGGCGCAAAAGGTTTATGGCGGCGGCCCGGCTGAGGTTGAGGACGTCGATTAGGAACGGGACGCGCGTGCAGCCAGACCGCCAGAGAATTTTCAACGTTCCGCTGGTCCTCGTCATCCTTGTGGGGCTGATGCTCGGCATTCACTTGCTGCGCCAGCTTCTGCCGCTCGAGCAGGATATCTGGACGCTCATCCATTTCGGGTTCGTGCCCGGACGCTTCACCTACGCATTCGATCCGGGCCGGATCGCAAAAGTCATCGCCGCGGCGCAAGACGCCGATCCGATGCAGGGCGAAATCGACCGCGCTTTTCTAAATAACGGCAAGCCGCTTTGGTGGACGCCGCTCACTTATGTTTTCCTCCATGCCAATTGGGCGCATGTGGGCTTCAACTCGCTTTGGCTCGTGGCGTTTGGCGCGCCGGTCGCGCGGCGTTTTGGTCCGCAGCGCTTTATCGCCTTCTGCATCGGCGGCGCGGTTGCCGGCGCATTGGCGCATCTCGTCACGCACCTCAACGATCTGCAGCCCGTGATCGGCGCTTCGGCCGTCGATGCTGCGACGATGGCGGCAGCGGTGCGCTTCATGTTTCAACCCGACACGACGCTCGGCGGCCGTGCGGCGGGTGGAGACGAGCGTTTGCCACACGCGCGGCCGGCGCTGTCGCTCATCGCGGTCTTTACCGACAGCCGCGCGATGACCTTTCTTATCTTTTGGTTCGTCACGAATTTTATTTTCGGCATTGTGTCAGGGCCGGGCAATATCGGTGGCGGCGCTATCGCCTGGCAGGCGCATGTGGGTGGGTTCTTATTCGGCCTTTTGGCCTTTACGTTTTTCGATCCGCCTTACGCCGCGCCGCACAAGGAAGACGTTTTGCCGATTGGCGATTAGCAGCAACGCTTCGCGCGTTGCGGCAAATAAAAATGCTAAATTGATGAAAAAGAGAATCTTCTGAACGGCGTACGCTGTTGTTGCGGCGCGAGCGAGTTTCGTCTTCGCGCTTGCAGATTGATTTAATCGAAAAAGCCATGCATCCTCTCCGCAACCAATCGCCATCAGAGCGATGATTTAGGGACGAAATGCCATAGGAGGAGATCGATATGACGATCGCGCGAATCCTGGCGACGAAAGGCCATGACGTCGTCAGCGCACAGCCGCATAGAACCTTATTGGAAATCTCGGAAATCCTTGCCGCACGCCGCATTGGCGCGGTGGTTATCACCGGTGCCAACGGGGACTTGCTCGGCATCTTGTCGGAGCGCGACATCGTGCGCGCGATCGGCCAAGGCGGCGTTCACGCTTTGGATGATCCAGCTTCGTCGCATATGACGATCAATGTCATCACGATCACGGAAGACGTAACCGTGCTGGCTGCGGTCGAGCGGATGAACGCAGGCCGCTTCCGTCACATGCCGATCATGAAGAATGGCCGGCTCGACGGGCTGATTTCGATCGGTGACGTCGTCAAGTTCCGGCTCGCGGAGATCGAGCGGGAGCAATCGGCGATGCGCGAATATATCGGGGCGGCCGGATCTTCCGAAGGGGACGCGACGACCGCGGCCGGGTAGGCTTAGGCCTTCGCCTCAGATGCGTCGAAGCTGAGCTTCGTCGCGCCGGTGCCGAGCGTGACCTTACGATAAAAGCACGAGCGGCGGCCTGTGTGGCAGGCGCCGCCGTCGCCGCCGGGCACGACTTTCATCAACAGAACGTCCTGATCGCAATCGGTGCGGATCTCGACGACCTTCTGCTGCTGACCTGATGTATCGCCTTTGCGCCAGAGGCTTTTGCGCGAACGCGACCAATAATGCGCCACACCGGTTTCAAGCGTCAGCCGCAGCGCCTCGGCATTCATATGCGCGAACATCAGTACGGCGCCGTCGTGGGCGTCGATGGTGATGCAGCCGATGAGGCCGTCGGCATCGAAGCGCGGCGTGAAAACGCCGCCCTCTTCGAGTTCGGCCTTGCCGCCGGGGGGCGGAAAGGGGGTCATGGAAGTCTTATCTGCCGCGGACGAGGGAGAGGAAGCGCACCTGTTCGGCCGGATCGTCGCGGAAGACGCCGGTGAACTGATTGGTGACGGTCGAAGCGCCCTGTTTCATGACACCACGCATGGACATGCAGAGATGCTCAGCTTCGAGCATCACCGCCGCGCCACGCGGGCGCAGGTGCTTTTCGATAGCGCCGATGATCTGTGCGGTCAGTGCTTCCTGCGTCTGCAAGCGCCGGGCATAGATATCGACGAGCCGCGCCAGTTTCGACAGGCCGACGACACCCTCCTCACCGACATAATAGGCGATATGCGCCTTGCCGATGAACGGCAGCATGTGGTGTTCGCAATGCGAGTTGAACGGAATATCGCGAACGAGGACCAGGTCGTCATAGCCTTGGACTTCCTCGAAGACGCGCGAAAGAACCTCGTTTGCGTCGTGCTTGTAGCCCGAGAAAAGCTCTTCATAAGCCTTGACGACGCGCGCGGGCGTCTCGCGCAGGCCTTCGCGTTCCGGATCGTCGCCGGTCCAAAGAAGCAGAGTGCGCACCGCCGCTTCCGCTTCTTCGCGGCTGGGGCGAATGGGGGAGGGGGTGGGCGTTTTGGGAAGCTGGCGATCGAGCAAGGACTTAACCACGTCATCCATGTGGTGCCTCCATTGGCAGAGTTGAGAGTTAAGAACAAACCTCAGGCAAACAAGGTCGCATTCGGCATTCCTGAGGCGGTGTGACCCAAAAAGCGCCAAATCTCGTCGTCGAGCCTCTGTTCCCCTATATAGGAGCTTCGTCTAACTTATCCCTATATAGGGTTTGTCGCGGCCGGTCATCCCCGCCGCAGGGCAGCCAGAATTCATGCTCAACGACGTCTATAACAACAAAATTCTCGAACTCGCGGCCAATATTCCGCGCCGCGGGCGGCTCGCCGCGCCGGACGCGACGGCCCGCGCGCATTCGAAACTTTGCGGCTCAACCGTGATCGTCGATCTGACTATGGAAAACGGCCGGGTGACGGATTTCGCGCACGACGTAAAGGCCTGCGCGCTCGGCCAGGCCTCGTCCTCGGTTATGGCGCGTCACGTCATCGGCGCGACGGGGCCGGAGCTTCGCCAGCTTCGCGATATCGTCCGCGCCATGCTGAAAGAGAACGGGCCGCCGCCCGAAGGCAAATGGGCAGATATCGCAGTGCTTGAGCCGGTGCGCGACTATAAGGCGCGCCATGCTTCGACGCTGCTGACGTTCGAGGCGACGGTCGATGCCGTCGAGCAGATCGAGGCGCGGGAAAAGGTCTCGCAGAATGTCTTCTGATGGCAAGCTCGATGGCTGGCAGCTTCTGCCGCGCCGTGCCGCGCATCTCCTGATCCGCGCCTATCAGCTCAGTCTCTCAGCTTTTATAGGCCGACATTGCCGGCACGAGCCGAGCTGCTCGGCCTATATGGACGAGGCAATTCGGCGCCACGGCCTTGTTCTGGGCGGCTGGCTGGGGACAACCCGGCTCTGCCGGTGTCATCCGTGGGGAACCTCGGGCTACGATCCGGTGCCGGAGAATGTTTTGCCGTTGCGCCAGAGGTTGGGAGTATTTTTCGGCCGCCCGCACAAACGGTTCGTATGCGAGCGCGAAACCTCAAAGGCTCCAAAACACTAAGGCGTGTTCGTCGCCTCGCCAATTGACTGTTGCCATTGCGACAAATCCATTAAAAGACCCCGCGTGTTTATCCGGCTACGAAGCCGACGGGAATGAGGGAATGACGTGAGCGCAACCAATCCGCGCGTGGCAGATTATCCGGTCGATTTGCAATTTATCAGCCGCTGGTCGCCTCGGGCGTTCACCGGCGAAGCAATTCCTGAGGCGGACTTGCGCAGCCTGTTTGAAGCGGCGCGCTGGGCGCCTTCATCGTCCAATTTGCAGCCGTGGCGCTTTTTCTATGCTTTGCGCGGCACACCGGAGTTCGACACGTTTCTTGACCTGCTTGTTCCGGGGAATCAGGCCTGGGCGAAAAATGCCGGTGCCCTGCTTATCCTCGCCTCCAAGACGACGAACCTTCCGGCGGGAAGCGACAAGCCAGTGACGACACGCAGCCATTCGTTCGATACGGGTGCGGCCTGGGCTTATTTTGCGCTTGAAGCGCAGCGGCTGGGGTGGGCGACGCATGCGATGGGCGGCTTCGATGTTGCGCGCACGGGGCCGGCGCTGAACCTGCCGGAAGATTATCGTCCCGAAGCGGCTATCGCCGTCGGCCGCAAATGCGATCCGAGCGTTTTGCCGGAGAATCTGCGAGCGCGCGAGATACCGAACGGCCGCAAGCCGCAAAGCGAATTTACATTCAAGGGCAGCTTTCCCGCCTAGAACGTACACCTGAGGAGAATCGCTATGAGCACCAAATTGAACCGGCCGCGCGAGATCATCGAATTCTGCCTCGCGCCGCTCGGCATTTCCGAAACGAGCGAAGAATATAAAGAGGCGTTTCGCCGCCTGGAGCATGTCATCAAGACGTTCCAGCTCGCAGCAGCGCGCGAGAAACAGCCGGTCTCCGTCGACTTCACGCACATCAACACGATCACGATCGACGAGCGTGCGCACGGCGACGAGTGAAATCATCGTCTCGCGCCGCGTGACGAGGTCACGCTCGGCAACGCCCGCGGTGTGTCTGAAAACCCTTTATTTCTAAGGTTTTACGCAATATCGAAAAGGTGTGAAGCTTTTTCCCGGCGCGTCGATATCGAGCATAAGTCATGGTAACGTCATGAGTGGGGGGCAGCGTCGCCGGGCGTAGCGAAGGGGAGAGTGCCGTGCAGTCCAGTGGCGATCAGCTGAAGCCTGTCGAAGCGGAAACAGAAGTCGAAGAGATCGTCGAAGTTCCGCCGCCGGTCGATCCGGCGCTTACGGGTGATTCGTCGCCCGCGGCCGCGATCTCGATCATGGATAATCCTTCCGAAGGCGCTGAGCCGCATCCCGACCTCATTCATTCGCCGGAGCGGTTCATCAACCGCGAACTGTCGTGGCTCGAATTCAACCGGCGCGTCCTGCAGGAGGCCTCGAATCGCAATCATCCTTTGCTGGAGCAATTGCGTTTCCTGTCGATCTCCGCCAACAACCTCGATGAATTCTTCATGGTCCGTGTTGCGGGCCTGCGCGGCCAGGTGCGCGCCGGCGTTTCGACGCCGTCCGAGGACGGTCTTACACCGGCCGAACAATTGTCCAAGATTCGCGAGCGTGTCGGTTTGGTTGCGGCCGAGCAGCAGCGGCGCTGGGGCGAGCTGCGCGCTGAATTGAAAGCCAATTCCATCGTTCTGCTTGAGGCGCGCGATCAAGACCCCGCCGACATCGCGTGGCTCGAACAATATTTCCTGCAGCATGTCTTCCCACTGCTGACGCCGCTGGCCGTCGATCCGGCGCATCCGTTCCCGTTCATCCCTAATCTCGGCTTCACCGTCGCGCTCGAATTGGTCGAGCCACGCGAGAACCGTCATCTCAAGGCGCTGATCCGCCTTCCGACCAAGGCAGATCGCTTCGTTCAAATGCCGCCGTCGGGAAACATTCAGCGTTTCATCGCCATTGAGACGCTTGTCGGCATGTTCACGCAAGCGCTTTTCCCGGGCTATCTGGTGAGAGGCTCCGGCATTTTCCGCGTCATTCGCGACAGCGATATAGAGGTTGAGGAAGAGGCCGAAGATCTTGTGCTGCTCTTCCAGACGGCGTTGAAGCGCCGACGCCGCGGTTCGGTCATCCGGCTTGAAGTCGATGGGCGTATGCCCGAGCAATTGCGCAATTTCGTCGCCGAAGAGCTCGACGTGGCCTATGACGAAATTTTCGTCCTCGACGGAATGCTGGCGCAGAATGAACTTTCGACATTGATCGGCGCCGTCGATCGGCCGGATTTGAAGTTCAAACCCTATAATGCGCGGTTTCCCGAACGGGTCCGCGAAAACGGCGGCGATTGCTTCGTCGCCATCAAACAGAAAGACCTCGTCGTCCATCATCCTTACGAATCTTTCGACGTTGTCGTGCAATTCCTGAAGCAGGCGGCGGCCGACCCGTCGGTGGTGGCGATCAAGCAGACGCTGTATCGCACGTCGTCCGACAGTCCGATCGTCCGGGCACTTATCGAGGCGGCTGAGGCGGGTAAATCGGTTACCGCGCTCGTCGAATTGAAAGCCCGCTTCGATGAAGAGGCCAACATCCGTTGGGCGCTCGATCTTGAGCGCGCCGGCGCACAAGTGGTCTTCGGCTTCATCGCGCTCAAGACACACGCCAAGCTGTCGATGGTCGTGCGGCGCGAGGGCAATGGACTCGTGACCTACTGCCATCTCGGCACCGGCAATTATCATCCGGTGACGGCGCGGATTTATACCGACATTTCTTTCTTCACCGCCGATCCGGCAATTGCGAGCGATGTCTCGCGCGTCTTCAATTACATCACCGGCTATGCCGAGCCGGCGCAATTGGAGCGCATGTCGATCTCGCCGATCAATCTGAAAAAGCGGCTGCTCGATCACATCGCCAAAGAGGCGGAACTGGCGCGCGCCGGCAAGCCGGCGGCGATCTGGGCGAAATGCAATGCGCTGGTCGATCCCGAGATCATCGATGCACTTTATGCCGCGAGCCACGCCGGGGTGAAGATCGATCTTGTCGTTCGCGGTATTTGCTGCCTGCGGCCGGGCGTGCCGGGTCTTTCTGAAAATATCCGGGTTAAATCGATCATCGGGCGCTTCCTCGAACATGCGCGCGTCTATGCTTTTGGCGCCGGCCACGGGTTGCCGCACGCGAAGGCGGCGGTCTATATTTCGTCCGCCGATCTGATGCCGCGCAATCTCGACCGCCGCGTCGAGTCGCTGGTGCCGATCACCAACCCGACCTGTCACAGCCAGGTGCTCGATCAGATCATGATCGCAAATCTCATCGACAACCAGCAGAGCTACAAGGTTCTGCCGGATGGGTCGAGCACGCGGATCAGCGCGGGCAAGGAAGAACCGTTCAACGCGCACTCTTACTTCATGACAAATCCGAGCCTCTCCGGCCGCGGCAAGTCATTGCAGGAGTCGGCGCCAAAAACCCTGCTCAAACGCCTGGAGGGCCGGTGAACCTGCAAATGCCGAAACTCTTTGCAACGATACCGTTGCGCCCGGAGATCAAGGGACCGGTCGCCGTCGTTGACATTGGCTCCAATTCGGTCCGCCTCGTCGTTTACGACGGGCTGACGCGATCACCGACGCCGATCTTCAACGAAAAGGCGCTCTGCGCTTTGGGTCATGGCGTGTCCAAGACCGGCGAGCTGGCGGCGTCGAGCGTGGCGAAGGCGCTCGCCGCGCTCAAGCGCTATCGCGTCTTGATCAAGATCATGAACGTTCAGCAGATTTATGCGTTCGCGACAGCGGCGGCGCGTGATGCCGCAAACGGGCCAGCCTTTGTCGCCGATGCGAGCAATGCGATCGGCGCGCCTGTCAGTCTGCTTTCTGGGCGCCGCGAGGCGGAGCTTTCCGCGCTCGGCGTCATCTCGGGCTTTCATGAGCCGGATGGCATCGTGGCCGATCTCGGCGGCGGCTCGCTCGAACTCATCGACATCAAGGGCACAAAGGTCGGCAAAGGCATCACGCTGCCGCTCGGCGGCCTGTCGCTGATGGATGCGTCCAATCACTCGCTGCGTAACGCCGCGCGCATCGCCCAGGAGGCTCTGGAAGACGCCAAGCTGCTCGCCAAACTGCGCGGCCGCACGCTCTATGCCGTCGGCGGAACGTGGCGCGCGCTCGCCAAATTGCATATGCGCCAGCGCAATTATCTGCTGAGCATCATGCATGGCTATAATATTCCAGCGCGGGAAGCGGCCGATTTCGCCGGTCTCGTCGAACGCGTCAACACCGAAGCCTTGATCGCCGTCGAGGCGGTGACACCGGCCCGGCGTCCGCTGCTCGCCTATGGCGCGATCGTCCTTGATGAGATCATCCGCAAGGCGCAGCCAAAACAGGTGACCATCTCCGCCTCTGGTGTACGCGAGGGCTTGCTTTACGAACAATTGTCGAGCGCCGACCAGCGTCTCGATCCGCTGATTTTCGCGGCACAGGCATTCAACGACGCCTATGCGCGCTCGCCCAGTCACGCCGAGGACTTGCGGCAGTGGACCGATCGGTTCATGGACTCGCTGCGTTTTGACGAAACGCTCGATGACAAAAGGCTTCGTCATGCGGCCTGCCTGCTCGCCGACGTCAATTGGCGTGCGCATCCCGATTATCGCAGCGAGCAAAGCCTCAACATCGTCGTGAATGGTGCCTTCACCGGCATCGATCATCCGGGGCGATGTTTCCTCGCGCTCGTTATGTCCTATCGCTATCTCGGCCTCGACGCCGATGTGAACCCGCAGGTGCGCGCACATGTTTCGCCGCGGCTTCTCGATCAGGCGCGGTTGCTCGCCGGTGTCATGCGTGTTGCTTATGCCGTCTCGGCCGGTATGGCGGATGTGTTGCCGCGGGCACCGCTGATTGCCTCCAAGGGCAAGACCGTTCTTACTCTGCCGCCCGACCTCGCGGACCTGGCCGGCGAACGCCTGAGCAACCGCCAGAAGCAGCTTGCCAAGCTGATCGGGCGGGAGGCGGTGCTCCAGACCGGAGTTGTGGTGAGGACGATCAGCAGTTCGGTCGAGACCGCCTAGACTGCCTGGGTTTGTTGCTGTTCCGGTGCATCATGCCATTCCAGCGCGATCACCTTGCCCTTTTCCAGGGTGAGCGCTAAGCGCCCCTCGATCAGCTCCAGCGCCTTGTCGCCGAAAATCTCGCGCCGCCAGCCGCTGAGCGCCGGAATTTTTGCGCGATTGTTGGCGGCGAGCGTTTCGAGATCGTCGACCGTCGCGATCATCTTGGCCGCGACGCCGTGCACCTCGCTAACCTGGCGCAGCAGAACCTTTAGAAGCTCGACGGTGGCGCCATTGCCGTTGCGGCGTTCGCGTTCGATCTTCGGCAAGGTCTTGGGATCGCGCGCGAGGCCGCGCTGAACCGCAGCGAGAATGTCGGTGCCCGCCCGCGAGCGCTCCATGCCGCGCGGGAAAGCCCGCAAATTGCCAAGTTCGTCGGCGGTTTTCGGCGCCGCGCTGGCGATTTCGACAAGGACATCGTCTTTGAGCACCCGGCCGCGCGGCACGTCGCGGGCCTGCGCTTCGGCCTCGCGCCAGGCTGCAAGCTCCATCAGGACAGCAAGATCGCGCGGCCGTCGTGCCCGGCCGCGGAAGCGTTCCCAGGCCCGTTCGGGATGCTGTTCATAGACATCCGCAGAGGTCAGCGCCGCCATTTCGTCGGCGAGCCAGGGGAGCCGGCCAGTCGATTCGAGCCTCTTGCGCAAATATGCGTAGATGTCACGCAGATAGGTCACGTCGGCGATGGCGTAATTGACTTGCGCTTCCGAGAGCGGGCGGCGCGACCAATCGGTAAAGCGGGAGGATTTGTCGAGGGTGACCTTGCAGACGGACTGGACCAGTTCGCCGTAAGCGATCTGCTCGCCGAACCCGCAGACCATGGCCGCGACCTGGGTGTCGAACAGCGGTGCCGGGATCAGGCGGGCGAGGTTCCAGATGATTTCGATGTCCTGCCGCGCAGCATGGAACACCTTGACCACGGCTGTATTCGCCATCAACGCAAAAACGGGTGATAAATCAATGCTTTCCGAAAGTGCATCGACTGCGATTGCCTCGTCAGGCGAGGCGATTTGCACGACGCAGAGTTGGGGCCAGAAAGTTGTTTCCCGCAGAAATTCCGTATCGACGGTAATAAAGGGGTGGTCGGCGAGCCGGCGGCAGGCCTCCGCCAGTTCGTGATTTGAGGTAATCAAGCTCATCAAGGCTTGATACTGTAAAGGCGGCGTCGCTGCCAGTGTCGGGTGGCCCTATCGATCTGCCACTTTCTCGTATATGGAGGGCGCCTCCCCACGTCGGAGCAGCGGGAACCCATGTCGAAACGGTCCTTTTTCGCGATTTTACTTCTGTCCGCCGGCCTTGCGGGACCGGCTCTGGCCGAGGATTCGGCGGCGAAGCCCGATGAATCGCATCCTGCTCACGCATCGGGCACGACCACGAAGGACTTTGGCGCCTGGAGCTTGCACTGCCAGCCTCCGCGTCAGGAAGGCGCAGAGCCGCTCTGCGTCATCGCGCAAACGGTGCAAAGCTCGAGCAACAAGCTTCTGGCCATCATCTCGATCGGTCACCAGCACCCGAGCGACCCCTATAATATCGTGGTCACCTTGCCTCCCAACGTTGGGTTCCCCAGCTCGGTGCATATCCGCACTGGCGCGGAGGACAAATGGGGCGTGGAGCTCCCGTGGCAGCGCTGCATTCCGGGTGCCTGCATTGCCGGAACGGAGTTGAGCCCGGCGACGCTTGTGCATTGGGCCGGTCTCCAGACCGAGGGCAAGATCGTGTTCGTCGTCGGATCCGGCGACGAGGTCGGCGTGCCGATAACAATGCGCGGCTTTGGCGACGCCTACAAAGCGCTCAACCAATAAAATCCGCGCCGAATAGCGCGCATCTGATGTGACGGGACATGCATCTTTATCGTACTCACACGTGTGGCGACCTGCGCGAGGCTCAGGCCGGCGCGGAAGTCCGTCTTTCCGGCTGGTGTCATCGCATCCGCGATCATGGCGGCGTGCTGTTTATCGATCTACGCGATCATTACGGCATCACCCAATGTGTTGTTGACCCGGATTCGCCAGCCTTTCCGCAGGCGGAAAAGCTGCGCTCGGAATGGGTGGTGCGCATTGACGGCACCGTCCGCCAGCGCCCGGCCGGCACCGAAAATTCTGAAATGCCGACGGGCTTCATCGAAGTTTATGTCAAAGCGATCGAGGTTTTGGGCCCGGCGGCGGAGCTGCCGATACCCGTCGCGGGCGATCAGCAATATCCCGAGGAGATGCGGCTCAAATATCGTTTCCTCGATCTGCGCCGCGACAAACTGCACAAGAACATCATGTTGCGCGGCGCGATCATCGATAGCCTGCGCGCGCGGATGAAGGCGCAGGGCTTCTTCGAATTCCAGACACCGATCCTGACCGCTTCAAGCCCGGAAGGCGCGCGCGATTTCCTTGTTCCATCGCGTCTGCATCCCGGCAAGTTCTATGCGCTGCCGCAAGCGCCGCAGCAGTTCAAGCAGCTTCTGATGGTCGCAGGCTTCGATCGCTATTTTCAGATCGCGCCGTGTTTCCGCGACGAGGATGCGCGTGCCGACCGCAGCCCGGGCGAGTTCTATCAGCTCGATTGCGAGATGAGTTTCGTCACGCAGGAAGACGTTTTCGCGGCGATCGAACCGGTGCTGCGCGGCATCTTTGAGGAATTTGGCGACGGCAAACCGGTCACGCAGAAATTTCCGCTGATCCCTTACGCCGAAGCCATGCTGAAATATGGTTCCGACAAGCCGGATTTGCGTAACCCGCTCATCATTAGCGACGTAACGGCGGAATTCGCACGCGACGATGTGACCTTCAACGCCTTCAAGAATGTCATCAAGGCGGGCGGCATCGTGCGCGCGATCCCGGCACCGGGGGCGGGCGCGCAGCCGCGCTCATTCTTCGACAAGCTCAACGATTGGGCGCGCGGTGAAGGCGCGCCGGGGCTGGGGTATGTGATTTTCGACAGGGACCCAGAGATTGTTGAGGGCACTTGGGTCGAGATGGAAACCGGGCGCGAACAAAAAGATGTTCCGTATCTTACAGACACGGGCCGTGTAGTTGGTCGTGGGCCGATCGCCAAATTCCTGCCCCCCGATGTGCAACAGGCGATCGCGGCGAAGGCCGGGATCGGCGCGGGCGATGCCGTGTTCTTCGTCTGCGATCAGGAAGCAAAGGCGGCCAAGCTCGCTGGTGCCGCGCGGCTCAGGATCGGCAGCGAACTCGGGCTGTCGAAGAAAAATGTCTTCGAGTTCTGCTGGATCGTCGATTTCCCGATGTACGAATGGAACGAGGAAGAGAATAAGATCGACTTCTCGCACAATCCGTTTTCGATGCCGAATTTCGCACATGACGATTTCGTGGCGCTCGATGCGGCCGACAAGGACACGATCCTTGCGATCAAGGCGTTTCAATACGACATCGTTTGCAACGGCATCGAATTGTCGTCGGGCGCCATTCGTAATCATCGCCCCGACATCATGCGCAAGGCGTTCGCACTCGCGGGCTATGGCGAGGACGTGCTGGAGCAGAAGTTCGGCGGCATGTATCGCGCATTCCAATACGGCGCGCCGCCGCACGGAGGCATTGCGCCGGGCGTCGACCGCATCGTCATGCTGCTCGCGGGCGAAGAAAATTTGCGCGAAGTCGTCGTCTTCCCGATGAACCAGCGCGCCGAAGATCTTTTGATGAGCGCACCGTCACCGGTGACGCCAAAGCAATTACGCGAACTGCACATCCGATTGAATTTGCCAGAGGTGAAGGGATCGGACTAGGCGTTTTCCTAGAGCTTTCGGACTTGCCGCGGCATGGCAAGTTCTGCCATTCTGGTGCAGGGTCCGATCACCAATTGCGGAGCATCTCATGTCGCCTGTTGAAGCCGGGCAATGGCAGCCAATGGCAACAGCGCCGAAGGATGGAACGCGGATCATCGTCGTCACGCGCGCGACGGAGCAGGGCACGTCCGATGTCGATGTCGTGCGCTGGATGAAGCCGAAATCGTTCGGCGAATTCTGCTGGGTGGCGACGGATTCAGACATGGATTGCATCGTCATGTACGACGATTGGGAAGTCGCCAATTGGATGCCGTTGCCTTCCTGGAGCCCGCCTTACAAGACGCCGGGACTTGCCGCGAAGCTTCCTGACCCGCCCGAAGCCGAAGCCGAAGGATCCGGCATCTGACGCGTAAGGCGCAACACAAATCGACGCCGCGACAAACCAACGAAGCCGGAACTTCGGAGTGAGGTTCGCCGTTAGCCTCGCCTGAGCATCACGCAAAGCTCAGGTGGAGGATTCCAATGCTCTCGACAATATTGATCATCATTCTGATCTTGGCCTTGATCGGCGGTTTGCCGAACTGGGGTTATTCCTCGGGCTGGGGCTATTATCCTTCCGGCGGCATTGGCCTCATCCTGCTCATCGTCATTATTCTCGTGCTGATGGGTCGCATTTAGTCTTCTTCTGTTGCTGCGAAGCAGCAGCCTCCGGGAACCGATATCCGCGAAGGCAGTTGCTGCCAGGGCCGCTCCCGCGGTCTTTAATGAGGGAGAGGACACATGAAGACGACTGGCAAGCTCGCGCTCGCGTTGAGCGCAATCTTTTGGGTTTCCGCGGCTGTCGCGCAGGAAGACTCGACGACAACGACGACCCATACTGACCATTACGACAATGATCACCACAACGGTGCTTACGTCGGCGTGCCGGGTGTTGTCGGCGTACACGTCGGCGGCGATTCGCACTCTGGTTGCGAGACCCACAGCAAGACGGTGCAGGACAACGACACGGGTGACTCGCGCACCCACACCGAAACCAACTGTTAAATTGGCAACGGGACGCCTGATGGCGTCCCGTTTCGCTTTGCGTTAGGCGAGGCCGAGCTTTTGCGCCAGGCCGATACGCTGCAATTTGCCCGTCGCGCCTTTTGGAATCTCTTCAAGGAAGATGATCTTGCGCGGCGTCTTGAACGCGGCAAGGCGGTCAGACAGAAAATCGCGTAGCTCTTTCTCAGTCGCCGTTTGCCCTTCACGCAGGACAACCGCTGCGGCAACTTCCTCGCCAAGTTTATCGTGCGGCATTGCGAACGTGACGACTTGGCCTACGGCCGGATGATCGAGCAGCGCTTCATCCACTTCCCGCGGCGAAATCTTTTCGCCGGCCCGATTGATGATCTCCTTGAGGCGTCCCGTGAGGCTCAGATGTCCCTCGGCATCGAGCATCCCCTGATCGCCGGTGCGGAACCAGCCGTTGGTGAAGGCGCTGGCATTGGCGGACGGATTGTTTTCATATCCCTTGGTGACGTTGTCGCCACGAATGACGACTTCACCGATCTCGCCCATGCCGAGCAGATTGCCGTCTTCATCCATGATCCCGATTTCGGGGCCCGCCGGAAGGCCGACGGCGCCCGGCTTACGCCTGCCGCGCAGCGGGTTCGACGCCATCTGGTGCGAGGCCTCGGTCATGCCATAGGCTTCGATCAACGGAGCGTTGAATGCCGCCTCAAGCTCACCGATCAATTGCGGTGGCATCGACGCCGACGAAGAACGCAGGAAGCGCAACGGATAGCGCGCGATGGTCTCTTTATTGTTGTTGGCGCGCGAGAGGATCGCCTGATGCATCGTCGGGACAGCGGTGTACCAGGTCGGCTTGCTCTCTTCCATCCAGGCGAAGAACTTCAGCGCATTGAAACCGGGTGTGCAAAAAACCTGGCTACCGCGCGAGAGCGGCGCGAGCAGGCCGGCGATCAGCCCGTGGATGTGGAACAGCGGCATGATGTTGAGGCCGCGGTCAGCATCAGAAAATTCGAGCGCGGTGGCGATGTTCTGCGCCGAGGCGGTGACATTGCCCTGCGTCAACGGCACAATCTTCGGGCGCGACGTGGTGCCAGACGTATGGAGGATCAGCGCCACATCGTCGGTTTCGCCGTAGCCGGAATTGGCGGCAGCTTTCTTTTCGCCGCCCGAGAGCGTGAAAACACCCGCGCCGGCGCTCGGGTCCGGCGTTAAAGTCAAAACCGCGATGCCAAGCTTCTGCGCGACCTCAAGTGCCGGCGACTTGCTACCAGCTTCGACGACAAGCGCCTTGGCGCCGAGGTCGCTCATATAAAATTCGAATTCGTCGGCCTTGTAGGCCGGGTTCAGCGGCGCCGCGGTCGCGCCCGTCGCGATAGCGACGAAACTCGTGGCCATATCGGGGCCGTTCGGCAGGACGATGGCCACACGATCATTGCGGCCGATGCCAGACCCGTTCAGCGTCGCGACCGTATCGGCGACAAGTTTGCGGAACGCATCATAAGTCAAGGCCTGCGTGCTCGGCGCCGTAACGGCGGCAGCGTCGCCGCGTCCGACGGCGAGCAGATCTTGCAGGGTTCGGATCGAAACCATCTTCATTCCCCAATAAAGTGCCGGCTCAGGCCGGCTCGACAACAAGGCGACCTTTGTGATCAGCGAGGGTTTTTCCAAGAAGCTTGACGACAGCATATAGCGCATCGAGATGCGGCGACGCGACATCGACGATGCGGCCGAGTTCAATCACCGAGCCAAGCAACGCGTCGGCTTCGAGCGCGCGGCCGGTTTCGACATCCTGCAGCATCGAGGTCTTATGCGCCCCGACGGCTTCCGCGCCAGCAATGCGCTTCTCGAGCGCAATGCGGAAACGAATCCCGAGCGCCTCGCCGATCGCTTTTACCTCGCGCATCACGTCTTCGGCGAGCTTTCGCGTCAGGCCGAAGCGGCAGATGTCCTCCAGCGTCGCATGGGTCAACGCGCTGATCGGGTTGAACGTCGCATTGCCCCAAAGCTTCGTCCAAAGCTCGGTGCGGATATCGCTGACGATTGGCGCCTTGAAACCGGCTTTGGTAAAGGTCTCGGCGATGGCCTCCAGCCTTTCCGTCGGCTTGCCGTCGAGTTCGGCGAGGGAAAAACGATAGCCTTCGATATGCTTGATGACGCCGGGGCGTTCGATCTCCGCCGCAGGATAGACGACGCTGGCGAGCACGCGCTCGATCGGCAGATTGTCGGCGATGATACCGCCCGGATCGACGCTTTCGAGCCGCGCGCCTTCATGTGCGCCGCCGTGTTTGAAGAAATACCACCACGGGATGCCGTTCTGCGCCGTGAGCACACTAGTCTGCGGCCCATAGATCGCCGGCAGATCGCGCACGACGGCAGCGACCTGATGCGCCTTCATGCCCAGAATGACGAGATCCTGCGCGCCGACATCAGCAATACGATCCGAGGCTTTGACCTTCGCGACAGTTTCCTTGTCGCCCTCTATCAGTTTCAAGCCGTTGGCGTTGATCGCTGCGAGATGCGGCCCGCGGGCAATGACGCTGACTTCTTCGCCTGCATCGGCGAGCTTCGCCGCGAGCAGGCCGCCAATCGCGCCAGCACCAATTACGCATATTCTCATCAATCGAAACCCTTCCAGCATCGTCGCTGACGTCGGCGGTCGCGCCGGGACATATCTGGCGTGTCAATGCCGCATCTCAGATGGTTTTGTCCACCCTTGCAGGTGCGTGAAAATGCGCACTTAGCGGATATGCTGCAACGCAAAACATTGCAACTAATTGCCTTTTGCGACTTGGCCTTCGAAAAAATTGTTGCGCCGCGGCGGTTCTCTCGGCACATTCCCGCGCCATCATAACAAGGGGCGCGGTAGGAATGAGCGTTGCTGCTAGGGAAAACATCGTCGTTGCGGAGAGCAGCAGCGCTAATCGGTGGGTGCAACTTCTGATCGGCATCGTCTGCATGACGATGATTGCCAATCTGCAGTACGGCTGGACGCTCTTCGTCGGTCCTTTGCACGACGCGTTCGGTTGGAAGATGGCGTCGATTCAAGTCGCCTTCACCATTTTCGTGGTCTGCGAAACCTGGCTCGTGCCGTTCGAAGGCTATTTCGAAGATCTGTTCGGCCCGCGTCCGCTGGTGATCTTCGGCGGCGTGCTTGTCGGCATCTCGTGGGTGCTGAATTCCCAGATCACCGGCCTTTCCGGGCTCTACATCGCGCAGGCGATTGGCGGCATCGGCGCCGGCGCGATCTATGGCTCGTGCGTCGGCAATGCAGTCAAATGGTTTCCCGACCATCGCGGCCTTGCGGCGGGGCTCACCGCCGCGGGTTTCGGTATCGGTTCGGCTTTGACGATTGTGCCGATCTCCCATGTCATCGCGGTGCACGGCTTTCAGAGCGCATTTCTTTATTTCGGCATTGCGCAGGGCATTATCGTCTGTATTTGCGCGCTGCTGCTGCGCTCGCCCCCAAAGGACAATGCGCGTCAGGCCTCGATCGCCGCTGGCGAGGGGCGCCAGTTCGCGCCGAGTGAAATGCTACGCACGCCGCTCTTTTGGCTGCTCTATGCGATGTTCGTGATGATGGCCGCCGGCGGCCTGATGGCAACCGCGCAGCTCGCCCCGATCGCCAAGGATTTTGGCGTCGCCAAAGTGCCGGTCAGCTTTTTTGCCTTCACCATGCCGGCGTTGGTGTTCGCGCTGGCGCTCGACCGTACGCTCAACGGTTTGACGCGGCCGTTCTTCGGTTGGGTGTCGGATCGGATCGGTCGTGAAAACACGATGTTCCTCGCCTTCGGCGTCGAGGGTCTGGCGATTCTCGCGCTGAGCAAATACGGCCATACTCCGGGCCTCTTCGTGCTTCTCAGCGGCCTCGTCTTCTTTGGCTGGGGCGAGATCTATTCGCTGTTTCCGGCGACGTGCACGGATTCCTTCGGCTCGAAATTCGCGACGACGAATGCCGGCCTGCTTTATACCGCCAAGGGCACCGCCGCACTGCTCGTGCCGTTTTCGAGCAAGCTCACCGAATGGACCGGCAGCTGGCACCTCGTCTTCCTGATTGCGGCCGGGCTCAATATCGTGACCGCACTGCTGGCGATCTTCGTGCTGCGGCCACTGCGGCGTGAATATGCCGAGGCGAACGGTCAGTCGTTGCGGGCGTAGAACTCGATATGCACCCGATGCAGGCCCGTGCCATTGCCATCGATCGCGTCTGTGAAGGTTGACGGCTCGATCTCAAGTTCGACATAGGTCGGATCGTAATATTTATATTCCACGATCGTCACCGGCAGCAGATTATAGACACTGTCAGCCCAGGCGCGCACGCGCCACAGCCCGTAATTCATCGGTAGCGCGCAAGCGACGTGGAAAGAGTGCGAAATATCGAGATCGGTGTATTCCGAACTGCGCAACGACACACCGACATTGCGTGCATTGAGGACGCGCACGCTGTCGTTATCGACGAGCAGTTCGATACTGGCCAACGGCGGATGATAGATTTGATGCACCGCCTGGATCGCCGGTTGGTGTGCATTTAAGACGAGAGCCAGGAACGCCGCCGCCGCCATAATCTTCTCCCAAGCGCGCCCCGAAATCCGGCACATGGTAGACTTTTTGCGCCGCGCCGCGCGAAAAGTCTATCGGCGCGGGATCACGACATCGCGGGCGGCCCAATCCCGTGCCGGATTGACCCGCGCTTATAGATTCCGCGGTAGGAAATAGGCGAGGACGCCGATCAGCGGCAGGAAGGCCGTCACGTGATAGACGAAAGTGATGCTTGTCGCATCTGCGACCACGCCGAGCACCGCCGCTGCGAGACCCGCGATACCGAATGCCAGCCCGAAGAAAAGCCCGGCGACCGCGCCGATGCGTTCCGGCAATAGCTCCTGCGCATAGACGATGATCGCCGCGAAAGCCGACGATAGTACGAAGCCGATGATAAAGCTCAGCACGATCGTCGTCGGCAAATTCACGTAGGGCAGGGCGAGCGTGAAGGGCAATATGCCGAGGATCGATCCCCAGATCACATAGCGCCGGCCGATCCGGTCGCCGATCGGGCCGCCCAGGAATGTTCCAAGGGCTGACGCGCCGAGGAAGACGAACAGGCAGAGCTGCGCCGTCTGCACGGGCACATGAAACTTCTGGATCAGATAGAACGTGTAATAGCTGGTGAAGCTCGCCAGATAGACGAATTTCGAGAACATCAGCGCGAGCAGAATCCCGAGCGCGCCCGCGACGTGCTTGCGTGTTAGCCCGTGGCTGGCGACGATAGCCTTCGCCCGCTTCGGCATGGCGGCGAGCCGTGCGGTGTACCAGCGGCTGATGTGAGAAAGCAGAAGAATCCCGGTGAGCGGCAGGAGCGCGAGCCAGGCGATCGCCTTTTCCCCGAACGGCACGACGAAAAGTGCGGCGAGCAACGGGCCCATGGCCTGACCCGTGTTGCCGCCGACCTGAAACAGAGATTGCGCCAGGCCATGCTGGCCGCCGGACGCCAAACGCGCGACGCGCGAGGATTCGGGATGGAAGATGGAGGAGCCGACGCCGATGAGCGCCGCCGCTATCAGAACCGAATAATAGTGCCCGGCAAAGGCGAGCAGAAGCAGACCGCAGAGCGTCACGGTCATGCCAACCGGCAGGGAAAAGGGCTTCGGATTTTTGTCGGTATAGAGCCCGACCAGCGGCTGCAGCAGCGAGCCTGTAAGCTGGAAGGCAAGCGTAATCAGGCCGATTTGGCTGAAGCTGAGCCGAAACGAGGTCTTGAGAATCGGGTACACGGCCGGCAGCAGCGACTGAACGGTGTCGTTCAGCAGGTGCGCGCCACTGAGCATCAGCAGGAGCGTGAAAAGAGTTGTCTCAGCGGCCGCGGCTCCGTGAGGAGGCGAGGTCTCAACCTTTGAATTCAGGGACATGGCAAGTCGCTTAATGGTACCGCCACCCCGGTTCGAACGGGGGACCTCTAGATCCACAATCTAGCGCTCTAACCAACTGAGCTATGGCGGCGTAAGGGTTTTCGCGGCGGAAACTATGGCGATCGCCGCGGCATTGCAAGGCTTCGCGGCGCAGGCCAGATACGATCTCATGGCAGGTCACAAGGAAATGTGTTTTTTGCCCCTGCCATGCATTAAGCATGAATTGATCAACTTGGGCAGAAATGCTAGGGATTAATGGACCGCCGCCGAATGAGGCTTTAGGACCTTGTTAAGGCTGTCCGTGGCGGCGGAGGGGGCCGAAGATACGACGGAAGAGAGCCTCTGCCGCGATGATTGCCTATGTCAGCGAGCCCGGGATCAGCCCCCAGGCGATTGAGACTGCACTCCGGGCTTTATCCCTCCGTGACGAGGCGATCCCGTTTTTCGTCGCCGCGCCCGTGGGCGACACACATCGAATCATTGCCGCCAGCCAGACGATGCTGACGCTGTTCGAGGTCACGGACCTCGCGGCCCTCACCGCGCGTCTTTTCGGCGGCACGGACGCTGGCGCCATGCGAATCGGCGTGCAGGCGCAGACCCTGGCGCTCGACGGCGCGCCGCGGCTTGAGCGTTTGAATTTCGCGCTGACGCCGGAAACCGAGACGATTACTTTCCTGTGCCGCCGCATCGCGGACGCCGAGCACGGATCGCTCTATGTCGCCGCCTCTCTTGGCGTCGGCGCGCTCCTGGCGCGGCGCCAGGCGGCTGCGGAACCGCCGCCAGCTCCACCGCCCGAGGCCGAGGTCGCAAGCGCGGTCGCGTTGCCTGCGCTGGATCTCGATGAGGTACGCAAGTTACTTGCGGCCCGCATCGGCGCGCGCACCAATGTCCGTTTTCTCTGGCGCACCGACGGCACCGATAAGGTCACTGAGATTACGCCGCCGCTGGCCGAAGTCGTCGGAACCGAGGCTGCCGACATTCTCGGCAAGGATTTCGCAGACGTCGCCAAATATCTCGATCAGGAACCGCAAGGACCGTTGGCGCGCGCATTCGCCCGGCGCGAAACCTTCAGCGGCGTCGAAGTTTTGTGGCCAATTGCCGGTGCTGCTGCCGCAGTGCCGGTGGGGCTTGGCGGTCTTCCCGCATTCGACCGCGAACGGCGATTCGACGGCTATCGTGGCTTCGGTGTCATCTATATCGATCGGCTGACGGCAAGCACGCCGCGGGCCTTCATGGAAGAGGCGGCTGTCCCACAGCCTGAGTCTGGCTACGGTACGGGACCTGGCTGCCGACGCGACGCCCGAGCCTGTCCTGGAAGCCGCAGCGACGGTCCCGGCACATAATGTTGTGACGCTTTATCCAGTCCCGGCGCCAAAAGCCGATGAGCCAATCGCCGATGCGCCGGCTGCGAGCGTGCCGGAGCTTTCAGAGCCTCTGGTCGAAGCGCCCGAGGAACCTGAAGAAGAGGGTCTGCTCTCGCACGACGAGGCCTCGGCCTTCCGGGCGATCGGCGACGTGCTTGCCGAAGATTCTCCCCGGCGATCGAGGCCGAGTCCGACTTTGAACACACGTTTTCGCCGGCACTCGGCGGCAACGCTGCGGCAATTCTCGACCGGCTGCCGCTCGGCATTCTGGTGAGCCGCGACAATATCGCGATTTATGCCAATCGCACGCTGCTCGATCTGCTGGGCTTTGCCGATGAGGACGCGTTTCATGCGGCGGGCGGCATGGCGCAACTGTTTCATCTCGCGCCGAATGGCGCCGACGTGATCGGCGTGCGAACCGCGTCGGGTGAAACACTCTCGGCGCGGGCGCGCCTGCAGGCGACCGAATGGGATCATCTGCCAGCCACTTTGCTGACGTTACGCCGCGACGAGAAAGCCGACCAGACAGCGCAGCTCGAGGCCGATCTGCGTACCCAAAAGGGCGAGGCACGCGAACTCAGCGCGATCCTCGACACGGCTACCGATGGCCTTGTCATCCTCGACCTGGACGGAAGGATCGTGACCCTCAACCGCTCCGGCGAAGCGCTCTTCGGCTACGATCAGAGTGAGGTTGTCGGCCAGCCGCTCACCGTTCTCATCGCCGCCGATAGCCAGAGCAAAGTGCTCGACTATTTCGACGGCATGAAATCGACCGGGGTCGCAAGCCTTCTCAACGACGGCCGCGAAATTACCGGGCGTGCCAAGCAGGGCGGCCTCATTCCGATCTTCATGACGTTGAGCCGCGTCGGACCTGCGAAGGCCGATCCGGCGCAGCAGAAATTCTGCGCCCTTTTCAGGGACATGACGCATTGGAAGAAAGTTGAGGAAGAACTTAAGCAGGCGCGGCAGGAGGCCGAGCGCGCGAGCGCGCTGAAGTCCGATTTTCTAGCCAAGGTCAGCCACGAAATTCGCACGCCGCTCAATGCGATCATCGGCTTTGCCGAAGTGATGTTGGAAGAGCGTTTCGGCCCCGTCGGCAATGAACGCTACCGCGATTACCTGCGCGACATTCATACATCCGGCGTGCATGTGATGAGCCTCGTCAACGATCTCCTTGATTTGTCGAAGATCGAGGCGGGCAAGATGGATTTGCAGTTCGTCTCGGTGGACATCAACCGGGCGATCTCGGAGGCTGTCGGCATCATGCAGCCGCAGGCCAACCAGGCGCGCATCATCATGCGCTTGTCGCTGGCGCCGCATCTGCCGAAGATCGTGGCCGACGAACGCTCACTGCGGCAGATTCTACTCAATCTTTTGTCGAACGCGGTGAAGTTCAACGAGCCGGGTGGTCAGGTCATCATCGCCTCGGCGTTGACCGACACGGGCAATGCAGTGATCCGCGTCCGCGATACGGGCATCGGCATGTCTGACAAAGACATTGAGACGGCGCTCGAACCGTTTCGTCAATTGACGACCTCGCGCCAGACGAACGGCACCGGCCTCGGCCTGCCGCTGACCAAGGCGCTCGTTGAAGCCAACCGCGCCTATTTCACGATCAAGAGCAAGAAGGACGAGGGCACCTTCGTCGAGGTTGCCTTTCCGCCCGCGCGGGTGCTGGCGGAATAGTACCGCTCGGCTGTTTCCGCAGTTCGGGGCGTAATGGACGCTTTTTAACTTGCTTCGTACCGGCGGCTTTGAGATCATCAATTTAGAATTATTCTAAATTGAGAACACATGCGCTACGACGCGCGAACGATTGCGCTGCATTGGACAACTGCGGGTCTGGTTTTGGTTCTTTGGATCATCGGCCAGACCTCTGATTTGCTTCCGCGCGGCCTATTGCGAAGTGACTATTGGTCGCTGCATTTCGCGTTGGGTTTCCTTCTTGTCGTGGTCCTGCTGGTACGAATTGTCTGGCGTGGCAGCGGCGGCAAGCGTCTGCCGCCGGCGGATAGCGGTCTGCTTAGGGTCATAGCGCAGGCGACGCACTACCTGCTCTACGCTCTCCTACTTACGACCGTCGGTCTTGGTGTCACCAATGCCTTCGTTCATGGCGTTTCGATCTTTGGCGTCGTGCATCTGCCGCGGCTCGGTGGTCGGGCATTGGGCGAACGACTTACGGACCTGCATGGACTTGCCGCGAATGGCGTGCTTGCTTTGGCGGCGTTACACGCGATCGCTGCGCTCGCTCATCATTATCTTTGGCACGACGGCGTGCTGAGAAGGATGTTGCCGACCGATAGACGGTAAGCCTGACTTCTAGGGCGCGGCGCTCTTCGGCTCTGCCTCGGCGATGAAGATATGAAGCGTACGCGGACCGTGCGCGCCGAGGAGCAAAGTCTGCTCGATATCGGCCGAACGGGACGGGCCGGTGATGAAGTTCACCGTGCGCGGCATCGCGCCCTCGCCATAGGCGGCGCGGAGCATTTCCCAGAATGTCTCGTAATCGCCGACGATCTTCGCCGCTTCGACGACGACGATATGCGTCTCGGGCAGGAAATTAAGCGTCACCGGATTGTCCGGACCGGAGACGAGCGCCAGCGTTCCGGTCTCGGCGATGCCGGCGAAGGCATGCGAAAGGCTGACGTCATCGTTGGCGTGGGCCGGACCAGCTTCGAGGGTCAGCGTCGTCGCCGTCCAGGGTAAAGCGGCGAGATAGGCGTCGTCACCCTTGCGCAGACGTGGGGGCAGATTTTTCGCGCGCAGGAAGTCCGCGATCCGCGCCGGAATCTCGGCCGGTGTGGCGACGTGTTCGACGGTCGCGAACACCCGTTCGGCTTCGGCATCAAAGAGGGTGACGGGATTGTCAGAACGGCCCCGCGCAGGGAGGACGCCCTCGGGCGCAGCGGCGAGTCGCGCCGCGACCGCCCGGCGCCGTGCGTCTTCGTTGCCTGTGACGCCAAGCGCGCGGCGGATATCTCCGAAAATCTTCGCCCGGTCGCTCAAGGCTTTTTCCTCAAGGCGGAAAATTGCGCCTGAAACGTTCCGCCTTGCGGCGCGGGAAAATCGCGGCTGGCGGTCCAACTCGAAGCGAGCGGCAGGCTGCGAAATTTGCCCGCGTGCCCGAGTAGCGCCAGCATCTGCATACCGATCCGCGCGGCGAGACAATAGAGCGCGGGACGCTTGGCGAAAAAGCCCCAGAATGCGAGGCCAATGCGCTGCGACTCCGGACCGATATGGCGGTTGAAGGCGCGCGTGCGCCAATCCCGCAGCAGTTTCGGCAGCGGAATACGCACAGGGCAGACGCTTTCGCACGCGCCGCAAAGTGTCGACGCGTTGGGCAGATCGGAAGAATGATCGAGGCCAAAAAGCCCTGGCGTCAGCACCGAACCCATCGGCCCCGGATAGACCGAACCATAGGCGTGGCCGCCGATCGATTGATAGACCGGGCAATGGTTCATGCAGGCGCCGCAGCGGATGCAGCGGAGCATTTCGGCGAAATCGCTGCCGAGCATTTTCGTGCGGCCATTGTCGAGCAGGACGACGTGATAGGCCTGCGGCCCGTCTGGATCGCCCGGCCGGCGCGGCCCGGTCGAGAGCGTCGTATAGACCGACATGTCCTGTCCGGTTGCTGAGCGTGCCAATACTCGCAGCAATTCGCCCGCATCTTCCAGCGTGGGAACCAGCTTCTCGATCGAAGCGAGGACGATATGTACCTTGGGCAGGCTCTGCGAGAGATCGCCATTGCCTTCGTTGGTAACGATGATCGATGTGCCGGTCTCGGCCACGAGGAAATTCGCGCCAGTGATGCCGACGTCGGCGGCGAGGAATTTTTGGCGCAGGATTTTACGCGCTTCGGTCAGCAGCGCGACGGGTTCGCTAAGGTCGCGATCCTGCGGCAGCGCTTGATGCGCACGGCGGAAGTCCGCCGCGATCTGATCCTTCGTCAGATGCACCGCCGGAGCGATAATATGCGACGGCATTTCATGTCGAAGCTGGATGATATATTCGCCAAGGTCCGTTTCGACCGGCTCAATGCCGGCGGCTTCGAGCGCAGCGTTGAGGCCCATCTCCTCGCCGATCATCGACTTGCCCTTGGCGACGCTTTTCGCGCCATGTTTGCGGCAGATGTCGAGGACGATAGCCTTAGCCGTCTCCGTCGTTGCGGCGTAATGCACCTTGCCGCCCGAGGCCAGAACCTTCGCCTCATAGGCTTCGAGGTAAAGGTCGAGATGCGACAGCGTATGCGCCTTGATATCGCGCGCCGCGTCGCGCAAAGCCTCGAACTCCGGCAGCCGCGCGACGGCCTTGGCGCGCTTGGCGATGAAACCATCGCGGGAGATGTGCAGCGCATGCTGCAATTGTACGTCGGCGAGGGCACGATGTGCGTTGGCAGCAAAATCCGCAGAGTTGAGAGGCGCGCTCATCTTTTTCGGGCCTCGCAGATCGCCGGTTGATCGGTCATCCCGGCAAGCACTTCGGCGAAATGACGAACCTCGATTTTGCTGCCTTTGCGCGCCAGTCGTCCGGCGATATTCATGAGACAGCCGAGGTCGCCCGCGAGCAGAACCGGCGCGCCGCTTTTCTCGGCCGCGTCGGCTTTTTCATCGACGATCGCGGCGGAGATTTCGCCATATTTCACCGCGAACGTGCCGCCGAAGCCGCAGCAGCGTGTATGATCGTCCATTTCGACAAGGTCGAGCCCGCGTACCGAGCCCAGAAGTTCGCGCGGCTGCGCCGCTATGCCCAGTTCGCGCAGGCCAGAGCAAGCGTCATGATAGGTGACACGGCGCGGAAATTCTGCATCGACGCGATTGACCTTCAAGACCGTGACAAGAAAGTCTGACAGTTCATAGACTTTCGCGGCGAAGCTCTGTGCCTCGGCTTCAAAATCGGCGTCGTCAGCGAAAAGTGCCGGATAATGTTTGGCGAGCATTCCGGCGCAGGAGCCGGAAGGAGCAACCACATAATCGTAAGCTGAGAAGGCTTCGATGACAGGCCGCGCGAGTTCTTTGGCCATGCGGCGGTCGCCGGAATTATAAGCGGGCTGACCGCAACAAGTTTGCGCCGGAACTTCGACGCGGCAGCCGGCGTCTTCGAGCAGCTTGACGGTCGCCCAGCCGATCGACGGGCGAAACAGATCGACGAGGCAGGTGACGAAGAGGCCGACACGCGGCCTTTGCGGAACTTCCATGCGGCAAGTATCGGGGCGACGGCTACCGCGTCAACATTTGAGGGATAAATGGGCCAGGAGATCGAACACAAGTTCCGCGTCAATGTTTCGTGCTGGCGGCCGCAGGGCGACGGCACCGTCATAAGGCAGGGCTATCTTTCGGCCGAGAAGGATCGTGTGGTTCGTATCCGCACGGCAGGGCCCAAGGCTTATCTCACCGTCAAAGGCCCGGGACATATCAGCCGAGCGGAATTTGAATACGAAATCCCCTTCACGGATGCCTCATCGATGCTGGACGATCTTTGCCTGCCGGGGGCGATCGAGAAAACGCGCTACAAGCAAGAATTTGGTGGCCATATCTGGGAAATCGATGTCTTCCACGGCGACAACGAGGGCCTCGTCGTGGCCGAGATCGAGCTTGAGCGCGAAGGCGAGGCTTTCGAACGCCCTGACTGGGTGCTCGAGGATGTCTCGCGCGATCCGCGTTATTTCAACGCCAGCCTGTCGAAGGCACCGTTCAAGACGTGGCGCTGAAGGACTGACCGTCAAAAAGCTTGCCGCTGGCAGGGCTTCGTCGCATGTTCGGACATGACCGGCATCCAATTTCCCAAACCCGACGCATCGATCCTCGCCCGGCGCGACGCGATCATCGAAGGCCTTAAACCGCTCGTTGTGCCCGAGTCGCTGATCACGACCGAGGACGAGCGGCGCGCGTTCGAGACGGACGCGCTGACCGCTTATCGTCGCATGCCGCTCGCCGTCGTCCTGCCGCGTTCCACCGAAGAGCTTTCCGCCGTCATGGCCTATCTGCATCGGGAGGGCGTCAATGTCGTCGCGCGTGGCGCCGGCACATCGCTCGCCGGCGGCGCCATCCCGCAGGAAGATGCCGTCGTCATCGGCGTCGCCAAAATGGCTCGCATCCTCGATATCGATTATGCCAACCGGACGATCCGCGTGCAGTCGGGCGTGACCAATCTCTCGATTTCGAATGCCGTGATGGCCGAGCGCTTCTTTTACGCGCCCGATCCGTCGTCGCAACTTGCCTGCACGATCGCCGGCAATATCGGCATGAATTCCGGCGGCGCGCATTGTCTCAAATATGGCGTGACGACCAACAATGTGCTCGGCGTCAAAATGGTTCTTGTCGATGGCACAATCGTCGAGATCAGCGGCCCTTATCTCGATAGCGGCGGTCTCGATCTGCTCGGCCTTGTCGTCGGCTCGGAAGGTCAGCTTGGCATTGTCACCGAAGCCACATTGCGCATCCTGCCGATGGCGGAAGATGCGCGCCCCGTGCTCTTCGGTTTTCCGACGAGCGAAGCTGCCGGCGGCTGCGTCGCCGCGATTATCGGCGCCGGGATCATTCCGGTGGCGATTGAATTCATGGACAAGCTCGCCGTCGAAATCTGTGAGGATTTCGCCCATGCGGGCTATCCGCTCGATGTCGCCGCGCTGCTCATCATCGAGTCGGAAGGCTCCCCCGCCGAGATCGATGCGGAACTCGCCAAGATCGTTGCCATCGCCAAAGATTATGGCGTGAGCGTAATCAAGGAATCGAAGTCGGCAATGGAAACGGCGGCGATTTGGAAGGGCCGCAAATCCGCTTTCGGCGCGACTGGCCGCGTCGCCGATTACATCTGCATGGACGGTACAATTCCGACCGGCAAGCTGCCGCAAGTGCTGCATCGGCTGAACGAGATCGTCGCGGACCTCGGTCTGCGTGTCGCGAATGTCTTCCATGCCGGCGACGGTAATCTGCATCCGCTCGTGCTCTACAACATCAACGATCCAGTCGAGCAGGCGAAGGCCGAGAAAGCCGGCGAAGAAATCCTCAAGCTCTGCGTCGAAGTCGGCGGCTGTCTCACAGGTGAACATGGCGTCGGCATCGAGAAGCGCGACCTGATGCCGTATCAATTCACCCCGGTCGATCTGGCGCAGCAGATGCGCGTGCGCGCCGCCTTCGATGCCGGCTGGCGGCTCAACCCGGCCAAGGTCTTTCCGCTCGAGGGGAGAGCGGCGGCTTAGTCCTCATCGCTTGGTCTTACTCATCCTTCGAGACGCGCCTCCGGCGCTCCTCAGGATGAGGGTGAGTGCTTGCGGTGCGCTTTGCCCTCACCCTGAGGAGCGAGCGAAGCGAGCCTCGAAGGGCGAGGGCGACATCCACGTACATCCATGCTAGCTCACCCCGTCATGAATTCCGTCGCTCCCAGAAGTGAAGCCGAAACAGCCGAGGCGGTGACAACTGCGCGCGCGGCGCGTCAGCACATTGCCATCCAGGGCAGCGGCACGCGTGCGGGGCTCGGTCGCCCGGTTGAGGCAGACACTCAACTTTCGACGCGCGGCCTGACGGGCATCACGCTTTATGAGCCATCCGAACTCGTCATCTCTGCCCGCGTCGGCACGCCACTCAGCGAAATCGAAGCGGCGCTGAAAGAGAAAAACCAGGCTCTGCCGTTCGAGCCGATGGATCATCGTCTGCTTTATGGTATGTCTGGCGAACCGACGATCGGCGGCATCGCGGCTTGCAATATCTCCGGCCCACGACGCATCTCGGTCGGCGCGGCGCGCGATCTCCTCATCGGCTTGCGCTTCGTCAACGGGCGCGGCGAGATCGTCAAGACCGGCGGCCGGGTGATGAAGAACGTCACCGGCCTCGATCTTGTGAAACTGCTCTGCGGCAGTCACGGCACGCTCGGCGTGATCACGGAAGCGACGTTCAAGGTGTTGCCGCATCCCGCCTTCGCCGGGACGCTGGCGCTCTATGGATTGGCGGATGGCAAAGCCGTCGCTGCGCTCTGCGCCGCGCAGGGCACGCCGCTCAGCGTCAGCGCCGCCGCGCATCTGCCGGCCGGGCTTGCGACGCCGGAGCCGCTCACGTTGTTTCGTCTCGAAGGCCCGCAAGCCTCTGTCGATGAACGCCTCTCTGCATTGCGGCGAGCGCTCGCGCCATTCGAATCCGGAGAAGCCTTGGCGCCCGATTATGCGGGTGCGCTGTGGCAGGCCATCTGTAATGTCGTGCCGCTCATGTCGCCGCCGGACGCCGCCATCTGGCGTGTTTCAATCCAGCCGACGCGTGCGCCCAAATTTGTCGATCTCGTCTTGCGGCAGCTTCCGGCGCGCTATTACTACGACTGGGGCGGCGGCCTCGTCTGGTTATCGGTTGCGGCGGCGGGCGATGCCGGCGCGGCGATCATTCGCGGCGCTTTGAAGGAAGCGGGGAATGGCCAGACGATCGGCCACGCGACTTTGGTCCGCGCGCCGGATGATATCCGCAACCGCATCGATGTCTTTGAGCCGCTGGCGGCGCCGCTGCACAAACTGACAAGAGACATTAAATCCAGTTTCGATCCGGACGGCGTTCTTAATCCCGGTCGCATGTACGCGGGTATCTGATCTATGCAAACCGTTTTTACCGAGGCGCAGCTCGAAGACAGCCATATGGCCGTGTCGGAAAAAATCCTGCGCTCCTGCGTTCATTGCGGCTTCTGCACCGCCACCTGTCCGACCTATGTGCTCGAAGGCGACGAACTCGACAGTCCGCGTGGTCGTATTTACCTCATCAAGGAAATGTTCGAGCAGGGCAGGGCGGCGCCCGCCGACATTGTCACCCATGTCGACCGCTGCTTATCGTGCCTCTCTTGCATGACGACATGCCCCTCGGGCGTGCATTACATGCACCTCGTCGATCATGCGCGCGCTCATATCGAGGAGACGTATCAGCGGCCGATGACTGACCGGGGTATGCGCAGCCTGCTCGCGGCGGTGCTGCCTTATCCGCGCCGTTTTACGCTGGCGCTGCGCAGTGCGGCGCTGCTGCGACCCCTCGCGCAAATCCTGAAGCGCGTCACGGGCGCGCCGCAGAAGACTCCGCGCCTGATCGACCGGCTCACCGCCATGCTGGCCCTCGCGCCAGGTAAACTCCCGCGTTCTTCCGACGTGCCGGCCACATCTCTAGCGCAAGGCGAGAAACGTGGTCGCGTCGCATTGTTAAAGGGCTGCGCACAGCAGGTTCTCAATCCGCGCATCAATGAGGCGGCGGTTCGTCTGCTCACGCGCAACGGCATCGAAGTCGTTCAGGCGCCAGATGAAGTATGCTGTGGCGCGCTGGTGCATCACATGGGCAAGACGCCGCAGGCGCTCGATTTCGCCCGCGCCAATGTCGATACGTGGATGAAGGTCAAAGCTGCGGGCGGCCTCGATGCCATTCTCATCACGGCGTCGGGTTGCGGCACCACGATCAAGGATTACGGTTTCATGCTGCGCGAAGATCTCGCCTATGCCGAAAAGGCGGCGGAGGTGTCACGGCTCGCGAAGGACATCTGCGAATATGTCGCCGGGCTCGATCTCGGCGCTATGCCGCAGCCGCGAGAGCTGACCGTCGCCTATCATTCCGCGTGCTCGCTGCAGCATGGGCAGAAGATCACCGATCAGCCGAAGCGGCTGCTGAAGGCGGCGGGTTTCCGTCTGCGCGAGGTGCCGGAGGGCCATATCTGCTGCGGCTCTGCCGGCACGTACAACATCATGCAACCCTATTTCGCCGAGCAGCTTCGCGAGCGTAAGATCGGCAATATCGAAGCCGTGCGGCCGGATGTCATCGCACTCGGCAATATCGGCTGCATGATGCAGATTGCGAGCGGTACTGATATTCCCGTGGTCCATACGGTTGAATTGCTGGATTGGGCGAATGGCGGTCCGATGCCTTTGCAAATCGAACGCACCGGCGCATGATATCGCTCTCGGCTGGAGACGGACATGGCGGAGGATGAGCGCAAGCGAAAAGCGCCGCTGAAGACCGCACGACATGTGGCGGCGAAAAAGCGTGCCGCCACCAAGAAAAAGCCGGCGTCCAAGACGCCATTAAAGAAATCCGCTGCGAAGAAAGCCGCCCCCAAGCGTGCAAAGTCTGCAGCCAAGTCACTCGCGGCCAAAAAAATTCCGGCGCGGAAATCCGTGCCAATCAAGAAAGCGCGGGTCAGCAAGCGCGCGCTTCTGCCGCCTTTGCCGCCGCCGGCGTCGGCCCGCAAAACAACGCGCAGCCCGGCGCGGGTGCCATCGCGTGCCAAAGCGCTCGGCCGCGGCAACGCGAAGGCAGGCCAAGCCGTTTGTGAAATCCCGGCCTGCACCGAAGTCGTTTTGCGGCAGAAGCTGCGGCTTGCCGCGCCCTATATGGAGCTTTGGCTCCTGCAAAAGGACAGCGCGCGGGTGGAAGAGGGGACGACGCCGGAGGCCGCTTTCGTCCGCATCTGGCAATGGCTCATGCTCGCGGCGGCGCTTGAAGGCAGCCATGTCGTAATCACGCCAGACCTCGTCCAAAAACTGTTCGCTGAGGAAATGGGACGCGCTCCCACCGCATAGGCGCAGCGACCCTCCCCCGGGGCAGCGGGTTCGCGTCTTCCTCACGCCACCAAAGATTTTCTCGCACCCAATCAGCGATATTGGTGCGGAGATTCCGCGCCAATGCCGTTTTTCAACCCGCTGTTAACCTTAACATTTTCTAATTCGGATAAATCCTTGCGCCACCCTTGCGTCACCACGCCGGGGCGCGCCAACCCACGTTGACCGGCACTATATCCCATGTTATCCCAAATCATCCCATGGTTGAGGCTCGCCGCGCCGCCTGGCGTTTGGGCGGTCGGGGAAGGCGAGCCGACCGGGGACGTTTTTGCGGCGTGGCGTTTTGGGTGGCGGAGGCGGGGGCTTGGACCGGTTCGTCTCGTGTTTCACCAATCGACTGGATGCGAAGGGACGCGTGTCGATCCCGGCGCAATTCCGGGCGGTTCTGGCACGCGATGGATTCGACGGGCTCTTCGTGCATCCGGCGCTCGAGGGCGAGGCAGTCGATTGCGGCGGCAATGCCCTGTTGCGGGAAATCGATCAGCTTTTGGCGCGGCACGCGCCGTATTCGGAAGAACGGGATCATCTCTCGACGGCTCTTTTCGGCGCCAGCGAGATTTTAAAAGTGGATGCGGAGGGCCGCGTCGTTCTCTCGGAGACGATCAGGGCGCTGACGCAGGTTACGCAGGAAGTCACCTTCCTCGGAAAAGGAGACAGGTTTCAGATCTGGGAGCCGAGCCGTTTTCAGGCGCATTTCGAGGAGGCCAAAGCTCGATCGCGCGTTCTTCGAAGACAATCAAGTTCCCAATCTGCGGCGCCGGAAGGGCCACCGCCACATGGAGCACGGGGATGAAATCGGGCCGCGGCGATCTTCAGCACGTCGCCGCTGGCGGACTGGCCCGTCATATCCCCGTGCTTCGTGCGGAGGTCCTTGAAGCGCTCGCCCTGCGAAGCGGCGACATCTATCTCGACGCGACATTCGGCGCCGGCGGCTATACCGCCGCCATTCTCGCGACACCCAACACGAAAGTTCTGGCGCTTGATCGCGACCCGCGCGCCATTGCCGGCGGGTTTGATGCGGTGGAGGCCGCGGCGGGCCGCTTGACGTTGGTCGAAGCCCAATTTTCCGAGCTTGAAGCGTCGCCAAAGCCCAAGGCATCGACGCCTTCGATGGGATCGTCTTCGACATCGGCGTCTCGTCGATGCAGCTCGACGAAGCCGAGCGCGGCTTTTCATTCCGGCAGGACGGGCCGCTCGATATGCGGATGAGCGGGCGGGGCGAAAGCGCCGCCGATCTCGTCAACAATGCGGAAGAGGCGACGCTCGCCGACATTTTCTATTATTTCGGCGAAGAACGACTGGCGCGCCGTGTTGCCAAAGCCATCGTCGCGGCGCGTATTGAGGCGCCGATCACGACCACGGCGAAGCTGGCGGAGATCGTCGGCCAAGTCGTGCACGTGAAGCCCGGCGCGATCCATCCGGCGACGCGCAGTTTTCAGGCGTTGCGTATCGCGGTCAACGACGAGCTTGGCGAATTGGTCGCCGGGCTCGCGGCCGCCGAGCGCGCGTTGAAACCGGGTGGACGGCTCGCTGTCGTCACCTTCCATTCGCTCGAAGACCGGATCGTGAAGCAATTTTTTGCGGCCCGCTCCGGCCGTGGCGAGGCGAAGTCGCGGCGTCTGCCAGGCGAACCTTTGAAACCCGCGCCGAGCTTCACGCTGATCGGCAAACAACCGATCGAAGCCACGCCCACGGAGGCCGCCGAAAATCCGCGCGCGCGTTCGGCGAAATTGCGTTTTGCCGAACGGACAGCGGCGCCGGCGCAGCCGCTCGATCCGGCATTCGTCGCGCTGTCGCGCTTACCCCAAACCGACAAGAGGAAAGGCCGATGATCCGCTTTCTCAACGTCCTCGCGATCGCGGCTTTGGTTGGCACCGCGATCTTCGCTTATTCGGTGAAATACGAGACGATGTTCCGTGCCGAGAAGATCGTTCAATTGCAGGAAAAACTGCAAAAGCAGACCGACGAGATCGGCATGCTGCGCGCCGAATGGGAGCATGTTTCGAGGCCGGAGCGCATCGCAAATCTGGCGGACCAATTTCTTCAGCTGCAAACGCCGGCGTTGAACCAAATCGTGCCGCCGAGCGGACTGCCGGATAAAGGTCCCGCGCACGACGACATCGCCCAGAAGCTCGATGCGCTCGGTGTCGAGAGTGCATCGAATACACCGGTCGATCGCATGGCGACGGGACAAATTTCGCCGGGAACGCATTAAGCCATGAGCGACAACGACAATTCCTTGCCCGAAGAACACACAGGCCACACGCTGCCCGCGCGCGTAACGCCGCGGCGGCGTGGGCTGCTCGCGATACTTCTGACGAGCAAGCTCGACAAGAGCACGCGCCGCATCAGGCTCATCGCCGGCGGTTTCGTGCTCGTCTATTGCATCATCGGTGGCAAGCTCATTTATTTTGGGATGCATCCCGAGTTGCGTCAGGTGCATGAGGCGGCGTCCGACACGGTCGCGGCGGCGCGCCCAGATATTCTCGATCGCAACGGCGCGGTGCTGGCGACAGACATAAAAGTCACCTCCGTTTTCGCCGAGCCGCGACGCATTATCGACCGTGATGAAGCGGTCGATCAGTTGAGCAATATCTTTCCCGATCTCAGCGTCCGCGAGCTGACCGAGAAACTCGGCTCACGCAAAGGTTTCGTCTGGATCAAACGCGCGGTGACGCCTGCCGAGCAACAGGCGGTCTACCATTTGGGCTTACCGGGTATCGGTTTTACGCAAGAGAATAAACGCGTCTATCCCAATGGCCCGATTGCGGCGCATGTGCTGGGCTACGCCAATATTGACGGCGTCGGCATTTCCGGGCTCGAAAAGTATATCGACGGCCAGGGCCTCTCGGCCTTGCAAAGCGCCGGCTTCAATCTCACGCCGACGAATTTGAAACCGATCGTCACGTCGCTCGATCTCAACGCGACCTATGCGTTGCGTGACGAAGTTGCCAAGGGCATTGAAAAATTCAAGGCGAAGGCGGGCGCCGGCGCCATTCTTGACGTCAATACCGGCGAAATCATCGCCATGGCGTCGCTGCCGGATTTCGATCCGAACAATCCTGTCGACGCCCTTCGCCCGCAAAACATCAATCGCATGACCGTCGGTGTCTACGAAATGGGTTCGACATTCAAGGCGATGACCTTGGCGATGGCGTTCGATGCCGGAAAGGTCACGCTCAATAGCAAGATCGATGCCCGCGAGTCACTGCGCTACGGCCGCTTCACGATCCATGATTTCGAGCCGCAGCATCGCTTTCTGTCTGTGCCGGAATGCTTCACTTATTCATCGAATATTTGCCTGGCACGCATTGCCATGATGGTCGGCGTTGACGGACACAAGGCCTTCTTGCGCAAGATGGGCCAATTGACTCGCCTGCGCACCGAACTGCCTGAATCCGCGGCGCCGCTCGTGCCGAAGAACTGGAGCGAGCTCAACACAATGACGATCGCCTTTGGCCAGGGCCTGAACGTCGCGCCGCTCCAGGCGCTAATGGCGGTCGGCGCACTCGTCAACGGCGGCTATATGATCAACCCGACCTTCCTGAAGCGCGGCGAGGCGGAGGCAAAGCTTGACGCACCGCAGGTGATCAAGCCGCAAAGCTCGGAAAGCTTACGCTATCTGATGCGGCTCAATGCCCAAATCGGTACCGCCAAGAATGCCAATATCGACGGCTATTTTGCCGGCGGAAAAACCGGCACCGCCCAGAAAATCGTCCACGGCCATTACTCGAATGACAAGGTGCTAACGACGTTCATGGCGATTGTCCCTGCCGACAAGCCGAAGTATCTTTTCTTCGTGATGTTGGACGAACCGCAAGCAATTCCAGGAACTTATGGATTCCACACCGCAGCGTGGAACGCCGGCGCGGTGGCCGGCAAGGTCATTACCCGCGTCGGGCCTTTGCTCGGGCTTGAACCGCGTTTCACGCCGCCGGTCGAGCCATTTCCCCTGCTCGCCCAGCTCGGCTATACCGCTGCCAATTCTGCGGTCGTGCTTGGGAGCCATTGATGCGCCTTGGCGATCTCCTGCCTGAGGCGGCACTCGCCGCCGAAACGGCCGCGCGCGAGATCGCCGGACTGAGTGCTGACAGCCGCATCGTCGGCGAGAATTTTCTCTTTTTCGCATTGCCGGGCAGTAAGGCAGACGGGGCGGTTTTCGCCGCGCAGGCCGTGGAGCGCGGCGCCGTCGCGGTCGTCGGCCAGCGTCCGATTGATGTTGCGCCTGCCATTTTTATCGAAGTCGCAGATGCTCGCCGCGCCTTGGCGCTTGCTGCGGCGCGTTTCTATCCCCGGCAACCCGAGACGATTGTCGCGATCACTGGCACGAGCGGCAAAAGTTCGGTCGCGGCTTTCACGCGGCAAATCTGGATCGCGCTCGGTTTCCGCGCCGCGTCGCTCGGCACGATCGGCCTCGTCGCGCCATCCGGCGCAGTCTACGGTTCATTGACGACGCCCGATCCGATCTCGCTGCATAAAACGCTCGATGAGCTTACACGCGAAGCGGTCAGTCACCTCGCGTTCGAGGCATCGTCGCACGGGCTCGACCAGCGCCGCCTTGATGGCGTTCGCCTGGCCGCGGGCGCTTTCACCAATCTGTCGCGCGACCATCTCGATTACCATCTGGACATGGAGTCATATCTCGCGGCGAAACTGCGGCTCTTCGATACATTGCTACAGCCGGGGCAGGCAGCGGTCGTGAATGCCGACAGCGACGTCGCGGATAAAGTCATCGCGGCCTGCAAGGCGCGCGGTCTTCATCTTTTCACGGTCGGGCGTGCAGGTGAGGCGATCAAGTTGCTGGAGATGCAGCCGGAAGATTTTGCCACTGTGCTGACGCTTGAACACAATGGCAAAACTTATTCTGTGCGTCTTCCACTCGCGGGCGATTTCCAGGTTCAGAATGCGCTGGTCGCGGCGGGTCTCGTTTTGGCAACTGGCGGAGCGGCGGACCATGTCTCCTCTGCGCTGGAAAAGCTCGAAGGCGCTTCCGGGCGCCTCGAACTCGTCGGGCGGCGGAATGAAGCGCCGATCTTTGTCGATTACGCGCATAAGCCGGATGCGCTCGATAAAGTCCTCCGCACCTTGCGACCACTGGCAAAGCGCAGGCTCATTGTCGTTTTCGGCTGCGGCGGCGATCGCGACAAGGGCAAGCGTCCGATCATGGGCGAATTGGCGGCGCGGCTCGCCGACGACGTGATTGTGACCGACGACAACCCGCGCTCGGAAAATCCGGCACAAATCCGTGCCGAAATCCTTGCCGGCGCCCTTGTTGTTTCTGGTGCCAAGATCGAGGAGATTGGCGACCGGGCACTGGCCATTGCCGCGGGTATTGCGGCGCTGCAAGAGGGCGACGTATTGCTCGTCGCCGGAAAAGGCCATGAAACGGGCCAGATCGTCGGTGACAGGATATTACCGTTTTCCGATCAGGAGAGCGTGCGCACCGCCTTGGGAGTTTCCGCGGCATGAGTTTCGACGTGTCGCAGGAAAGTGCCTTTGCGCCCGAGCAGGCCGTCGCGCCGCTGTGGACGCCGCTGGCGCTTTTTGCGCCGATGCATGCGCGGCTCAGCGGGACGATGCCGCAACCGGTCTTTGGCGTTTCAATCGATACTCGGACGCTAATGCCCGGCGATCTCTTCTTCGCGATCAAGGGCGAGCGCAGCGACGGACACGATCATGTGCGTGATGCGTTCGACAAAGGCGCCGCGGCAGCAGTGGTCGATGAAGATCATGTCGATGCGCTAAAAGGCGCGGGTCCGCTTTATGTGGTCCACGATGTCTTGCGGGCGATGGAAGGCCTCGCTGTCGCAGCGCGAGCGCGTACATCGGCGCGGATCGTCGCGGTCACCGGCTCGGTCGGCAAGACGACGACGAAAGAGGCTCTGCGGCATGTTCTTTCGCAGGCCGGCGCGACACATGCATCAGCCGCTTCCTACAACAATCATTGGGGCGTGCCGCTGACATTGGCGCGGATGCCGCGCGAAACAGACTTTGGCGTCATCGAAATCGGCATGAACCACGCGGGCGAGATTCTGCCGTTGACCGCGATGGCCAGACCGCATGTCGCGATCATCACGACCGTCGCGCCCGTGCATCTCGAATTTTTCGACTCCGTTGAATCCATCGCCGACGCGAAGGCCGAAATTTTCGCCGGTCTCGTGCCCGGTGGTGTGGCGATCCTCAACGCCGACAATCCGCACTATCAGCGGCTCGATGCGGCGGCCCGCACAGCAGGTGCGGGTCATATTGCGACATTCGGCGGCGACTTCCACGCCGATGCACGGCTCATTGCGTTCGAGACGGATGAGACTCATGCGATCGTGACGGCCCGCGTCGCCGGGCGCGAGGTCACTTACCGCCTTGGCGCGCCGGGGCGCCATGTCGCGATGAATTCGCTGGCGGTTCTTTTGACCGCGCAGGCTTTCGGCCTCGATCTCGATGAGGCGGCGGACTCGCTTGCGACGTTCGAAGTGCCTGCGGGGCGCGGCCGCCGCTTTGTTCTGCAGGCGGAAAACGGCCCCTTCACCTTGCTCGACGAAAGCTATAATGCAAACCCGGCTTCGGTTGGTGCCGCTTTGGCGCTGGTCGGTGGCCTCAAGGCCGAACGGCGCATTGCCGTCCTCGGCGATATGCTCGAACTCGGCCATCTCGGCCCCTCGCTCCACGCCGCGCTCGCGGAAGATGTTTTAACTCACCGTATCGACCTCGTATTTGCCGCCGGCCCGTTGATGAAAAGTCTTTTTGACGCCTTGCCGAAGGACAAGCGCGGCGCCTGGTGCGAAAGCGCGGCAACGCTTGAAGATATCGTTCTCTCGGCGGTTCGTGCTGGCGATCTCGTCATCGTCAAAGGATCGAACGCGAGCAGAATGAGCGCCATCGTCGCGGCGCTAAAAACCCGCTATTCCGGCGAGACTGTCAGCCCGTAGGATTTAAGAATGTTATTTTGGCTCGCCAGCTTTACGCATGTTTTCAGCCCGCTGAATCTGTTCCGCTACATCACGTTCCGCACGGCGGGCGCGACAGCGACGGCGCTGTTCTTCGTGTTCTTCTTTGGGCCGAGTACCATTGCGGCTCTGCGGCTTAAACAGGGCAAGGGCCAGCCGATCCGCGAGGACGGGCCGCAGTCGCATCTGCTGACTAAAAAAGGCACGCCGACGATGGGCGGCCTGATGATCCTCTCAGGCCTCATCGTCTCGACGCTCATCTGGGCGAATCTTGCCAATCGCTATGTCTGGATCGTCCTGCTGGTCACCGTGGGCTTCGGTCTCATCGGCTTCTATGACGATTATCTCAAGGTCACGAAGCAGACGCACAAGGGATTTTCCGGCAGGCTCCGCCTGGCGCTGGAAGCCGGTATCGCGATTGTTGCCTGTTTCGCAATGATGAAAGTGGGCGCGGCGCATACGACCGAACTCGCCCTGCCGGCGATCAAGGGCTATGTGATCGACCTCGGCTATGCCTTTCTGATTTTCGCGCCGCTGATTATCGTGGGCGCCGGTAATGCGGTGAATCTCACCGATGGTCTCGACGGCCTCGCCATCGTCCCGGTGATGATTGCGGCGGCGGCGTTCGGTATCATCGCCTATGTCGTCGGCAATGCGATCTATTCGGAATATCTGCGTATCAATTATGTGCCGGGCACCGGCGAACTCGCCGTTGTCTGCGGCGCGCTCATCGGCGCGGGCCTCGGCTTTCTGTGGTTCAACGCGCCGCCTGCGCAGATTTTCATGGGCGACACCGGCTCGCTGGCGCTCGGCGGTCTGCTTGGCACCGTGGCCGTCGCAGTCAAGCATGAGATCGTCCTCGCGATCGTCGGCGGCCTTTTTGTCGTCGAGGCTTTGTCGGTTATCGTCCAGGTCATATCGTTCAAGCTGACCGGCAAGCGCGTGTTTAAAATGGCCCCGATCCATCATCATTTTGAGCAGCTCGGCTGGTCCGAGCCGCAAGTCGTGGTGCGATTCTGGATCATCGCCTTTGTCCTTGCCCTCATCGGCCTTTCGACACTGAAGTTGCGCTAGCGCGTTTTCCGGCCAGATGACCATCTGGCCGATAAGAATTCGCGCCAGATTAAAATATTGGAGCGTGTTCTTTTCGAAAAAGTCGTGCAACTTTTTCGGAACACGCTCTAGAGCATCGGACTGAAAAGTGCGAAGCGGTTTTCGGAGGAATCCGATGCAATTAAAAGGTTTCTGATGACTCCGATCACTTCCTTTGCCGGCAAGCGCGTTGCCGTCTTCGGTCTCGGCGCCTCCGGTCTTGTCAGCGCCCAGGCGCTCGTCGCCGGCGGTGCGGATGTTGTCGTTTGGGACGATCATCGCCCCGGCCGCGAAAAGGCCGTGGCCGCCGGTCTCAAGCTCGAAGACTTCGTGACGGCCGATATGACACGCATCGAGTCGCTGGTGCTCGCGCCGGGCGTGCCGCTGACCCATCCCTATCCGCATTGGATCGTCGTCAAGGCGAAGGCCGCGAGCGTCGAGATCATCGGCGATATCGAGCTTTTCCTGCGCGAGCGTGCCCATATCGCGCCGAAATCGCCGCTTGTTGCCATCACCGGCACCAACGGCAAATCGACGACGACCGCGCTTGTCGCGCATCTCTATCAGACGTTCGATTATGAGGTCGAAGTCGGCGGCAATATCGGCGTGCCGGTACTGGCACTCAATCCGCCGTCGGACAAACGCGTCCATGTGATTGAATGCTCATCGTTCCAGATCGACCTTGCGCCGTCGCTCAATCCATCCTTCGGCGTGCTTCTGAATATCACGGTCGATCATCTCGACCGGCACGGGACGATGGAACATTATTCCGAGATCAAGGAACGGCTCGTCGCCAAGGCCGATGTCGCCATCGTCGGTGTCGATGACGATATCTGCGCCGGCATCGCACAGAAGCTGCGCGCGCAAGGCCGGACCGTCGTGCCAATCTCGATCCATCATCCGGCGATTCCGGACGGCATCGTTCTCGAAGGCTCGCGACTCGTCCGCAAGACCAACGGCGCCGCGAGTCCGATTGCCGATCTCGCCGGCATTCCCTCGCTTCGTGGCACCCACAACGGCCAGAACGCGGCGGCAGCGGTGGCGGCGCTCGGTACACACGGATTCGAGCTTGAGCTCGTCCAGAAGGGCTTGCAGACTTTCCCCGGTCTCGCGCACCGGATGGAGGAGATCGGCTATCGCGGCAAAGTCCTCTACATCAACGATTCCAAGGCGACGAACGCCGACGCGGCGGAAAAGGCGCTGCTCAGCCTCGACGATATCTATTGGATCCTCGGCGGCCGTGCCAAAGAGGGCGGCATCGGCCCGCTCGCGCCTTTGTTCCATAAGGTCGCGAAAGCCTATCTCATCGGCGAGGCGGCGGAGCCTTTCGCAAAAGTTATCGGCGAAGCAATTCCTTATGAATTTTGCGGCACGATCGATCGTGCGGTCGAAAGCGCGACGCGCGATGCCGAGGCAGCCTCGACGCCGGCGCCCATCGTGCTTCTGTCGCCCGCCTGCGCCTCGTTCGATCAGTTCCCGAATTTCGAGAAACGCGGCGACAAGTTTCGGGAGGTCGTTCTGGCGAAGCTTGCGGAGCCGCCGATCTAAAGGGGGAAGATCATGGTCTCGCGCGTCGAACGCTCGACCCTGGCAAATTGGTGGTGGACCATCGACCGCTGGCTGCTTGCCGCGCTGGGTACGCTCGTCATCTTCGGCCTCGTCCTGACGATGGCGGCCAGCCCGCCCGTCGCTGAACGGTTGGGGCTGCCGACCTTCCATTTCGTCAACAAGCAGGTGATGTTCCTCATCCCCTCGCTGGCGGTCTTCTTCGGCGCGTCGCTGCTGTCCCCGCGGCACGTGCGCCGCGCCGCGCTCATCGTTTTTCTGGTTTCGATGGCCTTGATCTTCGCCGCGCTTCTCTTCGGCGAGGAGGTGAAGGGCGCCAGGCGCTGGATTTTCGGCATCCAGCCGTCGGAATTCATGAAGCCCGGCTTTGTCGTCGTGGCGGCCTGGGCGTTTTCCGAGGGAGGGCGTGATCGTCTGCCCGGCAATCTGATCGCGCTGCTGCTTCTGCCGGCGACGATCATTCCGCTCATTCTGCAGCCGGACTTCGGCCAGACCATGCTCGTCTCGCTGGTCTGGGTCGGACTTTTCTTTATCGCCGGTCTGCGCTGGATCTGGGTTTTGGGCGTCGGCGGCATCGGCATGGGCGGCGTGCTGGCGGCCTATAAATTCGTGCCGCATGTGCGCGCCCGTATTTTGAAATTCATCGATCCGGGTGCGACCGGCGGCGTCGCCGATACGTTTCAGGTCGATACCGCGCTGCAAAGCTTTTTCGCCGGCGGCTGGACCGGCAAAGGGCCGGGCGAGGGCACGATCAAGCGCATTCTTCCCGATGCGCATACGGACTTCATCTTCGCCGTGACGGCGGAGGAATTCGGCATCATCGCCTGCCTCGTCATCGTCGCCGTCTTCATGTTCATCGTTGTGCGCGGCCTCACTGTCGCCTCACGCAACGAGGATCAATTCTGCCGGCTTGCCGGCTCCGGCCTTGTGATGTTGTTCGGTATTCAGAGTGCGATCAATATGGCGGTTAATCTGCATCTGATGCCGGCCAAGGGCATGACCCTGCCGTTCATCTCCTACGGCGGCTCCTCGCTGATCTCGCTTGCGCTCGGCATGGGTTTCCTGATCGCCGTAATGCGCAAGCGGCCGCGTTCGGAAGTCGTCTTCCGTAATATTGGAGCCGAAGCCGCGTGAGGATTGTATCGTGAGTTCCGGCCCCGTCTTCGTCGCGGCGGGTGGCACTGGCGGCCATCTCTTCCCCGCCGAAGCGCTGGCGCGGGAATTATCGGCCCGGGGCGTCGCGGTCGAGCTTCTCACGGATTTGCGCGGCAAGAAATACGGCGGCGATTTTACGGCACAGGCGGTGCATGAGATTCCGTCCGCGACGCCGAGCGGCGGCGGCGTTTTCGCCCGTGCCAAAGCGATCCTGACGCTGCTCTCCGGCACTTTGGCGGCGCTTTGGCTCATCGGCCGCCATCGTCCTGCAGTGGTCGTTGGCTTTGGCGGTTATCCGAGCGTGCCGCCAGTCTTCGCCGCGACGCTGTTGCGCGTGCCGACGATCCTGCATGAACAGAACGCGGTGATGGGCCGCGCCAATCGCTTCCTTGCGGCGCGCGTTGATGCTGTGGCGCACGGTTTCCCGACGTTGAATGGCCTTGGGCCGGGCATCAAGGCGCCGACCTATCATACCGGCAATCCCGTGCGTCCGGCAGTGCTCGCCGCGGCCGCGGTGCCATACCATGTCCCGAGCGACGGCACGTTCGATCTGCTCGTTACGGGTGGCTCGCAAGGCGCCCGCGTGATGTCCGACATCGTGCCGCCCGCGATCGCGCTGCTGTCGCCCGATGAGCGGAAGGGGCTGAAGATCGTGCAGCAAGCGCGCGGCGAGGATCAGGTGCGCGTCGCTAAAGCCTATGAATCGTGCGCGGTGGCAGCGGAAGTCCTGCCGTTTTTTGCCGATCTCCCGGCGCGCGTCGCGGCGGCCTCGCTGGTGATTGCGCGCGCTGGCGCCTCGACCGTTTCGGAGCTGGCAGTGATCGGCCGGCCTTCGATTCTCGTCCCATTTCCGCATGCTCTCGATCAGGATCAGGCGGCGAATGCGGCCGAGCTTGCGGCGACGGGCGTCACACAAGTCATCCGCGAGGCGGATTTCACGCCGCAATGGCTCGCCGATGCGCTGCGAGCAGCGCGGCAAAATCCCCAGGGGCTTGCATCGCGTGCCGCGGCAGCTCAGAAAGCGGGAATCAGTGACGCCGCCAAGAGGCTCGCCGATCTCGTGATCAATATCGCTCTCGGAAACAAAAAAGCATGAAGCTGCCGCGCGAACTGGGGCCCATACATTTTGTCGGCATCGGCGGGATTGGCATGTCGGGCATCGCCGAAGTGCTGCTCAATCTCGGCTATAAGATTCAAGGTTCCGACGCGAGCGAAAACGCCAACGTTCTACGCCTGCGCGAGAAGGGCGCCACGATTTACATCGGCCACAATGCCGCGAATCTTGGCGAAGCTGAGGTCGTCGTCGTCTCGACCGCGATCAAGCGCGATAATCCTGAACTCGTCGCCGCGCGCGAAAAGCGTCTGCCAGTCGTCCGGCGCGCGGAAATGCTGGCCGAACTCATGCGGCTCAAACAATGCGTCGCCATCGCCGGCACGCACGGCAAAACGACGACGACATCGCTTGTCGCCACGCTGCTCGATGCAGGCAAATTCGACCCGACCGTCATCAACGGCGGCATCATCAATGCCTATGGCACCAACGCGCGCCTCGGCGCCGGCGATTGGATGGTTGTTGAAGCCGATGAAAGCGACGGCACGTTCCTGAAACTGCCCGCCGACATTGCGATCATAACCAATATCGATCCTGAGCATCTCGATCATTTCAAAACGTTCGATGCGATTAAGGCTGCATTTCTCTCATTTATCGAGAATCTGCCGTTCTACGGCTTTGCGGTGATGTGTCTCGATCATCCGACGGTGCAGGAACTCGTCGGCCAGATCGAGGACCGGCGCGTTATTACCTACGGCGAAAATCCGCAGGCCGACGTGCGTCTCGTCGATGTCGATCTGACCGGCGGCAAGTCGCGCTTCAATGTTATCATCCACGACCGCCTCAAGGGCAGCGAGGTCAGGCTCGAGAATTTGGGCCTGCCGATGCCTGGCCATCACAATGCCCTCAATGCCACGGCCGCAATCGCGGTCGCGTATCAACTCGGCATGAGCACAGATTCAATCCGCGGCGCCCTCGCAGGCTTCGGCGGCGTCAAGCGGCGTTTCACGCCGACGGGCGAATGGAACGGTGTGCGGATTTTCGACGATTACGGACATCATCCGGTCGAGATCGCAGCCGTGCTGCGCGCGGCCCGCGCCTCGACGAAAGGGCAGGTCATCGCCATCGTTCAGCCGCACCGCTATACGCGGCTCCACTCGCTGTTCAACGAATTCGCGACCTGCTTCAACGATGCCGATGTCGTGATCGTCGCCGATGTTTACGCCGCAGGCGAGGCGCCGATCGATGGCGCTAACCGCGATGGTCTCGTCGCTGCAATAAGAGCGCATGGTCATCGTCAGGCGCTCCCACTTGCTGGCCCGGCGCAACTCGCGGAGATCGTGCGCGGCATCGCCAAAGCAGGCGATTATGTTGTCTTCCTCGGCGCCGGCAATATCACGCAATGGGCCTATGCGTTGCCGGGTCAATTGGCGGCCGGCGATGCCGCATGATCTTCCCCGATCTTACGCCCGCACTGCATAAAGCTGCGCCGGACTTGCGCGGCCGGCTTGAATCCAATGTCCGCATGGCGGACCTCTGCTGGTTTCGCACCGGCGGTCCGGCGCAGGTTCTGTTCACACCGGCGGACGAAGAAGACCTCGCGTATTTTCTCGAACATCTCGACCCAGACATTCGCGTCACAGTGGTCGGCGTCGGCTCCAACCTTCTGGTGCGTGACGGTGGTATCGCCGGCGTGGTTATTCGCCTCGGCAAGGGCTTTCATACTCTAAACATCGACGGTTTGCGCATCGAGGCCGGGGCGCGGATTCTCGATGTGAAGCTCGCGACGAGCGCGGCGGAAGCGGGCATTGCAGGCTTGGCCTTCTATCGCGGCATTCCCGGCGCCGTCGGCGGCGCATTGCGGATGAATGCTGGCGCCTACGGCGCGGAGACGAAAGATGTACTCGTGTCCTGCCGCGCAATCGATCGCGCCGGAAAGCTGCACATTTTCAGCAACGCGGAAATGGGATTCACATATCGCCATGCGGTTGTGCCGCACGATCTGATTTTCACCTCGGCGCTTTACGAAGGCAAAGCTGGCGACGGCGCTGCGATCGAAGCGCAGATGGCAGAGATCACGAAATCACGGCAGGAAACACAGCCGGTCAATACCCGCACCGGTGGCTCGACGTTCAAAAATCCTCTGGGCCGCAAGGCATGGCAATTGGTCGATGCCGCGGGTTGTCGCGGGCTTGTGATCGGCGACGCGCAGGTGTCGGAGCTGCATTGCAATTTCCTCATCAATCGCGGAGCGGCCAGCGCAAACGACATCGAGTTCTCTGGGCGAAGAAGTTCGCCGCCGCGTCTTTGCGACAAGCGGCGTGACGCTCGAATGGGAGATCGAGCGCGTCGGAGCGTCGCAATAGGACAAAAGAGATTCCACCGCGACGCGCAATCCTATACGGGCTGATCACAATGCCTGATCATTCCGTGATATTTCCCGTTCTCGCTTTCCTGTTTGCCGCCGGTTTTTGCTCGGGTGCGATGAACTCGCTCGCAGGTGGTGGCTCGTTCGTGTCCGTGCCGGCGATGATCGCGACCGGCATGCCCGCCGTTCTCGCCAATACGTCGAGCACAGTCGCGCTTTGGCCGGGCACGATCGCGAGCACGCTGATCTATCCGAACTCGTTCCGCTCGATCTGCGGCGTCGGCAAGTGGCCAATGCTGATTGTGACTTTGGTCGGGGGCCTCATCGGCAGCCTATTGCTGCTGCATACGCCTTCATCATCGTTCACGTTGATGCTGCCATGGCTTCTGCTGCTTGCGACTTTGGCGCTCGCCTTTGGGCGGCGCATCGCCATAGCTGTCGAAGGCCGCTTTCATGGCTCGCCATTGGTGCTCGTGGCCCAATTCATTCTTGGCGCTTACGGCGGTTATTTCGGCGGCGCGGCCAGCGTCATGTTGCTGGCGGTCTGGTGTCTCTTCGGCGAGACCGATATCAAAGCCTTGCAGGGCCCGCGCAGCTTGCTGATCACGGCGGCCAATACGGTCGCGATCATTATCTTCCTGTCGGCGCGTGCGGTCGTCTGGCCGCAGACGCTTGCGATGCTTGCCGGCTCGCTCATCGGCGGTATCGGCGGCGCGCAGATCGGGCGCGTGACCCCGTCGCATTTGGCGCGGATCGTGACGCTTGGCATCACGATCGCGATCACGTGCGCCTTTTTCATCAAGACCTACTGGCCGCATTAAGGCGCGCGGTTCTTGACAGGCGCGCGCGATCAGCCGAGAAGCCGGGCTTTGCCATATTCGGGAGAATATAGCATTGCAGGACTTCCTCGGGCCGGATGACTGGACCGCGGTTTGGCTGTCGCTGCGCATCGCCATCGTCGCGCTTCTCGGCAGCCTGCCGTTCGGCATTCTTGTCGCCTATGGGCTGGCGCGCTGGCGTTTTCCTGGCAAGACGCTCATCACTGCGCTTGTCTACCTGCCGCTTGTCATGCCGCCAGTCGTCACGGGTTATCTGCTGCTGATCGGTTTCGGACGGCGCGGCATTTTCGGCCAGGCGCTCGCGGATATCGGCATCGTGCTGTCATTCCGCTGGACGGGTGCGGCACTCGCCTGCGCGATCATGGGCTTTCCGCTCATGGTCCGAGCGATGCGTCTTTCGTTCGAATTGATCGACCCCAATCTGGAAAAAGCCGCGAGCACGTTGGGCGCCAATCCTTTGGCCCGTTTTCTCCTCGTCAGCCTGCCCCTTGCGCTGCCGGGCATTGTCGCGGGCGCAACTTTGTCGTTCGCGCGGGCGCTTGGCGAATTCGGCGCGACGATCACTTTCGTCTCGAACATACCCGGGGAGACGCAGACGATCCCGACACTCATCTATACTTATACGCAGGAGCCGGGCGCTGACGAGAACGCGCTGCATCTGACTCTCGTCTCGCTGGCGATCGCAATTGTCGCGATCGTTGCGTCCGAGATCATTCAGGCGCGGGGCGAAAAAAGGCTTGCCGGGCGATGATCGATGTCGACGTCGCGCGCCATATCGGCACTTTCGATCTGAAGGTCGCGTTCCACAACGATGACGGTATCACCGCGCTGTTCGGGCGTTCCGGCGCCGGCAAGTCGCTGACGATTGGCCTCATTGCAGGCCTTGATCGCCCCGACCAAGGCCATGTCGTTCTCGATGGACGCACGCTGGTCAATATGGACAAGGGAATTTTCCTGCCGCCCTATCGCCGCCACATCGGTATGGTGTTTCAGGATTCACATCTGTTCCCGCATCTGGGCGTCCGGCAAAATCTGCTCTTCGGCCGCTGGTTTGCGCCGCGTGCAACGCGGACTATCAGCTTCGATGCCGTCGTCGAGACATTAGGGATTGGCCAACTCCTTGGTCGCACGCCCGCCAAACTTTCCGGCGGCGAGCGCCAGCGCGTCGCTATTGGCCGCGCGCTGCTCTTCGGTCCGCAGCTTCTATTGATGGACGAGCCGCTTGCCGCGCTCGACAGAGCCCGCCGGCTCGAAATCCTGCCGCTGATCGAACGGCTACGCGACGAGTTCAAAATTCCGATCGTCTATGTTTCGCACGACGTCGAAGAAGTCTCGCGGCTGGCGAGCCGCGTAGTGGTTCTGGAAAGGGGACATGTGGCTGCGGTCGGCGACCCCGCCGAGGTTTTGCCGACAGCGCTCGGCGATGATGCGCGTGCCGACCGCGCCAGCATTCTCACCATGCAGGTCGGTACGCACGACGAAACCTATGGGCTGACGGAGCTTATCCATCCCGCCGGCAGCGTCTGGCTCGCCGGTCCGCACGGCGAGGCGGGCACCAGGCTCCGCGTCGTGATCAAGGCGACGGATGTTACACTCTCGACGGCGCCGCCGCTGGGCCTGAGCGTTCAGGGCGCGCTCAGAGGCCGGCTCGGCGAGATCGAGTCGTTGGGACCACTTGCCATTGCCCATATCGCACTCGAGGGTGATGGCACGCTGCTCGCCATGACGACCCGGCGCGCGCTCGATAAGCTCGGCCTCGGTGCCGGTGAGCCGATTTTCGCATTGGTGAAGACCGCCGCTCTCGACGAGAGGCTCATCGGCGGGGCATGATGCGCGCAAGGCCAACCTTAGCCTTAGCCATACGCGAAGATGCGGAGTTTTTATATGACGGAGCCGGTTACCGCGGCGCTCCTCGTCATCGGCGACGAAATCCTGAGTGGCCGCACCAAGGACAAGAATATCGGCTTCACGGCCGATTTTCTGGCCGAGCGCGGCATCGACCTGCGCGAAGTGCGGGTCGTGCCCGATGTGATCGAGGAGATCGTCGCCGCGCTCAACGCCCTGCGGCATCGCTATACCTATGTCTTCACCACGGGCGGCATCGGCCCGACGCATGATGACATAACGGCAGATGCGGTGGGTGTGGCCTTCGGCGTGCCGGTGGTCGAAGACCCGCGCGCCATCGCGCTTCTGTTGCAGCGGATCAAACCCGAAGATCTCAACGAGGCGCGGCGGCGGATGGCGCACATTCCGCAGGGCGCCGACCTGGTCGAGAATTCCATCTCCAAGGCGCCGGGCTTCAGGATCGGCAATGTGATCGTCATGGCCGGGGTGCCGGCGATCATGCAGGCGATGCTCACGGCCGTGGCGCCGAGCCTTGAAGCCGGGCCGCGCACGCACGCCAAAAGCATCGCCATCGGTGATATTCCGGAAGGCGCGTATGCGGCCGACCTCGGCTATATCGCCGCACAAAATCCCGACCTCTCGATCGGCTCCTACCCATCGATCGTCGATGGGCGCTTTTCCAATGAGGTCGTGGTGCGCGGCAAGGATCCGGCGCAGGTTGCGGCCGCCGTGGCGGCCGTCGAGCAGATCATTGCCGATCTGCGCGCCACGGGCAGGGACAAATACACGATCACATGAATGACGCACCGCAACGATCCTTCCAGGTCTCCTGGGACCAATTCCATCGCGACGCCCGCGCGCTGGCCTGGCGCCTTGCCGAGGCGGGGCCGTTCACGGCGGTCGTCGGCATTGCTCGTGGCGGCCTGGTCCCCGCCGCCATTGTCGCGCGCGAACTCGATCTGCGCGTGGTCGAATCGATTTCAGTCATGAGCTACGACCACACCATCCAGCAGGGAGCGCCGAAGATCATCAAGGCAATCGCGCCCGAGATCGCGGCCGGGCAGGGTGCGGGCGTTCTCGTGGTTGACGATCTCGTCGATACCGGCGCGACCGCGCGGGTCGTCCGGGAACTCCTGCCCAAGGCGCATATCGCGACGATCTACGCCAAGCCGCTCGGCCGGCCCTATGTCGATAGTTTCATGACCGAGGTTTCGCAGGATACGTGGATCTATTTTCCCTGGGACCTCGGCCTCGCCTTTCAGCCGCCGCTCGCCGGCGGCAAGGGATAGTTCAAGCGAGAGATTTGCGTCAGGCGCCGCGGCGCTTTATGGCGAGTGCTACGCGGGCGTGGCGAAATTGGTAGACGCAAAGGACTTAAAATCCTTCGGCCCGAAAGGGCTGTGCCGGTTCGACCCCGGCCGCCCGCACCAAGCAGCACAATTATCCTTTAAGCCGTACCGCGGGATCGTCGAGACTGTGTCTCACAGCCGAACACACCCCAGCTCGGGAAAAACTCCCGACTTGGTTGGAAAATATTCCAAAGACATTTGAGTATGTTGCCCGACGCTAGTGGCCCGTTTGCACTAGTGTTTCGGGAATCCATCCCCTACGAATTTAGAAAAATTCTCGTCCGATTTAGGCGGAATTGGAACCGCCGGTTAGAGCGGTGAAGTTGGTGAGGGGGAATTTCGATGCTGCGAGTCCGCGTTAGCGCTTGTCTATCCACGGCTTTAACCTCTCTCGCGCTCCTGAGCATCCCGGCACAGATAGCCTTCGCGCAGACCGCAACACCCTTGGCGCAAAGCGCCCCGACTACGGCGGTCCCCAGCGATGCCAAGCTAACCGCTGCCAATGCGACCGCTGATGCGGCTGCGGGTGGCGAGCTTCCCACAATCGATGTCGTCGCGACTTCGCCCCTCGGTGCCGGCACGAGCACACTGAACGTCCCGAGCGAGACCCAGACAATCTCCTCGCAGCAAATCGAAAATTTGAATCAGGACGTGATCACGCAGGCATTCGCGCGTCGTACACCCGGCGTCGATGTCACAGACGAGCTTGGCAGCCCGCTTTCGCAAGCCTTGAACTTCCGTGGTCAAACTGCTTCGCCGGTTCCGGGAACGCCGCAGGGCCTTGCCGTGTATATGAACGGCGTGCGTATCAACGAAGCTTATGGTGACGTTGTAAACTGGGCCTTCATCCCGACAGTCGCCGTCGATCAAGCGCAAATCGTCACTGGCAATCCGGTCTTCGGCCTGAACGCACTGGCCGGCGCAGTCGTTATGAATATGAAGAACGGTTTCACATGGCAGGGAACCGAGTTCAATTTGCAAGGCGGCAGCGATTATACCGTCCAAGGGTCCGGCCAATACGGCATTCAAAAAGGCAACTGGGCCTACTACGTCGCGTTAGAAGGCGTGCGGACAAACGGCTATCGCTATTTCGGCCAGTCCGACGTTGAACGCAGCTATGCGGATATAGGTTATCGCGCCGAGGGAAACGAAGTTCACCTGAGCGTCAATGCTGCTGCAACTGGCATCGGCGCTGCAGGCACCACACCGCTTGAGCTGGTTCAACAGAACCCGTGGGCTGACTTCAATCTTCCCGGCGCCGTGCAAAACTCAGTTGCGATGGTCACGCTTTCGGATCAGTCCGCAATTACGAGCACCTTGCAATTTAACGGTAACGCTTATTTCCGCCAATATGCAGCTGCGCACCAAGACGGAAATGTCAGCGACTTTTACCATTGTAGCGCGGCCTTCGTTTGCAACAGCAACGACTTGCCCGCCCAAAACCCAATCGACGGCAGCGCGCCGGGAACCACGCCGCTTCCTGATCCAGTTCCAGGAGCCGATAACGGCGCGCCAATGGGCGAAATCGACAGCAATTGGACGCATACTTACAGCGCCGGTACGACGCTACAGTTGACTGACACCGATAAGATACTCGGGCATACGAACAATATCACTGCTGGTGTGAGCGAAGATCACGGGTGGACGCACTTCACCGGCAGCAGCATCCTCGGTAATTTGCCGCCAGATTTTGTCGTCGCGAGTTATGGGGAGCTTATAAACGAACCTGCCTATGACGTTTCGCCCGTCTCGCTACAGACACAAAACAATTATTTGGGCGTCTTCGTGCTCGATACGTTTGACGTGACGGACAGGCTCTCTCTTCATGCCGGTGCTCGCTTCAACGACGCTCAGATCAACCTCAATGACGAGCTGGGCACGAGCTTAACCAGCCAGAACAACTTTAACCGTATCAATCCTGTCGCGGGTGTGACCATTAAAATCACCCCCGACATCGCGGCCTATGCGAGCTATTCCGAGGCTAACCGCGCGCCGACGCCGCTCGAACTCGGATGTTCAAGCCCAACGCAACCCTGCATGATCGACAACTTCCTTGTCGCCGATCCGCCGCTACAGCAAGTCATCTCGCGCACTGTTGAGGCGGGCTTTAAAGGAAGTAATGCCATCGCTTGGTCGTGGGCCCCTGGTCGTCTCGATTGGAGCATCAGTGGCTATCGGACTGAGAATCAGAACGACATCATGAGCGTGCCGAGCATCGTCACGGGCTTCGGTTATTACACGAATGCCGGCGATACAATACGGCAAGGCGTTGATGTCGGGGCGACCTACACAGCAGACAGGTGGGATGCATACGCGAACTATTCCTACATCTCGGCCAAGTTCGCGACGCCCGTTCTTCTTGCGTCGCCGAACAATCCATTTGCTGATGCAAACGGCAATATTCAGGTGGAACCGGGCGACAATCTACCGGGTATCCCGAACAACAAATTCAAAGTTGGATTCGATTACGAGCTTTTGCACGGCTGGAAGATCGGCGCGGACTTGGTTTATCAATCGGGCCAATATTACTTCGGTGACGAAATCAACGCGCTGCCGCAGGTGCCGGGCTTTGTCTCACTCAATCTGCGGACGTCGTATCAAGTGAACAATAACGTGCAGATTTACGCCCTCATCAACAATGCGACCGACAACCGCTATTTCACCTACGGGGCATTGTACGACACGGGTTCGACCGTGAATCAGGTGACGGGGGCGCCTGTGAGCGGATTATTCTCATCGACCGACCCGCGCTCCGTGACCATCTCGCCGCCTTTGGAGGCATTCGTCGGGGTCAAGGTGGTGCTGGATAATGCCCCTCCACCCGCGCCGGCGCTTGTGGCCAAGTACTAAGCTATATCCATCGGCAAATAGTCCAGATGGGGGTGAGTTGCGTCGCGACCTTGAATTCCGCTGGGCTGAGATATGGCTCCCGCTTCCCCTGAAAGCTGCTCGCAACCTTGTGTTGTTCGTCCAAAAGTCTGCTCGAAACTTCCAAAAAATCTTGACCATGTCGGGAATTTTTCCCAACATCACAGTATGTCACCGCAGCAATGCCGCGCCGTCCGAGCTTGGCTCAAGCTAACAATGGAAGACCTTGCCCGGTCGGCCAATGTGGAAATCGCCACTGTGTGTGATTTCGAGGGCAGCGGCTTTCGCGACTATCGCCGACCGCAGCAGCGATGCGATCTGCCTTGGAGCGCCGTGGCGTGTTTTTTCTGGAAGACGATGGGCTCATGATCCCAAAGGCGAAAAAGGTCCGTCGCAATCACGCTGCGGAGGGATCGTCCATGCCGCTGCCCAAAGTTCGTCACGGGACAATCTGAGGTCGCGTTAATCCCCATCCCGCCTAATCCATCGACTCTAAAAAGCCGAGCCGTGCCGCTAAGAGCGCGTTACCATTTGAGCAGCTTGACGCCCAAAACATATCCCACAGTGGATATCGCCAGGGTGGCGAGCGGATACCAGGTGATCACAAAAAGCGGGCTGTCGTCCGTGCAATTCGCTGCATAGAACGTCGCCGCGATGCCGCTCGCGGCCATGCCGGCGAGGCCGCCCGCAACGCCCGGATTCTCCGATGCACCCTGTCGCAACGCTATCAGCAGGCAGGCAAGAGGTCCGATTGCGAGAAGCGGAATCAGAGTCAGGCAAACCCGCGAATTTTTGCCGACAAGCAGTTTCATCCACACATCCCGCGGCATCACAATCAACTCGATCACGGCCGCACACACCAGCAGCAAAGGCACAGCCGTCAGCACCCAGTACCAGCGTCCAATCGAGGCGCCAGGCCGCGCAAGGGAAAGCACGGCCCCAGTCGCCCCGGCGGCAAGCGTCCCTGTCTCGACAAATTTGAAAAGGAAGCGCGGGGATTGAATGGCTTGAGAAATATCCGCCCTGAACCCGATTCCCAGAAAAAATGTGCCGCCGGCAATGAGAATTCCAAAGACGATTGCGAGGCGGAAAATTGATCCGAATCGCCAGATCGGCGCGGAATCGACAGCGAGCAGACCGATGAAGTCGTTGGTCTTCACGATGATTGCTCCTGACATCGCACTTTTGGGCGCCATGATTTTTATCTGACCTTTTTACGACGCTGGCCCCTACTTCGTTACAGGTGGCCCCGTCTATTCGATCTCCACGGCACACATCACGAAACTGTGAGCCCGCGATCCGTAACGCCCCCCGACGGCCCGCCGAAAGCACCAATACGCCCTGTAAACGGGTGCAACGAAGCCTCAATCCGGAGAATCTCATGTCTGTGAAATCCATCGTAAGCACGGCTATCCTTGCCGGCGCTGTGACGACCGCGCTGTCGACGTTCGCCTTTGCCGCTCCCCTGACGCAAGCGGAAGCTGACGCCGCGGTTGCCGCACATAAGGAAAAGTGCTTCGGCGTGGCTCTCAAGGGCCAGAACGACTGCGCGGCCGGCCCGGGCACGACTTGCCAGGGAACATCGACCGTCGACTTCCAGAGCAATTCCTGGAAATTCGTGCAGGGTGGCACTTGCACCAACATCGTTCTGCCGAACGGCCATCATGGTTCGCTGAGCGCGATGTAATCAATCGCATAGCGATCGATAAACGCCGGAAAGCGGAGAAAAACGTGAATTCGATGATCGAGCCCGCTGTCCCCCACGCGGCGATCCCTCTGCGCTTTCCGGCGCACCCGATTGCTGGCCTGGCGGGAACAAGCTTCAAACATGAGCACCTGCTGGCGATACTGGCTCAAGAAGGCCGAGCCGGTTTTTTCGAAGTGCACGCCGAAAATTACATGGGTGCTGGCGGCCCCCCGCATCACGCGCTTGAGCGTGTTCGCCGCGACAATCCGATTTCCTTACACGGCGTCTGCATGTCTATCGGCGGCCCGCAGCCGCTCGACAAGGCGCACCTCGAACGATTCCGGTCGCTGGTCGAACGCTATGAGCCGGCTCTGGTTTCAGAGCATCTTGCCTGGTCGACGCACGAGACGACCTTCTTCAATGATCTCCTGCCGTTGCCCTACACCGAGGCAACGCTCGCGCGCGTCAGCGATCATATCGACGAAGTGCAAGAGGCGATCTGCCGCTCCATCCTGCTTGAGAACCCGTCGACCTATGTCTCGTTTCACGAGTCGACGATGAGTGAAACAGACTTCATTCGCGCCATCGCCCAGCGCACCGGATGCGGACTGCTGCTGGACGTCAACAATGTCTTCGTATCCGCGACCAATCACAGCTTCTCGGCGCTTGAATATCTCTCTGACTTTCCGCTCGCCCGTGTCGGCGAGATCCATTTGGCGGGTCACGCCGAACAGAGCGATGATGAAGGCGACCTTCTGCTCATCGACAGTCACGATGGCCCCGTCGCTGACGCGGTGTGGAAGCTGTTCGATATCGTGATCAGCCGGTGCGGACCTATTCCGACGCTCATCGAATGGGATAGCAATATCCCCGATTGGCCGGTGCTCAGGGCCGAGGCCATCGCCGCCCAGGCGATTCTGGATCGTTACAAAGCCATTGCTCTCCCGGATGGCCGCCATGCCGCCGCTTGAAGACGTGCGCCGCAACCCGGCAAACGAGCCGTCGTTCGCTGCGGATTTTTCGCCGGCGCTGATCAATCCCGATCAGGAAACACCGGCCATTGTCACGGGGCCGAAAGGCAAGCTCGCGGTCAAGCGCTTCAACGTCTATCGCAACAATGTCACCGTTAGCCTGATCGACGCGCTCACCTCGATCTATCCTGCCGTGCAGCGTATCACCGGCGTGGAATTCTTTCGCGCCATGGCGCGCTTTCATATACGCGCGACGCCGCCGCGCTCGCCGCTGCTGTTCGAATACGGCCACGATTTTCCGGCTTTCATCGAACACTACGACTACGCGGAGTCGATGCCATATCTCGCGGATGTTGCCCGGATCGAACGGGCCTGGCTCGACGCCTATCATGCGCGGGACGCTTCGCCGCTCGCGCCCGAAGCCTTGGCCGCTGTTCCACCAGAGAGATTGGCCAATGTCGTTTTCACGCCGCATCCTGCGACGCGGATCGTACGTTCCGAATTTTCCGCGCTGACGATTTTCGTCGCCAATCGGACGGATGGACCAATTAGCACGATCGAATCCGCCGCGCCGGAAGATGCGCTTATCACCAGGGCCGACCTTGAGGTCGTCGTCCGGCATTTGCCGCCGGGTGGTGCAATTTTCCTGATGCACCTCGTCAAAGGGAAAACCCTTGGCGGCGCGGTAACGGCTGCTCTTGAGAGCGAGCCATCATTCGATATTCCAGCGAACATCAGCGGGATGATCGAGGCCGGCGCCTTCACAACAATCAATCTTGGAGATGAATAATGACGATGACTGATGACCGTGGCGCGGTCCGCGAAAGAATTCGGCCTTTTGCTGTTCTCGTCGAAAAGGCAGACGCCCTGGTTCGCGCGATTGCCCAGCCTTCGTTTGTGCAGCTCGTCACGCGTATCGCGCTCGCAGTGCCGTTCTGGCGTTCCGGTATCCTGAAATGGAGCGGCTTTTTACAATTGAACGACACCGCTGTTTATCTCTTCAGCGATGAGTTCAAGCTGCATCTGCCCGGCGGCCTTTATTCGTTTCCGATGCCGGCAGACTTCGCCTTTGCATCTGGGTGTGCCGAGATCATTTTCCCGGTTTTGCTCGTATTCGGATTTGCGACACGCTTCGCCGCGCTGGGTCTGCTGGTGATGACCTTGATTGTCGAACTCACCGTGCCCGACGGATGGCCTGTCCACATAACATGGGCTGCCATGGCGCTGAGCATCATGGCCTGGGGGCCGGGCAAACTCTCGTTGGATGCGGGTCTCAAGTACCTTTTCGGAACCCGCGAAACTCCGAAGTAGCAGAGAGTTCGATTTCGGCCGCAGCCTATTTCTTTTTGGAATCCCCGCTCGACATCAATGAACTCAGGCTCGGTATCGCATGAAAGCCGATATCGATCTGGCCGGCGTTCTCGAAGCCAAGTGTCGCGTGGATGATGTCGCCGTCCTTCAACGGATGATGAATGTTCAAAAACGTCACGCGCTGGCCGCCGGGTGCGAGGTTCACGGTGGCGCCGGCGGGAATCTCAATGCCATCCGACAACGTCTGGCCATCAGAACCAGACGCGCGCAGCTCGGCCTTGTTGGCGATGTCGGAATCGACCGATACGAGACGGTCCGGCACGCTGCCTTCATTGATGATCGACAGATAGCCTTCGGCGTCTTTGTCGCCAGCCTTCGTCGGCCGGGTGAACGCCCCTTCGATGAACAATGTGCCGATGCTGACGTTGGGCGAATCTTCGGCGAAAACGGAGGCGGGCATCGTCAAGGTCGTCGCGAATAGTGTGAGAAGGGCTGAACAGGCGAGGGTGATCTTCAAGTTTTGCTCCGTTATCTGGACGACGGCGCTGCCGCGGCGCCCGGTCCTATTTTCACCTCCGCAGGAACGAAGGCTTTGCGTTTTTATCGTGACGAGCCGGGCGGCGACCTTAGCCCTTAAGATCGCGATAATAGCGGGAAATTCGCTCAAACCAATCATGCCGGGCCTGAAGATGCGCCATTCCGCGGCTTCGCTCGGGGAGCTGCAGGGTCGCGATGAGCGATTCGATCTCGCGCCGGGCCGCAAGTTGCGAATTCGTCAGGCTCGAGCCGCGCATCGCCTCCTCGATCGGGTCGAGTGTCGTGAGCCCGATGGGGAAAAGTTCGCGAAAAATCACGCGGTCGTGAAGCCCATCGGCAGCCCGGAACTGCAGTTCGGGCGCAAGGCGCGAGAGGCTGGCGGCGATCTGCTTGGCATTGTTCGATTGAGTTGAGGACATGCGGTTGCGCACGATGATCCAGTCGATAATGCCTTGATCGACCAGTTTGCGCTTGCGCCGCGCTTCAAGCACGAGGTCGGCATAATGGGCGACCTGACCACGCTGCGAGCGATCATGATGCACGCGGGAGAAAACATCGACGTCGATGAAGGAATTGTTGACCGGCGAGACCAGCGTATCGGCCAGCGAATGTGCAAGCCGCATGAGATAGGAATTGCTTGCCGGCGTGTCGATCACGACGAATTCGTACTCGTGTTCGACTTCCGAAATCGCCGTGGCGAACGCGCCAAATTCCCAGGTCTCGTTATCACGCACATTCTCGGAATTACCGCGGTCAGGCGCGTGGTGGCGCGGCAGTTCGACTTCCCACGGCGCACTGGCCGCCCAGGACGCACGATTTTCGAAGAAACGGGTGAGGGTTCGCTGACGCGTGTCTAGATCGATCGTCGAGACGCGAAACCCGGCCTTCAGTAAAGCCACGCTGATATGGATCGACAACGTCGATTTGCCCGTGCCGCCTTTTTCGTTGGCGACGACGATGACGTGCGCACTGCGCAAGTCGGGTGCGTCGAACTCAGGCATCGCGGCTCGCGCATTCATGTCTCAAGTCCCGATCCGCGTGAATGCACTAACATGTTCCAAATTCACCGCGGTCGTGCGGTCTCCCAAACCGCTTGCCTAAGCGGTGAAGCTCTACGCTCACAGCGACCGAGTTAAGCACACAACCAACTCACGAAATGGCGTGATTTTTCGCGCCATAAACCCAATCATAACGTCGGGTTAGCCGAGGTCCAAGACTCCGCAGCGCCATATCCCGTACGAGCGAGGCCGGCAGGCCAAGATGATAGATAAGCGCCTGGCGGCGCGATTCGCTTTGCACACGGGCCGCCCGGGGGGTGCGTCTGGCGCTGTAGGCGGCCAGGGCGCCGACAATGTCACCGCCGGGTTCAAGAGCCGCCGCCAGAGCCGCGGCGTCCTCGATGGCCTGAGCCGCGCCCTGCGCGAGAAACGGCAGCATCGCGTGTGCCGCGTCGCCGAGCAGAGCGACCCGCCCATGGTTCCAGTCCGCCGGCGTCTCGCGCTCGATGAGCGGCCAGACGCGCCATTCCGCCGCCTTGGCGACGAGATCGCGAATGGGCGATGCCCAATGCGCCAATCGCGTCGCGATCCAGGCGGAATCGCCGGGTTGCGACCAAAGATCGGCTTTCTCATCGATTGCCTCGCGGGTATCGACGACTGCGACGACGTTGATCATTTTCCCGCCGCGCAGCGGGTAGTGCACGACATGCGCGCCGCGACCGAGCCAGAGATTGCTCTCCGGCAGGCGCATATCGTCCGCAACACTGGCGGCGGCAACAAGGGTGCGCCAGGCGGCATAACGCGCCTGCGTCGGGGCATCATCGGCTTTGCCCTCAAGCGCGGCGCTGCGCGCACGGACGAAAGAGCGCACGCCGTCGGCGCCGATCAGGCAATCGGCCTCGAAACCGACACGCATCGGTCCGCGCAGGCCTGCGGCGCGCACGCTCGTTGGCGTCTGCTCGAATCCGGCGAGCGCGGTCTGCGGATGAAAACTGACGCTGGGTTCGGCAAGCGCTGCCTCGCGCAGAATTCTGACGAGATCGGCGCGATGCACGTTGAGATAAGGCGCACCCCAGCGCCGTTCGGCGTCAGCAAGCGGCAAACGTGCGAGCGTCGCGCCGTCGCGGGCGCGGCGAATGTGAATGGCGTCCGGTGCGAGGCCGGCCTCGGCGAGTTCTGGCAGGACGCCAAGATCGCGCAGAATGCCGCTCGCATTTGGCGAAAGCTGCAGGCCGGCGCCGATATTTTCGGTGCCGTCGCGCCGTTCAATGAGCGTGATACGCCAGCCGCGGCGCGCCAGAGCGATTGCGGCTGTCAGGCCGCCGACTCCGGCTCCGGCGATTAAAACGTGCAGCGATCCGGCATTTTCAGGCAACGAAATCAGGCGGCGGCCGCGGCGTCGGGAAACGCGCATTCCGGCGGTTCGCACGCGCCGGGCGCCAGGCTCGCGTCATGGACATAATGCGTCGAGCAATAGGGGCAGATGGCATCGTCCGCGTCGCCCATGTCGATGAAAATATGCGGATGATCGAATGGGGGCAGGGCGCCCATGCACATGAATTTCTTTGCGCCGATCCGGACACGCGCGACGCCGGGCTGATTGTGGAAATGCGGGGTGCCGTGGTCTGCCATCGGAAAATCCCATTCGCCGGGCTGGTGGGTTCCGCTTTATTCGAATAGAGCGGCAAGGTCTACAGGCGGCGGCGGACGATACGTCCGGCCTATTCATGATTTTGGCTGACATGCAGGAATTTTCGTCGCACGGCGTGCGGATCGCCTATCTTGACGCGCCGCCGGCGGAGGGTGAGAAGGGCCGTCCCGTCCTCCTCATTCACGGTTTCGCATCGAACCACGCCGTGAACTGGGTTTTTCCGCAATGGCTGAAAACCCTGAATGCTGCCGGGCGCCGCATCGTTGCTTTCGACAATCGCGGTCATGGCCGCAGCGAAAAGCTTTACCGGCCTGAAGATTATGAACTTTCGCTGATGGCGGCCGACGCTCGCGACCTGCTCGATCACTTGGGCATCGAGGCGGCCGACATCATGGGCTATTCGCTCGGCGCCCGTATCGCCACGGCCTTCGCGCTGGCCTATCCGGAACGCGCGAAAGCCTTCATTTTTGGCGGCCTTGGCGGAAAACTGCTGGAAACACCAGGGCTTGGCGAAGTCATCGCCCGCGCGCTCGAGGCGCCGTCGCTGGCTGACGTCGAAGATGGGCTCGGCAAGACATTCCGGGCCTTCGCCGAGGCGACAAAAAGCGACCTTCGGGCGCTCGCCGCCTGCGCCCGGGGCGCCCGGCGTCAATTTACCGAGGCGGACCTCGCCGCGGTGTCCGCGCCGGTGCTGGTCGCGGTTGGCACCAAGGACGATGTGGCCGGGGACCCGCTGGCGCTTAGCGTGCATCTGCGGTTGGGTGAGTCGCTCGCGATTCCAGACCGTGACCATAATCGCAGCGTCGGCGATGCCATGTTCAAAAAGGCCGCGCTCGACTTTCTCGAACGCTGGGCCTAGCCGAAGCCGGGCGCACGTGCCGCAAGGACGCTGCAATCGCCTTCGAAACCGTGCTAGAAGAGATAAATTTTTCGGAGGATGGGGTGAGTTCGGTAAAATCGTCTTTGGCAAACGCCAATCGCGAACGCACGGATTCGGTCTTTGCGCGCATTCGCCGCGAAGCTGAGGATCTCATCCGCCGCGACCTGAGCATTGCGCCCTGGGTGACAACAATCGTCCTCGAACAGCCAAGCTTTGAGGCGGCGGTCATCTATCGCGTCGCGAGCCGGCTCGGCAACGATACGATTGCGGTGGAACAAGTCCGTCAGACTTATTCGGACATTGTCGCCCGCGATCCTGCGATCGGCGTCGCTTTCCGTGCCGACCTTCTGGCGTTTCTTGATCGCGACCCTTGCTGCGAGCGGCTGATCGAACCGCTGCTTTATTTCAAAGGATTCCATGCGCTGGCAACGCACCGGCTTGCGCATGCGCTCTGGAGTGAAGGGCGCTACGATTTTGCGCTTTATTTGCAGAGCCGGTCGTCCGAAGTCTTTCAGACCGATATTCATCCCGCAGCCAAGATCGGCAAAGGCATCTTTCTCGATCATGCGACCGGGCTCGTCGTCGGCTCGACGGCAGTTATCGAAGACAATGTCTCGCTTCTGCAGGACGTCACGCTTGGCGGAACCGGCAAGGAAGCGGGCGATCGTCATCCGAAAATTCGTCATGGTGTCCTCATCGGCGCGGGCGCCAAGGTTCTCGGCAATATCGAGGTCGGTCATTGCGCGCGGATTGCGACGGGCTCCGTCGTGCTGCGTCCGGTGCCACCCAAGACGACAGTCGCTGGCGTCCCGGCGCAAGTCGTTGGCGATGCGGGTTGCCCCGAGCCGGCACTATCGATGGATCAGATCCTTGCAGCGAAGGCCGCTGCGCGCGGCTGAGCCGGGGTTGCGGTCGATTTCGATTTCTGGCTAATGAGGACGGGGGTCGCGATGCGGCCTTGCGAGAAGAGCGGCTTGGGAGAGCTGGCGTTTGGACAAGGTCGAACTGCACAAATTGCAGGGCTTTTTGCGACAAGCCTTTGGCAATCAAAGCCTCAAAGTCGTTCCAGCCAAGCGCAATCCCGACGATGCCGAAGTGCATCTCGGTGAGCGTTCCATTGCGTCGATCGCCGTCGATGACGAGGACGGGGATCGTTCCTTCGCGCTGGAGATGAAAATCCCCGTCGAACGGCCGGTTTTGCAAGATTATTTGCGGCGTCTGTTCGAGAACGACAAGCTGCGCATCGTGCCGCGGCCGCGCAAAAACGATTCGGTCGAACTTAATTCCGGCGACGATTATCTTGGCGTCATCTCACAAGACGATCCGAAAGGCAGCAGCTTTACGCTGCAAGTCGCCATCCTGGATTTCGATCTCGAAGATTTTTGATACGCCACATCGCCGTCATTGCGGCTGACTGAGCGAGGAAGCTATGCCTCTGCATGCGTTGGACGGTGTGTCTCCGCAATTGGCGCAAGACACCTGGGCCGCCCCGGACGCGCAAATTATCGGTGATGTCAGGATTGGCGCCGAGGCTTCGATCTGGTTCCATGCCATCCTGCGCGGCGACAACGAAAAAATCGCGATCGGCGCACGCACCAATATTCAGGATGGCTGCGTCCTCCATACCGATCTCGGCTATCCGCTCGAAATCGGCGAGGGCTGTACCATCGGCCATCGGGTAGTTCTGCATGGCTGTCTGATCGGCGCCAATTCGCTGATCGGCATGGGCGCGACGCTTTTGAATGGCGTCAATGTCGGCCGCAATTGTCTTGTGGGCGCCAATTCGCTGCTGACCGAAGGAAAAGCTTATCCCGATAATTCGCTGATTATCGGCGCGCCAGCGCGGGTCGTTCGCGAACTTAAGGACTCAGAGATCGCGCAATTGCGCGAGAGCGCGGCGGTTTATGTCGCAAACGCACGCCGCTACAAGCGCGGTTTCGCGCCCGCGGGCGATGCGATTCGCGCCGTCAAAGCTTGATGTTTTCGTCGAATTTTTCGGGCGGGATCATCTGATCGAAGCGCACAGCCAGGCCGCCTTCGAAGGCGCGGACAATCTCGCCGTTCGTCTGACCAAGCTTCACCTTCGTTCCGACGGCGGGCTTCGCCGAAGTCGAAATCGCAGCGCCCGAGACGGAGACGTCGATGAGCTGGACGATATGCTCGTTGTCCCCATCAACGTGCAGAATCGAGTGGCGCCGAAGCGGTGTGATACGCTCGTGGTTGCGTCCTTCCGGAATTCCGAGCACGTCACGGTTGATGATCCAGGTGAGTTGATTGGCGATTTTTTCGCGCTTTGCGAAAGGCATCGTCATCTGGATTGCGAAACCGCCTTGCGTGTGACGAACGATCTGGCCTTCGACACGGCCGATCTGATCGAGATAGATGACGACACGTTCGCCGATTGCGCCGCGCACGGGCGCGTTGATTGCGAGACCGCCGGGCGACATATTCACGGTCTGGCAGGGAAATTCGCGCCGATCCTGCAGCATATAGCGGCCGAGCAGAACGATCTCGACGCGCCAGTGCCGTCGCCGCTCACTGAATTTTGGGTTCGTCTTGAGCTTGGCTGTCATCACGACTCGTAACGAGGGATCCGACAGGAAGAGCCGGCCCCTCTATCATGAGGGCGAGCGAGTTAATGTCGTATTAGCATCCACTCAAGAAAGCGAGACTTTGGCTTGAAAATTACTTGTCGAATATTACTTGCCGCCGTCGAAGACACGTAGATGTCCTCGAATGTCCGCGGGCCGTTCGTTTGTCTGGGCTTTCGTCATGAAAGCCAACGCCGAAGCTTTGCTGATGTTCGGCCAGTTAGGCTGTGCTTCGATCGCGCGCAAGGCGCGCAATTTAAAGTGCGTGGCAGGCAAAAGACCAACCCATGGTGGTTGTGCGGCCGGTGTCGCCAGACCAAGCAAACGTGACGCGGCGTAACCCCCGTGCCGCAGCGGAAGAAGCAAAATTTCGATATCGGCGTCGCGATAACCTTCGGGGGAGGCATTGACCGCGGCAAGAATCGGACACGCGGCTTCGACAGCCGTCATGAGTGCAGCGGCGACATTGCGCGCATCCTGCGGTTGCCAAAGGCCGAGAAACGAACGCCCTAATTGTTCGGCGCAGAAAAATGCATTGAGCCGTGTTCCCGCCATCAGGAAGGGGAACTGATGCGCCGCGTCTAGATCAAGCATGAAGAGATCGCTCAGCGTGCCGCGAATGGCCGCGAGATCGAAGTCAGCACGATCGGGCACCAGCTCGTCGCCGCGTAGCCTGTTCCAATAGGCCAAAAGCTCTCGAGTTGCTTGCTGTCTCATTCTTTCCCATAGCCCCAAAGCCGACACCCTTTTGGCGCGCCTTTGTCCTGAAATGGCACGTCCGGAGATCGGATATTTCACACCCATCGGAGAGGCAGCAGTCGATGTGCCAGCCCGCCGGGCACTTCACGAAAGCGCGGAACGCAGCGATCACGAAACCGAGAGGCCAGTGACGAACCGCACGGCAGACACGAAAAACTCAAGATGCACAGGTGCCGCCGCGACGTGTGGCACGTCAAGATTGGGCGGTATCATGTCCCCGTTTTTCGCGCGGATTGGCCCGCTTTTCACCATCGCTCGGGGATAGTTCCATCGCAGCAAGTCAATGTAGAATATCGCTTGCTTTGAAAGAACGACGAGCGCTCCTTCATTATCATGATCGACGCGCCGAGCCGGCGCCATCAACCCGAAGCTCCACGGAACTAAAAGCTACACACCGATGTTCGCCCCTCGGAAGAACGGGGAGCGCAAGCCTTGATCTACCTTCTCATCATCGTGCTTGGACTGCTGACAGAAAGACTTCATGAGCGATACGAACGATTCATCACCAGTTCTTCCACCCCATATCGAGGGGACACTCCATTCCATCGCCCGACTCCGCGTGGAGCACCACCAAAACGCTACGCCCTTTCAACGCGCCGTTGATCAAGCGACGGCCTTTTTGGGAAATCCCTTGTCAATCGGTTTTGGAGGCGATTCATGAAACGCAGATAAGGGGAGCAGGTCGTCGCGAGCGGCCAACACCCTTTAAAGAGGATGTTTCCTCGTTGGTTCGGTCAGCTTTGGATCGCGGATCAATTCGAACTGACTGAGGGCAGAGCTGGCAGCGCGACAAGATCGCCGCGTGGCCAGACAACAGCGTGGCCGACTGGTCATTGAAGCGGTAAAACCGATTGTGAGGAATGGTTCAATATGTCTAGGGAACATGGTCAAGTTTGGAAGCGGCCGACGACGGCACGTTATGTCGTGTCGGTCGACAATCAACCAAAGAAAAGCTTCGATACGCGCGATATTGCCGATCAGGAAGCGCGGAAAATCTCAGACGGTTTCCCAAAAGTCGTGGTCAAGGTCACTGATACGGAGCGTGACACGACAACTTCTGAACATTCGGAAATTGCGGATAACACGGGCACGGATCAAGCTTAATGCCGTCGAAGCGATGATCGACTAACGCGAGGCGGGGCGAGCTTTACGGTCGGGTTCCGTTCATTCAAATAGCCGCGGACAAAAGCGGCCTTTTGGTCTGGCCCGATTTCCGCGATTCCTATGCGACCTTCCGGTCTGCCCCGCATTGCTCCCTTGGCCATGTCGGCCTGGGAGAAAGTGTTGTGGAGAACAAAACGAGAAATACGCTGATCGCTGGATTAACGACGTTGACGTTTGCGGTTGGCGGGATGGGTCTTCCGTCAGCCGCTGACGCTCGCGGTGGAGGGCACGGCGGCGGAGGCACGGCGGTAGCCACATGGGCGGGGGACACATGGGTGGCGGTCATTTTGGTGGTGGCGGTTACGGCAGGGGCGGCCACCGCTTCGCAGGACGTGGCGGTTATCGGCGCGGATACGGCGGTTACGGATATGGCAGCGGCTACGGGTATGGATATGGCGAATGCGATCCATATTACGGATGCGGATACGGCCCCGGTATTGTTGGCGGTGTGATCGGTGGTCTCTTGGGCGGAGGACTCTGAACGAGCGAGCGATAAGATCCATGATGATGGGCGGCAGAGGCGGCGCTAAAGACAATAAACGCGGCACCTTTTCCCGGACGGGTCGACGCCTATTGCGGTGGAGTCACGGAGAACTGCGGCTCCTAAAGCGGCAGTTCTCAAAACGGATGCGCAAGGCAGCGCGGCTTTGAATCAAAAAGAAAGCCCTCGTAGCTTAGGGCTGAACAAGCAGGCTCAATGTACGACTGCGAATTTTGAAGTGTTTGCCGGCGCTATTTGCCCACGATCGAAGCAGCGCCTCATTTCCTCTCGCCATTGCGCTTGTCCGGACGGCTAACGAAATAGAGCCAGGCGGGAACGTCGCGAAGCGTTGGAGCGGTTGTGCCGCGATCAGCGTCGTAGCGGCTCGCCCCCGCAACCTTTTATCCGGAGCACCAATGACGGCCTTGTCCATCCTCGATCTCGTCCGCGTCACGGATGACACTGACGCGCGCGGCGCGCTCGATAATGCCCGCGATCTTGCTGCGCATGCCGAAAAATGGGGCTATCGCCGCATCTGGGTGGCGGAACATCACAATATGGCCGGCATTGCCAGCGCTGCGACATCGATCGTGATTGCCCATATCGCTGCGGGCACGAAGACCATCCGCGTCGGCGCGGGCGGGATCATGCTGCCCAACCATGCGCCCTATGTCATTGCGGAACAGTTCGGAACGTTGGCGCGCCTGTTTCCAGGCCGCATCGATCTCGGCCTCGGCCGTGCTCCGGGCACCGACCAGCTCACCTTGCGCGCCCTGCGCCGCTTGCCTGAAGCCGCCGATAATTTTCCTCAGGACGTGCTCGAATTGCAGGCGTTCTTCGCGCCCGCGGGTCCGCAGCAGCGGATCGTGGCCGTGCCCGCGGCGGGAACCGAAGTGCCGCTGTGGATTCTTGGATCGAGCCATTTCGGTGCAATGCTCGCAGCAGAACTCGGCCTGCCCTATGCCTTTGCATCCCACTTCGCGCCCGAACTGCTGATATCGGCACTGGAGATCTACCGCAGCCGCTTCAAACCCTCCGAACAACTCGCTCGTCCATATGCAATGGTCGGCGTCAACATCATCGCCGCGGAAAGCGACGCGGCGGCACGCCGGCTGGCCACGACGCAGCAGATGTCCTTCACAAACATCTTTCGCGGCGCGCGCGGCCTGAGCCAGCCGCCGATCGACGACATAGAGACTTATTGGTCGCCTTTGGAAAAGGCGCAGGTAACAAAGATGCTGGCCCGTTCGATTATCGGATCGCCCGATACGGTACGTTCAGGCATTGCCGCGCTCAGCGCCGAGACCCGTGCCGACGAGATCATGATCGTCTCCGACGTCTACGATCATGCCACACGGCTACGCTCCTTCAAACTCATCGCCGAAGCCGGCCTTACCACCGAGCGACCGGCATTTTCGAGTGAGACCACCTGAACCAGGGCCGCGCGGACGACCAAGCTTGCGCGATAAACATGGTCAATATTGCTCAGTAAATGCCTGGAGCAGGGCCTAACTTCTACTAGCGAAAATGACTGCGGCGCCATAAAATCGATCATCAAACGCGCGACCAATGGCTCGACGGGGGTACTGGCCTTCAGACCGCATGGCCTGCCTCCAGCATGACGCGAGATGACTTTATCCGTCACAACGAAGGCTTAATCGATAAGGTAATAACAGAGGACCGGGCGCGCTAGCAGATTCGCTTTGACAAGCCTTGCATGGCATGTCCTCGATAGGGGGTAGCCCATTGTCACCGTGCCATCTTTCCCAAGCGCGACATGTCACGGTATGGGTTGCTTTGTAAGCACAACATCTCATTCCAGCACAATCGTATGAGCGTCTCATGGTCGGTCGAAGCGGGCAAACCGAACATCATGCCGTCGAGCGGTTGGGTTGGCTTCGCGCCGCGGTGCTCGGGGCAAACGATGGTCTTCTTTCGACTTCAAGCCTGATTATCGGCGTTGCGAGCGCTCACTCTTCGAGAGAAGCCGTGCTGATCGCTGGCCTGTCCGGTTTGGTAGCCGGGGCAATGTCGATGGCGGCCGGCGAGTATGTTTCCGTAAGCTCTCAAGCGGATTCCGAAAAGTCGGACCTGGCTCGAGAGAGCCGCGAACTGCACGAGGATCCGGCCGGTGAAACCGATGAACTAACCGCGATTTACGTCAAGCGCGGCCTTGACGAAGCGCTGGCACGCCAGGTTGCGGTAAAATTGATGGCAAGCGACGCCCTTGGCGCCCATGCACGCGATGAACTCGGTATCTCTCCGGAGATGGCCGCGCGCCCGGTACAAGCGGCGCTGGCGTCCGCCGCATCCTTTGCGCTTGGAGCTTTGCCACCAGTGTTAATCGCGGCGCTTGCTCCTGCGGGGCTTGTCCCCCAAATTGTCGGCGGCGGGTCGATTGTTTTTCTCGCCGTTTTAGGCGCAATGGGTGCGAAGACGGGCGGCGCCAATGTCTTCAAGGGCGCAATCCGGGTGACGTTCTGGGGCGCCGTCGCGATGGCAGTGACAGCGGTGATCGGCGCGGTATTTGGAACACACGTCTGACCGACAAACTGCTTTTTGTAAAATGAAATACGCCTAACAGCCCACCGACACAGGCAGCAATGGCGCGCGAGGTGCTGCGTTCGAGCGCGGACTGTTCGTCTCTCGCGCTGGACTTGCGTGACGATCACCGGCACGACGATATTAGAGCGCTAGCGACAAAGCAGAGGCCGAATGCCAATCGATTTCGAGGCATCGTCACCATAACCAAGGCCCGGGCGGAGCCCTTCTATAGCCTAAGGGTTATATTATAGAGCCGAATGTCTCATACGATCCGCGAAAAGCAAAAGTTGTTGGCCCGTATACGCCGCATCCGAGGCCAAGTCGAAGCGATTGAACGCGCCCTGGATAGCGAAGCCGCCTGCGAACAGGTGATGCATCTGATCGAGGGAGCGCGTGGAGCCATGCCCGGTTTCATGGCCGAAGTCCGTCGCGGACCCCGTCCACGAGCACCTTGTCGATACCAAAGAGCACCCGGGCGCCTTGAACACCGAGGCGGTGGATCAACTTCTTGAAGTCGTCCGCGCTTACCTGAAATGAGGTCGGCGATGCGAGAGCAACGACACGCCATTGCCTAGCCACGTCCTTCTTGAAGAAGGACACGAAAAGAGCGCCACCGCCCCAGATTGCGTCACTTACAGCTACCAAAGGCGGTGCCGGGCTCGCGCAGCGATGTTCCACAAGCCGAAAGAATAGATTTCGGCGGCTTATGTTTCTGATGGCACGGTCAGGTTCATATCCGCCTTGTAACGCGCAACTTCGCGTCACTCACCAATGAAGGATAGCAAGCATGAAGAATGCACTTTTTGCCTCTCTAGCAATTATCATTTTGTCGATGAGCATAGCATCTGCGAGCGAATACATAACGAGGTGCGCCAGCCCCTCGAAGAACTGCCAGCCTCTACTGCGCATTCCAACAACGGCTTGATCTCGGTCAAGGTCTGACCTCGGCGGATTAATCATGATGTTTTGGGGATCGATTTTGGGCGGTCCAAGCCCAGTAAATAAATGTGCATGTGTTGAGTCGGGAGACCAGTGATGACCCTTGATTATTTCGTGGTGGCCTTTAAGCGGACGGAGGAAGGCGAATTAGCTGCGAGCCTGCCCGCGAGATGTGGTACTGCGTTGGAGGCCGCAAAGAAAGCCGAAAAGTTGGATCGGATGAACGATGGCACGATCGCGGTTTCATCTTTTGGCAATTTCGCTTTGGACGAGCTAGCCAACGTCAAAATCATCAGAGGCTTTGGCGAGATACCGTCGGAGATGTTCGATCGGCTGACTTAAGTGTGCGCTTATGTGGCCGGTGCTCCTTAATCCGCGAGAGTTCGTTCAGCTCGCATTCTTGCTAGAAATCTTTCGCGTCCCCGAAATTGGGGGTAGCGATAATGTTCGCAGTAACTCACGTTGAGAAGCGAGGTTCGGTTTTCGGATGTCGCGCCCGATTTGGCTAAAATTGCCGCTCGCTGGTCAAGGCTCTCCGCCCTATCTGGCTGCGCCGCGCGCATTCGGTGGGGGTGACAGAGCAGGGCGGGCGAAGATCAGCGATCCGGGTGGGCTGTCGGCAGTCGTGCTCATTCTCGCCGTCATCACCGTCCTCGCCCTGGGCATCCGCGAGACTTTCGCGCCGGTTTCAAGTCTCAAGCCGATTTCGCTCGACCCCGCTTTGCTACCCGATTACGCCGTGCGAACGGTGCTGCGCATGCTTGCGGCGATGGTGGCATCGCTCGTCTTTACGCTCGTCTATGGGACGCTCGCCGCTCGAAGCCGGAGAGCTGAGGTCGTTCTCCTTCCGCTTCTCGACATTCTCCAATCTGTCCCTGTGCTCGGCTATTTGTCGTTTACCGTCGTCTTCTTCGTAAAGCTCGCGCCGCACTGGGTCCTAGGACTCGAACTTGCGTCGATTTTTGCGATCTTTACGAGCCAGGCGTGGAATATGACGTTCAGTTTTTACCAATCGCTGCGCACGATCCCGCTTGATCTCGACGAGGCAAGCCGCGCCTTCCGCTTCTCCGCTTGGCAACGATTCTGGCGGCTCGAGTTTTCCTTCGCCGTGCCCGGCCTTGTCTGGAACATGATGATGAGTATGTCCGGGGGCTGGTTTTTCGTTGTGGCCTCCGAGGCGATTACCGCGGACAAACGCGAGATCGCGTTGCCCGGCATTGGTTCTTATGTCGCGCTGGCCATCGAGCGGCAGGACTTTTCCGCCATCGTCTGGGCCATTGCAGCGATGACGATCGTGATTGTCTTCTATGATCAACTACTGTTTCGTCCACTGGTCGTCTGGGCCGACACGTTTCGTGTTGGGGAGACGGCGTCGCAAAGCATACCCCATTCGTGGTTTCTTCAATCGCTGCGGCATTCCCGTTTGATTGAGATCGCGATGCGGCCAGTGGCATTCTGTTCCGGCAAATTATTCCGCGCACGCTTTCTCAACTTGATTCAGAGCGCCAGGCCGCAATTTGTCCGGTCTCGGTTCTCACGCATCGTTGACCTGATCTGGTATGCGGCCGTGGCCGCGGTGACGATATGGGTCACTTCCATGATCGTCCGTTATGTCGCGCGCGGGGTTGGGTGGAGCGATGTCGGGACTGTGTTTCGGCTTGGCGCTTTCACGTTGTTGCGCGTGATAATTCTGATCGTGCTCGCGTCGCTCGTCTGGGTGCCGGTCGGCGTCGCGATCGGACTGCTGCCCAAGCTCGCCGAGCGGGTTCAACCGTTGGCGCAATTCTTAGCCGCCTTTCCGGCAAATCTCCTGTTCCCGCTTTTTGTCATCCCCATCGTGCGGTTCGGGCTCAACACCGACATCTGGCTCACGCCGCTAATGATTCTAGGCACCCAATGGTATATTCTCTTTAACGTCATCGCCGGAACCTCAGTGTTCCCGACCGACTTCCTCGAAGCGGCGAAGAGCTTTCACTTCCGCCGCTGGCAATGGTGGCGCATCGTCATTCTACCGGGGATATTTCCATATTATATCACCGGCGCGATCACCGCTTCGGGTGGGGCGTGGAATGCCAGCATTGTCGCGGAGGTTGCCTCCTGGGGACAATCTCATCTCTATGCCCACGGCCTGGGCGCTTATATCAGCCAGGCAACCGCCGCCGGCGATTATCCGCGCATCGTGCTCGGTATCGTAACGATGTCGGCCTTCGTAGTTTCCTTTAATCGCCTGCTGTGGCGCCCACTTTACGGCTTTAGCGAGCGCCGGCTCCGGCTGAACTGAAAGGGGACATCGTGTGTCTGAGCCCGAAGAGATCGAGAGCGCTGCTGCCGACGTTGAACTCGAAATCCGTCACGTACGGCAGACTTTTACCCGTCCCTCCGGCGCACCGCTTCTTGTCCTGGACGATATCAATCTCATTCTGCACACGGGCGAGATCGTCGCGCTGCTCGGGCGTTCGGGCTGCGGAAAGTCAACGCTGCTACGCGTCGTTTCGGGTCTCGCGCCGCCGGCTTCGGGCGAAGTGTACTATCACGACCGCGTCGTCGATGGTCCGGCGGAGGGGATTGCGATCGTTTTCCAAAGCTTCGCCTTGTTTCCCTGGCTGACGGTGCTTCAAAATGTGCAGGCCGGCCTCGATGCGCGTGGGGTACCGGAAAAGCAGGCGCGCGCCCGCGCCATGGAAGCGATCGGACTCATCGGCCTCGACGGATTTGAAAATGTCTATCCGCGCGAGCTTTCCGGCGGCATGCGCCAGCGCGTTGGTTTCGCGCGCGCGCTTGTCGTCGATCCGACAGTTCTCTTGATGGACGAGCCGTTCTCGGCGCTGGACGTGTTGACCGGCGAAACTCTGCGCGGCGATTTCATGGACCTTTGGACGGCCGAGCAACTCTCGATCAAATCCGTCCTGATCGTGACCCACAATATCGAAGAAGCGGTCTTCATGGCCGACCGGATCCTGATCTTGGCGCCCAATCCCGGTCGCATCGCGGCTGAAATTGATGTTCCGCTGCCGCGACCGCGCGAGCGTCTGAGCAGCGAGTTCCGTGACCTCGTGGACGACATCTATGGGCGGATGACGGCAGGCCCGGTGCCGTCTTCGGATGGCAAACCGCCGGCACTGGCAAGTATCGGCACCAATCTGCCGATCATGTCGGCCGTGCGAATTGTCGGATTGGCCGATGTCCTGGCATCGGCGCCGTTCTGCGGCAAAGCAGATATCCAAGTGCTCGCAGCACGCTTGCATCTCAGCGCCAACGATCTCTTTCACATTGCAGAAATGAATCGGATGATGGGTTTTGCCGAATTGCGTGACGGGGACCTACACCTGACAGCCGCCGGCCGCGCCATCGCCCAAGCCGATATACCGGAACGCAAGCGCCTCTTTGGCGAACATCTGCTGCGCGCGATTCCGCTGGCGGCGCATATTCGCCGCGTGCTCGACGAACGGCCGGAGCACATCGCGCCCCGCAGTCGCTTCATTGCCGAGCTTGAGGACCATTTAAGCACCGAAGACGCTGAAAATACGCTCAATGCCGTCATCGGCTGGGGGCGTTTTGCTGAATGCTTCGCCTACGACACGCTGCACCTCCGGTTCAGTTTGGAAGATTCAACGGCGGCGGAGTAGGGGTGGCCGCTTCAGCTCACGCGCTGGCCAAATGCTCCTCGATTGTTCCGATTGGCACATTCGTCAGGTCCTTATGAACTTCGGTGAGAATGAGGGCGCGTGCCGCGGGCGTCAGGCTCTGGCGGACGAGGCCGAGTGCATGCGGCGGCGCGACAAGTACCAAGTGCTTGAACTTTCTCTCGCTTGCAGCGGCGTCGATGATCTGCGTGATTTTTTGTAGGAATTGAGCTTCTTCCTGAGCATGGAAATCGGTGGCCTCGTATGCGCTTCGGCTGCCGGCCCCGTGTGATTGAAAGGACCGGCCAGGGGCATCTGTGCCAAGCTCAGCCGTCCGTGGATGCGGCTCCGAATGGATTTCGATCGGCTTGAGGTTAAGCAGGTCAGGGTCGCCCTCGTTTCGGAGCAAAAGAGCTTTTTGGCCGTCGCAAACCAGGACCCAACTTTCATTTGGAATTCTGAGGTTTCCCATCTCTTTTCCTCGCTGTTACGCCAAATGTCAGCTTTCCTTGCAGAATTCGATCGAGCCGAATTTGCCTTATGTCAAAGAACTATAATCCAAATGAGAAAAGATGATCACTGCGACGCTCTTGGGCGGCGTGATAAAGGCGCGCGGCAGTGAGGTGTTATGAAATCGGACATCGTCGAATGGCTGGGACAATCCGATTTGCTTTTGCCGCAGCTCATTGCTGAGGGTTTGGCGGCAAATGATAGGGTGAAGGCACGGTTGAGCGTTCTCCAGACGGCCGCTCAACATGCGCGGGATCCGCAAACGGCATTTGATCTGACCGAAGAGTGCAGGGCCGCGGGGCTTGATCCGGTTCCGTTGCAGGCGCTCGTTAAATCGGCAAACCTTTCCAGCAGCGAAATCATCACCGCAACGGGTCTTGCGGTCTTGGGTATGGCAATCTGGGACGATATGGCGGCGATGCTACGGCCTCTACATGCCGCAGATGGTGAGCGGGCCGAACAATGCGAAGCGCGACTTGCGGCGATAAAGGCCGCAATTCCGTTGGGCGCGTCAGATAATCTTGCCACCAATCAGATTGTCAAGCTCACGGCAATTTCGGCCGGGGACAGTCTGCACCGCCTGATTATGGACTTGCATCGCGCACTCAACACGCTCGCGGCGATGCACGCACAGGACTTGGTCGCCGGGGCACGCACCTACGGCCTGACGCCTGACGATAAGGCCGCTGTTGAGGCCTTCATGCGCGGCGTCGAGGCAACCCGGAAATTGAAATTTGGCCACCCCGGCCTCGCCACGACCGCAATGCGTTCGGGAAGCCGTCTCACGATCCAGAATGATATCGGCGAAACCGATGCCCATGTCGTCGTGATCGGCGTCGAAACCGACGCCGTAACCGTGACTTATACGGACGTTCACCACGCACGCGCCAAATTCTTCGCTGAGCTCCTGCGCAATTTTCCGGTTCAGTGGAGCGGGCTTCATAAAACCGCGGCGAAATTGCATGATGAGGAGGCCTTCTATCTCGTCACCGGCCGTCTTGCCTTTCACGATGCCGAAGCGCGGAATCATTTTCTTGAGACGCTCGGCGCCTCGCTCGTCTTCCTGATCGACTGGAACAAGGCGCGAAAAATCCTGCGCGAGTTCGTTGCGAATGCGGATGCAATCCGTATCCTTGACTGGGCCGCGCTTCAACGGGTTGGTCATCGTGGCTTTATTGAGCTGGGTGGTGCTGCGCTGATTACTTCGGCGGTGCGGCATGCTGCATCGGCGCGGATTGGCTTCGGCGAACATTTGACGGAGGCGGTTGGGCGTGAGTCGGCAATTGATTTTCTCGAGGCCGTCCTACGGATTTCAAGCGAGGCCTTGCAGCAGGGCGGGTCGGAACGTCTGGCGAAGACGCGCATAGAAGAGGCTCTGATCGCGCATTTGCAGCGTGCCGACACGAGCCTCCTGGCGGTCGTTATTCGTCAGGCCGGTCTCGCGCGCGAAGTTGCCTATACGATCGCGCAATTCCTCGATGGGCGTCGACGGCAACAAGCGCCAGAAGATACGCGGCTCGCACAGCGCGCAAGCCGCATCGAAGAAAAAGCCGATCGCATTGCTCTGGAGGCGCGCAGCCGGATTGCGCGATTGGGCGTCGATCGCGGTATTGAACGCTTGGTCGACTTGGTCGAGCAGACGATTGATGAGCTTGAAGAAGCTGCGTTTATCGCGACGCTTCTGCCGAAGAATACCGCGCCGGAACTTCTCGACGGCTTGACGGAGCTTTGCAACCTGGTTGTTGCCGGCACCGAGTTTGCTGCTATTGGTACGGCCGCTGCTGCCGAACTACCGGAAGGCCAGCGCGTCGATTTCGAGGACGCGCTCGCCGCCGTCACGAATTTGATCGAAGACGAGCATCGTGGCGATGTGGCGGAGCGGGCCATCACGACAAAAATCTTGACCGGCGGTTACGATCTCAAAACGAGCCTTTCGGTCTTGAGCGTCGCGCACCCGCTCGAGCGCGCGACGGACCAATTGGCGCGTTTCGGCCATTCTTTGCGCGACCATGTCCTCGCCGACCTTTCAACCTGATGGCAAAATCACATGACAATCCTTTGCATCAGCGCTGGCTCTGCAACGCTCTATTCGCCGGACGTCGTTGGCGCCAAAGCGGCCAATCTGGCACAGATGGCGGCGCTTGGCCTGCCTGTACCGCCAGCTTTCATTCTGCCTGTCGAACTTTGCGCTGCGATCACCAAAGGTGAGCCAGGCGCCAAGAAGACCATGGTGGAAGGGCTAGACGCGGGAATCAAATTTCTCGAACGCGCGACCGGGAGAATTTTCGGTGACCGGCGACGTCCACTGCTGGTATCCGTGCGTTCGGGTGCTGCACGCTCAATGCCAGGCATGTTGGATACGGTACTCAATGTCGGTTGCGTGCCCGGTGCGGTCCGTGGTCTCATCCGTATGACCGGAAATCCGCATTTTGCTTATGATTGCCGGCGCCGCTTTCTCGAAAGCTACGGCGGGGTGGTTCTCGGCATCGAAGCGGCGGCCTTCGCGAAACCGCTTGCGGCGCTTGCTGCCACAGAGGGTGAAGCGCAGGAGCAAGACCTCGATAGCGAGGCGCTAGAGGAGTTGGCCGCGGCCTATCAACAGATTGTTGAAGAGCGCGGCTCCTGCGCCGATGATGCGCGCGACGATCTCAAGGCGGCCGCGGAAGCCGTCTACATGTCGTGGATGAGTGAGCGCGCCTGCGCCTATCGCAAGATTGAGCATCTTGAAGATTTGCAAGGTACGGCGGTCACGGTCCAAGCCATGGTCTTCGGCAATTATAATGCGCATTCAGGCGCCGGTGTCGCGTTTTCACGCAATCCGTCGACGGGCGACGCGGAGCCCGTCATCGACGTTTTGTTTGGATCGCAGGGAGAAGATGTCGTCTCCGGCCGTCGCAATCCGCAGACCGAGGCCGCGATCATGCGGCTTTTGCCCGCGGTGGATGCCGAGCTGCGCGCGGCGCTCAAGCGGCTTGAGCAAGAGTTCCGCGACGTTCAAGATGTCGAGTTCACAATCGAAGACGGAAAATTATGGCTTTTGCAGACGCGCTCGGCGAAGCGTACGCTGAATGCAGCGGTGCGTTTCGCCATCGATTTCGTCAAGGAAGGGCTTATCACGCCCGCCGAAGCTCTGCAGCGTCTTGATGGGATCGATTTGACGCGTCTTGTGCATCAAAAGCTGGTGGGTGCGGGCACGCCCGTTGCGCAAGGCGTCGGCGCTGCGAGCGGTATCGCGACTGGCCGCGTTGCCTTCGATTCGGCGAGCGCGGCGCGGCTCGCTGCGGACGGCGACCCGGTTATTCTAGTTCGGCCGAATATTAACACCGCTGATGTCAGCGGCTTTGCCGCTGGCGTTGGCATCCTTGCCGCGGTTGGCGGGCGCACTTCACATGCCGCGTTGATCGCGCGCCAATTGGGCAAGCCCTGTATCGTTGGCTGTTCTAAGCTTGATGTCGATCCCTCACATGCCGGGGCGCAGATCGCGGGCAACGATATTCACGAAGGCGATTGGTTGTCGATCGACGGAGGGACGGGCGAGATTTATCTCGGTTATGGCCAAATCGCGACCGAAGAGTCGAGAGCCGAGCTCGATGAAATCGCGGGCTGGCGAAACGCGATAGCTCGAGGGAGTACATGATAAGCTGCCGTCAGAATAAGCTGCCGTCAGAATTTGAAAAATTTCTCACGCAGGGCATCTTCGTATCGCTGCTTCAATTCGATAACTTTGTTCCGCGCGTCGTCTTCTTCAAAATGAGCCGCCTCCAACTTGTCGAGATTTTCGATTGACACCGGTGCCGCCGAAATGAGCGCTTCTTCCGCATTGATTTATTGATGCCGAATGTGCCGAGGCAATGGTATTTGATTTCGCGCAATGCGCGAACCGGCGGCGAGAAGTAAACACATATTGATTGGGAAATGATCTCGGCTTTTGGGAAGGCAGATATGCTCAAGGACGTTGCAGTGCACCTCGACGGGAGCGCGGATGATGATATTCGAATTGCTCACGCTCAGAACCTCGCATCGCGTTGCCGGTCTCACGTAACCGGCATTTTTACAAATCCAATTGTCGAATATGCATATGTATTAGCTGTTCAGTCTGGCTTGGCTCCAATGGAGCCGATCATCGAGAGTCAAGGAGGAAATGCGCAAAGCAGGTGATCGAGCCATTTCCGATCTCTACGAGAAGTTTGCCAAATTGCAGAGTGAGAATAGCATTCAGCGACTTGATGTCGGTGCTAGTCAGATCGTATCGCGCGTCGTCGCTCTAGCACGCTGGACCGACGTGTTTGTAGCCTCCGCTCCTTATGGACATGAAGCTATTCCCTTGTGGAATGACCTCGTCGAAGGCGTGATGTTTGAGTTGGGGCGTCCAATCTATTTAGTTCCAGAGTCGCGTCCTGCCGTTCGTGAACTAGAAAACGTTCTGATCGCGTGGTCCCCGACACGCGAGGCATCGAGGACAATCTCCGAAGCGCTGCCCCTATTGAAGTCTAGCAAAAATATCCGGCTGGTAATCGTGGACACCGAGTCAGAGTTTCAATTGGAAGACATCTCCGAGACAGAGACGATAACCACTTATTTCGGTCATCATGGCATCCCGATCAGGGTAGAATGTCTGAAGTTGCAAGGGCGATCCGTACCAGAACTTTTGCGCGATGAGGCGCGTGAGATGAACGCTGGCCTGATTGTGATGGGTGGTTACGGGCACTCGCGCCTGCGTGAATGGGTATTAGGCGGCACTACGCGCGACATGATTGAGTCTACGGACATCCCTTTATTTTTGGCTCATTAGGCAAACTTCGCGCGCAGGCTGCGTTCTGACTATGCGCGCTTTGAGAGCGGCCGTTCTGCTTTCGGCCAGTTGCTGCCGGCTGTCGGCGTCCAAGGACAAGCACGGAGGTAGCGACGCTGTCTTAATTCGGATTAGCGCGAGGCTCCCCTGAAAGCGGACTTTGTAAATCAGGGTCGCAAGTTACATAGGCGTGTCGTCGTCATCACCATTACCGACATCCGTCACACCCGCGGACAGTTTTTGGGAAAGCGCTTCTAATTCTTTGCGCCTCCTTTTCAGCGTCTTCTCTTTTGTCGAAGCTGCTCTTTGGATGATGATCTACAGAAACTACAAAGCGCGCTGTCTTAGCGCGTCTCGCCAGCTGCCGTGGCGTGTCATGTCGATCGTTTGTCACAGTTTCCTCTTCTTCGGCTCTCTTGTCGTAGCCCTTCAAACATTGAAGGCTCAGCGTCGGTGAAGGTTCCGGAAGTGCGTCCCAGGCTCAACCAATTACGCGGTCTCGGCGCCTGGTTGCCCTTGACTTGCCCGGGATCGGCCCTTATCTACCATCCGTGTGGATGGGTGCTGGATGGGAAAGATGGCTTTAGCGCAGCGCGAACCAGATAAAGCGGTCGAAAGCGAAAAAATCACAATCAACCTTGGCTTTGTCGATCTTGGACGGATCGATTTGATGGTCGGTGAGGGCTTTTATTCCAACCGCACCGATTTTATCCGTACCGCGATCCGTAACCAGCTCGAACGCCATGCGGATGTCGTGACCAAAACACTGGCTCGCAACGATTTGGACCTTGGGCTTCGACACTTTACGCGCCAAGAACTTGAAGCCGCGGTCGAGGCTAACCAAGCTCTACAAATTCATGTGCTCGGTCTAGCGAGCATCGCTCAAGACGTGTCGCCTGAGCTAGCACGAGCGTCGATCGCCTCGGTTCGCGTCCTCGGCGCTTTTCACGCGAGTTCGGGGGTCAAGGCCGCACTTGCCGATCGCATGGGCTGACCGGATCTGCTCGCAACACCCCGCCTTAGGCAATCGTAACCCCGATTAGGACCCACAATGAGCGCGCCCTTAAACATAGACATGAACGCTGTCACGCGCCTCACCAAGGCCGGCCGTCTCTTGGAGGCGACAACCCTGCTGCAACGCGCGCTATCCGGATCGAGAAATCGAGGACGCCCGTCGGATATCAGCGATTCAACGGGCCAGACCGTTGGCAGCGACGATCCGCCGATGATCGGCATGACGCCCCCTTCAGCCCCTGGCGGCGCTTGGACCTCGCCAGGGCCTACAACACCGACAAGTAAGCCCCCCGTGCAATCCACGCTCACTTCCCCGCCGCCTGCGTTTATGCGTTCCTTCCTGGAGCGAGACGGCGATCCAAGCCCTCGGTATGCGGGATTGCCTGCTGCAATTTCTGGCGCGCAGGACCCTCTGCCAAAGGGTGCTCGTTTCGACGTGCACGCCGTTAGTAACAAGGTGGGAAGAATACGCTATAAACTTTATGTTCCAAGCAGCTACGCGGGAAGCCCGCTTCCGCTCGTTGTCATGCTCCACGGTTGCACTCAGACGCCCGACGACTTTGCCGCCGGGACGCTGATGAATGAGGTCGCGGAGGAGCTTCTGTGTCTTGTCGCCTATCCGGAACAAACAAAGGCCGCCAACGCCTCTAAATGTTGGAATTGGTTCAGACCAGGCGATCAGCGGCGCGATCGCGGAGAACCATCGCTCATTGCTGACGTCACGCGTCAGGTCATGCGCGATTATGCCGTGGACCCTGAGCGCGTGTTTATTGCAGGTCTCTCGGCCGGTGGCGCAGCAGCAGCAATCATGGGCCACGAATACCCGGATCTTTATAAGGCAATCTGTGTCCACTCTGGGCTTGCATGCGGGTCGGCAAAAGACGTCTCTTCGGCGTTCGCGGCAATGCGGACCGGTGGCTCGAAGAAGGCAAACGTGCATTTTTCATCGAAATCACCTCTCCCAGCAATTGTATTCCATGGCAGCGCCGACAACACTGTAAACCCGTCCAACGCCGACCAAGTCGTCCATCAAAGTAGATCAGACGCCAGCACGTCGGCGGTTAAAAGTTGCGGCCGATCAACCGGAGGTATTGATTTTACGCGCACAGTGGAAACGAATGAAGCTGGCAAGATAATCTCCGAGCAATGGATTTTGCACGGCGCCGGTCATGCATGGTCAGGCGGCAGCAAGAAGGGGTCGTATACAGATCCACGTGGTCCCGACGCCAGTCGAGAGATGATGCGTTTCTTTGCCGAGGTTACAAGAGCACAACCATCCGTTTGAGAGTATCGGGGCGGACGTCCGCAGGCGACCGAATGCCCGCTTCCGCACCCGATTCAAATTGACGGCTTTCGGCCGACTGCAGTCGTTTTCGAGTTCTCCTCGGACTTGCGCTGAACGGGTTCAAATCGCAATAAATGTCGTTTAAGAGATACGTACATCGAACAGGTTGAAAACGTGAGTAAATCGCCTGATCTCAACAGCCATCGCTTTTGCGTGGCGCCGATGATGGATTGGACGGATCGGCATTGCCGGGTCTTTCATCGTTTATTGTCGCGCCGCGCGCGGCTTTACACCGAGATGGTGACGGCTGCGGCGATCCTGCACGGCGATCGCCAGCGGCTGCTCGGTTTCGATGCGCAGGAACACTCCGTCGCCGTGCAGCTTGGCGGTTCGGAACCGGCGATGCTGGCCGAAGCTGCCGCGATCGCCGCTGATTTCGGCTATGAAGAGATCAACCTCAATATCGGCTGTCCATCAGAGCGCGTGCAGAACGGTGCCTTTGGTGCATGCCTGATGCGTGAGCCCGATCTCGTCGCCGATTGCGTCGCGGCGATGAAAGCGCGCGTCAGCGTGCCCGTCACCGTCAAGTGCCGGATCGGGGTGGACGAACAGGCGCCCGAGGCGTTGTCGGACTTCGCGTCGCGCGTGATTGCGGCTGGCGCGGATCTCCTCATCGTTCATGCCCGCAAGGCCTGGCTGAAGGGTTTGTCGCCGCGCGAGAATCGCAGCATTCCGCCGTTGGATTATGCGCGTGTGCGCGCCCTGAAACAGGAATATCCGAACGTGCCCATCGTGCTCAACGGCGGCTTGATTGAGATCGGGCAGATGCAGGCCGAGCTTGCGCATCTCGACGGCGTGATGATTGGCCGCGCCGCCTATCAGGACCCGGCGATTCTCATGGCGGTCGATCCGGCCCTCTTCGGCGAATCTGCGCCTGTATCGAGCCGACATGCCGCGCTCGAAGCTTTCATGCCTTACATCGACGCGCGCCTCGCTGACGGCGTGCCGCTCGCATCGATGACGCGGCACGTTCTCGGACTCTACAATGGCCTGCCGGGCGCGCGTGCCTTCCGCCGCCATCTTGCCACAGAGGCGGTGAAATCTGGCGCGGGGTTAGATGTGCTTCGCGCGGCGATGAATTTCGTGCCGGAGCATGCGATTACGGAGGCCGCGGAATGAATGGCAGAGACATGCGCGACGCTGTGGCGAGCAAGGTTCCGGCTGTCACACTTGTCTTCTGGATCATCAAGATCGCCGCGACGACGCTTGGCGAGACGGGCGGCGATACCGTCACGATGACCTTCAACTGGGGCTATCTCGCCGGGACGGCCTTGTTTCTTGCTGCGCTCATCGTACTTGTCGCGCTGCAAATTGCGGCGAAGAAATTTCATCCCTGGCTCTATTGGGCGACGATCGTTGCTTCGACGACAGCGGGCACGACGATGGCGGATTTCGCTGATCGCTCGCTGGGCATCGGTTATGCGGGTGGTTCGACGCTGCTCTTCGTCTGTTTGATGGGGGTGCTTGCACTCTGGTATTGGACGCAAGGCTCGATTGCCGTCGAGACGGTCACGACGCCGAAAGTCGAGGCGTTCTATTGGGCGGCGATCACATTCTCACAGACGCTCGGCACGGCGTTAGGCGATTGGATGGCCGATAGCGGGCTTGGTTATGCAGGCGGCGCATTGGTTTTCGCGGCGGCGCTTTTGATACTCATGGGGCTTTATTATTGGACGCAGGTTTCGCGCGTCTTTTTGTTCTGGGCAGCTTTCATTCTGACGCGGCCGCTTGGCGCGACATTCGGCGATTTTCTCGACAAGCCATTGAACCACGGCGGGCTGGCTTTCAGCCGTCCGCTGGCTTCGCTCATTCTGGCAATCTTTATCGTCGGCTGTGTTCTCATCCTGCCGCAACATGCAGGAACGCATCCAGGTGAGGCGCGCGCCTCGTCATAGACCGATCATTGCGGCGTCAAGAAAATCCGCGTCAGCAACGCGACCAGATCCGACTGCCGATGCGTTTCCGTCTTGGCAAAGATCGCGCGCAATTGCGTGCGCACCGTCTTCATCGACAGATTAAATTCGTCGGCGGTCTCGGCCAACGTGGCGCCTTTTGCAAGCGCTTTGGCGACGCGCGCCTCGGCCGGCGTGAGGCCGAGCAGTCGCACGAGATGGTCGTGGCTGATATCCGGACGATCGTAGGGATCGACAATTGTGAGAATGGCTTTCGCCATTTGAAACATATCGGCATGTGAGTTCGCGAGTGGCGCTACGCGTAGAAACAACGGCCGGCCCTGCGGCCGTTTCAAAGCGACCATTTCTGTCAGATCCCGACCGAGTGGCGGCTCGAGCCATGTCGCCATGCCGATCATGCGGCGCAATGCGGCCGTGGCATCGCGATCGTGCGGAACGATCACGCCGCCTTGCAAGCGTGCAGCGCTGTTAAGGAGTCGCTCACCCTCGGGATTCATGAGCGTGACGCGGCCGGTATAATCCAGCAGCGCCGCGCCGGTTCGCATCGTAGTGAAAGTTTCAAGCGCGCCTTCACCGCGTGCGATGCCCAGCGCAGTTGCAAGCCGTCCGGCCTGTTGGAGATGCGGCAGCACTTTGTTCAGGGTTGACACCTGCTCTGTAGTGAACGGCGGCTTGCCGCGCTCGATAGACGCCTGGATCGGGCCCAGGTTGAAAGCGAGAAAGCTGCGCAAGTCGAAGCGATCGAAAAAATCTGCCTGAATGGGCTGACGATCCAATTGCGCCGGCGTGAGCAGATCGTTCTCGGTGAAAATTTTGAGATTGTTGCGGGCCATGAAGTCGCGGCCACCCATACGAAAATTCTTGCTGTACCAACCTTCGCGGAAGAAAACGTCAACGCTCTCCTCGAGGCCCGGTGAACATGCGTGCCAGGGCGCCCGTGATTCCAGGGGGTAAAGAAGAAGGCTGCCAGATGCATTGAACGCATTCGACAGCATTTTAAGCGCCTTCGGCCAGAAGGCGGGCGTAATCGCAGCCTCATAAAATTGGCTGACGGCGTCGGAGAGCAAACAATGATCGACATCACCCACGCGCCTTGCCTCCTCGAAATTCCAGTCATCCGCAAAGTGGCAGACAGCGCAGGAGCATGCAGGCACATTGCAACGTGTAATTGACTGTGCGGTAACCAGGCGTCGGGCCACCTTAGCCCGTTGCGTTGCAAGTTTGCAACGCCGCACGGTCAAACTGGGTCGGCATACCTCATTTGCCCGAAGCGGGCTCGTTCTCGGAATGCCAGGATATCTCGCTGCTCCACGAATTATGGGTGGCATCAGACTGGCCGACGGCAACGCGTTTTAGGAAGAAATTTTCAGGCAGACCTTTGCACGAGATAAATTTTTCAGGCGGCGCCGATTCCAGCGATCGGCGCCGCTATATTTTTGTTGCCGCGCCTTTAGCCTTCGATCAGCAGCAGCACATACGACAAAAACAGCAGCAGATGAACGATGCCTTGCAGGATGTTCGTGCGGCCGCTGGCGAAGGTGACGACGCTCACCGCCAGGGTCAGAAGCAGCATCACGAAATCGGTGTGCTCCAGACCGAGATCGATGCCACGCCCGGTAATATGGCTCATGATAATCATCGCCGGTACGGTGAGTCCGATCGTCGCGAGCACTGAGCCAAGAAAGATATTCATCGATCTTTGCAGATGATTGCGCATGGCGGCCTTTGCCGCGCCAAGCGCCTCGGGCGTTGCAACGAGCAAGGCGATGACGAGACCACCGAGGGCATCCGGAAAATGCTGGGTCTCAACCAGATAATCGATCGGATGTGCAAGCTTTTCGGCGAGCGACACGACCGGGATCATATAGGCGAGCAGCAGCACTGCGTGCGGAAAGATCGGCTCCCGTACTTTGGCGAAATGTTCGATTGGTTCATCGCCGAGCGTGAAGAAGCCGCGATGCCGTCCGGTCTGGATCGCGAGGAAGGCGCAATAAAGCCCCGCCGACATGATCATCAGGAAAATCTGCTGATGCTGCGAAAGCGTCGGGCCCGCCGTCGTCTGCGTAAAATCAGGCATGATGAGGCTGAAGACGGCGAGCGGGATGATGACGCCGAGAAAAGCATTCGCGCCTTGCAGATTATAGTGCTGCTCGGCGTGGCGCAGGCCGCCGATGAGGAGCGAGAGGCCGACCATGCCGTTGAGGATGATCATCACGACGGCGAACAGCGTGTCGCGTACCAGTGTCGGATTGTTGGCGCCGTGCAGCATCACTGCGGAAATGCTCATCACCTCGACCGCGGTGACGGAGAGGGTGAGGATTAGCGTCCCGTAAGGCTCGCCCAGCCGCCCGGCCAGCGCATCGGCGTGACGCACCACGGCGAGTGCCGAAGCGAGGATGACGCTGAAAAGCCAGATAAAGATAAGGATGAGAAAGAGCGGATTGGATTGCAGGGCGAAGATCGCGATGCCCCATCGCCAAAAGGCAGCCACGGTCGTGATGCTGACAAGCAGCAGCCAGTCGTTGTGGAGAAAGTTCTTCAATGCCGCCATGAAGCAGCCGGCCCCCATATGCCGCGGAGAATTGGCTAGTTAGCCCGGGGCCAGAGCAGCGGCAAGCCGATGCCTGGAGATGAGGGTGGATTATCGCCCCTCCACCGCATCCCTCAGCCGTTCTATCGTTGTCTGCATCTCGTGTGCGTCGAGGCTGGCGAAGCCGAGGCGGGCGGCGGGTTTGGCCTTGCCGTTGATCGTGCATTGCGCGCTCATCAGGAATTGCGGCGTCCCCTGCGGCCAGCGCTGTTCGAGTTTCGCCAAATCGAAATCCTCGGCAAAGCGCACCCAGAAGGCGAGGCCGCCGGTCGGCGTGTCGAAACTGGCGAGATCGCCGAGTTCATTCTGCAAGGCATCGGCGAAAGCCAGGCGCCGTCTGTCGAAAATGGCGTGGACGCGCTTGATGTGACGGCGCACTTGCCCGGATTCGATCAATTCGACAATGGCAAGTTCGGTAATCGGATCGCCCTGTCGGTCGATAGCGCCGATCCAATTGCCGATCTGCTGGATGAGCTTTGAAGGCCCGGCGACATAGCCGACGCGCAGGCTCGGCGAAAGCACTTTCGAGAACGAACCGACATAGATGATCTGCCCGGCGTGATCGTTGCTCGCCAGTGGAAACATCGGCTGGTGATCGAACTGGAATTCGTGATCGTAATCGTCCTCAATGACGATGAAGCCGAATTGCGCGGCGAGCGCGCGCAGCCGCAGCCGGGCGCTTGGGCGCAGAACGACAGTCGTCGGGAATTGATGGCCCGGCGTGAGATAGACGGCGCGCACGCGCGTGCGCCGGCAGATCGCTTCCAGATGATTGAGGTCGATGCCTTCAGGACCGAGCTTGGCCGCCTGCACCTTCGCGCCGGCCAGCGTGAAGGCCTGCACGGCGGGCGGATAGGTCAGTTCCTCGAAGATCACGGTGTCGTCTTTGGCGACAATACTGTGTGCGATGACGTAAAGCGCCATCTGGCTGCCGCGCGTCACGCAGATGTTCTCCGGCGTCGTATTGAGGCCGCGCGTCATGTTGAGCATTTTCGAGATCGATTGACGCAAGGCCTCCGTGCCGCGCGGATCGCCATAACCGAGCAGCCTCTGCCGCGAGGCGGCGCGTGCGGCGCCAGCGTACGCCTGCGCGATCGCCATCGTCGGGATCAGCCGCTGATCCGGCACGCCGTCATCGAACCCGGCCTTGGCCTCGCGCGGCCAGAGCAGGGGCGGCTTTACGGCGCGGCCGCGCGCCTCAGGGAACGTCTGTGCCGGTTCCGGCTCAAACTTCTCCGGCGCGCCATCGCGGATATTGCGAGCGATGAAAGTGCCGCGCCGCTGGTCGGTCGTGACCCAGCCTTGCGCGGCCAATTCGTCATAAGCTTGGACGACGGTTTTGCGGTTCACCTCGAGGTCTTTGGCGAGGTCGCGCGTGCCCGGCAGGCTGTCGCCTGCGGTGAGCCGCCCGCGCTGAATTTCTTCGATGATCGCCTGGGCGATCCGCACACTGAGACTGCCGCGCCCTTCGGCGCGGACGATGAGATTCGGATTCCACGGACGAAGCATTCTGGCCCCTGAAGCTGAGGTCTGGCGGGCTGGCGAGGGCGCCAGCTATGTTTCCTCATAAGCAAAGATTGTGCTTGTGGTCCCCTCTGCGACGTTTAGAGCCAGGACAGGCGGGGCCTTGGGGCCAGGCGTTTTTTCAGATTAGAATAAGTGCAAAAAGAAGTTCCAGTGTGGCGCGGAATAAGGCTGCCAGAGCCTAAAGAAAGTGCCGTTTTCTCTCGGAAAGCGTCAAAACACACGCTTCAGTGTGCGTTGCCAGAAACTGTGCCCTCCGGCGGGCCTCCTGGACCACCCTGCATTTAAGAACTGGATGTTCAGGGCGGGCCAAGCCCCACCTAGCCTAAAGTGCAATTGCGACCCAACGTCGCGAGACAGGAAGGCTCGTGACCGCTGGCCGCAAGAGGTGCAACCCTCTTTCGAAAGTTTGTCGCCATGGCAACAACGACGACCCCCGGAAAGCTCAAGGCGAATTGCCTCGGCTTCCCAGAATTACTCGCGCAAAACATTGCGCTGATCTCGCCGACGATGACCGCTGCGCTTATCGTCCCCGTCATGTACGGAAACACGGGCGACTGGAGCTGGCTCTCCTATGCGCTCGGCACCGTCATGCTGCTGTTCGTCGCCTTCAATCTCAATCAATTCGCCAAGCGCTCGACATCAGCCGGGTCGATGTATGCGTATATCTGCCGGGGCCTGGGGTTGACAGCTGGCGCCATCGGTGGCTGGGCGCTCATCTGGGCGTACATCGGCATTGCGATCGCCGGCGTCACCGGTTTCACCGTCTTCTCCGGCAAACTTTTATCGTTGATGGGCATCAACGCCCCGCCGATCCTCCTGTTTGCGGTTTGCGTTGCGATTTCCTGGTTCTGCGCCTGGAAGAACGTCAATCTCTCTGCGCGGGCGATGCTGATCTGCGAAGCCCTTTCCGTGGCGTTTATTCTATTCCTGTCCTTCATCGTGCTTGGCCATCATGGCTTCACGATCGACCAGGCCCAATTCGACACAAAGACGATTCCATGGTCGAGCATCGGTCTCGGTGTTGTCGTCGCAGTCTTCTCGCTCGTCGGCTTTGAGGCGGCGACTGCTTTCGGTGACGAAGCCAAGAATCCGCTGAAGACAGTGCCGGCGTCCATTTACGTCAGCCTAATCATCTCGGGTGTCTTCTTTGTCTTCATCACTTACGTAGAAGTGCTGGGTACGCGAGGCTATTCGACGACGCTCGACAAGATCGACCAACCGCTGAACATCCTGGCGCAAATGATCAAGATGCCGATCTTGCAGATCCCGCTTTCGCTCGGCGCGATGTTGAGCTTCTTCGCGCTGAACCTGTCTTGTGTCAGCGCCGGCGGCCGCATCATCTATGCGCTGGGCCGCCACGGCATCCTGCCGGCGGCGACCGCTTCATCGCATGACACCAATGAAACACCGCATGTCGCGGTTTCGATCATCGCGCTCATATCGTTCATCGTCCCGACCGTCGCGATCCTCGGCCATCAGGCGCTACTCGACATCTTCAACGATGCCGGCACCTGCGCAGCCTTCGGCTTCGTCGTCGCCTACGGCCTCGTCAGCGCCGCGGCGCCGATGTATTTGAAGAAGATCGGCGAGCTGAAGCCGATCGATATCGCCGGCTGCGCCGCGTCGCTCCTGCTGCTGGCGGTGCCGGCTATCGGCAGCGTCTATCCGGTGCCGTCGCCGCCGGTGAACTATTTCCCCTATGCCTTCCTGGTCTATCTGGCCGTTGGCGCCATCTGGATTGCGGCCTTCTACCGCCGCACGCCAACGGCCTCTGGTCTGATCAAGGAGGACCTTGATAAGGCGCATGAGCGATTTCAAAATATGAGCACCGTCGCCGGCGAATAATAATCCGCCATTTGCTAAAATGAGAAGCGCGCCATCACGGCGCGCTTTTCATTTTCGGGCGTCATTCGAACGTTCAGTTCGTCGTCTTGCCGGCGCGACCGACGAGATCCTGGATGAATTGCCAGGCCGTGCGGCCGGAGCGTGCGCCGCGCGTCGTCGCCCATTCGAGCGCCTCGGTCGTCGTCTTCACCCGGTCAACCTCCAGGCCGTAATGCGCGATGTAGGCAAAGACCATCGCGATATAATCGTACTGACTGCATTTGTGGAAGCCGAGCCAGAGACCGAAGCGGTCCGAGAGCGAGACCTTTTCTTCCACCGTCTCGCCGGGATTGAGCGCTGTCGAACGTTCGTTCTCGATCATCTCGCGCGCTAGCAGGTGCCGACGATTCGACGTTGCATAGAGGATGACATTCGCGGGCCGTCCTTCGATGCCGCCTTCGAGCACCGTTTTCAGCGACTTGTAGCTCGTGTCCTCGCCGTCGAAGGAAAGATCGTCGCAGAAGATGAGAAAGCGGTAGGGCGAGTTGCGCAACAGCGCCATCAAATCCGGCAGATGCTCAATATCCTCGCGATGGATCTCGATGAGCTTCGTCGGCCTGTAGCCCGGCGTCTTGGCGAGCCGCGCATTGATGTCCGCGTGCACAGCCTTGACCAGCGAGGACTTGCCCATGCCGCGCGCACCCCAGAGCAGGGCGTTATTGGCGGCAAAGCCTTTGGCGAAACGCTCGGTGTTCTCGATCAGGATGTCGCGCACCTGATCGATGCCGCGCAGCAATTCGATGTCGACGCGGTTGACCTTGACGACTGGGTGCAGGAGGCCGCCCTTCGCCTGCCAGACGAAAGCGTCCGCGCGGCTGAGGTCCGGCGCGCGCGCCGGCGGTGGCGCCAGGCGCTCCAGCGCCTCGGCGATGCGTTTCAGGGTCGTTTGCAGTTCCGGCGCGCTCTGTGCGGCCGCGATATCCGTCTGGCGGGTCATTTTTTCTCGCATTCCCAAGGTGATGCGGATGTAATGAATGGTGCCGTCGGCGTCCAGCATGGCGCCATTGCTTTCGCGCTCGCGCTGGCTATAGTCGCGCCGCAAATCGGGGCCATACGCCTGCGACATGAGGGCCACACGCCCACCATATCGGGTCCATACGCCCGACGTGGAGGGAACAAGCCCCCGAAGGAGAAGAAGTTGTTTACCCAGGCTTCCGGCGGCGCCTCCGACATATTCAGCTTTGTCGCGCCCTTCGTGCTCATCGTCATCATTATGTATTTTCTGGTGATTCGGCCGCAGCAGAAGAGCGCGCGGGCGCATGCCGATCTGATCAAGAATGTACGCCGCGGCGACACGATCGTCATGACCGGCGGCCTCATCGGCAAAGTCTCCCGCGTCGTCGACGACAATGAAATCGAGCTTGAAATCGCCCCCACCGTCAAAGTGCGCGTTTCGCGGGCGCAGATTTCGGAAGTGCGTTCCAAGGGCGAGCCGGTCAAGGATCCCGCCTGACAGGCGCGTTTGCGTCCAACTAGAAAAGATAATTCTCGCCTATGCTGCGCTTTGCGACCTGGAAAGTTGTTTCAATCCTATCGGCGACCCTGCTCGCCGTTTTGGTGATTGCCCCGAGCCTATTGTCGCCAGGTGCCCGCGCCGCGATTGAGGCGCATGTGCCGAGTTGGCTTCCGATGCGCACCATCGTGCTGGGCCTCGACCTGCAAGGTGGCTCGCATGTCCTGCTCGAAGTTGATGCGGCCTCGGTCCTAAAAACCGAAGTGCAGAATCTGCGCGATGATACGCGGCGTCTGCTGCGCGAGCAGAAAATTCCGATCAGCGGCGGCGTCGCCGTGCTGCAGCGGGGCGTGCAGTTCCATCTGCTCGACCCGGCTGAGGGGCAGAAGATAATGCCGAAACTGAGCCAGCTTGCCCAGCCGATCGGCGGGACTTTGCTTGGCAACGCGGCGGCGCCGGGTGTCGACGTCAAAGACTTGGGCAATGGCACAATTCAATTGCTGGTGACGGACGACGCCCTTCACGACAAGGTCCGGCACGCGGTCGATCAATCGATTGAAGTGCTGCGGCGGCGCGTCGATGCCCTGGGCACGACTGAGCCAAACATTCAGCGCCAGGGCGATGACCGTATTCTGGTCGAAGTGCCGGGGTTGCAAAATCCCGAGAAGCTGAAGCAGATCCTCGGCACGACTGCGAAGCTTGAATTCCGCCTCGTCGGCCAGCCGAATGAGGATCCCAACGATATTGAGATGCTCGATCAGACCGATGAGCCCGGCAAAATACCGGTTGAAAAGCAGGTCATGGTTCAGGGCGAGGATTTGACCGATGCGCAGCCGGGCTTCGATCCGCAGACGGGCGAAGCCATTGTCGATTTCCGCTTCAATATCCGCGGCGGCGAACGCTTCGGCGAGGTCACCTCCGCCAACGTCGGCCGGCCCTTCGCCATCGTGCTCGACGGCAAGGTCATTTCCGCACCGGTGATCAGAGGACCGATCACGGGCGGATCGGGACAGATTTCCGGCCATTTCACCACAGAGGCGGCCACCAATCTTGCGATCCTGCTGCGCGCCGGCGCGCTGCCCGCCAAGCTCACCATTGTGGAAGAACGCACGGTGGGACCGGGCCTTGGTCAGGATTCGATCGATGCCGGCAAGCGTGCCGCTTTCGTCGGCGCGGCGCTGGTGCTCGCCTATATGCTCGTCACCTATGGCACGTTCGGCATTTTCGCCAATATCGCCCTCCTCGTGCATATCGCCTTCATCTTCGCCGGCCTGATCCTGCTCGGCGCGACGCTGACGCTGCCCGGCATCGCCGGTATCGTGCTGACGATCGGCATGGCGGTCGACTCAAACGTGCTGATCTACGAGCGTATCCGCGAGGAGGCGCACGCCGGGCGCTCGATCGTCTCGGCGCTCGACGCCGGTTTCAAACGCGCCTTCGCCACCATCGTCGACTCGAACGTCACGATGTTCGTCGCCGCGGCGATCCTCTATTTTCTCGGCACCGGTCCGGTGCGCGGCTTTGCCGTGTCTCTTGCGCTCGGCATCCTGACGACCATCGTGACCGCGGTGACGATGACGCGCATGATGATCGCACTCTGGTATCAATATAAGCGGCCAACGAAGCTGCCCATTTAAGCGCATGATCTTCACCGGAAGGTCTGCAACTTTTCGGGATCATGCGATGGTTCGATCTAAGGTTTTGCGATGAAGCTGCTGCGCCTCGCCCCGGAGAATACCAAATTCCCGTTCATGCGGTTTCGCCGCGTGAGCTATCCGTTCTCGGCTTTTATGTCGATCGTCTCGGTCGTTCTGTTTCTGACTCTCGGGATGAATTTCGGTATCGATTTCTCCGGCGGCACGTTGATGGAGCTGCGCGCCAAGACGGGCGCCGCCGACATTTCCGCGATCCGCAGCGAAATGCGCAAGCTGACGAGTGGCGATATCGAAGTACAGGGCTTCGGCAGTCCGTCGGATGTGTTGCTGCGTTTCGGCGTGCCGAAAGAAGGCGCAGCGGCGCAGGAGCAGACGGTTGCCGCGGTCAAGAATGCGCTCGGCAATCAATATGATTTCCGCCGCGTCGAAGTCGTCGGGCCGCGCGTGTCGGGCGAACTCGTGCAGTCGGGTACGCTCGGCGTCGTCATCTCGATCATCGCAGTGCTTTGCTATCTGTGGTTCCGCTTCGAATGGCAGTTTGCCGTCGGCGCGATCATCGCGACGATGCACGATCTTCTGCTGACCGTCGGCTTCTTTTCGCTCACGCGTCTCGAATTCAACACGACGTCGATCGCGGCGATTCTCACCATCGTCGGCTATTCGCTGAACGAAACGGTTGTCGTACTCGACCGTATCCGCGAGATGCTGAAGAAATACCGCAAGATGCCGACCGATCAGTTGATCGACGTTTCGGTCAATGCGGTTTTGCCGCGGACGATCATGACGGCGACGACGGTTTTCCTTGCGCTGCTCTCGCTGGTCATTTTCGGCGGCGAAGTCATCCGCTCGTTCTCGCTCGCGATGATCTGGGGCATTTGCGTCGCGACTTATTCGTCGGTCTTCATTTGCTCGCCAATGCTGATCTATCTCGGCCTGCGCAATGTGAGTGCCGAACCGGCGCCGACGGATGCAAAGGATTCGAAAGCCAAATCGGGCGCCGTCAAGACGGCGTAAGGAGCGGACGCATGTCCGGCCCAAGATACTCAGGCTTTTTGCCCGGCCGGCACGTGATTGAAGGCTACGGCAATTTCGGCTTCACCTTCGGCGGTATGTCGCATCGTGGCTCGATCCTGGCACTGCCCTCCGGCATCTACGCCTGGGATGTGATAGGACCAGAAGACCTTGGCGTCGCTGCCCTTGCGCAAGTCTTCGCCGAACCGAAGGACGAAATCGAACATCTGCTTATCGGCACGGGCGAGGAATTACGGCCTTTGGCGAAGGACCTCCGTGCGGCGCTCAATCGGGCGGGAATACGCGTCGAACCGATGGCGACAGGGGCTGCGGCGCGGACCTATTCGATCCTGCTCGGTGAAAACCGCCGCGTCGCGGCGGCGCTGATCGCCGTGGCTTAAGCGGCGATGGATCACGCCGCCGATTACACCTATTGCGAGGCGCAGCTTCGGCGCAATGATCCCGACCGCTGGCTCGCAAGCCTGTTTCTGCCGTCGGCGTTGCGATCGCATGTCATCGCGCTCTACGCGTTCAGCGACGAGATCGCCCGCGTCCGCGCGCATGTGAGCGAGCCCCTGCTTGGCGAAATCCGCTTTCAATATTGGCGCGATGTATTAACCGGTGAGCGCGGTGCGGATGCGCCGGTCGCGGCGGCGCTGGTCGATAGTGTCGAGCGCTTCCAACTACCGCGCGAGAAACTCATCAGCCTCATCGATGCGCGCCTGTTCGATCTCTACGACGCGCCGATGCCGAGCGTTGCGACGCTCGAATCCTATGCCGAGGCGACGGCGGGGTCGTTGTTTCAGCTTGCGGCTTTCACCCTCGATCCCGGCGCGGATGTTACGGCGGCGTCGCGCCATGCCGGCATCGCCTATGCCATCACCGGCCTTTTGCGCGGTCTGCCCTGGCAAATCGCGGCGGGGCAGACTTATGTGCCGCGCGAACTTTATGCCGGACTCGATCTTCATACCGATCGGCCGGCGCTCGATGCTGCCTTGGCGAAGCTGCGGGCGCTGGTGCGCCAGAATCTCGCGGCTTTGGCTGCCGAGCCTGCCGCCAAAGCCGGTAAGGCAGCGCCGGCGTTTCTTCCGGCGGCGCTCTGCGAGCTTTATCTTCGGCAGATGGAAAAGCCGGGCTACAATCCGGTGACGACCCTCATCGAAGTCCCGCAATGGCGGCGCCAGTGGCGGCTCTGGGGCGCGGCCCGCAAGATCGGCTGAGAGCCGGGCCGGTTTCCCCCTTGCCCGGAATGGTTTAGAACGCGCGCACGACATCGCGGCACCGCCGCGCTCATCAGGCCCAGCACGAATGAACGAACAGACGCGGGCGGCCAAGAAGGCCGAAGGCCCGGATTATTCAAAAAGCCTCTATCTACCGCAGACGGATTTCCCGATGCGCGCTGGGCTGCCGCAGAAGGAGCCAGACTTGCTCGCGCGCTGGCGCGAGATCGAGCTCTATCGCCGCCTGCGCGAAGCTGGGCAGGGCCGGCCGAAATTCGTCCTTCACGATGGGCCCCCTTACGCCAATGGCAACATCCATATCGGCCATGCGCTCAATAAAATCCTGAAGGATCTCGTCACCCGCTCGCAGCAGATGACGGGCAAGGATTCGAACTACGTTCCGGGCTGGGACTGTCACGGGCTGCCGATCGAATGGAAGATCGAGGAAGAATATCGCACCAAGGGCAAGAACAAGGACGAAGTGCCGATCATCGAGTTCCGCCGCCAATGCCGCGCGTTCGCCGCGCATTGGGTCGATGTGCAGCGCGAGGAATTCAAGCGTCTCGGCGTCATCGGCGATTGGGATCATCCCTATGAGACGATGACATTTTCCGCCGAGGCGCAGATTGCCCGCGAGATCATGAAATTCGCCGAAAACGGCACGCTCTATCGCGGCTCAAAACCGGTGATGTGGAGCGTCGTCGAAAAGACTGCGCTCGCCGAAGCGGAAGTCGAATACGAAGACCATGTCAGCGATACGGTTTGGGTGGCGTTCCCGATCACATCGGTCGGCAATGTTCGCGTTGTTGGCGAGTCTCTTAGCGTCGGGCAAAAGCGCACTCTCCTCAACGAGGCGAAGATCGTCATCTGGACGACGACGCCCTGGACTATCCCTGCGAACCGCGCGATCAGCTATTCGTCGAGGATCGCTTACAGCGTTTATCGCGTCACCGCCGCGCCAGAGAACAATTGGGCAAAGGTCGGCGCGACCTTTCTCCTCGCCGACGCGCTCGCCGACAGCGTGCTGAAAGCCGCGAAGGTCGAGGCTTACGAGAAAGTCACACCGGTCTACGCGGAGGAGTTGGTTGGGTTGACCGCGGCGCATCCGCTCGCGCGCACATTGCTAGGTTATGACTTCGACGTGCCGCTGTTCGATGGCGATCATGTCACGGATGATACCGGCACGGGCTTTGTCCATACCGCGCCCGGCCACGGCCGCGACGACTTCGAAATCTGGATGGCGCATGGGCGCGAGCTGGCGGCGCGCGGGATCGAAACGCGGCTTCCTTACACCGTCGATGCGGATGGATTCCTGACCAAAGACGCACCGGGCTTCACCGGCAAGCGCGTCATCGACGACAAGGGCAATAAGGGCGATGCCAACGAGGCCGTCATCAAGGCCTTGATCGAGGCCGGCGCTTTGATCGCGCGCGGCCGGCTCAAGCACCAATATCCGCATTCCTGGCGCTCAAAAAAGCCGCTCATCTTCCGCAATACGCCGCAATGGTTCATTGCGATGGACAAGCCCATTGAAGGTCTCGGCGGGAACACGCAAGGCAGCAATGGCGGCCCGTCGCTGCGTGAGATCGCGCTCGACGAAATCGCCCGCACGCAATGGTTTCCGGCGCAGGGTGAGAACCGCATCACCGGCATGGTCGCGGGGCGGCCGGACTGGGTCGTCTCGCGCCAGCGCGCCTGGGGCGTGCCGATCGCGATTTTCGTGCACAAGGAGACGAGCGACATTCTCGTCGATGCGCGGGTCAACGCCCGGATCGCTGATGCCTTCGAGAAAGAAGGCGCCGACGCCTGGTTTGCGCCGGATGCCGCCACGCGTTTTCTTGCGCCTGACTACGATCCGAACGGTTTCGACAAGATCGACGATGTGCTCGATGTCTGGTTCGATTCCGGCTCGACCCATGCGTTCACGTTAGAGGACGCAAAAGACTTTCCTGGCCTCGCGGGGATCAAACGCATCCGCGATGGTGGCCGCGACACGGTGATGTATCTCGAAGGCTCGGACCAGCATCGCGGCTGGTTTCAATCGTCACTGCTGGAGAGCTGCGGCACGCGCGGGCGGGCGCCGTTCGATGCGGTCCTGACGCATGGATTCGTTCTCGACGAGAAGGGCCAGAAAATGGCCAAATCCGTCGGCAATGTTGTGGCGCCGCAGACGGTCATCGCGCAATCCGGCGCTGACATTCTGCGCTTCTGGGTCGCCGCTTCGGATTATTCCGACGATCTGCGCATCGGCCCGGAAATTTTGAAAACCTTCGTCGAGACGTATCGCAAACTGCGCAATACGATCCGCTGGATGCTCGGCTCGCTCGCGCATTACGACGCTGCGGCGGCGAAGGTCGCAATCGCCGACATGCCAGAACTCGAACGGCTGATGCTGCATCGGCTCGCCGAACTCGACGCCGACATTCGCGAGGCCTATGCGCGCTTTGATTACAAGCGTGTCGTCGCGCGGCTCTCGGTCTTTTTGAATACCGATCTGTCGGCGTTCTATTTCGATATCCGCAAAGACACGCTCTACTGCGATCCGCCGTCGAGCCTGAAACGCCATGCCTCGCTCGCCGCGATCGAGCAGATTTTCCGAGCCGTCACTTTATGGCTTGCGCCGATCCTCGCTTTCACCAGCGAGGAGGCGTGGCTGTCGCGCTATCCCGATGCAACGTCGATCCATCTCGAAGCCTTTCCTGAAATTCCGTCGGAATGGCGCGACGACGCGCTGGCAACGAAATGGGAGAAGATCCGTCGCGTCCGATCCGTGGTTACGGGCGCGCTGGAGATCGAGCGCGGGCAGAAACGCATCGGCTCATCGCTTGAGGCTGCGCCATTTGTCTATATTGCCGATCCCGATTTGCGTGCGGCGGTGACCGCGACCGATTTTGCCGAAGTCTGCATCACTTCGGATATCGCCGTCGAAGCCGGGGAGGGGCCGGCGGAAGCTTTCCGTTTAGCTGATATCGGCGGCGTCGCTATCGTTCCGACTCTGGCTCCGGGCCGCAAATGCGCGCGCTCGTGGAAGATTTCGCCGCTCGTCGGCACCGATGCGGAGTTCCCGGATGTGACGCCGCGCGACGCGCAGGCGTTGCGCGAACTCGCCGCGCTGGGGCGTTGGCCATGAGCGCGCAGGCGGATGGCACCTTGCCGGTGAGTAAAGCGCCATCGCCGCCAGTTCGGGTTCGGGTGGTGGGCCTGCTCACCGCACTCGCCACGTTCATTCTCGATCAGGCCAATAAGCTTTGGCTCATTTTCGGCTATGGCATCGCGGCGCATCAGCCGATCCATCTGGCGCCGTTCTTCGACGTGATCTTTCTGAAGAATCCGGGAATTTCCTATTCCCTGCTGACGGCCAGTTCGGCCTTCGGCCGCTGGGCGCTGCTCGCCATCGCGTTGGTGGCGACCGCCTGTCTTATTCTATGGCTGTGGCGGACGCGCCTGATGCTGACCGGCTTCGGCCTCGGGCTGATCATCGGCGGCGCGGTCGGCAATGCCGCCGATCGGCTGGCCTATGGATATGTTGCTGATTTTTATCACTTTCATGTCGGCAGCTTTTCTTGGTATGTATTCAATCTCGCAGACGTGGCGATCTGTATCGGGGTGGGTCTGCTGGTTCTCGAAGGGTTGACCGAAAAGCCCCGGGCAAATGCGACCGAATAGGCCGCCTTGCCAACAAATCGCCGTGAATTGTGGGATTATGAGAGATTGCCGACAGCGGCGAAGGAGACGTGCCTTGCCCTTCGATTCACGTAGAACCCGCAACCTTGTTGCCGCAACGGGCGGCGTTGCGCTTGCCGCCTTGCTGGCCGCAGGCCCCGCGCACGCCGATGGCGACATGTGGAATTCCATGCTGGGCTGGGTCGGGATGGGCCACAAGGCGAATGCATCGACCAACGGGCCCGATGACGGTGCGATCGATTACACGCCGAAGCCGGCCCTTGTCGTGCCGCCGAAGATGGATCTGCCGCCGCCTCAGGCGTCAACATCGACCCCTGCCGATTGGCCGCACGACCCGGATGCCACCGCGCGGGTAAAGGCCGAGGCTGACTCGCGGCGTCCGGCACCATCCAGCGATTCGAGCTCCGACAACTCGAGCGGCGACTTTGTGGCCGACGCGGACAAGGCGAAGCCGGATAACGCCAACGGCGAGAGCGAGGCTTGCACCAATGAAGCCGGCAAACCGATCTGCTTCTATGGACCGTCGGGCCTTATGAATTTCGCCAAGGGGTGGAATATGGGCGGTCTGTTCCAATCCCATTCCGAGGATACGTCAAAGCTGCGGATCGGCTCGGAGCCGCCGCGCGAATATCTGATCCAGCCGCCGCCGGGCTACCAAATGCCGAAGGTGAAGGACGAGGACAGCGACGCGGCTGCGGACGCGGACACGTCGAAATACGATTCGGTCGATGTCGGTGCGCCGCGCCATCACCATCATCACAGTAGCGACGATTCCAGCGCGGCAAATTAGGCCGTCAGCGATACTGATTGGTGAATAGTCCGGCGCGGCCAGAGGCTAGGGCTTGTCCGACGTACGGCCCAGAAGCTTCGCCATTTCTTCTTCCAGCGAAACCATCAGGTCCTCGGGGCCCGGCGCGGGTGCTACGGCTTCCTCTTTGGGTACCAGAGGAGGAGGGGCGGGCGGCGCGAGATCGAGTTCCGGCGCCGGCTTGTTTTCAACGGCGGGCGGCACCGGCGGCGTTGCCGGGCTCGGGTCACGCCGGATTGGCTGGGTAAAGCTCGGGCCTGTCGGGCGCGGCTGCGGCTGTGCCGGATTTTGGCTGGGCCGCCAACGCATGAAACCTTGTGACGCTGCTTGCGTCGGGGTTTGCGATCCCGGCACAGGACCAGGCGCCGGCTTGGCGGGGAGCGTCGCCTCAGTGCCCGGCAGCGCGGGTTCCGGCGCGGGCGGCGGTGGTGCGGCGGGCGTCGGCGGGAATGGCGCGGGGGCCGGTTTTACATCGGAACGTACCGGCGGCGGCGTCCGCCGCGGGCCGATTGGCGTTGCGAGCGGCGCGCGGGCGACGGGTTGCACCGGTGCGGAAGCAGCGGGCGTCACGATGGTCGGCGTGACCGGCGGAATTTGCCGCGCGGTAACCGGCTCTTCGGGAACCTCGGGCACGAAGGGCGGCAACGGCAATTGCGGTTCGACGCTTGTCGGCTTCAGCGCCGGCGCCGCAGGCAATTGTACCGGCTCAACGTCTTTTTCGCGCGGCTTGTCGCGGTCCTTGTCGCGCTGACGCGGCTCGCGCGCCTCGGCCCTGACGATCTGCGACTCGATCAAGATATCGTTCGGGCCGCCGATCATGATGAGATGTTCGACATTATCGCGCCGCACGATGACGAGCTGGCGCTGGCGGTCGAGATCGAAAGCGTCGACGATGCCGAGCCGCAATTGCCGCCCGCGTGTGCTGGACATTCTCAAGCGGCGGCCAAAGGCCAAGCGGAAGACGAGCAGAACCAGCAGCGCCGCGACGATCAGCGCGATGGCAGCCGCGCCATAGGCCAGAGCCTTGTTTCCACTAAGCCAACTCAAGCCTTGCATGAGCTTGTCTAATCCCCGGTCTTGGGCGCGTCTCGCCCTTCCAGCCGCTTCAGGCCAATTCCGTAAACCGGGCGCATTTGCCTAAGGTTTCGGAACTGCCCCGAGTTCAATTATTCTAACACGCCAGCACGTCGCCGCACGGACGAGGTTAATAAATGGTTAACTCGCGAGCCGCGAGCGTAGCGCGGACGACCTTAACGTCGCGCAACTTTTGCGCAAGTGTCGCCCCAATCTCTCCAGGCTGCTCACGCGGGAAAAGGCGATCGCTCGCATTGCAAACCCTGGCCCCGGGTTCCATTCTGCGGAATTGTAGGCAGCGCGCCGAATCGCGGCCGCGCCGCCGCATCATGAGGTGACGTTTGACCGACCAGCCGACCACCGCTGCCTTCGATCGCACGGAGCGTGCCGGCAGCCCAGGCCTTGTTCTGCTTTTCGCGGCTTGTCTTGTCGGCCCGATTGCCGCCTTTTCCATTCTGCCCAAGGATCAGGCCGGCACGATGGTGATCGGGCTTTTGACAATCCTGGCGATCATCGGAATTTTTGCGCTATTCGGTTATGCGGTCGGCTTCTTTCAATTTTCCGGTCAGGCGGCCCGCAATGATTTGACACGTCTCATCTGCGACAGCGAGCCTGAAGGCGCCATCGTCACCGACAACGCCGGGAAGATCCTTTACGCCAACGAAGCCTATATGCGGCTCTCCGGCGCGCGCGATGTAAGCCAGCTTAAGGCGGTGGAACGGCTGCTCTCGGGGTCGTCGGATGTTTCGGAATCGATCTACCGGTTGGCGCAGGCCGCGCGCGAAGGCAAACGTAATACCGAGGAATTGCGGCTTGCACCGCCGCTGACTGGAGACAGCGAAGTCGGCTGGTATCGCGTGCGCGTGCGTCCGCTGAATTTCTCCGGCGCCAAACACGCAACGCTCTGGAGCGTCGCTGACGTGACGCGCGAACGCGAGCGGCATGAAAACGTCTTTCAGGAATTGCAGCACGCGATCGATTTTCTCGACCATGCGCCGGCCGGCTTTTTCTCCTGTGATGCATCAGGTGCCGTCTCATACATGAACGCGACCCTGGCAGGATGGCTCGACTACGATCTCGCGCAGGTCGGTTCCGGCGGTCTGGAACTCAACGATTTCGTTGCCGGCGGCGGTGCCGTTCTGCTCGCAAGTGTTGCCGGCGCGCCGGGCGATGTCGTGACCGATCAGTTCGACATGGAATTGAAGCGCCGCAACGGCCAGAGCCTGCCGGTGCGGATGCTGCACCGGGTTGCATTTGGACAGGATGGTCTGCCTGGCGCGTCGCGCACCCTGGTTTTCAACCGTGCGCCCGGCGAGGAGCCGGCGGAAGATTTGCGGGCTGCCGAGGTGCGTTTCGCCCGCGTCTTCCTCGCCGCGCCAATGGCGATGGCGATCGTCGATCGCAACGGGCGCATCAAGCGGTCCAACACCGCTTTCGCCAAACTGATGCCGGAGGCGCTGCGCGCTGCGGACCCGGCGCAACGTAGCATCCGGGGAGGCATTTCCGATGCCGATCATCCGGCGCTCGATGCTGCGATTGCCGCCGCGGCGGGGTCGAAGACCGATATACCGCCCGTCGATGTGCAGCTTTCGGGCAACCGTTCGGCGCGCCTGCTTTTTTCTGCGTCCGACGAAGCCGACGGACCAGGTGCAACGATCTATGCGCTCGATACGACGGAACTACGCACGCTCAAGGAGAATTTTGCGCAGTCGCAGAAAATGCAGGCGATCGGCCAGCTTGCCGGCGGCGTGGCGCATGATTTCAACAATGTTCTGACCGCGATTATCGGCTATTCCGATCTGCTGCTCGCCAATCATCGGCCGACCGATCCGTCCTTTCAGGATATCATGCAGATCAAGCAGAACGCCAACCGCGCTGCCGGTCTCGTGCGGCAATTGCTTGCCTTCTCGCGACGGCAGACCCTGCGGCCGGAGGTTCTGCAGCTCGGCGATGTGCTCTCGGAATTGCAGCTGATGATGCGTCGCCTCGTTGGCGAGAAGGTCAGCCTGGAATTGCGGCACGGCCGCGATCTGTGGCTCGTCAAGGCCGATATCAATCAGTTCGAGCAAGTGGTCATCAATCTCGTCGTCAACGCCCGCGACGCGATGCCGAATGGCGGCAAGATCGAATTGCGCACGGCCAATCTGGCGTCGACGGACACGGCGAAGCTCAACGAGAAATCGCTCCCCGCCGCCGATTATGTGATGATTGAAGTGGCCGACACCGGCACTGGAATTCCGGATGACGTTCGCGAAAAGATTTTCGAGCCGTTCTTCACGACCAAAGAGGTCGGCAAAGGAACCGGCCTCGGCCTCGCGATGGTCTACGGCATCGTCAAGCAGACCGGCGGCTATGTGTTCTGCGATTCGACAGTCGGCGTCGGCACAATTTTCCGCATCCTCCTGCCACGCCATGTTCCGACGCAGGGCGAAGACGAGGCCCGCAACAAGGAGCCCATCAAGAAGGCAGCGGCCGATCTCACCGGGCATGGCACCATTCTGCTCGTCGAAGACGAGGAGGCAGTGCGTGCCTTCGGCGCCCGCGCCTTGTCGGCACGCGGTTACACGGTACTCGAAGCTGCGAACGGCGCCGAGGCTTTGGAAGTTGCGGATAAAAATTCCAAGATCGATCTCATCGTGTCCGACGTCGTCATGCCGGAAATGGACGGCCCGACCATGTTCGGCGAATTGCGCAAGCGCGGTGTGCGCGCCAAGGTGATCTTCGTATCGGGCTATGCGGAGGATGCGTTTGCGAAGAATTTGCCGGAAGGCGAAGATTTCGGATTTCTCGCGAAGCCTTTCACCCTGAAACAATTGATCGAAGCAGTGAAGGGCGCGGCGCCTGCGGGTTGAGGCAAAGATGAGCGTTGCACGCTGGTTGCTTTTTGCGTGGTTCATTACCGCATTTGCGGCAGGCGATGCGCAAATGGCCGACGCTAAAGCGCCGGGCCGTTCGGTCGAGCCTGTCCGGCAAATCGAACTCAGCGAAGAGAAAATCGCTCAATATCTTGCCGCAAAGCCGGCGCTCGATGCGATCCTCGCGAAAGCGGCTGCAGCGCCGGAACCTCGTTTCATGCGCCTGCTTAACGAGACTGCGCGCAAGAACGGCTTTGCCGATTATGCGGATTACGAATCTGTTGCCGTCAACATCGTTTGGATTTTGACCGGCATAGATCCACTCAGCAAAAAATATGTCGGGGTCCAATCCGTGACGAAACAGGAGGCCGCCATATTGCTTTCCGACAAGGCGCTCTCGCCGCACGATCACAAATTGCGGTTTGATACGCTACATGCGCAAATGCTGACGGCCGCCCCGACAAAATTCGCGGCGAATGTGTCGCTGGTGACCAAATATTACGACAAGCTTATCACGCCGGATGCGGCGAAGGATTAGTCGCGCGCCCGGATCATTCGCGCGCCCAAGTGCCGCGCCGGTCATCATCCCGGTGGTAATGGTGATATTTGCGGTCATAGCTCGTCGTGATTCTGCGAACGCGATGGCGAGGCGCGGGAATCGCTTGTGCGACCGGCTGATCAGACTGGAAGACCGCCTTGCAAGGTGGGCTTAGGTTGGCGACATTGGCTTGCATGCAGGCTGCCACCCGGTCCCCGTCGGGAATATACGCGCCGCAGAGGCGGAACGCATCGGGTGTGCAGGCTTCCTTCTGTGCCTCGCTGACTTCAAACGCGTGCGCGCCGATCGAGAAACTCGATGCAAATCCGACGGCAAGAGCGAGGCTGGCACCTCGGGCGACGTTCCTGTTGCAAAAAAAGTTCATCTGCGTGCGCATGTAAACCCCTCTTCGACGATGCGATCCTGTCCGGAACTGACCGGCATCGGCTAAGACCGATTTTAACATGGCAGGCCTGCCCCCAGTTCCAATAGATAGATCAATTCACAAGCTTCGCACCCCCGCCGGACGAAAATTGAACAGGCGCAGCCTCCATCACACGGATGCAGCCTAACCGAACGTTCAAATGATTTTTGTTGACTAGGAAACTAATCTCGGCGAAAGCCGCTGAGACATGGAGGAAGACCGCCTATGGCCCGCGCCGCATCCGAACTCACGGCTCACCTTGGCTATTGGCTGCGTTTTGTGTCCAATCATGTCTCACTGGCCTTCGCCCGCAAGCTTGAAAGCCGGGGCGTGACCGTTGCCGAATGGGTTGTTTTGCGTGAGCTCTATGAGTCCGCGCCGACCGCCCCGAGCGAAGTTGCCGAGCGGCTTGGACTCACCCGCGGCGCGATCACCAAGCTCGCAGACAGACTGATCGCGAAGTCGCTTCTGGTACGCCGTGCGAGCCTCGCGGATGGGCGCGCGCAACGTCTGGCGCTGACCGCGCACGGGCGCTTGATTGTGCCCGGCTTGGCGGCGCTTGCTGACGAAAACGACGCGGAATTCTTTGCATCTCTCAGCGCCAAGGAACGCAGCGAAATGGAGCGCATATTGCGCGATATCGTCGCGCGGCACGGACTTAAAGTCACGCCGATAAATTGATGACCGTCATCATCACATCGCAAAAAGAGGCAAGCTAATGAATGCAGAGCAAATCGCGGTTGCGCGCGAGTGTCACGAGGGCGCGGAAACAGATCGGATGACGTTTCCGCAAAGCGTTGCAAAGCTGATGCAGGCGGGCTTCGACGGTTATCTTGTCGATCTGCGCCGCGCGGCGCGCACGTTTTATCTGCCTGACGGCGAAAGTCTCGATCTTCCAACAGCAAAGGCGATGCAAGATGTCGCGGCGCGTTTTGATGTCGAGCGCGTAAAGGCCGCGATCCGCGAGGCCCAGGCGTTGGTGCCCGGGTATACTTATCATGGCTTTTGCGTCAAGGTCGCCGCGGCGGGCTGCGCCGGTTACATTGTCTCATTTCCTGGGCGGCGTGTGCTTTACTTTGGTCGCACGGGTGAAACGCACGTTGAATATTTTCCCGGCGCGCAATCCAAGGCAGAGGCTCATAATGTTCGATCACATCGGCATCCACACCAATCAGTTTGACGCCTTGATCTCTTTCTACGAGGCCGCTTTAGCCCCGCTCGGCTACGGTAAGCTCGCAAGCTTCGAGGACGCCGCGGCGTTCGGAAGCGACAAGCCGACGCTGTGGATCGGCGCCGTGGAGGCAAAGCCCATCGGCATCCACATCGCCTTCGCAGCTCACGATACGGCCGCCGTCGATCGCTTTTACGCTGCCGCTATCGCTGCGGGCGGCAAGGATAATGGGGCGCCGGGGCCGCGCCCAGATTATTCACCGGGTTATTATGCCGCCTTCATTATCGATCCGGACGGCAACAATCTCGAAGCCGTCCACCGGCAACCAGCTTGAGCATGGAACTCTCAATGCCAAAATTCGCAATACCGACATTCAAAATTCTCGCCGCTTTGGCTGTCGCCCTCTGCCTCTGTGGCGGCCCCGCGCTGGCGCGCCACCACCATCATCACCACGATTACAGCGATGGCGATACGGATGCCGCGTCAGGTCTTGCGGGTGATACACTGCTGATCGTCCGTCACGCCGAAAAGCCCGATGGCGAAAGCGATCCGGGCCTCGCGCCCGCGGGTGAAACGCGCGCCAAGGCCTATGCGGATTATTTCGCTCATTTCCAGCTCGACGGTGCGCCGGTGAAGATCGACACGATCATTGCCTCGGCGGATTCGGAGGATAGCGATCGTCCGCGCCTCACCGTCACGCCGTTCAGTCAGGCGAGCGGGATCAAAATTCAGCAGCCGTTTCCCGATAAGGAGGTCAAGGCGCTCGCGCATTGGCTTGCGGCCGGCACGCCAAACCGCACCATTCTGATTGCCTGGCATCACGGAAAGCTGCCGAAACTCTTGCGCGAACTCGGTGCGGACAGCGAGGAGCTTGTACCCGGCGGCGTTTGGCCGGAGGATACTTACGATTGGCTGATCGTGCTCAAATACGACAGCAACGGCAACCTTTCGGAAGCCAAGAAAATCGTCGAGCCCGCGTTCGCAAACTAAGTACGAACGCGGGCTTTGAAAGTATTATTGGCCCCAGGCGTGATGATATTCGTCGTGCGGATGGCGATACGTGTAATGCGACCAGCGCGCTTGCGCTTCGCGCGTGCATTCCACGCCACAGGGAATGCCCCAGACATCGCGGGTCAGATCGGACAATGAATCATAAGTTCCGTCCGGGTTCTGATAGATATCATAGCTTGGAGTGGGATAGGCGTGATGCCATTCCTGCGCTTGCGACGGGCCGCTCATAATAGCCATGCCCAAGCAGCATGCCGCGGCGACCAATGTCGACTTCAGGATGAGCTGCATCTTCAACCTCCTCTTCGGGATGTTAACCCCCTTGAAGTTGAATATAGGTCCGTATCGGCAAAACTGACCGAGTTCGCAGCGGCACGAGCGGCTAATATTTTGTTTAGTGTGCGTTGCGGCGCTCAACGCTACGACTTGAGTCGATAGCCTGTTTTGAAAATCCAGACCACGATTCCAAGGCACAGCACTAAAAACAGTAGTGTCATGCCAAGGCTGATACCGACGTTGATGTCGGATAGCCCGAAAAAGCTCCAGCGGAATCCGCTGATGAGATAGACCACCGGATTGATCAAGGTGACATTGCGCCAGAACGGCGGCAGCATATCGATCGAATAAAAACTGCCACCGAGAAACGTCAGCGGCGTTATGATGAGAAGTGGAATCAATTGCAGCTTCTCGAAACTGTCCGCCCAGATACCGATGACGAAGCCGAAAAGGCTGAACGTAACGCTGGTGAGCACCAGAAACGCCAGCATCCAGAACGGATGCAGGATATGCATGTTGATGAAAAGCGCCGCCGTGGCGAGCGTCAGCAAGCCGAGAACGATTGATTTCGACGCCGCCGCGCCGACATAACCGATGACGATCTCGACAGCAGAGATCGGCGCCGACAAAATCTCGTAGATCGTTCCCACAAAGCGCGGAAAATAGATGCCGAACGAGGCGTTGCTGATGCTCTGCGTCAGCAAGTTGAGCATGATCAGCCCGGGCACGATGAAGGCACCATAGCTCACCCCGCCGACATGCGAGATGCGCGAGCCGATCGCCGAGCCGAAGACAACAAAATAAAGTGAGGTCGAAAGGATCGGCGAGACGATGCTTTGCAGCAAAGTGCGCCGCGTGCGTGAGAGCTCGTAGATGTAGATCGCCCGGATCGCCTGGAAATTCATGCTGTCTTTCCGATGAGGCTGACGAAAATGTCTTCGAGCGAACTCTGCTCGGTGCGCAGATCGCTGACTTCGACGCCAGCCGTGCGCAAACTGTCGAGCAAAGCCGCGACCGGCGCGGTGCCGCCGTTCTCGCTATAGGTATAGGTCAGTTCGCGGCCGTCTTCGCTGAGACTCAACGGATAGGCTTGTAGCGCGCCGGGCAGTGCGGCGAGCGGCGCGCTGAGCGCCAGCGTCAGCTTCTTCTTGCCGAACGTCCGCATCAGCTTTTTCTTGTCCTCAACGAGAATCAATTCGCCTTGCCGGATGACGCCGACGCGGTCGGCCATCTCCTCAGCTTCTTCGAGATAATGCGTGGTGAGGATGATCGTCGTGCCGGTGTCGCGCAGCTTGCGCACGAGCTCCCACATGCCTCGGCGCAGTTCGACATCGACTCCGGCCGTCGGCTCGTCGAGAAAAAGAATATTGGGCTGATGCGAGAGTGCCTTGGCGATCATCAGCCGCCGTTTCATGCCGCCGGAAAGGGTGCGCGCCTGACTATCCTTGCGGTCCCACAGCGAGAGATCACGCAGCAAACTTTCGAGATAGGCATCATCCGGCGCCTTGCCGAAGAGGCCGCGGCTGAGCTTGACCGTCGCCCACACGCTCTCGAAGAAATCGATGGTCAATTCCTGCGGCACGAGCCCAATGAGGGATCGCGCGGCGCGGAAATCACGAATGATGTCGTGACCCGCCGCGGTGATCGTGCCCGCGGTCGGCGTGACGATGCCGCAAATGATGCTGATCAGCGTCGTCTTGCCGGCGCCGTTGGGGCCGAGCAGGGCGAAAATTTCGCCCTTGCCGATCTCAAGGCTCACATCCTTCAGCGCCGCGCGGCCGCCGGAATAGGTTTTCGATAGATGGCTGACCGAGATGATGGGCGACATGGCTGGACGGATAGATGGTGGCTGGCTCGGGCGCTTTTAGAGCATCGGCCCGTGAAGTGGAAATCCGATTTGCGTCTCGTCTATTCGCCGGGCTCCAAGCGCCGGCAAGTTGCGGCGCAGTCCTTTTCTTTTCGATCATGAGTGACAGAAATGCGGCGGCGAGGCCTGTCGCGCCGGCGATGACGAAGGCCTCCAGGTAACTGCCCTGCGCAGTACGGATAAGGGCGAACAACGCCGCGCTCGCAGCGCCAAGCTGGTGGCCGGCGACAATCCAACCAAAGACGATCGGCGCAGGGCGCGCCGTCGCCCGCGGCTATCGCGGCTGCGGGCTTAGTAATGCGGCGATCGAATATCCGGCTTGCGATCATCGCGCCCGCAAGGTGGCCGAGGCACATAAAAAAGCGGTGCGGCAGCGTCTGCGCGAGCTTGCGGTCATGATGGGCGCAGACGCGCCTGATGTTCTCGGCGATAGCCTGCTTCTGCTGATCGAGGGTATTTACGGCTCCGGCCAGCAGTTGGAAGACGGCCCGGCGCAATCCGCGGTCGCGGCGGCCGAACGCCTGATCCAGAGTTTTATCTCGCGGGCGAAGTGACAAAAGGGCAATAGAACAAAAAAAGAACTTGGTCCATAAGAACAAATAGCGTACATTCCTCCCACAGGCGGAAGCGTCACGTCGCGCAAACACATTGCACTTGTCCGCACGCCCATGTCAGAAGGGACACATTCATGAGCCAAGCGAATCTCCGCCTTGTGGAAGGAACATCCGTGGACAAGACCAAGGCGCTCGACGCCGCCGTCTCCCAGATCGAGCGCGCGTTCGGCAAAGGCTCGATCATGCGCCTCGGCAAGAGCCCGGTGGTCGAGATCGAGACGATTTCGACGGGGTCGCTCGGGCTCGATATCGCGCTTGGCGTGGGCGGTCTGCCGCGCGGCCGGGTGGTCGAGATTTACGGGCCGGAATCCTCGGGCAAGACGACGCTGACGCTGCATGTCATCGCCGAGGCCCAGAAGGCCGGCGGCGTCTGCGCCTTCATCGATGCCGAACACGCGCTCGATCCGATTTATGCTCGCAAACTCGGCGTCAATCTCGATGATCTGTTGATCTCGCAGCCCGATACAGGCGAACAGGCGCTTGAGATTACCGATACTTTGGTTCGCTCCGGCTCGGTTGACGTGCTGGTGATCGATTCGGTCGCGGCGCTCACGCCGCGCGCGGAAATCGACGGCGAGATGGGCGACAGCCAGCCAGGCCTGCAGGCGCGGCTTATGAGCCAGGCGCTGCGCAAGCTCACCGCATCGATCTCCAAGTCAAAAACGATGGTGATTTTCATCAATCAGATCCGCATGAAGATCGGCGTCATGTACGGCAGCCCGGAGACGACGACGGGCGGCAATGCGTTGAAATTCTATGCCTCGGTCCGGCTCGATATCCGCCGCATCGGTTCGATCAAGGAACGCGATGAGGTTGTCGGCAATCAGACCCGCGTGAAAGTGGTGAAGAACAAGGTCGCGCCGCCCTTCAAACAGGTCGAATTCGACATCATGTATGGGGCAGGCATCTCCAAGGTTGGCGAGCTGATCGACTTGGGCGTCAAGGCCGGGGTTGTCGAGAAATCCGGTGCCTGGTTCTCCTATGACAGCCAGAGGCTTGGCCAGGGCCGCGAAAACGGCAAGACATTTTTGAAAAATAATCCCGAGATCGCCGATGAAATCGAATTGGCGATCCGCGAAAACTCCGGCCTGATCGCCGAGCGCATCCTCGATCCGGGCGAAGCCGAAGAGACCGAACTCGAAGGCTGAAGCTGCGTCCGGGGCCGCCACGCCGACGGCTCGACAGGGCGAAAACGGAAAGCTAGAAGACGAGCTTCCCTTTCCGCCTGGATGGCCGCGGCGAATTTCATCATTCGCCGCGTGCATGGATGCAGATTATGAACGGCGTCAACGAGATCAGGACCACATTTCTCGACTATTTCGGCCGCCATGGGCACGAGATCGTCGCGTCCTCGCCGCTCGTTCCGCGCAATGACCCGACATTGATGTTCACCAATGCGGGCATGGTGCAATTCAAAAACGTCTTCACCGGCATCGAGAAGCGTCCCTATACGCGCGCCGCCACGGCGCAGAAATGCGTCCGGGCCGGCGGCAAGCACAACGATCTCGACAATGTCGGCTATACCGCGCGCCACCACACGTTCTTTGAAATGCTCGGCAATTTTTCCTTCGGCGATTATTTCAAGGCCGAGGCGATCGAGCTTGCCTACAAGCTGACGACGCAGGTTTTTGGGTTGCCCAAGGAGAAGCTGCTCGTCACGGTTTATCACACCGACGACGAAGCCTTCGATCTGTGGAAAAAGATCGCCGGCTTTCCCGATTCGAAGATAATCCGCATCCCGACCTCCGACAATTTCTGGTCGATGGGTGACACCGGTCCGTGCGGGCCGTGTTCCGAGATATTTTTCGATCAGGGCGAGAAGCTCGCCGGTGGTCCGCCCGGCAGCGCTGATGAGGATGGCGACCGTTTTCTGGAATTCTGGAATCTGGTCTTCATGCAATACGAACAGCTCGCACCCGGCGAGCGTGTGGGCTTGCCGCGTCCGTCGATCGATACGGGCATGGGGCTCGAGCGCATCGCCGCTTTGTTGCAGGGCGTTCAATCGAATTACGATATCGATCTCATGCGCGCCCTGGTGCTGGCTGTGGCGCAAGCGACGGGCGTCGATCCCGCCGGGCCGCAGAAAGCGAGCCATCGCGTCATCGCCGACCATTTGCGCGCGTCGGCGTTTCTCGTCGCTGATGGCGTTCTGCCGTCAAACGAAGGCCGCGGCTATGTGCTACGCCGGATCATGCGCCGTGCCATGCGCCATGCTCAGCTTCTGGGCGCGCGCGAGCCGGTGATGTGGCGGCTGGTGCCGGTGCTGGTGCGCGAGATGGGGCAGGCCTATCCCGAGCTCATTCGTGCCGAGGCGCTGATTGTCGAGACACTTCGGCTGGAAGAGACGCGCTTTATCAACACATTGGCGCGCGGACTTACGATCCTCGACGAGGAAACACGTGATCTACCGAAGGGCGGCGTGTTGCCCGGCGCAGCCGCTTTCAAACTCTACGACACCTATGGCTTCCCGCTCGATCTGACGCAGGACGCCTTGCGTGGGCGCGGACTTGGCGTCGATGTCGAAGGTTTCAACACTGCGATGCAGCAGCAGCGCGCTGACGCACGCAGGGCCTGGGCAGGCTCCGGCGAAGCCGCCACGGAGTTGATCTGGTTTGCGCTGAAAGAGCGTGTCGGCGCGACCGACTTCCTCGGCTACGAAACGGAAAGTGCCGAAGGTGTCATCGTCGCATTGCTCAAGGACGGCCGTGAGGTCGAGCGGCTGGCGGCAGGCGAAACCGGGCAGGTGATCCTCAACCAGACGCCGTTCTATGGCGAATCCGGCGGTCAGGTCGGCGATACCGGATTGATCCGTACGTCGAATCTCAGCTTCCGCGTGACCAACACGCATAAAAAGCTTGGCGATCTGTTCGTCCATGACGGAACCGTTGAAAGCGGCCACGCCACAATCGGTCTTTCGGTCGAGCTTGACGTCGATCATAGCCGCCGCGGTGCGGTGCGCGCCAACCATTCGGCGACGCATCTTCTGCATGAATTGCTGCGTCACGTTCTCGGCGATCACGTCGCGCAAAAGGGTTCGCTCGTTGCGCCGGATCGTCTGCGTTTCGATTTCGCGCACCCAAAGCCAATCTCGGCCGAAGAACTTGCCGAAGTGGAAGACATCGCCAACCGCGTCGTGCTGCAAAACGCGCCGGTCGAAACACGGCTGATGGACGTCGATACGGCGATTGAATCCGGCGCGCGCGCTTTGTTTGGCGAAAAGTATGGCGATCAGGTTCGCGTTGTCTCGATGGGCGATCCGCTGGAGACGGCGGAGGGCGCGCGCGCCAATGCCGCGTTCTCCATCGAATTGTGCGGCGGCACGCATGTGCGGCGCACAGGCGACATCGGCCTTATCTCGATCATCGCGGAATCGCCGGTCGCGGCGGGTGTGCGCCGCATCGAGGCGAAGACTGGTCTTGCCGCGCGCCGTCATTTGAACAGCCAGGCGCAACGCTTTCAGGAAATGGCGCATCTGCTCAAGGCGCCGGAGGATGAGGCCGGGGCGCGTCTCGCGCATGTCCTCGATGAGCGGCGCAAGCTCGAACGCGAATTGAGCGACGCGCGCAAGCGTCTCGCGATGAGCGGCGGCGCCGCAGATGCGCCGATTGAGGATGTCGGCGGCATAAAATTCTTCCGCAAGGAAGTGTCCGGTGTCGAGATGAAAGATCTGAAGTCGCTGGCGGATGAGGCGAAGCAAAGTCTCGGTTCCGGCGTCGTTGCAATCATCGGCATCGATGCAGAAGGTAAAGCCGGTGTTGTCGTTGGCGTAACCGATGATCTGACCCCGCGTTTCGATGCGGTGACGCTCGTGCGGGCTGCGGCCGCGAAACTTGGCGGCAAGGGCGGCGGCGGCCGCCGTGATCTCGCGCAGGCGGGCGGACCGGATGGCGGCAGTGCGCAAGCGGCTTTAGCAGCCATCGCCGCCGCGTTGCAGCAAATGCCAGACGCCGCGTAACCTTTCGCACGTCGTCGCCTTACGATCGAGGGCCTCGCGGGAACCGCGCAGTGTCATGCGCAGTTTAAGTCGCGCCTCGGTTGCCAGATTTTCTGCCGCACGATCCGCGCGGACCCGGGCTCGGCTTTGGCCGACGCGCGATCGGGCGAAGGAGCGCGCAATGAATTTCGGCAATATGCTGTATTGGGCCCTGATCTTTCTTGTCATCGCCATTGTCGCCGGTGTGCTTGGCTTCGGCGGCGCCGCGGGCGCGGCGTCGGAAATCGCTCATGTCCTGTTCTGGATCGCGATTATCCTCTTGATCGTTTCGCTGATCTTTGGCCTCAGGCGGCGATAGCACGCCGGCCGAAGCGGCACTCGACTCCGCTTCGCGATAGGCTAAGCTTCCGAAAAATGTGCTGACGCCGGGGTTCCCGGCGTCAGTCATAGTGGAGGACGCCATGGAGATTCGCGAACCCAGATCGAAGGTGGGATCGGCCATCGCCGACTGGCCGACCGGCTATTCGGCCGCCAAGTCGCTGCAAGTGCTGGCCGAGGATATCAGCAATATTTCTGCCGCCAATTTCGAACGCAATACCAAGCTCCTGCAAGATCTCCAGGGGGCGCGCACGGTCGAAGATCTGGTTTCGATCCAGACCAAATTCATGGCCTCCATGTTTGAGGCCTTTAACGAACATATCCGGCTGATGGGCGCGCGTATGGCAGAGATGCGCAACAACATCGTCGATGTGGGGCGCGACGCGGCGCCTGTCCCACCCTCCGATATTGCGGCCAAGGCGGCATCGGGCTTCAATCAGGCCTTCGACGCCACCAATGCGGCGGCAATGGCCAATTTTCAGGCCGGTCAGGAAATCACGCGCTCGGCTTTTGAGGCCGCGGAAAAGGCCGCGGAATCGATCCGCAATGCCGCGCTGCATGCGCTACCTAAGACCGGCGAGTAGATGCCGCGTCAGCGCGCCGTGATCGCGTTGCGCAATGCGAGCGGGTGGCCGACGTAATCGAGCTGCTCAAGGCTCGCGCCCGTACCGCGCACCCGGACGGAGCCGTAGTCGAGCAATCGGCCGAGCAACGGTTGAACCACGTCGACCGACTCGACCTTGTCCATGTTCATTTCGGCGGTGTAGCGCCGGATGAAGCCGGTCTTGTAAATCACGCGATTTGTCGTCACCGCGATTTCCGTCATGAAGGCGCGCCACCAGGCATGAAGCGCAAAAGCGACGGCGATCACGCCGAAAATAAAGGCGAGGCTGAGTGCTGAAAATTTCAAGCCTTGCTGATCGCCCAGAAAATAGAGCGCGCCTCCGCAAAGCCCGGCCAGCACCGCAAAGAGGATGGACCGGCTGTAGATGATCCAATGCAGATGCCCATCGAACAGGACTTTCTCGTCGGGTTGAAGAATGTGCGCGAGATAGCTCATGCGCTACATTAACTCCACGTCATGTTGTGAGCCAAGTCCTCCCGCTCGTCTTCGATCAACTGCAAGACAAGGACACGACAATAAGGCATTGTCCTGCCACAAATTTTCTTAATCTATGCAGTTCGATGTGCCGGTGGATCGCCTCCTGTCAGATTGGTGGTCTTTGCCGGCTAAAAGGTCCACAATTGTCTTTTCAAATTCGAGGCGAGATCGCGAATGGCCGAAGCGAATACGACATCTCTCGAAGCCGCGGTATCGCGGGCGGCGGAAACCGCGCTAGACCGGATCGCGGCGGCGCGTGCCTCATTAGGCACGGTCATCTTCGGCCAGCACCAGGTTATCGAGGAAGCGCTTGTGACGCTTCTCGCCGGCGGTCACGGCCTGCTTGTCGGCGTCCCCGGACTTGCCAAGACCAAACTGGTCGAAAGCCTGGGAAAGGTACTTGGCCTCGATGCGCGCCGCGTACAATTCACGCCGGATTTGATGCCGGCGGATATTCTCGGCTCCGAAGTGCTTGAAGAAAGTGCTGACCGGCGCCGCAGCTTTCGTTTTGTGCCGGGGCCGATCTTCGCGCAATTGCTGATGGCCGACGAAATCAACCGCGCCAGCCCGCGTACGCAATCAGCGCTGCTTCAGGCGATGCAGGAGCATCATGTCTCCGTCGCTGGCGAGCGGCACGATCTGCCCAATCCCTTTCACGTTCTTGCGACGCAAAATCCACTTGAGCAGGAAGGCACCTATCCTTTGCCCGAGGCGCAGCTCGATCGCTTCCTGATGCAGATCGACGTGCCTTATCCCGACCGCGCTGCCGAAAAGCAGATTCTTCTCGAGACAACGGGCGACAAGGATCAGGACGCGCGTCAGGCGATGACCACGGACGATCTTCTCACAACCCAACGCCTCGTGCGGCGTCTGCCAGTCGGCGAGCAGGTTGTCGAAGCGATCCTCGACCTCGTTCGCTCCGCCCGGCCGGGCGAGGGCGATAAGGCGCTCACGCAACATATTGCCTGGGGTCCGGGACCACGCGCTGCGCAATCGCTGATGCTTGCGAGCCGGGCGCGCGCACTTGTCGATGGTCGCCTTTCGCCGTCGCTGAGCGATGTCGTGGCCCTCGCCGAGCCGGTGTTGAAACATCGCATGGCGCTCACCTTCGCCGCGCGGGCCGAAGGCGAGACCATCCCGGGCATCATCGCGAAACTGACCCAGAAGCTGACCTGAGCATGAGCGATTTGCGCCTGCTTGATCGGGCCAAACAGCGGGTTTCCACAGCCACGGAGGGCGGTGCCTTCGCGTTGGCCGCGAAGCTTCCGAGCTTGATCGTCGCCGCGAAGGAGGTTGCCGCGACTGTCGTGCATGGAATGCACGGGCGACGCCGCTCCGGTATCGGCGAGACGTTCTGGCAGTTTCGTCCCTTTGTCGCGGGTGAGTCGACGACGGGCATCGATTGGCGCCGTTCGGCCCGCGACGATCGTATCTATATCCGCGAACGCGAGTGGGAAGCGGCACACACGGTCGCGATCTGGATCGATCGTTCGCCGTCAATGGGTTTCGTCTCCAATCTCGCGCTTCAATCGAAGAGCGACCGTGCGCTTGTTCTCGGCCTCGCCGCGGCCGATCTGCTGGTGCGTGGCGGCGAGCGCGTGAACCTTCTCGGCCTGACACGGCCCTTGGCGTCGCGCAGCATCGTCGCGCAATTCGCCGAAGCGATGATCGCCGAAGAGCGTGCTGCCGGCTATAAGGCGGCCGAACTGCCGCCCAATCTCGTCCTGCCGCCACGCTCGCACGCGCTGCTGATCTCGGATTTTTTGAGCGATCCTTCGCAAATTGCAGCGCGTATCAAGGCGCTCGCCGCGCGCGGCGCGCACGGTTATCTGGTGATGATCGCCGATCCGGCCGAAGAGACGTTTCCTTTTGCCGGCCACACGGAATTTCTCGACGTCGATTCCTCGGCCCGGCTGCGCGTCGGGCAGGCTGAGAGTTTCCGCCGCGACTACATTGCGCGTCTCGCCGCGCACCGCGAGGCGATACGGCAAGCCGCGCATCAACGCGGCTGGACACTTCTGCTGCACCGGACGGACCGTCCCGCTTCGGAAGCATTGCTAGCGCTGCGGATGCGGCTTGAGGCTGACATCGCGGGGATGGCGCGCTGATGTTCGGTCTGCCGCTGGTTTTCGCTTTCCCCGCCGTTTTGCTCGCGCTTGCCGGCTTGCCGGTGCTCTACTATCTGCTGCGCGTCACACCGCCCAACCCAAATCGCGTGCCGTTCCCGCCGCTGCGGCTCATCCTCGATCTACAGCCACAGGATGAGACAGCCGCGCGTACGCCCTGGTGGCTTTTATTGCTGCGGCTCGCTGTGGCGGCGGCGATCATTCTTGCGATGGCCGGCCCGGTGCTCAATCCGTTGCCGGTGGGCGGGGGCGGCAAGGCGCCTTTGCTTGTGGTCATTGACGATAGCTGGGCGGCGGCGCCGTCCTGGGATACACGGCAGGCCGCGGCGTCCGAACGGATCGAGGCCGCCGGTCGGAATGGCGAACTTGTCGCGGTCGCGGCGGTGTCCGATGCGGGCCGTGAGATCGTTCTTACGGATGCGACTCGCGCCGTGGAGAGGCTGCGCGCGATCAAGCCGTTGCCCTATGCTCCGGATCATCTCGCCTTGATTGCGCCGATCAAAAAGCTGGTCGATGCGGCGCCGAAGACTCAGATTGTCTGGATCGCCGACGGGCTTGCCGGCGGTCACGCGCGCGAATTCGCCGCGAAGCTTGCGGGGCTTGGTGCCCACATCACATTGGTGACAAGTCCCCAAACGATCCGTGCGCTGGCCGGCCCCGAGAATCGGAGCGATGGCCTGAAAATCCGGGTCTTGCGTGCCTCGGCCAGCGGGGCATCGCAGGGCATTGTCCGCGCGCTTGATGCCAAAGGCCTCGCCATTGGCGAGACGCGGTTTGAATTCCTCAAGGCAGCGTTGGAAACCAAGGCGAGCTTCGATCTGCCGGTCGATCTGCGCAATGATATCGCCCGGATGGAGATTCTCGACGAACGCTCTGCCGGCGCGGTGTCTTTACTCGACGCGCGGTGGAAACGGCGCACCGTGGCCATCGTCAGCGACGAGACGGCGGATGTTTCGCTGCCGCTGCTGGCGCCGAACTATTACCTGCATAAAGCGCTGGCCCCCTTCGCCGATGTGCGCGAGGCAACGCCCGGAACGCCGGACCCGATTGGCGTACTGCTCGATCAGCATCCGGCGGTCATGATTCTCGCCGATGTCGGCACGCTCTCCGACACGGATTACGCGCGGCTGAAGCAATTCGTCGACGATGGCGGGCTGCTTCTGCGTTTTGCGGGCACAAGGCTCGCGGCGGGGTCCGATGGGCTGGTGCCGGTGCGGCTGCGGCGCGGCGGCCGCGTGCTGGGCGGTGCCTTATCCTGGGAAACGCCGAAGCGGCTCGCGCCGTTCGATACGCAAAGTCCGTTCCTTGGTTTGGCGGTGCCAAAAGACGTAACCGTGCGCCGTCAGGTGCTCGCCGAGCCCGATGCCGATGTGCCGGGAAAAACCTGGGCGCATCTCGTGGACGGAACGCCGCTCGTCACAGCATCGCACGAAGGCAAGGGCATGATCGTGCTCTTCCATGTGACTGCGGATACGACGTGGTCCAACCTGCCGATTTCCGGCCTGTTCGTCGATATGCTGCGCAAGATCGTCGACCTCTCAACGGTGCTCACGAAACCCGACGCAATCACCACCAACAATGAGAAGGTGGAAAGTGTGCCGCCCACGAGCATCCTCGACGGGTTCGGCGTTCTTGGGGCACCGCCGCCGACCGCAAAGCCGGTGCCGGTCAATTTCAACGGCGCGGCGACCGCTGAACACCCGCCAGGCTTTTACGGACCACCCGATCAATTGCTGGCCGTCAATGCCTTGGGCGCGACGGAGACATTGCAGGCAGCCGATTATTCGGGTCTCGGCTTCGCGCAAGAGGCTTTGCGGCAGGCAGCGCCGACGGATCTGCGGCCGATCCTGTTGGCAATCGCGTTCTTGCTTTTCATCGCCGATTCGCTCGCCTCGCTCTGGCTTTCGGGGGGCCTATCGCGTCGCGTCAGTCGTGCCGCCGCGGCGATAATTGTCTTTGGAGTGGCCGCGAGCCTTATGCCTGCTACGCGTCCGAGGGCGGCACCACGTACTGACGCGCCCTTGTCGCAAAGCGATCTGCAATCGGCGCTCAATACAAGGCTCGCCTATGTCGTCAGCGGTGATCCGGATGTTGATGCGGAGAGCAAAGCCGGCCTCACAACCCTCTCGCAGGTTCTGGCGCAGCGCACCTCGCTCATTCCCGGCGCGCCTGTTGGAGTCGATCCGGCGCATGACGAACTGGCCTTTTATCCGATGCTCTATTGGCCGATCGTCGCCGACCGGCCGCAGCCGTCGGCCGCGGCGGTTGCCAAGGTCGCCGCTTATATGAAGCAGGGTGGCACGATCATCTTCGATACCCGCGATGCGTTGACGGCGCATAATGACGGACCGCCGACGCCGGAGACATTGTGGCTGCGACAGTTGCTGCACGGCGTCGATGTTCCGCAACTCGAACCGATCCCGCCGGATCATGTCGTCACCAAGACGTTTTATCTCATCGATGGTTTCGTCGGCCGATACGAGACAGGGCAGACGTGGATCGAAGCCCTGCCGCCGCTCAACCCTGCCGACGGCCAACGCCCGGCGCGCGCGGGCGACGGCGTTTCACCGATCCTCATCACTGCGAACGATCTTGCGGCAGGCTGGGCAGCCGACGACAACGGCGACAGCCTTTATGCGCTGATGCCGGGCGGCCCGCGCCAGCATGAACTGGCGCTGCGTGGCGGCGTCAACCTCGTCATGTACACGCTGACCGGCAATTATAAGACCGATCAGGTGCATGTCCGCGACCTCCTGGAGCGGCTGGCGCATTAAAGCAAATTCTGACGTCGCGCCGCTGCCCACTCAAACACGCGGCGGCAGCAGCTTTAAAGCAAAACGTTAGCGTCAGCCGACACGCGTATGCCGCTGATATTCTTTGCGCTTTAAGCTAACTTTGGCCGACAGCTATTTCGCCTGCAAAGCATCAGACAGTTCGCGAAAAGCGTCGCGCGAGGGCGGCGAAGTCGGCGACTGCACCAAGGCGTCATAAAGCTTGGGCACGAGCGCGACGATTTGGTCGAGATCGGTGTCCTGTCCCGCCTGATAACCGCCCATCAGCCGCAGGTCGCGCGTATCTTCATAGCGCGCGACCATGGACTTCAACTTCAGGATCAGCGTGTGCTGCTCCTTGGTCCACACGTTTTGTGCGAGTCGCGAGATCGATGAGAGGACGTTGACGGCCGGGAAGCGACCGAGATCGGCGATCTTGCGGTCGAGTACGATATGGCCGTCGAGCGTACCGCGAATATTGTCGGCGACGGGGTCGTTATGATCGTCGCCATCGACGAGGACCGAGAAGATACCGGTGATCGAACCGCTGCCTTCGACGCCCGGCCCGGCGCGCTCCAATAACTTGGGCAGATCGCTGAAGACGCTTGGTGCATAGCCGCGCGCGACCGCCGGTTCGCCCGCCGCGAGCGCAACGTCGCGCGCCGCGTGTGCAAAGCGGGTCACCGAATCTATGATCAGCAGGACGTTCTCGCCGCGATCGCGGAAAAATTCGGCGATGGTCATCGCGGTCTTCGGCGCGAGACGACGCATCATCGGGCTTTCGTCGCCAGTCGAGACCACGGTCACTGCCAGTTTGCGATTTTGGCCGAGCGAATCGTCGAGAAATTCGCGGACCTCGCGGCCGCGTTCGCCGACGAGCCCGACGACGACGGCACTGAAGCCTTTGGCTCCGGCCAACATGCCGAGCAGGGTCGATTTGCCGACGCCGGAGCCGGCGAAGATGCCGATACGCTGGCCGGCGCAAAGCGGCATGAAGAGATCGATGGCACGGACGCCGGTCCGCAGCGGTGTTTTCACGCGCGCCCGGTTCAGGGCCTGCGGCGGCGGCGATTCGATCGAGCGCGTATGCTCACCGCGCCGCAGCGCGCCCTGGCCGTCGATCGGCCGCCCGAGCGCATCGATGACGCGGCCCTTCCAGCTCACATCGGGGGAAAGATGCAACGGGCCGATTCGATAGGCGCTGTCACCAAGGCCTGCGGCGGCGCCGACATCAAAACTTTTGACGGTTGCGCCCGAACCATCGACACGCACGACTTCGCCCAATTGAGTTTCGCCGTCGTGCTCCATGCCGACGCATTCGCCGAGCTTCAGAAATTGCGAGAGGCCGGCGATCCGGTAATGTGAAGGCGCGACTTCGCTGACAAAGCCGCCGACGCGAAGATCGCCGATTTCCTCGAGGCCGTAATTGATGGCCTGTTCGAGTCGCGCCAAAGCCGTCATCGGAGAAGCCGCTGGCGAAAAATCACGAGGTTCCGCCAAGAATCGGCAGCGCGTCCTTCAACGTGCTTTCGTTCTTTTCGGAGCCGCCTGTGACGCTTTCGAACGCCCGCTGGATCGTCATCATCTTGGCCATTTCCATGATCGGATTGACGTTCGAGCCTTCAATGTGACCCTGGATGATGCCGTTCGTCGTGAAGTCCAGAATTGGGCTCGCGGGCTTGTCCGGAATCACGCCGGAATTCTCATAGCGGCTGAATCGCGCGCTGGGATCGATCTGAAAGAGTCCGAGCGCGCCGACTTGATTGCCGTCCTGAGTGATCATTCCATCACCCCCGATCACCGGCGCCCCGGCGGTGGGGTCGAGAATAAGCGGCGTTCCACCAGCATCGAGGATCGGATGGCCGGCAAGCGATTCAAGCTCACCCGAGGCCTTCATGCGCATGCGCCCATCACGGGTATAAACGGTGCCCCCAGGGGTCTGGATCGCGAGAAAGCCCTCGCCCTGTACCGCCACATCGAGCGGATTGTCCGTGCGCTCCAGTGGCCCCTCAGTCCGGGTGATATAGTCCTTACCTGCCGTGGCATAATCGACGGGGTCGGCGCCGGCTCGCGAGACGTAAGTGTGGAAGCTGACGCCAGCCGCGCGATAGCCGACCGTGTTCATATTGGCGACGTTCAACGCCAGGGATTCGAGCCGCCGTTCCAGCGTCAATTGCGCGGAAAGCGAAACGTAAGGCGCGCCTTGCATCTTTTACGATCCTCCCATCTTGAGGTTGGCGATGCTCAAGAGAAGGCTCTGGCTGATGCCCGGTTGCGAGACGAGCAGCGCCACGGTCGGCGGCGCGCTGTTGCCGCCCGTGGGATTTTGCGCATCGTAAGACGCGGTGAAACGCCCGATGAACTTCTGCAAAAAGGTCGGATTTTGCAATTGGCTGACATTCAGCAATTGCCCGATTTCGCTCGCCTGCGTATCGACGCTCTCGAGCGACAATGTCGAAGGCAGATTGAACGCTGTCTCTACGACTTTCAGAAGCGTCTTGTCGCCGAGAATGCTGTAGGCGCTCGTGATCTGCGGGGCCATCCGTTTGAAATAGAGCGCCATTTGAGCGCCCTGGTTCTGCTGGCCGACATTGGTTTCGAGCGTCTGCTCGTAGAAATTGCTGACCGTTTGCTGCTGGACCGTTTCCGAGCTTGTCGTCGTCGCGCCATTTTCTTTAAAGTTAAAGGCGCTCGCGAGCGCTGTAAGGGCCGGATCATTGAGACTTGCGGCAAAACTGCCGGAGCTAGTACCCCCTTCAAGAGCTTTGGTAATCAAGGCCTTTTCGTTTATTTGGCTGCCGAGCCCAAAGGCATTCATGACGTAATTGTAGAGCCTCGAATTGTTGACGAGCTGTTGCGCGCTCGTCACCTTGCCGATGTTCGCAAGGAAGTAATTTGTCTGCTGTTTGACCGAAGCTTCGGAAGCGACCGAGGAGGCGTAACTCGATCCAGACCGGGTCACGGCATTGTAGAGTTGCGTAGCGGTCAGCACGGTCAGGCTCCCTGATGTTCCACTATCCCTTTTTGCGCCGCTGCCTTGTCCGAGCCTGACTTAGGGGCCGCGGCCGACCGGCCCGGATATCAGCTTCGGGCAAGCCTGCGCGCTTACCAAAAAGCTTAACCCAAAGGCGGAGGGGCGGCCTTGAGTTTTGTCATCGGTATCGTAATTGCCATGGGCTGCATCGTCGGCGGCTTCGCCAGCGAGGGCGGTCACCTGTCCGTGATCTGGCAGCCGATGGAATATGTGATGATCGCCGGCGCGGCGATCGGGACGTTCATCGTCGCCAATTCGCTCTCGACGATCAAGGATACCGGCAGTGCCGTGATGGAAGGCATCATGGGCAAGTCGCCGAGCCAGCGCGATTATCTCGACGTGCTTGGCGTGCTCTATTCGCTCATGCGGGAATTGCGCGGCAAGGCGCGCAACGAGGTTGAGTTGCATGTCGACAATCCCGATGAATCCGAAATCTTTCGCAGCTTCCCCAATGTCCTGAAGGACAAGGAACTGACCCACTTCATCTGCGACTATGTCCGCCTGCTCATCGTCGGCAATGCGCGCACGCACGAGATCGAAGCCTTGATGGACGAAGAGATCGAGACGATTACCCATGATCGCCTGAAGCCGTACTACTCTCTCACGGCGATGAGCGATGCGATGCCGGCACTGGGCATCGTCGCCGCGGTCCTCGGCGTCATCAAGGCGATGGGCGCGCTTAACCAGTCGCCTGAGCTTCTGGGTGGCCTGATCGGTTCGGCGCTGGTCGGCACGTTCGGTGGTATCCTTCTCTCCTATGGCTTCACCGCGCCGCTGGCGCAGAAGATCAAGGTGACGCGCGAGAAGCGCCTGCGCGTCTATTTCATCGTCAAGCAGACCTTGCTGGCTTTCATGAACGGCGCCATGCCGCAAATCGCGCTCGAACATGGGCGTAAAACCATCTCCTCCCATGACCGGCCGACGATCGATATGGTCGAAAACGAGACGATCTCGGGTGGTCCCGCGCGGCAGGCAGCATGACTTCGAGCGCCGAACCCAAAGAAGAAAAAAGTGCACGGTCGACTGCGCCGGAACGCTTGTTCGATTCGGCCGGCATTTCGATCGAGCGCCTGCCGTTCTTACGCGTGATCTTCGATCGCCTCGCCACGCATTGTGCGGAAAATGCGCGCCAGCTTTCGACGGCGCCCGCCTATTTTACCGTCAGCTCCGTCAAGACAGAGCGGATCGGGGCCGTGCTCGAGGCCGCCGAGGGTAAAGCCATCGTTTCCATGCTGCATGCGCAGGCGTGGGACGCCCGTATCATGATCGGGCTCGACAACAAGCTTGTCTTTGGGCTTGTCGAGGCTCTGTTTGGCGGGGATGGCAGCGAGCCGCCCTATACCGAGAATCGCAGCCTGACGAATATCGAGATGCGCGTAGCGCAGAAAACGCTCGATATCATCGCGCGCTCGCTGCAAACCGCACTTGCAGTGATCCAGGAAATGCATTTCAAGTTCGAGCGACTTGAAACGCGGATGGACTTCGCAGTGATCGCGCCGCGCAACAGTTTCGCCGTCCTGGCAAAACTCAATTTGCGCATCCTCGGCCGCTCGGGCGAGGTTTTCGTGGTTCTGCCGCAGGCCGCGATCAATCCCATCCGGCAAAGCCTGTCCGTTGATCACGGCAACGATGTCGCCGCGGCGGACCCGCGCTGGAGCAAGCAGATCGAAAGTGAGGTCAGCAAGGCCGATGTGGTCGTGCAGGCGATTCTCGAGGAAGATGGATTTACGCTCAGTGACATCGCGGAGCTCAAGGTCGGCAAAATTCTGCATTTGAAATCGACGCCGAAGAGCCGCGTGAAGCTCGAGTGTAATTCCGAGCCTTTGTTCTGGTGCCAACTCGGGCAGGCGGAAGGCAAATATACGCTCAGGGTCGATGACGTTTACGATAATGAGCCGGACTTTCTGGATGGGCTGGTCGGTCAGTGAAGTTCAAGCCGCCGCCCGGCGGCGCGGTCAATGTTCGCGCGGCAGGCCCGCGGCGAGGGAATAAAGGCGCGGTACTATGACAGAAAACGAAACTTCACCATTGGATAGCTTCGGCGGCATTGTCGACGAGATGGCTGCGCCACGGCTGGCGCAGCCGGGGGAGGGACGCAATCTTGATGCGATTTTGCGTATCCCGGTTACTTTGCAGGTTGTGCTCGGCTCCGCCACGATGCCGGTCGCGAACCTTCTGAAGCTCGGCCGCGGCGCCGTGGTGCCGCTCGATCATCGCGTCGGCGAGCCGGTTGACGTCGTCGTCAACGGGCGCGTTGTCGCGCGCGGGGAAGTGGTTGTTGTCGAAGACGATACATCCCGCTTCGGCGTCTCACTGACGGAGGTCATCAACGCGACCACGGCCAGCGAGCGCTAAGCAATGTCTGTCGATCCCGTCGCACAGTCCGAAGAGCCGGAAGTCAAGCCTCTTGTGGGGCCGGCGAAGGTTGCTGCCATGCTTCTTGCGATGGGAAGGCCATTGGCGAGCCGGCTGCTGAAACATTTCGATCAGGACGAGTTGCGCGAAATCACCCGTGCTGTCGCGGAACTGGGCGTCGTTCCGATGCCGGTCATTGAGGATATGATCGAGGAATTCGCCGGCAATTTCGCCAGAGGTGCCGGGCTGATGATCTCGCCAAATGATGCCGAGCATCTTCTCACAGGGCTTCTCTCGCCCGAGGAGATTTCCGACATCATGTCGGATGTTACCGGCAATTCCAACCAGTCCATCTGGCACCGGCTTTCGGGCGTCTCGGAGGCGCTTTTCGCTGGCTATCTGGTGCGGGAACATCCGCAAACGGTCTCCGCCATCCTGTCAAAAGTAACACCGGTTTGCGCGGCGAAAGTCATGGGGCACTTGCCGCGTGAGTTCCGCAACGAAGTCATGCGGCGTATGGTCGGCATCGCGGTGGTTTCCGAGCCGGCGATGCGCCTTATCGAAAGCACGCTGCAGGAAGATCTTCTCGTCAACGTCGCCCGCAACAATCGCAACGCGCATAACGGCCGCATGGCCGACATCATCAACAAGATGGAGCGCGAGCAGATGGAAGACGTCTTGCAGAGCCTTGCGGAAGCGAGGCCGAAAGCTGCCGAAACCCTGCGTGGCCTGCTCTTCACCTTCGACGACATCATCAAATTGCCGGCGAAATCCCGCCTGGCGCTGTTCGATCAGATCCCGACGGAACGTGTCGTCCTTGCGCTCAAGGGTACCGACACGATGTTCCGCAATTCGATTCTGTCGACACTTTCGGCCCGCGCACGCCGCGTCGTCGAGACCGAACTTTCCAGTGGCGGCCCGGCGCCGCATCGCGAGGTCGTCAAGGCGCGGCGTATGATCGCCGATCTCGCGCTCGAAATGGCCGAGCGGGGGGAACTTGAACTGAATTCCGAAGAAGACGACGAAGAGATCTATTGACCGGTTGAGATGCTCGCATGGCAGATAAGCCGGACAGGGACAGTCAAACAGAAGAAGCCACCGACAAAAAGATCCGCGACGCGATCGAGCGCGGCAACGTTCCGGTTTCGCGCGAAGTCTCGATTTTCGCTTTCGTGGCTGGCCTGCTCGTGGTGATGGCCTTCTTCCTGAAAAGCGGCTCCGCTTCTCTGGTGCTCATGTTGCAGCAGCTTCTCGATAATGCCGATGGTTGGCATTTTTCGACGGGGTATGATGCAATTGCATTATGCGGGCTCATCGCGCAGCAGGCGGGTGGGCTGCTCGTGCCCGCATTTATTGTCTTTTTTGTTGCTGGCCTCGCGGCGTCCTTTTCCCAGAATCCGCCGCGTATTGTGTTCGAGCGTATCAAGCCGGATCTTTCGCGGCTTTCGCTGGCCGATGGCTGGCACCGTATGTACAGCATCCGGGGCGCGACCGAATTTCTCAAGAGCCTGGTGAAATTCATCGCGATCGCCATCATCGTCATGTCGATGCTGCAAGCCGACAAGCTGCAATTTGTCAATGCGCTGTTTGTTGACCCGAACGCTCTCCCGGATCTCATCAATCAAATGGCGATGCGATTCGTCTCGGGCATTACCGTCGCGACCCTGCTTCTGGTTGCGATTGACCTGATCTGGTCGCGAAGAAACTGGCGCAAAGAACTCCGCATGAGCCGCCAGGAGGTGAAGGATGAAGTCAAGCAGGCCGAAGGCGATCCGATGCTCAAGGCGCGCATGCGTTCGCTTGCGCTCGACCGGCGCCGACGGAACATGATTGCCGCCGTTTCCCGCGCGACGATCGTTGTCGCCAATCCGACGCACTATGCCGTTGCGATCCGCTACGTGCGAGAGGAGGGCGGGGCGCCGCTCGTTCTCGCGAAGGGCAAGGATTTTCTGGCGCTGCGAATCCGTGCGGCAGCGGAAGAGAATAATATCCCGGTTATTGAAGACAAGGCTCTGGCAAGGTCCATGTACGAGAATGTGGAAATTGACCGGATGATACCGCCTGAATTTTATCGCGCCGTGGCGGAATTGATCCACATGCTCCAGAGGCACACGCGCCGCCGGGCGCCGATACATTGAGAGTACGCTATGTTAGCAGATTCGTGCGGCGACCAATCTCTCCTGCGCGCTAAAGCCATCGCAGACGGGATCATGGATGTGGCGGCCGAGCTTCGGATGATGAACGTCGCCGATTACATTTCCTTTATTCATCTCGAACAGTTCAACAATATCAGAGATATCGTAAACTCTTCGATGGAGCTTTATTTCAAGCACGGGACGTTGTCCTACGGCTGCACCGCCGATTACGATCTCGAATGGGACCAGCCCCCGTCAATCCTCCTCGATCTCGAGTTTCGCCACAAGGAAGTGGCTGTGCGCTTCAATCTGACATTGCAGGCAGCACATGCCAGCGTCGAGATTTCGGAGATCAGTTTCGCGACCGGGTCGCACGGCGCGGCCGCCGACACGCGCCGGCTCGTTGCCGCCATCGCCGATGCGAAGCTCGCATCGAGGGCTTTCTGAAAGTCGAGTGCGCCAGCCTGGGGCAAGATTTCGCCCGTAAATTTTCCGTGGCTTAAGAGGCGGATACGACCTTGGAACCTGTTTACCTTTTTGATCTCGCGTCGGCGCAGCAACATTGGCTTGCAGTACGCCAGGCGACGGTCGCGGAGAATGTCGCGAACGCCAATACGCCGGGCTACGTCGGTAAGGACGTGGCGCCGTTCGTGGATGTGCTCCAGCAGGCGCAATTGCAGCTCGTCTCCACAGAGCCTGGTCACATTTCGTCCGATCCGCTCAGCACCGACGATTCCGCGAAGGATAGCTCGCCGTGGGAAGTGGTGCCGTCGGGCAATTCGGTGAGCATGGAGCACGAAATGCTCAAGGCCAACTCGGTCGGGCGCGATTATTCGATGAACACGGCCATCGTTAAGGCCTTTTCCCAGATGTTCACGATCAGTATGAAGGCTTCGTCATGATCGATCCAATTGAAGCGGCCATTAATGTCGCGACCTCGGGCCTCGAAGCGCACTCCACGCGCATGCGTGTGATTTCAGAAAACCTCGCCAATTCGGAATCCACAGGTTCGACGCCGGGTGCCAATCCTTACACGCGTAAGACGGTCACGTTTACCGATGAGATGGATCAGGCAACGGGCGTCGATATGGTGAAGGTTGGCTCCATCGGCTACGACCGTTCGCCTTATCGGGTCGAGTACGATCCGGGCAATCCGGCTGCTGACGCGAATGGTTTCATCAAGTTGCCGAACGTCAATCTCATTACGGAGATGGCGGACATGCGCGAGGCAAACCGTTCCTACTCGGCCAATATCCAAGTAGTTAAGCAAGCTCGCGAACTTTACACGATGACTGTCGATCTCATGAGGAACTCGCAATGATCCCGGCGATTTCACTTCTTGGTACCGTTGCGGCCGATGCCATCGGCAGTGTCTCCTCTATCGCCCCGGCGATCACCGGCACGGGTTCGGCTGCGGGTGCTGCGCCGACCGATTTCGGCTCAATGCTCGCGCAGGTTACGGGCGACGCCATCGATAAGTTGAAGGGCGGCGAGGCGACGGCCATTTCCGGCATTCAGGGCAAGGCCTCCATTCAGGATGTGACCAAGTCGGTGATGGATGCGCAGCAATCACTCCAAACTGTGGTTGCGGTCCGCGATAAAGTCGTCTCGGCCTATCAAGAAGTAAGCCGTATGGCGATCTAAGGGGCATAAAATGTCATCAACGGTTCTGGCGATCGCGGCGACGGGCATGGCGGCCCAAAGTCTCAACGTCGAAGTCATCGCCAACAATATTGCGAACATGAACACGACCGGTTTTCGCGGTTCGCGCGCGGAATTTACCGATCTCATCTATCAGCCTGAACGCCTTCCCGGTGTGTCAAGCCGTGGGCAAAACAGCGCTGTGCCTGAGGGTGCAATGGTCGGTCTGGGCGTGCGAACCGCGGCGGTGCGCGCGCTGCAGATTCAAGGCACGCTCAACAGTACGGGCAATCCGCTCGATGTCGCGATCAGCGGCCGTGGGTGGTTTCAGGTCACGGCGCCGGATGGCACGCTGCTCTATACCCGTGCGGGCGATTTTTCGACCAATCAGAATGGCCAGATCGTAACGCAAGACGGCTATGTCGTCAGCCCATCGATGATCATTCCGACCAATGCCTTGAGCGTCTCCATCAACCAGACCGGCATTGTCTCCGTCACGCTTGCCGGCCAGACACAGCCCCAGCAGGTCGGCCAGTTGACCCTGGCCAACTTCGCGAATGAGGGCGGTCTTTTGCCGATCGGCAACAACAATTTTCAGCAGACGGAAGCATCCGGCCAGGCAGTTGCGGGTATTCCTGGCGATCCGGGGTTCGGCACGATCAACCAGGGCTTCCTCGAAGCTTCGAATGTCGATCCTGTTAAGGAAATCACGAATCTCATCTCGGCCCAGCGCGCCTATGAGATGAACTCGAAAGTCGTGCAGGCCGGGGACCAGATGGAGCAGACGCTCACCAAGAATATGGGGTGACGCATGATCTCTCAATCGCAGCGTTTGAATTGGTGGATTACAAACAGGCGTCGCCTCGCGGCGCCGGTTTTATTCCTGGCGTTTCTTATCTCGCCCGCTTTTGCGGGGAATGTGTTGCCGGTACCATCGGTGACGATCTATCCCGGCGATATCATCAAGAGAGAGTGGATCGTCGATCGCGATTTCGGAACCGGTGGTCCGATGCGCGGGGCGGCCATCGATTCGCGCAGCGCACTCGTTGGCAAAATATCGCGGCATACGCTGCTGCCCGGTCTGCCAATTTCAATCAACGCCGTCGGTGAGCCGCGCCTCATCGCAGATGGTCAGAAGGTCAGAGTCATTTTCGAGCAGGATGGCCTTATCATCGAATCTTATGCGTCGGCCCTTCAAGCCGGGGGCGCCGGCGACGTTATCTCGATACGCAATCTCGATAGCGGTGTGACGATTTCGGGAATTGTGCAGACTGACGGAACCGTGCGGGTGGGCGGATAATGCTGCGTATCTGCCTCGCTCTGGTTTTCTGCCTTGCAATGTTCGGTGCGGATGCGGCCGTACGAATCAAGGATATTTCCGCGCTACGCGGCGTTCGTGACAACCAGCTTCTTGGCTACGGGCTCGTCGTCGGCCTGCAGAACACCGGCGACACGCTGTTGAACTCAACCTTTACGCAGCAGGCGCTGGAATCCATGCTTGATCGCATGGGCATCAATGTACGCGGCACCGCGATGCGCACGCGCAATGTCGCCGCGGTTCTTGTCACCGCCGACGTTCCGCCCTTTGTCACCCCAGGTTCGCGCATCGACGTGACCGTGTCCTCGCTCGGCGATGCGACATCCTTGATGGGCGGTACGCTTGTCCTGACCTCACTGAATGGTGTTGATGGCCAGACCTATGCGATCGCGCAAGGGCAGGTGGCGGTTGCGGGCTATTCGGCGGCGGGCGAGGCGGAAAGCGTCACCGAGAATGTGCCAACGGCGGGGCGAATCGCCAACGGCGCGTTGATGGAACGCCAGGTGCCGGGCGAGCTGGACGATATCGCCTCTTTGACATTTGAGCTTAAGAATCCCGATTTTGCGACCGCGGCACGGGTCGCCGATGCTATCAACGCTTACTCGCAGCGCCATTATGGCCTTCAGGTTGCGCATCAGCGCGACCAACGCTCGATTGATTTCGATGCACCTCCGCAAATCAACAGGGCGCGCTTCATTGCCGAACTTGGCGAGCTTGACGTCGAGCCCGATATGCCGGCGCGCGTCGTGATGGATGCGCGCAGCGGCGCGGTGGTCATCAGTCAGGATGTGCAGATTTCGACGGTCGCGGTCACCTATGGCAATATTACGGTGCGCGTGACGGAAACACCGCAGGTGTCGCAGCCGGCGCCATTCTCGCAAGGCAGGACGGTCGTCGTGCCGAATACGCAAGTCAACGTTGATCAGCCCGATGCCACGATTGCCATCGTCCATGGCCCGAGTCTGCGAACCCTGGTCGCCGGCCTAAATCAGATCGGCCTCAAGCCGAGTGGCATTATTGCCATCCTTCAGGCGATCAAGGCTGCGGGTGCGCTGCAGGCCGATCTCGTCGTCGAATAATCGCTCAAAACAGCCAGCCCGGCACAAGCTTCTTCTTGCAGTCTCGCGGGCGCAACAGCGCTTTGCGGCTGGCGGGCGGGAATATGCGATACGTTTCATTTGCATTTTTGGTCTTTTGCGCCTGCGTAACTGATGTGCAGGCGCAGACACGTGCCTCCGGCGACGATTCCGCCGCGCCCTCCGCGGCAGACGCCGATTTTCCCTCGCAACCAGCGCAAGACCCCGTTGATCTGCACGTCGACGCCCAGAAGAAGCATGCCACCGCCGCCGCAGCTGCGCGCGCCAAGGCCGAAGCGCGCGCGCGCTCGCTTCGCAGTTTGCCGGAAGTGCGGATGTTCTGCGCCAACAATGCTTCCACCGCGGATGCTGCGCGGATCGCCTGGCAGGCCTCGAGGCTCGAAGAAGTTGAGGCACGCCTGCAGGAGAAAATCGCCGAGCTCGACGCGAAACGCGCGGAATTTCAGGAATGGATGCGCAAGCGCGACGAAGCCATGAAGAAGGCGCGCCAGGACGTCGTCGATATCTATTCGAAAATGGATCCGGAAGCCGCGGCAAGCGAGCTTGTGCAAATGGATGATGCCATGGCCGCGGCCGTCCTCAGCAAATTGAATCCACGTAACACGAGCGCGATCCTCGATCAGATGGATCCCGCCCGGGCAGCGCATTTGACAGACGAAATGATGGGCGCCGACTCTGGCGACGGAAAGAAATCCTGATGCGTGTGCTTTTTCTCTTGGCCGGCACGCTGCTTCTCGCGGGATGCGCGGGTGATATCAAAGAGGTTGGGCGTGAACCGTCGATGAGTTCCTGTCGGTACCGGTCTTTCGGCAGACGTTGCGCCTATGCCCACTTCGGTCTTCGCACAAAATAGCCGCAACACGAGTGGCGCCATCTGGGATGGCAGCCGCACCGATATTTTCACCGATCCCCGGGCTTCAAGAATCGGCGATGTGATCACGGTCAATATTGCGATCAATGACAGTGCCACCTTTGGTAATACATCGGGCCGCAACATGAATGCTGAAGTCAAGGGCGGCCTGAACTATCAAGTTCAGAACAGCGGCGGCCAGACTCAATGGTATCCGCAATACGACTTCACGTCATCGTCGAACGCGCAAGGGCAGGGCTCGATCGATCGTTCGGAAAAAATTCAGTTGTCGGTCGGCGCGGTGGTCACCGACGTGCTGCCGAACGGCAATCTGATCGTCAGCGGCTCGCAAGAGGTGCGGGTCAATTACGAGCTGCGCGTCCTCAATATCGCCGGCATTGTGCGGCCGCGCGATATCTCGAAAGACAACACGATCGCCTACAACAAGATTGCCGAGGCGCGCATTTCCTACGGTGGCCGCGGCCGCATCATGGAAGTTCAACAGCCGGCATGGGGCCAGCAGCTCTTTGACCGCTTCAAACCGCTTTAGCGATGAAACTCTTGCGCCCACGGGCTGTGGTGCTTTCGGACGTGATCGATGGCCGAGGATGATCTCACCGATGTAGAGGCCGCAGCAGCTCCGGCGCCGCAGCTTTTTCCATCTCTGCTGCCCTGGCTTATCGCCATGGGCGGAATAAGCGTCCTTGCAATCATTGTCGGCGCGGTCGTCGGCCTTGCGATGGCCTCCGCCGCGCGGCGCGATGCACAAGCCGCGGTTCTCGCGGCGCAGCCGGCTTATTCAAATGTAAGTCTGGTCGATCTGCCACCGGTCATCACCAACCTTGCCGACCCTACCAGCGCGTGGGTGAGGCTTCAGGCGGCCGTTGTCGTGGACAAGCAGACCACGACCAAGCCGGACGTGCTCGGCGCTGAAATCGCCGACGACATTCTTGGTTTCATGAAGACGCTGTCGCTAAGCCAGATCGGTGGAGCGAGCGGCCTTCAGCATCTCCGTGAGGATCTGAGCGAGCGAGCATCCATTCGCTCGCAAGGTCACGTCCGCGAATTGATCATTCAAACCTTGGTGGTGCAGTGAAAAGACTGTTTCTTGCTCTGACACTGCTGCTTGTTTCGACAACTATCGCGCTGGCGCAGACGCCCGATCTCAATACGTTGATACCGCAAGGCGGCAGCAGTGCCGCAGCGCGGATCATCCAGATGGTCGCGCTGCTGACGATTCTGTCCGTTGCGCCCGGCATCCTGATCATGGTCACCAGTTTCACGCGATTCATCATCGCGTTGTCTTTTGTGCGCTCTGGTCTTGGCCTACAGAGCACGCCCGCAAATCTCGTCCTCATCAGCCTCGCCTTGTTCATGACATTCTATGTCATGGCACCGACCTTTGATCGTGCGTGGCAGGACGGCATTGCACCGCTTATGGACAACAAGATCGACGAGAAGGCAGCGTTGCCGAAAATTGTCGAACCGTTCCGCCAGTTTATGCTCAAGCAGGTCCGCGACAAAGATCTGCGACTGTTCGAAGACCTCGCGCCGCCGGACCTGAAGCCCGCACCTGCGCCGAAAACGGGGCCCGCGCCGGAAGTTGAAATCCGCGTCCTTGTTCCCGCTTTCATGATCTCGGAATTGCGGCGCGGTTTCGAGATGGGATTTTTGATCGCGCTGCCGTTTCTGGTGATCGACATTGTCGTGTCCACGCTCACGATGTCGATGGGCATGATGATGCTGCCGCCCTCGGTTATCTCATTGCCGATAAAGGTTCTGTTCTTTGTGCTTGTAGACGGCTGGAATATGCTGATCGGCAGTCTCGTGCGGTCGTATAATTGAGCAGAACTTAATCAATGCGGAATATCAAACTGCAGGTAGCCGGGATCGATGATGAATAACGCAAGCAAATACGGACTGTTTTCATATCGGGATACCAACAATATAGGGGATGAGATCCAGAGCTTGGCCGCGCGCCAGTTTCTTCCGACAGTTGATAGTTTTATCGAGCGGGAGGAAATGGATCAGTTTTGCCCCGAAGATTTGGTACCAAGAAAACTGATTGCGAATGGTTGGTATATGCACGCGCCGGAGCATTGGCCTCCCAGCGCCTATCTGGACCCACTTTTTATTTCCATGCACATCTCTCGAGAACCTGGACTCTACTCTGGGCTATGCGCTTCGAAGATTTTGCTCGCTCCGCAAACAGTCGATTATCTGAAGACGCGTGGCCCAATCGGCGGGCGCGACGAGCACACAGTTAGAATATTGCGTGCTGCGGGCGTGGAGGCGTATTTTTCTGGATGCCTGACGTTGACATTGGAGCGCAGGCCGGCCGAGCACGATCCTGACCTTGTTGTTGTCGTGGACCTCCCGCTGGACGTAATCTCTTTCATAAGGCAAAAGACGAAAAAGAATATAATAGCGATCCAACATTGCGATCTTAATATCAAGGGGCAGGATGACCGGTTTCAATTCGCCGAGGTGTTGCTCGGGATATATTCCAAGGCGCATTGCGTAATTACGAGCCGGTTACATTGCGCTCTTCCTTCGCTGGCAATGGGGACGCCCGTTCTTTTATTGGACTTCGCGCAGGATCAATATCGTTTTGATGGCTTACGAGATCTGTTGCATCACGCCGATGCGCAAGATTTTGTGACGGGCCTTTATCGCTATGACGTCAATCATCCGTCCGCCAATAAGGGAACACACGAAGAGCTGCGTAACAAATTGCGCGAGCGCGTGAGTGCATTTGTCGGAGCGGCTCCCCAAATCAATCCCACGCAGGATCTCGCGTGTCAGCTTCGTGCAAGCGAGTTCATAAAATGGGAACTATCGAAAGCGCTAAAGAGTAGGCTGTACGAAGCGAAGGTCTTTCGCAGTACGGTGCCAGCCTTGGCCTCAGTTGAACGCAAGGAATATGCTACGAGCGAATAAAGTGCTGTTTAGCAACCGTGCTTCTCGGTGCCCCATCGATACCCATTGGCAACACGGTTGCGCTGCGACGCGCTGCTCATGCTTTATAGTCCTTGTTCGAACAGAACAGCCTCCGGCAATCCTTGCGCTCTATAAGAATTAAGAAGGCGATATACCTCGCGCATATTCGTATCGCCGCTTCCGGTTACGACGCGGGCGTGAGCCGGGCGACGCGGGAACCAATCGAGGCAAATCGGTGGGAGTGAAGACATGGTGGATGAAGTAGAATTGACTAATGCCAAATCCGTTGGCCCATCATTGTCCGACATCAAAGCCTACTGGAGTAATGGCTTCAACTTCGATCCCGAATGGGATGGCCGTGCGCATTTGGCAGCCGCCCTTTTGAAGGCCGATGAAAGGATTGTTTGCGATATCGGATGTGGGCCGAGGCAAACACTCAGAAGCTCGTTACCGAATAACAGCACATATATTCCGCTGGACCTGAAACAATGGACTGCCGATGTTCATTTCTGCGATCTAAATACGGGCAATCTTCCCAGTCATTTGATCCGGTCGGCTGATGTTGTTTTTATGCTTGGCGTTTGCGAATATCTCGTGGATTTACACAAGTCCTTTATTTTGCTGGCTGAATCTTGCCGAACTCTGATTGTCTCCTATTGTTCGACCGATTTGGATAAAGCAAGGTCGCCTTTATGGATCAATTCGTGTTCCGGACCTGAGTTTGGCTCTCTCCTTGGACGTGCCGGGTTCCAAGTCGATCGCTCGCTCTCGTACAAGCCCGCTCAGTATATCATGCGCGCATCTCTGCAGACCTGAGGACTTTGATCTCTCGCTGAGATGTCATCCAGGGCGCATTGGCTCCAGCGCTCTAGTTTGAACTACTTCCCTTGCCGCGGACCGAATGGCGTTTTCAATAGCGCCTATCGAATAGGCGGTGCTGGCGGTGTCGTAAAAAAGGACGCCCGTGATTCCATGCGCCTTGCGATGGAACTTCACCCAATCTGAAATCCACTCCAGATCGTTGTTTTTTGACTTGGTAAGGAGCACCCGTTTATTCTTTTTCGCCGAATAAGGTGTTGCCAACCGTCAGACGTTCTATTTGCTCACAATTCTCTAGCCAGACCATGGCCTGACGGCCCCAACAAAACGATTTGCCGTCCCGTCGGATCCGAAAGACGTCGTAAAAGAGCGTGTGCGCATCAAACTCCTTAAGATAAGAGGGTTGCCGAAATTCCACTGGGCGAAGCGGCTCGCGAACGACCGGGCTGCCTTCTGGAAGCACCCAGCTCGAAAGCTCCGGCTGAGGACTTCCGGCTGATTTAACAGGCGCGAATGGGTGTAGGTTCCGTTTGATCGTCCGTCGGGGGTTCACTGGGCTGAGTTAAGCCCTGATGAGATGGTTGATAGCTAGTTGGCCTCGGTTGGAGGCCAGTCGTTGTGGGTTGTTGATTGACCACATTGGGGGGTAAGCGCCGGGCGACGGCATTTCGATGCGCCGGTGAAAGACCGTTGAGCCAGGCGACCAAAGGCTGATGATCGATATTGGGCTTGGCGTCGGGCGGCGGCGCTTCGTTGACAGCCCGATAAAGCGATTCCCAAAGGCAGTGATAGTTGACCGTTTTCTTCTTCAGGACGTTTGCGCGCAACGGTTGAGCCGAAAGCTCTTTATAAAAAATGCGATCGCCAAGGCTTGAAAGTTCGCGGGGGATGCCGGCGAAACGTGGGATCGCGTAGAACGCGCCGGGAAGAAAAAAGAAGCAGTTCGTATCGACGTGGTCAGGCTCGTCGTTCACCGCGAGCGTCGTTTCGTCCGGCCGTTTGAAATTGCGTTGCGCAATTATGTAGTCGTAAGGGTCTCCGGAGGGCGTTACCGCGGCAGCAAGGCATTCCGAGAGGTGGTTCGGCTCCAGCCAATTGTCGGCATCCAGAAAACCGATTCCAACGTAATCCTCTGCGATGGCGAGAAGGGCGCCGACGCCGCGCGCGGTATTGCCATAATCGCCGTGCCGACGGTCGAGCCTGATGTGCCGAACTCCGGCGTCGTCCAGCCAATCTTGGGGGAAACCGTCGGCAACGACGATATGATCAGCCGCCAAGGATTGCTGGCGAACGCTGTGTAAGCATCTTTCAAGGAAGGACCGGTCCTCCTTGAAATAGGCAGTCACGATCGCGAATTTGGGCCTATCATTTTCCGATACGATGCGCATTTGAGTCTAGCCGGCTGCTTGATGCTGGTCGTGCAATCCCTAGCGCGCCAGTCTTACGTCGGCCTGAACCGTCGGCCCTCCCCAGCAGGCAGCTTCGCGGCTTTTCAGGCAATGGAGTCGTACTGTTAAGTCTTGCGTAAGTTTCGGCCGATATGGTCCACCACACGGTAGGTTGGGAGCATACGCTTCCCAAAGGCATCATGCCGCCCTGCTGTACCGGTGCAAATCCGGTATGTCCCGATCAATTTGGCCAAACCCAAGGGACATACAATGTCTAGTGATCTTCTTACTAATTCCTCCGCTATGACGGCACTGCTTGCGCTCAACCAGACGCAGCAGAGCCTTAACACCTACGAAAATCAGGTTTCGACCGGTCTCGCCATCAGCGGCGCGAAGGATAACGCGGCCTATTGGTCGATCGCGACCACGATGAACACGCAGGTCGGCGTGTTGGGCACGGTTTCCAACTCGCTCTCCGAGAGCGGCGCCATGCTTGCGACGATGACTGCTGCTTTGCAGCAGACGATCACGATCATGGACAACATCAAGAACGATCTCACCAGCGCCCAAGGCTTGCTTGCCTCCGGCGACACGAGCGATCTCGCCCAGACCCAGGACGATATCGTGGAGCAACAGCAGGCGCTCCTGAGCATTGGCAATTCGTCCAATGTGAATGGCGTGAACTTCCTGATGGCATCGTCGGGCTCGACCGTTCAATTGCTGTCGTCCTACAATGCCCAGAGCGGCGCCAGCTTCATCACCGTCGATACCGGAAGCACGGCTCTGTTCAACGTGGCCTCGACGGCGGCGACGACGGGTATCCTCGGGCAGGCCGGCGCGGCTTATAGCGCCGCTTCGATCCTCACCCTCGATGTTACCAAGGCCGGCCTCACCTCGGGTGACATCGGCAACATGCTGACCGACATCTCGACGGCGCTCGCATCGATCACGAAGGCCGGAGCCGTCGTCGGCGCCGACCAGAACAACGTCACCGAACAGCAGAACTTCATCTCGAATCTCTCCGATTCGCTGACGAATGCTGTCGGTTCGCTGGTCGATGCGGACATGAACGAAGCTTCAACGAAGATTTCGGCCCTGCAGGTTCAGCAGCAGCTCGGTGTTCAGGCGTTGTCGATCGCCAACTCCAACACCCAGCTCATCCTGAAGCTCTTCGGCCAATAATAATTGACGTAAGTTTCCTTCGCGAGGCGGCCGCGCTTACGAGCGCGGCCGTTTTCGTTTGAGCAATCTCCGCGCAAGCTTACCACCGCACATTGCCTGAAAGCGGTAGCGGAGGCGGGGAATGGCGGCGCTCGAACAAGCGAGACGCTTCTGGGAAAATCTTATGAAGCTGGGGACGCGGCGGCTCATCGGCCTCGGCGTGACCGGCATCATGATTTTTCTTGTGACCGGGCTTGCCGGTTTTTATCTCAGCCGCCCGACGCAGGAACTGCTTTACAGCGGCCTCGATCGGGAAGACGTCAGCCGCATCGCATCCGCGCTCAAGGAAGCCAATATCGATTTCGACGTGAGCGCCGACAGTACGTCCGTGTATGTCCGCTATGGACAAACCGCGCCGGCGCGCATGTTGCTTGCGGAGAAGGGGCTGCCGAACAGCCCAAACGCTGGCAACGAACTTTTCGACAAACTCGGCTCGCTCGGCCTTACGTCCTTCATGCAACAAGTGACGCGCGTTCGCGCGCTTGAAGGCGAGCTGGCGAGAACGATCCAGCTTATGAGCGCCGTGAAGGCGGCACGCGTCCATCTGGTTTTGCCGGACGATGGTTCATTCCGGCGCGAAAGCGAACCGCCGTCGGCCTCGGTCGTGGTGCGCACAGATGTGCCGGACGATGTCACCGTCGCCAAGGCGATTCGCCATCTTGTCGCTGCCGCGGTTCCAGGCATGAAGCCGGAGCAGGTGACCGTGCTCGACACCGATGGAATGCTGCTCGCGTCGGGCGATGACACGGGCGATAGCGCGCCTGGACAGATGCTGAGCCTGGAAAAGACGTTCTCCAAAGAAATTCAGGATAATATCGGCCGGACGCTGACGCCGTTCTTCGGCTTCAACAATTTCCAGATCAGCGTTGCGACCCGAATCAATACCGACAAGCGGCAGACGGACGAGACCGTTTTCGATCCCGATTCTCGGGTCGAAAGGTCGGTTCGCGTCGTCAGGTCGAACGAGACGTCACAGAACTCGAGCAATCAGCCGGCGACGACGGTCACGCAGAATCTGCCGCCGGAGAAGACGGATTCCGATAACGGCAAGCAATCGAACGAAGAGAATCAGAAACGCGACCAAACGACAAATTATGAGGTCTCGTCGAAGACCATCCAGACGATCAGCGGCGGCTTCGAGGTAGAGCATATTTCTGTCGCGGTTCTGGTTAACCGTGCCAGCCTCATCGCTTCTCTGGGCGGTAAGCCGACAGAGGACGCTATCAATAAGCAGCTTTCCGATCTGGAGCAGATTATTGCGTCCGCGGCCGGTGCAAGCCCATCGCGCGGTGACACGATCAAGATTTCTGCCGTCGATTTCGTCGAAGCCGGCCGCGACCTCGCCCCGGTCCCTCCGCCGACCTGGCAGGAAATTCTGCTGCGTCAGACGGGAACCGCGATCAACGGCGGCGTCATATTGCTCGTTGCGCTCCTGGGTCTCTGGTTCGGCGTGAGACCCGTGGTCAAGGCCTTGTCGCCGCCGGCAGGCATTGGCGCAGCCGCTGGTTATCTCGGCGCCGACAGCATCTCGCTGCCTGAGCCATCGCTGCAGATGCCCGAGGGTCTGCCGATGTTCTCCGGCATGGCGTCGGAGCCCAATTTGATTGAGGACCTTACCGATAATAACAAGCGCACGCCGGTCAAGCGGCTTGAGCAGATCGTCGAATTCGACGAACAGCAAGCCGTCAATATTCTGAAGCTCTGGATGCGGCAGCGGAGTCCGGCATGATCGCGCGGCCGGTCGCGGAGTTTCTCGTCCAAATGGAGCTGGGCGCCAGCGAACCGGCCGCGTTGTTTATACCGACTGACGCCGATTTAACTCCGATGTGGTCGGAGGAAGCGAAAGAGGATCCGCAGGCACAGATCGACGCAGCGCGCGACGAGGGTTATGCCGCCGGCGTTGAGGCGGCAACGGCGGAACATGCGGCGCAACTCGCGCTCGCGCGCGAGCAATTCGCCGCCGAGCTTGCGACAGCGCGCGAAACTTGGGCGCGTGAAGATGGCGACCGCCTGAGCGAACAGCTTGCCGCGGCTTTGCTCGCGATGGAGGAAAGATTCGCCGATGCAGTCGGCCGCGTCCTGCAGCCTTTTGTCGTTGCAGCCCTGCGGCAGCGGATGATCGATAAATTAATCGACGGCGTCCGTACCATTGCCGGAAGTGCCGACAAGATCGTGATTCAAATTTCGGGGCCGGCCGACCTTCTTGAGATTTTACGTCAACATCTCCAGGGGGCGCCGGCTGCGATCGAATATGTGACGCAAGACGGCGTCGATGTCCGCGTCGTCGCTGAACAAACATCAATCGATACGCAGCTTAAGGCCTGGATCGATTTGATCGCCACGGAAGGATAGGGCGTGGCTGAAGAGAAACATGAACTCGTTATCATCAAGCGATCGCGGGCTGGGTCGCACGACCATCACGGCGGTGCATGGAAGATTGCTTTTGCCGACTTCATGACGGCGATGATGGCGTTGTTCCTTGTGCTTTGGCTCGTCAACGCGACCAATACAAAAACAAAGGCTTCGCTCGCGCGCTACTTTAACCCGGTCGATCTCGTCGACATGTCGACACACAAGCGCGGGTTACACGATCCCCACGCGGGCCCTGAGACCGACGGGGCCGCCGATGGTGCGTCGTTTCCGAAGTCGGCCGACAAAGCCGCGAAAAAGAAAGGCAGTGAACCAGGTTTTGAGGACGGCGCGGCAGGTCCGAGCGATTCGAAGATTGATCAGGACGCCGTGGCCCGTACCGTCGAGCCGCCGCCGACTCATTCAGAAGAGGCACTTTTTAGAGATCCTTATGCGGTTCTCGCTGAGATCGCGGCGTCTGGTTCGAGCGGGCAGGCCGCCTCCGGAGAGCATCTCGATCAGCAGGATGACGATGCGAACGGGCTGACGACGGATACATATGCCGATCCGTTCAAGCCGGTGGACAAGGCCGCCGAAATGGCCCCAATCGCCACGCCGCAACCGGCCCCACAAGCTGCGCCCGCGCAGACGGCGTCTGTCTCTGCGAGCAATGTGCGTGCGCCGCCGCCGGATGACAAATCGGCACCAGTCAGCCCGGCGCCAGATGCGTCTCATCCCGCTGCAATTATCGCGTCCGCAGCGAATGCCCCTGCGAAAACCGATGCCAAGAAGCAGCAGGCGCTCAATGCCACGCAGGCCCTCGCCCTGAAGCTTCAACAGGAGATCGCCAAGCTCATCGGTCCAACCGGGAAAGATGCTGCAAAACCCGCGATCGAGGTGAAGGCGGTGGATGAAGGCGTCCTGATAAGTCTCACCGATCAAGCAAATTTTGCGATGTTTGCCATCGGCTCGGCCGAACCGCAGCCGAAGACCGTACATATCATGGATAAGGTGGCGCGGGCTCTGAAGAGCCTTTCAGGTGATCTCATTATCGGCGGCTTTACGGATGGGCGCCCATATCGGACCGGCGTCTATGATAACTGGCGGCTTTCGACTGCGCGTGCGCAGATGGCGTATTACATGCTCGTGCGCGGCGGCGTTGACCAAAAGCGCATCGTGCGAATCGAGGGTTATGCGGATCGCCGGCTGAAAGTGCCGAGCAAACCGCTGGCAGACGAAAACCGCCGCATCGAGATTTTCCTGAAAGAGGCCAAATCATGAGCCGGCGCGTCTTGGCTGCGGTATATCTGGCTTTTACTTTCGTCGTAAGTCCTCTTTGCGCGGCACCATCGAAGCCGCCTTACGAGCTCGTGCGGTCTCTGCATGCGTTGCAAGATCAGATCGTGTTGGGCAATCGCACGGCGCGTGTCGCCGTTTCGAGTCTTGCGACCGAACTTGCGACCAGGCTGCTTTCCTATAACCCCTCTGTGTGGCGGGAGCCGCGTAACGCGCGCGCGGTTGTGACTTATGTCCTCAGCGGTGGCGCGCCACGCGTCGCCGAGACGATACTCGCAAGCGGAGACTGCGCGCCGCAGGAAAAACCACTTGTCGAGGCGGCGGTAGCCTATTCCGAGGGCCATGTCACACGCGCGAGAACGCTATTGGCAAACGTCGATGCGCGCACGCTCGAGCCAATCGTCGGCGGCCATATCGCGCTGGCACAAGCGGCGCTGGTCGTGACCAAGGATCCATACAAGGCGATCGAACTTCTCGATGTCGCGCGCGTTTTGGCGCCGGGTACTCTCATAGAAGAAGCCGCCTTGCGGCGTGAAATCTTCATTATCAATGCGACCGGAGATTTCGATCGTTTCATCAGCCTGTCGGGCGACTATATCCGGCGCTTTCGCAATTCAACATACGCTGACAATTTCCGTGAGCATTTTTCCGATGCAATTGCCCGGCTCAACATCACCGGCGATTCAGACCAACTTGCGCAGATTGACGACGCTTTGAGCAGTCTCCCCTCGGACGATCAATTGAAGCTTTATCTCATGATCGCGCGTGCCTCAATTCTGATGGGAAAAATCCCAGCTGCGGAGTTTGCCGCCGCGAAGGCGGAAGCCCTGGCCTCGCCAGATTCGGCCGAGAGCGGCCGCGCGCAACTTTACGACGGGGCGGCGCAAATCTTTACACCAAGCTACGCGCGCGGCGACGACTTGCTAGATACACTGAATGCGGCGCGCCTTTCGCGTGAAGAGGTTGGCCTCAAGGATGCCGCCCAGTCGGTCTCGCAGCAAATTCATGAATGGCCGCAAGTCGACGCGAGACAGCCCTTGGACAGCGCAGGGGCGCAGCCCCTGCCGCAGCAACTTAAAGCTGTCATGCAAAGCAGTGATGCGACGATGGATGCGGCGCAAAAGGCGCTTGCCGAAAGCGATAGTTTGGAGGCGAAGCAGCCATGAATAATATCAGCGGCTTCTCGAACGCTTTTCTTGCAAATGCTCAGTTTTCGACTTCCGACCCGGCAACTGGAAACGATCCCGTATCGGACGAGCAATCGAACGCATTCGGAGACGTATTGGCCGGCCTGTCCCAGCGGGGCGATAATCAGCAAGCTTCCTCCCGCGCTCCCAATGCGAGCGGGTGGAAGGTCCGAGGCGGCGACATGTTTTCCGGCAGCGACGGCTCGTCGGATCGGGATAATTCTTTTGGCGCCGGCGGGTCTTTCAGCGAAGCCACGGCGGACGAAAAATCTGCGCAAACGCGCGCATTCCGCCAAAATCCAGCGCAGTCTTTATCAGACGGAAAGCTCGCGAATAACGAAGCTCAATTGATCCCGCCGTATAGCGCGCAGATGAAGGGCGGGAATTCGGCGCTGCCTGGCTTGGCGACTCGCCCCAACGCTGGCGCGCAGACGCGGACCTCCGGCGCGGCGATCGGTGGCGCGGCAGCGTCGCTTATTTCGCGTCAGGCCGGCGCAGAGGACAACGCAGACCTCCCGACGTCGCCTGTGGGTTCAACCAGTCAGACAAGTAAAAACCCCAGCAATATTGTGAGCAAAAGCAGCGCTCAGCCCGCTGCTGCTCCGCACCCCCCCGCCAAAACTCTGGCGAATGTTCAGGCGCCAGCGCTCCTCGCAAGTCAACAGCGGCAAGCCGCAGCGGCGGCGGGTGCAAATACCGGGAAGTCGGAGCGGCCAGATTCGCATGGATCGTTGATGGCGCCTGGTATCGGCGATGGCGCGGCACAAACCGCCACCTCTTCTTCGCCAGCGAGTACAGACCGCCGGCGACGCGCCGAAAGCGATACGCAGACACCGGCGGCGCCGAATGTCGATGCGCAAACGGCTGGCGCGGCGATGGCGATGGCTGCTGTGGTTCCCGCCGCGCCATTTGCCATATCGAACCCTAGCTCGCAGGCTTCCGCTGCCTCCGCGCATGGACTGCCCGGCGCGAATGTCGATCCGGCTAAAGCGACCCTGGCGGCGCTCGATGCCGAGCCCATGGAGGAGGACCACGAGCATTTGGCTGCGTCCATCAAGGTCGATGCCATCTCGCATACAACGCATTTCGCGCCGGTTGCGTGGCTTTCGCCGTCGCAACAGGTCGTCAACGCGGTGAGCTCGGCGTTGCCGCCGGAATCGGCCTCCGAGGTCGAGGGCGGAGCGTCAACGCCGACAAACTCCACCTCGTCAGTGGACCTTAATAGTCTCGCCGCAACGGCGCGACCATCGTCTTCGTCGCTCAAAACGCTCGATCTGCAGCTCGACCCTCAAGATCTCGGCGCGGTCAGCATCAGGCTCAATTTGTCCGCGACCGGGCTGACGGTTGAAGTTCAGGCGAGCCAGGCTGCGACTGCTGATCTCCTCGAGAAGGACAGACGAGCGCTCACCGATGGGCTGAATGGTGCGGGCTACGCCGTATCAGGTGTTGAAATCAGCTTCGCGCCCTCAAACGGGACAGGCACGGGCTTTACTGATCAAGGTTTAGGGCAGAATTCTTCTGGCCAGAGCCTGGGCAGCGATTCGCAGGGCAATGGCGGTTCGCAGACTCAAGACGGCGGCGCCGGCGACTCCTTCTCACGCCAAAACTCCAAGCAAGATGGCCATGGCACTCCCGAAATGGCACGGTCTGCAGCTCAGCGTTCTGCTGGCTCTGGCCTTTATATCTAACGGCGCGGCAGCGGCCTCCCAATCCCTCGTTTGCGAGCGGGAGATGACTCGCGCCTCGGCGAAATACGGGGTGCCTCTGGGCGTTCTTTATGCTGTCGGCCTGACGGAGACCGGCCGGCGCGGCACGCTCAGCCCTTTCGCGCTTAACATCGAAGGGCCGTCTGTGTTTCCGGAAACGCTCGACGAAGCCCTCCAGAAGTTCGCCGATGCGCAGCGCCGGGGCGTAAAGCTGATCGATGTCGGTTGCATGCAGATCAACCATCATTATCACGGCAGCCATTTCGCCTCGGTGGCCGAGATGTTCGACCCGCATGCCAATGTCGACTACGCCGCCCGCTACCTCCGGGATTTGAAAGAGCAGGAAGGCAGTTGGACCCTGGCAGCAGCGCGCTACCATGCCGGTCCCGATAACGACCCGGCGCAGAAACAATATGTCTGCGAGGTGATCGCCAATATGGTCGCGAGCGGCTTTGGTACCTGGACGGATTCGGCGCGCACCTTTTGCCGCTGATGCGACGCGAGTTGCAGTAAAGTCACGCCCGCAAGTGGTATTGAGTTTTTTAAATCACATGCCCCGCCAAATTGAATCTGCAACATCCGCGAAGTGTCAAAACGCAACAGTATTGTTTGACGACACTTAAGACTTAGCTAACAGTAAATACGGGCTAAACAACTGATTTGGGGGGCGATTCCGTGCTGGTAATCGTGGATGAGCGGGACATGGTAACCGCGGGTTACGCGTGTCGCTTCGATAGTGAGGGCGTATCCGCAGCCAGATTCTGCACCGATGAATTCCGCGAATGGGTTCAGACGGTTGCAGATACGGATCTCTATGCGGTCGAGGCTTTTTTGCTGGGCGATTGTCGCGACCGCGAGGTGCTACCAAAAATGATCCGCGAGCGTTCGCGCGCGCCGGTCATCGCAATGAATGAAGCGCCGTCGCTCGAGCAGACGCTGAGTCTTTTTGCGGCGGGTGTCGATGATGTCGTCCGCAAGCCGATTCATGTTCGTGAGATTCTCGCCCGTGTGGGGGCGATCCGGCGGCGACTCGAAGTCGAGCAGGATCATGCCGTCGTCGGCGAGATGCGCGTCTTCTTTGACGGTCGTGACCCCGAGATCAAGGGCAGCATTCTGCCGTTGCCGCGCCGCGAACGGCGTATTCTCGAATATCTTGTCGCCAACCGTGGCCGGCGCGTCAGCAAGGCGCAAATCTTCAATTCGATCTACGGCATTTTCGACGACAACGTTGAAGAGAATGTCGTCGAAAGTCACATCAGCAAGTTGCGCAAGAAGTTGCGCCGCCATCTCGGTTACGATCCGATCAATTCTGTTCGCTACCTCGGCTATCGCCTCGCGGAAGCACAATAGTTGTCGTAACGATGTCATGTACTGCGGGCGTTGAAATATGACGCCTTTAATTCTCTATTAAGAGATAAGCGGTGCGCCGGGAGACAATACGTTTCCCGGCGCATTTGTATTTGTTTTCTTGTTCTGCGTCGATGTGGCTTTCGCGCAAGCCCCGCACAAGTTGCTCGCCTTTTAATCCTCTCAAACGGGCGGGAGAATCAGCGATGAGTCTTTTTAGTGCATTGATGGCGAGCGTGTCGGGAATGAATGCGCAGGCGAATGCGCTTTCAACCATCTCGGACAACATCGCGAACGCGAATACCGTCGGCTACAAGGAAGCCTCGACGCAATTCGAAGACATGCTCAACGAATTCAGCCCTAGCGAATACAATGCGGGCGGCGTCGGCACGGTCGTCAACTACAGTATTTCTCAACAGGGCGATCCGAACTCGACGAACGATCCGACCAATATGGCGATCGAGGGCAACGGCTTCTTCGTCGTTCAGAACGCGAGCGGCCAGACCTTCCTGACCCGCGCCGGCTCCTTTGAGCCGGACGCACAAGGCAATCTCGTCAATGCCTCCGGCTATACTTTGATGGGCTATCCGCCCGTTCCGTCGCCGCCCAGCTATTCCCCGAATGATCTTGTGCCGGTGCAGGTTTCGACGTCGACTCTTTCGCCGGCTGTGGCGACAACAGCGGCGACTTTGACAGGGAATCTGGATTCCTCGGCGACGGCGGTCACGACGGCGGCTGACCTGCCGGTCAATGGCGGCTCGAGCTATACCAGCATGACGTCGGTCACGACCTATGACAGCATCGGCAACCCGACGACCTTGAATGTCTACATGACAAATTTGGGCGGCGGTCAGTGGGAGATGGATACCTATAATTCGACGGCCGCGCAACCGCCGACGGCGACGGCGCCATTGTCGTCGACCGATCTGCAATTCAGCACGACGACGGGCGCCTTGACGTCGCCGACGACCCCCGTTTCGGTTACTGTCAATGGCCAAGCAGTCACGATAGATCCCTCAAAGCTGACGCAGCTCGCTTCTGCCACTGCGGTTCAGGGGTCTGCCAACGGCAATCCTCCGGGTACCTATGAAAGCGTGTCGGTGTCTCAAGACGGCATCCTGTCGGAGACCTTCTCCAACGGCGTCACTACGCCGATTTATCAAATTCCCCTAGCAACGGTGCCGGCGGTGGACGCCATGACGTCGATGGCGGGCGATGTCTTCGAGCCGAATGCGAATTCCGGCAAGATGGAGCTCGGCCCGGCGAACAACAATGGCTTTGGATCTATCAATGGATCTGAAGAAGAAGCCTCGACTGTCGACCTCGCGACCGAACTGACAAACATGGTCGTGACGCAGAACAGCTACCAGGCCAATTCAAAGGCGTTCTCTGTCGGCTCTGACATGCTGAGCGAGTTGGTCAATCTTCTGAAGTAACTGCCGTTTCCCTCTGATTTTGAGTTCGTGCCATGAATCTCACGACTGCCACGAATATCGCCCAGCAGGCTTTGGCGACGGTGTCGGCGGAATCCGCCGCCGTTTCGCGCAATATCAACGGCGTGAATATTCCCGGATTCTCGCAGAAGAATGCGAATGTCGTTTCGACCTACGACGGGGGGTCCGAGGTCATCTCGGTCACCAACGCGCAAAATCAGGCACTTTTTAGCAATGTGCTCAGCGCGACTTCCGCGTCCGCGACGCAGGCGGCGCTTTCAAATGGCATGACATCGCTGACCGATACGATTAGCGAGCCTGGGTCCGATACATCGCCGGCTGAAAAGTTGACCGATCTTATCAACGCCATTCAACAATATGAGAATTCGCCTTCCACGCCCAGCCTTGCTTCGGCGGCGGTGACGGCGGCGCAGAGCTTGGCGAGCTCGCTAAATAGCGCAACGGCGACAGTGCAGCAGGTGCGCGAACAGGCCGATCAGCAAATGGCGTCATCGGTTTCGACGATCAATTCGCTGCTGTCACAATTTCAGAATGTCAATCAACAGATCGTCACCGGCACGGCCACGGGCGCGGATGTCACCGATTTGCAGGACACCCGCAACTCGGTTCTCACGCAGCTCTCGCAGCAAATCGGGATCACTACATCCACCGGCACGAACGGCGAGATGTCGATCTATACCGACAGCGGCGTTCCGCTGGTCCAGAATGGCACCGTGAGCAGCGTGACCTTCCAGCCCACGCAGACATATACGGCGGGGACGACCGGCAATGCCGTCTACATCGACGGAATTCCGGTGACAGGGAGTTCTTCCGCCATGCCGATTCAGTCCGGCACATTGGCGGGCCTCGCCACGCTTCGCGACGATACAACCGTGACCTATCAGGCGCAGCTCGACGAGACAGCGAATGGCTTGATCAGCGCCTTCGCCGAGACAAACCCCTCAAACTCAAGTGACACCGAGGCGGGTCTGTTCACGAACGGCACAAGCACGGCCCTGCCGACATCATCGCAAATAACGGGTCTCGCGGGCACGATCACAGTCAATGCTGCCGTTGATTCGAGCCAGGGTGGCAATCCCGATAATCTGGCCAACGGCATCAATTTCAATTTCAATACGTCAGATCAAGGCAGCTTCAATATGCAGCTCCAGCAATATCTGACCAATCTTTCTGCGAGCCAAACCTTCTCCAGCGCTGGCCAGATCGGCACGAGCAATACGCTCGAAGGATATGCGACGGCGTCGGTGGGCTGGCTCAATGCCGAGCAGCAGAATGTGAGCTCCGAGAGCGCTTTTCAAAGTACGCTGCTCTCGACGTCAACGACGGCGCTTTCGAATTCGACGGGCGTTAATCTCGATGATGAAATGTCGCAAATGCTCGATCTCGAAAACTCCTATTCCGCGTCGGCAAAACTACTGACGACAATTAACAACATGTTCTCCGACTTGACGAACGCAGTTGACCAGGCGACAACCGCATGAGTTCCTATATCTCCTCCTACTCGATTTCTACGGCCTTGCGCCAATCGATTCTCTCGGAGCAAACCCAGTTGGCGCAAGCACAACAAGAGGTCTCAACCGGGAATTATGCCGATGTCGGTCTTGCGCTTGGCGAAGACGTTGGACAGGACCTTGATTTGCGCAACCAGGAATTGGCGCTTCAAACGTTCACGACCACAAATAATCTGGCGGCGACAAATTTAAGCACGACACAGAATGTGCTTACCGACTTCCAGACGACTGCGAAAAATTTACTGGAGGATTTGAGCGGTGCGGCAAATCAAAATGGCGCCGGCGGCAGTTTGCAGCAGGAGGCGCAAAGTGCGCTGCAAGATCTGATCTCGGGGCTCAACACGAACTCAGGCGGCAGCTATCTCTTTGCCGGCACGAACACGGCGGTTGCGCCGATTACCGATTATAACGCCGCGGGCGCAGCAAATCAGACCGCGGTCAATACCGCTTTCTCGTCCTATTTTGGTTTTTCGCAATCCGATTCCACCGACGTCGCGAATATAACGCCAAGCCAGATGCAGGGCTTCCTAAGCAGCCAATTCTCGCCGCTGTTTCAGGGGACGAATTGGACGTCTGACTGGTCGTCGGCCAGCGACACGCCAACGACAACTGAAATCTCATCATCGCAATCGATCGACACGTCGGTGAGCGCCAACAATCCGGCCTTCCAGGACCTCGCGCAGGCCTACACGATGCTCGCGAGCGTTGGCACGGAGAATTTAAGCAATTCCACGCTGCAGACGGTCATCACAAATGCGGAAACCCTTTTGACCAATGGTGTCGCCGGTTTGACCAATGTGCAGGCGACCGTGGGCGTCGCCCAGAACGACATTACCTCCGCCAATAATCAGATGTCCGTCGAAATGAATGTCCTGAATACGCAGATCGGCAATCTGGAAGGCGTCAACCCCTTCGACGCGCAGACCCAAGTGTCTAATCTGCAGACGCAGATCGAAACGTCCTACGAGCTAACATCGCAACTTGAACAGCTGAGTCTGGTGAAATACCTCTAACCCGCGCGTTTTTAGGAAGGGCGATCACCAACCATGTACCAGTTCTCTTACCAAGAGATAATGGAAGACAATACGCAGGATGCGCGCGCGCGCGAGCGGCAGGCAATGCAGCGCGCGATCGAATTGCTGGAACTTGGCCAGCAAAGGGGCGTCAGGTCGATGGAGGCCGCTGAGGCTCTGAATTATCTGAACAGGCTGTGGCATCTTTTTATCGACGATCTGGCGAGACCGGAAAACGATCTGCCAAACGCCTTGCGCGCCGAGCTGATTTCGATCGGTATTTGGATTACGAATGAGATCAATCGCATGCGGCTTGGGAAAACCGAGAATTTCGCTGGTCTGATCGAGATTTGCGCGATCATCCGCGACGGCTTGAATTGAGGCTGGCGATGCGAATCTCACTTCGCGCAGGAGAACGTCTCTACATCAACGGCGCGGTCTTGCTTGTTGATCGCAAGGTGTCCATCGAATTGCTCAACGATGCGACATTTTTGCTGGAAGCTCATGTGATGAACGTCAGTGACGTGACTACGCCGTTACGACAGCTCTACTTCATCACCCAGATTATGCTGATGAACCCGGCGGATACGCCGGCGGCGGCGGAAATGTTCGCGCAAGCTATCAGGAATAATCGAAAGATATTCGCCGAACCGCAGATTTTGTCTGGCCTCGATTTGGCCGAGCAACTTGTCGCGGAAAATCGGAAGTTCGATGCATTGAAAGCCATTCGCACATTGCTGCCGATCGAGGCTGAGGTTCTTTGCATCGGCGAAGGCCCTGTCGCCGGCGCGGCAGCTTAGGGAGACCGTCCATGTCAGTCGATCCAACAAGCCCGACTTCGCCGACGCAGAATTCGCAAAATTCTTCGCAGCAGTCACAATCCGCGCAGGCCTCGGCGACGGTCAATTACAATCAGTTTTTGCAATTGCTCGTCGCCGAATTACAGAACCAGGATCCGACGAGCCCGACGGATCCGACCCAATACATGAGCCAGTTGGCGTCGTTCTCGCAAGTCGAGCAGCAAATCGACACCAATTCGAAGCTTGACACGATGTTGACATCGAATGCGCTTTCTCAGGCCGAGCAGTTGATCGGTCAGAAAATAACTTCACCGGATGGTTCCACGTCGGGAACGGTCGAATCCGTCAATCTCAATTCAAGCGGCGGCACGGTCGCGACCCTAACGGACGGCAGCACGGTGACGCTGACGACAGGCAGCAGCGCTGCGAACACCACGACCCTGAGCGACGGGACGCAATTTGCGTTGCCAAGTGGTTTGACGGTCGACTGATCATGAATGAGGCCGATGCGCTTGAGCTTGCTCGCGAGGCCATGTGGACTGTGCTTGTCATGTCCGGGCCTGCGGTTTGCTCGGCCATGCTCATTGGTGTTGCCATCGCGCTATTTCAAGCGCTGACACAAATTCAAGAATTGACGCTGACGTTCGTGCCGAAGATACTCGTCGTTCTCGCGGCGTTAACGGTCACGGCGTCTTTTGTCGGTGGGCAGATGTATGTCTTCACCGAACACGTCTATTCGCGAATCGAAAAGGGCTATTGAGCGCGGCGCGCGATCGACAGGTGAGTTATGGCGGTGGTAGGGGCTGAAGCGCAGTTGGCGCAACTGGCGCCGGAGCGCAAAGGCAACGTCCGGGAGGTCGGCTTTGCGATCGGCATCCTTGCGATTCTTTCCGTCTTCTTTCTCCCCATCCCGCCCTTTGTGATCGATATCGGGCTTGCGTTCTCGATTGCGCTCGCCGTCCTTATTCTGATGGTTGCGTTGTGGATTCAGCGGCCGCTTGACTTTTCGTCATTTCCGACAGTGTTGCTCGTCGCGACGCTGTTGCGACTGTCGCTGAACATCGCCACGACGCGGCTCATTCTTTCTAACGGGCCAGAAGGCACCTCCGCGGCGGGCTATGTGATCGGCGGATTTTCCCAACTCGTCATGAGCGGCGATTTCGTCATCGGGCTCATTGTCTTTGCGATCCTCATCACCGTCAATTTCGTCGTCATAACCAAGGGCGCGACGCGTATCGCGGAAGTCGGCGCGCGTTTCACACTTGACGCCATCCCCGGCAAACAGATGGCAATCGACGCTGATCTTTCATCTGGAACGATCGATGAAAAGGAGGCGCAGCGTCGTCGCCGCGAACTTGAAGAGGAAAGCTCCTTCTTCGGTTCGATGGACGGCGCATCGAAGTTCGTGCGCGGTGACGCAATCGCCGGCCTCATCATCCTTGCAGTCAATATTTTCGGCGGGATCGTCATCGGGGCGACCCGCTATGACATGCCTTTGTCGCAGGCCGCGGATGTTTTCACGAAGCTTTCGGTCGGTGACGGCCTCGTCACGCAAATCCCAGCGCTGATCGTCTCGCTGGCTGCGGGCCTCCTCGTCTCAAAGGGCGGGACGCGTGGCTCGGCAGAGCAGGCGGTGCTCGGCCAGCTGGTAAAATACCCGCGTGCGCTCTTCGTTGCGGGCGGCTTGATGTTTGTGCTCGGTGTCATCCCAGGGCTGCCGTTCGTTCCGTTTGCGTTGTTAGGTAGCCTCATGGCGTTTGCAGGCTACACAATTCCGGCGCGCCTCGCGCGGCAAGCGGCGGTGGACAGTGCGTCGGCCGCTGCAGCTGAACAAAAGGCGCTGAAGGAAGCGCGTGAATCCGTCAAGGAATCGCTGAAATCGGTGGAGATTGAGCTTTGTCTCGGCAAGCAGCTTTCTTCGCGTATGCTCGCGGCGCAGGGCGAACTCATGCATCGCGTCACCAAGATGCGGAGAAAGTTTGCGCAGCAATATGGCTTCGTCGTCCCGGATATCAAAGTTTCCGACAATTTGATGATTCCTACAAAGAATTATCAGATCAAAATCCACGGCACGGTCGTCGCGTCGTTTACGATCATGGTCGGGCATCTTTTGGTCGTTGTCGGTGACGGGCGCAGACCGGACCTGCCGGGCGAGGAGGTGCGCGAGCCGGCCTTTGGCATGAAGGCCCTGTGGGTTTCGGAAGCCTACGCGGGCGAGCTCAAACGCCAGGGCTTCGAATCAATCGATGCGATGTCCGTCCTGCTCACGCATTTGAGCGAGGTCATTCGCAATAATCTCTCGCAATTGCTCTCGTATAAGGACATGCGCGCGCTGTTCGATCGGCTTGGGCCCGAATACAAACGGTTGCTCGACGATATCTGCCCCTCGCAAATCTCTTATTCCGGCCTGCAGGCGGTGCTCAAGCTTTTGCTGGCGGAGCGTGTATCTATCCGCAATTTGCAATTGATCCTTGAAGCCATCGCCGAGATTGCGCCGCATGTGCGCCGCGCCGAGCAGGTCACTGAACATGTGCGGATGCGCATCGCACAACAGATTTGCGGCGACCTGCTCGATAATGGCGTGTTGAAAGTGCTGCGGCTTGGCAATCGCTGGGACCTGGCCTTCCACCAAAGCCTGAAACGTGATGCAAAGGGCGATGTGATCGAGTTCGATCTCGACCCTGGCATGGTCGAACAATTCGGCAATGAGGCCTCCATTGCGATCCGCGAGCGGATGGACAAGGGGCATGTCTTTGTCCTGGTCACGACGCCGGAAGCACGGCCTTATGTGCGCATGGTGATCGAACGGTTGTTTGCGACATTGCCGGTTCTCTCGCATCTGGAGATCGCCCGCGGCGTCGAGATCAAGTCGCTCGGAACGATCTCGTGATCTGGACTGGATCGAACGCGGTTGTGACGGCGTTCCTTCTTTTCTGCCGCATCTCCGGTTGCCTCATGCTCATGCCGGGATTTTCAAGCCCGCGTATCCCAGTCACGGTGCGGCTCTTTCTGTGTGTCGCGATCAGTTTGGCTTTGACGCCGTTCCTTGGGGGAACGATCGAGAAGATCGTCAGCAACGCCTCCGCATTTGCGCTCTTGAAGCTCATCGTTACGGAAACGCTCATCGGCAGCTTGATCGGTTTTATGGGGCGTATCTTTTTCGCAGCGCTCGAAACGCTCGGCACGTCGATCGCTATGCAGATTGGTCTCGCCAATGCGCTGGGCGTATCGGTTGAGGATAGCGATTCCATGCCGTCGATCGCCGATTTCCTGCTCTTTCTTGCGACGACACTGCTCTTTGTCACCGATCAGCATCTGGAAGTCATACGGGGCCTCGTCGCGTCGTATCGTACGCTTCCCGTCGCGTCCGGATTCGGCCCGCAATTTGGGCTGATTCAGGTTGCCGACACGCTGGCGAAGTCATTCTTTCTTGGTCTGAGAGTCGCGAGTCCGTTCATTTTGTTCGGGATTGTCTTCAATCTGGCCGTCGGCGTCGCCAACAAGCTCACACCGCAGATCCAGGTCTATTTCATTACGACGCCATTTGCGGTGGCCGGCGGCCTGTTCCTTTTTTACTTCACCTTCAAAGAGGTGCTTCAGCTTTTCATGGCGGGGTTCTCGAATTGGCTCGGAGGCGGTTGAGATGCAGAACAGACTTGAGACGCTGCGTCGGATCGCGAGCCTGCAAAACGATATCCGCAAGACCGGCGAGATCAAGCTCGCGACGCTTCAGCGTCAGCGGCACGCCGCCGAAGCGACCGAGACGCGGCTCGTCTCATATCTCGACGAGAATCATGTCTACACACCTGCTTACATGAAAACTCTTGCCGATAAACTGCAGGCGGTCGGCCGCGCCAAGCGCCGGCTTGCGCAAGAGATCGAGGATCAGGCGAAAGTGCTACTCGAATGTCGGCGGCAGACGAAACAGGTGGAGCGTGTGCTCGAAACCGCCACTGAGGATGCCCGCCGTCTCGACGAACGCCGCGATCTGGACGCGACGATCGAAGCGGAGCTGAACCGCAAAGGCGCAAGCCTCCCGTAAGCCTGCTAGCTCATCTTCTTCGTGCAGTTCTTCGAACTGTGCCCAGAGGGGATGCGTGCGTGTCAATCAAACCGCCTTCCGATATTCTTCTCGACGTTGCGCGCGCCGCCGATCCGGCGAAATCAACGGCGGCGGTTGAGCGGCTTACGCGTCTCGGCGCAGACGGCGGCGCCGACGACGTGCAGTTCCGTGACGTTCTGGGCAAGGTCAACGCGCCGCGGCCGCCGTCTCTTCCGGCTATTGCGGAACCGCGGTTCGCCAATATGCAGCCCGAAAAAGTAAAGGAAACAGCACAGACAAAAGCCTATCAGGGCTTTACCGCGCTGCTCCTCGAAAACCTCGTCGACAATATGATGCCCGACGATGACGACGGCTTTTTCGGCTCCGAAGCCGGCGCCGGTGAGTGGCGCTCGATGCTTGCGCAAGAATTGGGAACAAGTCTGTCGAAGAGCGTCGATCTGGGCATCGGCTCTAAACACGTGAAGTCCGCTCATGCGCGGCATGGCTGGCACCCGGATGAGGAGCTGCAGGCTTCGATCGGGCTATCGCATGTCACCCCCGCTAAACATTCCTGATGAGCGCCGGCGATGATGGAATTCACAAGACCTAAACTGCCGGGGCGAACGGGCGGTGCGGCGGTGACCGATGCGGCGCGCCTTCAGGCGCTGCGCGAGGCATTTTCGCAGACCGTCGAGCGCATCGAGCGCCTGGTCGATCTTGAGACCGCGACGCTGCAGCAATACCGCCCCATCGACTTTTCCGAGTTCAATCACCGCAAGAGCCACGCGATATTGGAACTGAGCCGGTCGATCCGTGCGCTCGGTTCGGAGGCGCACGAGGACAGTGCGCGCGGGAAGCTTGAACGTTTGAGCGGCAAGCTGGAGCGCAACCTCGCCACGCTCGAAATTCACCTTAAGGCCGTACGCCAGGTTTGTGCTGTCATTTCGCGTGCGATCCAGTCCGAAGAATCGGACGGTACATATTCTTCGTCGATCCATCGCAGGTACGAACAATCATGATCAAGCTGATTGCGAGCTGCGTTTGGATTTGCCTGCTGACGTCGGCCGCCGCTTACGCTGCGATTTTCGTGAACGGCATCCATGCCGCTGCTCCGCCTCCGAAAGAGCAATCGTCTCCGGCGATGGAATACAAGAAATTGCCGGCGATCAGTATCCCAATGATCGCAGATGGCGCTGTGCAAGGCTATGTCGTCGTCGAACTTGGCTACACCTACGATCAAAATGCGAAGGTGCCGGTTCCTCCGGACGCCTATCTCCTCGATGAGACGTTCCGGAAAGTTTATTCCGACACCACGATCGATTTTCGCCACCTCGAAAAATACGACGTGAATGGAATGACCAAAGATCTGGCACAGCGCGTCAATCAACGTCTCCACGCCGCTGTCATCAAAGACGTGCTGGTGCAGGCGATGAACTTTGTCCCCAAGAGCGACATACCGAAGTGAGAATTGAACGGTCTGCTTAAAAGGGATTGAGATTTTGGAAGATGGAGGGGCAAATGGCTTTTGATCGGTTGACTTGGATTGGCTTCATGGTTGTGGCGTTCGGCTGGGCGCTATTGTTGTCGGGCGCGCCGACGTTGCAGATCTTCGCAGCGGCGATCGGACATAAACTTCCGTTCGATATGCCCGCCATTGCGCAGGCGACGATTTTGAGTGGCTTTGGTCTCGCGATTGTTGGCGCTCTGCAGACCGGCTTCGGCGCGCTGAGGCATTTTTTCGACACGGTGCTGGAGCGGACTTCTCGTCCCGGTGAAGCGGTCAACAAAAAGCCTGTCACCAAAGTCGTCGAACGCGGCCGCTTGAAGGATCGTCCTTATGTCCTGTTCGGTGATGGCTCGATCGAAGTCGAGACGTTACTCGGTCAGCGCCGTTTCGCTTCGTTCAAGGATGCGCGCGAATTCATCGGATAACGAACTTAGATCGGCGGTGGCGATATGGCTCCCTCCATGCAGAACAAATCAGCGAAGCTTGCTGACAAGGGGAACGCGCCGCCTCTCTTGCGGCAGGCCGCAGCTCGGCTTGGATGGGGCTCGATCGTCGATGGCTTACTTGGCGGCGTCGGCGGCGCCACCGCCGTCATTTGCGCGAGCTTCGCAATTTATATGAGCGCCCATCCGCGCCCGGCATTTAATGGTCTCGAGCACTTGATGATTTTCGCCCAGCCAAATTATCAGGAGCCGACATCCGTTGCCGATACGATGCCGGCGGCGGGTCGAAAAGATATCGATTATATAGCGACCGGCACCATCCATGCCGCAAGAGCGAGCACGCCGCCCCCGATCAATTTCGACATGCCTCTCGTCAGCTCTTACAGGCTGCATTATGTTCGGGACGGCGAGGCGCTCATCGTCGGCAAGGACGATGCGGTTTACCGCGTCGTGCTTGGGACGATGGTGCCGGGAGTTGGGCGCGTCATCGCGATCGAGCGGCGGGGTGACCAATGGGCCGTGGTCACGCCGCGCGGGTTGATCGTCGCGCGCTGATATTTAATTCAGACGACGTAGAGCTTTTTACGCAGCGCAGTGATTTGCGCGAGCGTGAGGGCTTCGGGTTTTTCTTCCAGGAACGTCACGCCGACATTCTGGCCGCGCTGCCAGATGATCTTGGCGTCGATAAGCTCGCCGTCGGTATCGCTGAAAAGGCGAAATCGCCGGGGGGCCTTGACCTTCGCGGCCAGGATGAGCCGCGCACCATGCGCTGAGCGATTGTGGATCTGGCAGTCGATGAGAAATTTATTGGCGAGGTCGAGGATCTTGCCTGAACGCAGGCGCGTCCGGTGACGCCCTTCGGCGCGTTTGTCGGCGCTCTTTTGCTTAGGTTCGTGCCTGGGTTCGATAACGCGATATGTCGCTTCGCCGGGCCTCGCGTGCGCATCGTCCACTTTGACGGCTTCGATCAGCGGCGCGTCGGCAGCCCGAAAATCAGATGGCGAAGGCATTGGCTACTCAGAAAACGCGCCGATGCGGCATTCGGCAGACGCAGGCCGCGGGCATAGTCGTGTCACAAGCTATGTAGGCTCGTGCATAGTTCATTATTGCACAGGGCGCGTTAATCATTGCATAAAGCCGGAGGTTCCGGCCCCGCCGCCGGCCGCAATTCTGAGGGAAGACATGTCTATTTCCATCCGACGGATCATGGCTTTTTGCGCGATCGGGGTCTCCATCCTGGGCTCCGGAAACGAGGCATTCGCGCAGGCAAACGGGAAGGTTGTCGTCTTCGCCGCGGCGAGCCTGGCAACCGCTCTCAACGCGATCCAACCGATTTTTTTGAAGGACACGGGCAAGACAGTCGTTTTTTCCTATGGCTCTTCGGGCGTGCTTGCGAAGCAGATTGAGCAGGGTGCACCGGCCGACGTTTTCATCTCGGCCGACACCAAATGGATCGATTATCTGCAGAAAAAGAATCTTCTCGCGAAAGGCACACGCCGCGATCTTCTGGGCAATGATCTCGTTCTGGTCGAGCCGGCGGGAAGCGATACGAGTCTTAAGATCAAGCCGGGCTTCGATCTCGCGAAAGCCACGGCCGATGGCAAGATTGCCGTTTGCACAATCGCTTCCTGCCCCGCCGGTATCTACGCCAAAGACGCGTTCACCAAGCTTGGCGTCTGGAGCGCGGTCGAGCCGAAACTGGCACAGGCCAACAACGTCCGAGACGCATTGGCGCTCGTTGCGCGGGGCGAGGCCAAATTTGGCGTCGTCTACAAAACGGATGCGAAGGCCGAGCCGAAAGTTCGCCTTGTCGACGTTTTTCCCGCCGACAGCCACGCGCCCATCGTCTATCCTGTCGCCGTGGTGGCAAGCTCGAAGAACACAGACGCGGCGACGTTTGAAGCTTTCCTGAGTTCGCAGGCGGCGGTGAAAATCCTGGCCGGGCAGGGCTTCAAGTTTTTGTCGAAGCCGTCTGAGTAACTTATGGTTAAAAAAGTGTTTTTTCGCTTCAGTCTGAAAGATCCGCCTATCGGCTTTCAGCGGAATATTCAGCGGTAACTTTCGGAAATATCAATGAAAAAGCACGTTGCCGTCTTGATGGGCGGGATTTCCGCTGAGCGAGACGTGTCGCTAAATTCTGGAGCCGCCTGCGCCAAGGCGCTGGCGGAACAAGGGTTTCAGGTCACCCCGGTCGATGTCGATCGAAGCGTCGGGCAAGTCCTCGCTGATCTCAAGCCAGATGTCGCTTTTAATGCGCTGCATGGCCCTTTCGGCGAGGACGGAATCATCCAGGGCGTCCTCGAAATGCTCGGGATTCCCTATACTCATTCAGGCGTGCTCGCCTCGGCACTGGCGATGCGAAAAGACCGCGCCAAAGATGTCTTGAAGGCGGCCGGCCTGCCGGTCGCCGAAGGCCGGACCATCGATCGCCTGACCGCCGCGAAGGCGCATATCCTTCCGCCGCCTTATGTGGTGAAGCCGCTGGCTGAGGGCTCTTCATTTGGCGTGCTCATCGTCAAGGAAGATCAGCTTCATCCGCCACAAGAGTTAACGCGGGAAGACTGGCCTTATGGCGAGGAAGTCCTCGTTGAGCGTTATGTCGCAGGCCGCGAGCTGACCTGCGCGGTCATCGGCGGCAAAGCCTATGATGTCATTGAAATCAAAGCCTCGGACGGCGGCTGGTACGATTACAACGCCAAATATGCCGCTGGCGGATCGGTTCACGAACTTCCGGCAAATCTTAAAGAAAATATTTACCACTTTGTCCAAGAGTTGACGCTCAAGGCGCACAAGGCGCTTGGGTGTCGCGGCGTAAGCCGTGCTGATTTCCGTTATGACGACCGCCCCGGAGGTACGGGCGAAATCGTCATTCTTGAGGTCAACACGCAGCCCGGCATGACCGCCACATCCCTTGTGCCCGAAATCGCCGCGTATGCCGGCCTGACATTCGGTGAGCTCGTCAAATGGATGGTGGAAGACGCCTCCTGCGACCGGTGAGGGAGGCCTTTGAAGGCTTTCAACCCTCCGCTCCGGTCCATGCGGGAGTTGTCCATGTAGCGCCGGCGCTGGTTTTCAGTGCCGATTACGGACGCCGTGCGTCTGACCGACGCGCGTCCGCTTCAGCGAACCGTCTGCTCGCGCTTTTCCTTGTGCCGGGTGTGGGGACATTCGTCGCGTTGCTGCTGTTTATCACCGTCGGACTCTATGGTGCATGGCTTGGCGGCGAATATTCCAGCTTCGTTGCGGCTGAAGGCAGCGTGCCCGATTATGCCGCGCGGGTTGCCGGCTTCGCCATCCGGACCATCACGATCTCCGGCGCACGTGCGTTGACCCAGCAGGAAGTCATTACTGCGAGCGGCATTGGCCCGAAGAATTCGCTGCCGTTCCTCGACGTCCAGGCCGTGCGCGCACGGCTCAAGACGTTGCCGATGGTCAAGAATGCGAGCATCACCAAGCTTTTCCCCGGTCACGTTGTCATCGATGTTGAGGAGCGCAAACCCTATGCGCTTTGGCAGATGGACGGCACGGTGAAGATCGTCGCCATGGATGGTACGGCGATAGATACATATGACGACCAGCGTTTCGCGGCTCTGCCTCTCGTCGTCGGCGCCGGTGCCAATGCACGGCTTGATGAATATGTCGCGCTCCTCGATGCTGCCGGTGATCTGCAGACCCGGATCAAGGCCGGAATCCTCGTCGCGCAACGCCGCTGGACATTACAGATCGACAATCAGGTCGAAGTCGCCTTGCCGGAAATCGGCGCGGCCGCGGCTATTGCCGAACTTGCTCGTCTCCAGCGTGAGGATCATATCCTCGATAAGGATATCCTGTCGGTCGATCTGCGCGTTCCGGGCCGGATGTTTGTCCGCCTGTCGGAAAACGCTGCGGCCGAACGTGCCGCCGCGCTGGCGCAAAAATCCAAATCGAAAGGCGCGCGGACATGAGCCAGCCGCCGCGTATGCGTGCCCTTCCGGCGCGTAAGACCGCCATCCTGTCGGCACTTGATATCGGCACGTCGAAGGTCGTGTGCCTGATCGCGCGCCTCGATCCTATCGAAGCACCTGAGGCACTGCGCGGACGCACGCATCGCTGCCGTATTCTCGGGATCGGCCATCAGCGTTCGGCCGGGCTGAAGGGCGGCGTCATCGTCGATCTTGAGGCCGCGGAAGGTGCGATCCGGCGTGCAGTCGATGCGGCCGAGCGCATGGCCGGCGTTCAGGTCGAAAGCGTCATCGTCAATATTACCGGCGGCCGGATCGGCTCGCAGCATTATCAGGCGGCGGTCCGCATCGGCGACCGCGCTGTCGCGGAATCCGATGTGCATCGTGTTCTAGAAGCCTGCGCTGCGCGCACGATGGCACAAGGCAATGCCGTGCTTCATTCATTGCCGACCGGCTTTTCCCTCGGCGACATGCGCAATGTCCGCGATCCGAAAGGGATGATGAGCGACGAGCTCGGCGCCGATATGCATGTCATTAGCGGCGACGCGACGGCGGTCCGTAATCTGATGCTGGCGGTCGAGCGCTGCCACCTCGCGGTTGAAGGGGTCGTCGCCACGCCGTATGCCGCTGGCCTCGCCGCGTTGGTCGATGATGAGGTGGAACTCGGCACGACCGTTATCGACATGGGCGGCGGCACGACCTCGGTCGGAGTCTTTTTCGGCGGCGGACTCGTGCATGTCGATGCGTTGGCGCTTGGCGGCAATCATGTTACGATGGACATCGCACGCGGCCTGAATACGAGGCTTGCAGACGCCGAGCGTCTAAAGACGCTTTACGGTGCATGTATCGCTTCGGTCTCCGACGAACGCGAGACGATCTCGGTAACATTGGCCGGTGACGACGGCGACCACCCAACCCATGTGCCAAAATCGCAACTGGTGCGAATAATTCGTCCACGCGTCGAAGAAATTTTGGAGCTTGTGCGCGACCGCCTGAAGAAAGCCGGCTTTCCCGCAACCTCGGCGTCTCGTTTCATTCTGACGGGCGGGGCGAGTCAGATGACAGGTATGACAGAGGCTGCAAAACGCATCCTCTCCGGACAGATTCGTGTCGGCAGGCCGTTGGGAATTCAGGGACTTCCGGAGTCGGCAAAGAGTCCGAGCTTCTCTGCGTCCGTCGGTCTGCTCGTCTATCCGCAGGCGGCGAAGATCGAATATTTCCGTCCGCGCCGGCGCGGAGCCGAATCTGCGGACGGTACAAACGGTTACTTCGCCCGTGTGGGGCAATGGTTGAGAGAAAGCTTTTAGTTGGTATGAAGGAGAACGATTAAGCGCGGCGGCTGATTCGTTCTTCGGCGTAAAGGGATAACAAGCGGGCGCTCTCAAAGCGCTCCAACGTCATGAGGCCAAAAAATGTCGATCGACCTTAAGGCTCCAGAGCTGAGGGAACTGAAGCCACGCATCATGGTGTGCGGCATCGGCGGCGCCGGGGGCAATGCCGTCAATAACATGATCGTTTCGGGCCTTATCGGCGTCGACTTTATCGTCGCGAATACCGATGCCCAGGCTTTGATGTCATCTCGTTCCGAGCGCATCATTCAGATGGGTATGCAGGTGACGGAAGGTCTCGGCGCTGGCTCTCAGCCAGAAGTCGGCCGTGCTGCGGCGGAAGAGGTCATCGAAGAAATTCGTGATCATCTCGCAGGTGCGCATATGTGCTTTGTCACCGCCGGCATGGGCGGCGGCACTGGCACGGGCGCCGCCCCGGTCATTGCACGCGCGGCGCGCGAACTTGGCATTCTGACGGTGGGTGTCGTTACCAAGCCATTTCAGTTTGAAGGCGTGCGGCGCATGCGCGTCGCCGATTCAGGCATTCTTGAATTGCAAAAGTCGGTTGATACGCTGATCGTCATCCCCAATCAGAATCTCTTCCGCATCGCCAACGAAAAGACTACGTTCGCCGATGCTTTCGCGATGGCTGATCAGGTTCTTTATTCGGGGGTCGCCTGCATCACCGATTTGATGGTGAAAGAAGGCCTCATCAATCTCGATTTTGCCGATGTTCGCGCCGTGATGCGCGAAATGGGCAAAGCCATGATGGGCACGGGTGAGGCGACGGGCGAGAAGCGCGCGATCCTCGCGGCCGAAGCCGCTATCGCCAACCCGCTCCTCGACGAAGTGTCGATGAAGGGCGCGCGCGGCCTGCTGATCTCGATCACCGGCGGCAACGACCTCACACTTTACGAAGTCGACGAGGCAGCGAGCCGCATCCGCCAGGAAGTCGATGAAGACGCCAACATCATTCTGGGCGCGACCTTCGACCAGAATCTCGACGGTATGGTTCGTGTTTCGGTCGTCGCAACGGGTATCGATAGCGAAGGCATGCCGGCGTTCAACCCGGTCGAGACGCGGATTGCCGAAGTAACGGAACGGCCGCGCATTCGCGCCGAGGTTCGCACGAGCGAAATCCTGGCGGAGCGCCGTGCTGCGGCAGAAGCGCCCGCGCCGCGTTTCGAGGAGCCAGTGACTTATGCGGAGCCAGCACCAGCAGCACAGCCCGCGATGACCCGCGGCGTGCACCTGCAGCCCGCACGCGCCCCTGCGCCGCAATATGTCGAACCCGAGCCCGCGCCATTGCCGGAGCCTGAACCTTTCGATGCCGGCCCGTTCATCCCGCCGGCAGCGGAATCGCCGGTCGTCCGCGCCCAGCGCATGCCGCAGATCGAGGATCTGCCCATGCCAGCGCAGAAACAAATTCGTGCTCAGCACGCCGAAGCGCCCGACACGCCGCATCGCAAAACGCTCCTCGAGCGCCTGGCAGCTTTCGGCGTCAGCCGGCACGATGAACCGCCACGTCAAGTCAATGTCCCGGCGCGTGAGCCGGCTGCACGGATCGCGCCGCCCGCGCCGCGTCACGCTCAGCCGGGCAACGTGCATGCCGAATATGGCAAGCGGCCCACGCAACCCGCGCCGCGGCAAGTCCAGTCCGCGATCGATGCCCATCAGGGCCGCGCGCCTGCGGCACGCTCGATTGAAGACGATCAATTGGAGATTCCGGCGTTCCTGCGCCGCCAATCGAATTGATCGCAGCTGCGTCTGATCAGCAATCCCTCTAGCCGGGCGTCGCCCGGCTAGTCGCGCATCTCGCGCGAGTTTGGCGCGTGGCTGGTTCTTCTCTCGTTCCAACCCGCTGCAACGCAGCGTTTCGCGCATTCGCCGATAGGATAAATGCAAGCGGCGTGGCAGATCGGCCACGAAGCTCCCGCCTGCCGCCAGCGGCCGACATCAGAGCCGTGATTTCGCGCCGCGTCCCTGGCGCTTACCCGGCTGACTGGGTTGCATTTGCCACAGAAATGCCTCTTATCGAGCCGAGGAGTTAGCTATTGGCTAGGGTTGAAGCGGATGCTGCCGCGCACCCGGCCTGTTCCTTATCGAACCATGGTCGAGTTGTTCAACATGCCTGTAGCCTTGGTTCCGCAACGTCCCGTTCGCCGTGTCGGCCTTCGCATTGGCATACAGGCCTTCGGCCTTTTGATGCTCACGTTGCCAATCGCGGCTTGCTCGAACTCACTCGATTTGCTTGGTTCGTTCAATCCGATGAACATTTTCAGCGGCGAAAAATACGAAACCAAGGTTGTCCCTGATACGCCGCCTGAGACGCTCTATAATCAGGGCCTCGTCGATATCAACACGCACGATTACGACAAGGCGACCAAGAAATATTCCGCGCTCGAGAAGCAATACGGGTTCTCGCAATGGGAACGCAAAGCGTTGCTTATGGAGACGTTCACGCAATATCAGAACGGCAATTACGACGATGCGATCGGCACGGCGCAGCGTTATATCGGCCGTTATGTTGCGGCCCCCGATCTCGATTACGTCTATTATCTCGAGGCCATGTCCTATTATAACCAAATTCCGGACGTGAGCCGCGATCAGGACCGGGCGAAGAAGGCCGCGATCGTCTTCCAGCAGCTCATCGACAAATTTCCGAAGTCGCAATACGCGGACGACGCGCGCTATAAGTTGCAGGTATCGCGTGATCAGCTTGCCGGTCAGGATATGATGGTCGGGCGCTACTATCTGCAGCAGCACGATTACACTGGCGCAATCAATCGCTTCCGCGATGTTCTGGCGAATTATCAGAATACGCGCCACACCCAGGAGGCGCTCCTGCGGCTGGAGGAAGCCTATCTGGCGCTCGGCATCGTCAACGAGGCGCAGACCGCCGCCGCGGTTCTTGGGCACAATTTCCCCGACTCACCCTGGTACAAGGATGCCTACGCAAAATTGCAGCAGGGTGGTTTGCAGCCGCACGAAGATACGGGCTCCTGGATTTCCAAGGTCTTCCATAGCGTCGGCTGATGGCGGCATCTGGCAGGGGCGCCAGAGCCCTTGCCCGAAGCGCCATGTTCATGCTTTATTCTCACGCGATTCTAGTCTAGCTGCTCCGATTTCGCTTTCGCGGCATCCACTGTTGTCGGCCGCGTAGGGTGCCTTATGCTCGCTCAGCTCGCTATCCGCGACATCGTGCTGATCGAAAAGCTCGATCTTGAGTTCGATCGCGGCCTGACGGTGCTTACGGGTGAAACGGGCGCCGGTAAATCCATCCTGCTCGATGCCTTTTCGCTCGCGCTTGGGGCGCGCGGCGATGGCACGCTCGTCCGCCAGGGCGTAGGTCAAGGGCAGGTTACGGCCGTGTTCGATCTGCCCTCCAGCCATCCTGCCTTGGTGGCCGCGCAGACGCAGGACATCGATATCGACGGGGCGCTGATTCTGCGCCGTGTCCAGATGCAAGACGGGAGAACCCGCGCATTCGTCAACGATCAGCCGGTCAGCGCCCAGGCCTTGCGGGCGATCGCGCGCGAACTTGTGGAGATCCACGGCCAGCATGACGACCGCGCCCTCGTCAGCGCCGATGCCCACCGCCAATTGCTCGACGCATTCGGCAGCCTTGCTGGCGAGCGCGAGGTCGTGCGCGCCGCCTACAAAGCCCTGCGCGCAGCGGAAGCGAATTACGCGGAGGAAGAATCGCGCATCGAACAGGCGCGGCGCGAAGCCGATTATCTGACCCATGCACATGCTGAATTGACCAAGCTTGCCGCCGCGGTGGGCGAAGAGGAGGCGCTTGCCGAGCGCCGGCAGGTCTTGATGCAGGCCGAAAAGGTCAGCGGCGAATTGCGCGACGCCTCTGAGGCGATTGGCGGAGATGGTGCGCCGATGAGCGCCATTGCTTCAGCCTTGCGGCGGCTGGAGCGGCGACGGGCGCAGGCGCCAGACTTATTGGCGCCGGCCGTCAACGCGCTCGATGCGGCCCTGTCTGCCTTCGAAGCGGCGCGCCAGGCACTCGACGAAGCGTTGCGCGTCGCGGGCGACAATCCTGGCGAATTGGAGCAAGTCGAGGAGAGGTTATTTTCCCTGCGCGCGGCGAGCCGCAAATTCGGCATCGCGATCGAGGCCTTGCCAGCCCTGAAGGAGAAAATCGGTGACGATCTCGCGCGGCTCGAAGCCGGTGAATCCCGGCTCGTCCGGCTCCGCGAAGCGGTCGCGAGCGCGACGGCCGCTTACGATCGCGCGGCAAAGGCGCTCTCCGCCGCGCGCCAACGTGCCGCCAGCGAGATCCAACGGGCCGTCAATGTCGAATTGCCGCCGTTAAAATTGGAATCTGCCGAATTCATCGTGAAATTGCAGACGGACCCGGCCGCTGCGAGTGCCGAAGGCATTGATCAGGTCGAATTCTGGGTAAAGACCAATCCCGGCACACGGCCCGGCCCGCTGATGAAAGTCGCATCGGGCGGCGAGTTGGCGCGCTTCATGTTGGCGCTTAAAGTCGTCCTGGCAGATCGCGGCTCGGCGCCGACACTCGTCTTCGACGAGATTGATACCGGCGCGGGCGGCGCTGTCGCAGACGCGATCGGCCAAAGGCTCGCGCGTCTTGCCGGTGGCATCCAGGTGCTCGCGGTCACCCACGCGCCGCAGGTCGCGGCGCAGGCTGGTGAGCATTTCCGAATCACTAAGGATGCAATGGGCGAGGGCGAGCGAGTCGCGACCCGCGTTTTAACTCTAACGAAAGCCGCTCGTCGTGAAGAAATTGCGCGGATGCTCGCGGGTGCAACAATCACCGCTGAAGCGCGTGCTGCCGCCAGCCGGCTGATGAACAGCCGCGGCTGAATCGCAAATCACTCGGCGCTGCATAGGCTTAATGCATTCCAAAGGTTTTACGACATCGCGGCGGCGGCGACGCGCGTGTCGAAGACAAGTGCTGCGCGAATGCAACTCGGCGGCTAATTTTCCCACACGGGTGCGCATAGACTTGCAACGTTCTGAAGGTGCGGCATTCTAGTCAGCGCATTTGAGCAGGTGATTTGATGATTTTATTAAAATTTTTAAACCCGCAAATTCGCAATGCCGCGGCCATCATTTTGCAACTCGGTATGCTCGCTTTCTGTGGGAATGCATTTGCCGCCGATTTGCCCACCGAAAAAGCGCAAATCTTCGCACCTCCGCCTCCGCCTGCGTTTAGCTGGACCGGGTTTTATGCCGGCGTGAACGGGGGCTTTTCGGTCGACCACGCTTCTTATCCTTTTATCGTCCGCGACGACCCGGCTTTTGTCTCAGAACGCAGCGGGCTCACCGAGCGCGGCGGCTCCGTTGGTTTGCAGGTCGGGTATAATTATCAGCTTAGCAATCTGCCACTCGTCGGCGATCATTTGGTGCTCGGCATCGAGGGCAACGCCGCCTGGGCCGGAATCGATGGATCATCGACTACGCAAACAGCGCTCCGCCCTGCGACCTTTGGCACGCGGATCGAGAGCTTCGGCAGCATCGGGGGCCGTGTTGGATATGCTTTCGACCGTCTGCTCATCTTCTTCCAGGATGGGGTGCCGTATGCTGTAACGAAGGCTTACTATAACGCTGATGGCTTCAGCGGTTCCTCGACCGGCATGCGCTTCCGAATCGGGCGCCAGGTTATGGTGGGCGCCGGACTTGAATATGCCCTCAACGAAAATTGGTCGGTGCGCGCAGATTATCTCTACACTTACGTTGGCGCGTGGTGGCAGGCATTCTCTCCGGGCCCTGCGAGCATTGGTTATATGGCGCGGACCACCTTTCACACCGCGCGCGTCAGCGTTGACTATCATTTCGACCTGTTTGCGCCGGCAACGCCCGTTGTCGCGAAATACTGACCGTTATACGTCTGACGTTTAAGCTGCATTTCCCTCTGCCTGAGGATGCGCTAAGTTCCCGGCGTGAAAAAACCAATACCTTCTTCCGCTGCTCACGGCGCTCATGCGCGTGCCGAATATGATCGGCTTGGCGCCGAAATCGCACATCATGACGAGCTTTATTATCGTGAGGATGCGCCGGCCGTTTCGGACGCCGAATATGACGCTTTGCGGCGTCGCTATGACGAACTCGAGAAGGCGCATCCCGAATTTGTCACCGAAAAATCGCTGAGCCGGCGCGTCGGCGCGGCGCCGTCGGAAAAATTCATCAAGGTCCGGCACAAAGTGCCGGTTCTCTCACTCGGAAATGTTTTCGCGGATTCCGATGTCGAGGAATTCGTCGCGCGCGTCCGGCGTTTTCTCGGACTTGCGGCGGATGCGCCGCTGGCGATGACTGCTGAGCCTAAGATTGACGGCCTTTCTTGTTCATTGCGTTACGAACATGGCCGGCTTGTTCTCGCGGCGACACGCGGCGATGGCTACGAAGGCGAGGACGTTACCGCGAATGTCAAAACGATCCGGGAAATACCGCATGTCTTGAAGCACCATCCCCCCGACCTGCTCGAAGTTCGCGGCGAAATCTACATGACGCGCGCTGATTTCGCCGCGCTTAACGCACGCCAGGCCGAGGCCGGCAAAGCGCTTTTCGCCAATCCGCGCAATTCCGCGGCGGGCTCGCTGCGTCAGCTTGATCCTGCGATCACCGCCTCGCGGCCGCTGCATTTTTTCGCCTATGCCTGGGGCGAGGTGAGCAGGATGCCGTCCCCGACCCAGATGGGCATGATCGAAAAATTCAAACAATACGGGTTTACGGTCAATCCGCTCACGGTGCTTTGCCATTCCGCGGCAGACTTGTTGCGCCACTATCATGACATCGAAAGTCGCCGGGCTTCGCTTGGCTACGACATCGACGGCGTCGTTTATAAGGTTGACGATCTTGTCTTGCAGGACCGGCTGGGTTTCGTCTCGCGCGCCCCACGTTGGGCGGTTGCGCATAAATTTCCTGCCGAACAAGCGACGACTGTCCTGCGCGATATCGAAATTCAGGTCGGCCGCACCGGCGCCATGACACCTGTTGCGCGACTCGATCCGGTCAATGTCGGCGGCGTCATCGTCGCCAATGCGACATTGCATAATGAGGACGAGATCGCACGGAAAGACATTCGCATCGGCGATACAGTGCGATTGCAGCGCGCTGGCGACGTCATCCCGCAAATCGTCAGCGTTGTTCTGGAGAAGCGGCCCGAGAGTTCGCGGCCCTATAGGTTCCCAGATAAATGTCCGGTCTGCGGCTCGGCCGCCGTTCGCGAGATCGACCCGAAAACCGGCCGTGCAGATGTCGTACGCCGTTGCACCGGAGGTCTGATTTGCGCGGCGCAAGTTAAAGAGCGGCTCAAGCATTTTGTCTCGCGTTTGGCCTTCGACATCGAAGGCTTGGGCGAGAAACAAATCGATCAATTCTATGCCGAAGGACTGATCACCAAGCCTGATGACATTTTCACGCTTGCCGCGCGTGATGCGCAGAGCCTGACGAAACTCGCCAATCGCGAGGGGTATGGCCAAACTTCGGTGCGTAAGCTTTTTGACGCGATCGAGGCGCGACGCGAGATCCCGCTGAACCGTTTCATCTTCGCACTCGGCATCCGCCATATCGGCGAGACCAACGCGCGTCGGCTCGCGCGCCATTTCGGCACCTTCGAGGCGCTGCGCGAGACGGCGCGGGTCGCGAGCGACGGCTCTGAAGCGCGTGCGGAGATCGACAATATCGAAGGGCTTGGCGCCATCGTCGCGGAAGCCGTCGCGGATTTCTTCGGCGAGGAGCACAACGAAGCCGAGCTTGACGCGCTGCTCCGCTATGTCACGGTCACGCCGATGGAAGCGGTCGCGTCGTCGAGCCCTGTTGCGGGCAAGACAATCGTATTCACCGGTTCGCTTGAACGCATGACACGCGATGAAGCCAAGGCGCAGGCCGAACGCCTCGGCGGCAAGGTTGCGGCTTCCGTCTCCAAGAATACCGATCTTGTCGTGGCAGGGCCTGGGGCAGGCTCAAAGCTCGCTAAGGCAAAAGAATTCGGCATCGAGACCATCGACGAAGATGCGTGGCTAAAGCTCGTGGCCGACGCGCGCGATTGAACTAAAGATCCTTTGGCACGAGTAAAGCAAAACCCGCAAACTTGCCGAAATTGTTCCGCTGCTCGCGCGTTGCGACGAGCCAGCGCACGCCCATCATGAGTTGGTAGGGCAATGGCAGTGTGATTGGTCGATTGAGCTTGATCGATTCTTCGAGATAGTAACGCATCGTCTTGCTCTGCCAGCCGCGCCGCGCGAAAAAATCAAACCAGTCGCCGGGTGCGAATTTGAACGCCGCATTGCGCAAATGACGTCGTGACAACCGTCGCCGGAATCTCTGAACCTGCGCTGCCATATAATCGGCGATCCAGAAGCGGATGTTTTCCTGCCCGCGCAAATCGTCGGCGAGTGCTGCGACCTCTTCATTGCTGAGATACGGCAACACGCCTTCTGTCAGCACCAGAATGTTTTTGCTGCGCGCATTCATCTCGGCAAGGAACCGCCGTCGCGCCGCAGTGTCCGCGAGATCGAGTTTGACCCGTTCGAGCTTGCAGTGTGGCGTCTCGCCGGCAAGTTTCTCATCTTTGTAGGCGATCATTGCCGGATAATCGACTTCGACCCATGTGACCTTATCGATGAAATCGAGCCGATAGGGGCGGGTGTCGAGCCCGGCGCCGAGATTGAGCACAAGATCGACTCCCTGTGCGATAGCAAAGCACAGAAAGTCGTCGATGATGCAGGTGCGGAGCGAAACGATCCAGCCGGTCATCACCCGGCCGGGAATGGCGCGGGCGATCTCTTCACCATGCGTACCCGCGAGGCGCTCGGCGAGCGGATCGTGGAAGAGCGCGTCAGGCCGCGCGCTTTCCTTCGCGCGATAATGCGCTACCCAGAAGGCTGTATCCGAAACATTTTCAACGATGGCCATGCTTGCCCTTATGGCGCGTTGCCGGCTTCGCATTGCCGATCGGCCGCGTTGCCTGCTTCAGCCATGTCCGTTCATCCGGGCTGAGGTGCGGCGAGAGTAATTTGCGAACCCGCGCATGATAAGCGTCGAGCCACGCCATTTCATCCGGGTCCAACAATTTCGGTTCGACAAGCGCGAGATCAATCGGCGCGAAAGTGATTGTCTCAAATCCGAGCATGTCGCGTTCGGCGCCTTTGATCTTTACCGGCGCGACGACGACGAGATTTTCGATGCGGATGCCGAAGTGTTCAGCTTTGTAATACCCCGGCTCGTTCGAGAGGATCATGCCCGGTTCGAGCGCGACATTGCTGAGTTTCGAGATGCGCTGCGGCCCTTCATGGACCGACAGATAAGAGCCGACACCGTGCCCAGTGCCGTGATCGAAATCGAGACCGGCGTGCCAGAGCGGCAGGCGCGCGAAAGCATCGATCTGCGCGCCCGATGTGCCTTGCGGGAAGATGGCGCGGGCGATGGCGATATGGCCCTTGAGCACGCGCGTGAAACGGTCGCGCATTTCCCGCGTCGGCGCGCCGACGGCCAGCGTGCGCGTGATGTCCGTCGTGCCGTCTTCATATTGCGCACCGGAATCGACGAGGAAAATGCCCCGCTTGATTTTGCGGTCGGTCGCTTCCGTCACGCGATAATGCGGGATCGCCGAATTCGGACCGGCAGCCGAGATCGTCGGGAAGGAAACGTCCTTCAATTGGCCGGTCTCGCGGCGAAAGGTTTCAAGCGCCTGCGCCGCATCAATCTCCGTCAACTTGCCCTTCGGCGCTTCTTCCGAGAACCAGCTTAGAAAGCGGACCATCGCGACACCATCGCGCAGATGCGCGGCGCGTGTGCCCTCAAGCTCGGCAGGATTCTTACGCGCCTTCATCAGCGCGATCGGATCCGCGCCGACGTCGGCAGTGCCGCCAGCCTCTTTGAGAAGCCGCGTCAGTCTTGTGGGAGCCGTCGCGGAATTGAAGAGAACGCGTTTCGTTTCGACGCCCAGCCGCATCAAATCGTCTTCAAGCGCTGTCGGGTCTGCAATCTCGGTGTGCTCTTCGAGATAGCTTCGCACATTTGGATTCAGTTTCGCCGCTTCGACGTAGAGGCGCGGTCGGCCTTGGCGTGGGATCAGCGCGAAAGCGAGCGGCAGCGGCGTGTGGTCCACATCCTGTCCACGGATGTTGAAAACCCATGCCACCGCATGAGGATCGCTGATGAGCAATGCATCTGCCTTGCCCAGCGCCGCCGTGACGCGCGCGAGTTTTTTCTTCGTCGACTTGCCGGCAAACTTTGGCGGATGGCGTTTGATAGCGCCGTGCGGCGGCGCAGGACGGTCCGTCCAGATCGCATCGATCGGATTTTGCTCGATTGCAACGAGTTCCGCGCCGGCTGCTTTGGCGGCTTTTTCGTAACGTTCGATTTGGCCCGGCGTGTGAAGCCAGGGATCGTAACCGATCTTCGCGCCCGAGCGCACATTGCCTTCGAGCGATTTTTCCGGGCTTGTCGTGGCGAGCGCGACAGGTTCAACAACTTTCAGATCGACTTGCTCGCGCACTTGAATTGTATAGCGGCCATCGACGAAGAGAACCGCGCGATCCTGAAGCACGATCGCGAGGCCGGCTGAGCCGGTGAAGCCCGTGAGCCAAGCTAACCGTTCCTCCGAAGGCGGAACATATTCGTTCTGATGCCGGTCGGCGCGGGGCACGATGAAACCATCGAGCCCATGCTTCTTTAATTCGGCGCGCAACGCCGCAAGCCGCGGCGCGGATTGCGACGCGTCGGCATTATCGGTGAAGGATTGATAGCGGCTCTCGAACACGCGGTCAGCCTAGCCGAATTGCGCGAGGATTTCGAATGCGGCGGAAAGCTAGCTCGCCTGTTTCTGCGGGATTTCGTCGAGATCGTGGTTCGGGCAGGCAGTGCAGGTCCAACGTCGGCCGAGGTCCTGCACTTGTGCTTCAAGGCATTCGACATCGAGTTTGATCGCGGCGCCGCCGGAAAAGGTAAGGACCACTTGTCCCGCCGGGCTATCGGTCTCCTCGAACGTGACGCTGAGCAGCATCAAGCGTTGCGCCGGGTTCTGTTGCGAGAAGCCATTGCGTGAAACCTTCAAAACCCGTTCAAAGTGGAAGCCGGTCTCACAGCGTTCCTTCTTGCCTTCGGCCTCAGCAACCCAGTCGAAGCGGGCGGCGACCGCGGCAAAGCGCTTGGAGCGCGGCAGATAGGCCATGTCGCCGACGGTGACGAGCGAGTCCTGCAGATGCGCGGACATGATCGCGAGATCTTCGGTATCGAGAGCGATCAGACGCAGCGGGGCCGTCATGGCGCAGCTTCCTCCTTCGTGAGCGATAACAAACATGTGAGGAGGCGATACGCAAAGATCAAGGCGCAGAAGTCTTTATAATCGCATCGACTTGATCCGAAAACCGCTGTGCACTTTCGGGCGATGCTCTAGTTCGACCCCGAGATCCTTTCGACCACCGCGCCACACCGGCCAAGTTTCTGCTCGAGCCGCTCGAAACCGCGATCCAGGTGATAGACGCGGTGCACAACGGTTTCGCCTTTCGCAGCCAGCGCCGCGATGACGAGCGAGACGGAAGCGCGCAAGTCGGTCGCCATGACGGGCGCGCCCTGCAATTCCTTGACGCCTTTGACATGGGCGATGTCGCCGTCGAGCCGAATTTGCGCACCGAGCCGCGCGAGCTCCTGCACATGCATGAAACGATTCTCGAAGATCGTCTCAGTGATACGGGAATTGCCTTTGGCCTTGGTCATCAGCGCCATGAACTGCGCTTGCAGATCGGTCGGGAAGCCGGGGAAGGGGGCAGTCTCGACATCGACGGGCGAGATGCCCGCGCCGTTGCGGCGTACGCGGATGCCTTGATTGTTGACGGTGATCGCGGCGCCAGCCTGACTGAGGACTTCGAGCGCCGAGCCGAGATGATCAGGTGAGGCGCGCTCCAGGAGAACATCCCCGCCGGCCATCGCCGCGGCTATCGCATAGGTGCCGGCCTCGATACGGTCAGGCACAACGGAATGCGTCGTGCCAGACAGCGTGCCGACGCCCTCGACCTCGATCGTCGATTGGCCGATGCCCTTGATCTTGGCGCCCATTTTGATGAGGCAGGCGGCAACGTCGGCAACTTCCGGCTCGCAGGCCGCATTGGTGATCAGCGTGTGGCCTTTGGCCAGCGACGCGGCCATCAGGGCGGTATGCGTGCCGCCAACTGTTACTTTCGGAAAATGGATTTCTGCCCCGACAAGCCCGTTCTTGGCCGTGGCGCGGACGTAGCCGGATTCAATCTCGATCTCAGCGCCGAGCTTTTCGAGCACCATGAGCAGAAGGTCGACTGGCCGCGTGCCGATGGCGCAGCCGCCCGGCAGTGATACGCGGGCTTCACCCATGCGGGCGACGAGCGGCGCGATGACCCAGAAGCTTGCCCGCATCTTGGCGACAAGATCATAGGGCGCCGTGGTGTCAACGATATCGTGTGCCGTGAGATGCAGGGTGCGGCTGGCATGCGGATCATCGCCGGGGCGGCGACCGTCAACGCTGTAATCAATGCCGTGATGGCTGAGGATTTGCAGCAGCATGCCGACATCGGCGACGCGCGGGATATTTTCGAGCGTCAGGGTCTCCCGCGTCAACATCGATGCGATCATCAGCGGCAAGGCCGCGTTCTTGGCACCCGAGATGGCAATCGTCCCCTCAAGCGCGTGTCCGCCTACGATCCGGATGCGATCCATCTGTCCCCCTTAATCGAACTACGCCGGCGAGTCCGGCTCCGAGGCTGTCTTTGCCCCACTCTTCGTACGTGCCCGGTTTTGGACCTTCCGGCGGCGCAGATTTTCCCGCAGCGCCTCCGCCAGGCGCGCCCGCTCCGAAGCTTTTTCAGGGCGCGGCGTCTTCTCTTTGTCGTCGGTGTCGCTCACCGATGTATCCCGCTGGCGATTGCCAAATCATGTTCAAACGCGAAGTTTATCAGCGTAAGGGGTCGGCCCAGACGAAACTATGGCCGCGCCAGGCAGCCACATAAATTGGTGCGGGCGTGTGGCCCCCGCGCAACGCGAATTCTGATCTCATAAGTCTGAAAAGGTTCGATTTTTCCCGCCGCTGCGACCTTCGTGGAACAATTATCCGTAGCGCCAAGTCTACGATAAACATTTGTTTTTATTCCACAATCTCTCCCAGAAATTCGCCAATCCTTCATGCGAATGTCACCGCTTTGGCATCTTGGCCCGTCAGGGTTCGATCGCGGCTCCAGCCGCCTCTCTGGGGAGAAGAAAATGAGCACTCTGAACAAAGCCGAGCATCATCAAGCCGCTGCCGACCATCACGAAAAGGCCGCCGAGCATCATCGGGAAGCTGCCAAGCACCACGACGAGGGCGAGCACCACCTCTCGGGCCATCACGCTCACATCGCGCACGGCCACGGCCTCCAGGCCGATCATCACGCTGACGAAGCCGCCAAGCATCATGTCGAGGCGCATTCGCATTCACACGCCTGACATTGATCTGCCGAGGTGCCGTCATCAATGGCGGCGCCTTGGTTTCTCCCGGCGGCGCGCTGACCTGTTGAAGGAAGTGCCAAAGCGCTGATTTGCGCACGCGCCTCTGCTAGATTGAGGCGTGAGCCAGCCACTCCCTTTTGCACCGAATCGGCCCTTGCTGGGCGTCGCCCGCTCCGCCCTTGGGCGGCCCTGGCGCGCGCGGCTCGATCCGGCCGGACAGGCGCAGGCGCTTGCCATGATGCAGCATCATGGCCTCGCCGATCTTCTGGCGCGGGTGCTCGCGGGGCGGGGGATCGCCGTTGACGAGGCTGTTGCCTATCTCGACCCGACTTTGCGTCAGCTCTTGCCTGATCCTTCCAGCCTCGCCGACATGGATGCGGCGGCCGCGCGACTCGGCGCGGCGATCGAGGCGGCAGAGACGATCGCCATCTTCGGCGATTACGATGTCGACGGCGCGGCGTCGGCGGCGCTTCTCGACGATTTCCTGTCCGCGACCGGCACGCCGCATCTGATCCATATTCCGGACCGGATTTTCGAAGGTTACGGACCCAATGTTCAGGCCATCGCCGCGTTGGCTGAGGCGGGGGCCACGCTTCTCGTCTGCGTCGATTGCGGCACGACGAGCCACGCACCGCTTGCCGAAGCGCGCCGGCTCGGTCTCGATGTGATCGTTCTCGATCATCATCAGGCGCCGGAGCAATTGCCGGATGCGCTCATCGTCAATCCGAACCGGCAAGACGATCTGTCTGGCCTAGGGCAGCTTTGCGCGGCGGGTGTCGTCTTCCTCACCCTGATCGCCGTCAATCGTGTCCTGCGGCATGCGAACTTCTGGAGCGCGGCGCGCGCCCCACCGGACCTGCTCACGGGACTTGATCTCGTCGCCCTAGCGACGGTCGCCGATGTCGCGCCTTTGACCGGCCTCAACCGCGCCTTCGTCACTAAGGGGCTTGCCTTGATGCGGGCACGCGAACGGGTGGGGCTTGCGGCGCTGTTCGATGTTGCAGGCGCGGGCGGCCCGCCGTCGGCCCATCATCTCGGCTTCCTGATTGGCCCGCGCATCAATGCGGGCGGCCGGATCGGCGACGCTGCGCTCGGCGCGAAATTGCTTGCAAGCCGCGATTCCATCGCCGCGCGAGACATCGCCGAGACACTGAACCGTCTGAACCGCGAGCGGCAGACCGTGGAAGCAGCGACGCTGGAGGTTGCGACCGCCGAGGCGCTGGCGGCCGCGGAACGCACTGAGGCGACCGCGGCGATCCTCGTGGCTGGCGATGGCTGGCATCCAGGCGTGGTCGGACTCGTTGCGTCGCGGCTCAAGGAACGATTTCGCCGCCCGGCCTTCGCCATCGCCTTCGAGGGCGACACGGGCACCGGCTCCGGCCGCTCGATCGCCGGCGTCGATATCGGCAGAATTGTCCGCGCCGCCGTTGATGCCGGATTGCTCATCAAAGGCGGTGGTCATGCCATGGCCGCCGGGATCACGCTGACGCGCGGACAACTCGCCGCCTTCACGGTCTTTCTGGAATCCGAACTTGAAAGAAAAGTCGCGGCCGCGCTCGCCGCCGAGGCCTTGCTGGTCGATGGCTCGCTTAGCGCCGCAGCCGCCAGCCTCGAACTTCATCTTGCGCTCGAAAAAGCGGGGCCGTTCGGCGCCGGCAATCCGGAACCGGTCTTCGTGTTTCCGGCGCATCGGCTGATCGACGTGGCGCCAATCGGCGACGGCCATCTGCGTTGGCGGGCCAAGGCGGCCGATGGCGCCGAGATCGGCGGCATCCTTTTCCGCGCGGCGCAGGAGCCGTTTGGCCTGGCGCTCGTTGCCGCACGCGGACAGGTGCTGCATCTCGCGGGCAGCCTCGTCTGCAACCGCTGGAACGGCCGCGAGCGGATGGAAGTGCGTCTGCTCGACGTTGCCGAAGTGGAAACGGGTGGGCGGAGCGCATAAATTACAGCGGTGCCGCCTCGTGGCTTGCCAGCGCGGGCGACGCTCTCTATACCTCGCCCGTCCGTGCTTCGGCCCGCACGCGCCCATCGTCTAGCGGTCTAGGACGTTGCCCTTTCACGGCAAAAACAGGGGTTCGATTCCCCTTGGGCGCGCCAAATCGGCACCACTCGGAATAAAACTGCGAACACCTTAGTTTCCGTGGGCGCGCAACAGTGCGGTCCGCTTTTTCGACAGCCGTCCTTTATTTGCTTCACAGCAGATGGCGACTTTGCGCCCCAGTCGGACATAGAGGTGGGTCCAGGCGTTTGCGCAAAAGCAGACGCTGAGTTCGACCTACTAAGACGATGTTGTGCGCAGGCGAGAGGGTACTTTTGAGCGCCGCTAAGACGTTAAATCGCCTCGGGCGATGGGGAAGGCCGAGTTAACGTTCGTTGTCATTTGTCTGATCTGACGTTTCTACACATAACTGTCACACTTCATTTCTATTCATATCTGCTCTCATTTCTGGGTCGACGGTGATCGCACATTTTTGTTGCCCCACATTGCTCGCAGGAATGACAGTCCTTTAGAAATCTGCGATGGACGTAGGTGAATTTTTCTGGACCGGGTGCCCGAAGATTGGGCACCGGCATCTCTGTCGGATGTTGCTACTGGGCCGACTGGGTTACTTCAATCCGTTTCCGAGGCGACCTCTGTTCCGTGCCGCTTGGTGGACATTGCTCGTCTTGTCTGTTGCGGCGCTGATGATGGGGCAAGCCGAAGGAATGGATAAAAAAGCTCCATCCATAGCATTCGACATCGCCCCGCAGCCTTTGGAAGCCGCCCTCGACGCTTATAGTTCGGCCAGCAATGTGCAGGTTCTTTATGAGACGTCCCTGACATCGGGACACAGTTCCGCGCGGTTACGCGGCCTCTTTACCCCTGAAGCCGCACTCAGAACGCTCCTTGCTGGAACAGGCTTGACCGCGTGGTATACCACCGAAGACTCTTATACGCTTGTTCGGCAACAGGACGCTTCCTCTTCAGACGCTGGACACGCCGGTAAGCCGCCAGCTGAAATCGGTAGGTACGGCCATTTTCTAGGATTAGTTCAGATGGGACTTGTCGACAGGCTTTGCCAGAGTCCGCTGACCCGTCCCGGACAGTACAGGATTGCGCTCAGGTTCAGGATCGGGCCATCTGGCGGCGTTGCGCAAACCACCTTACTCAATTCGACGGGTGATAGTGAGCGAGACGCGGAAATTATCGCAGCCGTGGAGGCTGTGATGGTTGACGAAGCGCCACCTTCAAAAATGCCGCAACCCATCACAATGGTCATCGCGCCAAGGTTGCCGAATGTAACCGGCGATTGCGTTCCCATTGACGCAATGGATGGCGGTCGATAATGCCAGAAACCATGACTTTTCGATGCGGACTCGCCGTTGCCACCCGGTGGCGAGCGCGATCCAGCGAAACGCGTCCGAGCCGTATCAATTTCTTTCCGCGCCAGATCCATCACTTTTCCCGGACCAGATCATGACCGATGCGACCTGGGTGGCGTTGCGTCAGCGACTTGTCGAAAAATACGATGAGCTGCGGATCTTGTTAACCGGGCGTCTCGGGTCGGACGACCTTGCGCGCGAGACCTTGCATGAGACATGGATTCGTCTTGACCGCGTTAAAGATGTTGCAATGACGCGGAATACGGATGCCTATCTCGCCCGCGTGGTTCTAAACCTTGCGACGGATCGTCAGCGTATTGAAGCGCGCCGGGCACGCAGGGTGGATGTCAACGCTGTTCTCGAAGAAATTGCCGACGCCACGCCCAATCAGGCGAAGGAATTGGAAGGACAGCAGGAGCTGGTCATTTTCCGGAGCGCGATCCTGGAGCTGTCCGATCGCCGCCGCGCTATCCTGATCGCGGCGCGGCTCCATGGACAGCCGCATCAAAAGATCGCCGAACGCTTGGGTATTTCGAAGCGCATGGTCCAAATCGAGTTGAAGTACGCTCTGCAGTATTGCAAGAGCCGACTCGAACAAAAGTAGCGCAGATGTTTCGCTTGAGGGCCTCGGAAATCGTTATAACAAATGGGACCGCAGCCGTTGCGACTTGACGGTGAACTGCCGAGAGCGAACCGATCTGAATAATGAACGATCCAGATAATCAGAAGAAGCAACCCGACGCGCGGGAGGATAAAGCCTTCGAGTGGCTGGCATTGCTAACCTCTGGCGAAGTCACAAAGGAAGAATTGGACGCATTAGCCCAATGGCGTGCGCAGAGCCCCTTGAACGAAGCGGCCTTCGTGGAAGCAGGAAAATTGTGGCGTTCCGTCGGGCCGGCCGTAGCATCTGTCGCGGCGCAGGGCGGCGTGGTCAGGCAAGCGCAGCGGTCCGTACGCGTGGGGCGCCGGATGGTCCTCGGCGGCGCGCTCGCTGCCGGCGCTGGCTACGTAATTGTGCAGTCACCACTCGGTTTATGGCCCTCCCTGTCCGAATTGACGTCCGATTATCGGACTGGCGCTGGTCAACAGCAACGGATCACCGCTCGAGGAGGTGCCGGATCGATTTGAACACGCGCACGAGCATCGACTTACGGCAATCGGCCGCCGGTGCTGAGCGGATCGAATTGATTACCGGCGAGGTTGCGATCGTGACGGCGCCAAAGGCTTCACAAGCGACGGTGGCGCTCGCCGGCAACGGACGCGCGACAGCGACCGACGCTACATTCAATATGCGCCGCACGGGCTCCTCAGTCTGCGTCACATGCGTCGCTGGATCGGTCCTTGTCGAGCAAGGCGGCCGCGGTGTGACAATTTTGCCAAGACAGCAGGTTTCCTATACTGATGAGAGTTTGGGCGCTGCGGTCGAGATCGATCCTACGTACGTAACGGCTTGGCAAAAGGGCATTCTCGTCTTCCATGATGAGCCGCTTGGCCGAGTGATCGAAGAAGTCAACCGCTACTGGTCAGGCTGGATCGTGGTGACGAATGAAAATCTAAAAAGCCATCTGGTTACAGCACGCTTCAAGCTCGACCGTCTTGAAGATGTCATTACTCAGGTTCGGTTGGTCTTCCATGCCAATGTTACCCGGCTTCCCGGGGGCATTGTGTTGTTGAGTTCTTAGAGCCGTTTGAGCCGGCCGGGATTGGTTAAAAAAAGTTTTGGCGGCAGCGTTTCGCTTTGGCCTTGGCGGATTTGTTATTGGATCAAGGGACATCCGATTGGTGTCATGCCCGTGGTCCTCCGCCGAAAGAATAGATTATGCCCCCTCGCGTCGCCGCGTTCCGTTCTTCCCGCACGCTCAACGCCGCCTTGCTCGCCAGCGTAAGCGCTCTTGCACTTCTGATAGCGAGCGCACCCGTAAAGGCGCTGACACTTGCCAGCATGCGCGGTGGCGGATCGTTGTCGGCCACGGCCGCAGCGGCGGCCGCGGCCGCAGCGAGCGTCCAGCAGGCGCAGCAGCTGACGCAGCAGTCGATGAGTTCATTGCTCCGCGCGAGCCAGGCCGTTGCCGCGATGCAGCAGACGCAGTCGGCGGCGCGGGCGCTGGCGCAGGGCGCGTCGATCGCCGGTCCTGGGCTGCCGGCCGTCCCCAATGGACTCGCTTCCGGCGGACTGGTGCCCGATAGCGGTCTTGCCGCGCCCGGCATCGCTGCGCCGGTGACGACATGGATTGGCGCCAACACGCCGGTGCAATCTTCCGCCGACGGCCAGACCTTGGTCACCGTCCAGCAGACGCAGCAGAAGGCGATCGCCAATTGGTCGAGCTTCAACGTCGGACAGAGCACGACGCTCTATTTCAATCAGAGCGCTGGTAATAGCTCGACCGGCAACAGCTGGATCGTGCTCAATAGGGTGCAGGACCCCTCCGGCGTGCCGAGCCAGATCCTCGGCGAGATCAAGGCCGAAGGCTCGGTCTATGTGATCGACCACAACGGCATCGTCTTCGGCGGTTCGAGCCAGGTGAACGTCAACTCGCTGATTGCCTCATCGCTCAATCTGTTCAGCAACGATCTCGCAACCAGCAACAGCCGTTTCCTCACCGGCGGCATCGGCGATCTGAATGCAACCAACGTATCCACCAATTCGATCCTGCTGACATCTTCGGCGCCGGGCGCCGGCGATGTCACTGTCAATGCCGGGGCACAGATCAATCTGGGCAATCAGGGGCTGGCGGTGATCGCCGCGCCGAACGTTACCAACAATGGCACGATCACGGCGCCGAGCGGGCAGATAGCACTCGTCGCCGGTATCGGCGTCTCCTACGATTACAACAAGAGCAGCTTCAACGGGGGAAGTAGCTCTAGTTCTCTTCCTCAGGGCACCAACGATAATTCGACGACCAATTTGCGCTTCGCCAATTACGGCGAACTGACCGACGCGAACGACAACGACATCACGCCCGTCGGCACGCTGGTCAACAATGGCCTCATCCTGACGACGCAGGGCAACATCACCTTGCTCGGCGGGGCGGTGCAGCAGAATGGCGTCGCGGTGGCGACGACCAGCGTCAAACAGCCCGGCTCGATCATCATCGAAAGCCAATACGAAGTCGGCGCCAACGGTGCCCACAATCCGGCTGATGAGTTCGATACCACTTTCTACACCGGTTCCATCACCTTAGGTTCGCAGGCGGTCACCACCATCCTGCCGGATAGCAGCGGCGCGACGCTGCCGAGCGATGCGACCTCGCTGGCGCCGTGGCAGAAGCCGGGCGGCGCGGCGGCCTTCACGACGCCCCTGCCCACACAGGGCTTTGGCCTCGTCGATATCATTGGCCAGACCATCGACTTCCAGGGCGGCACGGAAGTCTATGCGCCGGGGCAGAACATTTCGGCGACTGCCGTCGTTCTCGCCGATCCGCGCATGCCGGTGCCGGGCTCCGGCCGCGTCCTGCTCGAAAGCGGCGCGATTCTCGACGTCTCCGGGATTCCCGATACCGAATTGCCGATGGCGGCCAATCTGCTGACGGTCACGCTCGCCGGCAACGAGCTTGCCGACGATCCGGAGCAGCAGGACGGCCCGCTTTTTGGCGCGTCGGTCACCGTCGATATGCGTGACAGCGGCACCAACAGCGAAACCGGCGAGTCCTGGGTCGGCACGCCGCTCGCCAATCTCGCGAGCTATGCCAACCTGGTCCAGAACACGATCGGGCAATTGCTGGTCAACGGCGGCTCGGTCGAACTGACGGCCAACGAATTTGTCGGCGCCCCCGGCTCGACCATCAATCTGATGGGCGGCTACCTGCATTACCTCGGCGGCATGGTCGATACGACGCGCCTCATCGGTGCCGACGGCGGCTTGTACAATATCGGCAACGCTGATCCCGACATCACCTATGCCGGGATCGCCGGCGAATTCACCGTCGATCATGCCCATTGGGGGGTGACGCAGACTTTCACCTCATCGCTGCTTGCCGGCGGCTATTTTGAGCCGGATTACATCCAGGGCGGCAATGCTGGCACGCTGAATATCAATATTCTTGGGACGAATGGCGTTTCGAGCAGTGCGGCGACGGTCGCCGACAGCGGCGCGGCGATTCTCAATTCGACTTTGCTGGCGGCCTCTGTCGCGGGGACGCGCCAGCTTGCCCAAGGCACACAGCCGAACGACGGCAGCTTGATCTTCTCCGGAATCCAGCCAATCGAAATCGGCGATCCGAGTGTGCTGTCGGCGGCCGCGCTCGCCGCATCGACCGTGCCGGACAATTTCTCCGCGGCGTCGCCGCTACTGGCAAGC
>CAWAIN010000004.1:825000-961593 GCA_963782195.1 uncultured Pseudomonadota bacterium | reverse complement strand
TTTCCTCGGCCTCGTTGTGGCGTCGGGGACTGTCGCGTGATGCGTCGTCGCCAGCCCGTGCGCGACACCACGGCTCGGCGTGTCGCACGTGACGTTCAGCAGCCGGGCAGTAGCGTTACGTGCCATCTGTTTCCTGCCGGGGGGAGGGCGGGGTGGGCGGGTATCGCGCGTTCCCGGTGCGGCTGCCGTCGGGGGTCCGGTACTGGACGGTGCTGGACGCGGGCTGGCGGGTGGCTCAGCCGGCTGACGGGTTCTTGCTGCACATGCGCCTGGGGCGGGACCTGGCGGAGTCCAGCACGAAGGCGTACGCGATTTCGCTGGCGCTGTTCCTGGACTGGTGCGAGGGGGCGGGGCTGGCGTGGCCGCAGGCCCCGCGGGCGCTGGGCCGGTTCGTGCACTGGCTGCGCTTTGATGACCCGGCGCGGGCCGGGCCGCCGGACTTTTCCCGGCCGGTGCGCGGCGAGCGGCGGGTCAACTGCGTGCTCGCCGCGGTGCGCGAGTTCTTCCGGCACGCGGCCGCGGAGGGCCTGGCGGAGCCGGGCGCGCTGCGGGCGTTGTTCGAGGTGGCCGATGACCGGAACCTGCCGGCGGAGGCTCGCGGCGAGGGCATCGGCCGGTCGCGGCTGCGGCCCCGGCACCGGCTGCGCGAGCCCGAGCGCGCCGTCGAGGGCCTGGGCGATGAGGAGGTCCTGGGCCTGCTGCGGGCGTGCGGCAACGCGCGGGACCGGTTCATCGTGCTGGCGCTGTGGCGGATGGGGCTGCGCCGGGGCGAGCTGACCGGGCTGCGCGGCGAGGACGTGCATTTCGTGCCGGACGCGACCCGGCTGGGCTGCGGGGTGAAAGGCCCGCACGTGCACGTGCGCCGCCGGGACAACCCGAACGGGGCTGCGGCCAAGTCGCGGCGGCCGCGGGCGGTGCCCGCGGACTGGCTGGTGGTGCAGGCCTACGACCAGTACATGAGCGACCGGGATGCCTGCCCGGCCGCCCGGTCGTGCGACTTCCTGCTGGTCAACCTCTACCGCGGGCAGGCCGGCGCGCCGATGCGGCCGGGCGCGCTGAATGACCTGCTGGCGGCCCTGTCGCGGCGGGCCGGGCTGGCCCGGCAGGCCCGCCCGCACCTGGCCCGGCACGCGTTCGCGGCCAACGTGGCGGCCTCGGGCGCGACCTTGGATGAGATCAAGGACCTGCTCGGCCACTCCTCGTTCACCGCCAGCGAGGTCTACCTGCACCCCAGCCCGGAGCGGCTGCGGGAGGCGGTAGCCCGGGTGCCGGTCCCGCGCGGCAGCGCTCACGGAGTCCTCCGGTGACCGTCCCGCTTCAGGTCACGCCGCGGCCCGCCGGCCCGCCCGGAGATGACCTGGCGGTGTTGCAGGCGGCGCTGCGGCCGGATTTCTTGGCCCGCGCGGGCTGGGAGCCGGCTGCGATGACGCTCACCCCGCCGCGCGCAGACCCGCTGCTGGGCTTGAGGGCATGCGCGGTGGCCGGCTGCGGTGTCTGCTGCGGCGCGCGTCTCGGTGGATCTGTGCGAGACATGCCGGCCCGGTGGAAGAACAGCGACCTGGGATGGGAGGAGTTCCTCGCCCGGCCGCGCGTGCGCAGGCCCCGCGGTGACCGGCCCTGCCAGGTGCCCGCCTGCCCGCGCCCGGCCGGGTCGCCGGACGGGCTGTGCCGTACCCATCAGGGGCAGCGGGACCGCCATCCCGGGCTGCGGCTCGGGCAGTGGCTGACCCGCCCGGACGTGCGGCCCCTGTCCTCGTTCGGCTCGTGCATCGTGGCCTCGTGCGCGGCGGCTGCGGCAGGCGGGGAAGGGCTGTGCCACGCGCATTACGCGGCGTGGTGCCGCCGGCGCATCGGGCAGCCCGGCGCCGGCCTGGCCATCTGGGCGCGTCACGCCAGCCCGGCCAGCGCCGCCGCGCACACCGTCGTGCTGCGCGGACTGCCCGAGCGGGTGGTCGCGGAGCTGCTGGTGGGCTTGCAACGGCGCACCGACGCCGGGCTGCAGACCCGGCCGGACACGATCCGCTGCCTGGTGAACCTACTGCACGCCAGGCGCGCCGCCAGCGTGCTGGACCTGGCCGCCGTGCCGGGCACGTCCATCCGCCGCTACGCCGGCGCGCTGCTGCGGTCGCTGCTGGCCGAGCTGCACTGCGCGCTGTCGGACCCGGAGCGAGAGCAGGCCAAGGACGTGTGGCAGCTGGCCGTGCTCGGGCTCCCCGGCACGCTGGACTTCACCGGGCTTGCCCAGCGGTGGCTGCGCGAGGCAGCCAAGCGCTGGACCGCTGAAGACCTGCCGCTGCGCCGAGGCCAGAAGGCCGCCGCCACAGCCCGGGACACCGCCAACGCGCTGGCCGCCCTGTCGGAATGCCTGCGCATGACCCGGGACGACCACGGCGACGACCCCGCCATGCTGGGCCGGGCCGACATCGTGGCATTCACCAGCCGGCTGGCGCACCTGGAGCGCACCGGGCAGATGACCTTCCGCACCCGGCTGCGGTTCACCCGCCGGGTATTCCGGTTCCTGGGCGACCTGCACGTCCTGGGCATCACCGGCCCGGGCCAGCCCGGCGCCGGGCTCCCGGCCGCGTTCGCGCTGCGCCGCGACGACATCCCCCACGACCCCGACCGCGAGACCCGCCCGCGCAGCCTGCCTCCCGCCGTCCTTCAGGTCATCGCGGCGAACCTGCACGTGCTCGAAGACCGGTGCGGGACCTCCGAGCGGCGGATCACCGAGCTGCTCATCGACACCGGACGGCGCCCTGATGAGATCTGCGCCCTGGCGTGGGACTGCCTGGAACGCGACGCCGCAGGCAACCCGGTGCTGATCTACACCGACGCCAAGAACAACCGGCCCGGCCGGCGGCTGCCGGTCAGCGACGCCACCGCCGCGGTCATCACCGCGCAGAAGGCTGACATCCGCCAGCGGTACCCGCGCACCCCCGCCGGTGACCTGGTGCTGTTCCCCGGCGACAAGGGCAACCGGGACGGCACCAAGCCCATCCTCGGCAGCACCTACGGCCACGCCCACCGGATCTTCGCCGACACCATCGCAGACCTGCTCACCGACGCCGACGGGCAGCAGGTCAACCCGGCGCTGGTGGTGCCGTACGCCTACCGGCACAGCTACGCCCAGCGGCACGCCGACGCCGGAGTCGCGCCCGACGTGCTGCGCGAGCTGATGTCGCACCGGTCCATGCACACCACGACCTGCTACTACCGCATCACCGAGACCCGGATCCGCGCCGCGATCGACCGGGTCGCCCGCCACCAGTTCGACGCGGCCGGGCAGCGGGTCTTCCACGACATCACCGGCCTGCTCGCCGACGAGCAGGCCCGGATCCGCGTCGGGCAGGTCGCCGTCCCGTTCGGGATGTGCACCGAGCCGTCCAACGTCAAGGCCGGCGGCGAGCGCCTGCCCCTACAAATACGTCTGCACCGGCTGCGGGCACTTCCGCAGCGACCCGTCCTACCTGCCCGAGCTGAAGTCCTACCTGCAGCAGCTGCTGGCCGACCCCGAACGCGTGCACGCCGCGGTGACCTCCAGCCATGGGCACGCGCGCACGCCGCGCCGCCCAATGAGCAGATCAGCCAGGTCCGCGAGCTGATCCGCCGGATCGAAGCCGACCTGGAAAATCTCACCGACCAGGACCGGGCCTGGCCTATGCCAATCCGGTGTTATTCGCGGTCGTGGTCGTCGGCCTTGTCGTCCTCGCGACAGGCACGTCCTATTCGACCTATTTCGGCGGCGCGCAGTTCATCAACTTCCTGCTCGGCCCGGCGACCGTCGCGCTCGCGGTGCCGCTGGCGCGCAATTTTCATCACATCCGCCGCAATCTCGCGAGCATCGGCCTGGCGCTCGCCGCGGGATCGGTAACTGCGATCGTCGGCGGCATCGTCATCGTCCATATGCTCGGCGGCAGCCGCGCCATTGCACTCTCCATGGCGCCAAAATCCGTGACCACGCCGATCGCCATGGCGGTCTCGACGGAAATCGGCGGCGATCCGGCGTTGACCGCGGCGCTTGCCATGGTCGGCGGCATTCTCGCGGCCATCGTCGGCGAGAAAATGCTGAAAGGTCTGCGCGTCGCCGATTGGCGTGCGCATGGACTTGCGGCCGGCGTCGCCGGGAGCGGAGTGGCCGCGGCGCAGGCCGCAAGCCTTGACGGTCTGGCCGCAGCCTTCGCTGCACTCGGCATCGCGCTCAACGGCCTGATCACGGCACTGATCCTGCCATTGGTGCCCCTGGTCTGGCACTAAGCCGTATATCGTGGACAATTCGTCCATGTGCAGCACCGGGCGGTCGGGCTCCGCCATTGATCAAGATCAATTCGACTTCGGGCTGCCGCGCTTAACGTCGCCGCGACTTTCAGGCTCGCTTCCCCAAAGCGAGGGGATTACTTCAAGCAGCGGTGTTGCGAATGCCTATCGTCCTATCCCCGCCACGGCGTCCGTTCACCTATTGGCGTGAAATCACGGCGGTTCTTTGCCTGAAGGTTATCGGGCTCGCCGCGCTTTACGCCTTCTTCTTTTCCCCCGCCAACCAGATTACGCCGACGCCGCAAGACGTCGCGCATCACCTCGTCGATAGAGCGTTTTCAAGCGAAGTGGGAACCGGTTCGCATGAAGAAAACGCGTCAAAACAAAAACCCTAATTCAAAGGCCGCAACGGTCGGAAGGTGACCCATGATTGACAATGCCGCCGTGGAGCTTTCCCGGCTCCAGTTCGGCCTCACGGCCATGTATCATTTCCTCTTCGTGCCGCTGACTCTTGGCCTCTCGGTGTTGCTCGGCATTTTCGAGAGCGTCTATGTGATGACCGGGCGGACGATCTGGCGCGACATGACCAAATATTGGGGCCTGCTGTTCGGCATCAATTTCGCCATGGGGGTTGCAACCGGCATCACCATGGAATTCCAGTTCGGCACGAACTGGGCCTATTACTCGCATTATGTCGGCGACATTTTCGGCGTGCCGCTGGCGATCGAAGGCCTGATGGCCTTCTTCCTCGAAGCGAGCTTCATCGGCCTGTTCTTCTTCGGCTGGGACCGGCTGTCGAAGGTCGGTCATCTCGTCGTCACCTGGCTCGTCGCACTCGGCTCGAACCTTTCGGCGCTTTGGATCCTTGTCGCCAATGGCTGGATGCAGCATCCGGTCGGCGCCAAGTTCAACCCCGCCTCGATGCGCATGGAAGTCGCGAATTTCAGCGACGTGCTGTTCAATCCCGTCGCGCAGGCGAAATTCGTTCATACCGTCAGCGCCGGCTATGTCACCGGCTCGATCTTCGTCATGGCGATCAGCGCCTGGTTCCTGCTCAACGGCCGCAATCGCGAATTCGCCAAGCGCTCGATGACGGTCGCCGCGAGCTTCGGCCTCGCTTCGGCACTCTCGGTCGTCGTGCTCGGCGACGAGAGCGGCTATACCGCGTCCGAAAATCAGAGGATGAAGCTCGCGGCCATCGAGGCCATGTGGCAGACGGAGTCGGCGCCCGCAAGTTTCACCGCCTTCGGCTTTCCCGACGAGAATGCGCATATCACCCGCGATGCGATCGAAGTGCCCTGGGTGATGGGCCTCATCGGCACCCGCTCCTTCAGCGACAAAATTCCCGGCATCCTGCCGCTCGTCGAAGCCAACAAGGCGCGCATCGCCAGTGGCATGGTTGCCTACGGTGCGCTCCAGCAATTGCGCCATCATCCGGACGATGCCGCGGCGCGGACGACGTTCAACGCGCATGTCAACGATCTCGGCTACGGTCTGCTGCTGAAGCGCTACACCGACAAGGTGACCGATGCGACGCCGGCAGAGGTCAACAAGGCCGCGTGGGATACGGTGCCGAATGTGCCGGCGCTGTTCTGGACTTTCCGCCTGATGGTCGGCTGTGGCTTCTTCTTCATCGCCTTCTTCGCCTTCGCCTTCTGGCTCTCGGCGAAGCGTCGGCTCGATCGTTACACCTGGTTCTTGCGGCTCGCTGTCATCATCCTGCCGCTGCCGTGGATTGCGGCGGAACTCGGCTGGTTCGTCGCCGAGAACGGCCGCCAGCCCTGGACGATCGACGGCATCCTGCCGACCTTTCTTTCGGCATCGAGTCTCACGGCCGGCAATCTTTGGCTGAGCCTCGGCGGCTTCGTCGTCTTCTACAGCGTGCTCGCCGTCGTCGAACTCTATCTGATGGTCAAATACATCAAGCTCGGACCGGAGGCGGAATTCGTCGCCGCCCGCGGCGCCTGCCGCACCGGCTCTGTCCTTGGCGGAAGGGGGACGCTGATATGTCTTATCTCACCTACGAACATCTGCGCGTCATCTGGTGGCTGCTGCTCGGCGTTCTTCTGATCGGCTTTGCCATCATGGACGGTTTCGATCTCGGCACCGGCATATTGCTGCCCTTCGTCGCCAAGACCGACGGCGAGCGCCGCGTCGTCATCAATACGGTCGGCCCGGTGTGGGAAGGCAATCAGGTCTGGCTGATCCTCGGCGGCGGCGCGATCTTCGCCGCGTGGCCGCTGGTCTATGCCGTCGCCTTCTCCGGCTTCTATCTCGCCATGTTGCTCGTTCTTTGCGCGCTGATCCTGCGCCCGGCAGGCTTCAAATATCGCAGCAAGATCGAAACGACGCGCTGGCGCGAGACCTGGGACTGGCTGCTGTTTCTCGCCGGCCTGATCCCGGCGCTGATCTTCGGTGTCGCGGTCGGCAATGCGCTGCTCGGCGCGCCCTTCACCTTCGATGATTCGATGCGCATGACCTATCACGGCAATCTGTTCGGCCTGCTGACGCCCTTCGCCTTGCTGTGTGGGCTGGTCTCGGTCGCCATGCTGACGATGCACGGCGGCGCCTGGCTCGCGATCAAGACCGAGGGCGTCGTGGCCGAACGCGCGCGCAGCGCGACGCTCTACGCTGGCCTGGCATTGATCGTGCTCTTCGCGCTTGCGGGGCTCTGGGTCGAAATATCTCGACGGCTATCAGATCGTCGGCACGCTCGCGCATGATGCGCCATCGAACCCGCTCGGCAAGAATGTGGTGCGCAAGGCCGGCCAATGGCTCGCCAATTACGGCGCGCAGCCATGGACGATTCTCGCTCCGCTCCTCGGCTTCGGCGGCGCGGTGCTGGCGATCCTCGCCTCGCGGGCGCGGCTCACGATCGGCGCCTTCCTCGCCACGTTCACTGTCGGTTTTCGGCGTCGTCGCGACGGCAGGCCTCAGCCTGTTCCCGTTCCTGTTGCCGTCATCCACCGATCCATCGGCAAGCCTGACGGTCTGGGATGCCTCGTCGAGCCGGACGACGCTGTTCATCATGCTGATTGCGGCGCTGATCTTCGTGCCGATCATCCTCGCCTACACGTCCTTCATCTACGCCGTGCTGCGCGGCAAGGTGACGGAAAAAGACGTCGAGGCCGACCATTTCAGCTATTAGAGCGTTTTCAAGCGAAGTGGATCCGGTTCGCGTTAAGAAAACGCATCAATGAACTTTGAGGAAGGAAGAAACCGATGTGGTATTTCAGCTGGGTCTTGGGCCTCGGCCTCGCCTGTTCATTCGCCATCCTCAATGCCATGTGGTTCGAGGTGAGGGATGCTGATGTGCGAGCGAAGGAAAACGGCTATTCGAATCGCTGAGCTGACATGACGGCATCAACGCGCGAGCTTCGCGGCAAGCTCCGTCAAAAGCTCCCCGGCTTGCGCTGCGTCTCGCGCCAATCCGAATGCGTAGAAGTCGGGGCGAACGAGGACGGCGGCGGCTTTTTGCTTCGCGAGCCAGGCGGCGATGCGTCCGTTCCGCTCGTGGTGAGCGCCAGCGCCGAGCGCGACGAGGACGACACCCAGATCGTCCGCAGTCGCGCGCGAGCGGCTGTCGAGCGCTTCAAGAGTCGCAAGGTCGCCGATCAGCGCGAAATTTCGGCCAATGATATCGTCAAGGCGACGGAGGCCTTGCGGCGTCTCCAGTTCATCATGAGGGGTGAGCAATCCCGCGCCGTCACCCTCGGCGATGATGCCGCCGGAGAGTCCCGGGAAATCCAGCGGCGGCGGCAGCTCGCCGCGTCGAGAAGGCCGCATCGCGCGCGTTGGCCGCTTCAGCGTCTGGCGCGCAGACGATCTTCCCCACCTCCATCGAGAGCCGAATGTACGCGTCCACGTTGGGCCCTCGCTCGGCCTCGTAGGCATTGAGCAGACTGTCGCTCGAAGACCCTTTTAATACGCGATCGAGCTTCCAGGCGAGGTTCCAGGAGTCGCGAATGCCCGAACACATTCCCTGCCCCAGAAACGGCGGCATCAGATGCGCTGCGTCCCCGGCGATGAGAAGCCGCCCGTTGCGCCATCCTCGGGCGAGCACTGAGCGGAATCGATAAACGGCATGACGCACGAGTTCGCCGTCGCCCGGTTTCATCCACCGCGAGAGCAGTTCCCATGTCTTGTGAGGCTTCGCGAATTCGGCCGCGTCCTCGCCCGGCTTGATCATAAACTCCCAGCGGCGATTGACGACGCCGCCCCAAACGATCGTCATCGGCCGCTCGGGATTGCAATATTGAATGGCGTCGGGGAATTGCAGGGCGGACGGATCGTGCGGGCGAACGTCGACGACCAGAAATTGCGCGTCGAAGCCATGGTCGAGAAACGTCGATCCGAGTGTCTCGCGCACAAGGCTGTTCGCGCCATCGCATCCGACGACATATTTCGCGGTCAGCCGTTCGGTCTTCGAGAGATCGGCCTCCTCTGTCCGAGCGTCGAACGGCGCGATCGTGACGCTTGCACCGTCAGCCGTCTGCTCGACCGATTGAGCCTCATTGCCCAGGAACAACGCGATCCCGGGACGGCCAAGGAGGTCACGCGCGAGCACCCTTTCGAGATCCGGCTGATTGGCGAGATAAGCGTGGCGTCCGCCAGAGATGGATTCGCGGGCTTCGTCGATGTCAGCCAGGACCTTCCAGTCGGCGTTGTACCAGACGTAATGGCTCATCGGCCGCGTAATTGCATCGGCCTGCGCGACCAATCCGAGCGCATGGAACATGCGCCTGACCTCGTGATCATAGACGAGCGCGCGAGGCAGGGGATAAGCCTCGGGCCACCGCTCCACGATTGCGATGCTGTGTCCCGCGTCGCTGAGCTGCCGGGCGAGAATCTTACCTGTCGGGCCGTAGCCCACGACGATCACGTCGTAATCCATTGGCGCCCCCCGTTTTGAGTATGCAATGGGGTTCGTTGCCCGTGAAGCCCTAGCTGAAAAAGCGCGAGCTGCCCGGACGAGACTTACAGCGACGTGATCCTGGGGCTGGCAAAGGATGGAAAGGGCGCGAGGCGTATTCGGCGAGCGGTGGCCCGGAAGCATTTTCCGGGCGCCTGTTACCCTGAGGCGGCGTTTGGACCCCGAAGGGCCGTCTTATCGCTTTGAGTTTACAATTATGTCTGGAGCGGGCGAAGGGATTCGAACCCTCGACCCCAACCTTGGCAAGGTTGTGCTCTACCCCTGAGCTACACCCGCATCCATGCCGGGCAAGCCCAGCGTCCCGGCTATATGCCGCAAACCTCCAGCCATTGCAATCAAGCTCGCGTCATAAAATTTTCGCCGCGGCGCGAGACGCCTTAACCGCCCGGTTGCGAAAGGCTTGACCGCAGCTCATCTATGCGAGAAGCGGGACCGGCGAACACAGGAGAGCGGCAGATGGCGGAAATGTTGGGACAGACGGAGCCGCCGCCGGACGCGACCGTCGCGACCACGACGGCGACCTTCGCCACCGACGTTCTGGCCGAATCCGGCCACCGCCCGGTGCTCGTCGATTTCTGGGCGCCCTGGTGCGAACCCTGCAAACAGCTTACCCCCGTTCTCGAAAAAGCGGTGCAGGCGGCGCAAGGCAAAGTGAAGCTCGTCACGATGAACATCGACGAGCATCCGCAAATCGCCGGCCAGCTTGGCATTCGTTCGATCCCGGCGGTCATTGCGTTTCAGCGCGGCCAGCCCGTTGACGGCTTCATGGGCGCACTGCCCGAAAGCCAGGTTCGCGGCTTCATCGAGCGCCTCGCCGGGCCATTGCCGGAGGAAGAAGACCTCCATGCGATGGCGGACGCGGCCCTCGCAGCCGGCGAACCGCTCGCCGCGCTGGAGATTTTCCGCGAGCTTCGTGAAAAGGATTCGGGCGATCTCGCCGCACTGGCCGGCCTGATCAAGACCAGCGTTGCAATTGGCGAACTCGAAGACGCTCAAAAGCTGCTGGCGCAAGCCCCGGCAACCGCGGCCCAGGATCCCGCGATCGCGGCCGCCCGGGCGGCGGTCGAGAATGCCACGCAAGCCGCCGATCTCGGCGACATCGGCGAACTTGAGCGTCGCGTGGCGGCAGAACCCGATGAACCGCAGGCGCGTTTTGAACTCGCGATCGCGCTCAACGCGCAAGGCCGGAGGGACGAAGCGGCCGATGCGCTACTCACAATTATCAAACGCGACCGCGACTGGAACGACGCAGCTGCGCGGAAGCAATTGCTGCAATTTTTCGAGGCTTGGGGCAACATGGATGCGGCGACCGTCGCCGCGCGGCGGAAGTTGTCGACGCTCTTGTTTTCCTGAGGCCGTCGAAGCGAGGCTTGAGGCATGAACATCAATAAAGCTTATGATGGATCGGACGATCTGCCGAAGGTCATCCCCGTCTTCCCGCTCTCGGGTGCCTTGCTGCTGCCGCGCGGGGAATTGCCGCTCAATATTTTCGAGCCGCGCTATCTCGCGATGATCGAAGATGCGATCAAGGGCCATCGCGTCATCGGTCTGATCCAGCCGGAGAGCGAAACGGAAGACACGGAAAAGAGTCCTGCGCTGCAAGCGGTCGGTTGCGCCGGCCGACTCACCCAATTCGCCGAAACGGGTGACGGCCGCTACCTCATCACGCTCACCGGCATCGCCCGCTTTCGCATCCTGGAAGAGATCGCGGCTCTCACGCCCTATCGGCAATGCCGGGTCGATTTCGCCCCCTTCGACAGCGATTTCACCCCGCGCCAGGGCGAAGACGCAGTCGATCGCGAAAGTGTGCTGCGGACCTTGCGCGAATTCGCCGAAGCCAACGATGTGCCCGTCGATTGGCAGAGCGTGCGCGAAGCGCCGAACGAGGCGCTCGTCAATGCGCTTTCGATGATGAGCCCTTACGGGCCGCGCGAAAAGCAGGCTCTGCTCGAAGCGCCGAGCCTTAAAATCCGCGCCGAGGTTCTCGTCGCGATCACCGAGTTCGAACTCGCCCGCGGCCGGCGCGATGCGACGCCGCTGCAATGAGGGACGTAGCCATGAGCGAGCCGACTCCCGACACAACGACGCAGAAAACCCGGATCGACCCGCGGCTGCTCGAAATCCTCGTCTGCCCGCTGACCAAGACGACGCTGGAATATGACGTACAGCGGCAGGAGCTGATCTCCCGCGCGGCAAAGCTCGCCTATCCGATCCGTGACGGCATTCCCATCATGCTGCCGGAAGAAGCCCGGCCGATCGACATCGAATAGCGGCTTCTCAGCCACGGCCGCCGACGCGATCGCGCAATTTTTTCTCAGCTTGCCTATTTTTAGGTCACGAAACGTGGGCTTAACCACGCATTCTGGCCGTCCGACGCCTCGGCGCCGGAAAATCTACCGGATCCGGCCACATTTCTTACCAAATGGCGAATGCCCGCCGGCCGGCCTATAGGCCCCGCGCGGCTGGCCCAGATGCGTGCCGGTCGAGGAATCTTCTTGGTCCCGTCCGATTTTCGCTGGGCTGGCCCATGCCTTGCTTTCCGGCGTCTTGACCATGGCCGTCTACGCCCACTCCGCGTGATGAGTAAGGGGGGCATGGTCGCGATGGCAGCGATCCGGTGCGTCATTCTCGCGTATCGGTCAGCAGGACACATAAGCGAATCTTTCGCAGCCGCCGGTGCGACACACCTGTGTCGCGGCGCGCGGTGGATAAACAGATGACGCCTGCTGATCGATACGTAAGGACCGGAGCTGCGCTCACTGGAGGGTAAAATGAAAATTGTGACGGCCATCATCAAACCGTTCAAGCTCGACGAGGTAAGAGACGCGCTCACAACGCTCGGCGTGCATGGCATGACCGTGAGCGAGGTCAAAGGCTACGGGCGTCAAAAGGGGCATACGGAAATCTACCGTGGCGCCGAATACGCCGTGAATTTTCTTCCCAAGCTGAAAGTCGAAGTCGCCATCAGCGCCGAGCTCGTCGATCGCACGATCGCGGCGATCACCTCGGCGGCCCGCACCGGCGAAATCGGCGACGGCAAAATCTTCGTCAGTCCGCTCGATGAAGTCGTGCGTATCCGGACCGGCGAAAAAGGCGCCGATGCCATCTAACGCTCAACCGAGATTTGCAGGAGTAACGAAATGAAGTTGATTCCGTCACTGAGGGCGGGCCTTACCTCGGCTTGGGAAGCGTGCAAAAAGCCGTCAAGGCTGGCGCTTGCAGCTTTGGTTTTAGGCATCCTCTTTTCCGTAAATTTGGCTACCTTCGACAGCGCCCGCGCGCAAACACCCGCGCCGGCTGCAGCCCCCGCCGCCGCGGCTCCGAAGCCAGCGGCTCCCGCGCCGGCGACTCCGCCGCCGCCGCCCGCGTGCGACGCCAACCATCTGACCGTCTGTACGCCGAATAGCGGCGACACCGCGTGGATGCTCACGTCCATGGCGCTCGTCCTGATGATGACCGTGCCTGGCCTCGGTCTCTTCTACGGCGGCATGGTCCGCAAAAAGAACGTGATCGACACGGTGATGACCAGCTTTGCCATCACCTGCCTCGTCACGTTCCTCTTTGCGGCCATCACCTACAGTCTGGCGTTCACGCCCGGTAACGCCTTCATCGGGGGCACCACACGCGCCTTCTTGCAAGGCATCTTGAGCGATGTATCGAACAACACAGGCAATCCGAACCCGCTGGCGCCGACCATTCCGGAAACGGTCTATATGGCGTTCCAGATGACGTTCGCGATCATCACCCCAGCCCTCATCGCCGGCGCCTTCGCCGAACGCATGAAGTTCTCGGCGATGATGATCTTCATGACGCTTTGGGCGATCTTCGTTTACGCGCCGATCGCGCACTGGGTCTGGGGTCCGGACGGTTTGCTCTCGAACGGCAATCCGAAAGCCTGGGTTCACGTCCTCGACTACGCTGGCGGTACGGTCGTTCACATCAACTCCGGCGTCGCCGGTCTGTGTTGCGCCCTGTTCCTTGGCAAGCGGCATGACACCGGTCCGGCGCATAACGTCGTCCTGACCTTCATCGGCGCCTCACTGCTCTGGGTCGGCTGGTTCGGCTTCAACGCCGGTTCGGCAGTCTCGGCTGGCGTGGTGGCCGGTATGGCCATGACGGTCACCCAGATCGCCACCGCTGTCGCGGCTCTGACCTGGATGTTCGTCGAGTGGGCGCATCGCGGCAAACCGACTCTCGTCGGTATTTGCTCGGGTGCCGTCGCGGGTCTCGTCGCGATCACGCCGGCTTCGGGCTTCGTCGGCCCGGCCGGATCGATCTGGATCGGCATCGCCGTCGGTATCTTCTGCTACTTCACGGTGACCTTCGTGAAGGGCTGGATCGGCTACGACGACGCGCTTGACTGCTTCGGCGTCCATGCCTGCGGCGGTGCGCTCGGCGCGATCCTGACCGGCGTCTTCGCCATCAACCAGTACGGCGGCACGCCGGGGTTGATCGAAGGCAATGCGGGCCAGGTGGTGAACCAGCTCATCGGCGTTGGCGTCGTCATTGCATACGATGTCATCGTGTCGTCCATCATCCTGTTCCTGATCAAGATGACGATCGGACTGCGGGTTACGCCCGAGGTCGAACGCGATGGTCTCGACCTCGCTCTGCATGGCGAGGTTGTTTAGTAAACATCCGGCTCCTCCCCGCTGGAAAAACTTGGGGCTCCCCTTGGGGAGCCCTTTTTTATAGCCCGCCGACGTCTCGGCTCGTACGGCTTAAACCAGCCTTAACCACGTCTCTTTAGGCTCTCCGTGCGGGCGCCGTGCGCGGCTTGGCGCGAGCTCCCGCGTTCGACCGGGGCCAGTGTATTCGATGCGTACGACGACGAGTTTCTCGGCCCTGGATCACATTCCGGATCCGCTGCGCCTGTTCGCTGCGCGCCGTGCTGCCGAAATGATCGGTGCGACGCTGATGACGGGGACGGCGGCCATCGCCCTCGCGCTCCTCACCTGGTCGGTGCGCGACCCTAGCCTCAACCACGCCACCGACGCGCCAATCCACAATCTGCTGGGCGCGCCCGGCGCCATCACCGCCGATCTTCTCATGCAGATGCTCGGTCTCGCCGCCCTCGCTCTGCTCGCGCCGCTCGCCATCTGGGGCTGGCGGCTTTTGCGCACGCGGCGGCTCGACCGGCCCGGCTGGCGCCTGCTCTACTGGTTCATCGGCAGCGTCGCGGCGACGGGCTTTGCCGCCGTTCTGCCGGTCACCAGCCGCTGGCCGCTGCCGACGGGCCTCGGCGGTGTGCTCGGCGATGCTTTGCTGTTCATCCCGAAGCACATTTTCGGCGGCCATGGCGCCGTGATGCTCATTTTGGCGATCGTCTTTGCCGCCGGCGCGATTCTCTCGCTCGCCGCCGCGGTCGGAAAGCCGAAACCCGAAACCTATTTTGATGACGAGGAAGATGACGAACCGGCGCCGGTCAGGCGCCCCGTCGCGGAAGAAGAGGACCGCGCCGGCGAGCCAGGTGTCGCCCTCGTCGTCGTCGGTGGCCTGATCCATGCGCTGCTCTCGGCAAAATCGAGCCTGGGCCGGGCCCTGGCCCGGCGGCGCGAGCCCCGCACCAGTCTGGCGCCCTGGCAGGATGCAGCACGCCGCGTCGGCCCCTCGCTCGACCAACGCCATTTGCGCGAAGACCCCGCGTTCGACCTCGGTTTTGAGCCCTCGGCCTATGCGCCGCCGGCGGCACGCGCCGCGCGCCAGGCCGCCGAGGCCGAGGCGGACGGCCTGCCGCAACCGCTCGCCGGGCGCAGCCGGGTGACACCGGGCGCGATAAACCTCAAAAGCGGCCAGCGCCTGCAGCGCGAAATCCAGCCCTCGATGCTCGACCGGCTGAGCAAGGCCAAATATCAGCTTCCCGCCCTGCTGATGCTGAGCGAGCCAAAAAAGGGCGCGGTCAATCGTGTATCGGAAGACGCCCTGCAACAGAATGCCCGTCTGCTTGAAGGCGTGCTCGACGACTTCGGCGTCAAAGGCGAGATCATCAACGTCCGCCCCGGCCCGGTCGTCACGCTCTACGAGCTTGAGCCCGCCCCCGGCATCAAATCCGCCCGTGTCATCGGCCTTGCCGACGATATTGCGCGCTCGATGTCGGCTGTCTCGGCCCGCGTCGCCGTTGTCTCCGGCCGCAACGCCATCGGCATCGAATTGCCGAACCAGCGGCGCGAAACCGTCTATCTCCGCGAGATTCTCGCCTCGCAGGATTTCGAAAAGAACAAGCAGAGCCTCGCCATCGCACTTGGCAAGACGATCGGCGGCGAACCGATCATCGTCGATCTCGCCCGCATGCCGCATCTCCTTGTCGCAGGCACGACAGGCTCCGGCAAATCAGTGGCGATCAACACGATGATCCTGTCGCTGCTTTACCGGCTGCGGCCCGACCAGTGCCGGCTCATCATGGTCGATCCGAAAATGCTGGAGCTTTCCGTCTATGACGGCATCCCGCATCTGCTGACGCCTGTCGTCACCGATCCGAAGAAAGCGGTCGTCGCGCTCAAATGGGCGGTGCGCGAGATGGAAGACCGCTACAAGAAAATGTCGAAGCTCGGCGTCCGCAATATCGACGGCTTCAATACCAAAGTCAGTGAGGCGTCCGCCAAAGGCCAGACCGTGACACGCACGGTGCAGACGGGTTTCGACCGCGAGACCGGCGAAGCGATCTACGAGCAGGAAGAGATGGAACTCTCGCCTCTGCCCTACATCGTCATCATCGTCGATGAGATGGCCGACCTGATGATGGTTGCCGGCAAGGATATCGAAGGTGCGATCCAGCGCCTCGCGCAGATGGCTCGCGCCGCCGGCATTCATCTCATCATGGCGACGCAGCGTCCGTCAGTCGACGTCATCACCGGCACGATCAAGGCGAATTTCCCGACCCGCATCTCCTTCCAGGTGACGTCGAAGATCGACAGCCGCACGATCCTGGGCGAGCAGGGCGCCGAACAACTCCTTGGCCAGGGCGACATGCTCTATATGGCGGGCGGCGGGCGCATCAACCGCGTCCACGGCCCATTCGTCTCGGACGGCGAAGTCGAAAAAGTCGTGGCGCATCTGAAGACCCAGGGCGCGCCGGAATATCTCGATGCGATCACCGTCGAGGATGAACCCGAGGGCGAAGCGGGCGATGGCTTCCCGACCGGCGCCGAAGGCGAGGAGGGTGGCGACCTCTACGATCGCGCCGTCGCCATCGTGCTGCGCGACAAGAAATGCTCGACGAGCTATGTGCAGCGTCGCCTTTCCGTCGGCTACAACAAGGCCGCCTCGCTGGTCGAGCGGATGGAAAAGGAAGGCGTGGTCAGCGCCCCAATCATTCGGGCAAACGCACGATCCTCGTCGGCGGCGGCATCGACCGCGGCGCCTTTGAGCCGGCCGGCGATTATTAGGGCATGTTCCGAAAAAGTTTCAGCCTTTTTCGATCAGAACAGGCTCGGCTTTGATGATGTCGCGGCGCTGTCCTATTGCCGCCACATCGCCCGATTACCGGTCCCTCAACCCACGGCATGTCCGGATCGGCCGCAGCGTCCTTTGCGTCGAAATTGGCGGTTCCGTGCTAATGAATTCCTTGCGTGCAAATCAGCGCCGGCGCGAAAGGCGAAATTGATGTCGATACCCAGTTTGAGGCGCGCGGGCGTTTCATTCTTCGCCCTTATGGCCCCGGTGCTTATAGCCTTGGCCGTGCCAGCCGCAGCCTTCGCCGATCCCGCCGCAGCCCCGGCGACCACGCCGGCACCGGCCGCGCCTTCCACCGCAGCTGCTGCAGCGCCGGCCAAGCCTTTCACGCCGATGGACCCGCATGTCGCGATTCAGAAGGCCGACGATTATTTCAATTCGACGCGGACGATGATCGGCGATTTCGTACAGATCAGCGGCGACCGGCGTTCGGAAGGCAAAGTCTACATTCAGAAGCCCGGCAAAATGCGCTTTGAATATGCCGAGCCCGCAACGCTCGACATCGTCGCTGACGGAATGACAGTCGCGGTGATCGACCACAAGCTGGCGACGCAGGATTTCTATTTTATCTGGCAGACGCCGTTGAAATTTCTCCTCAAGGACCGGATCGACCTCCTGCACGACGTCGCCGTCACCGATGTCACAAGCGATCCCGACAATGTGACGATCACGGTTGTCGACAACGAGACCTTTGGCGGCACATCGCAAATCAAGCTGATGTTCGATCCGGCCTCTTTCCAGCTCAAACAATGGGAAGTCACCGATCCGCAAGGTAACGAAACGTTGGTTTCGCTGTTCAACGTGGATCGCTCAACGCCGCCCGATCCGGCCGTCTTCCAGATCAAGTCCAGCCGGCTCGACAGTTCGAGCAGCCGGTCCCTGAATCGAAGCAATTAACGTTTCGCAATAATTTTCGGGCGGACTTGTAGTCCGATTGGGCGCGACCTATCTCACTTTTCGGAGAGTGATACGGTCGGCTGACGAATTCCCCCCGTTCTGTCTCGCCGGCTACGCCGGACCCCCTCCCGGTACAGTGTCGCTCCACGGGGCGTCCGATCTCGGTCGGGCGCCCTATTTTTATGCGCCGCACCGGCCACCCGCAAAATCCTGTGATTGCAGCGAGGCTTTTCTTGCCGCGCTGCGCACCGCGTGTTCAATCAACGATCACTCAGATTATCCGGATCAAAATTGCCGTTTACCGTCGCCACCTGGAATATCAATTCCGTTCGCTTGCGTATCGATCTCGTCGGCAAATTCCTGTCAGACCATGCGCCGGATGTCCTTTGCCTGCAGGAGACAAAATGCCGGGACGCCGAATTTCCCGCCGCCGCCTTCCGCAAGTTCGGCTACGAGCATATCGCGCTGAACGGGCAGAAGGGCTACCACGGCGTCGCGATCGTTTCGAAAACCCCGTTTGGCATCGTCGATCGTCGGCCTTTTTGCGGGATGGGCGACGCGCGCCATGTCAGCGTCACGCTCGCGCCGACGAGTGTCCGGGCATTCACGCTGCATAATTTTTATGTGCCCGCCGGCGGCGACGAGCCAGACCCGGTCTTCAATCCGAAATTCGCGCACAAGCTCGCGTTTCTCGACGAGATGGCAAGCTGGATTCGCGCCGATCGCGTCGCCGGCGGCGACGCCATCATGGTCGGCGACCTCAATGTGGCACCACTCGAAACCGATGTCTGGAACCACAAGGCGTTGCTCAAAGTCGTGAGCCATACGCCGGTCGAAGTTGAAAAGCTGGGCGCGGTTTTTGCCGCGGGACCGTGGGTCGATGCGCTGCGCCGCTATGTCCCGGCCGAAGAACGGCTTTACACTTGGTGGAGCTACCGCTCACCCGATTGGGCTAAAGCCAACAAGGGCCGCAGGCTCGACCATATCTGGACGAGCGCGGCCCTGGCTCCAAACCTACGCGGCATGAAAGTCTTGCGTGAAAGCCGCGCTTGGGAGCGGCCATCCGACCACGTTCCCGTCCTGGCGCATTTCGATTTCGACGCGTAATCCGCTCAGGGGTAGGGCTGATAGCCCGGCGTCCAGAAATTGACCACCGGATGCGGCGTGCCGGTCGGATAGAGCGGGCGAGGCAAGTTGTCTTCCTCGAAGCGCGACGGGAAATAGGCTTCGTCCGGCGTCTCGTTGAAGCTCGTATTTGCCGTTACGTAGTTTTGCTCGGAGCCCTGTGGGACGACATTGCCCGGATCGAGCCAGCTGCGCTTGTTGACCGTCAGCGGCGGCTCGTCACTCGAATAGACCGTCCGCGGGGCATAATAACGGTGCACATAATGCACGTAATGATGGTGATGTTTCGTCGACGCGAGGGCGCCAGACGCCCCAGCCAATGCAACGGCACCGGAAGCGGTCAGAGCCAGTAAGGACATCAGGTTCGGACGCATACCAATTCCCTTCCGCCGGCCGCACATTGCGACGCCATCTCGACAATTACTTAGCCCGGTTTTGGTTCGGCGCGAATGCCAAAGCGCACGGCGCCCGTTCAAAATGCCGTTCAGCGCATTTTTCGCAAGCGGAGTGGCGGTGGTGCATCATCTTCGTCCATCCAATCGGCCGAAATACGGTTGGGACCGAGCGCCGTCCCCGCGCAACTCGAGTCGCGATGCAATTCGGTTTCGGAGAAATAATCGGTCAAGACCGAATCATCGCCGCCACCGTCGAGCTCGAGCCTGTCGATAAGACAGCCGAGCGCCGGCCGCGAGATTGTCTGAGTCCGGGTTCCGCAGGCAAAGCCGCTGAGGCGGAAATTGCCCTCGAGCCCCGCACCGCGGAAGCCGAGACAAGGCACCGGGTCCGCGCTCGCCACAAGATCGACGTCCGCCGTCTCGAACGGCCCAAAACGGGTCGGTAAAATCGCCGGATTGCTGCTCCGGACCACCGATACATCGCCGGTTGCGGCGAGCCGGACCAGATCGACGAAGAGCGACGCATCCTCCGGCTTTTCCTGGCCGACGCGATAGAGCATGAGGCGGAAGAACGGGCTGCGGCCGCCGAGTTCGCCGAAGGTCAGGATATCCTGCCTGCCGCCGAGGCGATGGCGCCGGGCCGCGTAAACATGCGGCAGACGGTCAAGCTCCGGCGCCGAAAGATCGAAAAGTTGCAGCGGATTGCCGATCTCATTCCAATCCGCGGGCGGCGCGGTGGCGATTGTGGCGGGAGCAGTCGGCAGCGGATCGCGGCCGGAGAGGAGAACCAGCCCCGCCGCGAAGAGGATCGCGACCACCGCAGCCAGCCCCGGCGAAATGCCACGTCTACGCCGCAGACGATTCCGCGGCTGTTCGATCAGCCGTGTCGGCCTTATATCTTCGAATATGGCGCGCATGAATTCCCCGCCTTCGATGAGGCGGATGGATGTTCGCACCGCGGCACTTGCTGCCGGTTACTGCCGCGCGGGCTTTTGCCGATAGGGTCAACAGAGGCTTTACAGGGGTGCTGAACGTGTCAGCTCAGCTCTTTCCCGGAATGGTGGAGCGATTTAGAAATCGCAATGCGCCGAAACCTCAGCCAGCCGAAAGACGCGGCCCGTTAACGGGCTGAAAGCCTTCAGAGAGGTTCGTCGTCGCGTCGAGAATCTCAAACCCGACAATCCGTCCGTCTTTGTCATAATCGAAGACGATACCCGGCCGTACTTCCTCGGATTCGCGGATTTCCGCGTCCGTCAGGCGAACGGTCAGAGCGTTCGAGTGGGGATCATAGGTCGTCTTCATAATTGCTTCTTTCGGTCAAAAAAGGCTGTCACCAGCTCCAACTGACCATCCCGATCATCACATATCACACACAGCACACGCCAGCCGAATGCGGCAATTCGACGATAGAAGCGCCAGCGATTGCCGAACTTCGGATCCGGCTCGACCCGATCAGGATTTTCGACTGTCGATTCCACCCAAGAACGGTGAATTTTCCGTTCCGCAATCTGATTCAGCAGGTGGACAGTGAAAACATATGGTCGGTTGGCCAATTTTCACCCGCTGACCGAGCATCGATTTAATTGCAGTAAAATCATATGAATAGGATACCGTCCAGAATCATGTCCGCAGACTCACCCTCGCTTTCAGGCATTTGGTGACTATTTCCGGAGGCGAGACCTTTCCGTGGTTGCTGGATGATTTCCCGCCCAATTTTTGGTATGGGCGGCGCTGCGGAATTTTCGGGGCCTCCGCGAAGGAGAATAAAATGGGTTTCAAGGTCGCCGTCGTCGGCGCCACCGGCAATGTCGGGCGTGAAATGCTCGATATCCTCGCCGAGCGGCGGTTTCCCGCCGATGAAGTCGTCGCGCTCGCCTCGTCGAGCTCGATCGGCACGGACGTGTCCTTCGGCGACAAGACGCTCGTCTGCAAAGCGCTCGAAAATTACGATTTCACCGGCACCGACATCTGCCTGATGTCGGCAGGCGGCACGGTCTCGAAGGAATGGTCGCCGAAGATCGGTCGCCAGGGCGCGGTTGTGATCGATAATTCCTCGGCCTGGCGCATGGACCCGGATGTGCCGCTGATCGTGCCGGAAGTGAATGCCGGTGCCGTCGCGGACTTCGCCAAGAAGAACATCATCGCCAATCCGAATTGCTCGACGGCGCAGCTCGTCGTCGCGCTGAAGCCGCTGCATGACGCGGCGAAGATCACCCGCGTCGTCGTCGCGACCTATCAATCCGTCTCCGGCGCCGGCAAGTCGGCGATGGACGAGCTTTTCGCACAAACCCGCTCGATCTTCGTGTCCGAAGCGGTCGAGACCGGCAATTTCCCAAAGCGCATCGCCTTCAACATCATTCCGCAGATCGACGACTTCATGGAGGACGGCTACACCAAGGAAGAATGGAAGATGATGGCGGAGACGAAGAAGATCCTCGACCCGAAGATCAAGCTCACCGCCACCTGCGTGCGCGTGCCGGTCTTCATCGGCCATGCCGAAGCGGTGAATGTCGAATTCGAAAGGCCGATCAGTGCCGACGAGGCCCGCGACATCCTGCGCGAGGCGCCGGGCGTGCTTGTCATCGATAAGCATGAGCCAGGTGGCTACATCACCCCGCACGAAGCGGCGGGCGAGGATGCGACCTTTGTCTCGCGCATCCGCGAGGACGCGACGGTCGAGAACGGTCTTTCGTTCTGGTGTGTCGCCGACAATCTGCGCAAGGGCGCCGCGCTGAACGCGGTCCAGATCGCCGAGCTTCTCATCAACCGCAAGCTCATCACGCCAAAGCAGAAAGCGGCGTAACATGGCTGAAACCGTTCCCGCCGAGTGGCTCGATACGCCGGTGAGCGTCGCGCAACTCGACGCGGATTACGGCGCAACGAAGTCCGGCGTTTACGCGGGATGGGAGCGGCTCAAAGCCGAAATGCAGCCCGGCGACAAGCTCGTTCGTTTCGCAAGCCCGGCCGCGAGCTGGGAGGATCTCGCCGGGCACGCGGGGATCGCACTGGTGCGCGACGGCAACGTGATCGATGCGTTCGTCACGATGATGAATTGAACGAATACTTTGCTCAGCTCATGATTGCCGCAGCTCAGGAGTCCCAACCATGACCGGTTCTTCTTGGCACTATACGAGACTTAAATCTGAATTTACTTGCCTGAAGACATCGAGATGATGTCCGTCTACGTGCGCCCCGGCGAACTTGAAACCCATATCGACGCAACTGATCGTTGGGAATTGAGTGGGACGTACGTTTCACCCAAACAAGATGCAAGCCGCCGACATTGAGCACCACGGATTTTGTCTGAGGACGCTCAAGAAATCGCACATGAAGTCTTTTTACAAAACGCGTCATTAAGCCTGCAACGAAAAACTCGCCCCATCGACGATGATCTGCAACGTGCCGAACTCACACGTCCCGACGCGGGCGCGCACGCCATAAATCTCGGCGAGCATGTCGCTCGTGATCGCTTGCGACGGCGCGCCGAAGCCGACGAGGCGCCCGGCATTCAACACCGCGACCTGATCCGCATAGCGCGCCGCAAGACCGATATCGTGCAGCACCGCGACGACAATCATGTTGCGCTCGCGCGCCAGCGCCTTGGCGCAATCCATCACCCGCATCTGATAGCGCAGATCGAGCGCACTCGTCGGCTCGTCGAGCAGAAGAACTTCCGGCGCACGGACGATGGCCTGCGCGAGGCTCGCCAATTGCCGCTGGCCGCCGGACAATTCGGTCAGCGAACGCATGGCGAGATCGGCGATGCCGATGCTTTCGAGAACATCATACGCACGGCGCAGATGATCCTGTGTGTGAGCCGCTCGCCATTCACAGCCGCGGCCCGCAATGCGCCGACGACGGCCTCAAGCACGGTCAGCGCAATGGCCGGCGGCAATGCCTGCGGCATGTACGCGATGCGACGCGCACGTTCACGATGCGAGACCCGCGTTAAATCCGCGCCGTCGAGATGCAGCGTGCCTTGCATCGGCTCGAGCCCGGCGAGGCCGCGCAGCAGCGTCGATTTGCCGGCGGCGTTCGGGCCGATCAGGGCCGTGATCGAACCGCGCTCTAGAGCAGGACGCGAAAAAGTGGATGCCGGTTTTTCGCGTAAGTCCTGCTCTACGTTTCTAGAATCGATCACGTTCATGATTTTGGATCGAATCGATCCAAAATCGTCGTGATCTTGCGGCGGCAGTGTAAGATCATGGATCACCGGCTTGTGGCGATAGCCGATGGCGATGTGCGACGCCTCGAGCCCGCTCACAGCCGCCGTCCGCGTTTGAAGACCAGCAGCACAAAGACCGGCACGCCGACGAGCGCGGTGACGATGCCGACCGGCACGATGACGCCGGGCATGATGAATTTGCTCGCGATCGACGAGAGCGACAGCAAGCAGCGCGCCGACAAGCGCGCTGGCAGGCAGCAGATAACGCTGGTCTTCGCCGACGAGCAGCCTCGCGATATGCGGCCCGACGAGGCCGATGAAACCGATCGTTCCGACGAAGGCGACCGCCGCCGCCGACAAAAGGCTGATGCGAAACAGCGACAGAAACCGCAGCCGTCGGACATCGACGCCGAAACTGCGCGCGCGATCTTCACCGAGCCGCAACGCTGTTAGCGCCGGTGCGGCCATGAACGAAAACGGCGCAAACAAAGCGAGGATCAAAGCCAGGATGCTGACCTTCTGCCAGTCGGCTCGCGCAACGCTGCCGAGCGTCCAGAAGATCAATTGCTGCAACACATCCTCGGTCGCGACGAGTTGCAGCAGCGCCACGATTGCATTGCACGAGAAGACCAGCGCGATGCCAAACAAAACCAATGTTTCGACACCCGCACCGCGCAGCCGCGACATGAATTGCAGCAGCAGGACGGATGCAAATGCGCAGATGAACGCACAGACGGTAACGGCGGCGTTCGCCGGCAGCCACGGCAGCGCGAAGCCGAAGACGATCGCCAGCGACGCGCCGAGCGCGGCGGCCGAGGACACGCCGAGCGTGAACGGGCTTGCCAACGGATTGTCGAGGATTGCCTGCATCTCGGCGCCGCAGAGCGACAGGGACGCCCCGACAAGCAGCGCCATGAGTGCATAGGGCAGGCGCACGTTCCAGATGATCGCCGCCGTCACGCGATCGAGATGCGCTGGATCGAAAATGCCCGCGACAAGCGTCGCGAGGCTCAGGCCTGATGGCCCCGATGCGACATCGACGGCAAACGCGGCAACGAGTGCGATGGCGAGGAGTGCGATGATCGAAAGCCGCCGCCGAAGCAGCCGGCGATAATCCGCCGCGACGGACTTAAAAGCCGATGGCGCGAGCGTTACGGGCGCGTTCAAGGCGCCGTCACCCAATAGGTGCCGGCCTGCGGCGCATCGAGATAATGCGCATCGAGGTCGTGCAGCGTCGCTGTCGGATCGAGTGTGCCGAAAAGCTCAGGATGGATGGCTTTCGCCAGCGCTTCGACGAGCAGGATGTTGTAGGGCGAATTGTAGAAATCGTGCCAGCACCCCGAGCACGCGATGCGTGCGGATGGCGCGCAGATCCTTGAAGGTCGAATTGACGAGCAGTTTCGCGAAGCTGGCTTTGGCATCAGCCTCGGACACGTTCGCACCAAGCAGAAGACCGGGCGCGCGATTGCCGCTCGCGATGTAAATATCCGGATCGGCGTGCAGGACAGCTTCGACGCTGATGTCGCCAAGCGCACCGGGGACAATACCAGCCGCGATATTGATCCCACCGGCCGCCGCGATCATATCGGCGACACCGCCTTTGCCTGTCGTATGGCCCGGCGCCTGCCAGACGCCGGCGAGGAGTTCGAGGAAGACTTTCGGCCGCGACGCCGGGTGCGCGGCGACAGCATCGGTAATGCGTTTCAGATGCGATTCGTAAAACGCGACATACTCGCTCGCTTCTTTCTCACGCCCGAGCGCCATGCCGAGCAGGGCGATGCTTTTCGGCGTATTCGTCAGCGGGTCGATACGGAAATCGACGAAGATCACCGGAATGCCGGCCTGCGTCAGCAGCGCCGGGACCTCGCTATGCTCGGTCAACCCGTGCCCGGCGAGACTGAGGACCACGAGATCGGGCCGCAGCGACAGGATGCGTTCGGCGCTGACGCTCTGCTCCGACGCCTGGCCAATGAGCGGGATTTTGCCGACTTCCGGATATTTCGTTGCGAAAGCATCGAACGTATGCGGGTCCATCAGCCGGAAATCGTTCTGCCAGCCGACGACGCGCCGGAACGGATCGGCGCGATCGAGCAGGGCCAAGGCATAGACCAGCCGCCCTTCGCCGAGCACCACGCGGTTGACCTTGTCCGGCACGCTGACATGCCGCCCGGCGATATCGATGACTTCGCGAGCCCGCGCAGCGCCGGTCAGCAGCAGACTGGCCAACAGGGCAAGGACGATCCGGCGGATAAAATGGAGCAGGGACATGGGCAAGGGAGGTTGCGGCGCACAATGGCCGCCGCTGTCCTAGCCGCCGTCTAAAAGTTCTGCAAGAGCAATGATTTAGAGTGATTCTAAGGCGTCGCTCGCGGCCGATTGTGCCAGCCGCGCCGAGACGAGTTCCCGCAGACCCTGAAGGTCGCGCGAGAAGATGCGGATGCCTTCGGCGAGTTTTTCCGTCGCCATCGCATCCTCGTTGAGCATGAGGCGGAAGCTCTTTTCGTCGAGGAACATCTGCGCCGGAGCGAGCAATTTCGCGTCGGGCGAAAGCTGCCGCGTCAAAAGCCCCTCATCCGCCGCCAATTGGTCGAGCAGCGCCGGGGCGATCGTCAGGCTGTCGCAGCCGGCCAGCGCCTCGATCTCACCCTGGTTGCGGAAAGAGGCACCCATCACAATCGTGTTTTCGCCATAGGCTTTGCAATAGGCGTAGATCTGCTTCACCGAGAGCACGCCGGGGTCGGTCTCGGCCGTATAGGTCTCGCCGCTGTTCTTCACATGCCAGTCGAGAATGCGCCCGACGAAGGGCGAGATGAGCGTCGCGCCGGCTTCCGCCGCGGCCGCTGCCTGCGCCAGCGAGAAGATCAGCGTCAGATTGCAGGCGATGCCTTCCTTCTGAAGGACTGCCGCCGCCTGAATGCCCTCCCAGGTCGCGGCGATCTTGATCAGCACCCGCTCACGGCCGACGCCACGCTGGTGATAATCGCTGATGATCTCGCGCGCCTGATTGATCGTGCCTTCTTTGTCGAAGGAGAGATCGGCATCGACCTCGGTCGAAACGCGGCCGGGCACGAGTTTCGTCAGCGCCGCGCCGAAATTGACCGCCAGCCGCTGCGTGATCCGGCTCGTCGTGGCGCCATGGCTTCGGCCCCACAGCACCGCCTCCTCGACAAGCTCCTGATGCGCCGGCATTCCCGCCGCTTTCAGGATGAGCGACGGATTGGTCGTGCAATCCTGTGGCTTGTATTGCGCAATGGCCCCGATATCGCCGGTGTCGGCGGTGACCACGGTCCATTGCTTCAACTGGTCGAGTTTGGAGGGCATCGGTCTATCCGGTGGGTCTGGCGGCTAACGTGTCACGAGCCGCAAGTTTCCGCACGCTTACTGCGATGAAACGCCGTCGTCCACGGCATAAACATGACAGGTCGCGGCATGGGCGCCGCAAAGACCCAGCGCGCCGCTTTTGGCCTCGTCGTCGCTGCGCCGGGCGGTGCGCCAGCCATAGGCGCCGTTGTCGCTGATTGCGAAGGCCTTGTGTGGGAAGGCCGCGAGATAGGCGGCGAAATCCTTGCGCCCGCTGGCGGAAAGCTGTCGTGGCGGCGCGAGCGGCGGCGACGCATAGGGCGGCAATAGCGGATTGGCGCGGGGCAGATGCTGGCGCGCCAAAAAACTATCGACGAGCGGCGCCCAGATCTGGCGCCCGGACGATGAAAACAATTGATGCCCGTCCGAGCCGAAGGGCTCGGCATGGATGAAAGTCACGTTGCCGCCTGCGTCGGCGAACGCCTGGCGGAATTGATCGGCTAGTATCGGGCCGAAGAAATGATCGTTGGCGGCATAGACCCAGAGCAGCGGCACGCGAGAGCGCGACCCGAATGTGTGGAACGCTTCGATCAGGGCCGGCGCATCGCAGACATTATCGGCGTTTTCCGAGCCGCGGCCGCCGGCAAAGCTGATCGCCGCCACAAGGCCGGGTGGCGGATTTTCCGTCAGCGCGACGGTGGCGAAACCGCCGGCCGAAACGCCGACCGCGATCATCCGATGCGGATCGATGTCAGAGCGTTTTGAAAGATACGCGAAAGCGGCGCGCAGATCGTCTGCCCCGGCGCGTCCAGCGCGAATGTAATTGGCGTTGTCGCAGGGGCCGAAACTTTCCGCCCAGCCGCCGCCCGATTGGCCATAGCCGCGCCGCAGAACCGCCGCCACCGCCCAGCCGCGCCGCGCGAATTCCATCATCTGCGGCAGCATTCCTTCAGGCGTCAGTTGCGGACGCGCGGCGGGATCGCGCGGCGAACCATGACTGATGAGCGCGAGCGGATAGCGCTCGTGCCCGACCGGACGCAGGAAGACACCCTCAAGCCCCTGCGGCCCAGCGGCGGAGTTCGGGATACGGATGTCTTCGATGATGTAATTTTGCGCGAGGGCAGGGAATGCAAAAATCAGAAGAACGAAGAAGATCGCGGAGCGAAGAGGATTCATTTCAAGTCTCGAGCTTCATGATCGCATGACCGTATTCCAATCAATGTCGTAGCCAGCCGCCCGAAGTTCTCGACCAAGAACTTGACGCCACCCGCGATCATCAAAAGGTTCATAGACGACGCCACCGAAATCTGAAGGAAGCTCAATGTTCCCGCGCGTTAAGGCGCAAACACGTTCCCTCCCTAATCGCCCGATAAAATACCCCAATTCTAATACAACATTCTGTCGAGCCCGAGGATTGGGTTTTGCGCCAACCGCACACCCCTCATCATCTGGCGTCAGAAGCACGACGACAAACCCACGTTCCCATGAGCTTCGACTTTCTCGATGATAGTGCGCCCTTGATTTGCTTGTTCGTGCAGAATGATCGCTTCAAATCCAATCTGCTCCAAAAAGCGGGCGACTGCTTCACGGGCACCTTCATCATGACCGTGCACAACAAAAACTTTGCGCTCAAAGTTTTTTCGATCTTCAGGAAGCGGCAGTGCGTCGGCCACGCCTCCAAATTCAGCCAATCTTTCCTTCAGCGTAGAAATGGCCTGGGCAAGCAAAGCAAGAGACCGTGCCTTGCTACGCGCTAACGACGCATGAACTTGTGAGATTGGAACAGGAAACGCGTAGTTAAATGGACCGTTATCAAAATATGCGGCGTCGGAATAGCGTTTGTAATCAAGCGTGTCCGCCCCAAAAGTACGTACCAACGCCTCATCAACCGAGGCAGCGAGAGCTTCGATATGTGGAATATTGTGTTGCTCGATAACGGTCGTGGGATCGAGCGCCTCTACGTCACCGAGGCGCTTCGTTAGTCTGTCAATTCCCTGTTGGAGCTCCTGCGGCGACATTTGGACTTGTGATTGGACAGGCCGCGAACGAACCGGCTTTCGCATTTTCGTAATTCTTCGATCGGCATCGGAAAATTTCTACTCCGTTCCGTATATCATGCGTTTCTTGTTGTCGCCACGCGGGATGCGTCGCCGAAAAACGAAGTCATCAATTATGAAAGATGTGGCCTTTCTAAAAGTCACACATACAGCTTGCCGCCCTTTTGCAAAAATTCCGCGCTCTTGTCGGCCATGCCCTTTTCGCGTTCGGCCATCGCGTTCACTTCCTCGCGCAAATCCTGCGTGATCTTCATCGAGCAGAATTGCGGGCCGCACATCGAGCAGAAATGCGCGACCTTGTGCGCGTCCTTCGGCAATGTCTCATCATGGAAGAGCCGCGCCGTCTCCGGATCGAGCGACAGGTTGAACTGATCCTGCCAGCGGAAATCGAACCGCGCGCGTGAGAGCGCATCGTCGCGCACCTGCGCCGCCGGATGGCCCTTGGCGAGATCGGCGGCATGTGCCGCGATCCGATAGGTGATCACCCCCGTCTTCACATCGTCGCGGTCTGGCAGGCCGAGATGTTCCTTCGGCGTGACGTAGCAAAGCATGGCGCAGCCGAACCAGCCGATCATCGCCGCGCCGATGCCGGACGTGATGTGATCGTAGCCCGGCGCGATGTCGGTCGTCAGCGGCCCGAGCGTATAGAACGGCGCCTCGCCGCATTCCTCGAGCTGCTTTTCCATATTCACCTTGATCTTGTGCATCGGCACATGGCCGGGGCCTTCGATCATCACCTGACAGCCTTTGGCCCAGGCGATCTTGGTGAGTTCGCCGAGCGTTTCCAGTTCGGCGAATTGCGCGCGGTCGTTGGCATCGGCGATCGAGCCGGGCCGCAGACCGTCGCCGAGCGAGAACGAGACATCGTAAGCGCGCATGATGTCGCAAATCTCGTCGAAGTGGGTGTAGAGGAAGCTCTCCTTATGATGCGACAGGCACCAGCGCGCCATGATCGAGCCGCCGCGCGAGACGATGCCCGTCGTGCGCTTGGCGGTGAGCGGCACATAGGCGAGGCGCACGCCGGCATGGATGGTGAAATAATCCACCCCCTGCTCGGCCTGCTCGATCAGCGTGTCGCGGAAGATTTCCCACGTCAGCTTGATCGGATCGCCATCGACCTTTTCGAGCGCCTGATAGATCGGCACCGTGCCGATCGGCACCGGCGCATTGCGGATGATCCAATCGCGGATGTTGTGGATGTTGCGCCCGGTCGAAAGGTCCATGACCGTATCGGCGCCCCAGCGGATCGACCAGACCATCTTGTCGACTTCTTCCGCCACAGACGACGTGACAGCGGAATTGCCGATGTTCGCATTGATCTTCACCAGGAAATTGCGGCCGATGATCATCGGCTCGAGTTCCGGGTGATTGATGTTGGCGGGGATGATGGCGCGGCCGCGGGCGATTTCTGCGCGGACGAATTCCGGCGTGACAAAAGCCGGAATGTCCGCGCCGAAACTCTCGCCATCGGCGAGCTTCTCTTCGGCGTTCGCCAGCATCTTTTCGCGGCCGAGATTTTCGCGCGCCGCGACATAGATCATTTCTTCGGTGATGATTCCGGCGCGGGCGAATTCATATTGCGTCACCGGCTTGCCGGGCGTGCCGCGCAAGGGTGCGACATTGGCCGGGCAGGGCGGCACGAGCTTGTCGCCGCCGACATTGCCATTGTCTTCCGGCTTGATGGCGCGGCCCTGATAGGTCTCGAAGCCGCGGTTCGCGTACCAGCCGGCGCGCAGGCGCGGCAGGCCAGCGGAGAGATCGATGTGCGGATCAGCCTCCGTGTAAGGCCCCGACGCATCATAGACGCGCACCGGCGGCTCGTTCGCCGAAGGATCGAGCGCGATTTCACGGAACGGCACGCGAATGCCCGCACGCGGTTCCGCATAGACCTTCTGCGCGCCGGGCAGCGGCCCGCATGTGACGCTCTGCGGAATGAGATTTTCGGGCTTTTGGCGAATGTTCATCGGCCGGCTCCGCGCTTTGTTCGGGATGGCGGCGCAGGAGCAGATACGAAAGCGCCGATGGAATCCACCTGTGCTTTGCGTATTGCCTATCCCTGCGCTGGCATTACCCAGGTTCAGGTTCGAAGGGTCTGATCTCAGCCGCCGAGCTTTTCGGCAGCACCCCAAGGCTCCGGCGATGATAGTCGCCGAAACGACACACCGCAATAGCGAGTGACCTCGCCGCAGGAACGGATCGCGCAGGACTACGTTGGCTGAACGGATGTCCGCGACGCGTAGAGCAGGAGCGTTAGGCGAAACACGGCGGTGAGGCCGACAATGATGGATTTGGACACGGGCTGGAAGCCAAAGCCCCCGCAGAACGCGATCCCCACGCGGCGCCTCGAGCGCCAGCGCTCGGAACTGCCGCGCGGCGGAAGGGACATGGCCGCGCAGATCGGCGCGGAGTTGCGCGCGGTGTTCGCGCCTGTTCCGATAAGCAAATTATCGGGCAGGGACGATCTCTTCGCGCGGATCGACCTGTGGAACGACGATATCGGCTAAGCTTGCGCCGATTTCAGTCCTTGGCGCGCTCGACGTAGGAGCCGTCTTCCGTCTGGATGACGACGCGGGTGCCCGGCTGAATATGCGGCGGCACCATGGTGCGGGCGCCATTCGATAGTTTCGCCGGCTTATAGGACGAAGAAGCCGTCTGGCCCTTCATTGCCGGTTCCGTCTCGACGATTTCGAGCGTTACCCGCGGCGGAAACTGGATCGCAACGGGGATGCCGTTGAAGACCGAGAGAATGCAGACCATGCCTTCCTGAAGGTAAACCGCCTGCTCGCCGATGACATCGGCCGACACATTGACCTGATCGTAGGTCTCCGCGTTCATGAACGTATAATGCTCGCCGTCCTGATACAGGTAAGAGTAGTCGTGATCTTCGACGAAGGCGCGCTCGACCTGTTCCGTCGTCTTGTAGCGATCCGTGGTCTTCACCCCATCGGACAACCGGCGCATGTCGATCTGCGTCGTCGGCGTGCCCTTGCCGGGATGGAAGCTTTCTGCGGTGAGCACGACGTAAAGCTGGCCGTCCTCTCGCTCGAGAATATTGCCCTTGCGGATGGAACTGGCGATGACTTTCACGAGGTTTCCTTCGTCTAACTCGAATGGCGCTTTGATCCGAGCCGCCGCTTGGAGCAAAACGTATTAAAATTCAATAAGGATCAGCTGGAGACAGCTAATTCCGGCCGGGGTGCCGCGCGGCGCACAGCTGCGCTATAAGCGCCCGCGCCCTCGCTACCCGGCTTGGCGAGGGGTTTTCAAGCGAAATGAGGAAATGAGCAAGCCTTCTTTCTGGTGGGAGCCTGCGGCACACGCCGAAAAACGGCGCTTTTTGACTGCACGGGCAGCGCTGGCCAAGGCGGCGCGCGGGTTTTTCGACGTCTGCGGCTTCATCGAGGCCGACACCGCCATTCTCCAGATATCGCCGGGCAATGAGACGCATATTTCGGCCTTCGCGACGGAAATGATCGCGCCGGGGGGCGAAAAATCGCGGCTTTATCTGCATTCTTCGCCGGAATTCGCGCTGAAAAAGCTGTTGGCCGCCGGGGAGGACAAGATTTTCAGCCTTGGCCATGTGTTTCGTAACCGTGAGCGTGGGCCACTGCACCATCCCGAATTCACCATGCTGGAATGGTATCGGACGAATGCGCCCTACACGGCTCTCTTTGCCGATTGCGGCGAGCTGCTGGCCGCGGCCGCCAATGCGGCACAGACCGACACGTTCCGCTTTCGCGACGCGACAGCGGACGCTTTCGCCGAGCCGGAGATTTTGACGGTCGCGGAGGCTTTCCAACGCTATGCACGCGTCGATCTCCTCCAGACCTACAATTCGAGCGGCTGTGACCGCAAGGCGCTCGCGGACAAGACTACCGCGCTCGGCCTGCGCGTCACCGACGACGACACATGGTCCGATCTCTTCAGCAAAATTCTTTCGGCGAAGATTGAACCGAATCTCGGGCATGGGCGCGCGACATTGCTCGTCGATTATCCCGCGCCGGAGGCCGCGCTGGCGCGGCTGAAGCAGGACACACGTTTTGCCGAACGGTTCGAGCTTTATGTCTGCGGCGTCGAACTCGCCAACGGCTTCGGCGAATTGACCGATGCCAACGAACAGCGCGCGCGCTTCATCGGCGATATGATCGAGCGCGAACGCATCTACGGCGACGCCTATCCGATCGATGAGGATTTTCTCGCCGCCATCGCCGCCATGCCGCCCGCGAGCGGGATCGCACTTGGCTTTGACCGGCTTGTAATGCTCGCCACAGGCGCCGGGCACATCGAAGACGTTTTGTGGACGCCGGTCGTCGATTCGGGGACGGCGCGATGAGCGGCGCGAACTCTCACCAGCGTTGACGACCTGATCGCCGAAGGACTTGTACCATCCACGGCGCGCGAAAGTCTGATGCGAGTTGGTGATCTTTATGCGATCGCACTCAACGAGACGATGGCGGCGCTGATCGACCGCGATGATCCGGCCGATCCCATCGCGCGGCAATTCATTCCCGACGCGGCGGAACTCGTCACAACGCCCGAGGAATTGGCCGACCCAATCGGTGACGCGCCGATGAGCCCGGTCGAGGGCATCGTGCATCGTTATCCCGACCGCGTGCTGCTCAAGCTTCTGCATGTCTGCCCGGTCTATTGCCGTTTCTGCTTCCGCCGCGAGAGCGTCGGACCTGGTGGCGCGACGCACTTGTCACCCCATGCGCTCGATAAGGCCTTCGCCTATATCGCCGCGCATGACGAGATCTTTGAGGTGATCCTCACCGGCGGCGATCCGCTGATTCTATCGCTGCGTCGCCTCGAAGAAATTTTCGCCCGTTTGCGGGCCATCCCGCATGTGCAGGTGGTTCGTATCCATACGCGCGTGCCGGTCGTCGCGCCGGAGTTTGTCAGCGATGCGCTCGTCGATCTGCTGCGGCGCGCTGGCAAGGCGATCTATGTCGCGCTTCATGCCAACCACGCGCGGGAGTTGACGGATGTCGCCAAGGCGGCTTGCGCCAAACTTATCGATGCCGGTATTCCGATGCTGAGCCAGAGCGTCTTGCTGCGCGGGGTCAACGACGACGCCGAAACACTCGCGGCGCTGATGCGCGCCTTCGTCGCCGCGCGCATCAAACCCTATTATCTCCATCACCCGGATCTTGCGCGCGGAACGTCGCATTTTCGCCTGCCGGTCGCTGAAGGCCAAAAGCTCGTCGAAGAATTGCGCGGCAAACTCTCGGGCCTTTGTCAGCCGCGCTACATGCTCGATATTCCCGGCGGCTTCGGCAAAGTGGCGCTCGACGGCACCGCTCCAGATGAAGACGGGCGCTATCATCTGCGAGATTTTCGCGGCAAGGCGCATGTCTATCCGCCAGCGACATGAAGCCGCCGTCTTTCCCGGCGAACGGAAGGCACGCGGGCAAATTCGGAAACTGCGCCGCGCAATTGAAAGGGAGCCGGGGGCCATTGAATTTGCTGCGCGCCATCGCCCAAACCTTTGCCTTTGCCGCACTCCTGCTTTGCTTAGGCCTGCCCGCGCGGGCGCAGACGTTCATTGCCATCAATTCCGCCAACCTCGACGCGACTGCCGACACGTTGCAGCAGGTCGAAACGGCTTTGCAGCAGCCGGGGCTCTCGTCAGATGTTTTACGCAAACTGCAGGACCAGGTCGCGCCGCTCGGCCCGACGTTGCAGCGCGTACTCGACCATTTGACCCCGCATCTCGCCGCACAGAAGGTCCAGCTCGATCAACTCGGACCAGTGCCTGACGCGAAGGCACCCCCTGAAAGTAAACAGATGGCTGCCGAACGGGTGAAGCGGCAAAAAGCCTTCGATGACGTAGACGCGCTCGTCAAACGCACCAATCTGCTGATTGTCCAGGTAGACCAGGCACAGACGACCATCGCCGACCGGCTGCGCGCCCGGCTGGCCGAGGCGCTGCTACAGCAGGAGGCGAGCATTGCGAGCCCGGCGCTTTGGGCCGACATCATCCGGGAAGTTCCCAGAAATCTGCATGCGCTGCGCCACCGGACTGGGGTCTGGCTCAGCGACAGCGCCGCCAAACTCACCGGATGGCGCGCCCCCTTGTTCTGCGGGCTGCTCGTTCTGATTGCGATTCTGTATTGGCCGGTGACGCAATTCACGCAGCGGACTTTCTTCCGCAAGCACATGGAAGACGATCCGACGCCGTTGCATAAAATCCTGGCGGCGTGGCGGGTTCTATTTGTCATCGCGGCAATCCCCATCGCCACAGCGCTTCTTATCGGGTTCCTCGCGCGCAGCTTCGGGCTGATCGACGAACAGAATCCACTGCTGCGCCCCCTCTTCTTCGCCGTCGTGCGTATTTCCGTCGGCGCCGGTCTGGCGCAAGCGCTGCTCGCGCCCAGGCGCGAGCAGTGGCGGCTCATCCCGGTTGATTCGGACGCGGCTCTACATGTCCTGCGCACCGTCTTGATCGTCACAGTGCTCGTGTCCTGCGGCCGCATCTTTAACGCGGTCGGCGCCACTATCGACGCATCGTGGTCGAGCGACATGTTTGCCCGCGGGTTCTTCAGCCTGTTGGCGGCGATCACGATTGCTGCGAGCCTCTGGATCGGTCAAAGCGGCGAGCAAGAAGAAAGCGAGGAGATTTTCGGTCCGCGCGTCGACCAGACGGCGAACTGGTTTTCGATCCTGCGTACCGTGCTCTGGTTGGCGACCCTCGTCGTCTTTGCCGCAGTCCTCACTGGCTACATGTCGCTCGGCCGTTTCGCGATCGACCAGATCATCTGGGTCGGCGGTCTCGGCGGCATCGCTTTCATGCTCGTGATGCTGATCGATCAGCTCGTCGGCCAGGGCATCACCGGCACCACGCCGTTCGGCCGGCACATGATGCTTTCGACCGGATTGAGCCGCGAGGCGTTCGCGCAATTCGCGATCCTGGCTTCCGGCATCGCCCGCGTGGTGATTTTCCTTATCGCCGTGCTTGCCGCACTCATACCGTGGGGCGTCCAATCGGCTGATGTTACGAGCTATTTCTATGCCGCGTTCTTTGGTTTCCGGATCGGCAATGTCACGATTTCGCTTTCGCGCATCGTCTTCACGCTCGTCATTTTCGTCGCCGGTTACGCCGCGACGAGCACAGTGGAGCGCTGGCTCGAAGCTAGCTTTCTGCCGCATACGCGGCTCGATCTCGGGCTTCGCAACGCAATCAAGACGAGTATCGGCTACATCGGGCGCGTTCTCGCGCTGGGCTTTGCGCTCGCCTATCTCGGTGTCGATTTTGCCAAACTCGCCATCGTCGCCGGCGCGCTGTCCGTCGGTATCGGTTTCGGCCTGCAATCGATCGTCAACAATTTCGTTTCCGGCCTGATCCTGCTTTGGGAACGGGCGATCCGTGTCGGCGACTGGATTTCTGTCGGCCCCAACGAAGGCTTCGTGCGCCGCATCAATGTGCGCTCGACCGAGATCGAGACGTTCGACCGCGCCGCGGTGGTCATTCCGAATTCCGATCTCGTCGCCGGCGTCGTTAAAAACTTCGTCCGCACAGACAAAACCGGCCGCCTCAAGCTCAATATTCCGGTGAACGCAGCCGCCGATCCGCAAAAAGCGCGCGAAGTTCTGCTCGACGTGACGAAAAGCAACAAGAACGTCCTGAAGAAGCCGGCGCCCTTTGTCGTCTTCGCCGAAATCACCGGCGGCGTCTTCAATTTCGAGCTTTATTGCTACGTGAGCGATGTCACGTCGATGAAGTCGATCACCAGCGAATTGAACTTCGAAATCTATCGCCGCTTCAAGGATGCAAGTCTGTTCGACGCGCCGGCCCCGGTGATGAACATCAACCTGCCGGAACTCGAAAAGCGCGGCTTCATCCTGCGCGAACAGGCCGATCGCAATACCCCCAACGGCAAAGAAACGCTGACGGATGAAGACTAGGCTAAGAGACCACCCGACGAAACTTTCAGCGGGTTCTTCGTCAGCGCCGCGGCATCGGGTGTGTCAGCCGCCACGCCGACAAAGGCATTCCACATACCCTGAATGAAGCTCGGCTCCATGTCGTGCAGAATGAAGACGATGCGTGTCGTGTGATCATCATCGGGCCACGCATCGAGGCGCGCGGGCGGATGGAAAATATGCTGCACGCCATGAATGACCAGCGGGCGCGCCGGATCGTCATCGAGCGCGACGATGCCCTTCACGCGCAGAAGATGCGCGCCATGCGCCGTTCGCAGCAACTCAAGAAACATATCGATCATTGCCGGCGGGACCGGTGCCGGATGGCGTAGTGCAAAGGCACGAATCCGCGCGTCATGCCGGTTGACGTCGTGAGCAGCATGAGCGTGCGCATGATCGTCGCCGGAATGATCATGATGTGCGTGATGATCATGGTCGTCCTGATCCGCATGCGCGTGCTCGTCCAGCGCTTCCGCGTTCAGCCAGCGGCGGACATCGGGCGTTTTCTTATCCGGATCGTAGAGGCCGATATTGAAAAGCGCGGCAGGCGTCGCTTCGCTGCGCGCCGCATCAAGCTGAATAGCGGTTGGATTGAGCGCCTTGAGGCGATGATGCAGCCCCACGAGGCCTGTATCGCCTGCGGGCAGAAGATCGCTCTTGCTGATCACCAGCCGGTCGGCCACCGCAGCCTGTTTGACCGCTTCGGAGTGCCGGTCGAGCGTCGCCGCGCCGTTCAACGCATCGATGAGGGTGATGACACCGTCGAGGCGAAACCGCAGCATGAAATAGGGATGATACATGATCGTATGCAGCACCGGCGCCGGGTCGGCGAGACCGGTGGTCTCGATGATCACGCGATTGAACGGCGCGATGCGATTGTTGTCGCGCTTACGCAGCAGATCCTCCAACGTCGAGACCAAATCGCCACGAATCGTGCAGCAGAGGCAGCCGGACGCCATGACGACGACATTGCCATCGACCTTTTCGACAAAGAGATGATCGAGCCCGACCTCGCCGAATTCATTGATGAGCACCAGGCTATCAGCGAGTTCCGGCGCGCGAAGCAATTGATTGAGCAGCGTCGTCTTACCGGCCCCGAGAAAGCCGGTGAGGATCGTCAGTGGAAAGATCGGCGGCCGGCGCGGGTCAGGCATTATCGAAATCCAGCACGATTCCGCGGACCGAACGGTCCGGGCAAAGGATCATCGCGCAAGAGATAAGCCGCGCGCCGTCGCGATTCAATCGGGCTGCGTCGCGGGCCTCAATGGCTCGCGTGCGATGAACGTTTTGCGTGGCTCTTACCGGCGGCCTTTTTCGCCTTGACCTTTTTATTCGCCGGTTTCGCTGCTTTGCCCTTCGCTTTTGCCTTGGCAAGCTTGCCGGCTTTCGCTTTTTTGCCGGCCTTGGCTTTCCCTGCATGCGAAGCATGTTTCGATTTCGCGGCTTTGCCTTTTGCCGCTTTGTGCTTGGCGTGCCCTTTCGCGGGGACTTTCACCGCCTTCTTGTGCGATTTGGCCTGGGCGATTTTCTGATGCTTGGGCGGGAGTGGCGTATCTGCATCGCCCGTATCGTTCGCTGCGACTTTTGCGCCGGCATGATGGTCGGCGGCGGCTTCGGGTGAATCCTCGTCAGGTTCGTTCGCAGCAGGTGTCGCGATTGGTGCAGTGTCGGCGAGAAGCGGCGTGCCGACCGGCGTGTGCGGCGGACGCGGACCCGCGACCGGGCCACTATAGCCGGGGGCCGGACCGACAGAGAGCGTAACGGGATCGAAGACGGGCATCGGCATCATTGCGATCCGCAGCGCGGCCGGCGTCTCCAGCGCCAAGGCCGACGTCGAGAACACGCCGAGCGGCGAGGACGGTCTTTGGCCGAGGGTCAGGAGCGGCGCCTCCAGGCGATCGGTTTCCGCCTGGAATGCCGTCATGGCGCGGCCGCGACGATGGCAGACGAGATCGCGCATGTCTTCCGGCACGCCGCCCGTGGGTTCGTCGGCATCCATCGGCTGTGGCTGGTCGACTCCCGCGAAGGCGCGGTCAAGCAGGACGGCGGTGCGGACCATGCGTTCGCGTGGCGTCGGCGCGCCGAGGACGACGGCGAGGTAATGATGATTGCCGCGCGTCGCGCTGGCGACGAGGTTGAACCCGGCATCGCAGGTGAAGCCGGTCTTCATGCCGTCGGCGCCGGGATAGCGGCCGAGCATGTCGTTGTGATTCGGAATGATCTTGCCATCGACTCGCATGGCGCCGATGTCGAAGAGATCGGCATATTGCGGAAACGTGAGATAGATCGCGCGCGCCAGAACGGCGAGATCGCGCGCCGACGAATAATGCTCCGGATTATGCAGCCCGTTCGGATTGACAAAATGGCTCTGCTTCATGCCGAGCCGCGCTGCGGCATCGTTCATGTCGTCAGCAAAAGCGGGGACCGAGCCGGCGATACCTTCGGCAATGGTGATCGCAATATCATTTGGCGATTTCACCATCAGCATTTTGAGCGCATTGCCGAGCGTCACTTCAGTGCCTGGCCGGAAGCCCATCTTCGACGGCGGCATAGACGCGGCATAACGTGACACGACCAGCGGCGTGTCGAGCGAAATTTGATGATCGCGCACGGCAGAGAGCGCGACATAGACCGTCATGAGCTTGGTTACAGAGGCGGGAAACCAGGGGTGCGTCGCTTCGTTCTCGTAGAGAATATTGCCGGTCGCGACATCCATGACGAGCGACGGCGTTGCCAGGGCGCGCCCGGCCGCGATCATCAAGACCGCGGCGGCAATCAAGCCAAGAGGACGCAAGCCATGAAAACGCAACCGCATTGACACTTGCCCCGAAAGGTTTGCCTTAAAGAATTGCCGGTTTCTTCGGCGCTTGCGCCATAAGCCTAACGCTTTGGCGACAATCTGCAATGCCAGCCCTAGCTTCGATATCGCTCTTACTTCGCTGAAGATGCGGCCATTTCATGACGATCGCCGCGGTTTTGAGAACCCTAATCGCTTGGCACTTTAGCGTCGATTGAGAGGGCATGCACGCCGTCGACGAATTCATCTTGCAACAGGTCGTTGACCATGCGGTGACGTGCCACCAGGCTCTTGCCGCGAAAGCTTTCAGACACCACTTTGACGTTAAAATGAGTCTCGCCCGATTTGCCGGCCTTGGCAGCATGTTGCATGACATGTGCATGTCCGGCATGGCGGTGCGATTCGTCGGTCACAGCAAGCGAAACCGGCGCCAAAGCCGCTTGTAACTTTTGCTTGATGCGCTCGGCTACATTAAGCTCATCGGTCATCGAAACTTCCCTTCATCGCCAGCCGGCTTTGTCTTTTACCGGACGCGGCGGCTTGCGGCTACCGCAGAGACATTCGTATTATCGCGCCATGGATTTGAATTCGCCTCTCTTCGATCGTGTCAGGGCCAAGCCGAAGGCCAAGCAGCCGGTGCAAGCCGCTGCAAAGGCGCCCTGCGATCATCCCGGCTGCAACGAGCCGGGCGAATTTCGCGCGCCGATGGGCTGGCAGCGGGAAGGCGAATATTTCAACTTCTGCCTTGAGCATGTGCGCGCCTATAACGCGACTTATAATTATTTTCAGGGCATGAGTGCCGAGGCCGTCGCGCTCTACCAGCGCGATGCCTCGACGGGGCACCGGCCGACGTGGGTCATGGGCAACAATGGCGCCGGCGGCCCGCAGGTGCGCGGCGACCCGTCGCAATATGCTGACCCGCTCAATATTTTCGGCGCGCGGGCCGCGCCCCATAAGCCGGCGGAGCCGCTGAAACCCAAGCATGGCATTGCCGCGCGCAAGGCGCTCGACCAGCTCGGCCTCGATGAGACCGCGGATGCGACCACAATTCGCAGCCGCTACAAGGACATGGTGAAGCGCCTGCACCCCGATGCGAACGGCGGCGACCGTTCGCTCGAGGACAAATTGCGTGAAATCATTCGCGCCTACTCTTATCTGAAATCGGTTAAACTCGCTTAGTTTCAGCATCCGCCGCCCGGCAGCGTTCAGCTTTCGGGTGCGACACGAATTCCGCGCTCCGCCACACGGCCAGCGTGCTATAGCGTGGCCGCGACGGGCGGAACGGAGGATGAATGTCAGCCAATTCTTTAGCCGGCGAAGAGGCCCTCAAAGCCCTGCCGGACATGAAAATCTCGGTGCGGCAGGTGTTTGGCATCGATTCCGACATGGAAGCGCCGGCGTTTTCGCAGACGGACACGCACGTCCCCGACGTCGATCCCGACTATCTATTCGACCGCGACACGACGCTGGCCATTCTCGCTGGCTTTGCGAAGAACCGCCGCGTCATGATCAGCGGTTATCACGGCACCGGCAAATCGACGCATATCGAACAGGTCGCGGCACGGCTCAATTGGCCCTGCGTGCGCATTAACCTCGACAGCCATGTCTCGCGCATCGATCTCGTCGGCAAGGACGCGATCGTGTTGAAGGATGGCAAGCAGGTCACCGAGTTCCGCGACGGCATTTTGCCCTGGGCCCTGCAAAACAATATCGCGCTTTGTTTCGATGAATATGACGCCGGCCGTCCGGATGTGATGTTCGTCATCCAGCGCGTGCTCGAAGTCTCCGGCCGCTTGACCCTCCTCGACCAGAATCGCGTGATCAAGCCGCACCCCGCCTTCCGGTTGTTCTCGACGACCAATACAATCGGCCTTGGCGATACCTCGGGCCTCTATCACGGCACGCAGCAGATCAATCAGGGGCAGATGGACCGCTGGTCGATCGTCGCGACGCTGAATTATCTGCCGCATGACAAGGAAGTCGGCATCGTCCTTTCCAAGGTGAAATCCTATCAGAAGACGAAGGAAACCCGCGACCAGGTCGGCAAAATGGTGCGCGTCGCCGACTTGACGCGCAACGCGTTCATGGCCGGCGATCTCTCGACCGTCATGAGCCCGCGCACCGTCATCACCTGGGCGGAAAACGCCGAAATCTTCAGGGACGTCGGCTTCGCCTTCCGTCTGACATTCCTCAACAAATGCGACGAACTTGAGCGCACGCTGGTCGCCGAATTCTATCAGCGTTGCTTCGGGCAGGATTTGCCGGAAAGCGCGGCAAATGTCGCGATGAGCTGAAATGGCGGGGTCGAACCATAAGCCGCCGGGCAAGGCTGAAGCGCCGCAGGAGCCATTCAAGCGCGCGGTCGCCAATTGTCTGCGGGCTATGGCGAACCTGCCGCAACTTGATGTGACCTATGCCGCGGAAAAGCCAAATCTGGCGGGCGCCAGTGCCGCGGCGCGGATTCGCCTGCCGGAACCGCCGCGCAAGCTGACACGCCAGGACGCGGCCATCCTGCGCGGCAATGCCGATGCGATGGCGCTGCGGCTCGCCTGCCATGACGTAAATGTGCATCGCCGCCTCCTGCCGCAGACGCCACAGGCGCGCGCCGTCTTCGAGGCCGTCGAACAGGCCCGCGTCGAGGCCATCGGCGCCCGGCGTATGGAAGGCGTCGCGCAAAATCTCGGCGCCATGCTGGAGGATCGTTTCCAGCACGCGCGCTTCGGCGAAATCCGCGAGCGCGCCGAGGCGCCGCTCGAACAGGCGGTGGCATTGATGGTGCGCGAACGGCTCACCGGCCAAAAGCCGCCAAAGAGCGCGCAGCGCCTCGTCGATCTGTGGCGTCCCGTCATCGAGCAGCGCGCCGGGCGCGATCTCGACCAGCTTTCCGGGTCGATCGAGGATCAGCGCAGCTTTGGGCTTTCAGTCCGGCGCGTTCTGTCGGCGCTCGATATGGGCGAGGACCTCGGCTCCGATACCAACAATGAGGAAACCGAGCAGAGCGACGATCAGCAGGGCGGCGGCGAGGATAACGAGGCCTTCGAGGGCCAGCGCGACGAGAGTGCCGACAGCGCCCAATCGCAGACGACCGAAACCGCTGAAGCTGACGGCGAAACCGAGGCCGATTCCATCGATGCCGCCGCGGGGGAATTCGAGGCCGAGGAGGAAGGCGATCTCGGCGAAGGCGATCAGGCCGCCGACGCCCACCGCCCACCGCCGAAAGCGCGGACCGAAATACGGGCGCCGGATTATCAGGCCTTCTCCCGCAAGTTCGACGAGACCATCGCGGCCGAAGCTTTGTGCGAGCCCGAAGAGCTGGAGCGCTTGCGCGCCTATCTCGACAAGCAATTGCAGAATTTGTCCTCCGTCGTCGGCCGGCTCGCCAACCGGCTGCAGCGCCGTCTGCTCGCGCAGCAGAACCGCTCCTGGGAGTTCGACCTCGAAGAGGGCATGCTCGATACGGCGCGGCTGCCGCGCATCGTCATCGATCCGCAACAGCCGCTGTCCTTCAAGCGCGAAAAGGACATGGATTTTCGCGACACGGTCGTGACGCTGCTGCTCGATAATTCCGGCTCGATGCGCGGGCGTCCGATCACGGTTGCGGCGACCTGCGCCGATATTCTCGCCCGCACGCTCGAGCGCTGCGGCGTCAAGGTCGAGATTCTGGGTTTCACCACCCGTGCCTGGAAAGGCGGCCAATCGCGCGAGGCCTGGTTGCAGGCGGGCAAGCCGCCATCGCCCGGCCGCCTCAACGATCTTCGTCACATCATCTACAAGGCCGCGGACGCGCCCTGGCGCCGGGCGCGCAAGAATCTCGGCTTGATGATGCGCGAGGGTCTTCTCAAGGAGAATATCGACGGCGAGGCGCTCGACTGGGCGCACAAGCGGCTTTTGGGCCGGCCGGAGCAGCGGCGCATCCTGATGATGATCTCGGACGGCGCGCCGGTCGACGATTCAACACTGTCGGTCAATCCCGGCAATTATCTCGAACGGCATCTGCGCTACATCATCGAGGAGATCGAGACCCGCTCGCCGGTCGAATTGATTGCCATTGGCATAGGCCATGACGTGACCCGCTATTATCGCCGTGCAGTCACGATCGTCGATGCGGAGGAACTTGGCGGCGCGATGACGGAAAAGCTGGCCGAGCTTTTCGACGAGAAAGCTGAACCCGCCGCCTCACCCCAACAGCATGGGCGGCTCAAGCGCCTGCCGGTCGTGACCGTGCATTAGCAGCGCTTCTGCACTGACCTGCCGGGGTTCCTTATTTCAAAGAGAGCATCCGGCTAAGTTCAATAGCGGCACTCTCCGACGTCAAACGAGCCAGAATTTCGATCTCGTTTGCTTCGCCGTCGCCTTTGATTTGATACAGAAAATATCCGCTGCGATCTTCAATCTCTTCTCCCGACAGCTCGATGCGCTTATCGGTGATTGGCGCAATACACAGCGTTGTTTCCATGTCCGTTTTCGCGCTGAAGTAGTATTCTGCCATTTTGATTCTCCCGGAGATGATTCGTGGAAAAACAGCGCACGCATATTGAAGTTACCGAACCCGAAATTTCCGTGAGATACCTCGCGGATTTTATGGGCGCGTCGGAACGAAAACGCCGGTCAATCGTGGAAGGATGCAAGTATCGACCTGTCGCGAGGCTGGTGCAGCACAAAGAGGCGACCGTTACAATCGCGAACGCGATCAGGACCGGAGCCCTCAGCCCCGCCGAGCTACAAGGAAAAGCGGACTTCATCAGAAGTAAATTGGCAACAGATGATTTTGAGTCTCTCACAAATGAGATAAACGCTGACTATATTCAAAGCTTTTCCAGCGTTATCTCCAATATAACGCTTCCAGATGTTGACATCCTCCCTGGAATTACTTTCTCGAAATCTAAGATAAATGACGTCAAAATTAAATTTTCCCCGCATTTAATACTGCGTCGTATTGATAAAACCAATAAGCAACGCCGTGGCGCGCTTATGCTGCGCTACGCGAAAGGCAAGCACCTTTCGCCGATCGTTGGCGCCTTTCAATCAGCAGCAGCGTTTGGCATTTTGCGAGGCTACGCCATCGATGATGGCACAACGGCAGATAAATCAATCTGCCTGACTCTCGATGCGTACGCGGGGGAACTGTACCCGGCGCCCAATTCCGCAATTAGCATGTTCGAAAATATGAAGGCGGCATGCTCCACAATTGCGGAGCGATGGCCTAACATCAAGCCACCAAAGAACGCCATATTATGAAAACGCAGGGATACAGCAGCGGGCCGATCAACGATCAGCCGTTGGCCTGCTTCTTCTCGATCTCGCGCTTCAGAGCGCGGGCGCCGGTCGAAAGCTCGGTCTCGGACGCCTTGATCAGGAACGCGTCGAGGCCGCCGCGATGCTCCACCGAGCGCAGCGCCGCCGTGGCGACGCGCAAACGCACGCTACGGCCGAGCGATTCCGAGGTGAGCGTCACCCGGACGAGATTGGGCAGAAACCGCGTCTTGGTTTTGCGGTTCGAATGGCTGACCAGATTGCCGACGAGCACGGCTTTGCCGGTCAATTCGCAACGGCGCGACATGGGATGATCCTTCCGGCCTCATGGGCCACAAACACATAGCCCGCGGGCCAGATCCAAAGATCGGAGCGTGTTCTCATCGAAAAAGTCTGTCAACTTTTTCGGAACACGCTCTGGGCGCAGGCAGAAATCGAAGCGCGCTGTCTAAGGGAAGAGGCCGCTTGCGTCAAGGGCCGGCCTCTTCAGCGGCTGCCCTTGCGGACATTTTCGGCGAGCGTCTTGCCGAGCGACCAGACTGCACCGGGGACGCGATGCGCGTCGGCCACCACGCTGTCGAAGGCGCCCTCGATCCAGGTGCAATCCGCGTCCGTGATGTTGAGCGTCGGCAGAAGCTTGATCGTATGGCCGGCGTTCGCCGCCACCTGCACCAAAACTTTATGATCCTTGAAAAGCGGAATGACGATAAGCTGGCAGAACAGCCCCGCCCGCACCGATTCCAACAGCGTCCACGCGGCCTTGAGCTTGAAGGAGCGTGGCTGCCCGAATTCGATCCCGATCATCAGCCCCTTGCCGCGCACGTTCTTGACGAGTTCGTAGCGCTCGGCAAAAGGCTTGAAGAAGGCAAGAAGCTGCTCGCCGAGCCGGGCGGCGTTCTGGATCAAGCGCTCGGATTCGATCACTTCCAGCGTAGCCAGGCCCGCGGCCATCGCCAGATCGTTTTTCGCAAACGTCGAGCCATGCACGACCATACGGTCCATCCGGTTGAAGACGCTCTCGAAGATTTTGCGGCGCATGAGCACCGCGCTGATCGGCACGTGACCGCCTGATAGGGCTTTGGCGAGCAGCACCATGTCCGGCTCGACGTTCCAATGTTCGACCGCCAGAAAGCGCCCGGTGCGGCCGACGCCTGTCTGAATCTCGTCGGCGACGAGCAAAGTGCCATATTTGGTGCACAACGCCCTGACGCTCGCCAGATATCCGTCGTCGGGCATGTTGACGCCCTTGCCCTGGATCGGCTCGACGATGAAGGCTGCGACATCGCGTTTCGACAACGCCTGCTCCAGCGCGGCGAGATCGTTGAACGGGACCTCAACGCAGCCCGGCACAAAGCCGCCGAAACCGTCGCGGAACGTCGCATCGCCGTTGAGCGAGAGCGCGCCGTAGGTCAGCCCGTGAAAGGCATGGCTGCAATAAACGATGTTCGGGCGGCCGGTCGCGCCGCGGGCGAATTTGATCGCGGCTTCGACCGCCTCGGTCCCGGAATTGGCGAAAAACACCTTGTCGAGAAAGGGCACGAACTGCAGCAGACGCTCGGCGAGAAGCCCCGACAGGGCCGTGACATCCATCTGCACGAGATTCGGCAGATCCGCCGCAAGCACCGTTTCCAGGGCCTGCCGCACGGCCGGATGATTGCGGCCGACGCCGAAGACCCCCCAGCCGCTCAAGAGATCGAGGTAACGCGTGCCGTTCCTATCGAACAGATATTGGCCGCTGCCACGCTGGAAGGCGACATCGAAGCCGATGGTGCGCAAAGCCCGCACCATCATCTCGTTCATATAAAGCGTATGCAGTTGGTATCGTTCGGGTTCGCGATCTTTGATCAATGCAGCGAGATCGAATGGACGCCGGGACCGATCGAGCCCGGCTTCTTGTGGCATTGTCAGATCATTCACCGGGGAATTCTCCAGCACCGGCGGGCATTACGGCTTCGCACCCCAACGACCGGCAGAGTAGCAAATAGGTAGGTCTGTCACTAGACCATCCCGTTTTTGCGCGAAACCGCGTTTAGACCCGAAATGCGAGTAAACTTCAATGACATAGTGTCATAGAGTTTCACCGCGCCGAGGCTCGAATTCTGTCAGTGCCAGGGGCGTTCGTTTTTCGCCTTGGCCTCGAACCGATCGATGTGATGCACCTTCTGCAGGCTCAGGCCGATGTCATCGAGCCCGTTCAAGAGGCAATGCTTGCGGAACGGATCGATATCGAAATGGATCATGCCGCCGTCCGGGCCGCGGATTTCCTGACTTTCGAGATCGACTGAGAGCGTCGCGTTGGCGCCGCGTTCGGCATCGTCCATCAACTTGGCCAGTTCTTCGGGCTTCACGACGATCGGCAAAATGCCGTTCTTGAAGCAATTGTTATAGAAAATATCGGCGAAGCTCGTCGAAATGACGCAGCGGATGCCAAAGTCGAGTAGCGCCCACGGTGCGTGCTCCCGCGACGAGCCGCAGCCGAAATTGTCTTCAGCGACCAGAATCTGCGCATGCCGGTAGGCCGGCTTGTTGAGCACGAAATCGGGATTTTCCGACCCGTCATCCTTGTAGCGCATCTCGGAGAACAGACCCGTACCAAGGCCGGTACGCTTGATCGTCTTCAGATATTGCTTCGGGATGATCATGTCGGTATCGACATTGCGGATCGCCAGCGGCGCCGCGACGCCCGTCAGGGACGTGAATTTATCCATCGCTCAGGATGCTCCAGATCGGGTGGCCACGACCACCACGTCGGCCTCGGCGCGGGCGCGCGCGAAGCTCGAACCTTGTTCTAGGCGTGCTCTATTGAACTCCTTGACCAATTCGTCAAGGTCGCGCCCGTCTCCCGCCCGTTTGGTGACGGCGCTCGCTGTCTTGCTGCGGCCAACCTCCTGCTGTGCCAGCGAAACGAAAGTTCGTGCTGCGTCCTGCGCCAGAATCAGCATGATCTTGCGGTCGTCGGCATTCGCCTGAGGCCAGTGTCTGGCGATTTGGTGTGCGACCACGAGCTGGTCAAGGATTTTAGGCCGATAGCCTTGATAGGCCGGTTCCTTGTCCTGTCCGTGGCCGTCGCTGCGAATCTCGTTTTTGAAGAAGAGCCGCCCGCGCTCCGCGAGCGTCGACGTTGTGAACATGATCGCGGCGAGCTTCTCCCTTTCAAACGCAGACTCCAATTCACCTTCATCCAGGACGCAGATCACCAAAAGCGTCTGCAATTGGTCGATCGCGTCCTCCGCCCAGCGCAGCACGTCAGCGCGGCGCAAGGTCGCTTCGCGCGATTGCCGCCAGGCGAAGAACAGGCCGCAGGCGGCGACGCAGGCCGAGACGACGGAGGCGATTGATGCATAGATCGCATACATCAGTCTTGCTCCTAGGACGTAGCGGTGCCTTTACGCCGCTGCCTCGATCGCTTCCATATCGGCGTCCGAAAGACCGAAATGATGACCGATCTCATGGACCAGGACATGGGTGACGATTTCGCCGAGAGTGTCCTCGTTTTCGGCCCAATAATCGAGGATCGGCCGCCGGTAAAGCCACACCATATTCGGCATCTGCCCGGTAAAGGCCTGGGGCCCACCTTGTGCCAGGCCGCGCCCGGTGAAAAGGCCGAGCAGGTCGAATTCGGTCTCGCAGCCCATCTGGTCGAGCACGTCGTCGTCCGGAAAATCATCGACCCGAATGACGATTCCCTGGCAGAGCGCGCGGAAATCTTCCGGCAGCCGCGCGTAGGCGGCTTCGGCAAACGTCTCGAAATCGGCAAGCGAAGGCGGCGGCTGGGTCGCCCAATCCGGATTTGCCATCAATTCTCCTCCCGCCCGCTGCGGCGAATGCGGACATAGAGCGCGCCGGCGCCGCCGTGATGACGCGCGGCCTCCTCGAAGCCGACCACCAGGTTGCGCCATTCCGGCGCTCGCAGCCAGATCGGCACATTACGGCGCAGGACACCGCCCTCCTCATAAAGATCGCCGACGCGGCCCTCGCCCTTGCCGGTGACGACGAGCACGATTTTGGCCCCCTGGCGCTGGGCCCGAATCAGAAATCCATGCAAGGCCGGATGTGCCTCATGCTGGCGCAGGCCGTGCAGGTCGAGCGCGGCGTCGACCGGCATATGGCCGCGCGACAGCTTTTGCCGGGCGCGACGCTCGAGCGGCGCGAGGCCCGGCATGGCCGGGCGCGGCGGAGGTTCGGGTTTGATCTGCGCGGGCGACGCCAGCGGCGCGCTTTTGACAGGCTTTTCGGGTTTGGGGCGCGGTGCCAGAGGCGCTTTTGCGCCCGGACGGCGCAGGACATGGCGCGTAACTGTCAGCCAGAGGGTGACTTCCTCATCCGACAGCGGGCGCAATGTCTCGCGTGTCTCTTCGCTCATGCCGCCCCCGTGGCACCGTCGGGTGATCTTACCGGAAAGCTTACCGCTTTTCGGGACCCCGCCTCAATGCCCCGTCTGCGTGGCGACGAGCTTCCAGTTGGGATCGCGCGACGCGGCCGGGCGGGCGAAGGTCCACAGATCGACCATGTTCACCGTCTTTTCCGGATCGCCGTCGATTACCTTGCCGTCCTTGTCATGCGTGGCGCTGATGAGGGTCGCCATGAAGCGCAGCGTTATCTGCAACATGCCGTCCCGCACGCCGGCATCGAAAACGCCGGTTTTATCGATCGAAACGACTTTGGTCATGAGCGATTCGCCGCGCGCCGCGCGGGCGTCGATGGCGCTGTTGAAACTGTCAAAGACGTCCTTATCGAGCAGCCGCGCCAGAAGTTCACGGTCGTCCGGTTGCAAAGGCCGTCACGATCATCTCGTAAGCGGTTTTCGCGCCAGCGATGAATTGATCGAGGCCAAAATTCGGATCGGTGGCGGCGATCGCGTCGAGGCCGTTGGCGACTTTCGAATCAGGCTCGGCATAGGCCTTCCAGCGGTCGGGATCCGCCGTCAGTGGCGGGGGCGGCGGGGCGCGCGGCGCACTGCCGGGCAACGGCACAACCTTGTTCTCATTGGCCGCAGTGCTCGTCCTGAAGAACGGATTCGCGTTCTGCGCCGGCGGCTTCTCCGCGCCGCCGCGCGTCCCCAGAGTGGAGCGCAGCTTCCACAACACGAAGATGGCCAGAAGGGCGAAAATGATCGTTGAGGCGTCGAAGGGGTCGTGCATAGAGTCCATACTCAGGCTCGGAGCGGAATTTACCGCTTGGACAACATATATAGCGCCCAGCCGGGAAAGTTCATAAGCTGACAGTCTGCCGGCAGACTTTGTGTTTTCTGGGACGTTCGATGCCTTATATTGCGGTCTTCTTTTTGGGCGCCTGCCTCTGGATCCTCGCCGAACTCTCCGTTTTCGGCATGATCGCCACCGCGATCGGCCTGCCGGCGACGATTGCGCTCACCCTTATTTTCAGCCTGTTGGGCCTCGCATTGCTGCGTCGGCTTGGCGGCCAGGCGCGTCAACTTTTTCAAACCATCGCCGAAAACCCGGGCCACGCCTTGCGGCTTTCGCCGTTGACTCTGCGTAGCGGCGCACTGGCCGCGCTTGGCGCATTCCTGCTGGTGATCCCGGGTTTTCTATCGGATTGCGTCGGCCTCGCGCTTTTGCTGCCGTCGTGGCGTCATCAGGAATCGGCGTCCAAGCCGCGCGATCCGAATGTCATCGACCTGACGCCGCAGGATTGGCAGCGCATCGACGATAAGGAGCGCGGCTGAGGCTCGCTTGTTCGGCGCCCCCATCCATGCTAGGCGCTGGCGCGATTTTCAGGGCGGCCAAGCCGCTTCGGCGGGGAGAGTAACGAGATGGCGGACGGCAACGGCACCAGTGCGGCGACAAACGCGCCCACTCTTAATGCCATGGTGCAATATACGAAGGATTTTTCCTTCGAGAACCCGAATGCCCCGCGCTCGCTCGGCCCGCAGCCGAAGGCGCCGAATATTTCCATTCAGGTGAACGTCAATGCCCGCCAGATCGCCGAGGCCGATTACGAGGTCGAACTCCTGCTCGAAGGCGCGGCCGGAGAGGGCAACGATACGCTGTTCAAATTTGAACTGAATTACGCCGGCATTTTCCGCGTGCTGAACATTCCCGAGAGCGACATGCAGCCGGTCGTCATGATCGAATGCCCGCGGCTGCTGTTCCCGTTCGCCCGGCAAATTGTCGCCGATGCCGTGCGCAATGGCGGCTTCCCGCCGCTTTACATCGACCCGATCGATTTCGCCGGCCTCTACCGCCAGCGGATGGCGCAGACCGCGCAAGCCCCAACCGCACAGGCGTGATAAATCACGCCTAAGAAAATCTAGCGCGCGATCTTTCCGGGTCGCGCCACTAGGATCCTTCCGATTTTGGCAAATAACGGCGCCAAAGCGCCTTGTCGCCCAGTGTCACAACGAAGGCCGCGTGGGCGGCCCATTCCGTCGCGGCGATGAGCGGCGCAAGCGGCGAGGGGCGAACCGGCCGTGCGGCCGCCGCGCGTTGCGCGCTGACGGCAGCGGTCTGCAGCAACAGGCTCGCCTGACGGCCGCCAGTCAATTCCGCATAAATTTCGGCGAGAAGCTCCGCGTCGAGCAAGGCGCCGTGCTTGGTGCGCCGGCTGGAATCGATGCCATAGCGTTGACAGAGCGCGTCCAGGCTCGCCGGTGAACCGGGATGGCGGCGGCGCGCCAGCGCCAGAGTATCGACGATACGATCCATTCCAAGCGGCGGATGGCCGAGGACGGCAAGTTCGGCATTGACGAAGCGCAGATCGAACTCCGCATTGTGCGCAACGAGCATGGCGTTGCCGACGAACGCGAGAAATTTCTCTGCGATCTCGGCGAACTTCGGCTTGCCCGTCAGAAACTCCGACGAAAGCCCATGAACGCGGAACGCCTCCTCCGGCATGTCGCGCTCGGGATCGAGATAGAAGTGAAACGTCTGCCCGGTTGGAATCGAATTCAGGATTTCGATACAACCGATCTCGACGATGCGATGACCAGACGCTGGATCGAGGCCGGTCGTTTCCGTATCGAAGACGATCTCACGCATGATGTCTTGCCATCACGCGTCCGGCGCGGATGTCGTCGATGATCTCATGCACCTGTCGCAGAGCCTCCTCGTGACCGAGGCTCGTATCCAAGATGATGTCAGCGCGGCGGCGTTTGTCGGCATCGGGCATTTGTTTAGCGATTATGGCGGCAAGTTTTGCCTCTGTCATGCCCGGCCGGCCGGCAACGCGCGCCTTTTGCACGGCTTCCGGCGCGGTGACGAGCAGCACCGCGTCGACTTCGGTCTCACAGCCGGTCTCAAACAGGAGCGGGATGTCGAGAACGACAAGATCGGCGCCCGAAGCGCGCGCCGCGGCGACAAATTCGGCCCGTTCAGCACGCACGAGGGGATGAACGATCGCTTCAAGCCGCGCCAGCGCCACCGGGTCGTTGACCACATAGGCCGAGAGGCGCGTCCGGTCGATCTCGCCGTCACGCAGTGTACCCGAAAAGGCCGCTTCAACCAGCGGCGCGGCAGCGCCGCGATAGAGCGCATGCACGGCAGCATCCGAATCGTGCACGGGAATCCCGGCTTCGCGAAAAATCGCTGCGGTCGCCGATTTGCCCATGCCGATCGAGCCGGTGAGGCCGAGAACGAACATCAGCTTTTATCTGCGATGTCGGCAGCGATGCGCGCGCGCAGATCCGGCGTTACCTGCGGTGTCTGCCCAAACCAGCGCGCAAACCCCGGCACCGCCTGATGCAGCAACATGCCAAGTCCGCCAGACGTCCGCAGACCGCGCGCCGACGCCTGGCGCAACAGCGCGGTTTCGAGCGGCGCGTAGACGATGTCAGCGACGATCGCGTGCTCCGGCAGCGGCGCCACGTCGATGTCGAGCGGCGGCTGGCCGATCATGCCGAGCGATGTCGTATTCACGAGCAAATCTGCGTCGCGCAGAAGCTCTGGAAGCGCAGCGAAATCGGCGAGATCGATCCGCGTATCGGGAAACTGCTGTTGCAATTGTTCGCCGCGACTGTGGGTGCGGTTGACGATAACGATGTTACGGATGCCGCGCGCGCTGAGCGCAAAGACGATCCCGCGCGCCGCGCCGCCGGCACCAAGTACAACGGCTTTATCCACGCTCTTATCCCAATTCGGAATATCGGCATCGAGCGAGGCGAGAAAGCCTGCAACATCGGTGTTATCGCCGAAGAGTTTTTCATCCTCGATCCACAAGGTATTCACAGCTTGGAGCCGCCGTGCCACGGGTGTCGTCACAGCGCAGGCGGCAAAGGCTTTTTCCTTATGTGGCAGCGTGACATTGCCGCCGACGAACCCAAGATCCGCGAGATTCGCCAGAAAGGTCGGGAGATCGGGCGGCGCCACCGCAAACCGCTCATAGCGACCCGGCAGGTTTAGTTTTGCCAGCCAGTAATTGTGGATCAGCGGCGAACGCGAGTGCGAGATTGGCCAGCCGATGACGAAAGCCTGCAAAGTCATGCCGCGAGACTGCCTTCTTCGCGCAGAAATGCAAGCAGCGGCAGCAGCGGCAGGCCAAGGATCGTTGCCTGATCGCCATCGATCTTGTCGAAGAGATGCACGCCGAGGCCTTCGACCTGATAGGCGCCGACGCTCGTCAGCACCGCGTCTCCGGCCGCGGCAATGTAACGATCGATAAAGTCTGGACTGAACACGCGGCAGGTCATATTCGCGGTTGAGATCGCCTCGAAAAGAATGCTGCCATCGCGCGCTACACAGACCGCCGATTGCAGCGCATGCATCCGGCCCGAGAGCTTCGCGAGTTGCGCTCTGGCGGCTTCCCGAGACCCGGGCTTGGCGAAGATTTCGTCGCCCAGGGCCAGCACCTGGTCGGCGCCGATGACGAGCCGGGACGCTGCATATACAGAGATGGCCAGCGCCTTGGCGCGTGCGAGATGCGCGGCGATCGCCGTGGCGGACGCTGCCTTGGCGCGCAACGGGGCTTCGACCGCACGTTCGTTGATATCGGCAGCAATCACTTCGAAAGGAAGGCCTGCCGCCTTTAAGAGGGCCTGCCGGGCGGCGCTCTTTGAGGCGAGCACCAGCGGCGCCTTTGCCAGCCAAAGCCCGCTCATCGCGGCTGCTCCGCAAGGCCGAGTTTGGCGCGGTGCGTCTTATAAAGCGAGATGATCGCGGCCGCGGTTTCCTCGATCGACCGGCGCGTGACGTCGATCACCGGCCAGCCATAATGAGAAAAGAGACGCCGCGATTGCACGACTTCCTCGCTCACCGCGACGGGGTCCACATAAGTGGAATCAAACCGCGTCTGCGACGCATCGAGACGCTGCTGGCGAACCGCGACAAGCCGGTCAGCCGAAGTGATCAGGCCGACGATCAACGGCTTTTGCAGGCTGAAGATCGTTTTCGGCAACGGAACATTGGGCACGATCGGGATATTGGCCGTCTTGATCCCGCGATTAGCAAGATAAATGCTCGTCGGCGTCTTCGACGTCCGGCTGACGCCGAGCAGGAGGACGTCGGCGGCATCATAATCGTCGGTCAGCTGGCCGTCGTCATGCAACATCGTGTAATTCAACGCTTCGACGCGGTTGAAATAATAGGCATTAAGCGTGTGCTGCGCGCCCGGGCGAGCCGCACCGGGCGAGCCGAGATAGGCCCGAAAAAGATCGGCAATCGGCTGAAGCACCGAATGGCAGGGCACGTTCAGCTCATGACAAGCGGCGACAAGCCGCCGGGTCAGATCCTTGTCGATCAACGTGAAGAGAACGACGCCCGGCGCCTCGTCGATCTCGTCGATCGCCTTCTCGAGCTGCATCGGCGAGCGCACGAACGGATAGAGATGCTCGATCGATTCCACCGCGTCGTATTGGGCAATGACCGCTCGGCTCACGGCAATCAAGGTTTCGCCGGTCGCGTCGGAAATCAGATGTAAATGGAAATAGTTACGCGCCACAAGCCGCATCCGTCGCGAGGCCCTGTGGACCGGTGGGGATAAGTCGCCGCCGCCGCCGCCCTCTCGGGGACATGTCCCGCAGCGCCGGCTTCTTTGTCAACAGTGCTGGCGCTGCGAAGAGAATCACTGGGCCTTCGCTGGTTCTGTCGATAATTTAATAAGAGTTGAAACATTGCCGAATTGGGACGGCGAAGCCGTTGGCACAATTAATAAATCGTTAACCTTTCGCCGGCAGCGCCAGGCTGTGGGAATCGCGCATAAAACAAAATGCGTCGGCTCGATTGTGAAAAACCCGAAACGAGCCTAATCGGACCCCCTAATAAGAGAGGAAATAGAAGATTCTTTAGATAAGGATTTTATATTGGCGGCTTCAACCTTGGTGGCTAACAAGCCCTTGCTGCGCGTGCTCGACGGAGAGGCTTTGTCGCCAACTCCCGTCTGGCTGATGCGGCAGGCGGGGCGCTATCTGACCGAATACAGACAGACGCGGCTCAAGGCGCGTTCGTTTCTCGACCTCTGCTACAATCCAAAACTCGCAGCCGATGTCACCCTGCAACCGATCCGACGGTTCCACTTCGATGCCGCGATCATCTTCAGCGACATTCTTGTTGTTCCTGATGCTTTCGGTCAGAAGGTCGATTTCGAATCCGGTGAAGGACCGCGGCTTCAGCCGATTACGGGCGCCGACGATCTGCAGGCTTTACACGAGACGATCGATCTCGATCATCTGTCGCCGGTCTTCGAGGCAATCCAACTGGTCAAGCAGGCTTTGCCGGAAAGGACTGCGCTCATCGGCTTCTGCGGCGCGCCCTGGACGGTCGCTAGCTATATGATCGCCGGGCGCGGAACGCCCGATCAAGCCCCGGCGAGGCTGTTCGCTTATCGCAACCCGGACGTTTTCGCGGTCTTGATCGATCGGCTTATCGAAGGCTCGATCGCTTATCTGTCGCGCCAGATTGAGGCCGGCGCCGATTGCATCCAGATTTTCGACACCTGGGCGGGCGCTCTTGCGCCGGCGGAATTCGAGCGTTGGGCACTGAATCCGGTCAGACGGATCATCGCGGCGCTGCGGGCGCGCCATCCGCAGACCAGAATCATCGCCTTTCCGCGCGGCGCAGGTCTCGCGTTGGCGAATTATGCGGCAGAGACGGGGGCTGACGCTTTGGGTCTCGATACGTCGGTCGATCCGGCCACGGCGGCGGCGGTTATTCCTTCGAACGTCGTGTTACAGGGCAATCTCGATCCGCTCGCGCTGATCGCGGGCGGCGAGGCGCTCCGTGAGGCGGTGGCAAAGGTTCAGTCTGGTTTTGCCGGGCGCCCGCATATTTTCAATCTCGGGCATGGTATTTTGCCGGAGACACCACTGGACAATGTCGAAACTCTGTTGGCGCTGTTGCGGCCGGAGGAATGAGTGGACCAAATCTATCTTTGGATCAAAGCGATGCACGTCATCGCGATTATCGCGTTCATGGCTGGCATGCTCTATCTGCCGCGGCTCTTCGTCTATCACGCAGACGCGGAAAAAGGTTCGCGGCAGTCGGAAACATTCAAGGTGATGGAACGGCGGCTCGAGGTCGCGATCATGCGGCCGGCGATCATCGTCGTTTACGCGACAGGGATTACGCTCGCCATCAAAGGCGTATTTTTCAAAGCCGCCTGGCTTAATTGGAAACTGCTGCTTGTCGTGGCGATGACCGGCATTTATTTTTATCTCATCGCGCTGCGGTTTCGTTTTGCCGCGGATCGCAGCACGCATTCGGCAAAATTTTATAGAATTCTGAACGAGATTCCGACGTTGCTGCTCATTGGCATCGTCGTTTTGGCGATAGTAAAGCCAAGTTAGCTGTGACTATCCTCCCTGACGTAACGTAATTGTATTGTAAGCGCCACACGTGCGAGAAAAGCGCCGAGTCGCCTAAACCAGCGCTTTCATGGGGCATCAGTCGGGCGTTATGCTTCCGGAAGCGTTCCTTTTAAAGGTTTCAGGGGGCTGAAATGATTCGTTCCGTTTTATTGGCGGCTATTTCTTCCGCACTTCTTGGCTCTGTCGCGATGGCGGCTGATCTTCCGTCGGAAAAGGGTCCGCCGGTTTATGCGCCGCCACCGCCGCCAGTCTTCTCATGGACTGGCGTCTATATCGGCGCCCAGGTCGGCTATGAATGGGGGCAGTTGTCCGCGACCAGCTTCTCGCCTTTTGGCGTCGTTCGCAATCCGACCGTCGATTATCAGGGCGTCGTAGGCGGCGGCCATGTCGGTTATGATTACGAACTCGGAAGCCTCGGCGGCTTCCTTCCCGGCCTTGGCGGTGGCGGCGGAATCGTCGTCGGTATCGAAGGCGACGTGAACGGCTCCGGCGTTACCGGCAACGGCATCGATGGAACGGGATTTTATTTGGGGCGGGAACGCACCCAGGTTGATGCTTCGATCCGTGGCCGCCTTGGCTTAGCCTTCGATCGTGTGCTCGTTTATGGCACCGGCGGCGTGGCATTCGCGTCGATCCAACACAGCGTTACGGACTTTACCGGGTTTGACGAGAGCCATACGACGGGCCGCGTCGGTTGGACGGCCGGCGGTGGTGTCGAATACGCGATTGACAACAATTGGTCGGCTCGCGTCGAATATCGCTACACGGATTACGGCAGCTACGGCGTTTTCTATAATAACTTGGCATTCCCTCGCGCCGGGATCGTGCCGTTTAACCTCCACGTACGCGACACCGACAACCGCGTTCAGGCAGGCTTCAGCTACAAGTTCGACGAAGCGCCGCCGCCGGCTCCGCCCGTCGTCGCAAAATACTGAGACATCGCAATTTCGGCTTTACCAACCGGCGGGTCTTCCCGCCGGTTTTTTTGTGCCTTTAGGGTCTTTGCCAGGATTGTCACCCGCTGGACACATCGCCGGAGAAACCGCGTGGACTGGCGTCCCGGGCGTTGTGTGGTCGGAGATTTGCTCTAATGATCGGCTTTGCAATTGCTGAAATTTGAGGCCCTTGGGACAAATGATCCGCGCCCTGCTCATGTTGAGCGCTGTCGCAGCCCTCTGCGCGGGCAGCGCCTTGGCGGCCGATCTCCCGAGCGATAAGGGTCCGCCGGCCTATGCGCCGCCGCCGCCCCCGCCTCCGTCCTGGACAGGGCTTTACGTCGGCGTCAACGCTGGCTACGGCGGCGATCAGGTCCACTATAACCATTATAGCGCCGGTGTTCTCGACAGCACGGGAAGCCTGTCCTCCAGCGGCTTTCTGGGCGGCGGGACAGTCGGCTTCAATTATCAGTTTCCATCGACGAATTATGTTTTGGGCGTCGAGGGTGACTTCGACGGTTCGACGGTTCGCGCCAACGACGACAGCCCGTTTGGCATTGGCGGCGGCTCGATCCCGAATGATACGAAGCTCGACTGGTTCGCGACGGCGCGGGCGCGGTTCGGCTATGCTTTCGGCAATATCCTGCCCTATGTGACGGGGGGCGGTGCCTTTGGCCATGTCGATCAATTGCGTGTCGATCCCACCGGTAATCCCTTCGGCAATTTCTCGGTCGGCTCGACGCGCACGGGTTGGACCGCGGGCGCGGGCATCGAATATCAGGTTACCCATAATCTGTCGGTGAAGGCGGAATATCTGCACGTCGATCTCGGCCGGCAATATTACCAGACGCCAGCGGAACTGGCCTTCGCGCCCATGAACGACCATTCGGCGCATCCGACCCTGAATGTCGTGCGCGCTGGCGTGAACTGGAAGTTTGAATGGCTGACCCCGCCGACACCGGTCGTGCCGAAATACTGAATCGAAAAAAATTTGATACGGATGCAACCGGCGGCAGAAACCGCCGGTTTTTTGTTGCGTCGATATCACAGTGCCAAAGGCATTCGCCGAACGGGGCATTTTTGCCGGAACGAGGTGCGTTTTCGCACATTCGCCCCGCGAGCCTTGGCCTTTAACCGTGTGAACGCCATTTAATGTGCGGGGCGGGCGGCTTTCGGTTAGGTTTCCCAAGATGGTTCGGTCTAGCGTTCTGGCACTTATCGCGATTTTTGCGCCGCTGGCCGGCGTGCGGGCGGCTGACCTGCCGAGCGACAAGGGGCCGGCGCTCTATGCGCCCCCGCCTCCGGTTTTCTCCTGGACCGGGTTTTACCTTGGCGCGACCGCGGGCGCCGCCTTCAATCATCAGACGCTGAGCGGACCATTTGGCAGCCTGAGCGCCAATCCGGCCGGCTTCGTCGGCGGTGGCGAGGCGGGGTTCAACTACCAGTTCCCGACCTCGAATTTCGTCCTGGGTGGCGAGAGTGATTTTCAGGGTTCAACCCTGCGCGCCGATTATGGCGTCCCCGGCGTCGGCCTGAATGGTTCGAGCCATCTCGACTGGTGGGGCTCGGCGCGGGCGCGGCTCGGTCTTTCGTTCGGCAACATCCTTCCGTTCGTCACGGGCGGTTTTGCCTATGGCGATGTGCATGACCAGATCGGGCTTGGTGGCGCCAGCTTCTCCAATGGCGGCGTGCGGACCGGATGGACGGCGGGCGCTGGCGTCGAATATGCGATCACCCGCGATCTGACGGCGAAGGCGGAATATCTCTATACCGACCTCGGATCGGTTTCGACCCCGCTTGGCGGCGGCGGGACGGCCCGGACGCGGGCGGACTTCCATGCGGTGCGGGCTGGTTTGAACTGGAAGTTCGACTGGAGTGGCGCGCCGGAGCCGGTCACGACCAAATATTGATCTGCGGGGCGCAAACCGTCGAACTGGCACCTAATTCGCTCCATAATTCCCGTGTGATGTTTGACAGCGTGCCGATGCCCAGTTGTCAAAGAGGCCGAAACGTCTTATTTTTGCTTTCTCTCCTCGCAGGCGATTTGTCGGCGCGCAATGTTTAAGCGCCCCTCGATACGACATTGGCCTGCCTTCCCAGGATCACTGACGCCCATTCGGGCCCCCCAAGCTGCGCGCCCAGCGCCCTTCCAAGGACCAAAATCCCGATGCGGGATATCAAACTTCAAGATTTAAAATCCAAATCGCCGACCGAACTCCTCGCTTTCGCCGAGGAGCATGAGGTCGAAAACGCCTCGATCCTGCGCAAGCAGGAATTGATGTTCGCCATTCTCAAACAGCTTGCCAGCCGCGATATCGAAATCGTCGGCGAAGGCGTCATCGAAGTGCTGCAGGACGGCTTCGGCTTTCTGCGCTCGCCGGATGCGAATTATCTCGCCGGCCCTGACGACATCTATGTTTCGCCGTCGCAGATTCGCCGCTTCGGCCTTCGAACCGGCGACACGGTCGAAGGTCTGATCCGTAGCCCGAAAGAGGGCGAGCGCTACTTCGCCCTGCTGAAGGTCAATACGATCAATTTCGAAGACCCGGAGAAGATCCGCCACAAGGTTCATTTCGACAATCTGACGCCGCTCTATCCCGACGAGCGGTTGAAGCTTGAGATCGAAGACCCGACCAAGAAAGACTTCTCCGCCCGCGTCATCGATATCGTCGCGCCGATCGGCAAGGGCCAGCGTGCTCTGATCGTCGCCCCGCCGCGGACCGGCAAGACAGTGCTGTTGCAGAACATTGCCCAGTCGATCACCACCAATCATCCCGAATGTTATCTGATCGTCCTGCTCATCGACGAGCGGCCGGAAGAAGTGACCGATATGCAGCGTTCGGTGAAAGGCGAGGTCGTCTCCTCGACCTTCGACGAACCGGCGGTACGCCACGTTCAGGTCGCCGAAATGGTGATCGAAAAGGCCAAGCGCCTGGTCGAACACGGCCGTGACGTTGTCATCCTGCTTGATTCGATCACGCGTCTTGGCCGCGCTTACAACACCGTCGTGCCATCATCCGGCAAGGTGCTGACCGGCGGCGTCGATGCCAACGCCCTGCAGCGGCCGAAGCGCTTCTTCGGTGCCGCGCGCAATATCGAAGAAGGCGGCTCGCTGACGATCATCGCGACGGCACTCATCGACACCGGCTCGCGCATGGACGAAGTGATCTTTGAAGAGTTCAAGGGCACCGGCAATTCGGAAATCATTCTCGACCGCAAGGTTGCCGACAAGCGCTCTTATCCAGCGATCGACATCGCCCGCTCCGGCACCCGCAAGGAAGAACTGCTCGTCCCGGCGGACATTCTCAAGAAGATGTATGTCCTGCGCCGCATCCTCAATCCGATGGGCACGGTCGACGCGATCGAATTCCTGCTCGGCAAATTGCGCGAGACGCCGAAGGGCAATGCGAGCTTCTTCGAATTGATGAATACGTAAGGCTGCGAGTGCATTTCCTCATCCTTCGAGACGGCCTTTGGCCTCCTCAGGATGAGGGCGTCGCGCTATGCAATGTGCCCTCATGCTGAGGAGCTTGCACAGCAAACGTCTCGAAGCATCGAAGGCGCCTCGCAATGATGCGCAGGCTATTCCTCCGGTAACGGACGCGATTTCCGCGTCACCGGATCAATCGCGACGAAGGTGAAGACCGCTTCCGTCACCTTCTCTTCCTCTTCGCCATCCCGCGCCCGGCGCCAGGCCTCAACCTCGATCTTCATCGAACTGCGCCCACGCGCGATAAGCCGGCCATAGAGGCTGACGACATCGCCCACGCGGACGGGGCGCAGAAAATTCATCGCCTCGACACGCACCGTCGAGGCGCGTCCGCGCGCAACGCGTGAGGCGACATTGCTCGCCGCGAGATCCATCTGCGACATCAGCCAGCCGCCGAAAATATCGCCGTAAGGATTGGCATCCGCCGGCATGGCGATCGTGCGGATGACCGGCGCTTCCGCCGGCGGCGTCTCACTCTGCGTCAAAGCCATTTCGCTGTGGGTCATGGGCATTCCTCATGATTTTCGCATCGGCTTGCCCGAAAACCGCAGGGCACTTTTCGGGCCGATGCTCATGTCAACGCGCGAGCAAAGCATCGAGCCCGGCAATATCATGAACCGGCAGCGAGCACACGCCGCCGGCGCAGACGAATGCAGCCGCCGTGCCGGCCGCGGCGATCTGCGCTTGCGCCGGATGATTCGGCGGCAGGCCGTCCGCACTTTCGAGGTCGAGCACCATGCGCGTATCAAAAGGCACGGCAAGCGCGGCGTCATAAAGCGGTTGGCGCTCGGAACCAGCCACGACGATTTCACGGCCGCGCAGATAAAGATCGAGCGCATTCAAAATACCTGTATGGCCGATCGGATTGGCATTCACGGCGCCCGCGACGGCGGCAAAGAGCGCGTCGGCGCGCACGCGCCATTTTTCGTCGCCGGTTGCCGCGGCAAGGCGCACCAAAGCGCCGAGATAGACCGAATGCGCGTTGGGAATCGCGTCATCCGCTGTCGGCGTGAGCCGCAGAATGATGTCTTGTGCGTCGTCGGCCGACATTGCGACGAGGTCACTTTGCACAACGACATGATGGCGCGCGATCGCGTCCGCCCAGGCGATGGCGTCGGCTAGATAATCGTAAGCCGCGAGATCCGCGCCTTCCATGTGCCGCACTTCGTGCAAGGCAAGTGCGGCACGCGCCATTGCGGCATGATCGAGCGCCAGGCCTGGCTTCACGACAACGCCGCCACGCGTGCTATGCGCGAGACGGCGTGCGCCGTCATCGCCGGTGAATTGCAGATGATCGACGACATAATGATAGGCGCGCGCCGCAAGACGATCCATCGCTGCTCGCCGAAGATCGTCGCGGCATTGACGAGCGCCGCGATCATCAGCCCGTTCCAATCGGCCATGATCTTGTCGTCGAGGCCGGGATGCACGCGCTTTTCGCGAACCGCGAAAAGTTTTTGCCGCAGCGGCGCCAATCGCGCTTCTTCGTCAGGGCTTGGCAGGTTTTTCAATTGCAATTGATTGAGGATGATGACGCGATGGCCGCCTTCGGACCAATTGCCGGCGCGCGTCGCATCGTAAAAAGTACCGAAGAATTCGGCGTCCGCTTCACCGAGAATTTCAACGAGTTCGTCCCACGTCCAGACGTAGAACTTGCCTTCCTCGCCTTCGCTGTCGGCATCGAGCGAGGCGCAGAAGCCGCCGCGTGTCATTTCGCGTTCGAGCCAGCCGATCGTTTCATAAGCCCGCTGCTTGAAGAGATCGTCGCCGAAGGCGCGCCAGGCGAGCGCGAGCAGTTCGACGAATCTGCGCATTGTCGTAAAGCATTTTCTCGAAATGCGGGACGAGCCACCGGTCATCAGTCGAATAGCGTGCATAGCCGCCGCCGAGATGATCGTAGATACCGCCCTCCGACATTTTGGTAAGCGTCAGGCGCACGAGATCGCGGTAGCTTTTCTCACCAAGCCGCCCACCGGCCCGCCACAAAAATTCGAAGATCGACGGATTGGGGAATTTCGGCGCGCCCCGCAGACCGCCGTCGATCGGATCGACATATTGCGCGAGCTGCGGCGCGAGTGCATCGGCGACGGCGAGGCTGAGATGCCCGCCTTTCTCCGGGGCTTCGGCCGCGCCAAGAGCCTTGCGGATCGCCTCCGCATTAGAGGTAATTTTACCTTGCTCATCGCGGAAAGCCCGGGCGACACTCCGCAGCACGGTTACAAAGGCAGGGCGGCCGTAACGCGCATCTTTCGGAAAATAGGTGCCACCCCAAAAAGGCTCGCCCTTTGGGGTCAGGAACATGGTCATCGGCCAGCCGCCCTGCTCGCCGAAGGCATGCAGCGCCTGCATATAGATGTGGTCGATGTCCGGGCGTTCCTCGCGATCGACCTTGATGTTCACGAAGAGCTCGTTCATGACCGCGGCGGTTTCCGGATCCTCGAAACTTTCATGCGCCATCACATGGCACCAATGGCAGGCGGCGTAGCCGACAGAGAGCAGGATCGGTCTATTGGCACTTTGCGCATCCGCAAGAGCATCCGGCCCCCAGAGCCGCCAATGGACGGGATTGTCCTTATGTTGCAGCAGATAGGGGCTGGCGGCGTTGGCGAGTTCGTTGGATGACATGACGGGCCTTGGGATGACTGGCGGCGGCGAGGGGGAAACGATTTTTGCGCTCGCGTCCGGTCAGGGGCGGGCGGCGATTGCCGTTCTACGTCTCTCCGGCACCGGGGTTTCGACCATACTAGCGGCGATTGTCGGAAAGGCGACGCCCGCCCGACAGGCCGTGCTTGCGACATTTCGTGATCCCGCGTCGGGGGAAGCCATCGACCGCGGCCTCTGCCTGTTTTTTCCAGCCCCGGCGAGTTTCACCGGCGAGGATTGCGCCGAATTCCACCTCCACGGCGGCCCTGCTGTCATCGCTGCGATGCTCGCCGCGCTGGCGCATTTCCCGGCGACGCGGCCGGCGCTGGCGGGCGAATTCGCCCATCGCGCGTTCGAGAATGGCAAACTCGATCTCACCGAAATTGAAGGTATCGCCGATCTGATCGACGCGGAAACCGAGCAGCAACGCCGCCAGGCCTTGCGGCAGACGCGCGGTGACTTGCGGCATAAGGCGGAAGCCTGGCGCGTGGCTTTGCTCGAAGCCTCTGCGCTGCTCGAAGCCTCGATCGACTTCGCCGACGAAGGCGACGTCTCGCCCTTGGCGCGGGAGCGGCTAACCGCGCTGCTGCAATCGGTCCGCGCCGATCTGGGCGCCGCATTGGCACATGGACGCGCTGGGGAAATCGTCCGCGACGGCGCAACGGTCGTGATCGCCGGGCCGCCCAACGCCGGCAAATCCACGCTGCTCAATGCGCTGGCCCGACGCGAGGCGGCGATTGTCTCGCCGATTCCCGGCACGACGCGCGACGCGATCGAAGTTCATCTTGATATCGCCGGCTTTGCCTTTGTTCTGATCGATACGGCGGGTTTGAGGGAGACCTCCGATCCGCTCGAAAGCATTGGTATTGAGCGTGCCCGCAAGCGCGCGGAGGCTGCGGATTTAGTGCTTTGGCTCGATGAGACCGGCGTGGTGCCCGTCGATTTGCCGCCGGGCGTGCCGATCTGGCCAATTCGCAGCAAGAGCGACCTTGACGGTGGCCCCAACGCCGGTCCCTTGGCAGTCAGCGCGACGACCGGCGCTAACCTCGACGTCTTGACCGAAAGGCTGGCGGATTTCGCCCGTGGCGTCGCGGGGCAGGCGGAATCGGGCCTGATCACGCGGGAGCGGCACAGACGCGCCTTCGCAGCGGCGAAAATGGCTTTGGAAAGGGCGTCGGAGACGACCGATGGGCCGGTCGAATTGCTTAGCGAAGACCTGCGGCTGGCGATTTATGCCCTCGAAAGCCTAATTGGTAAGGTTGATGTCGAAGACGTGCTTGGCGAAATTTTCGCCCGCTTCTGCATCGGTAAATGATATGTTTCACGTGAAACATTTTTGGATCTCTGGGCGTCAAGCCCGGCCATGACGGGCGGCACGGAAGCAGCGGTTAATGAACCTGACGACCAATCAAAGCTTTGATGTCATCGTGGTCGGCGGTGGCCACGCCGGCTGTGAAGCCGCGGCAGCGGCGGCGCGACTTGGCGCGCGCACGGCGCTGGTGACGCATAGCTTTGCCGCGATCGGCACGATGTCTTGCAATCCTGCGATCGGGGGCCTCGGCAAAGGGCATCTCGTCCGCGAGATCGATGCGCTCGACGGGCTCATGGGCCGCGTGGCCGACGAAGCCGGCATTCAATTCCGTGTCTTGAACAGGGCCAAGGGGCCGGCGGTGCGCGGCCCGCGCGCTCAGATGGACCGTAAGCTTTACCGCGCGGCTATGCAGGCGGCCTTGAGCGGCATTCCCGGTCTGAGCGTGGTCGAGGGCGAGGCCGCGGAAATTCTCACCGAGGCTGGCCGGGTGACTGGGCTGGCACTGTTGGACGGGCGCGTGCTGGAGACCGGAGCCCTCGTGCTGACCACCGGCACTTTTCTGCGCGGCATGATCCATATCGGCGCGGAACGTATTCCGGCTGGGCGCGTCGGCGAGGCGCCGGCACAACAACTCTCGGCAAGCCTTCTCGCGCATGGATTCGTGCTCGGGCGCCTCAAGACCGGAACGCCGCCGCGCCTCGACGGCACGACCATCGATTGGGCGATGCTCGAGCGTCAGCCCGGCGACGACGAGCCGGAGCCCTTTTCCTTCCTCACGCCAGCAATCACGACCGAGCAAGTCGATTGCTTCATCACCCGCACGACCGAGGCGGGACACGATCTAATCCGCGCCAATATAGGCCATTCGCCGGTTTACTCCGGTGCCATCGCCGGACGCGGCCCGCGCTATTGCCCCTCGATTGAAGACAAGGTGATGCGGTTCGGCGACCGTGAGGCGCATCAGATTTTTCTGGAGCCGGAGGGGCGCGACGATCCGACAATTTATCCGAATGGTATTTCGACGGCCCTCCCCGCGACGCTGCAGGACGCGTTTCTGCGCACCATCCCGGGTCTCGCCAACGTCCGGATGCTGCAACCCGGTTATGCGATCGAATATGATTTCATCGACCCGCGTGAGCTGACGCCGAGCCTGGAGACGAAACGCGTCGCCGGCCTTTTTCTCGCCGGGCAGATTAATGGCACAACGGGCTATGAAGAGGCCGGCGCGCAGGGCCTCCTCGCCGGGCTAAATGCGGCCGCGTTGGCGGGTGGCAAGGCGCCCATCATCTTCGATCGATCCGAGGCTTACCTCGGCGTGATGATCGACGACCTGGTGACCCGCGGCGTCACCGAGCCGTATCGGATGTTCACCTCGCGCGCCGAATATCGGCTGAGTCTGCGGGCGGATAATGCTGACCAGCGGCTAACCGGCAAAGGCATCAGTCTCGGCGCAGTTGGGCAAGAGCGGTCGCGTGCTTTCGAGGCCAAGCGCGCGCAGCTTGACGGGGCGCGGGCGCAGTTGGCGGCGCTGACCCTGACGCCGAACGAAGCCGGACGGCATGGCCTCAAGATCAATCAGGACGGCGTCCGCCGCACTGCCTTTGACCTGCTCGGCTTCCCTGATGTCGAGATGGCGACTCTTCGGCGCATTTGGCCGGAGCTTGCCGTGATCGCGCCGAAGATTGCTTCGCAGGTCGAGATCGACGCCAAATACGCAGTCTATCTGGAGCGCCAGGCTGCCGATATCGCGAGTTTCCGGCGGGATGAGGCGCTGCGAATCCCGGAGGCTCTCGATTATCGGACTATCGCAGGCCTATCAGCGGAGCTGCGCGACAAGCTGATCGCCATCCGCCCGCAGACCGTGGGCCAAGCCGGCCGGATCGAAGGCATCACGCCGGCAGCGCTGACGCTTCTCGCGGCGCATGCCAAGCGCCGTCCGCGGAGCCATGCGATTGGCGAGTGACCGCGACGCGGCGCTGGCGCTTTTTCCGTTGCCGCCAGAGATCGTCCGTCGCCTCGACGTCTACGCCGATCTGCTGCGCAAATGGCAGAAAACGATCAATCTCGTCGCCAATTCCACCCTGCCGCAGCTTTGGAGCCGGCATATCGCCGATTCGCTGCAAGTCTCAGCGGCCGTGCCGCAGGCTCGCATATGGGCTGATCTCGGCTCAGGCGGAGGTTTTCCGGGCCTCGTGACCGCGATTCGGCTGGCGGAGACGCCGGGCGCGCGGGTTCATCTGATTGAATCGGATCAGCGCAAATGCGCTTTCCTTCGAAATGTTTCACGTGAAACATCGGCGCCCACGATCATCCACAACGCGCGGATCGAAACATTCATCGACGATCTGACAGACCCGATCGAGGCGGTCAGCGCCCGCGCTCTCGCGCCGCTTCCGGTTCTGGTCGATTACGCAAAAAATCTGCTCGCCAAGGGCGCTGTTGGCGTTTTTCTCAAGGGACAAGATTACGAAGCTGAGGTCAAAGCCTTGTCCGCAGCGGGGCAATACCGCATCATGTCGGCATCAAGCGTAACAGCGCCGGTGAGTCGGTTGCTCCTCGTGTTCGACAAAGAGGCCGAAACACAGGCGCGTAGCGAATGAGTTTGCGGCGTAACACGCGAGAAGTCTTCTAAAATCAATAGTTTAGAGATATTCGCATGGCTGCGCAGGCAATTAGTAATCTTGAGCGGGATTCTCGCGAAAAACCGGCATCCACTTTTTCGCATCCCGCTCTTAGTTTTCGGAGACGGCGCGTGGCTTATTCTCCCGATCTTCGCGTCCTGGTGCTGGCCAATCAGAAGGGCGGCGTCGGCAAGACGACGACGGCGATTAATCTTGGGACGGCGCTCGCCGCCATCGGGGAGCGGGTGCTGATCATCGACCTCGATCCGCAGGGCAATGCCTCGACAGGGCTCGGCATCGATCGCAAAAGCCGCGGCGTCTCGACTTTCGATGTCATGCTCGGTGAAGAGCCGTTGAAAGCGGCAATTCAGCCGACCGCCGTGCCGCGGCTCTCGATCGCGCCGTCTACGCTTGATCTTCTCGGTGTCGAGCTTGAGATCGCGTCGGAGAAGGATCGCGCCTACCGATTGAAAAACGCCCTGAAAGTCTTTGCCGATGGACAACTAGGCCAGCCGGACGACAATCGTTTCTCATATGTTCTCATCGACTGTCCGCCCTCGCTCAATCTGCTGACCATTAACGCCTTGGCCGCGAGCGATAGCGTCGTGGTGCCACTGCAATGCGAATTCTTCGCGCTTGAGGGCCTCTCGCAATTGCTTTCGACCGTCGAGAGCGTGAAGCAGACGTTGAATGCAGAGCTTACGATCCACGGCATCGTGCTGACGATGTACGACCCTCGCAACAATCTCGCGACCCAGGTTGCCGCCGATGTGCGTGGCTTCATGGGCAGCAAGGTTTACGAGACGATCATCCCACGCAACGTCCGGATTTCCGAGGCGCCGTCATATGGCAAGCCGGTGCTTCTCTACGATCTCAAATGTGCGGGTAGCCAGGCCTATCTGCGGCTGGCCTCGGAAGTGATTCAGCGCGAACGGCAATTGCGCGCGGCGTGATTTTTAGGCGGCATCCTCATCCTGAGGAGCGATTTTGTAGAAATCGCGTCTCGAAGGGTGAGAGGAATTCCAAATCGCCCCCGCCCTTCGAGACGCAAGCTTTGCTTGCTCCTCTGGGTGAGGGCTTAGAGGGCAAAAAAATGAAGGCGGCGACTATGGCAGACGAACACCGGCCGCGACTCGGACGCGGGCTGGCGGCATTGATCGGCGATGCCGGTGAGGAAAATGCGGCGATCGCCCGCTCGCGCGGACAGAAGAAAATTCCACTCGCGTTTTTGCGGCCCAATCCGCGCAATCCGCGCAAGGATTTCAACGATCAGGATCTTGAAGATCTTGTCGCGTCGATCCGCGAAAAGGGAATCATTCAGCCGATCCTCGCCCGCACGGTTACAGGTCATGCCGATGCTTACGAGATCATCGCCGGCGAGCGGCGCTGGCGCGCGGCGCAGCGTGTCGGTCTGCATGATGTGCCGGTCATTCTCGTCGAGGCCGACGACAAGCAAGCGCTCGAACTCGCGATCATCGAAAACGTGCAGCGCGCCGATCTCAATGCGCTCGAAGAAGCGCTCGGCTATCAGCAACTTGAGACGGAATATAATTATACGCAGAACGATCTTGCGAAAGTCATCGGCAAGAGCCGCAGCCATGTCGCTAATACATTGCGGCTGTTGAAACTGCCGGAAAAAACGAAGCGCCTGCTTGCCGAAGGTCAGCTTTCGGCGGGGCACGCGCGCGCTTTGTTGACGCGCGCCGATGCCGACGAAATCGCGTCGCGTATTGTGGCGCAGGGACTTTCGGTGCGCGATGTCGAAAAACTGACGCAGGAGTCTTCGCCGCGCGCCAAAGCGAAAAGGGAAGAGCCCGAGAAAGATGCCGATACGCGTGCGCTAGAAAAAGAGCTAAGCAATGTGCTTGGGTTGTTCGTCGCGATCAACCATCACGGCGAAGCGGGCGAAGTGCGTATCCGCTACAAGAACCTCGAACAGCTCGACGATCTTATTCGGAAATTGAAGGGGTAAATACTGGCGCAGAAATTCACGCGTCATGGTCGGGCTTGACCCGGCCATCCACGCGGCGACACGGCCGTATTATTGCAAATCATTGCAGCAATGTCTCGGCGTGGATGCCCGGCACAAGGCCGGGCATGACGCGGAAATACAAACCGCTAACTTCCGCGGGAATTACCCCGCCTTCTTCTTCGCGCTCAGCGCGATTGACCACAGCGCGCGCAACGCGATCTGATCGGCAAGCCGCGGATCGCGCCGGGCCTTGCCGATTGCCTGATTGAGCGCGACGATCGTGCGCGCCAAGCGCTCCGACGGCCAGGCGCGCACATGCCGTTCGAAGGCGGGGCTGCGGCGAAAGCCAAATCCGCCCCCGCCACCCGGCCCGCGGCCGGATTCCGCATCGAGCCGCGCGCGATGCAGCGCCGTCGCATGGCGTAACGCCGCGCCGAGCAAAGCATTGTAATCGCCGCCTTCGGAAAAGACGCGTTCGGCGGTTTTTTCGACTGCGCGAAGGTCGCCTTCGAAAGCGCCGTCGATGGCGGTATCGAGCGCGAGACTTGACGCCTCGGCGACGATTGCCGCGATATGATCGATTTTCACTGTTCCCGCGCCGCGCGCGTAAAGCGCGAGTTTGGCGATTTCCGCGCGCGTCGTTAGACGGTCTTCACCCAAGAGCGAAACGAGGAGCGTCCGCGCCTCGGGGTCAATCGCCAAATTATCGGCGCGCAATTCCGCGTCGATGAGCTGAGCAACATCCCTGGCGGAATCCGGATAGCATTCGAGTGCCGCGGCGCGTGCATTTGACTCGCAAAGTTTGCGTAAGGGCGCGTCGCGCTTCAGCGCGCCTGCTTCGATGACGATCGTGCAATCGAGCGGCGGTTTGGCGAGAACGGGTTCGAGTGCCGCGACGAAACTTTTGCCTTGCGCGTCGATCGCGATGGCGCGGCGGCCGCCGAACATCGGGATCGTGTTGGCTTCATCGGCGAGACGCAACGGGTCGGCGGCGAGTTCATCGCCGGAAATTCGCAGAAATTGGAACGGGTCTTTCAGATCGTCGATGCTGCCGGCGATAATCTTCTGCACCCGTTCAGCGATCAGGCCGGCATCGGTGCCGAAAACGAGATAGACGAAAATATTCGCCGCCGGCCTGGCGATGAAACGGTCGGCCTCACCGTTCTTGACCGCGACCATCAGGGATGGGTGGCGAGTTCGGCGGCGACCTGTGTCGTGATTTCGTCCGCCAGGCGCCGGGCGGAGCGAATTTCAGCGTCACGCGCGGCGCGCACATTGGCAAAGCGGTTGATGTTGCGATCGTAGCTCGCCGCGACATAGGCCTTGCCGACAAAGACCTTTTTGTTGGCGATCGGAACGAGGCGGAAATTTGCCGTCGTCACGACAGTGCCTGAGGTGGCCAGCCCTTCCACCGTGTCGATCAGAGGCGTCTCGATGCCTTCGGAGAGCGTGACGATGAGGTGGTATTGCGGATCGGTCGGTGCGCCCGTGCCGTTGAGGCCGAGCTGCAGATCGTCGCCAAGATAATGGCCGAGACGGCCGGAAATCTCATCGACGGCGACGGATTGCATTCTCTCGGCTTGCGCGCCGTTGGCCAGGAAACTCCCCGAACCATAGAGCGGACGCACCTCTTCGATACAGCCGCCAAGCCCGAGCAGGGGCAGCAGGACGCCGATGCGCCGCAGGAAGGGCCAATTAAGCGACGACATTGACAATCCTCTGGGGGACGATGATGACCTTTTTCACCGCCTTGCCTTCCAGCGCCCTCTGCACGCCTTCGAGCGCCACGGCCGCCTTTTCGATCGTTGCGGCATCGGCGTCGCGCTCGATGACGAGATCCGCGCGCTTCTTGCCATTCACCTGAACCGGCAAACTCATCATATTTTCGACGATCAGGCTGTGGTCTGCAATGGGCCATGGCTCCTCGGCGACCAAAGTCGCGTGACCGAGCCGGGCCCAGCTTTCCTCCGCCAGATGCGGCATCATCGGCGCAAATAGTTGCACAAAAATGTCCGCCGCCTCGCGGAAGGCAAAGCGCAGATCATCGTCAATTTCCGGGCTTTCAATCCCGCCGACCGCGGCGGAAAGCTTGTTGGCGAGATCGTAGATCTGGGCGACGGCACGATTGAAGCGCAGCCGCTGGATATCTTCCTCGACCTTGACCAGGGCCGCGTGTGTCACCTTGCGGATATCGAGTGCCGCAGCGGAAAATTCCGCCGGCGCAGGTGAACCAAGCGGGGCAGCGAGCCCAACAAGCTCATCGACGAGGCGCCAGGCGCGCTGGACGAATTTCGCCGCGCCCTGGACGCCGGCGTCGGTCCAGATCACGTCGCCTTCGGGCGGCGAATCGGAGAGAACGACCCAGCGCGCCGTATCGGCCCCATAAGTCTCGATAATCTCGTCGGGGTCGATCGTGTTGCGCTTCGACTTCGACATCTTTTCGATCGGGCCGATCTCGACCGGCGCGCCGTCGTCAAGCCGCACGGCGCGGCGCCCCTCCGGCGTCAGATCGACCCGGATTTCCGACGGCGCCACCCAGCCGCCGTTTGCGTCCCGATAGGTCTCGTGAACCACCATGCCCTGGGTGAAGAGCCCGGCGAAGGGCTCCTTCAGCGCATCGGCGTGGCCCGTCTCCTGCATGGCGCGGGTGAAAAAGCGCGCGTAGAGCAGATGCAGAATCGCGTGTTCGATGCCGCCGATATATTGATCGACGGGCAGCCATTTCTTCACCGCCGCGTCGTCGGTCGGCTCAGCCTTGTCCCACGGGTCGGTGAAACGTAAGAAATACCAGGACGAATCGACGAACGTGTCCATCGTGTCCGTCTCGCGCCGCGCCGGGCCGCCACATTGCGGGCAGGCGACGTGTTTCCAGGTCGGGTGACGCTCCAGCGGATTGCCCGGCTGGTCGAAACTGACATCAGACGGCAAAACGACCGGCAGATCGGCGGCCGGCACAGGTACGACACCGCATTTTTCGCAATGAATGACCGGGATCGGGCAGCCCCAATAGCGCTGGCGCGAAATGCCCCAGTCGCGCAGGCGATAGTTGATCTGGCGCTTGGCAACCGGCGCATTGCCGAGCGCCGCGGCCTCAAGCCGCTTCGACACTTCTTCTTTCGCGGCATCGATGCTCAGCCCATCGAGGAAGCGCGAATTGATGAGCTTACCGTCGCCGTCATAGGCCTTGTCGGTGATGACAAATGTCGCCGGATCGACATCCGGCGGGCAGACCACCGGAATGTTGCCAAGGCCATAGGCATTGGCGAAATCGAGATCGCGCTGGTCGTGCGCCGGGCAGCCGAAGATGGCGCCGGTGCCGTAATCCATCAGCACGAAATTCGCGACATAGACCGGCAGCAGCCAATCCGTGTCGAACGGATGGCGCACTTTGAGGCCAGTGTCGTAGCCCCTCTTCTCGGCCGTCTCGATGGCGGCTTCCGACGTGCCGCTGCGCTGACATTCGGCGATGAAATCCCGCAAGGCCGGATCGTGTGCCGCGGCTGCGGCTGCCAGCGGATGGTCCGGCGCCAGCGCAATGAATTTGGCGCCAAAGAGCGTGTCCGGTCGCGTCGTATAGACATCGACCTCGCGCGCCGCGACTTTATCCGTCGGCGCAAGCGCAAAGCGCAGATGCAGGCCTTCGGATTTGCCGATCCAGTTCTTCTGCATCAGCCGGACTTTCTCCGGCCAGCGCGGCAGATCGTCGAGCGCCGCGAGCAGATCGTCGGCTGCCGCGGAAATCTTCAGAAACCATTGCGTCAGTTCGCGCTGCTCGACGAGCGCGCCAGAGCGCCAGCCCCGGCCATCAATCACCTGCTCATTGGCGAGCACGGTGTGATCGACCGGGTCCCAATTGACCTTCGACTTCTTGCGATCGACGAGGCCGGCGGCAAGAAAGTCGAGAAACAGCTTCTGCTGATGTTTGTAATAAGCCGGGTCGCAGGTCGCGATTTCGCGCGACCAATCGAGCGAAAGCCCCATGGATTTGAGCTGCGCCCGCATGGAGGCGATATTGGCGTAGGTCCAGGCGGCGGGGTCGGTCTTGTTCTGCGCGGCGGCATTTTCCGCCGGCAGGCCGAATGCGTCCCAGCCCATCGGATGCAACACGCTATAGCCGCGCGCGCGCATGAACCGCGCGATAACGTCGCCCATCGTATAATTGCGGACATGCCCCATATGGATCCGGCCGGACGGATAGGGGAACATTTCGAGGACGTAGTATTTTGGACGCGGATCGTCGTTTAACGTGCGGAAAGTCTCCGCCGCGTCCCAGGTCTGTTGCCATTTTTGCTCGGCTTCGCGAGCGTTGTAGCGCGCAATGTCCATGCTATCAGGGTCTAGGGCATCGGGCCGGAAAGTGCGAAGCGGGTTTTCGAGCCATTGGATGCGATTGAAAATCTTAAGATTGGGCGGCGGATACACAGCATTATTGGCAGGGCGGGTCAATGATGCGCGGCGCGAAGGAGGTCGGTTGTGACGGGACATGAAATCCGACGCGGGGACGGTGCCGTCGAGCGGCTTGCAGCGATCCGCGAGCGTATCGCCCGGGCTGAAGCCGATGCCGGCCGTGCGCCGGGTTCGGTAACCCTCGTGTGTGTCTCCAAGACCTTCGATGCCGACGCGATCCGGCCGGTGATCGCCGCCGGGCAGCGCGTCTTCGGCGAAAACCGCGTGCAGGAGGCCATGGGCAAATGGCCGGTGCTGCGGGACGAGACGCCCGGCCTCGAACTGCATCTCCTCGGTCCGTTGCAGTCGAACAAGGCGCGCGAAGCGGTCGCATTCTTCGACGTGATCGAAAGCGTCGACCGCGAAAAGATTGCGGTGGCGCTGGCAAAGGAAATAGAGTCGTTAAATCCGCGGGATGCGGGCGGAAAACCGGCTTCCACTTTTCCTCATCCCGCGCCTCGCGCGCCAAAACTTTATGTGCAGGTCAATACCGGCGCCGAGCCGCAGAAGGCCGGCATCTTGCCGGAGCAGGCGGATGCGTTCCTTGCCTTCTGCCGCAACGATCTCAAGCTCGAAATTTCCGGCCTGATGTGCATACCGCCTGTCGATGAGCAAGCGTCTCCGCACTTCGCACTCTTGAACAAGATCGCCGCACGTAACGGGATCAAGATTTTGTCGATGGGAATGAGTTCGGACTTCGAAATCGGCATCGAACTCGGCGCTACGCATGTGCGTGTCGGCAGCGCAATTTTCGGCGCGAGGTAAGAATTATTTCGAAAAAAAGAAAAGTTTAATTGCAAACGCCGAAGCGGAAAGCCCGCTTAAAATAGCAGCGATAGAATTCATTAAAGCTGAAAAATTCACGGCGGTAAAAAGGGTCGGTGTCGGGAGTTCGATCCCAATAAGCGACCATCGGCGGCACCTTGCCCGCGGCTGAAAGGAACCAAAAAACAGCGGCGGCGAATGCAAATGCTGCCGCTGCAATATCGAGGAATCGAGCCAAATTGTCTGTCTCAATGCTGGAGATCGGAAGGCACCTTGCCGCCGTTCTTGACGACTTCGGCGATCACCTCACGATGCAGCCAGATGTTCATCGCCGCGGTATCGTGCTCATCACCCGAATAATGCAGTTCCGTCGCGAGTTCCCGACGCGCCGCTAGGCTGCTGTCAAGGCTCAGCACTTTCAGAAGATCGACGATGGAATGTTTCCAGTCGAGCCGCTCATGATGTGTCGCGGCAAGCTGCGTTAATACTGCGTCGATATCAACCGGAGCGCTCGGCGCGGCCGGTGCGGGTGCGGCGCTGGTCGGCTCAGCAGCCGGAGTTCTCGGGCGCCGCAGGCGCAGCGGGGGCTGTGGGCGCGGGTGCCGGGGATTCCGACGGGGCAGCCGGCGTCGAAGTGGAGGCTGGCGTAGCCGGAGCTTTGCCGTGATTGAAAATCGTCGTGATGATGCTGCCCAGAATACTCATCAAATTCCTCCTGCTTTGCGACCCATACTGCGCGGGCAATGTGACAGGCGAATTGCTTCCGGCCTGTGCGGAGGTTCACGGCAGCGGGCGCCAATAATCGGCGAAGAAACCGCGGGCGTCGATCTTCCGGACCGGGTCGCCGGGCGTCGCGACACCATTCATGCAATGCCATGTATAGATCGTGTCGTGGCCGGTTGCGACCATCGGGATAAAGCTCGAATTCGGTTTTTCCTTGCACCAGGCCGTCGCCCCCGGCAGGCTTCGCCGGATATTGGCTTTGCCGCATGGCAGGTTCGCGCCTTCGTTGCAGAGCATCACCTTGCCGCCGGCGCAGCGATAGCGCGTCGTCTGCGCCGCATAAGCGCCGCTGATATGGAAAAGCTGCTTGATCGCCGGCGCCAGCGCGTGCGGCGCGCCGCGCAACTCGTCGTCGTTAACAACCTTGGCGCAATAGGTCTGCGGTGCGGGCGCGGCTGACGCCCCGGCGATTGGAATTCCCGTCGCCAGCCCATACAGCGCGAGCATCGCAAGTCCATTGCGCGGCGAGATTTTCATATGCTCCCTCCCGGAAATTTATCGTTGAACGATCAAGATTGCGTGACGTGCGAGCCGCGGCAATAGCTTACGCAAATCCTCCTGCAGCAGCGCGATGCAGCCTTCCGTCGGCGTAAAGCCTGGCCGGGCGCAATGAAGAAAAATCGCGCTGCCCGCGCCCTTGCGCCGCGGGCACAGATTATAGTCGAGGACGATGACGAGATCGTAGAGACTATCTTCGCGCCAAAGCGTTTCGTGGTGCGCCTGCGCCGGCAGTCGAATGAGCCGGTTATAATTGCCTGAGAGCGGGTCGTCGCACCAGCCAAGCTCACGGCTTATGGCAAAAATTGGCAGCGCAGTGCGTGGCCGATGGCCGATTAACGGCTTGAAAAAGCCTTCAATCAGCCGAAAATGACCCGCAGGCGATGCATGGTCGCCCTCGCGCTTATGGGTGCTGATTGCAGTCGCTCCAAGTGCGCAGGTGAACACGGTCTGGCCCGCGTGCAGGCGTCCCCGCGCCGGCGCATCGGGAGTAAAGCGCGGTAACGCCGTCGCAACAATCCGGCGCAAACGCGTCTCAACCTTCGGCTTGCCGCGTCCTTTGCGCGCTTTCGACAGGCCGGGGCCGCGCTGTTTCCGTAGGTTTGTCACTGAGACTGACTTTTAAACGCCGCCGACGCGGCCCTGAGACATAGGACCAGCCATGACGCAGGTTCGCAAGATTCTGATTGCGGATGACGACGACGATCTTCGTGACGAACTCGTCGAACAACTTGCCTTGCACGCCGAGTTCGAGCCGCTGCATGCGGCGACGGCGCAGACGGCGATTTTGGCAGCGCGCGAGGCGGCGCCCGATCTCATTATCATGGATGTCGGTCTGCCGGACATGGATGGGCGCGAGGCAGTGCGCCAATTGCGCGGCGAGGGCTATAAAAATCCAATCATCATGCTCACCGGTCATGATTTAGATGCCGACACGATCGACGGGCTCGATGCCGGCGCCAACGATTATGTGACCAAGCCGTTCAGGTTTTCGGTTTTGCTGGCGCGCATGCGCGTGCATTTGCGCCAGCATGAGGCAAGCGACGACGCGCTGTTCCGCATCGGCCCCTTCACCTTTCAGCCTGGTTCCAAACATCTCATCAGCGAGAAGGGCAGCAAACTGCGCCTCACCGAGAAAGAGACGGCGATCTTGCGCTTTCTGTACCGGGCGCGCCAATCCGTTGTCACCCGCGATGTGCTGCTGAAGGAAGTCTGGGGCTATAATTCGAACGTGACGACCCACACGCTCGAAACGCATATTTACAGGCTGCGGCAGAAGATCGAACAGGATCCGGCCAAATCGCAGCTTTTGATTACCGAGGCCGGCGGCTACAAGCTTATGCCCTGACAAAGGTAGAGCATGGCCCGCGACGACGATCTCCACGACCTGACGCGCCACCCGATTTTCGCGGTGCTGGAGCCCGAGGCGCTGCGTTTCATTGCGCTTTCCGCCGGGCAACGCATTTTGCGCAGCGGCGAGGTTCTGTTTTCTCGCGATGAGCGTTCGGATGGCGGTTATTTCTTGCGCTCGGGTTGCGTCGTGCTCGAAGGCGGCGATCGGGCGGGCGAGGAGAAAATCATCCGGCCGCCGGCGCTGATCGGCGAGATGGCCTTGATCGCCCCGACACGCCGCCCGGCGACCGCGATAGCCCGCGAACCCTCCGGCGTTTTGCAGATTTCGCGGGCGCTATTTCAGCGCGCGCTCTCAGAGTCGCCGCGCAGCGCTCGGCGCTTGCAGCAGTTTTTGGAAAAACGCCTGCAAGGTTTTGCGCAAGAGCTGAACACCCTGCGCGAGACCGCACTCGAGGATTAGAGCCGCGCCTATTCGCGGTTCGAATAGCCGATCTTCGGCCGCCGCTTTTGCGTGACAAGCAGGACCAGCGCGCCAAGCGCCCCGGCAACGATCCATGTCGGCGCGGTCAAAAGATGGACGATCAGCGGGTCCCAGACGAAATGCGGCACATGCTGCTGCAATTGAGGTTTCAGCGCGTCGAATTTCTGCGGCGAGAGCCACGCGAGCGTCTGCGCGAGCGGAGTCAGCGCGAGCGCGCCCGCGGCGATGCTGCGGGTCCCGTCGACGACGAGCGCCGCGAAGGCGCCGGCAAGCAGCAAAAGGCCGATCAGACGAAGGAGGAAGCGAAACATCGGCAGATCCGAAGGGGTAGCTTGATTTGCCACGGCCACCACGCTTCGTCCACATGCATAGCCGTATAATTCGTCGGAATTATGCAGCCCAAGGGTCGTTTGCCGAGGATCGCTTATTCCGGACCGCTTGCACTGGCGTCTTCGCTGATTATAGTGCCCGCCAATCGTGATCGATTGGCGGCAAGCCACCCGCCGCGGGCGAGACGAGAGGAGGGGTGGCCGAGTGGTTGAAGGCGCACGCCTGGAAAGTGTGTATAGGTGAAAGCCTATCGCGGGTTCGAATCCCGCTCCCTCCGCCAGAATTGTTTTGCCGCAGTTTGCTATCCGATATTCAGCCATGCCTCCCTCCGTTGAGGCGAGGCAATCACGTCAAGCATGCCCAACGTAGATCCAGACTGCGAGCAACTTCATGGCGCTTCTCAAATCTAACGAAGTCTGGGGGCACACTGCCTCTTCGCTATCCGAGAGACTTATTCAGATTGGCAACAATTCCTTTTCTGCCGATAAAGACTATGAAAAATACTTGGCTGATAAGGCGAAAGAAGCCGAATACACCAATGACCGGCTCAAGGTAAAACCGACTGATATAGGCCTCGAAATAGGATCCGGTACGGGTGTGCACGCCGCGTATTTCGCAGCCAGAAGCCAGCATTTGTATTCGGTGGACGTCTCAGACGGTTTCTCGGATCTCTTTAAAAGCACGACATCGGGAATTGAAAACATCACCTATAATGTCAGAAGCTTTTTTCCGATGTTTCCCGAGCTAAAAGATAACAGCGCCGATTATTGTTATTCTTCGTCTGTGTTCTGTCATTTGAACGTATACGACGTATATCTCTACTTTGAGGAAATTTCGAAGAAGCTCAAAGCCGAGGGGCGATTTTACGTAAATTATCAGACCTGTGATGATGGCGTCGGCGATCTATTCAAACTCTTCCTCGAAAATTATCGCGCAGCAGGGGAGTTTACGCCCATTCCTCCTGCAGAGATGCAATTCCATTCCAATAAATTTTTTGAGCAGGTCGCGGCTTCGTTTGGCCTTTACCCTGAACTGGCCTTTAGTTCTACCGCTTACGCTGAATATCTATTCGTGAAGGCGGAAAGTAAAAGCGCGAGCCTCCCAAAGTCCGTCGAAGCTGTCAGTGCGCCGAAACCATCACAACAACACAATGCGCTCTGGTCTCGCATCAAAGCGAAGATTGCAAAACGCAGGATCGCTCATAAGCGGCTCTCGCGCGGCATAGGCCCTGGGCTCAGATATTTTCGGTTTTAAGTACAGTAGCCGTGTCAGCGCGGACGCGGTTGCAAAAATCGGCATCCTCGATCAACGAGGTTCCATATGATGGAATTATTTCCTTCAGCTTCGGAAGCCAACCGCTGCTCGTCAATTCGCCCGCGAAACATTTTTCCAAAACGCTGATCGCGATGAAGGCCGCGGTCGATGCCCCAGGCGAGGCGCCCAGCAGCGCGACCAACGAGCGGTCTGGCGCGGTGACAAGCTCAGTGCCTAATGCTTATTAAGCTCGGCTTTATTGGAAAAATATCATGGTAAATAAATAGTAAATTTTCAAAGACCTCCGAGTGAAAGCGAGCGGGCCCGGTTGAATAGGTAGGAAATATTGCCGATTCTGACACATTTCCTGCGACGTTTTGGCCAGTCAGCTGAAGCTTTATCTCACTATTGCCTCATGAATCGCCATTTATGAACACATTGTGACAATCAATACGCACCCTTCTGCAACTTTGGAAAGGGTGACGTGTTGAACGCATCGAAAATTACGCTATCTGCTATCGCTCTTCTTTCTCTCTCTGCCGAAAATTCTTTCGCTCATTCGCGCCGGCATTTTAGTCTCATCGGCGGATCGTTGATTTACGCATCTTATTATTCGTCCGGATACCGGACCGCTTCCGGGGAACGCTTCAACCCCAACGGCTATACCGCCGCCCATCGTTCACTGCCGTTCGGCACGCGCTTGCAGGTGACCAACCCGCGCACCGGCCGCAGCGTCGTGGTCCGCATCAACGATCGCGGCCCGTTTGTCCGTGGGCGCAGCCTTGATCTCGCGCGCGGCGCGGCTTTCGCGATCGGCATGCGCGGGACAGCGCCAGTGCGGATTGCCGTGCTCGGTCGCGGCGAAGGAACTGTCGCGGTGCGTTCGGCCCCGGTTAGAGCGACGGCCTGGTATGCCGATCGGGCTCGTGTGACGTCCGCGCATGATGCAAGCGCGCGCGTGGCGCAGGCGCATTGGCCGAAAGTCGGCGGCAATCTCGGTCACATCCTGGCGGCGAGCTCGCCGATCCAGTCGACCTGGCGCGACTGAGATTTTATTTGCTTCGTAGCGGCCGGATGGCCGCTACGAACGCTTTGGGGCATTGCCGCGAAGCATTTATGCGGCGCCTTGTATATCGCTCAACAATAGTATATGTTGCACATGTCGATAGACGGCCGGGCAAGTTGGCCTCGCGCGAGAAATTTCCGCGCCGAGCTAAATTATCTCTCCTGAAAATATGCGATTTCGACGATCCGCGGCTTTCCGCGGACAAGCATTATCTATGTTTACGAAAGGGTTTCCCATGACGACGGGAACCGTGAAGTGGTTCAATTCCGATAAGGGCTACGGTTTTATTGCGCCGGATGACGGTGGCAGAGACGCGTTCGTGCACATCAGTGCACTCGAGCGCGCCGGCATCAACAATCTGCAGGAAGGTCAGAAGGTGGGTTTTGATCTCGCCGCTGACCAGAGAAGCGGCAAGATGTCGGCCAGCAATCTGAAGGTTTTGGGCTGATTTTTGCCCAGCCGCTTCGCGAATTTCGCGGCGGCTAAATATTTCTTCGCAAGATCGAACCGACCACGGATGTACCGGCGGTTTGGTCTGCGTGGAGCGGCGGCGGCTCTGAATTTTTCGGGCGCGCCGCATGCCCGCATTCCCCGAAATCGGTCGATAGAACAGCTTCAACGAAGCTCAGCGAGCGGGAGACTTCATGATTAGTGTTCACGCCTTTAAGCGATGGAACCACACAAAGGCGGAATATGATTTCCCGAAATTCAAGCGCACGGCTGAATCCATAAAAGCGCGCCAATGCGTCATCATTCCCGACACCGAGGAAAAAGTTTCGGCGCATATGTTGGATTTTCAGGGCCGCTACGATCCAGCGCGCTGGCTGCATTTAAGAAGCAGCGCCCGCGCCTAATAATTCCTTGTTCTATTTCTTTTCCGCCCGCTTGTTTGCAGCGGTGCTGCGGGTTCGATCCGGCCCCTTTAGCTATGAATTTGGCGAGGCCATTTCCGGGTGTCTGATCGCATGTCCAATTGTCTTCGCCCGGGCTTGGTACCCAAAGGTCTGAAGAAAGTCGCGCAGAATTTCATCGAGCAGATGTATCGTCGATAATTGAAGCTTCCTTTGGTGATCGCCGGGATGAACCTGGCGAATGTGCGCGTTCACATCTTCGCTCGAAGGGATTGTCTCAAACTCCGTGCTGATACGCGTTATCGCGTCAGACGAGAGGTCCACACGGCACAATTCGCAGAGGCGTCTTGTTAGAAGAGCACGCTTGTCATAGATAAAGTCCTCGTATCTGAGGACGACGGCCCCAGCATCAAGCAGCTCTAAATAATCGTAGAAGTCCTTTAAAAGGGAGGCCGCTGTTCTGATGCAATAGCTGTCCAGACCATCCTCGAGACCTCGAAACTCGGCTTTTAGCTGGGTGGCAAATTGCGGCGTGGGATTCGCGGGATAGCCATGCGAATATTTCACCGAGAAATAATTTGAAACGAGTATGTCCCGCGGATCGCGGACGACGAGCAGCTTGGTACCGGGGAGAGCGTCGAACAGGCCACTCATCGCAGGGTAGGGGCGTCTAAATCCGCTGTAGAAATAGCCGTACGGCTTGATGAGCTTTTCAAAATCGAAAACCGCCGTGCTGACACATACGCCCTGGGCGAAAAGACTCTGCGAAAGCGCGACATTCGATACGCCGGATTCCTTCGCGATGGCATCGAGGATGGCGTTTACGAGCACGCTTCCGGATTTATGTAATGAGAACAAAAAAGCGCTTGGAACATCAGGCCGACGCGTTTCCGGGATCGTCAACCGGCCTTGCGTTATGTTCGGGCCATTCTGGTAAAAGAACGGGATTGCCGTCTGCGCATCCGATGTGGACATAGCGATCTTAGATACCGTGATCGATGAGGGTGTTTCGAACAGAGTAAGAAGTTCCGAGGTAATCTCGCACAATAGTTCCGAATTGGCGTTGTGCCGCCACTTGCTGGGGAAAGGACAATTGTTCGAACGAGCTGCGGTATCCTTTGTTGATAAAACGGGCGCCGCTCTGCATCGTGTTTTCGAGGAAGGCTCGATAAAAAACCCCCTCCTTCTTTTGCCGGAATTCCTCCTCCTCGCGCTCGCGCATCGCTTTCATTGAACTATTGCTGACCGCCGCGTGAATCAGTGCGGCCTCTGGCCGAAAGCCAAGGAAGGAGAAAATGCGATCGAGCTCTTCCTCCGGCCGATCGACGAGCGCGGAGTAACGGATGACGAGCACAGGCACGTCAGATTGTCTCGTCCAGGAATTGGCGTGATGCATCCAAGGCCCCGCCACATCGAAGTCTCCGCCTCCCGAAGCAATCCAGCGATCTACGAATGAATTGCGATCTTCGGCGAAGGCGTTATCGAGAAGCCTGTGAAAGTCGTACGCGGAATTCATGATGTCGAGCGGATCGCGGACGAGATAGATCGTCTTCTCCGGCCGGCCGACAGCCTTGACATGTTCCGGGTAGGCAAAGTGCGTTTTTAGAAAAATCCTGTCGCTATGGGCTTCAGCATTTTCCCACGGGTTACCGTGAATATCGATCACGTAGGAGCGCTCAATATCCTCAGGCTTGGCCGCGGGGAAGAATGAATAAAAAAGTAGCGAACTAAGGTAGGTGACTCCCGATTTTGGGAACGCCGCCAGCGCAATCGCTTTCAATTTTGGCCCCCGCCGGAAATAAGTTTCCCTACATAAATATTCAGGACGCTCTTCGATCGTCGAGTGGCGGGGCGGCACATTCTTGGTACGGCGGTTCACAAAAGCGAGATATCGCTCCAAAGCAACGGGGAATGGGCGCGCGCACCAACTCAAGGTAAAATTTGTGACGCTAAATCAACCGATTGTTGTGAAGCGCATTTTAGCCACGCGCGGAATATAAACTTAATTTTACAGCGCCGGCTTCCGTGACCAACAGCTTCGACAGATGCGTAACTTTCGCCTCGATACTTGGCGCCAAAGCCCCTACACCGCGATGCTTAAGGCAGAGATCGCGCGTAGGGACACGGGAATATGCGGCTGGAGGTTAGTGCGCATTGGGGCAACCAGGGGCTGCATGATCTAGAGAGAGATTGGTCACGTCTCTACGCGCGAATAAGAATGCGAAGGCATCTCCATCAGATCGAATGGTATGTCGCTCTGGCTCAAACGTTTGAGCATGCACAAAGCGGAAATTTGGTCTGCTTGCGTGTTTCCCACGGAGCCCGGCCAATCTTGATCATGCCCCTGCAGGCCGTCCGTGTGTCTGATGGACACTCGCAGCTCAAAATTCTGGAGCTCCTTTCCGATCCGACCGGGCATCAGTCTGCGCGAGATTTTTTGATCGACGAAGCGTTCGAAGAAACGACCTTGCTCGCGGACCTTCTCGGCTATTTGGCAAAAATCGATCGTTCGTGGGACATAATTTCCTTGCGAGGTATCCTGGCGAACTCGTGTGCTTTCTCCTCTATGAAGAAAGCGACGAAGCTCAATGTGATGAGGTCTCCGGGAGGCCATTGGGGAAAGAACGAATTCGTTACATGCGCACCGGGGCATGATCCGTTTTCACGGCTATCGAAGTCCTTCAGACAGAACCTTAGAACGGCTCACAACAAGCTTAAGGGTCGGGACGTTTCGTATATATCGGTCAATACGTGTCTTGATGTGCAGGAGATGTTCAGCGATTTTTTGAATGTTGAGTCTTCGGGATGGAAAGGCGAGGAAGGCTCAAGCGTGCTAAAAATCCCCTCGCTGCAATATTTTCTGACCCATCTCACAAAGTTGCTCGCAGCATCGAATGGCTGCGAGATTCATGTGATGAAAGTGGATGGCAAGGTTGCTGCCGCGTTATTTTGCGTCGTCGCGGACGGCATTTCCTATCTTCTGCGAACCGGATACGACGAAGCCCTGCACCTGGCATCGCCGGGGAACCTTCTCTTCGAGCATCTGCTGAAAACAAAAGGCGCCGCCGGAAATACTGTGATCGTTGCGCCTTACAATGCGCCGCCATGGTTCAAGGCTTGGCGTCCGGACGTGATACTCGGCATTTATAACGTCATAATTCGGCGGCCGGATATTGAGACGTCCGAGCCGGACCAACAAAGCGGATTGATGCGCAGCGTTTGGACGTACGTCCGTTCACGATTGCGGCTCTCAAAAACAAAGCCTGATGTGCCAAATAAATTTAGATTTGCGGCGCACGGCGAACATTGGCGTCCGCTGATCCCTCACGACATCGATGCTCTCCCCTACACCGCAACGAGCCTGAATGAATTCCCAGTGCGCATTGACGATCGCATCCTGCCCGTCGGGATCTACGAAAACGGCTGGGTCGGCGAAACGACGCATTTTGATTTTGATATCGAGGCGATCGACCGTCAGGCTATTTGGTTTCATATCGAGGGATATGTGCCGCCCGACGCGCGCTTTTCGGAACAAGAGTTCTTATGGAAAGCCGGGGAAGAGACTCTGGCCCATGAATTCGTCGGCGAGACATTTTCCTGCAAAGTTCAACTCAGGCTTCCGGTAGACCGTTTGGAAATGCGGTTCCGAAAGGCTTCTTCGTGGGCAGCTGCCGATGGCCGCACAATATCGTGCAAGCTTCATCGCGTATGGCTTGAGGATTGTTCGGGAACAATCGATGCGAATGACACCCGCTGCCTGGAAGAAGTTGCCCGCTAAGGTCTTCAACCGAGACCGCAAGCTCAAATTGGTTCTTCTCTGGCAAACAAAATTATTCGATGTGATTCATGGAACCGATACGTCGGTTGAAGTGCAGAAACATGATTTGAATCCGGCTTCGCCATTCCATGAAAACGGCACGTTCTATGCCGCCTCCTGGACCAGCGAAATTCGCAAATCGTTTCGAATTCGTCGTGAAAAAACTGGGACGTGATTTCGAGACGTTTTCTTTCATAGACGTCGGATGCGGAAAGGGAAAGGTTACGATCGTCTGGAAACGGTTATGCCAGGCGCAGAAATTAGATCAGGCCATATTCGGCATTGACTATGATCACTCCCTGATCGAGACGGCCCAAAAGAACCACTCGCTTGTGTTCGGCGAAAGTGGAAAATGTCTCTGCGCGGATGCGACGTCGTTTGATTATGGCGCTATTTCGCACAACCTGATTGTCTATCTGTTTAATCCTTTCGATGAGGTGGTGCTCGGGCGTCTGCTCGATGCGCTGGAAAGCAAGAACACGATCATCATTTATAACTATCCGAATCATGATCCCTTTATCGCCGCGCGAGGATGGCGCGAGTTTCATCGGCGCACGGGCGTCGGTGGATTCAACAGGACTGTGATGTACGAGCGGCGCGATTCCTCGCTTGATCGGCCCTGATTTGGTCTTCCTTCGCAGCGGCCCGCCGAGACCGCTGCGCGTTTGCCTCAAGTGCCGTCAGTTACCCGAGGAAGCTGTTCACGTCTGCGGCAAATTCCTGATGATGCTGCCAGAGGAAGCCATGCGCGGCATCGGGATAGATTTTGATCTGCGCGTTCGGGATCAGTCCGGCCATGATGTAGGCGAGGCGCGGCGGCAGCATCCGATCGTCATCGCCGCTCGCGACGAATGTGGGCTGCTCGATCGCGGCTAGACGCTGCAGCTTGCTATGATCCGGAATGCCCCAATCCACAACGGCGTCGTATTGAGCGTCGCGCGTCTGCAATGTGCCCCCCGCGTCGCGGTCGGCTTGGCGCGCCATGAACCGGCCGAGGTATTCTTGGCCTTTCGCCTGGCTGGTGGGCGTCCCCTTGAACATGATGTAAGCGAGTTCGGCGCCGCCACTGTCGGGCTTGCGCGCCGCGTCGGCGATGTCTTTGACCCAGCCGTGCATGCCGGGGCCGCCCTGCGGTCCCGTGCCCGCCAATATCAATTTCCGGACGAGGTAGGGCCGCAGCAATGCGGTTTCCTGCGCGACAAATCCACCAAGCGAAAATCCGAGGATATCGACCGTCTCGAATTTCAGCGCTTCAATGAACGAAATGGCGTCGCGCGCCATCTGCGTCACATTGTTGGGCGTCGCGCCGCTTGTTGCCGCAACGCCAGTATTGTCAAACGCGATCACATCCCGCTGCGCGGCAAGCGCGTCCAGGAGTGCGTTATCCCAAAAATCGAGATTGCCGCGAAAATGCTGCATCAGGATCAGTGGAACCCCGCCGCTCTTGCCGAACCGGCGGTAGGCGTAACGAATCCCGTTTGCGGCTTCTATGAACTGCGTCGGCACGTTCACCGCACTGATATTGTCCGTGGGCATTGGCTTTCTCCAGCTTACAAACGATTGAAAACATGCCCGTCAATAAAACTGGCATATGCAAGTAAATACACGAGATGCGGCAGCTTGCAAGGCGGATACTGCAAATCTCACCGGCGCGACGTGCGCGAACAGCGCCTTCCGCCTGAAAAATCAGTTGTATATGCCTTGAATATATTTTTTTGTCATATAAATTACGGTGAAGAGATCGAGAGCGAGTTTCAGAATGGGCGAGACAGCAACGAGTGCCATGCCATGCAACAACGGCGCGATCCGGCAGGCGGCCCGCATGCTGGGCCAGCTTTATGACGACGTGCTGGCGCCGAGCGGATTGCGCGGAACGCAATACACTCTGCTTTACACAATCCAGGCCATGAACGAGCCGACGCTTCGCGAGATGGCGCAGATGATGGTGATGGATTTGTCGGCACTCGGGCGCTCGTTGAAACCGCTTGAACGCGAGGGCTTGGTCGCCCTCGTACCGGATCCGGAAGACGGGCGGGCGAAGCGCGCCACGCTGACCAAGGCCGGCCTGAAAATGCTGAAATATTCGACCGAACTCTGGCGCGACGCGCAGGATCGTTTCGAGAAAGCTTTCGGCGCCAAACGCGCGGAAGAGCTTCGTTCAATAATGAATGACCTTTCGAGCCCGGAATTCCGGGCCGCGTTTCAGCAGTTCTCCGGGCTGAAGAAATAACGCCGCGAACGTAAATGCGCGGCCGAGCCGGCCGCGCGTTGGGTGTGCTGCTATTTTACTGGAAGCGCGCCAAAAACGCAGGTGCGGCCTGCGGCGCGTCGTGTTCAACGGTGAAGGCCTTGCCGCCGAGCGTCGCCGCGCGGTCTGCGAGCGGATTGCCGGCCACCTGATCGGCCTCGGCAGTGGTCTGCCGCGCCACGTGATACCGGCTGCCTTCGGCACCCTTCACCGTGAAAGCCTCGCCACCAAGTGTCGCCGCGCGATCCGCCAGCGGATTTTCAGTCGGCACATGCGCGTCCGCCACAAAACGCTGGTCGATCGCCTGATGCTCCACGGTGAAGGGCTTGCCGCCGAGCGTCGCCGCGCGGTCGGCCAACGGGCTGGCGTTGCCCTGGAAGCTGACAGCGCCGAACGCAGCGGCCAAGGTGAACGCCGCGAGATGATGGGATTTCTTCATTGCATTGACTCCTGAGCAGAACGACCCAGTCACGCAAGCCAATTACTTGCATATACCAGTATCGTGTCTTGGAGATGGTTGTCCGCAAAAGCGGTGTCAACGGGTCGAGCTAAAAAAAATTCCCAGCTCGTCGCGCCGGCCGAGGTGCGGGTAAGGCCGTGACAGAGCCGCTCCGCGCCCTTTTGGCTTCCAAATGTCGTAAGATGAGGCCGAGCCCCTAGGAACCGCCGAAGCTCGGCGAAATGAAATGCCGCGAGAAAATGCCGGACGATATTCAGAGCGATGTGACTGACCCTGGCGGGCCGGTGCCAGCTGCGACTGGCGCTCCCAGCCCCATCACGCGCGTCCTTACGCATGCGATCCATGTTGGCGACCGGATCGACGCCACGGGCATCGCGCGCGGCGACATGATCGCGTCCGTGCCGTTCGCGACACGGCTCTCCTCGACCAAATTCATCGCGCTTTACCGCTTTGGCGTAGTGGTCTTCGCCGGCATGAGCCCGGCCGAGGAAACGAGCTTTCTTGATCGGATCGCGGGAAGAATTTCCGGCCGCACGGATGACAAAAACGAAGAAACCGCCGCGCTCGAAATCCGCGCCGATTATGATGATCGCGTACAACCCGGCGGCCCCGTCGAAATCCCCGATCTCTCACCGGCGCGCTTTCTTGTCGTCGCCGATGCCCTCGCAAAATCGGTGTCGCTGGCGCGCGACGAGAACAAGCTCGGCGGCGTCTTCGACGCGATCGAGCCCTTCGCCGCCGCGCTGGCCCGCACCGGCCGGGCGCCCTGGAACCGGCGCTCGATGCTGAAGCTGATCGGGCAGGCGCTGATCGCACAGCACCGCATTTCCGGCCGCGTCGCGGTGGAGGAAAAGCCGGACATTCTTTGGGATCACCCCAGCCTCGAGCGGCTCTATGCCAGGCTCGAAGACGAGTATGAACTGAACGAGCGCGCCAAGGCAGTGACGCAAAAGCTCAATGTGATTGTCGAGACCGGCCAGACGCTCACCGACATTCTAGACGTCGATCGCTCGGCCCGGCTGGAGGCGATCATCGTCGCGCTCATTTTCGCCGAGACCCTGGTCGCGCTGGTGCAGATTTTTCTGGTGCATGGGCGGGGGTGAGGGGGCGGACGTCCCTGCCAACCTGGAGCGTTACCCGGAAGACAAACTGCCGCGCCAGTGCAGTGGTCTGCTGGTGCGCAAGAGGGATTTGAACTTGGGAGACAAGCACCTGTTTTTAAGACCTAATCTCGATAAGAAATATATAGAGGCCAACATGAAGGCCAACAATTGTCCTGCTTAAGGCTCGTCGTCATCGCCGCCACGCGATAATATGTCTTACCTGCTCCGGGTCTCGATGTCCCGCTATCGGCCTCGAGCGCGGTCAATCGCCGCGTCGATCTCGCGCTCTGCAGCGCCCGCCGATTCCTCCAGTGACTTACGGATCTCGGCAGTTGAAGACATGAAAGATTGATAGTTCGAAAGGGCGGTATGAGGATTTTGTTCGCGCGCAGCCGCTCAGCTTGCTTTTCCCATGAAGGGATCGGATCCGAGCGAAACTTGTGTGGATAGTTCGCGCCCAACCAATCAACTAACTGGAGCAGGTTTCCGCTCCAACCCGCGCTCTGCGCGAAGGCTTTTCCTTCGTCGGAAAATGCTAGCCGCCAGGCCTGCGTGTCCACCACTGCCTCGTCGCGTGTCGTTTGTTGGTCGGCGTAGACACCGCCGGCAATGACATCAAGGCAGACATTTTGCTGAAGATGACCTGATCCATTTCATCGGCGAGTGCCGAGATTGTTGTGTGCGCACCGCAATTGCATGCCTTACGCAGGGACTCGCACCCATTCAAGAAATCCTCAGGCGTTCCCGGAAACGTCCCGTGGCCCTTGAAATATTTTTTTGCCCGCTCGGGCAACTTTTGGTTAGAACCCCAGCTCAACATGCGGGGCTTGTGGGTGCTGAGATATTCGGACGCCACATCGAAATAAAACACTGCCAAAGCAGGTAAAATATTCTCGTGTTTGAGTTCGACGTGATAGACCTCGTTTCGATACCCGGGCAGAATCACAATTGTTTGCGCTACCTCGTCGGTCAGGCCCGCTTCGATTTTCGCGAACTTCACTTTTGCATCGAAGTTTCGGCCGAGCGCTTTTTTCAAAGCGTCCTGATGCGGATATTCCTTCCGTTGGAACGAATACGATTGCAGATCGAACGCCTTGTCTTTCGCAATCTGGTGCAAGACCAGTTCGACAGCATTATCGGTCAGCATTATGCCGAAACGTGCGTTAAGCACGTCTCCTTTAGCGCTGTGCTCTAGTGCAAGATCGAGTTGCTCGAGGACTGAGGCAAGGAATAGCAGCATCCGAAAACAATGCATCATAGCGTCACTAATACAAGTTGAATCCAGAACGTAGGTTGGAACCCTCGGTTCTATTACAGGCCCCCACGTGGCCGATTGTTGAAGAATGAGCAATGAGCCATTCAACGTCAGAATCGCGTGATCTTTCAGCTCGAAATCCGTAACTCGCCGAGCCGCGGCCTTGCTGGCGGTCATCCACGTTATCTCGTCACTAGCGGGCCACTCACATACTAAAGCGTCTGCAAAAACTGTGGAGAAACGCCGTGCCCCATAACATCATGTTGTGGAGGGCTCAGGTGTGACGCGAATTCGAGGCTAACTCTAAACTGAGTTGGCTCAATTATGTCTGACAAGGAATTAACCGGCTATGAGCCGATAAAATCCCGCGTTATCGGAGACCGGAGGTATGAACTCTCTTCTCGCGGAAGATGTTCGTGCTGCAACGTCGAAGTTTTGGAGATTTGGCGTTGGTGCGGGGCGTCGATTTCTAGGTACAGACTACCGCAGCATTTCGACCCCGAAGGCTTTGACGATTTTGTTGAAAATCTGGATGAGCAGTTTTTGCAAACATCCGACAAAATACTCGCTGACTTTTATCAGAAATTGCAGGAGAAGAATTCGCGAGAGGGAATTCAAGCCGATTTTAGTTACGAGTTCCGTCTTTTGGAGTATGGGCGGCAAAGAGCACTTGCTCTGCAAAAGCTCGATTATCTCAAAGTATTGCTGTCTGATAAAAAACCGATCCGCAGGGACCGACAAGCAGTTCGCCTGGGATTTCGAATTGGGTTTTGCCGCCGCCGAACATCGATTGATGATGTTCTATGAAGACTACATCCATGACGGCGTTGCTATGGCAGAGTGGCGTCATTCGGGATTACCCCTCGCGCGCGAAGAACGGCTTCGACAAGGAGCCCGCACTAGGAAGGAAATTCTCGCTGCCGCTAAGCAGCTTTGCGTCGAGGATCCAACTCTCATTAGAAATGACTAGAAATGGCGAGGCGTATTTTGAAGTTGCGGCTTCCCGCGCTTCACAAGGGACCCGATCAGCAACTGAGTTTAGACGCCATCACTCGTCATCTCCGGGCGGCGCGCCGCAACGGGCGACGTCCGGAAAATTGATACGAATTTCCGAAGTTCGGAAAATCCTCCCGGATATTCCGAACGAATTGTTCCCAGATGCAACCTGCACTTCAACAGATTGAATGGGAACCAAATAGATGCGCATGGACACTGTTACCCCGCCGGCTGGCGGGTGGCCAAAGAACGCCGCTCTTCCGGGAGAAGGTTTCGTGAGGATTTCGTCGATCCTCGGGCCAGAAGGGCCGATCCCGGTATCCAAGTCCACGTGGTGGGCCGGGGTGAAGAAGCGGCCGTTTCCCCGCACCTCTGAAATTAGGGAAGGGCATCACGGTGTGGCGCGTCGAGGATATTCGCGCTCTCATCGCGGAGTTTGATTAGCAGATGCCTCGGCGGATCTCTTCCCGTCGCGTCAAAATCCATCGCAACTACACGATCACTGAACTTGCTGCGCTTATGACGGTGCACAAGCAAACGGTCACACGGTGGATCGCGGCGGGTCTCCCGACTACGGATACCAGACGTCCGCGCCTAGTTCGCGGAGTCGACCTCCACGAGTTTATGGAAGGTCGACGGCCAAGAAAACAGAAATGCCAGCCAGGCGAATTCTATTGTCTTGCCTGTCGAAGGCCGAAACGCCCGGCAGGAGAAATGGCGGAATACACGCCGCGCACCGCTCTTAGCGGCTCGCTATGCGGCATTTGTCCTGATTGCAATCGGCTGATCTACCGTGCGGCGACCCTGTCTAAGATCGACGAGATTCGGGGCGGCCTCGACGTGACATTTGGGAAAGCGGAACAGCGCCTAAACGATAGTTCCGTTTCCCTCTCAAATGTGAGCTTAAAATAGGCTTCTCAGACATGATTAAACATCACCCTGAAAACGAGCGCGTGAAACGACGCTATCTGCTGTTTCTCAAGGATGCCAAAGGCCGTGACGAATCATCTATCGACGCCGTGGCAGCGGCAATCGACCGTTTCGAGCGGTATACCCGCCATCGTGATTTTAAGGCGTTTCATGTAGAACAGGCGCGCGCCTTCAAGGAACATTTGGCTGAGGAGCACAACGTTAGGACGGGAAAACGGCTATCGGCCTCGACAATTCACTCGACGCTCGGCGTCTTGAAGGCTTTCTTTACCTGGTTGGCCGATCAACCCGGCTACGCGTCAAAGGTCAAATACTCTGACGCCGAATATTTCAGTGCGTCCGAAAAGCTATCAAGGGCCGCGACGGCGCATCGCTTCAAGGACTGCCCGACGCTGGCGCAGGTTCGGGCGATCCTCAACGCAATGCCCGATGGCAGCGAAGTTCGGAAGAGAGACCGGGCCTTGATTGCATTCACGATCCTGACCGGCGCTCGGGACAGCGCGACCGTCTCATTCCGTCTGAAACACGTTGACATTGAACGCGGTCGCGTCGAGCAGGACGCGAGGGAGGTTCGCACCAAGCGGTCAAAGACCTTCACGACGACATTCTTTCCGGTCGGTGACGACATCCGGAAATTTGTTGTCGATTGGATCGCTTACCTTCGCGAGGAAAAAGGATTTGGTCCTGATGACCCACTGTTCCCCAAAACCAAGTTGGCGCTCGACGGGAACGGAGAATTCCGAGGGGCCGGCATCGATCGCGAACCCTGGTCGAACGCCAATCGCGTACGCGAAGTATTCCGCGAAGCGTGATGCGCGCGGGTTTGCCGTACTTCAATCCGCACTCGTTCCGAAACGCGTTGGTGCAGGTTGGCTACGAACTGAAGCTCGACGCTGAGGCGTTCAAGGCTTGGTCGCAAAATCTCGGGCATGATAGCTGCCTGACCACATTTTCAAGCTACGGAACGATTACGCCCTCTCGACAAGCCGAAATCATTCGTCGCCTCGGCGAGCGGGCCGCGTCGGCCGATGCGCGGATCGGAGCGGAGGCGCTGAGGCGTATCGCCGACCAAATCGAAAGGGGAGACTCAATCGTCTGAAAAAGCTGCCGCGAAGGGCGCTTGTATAAAATCTAAATGAGCGTATAATTCTTATACACACCGCTCAAAGCCGAAGCTATGAAACCTGTCGTTGCCTACATTCGGGTCAGCACTAGCCAGCAGGGCCGATCGGGCTTGGGCATCGAAGCGCAGCGCGAGGCGCTGAACCGGTTCGCGGCCGAAGCAGGCTATGAGGTCGCGGCCGAATTTGTCGAGGTCGAGACTGGCAAGGGAAGCGACGCGCTTGACCGTCGACCGCAGCTTGCGGCGGCGCTAGGCAAAGCGCGGGCGCTGCGCTGCCCCGTCGCGGTTGCCAAGCTCGACCGCCTTTCTCGCGATGTGCATTTCGTTTCCGGTCTGATGGCGCACCGCGTGCCGTTCGTCGTCGCCGAGCTTGGACCGGATGTGGATCCGTTCGTCCTCCACCTATACGCCGCGCTAGCTGAAAAAGAGCGCGCCTTGATCGCCGGGCGCACTAAGTCTGCGCTCGCGGCAGCGAAAGCAAAAGGTGTCAAGCTTGGCAATCCTAAGATCGACGATGCGCGCGGCGAGGCCGTTGCGGCTATTAAGGCGGAAGCAGATCGCGCTGCTCGGAACGTGCTTCCGATCATCGGCGAAATCCGCAAATCTGGTGCGACCACCCTTCGGGCTGTTGCCGACGCCCTGAACGCCCGAGGCGTACAAACGCCGCGAGGCGGCCGTTGGCACGCCATGAGCGTCCGCAACGTGCTGGCGCGCCAAGCTTAGCCTTTGACAGGGTGCGTCATTCCATTCACTGAAGTCCGAAATGAGCCGCGCAAGACAAACTCGCGGGAATCGCGGTGGATCGCTGCAATCTGGATACGAAGCGCCGACGCTGGGGGAACCGTTGCTAGCCGAACGCCACAAAGAAGTCGTTGGAAAAATCTGGGAGATCGCCAACCGGTTGCGCGGGCCGTATCGGCCGCCGCAGTACCGACTTGTCATGCTGCCTATCGTGGTGCTGCGTCGCCTCGACTGCGTCCTGGAGCCGACCAAGGATGCCGTATTGGCCGAGTACGTTCGGCTCGTCGCTGCGGGACAGCTGAGAACGCCATTCCCCGGCTGCTAACCCGCATCGTCGGGCAGGACCGCAAGCAGCCGCTTTACAACATCAGCCACTACACCTTTCGAGAAGCTTTTGGGCGACAGCGAGAATATCGCGCCCAATCTCGTGGCCTACATCAACGGCTTCTCTGAAACGGCGCGGCGCATCTTTGAGAGGTTCAAGTTCGGCGACCAGATCGAAAAGCTTGATTCGAGTAATCGTCTCTACGCCATCGTTCAGGCAATGGCGGGGATCGATTTGCATCCCGATCGTGTCAGCAACGTCGAGATGGGCTATCTCTTCGAGAACCTCATCATGCGCTTCAACGAGCAAGCAAACGAGGAGGCGGGCGACCACTTCACTCCGCGCGAGGTGATCCGGCTGATGACCCATCTCGTCTACACGGGCGAGGAGGATGTCTACAAACCCGGGGTCTATCGCGAAATCTATGACCCAGCCTGCGGCACCGGGGGCATGTTGTCGGTCTCCGAGGAGACGATCCGCGCGGGCAATGCCTCCGCCAATCTCGGCCTCTACGGGCAGGACTACAACGATGAGGCCTGGGCAATCTGCTGCTCGGATATGCTGATCAAGGACGAGGAGACCGATCACATCATCCTCGGCGACACTTTGGGCGACGGCAAGACCTCTGACGGCTTCCCAGGTCGCCAATTCCATTACATGTTCGCTAATCCGCCTTTCGGGGTCGAATGGAAGGATCAGCAGAAAGTCGTCGAAAGGGAGGCTGCGGAGTTGGGCTTCTCCGGCCGGTTCGGCGCGGGGCTTCCCGCGATCAACGACGGTTCGCTGCTGTTCCTCCAGCACATGATTTCGAAGATGAAGGACGCGCCTGCGAAGGGCGGCGAGGGATCGAAGATCGCAATCATCTTTAACGGTTCGCCCCTGTTCAGCGGCGATGCCGGGTCCGGTTCATCCAATATCCGACGCTGGATCATCGAAAACGACTGGCTTGACGCCATCGTCGCCCTGCCGGACCAGCTTTTCTATAACACCGGCATCTTCACCTATGTATGGCTCGTCACCAACCGCAAGGCGGCGGAGCGGCGCGGCAAGGTCCAGTTGATCGACGGAACGCGCTTCTTTCAGAAGATGAAGAAGAGCCTGAACAACAAGCGCAACGAGCTGTCAGACGCACACATTCACCGCCTGACCGAGATTTACGGAAACTTTCGCGACGGCGAGCGTGAGACCGTACGATCAACGGCAGCTCCGAGGAGCGTGTCATCAGCCGCATTTTCGAGAACCGCGAGTTCGGCTTCCTCAAGGTGACAGTCGAACGGCCTTTGCGCCTCAACTTCGAGGCCACGGAAGAGCGCATCGCCCGGCTAGATGATCAATCGGCTTTCGTCGGGCTGGCGGTGTCGAAGAAGCGCAAGGACGCCAAGGCGGTGGAGGCGGAAGAGGCGGAGGGCCGCGGCAGCAGGATGCGATCCGCGCCTGCTGGCGAAGCTGGCGCCCAAAGGGCGCTGCATGGACCGCCATCGTTTTGAGGCGGACTTGGATGCCGTCGCCAAGCTCGTCGGGTTGAAGCTGCCAACACCGATCAAGAAGGCGATCTTCGCCGCCCTGGGCGAGCGCGACCCGAAAGCTGAAATCTGCCGTAATGGCAAAGGCCGGCCCGAGCCCGATAGCGAACTGCGCGACACCGAGAATATCTCGCTGCCGCGAGGCACCGTGCTGCCTCTGCCGATGAAGTTCGGGCCGGACATGCCCAATGACGATCTGGTTGACGCCATGCAGAAGGCGATCGACGCCTATATCGCGGCCGAGGTGCGACCCCACGTACCCGATGCCTGGGTCGATTACGCCAAGACCAAGGTCGGCTACGAGATTCCGATCAACCGGCATTTCTACGTCTACAAGCCGCCGCGCGCGCTGGCCGAGATCGAGGCGGACATTGCGGCGCTGGAAGGCCAGATCGCCGCGCTGCTTAAGGGGCTCGTCGGGTAATGCTCCTGCGACGGCTAAAATTTATCACAGATATTGTAGCTGGCCAGTCTGCCGATGGAGCAAGCGTAAATGATTTGGGAGACGGTTTTCCATTCTTACAAGGATGCGCTGAATTCGGTGCCAAATCGCCTCGGGCAGATCGTTATTGTTCCGAGCCCCCGAAAATTGCCCCTCTTGGCAGTTGGCTGATTTCCGTTCGTGCTCCCGTCGGACGCACAAATTGGGCTGATCAGACGTACGGAATTGGGCGTGGTCTAGCTGCCGTCAAGGCGACCAACATCGACGAACGCTTTCTTGGCTACGCGCTGGAGGATAGCGCGGGAACCCTGAACTCTTTGGCAACCGGCAGCACGTTTCTAGCGGTCCAACCCCTCAACTAAGCTCCTTGGAGATACCGCTCCACCCCTCGAAACCCAGAGGCGCATCGCGGCCTTTTTGGATGAGAAGACGGCGCGGATCGATGGGCTGATCGAGAAGAAGCGCGCGCTGCTGGAGTGGCTAGCGGAGAAGCGGCAGGCGATCATCACCCAGGCCGTCACCAAGGGCCTCAACCCCGCCGCCCCCATGAAAGACAGCGGCATCGACTGGCTCGGCCAGATTCCGGGGCATTGGGAGGTATTGTCGTTTCGTCGCTCAATCTGGCGTATCGAGCAAGGTTGGAATCCTCAATGTGAAGAGCGACAGAAAGCTGACGACGAATGGGGCGTCTTACGGTCTGGATGCGTAAATGAAGGCCTTTTTCGCCCGAGCGACCATAAGGCTCTTCCTTCGGATATTGATCCACGACCCGAATTGGAGGTTCGTGCCGGCGATTTGCTAATGTGTCGTGCGAGTGGCTCTCTTCATTTGATCGGTTCGGCGGCCATTGTTGGCGAATGTCCGTCCAAGCTAATGTTTTCGGACAAAACATATAGAGTTTTACTTCAACTTGATCTAGCCGCCCCTGAGTTCGTTGCGCTTGCTTTGGGAGCCAAATACATGAGGGAGCAGATAATTCTCTCCGTCAGCGGGGCTGGCGGACTTGCAAATAACATTCCGCAATCTCTCGTCAGATCATATGCCTTTGTTCGTCCCCCGCTTGCTGAGCAGCGCGAGATCGTTTCCCACATTGGCGAAGAATTGGCGTTATTAACTCAGACTGAAGCTCAGATCACAACGTCAATCGCGCGCCTTACCGAATACCGTTCCGCCCTCATCACTGCTGCCGTGACCGGCCAAATCGAGGGGTTACGCTGATGGCGGGCCATACCGAACACGCCTTCGAATCCGCCATTAAGCATGGTCTCATCACTGGCGACCGTTACCAGACGCGCGCGCCGGACGCCTTCGATCCCGCTACAGCCCTGTTTCCCGACGATGTGATCGGCTTCATCCGTGACAGTCAGCCTGCGCGCTGGGGGCAGCTCGAAGCGATGCTGAAGGACCGCACCGCTGGCATGGTGATCGACAGCCTGACCAAGGAGCTGGCGAGCAAGGGCGCGCTAGGCGTGCTGCGCCACGGCTTCAAATGCTACGGCAAGGAACTGCGCCTCGCCTGGTTCCAGCCTAATTCGGGCATGAACCCGGAAAGCGCCGCGCGCTATGCCGCCAACCGGCTGACCATCACGCGCCAGCTCGCCTTCGCCTCTCAGGCGCTCAAACGTCCCGATGGCGGCCCGCGCAAGTGCGTGATCGACGTGGTGCTGAGCGTCAATGGGCTGCCGGTCGTCACCGTGGAACTGAAAAATCCGCTCACTGGCCAGCGCGCCGAGGACGCCTGCAAGCAGTACATGACCGACCGGGACGGGCGCGATCCGTTGTTCCGGTTCAAGGAGCGCGGGCTGGTGCATTTCGCCGTCGATCCCGACCTGGCGTGGATGACGACGGAGCTCAAGGGCACGAGACCCGTCTTCCTGCCCTTCAATCGGGGCGACGATTTCGGCGCGGGCAACCCGCCGGTCGAGGGCAATTGGAAGACGCCATTACCTGTGGGATGAGGTGCTGCGCAGCCGACAGCCTGCTCGACATCCTGCAGCGCTTCATGCACCTGGAAGTGATCGAACGCACGGTGGATACACCCACCGGCAAGAAGGTGCGGAAGGAGAGCATGATCTTCCCGCGCTACCACCAGTTCGACTCCGTGCGGAAGCTCGTCGCCCACGCGCCGAGGACGGAAGGCCGGGCACAACTACCTGATCCATGCACTCCGCCGGCTCGCGGCAAGATCGAACACCATCGCATGGCTGGCGCATCGGCTGGCCAGCCTGCATGACGCAGCCGACGCACAAGGTGTTCGACTCGGTCATCGTCATCACCGACCGGCGCGTGCTCGATCAGCAGTTGCAGAACACCATCTACCAGTTCGAGCACAAGACCGGGCGTGGTCGAGAAAATCGAAGAGAACACCCAGCAGCTCGCCAAGGCGCTGGCCGGCGGGGTCCGATCATCATCTCGACCATTCAGAATTCCCTTTCGTCCACCGGAGAAGGGCGAGGTGACGCTGCACCGCCGGCAAGCGCTTCGCCGTGATCGTGGACGAGGCGCACAGTTCGCAGTCCGGCGAGACCGTGGCGCGCTCAAGGGCATCCTCAACAAGGACGGCATCGCCGACGCCATCGCCGCAGCAGCTGGCGAGGAGGAAGACTGACGAGCTATCCGAGGAAGCAAGACCGCCTCTGAAGGAGATGATGAGCCGGGCGCGCCAGCCGAATCTCAGCTTCTTCGCCTTCACCGCCACGCCGAAGTTCAAGACCAAGAGCCGTGTTCGACGAGCCGGGCCCGACCGGCGCCTCGCCGTTTCATGTGTATTCGATGCGGCAGGCGATCGAGGAAGGCTTCATCCTCGACGTGCTTCAGAACTACACGACCTACAAGCGCTTCTTCGGCCTGGTGAAGCAGATCGAGCACGATCCCGAGGTGCCGAAGAAGGCGGCGGCCAAGGCGCTGGGCCAGTTCCTGGAGTTGCACCCGGCAACATCGACGCAGGTGGTGCAGGTCATCATCGAGCATTTCCGCGCTGAAGGTGCATGCACGAGCTGGGCGGGCGGGCCAAGGCGATGGTCGTCACCGCCTCGCGCCTCTCCGCCGTCAAGTACAAGCAGGCGTTCGACCGCTATATCAAAGACAAGGGCTATACCGGCATCCGCGCGCTGGTCGCCTTCTCCGGCACGGTCGAGGACCCGGACTGCCGGGATCGGCCTTCACCGAAGTGGGCATGAACGACGGCCTGCCGGAACGCGAGCTGCCCGAACGCTTCGCCGGCGAGGAATATCGGGTGCTCATCGTCGCGGAGAAATATCAGACCGGCTTCGACCAGCCCCTGCTGCATACTATGTATGTGGTGAAGAAGCTGGCGGGGTGCAGGCCGTGCAGACGCTTTCGCGCCTCAACCGCATGGCGCCCGGTAAGAACGCACCTTCGTCCTCGATTTCCGTAACGAGGAGGAGGACATCTTCAAGGCGTTCAAGCCCTACTACGAGACGACGCCCGTTGGCGAGAACGCCGACCCGCAGAAGCTCAACGAGTTGCATCACAAGCTCTGCAACCCGCCATCTTCACACCGCAGGACGTGACCGACTTCGCCGCCGTCTGGTTCAAGGCGCGGCGCGACCCGAGCGGGCAGGATCACAAGCAGATGAACGCGATCCTGGATCGCTGCGTCGCCCGCTTCAAGGAGCGCGAGGAGGCGGAGCAGGAGGAATTTCGCGGGCTGCTGACCGCGTTTCGCAACCTGTATCGGATTTCTCTCGCAGATACTCCCCTACTTCGATGAGGACCTGGAGCGGCTCTACGCCTTCGTGCGCAATCTGGCGCCAAAGCTGCCCCGGCCGGGCGATGGCGCCAAGTTCACCCTCGATGACGATGTCGCGCTGAAATTTTTCCGCCTCCAACAGGTGAGCGAAGGGGCCATCGACCTGTCCCAGGGCGAGGGCGATCCGCTCAAGGGGCCGACCGATGTCGGGACCGGACGGGAGAAAGCATCGAGGTCGCGCTCTCAACGCTGGTCGATCAGCTCAACGAACGCTTCGGCACGGATTTCACCGAGGCCGATCAGCTCTTCTTCGACCAGGTCCGTGCGACCGCCGAGCGTGACGAGAAGGTCGTTGAAGCGGCCAAGGCCATACGGAAGCCCATTTCTCGGCCTTCTTCGGCCGCATCCTCGATGACCTGTTCATTCAGCGCATGGAGGGCAACGACGAGATTTTCAATCGGGTGATGGAAGATAAAGCTTTCCGGAAAGCTGCGCAGGAACGCCTAGCAAAGGAAGTGTATGACCGGATCAGGGAACAGCAGGATGTGAGCCGGGGGTGAACCGAGGCTCATTTTGAGACGGCGGAGAGGTTTTGTCCGTCTTCATCGCGTCCAAGCCGGTCCGCCCACCACTGCATCATGCGGATGCGCTCGTCCCAAAACTCCGCCCGCGCATAGGCGCGGCGAACCGAGTTCCTTCGACATGGGCGAGTGCTTCGATAGCGTCCGAATTCCAGAGACCGCACTCATTTAGCATTGATGACGCCGTCGCGCGGAAGCCATGCGATGTCATTTCGTCCTTAGAAAAGCCCATCCGGCGCAATGCTACGTTCAGCGTGTTTTCAGAGAGCGGCCGAGCTCGCGCCCAAGCGCTGGTTAAGACGAGGGGCCCTTCGCACGTAATCTCGCGAATGCGCTTCAAAACCTCAATTGTCTGCCGGGCGAGCGGGATGCGATGCGGGCGACCCATTTTCATCCGCCCGGCGGGGATACTCCAGATCGCCGCGTTGAGATCAATTTCCGCCCAGGCCGCGCCCCGCAACTCTCCGGGTCGCACGAAAGTAAGGGCGAGCAACTGCAAGCCCCATTCGCACCTCCGGCGAGCCAGGATAGTCGTCGATTGCCCGGAGCAATTGGAAAGCCAGTGGGTTCGATGATTGCGGCGCGGTGTTGACAATGGGCGACTTCAGCGCGCCCCGAAGCGCAATCGTCGGGTCCGTGGTCGCGCGGCCGGTCGCCATTGCATAGCGGAAGATGGCGCCGATGACAGCTCGCAGCCGCTTCGCGGTCTCCCGCCGGTCGCGAGCCTCGACGCCCTTAGGACCTTCAGGACCTCCGGCGCGGTGATTTCGGTGATCGGGCGCGGGCCGAGGCCGGGGTTGCCAACGCGATGAGCCAGTCGAGCTTACTGATGGTGATCGGCTTTGGCCTCATCGCGCTTGTTTGCGATAAATTCGGCGGCGATCGTCTCAAGCGTGTTCGTTCCTGCTCGTTGGCCTTGGCCAACTTGGCGAGCCGCTTTTGTTGGCTTGGATCGAGGCCGACGATCAACTGCCGCTTCGCTTCGTCGCGCCGCCCGCGCGCCGTCTTTCAGGCTAATTGCCGGGTAAGGGCCGATTGCGAGCTTGCGTTGCTTTCCGGCAAATCGGTAGGCGAAATTCCAGAGTCTCGCGCCCGTTGGCTTCACCCATAGCTGAAGGCCGCCCCCGTCTGAGAGCTTTTGATGTCCGATCTCCGGACGGCGCGCGCATTCGGACCTGCTTCGTCGGTAAGCGGCATTTGTTGGCCTCTGGCAAGCTGTTGGCCTTCAAGGCCAACATTGAGGCCAACAAATTCGGCGGATGTCAATGGACGGAGCAAGGATCGCGCTCAGACCACCGAGCTCGGAAGTATGCTTGATTTTTTGAGAGATTTTGGACTTCTACGGATGTAATTTACAGACCCTACTGGTGCCGCAAGAGGGATTCGAACCCCCGACCCCGTCATTACGAATGACGTGCTCTACCAGCTGAGCTATTGCGGCCTCGGCGGAGCCTGAAGGTCCGTGCGCCTCTCTTATGCCGTTTGCCGCCGATTTGGCAACCGCCGCTAGAGCGGGATGCGAAAAAGTGGATGCCGGTTTTTCGCGCAAATCCCACTCTAAATTATTAGAATCGATCACGCTCATGATTTTGGATCGTTCAAGTCGGGCTCGCCCAAGTTGAACGATCCAAAATCATCGTGATCTAGGGCCTAGCGAAAGCCGACGCGGCTCGGATTTTCCGCGACGTCCGGCTCCTCTTCGGGCGGCCCCGGATCATCCGGCGCTGCCGGCATCGGAAAGATCACTTTTTGCCCCGCCACGGCGCCATTGCTGCGCGCCAAAGTCTCGGTCTTGGGCGGCGGAATGATTTCGGGCTCTGCCGGGGTCTCGGTCGCGACGACGACCGGCTCGGGCTCAGGACTTTCGGGTGCCGCAAGGCGCGGCGAGGTCTCGGCGTGCGCGATCCAGGATTCGCTTTCGAGCGGCGCCGCGAGTTGCTCTGTCGGCTGCTGCCAGACAAAGGCATCAAGCCGGCCGGTCGCGGGCGAGATCGGCGCCCATTTCGAGGCGGCGATCCCGTCGGCCATCCAGACGGCGTCGCGCGGCGCGCGGGCGCTGCGGGCGAGCCATTCGCGCACCTTGCCTTCGTCACCCGTGTCCCGGTCTTCGAGTTCGGCCATGATGAGGCACATGCGCTGCGTCGGGCGTTCATCCTCGCCGATCAGCGGCGCCATCGCCTCGCGCGCGGCGGGGAAGTCACGCGCGGCCAGCGCGGCGCGGGCGACGATGAGGCGGCTTTCCGGATCGGTGGGGCGGATTTTCGCCAGCGTCCGCGCCTTGGCGAGACGGTCGGCGTTGGAATCGCCCGGCCGCAGATCGAGATAGACATCGGCGAGGTCGGGGTGCGGCTGCCGGTCCCACGCCGTCTCGACCACTTTGGCCGCTTTGCGCAACTCGCCGCGGCGGGCGAGGATCCGCGCCATCGCGACACTGGCGGGGATAAGGTCCGGCGCCTGGTTCAGCGCCTTGCGCGCCAGGACCAGCGCCTGCTCCCACTCCCCCTGCGCTTCTTTCTCTTGCGCCATCGCCGTTTCGAGCACCGCGCGCTGGCGTTCGCCGGTCGCCTTGTCGATGAGCTTGGCGCTGATCTGCCGTTCGAGAATGGCCAGCGCATTGTCCCATTGGCCTTGCGCGGCGCGATGGTCGAGCACGGCTTTGCTCGACCAGGAGAGCGGCGCAAGCCTGTGCGCCTCTTCGGCGAAATGCAGCGCCGCGGCCTGATCGCCGCGCCGCTGCGCCTCGATATGCAGACCGCGCAAGCCGAGCAGCCGCGTCGCCGGCGCGGCTGTGAGTTTGTTGAAAGCCGTTTCGGCCGCGGCGCGGTCGCCGGAGAGTTGCGCCGCCTGCGCGCCGAGGAGCAGCGTCAGCGGCTCCTGCTGAAGGTGCCGGCTGGCTTCGATAGCCGATTTGCGCGCGAGATGCGCATCGCCGGCGCCCACCGCGATCATGCCGCGTGAGAGCGCCGCATAGCCCTTTTCCGTGCGCCGGCGTTTGGCGTGTCGCGACAGCCGCGACGGCATGTTCCACAAAGAACCGAGGCCGCCGAAGACCAGCGCCAGAACCAGCGCGATGGCCGCGACGATGCCGGCTGCGACAGCGACACTCGTCTCGATATTATAGCCCTGCCAGGTCAGCGAAATATCGCCGGGGTGATTGACGAGCCACGAGATGCCGAGCGCCGCGGCGGCGAGCACAAGCAGGAAGATCAGAACGCGGATCATCGGCAATACTCAGGTTACAGACGAGGTATCCAACATCAGGCTAACACAGGATTGCAAATGCACCGCCATACGGCGCCGCACGCGGCACCCGGTTCAAGATTTGGCCTTCCCGAGACTGGCGAGCGCCTCCGACTCGATCGCGCGCGCCGCCGCAATCGTATCGATCCGCGTCTTCGCCGCGTTGCCGAAAGCTTGCGACTTCTGTTTCGCGGCGTCCGGCAGGCTCGTCCATTGCTGGTAAGCCGTCTCGACCGAACCGGCATCGAGCGCGTTCTGGATGCGGGCGACATGCGCGGCGAGGCTGTCACCCGTCGTGTCGCCAATCCTGCGGACGCGGACGAGGCCCTCGGCGTCTTTCATCAGACGGTCGAGGAAGCCATGTGCTTTGGGCACCGGCGCGGTGGCGAGGATTGCCTCGGTCGCGACGGCAAATTGCTTGGAAAGTTCGCCGGCGGTCGCAACGCCCGTGGCGGCCGCCGCCTGCAGGTTTGCGAGTTGGGCCTTGTCGATGCCGTGGCTCTCCAGCGCGGTCAGATCGTCGGCGAAGGGCGTGCCCGCCTCAGCCTTGCGCAACAGGCTCCCGGCGATAATGGCGGCGGCTTCGTCGCCGGCATGTGCGGTCGCGACCTGCGTCGCGAGGTGTTGGGTCGCGACGACCTGATTTTGCTGGGCGGCGAGCTTGCTGCCGAGATCGCTGACCTGCGCCGTCAGGGATGAAAGTTTATCCTGCAGCGCGCTCAATTGCTGCTTGAGCGGCCCGAGATCAGCGGGCGCGCTGGCGGAAGCCGCTCCGGGTTTCTGTGTTGTCAGCCTTTCGATATCGCCACGCAAAGTTGCGAAGCCCGCAGAATCGTCGTGAGCTTGCGTTTCGATCGCCGTGACGCGGTTGGCAAGGTCGGCCTGCGCCGTCGTCAGCGCGGAAGTGGCCTTCTGCTGCTGCTCCAGCGCATCGACGCGTTCGCCGAGGAGGTCGAATTTGGTGTCCGCCTTGTCGAGCACGCGCAAGCCATAGGCCCCACCGAAACCAGCCGCGCCCCCGATGATAAGTGCGAGCAGCGCGGGTGCAAGAATGCCGCCGCGGCGTTTCGTGGTGTCGGCCGGCGGTGCTGACGTCTCCGGCGATACGTTGGGCGCGGTCTCGGAGTCCGGAAGGGGATCGAAAGGGTGCTCGGCGGTGGTGGGTTCCGGAGGCAGATGCCCCAGTTCGGTTTCCGGCTCTTCAGCAGCCTCGTGCACCACCTCGGGCTCCGGCGCGGTCAAATCCTGCGCTTTGCCCTCAATCGTGGCGGGTTCGCGCCGCAAGGCGTTGGCGGAATAATCCGGTGCGACTGTGGGCTTGTCGTCCGGCGCTGCTTCGCTCAATTCGGGATCGGCCATGACGCCTCCTCGCTGGTCGATCCGCTTCTAGAGCATGTTGCGAAAAAGTTGCACGACTTTTTCGGTGAAAACATGCTCGGGATTTCGACCGGCGCGATTTCTCATCGGCCGAAGGAATTCCTTCGGCCAGAAAGCGCGCTGGCCCAGCGCGGAGGCAAACGATCTGCGGTCTATTTAGGTCGACGCATGATCTTCCCCGAAAAGTCTGCAACTTTCCGGGATCAGGCGTCAGTTTCCGACCACTTTGGCTTTGGCGAGCAGCGCTTCGGCCATGCGGATCGAGGCGATGTCGATCAGGCGGCCATCGAGCGAGACGGCGCCCTTGCCCTCTTTCGCTGCCTGATCCATCGCTTCCATGATGCGCCGGGCCTTGGTCACTTCGGCCTCGGACGGGCTGAAGACTTCGTTGGCGAGATCGATCTGCGAGGGATGGATCGCCCATTTGCCCTCATAGCCGAGGACGGCCGCGCGGCGCGCCGCTGCCTTGTAGCCATCGGGGTCGCCGAAATCGCCGAACGGCCCGTCGATCGGCCGCAGACCATAGGCGCGGCAGGCGACCATCATGCGCGTCTGTGCCGCGTGCCATTGGTCGGCCCAGAAATATTCACGCTTGCCGTCGGCATCCTTGTCGGAGAGTACGCCGTAATCCGGGTTCACGCCGCCGATCACGGTCGTGCGGGCGCGGGTCGAAGCCGCGTAATCAGCGACGCCGAAGGACATCGCCTCCAGCCGCTTGCTTGATTGCGCGATGGCTTCGACATTGGCCATGCCGAGCGCGGTTTCGATTAGGACTTCGAAGCCGATGCGCTTGTCGCGCTTCTTGGCCTGCTCAATCTGGGTCACGAGCATATCGACGGCATAGACGTCCGCCGGCACGCCGACTTTCGGGATCAGGATCATGTCGAGGCGCGGACAGGCTTCGACGATATCAACCACGTCGCGATACATATAGTGCGTATCAAGGCCGTTGATGCGCACCATCATCACCTTATTGCCCCAGTCGACTTCGTTGAGGCCTGCGACGATGTTCTTGCGCGCCTGTTCCTTATCGTCAGGTGCGACGGCATCTTCGCAGTCAAGGAAAATGATATCGGCTTTTGAGGCAGCCGCTTTTTCGAACATGCCGGGGTTCGACCCGGGCACTGCCAATTCAGAACGCTGCAGGCGCGCGCGCGCCTGCTCGACCAGAGTGAAGCTCACGGGTCGTCCCTCCCAAGGTAAAGATAAAAAGGCGGGATGATCATTCATCCCGCCCTTGATGGTTTGCGGTGTGCCTTCAGGCCGAAGCGCGGAGCGAAGATTGGCTCTTTGCCAGAACCTGCGCCATCGTAGCACCGAACTCGCTCGGGCTTGGTGCGACGGTCAGGCCATAGGAGCGCATGATCTCAGACTTTTCGGCGGCGCTGTCGCCTTCGGCGGAAATAATCGCGCCGGCATGGCCCATGCGGCGGCCCTTCGGCGCCGTAAGGCCGGCCACGAAGCCAACCACGGGCTTCGTCATATTGTCCTTCACCCAGGCCGCGGCCTCGGCTTCCTGCGGGCCGCCGATCTCGCCGATCATCAGCACCGCTTCGGTCTCGTCGTCCTCATTGAAGAGAGCGAGGTGATCCATGAACGAGCTGCCGTTGATCGGGTCCCCGCCAATGCCGACGCTGGTCGTGATGCCGATGCCGAGCGCCTTCATCTGCGCCGCGGCTTCGTAGCCGAGAGTGCCCGAGCGCGAGATGACGCCGACGGTGCCGCGCATGTAGATTTGCGGCGGCATAATGCCGAGCATGGCCTTGCCGGGGCTGATGATGCCGGCGCAGTTCGGGCCGACCATCATCGTGCGCTTGTCCTTGGGATAGCGCATCAGATAGCGCTTCACGCGCATCATGTCCTGCGCCGGGATGCCGTCGGTGATCGAGCAGACGAGCCGGATGCCCGCATCCGCGCATTCCATGATGGCGTCAGCAGCGAACGACGGCGCGACGAAGGTGATCGAGGCTTCGGCGCCGACTTCCTTCACCGCTTCCTTGACGGTGTTGAAGACCGGAAGGCCGATGTGGGTGCGGCCGCCTTTGCCGGGTACCACGCCGCCGACGATGTTGCTGCCGGCGGAGATCATGTCCTTCGCGTGGAAGGTCGCTTTCTCGCTGGTGATGCCCTGTACGATAATTCGGGTTTTCTCGTCGATCAGAATGCTCATGGTGCGTCCCTCATTGTGCGGCGGCGAGCGAGGCTTTGTGATCGCGGCAGGCGGCGACAGCCTTGTTTGCCGCTTCCCCCAAAGTTTCGGCGCTGATGATCGGGATGCCGCTTTCCTTGATGATCTTGCGGCCGGCCTCGACATTGGTGCCAGCGAGGCGGACGATCAGCGGAACCTTGATCTCCGTCTCCTTCACCGCCTGAACGACGCCTTCGGCGACCCAGTCGCAACGGTTGATGCCGGCGAAGATGTTGACGAGTACGCTCTTCACGTTCTCGTCCGAGAGGACGAGACGGAAGGCGGTCGCGACGCGCTCAGGCGAGGCGCCGCCGCCGACGTCGAGGAAGTTAGCCGGGCTGCCGCCGGCGTGCTTGATCATGTCCATTGTCGCCATCGCGAGGCCGGCGCCGTTGACGATGCAGCCGATCTCACCTTCGAGGCCGATGTAATTGAGGTTGTGCTCGGCAGCCTGCGCCTCGCGCGGATCCTGCTGCGAGGCGTCGTGCATCGCCGCGATATTGGGCCGGCGGAAGAGCGCGTTGTCGTCGAACGACATTTTCGCGTCGAGCGCGATGATCTTGTCGTCGGCGGTCAGCACCAGCGGGTTGATTTCGAGCATCAGCGCGTCGCAATCGCGGAAGGCGCGATAGGCGGCAAGGATCACCGCGGAAGCGCGCGCCACCTGCTTGATGTTCAGTCCAAGTGCGAACGCGATTTCGCGGGCCTGGAAAGCCTGAAGGCCAACGGCGGGCTCGACGACGATCTGGATCACCGCGTTGGGATCGGTCTTGACGATCTCTTCGATTTCCATGCCGCCGTGCTGCGAGGCGATGACGCGGACGCGCTCGGTTTTACGGTCAAGCACGAAGCCGAGGTAGAATTCCTTTTCGTAGGGCGCGGCGACTTCGATATAGACGCGTTGGACCGGCTGGCCGTCGGGTGCGTTCTGGATCGTGACGAGCCGCTTGCCGAGGAGATCATGCGCTGCCTGGCGCACCTCCTTATAATGCGAGCAAAGCTTGATGCCGCCCGCCTTGCCGCGCGCACCGGAATGAATCTGCGCTTTCACTGCCCAGCGCGAGCCACCAAGTTCAGTTGCGACGTAAACCGCCTGCTCCGGCGTGAAGGCCACCGCGCCCGGCGCGACGGCGACGCCGAATTGCGCCAGCAATTGCTTGGCCTGATACTCATGAATATTCATTACCGGCAATCTCCTCCGAGAACGGCGTCGTCTAAAGGTTGGTTAGCGGAGTTTATTCGGCTTCGCCAGATAGCAAAGCGGACGAGGTGGCCGAAGTCGTTGTCGCGGGGCGGGTTTTTCGCGTTGCGGAATCACAGCGATGACTTATGTTCGGCGGCCTCTTGCATGCGGTTTACGAGACAAATCCGGCAAAGCGCGCCTCGACGAAGAGCCCGAGGCGCGCCAGAAACTGCGCTAACGTGCCGCAATTTTATTGCAGTGCCATAAACGGCTCAGCTTGCATGCGGGCGCGCGGTTTTGCAGGAACTGAAACAAAAGGTTCATCGATTGAGTGGGAGTTTTGGCATGGATGAACGCAGCCCTCGGGACGATAGCGCGCTTTTGCCGGCGCGGCTTGTCGAAGGCTACGAGGTCTTTCTGCGCGGCCGCTTCCGGCGCGAGCAGGATCGCTATCGCGAACTCGCTGACCGCGGCCAGAACCCGAATGTCCTGCTCATCGGCTGCTGCGATTCCCGCGTCTCGCCGGAAGTCATCTTCGATGCCGATCCGGGCGAGATCTTCGTTTTGCGGAACATTGCCAATTTGATCCCGCCTTACGAGCCCGATGGCGAACGCCATGGCACGTCGGCTGCGTTGGAATATGCGGTCAAGGTTTTGAAAGTCGCGCATATCGTTATCATGGGCCACGCGATGTGCGGCGGTGTGCGCGCCTATGTCGAGACGCAATCCGGCTTCGACGTGAAACTGGCGCCTGGCGATTTCATCGGCCAGTGGATTTCGCTGCTTGGCGAGGCCGCGGCCAAACTCGGCCCTCGTACCGAGCCGGCGGCTGACTATGCCGAACGGCTCGGCCGCGCCGCGATCGTTGAATCGATTGCCAATCTGCGCACGTTCCCGTATGTCCGGGCGGCCGAGGACGCGGGTGAACTTGTCCTCCACGGCGCCTATTTCGGTGTTTCCGATGGCAGGCTGTTTGGCCTCAATGAGGCGACAGGCAAATTCGAACCGCTCGCGGCGAACGCCTATACGGCGGCGCTCGAAACGCCGCGGTTTTAGCCGCGGCCATGCCGGAGGCATTCGATCTGCAACACTTCGTCGAGGCGCAGGCGCCCGTTTACTCGCAGGTTCGCGCGGAATTACAGCGTGGCCGCAAGACAACGCATTGGATGTGGTTCGTCTTTCCGCAAGTCGCCGGTCTTGGCCTGAGCCCGATGGCGGCGCGCTACGCGATTGGCTCGGCCGCTGAGGCGCAGGCCTATCTCGCCCATCCTTTGCTCGGCGCGCGGCTGCGCGAATGTACGGCTCTGACGCTTGGTGTCGAAGGTCGTACCGCGCATGAGATTTTCGGCAGCCCCGATGATCTCAAATTCCACTCGTCGATGACATTGTTTGCGGCCGTCGCCGAAGGCGGGATGATTTTCGACGCCGCATTGCGGAAATATTTCGCCGGCGGCGATGCCCGCACGCTTGAAATACTCGCCCGTGATTCTTGATTGGCCTTCAAGCGGCTATAAAAAATTGTCATATCGCATCGGATGCCACGCTTCGATGGCGCGCAGCGCAAAGCTCCATTAAGCTGCGGCGCGCTTTGCCGGCTGCAGCGGCCTGCGAAAGTTCAATGGCGTGTAGGAGATTTTCATGTCGAAGTTGGTTTCGAAAGGATCGGGGATCAAGCGCGTCTTACTGGGTGCTCTCGCGTTTTTCGCATTGTCCGGTGCGGCCTATGCCGCCGATTGCAAAAGTCAGCAAAAAGGGAACGAGATTTTCGCCGATACGTTTGCGGACGACACGGGTGGTTGGGCTGGCGGCGAAGGGAGCGCATTCGGCAAGCCCGCGCTGACGCTGACGTTATATACGCCCTACGTGAACTGGCTGTTCGTCAACAATACATTCAACGCCAGCGACGGCGATTATTGCACAGAAGCCGTTCTGCCAAAGCCGCCGTCGGCGGACAATTTGGCCTATGTCGGAATTGTTGCGCTTTATAAGGATGCTGACAATCTGCTTCTGCTGCAGATCGACAACAAGGCCGACATCAATCTCTATCGCAAGGTCGCTGGGACATGGTCGACGATCGGCACCTACCCGGCGCCGAGCCCCGCGCCGGCGCCCGGCTCCGTCGTGACGCTACGCATGACGGTGAAGGGCACGCTCGTGACACCCTACGTCGATGGCGTGGCGTTGAAGAAGATTCGCGTCCAGCTGCCGGCTGGGCCGCTCAAATTCGGCGTTTATGTGCAGCTTGGCAACCAGGTGCCGAAGCCGGGCGTCGATTTTCAATTCAATAATTACCGCGTGACGTCGGGCGAATAGAACGAGACAGCTCTTCCTCGTAGCAGACATAAAAATGGGGGCGAGAGGCAGGTCTCTCGCCCCGCATCAATTGTCTTAATCTTCGCAAATTGACTTACTTATGTGAATGCTCGTGCGCCGCGGCGGTGTGCTTGTGCGCGTGACCGCTATGCTCATGCGCCGCCGTCGCGTGCTCTTTCGCTTCAGCATGCCGCCCATGTTCGTGATCGTGCGCGGCTTCGCGGTGATGATGCGCAGCGCTTTCGTGATGCGCCGCCGCCTCATGATGATGTTCGCTGGAGGGATGTTTTGTTTTGGCCATGACGTCTCCTCTTTTGTGTTTATCTGCCCTCTCAAGGGGCAGTATGCACTTGGGGACGTGCGGCATCGGATTCAACGCACAATCTTTACGAGCGCGCGTCCGCCAGCAAGCGATCATGAGCGTGGCAGTGTCGCGCGGGGTGATAACGCATCCTATTGAGGTTGTGCGTCGCCGGATGATGAGCAGGTACGAGAATATCTCGTAAAGATTGAGCGTTACGAAATTCGATTGTCATGATCCTCCTCTAACTGCTCTTGCACAGCACACGCTTATTGTGCTGAAATAAGTATGTTCCGAAGACGATGGTGTGGCCGTAGTCGTTAGGACGCAGCGTTATGATCGTGCGGGGAATATTTGCTTTCGCATGCGCTATCGTTCTGGCGACGCTGACCATTGTGGTCGGGCGCGCCGACGACGCGGCGGATAGAGTTGCGGCGAGAGTCCTAGCGTGCGCCTCATGCCATGGCGCCCAGGGCCAGGGAACCGATAACGACTATTTCCCTCGCCTCGCTGGCAAGCCCGCCGGCTATCTCCTGCACCAATTGATCGCATTCCGGGATCAGCGGCGCCGATATCCGCCCATGGATTATTTGCTCGAATATCAGCCGGATGCGTCTCTTAAGCAGCTAGCGGATTATTTTGCCGCCCAGCACCCGCCGCTTCCGCCGCCTGCCATCCCTACGGTCAGCAGCGAAATACTGAACGAAGGCCGCACCCTGGTCACGCATGGCGATCCGCAACGGGCGATCCCGGCTTGTGCAGGATGCCACAATCCATCTTTCACCGGGATGGAGCCGGCGATCCCGGGCCTTTTGGGCTTGCGCGGCCGATACATTGCCGCGCAGCTCGGCGCGTGGCGTTATGGCACGCGGACTGCGGCGTCGCCGGATTGCATGCAGTACGTCGCGGGTCATCTGACCGAGGCGGATGTGACCGCGGTCGCGGCTTATTTGTCGTCTTTGCCCTTGCCCGCGAACGCATCGCCCGTGCCGCAAGGCAGCCTCAAGATGCCGCTGAAATGCGGCAGCGAACCGGATTGAGGGGCGGCCCATGCGCGAACTTCGATCTCTATTAAAATCGCGCTGGGTCTTGCTCTGTTGCTTTTTGCTGGCCGCACAGGTGTCGCCGACTTTTGCCGAGCAGCAATCACCGCCGAGCGCTTCGCTGGTCGCGGAGGGCAAATATCTGGCGCATGCGGGTGACTGCATCGCCTGCCATACGGTACCCGAGGGTAAGCTTTTCGCCGGCGGCTTGGCCATGCCGACGCCATTTGGAACATTGTATACGACGAACATCACGCCAGACGTGGAGACCGGAATCGGCTCTTGGACAGCCGATCAATTTTACGGTGCGATGCACAGGGGCCGTTTCCCGGACGGGGGCCTTATGTATCCCGCGATGCCTTTCGCGGCCTATACGAAAGTCACGCGCAGCGATAGCGATGCGATTTTTGCCTATTTGAGGACGATTCCGCCGGTCCATCGCATCAATCGTCCGAATGATCTCGTTTTTCCCTACAACAACCGCTCGCTGATCCTTGGTTGGCGTACGCTGTTTTTCAATGAGGGCACGTATCAGCCGGACCCTTCGAAGTCCGCCGACTGGAACAGGGGCGCGTATTTGGTTGAGGGGTTGGGGCATTGTGGCATGTGTCATACCGCCATCAATGCCCTCGGGGGCAGCTCCGCATCGGACGCTTTCCAGGGTGGCTTGATACCCATGCAGATGTGGTATGCGCCGTCGCTCACCTCGAATAAAGAGGCGGGACTCGGCGACTGGAGCATCAAGGACATCGAGGATTTGTTGCGTACCGGAATCTCGAGCCGCGGCGCGGTTTATGGGCCGATGGCCGAAGTCGTCTACGATAGCCTGCAATATCTCTCGACTGACGATATCCGCGCGATGGCGGTCTACCTTAAGAGTCTCGCGGAAGGCAGCCCTCCGCCCGCTACGATTTCGCCGCTTCCGACGGTCGAAAGCAGCCTGCTCATGAGCCTGGGCAAGACGGTCTATGAAGCGCGGTGCGCGTCCTGCCACCAATCCGACGGCACAGGCAAGCCGCCGAATTATCCGCCTCTCGCGGGCAACCCCTCGATCGAAATGCAATCGGCGGTCAATCCGATCCGGATGGTCTTGAACGGCGGCTTCCCGCCCGGAACGAGTGGGAATCCGTTTCCTTATGGCATGCCGCCCTTCGCGCAGCTTCTATCCGATGACGAGGTTGCGGCGGTCGTCACCTATATCCGTCAATCCTGGGGCAACAGTGGCGCACCCGTCTCGCCGCGTCAGGCCAACGAATTGCGCGCAGCTCCTCTCAACTGAGTTCGTCACATGATCAACTCAATTCCACCTTTGGAAACGACGCCGGACGACGAATCTGTGGAAGCGATTGTCAAGGCGGGACCGGCCGGCGCTCTGATTGTCGCCGGCATCGCCACGTTCGCTGTGGCAGTGCTCTGGTTGGCCTTTTACTTCTTTGTCTTCGTCCCGCGCGGGGGCATGCAATGACTTTAGCGCCCGAACCCGATCCCAATACCGGGGCTGACGCATCGGCACGCGTCGAGCACCGCTGGGCGGTTCTCTCAGTCGCGATCGTCGCACTTATGATCTGCGTCGCCGCCTTCTCCGGGCTTCATTATGCGGTGATGCCACAGGCACGTGTGGAGACGATTAACCTGTCGACCTTGCAGCTTGCAGGCGAGTTCGTCGAAAGCAATCTTGGCAGCGTCGTCGAGCCCGGCGGATCTGTCACGGTGCGGGCGATCGGCCAGCAGTTCTCCTTCACGCCGCAATGTATCGTGATCCCAACCGATACTTTGGTCACGCTGCGGGCAACGAGCGCCGATGTCGTGCATGGGCTTTTCATCGAAGGCACGAATGTCAACGCGATGCTCGTGCCGGGTTTCATCACCGAATTGCGGATGCGCTTCGATAAGGCCTCCGATCATCTGATGCCCTGTCATGAGTTTTGCGGAATCGGACATCAAGGCATGTGGGGCAGGGTCAAAGTCATCGATAAGGCTGCCTTTCTCAGTCTGGCGACCAAACAGAAGAGGCTGACCTGTGTTAATTAACAAGCGGCTCGTTCTCGCGCATTTCGCGTTCGCATTCGGGTTCTTCGGGCTCGCTCTGCTGCTCGGCGCCTGGCAAATGTTCGTCCGCAGCCCCCTGAACCCCTGGGACGTAAATCCCGAACTCTATTATCGCTCCGTGACGGCGCATGGTTCGGTTATGGCCTATGTCTTCCCGACTCTCGTCGCGATGGGATTCGGTTATGCGATTTCGGAATTGGCGCTTGAGCGTCCGCTCGTCGGACTGCGGTGGGCCTGGGCGGGTTTTATTCTTGTCGCAATTGGAACCGTGACGGCATTGATACCAGTTGCGATGGGGCTCGCGACGGTTCTCTACACTTTCTATCCGCCGCTGGTCGGCGATTCCTTCTATTATATCGGTATCGTTCTGGTGGTTGTCGGCTCCTGGGTCTGGGTTGGCCTGATGTGCGTTAATTTTGCGGTCTGGAAGCGGGATAATCCGGGCAAGCCCGTACCGCTGGCGATGTACGCGAATGTCGCCGGATCTTTGCTCTGGGGCTGGACGGCGGTCGGCGCGGCGATTGAGATCATCTTCCTGATCCTGCCTGCCACGCTGGGTTTACGCTCGACGATCGATGCAGGACTTTCGCGCGTTTTCTTTTCCTGGACGCTGCATGCGATCGTCTACTTCTGGCTGATCCCCGCCTATATCGCGTATTACACGGTTTTTCCGCGCGCGATCGGCGGCCGGGTCTATAGCGACTCGATGGCGCGAATATCCTTCATCATGTTCCTCGTGATCGCCATGCCGATCGGCATGCATCATCTCTTCGCCGACCCGCAGGTCGGCGCCGGATTTAAATTCATGCATTCCGTCTTCACCGCGTTGGTGGCGGTGCCGACGTTTCTGACGATTTTCACCATCTGCGCGTCTGCGGAAATCGCCGGACGCCTGCGCGGCGGGAAGGGATTACTTGGCTGGCTTGCGGCGCTTCCCTGGAACAACCCCATTATGCTCGCGACCGCTTTTTCGCTGATCATGCTTGGGTTCGGCGGCGTCGGTGGCCTCATCAATATGACCTACCAGATGAACGCGAGCATCCACAACACGCAATGGGTTACCGGCCATTTCCACCTGATCTTCGGTGGCGCGGTTGTGATCATGTATTTTGCGATTGCCTATGATCTGTGGCCGCATCTGACAGGGCGGGCGCTCGACGATGTCGGTTTGATGCGTACGCAATTGTGGCTGTGGTTCATCGGCATGGTGGTGACGACATTCCCCTGGCATTATGTCGGCATTCTCGGGATGCCGCGTCGCATGGCATTTTTCGATTACAGCAGCCCGGCGATCGCACCGGATGCGCTCTCCGTCGCGATCTCCTTCGTCGGCGCAGTCATTCTCGTCACCTCCGGGTTTCTCTTTCTGGCGATTCTCATCCGCGGCTACGGCGCGCGCAAGGTTGATCCCGGTCTTTATCGATTCAGCGTGGCGGTTCACCAGCCGGTTCACTTGCCTGCGGCGTTGAACAGCTTTGGCCTGTGGCTCGCCCTGATGATCGGGCTGACGCTGGTGAATTACGGCTTTCCGATCGCGCAGCTCATGGCGCTTAAAAATACATCTGTGCCCGCTGTCTATGTTGGAGCGGAGCCATGAGCGACGAGCGCCTCTTCTCGTTTCGTAACCCGTGGCTTGCGGCGAGCGTCGGCACCATCGGCGGCGTCGCCTTGATCGCGGCTTTCGCCGGCTTGATCTGGTTTCCACTGGCCCAGCCAAATCTCAAATTCAGCAGTATTTGGGATGCGATTTGCAGTGCGGCCGGCGTTCCGCGCGTCGCGTCGAGCCAGACGCCGGTGCAGCCCGCGTTCAAAATCTCCCAGGTTGTCTTGACGTCCGGACTTTTGAACCACCCGAGCGCGACCGACATCGGTCAAGGCGCGACGCTCGCGCAAGGCTGCGCGATCTGCCACGGGGCTCGGGGTATCAGCGCCTCGAACGCGCCCAATCTCGCCGGGCAGCATGCCGTCGTCATCTATAAGGAATTGAACGATTTCCGGTCGGATGCGCGATTTAACGGGGTCATGACGCCTTTTGCGGGGATGCTGACGCCTCAGCAAATTCTTCAGGTGGCCGCATATTATTCGCAACTTCCGCCGCTTGAGCCTGCCGCGGGGGCGCGGCCTCCGGCGCCGAAGATCGTTATCGAAGGGGCGCCGATGCGCGATATCGCGCCTTGCGACGCCTGCCATGGCGATATCGCCGAGAAACTCGGTGCACCGCGCCTCGACGGACAATCCGCCGATTACATCAAAGAACAGCTGCGAGCCTTTGCGTCAGGCGAACGCCACAACGACCTCAGCGAACAAATGCGCAATATCGCTCGCCAATTGACACCTGACGAAATCGATAAGGTCGCAAAATATTACGCTTCGCTGCGTTGATCTCCGGATACGCCCCCGCTCAGATAATAATTCAGGCTGGTGTCCCGGAAGGGAGTCGAACCCCTGACCTACGGTTTAGGAAACCGTTGCTCTATCCTGCTGAGCTACCGGGACTTGCCAATCGGACTTTGCCAATGAGCTGCGTCACACGCGTTGCCATACCACGACAAAATGACGTGTTCTAGCGGCGTGGCCAAGTACATGGCGCGGCGGCGGCCGTTTCTCTGCGCAATTGCGCTTGTCGCTTCGCTTGCGATGCCGCCTGCCGAGGCACAGCAATTATGCCCCGTCGCCGGGAATGAGCGGGTGGCCGTGGCTTCGGTCGACGAGCGGCTCGAACTGGCCTTGACCGATGGCCGGGTTTTACGCGTTGCCGGCGTCGAACCTGTGCGCCCGACACCCGACAATCCGGAATCCGATATGGCCGCGCGGGACGTTTTGCGCGCTGCCGTCGCCGATGGTCTCGATATTGTTACGCTCGGCCGTCCGGATCGCTGGGGGCGCATCCCGGTCTTTGCCTTTCTGCCGCCAATGTCCGCCGCCATTCCCGAACAATCGCTTGCAGCGTGGCTGCTGGCGCGGGGAGACGGACGTTTCATGCCGGAGCGGGAGGCGAATATTTGCCGGGCGGCCTTTCTCGACGCGGAAACCGCGGCGCGTGCGGCCCGGCACGGCCTCTGGAGCGATCCCTATTATGCTGTCATCGCAGCGACCGACCAAAGCGCCTTTGCCGAAAAAGCTGCGACCAATGTGATTGTCGAAGGCCGGGTCGCCGATATCGACGTGCGGCCGAAGCGGCTCTATCTTCTCTTCGGTCCGCGGGGAAGCGGTGGATTCGCAGTCACGATGCTGCAACGCGACGTCAGGATATTTGACCGGGCGGGTTTCGGCTTTCATGCTCTGATCGGCCAGAGAATTCGTGTCCGCGGCCTGCTCGATCTGCGTTTTGGACCGCAGATCGAAGTGTCCGAACCTGACGCCATCGAAATCGTTTCCCAGCCCGGGGTTACCCCTGGCGCGGGCCAACACGCTGAGGCAAAAGCTGCTGATCCGTCCCAGAAGCCTCAATGAAGGTCCGCATTCGATGATCCGCTCGCAGCACCGTTTTGGGATGCTTTTGGCGGCGTTGGCATTTGCGCTGGCGCTCGCCGCCTGCGCGGCCATGGAGGATCAGGGCGAAAAGCCGATCGCGGTCGATGTGCCGGCAGCCGCACCTCGCACGCTTGGACTTGAGACGCCGGCCTCCGCCGAAAATCAGAAAATCGTCGCGGCCTTCGGCGGCGAATATCATGACCCGGCGGTCGAGCATCTCGTCAATGACATCCTGCTGAAATTGGCGAAAGCGGGCGAAAATCCTGAGCAGCCTTATCATGTGACGCTTTTGAATTCGCCGGTGGTGAATGCCTTCGCGATGGCGCCCGACCACATCTATGTCACGCGCGGGCTCCTGGCGCTGGCCAACGATGCGTCGGAGGTCGCCGCCGTGATGGCGCACGAGATCGGCCACATCACCGCTCGGCACGCGGCGCTGCGGGCGGAGGAGGAAAAGCGCGCCGCGCTGATCAGTCAAGCCGCGGCGGTGATTGAAAGCCGCCAGAAAGGCGAGGAGGTCGAAGCGGTCGAACGGCGCACGCTCGCGAGTTTCTCGCGTCAGCAGGAGCTTGACGCGGACGAGATCGGCATCCGCGTCATGGCAAAGGCTGGCTACGATCCTTATGCGGCATCGCGCTTCCTGACGACGCTTGGCCGCGACGCCGAATTGCGCGCCAGCCTCTTCGGTCAGGGCTCCGATGTCTCGAAGCCCGATCTGCTCGCGACGCATCCGTCGACGCCGGAGCGGGTGGCACGCGCGGAGCAGGTGGCGCAGCAGTTCGGGCCGCCAGGGACGGGGATCACCGATCGCACCGCCTATCTCGCTGCCATCGACGGGATGATGTACGGCGACGATCCGGCCGACGGTTCAATCCGCGGCACGACTTTCATTCATCCGCGGCTTGGCTTCCTGTTCACCGCGCCGGACGGGTTTGTGCTGGAGAATTCGGCGCAGGCCGTCCTCGGGGTTAAGACCGGCGGGCGCGAAGCATTGCGGCTCGATTCCGTGCGGCTTGATGCCTCGATGACGCTCGAAAGCTATATTTCGTCGGGGTGGATCGAGGGGCTTCTGCCAAGCTCGGTCGAAACGCTCGACGTCAACGGCATGCAGGCCGTCACCGCGAGTGCCCGCGCGGGCGAGTGGAATTTCCGCGTTGCGGTGATCCGCTTTACGGGCGATCAGGTCTACCGGATGATCTTCGCGATCCGCAGCCTCGATGCCGACGCCGAGAAGCGCTTTCGTACGTCGATCGAATCGTTCCGCAAGACGACGCCGGAAGAAGTCGAGGACGTGAAGCCGCTGCGTATCGTCATCGTCACCGCACAGGCGGGCGATAGCGTCGAAAGCCTGAGCAATAAAATGGCGGTTGCCGATCATCCGCTCGAACATTTCGAACTGATCAACGGCCTCGCAGCGCCCGGTCCTCTGACCGTCGGGCAGCAATATAAAATCGTCGCGGAGTAGGCGCGGTTTGAAGCCAAAAAAAGCCCGGCGCAAGCCGGGCTTTTGATTTAGATGAAGCGCGCCTTATGCGGCTTCTTCTTCAATTCCGCCTTCGCCTTCGGAGCTCGCCTCGGCCTCGAGATCGGCATCGCCCTCTTCGGCCTTGCCGCGGCGCGGGCTCTTCTGCAATTGCGTGTCGATCAGCTTGAGCGATTCCGTCTCTGTCAGCTTCTGTACGGAGGCGATTTCGCGCGCGACACGGTCGAGCGCCGCTTCATACAATTGCCGCTCGGAATAGGACTGCTCGGGCTGCGCCTCGGACCGATAGAGATCGCGCACGACCTCGGCGATGGCGATGAGATCGCCCGAATTGATCTTCGCCTCATATTCCTGGGCGCGGCGCGACCACATCGTCCGCTTGATGCGGGCGCGGCCGGTCAATGTGTTGAGCGCCTGCTTGACGACTTCGGCGCTGGCGAGCTTGCGCATCCCGACGGCGATCGACTTCGGCGTCGGCACTTTCAGGATCATCTTGTCCTTGGAGAAGCTGATCACGAAAAGCTCAAGCTTGAAACCGGCGACTTCCTGCTCCTCGATCGCCAGGATCTGGCCGACACCATGCGCCGGATAGACGACGAATTCGAGCGGCTTGAAGCTGTGCTTCACCGGCGCGGCCTTTACAGGTTTGGCTTTTTCGGCGATCGGCGCCGCGGGCTTGGCGTCCACCACGACATCCGGCTTTGCTTCCGGCGCCGGAGGCGTCGGAGCCTTGGGCGCAACGACGGGTGCTGCGGCACGAGCGGGGGCAGGCGCGGCTTCCGCCGCCTTTTTTGGGGCTTTCTGGGTCACGCTGGCTTTGCTTGCTTCATCATGATGGGCGACAGGCTCAGCGGCCGGCGCTGGCTTCTGCAGAGAACGCAGGGCCAACACCGCGGCAACTTGCGCGCGGCGCTCGGGATCGACCTTTTTAACGGCCGGGAGCTCAGTTTGAGGTGCGGCAGGGTGCTGAACCGCAGCTGCCACCTTGGAGACTTTAGTCTCAACCGGCACCGGGCGTCCAGACCGCGATTTGCCGCGGGCCTCGGTTGTTGACCGTTTTAATTTTGCGGCGACGGCTTAACTCGCGGCCGTCTTTTGCTTCGTCGCTGCGGGCTTGACGGCGGCCGGCTTTGCCGATGCCGCGCGTGCAGCCGGCCGGGCAGCTTTCGCGCTCGCGGCCTGTTTCTTCAGCCGCGCTTGTGTCGCGCGGAGCTTCGTGGTCGAGCTTTTGCTGCGCGCCGCCGGCTTCGCAGCCGTCTTCTTGGCCGCGCTCGACTTAACCGCGCCCGACTTCGCCGTCCGCGCCGCAGGCTTGGCAGCCGACCGGACCGATGCCGGACGTGCGGCGCGGGCCTTCGAGGCAGCCGGCTTCTTGGCCTTGCTGGCTTGTTGGGATTTCAGGCCCGCGCGCGCGATCGTGGCCTTGGCCTTGCGGGATTTTTCGGTCTTTTTGACGGATGACATACGCGCGCACTCCTTTTTGGCCTTGCTTCAGCCGCAAAACTCAGAAATTCTGCAATGCAGCAAGGACGCTTTGCCGCCTGGGGACCGCCGCGGCCTCTCGATGAGGCGCAGCGCGCCCGTGCGAACGATCATCCAACCACAGCAGCGCGAACCTTGGCCCCCAGGCAATTGCTGCTTGCAGTGAAAAACACCCGATGCCCCGCCGACATCAGGTGAATGCGATCCGGATGATCAAAGCCGGGCCGATTATGAAATTAAAATATCACACCTAACCGCAAAAATCAAAGATTTGCGGGCGGATAACGCCTGAAAACTGTTGTTCTGCCGCAAAGCTGACGCAGCGAGGCCGGGATTCGCGATTTATGTTTGATCTTTGCGGTTAATCGCCCTCGCCCGGCTCGGGCGAGAAAAAGGCATCGAACTTGCCCGGCTTGCCGTCAAATTCCTTAGCATCGGGCAGATGCGGCTTCTTCTGTGAGATATTCGGCCAGGTTTTGGCCATATCCGCATTGAGCTTCAGCCATTTTTCCAGACCCTTCTCGGTATCGGGCTTGATGGCATCGGCGGGGCATTCGGGTTCGCAGACGCCGCAGTCAATGCATTCGTCGGGATGAATGACGAGCATGTTCTCGCCTTCATAGAAGCAATCGACCGGGCAGACCTCCACGCAGTCCGTATACTTGCACTTGATGCAGTTTTCGGTGACGACGTAGGGCATAAATCTCCTCCGCGCGGCGGCGGTTTCACGATAAATTCTGGCGGTTTGCTAGCGTCTTTGCGGCGCTTAAGCAAGCAATTGCCGCACAGCACCAAGCTTATATTGCCGCAGGCGCAGCTCGCACCGCCAAGTCCTCGAACAGCCGTTCCGCCAGATCGGCACCGCCGCGGCGGGGCGCGAGCCCGGTGATTCGCAGAACCCGAACGCGGCGATCAAGCGCGATGGTCAGCACCATGCCCGGCGCCACAAGCTTTGCCGGAACTTCGATTCTCTGGGCATCGACGCGAACATAGCCGGCTTCGATAAGCTCGACGGCCTGTTTGCGGGTTTTCACGATGCGCGCGAACCAAAGCCATTTATCGAGCCGCTGCTTTTCGGCGGCAACGGACGGCAAGTTGGTTTTCGCGGCCATCGAGATTCCCACAAGGGACGCACAGTGACCTATGCATGTCGTCGCGTCCGATCAAGAGCGGGCGCGCCAGCTCGCGGCGATCGGTGCCTTGCCGCTGGAACTCCGCCGCAGCAGGCGTTTGGCTGACTTGCGCAGGGAACGGCGCAGAGTTTCAGCGGCGATGGCAATTCGGCCGCGCGGGCCGTCAGCCAGACTTATTCCAACGTCGAGAATCGCGATGCGCTCCGGCCAGAGATGATCGATCATCGGATGATCCGCTGCTGCGCAGGAATCGATTGCGCTCAGTGTGCGCTGCGCCGACAGGCGGCCGGTCAACTCGCGGACAAGCAGGACGCCCGGCGATTGGGCGGCATAGGATTCGTCATAGGCGATTTTCCAGAAATAGCCGGCGCCGGCGTCTTCGATCAAAAGCCCCATCGCAACGGCTTTGCCATCCAGATCGAGGCTTTCGATCCGCAGCTTGCCATCGCTCGCGAAACTCTCCGCCATGGCTTTGACGAATGCGGCGCGCTCGGGCGCCGAGGTGAGCGCCGTTTGGCTTGCACCCTTCCAGCCGGATAATTCGAGCGCGAGGAATTCCGTCAACGCCGCGGTCACCCGTGTGCCGCGTTCGATGCGATAAGACAACGCGCCATGTTCGCCCAGACGACGTAGCAGACGCCCAGCGTTCTTGCGCGCTTTGACGTTATGGCGGATCGCGCTTTCGGTTGCCGGAAATAAAGCCGCGCGCTCGTATTGGCCGAGGATGTGAATGCGCTGGTTTTCACCGAAGAGTTCGTTCAGCAACTTAAACGTCGGGCCGTCGCGCGGAATTTCACTGAAGACAAGGGCGCTCGGCGCGCCACGCAGTGCGCGAATGGCGTCCACCAGCTTCGCCAGCGCAGCGTCCGCCGAACCTTTGTCGAGCAGAGGCAGGCCCAGCGCCGCTTGTTTATGCACATAGGCGCGTGCGAGGCCGAACGGTACTTTTGGCGGAACGATCGGTGTCAGAGCCAAAAGCCGCCTCTGCCCGGCCTCGAAAACCGCCATCATTTTGAGGCCGCGCGGGCGCAGATAAGCGAGCGCGGGCCGGGCGAAGTCCGGATCGAGGAAAATATTTGGCTCGAGACTGCGCGCGTAGAGGTCCCGCCAGACCGCGGCGAGTTCCGGATCGGCGACATCGCGAATCTCGGCGGTGAGGGCGCCCGCTTTGCCGGTCATCGCCGCATATTCCCCTTGGCGCAAATCGGAAGCGGATGCGCTCGAAAAGTTTTGGCGGACATCGAAAGTCGCGGGAGCTTGCATCGCGCGTCCGGACGCGCTTGAACGCGAAAAGGGCCAGTCCATCCCCATTCATAATCGGACGAGGCTGATTTTTCAGGTTGAATAATTTCTTAACCCTAACAGAGGTGCCTTGGCGGGTGAGTTATGATGCGATTGTGATCGGCGGCGGCCATAACGGGCTTGTCTGCGCTGCCTATCTCGGCGCCGCCGGGCTGAAAACTTTGGTGCTCGAAGCGCGCGACAAGATCGGCGGTTGCGCGGTCACCGAGGAATTTCATCCGGGCTTCCGCAATTCACAAGCCGCCTACACGGTTTCGCTGCTCAATCCGAAAGTCATCCGCGATCTCGATCTGCCGCATCACGGGCTGCGGATCGTGCCGCGCAAGCTTGCGAATTTTCTGCCACTCGACGATGGCCGCTATTTGAAGCTTGGCACCGGGCGCACGAAAAACGAGGTCGCGAAATTCTCGGCAAAAGATGCTGAGCGGCTCGATGCCTATTCCGCGCTGCTCGATGCGCTCGCCGATTTTCTCCGCACTGTCGCGCTCGAAACGCCCCCCAACGTTCCAACGAGCGGTCTCGACTGGCTGCGGCAACTTCTCCGTGCCGGGAAATTCGCCGACCGCTTGCGAAAGCTCGGTCTCGAAGGCGAGCGCGACGTGCTTGAAATCTTCACCTCGTCCGCCGGGGATTATCTCGATCATTGGTTTGAGAGCGCCCCGATCAAGGCGGCATATGGTTTCGATGCTGTTGTGGGCAATTATCAAAGTCCTTATGCACCCGGGTCCGCCTATGTGCTGCTGCATCATTGCTTCGGCGAGGTGAACGGTTCGAAGGGCCAATGGGGTCATGCCATCGGCGGCATGGGTGCAATCAGCGAAGCAATGGCGAGCGCCGCGCGGGCGCACAACGTGGACATTCGCACCGCAAGCCCGGTGCGCGAAGTGCTGATCGAGAAAGGCCGCGCCGTAGGTGTCGTGACGCAGGCGGGCGAGGTCTTTCGCGCCAAGAAGATTGTCGCCAACGTCAATCCGAAATTGCTTTATCGCGATCTCGTTCCGCAGGAGGCACAGCCCGCGGATTTTCGCGAGCGGATCATGCGCTGGCGCTGCGGCTCAGGCACGTTCCGGATGAATGTCGCCTTGTCTGAACTGCCGGACTTTTCCGCTTTGCCCGGCCGCGAACTCGCCGAGCATCACACCGCCGGCATCATCATCGCGCCGTCGCTTGGCTACATGGAAGACGCCTATTTCGACGCGCGCCGCTTCGGCTGGTCGCGAAAGCCCATCGTCGAAATGCTCATCCCCTCGACGCTGGACGACACGCTGGCGCCGCGCGGTGCGCATGTTGCGAGCCTTTTCTGCCAGCATGTCGCGCCGGTTCTGCCTGATGGCAAATCCTGGGACGATTATCGCGAAGAGGTCGCCGATCTGATGATTGAAACCGTCGATGCCTACGCGCCAAATTTCAAGGCATCGATCATCGCGCGGCAAATCTATTCGCCGCTCGATCTCGAACGCACGTTCGGCCTCGTCGGCGGCGATATTTTCCATGGGGTGCTCGATCTCGGCCAATTGTTTTCCGCGCGGCCGATGCTGGGACATGCCGATTATCGCGGCCCGATCCCTGAACTCTACATGTGCGGGTCCGGCACGCATCCTGGCGGCGGCGTCACGGGCCTGCCCGGTCATAACGCGGCGCGCGAGATTTTGCGGGACGCCAAGCGCTTTAGCCCGCCAATTGCCCAACTCGACCTTCGCCGTTAGGCTGGTTCAAATTTCCGAGATTAATCGCGGCTACAAAAAGCCCGAGCTTGGGAGGAACCGATGGCGGAGCGGTCCTGGTATATTGCAAGTGACGGCAGACAGGAGGGCCCGTTTCCGGAGACGGACATTCGTGCCTTCATCGCGGCAGGGCGCGTCACTGCCGAGACGCTCGTCTGGAGCGAGGGAATGACCGCCTGGCAGCGGGCGGGCGACATTCCGGGTCTCATTCCGGCTGCCGCTGCCTCGCCGCCGCCGTTGACGCCGCGCTCGGCGCCTCTCCCCGGCAGCGGGCAATGGGCCGCCGCCGGCCAGGGCGTGGGGAACGTCGCCGGCACGCCGTTCACGGCGGACTTCGGCGTTTGGTCGTTGCTCGGCCGCGTCCTCATCCTCGGGATCGGCACGCTGCTTGTCATTCCGGCGCCGTGGGTCGCGACGAGCTTCTATCGCTGGTTCATCGAACATGTGCACGTACCACAAATCCCCGCGCTCGGCTTTGCTGGCAAAGCGGGCGATATCTGGTGGGTGTTCATTCTCATCGCGATTTTGACCTATCTCGGCCTGCCCGCGGCGCATACGGATTCGAACGGCCATGTTCACGAAGCGATGTTTCTGCCCTATCTGCTGATCCCGGTGAAAGCGGTGCTGAGCTGGTATGTGCTGCGCTGGGTTATCGAGAAGATCACCGCGCAAGGCCAGCCGCTGGGGCTGCGGTTCACTGGCGGTGTCGGCGGCTACATCGGCTGGACGCTGTTCCTCGCGATCTCGTTCATCACGATCATCGGCTGGGCCTGGGTCGCAACAGCCTGGACGCGATGGATTGCCGGCCATATCGAAGGCACGCCCGGCCCTGTCGTCTTCGCCGCCAGCGGCTGGGATCTCCTGTGGCGCAGCCTCGCCTTCGGTCTTGGGAGCATTTTCATCATCCCGATCCCGTGGCTTCTGCATTGGTACGTGCGCTGGTATGTCTCGCAGTTCGCGATCGCTTCGCGCGGCGCCTGAAATTTTTGTCTAATGTCCCTCGAAGGCGATGAGGCTGCGCACCGGCACGTCGAGCGCCTCGATCTTCTTGGCGCCGCCGAGGTCCGGCAGGTCGATGACAAAAACGGCGGCGACGACATCGGCGCCGAGTTTCTTCAGCAATTTCACCGCGGCTTCCGCGGTGCCGCCGGTGGCGATGAGATCATCGACGAGGATCACCTTTTCGCCCGCTACAAGCGCATCGGCGTGTATCTCCATCTCGTCGTCGCCATATTCGAGCGAATAGGAGATCGAGACGGTCTCGTGCGGCAGCTTGCCCTTCTTGCGGATCGGCACGAAGCCGGCCGAAAGCTGATGCGCCACCGCGCCACCGAGGATGAAGCCGCGCGCTTCGATGCCGGCGATCTTGTCGATCTTGCTGCCCGACCACGGCTGCACCAATTCGTCGATCGCGCGGCGGAAGGCGCGCGGGTCGGCAAGCAAAGTGGTGATGTCGCGAAACATGATGCCCGGCTTGGGATAGTCCGGGATGCTGCGGATGGCGTTCTTGAGGCTCATTGACCGTTCACTCGTTTCAGGATGGCACCGAGCTTTTTGAGGAGCGCCGGATCGCGCGCCTCGGGCGCGGTGATCAGCGCCGTGTCGAGCGTCCGGTCGGAGCCGATCGGGCACGCCTCATGTTCGGCGGGGAAATCTTGCAGGAGCCGGGCCAGCAGCCGCTCGGCCTTGCCGGCATTGGCCTGCAAGGTGGCGATGATCGAGGCGACATCGACATCATCGTGCTCAGGATGCCAGCAATCGTAATCCGTCACCATCGCGACGATCGCGTAGGAAATTTCCGCCTCGCGGGCGAGCTTGGCTTCCGGCATTGCGGTCATGCCGATCACGTCGAACCCGGCATTCTGATAGGCGCGCAATTCGGCAAGCGAGGAGAATTGCGGCCCCTCCATCGCGACGTAGGTGCCCCCCTTCACGACGCCGATACCTTCGGCCTCCGCCGCGGCGGCAAGGCGCTCCCGCAGCAGCGGCGCGACGGGATGTGCCATCGAGACATGCGCGACGCAGCCATTGCCGAAGAAGGAGGATGCACGCCCATGAGTCCGATCGACGAATTGGTCCGCCAGCACGAAGAGACCGGGATTGAGTTCTGCCTTGAATGAGCCGCAGGCGGAGACGGAGATGAGATCGGTGACGCCGGCCTGTTTCAGCGCATAGATATTGGCGCGGTAATTGATGCCGGACGGCGAGAGCCGATGTCCGCGCCCATGCCGTGGCAGAAAGACGACTTCGGTTGTGCCGATCTTGCCGAAGCGGAGCGCGTCAGAAGGCTCGCCCCAGGGGGTCGATATCTTCTCTTCGCGCAAATCGGCGAGGCCCGGCAGGTGATAGACACCTGAGCCGCCAATGATCCCGACGATGGATTGAGTCATACCGCCCCGATTGGCTGAATTTCGCAAGATCACGATGGTTTTGGATCGGTTCGATCCAAAACCATGAACGTGATCAATTCTGGTAACTTGGAGCGGGATTTGCGCGAAAAACCGGTGTCCACTTTTTCGCATCCCGCTCTACGCGAAATTGACCGCCGGGCGGCACCATGTCAACGGCGCGCGCCTTTAATGCCCTTGAACGTCGGACCAGATGCGCTTCTTGGTGAAATAAAGCAGGCCGGCGAAGACGATCAAAAAGACAACAACGCGAAAGCCCATCGCCTTGCGCTCTTCGAGCTTGGGTTCGGCTGCCCAAAAAAGAAACGCCGCGACGTCGCGGGAGTAATTGGCCAACGTCGGCGCCGTACCGTCGGTATATTTGATGGCGCCGTCGTTCAGCGGCTTTGGCATTGCGATGTGATGGCCCGGAAAATATTCGTTCCAGTTCGGGTCGTCCGGATGCGTGAAGCCGTTGAGGATCGCGACGATATAATCCGGTCCCTGCTCTTGATATTCCGTCACCGCGTCGAAGATGAAGAGCGGGAACGGCCGTGGAAAGCCGCGTGCCTTGGCGAGGTCCGACATATCGGGAGGCGCTGCGCCGAAGACTGCCTTAGCCGCCTCCGGGTTGGCGAACGGCGGCGGGAAAGGGTCGGACGGCCGGCCGGGCCGCTTGAACATCTGGCCCTGCTCGTTCGGCCCGTCCTCGATCTGGTAGGTCGCGGCGAGAGCTTTTACTTCGTCCTCGGAAAAGCCGGGGCCCCCGGCCTGTGCGAGATCGCGGAAGGCGACGAGGTTCAGCGAATGGCAGGTCGAGCAGACCTGATGATAAACCTGAAAGCCACGCTGTAATTGCGCTTGATCGAATTTACCGAGCGGCCCGTGGAAGCTCCATGCTTGGCGTGGCGGCGTCTGGCCTTCGGCCTGGAGCGGATAGGCACTGCCCTTGGCGTTGGTATCGACCGCGCGGGCGGAGACAGCCAGGGCGCAAAGCCCGATGATTCCGGCAAGACCCGCGAAAATTCGCCCTTTGGGACCCAACTGTGCCTCCCTCAGACTTTGCCGGGCGCGGGCGCGCCGAGCACGGATTCGGCGATCGAGGCCGGGAGTTTCTTCGGTTTCTCGAAGAACGGGAGCAGCGGCAGGACGACAAAGAAAAACGCAAAATAGGATAACGTCAGGATGCGTCCGGCGATGATGAAGCCGCCTTCCGGCGGTTGCGAGCCGATATAGCCGAGGCCGATCACGGTCGCGACGAACAGCCAGAAGAACACGCGAAACAACGGCCGGTAATTGGCTGAGCGCACCGGCGAACGATCGAGCCACGGTAGAAACGCGAAGAGCAGGATGGCGCCAAACATACAGGTCACGCCGCCAAGCTTCGAGGGGATCGAGCGCAGGATTGCGTAGAACGGCAGATAATACCATTCCGGCACGATATGCGGTGGCGTCTGCAACGGATTGGCCTGGATGTAATTGTCGGCGTCGCCGAGATAATTCGGGATATAGAAGATGAACCAGGCATAGAGGATCAAGAAGCAGACGAGGCCGAAGCCGTCCTTGACGGTGAAATAGGGATGAAAGGGCAGCGTGTCCTTGCTCGATTGTTTCTCGATGCCGGTCGGATTGTTCGAGCCCGTCACATGCAGCGCCCAGATATGCAGCACGACGACCGCCGCTATCATGAACGGCAGCAGGTAATGCAACGCATAAAAGCGGTTCAGCGTCGCGTCATCGACCGCATAGCCGCCCCAGAGCCAGGTGGTGATCGCATTGCCGACGAGCGGGATCGCGGAGAAGAGACTCGTGATGACCGTTGCGCCCCAGAAGCTCATCTGGCCCCAGGGCAGCGTGTAGCCGAGGAAGCCTGTCGCCATCATTAGCAGATAGATGATGACGCCGAGGATCCAGAGCACTTCGCGTGGCGCTTTATACGAGCCGTAATAGACGCCGCGCAGTATGTGGATGTAGACGGCGAAGAAGAACATGGAGGCGCCGTTCGAATGCGCGTAGCGCAGCAGCCAACCATAGTTCACATCGCGCATGATGTGCTCGACGGAATTGAAGGCGAGGCTCGAATTCGGCACATAATGCATGGCGAGCGCGACGCCGGTGACGATCTGAGCGACAAGCATGAAGCTCAGGATGCCGCCGAAGGTCCACCAGTAATTGAGATTGCGCGGGTTGGGGAAGGCGATGAAGTTGGAATGGGCGAGGCCGATTATAGGCAATCGGCTATTGAGCCATTTGCCGAAGCCGCTTTTGGGGACGTAGCAGGAAGGACCGCTCATTGCTTGGCTCGCTGGAACTTCTCGCCTCCGACCTGCCTCAGCCGATCTGGAGTTTGTTGTCGGAGAGAAACTTGTAAGGAGGGAGGTAGAGGTTATAAGGCGCCGGTCCTTGCCGGATGCGCGCGGCGGTGTCGTAAACCGATCCATGGCAAGGGCAGAACCAGCCGCCGTAAGGCCCTTGATGGCCGAGCGGCACGCAGCCGAGATGAGTGCAGATGCCGATGACGATAAGCCATTCGGGATGCGGTGCGCGTTCTTCGTCGGTCGCCGGATCCCGCAACTCGCTCAGGGGCACGGCGCGCGCGTCGGCGATCTCCTTCGGCGTGCGATGGCGGACGAAGACAGGCTTGCCGCGCCATTTGACGGTCAGGATCTGGCCTTCGGTGATATGGGAAAGATCGACCTCTGTTGCCGCGGCGGCAAGCGTCGATGCGTCGGGGTTCATCTGATCGATGAGCGGCCAGACGGCAGATGCCACACCGACAGCGCCAACAGATCCCGTCGCGATGAAAAGAAAATCACGACGCGTCGGCGGCTGCTCCAAGCTTGCGCTTTCAGCCACAGCGTTTCCTCAAATTTTTTATGGGCTTTTTGCCCTTGTTTTTAGTCTTGCGCGTTTGTGCACGCGCAGCAATGCGTCGTTTCGCCACTTGACACAAAATCAAATGGAAAGCCCCGCACATTGGTTGAAACGATGACGCAATACTCTGGCCCGGCGCTGACCTTGGCACTCTATCAGCCGGACATTCCGCAAAATTGCGGAACGATGCTGCGCCTTTGCGCCTGTCTCGGAATTGACGCCGCGATCATCGAACCGGCGGGATTTCCATCGAGCGACCGCGCCTTCCGCCGCGCCGGCATGGATTACCTCGATCATGTGACGATCGCCCGGCATAGCGGATTCGCGGCTTTCTTGACCTGGCGCAAGGCGCAAGCGCGCCGGCTCGTGCTTTTGTCGACAAAGGGTGCGCAGGATTATTGCGACTTTCACTATGCGCCGGGCGATATTCTGCTCGTGGGACGTGAGTCCGCCGGCGTGCCGGAAGATGTGCGCGCCGCGGTGGATGCGAGCGTGCGCATTTCAATTCGCCCGCCGTTACGCTCCCTGAACGTCGCGGTCGCGGCGGCCATGGTGCTCGGCGAGGCGGTCAGGCAGATCGGTAAAGAGGACTTGAAGACGGAATGACGGAAGATACGAACGCGATCGAGCAGCAAAAAGGCGAGGCGCACACTTGGTTCGAGGCGTTGCAGCGCAGGATTTGCGCTGCCTTCGAGGCGCTCGAAAAGGATTGCGCCGGTCCATTTGCGGCGTCGGATATGGCGCCCGGCCGCTTCACCTTTACGCCCTGGCAGCGCAAGGATGCCTCGGGCGCAGATGGTGGCGGCGGCAAGATGGGGCTGCTGCATGGCCGGGTCTTTGAAAAGGCCGGGGTGCATACGTCGGCCGTGCATGGCATGTTCGCGCCGGAATTCGCCAAGCAGATGCTCGGTGCCGACGCCGACCCGCATTTCTGGGCCGCAGGCATTTCGCTCATCGCGCATCCGTGGAATCCGAATGTCCCGACCGTTCACATGAACACGCGTTTCGTTGTGACGCAGAAGGCCTGGTTTGGTGGCGGTGCCGATCTGACGCCGGTGCTCGATCGCCGGCGGACGCAGACCGACGTGGACTCAATTGCTTTCCACACCGCTTTCGAGGCGGCTTGCCGGCGTCATGCGGAAGTCGCGGACTATCAGCGGTTCAAGGAATGGTGCGACGAGTATTTCTTCCTCAAGCACCGCAACGAGGCGCGCGGCATCGGCGGCATTTTTTATGATTATCTCTCTTCACCGCTCGGCTTTGCGCCGGATTTTGCCTTCACCCGCGACGTCGGCGAGACGTTCATCGCGCTCTATCCCGAGATCGTGCGCCGGAATTTCGCCAAGGCCTGGAGTGAGGCCGATCGCGATGAGCAGCTCGTGCGCCGCGGGCGTTATGTCGAATTCAATCTGCTTTACGATCGCGGCACGATCTTCGGTCTCAAGACCGGCGGCAATGTCGATTCGATCCTTTCGTCGATGCCGCCGCTGGTCAAATGGCCCTGACACTTTCATAATCGTGCCGCAAACGCGCCGCTGGCGGGGCACGGCCACGAATAAGTCCAGCTTGCGTGGAACGCAGCGTTGGCTCGACTATTTTCATACGACGCAAGAGGGGAGATTATTCATGAGCTTTCAGAAACGGGTGCTTAAGCCGGCGATTTTTGCGCTCAGCGCGGCGGCATTGCTGGCGGGTGCCGGCACGGCCAAGGCGGCGCAGGTCGGTCTTCTGGAATGCAATGTGGCGCCCAGCGTCGGGCTCATAATTACCTCGAGCAAGGCGCTGGCCTGCCGCTTCAGTCGCACCTATGCGCCGACTGATTATTATGTCGGCACGATCACCAATTTTGGCCTGTCGATCGGCGCGACGGGCGCGGGCCGCATCGTCTGGGGCGTGTTTGCCGCAACGCGCGAACTTGGCCACAGGGCACTCGCCGGCCATTACGCAGGCGCGAGTGCCAATGTGACGCTTGGTCTCGGCCTCGGCGCCAATGCGCTCGTCGGCGGCAATCGTCATTCGCTTGGCCTGCAGCCTTTGTCCGTTAACACTCAGACAGGCGTCGACATCACCGCCGGGATCACCGGCCTCACCCTTTATCCGGCGCCGGGCCCGCGCTGAACGCCGATCGTAACTAGCTTATCTCTGTGAAGTGACCGTGCCGCTTGGGTTGCGCCAGACGCTTGGCGCCCATAAATTGCTATGACCTTTCGTCATAGAGGCGCCTATGTCCAGCGGCACGGCCCATCACAAGCTCATAATCATCGGTTCCGGGCCGGCCGGCTATACGGCGGCGATCTACGCCGCCCGCGCACTGCTCGAGCCGGTGCTGATCTCCGGCTTTGAGCCCGGTGGTCAGTTGACGGTGACGACCGACGTCGAGAATTACCCGGGCTTTGCCGATCCGATCCAGGGTCCGTGGCTGATGGAGCAGATGCGGCTCCAGGCCGAACACGTCGGCACTTATTTCATTTCAGATCATATCGTCAGCGTCGAACTCGGCCAGCGCCCGTTCCGGCTCAATGGCGACAGCGGCACGACCTACACCTGCGATGCTTTGATCATCGCGACGGGGGCGAAAGCGCGCTGGCTCGGCATTCCGACCGAGGAGGCGTTCCGCGGCTATGGCGTCTCGGCCTGCGCGACCTGTGACGGCTTCTTCTATCGCGGCAAGGATGTCGTCGTGGTCGGCGGCGGCAATACCGCGGTCGAAGAGGCGCTCTATCTGGCTCAAATCGCGCGCAAGGTGACGATCGTGCACCGGCGTGATTCGTTTCGCTCCGAGAAGATATTACAGGACCGGCTGTTCAAACTGCCGAATGTTGAGGTCATCTGGGATAACGTGGTTGAAGAGATCGGCGGTACGCAGGGGCCGACCAGCGTCAACCATGTCCGGCTGCGCAACGTCAGGACGGGCGTCTTCACCGAGCTGCCCGTGGATGGCGTCTTCGTCGCGATCGGCCATCAGCCAGCCTCGGAGCTTTTCCTGGGCCAGGTTGACGCCAAACCCAACGGCTATCTGAGGACCGCGCCATTCTCGACCGCGACCAATGTGCCGGGCGTCTTCGCTGCCGGCGATGTCACCGACGATGTTTATCGTCAGGCGGTGACGGCGGCAGGGCTCGGCTGCATGGCCGCGCTCGAAGCCGAACGTTGGCTTGCCGCCGAGGCGCATCACCGCGCCGCTGCGGAATGATAAACCCGCTCTCGGATCGTCGGGGAGGCTATGGACTGGGATAAGCTGCGCGTCTTCCATGCGGCAGCGGAAGCGGGCTCGTTCACGCACGCCGGCGCGGCTTTGGGGCTTAGCCAATCGGCGGTGAGCCGGCAGGTGAGCGCGCTGGAGCAGGACCTCTCGGTGCCGCTCTTCCACCGGCACGCGCGGGGGCTCATTCTGACCGAGCAGGGCGAGCTTTTGCTGCGCACCGTGCGCGAAGTGACGATGAAGCTCGACACGGTGCAGGCGGGGCTCGCCGACAGCCGCGAGAAGCCGCATGGCGAATTACGCGTCACCGCGACCTATGGCATCGGCACCAACTGGCTGGCGCCGCGGCTCGGCCAATTCCTCGAGCTTTATCCAGACATCAAGGTGCGGCTGATCTTGTCGGAGGATGAGCTCGACCTCGGCATGCGCGAGGCGGACGTGGCGCTGCGCCTGCGCGAGCCCTCGCAGCCGGATCTGATCCGGCGCCGGCTCTTTACGATGCACTATCATCTCTACGCCTCGGCGGATTATCTCTCTCGCCACGGCGAGCCGCGGGAAATCGCCGACCTCGACCAGCACCGCCTGCTGGCCTTTGCCGCGCCGACGGCAAGCTTCCTCGAAAGCCTCAATGCCCTGCTGACCGTCGGCCGCGATCCCAAGGATTCGCGCGAGGCGGCGCTCTCGGTCAACAACATTACTGCGCTGCGGCGGGCCGTCGAAAACAGCGTCGGCATTGCTGTCCTGCCGGACTATCTCATCGATACGGGCAGCGGTCTGGTGCAATTGCTGCCGCAGGCCGTCATGGCGCAATTCGACTGCTACGTTGTCTATGCAGAAGAGATGAAAAACGTCGCCCGCGTCCAGGTGTTTCGCGACTTCCTCGTCGCAAGCGCGCAGAGGTGGCGGTTCTAAGGTGACGGCCCACCTGCAGGCCGTTTGCTGCGGGGCAGCAAACCAGCACCTTTGGTGACGCTGCCGGGGCACATTTCTCCCCGGAATTCACAGGCCGCATCTTGCGGATTGAGAATTCACTACCATTTAAGGAAAGCATGCATTGCGAAGCAGTTAGCTGGCCCCGCTGGTGAGGTTTCGGAGTGTCGTGCAAGAAAAACGAAGTTTTTTTGAATTGTTGTTGACAGCTCAATCGAGCTGGACATATAACGACCCCGCTGACGACGCCGCCGTTGCGCGGCATCTGCGAAGCGCTTCTCTCGAGTTTCTCGGGCCCACAGCCACCCAATTGAAAAATTGGGTAGAGGACGTTTCGCTCCTAAACGCGTCGCCAGCATGCTGTTTGACAATTAAATCGGAAGAAAGAGAAACGTGGACGGCGAGGTCCTTGCGCGATGCAAGCCTTTGGTTTGCATCGAGAAAAAGACTTTGGCGGTCACGTTTATCAAGTTCATCGACGTTTTCGGGCTTGCCCGAAAATAGATGTGCTTGGAACTCGTCAAAAGCGCTGCATCAATGTGAATTGATGCAAATGCCAGAGAGTGACCAGCCAGCTTCAATTCTCATTCAACTTGAGAGTTTGATCCTGGCTCAGAACGAACGCTGGCGGCAGGCTTAACACATGCAAGTCGAACGCTGTAGCAATACAGAGTGGCAGACGGGTGAGTAACACGTGGGAACATACCCTTCGGTTCGGAATAACTCAGGGAAACTTGAGCTAATACCGGATACGTCCGCGAGGAGAAAGATTTATCGCCGAAGGATTGGCCCGCGTCTGATTAGCTAGTTGGTGAGGTAACGGCTCACCAAGGCGACGATCAGTAGCTGGTCTGAGAGGATGATCAGCCACATTGGGACTGAGACACGGCCCAAACTCCTACGGGAGGCAGCAGTGGGGAATATTGGACAATGGGCGAAAGCCTGATCCAGCCATGCCGCGTGAGTGATGAAGGCCTTAGGGTTGTAAAGCTCTTTTACCTGGGAAGATAATGACGGTACCAGGAGAATAAGCCCCGGCTAACTTCGTGCCAGCAGCCGCGGTAATACGAAGGGGGCTAGCGTTGTTCGGATTTACTGGGCGTAAAGCGCACGTAGGCGGATTCTTAAGTCAGGGGTGAAATCCCGAGGCTCAACCTCGGAACTGCCTTTGATACTGGGGATCTTGAGTTCGGGAGAGGTGAGTGGAACTGCGAGTGTAGAGGTGAAATTCGTAGATATTCGCAAGAACACCAGTGGCGAAGGCGGCTCACTGGCCCGATACTGACGCTGAGGTGCGAAAGCGTGGGGAGCAAACAGGATTAGATACCCTGGTAGTCCACGCCGTAAACTATGGATGCTAGCCGTTAGGCAGCTTGCTGCTTAGTGGCGCAGCTAACGCTTTAAGCATCCCGCCTGGGGAGTACGGTCGCAAGATTAAAACTCAAAGGAATTGACGGGGGCCCGCACAAGCGGTGGAGCATGTGGTTTAATTCGAAGCAACGCGCAGAACCTTACCAGCCTTTGACATGCCTCGGACGGTTACCAGAGATGGTTTCTTCTCTTCGGAGCCGGGGACACAGGTGCTGCATGGCTGTCGTCAGCTCGTGTCGTGAGATGTTGGGTTAAGTCCCGCAACGAGCGCAACCCTCGCCCTTAGTTGCCATCATTAAGTTGGGCACTCTAGGGGGACTGCCGGTGATAAGCCGAGAGGAAGGTGGGGATGACGTCAAGTCCTCATGGCCCTTACGGGCTGGGCTACACACGTGCTACAATGGCGGTGACAATGGGACGCGAAAGGGTGACCTTTAGCAAATCTCAAAAAGCCGTCTCAGTTCGGATTGTACTCTGCAACTCGAGTACATGAAGGTGGAATCGCTAGTAATCGTAGATCAGAACGCTACGGTGAATACGTTCCCGGGCCTTGTACACACCGCCCGTCACACCATGGGAGTTGGTTCTACCCGAAGGCGTTTTCTTAACCGCAAGGAGAGAGACGACCACGGTAGGGTCAGCGACTGGGGTGAAGTCGTAACAAGGTAGCCGTAGGGGAACCTGCGGCTGGATCACCTCCTTTCTAAGGATGATCCTTCAGCTTCAAGGCATCTTGCCTTGGACTATCGGATCTCTTGGAACATCAGGTCTCTAATCAGAGAGACCATTTTGCGGGACTTCGCCGCCTTCGTTTCTCTTTCTTCCCGGACGAGCCCGCAAAGTCTTTGAGCGACTTGCTCGCGCGACTTGCCTGCCCGCAGTCGAGGCCTTGAGAGGCGCTCGCTGTGCGGCGAAAAGGTTCGGGCTTGTAGCTCAGTTGGTTAGAGCGCGCGCTTGATAAGCGTGAGGTCGGAAGTTCAAGTCTTCCCAGGCCCACCATTCCATCGCTGCCGTTTGCGCTGCCGGTCTTCAAGCTGGTCGGTTGCCGCACCTGACGGGGCCATAGCTCAGTTGGGAGAGCGCGTGCTTTGCAAGCATGAGGTCGTCGGTTCGATCCCGTCTGGCTCCACCAGATGTCGTGATTCGACTGGCGACACCGGTTGTTCGTCCGAATA
>CAWAIN010000004.1:0-820000 GCA_963782195.1 uncultured Pseudomonadota bacterium | reverse complement strand
CACGCAGGCTTTTTTATCGCATCGGATTTGTCCGAAAAAAGCTTCACACTTTTCGGTCCGATGCTCTAGGCCGCCGCGTTGGCTTCACGCATCCCGACGAGTGCGAAGACCGCGCCCTGCGGGTCGCGGCCATGGATGATCCACGCGCCGCCCGGGACCTGCGTCGGCTCGCGAATGATCTTTCCATCCGCAGCCTTGACTCGCTCCATTGCGGCGTCGATGTCGGCGGTCGCAAAATAATAAAGCCAATATGGGTGCGGCGCTTCGGGATCGTTGAACATACCGCCGAGGCCCATTGGCGTACTTTCGTCGCCGAAGAGGTGATAGGTGCCGATCGGTCCCATATCCATCGCGCCAGTCGCTGCCAGCCGAACAGCGTGCTATAGAAATCGAAGGCTTTCTGCGCATTTTTCGTGTGCAGCTCATGCCAGCCGATCGTGCCCGGTGTCATCGGCGGGAGGGGGGCTGGCGGTGTGCCATTCGGCTTGAAAAGCGAGAAGAATGCGCCTTGCGGGTCGGAGAGTACCGCAAAGCGACCGATGTTATTCGGGATGTCCGTCGGGGCGTGATGCAGCTTGGCCCCGAGCTTCACGGCTTCGTCTGCTTTCGCATCGACGTCGTCGACGCCGATATACCCAAACCACGCGGGCTGCGCTTGTGCCTGCGCTGCGTCCGCGGGAAATTGAACCAATCCGGCGACGAGGCTGTCACCGACAGAGAGTAAGATGTATTTGAAATCCGGCATGCCCGCATCGCGCGTGCTCCAGCCAACGACGTCGCGGTAAAAGCTTTCCGCAGCGAAAGCGTTGCTGGTCATCAATTCGTACCAAACGAACTTGCTTGCCATTTCGTCCTCCTTGGTCTCGCGCGCGCGAGCCTCAAAGCTCTTGACGCATTATGTTGATATCAACATGATCGTTTTATGTCGAAGTCGAAAGTTCCTTTCGAAACCACACTTCTCATCCGCGATTCGTGCCTCTGCCTCAGCGTGCAACAGGCCGCGCGCGCGTTGGCGCGCCGATTCGACGATGCACTGCGCCCGCTTGAGCTGACCCACGGGCAATTTTCGATTTTGATGTCTCTCAATCGGCCGGTGCCGCCGAAGATGGGCGATGTCGCGCAATTGCTGTCGATGGACAGGACAACTCTAACTGCTGCCCTGAAGCTTCTGGAGCGGCGCGCGCTCGTTGTGATCCAAGCCGGATGATGACGACAGGCGAAGCCGCCGTGTTGCGTTGACCGGCGCGGGGCATACGCTTTTGCTCAAAGCCCTTCCGCTCTGGAAGCGCCATCACGCCCAGCTTGAAAAGTATCTCGGTCCAAGCGCGACGAAGCTGCGCGAGAACCTGGAATATCTAGCGCGGATAGCCTAACTGCCCACGCGCCATCACATCAACTGACGATGTGGTGGCTGGCGTGCACCATGATTAACCAAATGCAGCCAAGAAAAATTGCGCCGGCAAGGCCAGCAAGGAAGATATTGCGGCGTGTATGCGTGCGCAGAATGATTTCGCCCTGGCGGACGTCCTCGCCTTTGTAAACAGGCGGTTGGATCTCGCTGTCGTTCATTTTGTTTCCTCTCTTTATTGGCCCTTTTGAGCCTTAGCCGGTTTGATTCTCGCGGCACGGTTAAGCTTGTGCCGCGGAATGGTCCGATCTGTTTCAGACAAGGTTCACAATTACGGCGATAATTTCAATAGGCCATTCGATTAAGGTGACGCGTGCGATGCGGCATGGGCTTCGGGTAATTTCGCTTCTTGTCGGCTCATTCCTCTTTGCCGGCCAAGGCGTTGCTGCACCCGCTTACGACGCCAAAACTTTTTTGTTACTTGATCGGCTGACGTTCGGCGCGACAGCCTCCGAGGCGGCGCGGCTGAAGGCGATGGGCGCCAATCGTTGGCTCGAGGCGGAACTTCATCCGCCGGCCGCCGACAATCTTCCCGCCCAAGTGCAGCAGCAAATCAACGCGCTTAACATCAAGCCGATGAACGCGCTCGTCGCCGACTTCGCCGCCAAGGTGAAGGCATTGAAGGCCATCAATGATTCCGACCTGCGCGTTGCGGCTGTGCACGCCTACCAGCAGGAGTTGAATGATCGCGCGAAACAGGCAGCTTCGCGCGCCATTTTGCGCGACCTCTACTCGCCCTCGCAATTACGCGAGGTGATGACCTGGTTCTGGTTCAATCATTTCAATGTGCATCAATACAAGGCCGACATCCGCGCGATGGTCGGCGATTATGAAGACACGATCCGCGCACATGCGCTCGGGCATTTCCGCGATCTTCTCGAGGCGACGCTGCGCCATCCGGCCATGCTGCGCTATCTCGACAATGCGCAGAATGGCGCCGGGCATATCAACGAGAATTACGCGCGCGAGATCATGGAATTGCACACGCTTGGCGTTGGCACCGGCTATACGCAGCAGGATGTCGAGGCTTTGGCGCATATCCTGACCGGCGTCGGCGTCGATGTTGCGCCCGCACCGCCGCATGTGAAGCCGGCGTTGCAGGATCAAGTCGTGCGCGACGGTCTGTTCGTCTTCAATCCGGCGCGGCATGATTACAGCGATCAGATATTGCTCGGCCATAAGATCAAAGGCGCCGGTTTTGCAGAGGTCGAGGAAGCGCTCGACATCCTTGCGCGAAGCCCCGCGACGGCGCGGCATATTTCGCGCGAGCTTGCGACCTATTTCGTCGCTGACGATCCGCCGGCATCGCTCGTCGATAAAATGACGCAAAACATTTCTGCGCAGCAATGGCGACATCGCCGCGGTTCTGCGCACGATGATCGACGCGCCGGAGTTCTCGGCACCCTCGGCGCAAAAATTCAAGGATCCCGTCCGCTACGTGATGTCCGCCGTGCGGCTTGCGTACGAAGACAAGGTGATCCTCAACACGCAGCCGGTTCAGAATTGGCTCAACCGTCTCGCAGAGGGCCTTTATAATTATCAGACGCCGGATGGCTATCCGTCCGTCTCAAGCGCCTGGGATGGCCCGGGCCAGATCGAGACGCGTTTTGAGATCGCCCGGCAGATCGGGTCGGGCTCAGCCGGGCTTTTCAAGCCCGATATGCCCGGTGCGGCCGATAATCCGGCCTTCCCGCAGCTTGAGAACGCGCTTTATTTCGACGGTTTGCAGCAGACGCTACGGCCGGCGACCCGCGCCGTTCTCGACGAAGCGCAGTCGCCGCAGGATTGGAACGTCCTGTTTCTTTCCTCGCCGGATTTTATGAGATGATTCCATGACGAATCTCGACCGCCGCGCCTTGCTGCAATCTCTCGCCGCCCTCGGCAGCCTGACGCTCGCCGGGCGTGCCTGGGCCGCGCCGCAGACGAACGCCAAGCTGCTCGTCGTCTTTTTGCGCGGTGCTTACGATGCGGCGAACGTCATCATCCCGACCGGCAGCGAATTCTATTACAGCGCGCGTCCAAATCTTGCGATCGCGCGGGCCGGCAGCCGGCCGGATCAGCCGAAACTTGAAGCCCTCGCGCTCGATTCGGACTGGAGCCTGCATCCGGCATTCCGCGAACTCGCTGCTGCCGCTATGGCAGAAGCGCGAAATCGCCTTCATCCCCTTCGCCGGCACAGACGATCTGACCCGCAGCCATTTCGAGACGCAGGATACGATCGAACTCGGCCAATCGATCCACGCCACGCGGGATTACCGGTCCGGCTTTCTTGCGCGCCTCGCCGGGACGCTGACGGGCACAAAGCCCATCGCTTTTACCAATCAAGTGCCGCTGATCTTTCAGGGCCGTGGCGATCCGATCCCCAATATGGGTCTGAACGTTGTCGGCAAGCCGGGCATCGATGAGCGCCACGTCGCTCTCATCACTGAAATGTATCAGGGGGACAGTCTCGCGGCCGCCGTGCAGGAAGGCTTTCACGTTCGCGACGATGTCTATCGCGCCATCTCGCGCGAGAGCGATATGGCCAATCGTGGCGCCGTTTCGCCGAAGGGCTTTGAGCTATCAGGGCGCCGCATCGCCCAGGTGATGAAAGGTGGTTACAATCTTGCCTTCGTCGACGTCGGCGGCTGGGACACGCATGTCAATCAAGGCGGTGCGACCGGTTATCTCGCTGATCGTCTTGGCGAACTCGGGCGTGGCCTTGTCGCGTTCAGCGACGAGCTTGGCCCGCAAGATTGGCACGACACTGTGGTCGTGGTGATTTCCGAATTTGGCCGGACCTTTCGCGAGAACGGCGACAAGGGCACGGATCACGGCCACGGCAGCACTTATTGGGTGCTTGGCGGCAGCGTGAACGGCGGCCGCTTCCACGGTCCGCAAGTCAAGGTTGAAGAAGCGAGCCTGTTCCAAAATCGCGATTTTCAGGTTTTGACGGATTATCGCAGCCTGTTCGGTGGCTTGCTCGGCAAAATGTACGGGCTCAATTCCGCGGCTCTCAACACGATCTTCCCGACGGCGAAGCCTGTCGATCTCGCGCTCGTTTAAACATCGCGCCGGTTGCGGCGCGGGATACGTTTGATCGCCCTCGTCCAACAAGCGGCTTGCGCGACCCGCGCATCGGATCAATCATGACATCTGGAAGGAGCGGCATCGCTCCGGCGGTCTGCTCCGCGTGCGGAAAAATCCGCACGTTTCTGACGCGTGTTCTCATCGGAAAAAGTCTGCAGCTTTTCCGGAACATGCATGAAGAGAGGAGACGCTCATGACAAGATCCGCATGGAAGGCGGAGCCTGCGGGCCCACGCTCCGTCGCACTTGTAGGCCCTTACGGCAGCGGCAAATCCACTCTGTTCGAGGCGCTGCTGGCGAGCGCCGGCGCGGCGCCGAAGCGCCCGGCTGCACGCGCAATGACGACCGAGCTGCGGCTCGGGCATTGCACGTTCATGGGCGAACCCTGGGCGCTCGTCGATTGCCCCGGCTCGGTTGAATTCGCGCAGGAGACGGCAGCGGCACTCGCGATCGTCGATTTTGCGATCATCGTTTGTGATCCATCCGCTGACCGGCTCGCCAATCTCCCTGTTCTCCTGAAGACGATCGAGGCGGCGGGACTGCCGCATCTCATCTTCATCAATAAGATCGACACGCTGGCCGGTCAGGTTCGCGAGATCGTCGCGGCGCTACAGCCCTATTCCCGATATCCACTCGTCCTGCGGCAAATTCCGATCCGTGAACACGATTCAGTGACAGGCTATGTCGATGTCGTGAGCGAGCGCGCCTATCATTATTGCGGCGAGGATTCCGAGCGCGTCGCGTTGCCTAAGGAATTGCGCGCGCCGGAACAGGAAGCGCTGGCCGGGCTCACCGAAGTGCTCGCGGATCATGATGATGCTTTGCTTGAAAAGGTGATCGAGGACATCGCACCCTCACCCGACGAGATTTTCGCGACGCTGCATAAGGATCAGGCGAGCGGCACGATCGTCCAGGTTCTTTTCGGGGCGGCGGGGCGCGGGCATGGCATCTTCCGGCTCTGGAAAGCCTTACGCCATGACGTACCGGCGGCGTCGCAGACAGCGCAACGGCGCGCCATTGCCGCATCCGATCAACCGCTCGTGCAAATCTTCAAGACGGTTCATGCGGGGCAGGCCGCCTATGCAGGCAAACTCTCTTATGCACGCATCTGGCGCGGTGGTTTGCGCGATGGCGCGCCGCTCAATGGCGGTCGCGTGGGCGGCCTCTATCGCTTCGTCAATGGCGAGATTTCGCGTGTTCAAACCGCCGATCCCGGCGAACTCGTCGCCATCGGGCGGCTCGAAAGCGCCGCGACAGGCGCTATCATCGGCGACGAAACTGCGGAGCTTCCGTTCCCGCAACCGCCTGTGCCGGTTTATGCGTTCGCCATTGCCGCCAAGGACCGCAAGGACGATGTGAAGCTGTCCGGCGCGCTGCATAAAATCGTCGAGGAAGATCCGTCGCTCAATATCGCGCATCGGCGCGAGACCGGCGAGACTTTGCTTTGCGGACAGGGTGAGATTCATCTGAACGGCGCGCTGGAACGTCTGGCGTCAGTCTATAATTGCCAGATCAATGTTACGCCGGCGAAGATCGCCTATAAGGAAACGATCAAACACGCGGTGAAACAGCATGCGCGGCTGAAACGCCAGACCGGCGGCCACGGGCAATTCGCCGATGTGGTACTTGAGATCGCGCCGCGTACGCGAGGCGAAGGCTTTTCTTTCGTCGACAAGATCGTCGGCGGCGCGGTGCCACGCCAATACATTCCATCGGTTGGCGAAGCGGCGGAAGAAGCGATGCAGAAAGGCCCGCTCGGCTATCCTGTCGTCGATGTAGAGGTAAAGCTTGTCGATGGATCGTTTCATTCGGTCGACAGTTCCGACATGGCGTTTCGCACGGCGACGCGCAACGGCATCATCGAAGGGCTGGCCAAGGCCGATCCTGTCCTGCTTGAACCGATAGATCATGTGACAGTGAGTGTGCCGAACAAATTTACCGCCGCGGCACAGCGCCTGCTCTCTGGCCGGCGCGGTCAAATTCTCGGTTATGCCGAGCGCGAGAACTGGCCCGGCTGGGATGACGTCGAGGCGCTGGTGCCAGCGGCGGAACTCGGTGATTTCATTCTGCAATTGCGCGCCGATACAACGGGCCTCGGTACGTTCGCGCGCCGCTTCGACCATCTCGCCGAAGCGCGCAACGGAAAAGCGCATTAGCAACGAAATCACTGTATAGGACGGCCTACAATTTGCGCCCGGAGAGGACGCCTGTTCACCTCGTTGATCTTGCGCGGGTGCGAAATACATTTGACGGCATCGTGCGACTGATCGATGATGGCGTGGTTCTCGCTGCTCGGATCAAGCCGAGATTTTTTAGCCTAGAAACGCGCGTAGTTTTTCGCTTGGCACGCCGGTCGATTTAGCGGCACGTAACACCTCGATTTGTCTTCTTTGGAATTGAGGGAGTTAAGCGTGAACTCTTTCATAGACCTAATACCGAGCCGGCAAATCAGGTCGCGCGGCAATTTCGACGTTGCGCTCAAGTTGATGCCAGTGTCGCAATCTTCGAAGAAGATACGTGGGTCATTCTGCTCACCAACCAGGCGAAACCGGTTTCAGATCGGGGCCGCCTGAACATGTCGACCCGAATGATGAAATCGTGACCGAAGCATTTATCTCGGTACCAGGTTCACTCAATGGTGGTAGATAAAGGAGGACATCATGAAAGCACTCATGGTTATCACATCTCACGATCAACTGGGTAATACCGGACGAAAGACAGGATTCTGGCTCGAAGAGCTTGCCGCTCCCTACTTCGTTCTCAAGGACGCCGGCGTCGAGATCACGCTCGCATCCCCGAAAGGCGGGCGCCCGCCGCTTGATCCCAAGAGCAACGAACCCGCATTCCGTACCGACCTCACGCTCCGGTTCGAGAAGGACGCAGCCGCGGAAGCCCAGCTCGACAAGACGTTTCGCCTCGATAGCGTCAAGCAGGAAGATTTCGACACCGTCTTCTATCCCGGTGGCCACGGCCCGATGTGGGATCTCGCGGAAGACGAGCACTCGATTAAGCTGATCGAGTCTTTCCTCGCTGCCGGCAAGCACATCGGCATCGTTTGCCATTCCACGGGCGCGCTTCATCACGTCAAGACCCCGGATGGCAAGTTTCTCGTGGAAGGCAAAGAAGTGACCGGCTTCACCAATGGCGAAGAAGAAGCCGTCGGCCTCACCAAAGTCGTGCCCTTCCTTGTCGAAGACGAGATGTTGAAACTGGGTGCCATCTTCTCGAAGAAGGCAAACTGGGCGCCCCACGTCGTCACTGATGGCCTGCTGATCACCGGACAGAACCCGCACTCCTCCGGGCCGGCCGCGAGGACGCTGATGGCAGCGGTAAAGCAAAAAGCCAAGCCGACTGCTCACTCTGGCTTCGTAGATCGCAGATCCACTGGTCAGCCGCGTCGATAGGCATGGGCGCAATTGTGCCCATCGGCTAGCATGGCGCGGCTGCGGCCATATCCGGGGAGTTTAAGATGGAGCCTTCCGAAGACGTCACAGCGAACCGGCAAGTCAGGCTCGAACGGCGTTTGCCTTCCTATTGGCGGGTGACATTTGATCATCCACCGCTCAACATCTTTGGCCCGGCGGCAATACCGCAACTGAACGAGATCATCACCGCAATCGAATCCGACGAGCAATTGAAAGTCGTCGTCTTCGACAGCGCGGTCGAAGGCTTCTTTATCACCCACTACGATTTTCTCGCGCCGCTTGAGGAATTGACAAAGATACCCCCTGGTTCAACGGGTCTGCAGGCGTTACCCGACATGTTCGCCCGCTTGAGCCGCGCTCCCGTCGTCTCGATCGCCTCGATCAGGGGACGCGCAACGGGCGTTGGAAGCGAACTTGCACTCGCAAGCGACATGCGGTTTGCGAGCCGCGAGAAGGCCATCCTTTCGCAATGGGAGGTCGGCGCCGGCCTCGTGCCCGGTGGCGGCCCAATAGCACGATTGCCGCGCCTCATCGGTCGTGGCCGGGCGTTGGAAGTACTGTTGGCCGCAGACGACATCAACGGCGATATCGCCGAGCTCTACGGTTACGTCAATCGCGCCATTCCTGATGCCGAGTTAGATGGTTTCGTCGACGCGCTGGCGATGCGGATCGCCTCCTTCGACAAACAGGCGATTGCGGACACCAAGCGTCTGGCCGACGTCGCAAGCCTTCCATCGGATGCGGAGATCCGGCCGGAATGGGAAGCATTCATCGCTGCTCTGAACCGGCCGGCCGGCCAAAAACGGATAAAGGCGCTGATGGAACGCGGCTTCCACCGGCCTGGCGACGTCGAAAACCGTCTCGGATTTTACGTCGGGCAGATCGGTGACTGAGTCGCGCACCTCAGCCTGACGCAGCTTCCCAACTTCTACGGTTTCGAGACCGCGCCAGCTTTCACTGGGCACCAAGCGGACGAGGAGCCCCGGGAGCGCTGGGATCTCGGGACGGATCGAAGGCGTCATGGAGGTGTTTTGGGTGTTTATGGGGCAGCGGCACTCGCGATGCCAAAGCGGCACGCGACGCTGAGATTTTCTGTTCAATGCTCGCGAGCTGTTCATTAACCTGGGACAGCCTGGCCGTGAGTTCGGCGTCTAGCCTGTCGACCTTCCCAGCAAGATCAGCGATCGTCGCACCGGTCGGGGCCTGCACTGAATTCAACTGGTTCTTCTGGTCCGCGGCCTGCGCCGCGCTCCTTCCGTCGGCGTCGGCCTTAAGCGCATGCACTTCCTCGGTCATCTGCCGCATCGCGCTGACCATGTCGTCGTGCTGGGCGCTCGGCTGCACTGCGAGGTCCAGACTCGATCTCGCGGAGGCAAACGGCGAATGGCCAAGAGAATAATAGGCGCCTGCCGCCCAGGCTAACGCACATAAACAAGCGATAACCACCGCACGCAAAACATTTCGCAGGAGACGCATGAAGAAGGGAGTTGCCTGGCGCGTCGAAGCTTTCTCGATATCCTTGACGGGTACACGCCCAGGCATAGCATCGGCCGGCTGTAGCCTTATTTCCGGCGCAGCAGCATCTGGCGACAGCGGATGCGCATCGGCACCCTGCGTGGCTTTTTCGGGATCTTTGTTAGGTATGAGGCCGAAGAAAGCGTCCGCGGGCCGTGTCTTTATTTCTGAAGTTGTCGTCTCCGGCGGCAGGGCGGCCGTATCGGCATCTGAAACAAGTTCGTCAAGCATGCGCAATACTCGAGATGAGAGTCAAAAAGTACGTCGACAAACATCGGGACCAACGTCTTCCGGCGATTAGTCTGCAAGCCAGAAGTGGCAATGTTACAGCCAAAATGTGGCACCAGACTATGCCGTGACTGTGTGCCGGCGCGATTCACCATCGGGCCGGACTTGGGGTCCGATGGCTCGCGATAACAGCGCCGGCGCGGCAGCTCACTCCTTCTGATGGCCCAGCGCCCAGACATAGGATGCGACGGCGACGATATCGGCGCTGGTCAGCGGCGCGCCGCCTTTGGCCGGCATAACGCCCGGATAATTCATTGGTTTTGGCACGCCGTCCGTGATCGTCTTTTCGAGACCCGCGAGGCTGCCGTCACTCCAGATTTTCTTCGGAATCGTCAGGTTGGGACCCTGCGACGTGCCTTTGGCATCGGAGCCGTGACAGCCGGCGCAGGTGCCATAATCCACTTCGCCGTGGAAGATGCGTTCGCCGAGCGCGAGCTGATCGCGAGTGATGCCCGGCGCCAGAGGCAAGCCGGCCGTCTCCGCACGCCCCGCATTGGGATGAATGCCTTCCGGCGGCAGCGGATTGTTCGCTTCGGCAATGACATTCTCAGTGCCGGGCGCCGCGGCGACCGGCGCGTCCGGCGCGCCGTGATAGGTCAGGCGCCAGATGCGGCCGTGAATGTCGTCGGAAATGTAAATCGCGCCGTCTGGCCCCGCAGCGAGGCCTGAAGGCCGGAAGGCGGCCCGCCCAGGTTCGACGTATTGGCCGGCAAAGCCGTCGGCGAAAATGACGAAATCACCCGCTGCCTTGCCATCCTTCAGCGGCTGGAAGACGACGTTGTAGCCGCCCTGCGGCAGCGGCGCACGATTCCACGAGCCGTGGAAGGCGAGGAAAGCACCGCCGCGATAGGCCGCGGGAACCGCCGGATAATTGTCGATCAGCAGATCGTTCGGCGCCCAATGCGCGGGAAAGAAAGCAACCGGCAATTTCTTCGCGGCACAAACGCCCTGCATCTTGCCGCCATCACCGCCATATTCCGGCGCCAGCACGGTCTTTTTCTGCAAGCCGTCATAATAGCATTCCGGCCAGCCGAAATCGTCGCCCTTGTTCACCTGGAGGAGCAATTCGGCCGGCAGTTCGGCACTTTGCTTTGGATTGTAGAGCGACGGCCAGTTCTGCCAGAGCTGATCGCGGCCATGCTGCGTCACATAGAGGCGGCCGGCAGCATCGAAGCCGAAACCTTCGCCATTACGGATACCGGTCGCATAGCGTTCCGCCGGCGAGAATTTCTGCTCTGTCTTATTGGCGTCGTAACGCCAGGTACCGCCGCGGGTTTCGAGTTCGGTGCAAGGCTTGATTCCCGGCGATCCCTGCATCCGGTTCTCGCCCTGGCAGCTATTCGTCGCGGAGCCCATGTCGATGAACATGTTGCCGGTTTGTCGATGATGAACGGATGCATCGGATGGTCGCCGCCGAGCGGCATGCCGGAAACGACGATCTGATATTTATCCGTCAGGCACGATCGCGTCCTTCGGCAAGGCGAAGCGCACGATCTTGTCGTTCTCTTCGGCATAAAGCGCGCCGTTGTAATAATAGATGCCGGTCCCACCGGCGGAGCCTTGCGCCGTGCCGTCGCCGAAGCGCTTGACGATGTCTGCGTGGCCCGTCCCCTTGCTGTCCTTCAGCGCGAGGAGGAAGCCACCTGCCGGCGGCTTGTCGTTATCGTAATACACGCCGCTCCAGGTGTTGACGTAGAGCACGCCGTTCGGCGCGACGACCATCTGGCGCGCGTGGCCGAGCTTGTCGGCAAATATCGTCGCGCACCAGCCAGGCGAGAGTTTCAGGCCGCCGTTATCGCCGGGACAGGCATTCGCCGCGGCCGCCGGTGTGCTGGCAAACGAAAGTCCGGCGCCAAGCATCAGAGCCGTGGCCGCCAAGGCACGTTTCAACATCGCAAACTCCTTATCGCATCGGTCAAAAGGAAGCGGGGCTTTCGCCTCAAGGCTTCGGGATCGTCACCGGCACAAGCCGGAAGGGAAGTATTGGCTTGGGTTCGGGCTTGTCGGACAGATGCTGGAGCTGGCCTTCTGAAACCCAGGCCGTTGCGCCGCGCAACGTCACGCTCGTCGGGCCATTGAGCCCGTCCTTCAACATCTCAATCGTCGCCTCGTTGCCGTCGAAGGTGACGCGATCGAGCTTGCCGACACCTTCGATCATCAAGAAGGCGTCGCCGCCGAGCAGCCGCAACGCGTCAGTCAGGTCGAGCGGCTGCGACGGACTGACCTGGCTGACGGCACCTGGCTTTCCATTCTTCACCTCGATATGGAAGAGCTTGGCCTCGTTGAACGTGTTGACGTAAAGATCGCCGTCCGCACTGAAGGCTATCCCGTCCAGACCGACACCTTTGGCTGGTGGATCGAACAGCGGATCGCTGTCCCAAACTTCGAGCTTCTTTGTCGTGGGATTGAGCTTGAGGATCTGCGGTTGCCAGGAGTTGGTTACGTAAACCGAGCCATCCTTGCCAACGGCGATATCGTTGCAGAAATTTTTCTTGCCGGGGAAGCGGGCGCTGACTTTCCCCGCACCCGTCTTGAGATCAAAGCCCTTGAGCCAGCCGCCGGGCACCTTGCTGGGTCCGGCGACGCCAAGCGAAGAAAGATCATTGGAGCAGACCCGGAGCGTCTGCGATTTTTCGTCGGCATAGACGCCGAGAATCGAGCGCGTGCCAAAGGTCCCAGGCTTGATCCACACATCCGCCAGGCTCGCGCCCGGTGCAACACGGAAGATGCCGCCACCGGCCAAGCTTCCGACATAAAACGCGCCATCCACCGTTGATGCGACGCTCTCAGGATAAACACTATCGCCGGGCAAAACGATTTGGGCAGGCTCGGCCTTTGCGGCTGGCGCGCCCAACGCTATGAGCGCGAAAAAAATGCTGGCTTGCCGCAAATTCCAGCGATGGCGCGTGACGAATTTGTACATCGGCTCCCCGTCCGGCACAGACGATGACTTAGGCAGCTGGCGAGCGGACCGCCAGCCTCGCTCGCGAAGTTTTTAATCGCCGCGCAGCAGGAAGAGAAACGTCACGCGGCCGCAATGACAGCTTGCTGAAAATGCCATGTTTGCTCCTCGCGGGCGCTTTTGGCCTCGCCGTGTGTTACGACGCACCATCGCTGAATATTATACCGAGCACCGCGACCGCGACCCAATTGACAGGCAAGCGCGAACGTTGGCTTAATCCGCGCTGCAAAGTTAGCCATTCAATCTTCATCACGAGGCTTAATGATGTCTGCGATTTCGCGTCTGCGCGCTTTTTTCTTCATCATTTTGCTCGCGCTTCCCATTTCAGCCTGCGGCTACAATCAGATTCCAACCTTGCAGGAAAATGCCAAGGCCAAATGGGCCGACGTGCAAAACAATTATCAGCGCCGCTCCGATCTCATTCCGAACCTTGTCGCGACCGTCCAGGGTTACGCCAAGCAGGAGAAGGACGTGCTGACGCAGGTGACTGAAGCACGCGCCAAGGCGACGCAGATACATGTCGATGCCTCGGATCTCTCCGATCCGGCGAAACTCAAGGCCTTTCAGGATGCGCAGGCCCAACTTGGCGGCGCGCTTGGCCGTCTTTTGGCTGTCAGCGAAAATTATCCGGACCTGAAGTCGAACCAGAATTTTCTCGCGCTGCAATCGCAGCTTGAGGGCACGGAAAACCGCATCGCTGTCTCGCGTCGCGATTATATCGAGGCCGTGCGGCAATATAATACGGCGCTTGTGACATTCCCGGGCATACTCTGGGCCTCGACCTTGTTCAAAAACAGCAAGCCGATGGCGGAATTCACGGCGAACGACAACGCCCAGACCGCGCCGCAAGTGAAATTCTAACTCCTGCGCCGGAGGCGCTGGAATGATTTCACACCGCGCAAAAGTTTCGTTTGTCTGGCCCGACGCGCGCGCGATTTTCGCAATTGCGGCGCTCGCCTGCGCTTTGGCTTTCGTTAGCGTTGCGGCTTTCGCTTACACGTTTCCGCCGCTCACCGGGCGCGTCGTCGATCAGGCCAATATCATTCCCGATGCGACGCGTCAGGAGATTACGCAGAAGCTCGCCAATCTCGAACAGAAGTCCGGCATTCAGCTCGTCGTTGCGACGGTCAGTTCGCTCGAAGACGGCGATATCGAGACCTACGCCAACGAACTCTTCCGAGCCTGGAAGCTTGGCGAAAAAGACAAGAACAACGGCGTGCTGCTGCTCGTCGCGCCGAAGGAGCATAAAGTCCGGATCGAGGTCGGCTATGGCCTCGAAGGTACGCTCACCGACGCACTGTCGAAGATTATCATCATCAACGCGATCACACCGTCTTTCAAGAAAGGCGATTTTGGCGGCGGCATTTCCCGTGGCGTTGATGACATCATCACGACGCTGACGACCGATTCATCGGATTGGCAGCCAAAGCCACAGGTCCGAGCGGATCAGGACAACAATTCCGATGCGATCGGTTGGGTCCTGATCGTTGGTGCCGTCATCCTGGTTGTGATGCTCGGCGTTTCGCCGGGCTTCCGCTGGTTTTTCTTCAATGTTCTGTTGAATGCGCTGTTAAGCTCGGGTGGTTCGCGCGGCGGCGGCGATTCATGGGGTGGCGGTTCGTCGGATGGCGGCGGCTTTTCCGGTGGCGGCGGCTCGTCGGGCGGCGGCGGCGCCTCGGGAGGTTGGTGATGATCTCGGCAGATGACCGCACGCGCATTTCGGCGGCGATCCACGCGGCGGAGGCAAAGACCTCCGGCGAAATCGTTTGCGTTCTCGCCGAAAGTTCATCCCAGCCCGGTGCTCTGCCGGTTTTGATTGCGGCGATCGTCGCGCTGGCCCTCCCCTGGCTCCTCATCACCTTCACGAATTTTGCCGTCGAGCGCATTCTGCTGCTGCAAATCCTCGTCTTCGTGCTTCTGACGGTCCTGCTTCTCTTGCCACCGGTCTATCTCGCGCTTCTGCCGCGGCGGGTAAAGCGGGCCGCGGCATACCGGCTGGCCACCGAGCAGTTTGTCGTTCGCGGCATCGCCCGCAAGAAGGATCGCAGCGGCGTTTTGATTTTCGTCTCACTGGCAGAGCGCTACGCGCGGATCATCGCCGACGAGGGCGTCGCCGCGCGTACCCCGCAGGCGGAATGGCAGGCTGCGATCGACGTGCTCGTCTCGCATATGCGTCAGGATCAGATCGCCGACGGCTTCATTGCCGCGATCGCCGCCTGCGGCGATGTGCTGGCAGCGCATTTCCCGTATGCGCCGGAGGGGCGGGACGAATTGCCCGACCGGATTTACGTAATCTAGGCACCGCCCCACTAGACAGGCGTTCCCACGAGTGGAATCTGGCCAGTGGAATAACCATCTCTAGCTTCACGGCGGTCTCGCTGAGAAGCTAGAGACCCTGCCAGCTTATTCCCGGAGCTATGCAATGACCGAATCCGCCGTCGCCGGCCCGCTCGCTGACTCGCCTATCGCACCGCTCGGCCCGAGCGACCAGGCGAATTATAACGTTGTCATCGTTGGCGGCGGCGCTTCTGGCCTTGAGCTCGCGACCCAGCTTGGCGACCGTTTCCGGCGCACCAAGGCTGGACGCGTGACGCTGATCGACCGTTCACGCACGCATTTGTGGAAGCCGCTGCTGCACTCGGTCGCCGCCGGCAGCATGGATCCGAGCGAGCACGAGCTGGATTATCTCGCGCAGGCCTATTGGCATAATTTTCGGTATCGCTTCGGCGATATGGTCGGCATCGACCGCGAGCGTAAACTCGTGCTGATGGCGCCGACCTACGACGAGGAAAACCGTCTGATCACGCCGGCGCGTAGCATTCCCTACGACACGCTCGTCATTGCCATAGGCAGCATCACCAACGATTTCGGCACGCCCGGCGTCGCCGAATTCGCGGTGCCGCTTGAGACAGCGGAGCAGGCCAAGCGTTTCAACCGCCGCCTTATCAACGCATGTCTGCGCGCCCACACGCAGCCCGAGCCGATCCGGCCTGGCCAGCTTCATGTTGCGATCGTGGGTGCTGGCGCGACCGGCACCGAGCTTGCCGCCGAACTTTATCGCACGGTGCGCGAGGTCGTTGCGTTCGGCATGGACCGCATCGACCCGGCCGTCGATGTCCGTATCATACTGCTCGAAGCAGGCCCGCGCATTCTGCCGGCGCTGCCGGAAGAGCTTTCGGCGTCGACGATGGAGACTTTGCACAAGCTCGGCGTCGAGGTGCGGACGAACGCGCGCGTCTCCGCCGTTCAGGCCGACGGTATCCGCTTGGCCGACGGCCAATTCATTCCGTCCGAACTTGTGGTCTGGGCGGCGGGCGTAAAGGCGCCTGAAGTCCTGCAAAATATTGGCGGCCTGGAGACTAACCGAGTCAACCAGCTTGTGGTGAAACAGACGCTGCAGACGACGCGGGACCCGAACATTTTCGCGATGGGCGATTGCGCCGCTTGCCCGCTCGACGACAGCGGCAGTGGTGCGACAGTGCCGCCCCGTGCTCAGGCCGCGCACCAGGAAGCAAGCCATCTCTACAAGCAGATTCAGAATCAGATGCAGGGCAAGCCGATCGAGCCTTATCACTATCGCGATTTCGGTTCGCTGGTGTCGCTCGGCAAATATACGACGATCGGCAATCTGATGGGATCGATTATCGGGCCGAACTTCCGTGTCGAAGGTTGGTTTGCGAAGCTGATGTACCGCTCGCTCTACAAGATGCACGAATATGCGCTGCACGGCGGCCGCCGCGTCATTCTCAGCATCCTTGCGCGCGGTCTCTCGCACCGGGCCGAGCCTGAGGTCAAGCTGCATTAAAAAAGGCGCCGGATTATCCGGCGCCTTTTGATTATTCGGCCGCGGCGGCCGGCCTGTTCTCGCCTACATCGCAACTCATGGGCGCCGGCGCGAGATGCGCTGTCTCCGGATCTGGCGCCCCAGCCGCTTCCAGCACGGCGGCGCGCCATTCCTTCTTGATCGGCAGAAGCGGCGGCATCGGCGCGACAGTCGGGTCGGCGGTCGGCGGCGCGATCGAATCGATATGATCGGTCTTGGCGGCCTTGCGCATGAAGGCGTTATAAACGCTCCATTGGGCGCGCTTGCGTTTGTCCCACGGGAAACGCTTGGCCATCGACGACAGCTTGTAGAAGTTTTCGTAGGCGCGGGCGTGGCCGACACGCAGTTCGTCCGCCTCCATCTGCGCCGGCAGATAGGTGACATGGCCTTGGTCGTACATCGTCCAATCATAAGAGACGATGCGATTGGCCTTGCGCAGTTCGTACCAGGTCAATGTGCCGGGATAAGGCGTCAGCACCGAATAAGCGCAGGCGTCATAATCGGCTTCGATGTTGAACTTCACCGTCTCGTCGAAGACGCCGAGATCGTCGCCGTCGAAGCCGAACATGAACAAGCCGAAGACCATGATGCCGTGGGAGTGCACTTTCTCGACCAGTTTGGCGAATTGGTCCGGCCGGTTGACGTGCTTATGGACGCTTGTCAGCGTCGAACGCGAAATCGATTCGAAACCAATGCTAAGCAGGGTACAGCCGCTTTCGGCAGCCAGTTCCAGCATCTCATCGTCTTGCGCAAGCTTTGAAGTGACGCCAGCCTGCCATTGGAATCCGCGACCCTTCAGCGCGCGCATCACTTCCTTTGGCCGCTCCGGCGTGCCGAAAAAGTCCGCATCGTTGATCGAGATGTTACGCTCGCCGCAATTTTCCATCTCGCGGATGACTTCATCAACCGGCCGGTAACGGAATTTCAGCCCGTTCATCAGCGGCTCGGCGCAGAAGGTACAGCCTTGGTGACAACCACGTGACGTTTGTACGAAGGTGCGATTGACGTAGCGGTTCTTCTTGAGGAGGTCGTAGCGCGGCATCGGCATATCGACCATCGTATGCAGGCCAGCGGCGCGATAGGTGCCGCGCATTTCACCGTTCTTCAAATCGTCGAGCAGTTTGCCAATGATCTGTTCGACTTCGCCGATCACGACAGCGTCGCAATGCAACAGCGCTTCTTTCGGCATGAAGCTGGGATGAACCCCTCCCATGACCACCGGCACGCCCTTGGCGCGGAACCGGTCGGCGATCTCATAGCCACGGTTAACGTAGCTCGTCATCGCCGAAATGCCGACGAGGTCGGCTTCGATATCGAAGTCGATCTCTTCGATATTCTCGTCCGTAAGAATCACCTCATATTGATCGCGCGGGATGCAGGCTGCGACGGCCAAAAGTCCGGCGAGCGGCGAGTAGAGGGCGCGATTGAAATAGATGGGGCGGGTTGTGAGGGAATCTGTTCTGGGATTGATGAGGTGAATGACGCGTGAGCGCAAATGGCCCTCCCCGGCTCGACTGGATTGCAGCACAAGCTAACACGAAGTTCGTGTTTTGCCTGTCAAATTTGCCGAGGTCAACGTGACGCGAGGCAAGATGGTTGCGGTCGCCGGCGGGTCAGCTTGGGCGCCGCGGGCGCCCAAAATAATTTTTTACTGTGCCGGGCCAGCCTTTTCCCACTCCCAGACGCCCCAAAGTCCGCGAAGAAAGGGTGGACAGGGGATGCAATTTATAGTTGTGTAATCTGAATTAATAACGCATGAGTTGCGCGAGAGCTAGGTCGCGGACGTTCCATCTGCTGCTTCGACGTGAGGTCCGCCCTGTCGCGGCGTTCGGTCGGTAAACGTTGCCATAGATCGGCGCAAACGGGCTCGGAGGCCTTGCAAGCGGGCAGCAAGCTGTCCGTTAAGCCCGGAATTAAAGACAAATTTGCCAGGTCTGGATTGATCTACTGATGCCCGTCATCCATGTCGCCTGCGCCTTTGACAAGGCAATGTCGGTTCCAGCGATGGTGCTCGCCGCGCGGCTCAGACAGCTCGCAAGCCCCGACCGGAAAACCATATTCCACGCGCTGGAATGTGAGAAAGACGCCTTCCCGACCTACGCCAAGTATTTGCTTACATCGGATAGTTTTGAAGTCCGCCGGCACAGGGTTTCGATCGATACATTCAGAAAATATAAATTATCGATCGCAACGGTCCAGTCGATCGCGACCTACGGGCGCTTGGCGATTCCGCAATTAATCGAGGAAGCCGATCGCGTTCTGTATCTCGACTGCGATATCTTGGTCAGGCGGCCGGTCGGCCATCTTTTCGATACAGATATGCGGGGCTTTCCGCTCGCCGCCTGCCAGGACTTGGCCTATCTCCACTTCATCAGGCGCCACAAGGGCCCGGCGCGCACGAGCGCCATGGAACTCCTCCGGGATCGGCGAAATTACTTCAATGCCGGCATCCTGCTGATCGACTGCGTAAAATGGCGCGAGGGACATTTCTTCGAGAAAATTCATGCCCTGCTCGCGAATCCGCCGACGCCTCTATTCTTTGCGGATCAAGACGCTCTGAACGTCGTTTTTCAGGATAATTACGAGCGGCTCGACCCGCGATGGAATTCCTGGGCGGTCTCAAGTGCCTTCGAGGAAGGCGAGGAGGATCTGGCGCGGGTCGCAGAGCTTTGCGCACGCGATCCGTGGATCGTTCATTTCGTCGGCCCCGCCAAACCGTGGATCCGCGCGCACATGAGCTCCAGTTACCATCCCGAATATTGGGATGGTGCCAGCAAAACGCCCTTCATCGGTCAGCTCATCGAACTCTATGAATCAGGATCGCCGGGAGGTACGGCCTATGCCGAACCGCATTTTCCGTTGATTTCAGCGAACAAGCGCGTCGGCGAACTGGTGTGCACGCTGTCGCGGACAATCGAGCAATTCGAAAATCGCCTTGCTTTGAAGGCGCAACTCTCGAGCAGGCTGTTTGCCATCGGCAGCAAGATTTATAACAATTCGGCGCGTAGCGAAGCCGACGCCTAGAGCGGGATGCGATACGTGATCTAGCGCCGCTTCTGTCTTGGCGCCGCAAGTTGGTGCGCCGTCTTCAAAGCCGAAAGCAGCAATATTTCATCTGCCGCGTTGAGATCGCAGCGCGTTGCGCCGATCCGTCCCCACCCGCCAGCGACGGGCGTGAAGACGCCGGGCGACTGCTCGCAATAAAAATCCCGATGATCGGGGTCGAACATCAGATTGAGATCGTTCGCCATGGCGTCGAGCGTCGCGAATATTTTTCGCGGCGTGCGAAAGGCGACCCGATGCATATGCGGCGCCTCTGACGCCCCTGCCAAAGCTAAAGCCAAATCCCGTGCGCGGCCCACGCTGACAGCCATCCAATGCTCCGGTCTCTCAAGATTCTCAGCCCTGGAGGCGGCGGTTCATTCGCTCAGCACCGCGGGCACGGCAAATGTTATCAGCTTATGGCCGAAATAATTGACCAAGGCGCCGAGCGCCAGCGCCGCGGCGTGCCCCAAGGCCAGCGACGTCTGATGCGAAAGACCGGTCTCTGTCGCAAAGGTTGCGAGTTGGGGCGCTGTGACAATTGCCACGCCGGCCCCGAGGACATTGACCGCGATGAAGCGGAGGACTTGGCTGCTGAGAGCCAATCCCGTGGGCGGGAAAACCCAATGGCGGTAGAGGAAGAAGCCAATAAACATGCCGAAGACATAAGCGGCGGCGACGGCGGCGTCGAAGGGCAGAATCAGAGACAATGGAAAGCGGATCAGCCAATTCACCAGCGTGGCGACGCCGCCGGCCAATAAAAATCTCAGGCTCTCGGCCGGGACCCGTAATGGAAACGCATCACGCATCGTTTTGACCGCGCTTCACCAAAGTTTCAGGCATCGCTTTAGCAAATTCTCGCCGGTCGCGACAGGCTCGCCTGCAAAGCAAGCGCTGCGCCACATCAAAGCAGGGCGGCGCCAAACAAGACGACCATTATGGCCCCGTAGAATAAACTCGCCCTGTCCTTGAGCGCGAAAGCCACTGGGTCGTCGTTCAACTGTCCGCGATGGCAGAGGAGCCATATTCGCGCGAGCCAAAGAAAAATGACGATTGGAAATCCCCAGAGAAACGCCGAATGTTTGTAGAAACTTTCGGGGAAAGCGTCGGCGATGAGATAAATCACCATGACGAGGACTGTGGCGAGCATGGCGCCAACACCGATCGTCAAGACGAGGGGGCCATCTTCGGCGCGATAACCGCGCCCGGGCGTCTCGCGCAGGCCGTGGGCGACCATGCGCGTGATCTCGGTTTGCCGCTTGGCCGCCGAGAGCGACAGGAAGATGAACATCGAGAAAACAAAAAGCCACGGCGAAAAGACCACGCCCGTTACGACGACGCCGAGGCCGAGCCGTATCGTGAAGAGCGCTGCGAGCATGAGAATGTCGACGATCGGCTCGCGTTTCAGCCAGAACGAATAAGCAAGACTGGCGACGAGATAGAGCGCCAAAGCGGCGACGCACGCCAGCCCGATCGATGCAGCGATTGTGAATGCAGCGATACCGCCGAGGGCGACAAGCAGAAGCGCGGCCGATATCGGCAGTTCGCCGCTGGCAATCGGCCGCTTCTTCTTCGACCAATGCTGGCGGTCTTCAGCGAGATCCCACAAATCGTTGAAAAGGTAGGTCGCAGACGCAAGCAGACTCAGGGCAAGAAAACCCGCGAGCGCAAGGAGCCAGGCCGACCCGTCATGCGCCTTGCCACCGAGGATCAGGGGCACGAACACCAGCGCGTTCTTTGCCCATTGGTGGAGGCGAAGCCCGCGCCGCAAGGCAGGGAAATTAAATAAAGCATTCGGCGGAAGCGCCGTGAGTTCTGTACGGGCCTCGATTTGCCGCTTTAAGGCGGGGGAACGGCCGACGAAGATCGCAGCAATTGCCCGGTTCCATACGTGAAGATCGGCAGCGGAATCGCCCGCATAAATGAACCCGTCCGGAAAACGCGCGCTCAAAGCCTCGGCCTTTGCCACGCCTTTAAGATTGTGGCCGGCGGATGAGGCGACAACCTCCTGGATGAACGAAAATCGCGCCCGGATTTTCTCGGCAATCGACGAATCGGCGGCGGTTGCCAGGACGATTTTGCGGCCGCGCGCGGCTTCGTTTTCTGCCAGCGTGACAAGTGCCGCGTGAGCCGGAAAGGTCGCGACATCCTCGTCGGTCACAACATCGGCCAGCCGATCTTTCACGGTCGCGCGCCCGGAAAGGACCCAACCCGGGATCTGCCAGGCCGCTGTAGGGCGCCGCTTCAGAAACAAAAGAAGCGATTCGTGCAATGTGTCCGTGGAAAGCAGCGTACCGTCGAGGTCGATGACGAGCGGAATGGAAATGTCATGACCAAGTGCGCCGTCGTCGGCAGGGTCGCGTTCGACGGCGATCGGACGGCTTCTCGCAGCACCACCTTGCACTGGCTACTCCTCGGCAAGAACCGAATAGATCGCCAACCCATAATATCCCGTAAATTCATTCGCGTAATGCGGGGGTACGGCGCCCCGTGTCAGCCGCCCTTGAGGGCGGCCAATTCGGCACGCAGTTCGATGTTTTGGGCTTCCAAAGCTGACAGGCGCTGGCGTAGCGGCTGCACAGCCTCGGCAATCTCCGCTTCGGTAAAGCGCGGCGTGATATGCTGCGGGCAATTCCAGTCGAAGGCCTCAAGCCGCAGGCGCAAAATCCGCTCGGGCTTCGCCCTGTAGCCGGGAAGCGCCACGCGCTCCGTCAGAGCGGGGTCGGCATCGAGCGCCACAGACTCGACATGCGTATAGAGTTTCATACGCGTTCGCGTCGGATAATCGACGAGGATCAGCGCCGCCCGGTCGTCGGCTGCGAGATTGCCAACGCTGATATATTGCCGATTGCCGCGATAATCGGCGAAGGCCAGCGTCTTTTCGTCGAGAACTTTCAAGAAACCCCGCGGGCCGCCGCGGTGCTGGATATAGGGCCAGCCGGTCTCTGAAACGGTCGCCATATAAAAGCTGTCGCGCTCGGCGATAAACGCAGCCTCCTCCGGCGTGAACGCATCGAAGACGCGCTGATCCTTGAGATCGCCCCACATGCGGTCGCTACCCATCTGCGCCTGAACGGCACGCACGCTGGGCGTTGCGGCGATATCGAGAAAACCTTGGCGCATATGAAAACCTCCGCGAAAAAAGGCCGGCGGCTGCAAGGGCGGCCGGCCTGTTGGTCGCATCAGGCGGCGTCGGCCGCGCGTACGGCAGGAAAATCGATGTCGGTTTTCGCCGTCTCGTTCAGGAAGTTGGTGAAGCAATTCTCAGCCACGACGGCGATGATCTCGACGATCTGGCTGTCCGCGAAGCCCGCTTCACGCACTGACTTGATATCGGTGTCGCTGACGTGACCGCGCTCCCGCGTGACTTTCGCCGCGAACTGTACCGCCGCGTCCGCCTTCGGGTCGGCTGAATGTCCCTGGCGGTTGAGCGCCACTTCTTCAGGGCTGATCTTCGCGAGGTTCAAGCCAAGATAGGTGTGCGCCGAAAGGCAATAGTCGCAACCGTTTACCTGGGCCACCGCCAAAGCGATCCGCTCGCGGGTTTTCACATCAAGCGTCTTTGTAAGCGCCCGCGAATTGCCGAGAAAACCCTCGAGTACGGCGGTACTCGCGCCGATCAGGCGGAACAGGTTGGGGACAACACCGAGTTGCTTTTCGACGGCATCGAGTAACGGTTTCGATGCGGCAGGCACGTCGTCGCGCGTAGGAATTGTGAGACGGGACATGCGTTCTTCCTCCGGAAACGGGACCGACATGGCCCCGACGGCGGAAGGAGTAGGCCGTTTCAATAAAAGCGATAATCAGCTAATATATGGAATGATATTCTCATGAAATGAGATAATGGACCGCTTCGAGGCCATGTCGATCTTTCTGCGCGTCGTGGAGAAGGGCAGTTTCTCCGCGGCAAGCCGCGACTTGCGTGTACCGCTTGCGACGGTCAGCCGGAAGGTCGGCGAGCTGGAGACGCATCTCGGCTCGAAGCTCCTGATCCGCTCGACCCGAAAACTCGCGTTGACCGACGCCGGTGCTGTCTATCTGGCGTCGGTGAAGCGCATTCTCGAGGAGGTCAACGAAGCCGAGCAATTGGCGGCGGGCGAATTCCAAATGCCGCGCGGCGAATTGATTTTGACGGCGCCGGTCCTTTTCGGTCGCCTCCACATTCTGCCCGTGGTCACCGACTTTCTCGCTGCCTATCCCGAGATCGACGTGCGGCTGACGCTCTCGGATCGCAACCTGCACCTCATCGACGATCACATCGATATGGCGGTTCGGATCGGTCGGCTTCCTGACACCAGCATGGCCGCGACGCGTATTGGCGCGGTCCGCTCGGTCGTCTGCGCCAGCCCCGATTTGCTTGCGCGATACGGCACGCCCAAATCACCAGCGGATCTGGCGCGATGGCCGTGCGTCAATTTCGATTTTTTCTCGCCGGCCCCGGTGTGGCCGTTCCGGCAACCAGGGGCCAAGGCCACCAGAAGATATGCCGATTCACCCGCGTCTTTCAGTTTCAACCGCCGAAGCTGCGGTGACGGCCGCAACAGAAGGCGTGGGCGCGACACGCGTATTGCACTATCAATGCGCCGAGGCTTTGGCGCAGGGAACACTGAAGATCGTTCTCGCGGATTTTGAACTCGACCCGTTGCCGATTCACTTGCTTCACGCCGGCCGCGCCGCGCTGCCATCGAAAACGCGGGTTTTTCTCGACTTTGCAACAGCGCGCATAAGGCAGAGGCTGAAACATTTATTGCCTGCGGCCGGTGATGACGCGACCAAAGAGTAGGTCCGTCCGCATCTCAGCGCGAGAGGCGATGAAACAACAAATTCGATACGGCGATCATTTCGTCAGGGCCACCATATCTTGCCGTCTCGGAAATCAAGTCCGCCAAGCTCTCTCCTGTCTCCTTGGATAATTCCTTGGTCAGGATTGCGCGCACCCATTCTGCAAGCCGCGCATGTGCGAGATAGCTGACGGCGGCCCTGTCTTCCAATATCCCGTTCACGATACCGCGCTTGTAGAGCCAATAGATCGTCTCATTCGAGCGGGAAGAGAGTTGTTCGAATTCCCGTTCGTTGTGCTGAAGACAACAGCCGAGCACTTCGTCGGGGCCGATTGTCGGGCGTTCAAGTGCATCGAAAAGAACAGCGATGGCTCGCAAAATCTGGAGCTTGAATTCCGCGATTCTGTCCATTCGTTCCTCCATCGAATTTCGACGAGGACCCGGGCGCTGACGTGTTTCGCTAAACTGATAAGGCCGCATGAGCGGCAGCGCCGGATGTTAAAATCATTGCGACAATAAAAATTGCGTCACGCGGCCACGCTCAAGATGGAGCGCCCAAAGCGGAATGCAAGAAAATTGGGTAGTTATCCACCACGGACTTTCCGGATCGATCCGGGCTGCCGGTTGATGCCAGACGAATACTCGCGCGGGAAGATTGTAAGCTTACGGGAGGTAGAAGACGCCCACGAGCACAATGAAGAGTGCGAGGCCGAATTTCAATTCTTGCCGTGACTCGACCGATACCCTAGGCCAAACATGCGGCCCTGGTGATAACGACGGCAAGCAGCATCGCGGCGATCATCCACCGCAAGATGTCATTCGAAAGAAAATTCCTTAGCGGATCTAAAATTGTGTCCCAAAACATGGCGGGACCTCGCGTCAATAAGCCTGAGCTTGAGGCAAAGAAATTTAGCCAAGGCAAAGCTGAAGGATAAATTCTTAGCTATCCGGGTGCTCCGCGCGCCACGGACGACCCAGAAGCATCGTCGCTTTACGGAGGGGCGCATCTGATGCAGCCGCGCCAGCCGGCACAGCTTACGCTGCGAAGGCGAGTATAAGGCGATCAAGGATCGATCCGGCGATCTATCACGAGACAAATGCTGGGTTTGTATTGCTAGGGTTCTGGATAATTGTTGGCTCGTCACACTTTACTTTGTGCCGGCAATCGTCGGTTTAGTCGCAACCACAATTCGAAGGTCGCAATCCTTTTTGTCAATTTTGTCCTCGGCTGGTCGCTTGTAGGTTGGGTTATCGCGCTGATCTGGGCATGTGCGGGAAAATACCGATGGCAATCGGCAACTTTGATTGGGCAGGATAATTAGGTCACCGCAGGCAATGCCGCAGGCCAATCCGCAATAACAAAGACAATTGATTGCTTTTCGAACGCGAGAAGTCGCATGGCCAAAAATCATTCTAAAGAGATTGCCGAACTTGATGTGGCCAGTGCGCCGCACCCTGAAGAGATGAAAAGCATATTCACGCTTCGAATAGGTAATGCCGTTTCGATAGAGGCGGTGGCACGAACAACTCCCGCTGGCGTTGTAAGCGTTGGCGTCGCGCTGGGCCTGGCTGTGTTAGCCTTTAGCGCGTTGGCGCGGGCGAGGCGCGTGCCTCGCGTTCGATAGACGTGACGATCGGGACGATGAATGAATGCCCGATTCCTTGTAACTGGGTTCAGCGCCTAAATTTACAGGCTTTCCCCAGGACGCTGGCGGAGAGGGGGGGATTCGAACCCCCGATAGGCTTGCACCTATGCCGCATTTCGAGTGCGGTGCATTCAACCGCTCTGCCACCTCTCCAGCGCGCTGCGGTTTCCACCGCCTAGCACGCACACCCGGGCCTTACAAGACTTGGACACCGGCCGGAAAATCGCCGCCCAAGAGAACCTTCGCGCCTGCGGACTCGTATTCATACGCGGCGGATGAACGTCCCCGTCGGGAGGCTTAGGTGAACATATCCAGTTCGGCGCGACAGCCGCGGATCGATTGGCCGAGAAGGCTTGCCCTCGGTTTTGTTTTCCTTTGGTTCTTTGTCGGCGGGATCGCACATTTCGCCTTCACCCAGCGCGAAATGGAGATCGTCCCGCCCCCGTTTCCGTCGCATCGCGCCCTCGTTCTCATCAGCGGTGTTTGCGAACTGCTCGGCGCGGCGGGGCTGCTTTTGCGGCGGACGCGAAGCGCGGCCGGCTGGGGGCTGTTCGCGCTGACGATTGCGGTTACGCCGGCGAATATCTTCATGTGGCAGCACGCCGACAGATATCCGATGGTGCCCTATTGGGTGCTCAGCTCGCGGCTGCCGTTTCAGCTTGTGCTGCTATTCATGATCTATTGGTCGACACGGCCGCCGACGGCGCAAGCTTAGCGCGTCTATTCCGGCTCGTCGCCCTGCATGAAAAGCCCGAATTGCTGCGGCCGCGCTGGGGCGTCGAGGCCGAGATGCTCGAAGGCTCGCGGCGTCAGCACCCGGCCGCGCGGCGTCCGCTGTAGAAAGCCTTGCTGGATCAGATAGGGCTCGATGATGTCCTCGATCGCGTCGCGCGGCTCGGACAGAGCGGCGGCCAGTGTCTCGATCCCGACCGGGCCGCCACCGAAGCTCGACGCGATCAGGCCGAGATAGCGCCGGTCCATCGTGTCGAGGCCAATCGCATCCACATCGAGCGCCTGCAAAGCCCGATCGGCAATGGCGCGGGTGATGCCCTGTTTCGCAGCGCCGAGATTCTCTGCGCCTACTTGGGCAAAGTCGCGGACGCGGCGCAGCAGACGCCCGGCGACACGCGGTGTGCCGCGGGCGCGTTTGGCGATCTCGTTGGCGCCGTCGTCAGTGATTGCGATGCCGAACAAACGCGCGTTGCGGCGGACAATCGTTTCAAGTTCGGCGACATTGTAAAAGTCGAGCCGGACAGGGATGCCGAAGCGGTCACGCAGCGGCGTCGTGAGCAGGCCCGCTCGTGTCGTCGCACCGATCAGGGTGAATTTGGCGAGATCGATCTTCACCGAGCGCGCGCCGGGGCCGGTGCCGACCATCAGGTCGAGCTGAAAATCCTCCATTGCCGGGTAAAGGATTTCCTCGACCGCCGGATTGAGCCGGTGAATCTCGTCGATGAAGAGCACATCGCGCTCTTCGAGCGCCGTTAATTGCGCGGCGAGATCGCCGCTTTTGGCGATCACAGGGCCCGAGGTCGAGCGGAAATTGACACCTAATTCTCGCGCGACGATCTGCGCCAGCGTCGTCTTGCCGAGGCCGGGCGGCCCGACGAAAAGCACGTGGTCGAGCGGATCGCGCCGGGCTTTGGCGGCTTCGATGAAAATCTTGAGATTGCGGCGCGCATTCTCCTGGCCGGTGAAATCGGCAAGCACCAGCGGACGCAGCGAGGCGTCATGGTCCTCGGCACTTTCTTCCGGCGCGATCAGGCGGCGCGGTTCACTCACGGCGCGGTTCACTCACGGGCGGTTCTCGAACGGGCGTTCGCCGAATCGCGGACGCGTGAAGAGTGCCAGACTATCATGGGGCGGGGTCCGGCGTCTTTTCCGGCCAGCGGCAGAGGTCTTCGATCAGGCAGCGCCAGCATTGTGGCTTACGCGCCTGGCAGATGTAGCGCCCGTGCAGGATCAGCCAATGATGCGCGTGCGGTTTGTAGGCGTCGGGGACGATTTTCTCCAATCCCTCCTCGACGGCCTCCGGCGTCTTGCCGGGCGCCAGCGGAATGCGGTTCGAGACGCGGAACACATGCGTATCGACCGCGATCGTCGGTTGGCCGAAAGCGTTGTTGAGCACCACATTCGCGGTCTTGCGGCCGACGCCCGGCAGCGTTTCGAGATCGTCGCGATTGCGCGGCACCTCGCCGCCGAAACGCTCGATCAAGGCGCGCGAGAGGCCGATGATGTTCCTGGCTTTGGCGCGATAGAGGCCGATCGTCTTGACGAGATCGCGGACCTTGTCTTCGCCCAGCGCCAGCATTTTTTCGGGCGTGTCGGCGAGGGCGAAGAGGGCGGGCGTCGCCTTGTTGACGCCGGCATCGGTGGCCTGCGCCGAAAGCACGACGGCAATCAGCAGCGTGAACGGATTTTTGTAGTGCAATTCGCCGCGCGGATGCGGGTTCGCTGCTGCGAACCGCTGGAATATTTCGAGTACGGTCTCAGGCGGCACGGGCTTTGGCCAGCGGGCGCCGCGCGGCCTGTTCGGGTGCGAGGCCGGAACTTTCGCCGCCGGTTTCGGCTTGGCTTTCGCGACTTTGGCCCGGGCGGCTTTCGTATTGGTGACTTTCGTTCTGGTGATCCGGGCCATTTGAGGTCTATAAAGTTTGGCGGAAGCTAGGAGAAGAGCGCGCCGCATGGACGACGGCCTGATCCACACCATCGCACAGGCAGGGGCGCCGCAAAGCGCCGAATTGCAAGAGCGCGAGATACAAGAGCGGGACTCGCAAGACCCCGCAGCGCAGCGGATTTATGCCGTCCGTCTGCATCCGCATCGTTCGCTCAGCGAGCGGAATTTTTGGATTCTGCTTTGTATTTTCTCGGCGATCAGCTTCGCGACGACAATTCCGTTTGTCATCATGGGCGCCTGGCCTGTCGCGGGCTTCATGGGCCTCGATGTGGCGATCTTCTATTTCGCGTTTCGCGCCAATTTCCGCGCCGCGAAGGCTTACGAAGATGTGAAGGTCACGCCGCTCGATCTGTCGCTGGAAAAGGTCTCCGCCAAAGGCGCGCGGGCGGAATGGCACTTCAATCCGTCGTGGGTGTCTCTGCATAAGGAAACCCACGAGGAATATGGCGTGCAGAAAGTCGCCCTCGTCTCACGCGGGCGAAGCATCGAAGTCGGCAATTTCCTCGGCCCGGACGAAAAAGCGCAAGTCGCCAACGACCTCTCGCTGGCGTTGGCAGAGGCACGCCGCGGTCCGCGCTATTCGGACTGATCTCTCACTAGGGTGTGCAATAAACCGGCGGCGGGCTGGCAAAAAAGATCCGCGACGGCGCCGGGCAATCGACGCCGCAGGGCGTCCCGTTCACCGAGCGGGTGAGATCGGCGAGCGACGCGTAGGTGCCGTCCCATTGCTGGTAATAGCTCCCCTTGAGTACCAGGCCGGGACCGGCGGGATAGCAGCGCGGCGGCGGCGGCCGATGATGAAAATGGGCGGAGGCCGGTATCGCCGCGCCGGCGAGGAAGGCTGCAGCGGTAAGACAACGCACGATCATTTGCATCAAAACCTCCCGGCGAACCAATGCCTGCAGCGACGCGGCAATCATAGCCCAGCTCTGTATATAAGCGACTTATGTGAAGTCGGCACTTCGCCGTTTTCAATACTGCGCGAAGGCCGTTCCGTAACCGTGGTTTCGGTTAGGACGCAAACGGTCATCTTTGCCTATTTGCGAAGCCCCGTTTTGTCTGTGCGGTCTGGCACTTAGGCCCAAGCGCTACCTTGCGTCGAAAATTGACCCGCTTATATACGGCGCATCTTGCGCCCTCCTCCGGCGCTACCACATTGACTTCTATCGGGGACCGGGCGGCCTTTACCCGTCCGCCCATTGCTGGATCGCTTCGGGATCCAACCGGTCTTGCGGCTCGAAAGGACAAACGACATGGCTAAAGTTATCGGCATCGACCTTGGCACCACCAATTCATGCGTAGCGGTGATGGAAGGGACGACGCCCAAAGTTATCGAGAATGCGGAAGGCGCCCGCACCACGCCCTCCATCGTTGCGTTTACCGATGATGGTGAGAGGCTCGTAGGCCAGCCGGCCAAGCGCCAGGCGGTCACCAATCCGGAACGCACCTTCTTTGCAATCAAGCGGCTCATCGGCCGCACCTTCGACGACCCGATGACCAAGAAGGACATGGGCCTCGTCCCCTACAAGATTATCAAGGCTCCGAACGGCGATGCGTGGGTGCAGGCCGACGGCAAGCAATATTCCCCCTCGCAAATTTCGGCTTTCATCCTGCAGAAGATGAAGGAAACCGCCGAGGCCTATCTTGGCCAGCCGGTTTCGCAGGCCGTCATCACCGTTCCCGCTTACTTCAACGACGCGCAACGCCAGGCGACCAAAGACGCCGGCAAGATCGCGGGTCTCGAAGTTCTGCGCATCATCAACGAGCCGACGGCGGCAGCGCTCGCCTATGGTCTCGACAAGAAGAGCTCCGGCACGATCGCGGTTTATGACTTGGGTGGCGGCACGTTCGACGTGTCGATCCTCGAAATCGGCGACGGCGTGTTCGAAGTGAAGTCGACGAACGGCGATACGTTCCTCGGCGGCGAGGACTTCGACAATCGCATCGTCGATTACCTGAACGACGAGTTCAAGAAAGAGACGGGCATCGATCTGAAGAAGGACAAGCTGGCTCTGCAGCGCCTGAAAGAGGCCGCGGAAAAGGCGAAGGTCGAACTCTCGTCGGCGACGCAAACCGAAATCAACCTGCCTTACATTACCGCCGACGCTTCAGGTCCGAAGCATCTCACGCTGAAACTCACGCGCGCAAAACTCGAAGCTCTGGTTGACGATCTCATCCAGCGCACCGTCGAGCCATGCCGCAAGGCGTTGAAGGATGCCGGTCTCACCGCAGGCGAGATCAACGAAGTCGTGCTCGTCGGCGGTATGACCCGTATGCCGAAAGTCCAGGAAGTCGTGAAAAGCTTCTTCGGCAAGGAGCCACACAAGGGTGTCAATCCGGACGAAGTTGTCGCGATCGGCGCGGCGATTCAGGCCGGTGTCTTACAGGGCGACGTCAAGGACGTGCTGCTCCTCGACGTGACGCCGCTGTCGCTCGGCATTGAGACTTTGGGTGGCGTGTTCACGCGGCTCATCGATCGCAACACGACGATCCCGACCAAGAAGAGCCAGGTGTTCTCGACAGCGGAAGACAACCAGACCGCAGTGACGATCCGCGTCTTCCAGGGCGAACGTGAAATGGCGGCGGACAACAAGATGCTCGGTCAGTTCGATCTCGTCGGCATTCCGCCGGCGCCGCGCGGCGTGCCGCAGGTCGAAGTTACGTTCGACATCGACGCCAACGGCATCGTCAATGTGACGGCGAAGGACAAGGCGACCAACAAGGAACAGCAGATCCGCATCCAGGCTTCGGGCGGCCTCAGCGAGGCCGACATCGACAAGATGGTGAAGGATGCCGAGTTGCACGCGGCGGAAGACAAGACGCGGCGTGAACTGGTCGACGTCAAGAACCACGGCGAGGCGATGATCCATACGGCGGAGAAATCGATCACCGAATATGGCGACAAGGTTTCGCAGGCCGACAAGAGCGCGGTCGAATCCGCTGTCGCGGCGCTGAAGACGGCGCTCGAAGGCGAGGATGCCGAGGCGATCAAGGCGCGCACCGAGGATCTGGTGCAGGCTTCGATGAAGCTCGGCGAGGCCATGTATAAAGCCCAGAGCGAGGCCCCGGCTGCGGGCGCTGGCTCCGAGGGCGGCGCGCAGGACGATGTCATCGATGCCGACTTCAAGGAAGTCGGCGACGACAAGAAATCGGCCTGATCATGCGCGGTACGCGGACATAGTGGAGGGGCCAGGCGCGGAATCGCCTGGCCTTTTTGCGTTCGCGCGGTGGTGGTGTTTCGTCGGCTGCCGCTTACCTGTTGACTTAGTGTCTTCAGGCAGTTGGCGCGGCTCTTTTATCGGGCCGAATCGACTAGAGTAAGGAGCGCCGCGGGGGCGGCGTAGGGACAAATAGCAATGGGCAAGGCCTGCTTTTATGAGACCCTCGGCGTGTCGCGAACATGCACAGAGGTGGAGTTGAAATCGGCTTTCCGCAAAGCGGCGATGCAATTTCATCCCGATCGCAACCCCGGCGATACGACCTGCGAGATCAAATTCAAGGAAGTCAACGAGGCCTATCAGTGCCTCTCCGATCCTCAGAAACGCTCGGCCTACGATCGCTTCGGCCATAGCGCGTTCGAGCAGGGCAACGGCTTTGCCAATGGCGCGGGCGACGGTTTCGGCGCCTCGATGGCCGACATTTTCGACGATCTGTTCGGCGATGTGATGGGCCGCCGCGCCGGTCGCGGCAATGGCGCCACGCGCGGCTCGGACCTGCGCTACAACCTCGAAATTACGCTTGAGGAAGCCTTTGCCGGCAAGACCGCCAACCTGACCCTGCCAACGTCCATTGCCTGCACGGCCTGTTCGGGCTCGGGCGCCAAGCCGGGGGCGAAGCCCCGCGCCTGCGCGACCTGCGGCGGCTATGGGAGAGTCCGGGCGCAGCAAGGGTTCTTCTCGATCGAACGCACCTGCCCGCATTGCCACGGACAGGGTGAAGTGATCGACAACCCATGCACGACCTGCTCTGGCACCGGCCGGGTGACGCGCGAGCGCAATCTTGCAGTCAACATTCCCGCTGGCGTCGAGGACGGCACCCGCATCCGTCTCGCCGGCGAAGGCGAGGCCGGCGTGCGCGGCGGCCCAGCGGGCGACCTCTACATTTTCGTCGCGACGAAGCCGCACCCATTCTATCAGCGCGACGGCGCCGACCTTTTCTGCCGCGTGCCGATTTCGATGGTGCAGGCGGCGCTCGGTGGCGAAATCGGGGTGCGCACGATCGACGGCAGCGAGAGCCAGGTGAAGATGCCCGAGGGCACGCAATCCGGCAAACAATTCAAGGTCCGTAACAAAGGGATGCCCGTACTGCGCTCGCGCGAGGTTGGCGATCTCTACATTCAGGTCAATGTCGAGACGCCGCAAAATCTGACGAAGCGGCAGCGCGAACTTCTGTTTGAATTCGAATCCCTCTCGTCCAACAATACGCACCCGGAATCGTCCGGCTTCTTTGCCAAGATGAAGGACTTCTTCGAAAATCTAGGTAGTTGACCTTCAGGTGTGTGACTTCGCGCTGTCATGCGCGGACTTGATCCGCACATCCAAGCGCCGATCACCATAATTGACCTTCGTATCTGGATACGGGGGTCAAGCCCGCGTATGACGTGCCTCAAAGCCTAATCGCGAGTCTCGATCCGTGACCCAGCCTTCCGCCGTAAAGCCGCACAGCCGCCGCGCCGATGCCGCGCAATTTCTGCGGACGTGGGCCGGGAACCCTCTGTTGCTCGGGGCTGTGACGCCCTCCGGGCCAGCGCTGGCTGCGGCCATGGCGGCCGAAGTCGATCCGGCGCGTCCGGGTCCGGTGATTGAGCTTGGCCCGGGAACGGGCGTCATGACCGAGGCGCTGCTCAAGCGTGGCCTCGCGCCGTCGCGGCTTTTCCTGATCGAATATGAGCCCGGATTCTGCGATTTGCTCCGCGCGCGCTTTCCCGGCGTCAATGTCGTTCAGGGGGATGCTTATACGTTGCGGGCAACGCTGGGCGCGCGGCTGACCCGGGCGCCTGCAGCCGTCGTCTCGAGCTTGCCGCTCATCACCCGGCCGGAGGCCCAACGCGCGGCTTTGCTCGCCGAGGCCTTCGATCTCATGGAGCCGGACGGTCCGTTCGTGCAATTTTCCTACAGTCTGTTTTCGCCGATGCCGTTGAAACTGGTGCCGCCGCATCGGCTTGAGACATCGCCCTGGGTCTGGCGCAATGTGCCGCCCGCGCGGGTCTGGGTCTATCGCCGCGCCGGAGCCACGGCATGAGCGCGGTGAAAGCCTCCGACAGGCTGATTGTCGCGCTCGATGTGTCCGAAGCCGCCGCCGCCCGCGCGCTGACCGCGACGTTGGGCGACAGTGTGTCCTTCTACAAGATCGGCATGGAACTCGCCTATGGTGGCGAAGGCTTCGCGCTGGCTGACGAACTTGCGGCGCAGGGCAAGAAAATTTTCCTCGACCTCAAGCTGCATGATATTCCCAACACGGTGAAGCGCGCGACGGCGCAGATCGCCCGCCGGGGTGCCACGTTCCTCACCGTGCATGCTTTTCCGCAGACGATGGCGGCGGCGAAAGAGGGCGCGGCGGGCAGCAAGCTCAAATTGCTGGCGGTGACGGTTCTCACCTCCTACGACGACGACGATCTTGCCGAAGCCGGATATCGCTTCCCCGTTCGCGATCTCGTTCCGCATCGCGCGCAGCAGGCACAGGCGCTTGGCATCGATGGGCTCGTGGCTGCGGCCTCGGAAGCTGCTGAGCTTCGCCGCGCGATCGGGCCGGAGATGATCCTGGTGACGCCTGGAATTCGCCCTGCGGGCGGCGCGGCGGGAGATCAAAAAAGGATTGCAACGCCGGCAGCGGCGATTGCAGCAGGGGCGAGCTATCTCGTAGTAGGGCGGCCGATCACGGAAGCGGCCGATCCGCGCGCCGCAGCCGAGGCGATCCAGCACGAAATCGCCACGGCGCAGTAGAACTACGCGCGGAACTTCAACGCAAACGCGACATCAACGCAACGCCGCAACTGGTGACCCGGGGCAAGCACAAGCGAACGTACATCCGGCTCGCCTGCCCGGCGCGCTGCCGGAAGCTCCCCTGGTCGAAAAGTACATTAACGAGACTCTATGACCCGGCCGTGACAGGCATTCTCGGGGCAGAACTTTTCATTCGCTCAGGCGCCCCTTATAGACGGCAGCAATCTTGGAGGCTGAAATGAGTGACATGCGGCTCATCGTTGCGGGCGCGGCAGGCCGCATGGGCTGCGCGATCATCGATCTCATCGCCAAGACGCCAGGCGTCGCCCTCGCCGCAGCGTTGGAACGGCCGAACAGCGCCGCTTTGGGTCAGGACGCGGGCATTTACGCGGGCTGCGGCCATCTTGGTGTCGAGATTTCGAGCGATCCGCTGACGGCGGCACTTGAGGCCGATGGCATCGTCGACTTCTCCTCGCCGCATCTCAGCGTGGAACTCGCCGCTCTCGCCGCACAGGCGCGTATGATCCATATCATCGGCACGACCGGTCTTTCCGCCGAGGATCACGAAAAGATCGAGGCGGCGAGTCATCATGCGACGATCGTGCAATCCGGCAATATGAGCCTCGGCATCAATCTGCTCGCCGGTCTCGTCGAAAAGGTCGCGCGCACGCTGGGGCCGGAGTTCGATATCGAGATCGTCGAAATGCATCACCGGATGAAAGTCGATGCGCCCTCGGGCACTGCGCTTCTGCTCGGCGAGGCCGCGGCGCGCGGCCGTGGCGTTTCGCTTCACGAACAATCTGTAAAAAGCCGCGATGGCCATACCGGCGCGCGCAACGAGGGCACGATCGGCTTTGCGACCTTGCGCGGGGGCACGGTCGTCGGCGACCATTCGGTGGTTTTCGCCGGCCCCGGCGAACGGCTCGAACTCAGTCACAAGGCCGAGGATCGAACCATTTTCGCACGCGGCGCGTTGCGCGCAGCGGTCTGGGCGCGGGGGCGCAAGCCCGGCCTCTATTCGATGGCCGACGTGCTCGGCTTGAAATAGGACTCCTTCATGCAGCGGCTTCTCGTTCTCGTGCGGCACGGACAGAGCGAATGGAATCTGCAAGAATCTGTTCACCGGCTGGAAGGATCCGGGGTTGACGGCCCGCGGTGTCGCAGAGGCGCGCCACACCGGCAGCGCATTGAAGGCAGAGGGGTTGAGTTTCGATAAAGCCTTCACCTCCGAGCTTTCACGCGCGCAAAAGACACTCGGATTGATCCTTGAAATGCTCGGCACGCCGGACGTGCCGACGCTCCGCGATTTGGCGTTGAACGAGCGCGACTACGGCGATCTCTCCGGGCTCAACAAGGACGAAGCACGCCAGCGCTGGGGCGAAGAGCAGGTGCATCTGTGGCGCCGCTCCTACGACGTGCCGCCGCCGGGCGGCGAAAGCCTGAAGGATACGATCGCCCGTGTTCTTCCCTATTATTGTCAGCAGATTTTGCCTTGCGTTCTGCGTGGCAAGCGCACGCTCGTCGTCGCGCACGGCAATTCCCTGCGCGCTTTGGTCATGGTGCTCGATCAACTGACCCCCGACACGATTCTCGATGCCGAAATCGCGACCGGCGCGGCGTTGGTCTACCATCTCAATGCAGATGCGACGGTGGCGACGAAGAAAGTCCTGTCACCGCATATCGATTTGCTCTGATGTTGCGGTTCACCGATCGCCATGAATGGCTGCAGCTCGATGGTGACATCGCGCTGATCGGCATCACCTCCTATGCGGCGCGTGAGGCCGGGACTTTTATATCCGCCGAACTGCCGAAACTCGGCGCCGTCGTGAAGAAGGGTGAGCGCGTCGCGCTTCTCGTCTCGGTCACAATCGCGCTTGAGGTCACGGCGCCGGCCAATGGCGAAGTCGTCGAAGTGAACACGGACGTGATCGCCATGCCCTCTCGCGTCAACGCCGATCCACAAGGGAGCGGCTGGCTTTTCCGTCTCCGGATCGATGATGCCGCCCTGCTTGACGGCTTGATGGATGAAGACGCCTACGCACAGTTTACTGCGAGCGGCCAGCGGCCTGCGCCATGACGCTCTTTGCCGGCCAGCGCGAGACCTTCGCGGATGGGCTCGTTTATGTGCCGGGCTATTTCGACGCTGCCGCGCAACAGGCTTTGCTGCGAGAGATCGAATCCGTCATCGCCGCCGCGCCTTTGTTTCAACCTCGCATGCCGAAGACCGGCAAGCCGTTTTCGGTTGAGATGACGAATTGCGGTCCGCTCGGCTGGGTGTCGGATCGAGATAGCGGCTATCGCTATCAGGCGACGCATCCCGAAACCGGCCGGCCTTGGCCGCCAATTCCAGCGTTAGTGCTGAAAGCCTGGAGAGAACTTGGCACATACCCACACGCGCCCGAAGCTTGCCTCGTGAATGTCTATGAGGCGGCGGCTCATATGGGGTTGCATCAGGATAAGGATGAAGCGGATTTGGGCGCGCCGGTCGTTTCGCTGTCGCTGGGCGAGTCCTGCATCTTCCGTTGGGGTGGGACATCGCGCGGTGGACGGACGCAATCCATCACACTTGCATCCGGTGATGCCATGGTTTTGGCCGGCGAGGCGCGCTTGGCGTTTCACGGCGTTCCGCGCATTTTGCAAGGGACGTCCGATCTGCTTCCTGGACGCCGTATCAATCTCACGCTGCGGCGCGTAACGGCGCCACAATCAACGTCCGCTTAAAGCACGATGGCACAGCGATCGATGAACGATCGCCGTGCCATTGGCCGTCTGCTTAGTGATGCAAGAACAGCGCAAGCAGGATGATGACGGGGATCGGAATACCGATCAGCCAAAGCAACAGTCCTTTACCGAGACCCATTGTCTGTCCTCCTTCAGAATGTGGCAGAATAACGGGGTCGGAGCCGTTTCGGTTCCGTGCGCAAGCTCACCGGACTCAACGGAACTTTTTGAAGGTACAAATGTTTGGCCGAAGGGTGAGCTACGCTGTGAGCATTTCAATGAAAGATACATTTTCAAAATTTGCGGCCTGGTGCGCGCATATCGCCGGCCATCCTATGGCGTTCGTAATTTCCACGCTGCTGATTATCGTCTGGGCGGTGCTCGGTCCAATCTACCATTATTCGGACACGTGGCAGCTCGTCGCCAATACGGCAACGAGTATCATCACCTTCCTCATGGTGTTCGTGATTCAAAATTCGCAGAACCGTGACGGCGCTGCGATTCAAGCCAAGCTCGACGAACTCATTCGTTCAGGCAATGCCGAAAACAGGTTTGTCGGCATCGATCTTCTGACTGAGGATGAAGTCGGCAAATTGCGCGAAAGAATCGCCGCGCGTGCCAAACGGGACACGCGCGCCGAGAATGTCACCGGGCAAGACGCTTAAGGTCTGCTACGCAGTTCGAGCTAGCTTGCTGATTTAGCGCCGCCGCGCGAAATGCCGACTTTCGCAGGCCGCAGCATCCGGTCGCCGATCGTATAGCCATCTTCGACCACTTTGACGACGGTGCCGTTGGGTACCGTTTCGTCGGGCACTTCATAAAGCGCTTCGTGCATGTTGGGGTCGAATTTGGTGCCGAGCGGCTCCATTTTCTTGGCGCCATGGCGTGCCAGACGCGAGATGAAATCGCGCTCGATGACTTCGATGCCGCCGATCAGCGTCGTGATCGCGCTGTCGGTGCTTTTGTGCAATTCGTCCGGAATGTTTTCGACCGCGCGCCGCAGATTGTCGGCAAAGCTCAGCATGTCGCGGGCGAAGCTCGATACGCCGTAGAGCTTGGCGTCGGCCACCTCTTTTTCGGTGCGGCGGCGCATGTTTTCCATGTCCGCAAGTGTGCGCAGGAGCCGGTCTTTCAGTTCGCCGTTCTCGCGCTGCAGGTTTTGCAGGACGACAAAGGGATCCTGGCTGCTCTCCGCCGTCGACGGCGCTTCGCCATCCGCTGGAAAATTGGTTTCGGGTAATGTTTCGTCGGGCATGGGGTCCGCTTGCTCGTCAATCGATGGGTGGATGCGCGGGGATGCGCAATTCTGGAATTACCGCCGATATCAGCGTTCAGGCGGCGAAAATCAAGCCGTTGCCCCGTCTCCGCCGGTCGGGGAAGGCGCAATTGGCGCCGGTTTGGCCGCGCCGGGAGCGCGGCCGGGGAAGGCATCGAGCAGTTTCTGGCGGATAGAGGCCTTCCGACCGCTCGTGGTGATCTTGGCGCCGGTCAAATCGGTCACATAGAACACGTCGGCGGCCTTCTCGCCGAAGGTCACGATATGGGCGGAGCCGATGTTGAGGTTCAGCCGGGAGAGAATGTCGGTGATCGAATAGAGCAGGCCCACCCTGTCGCGGCCCGAGACTTCGATGACGGTATAACGATTCGATAATTCGTTATCGATTGACACCTGCGGCGGCACGCTGAAGGGCGTCCCCTTGGCCGCTGCCGCTGCCCCCTTGGCCGCGACGAGCTCGCTGAGGCGGATTTGGCCGCGCAGGGCCTGCTCGATTGCCAAAGCTATCCGCTCGCCCCGGCGCAATTCATCGTCGTCGCGCTGGAAGGTTCGCGAAACAAAAAATGAGTCGAGCGCCATGCCGTCGTTCGTCGTGAAAATTTGCGCGTCCACGATATTCGCGCCGGCCGCGGTGCAGGCGCCGGCGACAATCGAGAGCAGACGCGGATGGTCGGGTGCGATCAGCGTGATTTCGGTCACGCCGCGCGATGCATCCGTTTGAAAATCGATGATCGGCTCGAGCGTTTTGTTTTTCTCGATAAGCTGCGCATGGCGGATCTTTCGTGGCAGATCGACACGCAGCCAGTAAGCCTGCGAGTGGCGTCCGGCATAGGCTGCGAATTCGCCGTTGGACCATTCCGGCAGTTGCGCGCGCAATTCTGCCCTGGCCCTTTCGATACGTTCGGTGCGTTCCGTTTTCGAATGGCCGCCGCCGAGCACGATCTGCGTCTCAAGGAATAGCGTACGTAGCAATTCGCCTTTCCAGCTATTCCAGACGCCTGGGCCGACGGCCTGGATGTCGCAGACCGTCAGGATAAACAGCATCTTCAGCCGTTCGATCGTTTGCACGCGCGCGGCGAAGGTCTCGATGGTGCGCCGGTCGGCGAGGTCGCGCCGCTGCGCGGTGTCGGACATGACGAGGTGGTTTTCGATCAGCCAGACGACGGTTTCCGTCTCGGCAGGCTCAAGGCCCAACCGCGGGCAAAGATGGCGCGCGACGGCCGCGCCGGCCATCGAATGGTCTTCCGTCCGGCCCTTGGCGACGTCATGCAGAAAGACGGCGACATAGAGGGCGCGGCGTTTTTCGATCGACGACATGATCGTGTCGGTCAACGGCAGATCGTCGCGATGGCGGTGTGCGTCGATGTCGGCGAGAAAGCCCAAGGCGCGCAACAGATGCTCGTCAACCGTGTAATGATGATACATGTTGAACTGCATCATCGCGACGATGCGGCCGAAGGGCGGAATGAAGCGGCCGAGCACGCCTGCTTCGTTCATCAACCGCAGCACCACTTCGGGCGACTTCCGCGACGACAGAATATCGAGAAAGAGACGGTTCGCTTCGGGGTTTTCGCGCAGATGCGCGTCGATCAGATAAAGATGCGAAATCGCGAGATGCACGAGATCGGGATGCAGCGCGACACTGTCGCGATCCGCCAGCCAGAACATGCGAATGAGGTTGACGGGGTCGTGCGTGAAGACATCTGGCCGGCCCGCTTTCAGACGTCCATTCTCGACGGTGAAGCCCATACTTGTGATGAGCTTGTCTTGCCGGCGCATCCGGAAATGGAACCGATCGAGCATTGCCGGGGGCTTGGCGTGGCGTTCTTCCAACGCAGCGCTCAGCACGGCCGTCAGGTCGCCGACTTCCTTGGCGATGAGGAAGTAATGTTTCATGAAGCGTTCGATGCCGGACAGACCACCACGGCCCGCATAGCCCAGGCGCTCGGCGATCGGGCGCTGCATGTCGAAGCTCAGGATTTCCTCGGGGCGACCGGCCAGAAAATGCATGTGGCAGCGCACGAGCCAGAGAAATTCTTCACACCGCAGGAAACGCCTGTATTGGCGCGGCGTGAACAGTCCGGCGTCGACGAGCTCCGAAGCCTCGCGCATCCGATAGACATATTTAGCGATCCAGAACAATGAATTCAGATCGCGCAGGCCGCCTTTGCCCTCCTTGACGTTGGGTTCGACGAGGTAGCGCGACTGGCCTTCCTTGGAAATCCTGGTGTCGCGTTCCTCGAGTTTGGCGACGACGAATTCGCGCGGGTTATGTTGCACGATTTCCTTGTCGAAGCGGCTGTACATGTCGGCGAAAAGCTTTTCGTCGCCGAGGATGAAGCGGGCTTCGAGCAACGCGGTTCGCACCGTCATGTCGCGGCGCGACTGGATGAGGCATTCACCGACCGAGCGCGTCGAATGGCCGACCTTCTGCTTCAAATCCCAAAGCAGATAGAGCACGGCTTCTGTCACCCGCTTGCCCCAATTGTCGTCATCCGCAGGCAACAGAAAAAGCAGATCGATGTCGGAGCCGGGCGCCAGCGTCGCGCGTCCATAGCCGCCGACAGCCGCGATGACGAGACGCCGGGCTGTCGCCGAGGGCGCAGGATGAAGATAGGTCACCGCGAACGCGTGCAAAGCGCGGATCAGTTCGTCCTCAAGCTTGGAGAGATTGCCGGCACAGGCGAGGCCGCCGCGCGTCGCGTCGAGCACTTCGCGCGCACGGGTGCGGCCGGCCTCAAGCGCATCGCGGAAAAGCCCGAGAGCGAGATTGCGCAGATCGTCCGGCGCCATGCCGGCGGCATGGGCCTCGGCAATGGTCTTCGCGATGCCGGCCCGATCGAAAAGCTGAGTCGGGCTCAAAACAGCGCGGCGCGGCTTCTGGATCGGCGCGGCAACCTCGCTGATGCTCATTCTGTGGCTCCCATGCGCCGGGTGGCGAGTTTGGCGTCGATCGCATCCCAGATGATGGCGGCGACATCGGGGCCGCCGGTCTTGGCAATCGCGCGCAGTCCGGTCGGCGAGGTGACGTTGATTTCGGTAAGATAGCCGTCGATCACGTCGATTCCTACGAAAAGCAGGCCGCGGCGTTTCAGTTCCGGGCCTATAAAAGCGCAGATTTCCTTTTCGCGCGGGGTGAGTTCGGTCGCCGCCGCGGCGCCGCCCCGGACCATATTGGCGCGAATGTCGTTTTCGGCCGGAACCCGGTTCACCGCGCCCGCCGCGACGCCATCGACCAGGATGATCCGTTTATCGCCCTTTGCCACCTGGGGCAAAAATTCCTGCGCCACCCACGGCTCTTTGAAGGTCGTGGCGAAAAGGTCGTAGAGCGAGCCGAAGTTTGGATCCTTGCGTGTGAGTTTGAAGACCGCCGCGCCGCCATGGCCGTGCAGCGGCTTAACAACGATCTCGCCGTGTTGTTCCAGAAAGGCGCCGATGGCCGCCTTGTCGCGACTGATCAGCGTCGCCGGCATGAATTGCGGAAAGTCCATCACGAACAGCTTCTCAGGTGCGTTGCGGACGGCGGCGGGATCGTTGACCACCAGCACATGCGACGGCAATTGCTCGAGAAGATGGGTCGAGGTGATGTAGCCGAGATCGAATGGCGGGTCTTGCCGCAGCAGCACGACGTCGGCGCTGGCGAGCTCGAGACGCGCGGGCTTTTGCAAGGTAAAATAATCGCCTGCCCGATCGCGCACGGTAATTTCCGCGGCCTGGGCGGTGATGCCGCCGGGGCCCCAGGTCAATTTGTCTGGTGTGTAATGATAAAGCCGATGGCCGCGCGCCTGCGCCTCCAGCATCAGCGCGAAGGTCGAATCACCAGCAAAATTGATCTTCTCAATCGGGTCCATCTGGACCGCGACGACGAGGGACATTTCGGCTCCTTGGCGGTTACTTTCGCCACTCTGCGGGTTTGCGACGGACGAGACTAAAAATCTAGAGCGCTGCCGCCGTGTCGTTAACCTCCCATGAAGCGCGCCGGACATATTGTCGTTTTCCGACGCATCGCAGAGGCAAATTCATGGGCTCTCTCTCCATTGGCCGAAGCCTTATCCTAAGACAACTTCTTTACATCGGCATCTTGGTCACGGTGAGCGTGGTTGCCTATCTGGCCTCTCTTCAGGTGCGCGATCTCGCCCATGCCGCCCTCACGGCAGATCCGGCAGCGATGCACCTTTACGCCCTCCAGCTCGACCAGGCAGCCGCAAAGCTCAACCGCGATCTGCTTTTCGGCTCGACCCTGGGCAGCCTGCTGGTCCTGCTCGTTTCGATGCCGATTGCCTATTTCACGGTCGCACGGCCGGTTGATATTCTCGCCCGCCAGATGTCGGCACTCGCCGGTGGTGATGTCGATATCGAGATCAGCGGCACAGAGCGCAAGGATGAGATCGGCGTGATCTCGCGGGCGCTTCAGGTGCTCCGTGACGGGGTGAAGAAAAACAACGAGTTGGTGAGCGAGCTCCACACCCGCGACGACCGCGAGAAGCGGCTCGTGCGCGAGGCTGCCGTCCGTGCCAAGGTCGAAAAATTCTCCACCGATCTTTCGGCGAATGTGGCGCGGCTGACGGAAATGACCAAGCGCATGTCGGCGGCCTCGCAGGATATGATCTCGGGCGCCCGCAATGCCGCCGAGGGCTCGTCCCAGGCCAAGACAGCATCTTCCAACGCCGCCGGCGACGTGTCGTCGGTCGCTGTCGCTTCGGAGCAATTGCTGGCCTCGATCGAAGAGATCAGCCGTCAGGTCGTGCAATCGACAACGGTCGTCAAACGCGCCGTTTCGGAAAGCATCGAGACGTCGAGCGGCATGGCGCGCCTGACAGAAGCGGCCCGCCGTGTTGGCGATATCGTCAGCCTTATATCGCGCATCGCCGCGCAGACCAATCTTCTGGCGCTCAACGCCACGATCGAAGCCGCCCGCGCCGGTGAGGCAGGCCGCGGCTTCGCGGTGGTCGCGCAGGAGGTCAAGACGCTCGCCACGCAGACGGCGCGGGCGACGCAGGATATTTCCGGCCAGATCGCCGATATGCAGGCAGCAACCGAGAGTTCGGTGACCGCGATCGACACGATCCAGACAAAGATCGGCGAGATCGAGCAGATCTCTGCGATCATCGCGTCGGCGGTGCAGGAGCAGGGCGCCTCGACCCAGGAGATCGCCCGCAACGTGCGCTCCGCCGCCTCGGGCACAACGGCAACATCGGCTTATGTCGAGAATGTCGCGCAGGCGGCCGCACTCACCAGCCAATATGCGGAATCACTTGTGAGTCTCGCGGGCGATCTCGATACGCTGGCAGCCCACGTTCTCTCCGACGTGCGTGCCTTCGGCGAGGCGCTGCGCGAAGCGGCCTGACAGGATTTCTCCCCGCATTTTCAATTGACTTGGTCCGCGAAGCCCGCGAACTAGGTGCATGAAGATCAGTCTGATCCAGATGAATTCGCGCCAGGACAAGGCGGCGAATATTGCCGCGGCCGGCGAGTTGATCGAACAGGCTGTCGCGGACGAACGGCCGGATTGGGTTGGCCTGCCGGAATGTTTCGACTTTCTCGGCGGCCAGCGCGCCGACAAACAGCAGGCTGCGGAAGTCCTCGGGGAGGGGCCGGCTTATCTCGCCATGCAGGCGCTGGCGCGGCGCCACGGCATCTTTATTCATGCCGGCTCGATCCTCGAAAAGATTCCCGGCGAGGATCGCCTTCATAACACCACTGTGGTCTTCGACCGCGCGGGGCACGAGATTGCCCGCTATCGCAAGATCCATATGTTCGATGTCGTGACGCCGGACGGCGCTCAATATCGCGAGAGTGCATCGTTCAAGCCGGGCGCTGAGGTCGTGACCTATCAGGCCGAAGATTTTACCTTCGGCTGCGCCATCTGTTACGATTTGCGGTTCCCCGATCTGTTTCAGGCCCTGGCGGAAAAAGGCGCCGATGTCATCGCGCTGCCGTCCGCTTTCACGCTGCTGACCGGCAAGGACCATTGGGAGGTTCTCTGCCGCGCGCGCGCCATCGAGACGGAAACCTATTTCCTCGCTCCAGCGCAGACGGGCGCGCATGTGGTGGGCAACGAGACGCGTGCAACTTATGGACACTCGCTCGCCGCCGATCCGTGGGGCCACGTGATTGCCCGTGCCTCGGATGGCGTCGGAAGCGTCTCGACGCGGATCGAACGCACGCGCATTGCCAAGGTGCGCGCGCAAATTCCCATCGCGCAACACAAGATCAAATTACGATAGACGCGAGGAAGCATCGATGCGCCGTGTTTGGTATCAACGCAGGCAGGCTCCGGCGCAGCAGCAGGACGTAACGCTACCAAAACGCTCGCTTATCAATATCATCGGCCCCGGATTTATCACCGGCGCGGCCGATGACGATCCTTCCGGCATCGCGACCTATTCGCAGACCGGCGCGCAATTCGGCTTCGGCCAATTGTGGACCGCGCTTTATCAAGTGCCGCTCCTGCTCGCAGTTCAGGAATGTTGCGGCCGTATCGGCGCGGTCACCGGCAAGGGGCTCGCCGGCGTCATCAAGGAGCATTACAGCCGTAAAATCCTGATCGGCATCATACTCCTCGTCCTCGCGGCAAACATTATCAACATTGGTGCTGACATCGGCGCGGTTGCCGCATCGGCGCGCCTAGTCTATCCGGCGCCGTTCTGGATTTATACGCTGATTACCGTCGCCGTCGTTGTCTCGCTTGAGATCTGGATGAGTTACCCGGATTACGCGAATATTCTCAAATGGCTTGCTTTGGCGCTCCTCGCCTATCCCGCGACGGCAATTCTCGTTGCGAATGATTGGCCGGCGATTCTGCGCGCGACATTCGTTCCGCATATCGAATTCAATACAGCCTTCCTTTTCATCATTACCGGTGTGATGGGCACATCCATTTCCCCCTATATGTTTTTCTGGCAGGCCTCCGAAGAGGTTGAGGAAGAGAACGAGGTTGCGGCGCGCGAGGGCAAAGGCGGGGCAGCGCAAATGCCGCCGCACTTCATCCGCAACATGCGCATCGACACAAGCATTGGCATGATTTCCTCGCAACTCGTGCAATGGTTCATCATTATCACCACCGGTACGGTGCTTTTTGCGCACGGCGTGAAGAACATTAACAGCGCGGCTGATGCGGCGGCGGCCCTCGAACCGCTGGTCAAATCCTTCCCCCATTCCGGGCAAATCGCGCGCGGCATTTTCGCCTTCGGCGTGGTCGGGCTGGGTCTCCTCGCCATTCCGGTTCTGTCAGGTTCGGCCGCCTATGCGATGGCGGAGGCCCTGGGCTGGAAGGAGGGCCTGTCGCGCAAGTTCGACGATGCGAAGGGCTTTTACAGCGTCATTCTGCTCGCGACCGTGGCCGGCCTGGCGCTGAATTTTATCGGCGTCGATCCGATCAAGGCGCTCATCTATACCGCCGTCTTCAACGGCATCGCCGCCGTGCCGCTCCTCTATGTCGTTGCCCGCATAAATGGGCGCGCGGATATTCTCGGCGAATATCGCGGCGGCCCGCTCTCTCGCTTTTTCGTCTGGCTCGCCTTCGTCGTGATGGCGGTCGCGGGCGCGGCTCTCATATACACGACCGTGCGTGGCGGCTGATTTTCGCGCAGGTCGTTAAAATTTTAAATGTTGAAAAAAAGGTAGATGAAGTCCTCGGAGCTATAACGTCACCACAAAGGGGAAACGTTCATGGCATTATCCGGGGCCGGGTTCGACACGCCGCAATTCTATCGCAGCGCCGTTGCACAAGTCGTGCAGCGGAAGACGCTCTTGCAGCAGTCGAAGGAACTCACTGACGCGGTCGTCGCGCTACAGGCCCCGACGGTTGCGGCCTCGCCGGTGCGTGGCAGCACGGGCGCCAGCATGGCGACCCTCTGCCTCGTGCAGCCGGGCGATTCGGCCAATGCCGGCAGTTCGCTCGGCACTGTAATCGCTGCCTATTCAACGGTGCTCGCGGACTAACCCCGGCTGGAGGCCGGGGCGCCCGGTGCGGTCATCAAATTGAACTGTGCCTTCTGCTCGTCGCTCAATGTCGCATAAAAATCCTTTAGTTCCGGCGTGATGGCTTTCACGGCCGCGCTCATCGCCTTGAGGCGCACGTCGATCGCGTTGAAACGCGCGGTGACGTTCTGCGGCGCTTCGGCGGGGCAGGTATCTTCGACCGTCGCCGCAGCCTTATCGGTCGCCGTCTTCAGTGTGTCCAAAGCCAGCTTCTGGTCCCCGACCGGCTTCAACGTGTCGGCGATCTGCTGCACCGGCAAGTTGGTGAACTGCTGGGAGCGCTCTTTGCATTGGGCGACAAGATCGATGTTCTTGGGCGCTCTATGCCGGTGCCCAAGCGCGATAGCGTCGAATTTTTTCCTCTGCTCATCGCCAAGCGAATTGTAGAGCTTGGTCAGTGGCGGCTGGATGATGTCCAACGCCTGTTCGGTCACGTCGAGCCTTTGGGTAATCGCTGCGACGCGGCTGACCGGTGTCAACGGCGGTTGGCTCGGACAGGCCGCGCTCATCATATTGTCGGCCTTTGTGGTCGCCGTCTTGAGGTCGTTTATCAGATCGGTCTGCGCGGCGCTCGGCTGGATCGCCTTCTGGATGCGGCCGACGGGCAAATTGGCGATGCCGGATGCATAAGCCGCGCAAGCCTCCGCCCCGGTTGCCGGCGTTTCCGGCTTTTCATGGCGATGGTGCCGGCGCGGCGCACGCGCATAATAATCGCCGCCGAAAATGTCATCGGACGGATAGGCTCCATAGCCATAGCCGGGCGAGAAGAGGCCGGCGAAGAGATCGTCCGCGCCGTAGTCGAAAAACGGATCGTCATAAGCGCCCGGCCACAGGGCATAAGATAACGCGTCGCTATAATAATAGGGCCAGAAGACAGGACCGCCCCAACCCCAACCATTGCCATAGCTGCCCTGCCAGCCACGTCCGGCAAAGGCGTGGTGCGTCATACCATGCGCGAAGGCGTTGTGGCCGAAGCCGGCGCCGAAGCCACGCGCGAAACGTGCGTGGCCAAAATGCCCATACCCGTAGCGTCCGTGTCCGGCGAAATGCCCAAAATGATGCCCGAAATGGCCGCCGGCATAATGACCAAAATGTCCGCCGCCAAAGCGCCCGCCGCCGAAATGTCCGCCGCCAAAGTGACCTCCGCCAAAATGGCCGCCACCACCATGAAAACCACCGCCACCATGAAAACCACCGCCACCATGAAAACCAAGCCGCCGTGCCCGAAGGCGAAGGTGTCGGGCGGGAAGGTGAGTGCAAAGCATAAAGCCGTCGTCAGTGTAAGCAGACTAGCTTTTCGGCGTGGCATAGCGGTCTCCAAATCCCCGCGCGCGACGTCGATTAACGCCCAAACCACCCCGCCGTTGCATCGGCCCGGCCGAATACCCTGTTTGGGTGGATTTAAGGCAGGTTACCTGAGCGCGATCGCCGCGACGAGGCGCCCATAATCCGGCTCGCTGCGATGCACGGAACGCCGGTAAGAGAAGCAGCGCGTTTCGTCGGAATAGGTGTCGATGCCGCAGTTTCCGACGTGGGCTATGCCGGCAGCCCGCAGGCGAACATCGATAAATCTTGGTAAATCGAACATGAAATGCGCCACACGCGCCGACGGCCTGAAAAATTGTGCGTTATCCGGCGCGGCCTCGAGAAAGCGGGCGAAAAACTCCGGCCCCACTTCGTAGGACTCAGGCCCGATCATTGGTCCCAGCGCCGCGACGATCGTTTGGCGCTGCGCACCAATTGCTTCCATCGCGGCAATGGTCGCCTCAAGCACGCCGGCCAACGCGCCCTTCCAGCCCGCATGAGCCGCGCCGATGATCCGGCGCTCCGGATCGGCGAAGAGGACGATGCCGCAGTCGGCGCCGGTAACGCCAAGACCCAGGCCCCGCGTTGCGGTGACGAGCCCGTCGCATCTGGGCCGCTCGCCATTTGCAAAAGGCGTGTTCACGGGGCGCGCGTCCGCCGAATGAATTTGGAATGGGACGAGCAGATTCTCCGCCACAATGCCAAGCCGGTGCGCCATGCGGGCGCGATTTTCGCCGACATGGGCCGGATCGTCTTTCGAGCCGACACCGCCATTGAGAGATTCGTAGACGCCCTGCGAGACACCGCCGCGGCGCGTGAAAAATCCATGCGCCAGACCCGGCGCTTTCAAAATGTCGAGTTCGACGGCTTCGGCCTTCATGCGTCCTGTCCTGTAATCGGGTCGAAGCCAGGCGGCACGGGAAGATCTGGCGACATGATTGCCAAAACCTTAAACAGCTCCGCCATGCTCGCGTTGGGACCGCTCTGCGGGCCCGGCTGCGCGAGACGCGCCAGCGCCGAATCGATTGCGGCCGTCTGCTCCGGCGTCGCTTTACGCTTGAGCACTGCGGCGCGTTCGAAAATGCCGAGCCGGGCGAGAAATTTGCCCTGGCCGATCGGCCCATAGACCGCGGTGCCTTCGCTGACTGCTGCGCGCGCGAGCGCGGCGAAATCGACAAGTGCGGTGAGATCGGCTTCGCCTGGCGCGCGCAGCGGATCGTCCGGCTGATTATGCCGTAAGGCTTGCAATGTGTCGCTGCTGCCGGGCTGCATATAGCCGTAATCGATAATGAGAAGCGCGCCGGGCATTGTGGCAAGGCGCGCCGCGAGGTCGCGCATGACGGCTTGCGCAGCCGCGCCCACCTCAAGCATCGCACCATGCGCCGCCGTTGCGGCAGGTGCGCTTGTCAGCACCAGCCCGAAACAAAGCGCGCCATCGGCGTTGATGCCGACGACGCGTTCGCAAAGCCCTTCGCCGGTCAGCACATATTGGCGGATCGGCAGCGCATCGAAGAATTCGTTGGCGATGATGATCGCCGGCCCGTCCGGCAGAGTGGCGATCGATGGGTGCCATGCCGCGGGCGTACCGTCCAGGCTCGCGCGTTGCACGTCGATGAGCGCTTCGCTTGCTTCGACAAGATGGATTTCCGCGGCTTGCAGAAACGCCGGGCGCAGGCGCGTCGCCCGCAACATATCCGCCATCAATGTGCCGCGCCCCGGGCCGAGTTCGATCAGTCGAAATGGTGCGGGTTCGCCCATCTGATGCCAGACCTCGACCGCCCAGAGGCCGATCAACTCGCCGAACATCTGGTGGATTTCTGGCGCGGTGATGAAGTCGCCTGCGGCGCCGATCGGCAGTTTCGTCCGATAATAGCCGTAACGCGGGTGCTGCAGGGCAAGCGTCATGAAACGCTCGACGCTGATCGGACCGTCCGCCGCGATCATCGCCGCGATCTTCTGCGCGAGCGCGTTCACGCGGAGCCGCCGCGCGCCGCGTAGAAGATCAGGACAACGCCGGCGAGGATCAGCGGCACCGAGAGCAACATGCCCATCGTCGCACCACCGAAGAGGAAGCCAAGCTGCGGATCGGGCTCACGGAAGAATTCGCAGATGATCCGCGCCACGCCATAGCCGAGCGCGAAAATACCGGTTGCCAATCCGGGGCGTTTCAAGGCGCCGAGGCGGATCGCAAGCATGAGAACGAAGAACAGGACCACGCCTTCGAGCCCCGCTTCGTAGAGCTGGCTTGGATGGCGTGGCTGGCCGTCTGATCCCGGAAAGATCATCGCCCACGGCACATCGGTGTGCCGACCCCAAAGTTCGGGCTTGATGAAATTCGCGAGCCTGCCGAGCGCGAGGCCGATCGGCACAGAGGCCGCCGTCGCGTCCATGACCGAGAAAATCGGCACGCCGGCGCGGCGCGCGAATAGGATGATGCCGAGCATGGCGCCGATGAGGCCGCCGTGAAATGACATGCCGCCCTTCCAGACGGCGAAAATCTCGACCGGATGGGCGAGATAGACCGGCAGATTATAGAAGAGCACATAGCCGATGCGGCCGCCAAGAATGATGCCGAAGGCGACATAGACGACGAGATCGTCGATGCTCGCCTGGCTTGGGTGGGCCACTTTTCCCCAAAGCGAATCCTTGCCGACGAGGTGACGCACATAGGCCCAGCCAGAGATGATCCCGACGATATAGGCCAGTGCATACCAGCGGATCGGCAGCGGGCCGATATTCACCAGAATCGGATTGATGACTGGATAGGGAATAAGAAGCAGCATCCGCCCGAGCCTGCCTGATCTCTGCGGCGGTGATGCGACGCGCGGGCCGCCAGGTCAAGGCAGGAGCTCAAGGCTTGAGGTCAAGGCTTGCGGCAAATGCGAAAACGCGCAACATAAAGAGAACGGATGATCCACGGAGCGCGTGATGCCCGATACCCGCAGCAATGTATTCAATGATTTCAGCAAGCTGGTGAGCGACGCGACCGAGATGGCGCAGGGCGTGCGCCGCGAGGCGGAAAGCGTTGTCAAAGCACAGGCGGAGCGGCTTCTGTCTGCGATGGATGTCGTCAGCCGCGAAGAATTCGAAGCCGTGCGCGAGATGGCCATTGCCGCGCGCGATGAAAACGACCGGCTGACGAAGCGAATCGAAACGCTCGAAGCCAAACTTGGCGCAACCGCCTCCTGAGACGTCCATGCCGCATGTCGGGTCTCTGGCGGTCGTCACCGACGGCCGCCAATCGGAAATGGCCTTGGCGATTGCCCGCGGTACGCGGCGCCTGCTTGCGCAATTTGCGTTTCTCGACCCTGACGGAATTGCCGCTGGCGAGCGGCCGCCGCGCCGATGTGGTCGCCTTGGCCGCGGATGGGACGATCGTCATCGTCGAGATCAAATCATCGCTCGCGGATTTTCGTGCCGATCAGAAATGGCCGGATTATCGCGCGCATTGCGACCGGCTTTATTTTGCGATTTCAGATAATCTCGCGCCGGAGATCATGCCGGCCGAAGCCGGGTTGATTGTCGCCGATGCGTTCGGCGCGGCGGTTTTGCGCGAGGCGCCGGAGCATCGGCTCCCACCTTCGACGCGCCGTGCCATGCTGATGCGTTTCGCGCATGCCGCGGCGCATCGGCTGCATGGATTGACGGACCCGGAGATTTTAAGCTTCGGGCCGCTGTAAAACATCGGACCGAAAGGTGTGAAGCGGTTTTCGGGCAATTCCGATGCGCTTAAAAGGCAAGTCAGCGCGGCGCGCGTTTGGCGAGAATGCGCTGCAAGGTCCGCCGGTGCATGTTGAGCCGGCGCGCTGTCTCCGAAACATTGCGACCGCAAAGCTCGTAGATGCGCTGAATATGCTCCCAGCGCACGCGATCGGCCGACATCGGATTTTCGGGCACTTCGGCCTTGTCGTGATGCGTGGCCATCAGCGCCGCGTAAATGTCGTCGGCGTCCGCGGGCTTCGCCAGATAATCGAAAGCGCCGAGCTTCACCGCCGTCACGGCGGTGACGATGTTGCCATAGCCGGTAAGAATGATCGCGCGCGCCTCGGGCCGCTTGGCCTTCAGTTCCGAGATCACGTCGAGGCCGTTGCCGTCGGCGAGCCGCATATCGATCACGGCGTATGCTGGCGGCTGATGCGCAATAACGGCGAGGCCCTCGGTGACCGATTGGGCGATCGTCACGATGAAGCCGCGGCCCTCCATCGCGCGCGCCAGCCGCGTCAGAAACGCCCGATCGTCATCGACGATCAGCAGCGTCTTGTCTTCGGACAACTCGCTTAAAATCGATATCGTTTCCACCCTGGCCCCCGGTTCCGGTTCAAAGGGGTCTGTTTTCGTCATAAGTCAGAGCCTCTTGGGCATGTTAAGCCGGTTTGGCGCGCGCTAGAACGGCTAATTCGCCTTCTAGACCTTTTTGCCGATGCCAGCGCGAAATGGCAATCACCTTCACTGGGCTGGCCGCTGTGAGATTTGCCCCGTTTCAGGGCGTGGCGTCAGCCGCGCTGCCAGGCCGGCCGCGGTCAAGGCGTTCGATTCGAATCGCGCCCTGTCCCAACGCATGGTGATGCGTGCGCCTGATTGCGGCGGCAACCTGTTGCTGGTGACGACAGTCGCGCCGGAACGCTCAAGCAGCGTCTTGGCGATAAAGAGGCCGAGACCGAGACCTGAATCCGCTTCGTGTTTAATATGTCGATCAGCGCGTGTCGTGACATAGGGTTCGCCGATGCGGCCGATGACGTCCGGCGAAAAACCAGGCCCGTCATCCTCGATCGTGATCTCGAGGATGCTCTTGTTCCACCGCGCGATCACGCGCACCTCCGACTTGGCGAAGTCGGTGGCATTCTCGATGAGGTTGCCAAGCCCGTAGAGCAGGCCGGGGTTGCGCCGGCAGACTGGCTCGGGCGCCGAGCCGTTCTTCACCACATTGATCGCGATATCGAAGCCGCGATAAGGCCCCGCCGCTTCTTCGATCAAGAGATCGAGGTTCATCTCCTGCAGGATATTGCCGGGTTCGTCCTCGCCGAGCGAAGCCAGCTTGCCGAGGATGCTGCGGCAGCGGCCCACTTCCTGGATGATGAGGCCGACGTCGTCATCGTGATTGCCGGGCGGAAGCTGTTGGCGCAGCTCTTTTGCCGCGATGCTGATCGTTGCGAGCGGTGTGCCGAGTTCGTGCGCCGCGGCCGCAGCAAGTCCATCGAGCTGACTCAAGAGTTGTTCGCGCGCAATGACGAGTTCGGTCGCGGCGAAAGCGTCGGCGAGCTTGCGGGTCTCTTCGGCAATTCGCGACGCATAGACCACCGTGAAGGCGGCGCTCACGGTGACCGCCGCCCAGATGCCAACACTGTAAAGCGCCGGGATTTGAAACGGCGAATTCTGCATCCACGGCAGTGGATAATGAAAGAAGCTGATCCCGGTCGCCACGATCACCATCAGGACAAAAAGGCCGCCCGTGGTGCGCGGCGAGAACGAGACGGCGGCGATCATGACCGGTGCCAGAAGCAGAACCGCAAACGGATTCTCGATGCCGCCGGTGAGATAGAGCAACGCCCCAAGCTGAATGATGTCGTAGCCGAGAATGGCGGCGGCCGGCTTGTCTTCCAGCCGGTCGCTCTGGCTGTAGCGAAAGCTGAGCACGACGTTAAGCCAGGCAGAGCCCGCGATGAACAGGAGGCATATCGTCAAAGGAATGAGCGGGATCGGGAAGCCGAGGCCGAAGCGGACCAGCAGCACCGCCGCGAGCTGGCCAAGGACGGCGAGCCAACGCAGCTTGACGAGCGTATCGACGCGCAGCCGGCGCGAGCGCCGGCCAAGGTCAAGATAAACGCCTTCCGTCATTGTCTTCCCCTGCCGGACTGCGCCGGGTTTTTCATTCTCCCCGGCGAGGCCGGATGGCGCATTATAACGGGCCGACCGACCAAACGCCGAGAAAAATCAATGTCTGGTGTCGTCCGGCACGCAACTTCGCAACACATGGCTTCTATTTTGTGCCTACCGCAACCTTGGCGCGCCTTCAGCATTTAGCTGTAGTTCCGCTCAATCTCCGGATTGCAATACGGCGGGGCAGAAACCATAATAAGCAATGTTGCATTGCAACATAAATCGCGCGGGTCGTCGGCCATCGCGGAGACTTTAGGGATGACCTGGGCGATGAACGATTCCTATTCTTACGAATGGCATGAGTTGGCCTATCTGGCGCTGGCGCCGGCGCGGGCCGTCTCGGACATCGCTCGCGTCTGGTTCAAAAGCCCGCTCAACCCGCTATCGCATACGCCAGTCGGCCGCAACGTCGCCGCCTCGGCGGAGCTCTTCGAACGGCTGACGCGGCGCTACGGAAAGCCGGTCTTCGGTCTGGATGAAACCGTTGTTGACGGCCGGACGGTGCCGATCGTCGAAACGATCGTTTGGGAACGGACATTCTGCCGCCTCCTCCACTTCGAGCGGCAATGGCCGCAGGCGCATGCGCCGCAGGCCAAACTCCTCATCGTCGCGCCGATGTCGGGCCATTACGCCACATTACTGCGTGGCACGGTCGAGGCGTTTCTACCGTTCTATGATGTCTACATCACCGATTGGGCCGACGCGCGCATGGTGCCAATCGCTCGCGGCGGCTTCGATCTCGCCGATTACATCGATTATCTGATCGATATTTTCCGTTTCCTGAGCGCCAGGAATGATGGCCTGCCGCTGCATACAATCGGCGTTTGCCAGCCAGCCGTTCCATTGCTCGCCGCTGTTGCGCATCTCGAAAAGCAGCACGATCCCGATGTGCCAGCCTCAATGGTGCTGATGGGCGGCCCGATCGATACGCGCCGCAGCCCGACCGCCGTGAACAAAGTCGCGGAAGCGCGCGGCAGCAAATGGTTCAAGGACCATTGCATCCATCCGGTGCCCTATCCCTACCCGGGCGCGCGGCGGGTCGTCTATCCGGGCTTCCTGCAGCTCTCCGGCTTCATGGCGATGAACTTCGACCGCCACGTCAACGCGCACATCGAAATGTTCAATCATTTGATGGAAGGCGATGGTGATTCAGCCGAGAAGCACCGTGAATTCTATGACGAATATCTGGCGGTGATGGACCTCACGGCCGAATTCTACCTGCAGACGATCGAGACGGTTTTTGTGCGTCACCTCCTTCCAGAGGGCAAGATGACTCACGACAATCAGTTCATCGATCTCTCCGCCATCAACCGCACGGCTCTGATGACGGTCGAGGGCGAGAAGGACGATATTTCCGGTCTTGGCCAGACCAAAGCCGCGCAGGACCTCTGCACCAATATTCCGTCCAAGCTTAAGCTTCACTACCAGCAAGACAATGTTGGCCACTACGGTGTGTTCAACGGGTCGCGCTACCGGCAGTTCATCGCGCCCAAAATCCGCGAGTTCCACGCCGCGGTCGCCCCAGTCTAAGCTCTTGCAATCAGGGTAAATTGGCCGGCGAGGCGCCCTCGCCGCTCTATGTCGCGGCGCAAAAAGACTGCGTCTCGAGGCGGCCAAGGTAAAATGCCGCCATTGTGAGCCGCTGATTCAGTAGCGACTCAGGCGGGCTGCGGCTAAATTCGGCCTATGCCGGAAGCTCGCAAGAACGCACCAAGAACATCCGATCTCGCCTTTATCGAGGTTTCGCATGCAGGCGAGACGTTTCGGATTGCGCTGAAGCGCATCAGCACCGCGCGGCGTTTCACGTTGCGTGTACGGACCGCGACGCGCGATGTGGTGCTCACCATGCCGCCCCGCGGCTCGATCATCAGCGCGCGTAATTTCGTTGAGCGGCACGCGGCGTGGATCGGCGTGCGCCTGCAACGATTGCCTGAGCCGATGCCATTCGGGGCCGGTGAGATCGTGCCGGTCCGTGGGATCAATCACCGCATCGTTGAACGTCCAAATCAACGCGGCACGACTTGGGTCGAGGCGGCGCCAAATCCACAAAGCGACAAGAGCCTGCCGATGCTGTGCGTAACGGGCGAGCGGGCGCATGTCGCGCGGCGCGTGCAGGATTTTCTGATGCGCGAGGCCAGACGCGACATCGAGGCGGCCGTTGCACGCCATGCAGGCAAGCTCGGTGTCAGCCCGCGCCGGATCACCCTGCGCGACACGACCAGCCGCTGGGGTTCGTGCTCGTCAACAGGCGCGCTCAATTTCTCCTGGCGGCTGATTATGGCCCCGAGCTATGTGCTCGACTATCTCGCGGCCCATGAAGTCGCGCATCTCGTTCACATGAACCATTCGCCAGCGTTCTGGAAAATCCTCGGCAAGCTTTCTGCGCATGTCGAGCGCGCGGAGGCCTGGCTCAAGATCAATGGTGCGGGGTTGCTGCGTTTCGGCCCCTACAAGGCCTGAGCTTTTTAACGCGTTTCTTCGCTCGAAAGCGCTCTATGTCCGCACAAAGCTGAGATAGACCGGCGTGCGCCCGGCCGCGAGCGCCTTTGCCTCGTAGCGCGTTGAAGCCCATCCGGACCAGGGTTCGCGCCAATCCTGCGCAGATTGCGCGCGCCACTCGAAATGAGGTGATTCCAACACGCGTGCGAGCGTCCAGCCAGCGTTATCGTCGATATCGGTGGCGAAGCGGAGCTCCGCGCCGGGGCGCATGATGCGTGCGAGACGTTTCAGCATATTGTCGGAGAGAAAACGGCGTTTGCGCTGGCGCCGCTTCGGCCAGGGGTCGGGATAAAGCAGATATGCGCCGGCTAGGCTCTGCGGCGGCAGGGCGTCGATGATGGCGCCGGCATCGCCTTGATAGAGACGGACGTTATTGAGATCTTTGTGGGCGATCAGCGTCAAAACCTTGACGACACCATTTTCGAAAAATTCGCAGCCGATAAATCCCTCATCGGGATGCGCGGCGGCTTCCGCAGCCAGATGTTCACCGCCACCGAAACCGATTTCGAGCCAGATGTCGCGCGGCGTGTTTGAAAATAAATCCGGCGCCGAGATGATCGGCTGCGCCGGATCGAGCGCTAGGCGCGGCAGGAGGGTCTCGCGCAGGTTGACTTGAAGCGCACTGAGCTTCTTGCCCTTGCGGCGCCCGTAAAGGCGCGTCGCAGGGGGATGTTCGTCGGTCATGCGCGAGATCGCGTGTGTTTGGCGAAGCGTCGTCTAGCTGAAGCTCGCGCGCAGCTTGTCGGCGAGGTCCGTCTTTTCCCACGAGAAACCGCCATCGGCTTCGGGTGCCCGGCCGAAATGGCCATAGGCCGAGGTGCGCGCGTAAATCGGCTTGTTCAATTGCAGATGGTCGCGGATGCCGCGGGGCGAGAGACGCATCACCTGCGGCAGCACAGCTTCAAGCTTGTCTTCCGCGACTCGGCCGGTGCCATGCGTATCGACGTAAATCGACAGCGGCTCGGAATAGCCGATCGCATAGGCAAGCTGGATCGTCACGCGGTCGGCGAGATCGGCCGCGACGATGTTCTTGGCGAGATAGCGTGCCGCATAGGCCGCCGAGCGATCGACTTTGGTCGGATCTTTGCCGGAGAAGGCGCCGCCACCGTGGGGGGCAGCGCCGCCATACGTGTCAACGATGATCTTGCGGCCGGTGAGGCCGGTATCGCCGTCCGGACCGCCGATGACGAACTTACCGGTTGGGTTGACGTGCCAGATCGTCTGGTCGCTAATCCACTGCGCCGGCAACGTCCTGCGGATGTAGGGCTCGACGATCGCGCGCACGTCTTCCGACGACAAATTCGGATCAAGATGCTGCGTCGAGAGAACGATCTGCGTCGCAGCGACGGGCTTGCCATTGGCATATTGAATCGTCACCTGGCTCTTGGCGTCGGGGCCAAGCTTGGCGGCGTCGCCTTCGCCCGCATGACGGGCTTTGGCGAGGACCTCGAGGATCTTGTGCGAATAATAAAGCGGCGCGGGCATCAGTTCCGGCGTTTCGCGGCACGCAAAGCCAAACATGATGCCTTGGTCGCCGGCGCCTTCATCTTTGTTGCCTGCGGCATCGACGCCTTGTGCGATATCGACCGATTGGGCGTGCAGCAAAACTTCGAATTTGCAATGCTCCCAATGGAACCCGTCCTGCTCATAGCCGATCGCCTTGATCGCCTTGCGTGCTGTATGTTCGATGACATCGGACGAGAGTTTGGGGCCGCGCGTCTCGCCGGCAATGACGACACGATTGGTCGTCGCCAAAGTCTCGCAGGCAACGCGGACTTCGTAAGGGTCGATGCCGGCTTTGGCGGATTCGCGGAAGAAAAGATCGACGATTTCGTCGGAGATCCGGTCGCAGACTTTATCGGGATGGCCTTCAGAGACGGATTCGCTAGTGAACAGATAGTTTTGCCGAGCCACGAAATACTCCAGAATCGCCAAGTGCCTGAAAAGGGTGAAAATCCTCTCGGCCACAGCGGGAGACACAGGCCAAGCGGTTCGCTCGACTTTCAGCCAATCCGTTCGTTACGTCAAGCTTTTCGGCAAGAAGCGTTCGTTATAACGAATGACGGCACTGTCCGTCCGACCTAAGTCTAGGTCTCTTCTTCCACTTTATGGCCCGCAAGTGGTGCCGGCGGATCATCGCCCGCGAGGCTCGTCACGAGATCGATGATCCTTTTGCGCACTTTTGGATCCTGAATGCGCGCGAAAGCCTTGTTGAGGTGCAGGCCCTCTGCCGAGGCGATGAAATCGATCACAAAAGTCGAACTCGACGGTTCCGCAAAGGCAAATGGCGTGACGCCATTTTCCACGGTCTGTTCGTCTTGCAGCGGCGCGCCATCGAAAAAGAAAGACGGCGGGACATTCAGCGTCCGTGAAATCTGTTGCAGGCGGCTGGCGCCGATGCGATTTGTGCCTTTTTCGTATTTCTGGATTTGCTGGAACGTTAATCCCAACGCTTCGCCAAGTTTTTCTTGGCTCATTCCGAGAAGGACACGGCGCATACGAACCCGGCTGCCGACATGACGATCGATCGGATTCGGAGCCTTCTTCACAAGTCACCTTTTCCTTTTATTGCCGCACGGTTGCGGGACGCATCAGGCTCATATCGCAAATAATGTTCATATCACCGAAATGGCCACGACGAAGCCGTGTGCGGGCTGGTTTCTCGTGATGTTGGAGACGCGTCAGAAACGCGATGTCAGGCTCGCGATTTATCGCGAGCTTGTTCTATCGTCCCGTTCTCGCCCCCACGGCACATTTTATCATATAAAACCGCGTTATCTGCGGTTGTCAAACAATCGATCGTAGGAGAAATGTCACAAACAAACTTAAAGCCCACGCCAAGATTCCGGCAAGAAACGGAGCCTTCGCAAATGGCGGCAATGCAATTTTACCGGGCAATCTGCCATCGATAACACCTTCTGTTTGCACGCCGAGGTGTTGTAGCACACGCCCGTAGGGATCGATGATTGCGGAAATGCCGGTATTCGCATCGCGCAACATCGGCAACCCTTGTTCAATCGCCAAAAGCCGCGCTTGCGCCATATGCTGATAAGGCCCCGCGGTATTGCCGAACCAAGCGTCGTTGGTGACATTGATAATAAAGCCGGGCTCGGTCCCGGGCGGCAAACCCAACGGCAAAGCCTCTTCGGGGAAGATCGCTTCATAGCAGATGAGCGCCATCACCGGTGGCAGGCCTGGCAAGTCCATCAGACGATGTGCGGCGCCCGGTGCAAAGCCGCCAGGGATGTGGACGAAGTGATGCAAACCAAGACGCTGCAATGTGGATTTGTACGGCAGATATTCGCCGAACGGCACCAGATGCACTTTATCGTAAGTGTCGAGAATGATGCCGCCGTGTGCAATCGCCAGCATTGAGTTGAAATAGGCCGGATATTCCTTGTCGGCGCGGCTAACGATGCCGATCCGCGCCGCACCTGTGACAAGCGTCGCATTCGGCGGCAATGCATTGCCGATCGTGGCGAGTGCCTGCGGGTCTTCGGTCAGGATGAAGGGGAAGGCAGACTCCGGCCAGATCAGCAGGCTGACATCTGCAAGCCCGGTATGTTCGGGACTCGTCGCGCGATCCGATAGCGCCAGATAATGCGCGACAATCTCGTCCTTATGCGCGGCAGTGAAGTTTTCGTCCTCTGCGACGTTAGGCTGTATGAGGCGAACTTTCACGCCGGGCAGGTCGCGCGGCGGCGGTGCTGCAAGGCGCACGGCGCCAAAAATGCAAAGACCGATAAGCGCACCGGCGGCGACGAGAAGACCAGCCGGAATACGCCGCGTTCCTTTACGAGGTGCATCCGCTAACAGCGCCGGCGCAGCAAAGATCGCCACCGTAAGAACATTAAGCGCCGGCAATCCGCCGATGGCCGCAAATTGCGCCAGCAGGAGATGGTCGCCAAGTGCCATCCCATAATCGTTCCACGGAAAGCCCGTCAGGACGTGTTCGCGCAGCCATTCACTGAAGCCGAGTGCCGCTGCGAGCATGAGAATACGGCTCGGCCCCGCCGACCAGCCAAGCCGCGCCAGCGCAAACCCCAATGCCGGGAAAAGTGCGAGAAACGCGGGCAGGCCGAAAACGCCGAGCGGCATCGCCCAAACGAAATCTTGCGGCTCGACCAGAAATGCCGCGCCGAGCCACCAGAAGCCGGCGACAAAATAGCCAAAGCCCCACCACCAGCCAGCAGTGAACGCATTGCGCACGGCAGCCGAACGCAACTTTGCGCCGGGCACCTGCTTTGCTTCCGCCGCGCCATCGATGAGCCAGACGGCGATCGTCATCGGGACAATCATCGCGAAAAGAAAATCGACGGGCGCAAGTGCCAACGCCCCGCACGCCCCGCCGCAGAAGCCGATCAATCGGCGTCGCCAGCCGCCGGCAAGGATGACAAATTCGGCGACTGAATACATGTGTCTCGCGGAGCTGAAGATCTGCGGAAGGCGGATGGACGAATCGATGCAATCTACCGGCTTTTTGCCGGCTCGCTAAGGCCTGGCAGTGCGTCCGCCTCGTCCGTAGCGCTGCGAGATTCGGGCACGGCCGGTTGCTCGGGCATAATCCGTCGAATCTTGATGCGCTTCACGCGGCGGGGATCTGCGTCGAGAACTTCGAATTGAAAACCATCGGCGGTGAGAGTTTCGCCACGCAGTGGGACGTGACCCGCGAGGCTAGTGACCAGGCCGCCCAAAGTATCGACATCTTCGGCATCGACGAGGTCCGAAAGATCGCGGTCGAGCACCTCGGAGACATCGTCAAGACTCGCGCGTGCGTCGGCCACGAACGTGCCGTCAGCGCCGCCTTCGATCTTCGGCGTTTCGTCATCGTCATGCTCATCTTCGATATCGCCGACGATCATTTCGACGACATCCTCGATCGATGCGAGACCATCGGTGCCGCCATATTCGTCGATGACAAGCGCCATATGCGTGCGCGTCGACTGCATTTTGACGAGAAGATCGAGCGCGGGCATGGACGGCGGCGCAAACAGGACCGGTCGCAAAATACCGGATTCCGTGAGCGTCATTTCGGCGAAGCCGCGCTGGCCCGGCTGCGGCGCATTAAGCGTGAAACCGTCCGTCACCTTGGCGATAAAATCGACGAGGTCGCGGATATGGATCATGCCGCGCGGGTCGTCGAGATTTTCGGCGTAAACCGGCAGACGCGAATGCCCGGCGGTCCGAAACGTCTTAAGCACTTCCGCGAGGCTCGCATCGATCGCGACGGCGATAATATCGGCGCGCGGGATCATGATATCGGCGACGCGGACCTCGTGCAGGGAAAGCACGTTGGCGAGCATCTCGCGCTCAAGCGCCGAGAAGCCGGAGGCTTCGGTGATTTCTTCGATCGCCTCTTGGACATCCTCGCGCAGCGTGCCGCCGCCGAGCCCGAGCAAGGCACGCAGCCGGCCGAGCAAGCCCTGCTTGCCGGTCTTTTCGTGGCTACTGTCCGGGTCTCCGTTGATGCTCATTCGACGCCCGCAACGCGGATGGCATAAGGATCATCGATGCCAAGCGCGGAAAGAATTTCACGTTCAAGCGATTCCATTGCCAATGCGTCCGATTCCTCTTCGTGATCGTAGCCGATGAGATGCAGGAAGCCGTGGACGATGAGATGTGTGACATGCGCCTGAAACGTTTTTAACTCGGCGCCCGCTTCGCGCTCACACGTCTCGTAGGCAATGACGATATCGCCCAGCGATTGCCGCTTTTCGACGGGCCCCGGCGCCGGGAACGAGAGCACATTGGTGGGCTGATCCTTGCCGCGCCATTGCGCATTCAATTCGCGGATCGCTTCGTCATCGGTCAGCATGATGCTGATCTCGATATCCGATTTGAGTTTGACCGCAGACTTCAGGATTGCCTCGCCGATTGCCGCGGCCGCCCAGCCTGGAACGTCGGGCGCACTCGCCCAGAGCGCCCCTTCGATGGCGAAATCGATGACCGGTTGCGTGCTCATCGCCGCGACCTTCCTTCGATTGCTGCGGGCGTGCGCCGGGTTTCGTAAGCGGTGACGATGCGGCGGACAAGATCGTGGCGCACCACATCGCTGTCGGCGAAACGGACATGGCCGACGCCCTCAAGCCCTGACAGCAGGCCGACCGCTTCGCCAAGGCCGGAGATTTGTCCGGGCGGCAGATCGATTTGCGTCGGATCGCCAGTGACGATCATGCGCGAGCCTTCGCCAAGCCGGGTCAGGAACATCTTCATCTGGACCGAAGTCGTGTTCTGCGCTTCGTCGAGGAGCACGCAGGCATTGGAGAGCGTGCGTCCGCGCATGAAGGCGAGAGGTGCAACCTCGATCATGCCGGTCTGCATGCCGCGCTCGACCATGCGCGGGTCCATGAAATCGTTGAGCGCATCGAAGATCGGCCGCAGATAAGGATCGACCTTCTCGCGCATGTCGCCGGGCAGGAAGCCGAGCCGTTCGCCGGCCTCCACCGCGGGCCGTGACAGGATCAGCCGTTCGACGATCCCCTGTTCGAGCAGCGAAACGGCGTAGCCGACCGCGAGCCAGGTCTTGCCTGTGCCGGCCGGGCCTTCGGCGAAGCAAAGCTCCTGACGCTTCAGGGAGCGGATATAAAGGTCTTGCGCCGCGTTGCGGGCACGCACGATGCCGCGCCGGCGCGTGCTGATCTGTTCGAAATGCGTGCGTGGAATGTCAGCGTTGGGAAACAGCGAGCCTTGCAGCGCGCGTTCTTCGATGGCGCCATCCACATCGCCCGGGCCGACGGCCTGGCCGAGTTTGACGCGGTCATAGAGGGTCTCGAGAACCTGCCGCGCCTGTTCGCAGGCTTCGGCCGGTCCCTTGATCGTCACCTGATTGCCGAGCGCATTGGCGACGACGCCGAGTTTGCGTTCGACCTTGGCGAGGTTTTGGTCGTAAAGGCCGAACAGAACCGAAGCGTGCTTGTTATCGTCGAAGGCGAGGGTCACTTGTGCCGGCAGTTCGGGTGCCAGAGGCACGGGCGAAGAGTTGCTGCGCAGCGACATCGAACGGTCAGACGGTCTCAAAGCCTCTCTGCCTCCTCGGGAATCAAGCGCCCAAATAACGAATTCGGTCCGACGCCGGTGATTTCGACCAGCGCAACCCGGCCGATCATCTCGTCGGATGCGTCGACCTGAACCGGCTGCAAATAAGGCGACCGTCCGGCAACCTGACCGGCATGGCGCCCGGTCTTCTCGAACAGGACAGCAAGAGTTCTGCCAACAAGGCTTTGGTTGAATGCGCGCCGTTGCGCTTCAACCAGATCCTGCAATTCGGCGAGCCGCGCGGCCTTCACGTCTTCCGGCACCTGCGCATCCATGTCGGCGCCGGGTGTGCCGGGACGCGGCGAATATTTGAAGGAGAACGTGCTGGCAAAGTTGATTTCACGGATGAAATCGAGCGTTGCCGCGAAATCCGCATCGCTTTCACCGGGAAAGCCGACGATGAAATCCGACGAAAGCGCAATGTCCGGCCGCGCCGCGCGTAGCCGCCGCACGATCTCGCGATAGGTGCCGCGATCATGCTTGCGGTTCATGGCGCTCAGGATCGCGTCGGAGCCCGACTGCACCGGCAGATGCAGATACGGCATCAACGCCGGCAGATCGCGATGCGCGGCGATCAGATCGTCATCCATGTCGTTCGGATGGCTCGTCGTATAGCGCAGCCGCGCAATGCCCGGCACTTCGGCAAGCCGGGCGCAGAGCTTCGCCAGCGACCATGTGCGCCCGTCCGGGCCTTCGCCATGATAGGCGTTGACGTTCTGGCCGAGCAGCGTGATCTCGCGCACGCCCGCTTCGGCTAGATCTTCGACTTCGGCGACGATCTTTTCTACTAAGCGGGAGACTTCGGCGCCGCGCGTGTAAGGCACGACGCAGAACGTGCAGAACTTGTCACAGCCTTCCTGCACGGTGACGAACGCGGTGATGCCACGCGCCTGCGTGACGCGGCGCGGCGCCTTCACCAGAAAATCGAATTTATCTTCGAGCAGGAAATTCCGTGTCGATCACCGGCGCCGTTTCCGCCCGACGCAGCAGATCGGGGAGGCGATGATAGTTCTGCGGTCCGACGACGAGATCGACAGCCTTCTGACGGCGCACGATTTCGCCGCCCTCGGCCTGGGCGACGCAGCCGGCGACGACAACTTGCGTGGCGAGACCTTCGGTGCGGCGTGCGAGTTTCACTTCGCGCACTTTGCCAAGCTCGGAAAAAATCTTTTCCGCCGCGCGCTCCCGAATGTGGCAGGTATTGAGAATGACGAGGTCCGCGTCGTCCAAACTTTGGGTTTCATCGAAGCCCGCAGGCGCCAGCAAATCAGTCATCTTCTGCGCATCGTAAGCATTCATCTGACAGCCATATGACTTGATGAACAGCTTACGGCGCGGCGCGGTGCTTTGCGGCGGCTCGGCCGCGGGCGCATCGGCAGGCAAATCGAGAATTTCGGTCATGGTCCTCGCTGGCGCCGCCTTTCGCGGCGCCGATTGCTCCTTTTAGCCTGAATTCAGCTTGTCCGCCACGCCGCTAGGCAAGATCCCTGCGTAAAACCAAGGCTGTGGCGCGACCGCCATCGGCGGCGCGATAATAGGCTTTGCGCTCGCCGACCTGGCGAAAACCAAAACTCTCATAAAGCCGGATGGCAGCTTTATTGCCCGCTTCGACCTCCAAAAACAAGGATTTGACCCGCAAAGCCGCCAGCGCCGGCATATGCGCGGCCAGAAGCGCCGCGCCGAGGCCTTTGCCGCGGGCCTTGGGCGTCACGGCGATGGTCAAAATTTCCGCCTGATCGGCCGCCTGACGCGAGAGGACGAAGCCTGACGGCTCACGATTCGGCCGCCAGAGGCTGGACGGCAGGCTCACCGCGTGGGCGATTACGTCGCGGCCGGCAAGCAGGCTCTCGAATTCTTCCGCGCTCCAGGGGTGTGGAAAACTCTGCGCATGGATGCGGGCGCACAGCTTCCCAAACCGAGGGCCGAGGCGGCGGATCGCGGGCGTGGCGGCATTGCCGAACCAGAGGCGCATCAGGCGGACGTGAGCGGCAGGTGGCCTTGATCCTGGGGTTTGGCGTCCGGCGGCTTTAGGTAGAGCGGTTTGGGCGGCGCGCCGCGCGGGTCGGCCAGGAGCCCAAGACGGGCGACATAGCTGATGTCGGGTGCGCCGGTTTCGCCGACGACTTCCGCCGCAAGCCGTGTTGCCCAGGCTTCGATCGCCAGCATCGGCGCGCCGGAGCCGGCCATGCGGACCGGCCCGGTGCCGAGCAAGCGCACGGCCTCGCGCACGCTCGCGACGCGGGGCGCGACCAGCGCCCGTCCGTCAGGTCCGAAGACGGCGAAATAGACGCAGCCATGTTTTGCGTCGATGGCCGGGACAACGAGGCCCGGTTCGCCCGCGAGAATCAGCGGGGCCGCGAGAGCCGCGAGGGTCGAAACCCCGACGACCGGCACGCGGCAGGCAATGCCGATCGCGCGTGCCGCGGCAATGCCGACGCGCAAGCCGGTGAATGAGCCGGGGCCGACCGTGACACCGACCCGGTCGAGCGCGTTAAAACCGCCGGAATCTGACACGACGCGGTCGAGCAGCGGCATCAGCGCCTCAGCCTGACCGCGTTGCATCACGATCGTCTCGAACACGAAAGAACTGGAGGCGCTATCGTCGTAAACGCAGGCAGAGACGGCATCGAGCGCCGTATCGATCGCGAGGATGCGTGTCATTCGGCCGCGTTCAATCTCCAAAGTCTCCGCATCGGATTGGTCCGGTGCTCTAGACCGCCTCAACCATTTGCACAGACGGGACGTAATGGCGCAACAGATTCTCGATGCCGTGGCGCAGCGTCGCCGTCGATGACGGGCAGCCCGAGCACGAGCCCTTCATTGCCAGATAGACCGTGCCATCGCGAAAGCCGCGGAATTTGATGTCGCCGCCGTCGCCGGCCACCGAAGGGCGCACGCGCGTCTCGATCAATTCCTTGATGGTTTCGACCGTCTCGGAATCTTCGGCGGCAAAGAATTCATCCGGTTCGTCATCGGGGTCGCCGGAGACGCCTTCGGCGAGCAACGGCGCGCCAGAGGTGAAATGCTCCATAATGACGCCCAGGATCACGGGCTTGAGGTGCGGCCACTCGCTCGCATTCTTCGTGACGGTGATAAAATCGCTGCCGAAATAGACGCCGGTGACGCCGGGAATTTCGAACAAGGCTTCGGCCAGCGGCGATTGCGCCGCGCCGGACGCGTCGGGGATGTCGAGTGTGCCGACCGGCATCACTGCGCGGCCAGGCAGGAATTTCAACGTCGCCGGATTCGGCGTGAGTTCAGTTTCGATAAACATGCTTTTGCTCCCAATATCCGGTTCAAGGCCGGACGTGGCATCAACACCTTATATGGGCGAGGAATTTTGCTTGGGCAAGCCGTGAATTCGGAGGCCACAACCTTCCGGTATTACTGGGCTCTCGCTTCCCTTGGAAACGGCCAATCAGGCTTTCGCCAGGCTTGATTACGATTGCCTGCCGATCTGGAGAATCATTTCAGAATCAAAGTACAGCGGGGAAAGAACCCTAGCCGGCGGAATCGAAGATGAGCGGAAGGATCTTTCTCCATTTCAATCCACCGGACCAAGCCGTCCTTCCGCCGTCTGGATTTAGAGGGCCGCCGGATTCCGAAATAATCCGGCGGGCTGAAATCCTGAAACTTATCCCGGCGGCATCGATCGGCGCAGAGCTGGGTGTTTTTTGCGGTAATTTTTCCGCCGCTCTCATCGCACAGGCCCGCCCGGCGCGCCTCCATCTGATCGATCCTTGGTGGAAAGCCAATGGCGATTTTTACGCGGACCGGGGGACTTATACTGATTTCGGCAGGCTGGGGACCGCGAATGCTTATGCTTTAACAATCGACAATCTCGTGCGCGGTCTCGGCGAAGGAGATGTGCATATTCATAATGAATTCTCAACCGACTGGCTGAATTCGATTCCGGATAATTACCTCGATTGGGCTTATATCGATAGCAGTCATGCATTCGAACAGACGTTACAGGAACTGTATCTGCTGGAGAGAAAAGTAAAGAAAACCGGCATTGTTTTCGGCGATGACTTCTATCCTAACGAAAATCACCAGCACCACGGCGTGTATCAGGCCGTCCAGAAATTCACCCGTGAAACAGCTTATGATCTCGTCTATGCGGACGCATATATGCAATGGGCTATAAAGCCTTCACCATATAATGCGCCTTATGGGATATCTCGTTCTCTCGCGGTCTGAGTCGCGCGAGCCAAAGACTGGTTGACCCCAAGCAACTCACATTTCCGGGCCGATCGCGCGCTGAACCAGCACGGTGTCGGTCCATTCGCCGAACCGAAAGGCCACCGCTGGCAGATAGCCGACCTGGCGAAAGCCGCAGGTTTCGTGCAGCCGCAACGAGGCGACGTTAGCGCTGTCGATATAGCCGATCATCTGGCGGAAACCGGCCTCGGCGCATGCCTGGATCATGGCGGAGAGCAGAGCGCGCCCGATACCGTTATTGAGCCGGTCGGGGTGAACGTAGATCGAATGTTTGACCGTGAATCTATAGGCCGGGCGCTTGCGGAACAGCACGGCGTAGGCATACCCGGCCACGGCGCCGTCGATCGTTGCAACGATATGGGGCAGCCTGTGCTTGCGCATGTTCTTGCGCCGCGCCTTCAGATCGTCAGCATGGAACGGCGTCGGCTCGAACGTGCCAAGGTTACCGACACCGTTTGAGATATGGTGGTGATAGATGCCGAGCATGGCTGCCACATCCTCGTCGTTCGATGGGCGCAGCATGATCGATGACGTGGGCGCGGCGGTTTGTTTTTCGACCATGGTCATTCGGGTGCGGTCACTCCTGCATCACATAGGTGTAGAAACGGATTGATCCATCTGGCTCGACCTCGCGGTAGAGGCCTTGCACCTCGGCTTCGAAGCCGGGAAACAGGTTGGCACTCTGTTCGAACATCTTGAGGTAGTCCAGCATTGGCTTGGCCTGTGCGCCGAGACGCTCGCCTGGCACGATCGTCGCGATACCCGGTGGATAGACAACGAACAGCGTGGTCGCAACACGATCCGCGATCGCGCTGATCGGCAGATAGTCAACTTTGTTGCGCACGAGGTTACGCGCCGCCTCATGTGGCGGCACGACCATTTCAGGCAGGTGCGCGGGCGCAAACTGCTGCCGCTGGAGCGTGCTGACGTTGGCGTCACGATAGAAGGCATGCATCTCGGCGCAGAGATCGCGCAGGCGCAGGCCGCGGTAGCGCAGGGGCCGGCGGCCAACAAACTCCGGCATGACGTCCTCAAGTAGCGCATTGTCGTCGTGCAAACGCTTGAAGGCCGCCAGCGCGCTGAGCAGCGTGCCGGCCTTGCTGGACTCGACACCGGGCGTCAACAGAAAGAGCAGCGAATTGAGATCGTTCTTCTCCGCGACGACGCGGTTTTCGCGCAGATATTGCGCCACGACCGGCGCGGGAATGCCGTGGTCGGCATAGGCGCCGGTTTGCCTGTCGAATCCCGGCGTCAGGACGATCAGCTTGTTGGGATCGGTCATGGCGAAGCCCGCCGTCACATGGCCGAAGCCATGCCACGCCGCACCCGGCGCGAAGGCCCAATGCCGCGCGTCGATTGCGAGTTCGTCCGTGGTGAGGCTCTCCCAAGGCACCTCGTGCGGGGGTTCGCCGGGCTCGGACCCTGGGACGCTGACAACATCGGGAACGAAGGGTTCGAAGAACCAGCGTCGTGCCGGGTCGGTTTCCTTCTGTTCGTATTCGCGGCGGATCGCGCGCAGTTTTTTGCGGATCTCGATGCCGAGCCGGACTGTATCGTCCCAGAGGATCATCCCGGAGCGGCCCTTCATCATCTGAGCGCCGACATCGAGTGATGCGAAGATCGGATAGAAGGGCGACGTCGAGGCGTGCTGCAGGAAGCTCTCGTTGAAGCGGCGATGCTCCACTCTGCGGCGCTGACCCTTGATGTGCCGGTCCCTGACATGGATCTGGGAAGCCTGCGAGAAGCTCGCGAGTTGCTTGTGCGTCGACTGCGTCGCGATAATGCCGGGCGACCCCTCCCCGAGTTCTTTCAATCCCATGGCGAAGCGGCCGGCATAAAGCGGGTGGAACTTCATGAAGCCGGCCCAGGCCTCATCGAAGAGCACGTAATCGCAGAGATGGCCGATGCGCGCGAGGATCATTTCCGCGCTGTAGATCGTGCCGTCATAAGTGCATTGCTCGATGACCGCGACCCGGAAGGGGCGCTGCTTTTGCCACGCCTCAGGATCTGTAACATGCGGATTCAGCCGGATTTTCTCGCGGATCGCCGTCTCGTCCAGCGCCTCGCTATAGATCGGCCCGATCAACCCGTAGCAATTGCGGTCGGTTTCCAGATAAATCGGGATGCCGCCGCTGATCAGCAGCGCGCCATGATGGGCGGCCTTGTGATTGTTGCGGTCGAACAGGACGAGATCGCCCTCCGCCACAAGGGCGCCGAGCACCACTTTATTGGATGACGACGTCCCGTTCAGGACGAAATAGGTCTTCTCCGCGCCAAAGATTGCGGCGGCCTCTTTTTGGGCTGCAAGCGCAGGTCCCTCATGCGTGAGCAGATCGCCAAGTTCGAGAACCGAATTGTCGAGGTCATCGCGGAACACCGCTTCGCCGAGATGTTCGACGAAGATGCGTCCGATGGGGCTGCGGTTATAGAAGATGCCGCCATTGTGCCCCGGGCACGTCCAGAGCTGGTTGCCTTCCTCGGCGTAGTCGACAAGCGCACCGAAGAACGGCGTCTTCAACGTTGCCGCATATTGCTTGAGGCGGCTGATCAGATTGCGCGCAATGAACTCCGGCGTTTCCTCCGAGAGAAAGATATAGCCGTCGATAAAATCGAGCACCTCAACCGGGATATCCTCGAGGCGCTTGCGGCGAACGAGGATCACGATCGGCATCTCGAGGCCGCGGCGGCGCATCAGATTGATCAGCGCCGCCGTCTTGCCCTCAAGCCCGCGCTTGCCCCAATCGACCACCATGCAGCCGATGGCAGCATCGGTCTGGACGGCCAGTTCGGCGTCTTCGACCCGCCGCGCCTTGACGACTTCGAACCCGTCATCCTCTACGGCGGCGACGATGGCCTGAAGGCGCATGCCTTCGAGGTCGTCGGCATCGAAGCCAGGTGCGCAGAGTAGAAACGTGAAACGCTTGAAGAAGTCCATCGCCATGCCGCCCCTTGCCAAAGCGCTTGGTCGGATCGTTCGATGACAAACGCATGACAGACCCGGATGACGCGTCTTGGCTGATGCTATTGCAGACGATAGCAGCGAGATAAGGCAGGAAGTGCCGAAACGCGCCGAAAAAAGAAGAAAAGGTAAGCGTTAAGGAAATGTGCGTTATCGCGCGAGCCGCGGCTCGCGCGATAACGCGTGCAAAGCATTGCCGGGACTAACTCAGATTGTTTGCGATAGCGTTGAATTTAGCGCTCACATTCGTGCCGAGCGCGGTTAGGGCAGCGATAATGACAACCGCGATCAGACCGGCGATCAGGCCATATTCAATAGCCGTTGCGCCCGAATCGTCCTTCGCGAAACCAGTAAAAAGCGCCTTCATCTTATCCGCCAAGAGAAATGGACCCGGCGTCCTGCCGAGCATAAGCCGCTTGGCTGAAGCTTCTTTCTAACCGCCTAATCTTCAGGGAGAACAGGAAATTACTATTTAGAGTATATTTGGCAAAGCCCCGCGCTTTCAGAGATTTTTAGTGTTTACTATCCAGAGAGATTCACAATCACGTTCGGGTGAAGATTGTATTGAAGGCATCTTGCACTTGGTAAAGGTACCAGTGGTGGTGATGCTGCGAGAGCCAAAACCTAAGTTGCCGATTATATGGTGGGCCGGGCAGGACTTGAACCTGCAACCAGACCGTTATGAGCGGCCGGCTCTAACCAATTGAGCTACCGGCCCGGCAGCACGCGGCAAGGCTGCGGGCATTACACCGAACTCGGTAAGTGGCGCAAGGCGACTTACTTTTCGGTCAGCTTCAATTCGATGCGGCGGTTCTTGGCATAGGCGTCATCGCTGTCGCCGGGATCGATAGGCTGAAATTCGCCGAAGCCCGCGGCGACGAGCCGGTCGGGGGGTACGCCCTTGCTGACGAGATATTCCACGACGGCGATGGCGCGGGAGGCCGACAAATCCCAGTTCGAATGGAATTCGGGCGATTGGATCGGCCGTTTGTCGGTGTGCCCGTCGACGCGCAGAACCCACGGAATTTCCGGCGGGATTTCCTTGTCGAGTTCGACGACGGCGTCGGCGAGTTTGTCGAGATCTGTTTTGCCTTCGGGATTGAGTTCCGCCTTGCCGGTATCGAACAGAACTTCCGATTGGAAAACGAAACGATCGCCGACGGTGCGGATATCCGGCCGGTCGCCGAGAATCTGGCGCAGCCGGCCGAAGAAGTCTGAGCGATAGCGCGCAAGCTCCTGCACTTTCTGGGCGAGCGCGATGTTGAGCCGTGAGCCAAGGTCGGCGATCTTGGCCTGCGATTCCTTGTCGCGAGATTCCGAGGCGGCGAGCGCGTCCTCGATGGCGGCGAGTTGGCGACGCAGTGCGCCGATCTGCTGATTGAGAATCTCGACCTGCGCCAACGCCTGCGCGGAGACGTCCTTTTCGTCTTTCAATGCCTGCTCGGCGGCGGCGACACGCGCATCGGCGCTGCCGGTACCGGCACCGGCCGCGGCGATCTCACCCTGCAAGGCGGCGTTCTGCTTCTGCTCGCTCGCCAGGGTGGCGCTCAGCGCAGTGACCTGGTTCTCCGCGTCGGATTTGTTCATCTGCGCCAGGGCAAGCTGCGCCGTCAGTTCGGCGATCTGCTTGTTGAGTTTGGAGAGCACCGTATCCTTGCCGGAGACTTCGCGAGCCAGGAAAAACTGCGCCAGCATGAAGACCGAAAGCAGGAATGTGATGACAAGCAGCATCGTCGTCAGGGCATCGACGAACCCCGGCCAATAATCGACCGGGCGCTGCGCGCGCCGCACGCGAGCCAGCGGCATCAGCCGTTCTCCGTTTCGCGCGCGATCTGTTTGAGCACTTTCTTTATCTCGTCGTTCTGCGTCGCCTGTGCCTCGACCCAATCGCGAATCATCTGCTGCTCGTTGCGCATATGCTGCACGAGGCTTTGGATGCCGTCGGCGAGATTGGCCATGGCGATCGACGTGGCGCGGACATGGGTCTGGTCCGCCGTCGCGGCGATCTTCTCGATGGCGCTGCGCAGGTCGCGCGGCACGCCGTCGGTGCTGGAAGCGGGTTCGACCGGCAGATCGGCCGCAGTCTTGGCCGTCAGATTATCTTCAAGCTCGTTATAGAAGCGGTTCTGCGCCTGTCCCGCCTGCAGGTCGAGAAAGCCAAGCACGAGTGAGCCGGCGAGGCCGAAGAGCGACGAAGTGAACGAAATGCTCATGCCCGAGAGCGGCCGCGCCAGATTGCTCTTGAGATTGTCGAACATCACGGCCGCATCGCCGCCCGACTGCATGGAATTGAGAATGTCGCCGATCGAGCCGACAGTGGTTAAGAGGCCCCAAAACGTGCCGAGAAGGCCAAGGAAGATCAGCAAGCCCGTGAGATAACGGGATGTGTCACGCGCCTCATCGAGCCGGCTGCCGATCGAATCGAGCACGGCGCGCAATGTGAGTGTCTGCAGCGCCACCTCGCTCCCCGGGCGTCCGCCGATGAGCATTGCGATCGGCCAGAGAAGAATGGGCTGACGCACCTCGTTCTCGAGCCCGCGCGGCAGCGCATTCACCCAGCGCACCTCGCGGAACAGCCGGATCACCTGCCGCAGCGCCAGGACGATGCCGACGAAGAGAACGAAGAAGATCAGGCTGTTGAGGCCCGGATTGCGGCTGAAGGCGAGGGCGATCTGCTTATAGAGGATCAACGCCGCAAAGCCGACGAGGATCAGAAAGACCACCATTCGAACGAGATAGATACGCGGGGACGATAATTTATAAGGGTCAATCTCGACCGCCATTGAATGCGCTCCGCCTTCGCTTCCCCGCCAGATATTGATCCGTACTAGCATAGATCGGGCAGGGCGGGATGGCCAAAAAATGGCTTAGTCCGGCCACGGACTCTCTGACGCGTCATGGCCGGGCTTGACCCGGCCATTCAGGCGTCGTGTCTTCGTTGGAGCGCGCAGTGCGTGGATGCGCGGATCAAGTCCGCGCATGACGGCTCTATTTGGCGCCGCGAATCAGCGTCAGCAATTGCGAATGGATGGTCTCGTTTCCCGCGCAGATCGAGCCTGTCGTCAGCATGTCGGGGTTGCCATCGGCGTCGGTGACGTAGCCGCCGGCTTCCTTGATGATCAAAATGCCGGCCGCGATATCCCAGGGTTGCAGTTCGCGTTCCCAGAACCCGTCGTAAGAGCCTTGCGCGACGTAGCAGAGATCGATCGCGGCGGCGCCGAGGCGGCGCAGATTGGAGGCGCGGGCCATGACGGCGGCAAATTCCGCGCGGAAGCCGACGTGGCCTTTCTTGCCCGGATGCGGCACGCCGCAGCCGATCAGGGCATCGCCGAAATTGCGCCGCGCGGCGACACGCAGGCGGCGGTTGTTATGATAGGCGCCCTGACCTTTTTCGGCGATATACATGTCTTCGGTCGCAGGATTGTAGACGAGACCGGCGACGATCTGGCCTTCGCGGGCGAGCCCGATCGAGATCGCGAAGATCGGCAGGCCATGCAGAAAATTCGTCGTTCCGTCGAGCGGGTCGATATACCAGGTGTGCGACTTGTCGGTGCCTTCGACGGTGCCCGATTCTTCGAGCACGAAACCATAGCCCGGCCGCGCCTTGGAGAGTTCCTCGAACAGGGTTTTCTCGGATCTCTTATCCGCCGCGCTGACGAAATCGCCAGGGCCTTTGACCGAGACCTGCAGATTCTCGACTTCGCCGAAATCGCGCTTCAGCCCGCGCCCTGCCTTTAGTGCGGCGGCGGTCATGACATTCATCAGGGCGGAACGGATCATTATAAATTACTCGGACGGGGCAGGATTTCCGTGGTGTCTGCCCGCTTGGCATAGCGGCGTCAAGCAGCGGAGTTAAATCATTCTCTCCCCGTCATGGCCGGCCTTGTGCCGGCCATCCACGCCGAGACATCGCAATAATGGTTGCCATTAAGGTGGCGGATTACCGCGTGGATGGCCGCGACAAGCGCGGCCATGACGGCGAATGTATGTCTCGCTAAACCCCGCCCATCTTGCAGATGAGCTTCCACTCAGCGTCGGTCACCGGTTGCACCGACAGACGCGAATTATTCACGAGCACCATGTCTTTCAGATGCGGCTCGGCCTTGATCGCTTCGAGCGTCACCGGATGTTTCAGCGGCTTGTCAGCGCGCACATCGACCATGCCGAACTTGCCGCTTTCGTCGGACGGGTCGGGATAATAGGGCTTGATGATCGTCGACGATGCCGACGATCTCCTTGCCCTCGTTCGAATGATAGAAGAAGGCATGTTCGCCGACCTTCATCGCCATCAGATGCAGCTTGGCGCTGTGGTTGCGCACGCCATTCCAGAACGTGCCTTTGGCGCCGGCGTCGACCTGTTGCTGCCAGGACCAGCTTGTGGGTTCGCTCTTCAACAGCCAATGCGCCATGCGTCACCTTTCGTCGGATCACTCGCCCATAAACTCCGCCTTGCGCGGGCGCGCCAGCAGCGCCTCGATCGCCGCGTCGATGCTGATGCGTTCGGCAAGCACCGCATCGACGGCTTCGCAGATCGGCATGTCGATATTCTTTTGATGCGCGAGATCGACGAGCACGCCGCTGGTGAAGACACCTTCTGTCAGCTTGCCATCCGCGAGCGCCGTCGCGACGTCGGCGCCGCGTCCGAGCGCGAGGCCGAGTGCGAAATTGCGCGATTGGCCCGAACTGCAGGTCAGCACGAGATCGCCAAGGCCGGAGAGGCCGGCGAGCGTCGCCGCGTCGGCGCCGAAAGCCCGGCCGAAGCGTGAAAGTTCGGCGAAGCCGCGCGCGATCAGCGCCGCGCCCGCGCTGGCGCCGAGGCCGCGTCCGGCGGCGATGCCGCTTGCGATCGCGAGGACGTTTTTCGCCGCGCCGCCGATTTCGACGCCGCGAATATCGCGCGAATGATACAGCCGGAACCAGGGCGCGGCGAGCGTCGCGGCAAGCTCCTCAGCGGTTACGTCGTCGCTTGCGGCAAGCGTGACTGCGGTCGGCAGGGTTTTCGCGACATCTTCGGCGAAGCTTGGACCGGAGAGAACGGCCTGCGGATGCGCCGGCAGAACCTCGGCCATGACGTCGCTGAGAAATAGCCCGGTCGCGCGTTCGATTCCCTTGGCGCAGACAATCAGCGGAACGCCTGGCGCGACGATCTCGATCAGCGCATTCGCTGTCTCGCGCAAAGCCTGCGCCGGAACGGCGAGAAGAATCACGCCAGCGTTCGCGACATCTTCAAGCGCTGCCGTCGGCACGATATTGAACGCGAGCGGCACCCCCGGCAGGCGTCGTGCATTGACGCCCGTGGCCGCCATTTCGGCGGCATGTGCGGCATCATGCGCCCAAAGGTGAACCTTGGCCGCGTTGCGGGCGGCGAGATTGGCCAGCGCCGTGCCCCAGGCCCCGGCGCCCAGCACAGCGATATGCGTCGGTTCAGGCATTCAGGCCTTGCCGTGATGGAGGGTTTCGGCGTCGCTATCGAGCGGCCAGCGCGGCCGCGCGGCGAAGGTCATGTCGTCGCTGAGGCCGAGCCGCAGCCGCTCGATCCCCGCCCACGCGATCATCGCGCCGTTGTCGGTGCAAAGCGCGACCGGCGGCACGACGAGCCGCAGGCCGCTTTCGCCGCAAAACCGCATCAGCGCGCGGCGGATCGCCGAATTGGCAGCAACGCCGCCTGCGACAACCATCGTCTGGCACGGCCCGACGCGCTCACCGAAGACCCGGATGCCGGCGCGCAGCCGGTCCACGAGTGTATCGACCACGGCCGCCTGAAACGAGGCGCAGAGGTCGGCGACCGCGGCGGGATTGAGCGGCGCGATTTTCTCGGCTTCGAGCCGCACTGCGGTTTTCAGGCCAGAAAAGGAAAAGTCGGGTTTCGGCCGCCCTAGCATCGGGCGCGGAAAGTCGAAACGCGTTGGATCGCCTTTCAGGGCTTCGCGTTCGACATGCGGCCCGCCGGGATAGGGCAGGCCGAGCATTTTCGCGACCTTGTCGAAAGCCTCGCCGACAGCATCGTCGACCGTCGCGCCAAGCCGCAGATAATCGCCGACGCCGCGCACCGCGACGAGCTGCGTGTGGCCGCCGGAAACGAGCAGCAGCAGATAGGGAAAATCCAGACCGCCGGGCAGCCGCGCGGTCAGCGCATGGGCTTCGAGGTGATTGACGGCGACGAAGGGTTTGCGGGCCGCCAGCGCCAGCGCCTTGCCGGTGGTCAGCCCGATCATCACGCCGCCGATGAGGCCAGGGCCGGCGGCGGCGGCGATCCCGTCGAGATCGGCAAGCTCAAGCTTAGCATCTTCAAGCGCCCGCACGATCAGCCGGTCGAGCACTTCGATATGGGCGCGGGCGGCAATCTCGGGAACGACGCCGCCATAGGCTTGATGTTCGGCAATCTGGCTCAACACCTCGTTCGAGAGGATTTCGCCGCCGCCCTCGGGTTTGAGAGCGACGACGGCCGCCGCCGTCTCGTCGCAGGTGGTTTCGATCCCGAGAAAACGCATTAATGAACTCAATGGCTTGGGGAAAACGGCAGGTGCCACCGCCCTGCCGCAAAGGGATAGTATCGATCTCGTCGCAGCTAAAGCCCCGAGGGTGGCTTAGGGCCGACTTTTGGTGCAAAAGACGCCACATCCTTCACATCTACCCCAAAATACAAGGAAATCGACAATTCCCGATTCTCTTGCGGCAGGCGCCCTTCCGGCGCGACTGAGAATAGGCACGCGCGGTAGCCGTCTGGCGCTGACGCAGGCCGACCAGGTCAAGAAAAGGCTCGCGGCGGCGCTCGGTGTCCAAGCACCCGCGATGGAAATTATCGTCATCCGCACGACCGGCGACCAGATTCAGGATCGTGCCCTCGGCGAGTCGGGCGGCAAGGGGCTCTTCACAAAAGAGCTCGACAGCGCGCTTATGCACAACGACATCGACCTCGCCGTCCATTCCGCCAAAGACCTGCCGACCTATCTGCCGCAGGGCATCGAGATCACCGGCTATCTGCCGCGCGAAGATGCGCGCGATGCGTGGATCTCAAACAAGGCGAAGGACCCACGCGCATTGCCGTCAGGCAGCGTCGTCGGCACGGCGTCCCTGCGGCGGAGCGCGATGCTTCTGCGGTTGCGGCCCGATCTCGCGATTACGCTCCTTCGAGGCAATGTCGAAACGCGGCTCGCCAAGCTTGAGCGCGGAGAGATCGACGCGACGATCCTGGCGCTGGCGGGGCTGAAGCGTCTGAACCTCGCCGACAAAGCGACGGGATTGCTCGACACGCATGATTTCGTTCCTGCGGTCGGGCAGGGCGCAATTGCGATTACGGCTCGTAGCGGCGATGCCCCGGTCGCGGCCGCTCTCCAGCCGATTCTCGACGCGGAAACGGCGATTGCACTCGCTTGCGAGCGCGCGTTGCTCCAGGTTCTCGACGGCTCCTGCCGCACGCCGATCGGCGGTCACGCGTGGCTCGACAACGGCGTACTGCATTTGCGCGCGATCATCCTGCGGCCGGACGGCTCACAGCATTTCGCAATTCAGGTTCAAGGCTCGCCCGCCGATCCGCAGCAGCTTGGCGAAAGCGCGGCCCGCGAGCTTCTCGCGCAAGCACCGCCCGGCTTTCTGGCCGGATGACGAGACGGGCGACCCATGCAGATCCTGATCACCCGACCCGCAGAGCAAGCTCATGAGACAGCCGCGGCGCTGTCTATCCTCGGCTACGAGGCTTTGTTGTCGCCGGTCGTCGAAGTCGCTCCAACGGATAAGCCGTGGCCGCACGGAACGATCGATCTTGTCGTGGCGACGAGCGCCCGCGCTTTTGAGGCTTTGCTGACTGAGCCGGATTTCCCGACGCCCGAAGCGCGCCGGCTGATGCCGCTTTATGTCGTCGGCGAGAAGACGCGTGAGGCCGCGCGTCTTGCAGGCTTCGCCGGTCCTGCTGTGATAGCCGACACGGCGAAGGATCTGGCGCCAAAACTCATCGCGCAATTGCGCTCGTACACGCGGGCACTCTATCTCGCCGGGCGCGAGCGCAAGCCGAAGCTTGAGAAAATGTGCGTCGATGCCGGTTTCACACTCGACGTTCACGAAACCTATGCCGCCGCCGCGGCGTCACGGCTGAGCGATGCAGCGGTTGCCGCGCTAGATGAGGGTGCGGTCGGCGCCGTCCTGCATTATTCCCAACGTAGCACGGCTATTTTTCTGGAATTGCTCGAAGCCGAGGGTTTCGATCCAGCCGCCCTACGCCATATTGCGATTTCGGAAGATGCAGCAATTCCGCTGCGCCACCTCGATCTGCCGCATATCGACGTGGCGGCGCAGCCGGACGAAAATTCAATGTTCGCTCTGCTGCCCGCTGACGAGCGCGACTGAACAAATATCTTACAAGCCGGCTGGTATGTCGGATGACGTATCGGTGATAGATGTTTCCTGATATCGCGTGATAAAAGCCGAGCGGAATTGCCGGTTTTTCCCGGTCGTCTGCGCATAATTTGAATGGTACGAATGTCGGTTCAAGGGGAAGAAACGTTGCAGAACGAGGCCGGCGTGCCGATGCAGACGTCCGCGAGCCCCCCTGCGCTCGAAGTCAAGAACGTCACGCATTTTTATGGCAAGCGCAAAGCTCTCGACGATGTGTCGTTCGATGTGGCGCCGGGCACGTTCACGGTGCTGCTCGGGTTGAACGGCGCCGGCAAAAGTACGCTCTTTTCGCTGATCACCCGGCTCTACGTCACGCGCACAGGCACGATCAAAATTTTTGGTTATGACGTCGCCCGGCAAAGCGGCGAAGCGTTGCGCCGGCTCGGCGTCGTGTTCCAGGCGCGCACGCTCGATCTCGAACTGACAGTCACGCAAAATCTGATCTATCACGCCGCGTTGCATGGCATCGGCCCGTTCGAAGCCAAGCGCCGCATGGCCGATGTCCTGACGCGCGCCGGTCTTGCCGATCGCGCCAAAGAAAGAGTGCGCAATCTTTCCGGCGGATACATTCGCCGCGTCGAGATCGCCCGGGCTTTTCTGCATCAGCCGCAATTGCTGCTGCTCGATGAGCCAACCGTCGGTCTCGACATCAAGGCCCGTGCGGACATTATCGCGCAAGTCCGCAGCCTTATTGCGGTTGATGGCGTCGGCGTTCTCTGGACGACGCATCTGATCGACGAGATCGCGCTGACCGATTCTGTCGTCGTGCTGCACCAGGGTAAAGTGCTCGATCAGGGCATCGCGAGCGACATTCTTGCGCGCACCGGCAGCCCGGACATGCGCAGCGCCTTCGTCAAGATTACCGGCGCCGACATCAGCCAGGGAGTTGCGCCGTGACAAGTGTGACGACGCAGCCGCCACGCGGCTTTACGTTTTCGCAATATCTGATCTGCATGGGCGGCATCATCTGGCGCGAAGCGTTGCGCTTCGTTCATCAGCGCGGGCGCTTTGTCTCAGCATTGGTGCGCCCGCTTGTCTGGCTCTTCATCTTTGCCGCGGGCTTTCGTTCGGTGCTCGGCGTCTCGATCATTCCGCCGTATCAGACCTATATTCTCTACGACGTCTACATCACGCCCGGTCTGATGGCGATGATTCAGCTCTTCAACGGCATGCAATCGTCGTTGTCGATGGTCTACGATCGCGAGACCGGCAACATGCGCACGCTGCTCGTGAGTCCATTGCCGCGCTGGTATCTTCTGACCTCGAAACTGCTCGCCGGAACAGCGGTGTCGATCCTTCAGGTCTATGCCTATCTGCTCATCGCCTATTTCTGGGGTATCGAGCCGGATTCGCTGTGGGGTTATCTGACGGTGCTGCCGGCGCTGCTGCTGTCGGGGCTCATGCTCGGTGCGCTCGGCATGGCGCTGTCGTCGATGGTACGCCAACTCGAGAATTTTGCCGGCGTGATGAATTTCGTCATCTTCCCGATGTTCTTCGCCTCAAGCGCGCTCTATCCGATCTGGAAGGTGCAGGAAGGCTCGCCCTGGCTCGCGACGGTTTGCCAGCTCAACCCGTTCACCTACGCGGTCGAGCTGATCCGCTTCGCGCTTTATCTGCAAGTCGATTGGCTGTCGCTCGGCGTCGTCGCCGGCTGTCTCGTCGTCTTCCTGGGCGCCGCGATCCTGGCTTACGATCCATCACGCGGCATGCTTATTCGTCGCGGCGGAGCCGCCGAATGAACGCGGCGCCAAAACAAAAACGCTCCGGTGAGGACCGGAGCGTTCAGCATCTCGTGCAGCGTGTTTCCGGCTTACTTGGAGCCGTCCGCTTTGAACTGCGAAATGTAGGCCCAGATGTTGTCGCGCTGGCTGTGCTTGTCGAGGCCGGCAAAAATCATCTTGATGCCCGGAATATCGGCTTGTGGATTGGTGATGTATTTCTTGAACGTATCCTCGTTCCAGGTGATGCCGGACTTCTTCATCGCGTCGGAATAGTCGTAGCCAGCGGCCGTGCCGGCCTTGCGGCCATTGATGCCGTTCAATTGGGGGCCGACGAAATTCTTCGCGCCGGGGCCGATCTGATGGCAAAGATTGCAAGTGTGGCCGAAGATCTGTTCGCCGGCGGCGGCGTCACCCGCGGCATAGGCAGGATGCGCCAGTCCGGCCATCGCGAACAATCCAGCCGCAGCAAAGACGATAATGTTCTGCTTCATCGTTTCCTTCCCCTAGTCCAGGCGCCTCTCGCCAGCGGGCGCCAATTTAGAGCGCTTCCAACAAATGTGGTAGCCCGATCTGCTGCGGGATGGCAATGCGCAACTAAATTGTGAATGAGTGAGTGACACCGCATGAACGATCTTTCCAGCATTCGGTTCGCCAGGTCGAAGCATTCCCTCCGCATAATTGCGGCTTTTTGCCTCGGTTTCCTGCTCGCAGGCGGAGGCGTCGCGCAGGCCGCTGACACGCTGCGGATCGCGGCACAGAAGACAGGTACTTTTTCCTGGGAGCTGGAGGTCATCAAGGATCACGGCCTCGATAAAAAGGCCGGGATTGATCTGGACGTGACGGAGCTTGCGACGACCGAAGCCGGCAAGGTCGCGATCATGGGCGGCGCGGCCGATATCATCCTTTCTGACTGGTTGTGGGTGTCACGTGAGCGCAGCCTTGGCGGCAAGCTCAAATTCTACCCCTATTCGAGCACGCTCGGCGCTTTGATGGTGCCGCCGGGTTCGCCGATCAAGACGCTCGCCGACCTCAAGGACAGGAAGCTTGGCGTCGCCGGTGGCCCGCTCGACAAGAGCTGGCTCCTGCTTCAGGCCTACGCCAAAAATTCCGGCGTCGATCTCGATTCGGATGCGACAATCCTCTACGGCGCTCCGCCGCTGCTTTTGCAGGAAAGCCTTCAACGCAAGGATGACGCGACGCTCAATTTCTGGAATTTCGCCGCCGCGCTTGAGACCAAGGGCTTCACGCGACTGATCGGCATCGAAGATGTCGAAAAGGCACTTGGCGCCAGCGGCCGGGTTGCGATGGTCGGCTATGTGTTCGACGAGACTTATGCCGCGAGTCATGCGGATCTTTTGCGTCGCTTCTTTGCGATGACGGCGGAGGCGCAGGATATTCTCGCGCATTCGCCAGAGGATTGGAAAAAGATCGGCGAGAAGATCGGCGTCACCGATCCGGCGGCGCTTGAAATCTACCGCAAGCGCTATCTGGAAGGCGTCGCGCATCGTTCTGTTGCGGACGAAGAGGCGGACGCGCGCAAGCTTTACCTGGTGCTCGCCGGCATCGGCGGCGCCAAGCTCGTTGGTCCTGCTGCGGACCTCGACGCCGGGACGTTCTATAAAGATGCGATGGGCCAATGACGTGTTGCTGAGGCTTTTGTCGCTTCTGGTGTTGATTGGGCTGTGGCAGGCGGCCTCGATGGTGGCCGACACAAGGCTTTTGCCGCCGCCGCTCACCGTTCTCGCCGTTATGGGCCGCGAAGCGCATACGCGCGCGCTCTATTTCAATCTCGCCGCGACGCTGGCGCGCGTCATTGTCGCCTTCACCTTGGCGATGGTTCTCGGCACGATTTTCGGCGTCCTGATGGGGCGAAGCAGGACGTTCGACAAAGTCGGCGACCCCTGGCTCGTCATTCTCCTAAATCTTCCTGCGCTGGTAATCATCGTGCTTGCCTATGTCTGGCTGGGATTGACCGATGTCGCCGCGGTGCTTGCCGTCGCGCTCAACAAATTTCCGAATACGGTGGTGACGATCCGCGAAGGCGCGCGTGCGCTCGATCCCGGCCTCGAAGAAATGGCGACGGTCTTCGCCATGCCGTGGCGAACGCGCATCCAGCATGTCGTTTTGCCGCAACTCGCGCCCTATATCGCGGCGGCGACGCGCGCCGGCCTGTCGCTTGTCTGGAAGATCGTGCTCGTCGTCGAACTGATGGGCCGCTCGAACGGCGTCGGCTTCGAAATCGGCAACGCCTTCCAGCTTTTCGACGTTGCGCTGCTGCTTGCCTATGCACTGCCCTTCGTCGCGATCATGCTGGCGATTGAAACCTTCCTTGTGCAACCCCTCGAGAATCATGTCTCCCGCTGGCGACCCAAAGCAGCTTGAAGTCTTCATCAAGCGCAAAGCCTTCCGCGCCGCGACCGGCGAGGTGCGCGAGGTGCTGCGCGACTTCACGCTGACGCTCGATGCCGGCAAGATTCACGCGCTTGTCGGTCCTTCGGGCTATGGCAAGACGACGCTCCTGCGCATCATCATTGGCCTTGACCGCGATTTCGAGGGCAGTGTGACTCTGCCGCCGGAGACGAAGATCGGCATGGTGTTTCAGGAGCCGCGCCTGCTGCCCTGGCGCTCGGTGCTGGACAATCTGAAGCTCGCCGCACCGCAGGCGAACGAGGTCTGATCTTGTAAAAATCGCCGACGATCTTGGCGTCGGCGATCATTTGCGCAACTTCCCCGGCGAATTGTCCCTCGGCCAGGCACGCCGCGTCGCGCTCGCGCGGGCTTTTGCGATCAAACCCAATCTGCTCGTGCTCGACGAGCCGTTTGTTTCGCTCGATGCCGTGCTCGCGCGGCGTCTCGCGGACGAACTTGTCGCGCTCGTGGAGCAGACTCAGGTGACGACGCTGCTCGTCACCCACGATATCGACGAAGCCGTGCGGCTCGCCGATCACATCATCCTGCTCGGCCATCGCCCAGCCGAAATCGTCGGCAATATCGATGTGACCTTGCCCCGCCGTGCAATGACTGCCGATTATGCCGCCAAGACCAAAGCCGAGATCGGCGCTATTCTGGCGGAGAACGCGGTATGACGCTTCTCATCTTCGATTGCGACGGCGTGCTCGTCGATTCGGAAGTCATCGCGTTCGATGTCTTGCGGCAGATGCTGGCAGCACTTGGCAAACCGATGTCGCTGGCGGAATGCCGTCAGCGCTTCATGGGGCGGCGCACGTCCGACGTCCTTGCGGAGATCGAAAAGGAACTTGGCCATCCCATTCCTGCCGATACGGGCGCACGCATGAAGGCGCTGCTGTTCGAGCGATTTCGCCGCGAACTGCAACCCGTCGCTGGCGTGAAAGACGCGATCGCTTACCTGCGCTGGGCCGATTTGCGTCGCGTCGTCCTCATCGCCGGAGCGTATTGCGCTCTCGCTTGACGTCAGCGGACTCGCGCCCTTGTTCGGAAATCATGTCTTCAGTGCCGAACAGGTGGCTGAAGGAAAACCCGCGCCCGATCTTTTTCTCTTCGCCGCGAAATCGATGGGCGTCGAGCCACGCGATACGATCGTCATTGAAGATTCAACCGCGGGGGTTCTTGCGGCGCGCCGGGCGGGGATGGCCGTTATCGGCTTCGCCGGCGCGAGCCATGCCGATGATACACTCGTGACAGCCTTGCACGCGGCGGGCGCGGATGCGGTGCTGACAAGCATGGCGGATTTGCCTGTTACGATCGAAAAGCTTCGCGCCGGGCAGGCGGTCGCATGAGACTCCTGCTTGTCGTCGCTGCCGCGCTGATCGATGCCGACAGCCGCGTGCTAATCGCTCAACGCCCGGAAGGAAAGCAACTCGCCGGCCTTTGGGAATTCCCGGGCGGCAAATTGCATGAGGGCGAGCGCCCGGAAACTGCGCTAATCCGCGAACTCCACGAAGAATTGGGGATCGAAGTAGAGGAAGCCTGCCTCGCGCCGCTCACCTTCGCGAGCCACGCTTATCCGGACTTCCATCTGCTGATGCCGCTCTATGTCTGCCGGCGCTGGCGCGGGCAGGTCATATCACGTGAGACTCAGGCACTGAAATGGGTGAGGCCGCAAAATCTGCGCGATTATCCGATGCCACCGGCCGACGCGCCGCTGATTCCGGCGCTGCTCGATCTTTTGACCTGACGCGTGGCTACTGGTCTTCGCCGTAGTAATTTTGCTCTTGGCCATATGGGCTCTCGCCCCATTGCGGCCCTGGCGAGTAGCCCCAGCCACCGCTATAGCCCGGCTGCGCTCCCCAGCCACGTGGCGCGGCAGCATAAATATGATGGCGGCGCCGGGGCGAGGCGTAATGCGTTTCCGGCGGCCGGCCGGTGATATGGATCGTTGCGCCTTCTTCCCTCACCATTTCAAAAAGCGTCGCGGCGTTCTGCGGCGAAATCCGCACGCAGCCATGCGATGCCGGCCGCCCGAGCCAGGCCGTCTCGTAACTGCCGTGGATCGCATAGCCGCCGTCGAAAAAGATCGAATGCGGCATGGGCGAATGATAATATTTCTTCGAATAGTGGATCGATTGCAGGCTCTGCACCGAGAATGTGCCGTCTGGCGTCACATAACCGTCGCGCGCCGAGGAGATCGGCCAATCGTAAGTGCCGGTCGAGCCTTCGACGTGCATCGACTGGGCGCTTAAATCGATGTCGATCATGACTTTGGCCTGCGCGGGCGAAAGCAGACATACGCCGACGAGCGCGAGGAAAAACCCGGCACACTTACGCATTACGCATCCCCTGGCGGTTGCATGGCACCGCGTTACCACAGGAATGCTGTATTCGTGTCACAGTGGAACCGCCGCGTAAACTCCTGTGTGCAAGTAAGGTTGATGGGGCGCCGCATTAACGAGGCGAAGGACACGGCAAATCCTCTCGGGGTAAATAGTTAGCGTTAAACAGAGTCGCGCAAACATCCGCCGGCGGATAACACCCCGGCGTAGAGGGGCGGCCACATGCGCAGGTTTCTGGTTCTCGCTCTCGGAATTCTGAGTCTCGTTGGCCTCGCTGCCGTCGATGGCAGCGCGCAGGATCTGGGAACGCTGCACGCCAGAAAACTGCCGACGCTCGCTCATCCCGGGCCTTCGACGCCCGCCAAACAGCTCTTTGGCCGTGTCCTGTCGCCGAGCGAAGCCGCGACGCGCAGCATCGGGTTTTATTCGCGCGGCTGCCTTGCCGGCGGTATTGCGCTGCCGGTCAACGGGCCGGACTGGCAGGTTATGCGGCTGTCGCGCAACCGCAATTGGGGCACGCCGCAGCTCATTTCATTCCTTGAACGCTTCTCGCGCGAAGTCCCGCGCGTCAGCGGCTGGCCGGGCATCCTCGTCGGCGACATGTCGCAGCCGCGCGGCGGTCCGATGCTAACCGGCCATGCCTCGCATCAGATCGGCCTCGATGTCGATATCTGGCTGAAACCGATGCCGCCTTACACGCTCTCGCGCGAGCAGCGCGAAGAGATGATGTCCACCAATGTCGTGCGAGCGGACCGGCTCGATGTCGATCCGCGCTATTGGACGCCGGGCCATCTCCAAGTGATCAAGGCCGCGGCGGAAGACCCGGAAGTGCAGCGCATCTTCGTCAATGCGGCGATCAAGAAGGCGCTGTGCCGCGAGGCCGGGTCGGATCGCGCCTGGCTGCATAAGGTGCGTCCGTTCTTCGGCCACGACTATCATTTCCACGTCCGGCTGGTCTGCCCGCCGGGAGAATCGTCCTGTCAGGCGCAGGATCCCGTGCCGCCCGGCGATGGCTGCGACCATGCATCGCTCGCCTACTGGTTCTCGGAGGGCGTGCTGCATCCGCGCCCGCAGCTTGGCCCGACGCGCCCGCGCCCGGCGCTGACGCTCGCCGATCTGCCCGCCGCCTGCCGGACGGTGCTGACTCAGAGGTAGCGGGATACGAAAAAGTGGACGCTGGTTTTTCGTAAGAATCCCGCGCTGATTTAGAAGAGGTAGCGCGGCGGCGTCCGGTCGCCCATATTCATCGGATCAATCAATTTGGATGGCCGATGACGCACGACACCCAAAATCCTCTGCTCGAAGACTGGGCCGGCCCGTTTGGCTTGGCGCCATTCGCGGCGATCAAGCCGGATGATTTTCCCCCCGCCTTCGCGCAGGCGTTCGCGGCGCATAAAGCCGAGATCGCCGCCATCGCGGATGATCCGGCGCCGCCGACGTTCGAGAATACGATCGTCGCGCTGGAGCGCTCCGGGCAGCTTCTTAGCCGCATCGCGAGCGTCTTTTTCAATCTCACCGGCGCCGATACGAACGAAGACATCGAGGCGGTTGAACGCGATGTCGCGCCGCTCCTTGCCGCGCATGAGTCCGAAATTCATCTCAACGATGCGCTGTTCGCGCGGATCGATACGCTTTGGCGCCAGCGCGAGACGTTGGGCCTCGACGTAGAGCAATTGCGCGCGTTGGAGCGTCATCACGTGACGTTCCGGCGTTCCGGCGCCGGGCAGTCGCCGAACGCAAAATCGCGGCTTGCGGAGATCGGCGAAAGGCTTGCGACGCTAGGCACGCAGTTTTCGCAGAACGTGCTGGCTGATGAGAATGCCTTCGCTTTGATCCTCGACGAAGCCGATCTGGATGGCCTGCCGGATTGGCAACGCGCTGCCGCTGCCGAGACGGCGACGGAACGCGGCCACGCAGGCAAATATGCCATCACGCTGGCACGCTCGTCGATCGAGCCGTTCCTGCAAATGTCGTCGCGGCGTGATCTGCGCGAACAGGTGTTTCGCGCCTGGGTCGCGCGCGGCGAAAACGAAGGCCCGAGCGACAATCGGGCCATAGCGGCCGAGATGGTGAAATTGCGCGCCGAGAAAGCGCGCCTCCTTGGTTACGCGAGCTATGCCGACTATCGCCTCGCCGACATGATGGCCGCACGTCCCGCCGCGGCGCAAAGTCTGCTCGATGAAGTCTGGACACGTGGCCGCGCGCGCGCTTTACGCGAACAGGCGGCACTGCAAGACCTCATCACCGCGGAAGGCAACAACTTCACGCTCCAGCCTTGGGACTGGCGCTATTATGCCGAGAAGCGCCGCAAGGCGGCGTTCGATCTCGACGAGGCGGCGTTTAAACCTTACCTTCCGCTCGAACAGATGATCGCCGCGGTCTTCTTCACCGCGCAAAAGCTTTTCGGCCTGAGTTTCGAAGAACGCACGGACATCGCGCTCTATCATCCCGACGCGCGTGTCTGGACCGTGCGAGACGCTGCGGGACGCGATATCGGTCTCTTCATGGGCGATTATTTCGCGCGACCGTCAAAACATGGCGGCGCCTGGATGGGCGCCTATCGCGATCAGCAAAAACTCGATGGCGATATCCGGCCGATCATCGTCAATGTGCTGAATTTCGTGAAGCCGCCGCCGGGCGAAGCCTGCCTTTTGAGCTTCGACGATGCGCGCACTTTGTTTCACGAATTCGGCCACGCCTTGCATGGGCTATTGTCCGACGTGACATTTCCGTCGCTGGCCGGCACCAATGTCGCCTCGGATTTCGTCGAATTCCCGTCGCAGCTTTACGAGCACTGGTTCGAGCAAAGCGAAATCCTGCGCCGCTTCGCGCGCCATTATCAGACGGGCGAGCCGATGCCCGAAGCCTTGATCCAGAAGGTCATTGCCGCACGGCAGTTCAATCAGGGTTTTCTCACTGTCGAATATACCGCCTCGGCGCTCGTCGATCTGGCGCTGCATAGCGCGCCGGATTCGGACAATCTCGACATCGTCGCGTTCGAGCGCGCAAAGCTCGCTGAACTCGGGATGCCGGACGGCGATCGCGATGCGCCATCGTCTGCCGCATTTCGCGCACGTCTTCGCCGGCGATGGCTATTCGTCGGGCTATTACTCTTACCTCTGGTCGGAAGTGCTCGATGCCGATGGCTTTGCCGCCTTCGCCGAGGCGGGCGATATTTTCGATCCCGAGGTCGCCGCGCGGCTGAAACAATATGTCTATTCCGCCGGCAATCGCGCCGATCCGGACGCGGCCTATCTTGCGTTCCGTGGCCGTCCGGCGGCGGCGGAGCCGTTGCTCAAGAAGCGCGGATTGGTCGAGGCTTAGGAGCGATAGGCGGCCGTAATCCGCTCGAAACATTCTTCCGCCACTACTCGGCGCGTCAGCGGCGCCGAGAGTACGAGCGGCTCGCAGAAGATCAGTTCGCAGGTGAGTGGCGGGTTTTTCATCAGTGTGATGATGTGTGGCAGCAGCGCGTCATCGCCGATCCAGGGCGCATAGGGCGCCGAATAGCGAATCGCGATCGGCTGGATGGCGTAATTTTGCCCGAGTTTTTGCAAGTCCTCGACAACTGCAAAATGCGCCGAATGAAACAAATGCGGCCCGTCCGCATGCGTCGTCGCCTCGGGAAACAAGACGACATGCGCGCCCTTCGCAATCGCCGCCAGCATGGCGGCATTGGTCGCTGGGATCGTCCGGCGCGCGGTTCGATCGACAAAGATCGTGTTTACGAGCCGCGCGAAGGTTCGGATAATCGGCCAGCGCCCGACCTCGCTTTTGGCGACGAAAGCGGCCGGGAACAGCGCGCCGAGCGCCGGAATATCCGTCCATGAGACATGGTTAGTGACGACCAGAGCGGCGATCTTGCCAGGCTTCCGGCCGCTCACCTTCACCCGCACTTTCACGAGCCAGAGGACGATCGTGTAGAAAAGTCGCGGCAAGACCTGGCCATAGCCCGGCGCGGCTTTGAGCAGCGCCCATTGAATGGGGGCGAACACCAAAAATGAGCTGAAAATTGTCAGGAAAAGCGCCGCGGCCCGCAGGCTAACCCCGGCCCATAAAAGGCTGCGTGAAATCAGGTGTGAAATAGGATAAGACCTTGGCAGGTGGCCGCGGAACCCCGCGTCATCAAAGTTTCGTTCGGGCTGGTTAGCCTGACCGGATATTATCTGAGCGGATGATTCGATAAAACATGTGGCCGATTGAGCCGTCCTTCGGCGCTGTCATCCCCTTCTCACCGACGCGGCGGGCGATGCGTGCCAGGCGTGCAGCGCCGGGCGATCTGCCCCGTGTTCTTGGCCGGTTCGGCAATTTCGAAATCCGCATCGCCCGGCCCAAGGAAATCCGCAAGGCGCAGCGGCTGCGCTACAAGGTCTTCTATGAGGAAGGCGGCGCCATCGCCCACGGTCCGGGGGCGCTGGTCCGGCGCGATATCTGCCCCTTCGACAAATTTTGCGATCATCTGCTGATCGTCGATCTCACCGCCCGTAACGCCTTTGGCCGGGTGAAGCCAAAGATCGTCGGCACCTACCGGCTGCTGCGGAGCGAGGTCGCGGCGGAACATGGCGGCTTCTATAGCGAGGGCGAGTTCGATATCGCGCCACTGCTGGCCCGTCATGCTGGTAAGAGATTTCTGGAACTCGGCCGCTCCTGCGTTCATGCGAAATATCGCTCGAAGCGGGTGATCGAGCTTTTGTGGCGCGGCCTCTGGACCTACATCCAGCACCACCACATCGATGTGATGTTTGGCTGTGCCAGCCTGCCGGGCACCAATCCGCTCGCTCTGGCATTGCCCTTGAGCTTTTTGCATCATCACGCTTCGGCCGAGAGCGAATGGCAGGTGCGCCCGCGCCCCGGCCGCGCCGTGCCGATGGATGTGCTCGACAAAGGCGCGATCGACCAGCGCCGCGGATTGGCCGCGCTGCCGCCGCTCATCAAGGGCTATCTGCGAGTCGGCGCGAAATTCGGCGAAGGCGCGGTGATCGATCCGCAGTTCGGCACGATCGACGTGTTTACGGTCATGCCCATCGCAGAAATCGAGCAGCGTTACATCGCCTATTATGGCGGCGACGCCGGTGAGAGCGCCGCGGCTTAGATTCCGCCATCATTGCGAGCCGAAGGCGAAGCAATCCAGTTCTTAGATCGCTGGATTGCTTTGTCGCTACGCTCCTCGCAATGACGGAAGAGTGCTTTAAGACCGATAATCGCCGTTGATCTCAACATATTCCTTGGTCAGATCGCAGGTATAGACTGTGGCCTCGCCCGGGCCGATGCCGAGATCGACACGGACGGCGATTTCCGGCAGGCGCATCAGCGCCGCGACTTTCTCTTCGTCATAGGCCGGATCGCGCAGTCCCTTATGTGCGACGCGAATGTCACCGAACCAGATTGCAAGTTGATCGCGTTCCGCCGGTTCGCCGGCCTTGCCGACCGCCATCACCACCCGGCCCCAATTGGCGTCCTCGCCCGCGATCGCCGTCTTGACTAGCGGCGAATTGGCGATCGAACGGGCGATCACTTTCGCCGATTTGCGGCTCACCGCGCCCTCGACTGTGATGCTGACGAATTTGCGCGCGCCCTCGCCATCGCGCACGACCTGAAATGCGAGATCGCGCAGCACATTGTCGAGCGCCTCGCGAAAATCTTTCAGCCGCCGGTCGCTACTTTTGTCGATTCGCGGGGCGCCGCGCTTTGCCGCTGCCCCCGTCGCGAAGAAGAGCAGCGTATCGGAGGTCGATGTATCGCCATCGACGGTAACGGCATTGAACGAAGGCTCGACGCCCTTGTCGAGAAGCTTTTGCAGCACGTCGGCGGCGATCGGTGCATCGGTGAAGATGAAGGAGAGCATGGTCGCCATGTCCGGTGCGATCATGCCGGCGCCCTTGGCCATTCCGGCGATCGTTACCTCAACCCCGCCGATCGACGCCTTGGCTGTCGCTACCTTGGGGAACGTGTCGGTGGTCATGATCGCCTTGGCGGCGCCGAAGAGGCCATTGGGCGCGGCCTCGCTCACCAGCGTCTCGAACACGCCGGCAAACTTCTCGGCATCGAGGGGTTCGCCGATGACGCCCGTCGAGGCAATGAAAACGTCGCCCGCGCGCAGACCCGCGGCCGCGGCGGCGAGGTCAGCGGTGCGTTTCACCGCTTTGGCGCCGGTCTTGCCGGTAAAGGCGTTGGCATTGCCGGAATTGACGACGAGCGCGCGGGCCTTGCCGCGGCCGAGCTGGGCGCGGCACCAATCGACCGGCGCCGACGCGCATTTGGATTTGGTGAAGACGCCCGCGACCTCCGTGCCCTTATCGAGCAGCGCGAGCATCACATCGGTGCGCCCCTTGTAGCGGATGCCAGCGGCGCCGGTCGCGAATTGTACGCCGTCAACGGGCGGGATTTCGGGAAAGCTTGTCGGGGCGAGCGGGGAGACTTTGGATTGACCGGACATGCAAGGGCACCTGAATGAGCGCCCGTGCATAGCCGATCATCTGTAACAGGTCGATGAAATTTCCGCGCCGAGTTGCTGCGAGGAACCGCGCTCGCTTACTTCTTATCCGGGATGGATGCCGGCGGGACGGGCGGGGCGGACTGCGTCATGCGGACGATCTTGCCCTCTTTGCGCAGGTTTTCGACATATTCCGTCTGCGCCTTCTGGATCACGTAAGAGGTCACCTGATTCTTGACCTGATCGAAGGGCGGAAACTGGGTATTCCGGATCGCAAGCACTTGAATGACGTGCCAGCCGAATTCGCTCTTGATCGGCGGCGAGATTTCGCCAGGCTTCAGCTTGAAAGCCGCGTCGGCAAAGGCCGGCACAACCTTCTCACGCGTAAACCAGCCGAGGTCGCCACCGTCGGAGCCGGTATCCTTCGATAATTCCTTGGCGATCTTGGCGAAATCCTCGCCGGCTTTCAGCCGTTTCTCAACCGCGTCGGCCTCGGCCTCAGTCGCGACGAGAATATGACGGGCATGCACTTCCTGTTCGGGCTTCTGCGCTTTCGCCGCCTGCTCATAGGTCTTTTGCAGATTATCCGGGGTCACCGCGTCGCGGGCGATCTTGGTCAGCAGCGCTTCCATGAGAATTTTGGAGCGGTAATAGGCGAGCTGCTTGGCGAAGTCCGGGCCCTGGTCGAGCTTTTCCTGCTGCGCCTTTTGCGCCACGAGCGCGCCGTCGATCAGGTAATCGAGCAGATATTGTTGACGTCCTTTGGCATCGAGCTGACGCGGCACGCTATCGCCAAGGTCTTCAGCCGCGATGCGCAGATCGTCGTCGGTGATGTTGACGCCGTTGACCGTCGCCAGCACCTGTGCCGCCTCGGCCTGCACGACCGGGACGAGGGTCGCCAGCATCAAACCGACGCCGAGAGCGCCCACCTGCAATCTTTTAAGGGAATTCATTGCAGGGGCTCCTTGCTATCGTGATTTGTGGATTTGGCTGGCTATTCAGATGGTTGCGTAAATCGGCCATGTCGCTGGCACATCCCCGCGACATCGGCCGCAGACGGCGCCGACACAACATAAATACGCTCGATTGACAAGGCCGGACCCCCCTCTTATCTCTCGGGCAGCCCGGCGTCAGGGTCGCGGCAATGCGCCCGTTTGGCTTGCGTACGCCGCGGCGTTCCGCATCCGTTTTCAAGGGTTTGAAACGTCGCGTCGATCGCGAAAGGGCTTTGAATGTTCAGCTCGGTAGCTAAGAAAATCTTTGGTTCGTCGAATGATCGGCGTCTGAAGACATATCGCGCAAAAGTCGCGGCGATCAACGCACTCGAGCCGGAAATTCAGAAGCTTACCGATGAAGAATTGAAGGCGCAGACGGAAAAATTCCGCGCCGAACTCGCCGCCGGCAAAAGCCTGGACGATCTGATCGTGCCGGCTTTCGCGACAGTGCGCGAGGCGGGGCGGCGTGTGCTCGGCCAGCGCCATTTCGATGTCCAGCTTATCGGCGGCATGGTCCTCAATGAGGGCGCGATTGCCGAGATGCGCACCGGCGAAGGCAAGACGCTGGTCGCGACACTTGCCGCCTATCTCAATGCGCTGCCGGGCACCGGCGTCCATGTCATCACCGTCAACGATTATCTTGCGACCCGCGATGCCGAATGGATGGGGCGCATCTACAAGTTTCTGGGCATGAGCGTCGGAACGATCGTTCACGGCAAGGACGATAACGAGCGCCGCGAATCCTATGCCGCTGACATCACCTACGGCACCAACAACGAATTCGGCTTCGACTATCTGCGCGATAATATGAAGTATGAGCTGAACCAGATGGTTCAGCGCGGCCATGCTTTCGCGATCGTCGATGAGGTCGATTCAATTCTGGTCGACGAGGCACGCACGCCGCTCATCATCTCCGGCCCGTCGGACGACAAGTCGGATCTTTACAATTCCATCGACAAATTGCTCCCGCGTCTGACCGCGGAGGACTTCGACCTCGACGAGAAACAGCGCACGGTCAATCTCACCGAGGCCGGCAACGAGCACATCGAGCAATTGTTGCGCGAAAGCGGTGCGATGAGCGAGGAAGACGGCTCGCTCTATGATGCGGGCAACGTCACGATCGTCCATCACGTCAACCAGGCCTTGCGCGCACATAAGCTCTTCCAGCGCGACAAGGACTACATCGTCCGCAACGGCGAAGTTGTCATCATTGACGAATTCACCGGCCGCATGATGCCCGGCCGGCGTTATTCGGAAGGTCTGCATCAGGCGCTCGAAGCCAAAGAGCGCGTGCAGGTTCAGCCGGAGAACGTGACCCTCGCGTCGATCACCTTCCAGAATTACTTCCGGCTCTATAAAAAGCTCGCGGGTATGACTGGTACGGCCTCGACCGAGGCGGACGAGTTCGCCGAAATCTACAAGCTCGACGTGGTCGAAATTCCGACCAACAAATCGGTGCGCCGCTTCGACGAGGATGACGAAGTCTATCGCTCCGCCGAGGAGAAATTGCGCGCCATCGTCACCGAGATCGACGCTGCCAATCAAAAGATGCAGCCCATGCTCGTCGGTACGACGTCCATCGAGAAGTCCGAGGGGCTGGCCGAATTTCTGAAGAAAAAGGGCTATAAGCAGATCGACTTTACCGCCCCGGCGGCCTTGCAGCCGCTCTATGCCGCGGCGCGTGCCGGCAAGCCGGCGAAGCTTTTCGCCGTATTGAACGCGCGCTTCCATGAGCAGGAAGCCTATATCGTCGCCGAGGCCGGTGTGCCGGGTGCGATCACCGTCGCGACCAATATGGCCGGCCGCGGCACCGACATCCAGCTGGGCGGCAACGTTGAAATGCGCGTATCGCAGGAATGCGCCGGCTTGCCGGAAGGTCCGGAACGCGACGCCAAGGAAGCTGAGATTCGCGCCGAAGTCGCGGATTTCAAGGAAAAAGCCCTCGAAGCCGGCGGCCTCTACATCATCGGCACCGAACGCCACGAGAGCCGCCGCATCGACAACCAGTTGCGCGGCCGTTCCGGCCGTCAGGGCGACCCCGGCCGCTCGAAGTTCTTCCTCGCGCTGACCGATGATCTCATGCGCATCTTCGGGTCGGATCGAATGGATTCGATGCTGGTGCGGCTTGGCCTCAAGGAGGACGAGGCGATCGTCCATCCGTGGATCAACAAGGCGCTCGAAAAAGCGCAGCAGAAGGTCGAAGGCCGCAACTTCGACATGCGCAAGAACATTCTTAAGTACGACAACGTCATGAACGACCAGCGGAAGGTGGTCTTCGAGCAGCGCCGCGACATCATGGGGCAGGACACGCTCGAAGAAATGGTCACCGACATGCGCCACGGTGTCGTTGATGACATCGTCGCCAAACATGCGCCGGCCGACGCCTATCCCGAGACCTGGGATATCGGGGAGATGGGTAAGGCCATTGAGGCCGAACTCAATATCACGCCGCCGCTTGCCGATTGGGCAAAGGAAGAGGGCATTACCGACGAGATTTTGCGCGAGCGCCTGGAAAAGGCGTCCGACGAGGCTTATTCGGCGCGCGTCGAGAAGAATGGCGCGAGCCTCATGCGCTACGTCGAGAAGCAGATCTTTCTGCAGGCGCTCGATCATCTCTGGCGCGAACATCTCGTCACGCTCGACCATCTGCGTCAGGTGATTGGCTGGCGCGGCTTGGCGCAGCGCGACCCGCTAAACGAATATAAGTCGGAGGCTTTTGAGCTTTTTGGCGAATTGATCACGCAGCTCCGCGAGACGACGACGGCGCAGTTGAATCATGTCGAAATCGCCTATGAGGCGCCGCCGCTGCAGGCGCAGAGCTTCGATTCGCTGATGCCGCCGGCGAATTTCATGGAGGCGCTGACGCCTCCCGCCGCGTCACTGCCGCCGCCGGCGCAAGCGCCGGTCGCGCTGCAACCGCAGGCGCAGCGAAGCGCGGCGCCGGAGCAGCGGGTGCCGACCGATCCTTCGACCTGGGGCAAGGTCGGCCGCAACGAACTCTGCCCGTGTGGCTCAGGCAAGAAATACAAGCACTGCCACGGCCAGATCGGCTAAGGCGGCGCGCTTTCGACCTTCGCCGGAAGCGTCCACGCGGAACTTAAAGCCAAGCCAAGGGTTGTAGCAGACCGGCGTGGGACTTGCTTTGTGTCTTTCCAGCCCGGGCTCTCTCGCGCAGGAAAGTCCCATGATCCGCATCAAAGTCGGTTGCGACCTCAATTTTGAATTCTCGCAGCCGACGCCGATGATCGTCGTGCTCAATGTGCATTATTCGCGCGCATCCGATCTCGAACAGCCGGATTATGTCGTCACGCGCCCGCGTGTCCCGCTCGAAGGCTATCGCGATAGTTTCGGCAATTGGTGCTATCGCTTCCTCGCGCCGGCCGGCCATTTCGAGATTTTGACCGACGCGATCGTCCACGATTCCGGAGAATGGGATGGCGTTGCGCTCCCGGCTGCCATCCAGCATCCGGTCGAAGAGCTTCCGGCCGAGACGCTGCAATTCCTGCTTGCCAGCCGTTATTGCGAGACGGACCGGCTGGCGGACGAGGCTTGGCGCCTCTTCGGCAATATGGCGCCGGGCTGGGCGCGCGTGCAGGCGGTCTGCGATTACGTCCACGGCATCATGAATTTCGGCTACGAATATTCGCGGCCAACGCGGTCGGCGTACGAGGCCTACAATGAACGCCAGGGTGTGTGCCGCGACTTTGCACATCTCGCCACGACATTCTGCCGCTGCCTCAATGTTCCGACGCGCTATTGCACTGGCTACATCACAGACATCGGTCTGCCGCCGCCATATGAGGCAATGGATTTTGCCGCCTGGATCGAAGTTTATCTCGGTGGGCACTGGCATGTCTTCGATCCACGCAACAATGCGCCGCGTATCGGCCGTATCCTTGTCGCCTATGGCCGCGACGCCGCCGACGTGCCGCTGACGCACACGTTCGGACCCAACATGCTTTCCAAATTTTTGGTCTGGGCCGAAGAGGCGCCACCGCTGCCGGCTGCGGCATTGGCCTGACGTTGAACTCGACGGGCGCGGTCCTGCGCATTGCGCGGCGGCTCTAAAAAGTCGTGCAACTTGCCCGAAACATGTTTTAAGCCTCGCGCATGAGCGAGCGCACGCCGAGTTGTAAAGGGCCGCGCGTGGCCGATGTCCTCGTCCCCGTCGCGATCGATCAGACCTATTCCTATCGCGTCCCAGCCGAACTCGACCTCGCCGAGGGCGATTTTGTCGAAGTGCCGCTCGGCACGCGCCAGACAATCGGCGCGGTCTGGGAAATCACCGAGGGCGCACTTGGCAGCAATCTGAAAGCCGTCTCTGCGCGCTTTGATATTCCACCGCTCGGAGCGCGGCTCCGCGCCTTCATCGATTGGGTCGCACGCTGGACGCTCAGTCCGCGCGGCATGGTGCTGCGCATGTGTTCGCGCGCGCCGTTTTATGCGGTCGAGGAAAAGCCTCGCATTGGGCTGCGCCGCGCCGGGCCAGAGCCGAAGCGTATGACACCGGCTCGCGCACGTGTTCTCGCTGCAATCGAAGGCGACCTTGCCATCGTCAAAAGCGACCTCGCCGAACGCGCCGCGTGTTCGACAAGCGTCATCGATTCACTCGTCGATGAAGGCACGCTGGAAGCCGTCGCGCTGCCGCAGGAGCCGATTGCAGCATCGTGCGATCCGGATTTCGCGCCGCCGCAGCTTGAGACGGCGCAAGTCCAGGCGGCCGCGGCACTCGTCGATAATGTCAAAGCGCATGGCTTCTCCGTCTCGCTCCTCGAAGGCGTTACCGGCTCAGGCAAGACCGAAGTTTATTTCGAGGCCGTCGCGCAGGCGTTGCGCGAAGAACGACAAACTCTGATCCTGATGCCGGAGATTGCGCTGACGGCGCAATTCCTCGACCGTTTCGCGGCACGCTTTGGCGCGCGTCCCGCCGAATGGCATTCGGGCATCAGCCCGCGCAAACGCGCCCGCATCTGGACCGGGGTCGCGAAGGGCGAGGTAAAAGTCGTCGCCGGGGCGCGCTCGGCTTTGTTTCTCCCCTTCGACGATCTCGCGCTCATCGTTGTCGATGAGGAGCATGAAGCGGCCTACAAGCAGGATGACGGCGTCTCCTATCATGCGCGCGACATGGCCGTGGTGCGCGGGCAGATCGACAAGGCGACGGTGATCCTCGCCTCGGCAACGCCGTCGATCGAATCGCGCGTCAATGCCGAGCAGGGGCGCTACAAACATCTGAAACTCAATGCGCGTTTCGGGGGCGCCAAGCTGCCCTCGATCGAGGCCGTCGATCTGCGCCGCATCTCACCGCCGCGCGGCAAGTGGATTTCGCCCCCGCTTGTCCGCGCGGTTGGCGAAGCGCTCGCTGCGGGCGAACAGGCGCTGCTCTTTCTCAATCGCCGCGGCTATGCGCCGTTGACGCTGTGCCGGTCCTGCGGTCATCGCTTCCAGTGCCCAAATTGCACGTCCTGGCTTGTCGAACATCGCTTCCGCCGCGCGCTCGTCTGCCACCAGTGCGGCCATATCGAACGCGTGCCGCAGCATTGTCCGGAATGCGACAACGTCGATACGCTGACACCGTGCGGTCCCGGCGTCGAGCGATTGGCGGAAGAAGTCGCCGGCCTTTGGCCGCAGGCGAAGGCGCTGATCCTGTCGTCGGATTTTCCCGGCGGCACGGCGCGGCTGCGCGACGAACTCGATGCCGTTGCCAACGGCGCTTGCGATATCATCATCGGCACGCAGCTTGTCGCCAAGGGACATAACTTTCCGCTGCTGTCGCTCGTCGGCGTCATTGATGCCGATGTCGGGCTGTCGAACGGCGATCCGCGCGCGGCTGAGCGCACGTTCCAGGCCCTGCAACAGGTGACGGGCCGCGCCGGGCGCATGGGGACGCTCGGCAAGGCGCTGGTGCAGACCTGGCAGCCGGAGCATCCAGTGATCCGCGCACTTCTTTCAGGCGATGCCGAACGCTTCTACAGCGAGGAGACGGAGCAGCGCCGCCGCGCTAGCCTGCCACCTTTCGGACGTCTCGCGGCGCTGATCGTCTCGGGCAAGGATCGCGCATCGGCGGAAAATCACGCCCGCGCTCTGGTGCGCACGGCCCATGCGCTGCCGTCCAATCCGAAATGGAAACTCGCCGCGCTCGGTGGCTTGCCGCAGGACGACGAAATCACGTTGCTTGGTCCCGCCGAGGCGCCGATCGCCGTCATTCGCGGCCAGCATCGTTTTCGCCTGCTGGTGCGGGCGCCGAAGTCGGCCGATATGCAGGGCTTTCTGCGCGCGATGCTGGCGACGGCACCCCCCGCGCGCGGCAGCGTGCGCATTGCCGTCGATGTCGATCCGCAGAATTTTATGTGATGCCCCGTCATGCGCGGGCTTGATCCGCGCATCCACGCGCGATCACTAAGACAGAGCCGCGATGCCTGGATGGCCGGGTCAAGCCCGGCCATGACGCACTAGGATTCAAATATTCGGGTCTTCCGCCGTATGCGCGCGCGTGATCGCCTCGACGAGACGCGCTTCAAGCTTATGGCGATCGACGATCACCTTTTGCGCGTGAACGCCAGTGACGGCGGACGCGTGAATGACGAAATCGCCGGCATTCTCGACATAGACGATAATGTCCTGCCGGTTGCGCGAGACTTCGCGCACGGCGCCGAACGCCTTTTGGCCGTCGGCCAGAAACACTTCGTATCCTTCGCCAACTTCAAGCGCGGCCATCGTTATCTCCTGTCAAAAATTTATTTCCATTTGATCGAACAGCCGATCGAAAGAATCTGGTGGTCCGGCGCGTGGCCGGTCTTGGCGATCATCCGCATCGCGTCGAGCAGTTCGTGGCGCGCACCGGCAGGCGGCGGACTTGTGCGGCCCTCGTCGAGGCGTCCACGATACTTCAATTTCAGATGCCGGTCGAAGCCGAAGAAATCCGGCGTGCAGACGGCATCATAGGCACGGGCCACATCCTGGCTCTCATCATGGAGATAAGGAAACGGGAAGCGATGTTTCTCCGCGAAACGCTGCATATTCTCGAATGAATCTTCGGGATGGCTTTTCGCGTCGTTCGAGCAGATCGCGGCGAAGCCGATGCCTTCGGCCAGCAGCAGCCGCGCATCGGCAACGAGCCGGTCGATCACTGCGATCACATAGGGGCAATGATTGCAGATAAAGACGATGACGCTCGCCTTTTCGCCTGCGACATCGGCGAGCGAATAAATCTTGCCGTCCGTCGCAGGAAGGCGAAAGTCTGCCGCTGGCGTGTCGAGTGCAATCGAGGTGACTGCTGTAGCCATAATCGCCTCCGGGGTGAGGCCAAAATATAGGCAAAAGACCGCGCCAGGCCAACCTCACAGCGCAGAGGGAAATTGCCAACGCGCTATGCACTCCCGGACGGGTTGCGCACAAAAATGCCATATGTTAGGGACCCTTCGCCTTGGGAGGGGTTGGCGAGTTTTCGTGCCTGACCGGGCTTCTATAGACGCCCGCTCGCCATCGTCGCGAATTGCCGCGCGAGCTTTGGAAGTTGGGCCGTTTCGCCGACGGATTTAAGGGTTATTGTCTTGGCGCAAGACGAGAGCATCGTATCGGGGGTCGGCGGCCGTTACGCCCTGGCGCTCTATGAACTCGCCAAGGAGCAGGGCCTGACCGATCAGGTCGCCAAGGATCTTGAGAATTTCGCCGCGCTGGTCGCCGAAAGCAAGGATCTGAAGCGGTTCGTCTCGGCGCCGATCTATTCGGCCGAAGAGCAGTTGCGAGCCCTGAACGATATTCTTACGGGCGCTGGCATTTCGGGCATCTCGGCCAATTTTGTGAAGCTCGTCGCGCTCAAGCGCCGGCTGACGCATATCGGCGACATGATCGCGGACTTCCACAAGCTCGACGATCAGGACAAGGGGCGGGTGCGCGCCGAAGTGACGGCCGCCGCGCCGTTGAAGGACGTGCAAATCGAGGCCCTGAAGACCGCGCTTGCCGATTTCACCGGCGGCAAATCCGTCGCCGTCGACCTGAAGGTCGATCCCGAGATCATCGGTGGTCTCGTCGTTAAGCTCGGTTCGCGCATGATCGACGGGTCGCTTAAAACCAAACTCAATTCACTCCGTACACGCTTGAAAGAGGTCGGCTGATGGACATCCGCGCCGCAGAAATTTCGTCGATCCTGAAAAAGGAAATCGCCAATTTTGGCAATGAGGCCGAGGTCACCGAAGTTGGCCAGGTCCTGTCGGTCGGCGACGGCATCGCTCGTGTCTATGGGCTCGACAACGTCCAGGCCGGCGAAATGGTCGCTTTCGAGTCGGGCGTACGCGGCATGGCGCTCAATCTCGAAAACGACAATGTCGGTGTCGTTATTTTCGGCAGCGACCGCGAGATCAAGGAAGGCCAGACCGTCAAGCGCACCGGCGCGATCGTTGATGTGCCGGTCGGCAAGGAGCTTCTCGGCCGCGTCGTCGATGCGCTGGGCAATCCGATCGACGGCAAAGGTCCGATCAATGCGTCGCGCCGCGCCCGCGTTGACGTGAAGGCGCCGGGCATTATCCCGCGCAAATCCGTGCATGAGCCGATGGCCACCGGCCTCAAGGCGATTGACGCCCTGATCCCGATCGGCCGCGGCCAGCGCGAGCTCATCATCGGCGACCGCCAGACCGGCAAGACAGCGGTAGCGCTCGATTCCATTCTCAATCAGAAGTCGGTCAATCAAAGCACCGACGAGAGCGCCAAGCTCTATTGCGTCTATGTCGCCGTCGGCCAGAAGCGTTCGACAGTCGCGCAATTCGTGAAAGTGCTCGAAGAGCAGGGCGCGCTCGAATATTCGATCGTCGTCGCCGCAACAGCCTCCGATCCGGCGCCGATGCAGTTCCTCGCGCCTTTCGCAGGCTGCGCGATGGGCGAATATTTCCGCGACAACGGCATGCATGCGCTGATCGTTTATGACGATCTCTCGAAGCAGGCCGTTGCCTATCGCCAGATGTCGCTGCTGCTGCGCCGCCCGCCCGGCCGCGAAGCCTATCCGGGCGACGTCTTCTACCTGCATTCGCGTCTGCTGGAGCGTGCCGCCAAGCTCAACGACGAGCATGGCGCCGGTTCGCTGACGGCGCTTCCCATCATCGAGACGCAGGCCAATGATGTCTCGGCCTATATTCCGACGAACGTGATTTCGATCACCGATGGCCAGATCTTCCTCGAGACCGATCTTTTCTATCAGGGCATCCGCCCGGCGGTGAACGTCGGCCTTTCGGTGTCGCGCGTCGGCTCCTCAGCGCAGACGAAGTCGATGAAAAAGGTTGCCGGCAAGATCAAGGGCGAACTCGCGCAATATCGCGAAATGGCCGCCTTCGCGCAGTTCGGCTCCGATCTCGACGCGACGACGCAGCGGCTTCTCGCCCGCGGTTCGCGCCTCACCGAGCTTTTGAAGCAGGCGCAGTTCGCGCCGCTCAAGATCGAAGAGCAGGTTTGCGTGATCTACGCCGGCGTCAACGGCTATCTCGACAAGCTGCCGATCGAAAAGATCAAGCCGTTCGAGGAGGGTTTGCTCGCGTTGCTGCGTGCGAACCATGCCGATCTTCTGGAGACCATCCGCGCATCGAAGGATCTTTCCGACGGTTCGGCGGCAAGCCTCAAGTCGATTATCGAAAACTACCTCAAATCTTTCGCCTGAGGCCTGTCCTCGCGCGCCCTGAGCCAAATGAGCTAAAGCGGAACCGACATGCCCTCGTTGAAGGACCTGCGCAACCGTATCGCCTCGGTCAAGGCGACGCAGAAGATCACCAAGGCCATGCAGATGGTCGCGGCGGCGAAGCTGCGCCGGGCGCAATTGGCGGCCGAGGCCGCGCGGCCGTTCGCCGAGCGTATGGAAAAAATCCTGGCTGAAATTTCCGGCGGCTTCAGCGGGACGAAACCGCCGCTACTCGGCGGCACGGGCGGCGATTCCGTGCAACTCCTGATCGTCTGCACGGCGGAACGTGGGCTTTGTGGAGCTTTCAATTCATCGATCGCACGCCTGGCGCGCGACAAGGCTATGGAACTGCAGGCGCAAGGCAAGACGGTCAAGTTCCTCTGCGTCGGGCGCAAGGGCTACGATCTTCTGAAACGCCAGTTCGGTTCGCAGATCATCGAAGTGATTGAATTGCGGGGCGTCAAGCAACTTGGCTTCGGCAATGCCGACGAGATCGGCCGCAAGATCATCGATCTCTTCGAAAAGGGCGAGTTCGCCGTCGCGACGTTGTTCTTCTCACGCTTCCGTTCGGTGATCCAGCAGATCCCGACCGCGTTGCAGATCATCCCCGCCGAATTGCCAGAAGGCGCCGGCGCGCATGCGCACGTCCATTATGAGACTGAGCCGGAGCCGGACGAACTTCTTTCCGTGCTCCTGCCGCGCAACATTTCCATTCAGGTGTTCCGAGCATTGCTTGAGAACGCCGCCTCGGAACAGGGCGCTCGGATGAGCGCGATGGACAACGCCACGCGCAATGCCGGCGAAATGATCAAGAAGCAGACATTGAAATATAATCGCACCCGTCAGGCGATGATCACGAAGGAACTGATCGAGATCATCTCTGGCGCCGAAGCGCTTTAAAGAGGACGAAGCATGGCCGACGAAACCAAGCCCATTGGTCACATCACGCAGGTGATTGGCGCCGTCATCGACGTCAAGTTCGACGGCCATCTGCCGCCGATCCTGAACGCGCTCGAGACAAAGAACGGCGACAATCGGCTCGTGCTCGAAGTTGCGCAGCATCTGGGCGAGAACACCGTCCGCACGATTGCCATGGACGTGTCCGAAGGCCTCGTGCGCGGTCAGGAAGTCGTCGATACGGGTGCGCCGATCACTGTGCCGGTCGGCGAAGCGACGCTCGGCCGCATCATGAACGTTATCGGAGAGCCGGTCGATGAGGCGGGTCCGATTGACGCCCCGGCGCATCGCGCCATCCATCAGCCGGCGCCCTCTTACGCCGACCAGGCGACGGAAGCGCAGATTCTCGAAACGGGCATCAAGGTCGTCGATCTGCTCGCGCCCTACGCCAAGGGCGGCAAGGTCGGCCTTTTCGGCGGCGCCGGTGTCGGCAAGACCGTGCTGATCATGGAACTCATCAACAATATCGCCAAGGCGCACGGCGGCTATTCGGTGTTCGCCGGGGTTGGCGAGCGCACGCGCGAGGGCAATGACCTTTATCACGAGATGATCGAGTTCGAAGGTCAATCTCGATCCGCATGAGAACAATGGTTCGGCCGCGGGCTCGAAATGTGCGCTGGTTTACGGCCAGATGAGCGAGCCGCCGGGCGCCCGCGCCCGTGTGGCGCTCACCGGCCTCACCGTTGCGGAGGATTTCCGCGACAAAGGTCAGGACGTGCTGTTCTTCGTCGATAACATTTTCCGCTTTACCCAGGCGGGTTCAGAAATGTCGGCGCTGCTCGGGCGCATCCCGTCGGCCGTCGGCTATCAGCCGACGCTCGCCACCGACATGGGCGATTTGCAGGAACGTATCACGACGACGACCAAAGGCTCGATCACGTCCGTGCAGGCGATTTATGTGCCGGCCGACGATTTGACCGATCCGGCGCCGGCGACCTCCTTTGCTCATCTCGATGCGACGACGGTGCTGTCGCGTTCGATCGCGGAAAAGGGCATCTATCCAGCCGTCGATCCGCTCGACTCGACCTCGCGTATGCTTTCGCCGCTCGTCGTCGGCGAGGAACATTACAATGTCGCCCGTCGCGTGCAGCAGATCCTCCAGCGCTATAAGGGCCTTCAGGACATCATTGCCATTCTCGGCATGGACGAGCTGTCGGAAGAAGACAAGCTGACCGTGGCGCGGGCGCGCAAGATCGAGCGCTTCCTGTCGCAACCTTTCCACGTGGCGGAGGTTTTCACTGGTTCGCCGGGCAAGCTCGTGTCTCTGAAGGACACGATCGCCGGTTTCAAAGGCCTGATTGAAGGCAAGTACGACAATCTGCCAGAAGCCGCTTTCTACATGGTTGGCTCGATCGACGAAGCAGTGCAGAAGGCCGAGCGTCTCGCAAAGGAAGCTGCCTGATATGAATTCTCGCGTCCTGTTTCTGATCGTTGGATTGGTCCTGGGCGCGATCGTTGGCTATCTTACGCGACCGACGGCGGCCGAGATCAACTTCGGACCTCTGCATGTCGAGGTTCAGGGCGATCATGCCGCTGGGGTACGTGACGAAGATGGTCTGACCAACGGTCAGATCAAGCATATTGCGATTTATACCGTGGCTGGCGGTGTGCTTGGTGCGCTGGCTGGCCTGCTCGCCGCGCGGCGCGCCTAAAGGGGTAAGAAAACTATGCCGGCTTTTCCCTTTGAACTCGTCTCGCCAGAGAAGATTGTGTTTTCAGGCGAAGTCGAAGCGGTTGTTGTCCCCGGTGTCGAGGGCGAATTCACCGTGCTCAAGGATCACGCGCCGACACTGGCGCTGATGAAGCCGGGCATCCTCGAATACGATCTTTCGACGGCGCAGAAGACCCGGTTGTTCGTGCGCGGCGGCTTTGCGCAGATCGCGCCGGAAGGCCTGACCATTCTCGCCGAGCAGACGATCGCGCTCGAAGAACTCGATGCCGCCAAGCTCGACGCCGATCTCAAGGATGCGGAAGAAGATGTCGCCGATGCGAAGACGGCCGAAACACGCCGTCTCGCGACCGAGCGGCGCGATCAGATCAACGAGCTGAAAGCGGCGCTGAAGCTTTAAGCGTCATACTTGCTACGTTATGCGCGGATTTGATCCGCGCATCCAGACGCTGTCTTCAAAATCAAAGTGCATGGATGGCCGGGTCAAGCCCGGCCATGACGGCGATGCCAGTCTCATTCCGAAGCGCTTGCGCCCACCAGCTTCGCGTGCGGCCGGTAAAGCGCTGGAAAGAATTGGCGCAGGGCTTCGATTTTCGGCAGATCGTTCGTGGCGATATATCCGTCGTCAGGATGCAACGTCGCGAAATCCTGATGATAGCCTTCCGCCGGATAGAAGGCTCTGAACGGCTCGATTGTCGTAACAACCGGCGCGTCGAAGACATGTGCCTTATCGAGCTGCGCGATATAGGCTTGCGCAATTTTCCGCTGCTCGGAATTGGCCGCGAAAATCGTCGAGCGATATTGCGTGCCCGTGTCGGCGCCCTGATGATTCAACTCGGTCGGGTCGGTCGCGACCGAAAAATAGATCTGCAAAATCTTGCCATAACTCACCACGCGCGGGTCGAACGTGATGCGTACCGACTCTGCATGGCCCGTCTGGCCCGTGCCCACGATCTGGTAATGCGCGTTGGCTTTGCTGCCGCCGGAATAGCCGGACATCGCTTCGCTGACGCCTTTCACATGCTGAAAGACGCCCTGCACGCCCCAGAAACAGCCGCCCGCCACGACTGCCGTTTCGAGATGCGAGCGCGGCGCTTCATCCATCAACGGTGCTGGCACCTGTGCCGCGGGCTCGGCGAAACTCCGCGAACTCACCCAAAACGCCGACGCACCCAGCGCGGCCGCGGCGAAACCCAACATCAGATATCGCGACATATTCGCCTCCTATCCAAACGTGAAAGAGAAAGCCTCGACACCGGGATCGAGGAATTGAATCTCGAATGTCCGGTCTGCGACACGCCCGTTCTGGCGCACGAGCTGATAGAGTCGTTGTTCGGTCACCGTGCCATTGCCTGCGGCATCGGTATCCGCGCCATGATCGGCGCCCGGTGCATGGCCGTCGACAAGAACGCGGAAGCGAACCGGCTTGCCGCCTTCGCCAGGGCCAAGCACGAGATGCAGATCGCGCGCATGGAAACGGTAGGTGATCCAGCCGTCAGCATCATTCAGCGATGCACGCTCGCCGCTGACCGTCCAATTGCCGGTCAGGCCCCATTCGTTCAACCCGAGTTTTGGCGCCAGCGCATAAACATGCGGCGCGTCGTGCATCGCCTGTTCGGTCGAGACGAAATTCTCGGCGCGGTCGTAGCCGATATAGGTCTCGGGCGATTGCAGGTCGGCGGAATCGGACGCCGCTTCGGCGCCTCCGGCGGAGACCTTCACGATGTCTGTCGCAACTGCGCGATGGTTCGCCTCAGCAAGCAGCGACTGGATGATTTTTTCGGATTCGGCATATTCGCCTTCGCCGAAATGATGATGGCGGATGCGGCCTTCGGCATCGATGAAATAATGCGCCGGCCAGAACTCATTGTTGAAGCCCTGCCAGATCGCATAATCGTTGTCGATGGCGACGGGATAGGTGACCCCGAGTTCGCGCACGGCGCGCTTCACGTTGTCGACGTTCTTCTCGAAGGCAAATTCCGGCGCATGCACGCCGATGACGACGAGGCCCTTGTCCTTATATTTCTCGGCCCACGCGCGCACATAAGGCAAAGCGCGTAGGCAGTTGATGCAGGAATAGGTCCAGAAATCGACAAGCACGACTTTGCCGCGCAGGCTTTCGCGCGCGAGCGGCGGCGAGTTGAGCCATTGCGTCGCCCCGGCGAGCGAAGGCATCTCGCCTTCGACAGGCAAAAATGTCGCGGTGTCGGAATGATGATGTGCGGCCATCATCATCATGGCACCACCGCCATCGTTCATCACAACGGAGGTTGCGGGCTTCTGTGCCTGCGTCTTGTCGATCAGGACCTGTTCGAGCGCATTGGTCGGCGCGGCCGAAAGCCGGGTGAGTAAGCCCGTATCGAAACCCAGTGCGATAGCTGCCACGCCCGCGAGGACGGCGACCCCAAGTCCGCGGCGGATCCATTCGCCCGCGCCGAGCACGCGCTTCATCGCCGCGAAAACGCGCCCCCCGATCAGGAGAACCCCGGCGAGTGACGTCGCCGCGCCCGCCGCATAGGCGAGAAGCAGCAGTGAAGTCTCGGCATTCGCGCCCTGCAGCGCCGCGCCGGTGAGGACGAGGCCGAGGATCGGCCCCGCGCAAGGTGCCCAGAGCAAGCCGGTTGCAACGCCGAGCACCAGAGAAGAGAGAACTTTGCGCCCGGTGGTCTCCGTGTCCGAATTGGCCGAGAGTGCCAGCACGGCGCCGAGCGCAACGACCGGACGCATCAGCCTGTCGGCGATCGCCGGAACCAGCAAAGTGATACCGAAGACCGAGAGCAGCAGCATTGCGGCGATTCGGCCGAATTCATTGGCATGCACCGCCCAGCCGCCGCCGACCGCGGCCAAAGTGGCGACGGCGGCAAAGGTCAGGGCCATCCCGGCAAGCATCGGGAGGCCACTTCTGAGAAACGGTTGGTCGGCGCGGGCAAAAACGAAGGGGAGCACCGGCAGAATGCAGGGACTGACAATCGTCAGCACGCCGCCGAGATAGGCGACGATCGCGAGAAGCATGTCCGCTCCTTAGGCTGTGGCACCGGGGAGGAATTTCATGGCGACCCCATCCATGCAGTAGCGCAGCCCCGTCGGCTTTGGGCCGTCGTCGAAGACATGGCCGAGATGGCCGCCGCAGCGGTGGCAGGAAATCTCCGTCCGCACCATGCCGAGCGTATTATCGTCGGCTTCATCGACGCCATGGGGCAACGGCGCCCAAAAACTTGGCCAGCCGGTGCCGCTGTCGAACTTGGTCGTCGATGAGTAGAGATGATTGTCGCAGCCGGCGCAGGCGAAGATACCGGCGCGATGCTCGTTGAGAAGGGGGCTGGTGAACGGCAGTTCGGTGCCCTGCTGGCGGAGCACCTGATATTGCTCAGGCGTCAGAAGCTGGCGCCATTCAGCGTCGGTATGCATGACTTCATAGGTTCGTTTAGCTTTAGTGGCATCGCCGCGGGCCAATTGACTGAAGCCGAGGGCGGCAAGCCCGGCCGCGCCGGCCATGGAAAAACCTCTACGGGTCAGCATCGTGATTTCCTCCTGGCGGCCCTCGCGATGTCGGCCACCTTTGGTTAGAGATACGAGCCGCTCTAGGGCAAAGTTACGCCGCTCACGCGCTTCACGGACAGTTGAAAGATTAAATCGCGTTCATGGCCGCCCCTCTTCTTACCCTCCAATCGATCCGCTTGAGCTTCGGCAACACGCCGTTGCTCAGCGAGGCCGAACTCTCCGTTACCGCCGGTGACCGGCTGTGCCTTGTCGGGCGCAACGGCTCAGGCAAATCGACCCTGCTCAAGATCGCCGCCGGCCTGATCGAACCTGATGCCGGAAGGCGCTTCCTGCAACCGGGGGCGAGCCTGCGTTATCTGCCCCAGGAGCCGGATTTTTCCGGCTTCGCGACGGCGCTCGATTATGTCGTCGAAGGCCTGAGCCCGGTGGACGGGCAGCATCTCGGCCGCGCGTTGTTGAACGAGCTTGGGCTGAGCGGTGACGAGAACCCGGAGAAGCTTTCGGGAGGTCAGGCCCGGCGGGTGGCGCTGGCCCGCGTCATGGCGCCGGAGCCTGACATCCTGCTCCTCGACGAGCCGACGAACCATCTCGACCTGCCGACGATCGAATGGCTGGAGGCGAAACTCGCCAGCTTGCGCTCGGCGCTCGTCCTGATCAGCCATGACCGCCGCTTCCTGCAAAATCTGACCCGCAAAACCCTTTGGCTCGATCGCGGCATCACCTTTCACCGCGACCGCGGCTTCGCCGAATTCGAGGCTTGGCGCGACCAGATGCTCGAAGAGGAGGAGCTGAAACAGCACAAGCTGGCGCGCAAAATCGCGGCGGAAGAAGATTGGCTCCGCTACGGCGTCACTGCGCGGCGCAAGCGCAACCAGAAGCGCCTCGCCGATCTCCATGGGCTACGCAAGACGCACCGCGAGCACCGGGGGGCACTGGGCGACGTGAAATTTGCCGCGACCGAGACCGCAAATGCGCCCTCGTTGGTGATCGAGGCCCGCGACATCGCAAAATCCTACGGCGACCGGGCGATCGTGCGGGACTTTTCGGCGCGCATCCTGCGCGGCGACCGCCTCGGCCTCGTTGGCGCCAACGGCGCGGGAAAGACGACGCTCATCAATCTTCTGACTGGCGGCCTTGCGCCGGAGTCGGGCGAAGTGAAACGCGGCGCGGGCCTCGCCATGGCGACGCTCGACCAGAATCGCGCCTCGCTCGACCCGCAAACGAGCCTCAAGGACGCGCTGACCGGAGGCGGCAGCGATTACGTCGAGGTCGCCGGCGCCCGCAAGCACGTCATCGGCTATATGCGCGATTTTCTGTTCGGCCCGGAGCAGGCTGGCACACCGATCGGGCGTCTTTCGGGCGGCGAGCGCGGCCGGCTCATGCTGGCCCGGGCGCTGGCGCTGCCGACCAATCTTCTCGTCCTCGACGAGCCGACCAATGATCTCGACCTCGAGACGCTCGATCTCTTGCAGGAATTGCTGGCCGATTACAAAGGCACCGTGATCCTCGCGAGCCATGATCGCGACTTTCTCGACCGCATCGCATCCTCGGTTCTTGTCGCCGAGGGCGACGGCCGCTGGCGGGAATATGCCGGCGGCTATTCCGACATGGTGGCGCAGCGCGGGCAGGGTCTTTCCGCGGGCCCCTTGTTGAAACCGCCGCGCGAGAAAGCCGATCCAAAGGCACAGATTGCCGCGCCGAAGACGAAGCGCAAATTGTCCTTCAAGGAAAAGCACGCGCTCGAAACGCTGCCGGCCCGGATCGTAGCCCTCCAGACGGAAGCTGCCCGGCACAAGGCGGTGCTGGCCGACGCCGAGCTTTACGCGCGCGACCGGAAAAAGTTCACCGCGGCGACCGAGGCGCTCGCCAATGCGACCAATGAAATCGCCAAGGCCGAGGAAGATTGGCTGGCACTCGAAATCCTTCGTGAAGAAATCGAGGGATAGGCTATTGCCAAGTCTGCCTTCTACACGTCTGCCTCATATCGGCGGCGCGCGAAACTTGCTACCAGCATTGGTCGACCGGGACGACGATGTTTAATAGGCTTTACCAATGGACGCTGTCGCTGGCTGAAAGCCCCCACGCCCCCTGGGCGCTGGGGATCATCGCGTTCGCCGAAAGCTCGTTCTTTCCGATTCCGCCGGACACGATCCTCGTGCCGATGTCGCTGGCGCGCCCCAAACGCGCATTTTTCTACGCGCTAATTTGCACATTGGCATCGGTTGCCGGCGCCATTCTAGGCTATGCGATCGGCGCGCTGCTTTATGCGACCTTGGGCAAATGGCTCATCCATCTCTACGGCTATGGCGCGCGGGTCAATGACATGCGCGCGCTTTACGCGCATTGGGGTTGGGCGTTCATCCTCATCAAGGGCCTGACGCCGATCCCGTTCAAGATCGTAACGATCACCAGCGGGCTTCTGGCCTATAGCCTGCCGTTGTTCATCCTGCTTTGCCTGATCACGCGCGGGGCGCGCTTCTTCCTTCTCGCGGCGCTGCTCAACCGCTACGGTGCGCCGATCAACGGCTTGTTGGAAAAGTACTTCGGCTATTTTCTGCTCATTCTTGCTGGCGCCGTAATTCTTGGCTTTGTCATCGCCGCACATCTGGCGTGAGGGACGATGGCCGAGACCTATTTTCGTGATGTCCATGCTTCGCGCGCCGCGGGGCTTATTCTGCTGGTCGCTGCGGCGACGATCGCTGGAGCGTGGATTTTCCAGGCGTTCGGCATCGCGCCCTGCGAATTATGTCTCAGCGAGCGCATTCCCTATTATGTCGGAATTCCCGTGGCGGCTCTGACGCTCATCTTCGCCTTGCGAGAATCGAAGGCGCTGATGCTGGTGGGCTTCATCTCCTTGTTTCTGATCTTCGCTTTCAGCGCGGGATTTGGCGCTTATCACGCCGGCGTCGAATGGCATTTCTGGGAAGGACCGACCGCCTGCACCGGCAGCACGGTGACCAAGGCGTCATCGATGCAGGATTTCATGAATCAATTGCGCACAGTCAAAGTCGTGCGCTGCGACGCCGTGGCGATCCGCATCCTGGGCCTGTCGCTCGCTGGGTGGAATGCGGTGATTTCCGCTGTGCTGGCCGTCGTCGCCATCTGGGGCGTGCGCAGGGTCGGCTGAGAACTACTCCGCCTCCGCCGCCAACCGCGCCCGCGCGCGCAGCTTTTCCGTTTCGCTCTTCAATTGGCCGCAGGCGGCGAGAATGTCGCGGCCGCGCGGCGTGCGGACCGGGCTCGCATAGCCGGCATTGAAGACGATGTCGGAGAAAGCCTCGATTTTCTCCCAGTCCGAGCACTCATATTGCGTGCCGGGCCAGGGATTGAACGGGATCAGATTGATTTTCGCCGGAATGCCTTTCAACAGCCGCACCAATTCGCGCGCCTCGGCGGGCGAATCGTTGATGCCCTTCAACATCACATATTCGAAGGTGATGCGCCGCGCGTTCGAGGCGCCGGGATAGTCGCGGCACGCGGCGAGCAAATCCTTGATCGGATATTTCTTGTTGAGCGGCACCAGCGTATCGCGCAGATCGTCGCGTACCGCGTGCAGCGAAATAGCAAGCATCGGGCCCGCCTCGGCGCCGAGCTTCTCGATCTGCGGCACGACGCCGGCCGTCGAGACGGTGATGCGCCGCTTCGAGACCGACAGCCCCTCGCCATCGGCAAGCACGCCGATCGCGTCGCGCACATTGTCGAAATTATAGAGCGGCTCGCCCATGCCCATGAAGACGATATTGGTGATCGGCCGCGCTTCGCCTTTTGGTAGAAGTCCGTCCGTCGGCGGCGTCAGGCCGGGGAAATCGCCAAGGCGCTCACGCGCCACGACAATCTGCGCGACGATCTCGCGCGACGTGAGATTGCGGACGAGTTTCTGCGTGCCGGTATGGCAGAAGCTGCAGGTCAGCGTGCAGCCGACCTGGCTCGAAATGCAGAGCGTGCCACGGTCGCTTTCGGGAATGTAGACGCACTCAACTTCGGCGCCTTTGTCGGCTGCGTTCACAGGCGCCAGCCGCAGCAGCCATTTGCGGGTGCCATCCTGCGAGACTTGCTCGGTGACGACCTCGGGCCGGGTCAGGTGTTCGTGCTCGGCGAGCGTGCCGCGCAGGCTTTTGCCGATATTGAGCATGGCGCCGAAGTCGCGGGCGCCCTGGAAATAGAGCCAGTGCCAAAGCTGCGCGACGCGCATCTTGATCTCGCGCTCGGGCACGCCGAGCGCGCGCAGCGTCTCGGCCAGTTCGGCGCGGGTCGCGCCGAAGAGCGAGGCTTTCGGCGTCAGCTTGGCGTCATCTTCTCGCCGTACAGGCGAAGATGATGGAAGGGTCTCGGCGTGCAAATCCATTGCCGCTATGTAGCATCTGGTAGCCGTTTTCTCCACCAGCCCCCGCCAAGGAGCAGATTCATGGTTTTTGCGCGCCTCGTCGCTTTGATTTGTGGCTGTTTTGCTTCCGGTGCGGCCCTGGCGCAGGTGGCGCTCACGGACACGGTGCCGACGATCACCGTGGTCGGCCACGCGCGGACGGAAGTCGTGCCTGATTTCGTGACCATGTCGCTGGCGGTGGTGTCCGAAAAGCCGACGGCGTCGGCCGCCGCGGCCGCTAACGCGCAGGCTGCGCATGCGGTCGTTGAGGAACTCCAGGACCAGGGGATCAATCCCAACGATATCCAGACGAGCGAAATCTCACTGACGCCTGTCTATGAAACCTTGTCCGATGCGATCTCGCGCACAAGTACCCGGAAATTGCGCGGCTACAGGGCTCGAAACGGCGTGACGATCCAGGTACATGACATCAGCAAGGCGGGGGCGCTGGCGGGGCGCCTGATCGACCGCGGCGCCAATGAATTTCAGGGTCTGAGTTTCGGTGCGACCCATGAGCACGAGATTTACGACAAGCTCAACGACGAGGCGATGCGCGACGCTGTGCGCAAGGCCAAGGCCTTTTTGCCGGCGGCGGGTGTGAGCCTGGGCCAGGTGCTCCAAATCGCCCCAGACGACCAGGGTGGCCTCCAGCCGCAGGTCTTTACCAAGGCGATGGCACCGTCGGTCGATTATTCCCCGTCGATAGAGCCGGGCACATTGGTCTATGAATCGCGAGTCCGTGTGACGTGGGCGCTTACGCAGCGTTAATTCTAACCGCATCGGATTATCCGAAAACCGCTTCACACTTTTCGGTCCGATGCTAAGGCTTGCGCAAAGCGTCGGCGAGCGAGACCTGTGCACTGCCGGGCTTCAGCGGCTTCTGCTGGCTTTCGTGCGGCGCCCAGCCTGAGAGAAAGATCAGTTCGAAGGTCGCGCGCAGCCGGCCGTCCGAATCGGCATTGTGGCGGGCGTAGATCTCGGCGGCGCGCAGAAAGAGCGACCGTCGTGTTGGTTGGCGCAGCCGTTCGACGAGCGTGTTCGTCGCGCCCATAGCGCGCAGATCGGCGAGCAGCGCGAAAAGATGCGGATAGCGGACTGTCAGCGTTTCGACATCGGTGACCGGCAGCGCGAAGCCCGCACGCTGCAGAAGGCCGCCCATGTCGCGCAGATCGGCGAAAGGCGCGACGCGCGGCGAGACGCCGCCGGATACTTCTGTTTCCGCCTCCGCCAGCGCGTCGCGCAATTCGCGCAGGGTCGACCCGCCGATAAGGCAGCCGAGAAACAGTCCGTCCGGCTTCAATGTTCGGCGGATTTGCGCGAGCGTGCCCGGCAGGTCGTTGGCATCCTGCAGCGCAAGCGCCGAGACGGCCAGATCGAACGCGTCGCGCCCAAAGGGCAATAGTTCGACGTCGCCGAGAACATCTGCGCTTCCCAAGGATGCAAGATGCGTCACCCGCGCCGCCGGATAGGCTTCGGCCACGCGCACGCTTAGCGTTGGCAGCGGCGTCCCCAGATCGGCGATGGCGGTGAAGTGCCGCCTCACGGCGCCAAGCCGGTCCAGAATTTCTTCCGCCGCTTGTGCAAGCAGGAAATCCGCGGGGCCGGCCGCGAGCGCGCGAGCGCGACGCTGCCGCTGCAAATTGCGATCGAAAATCAGAACATCGTTTGTTGCCACGCGAACCTTTTAGCGCATCGGCTTGCGGCGAACCCGGCATATTTTCTGGCGCGCTTGCCAACGTCATTTATGCTGACGCTATGATGTATGATGATCCCGCTGCCGATGCGCCGCGAGCCGATTGGGCCGCCATCTGGCGCGCCGCGCTTCGACACGGACGGGGTGCTGCCAATGCCGCGCTCGATATTGTTTTCCCGCCGGCGTGCCTGGCCTGCCGCAAGGCCGTTGCGGCGCATGGCGCGCTGTGTCCGGCGTGCTGGCGGCAGGTCGGCTTCATCGAGAAGCCCTATTGCGAGCGGCTCGGCACGCCGTTCGCCTATGATCTCGGCGTTCCCGGCCTGCAATCGCCGGAGGCGATGGCCAATCCGCCCGTCTATCAGCGCGCCCGCGCTGTCGCGCGTTTCGAGGATGGGCCGGTCCGCGCACTGATCCATCGGCTGAAGTATGGCGACCGGATGGAGCTCGCGGGGCCGCTCGGCCTCTGGATGGCGCGCGCTGGCGCGGAATTGCTTGCCGAGGCCGATCTCCTTGTGCCGGTGCCGTTGCATCGGCGACGCCTCATCTGGCGGCAATTCAATCAGGCGCACGCTTTGGCGGAGGTCATCGGGAGGGCAAGTTCCAAGAAGGTTGATCCGTTCGCCCTGGCGCGTGTCAAGCGCACGGCGCCGCAGGTCGGCCTGACACGCAGCCAGCGTGCCGACAATGTGCAGGGGGCCTTCAAAGTGCCCGAGGCTGGGTCGCTCACCGTCTCCGGACGCAGGGTGCTGCTGATCGACGACGTGCTGACCTCCGGCGCGACGCTGAATGCGGCGGCGCGTGCCTTGCTACGCGGCGGTGCCGCACGCGTCGATGTCCTGGTTTTCGCCAGGGTTGTGAGCGCGGGTTGAAATCCCATATGTAAAAAGAGTTCAAAAAGGTCGAATCGATGCCGCAGCCGCATATCGTTATTTACACCACGGCCACCTGCCCCTATTGCCGCCGTGCCAAGGCGTTGCTCAATGAGCGCGGGCTGGCGTTTGAAGAGATTTCCCTCGATGGCGATCCCGTGGCGCGCGCGGCGATGACCGCGCGTGCGAACGGCCGTTACACTGTGCCGCAAATTTTCTTCGGGGATCGCCATATCGGCGGCAGTGACGATCTGCACGATCTCGATGCCCGGGGCGAACTCCGAGCGGTTTTGGCCGACGCGGCGCAATGATCAAATATGCCCTGAAGTGCGCCAATGGCCATGAGTTCAATTCGTGGTTTCCAAACGCGGCGAGCTTTGACGAACAAGTTGCACAGGGCCAGGTGGCCTGTCCGGTTTGCGGCGTGGCCGGAGTAGGCAAGGCGATCATGGCGCCGGCTGTGAGCCATGGCGATAAGATCGAATCGCCGCTCACACAGGACGAAGCCAAGCGCCGCGCCGAAATGCGCGCGCTGCGCCGCTATGTAATGGGCGTCACCGAAGATGTCGGGACGCGCTTCCCTGACGAGGCGCGCAAGATCGCCGAGGGATCGAGCGAAGAACGTCCGATTCGCGGCGAGGCGACGCGCGAGGAGGCCAAGGCGCTTCTCGATGAGGGTATTCATATTCTGCCGTTGCCCTTCGCATCGGAAGATATGAATTAATTCCTTATCGCTGCGCCTGCGTAAGTCTGGCGCAAGCCGGCGTGCCGACACTGCCGCCTTTACTGGGCGGAGTTTCCCATGCCTCAAACCTTAAGTGCAGCACCCGCGACGGGCGTATCGAAGTTTGCTCCAGTGCCGAATTTTGGCCTGGATGCGACCCTCAACAACGCCGCGAGCTTGTTGCAGCAGGGGCGCAAGACCGAAGTTCTCTCGGCGCTGGCTGCGCTCGATCCGAACATGATCAGCAGTCCGGACCGTTGTCATCTCGCCGGTCTTATTCACGTCGGAGCCGAGGCTTGGGCTGGCGCCGTGCCGTGGTTTGCGCAGGCGCGCAAGCTGCGCCCAGACTTTCTTGATGCGATCGTGCGGCTCGCACGCGTGCTGCAAAGAGTGGGACGCTTCGAAGAGGCGGCAGCCGCCTTTGACGAGGCCGAAAAGCTCGGGGTCAGCGATCCGAGCGTCTATTACAACAAAGGTCTGGTCCTGCACGCGCTCGGACGCGATGGCCAAGCGATTACGGCTTTCGATCATGCGCTCCGGTTGCAGCCGGCCTATCCCGAAGCTTTACGTGCCGGCGCGATTATCCTTTCGCAAAGCGGCAACCCCGACGGCGCGCTGAAATTTCTCGAAGAGGCCGTGCGCCTCAAGCCCGATTATTTCGAGGCGCTGCTGGATCGCGCCAATATCCTCAACGAGTTGAAGCGCGTTGACGCGGCCTGCGAAGCTTACCGGGCGGCGCTCGTGCGTTTCCCCGACAATCCCGACCTTCTGAATAATCTTGGCGTGGCTCTGATCGAGACCGGCGACCTCAAAGGAGCGTTCGAGGCGCTGGATCAGGCCGTCGCAATACAGCCCGAGTTAGCCGAGGCCTGGCTAAATCGCGCCACGGTGCTGATGAAAACGGCTGGCCCCGATGCGGCGCTTCAATCCTTTGACCGCGCACTGGCGCTTCGCCCCGATTATCAGGCGGCGCTGGTCGGGCGTGGCGTGGCGCTGAAAGAATTGGAAGAGTTCGATGCGGCGGAAGTCGCCTTCGATGCTGCCATCGCGCTCGATCCCGAAAGCGCCCACGCCCGCAACAACAAGGGTGTGCTGCAATTGTTGCGCGGCAATTTCCGCGACGGCTGGCGAAACTATGAATATCGCTGGGGCTGCGGCCTCACGCCCCACAACCAGCTCAAATTTCCGATTCCACAATGGCAGGGCGACAGCCATCCGGGTGAGAAGCTGATCGTCTATGGCGGCGAGGGGCTCGGCGACGCGCTGCAGTTCTGCCGCTATCTGCCGCTGTTGGCGAACGCTGGCATCGATGTGACCTTCTTCTCCCGCAGCAAGATGCTCCGGCTGATGCGCGGGTTGATTCCGCAGGTGCGCTGTGTCGACGATCTCGGCCCGTATGAAAAATTCGACAGCCAAATCGCGCTTTCGAGCCTGCCATTCGCGTTCGGTACCGATGTTACGACGATCCCGAGCCGCGCGCCCTATCTGGCGGCCGAGCCCGCGCTGGTGGCGAAATGGACCGAGCGGCTGATGAGCCGCGGCAATCCCGCAGCCTTCAAGATCGGCCTATGCTGGGAGGGTAACCTCGATCCGAAGGTGGATCCCTCGCGGTCAATTCCGCTGGCGCATTTCGCGCCGCTGGCCGGCGTGAAGGATTTCCGCCTCATTAGCTTACAGAAAGGCCAAGGCGCGGAGGCCTTGGCCGCTGCATCGGGACTTGCCATCGAAACGCTTGGCGCCGATTTCGATGCCGGGCCGGATGCATTTATCGATACCGCCGCCGTCATGCAGACGCTCGATCTCGTTATCACCTGCGACACATCCGTGGCGCATCTCGCCGGGGCCTTGGGGCGTCCGACCTTTCTGCTGCTCAGGAAGGTGCCCGATTGGCGCTGGATGCTCGACCGCGAAGACACGCCCTGGTATCCGACAATGCGGCTCTTCCGTCAGCGCACGCGCGGCGATTGGAGCGACGCGATTCAGCGCGTCACGGACGCAGCCAAAGCCTTGCGTGACTATAATTCGGGGCTTCAGACTTTGCGCTCGGCGGCGATGATGTAATTCACGTCCATATCCTGGCTGCGCGCCCAGGAGCCGGTGAGCGGCTGAAAGACAACGCCGGTTTCATCGAGAATTTTCAGGCCGCCGCCGCGGAGTGCAAGACGCAACTCGCGCGGCGTCACGAAATGCTGCCAGTCGTGTGTGCCACGCGGCAGCCAGCGTAAAATATACTCGGCACCAACGATCGCGAGCGCGTAGCTTTTGAGCGTCCGGTTGAGCGTCGCGGCGATCATCACGCCGCCCGGCCGCACCAGCGACGCCGCTGTCGCAATAAAAGCTTTGACGTCGCGGACATGCTCGACGACCTCCATTGCGAGCACGACGTCATAGCGCAGGTTTTTTTCTGCTAACGCTTCGGCTGTGGTTTCGAGATAATCGATTCTAAGACCCGATTGCTCGGCGTGGTGTCGCGCAACAGTAATGTTGGCCGGCGCCGGATCGATGCCGGTAACCTCGGCGCCAAGGCGTGCCAGAGCTTCGCTGAGAATGCCGCCGCCGCAGCCGATATCGAGGATTTCGAGACCGTCGAGCGGTCTATTGAGCCTTCCCTTCGGCCGGCTGTCCCCGCGAGGCCGGTCGATCAACAGGTCTTTGAGGTAATCGACCCGCACAGGATTGAACCGGTGGAGGGGCTTCATCGGGCCCTTCAAATCCCACCAGGTTGCCGCCAAACGGTCGAAACGCGCGACCTCCTCCGGATTGATGCTGGCCCCGTCTCGCGGCGCCTCTCCCCCGGTCATCTTAACCCTCCTGTTGGGCGCACGCGCCGTTCATTGACTTGGCCGCCGGGCTCGTGGTGTAAACGCGCCGCATTGCCGCCGCCGGCCAGCCGCCGGGGTGAAGCATTTTAGAGACCGAATCAAGAAAGCGCTGCCGGATCCGATGGGCCGCCTTGTGATGAAATTCGGCGGGACCTCCGTCGCAGGCGTCGACCGTATCCGCAATGTGGCGCGCCATGTCCAACGCGAAGTTGCGGCTGGCCACGAGGTCGCAGTCGTCGTTTCGGCGATGGCCGGCAAGACTGATGAGCTTGTCGCCCTCTGCAAAGACGCCTCCCGTCGTTGTGACCCGCGCGAATATGACGCCGTTGTCGCTTCGGGCGAGCAGGTAACCGCAGGACTGCTCGCCATCGTTCTTCAGGATATGGGCATCCCGGCGCGGTCCTGGCAAGGCTGGCAGGTGCCGATTCTCACGACGGAGGCTGCGAGCGCCGCGCGCATCTCGGCGGTGAACGGCGAACACATCCTCGCGGGTTTTCTGGCCAAGGAGGTTGCGGTCGTCGCCGGCTTCCAGGGCATGAGCGCCGCCACGGGGCGCGTCGCGACACTCGGCCGGGGCGGTTCCGACACGAGCGCCGTCGCGATCGCCGCGGCGATCAAGGCCGAGCGCTGTGATATATATACGGACGTGGACGGCATCTATACGACCGACCCGCGTGTTGTGCCGAAAGCGCGGCGCCTTGACCGGATCGCCTTTGAAGAAATCCTGGAAATGGCGTCGCTCGGCGCCAAGGTGATGCAGGTGCGCTCGGTCGAACTCGCGATGATGAAGCGCGTCAAGACCTATGTGCGCTCCTCGTTTGACGACCCCGACAGTCCGAGCCCCGGCACTTTGATTTGCGATGAGGAGGATATCGTGGAACAGCAGGTCGTGACCGGCATCGCCTTTTCGCGCAACGAGGCGCAAATCACCTTGCGCCGCGTGGCCGACCGGCCCGGTGTCGCCGCGGCGATTTTCATGCCGCTGGCGGAAGCGCATATTAATGTCGATATGATCGTTCAGGTCGCGTCTGATGACACCGTGACGACCGATATGACGTTTACGGTTGCCGCCAACGATTATGATCGTGCCCGCGCGATTTTAGAGAAGGCACGGCCTACGATCGGCTATGCTGCATTGCAGGGCGCCGTTGATGTCGCCAAGGTTTCGGCGATCGGAATCGGCATGCGCAGCCATGCCGGTGTCGCGGCTCTTGCATTTAAATCACTGTCCGAAAAGGGCATCAACATTCGCGCGATTACGACGTCTGAAATCAAATTTTCAATATTGATCGACGCTGCCTATACAGAACTCGCGGTACGCACGTTGCACACGCTTTATGGCCTCGATCAGGTCTAAATCTGCGCAACTTTTTCGTGCCATCTCGTTTGAACGCTTGCGGTCTGATCTTTGCATTCGCTATAGGAAGGTGTCGCGTTTCGCTGGCGCGGGCTCTTAACTATGGCGGAGTTCTTTGCGGACCCGTCTGATCGCCGCAGCGCCATCGTTGGAGGAGCGTGCGGCGGGCGTTCTTCCTGATCGATCGCTCTCAGTCCCCCTGCGGATAAGCTTGTGCCGACCTATGAATCCCAGGCCGAAGGGCCGGACCAAGACAAGGTGGTGCGCACCGTGCCAGGAGGGCCGCGTCAGCTGCTGCGGCGCCTGCGCGAAGTCGTGGCCGAACCGATCAGCCCGCAAGACCGGCTCGATAAGATCGTCATTCTCATCGCCGCGAATATGGTGGCCGAGGTTTGCTCGGTTTACGTTCTGCGCGCCGACGGCCGGCTCGAGCTCTTCGCGACGGAAGGCCTGAACCGCGAGGCCGTCCATCTCACCTCGATGCGCAAGGGCGAGGGTCTTGTCGGCCTGATCGCCGAATCGGCTGAGCCATTGGCGCTGGCCGATGCACAGCATCATCCCTCATTCTCCTATCGGCCGGAGACGGGCGAAGAAATTTACTCCTCGTTCCTTGGCGTTCCGATCCTGCGCGGCGGCAATACGCTCGGCGTATTGGTCGTGCAGAACCGTGCGCGCCGCGTCTATCTCGAAGAAGAGATGGAGGCACTGCAGACGACGGCCATGCTGCTCGCCGAAATGGTCGCTTCAGGCGAGTTGCAATCGATCGGCCTGCTCGATACGGAAATTGCACTCAACCGCCCGGTGACGCTGAAGGGCGTGCCACTCTCCGACGGTGTTGGGCTTGGCTACGTCGTGCTGCACGAACCGCGCGTCGTCGTAAAACAGCTCGTCGCCGAAGACGTAAAAGCCGAGACCGAGCGGCTCGAAACCGCGATTACCGGTGTGCGCGAATCAATCGACAAATTGATCGAGCGCGGCGACCTTGGCCATGGCGAACATCGCGAGGTGCTCGAGGCCTTCCGCATGTTCGCTTATGATCGCGGCTGGATGCGCCGGCTGCGCGAAGCGGTCGCAACAGGCCTCACGGCCGAGGCCGCGGTCGAACGCGTGCAAAACGATGCGCGCGCCCGGCTGCAACGCCAGACCGACCCTTATCTGCGCGAACGCCTGCACGATCTCGACGATCTCGCCAATCGGCTGCTCTATCAGCTCGCCGGCCGCGATTTTGTGACCGCGCAATCGGAACTGCCGGATAACGCCATCATTGTCGCACGTACGATGGGTCCGGCGGCGCTGCTTGATTACGATCGCACCAAATTGCGCGGCATCGTGCTGGAAGATGCGGGCCTTTCGAGTCATGTCGCGATTGTTGCCCGCGCGCTTGGCATCGCGTCGGTCGGCGAAGTCTCCAATATCCTCTCGTTCGTCGAGCCTGGCGACGCGTTGATCGTCGATGGCTCGACGGGCGACGTGCAAGTGCGACCGCCAGGCGATGTCCAGAATGCTTATGCGGAAAAGGCGCGGCTGCGCGCGCGGCGGCAGGAGCAATATCACAAGCTCCGTGACGTTCCCTCAGTTACCAAGGATGGCACCGCGTTCGAATTGCATATGAACGCCGGCCTGCTTGTCGATCTTCAGCATGTGGAAGAAACCGGCGCGACTTCGATCGGCCTGTTCCGCACCGAATTGCAGTTCATGATCGTTTCGCAATTCCCGCGGATCGAGCAGCAATATGATTTCTACATGGCGGCGTTCGCATCTGTCGGGGAGAGGCCCATTACTTTCCGCACGCTCGATATCGGCTCGGACAAAGTGCTGCCCTATATGACGCAGGCCGAGGAAGAAAATCCCGCACTCGGCTGGCGGGCGATCCGTATTTCGCTCGATCGTCCGGCCTTGTTGCGGATGCAATTGCGCGCGCTGTTGCGGGCCGGCGTCGGCCGCGATTTGCGGATCATGTTTCCGATGGTCGCCGTCGTTGACGAATTCGCTCGGGCGAAAGATTTGGTCCAGCGTGAAATCGCCTTCCTGAAGCGCCATAACTACGGCGTGCCGCGCAATGTGCAGCTCGGCGCAATGGTCGAAGTGCCATCACTGCTTTGGCAGCTCGACGAGATCTGCGCGCAGGCCGATTTCCTCTCTGTCGGCACGAACGATCTGATTCAGTACATGTTCGCCGCCGATCGCGAAAACAAACATGTCTCGAGCCGGTTCGATCCCTTGTCGGCGCCGTTGCTGCGGGCCTTGCGCGGAATTGTCGAGGCCGGGGCGCGCAACAAGACGCCGGTGACTTTCTGCGGCGAGATGGGTGGTCAGCCGCTGGAGGCGCTGGCGCTGATGGCGATCGGCTTCCGCAAATTGTCGATGTCAGCGTCCTCGATCGGTCCGGTCAAGGCCGCGTTGCTTGCGACCGACCTTGCCGCGGTGAGCAAATTGGTCGGCGGCCTGATCGATTCCAAAGACGGCGCGCGATCGATCCGCGAGCCGCTCCACACGTTCGCAATTGCGCGGGACATTCCGCTCTAGCCGCCACTCCAGGCTGCGGCATTGACGAGGTGGCCGCGATAAGCTCTTAGAAAGTCATGCTGCCGCAAGACAAGCTCGATCTCATTCTGCGCCGCCACACCGAAATTTCGGACCGGCTCGCGTCGGGTCCCGATTCTACAACCTTTGTCGCGCTTTCGCGCGAGCTGGCGGAACTGGACGACGTCGCCACCGCGATCCGCGCCTATCGCGGCGAAGTCGGCGAGATTGCCGGACTCGATTCACTCCTCGAAGATCCGAAGCTCGACGCCGAAATGCGTGGCCTTGCCGAGACCGAACGTGTCGAGGCGCGTGAGCGGCTCGCAGGGCTCGAACAAAAGCTACGCGTCGCATTGTTGCCGAAGGATGCCGCGGACGAAAAAAGCGCGATCCTCGAAATCCGCGCCGGGACCGGTGGCGACGAGGCGGCGCTCTTTGCCGGCGATCTTTTCCGTATGTATCAGCGTTATGCGGAGACCAGGGGCTGGCGCGTTGAAATCGTCTCGTCGAGCGAAGGTGCGCTCGGCGGCTTCAAGGAAGTCATCGCCGAGATCGAGGGCCGCGGCGTTTTCGCCCGGCTCAAATTTGAAATCCGGGGTGCATCGGGTGCAACGCGTTCCTGAGACCGAAACGCAGGGGCGGGTGCATACCTCGGCGGCGACGGTCGCGGTGCTTCCCGAAGCGCAGGATGTCGATATCGACATCAATGAGAAGGATCTGAAGATCGATCTCATGCGTGCGCAAGGCGCCGGCGGCCAGCACGTCAACAAGACGGAATCCGCGATCCGCATCACGCATCTGCCGACCAATACAATCGTCTTCGTGCAGGATGAGCGCTCGCAGCACAAGAACCGCGCGCGGGCAATGGCGCTCCTGCGCGCGCGGCTTTACGATACACAGCGCCAGAAGCTCGATGCGGAACGCGCCGCGGACCGGCGTTCGCAGGTTGGCTCAGGCGATCGCTCCGAGCGCATTCGTACATATAATTTTCCGCAAGGCCGCGTCACCGATCATCGTATCAATTTGACGCTTTATAAGCTCGACAAGGTGATCACGGGCGAGGCGCTCGATGAGATCATCGATGCGCTGATCACCGAACATCAGGCGACTTTGCTGGCGAGCGAGAAGTGAATTTTAGTCGCATCGGATTTGTCCGAAAACCGCCTGGCACTTTTCGGTCCGATGCTTCAATCAGGCCCGACCAATTGGCCGGGCGGTGGCAGCGCCGGTCCGCTTGGTATTCGTTGATGGCCGTGCAAAAGGCTTGCGAACACGCCCGCGAAGGTCGCGTCGATCGCCGCGAAGATCGTATTGTTGGCCAGCGCGGCAATAGGCCAGCCTCGCTGATGCGTGAAGAAAAAATGCGCCATCAGTGCCACTGCAACCACGAGCGCGGCGCCGGCGTCGAAAGCGGTGGCACGCTTCAGCAGGGTTAGCGCCAGGACCGGCGCAATCAGGCTTGCCGAGAAAATCGCCGCGAGCAGCACGAGCGTGCGGGGATCGACACGGTGATGCGTGAAGAAAAACCCGGCAAGAACAACGAGCAGAATTGTCAGCGCCCGCGCGATTGCCAGACGGCGGCTCACTGGGCCAAACCGGCGGCGATTTGGATGATAGATATCGTGGCCGAGGCTCGTCGTGAAGGATTGGATGCCGGATGCCGCAACCGCAATGCCGAGCGTCATCGCAAAGACCGACGCAAGACCACCCAAGACCGCGCCAAGGTGCGTCAGGTCTGGCAGATTTTCGAGAAGATAAGCGGCGCTCGCGTGGATGTCTTGCGGCCGCAGCCCTGCTGTGAAGCCGGGCTGTGCGGTGCAGGCGACACCGATGGCGATGGGATCGCCGGTGGTCGTGCCGCAGAGCGTCAATCCGCTTGCGCCGCCTGTCAGCACCTGGGCCGGGACCTTAACCGGATCCTGCCCGATAAGGACGTCGTCGAGCGCATAGGAGGCTCGAGACAGGCTGGTGATTGAAAGGAGCGCCAGCACGCCGATAAAAAACACAGCCAGTGGTCCGGCCCGTAGCGCCGTAATGCGTCCGTCGCTCGCGACTGACGGCCCGAACAACGGCGTCAAGGCTGCAAGTCCGAGCGCCAATGCGACAGCGATTGCGGGATCGAAGGCAGGTGCAGGTTCCGTAGCGGCGAGTTGCGCGAAACGCGTCATGCCAAACCCAAGCGGCGATTGATGCAGCACCGCGAGCGCCGCGGGCAAGCCGAGCGCGGCCAAACTCACGATCGTTCCGGCGACCGCAAGCCAGATAACACCCGAGAGTCCGCCGGGCACGATCAAAAGAATAAGCAGGAAGCCGACAACGAAAATGCCGAGGCCGCGACTCGCACCTGTCGTTGCAATAAAGGCGCGTAGCGCTGCGTCATAACCTGCCAGCGCGACGAAAACGGCGCAGCCGGCAGCAATTCCGGCAACGACGCAACGCACGAGCGGATGCGGGAAACGCATCCCGACGAGATCGGCGATCGAGAAAGCGGCGCTGCGGCGCAGATAAGGCCCGGTGATGCAGAGCGCAGCTGCCAATCCCAGCGCGAAACCCATGGCGAGCGAAGAAAAGCTGACATCCGGCAGAAGCGGCGGCAAAAACGGCAGAAACAATCCCGCCGCAAGGCCAGCATAGGCAAGCGCGGTATAGGCCGGCGGCAGATTGCGACCGCCGGCGTAAAATTCCGCCGGGCGCATCGTGCGTAACCGCGCTGCGATAACGACGAGGCCCGCGAAGATCATTGCCCAGACACAAAAGCGCAGGGCGGTATCGGGCAGGCCGACGCGCGCCAGGACCGCCAGCAAGCCCAGTCCGAGGACGAAGGCCGCAAGCGCGAAGCTGAAGCCGGCATCAATCGAAGCGCGCCCAGGATAGGCGTCAGAACTGTGCTTTTGCATCATGGGAAACCTAGACCAAGCGGGCAAAGCACATCATAAGGCCATCGCTACGGTTGGGAAACATCGCCGCCGGCACTGTGAGGCGGCGCACTTGGCGCCTGCCAGGGCGTACCTATATCTGCCTCGCGTTTTGCCAGAGAGGCCGCCATGGTCGAGGATATCAAGACCGCACCACCCACTTCCGGCGCCTGGGCGCCGGCTGAAGTTTCGGACTGGAGGCCGCAGCCCAGGACGCCGCTTACGCGCTTCCTTGGCGGCTCGCCGGTGCATGTGTTCCTGCGGCTGCTTGTGCTGTCGCTGCTCGTCGGTGCGCTACTGATGTGGCTCGACATCCGGCCTTACGACATTATCGATGGCGTCGCGCGCTTCGCCCATCGGATCTGGGCGCTCGGTTTCGACGCGGTCCGCCAGCTTGGCGATTATATCCTGGCAGGGGCGATTATCGTGGTGCCGGTCTGGTTCATTTCCCGGCTTCTGTCGTCGCGGCTGTAATCAGACGCCTTTGATCAGACTTCGGCGTGCAATTGGGCGTTGGACATTCGGCCGGCCGCCCATTCCTGGGCTCGCGCGCCGCGAAGCGCCGCGAGATTATCGACGCCCGCGTTTATAAGCCGTTGCAGCAGTCCATGCTTGATGTCGGCAGCGATGCTGACGCCTTTGTAGATGAAGGCTGAATAGAGTTCGACGAGATCGGCGCCGGCTTCGATTTTGGCGAGCGCCGTGGCGGCGTTCTCGACGCCACCGATCCCGATCAGAGGGAACGCGCCTTCGACGCGTAAAAATGCGTGGGCCAGCAGCCAGGTCGAAAGATGAAACAGCGGCCGGCCGGACAGGCCGCCCTGCTGGGTTGCGACTTGGTAATCGGCAAGATTTTCCGGCCGCGACAGGGTCGTGTTCGAAATCGCCAGGCCGTCGACGCGGTTGCTCTTGCAAACCTCGACGATCCCATCGAGTTCGTCGAGCGTCAGGTCGGGTGCGATCTTGACGACGATGGGTACGCGCCGTGACGCCATCTCGCGCGCCGCGAACACATTCGCCAGCAGGATATTCAGCGCGCTCTGATTTTGGAGATCGCGCAAGCCCGGTGTGTTCGGCGAGGAAATGTTGATGACGAAAAAATCCGCCACGTCGGCGAAGGTTTTGACGCCTTCGACGTAATCCATAACGCGATCCTCGGAAGCCTTGTTGGCCCCGAGGTTCACGGCGACAAGGCCGCCGCGGCCGCGCCGCGCCGCAAGCTGCTCGTGTGCAAAGGCGTGCCCGAGGCTGTTGAAGCCGAGCCGATTGATGATGGCGCTATCACGCGGCAGCCGGAAAATCCGCGGCCGCGCATTGCCGGGCTGCGCCAGCGGCGTCACTGTGCCGGCTTCGACGAAGCCGAAGCCGAGCCGCAGGATCGCATCGACCGCCTCGCCGTTCTTGTCGAACCCGGCCGCGAGGCCGAGAGGGTTGGGAAAATCAAGCCCGAACGCTTTCACCGCGAGCCGCGGATCATCCGGCGCCGCTGGCGGTACAGGGAGCAGCCCTAGCCCGCGAACCGCAAGGCGATGCGCTGTTTCCGCGGGTAAGCGTAAAGCGATCGCATGTGCCGCTGCCGTCAGCGGATGCGGCCGACTCATGGAAATTTTTCGTCCAGTTGATGCACGCCGTCGGGTCCGAGCGGCAAATCTCTAACCGAGACGACGGCATCAAGTTTCAGGGGTGCGTAGAGATGCGGAAACAACGCCCCGCCGCTTGCGGGTTCGTAACGCAATTGGGCGCCAAGACGCTTTGGATCGACACCGACGAGCAGCAGATCATCCTGGCCGGCGAAATGCCGCGCCGCCGTGCCGCGCACCTGCGCCGAAGTCGAAAGATGGATAAAACCGTCCGCCTCATCGGCAGGCGAGCCGCTGAAAACGCCCTTTAGCTCGGCCTGATGCCAAAGCTCCGCCGGTGCAATTTTGTAGATGAGTTCCATCCTGCTCGCGCCCTCCCCGCGAAAGGCTTCGCGCGTTCTCAGGTTCAGCGCAAGGGCTCACCGGCCGCCGTTTTCGAAGGCGAGCAGTGCGTCTTCCGGCATGGCGAATGCGTTGGCCTCCGTCGGAAAGATATGGCCGCGGACGTCGCGGACATAAGAGGTCATCGCCGTTGCGATCAGAGGACCGAGTTCGGCATAGCGCCGGTTGTGGCGGAAGCTCTCGCCCGTCAGGCCGAGCAGGTCGGTGATCACGAGAACCTGGCCATCGGTGTAGCGGCCGGCGCCGATGCCGATTGTCGGTGCGCCGATCGCCTGCGTCACACGCGCGGCGACGACTTCGGGAATCAATTCGAGCACCAGCATTGCGATGCCGGCCTTGTCGAGGGCGATCGCGTCGCTGACCAATTGTGTGGCCTCGGCGGCCGAGCGCCCGCGTAGTTTTTTATCGAGATGCGTTTGTGGTTCGAGGCCGAGATGTCCGCAGACGGATATGCCGGCCTCGATAATGGCCGCAGCGATCTCGGGATGCGCCCCTTCGAATTTCACGATGTTCGCGCCGGCCTCGCGCAACGTGCGCGCGCTCGCCACAGCCATCTCTGGCGTCTCGTAGGTGTGATAGGGCAGATCGGCGAGAATCGGCGTCGCAGGCGCGCCGCGGCGCACCGCCCGGACATGATGCGCGATATCGGCCAGCTGCACATCCTGCTCGCTGGCATAGCCGAGCAGATTAGTGCCGACGCTATCGCCGACGAGGATGAGATCGACGCCAGCCTCGGCCTCGGCCTTGGCGGTCGGGAAATCGTAGCCTGTGAGCACCGCGATCGGCCGGCCTTGCCGCTTCATTTCAGAAAAACGCGCTTTTATGTCCATAAATGTCCTAGGCCCGGGCGCCACTGTGTATAGCGGGTATAAGTGTGATCCGCCCCGTGGGCCTTATCTATAGTGCGAAAGGCTGAATCAGAAGGCGCCGATGCGTTTCCCCGCCTCATTCCTCGACGACCTCAAAGCGCGCCTTCCGGTGTCGGAGGTGGTGCGTCGTCGCGTCAAGCTGACGAAGGCCGGGCGCGAATGGCGTGGTCTGTCGCCTTTCAATGCCGAGCGCACGCCGTCCTTCTACGTCAACGATCAGAAGATGGCGTGGTTTGACCATTCGGCAAACAAGAACGGCAACATTTTCGATTTCCTGATGGAGACGGAGGGACTTTCGTTCCCCGAAGCGGTGGAGCGGCTGGCGCAGGACGCCGGGTTGCCCTTGCCGCGCACGACGCCAGAGGCCGAGGCGCAGGAGAAACAGCGCGCCGGCCTGCATGAAGTTCTCGAAGCCGCCGCTGCGTTTTTCGTCGCCACGCTGGCCAGTGGTGCGGGCGGCAAAGCGCGGGACTATCTCGCCGGACGCGCTCTCACTCCGGCGCTGCAAAGCGAATTCCGTCTCGGTTATGCGCCGCCCGATAAATTCGCCCTGCGCGATCATCTCGCGAGTAAAGGCATCCCAGCCGAGGCGATGATCGAAGCGGGCTTGCTTGTCCATGGCGACGACATCGCCGTGCCTTACGATCGCTTCCGCGACCGGGTGATGTTCCCGATCGCCGATCGCAACGGCCGCGTCATCGCGTTCGGCGGCCGTGCGTTGAGCAAGGACGTTCAGGCGAAATATCTCAATTCGCCGGAGACTGTGCTCTTTCACAAAGGCGCGGTGCTCTACAATCATCACCGCGCCCGCAAAGCCGCGCATGACAATAAAAACGGATTGGGCAGCGTGATCGCGGTCGAAGGCTATGTCGATGTCATCGCGATGTCGGCGGCAGGCTTTCCGCAATCCGTCGCGGCCTGTGGCACGGCGCTCACCACAGATCAGTGCGAATTGCTCTGGAAAATGGCGGAGGAGCCGATCCTCTGCTTCGACGGCGATCGCGCCGGACGCAAGGCTGCCTTCCGTGCCATCGATCTGGCGCTTCCGTTGATCGGTGTCGGCCGTTCGCTGCGCTTTGCGCTGCTGCCCGAAGGCCAAGATCCGGACGATCTTGCGCGCAGCGGCGGCTCGGCCGCGATTGCCAGCGTGATCGACGCCGCACTGCCGCTCGTCGATCTGATCTGGCAGCGCGAGACGGAAGCCGATGTGCTGGCGACGCCCGAACGTCGCGCCGCGCTGGAGCATCGCCTGTTGGCGCTCTGCGGCGAAATCCGTGACGAGACATTGCGGCGGCATTATCAGGCCGAATTCCGTGAACGGCTTGGCGGCCTTTTTCAGCGCAAGCGTCCGGACAATTCGGCCGGATTTTCTGCGCGCAATCGCCAGCCGCAGACGGAGCGTCGCGAATTTCGCCGCGGCCGGTTCGCGCCACCCGAACCGCAGGCTTATGCATCGCTGCCGTTGTCTGTCGGCGCAGATCTCGCGCGATCGCCATTTTTGCGAACGAAAGCGCCGGATCTATCCGCCCGCGAAGCTTTGATTTTTTTGATCCTGATCAATCACCCCGGGCTTCTCGACCCTTACGGCGAAGCTTTTATCGAGCTTGATCTTGGCCATGCAGAAGCCGTCGCTGTCCGTAATCGGATGCTTGATCTTTGGGCGCATGGGCCGTTGCCGGCGGACGAATTGCGAGCGGGGCTTGCCGCTGCCGGTTTTGACGCCTTTTTGCGCCGTCTCGGCGCCAGCGCGCATGCGGTTTTGTGGATCGTTTCGCCCGAGGCGGCTGATTCGGACGCAGAAGAGGCTTTGAAACAGGCGTTGGCCTTGCATCACAAGATGCGGGCGCTAAATAGCGAATTGCATTCGGCGCAGGTCGCCTTGGCGCAGGACGCCAGCGAGGTGAATTTGGCCCGATTGCTGGATATTCGCGAGCAATTATCGGCCCTTACGGGAACCGAAGCGATGATCGAAGGCTTTGGTGCGGCCTCCGGCCGGCAAAGCGGAATGGCATAATGGATTAAGCGTGAGCGCCTAAGGTCTTCACTTGAAGGGATTTTCGCCTGACGCTACAAGGTCCGGTCCAGTCGTTCGGCATGAAATTCGTAAGCGAATTCGATTGGCGCGCAACCAGATTTTAAGCCTCTGTCGGCCATCGCAACAATGCGACGGTGACGGGGTTGGCGTCATTGGGCTTCGCGTCATCTGACACGGTCCATCGACGCGAATAGGAATTGAGTTCGATCGGGAGCGTACTCCCGCAGGAATGAAATGGGCGGGACGCCGCCCGGCGCCAGGGACGTGGCGCAGTTCGGCACGGCAGCTTGGCTGCCGCGATGAAAGAGGATTCGATGGCGAAAAAAGACAACGAGAAAACCGAAGCCGAAGGCACTGCCGCCGTCGAGACCTCAGATAGCCCGCTGCTCGATATGTCGGATGCCGCTGTCAAGCGGATGATCAAGCTCGCCAAGAAGCGCGGCTTTGTGACCTATCGCGAATTGAACGCGGTGCTGCCGTCCGAGGAAGTCAATTCGGAACAGATCGAAGACATTCTCGCAATGCTCAACGAAATGGGCATCAATGTCATCGAGAGCGAAGAAGCTGAAGAAGCCGATTCCGAAGAGGAAGAGGAAGAAGTCGAGGGCGGCGAACTCGTCGAGATAACGCAGTCGAAAGCGCTCGCGACCCAAAAATCCGAGCCGGCTGATCGCACCGATGATCCGGTCCGCATGTATCTGCGCGAGATGGGCTCGGTCGAGCTGCTGTCGCGCGAAGGCGAAATCGCCATTGCCAAACGCATCGAGGCCGGCCGCGAGGCGATGATCGCGGGCCTCTGCGAAAGCCCGCTCACCTTCCAGGCCATCATCATCTGGCGCGACGAATTGAACGAGGGCAAGGTTCTCCTGCGCGACATCATCGACCTCGAAGCGACCTATGCGGGGCCCGACGGCAAGAACACGCCGAAGATCGACATGACGGCACCGGGCGCCCAAGAGGCGCTGGCGGCGCAGGTTGCGCAGCGCGCCCCGGCCACGGCGCCGATCAATCCGCCAGCAGGTCTGCGGCGCCCCGGCGACGACGAAGACGGGGCAGAAGCCCCCATCCCCGAGGAAAACTTCGAGGAAGAGGACGATATGGAAAATTCCGTATCGCTCTCGGCGATGGAGTCCGAGCTAAAGCCGAAGGTGCTCGAAACCTTCGATCGCATCGCCGATGCCTATAAGAAGCTCAACAAGCTTCAGGTGCAGAACGTCGAGAGCAAGCTCAAGAACGAGACGCTGACGCCGGCGCAGGAACGCCGCTACAAGACGCTGAAGAAAGAGATCGTCGTCGACGTCAAATCGCTGTCGCTCAATCAGAACCGCATCGATGCGCTGGTCGAGCAGCTTTACGACATCAACCGGAAGGTTATCGGCCTCGAGACGAAGCTGTTGCGTCTGGCGGAAGAGTCCGGCGTGACCCGCGAAGACTTCCTGAAAAATTATTATAACTCCGAACTCGACCCCAAATGGCTGTTGCGGGTCTCGAAGCTCGGCGGCCGCGGCTGGAAGGATTTCACCGCGCGCGGCAAGGATCAGATTCGCGAAATCCGCACTGACATCCACGATCTCTCCAAGGAAACCGGCGTCGAGACGCAGGAATTCCGCAAGATCGTTCAGGTCGTGCAGAAGGGCGAGCGCGAGGCGCGTCAGGCCAAGAAGGAAATGGTCGAGGCCAATCTGCGGCTCGTCATCTCCATCGCCAAGAAATACACCAACCGCGGCCTGCAATTCCTCGACCTCATTCAGGAAGGCAATATCGGCCTGATGAAGGCGGTCGATAAGTTCGAATACCGCCGCGGCTACAAGTTCTCGACCTATGCGACCTGGTGGATTCGTCAGGCGATCACCCGCTCGATCGCCGATCAGGCGCGCACCATCCGCATCCCGGTGCATATGATCGAGACAATCAACAAGATCGTTCGCACCTCGCGCCAGATGCTGCATGAGATCGGCCGCGAGCCGACGCCGGAGGAACTCGCCGAAAAGCTCGCCATGCCGCTCGAAAAAGTCCGCAAGGTGTTGAAGATCGCCAAGGAGCCGATCTCGCTCGAAACGCCGATCGGCGACGAGGAAGATTCGCATCTCGGCGATTTCATCGAGGACAAGAACGCCATCCTGCCGATCGACGCGGCGATCCAGTCGAACCTGCGTGAGACGACGACACGCGTGCTCGCCTCGCTGACGCCGCGCGAGGAACGCGTGCTGCGTATGCGCTTCGGCATCGGCATGAACACCGACCATACGCTGGAAGAAGTCGGCCAGCAGTTCTCGGTGACGCGCGAACGTATCCGCCAGATCGAGGCGAAGGCGCTGCGCAAGCTAAAGCACCCGAGCCGCTCAAGGAAGCTGCGGAGCTTTTTGGATAATTGATGGAGTCTGCAATCGCGGAGTTCAGCCCGGATCAGTTAGCTTCACACGCGATGAGGGAGTTTTCTGATGTAGCTGATTACTTTTGGAAGAGTATGAGGTTTGTGGAAAATGAAATGAGATCTGAAGTATCCAAGCTCGAAGCCTATTTTCCATTTTGTGGTGATCAAGAGCGAGATCGATTAGCTGCTAAGTTACGGAAGATGCGATGGAGTTTGGAGCAGAGGAAATTAAATTCGGTTTTCCCATATCTTATTGCTAATGGAAATTTATTTACGTGTGTGTCGCTGTTTGAGACGTATGTTTTGAGGCTATGCCAACAGCTGGAAAAGCCGAACTTGAATTTAAAAGGGTGCAAGGGCGCGGGGATAGAGCGTTTTTTTCGATTTCTCCGGAGCCCGGGTATTCAAGTCAATCAGACGTATCTCTATTCGGAAATTAACGCGATCCTGAGGCTAAGAAACTGTCTCTATCACGCAAACGGCTTGTTAAGTTTATCAAGAGATGAAGATCAAGTACGATAAATAGTTAAGAATAAATTGTATTTCGAGTTTGAAAACGCGGTGGGAACTAAGCGCGAAGAACGCGATAACCTGGCGTTTATAACGGAGGGAGCGCTAGGTGATCAGTTGCAGATAAGCTATTTATTTGCGTGGCACGCAGCGATGCTTTTCAGAGGTTATTTTTGCAATTTATGCAAAAGCGCGACAAGTAATTAGTTACGAAGGTGTGCCTTTGATGCGGCGCTTTCCCCAATCCGTCTAAGCCGGCCTTAACTTATTAATGGTCTTCTCTCCCCGCTGAGCTTGGCCCTGCCGCCGATGCTCCGAGATGCGCGCGCGGGAGAAGCCTTTGAAAAAGCTCGATGCTCTGGTCATTGGTGCCGGCCCCGCCGGATTGACCACCGCCTATAGCCTCGCCAAGGCGGGCAAGTCGGTCCTCGTTATCGAGCAGGACCCGGATTATGTTGGCGGCATCAGCCGCACCGCGCATTACAAGAATTATCTCTTCGATATCGGCGGCCATCGCTTTTTCTCGAAATCGAAAGAAGTGGTCGATCTCTGGAACGAGATCCTGCCTGACGATTTCATCGAGCGGCCGCGCCTTTCGCGGATCTATTACCGCGACAAATTCTATTCCTATCCGCTGAAGGCCTTTGAGGCGCTCAGCAACCTTGGGATTTTCACCAGCGTCCTCTGCGTCGGCTCCTATGCCTACGCCAAGCTGAACCCGGTGAAGGACCCGAAGACGTTCCACGAATGGGTGCGCAATCAGTTCGGCGAGCGGCTCTTCTCGATCTTCTTCAAGACCTATACGGAAAAGGTCTGGGGCATGAGCTGCGACGAGATTTCCGCCGAATGGGCGGCGCAGCGCATCAAGGGGCTGAGCCTCGGTGCGGCGATCGCGGACGGCCTGCGTCGTTCACTCGGCCGCAAGAAGTCCGGCCAAAAGAGCGCTACTGTCGCCAAGACGCTGATTAAATCATTCCGCTATCCGCGGCGTGGCCCGGGCATGATGTGGGAAGCCTGTGCGCAAAAGTTGAAGGCGCTCGGCGGCGAGATCGTCATGGATCGCAAGCTGCGCTCGCTCGCTTATGACAAGCACACCGCCACCTGGTCGGTCGCCGTCGAAAGCGGCAACGGACAGGTCGAACATTATACGGCCGAGAACGTCGTCTCGTCGGCGCCGGTGCGCGAATTGATTTCTGCGCTGAAGCCGACGGCGCTGACGCTGCTCCACGCGCGCGAACTCAAATATCGCGACTTCCTCACCGTCGTGCTGATCGGCGAAACCAAGAATGAGCTTCCCGACAACTGGATTTATATCCACGATCCGAAGGTGAAGGTCGGCCGCGTGCAGAACTTTCGTTCGTGGTCACCGGAAATGCTGCCCGATGAAACCTCGACCTGCCTTGGCCTCGAATATTTCTGCTTCGAGGGCGATGGCCTGTGGAATTCGACCGACGAAGACCTGATCGCCCGCGCAAAGGGCGAAATCGGCGAGATCGGCTTGATGGACCCCAACGATGTTCGCGACGCCTGCGTCGTGCGGCAGAAGAAGGCCTATCCCGTCTATGACGAGACCTATGCCGACCATATGAAGGAAATCCGCCGCGAGTTGCGGCTCTCCTGCCCCAATCTGCATCTCGTCGGCCGCAACGGCATGCACAAATATAACAATCAGGACCATGCGATGATGACCGGCATGCTCACCGCGGCGAACATCATTGCGGGTGAAGAGTTGTACGACGTCTGGCAGGTCAATGAGGACGCCGAATATGGCGAGGCCGGCGCCTCCGGCGCGCAGGAGGCATTGAAGAGCCTGCGTCTGGTGCCGAAGCGCGTGGCGGCCTGAGCATGAGCGCCGTCGACTCCATATCGCATGCCGAGCGCGGCGCCCCACTGGCGCGAAGCAAGTCGCTGCGCGTGCTCATTTCCGATCTTTTTGGCTACGGCCTCGTCAGCGCCGCGGCGCTCGGCCTCGATTGGGGTCTGTTGATCGCTTTCGTCAAAGCGGGCCTGAATTATCAAATTGCCTCGGCGATCAGCTTCACGCTCGGCATGTTGCTCGCCTATGCCGGCAGCGTGCTACTGATCTTTCGCGGTCGCCGCCAACGCAGCATCGGGGCGGAAGCCATCGGCTTTTTCGCCATCGGCTTTCTCGGCCTCGCCTTGAATCAGGCGCTGCTGTTCACCTTCGTGCATTTCGCTGGCCTCGGTGTCGGCCTCGCCAAAGCGCCGACCGCAGGTTTCGTCTTCACGTTCAATTTCTTCGCCCGGCGCACGCTGCTGTTCGTGTCGGAGGCGACCGCCTCGAAATGAAGGCGCGCGCGGCCTCTTCGTTCGATGTCGCAACCGAGGCGCCGGCGCGAGTCCACGTTGAAACCCACCAATCGGTGTTTGCCACCGCGCTGCATGACGGCGGCATCGTTCTTTGCCTCATTGCCATCGCTCTTTGGACCCTGACGCACCCGTTTCAAGGGATCGCGGGCGACACAAACGTCTACATCGGCCGGGCGCTCGCCGATCTCAACCCGGCTGGCATCGGCCGTGACATGATGTTCGTCGATGACGGGCAATCGCGGTTCAGCCTGTTTCCGTTTCTGCTTGATCATCTTGTCGCGGCGCTGGGAACGCAGACGACGGTTATGCTGCTCGCGATCCTCGCGATGGTGGCCTGGATGTCGGCACTCGCGCTCTTCGCGCGCCATTACGTCGCCTGGCGGTTTGTTCCTGTAGTACTGATCTTCGTCGCCGTGCTGCCGACCTTCTATGGCGCGATTTTGCGCTTCGGCTATTCCGAAATTCAGAGCGTGCCGCGCCCATTCGCGGAAGCGCTCGTGCTCTGTGCTCTCGCAGCGCTGGCGTCGCGGCGCACGCTTTTGAGCGCGGCTTTGCTTTTACCCGCAACGCTTCTGCATCCGATCATGGCGCTCGCGGGATGGGCGGTGCTGGCGATCGTTCTTTGCGTCGAGGACAGGCGTTGGCTGATCGCCGCTGGATTGGCCGTCGCTGCCGCGATCGTCGCTGGCCTTTTAGGCCTGCCGCTCTTCGACAGGCTCGTGCGGCTCATGGACCCGGATTTGAAAGCGCTGGCGCAAAGCCGCAGCAGCCTTCTCTTTCCGACGCATTGGTCACTCGCGTCCTACGCGCCGATTGTGTTGCAATCCGCGACCATCGCAATTGCCGCGAGCTTCTTCGAAGGCCGACGAAAGCTCATCTTGCTCGCCGTCATTCTCGCCGGCATTGGCGGCATCGTTGTGCAATCCCTGTTTGGCGACGAGCTTTCCCTCGAACTCGTCATCCAGGCGCAGTTTTGGCGCGTGACATGGCTGCTGGCCGCCACGGGTGCCGTGGCCATGGCCGTCTGCGCGATAAAGCTCATTCAAAATGGGCGCGTCGGCTATTTCGTTCTCGCGCTGCTGACCGCAGCGTGGCTCTGCTATCAGGACTTCGTCATCGTGAGCGCCCTCTGCGCCGCGGCGCTCGTCGTCCAGTTCAACGCCGCACGGCTGGCGAGCGTTGTGACGCGACCTGTCGTCATCGTCGTGTGGTTCTGCGTGGCAGCCTATGGTGTGCTGTTGAACGCGCTTTACTTTGCGCAGTTCGGCCATTTTTTCACGAACCTTCCTGCGGAAGGGCCGGGCGGCTTCACCTATTTCTGGAACAATTGGCGCTACATCGCTTTTCCGATTGCCGCCGCCGCGCTCGCATTGGCCTTCGCGCCTCGCTCCCGCGTCACATGGGCGATTGAAGGCCTCGCGGCGCTCAGTCTTGCCGCCCTCGTCTGGCACCTGTGGGATGACAGGTCCGCATTTCAAAAAGTCGTCGATCAAAATCGTCGTCCGGCGGCACTTGAGCAATTGCTGGCGGGGAGGGACGGCGAAATCCTCTGGCTCGGCGGCCAGACGGAAGCGTGGTTCTTGACCGGACGGCCGCAATGGGCCTCGCCGCAGCAGGGCGTCGGCACGATCTTCTCACCCAAGCTCGCGCGCGAATGGCGCGACCGCACGCAATTTCTCATCGACAACGGACTGGTCGAGAAAGAGGCTCTTGCGATCACGCATAACGTATCGAGCGCAGAACTGCCCGTTGTGACGGCGCCTGCGGTCGGCCTCCTCTGTGCCCGCGCCGACGCGCCGGCCTGGATTGTCGCCCCGGTTTACCCGGGCACGACGTTTCCGGCCGCCTTGAAGGCGCAATATTGGACCCCGCCCGTGCCCAATTTCCGCATGACGGAAGAGCCGGACGGATATGTCTGGCATCGCATTTCCGCCTATGCGGTTCTCCCCTGCGCCGGGGCACGGCTCTAAAAAGCCTTGAAAAAGCCAGCCGGGTACGGCTCTCTGCGGCTGGATGAACGCCTTTTCCATCGCTTTCACGCCCTTGCTGCCGCCCGCGCTCCTTTGGGGCTTTGCGGCTCTGGCGCTCCTTGTCACCGCATTGTCGCTGCTTCGCCGCCGGCGCGGCGCGGTTTTGCGTGCGCTCGGCCTCGGTCTCGTGCTGCTTGCGCTGACCGATCCGTCGCTGGTGCGGGAAAACCGCAAGCCACTGAAGGACGTCGTCGCAATCGTGGTCGATCAAAGCGGCAGCCAGACTATCGGCGACCGCATGGAGCAAACGGAGAAAGCGACCGCCGATCTCAAGCGGCGGCTTGCGGCGCTTGGCAATGTCGATGTGCGGATGATCGAAAGCGGCCGCAACGATACCGAGAACAACGGCACGCGTCTTTTCTCCGCGCTCAACGAGGGGCTCGCCGATGTTCCGGCGGAGCGGATCGGCGCCGTCTTCATGATCACCGATGGTGTCGTGCATGACATTCCGTCAAGCACCGCGGCCCTCGGCTTCAAGGCGCCGCTGCACGCGTTCATCACGGGACATGAGGGCGAACGCGACCGGCGCATCGAGCTTTTGACCGCACCGCGGTTCGGCATCGTCGGCAAGGATGTGACGCTCGAGCTGCGCGTCGACGACACCGCGAATGGCACCGAGCCAGTGGTCCTGCACGTCCGCCGTGACGGCAATCCGATCGCCGATGTCACCGCTGCAATCGGCGAGACGATCCGTGTGCCCGTGAAGATCGAGCATGGCGGACCGAACGTCGTCGAACTTGAGGTCGAGGCGTTGCCCGGCGAACTGACCGCGCTCAACAACAAGGCGGTGCTGACGATCGACGGCGTGCGCGACAAACTTAAAGTTCTGCTCGTCTCCGGCGAGCCGAACCAGGGCGAGCGGATGTGGCGCAATCTCCTGAAGTCCGACGCCAACGTCGATCTTGTTCATTTCACGATTCTGCGGCCGCCGGAGAAGCAGGATGGAACGCCGATCAACGAATTGTCGCTGATCGCCTTTCCGACCGCGGACCTCTTCGGCCGCAAGATTACCGATTTCGATCTCATCATCTTCGACCGATATTCCAATCAGGCGATCCTGCCCGCGGTCTATCTCGACAATATCGTGCGCTATGTGCGGGACGGCGGCGCGCTGATGATTGCGGCGGGGCCGGACTTTGCGTCGTCGGACGGGATTTATTATTCGCCGCTTGGCGCGCTGTCGCCGGCCGAGCCGACCGGCGATGTGATCCAGCAGGCGTTTCAGCCGGCGATTACGGCTGTCGGCGCCAAGCATCCAGTGACGCGGGGCCTGCCCGGCGCGGACGAAACGCCGCCAGCCTGGAGCCGCTGGTTCCGTCAGGTCGATGCGACAGTCAACCGGGGCACCAACATCCTTTCCGGCGCCGACAACAAGCCGCTGCTTGTGCTGTCGCGCGAGGATAAGGGCCGCGTCGCGCTGCTTCTTTCGGATCAAATGTGGCTCTGGGCGCGCGGGTTTCAGGGTGGCGGCCCGCATCTCGCGTTGCTGCGGCGCCTGGCGCATTGGCTGATGAAGGAGCCAGAGCTTGAAGAGGAAGCCTTGCGCGCCACGTCGCAGGGTGACGAACTCTCGATAGAACGCCAGAGCCTGAAGGATCAGATTCCGCCGGTGCGTGTTTTCGCGCCGTCCGGCAAGGAAATCACCGCGACGTTGAAACCGGGCGAGCCGGGCCTTTCGCGCGCGGACGTTAAAGTCTCGGAACTCGGGCTTTACCGGGTCACGGATGGCGCCCTGACCACGCTCGTCAATGTGGGGCCGGAAAATCCGCGCGAATTTCAGGAGGTCGTCTCGACGACCGAGAAATTGCGGCCCCTCGCCGAGGCGACAGGCGGCACGGTGCGTCGCATCGGCACGGCGCATGGCAGCGATGTCTCGTTGCCGCGGATTGTCGCGATGCATGACAGTCCGATCTATGGCGGCTCCGATTACGCGGCGATCAAGCGGACGGATTCCGCACAGGTCACCGGCATTGGCGTCGCCCCGCTCGCCATCGGCTTCCTGGGCCTGCTGTTCCTGCTGGCGAGCACGGTTGTGACGTGGCTTTACGAGGGACGCAGCCGCGGCGCGGAGGCCTAACGGACACCAAGCACGCGGGATACCAAAACGTAGAGCAGGAACGACGCGATCCCTGCCAGAACCGGCGTGAAGAACCAGGAGAAAACGATCTCCATCAAGGCGCGCCGATTTAACGTATCACGGCCTCTCGCGCGGCTGGCCCCGGCGATGCCGCCAATCAGCGCCTGATTCATCGAAGTCGGATAGCCCAGAATCGCGGCAGTATGGGCGGTCAAGCTCTGCGCCAGCTTAGCGCCGACGCCCATCTCGAGATCGAGTTGCGCGATCCCCTTACCCATCTTTTCGAGAATCGGCCGGCCCCACGTCAGAGCGCCAAGCGCCATGACGAGGCCCCCTGCGAAACCGGCTTTGAGCGGTGTCGCGAGCTTCAGCCCATAGAAAACGCCAACGGCATTGCCCGTGTTATTGGCGCCGAGCGTATAGGCGGCGTAACAACAGCCCGCGAGCAAAGCCCAGCGTAAAACCCGCTCTGCCGAATCCGCGCGACCACGCGTAGCGAGATCGATGAGATGGGTGAACACGAAGCCGAGCGCGGCGCTGGCGATGGGCGTGCATATCCAGGTCACGAAGAGCAAGATTACAGTGCTCGACCAGTTGACGGGTGCGCCCATCGCAAGCCCGGCTCCGACGACGGAAAAGCACGCGAGTTGCGAGGTCGAAACTGGCCATTTCATGTAAGTGTTGGCGGCTGTGACGAGGGCCGCTGTCAGCATCATGACCATGCCGCCGAGCGGGGTCATGAACCGGCCGGGAATGATGCCGGCGCCAACCGTCTCAACCACATGGCTGCTTTCGAAGGTCGCGCCGAGCAGTACGAAAACGGCGATGAGTGCCAGAGCCGTGAAGGGATTCTTGATGACGCCTGCGCCGTAGGCCATCCCCATGGTCGCGCCGGTGTAATGCGAGCCGATCGTCCAGCCAAAAAAGAGCCCCGACAGCACCATGCCCGCCGTCAAGAAGGTTTCCATGCCGCCATCCTGCGAAGGTTTCCGGTACGAATAGTTCGCAAGCCGGGCTTTAAGGATTTAGTCCATTATACCGCTTTATGGCAGAGGTTATCGTTACCATCGCCGGGAGCGGCTGTTTGTCATGCCAAAACGTAAAGAACTTGGCGGCCCGCTCGTGAGCCGCGCGAGAGACGTCATATTTCTTGGCGCTCTTTGCGCGTTTCTGTATTTGTTTCATGAAATCTATGTCGACGACGCGTTCATAACCCTGGCTTATGCGCGCACTTTCGGTGAGGCTGGCATTTGGGGCATGCAATTGCCCTACGTCTCTAATGCCGCGACATCACCGCTCAACGTTCTTCTATTGAGCGCGCTGATCAGGGTGGGACTTTCCGGTCTCTGGGCGGCCTATGCGCTGGAATGCCTTCTCGTCGTCGCCATTTTCTTCACGCTCAAATTCACTGCGCGCTGTCTCTATTTTCCGCTGATCTGGGCCTATGTCGCGACACTCGCCCTGTTCACCAACCCGCTGCTGGTCTCAACCTCAGGCCTCGAAACCTATCTCTTTATTGCCGTGCTGCTTGGCTGCTGCATCGCCTATATTCTGGAACGCTATCTGCTGCTTGGCCTTGCGACGGGGCTTCTCGTGCTGGCGCGGCCCGACGGCGCGCTGTTGCTTGTGCCGCTTTTTATTCTGATGGCCGTAGGACGGCGCTTGCCGCAATTCGGTCAAGTCATGATTGGCTTCGCCCTTGTCGTAGGTGCCTGGAGCGTGTTCTCCTGGCTCCATCTTGGCTCCGTGATTCCCGACACTTATTTCATCAAACGTAAAGAAGCGGCCTGGCACGATTTTTCGTTCGAGAATGGGCTCGCCCTTTACTATTACAAATATGGAGTCGCAACTTTCCTCTCGCTCGCGTTCGCCATCTTCGTTCCTTTCGGCTTGGCGCTCGTGAAAGGCAATCGGCTCTGGCGCGCCTTTGTCGTACTCGTCGGCGGCCTAGCTCTCGTGCAATATGCCGCCTACAGCCTGCTCAATCTACCGCCCTATCATTGGTACTATGGAGTTCTTATCGCCGCTGTGGTGTTGATCGGCTCGGCCGGCCTTGTCGAAATAGCCGTGCGTTTTTCGCATCGTATCGCTTTGGGGCTGGTGGCGGTGATCACTCTCGCCGGGGCCGGAACCTGCGCCGAGGCTGCTCTCGTGCGCAAGCAAATGCCGATTACCACCAATCTCGGCACCGTTGGGCAATATCGCGCTATTGCCGACTGGATGAACGGGCATGTTCCAATCACCGAATTTCGGATGGTCGGCGAACTCGGCGTCATCCAATATTATGGTCGCGCCGATGCAGTAAACAACTTTTCCGATCGGCGTATTTTGCTCGACCTGTTTCATCGTCTGCGCGACGGTTCTCCGGGCAAATGGCTGGCGGCGTGGAACTTCGCGCATCTCGCCGTGCGGCCGCATGTGGCGTCGGACTATCTGCTCGAAGAAGACTGCAAGGACAGCACTGGCGCCGTGAAGACCTGGACGACGTCCTCGACATGGATCAAGTCCATTGTCTGGTGCCTGAAGCGAGAAAAATAATCAGGACGGCTCCGCCGCGTTCTGGCTGAACACGCGGCTGGCGCGCACATCCTGCGCAGAGATCGTCGTCAGATCGTCGAGCGTGACGAGGCCGGGGCGCTCGAAATGGCGGTTGGCCTGGCGCAGCCGCATCCGGTCGAGCGCATTGCGAATCGAACGCGCGTTGGCGAAATGCGGCTGCTTGCGCCGCGCGACGATGTAATCGCGGAACGCGGCCGCGCCTTCGGCATCGAAATGATAGCTGAGCGATGTGAGCATCATCTCGGCAATGCTCATCAGCTCTTCGTCGCTATAATCCGGAAAGTCGATATGATGCGCGATGCGCGAACGGAAGCCCGGATTGGCGCGAAAGAATTTGTCCATTCTGTCAGCGTAGCCGGCGAAAATCACGACAAGATCGTCGCGCTGGTTCTCCATCACTTGCAGCAGGATTTCGATGGCCTCCTGGCCATAGTCGCGCTCGTTCTCCGGCCGGTAGAGATAATAGGCTTCGTCGATGAACAGCACGCCGCCCATGGCCTTCTTCAAGACTTCCTTCGTCTTCGGCGCCGTGTGACCGATATATTGACCAACGAGATCGTCGCGCGTGACGGAGACGAGATGGCCGCGACGAATGTAGCCGAGCTTGTGCAGAATTTCGGCCATCCGGTAGCGCGACGGTCGTCTTGCCCGTGCCCGGATTGCCGGTGAAGCTCATGTGCAGCGTCGGCGTTTCCGTCACGAGACCCATGCGTTTACGCACACGATCGACGATCAACAGCGCGGCAATCTGGCGGATGCGCGTCTTCACCGGCACGAGGCCGATGAGTTCGCGGTCGAGCTCGTCGAGGATTTCGCCGACCTGCGTTTCGGCGAGCTCCTTGTGCAGGTCGATCGCGATGGGCGAGGTTTCGGTGGCCACCGGTTCGGTCATGCCACGACCCTTAGGCGTTCGCCAGCGGGCGCGCCTGCAACGTATATTGGATCGCCTGGCCGCCGAGCTCGTTGCGCGTCAGGATGAAGCCCGGTTCTTCCGCCGGGCGCCCAACGATGAAGGAAATGCGCACGCTCTCCCAGCCATGTGAAGAGTCGAAGCCAGAGAGGCGGATATATCTGCGTCCGGCATGCACCTTGCGGCAAGCGTTGAGTTCAAGCATCACCGCCGCCGCGTCCTTGATGTCAAACATCGGAAGGCCCCACATCTCCCAATAGGTATTGCGCGGGTGCGGATCGTCAGTGAATTCGATGTTCACCGCCCAGCCCCTGTCGATGCAATATTGAACCTGTGTGCGGATTTGATCGTCGGTCAATTCCGGCAAAAACGAAAAGCAGCCCTGGGTCACGCGCATCTTCGTTCTCCTATTCATATCAGCGCATGATCTTGTCCGAAAAGTCTGCAACTTTTCGGGATCATGCTCACTGCGCCGCGGTGGCGGTCGGTACGAAATCGGGCGTGTCGGTCGAGGAATAATTGAAGGTCACGTCCTTCCAGGTCTCGAGCGCCTGGCGCAGCGGCAGGCAGTTCTTCGCGGCCTGTTCAAGGATCTCCTGACCTTCGCCGAGCAAATCGCGTCCGGCGTTGCGGGCAAAGATCATTGCTTCCAGCGCGACACGATTGGCCGTCGCGCCCGCCTCAATCCCCATTGGATGGCCGATCGTCCCGCCGCCGAATTGCAGCACGCAATCTTCGCCCAGCAAATCGATGAGCTGATGCATCTGTCCGGCGTGGATGCCGCCGGACGCAACAGGCATCAGCTTGTTGAGCGAGGCCCAATGCTGATCGAAGAAAATGCCATGTTCGAGCGCCACCGGATTATAGTCCTCGCGGCAGATGTCGTAATAGCCGCGCACGTTGTTGGGGTCGCCTTCGAGCTTGCCGACGACCGTGCCGGCATGGATGTGATCGACGCCGGCGAGGCGCATCCATTTGGCGATGACACGGAAGGAGACGCCATGCGACTTCTGCCGTGTATAGGTCGAATGGCCGGCACGGTGCAGATGCAGGACGATATTATTCCTGCGCGCCCATTTGGCCATGGACTGGATCGCCGTATAGCCGACGACAAGATCGATCATGACGATAACGGAGCCGAGCTGCTTCGCGAAATCGGCGCGCTCGTACATGTCCTCCATCGTGGCGGCGGTGACGTTCAGATACGTGCCCTTCACCTCGCCCGTTAACGCCTCAGCCTTCGCCACAGCCTCCATGCAATAGAGGAAACGCTCGCGCCAATGCATGAAGGGCTGCGAATTGATGTTCTCGTCGTCCTTGGTGAAGTCGAGGCCGCCCTTCAGCGCCTCGTAGACCACGCGGCCATAATTGCGGCCGGAGAGGCCGAGCTTCGGTTTCACGGTTGCGCCGAGCAGCGGCCGGCCGAATTTATCGAGGCGCTCGCGCTCGACGACGATGCCGGTCGCCGGGCCCTGAAAGGTTTTCACATAGGCGACGGGGAAGCGCATGTCTTCGAGCCGCAGGCCCTTGAGTGGTTTGAAACCGAAGACATTGCCGATGATCGAGGCAGTCAGATTGGCGATCGAGCCGGGCTCGAAGAGATCGAGATCGTAGGCGATGAAGGCGAAATAGGAGCCGGGCGCATTCGGCACCGGATCGACGCGATAGCATTTGGCGCGGTATTTTTCGCTGGCGGTCAGCCGATCCGTCCAGACAACGGTCCAGGTTGCGGTTGAGGACTCTCCGGCGACGGCGGCCGCCGCCTCGATCGGATCGACCCCATCCTGCGGCGTGACGCGAAAGACCGCGAGGATGTCGGTGTCCTTCGGCTCGTAATCGGGCTGCCAATAGCCCATTTCGCGATATTCCATCACACCCGCCGAATAGCGGCTGCGCTTCTCGCCGGGTGTTTTCTTGTCGAGAACGTTCATGATCGCGACTCCTCAAAGGGTTAAGTGCCCCCGCGGAAAGTAAATCCTTAGCTCGCAGTTCCGTGCCCGGCAGCGGCGCGCGCCGCATTCACGATGGCCTCAACCGTGATGCCGAAGTGTTTGTAAAGATCGACGGCCGGCGCGCTGGCGCCGAAATCCTTCATGCCGATGAAATAGTCCTCAGGCGCAAGCACCGCGTCCCAGCCCTGGCGCAATGCAGCCTCTATGCCGATTCGCGGCGCCTGACCGAGAACGGCGGCGCGATAGCCAGGTTCCTGCGTGGCGAAAAGTTCAAAGCACGGCAATGATACAACCGCGGCCTTGACATTATCCTTGGCGAGTTCGTCGGCCGCCGCGACAGCGAGCGAGACCTCGGAGCCGGTGGCGATCAGCGTGACATCGCGTTCGCCGGACGCGTCGCGGAGCACATAGGCGCCCCGTGCGGAAAGATTTTCCTCTGTATGGGCGCGTCGCAGAACCGGCAGATTTTGCCGCGACAGAGCCAGCACAGACGGCGCTTCGGAAATCTGCAAGGCCAGCTCCCACACTTCCGCTGTTTCGACAGCGTCAGCAGGGCGGAAAACATTAAGATGCGGAATGGCTCGCAGCGACGCGAGCGTCTCGACCGGCTGGTGCGTCGGCCCATCCTCGCCGAGGCCGATGGAATCATGCGTCAAAACATAGATGACATGCTTGTGCATGAGTGCGGAAAGGCGGATCGCCGGGCGCGCATAATCGGCAAAGACCAGGAACGTGCCGCCGTAGGGAATGAAGCCGCCGTGGAGCGCGAGGCCATTCATCGCCGCGGCCATGCCGAATTCGCGGATGCCGTAATGAAGATAGCGGCCGGAGAAGTCCTCCGGCGTCACGGCGCGCATATCGGCCGCTTTGGTGTTGTTCGAGCCGGTCAGGTCGGCCGAGCCGCCAAGTAGATTGGTCTGGATTTTCGCCAGCTCATCGAGCGTCTTTTGCGAGGAAACGCGCGTCGCCTGCGCCGCATTGGCTTCGCTTGCTTTGCGTTTGAACGCGTTGATCGTTTCGGCGAGCGTCGGGCTCAGGGCGCCCGAGATATCGTGGTTGAAGCCGGCAGCATTGCCGCTTGCGTGCCGTGCGGTCCAAGCTTCATGTATAGCCTTGCCGCGCGCGCCGGTGTTGCGCCACGCATTCAAAATCCGTGCGGGAATTTCGAAAGCCGCCGCGCTCCAGCCGAGCTTCTCGCGCGTCGCCGCGACCTCGGCTGCGCCAAGTGCCGACCCATGAACGCCATGCGTGCCTGCCTTGGTCGGCGCACCGAAACCGATCGTTGTTTTGCAGCCGATGAATACAGGCCTGTCGGACGTCTGCGCCTTGCTTAACGCCTCGGCGATCGCTCGCGGATCATGCCCGTCGATATGCCACGCGTCCCAGCCAGCGGCTTTGAAACGTGCGATCTGATCCGTCGAATCCGCGAGATTCACCGCGCCATCGATGGTGATCTTGTTGTCGTCCCAGAGCACGATGAGTTTCGAGAGTTTCAAATGGCCGGCGAGCGTAATCGCCTCCTGGCTGACGCCTTCCATCAAGCAGCCATCGCCGGCGATCACATAGGTGCGGTGATCGACGAGATCGTTGCCGTAGCGCGCCGCGAGTAGCTTCTCGGCGATTGCCATGCCGACCGCCATGGCGAGACCCTGGCCGAGCGGACCTGTGGTCGTCTCGACGCCCGGCGTATGGCCATATTCGGGATGGCCCGGCGTTTTCGAACCAAGCTGACGGAAATTCTTGATCTCCTCGATCGTCATCTCCGGATAGCCGGTGAGATAGAGAAGCGCATAGAGCAGCATCGAGCCGTGACCGGCCGAAAGCACGAAACGGTCGCGGTCAGGCCACGCCGGATCGGCAGGATCGAATTTCAAAAATTGCGTGTAGAGAATCGTCGCGACATCGGCCATGCCCATCGGCATACCGGGATGACCGGAATTGGCCTTTTCCACCGCATCGACGGCAAGAAAGCGGATCGCATTGGCAAGCTCGTCATGCGTGACAGCAGCTTCGGCCTTGGCGAACACGTTCATCGAACTCTCCTTCACAGCGCGCGCCGCGCGCGTTCGACCAATTGCAGAATGATCGGCGTCAGGATGAGCTGCATGGCAAGGTCGAGTTTGCCGCCGCCGACGACGATTGAATTGGCCCGCGACATGAAACTATCGTGGAGCATCGACAGCAGGTACGAGAAGTCGATGCCGCGAGGGTCCTTGAAGCGGATGATGACCATCGATTCATCCGAGGTCGGAATCCAGCGCGCCGCGAAAGGATTCGACGTATCGACGGTCGGGACGCGCTGGAAGTTGATGTCGGTCTCGGTGAATTGCGGACAGATGTAATTCACGTAGTCCGGCATCCGCCGCAAGATCGTGTCGGTAACGGCCTCTTTGGAATAGCCGCGCGCCGCCTTGTCGCGATGGATCTTCTGAACCCATTCGAGATTGATGACCGGCACGACACCAATCTTGAGATCGGCATAACGTGCGACATTCACTTTGTCTGTGACGAGCGCGCCGTGCAGCCCTTCGTAAAAAAGCACTTCGGATTTTTCGGGCAGCGGCCCCCAATCCGTGAACCTGCCCGGCGTCCCGCGATAGAGGTCCGCCTCGATCGCATCATGAACGTAGTGGCGCGTCTTGGCCTGCCCCGTCTCGGCATAGGTACGGAACACCGCTTCGAGTTCTTCGAGCAGATTCGCGGCAGGCCCGAAATGGCTGAAATGATTGTTGCCCCGTTGCTCTTCCTCATTCATGACGCGACGCATCTCGTCGCGGTCGAAGCGATGAAACGCATCACCCTCGATGAAGGCGGCGCCGATCTGCTCGCGCCGAAAGATGTGCTCGAAGGTTCGGCGCACGGACGTCGTGCCGGCGCCAGAAGAACCCGTAACAGAGATGATGGGGTGTTTTGCCGACATTACGTCCCCGTCAGAACCGCATCAGACCGCGACGGCCGAAAAGCGGCGAATGTTCCGCCGAGAATTGCGGATCGGTATGGTAGCGTGTGATCAGATGCACGACCTCGTCCGAGCCGAAGACGAACGGCGTGCGCGCGTGAATGTCCGTCGGCTGGATGTCGAGAATGCGGCGGGCGCAATCGGTCGCCGAGCCGCGCGCGTTTTCGATGATCAAGCTGATCGGATTGGCCTCATAGATAAGTCGCAGCCGGCCGGCGCTATAGCCTTGGCGCATATCGCCGGGATAAAGGAACACGCCGCCGCGCGCCAGGATGCGATAGGCTTCCGCAACGAGCGACGCGATCCAACGCATGTTCTGTTCCTGCCCGAGGGGGCCTTCCGTGCCTTTGATGCAATCGTCGACAAACGTGCGCACCGACGGCGCCCAGTGCCGGTAATTCGAGGCGTTGATCGCATATTCCTTCGACTTGCGCGGAATTTCGATGCCGTTATGCGTCCGCACGAAGGCACCAATGCGCCGGTCTAGAATGAAAATCTGCGTCGTTCCCGCTGCCCCGAGGACGAGACCGGTTTGCGGTCCGTAAATGATGAAACCGCCGGCCAATTGGTTGCGGCCAGGCTGCAGAAAATGCGCTCTGGCATCGCTGGCGTCCGGCACGACTGGAAGCACCGAAAAGATCGTGCCGATCGAAACATTGGCATTGATGTTGGACGATCCATCGACCGGGTCTATCGCGACCGCAAGCGGCGCGTCCGGATCGAGCGCCAGCGGCTCCTCCAACTCTTCCGACAGGACAACGGCGACCGGCGCGCGGCGCAGGGCATTGACAAAAAGGTCGTTGCCGAACACGTCGAGATGCTTTTGCACATCGCCGCCGGCGTTGACGTCTCCGACCGCAGCGGCACCGTCGCCGCTGAGCAGGCCGAGCGAGATCATATCCGCCATTTCGACGGCGGCGCGGGCGATCTCATGGACAAGCGTGGCGACGGGCGCGAACGCGGGGTCTCGCGCGGTCAAATCCTGCAAGACGTCTTCGAGATGATGGCTCTGCGCGACTTTGAGCATGTCCCACCCTGCGCTTGTTATGTAAACTCTTATGGCCTGAAGTCGGCCCGTACTGGGCCAAAGAAAAATGAATTACGTTGAGATAGCATCAAAAAAAATCTAATAATAGAGGATGAAGCGTGTCACGATCAAACAACTCGAAAGCGTCCGTTCCGTTGCCGAAGCCGGCACGATTGTGAAGGCCGCGGAACAACTTAACGTCACGCCTGCGGCGCTGACCTCGCGAATTCAATTGCTTGAAGAAGACGCGGGCGTTGCTTTGTTCGATCGCATCGGGGGGCGCCTGCGGCTGACTGTCGCCGGGGAAGAAGTGGTGAGTGCCGCCCATCGCATCGAGCGTGTCTTGACCGATCTCGATGTGACGATCGCGGCGCTGCGCGGCACGCACAGCGGCCGCATCGCCGTCGGTATCGTGTCGACCGCGAAATATATCGCGCCGCGTCTCGTTGCCGCGTTCGCGCGGCAAAATCCTCGCATCGACGTGACGATCACGGTCGGCAACCGGCTGGAGATGGTCAACCAATTGCGCGATTACAAAATCGACGTTTGCCTGATGGGCCGCCCGCCCAGCGACTTTCCTGTCGAGAGCGTGGCCATTGGCGAGCACCCGCAGGTCATCGTCGCCGCCCCCGACCACCCGCTTGCAGGCTGTCGTCGCATCGCGAAGGCCGATCTGGCCAAAGAGAATTTCATTATCCGCGAAGCCGGTTCAGGCACGCGGGCGGTGTTCGATTATTTTTTCTCCGACGTGCCGGTGCGGCTTCCGACGGTCAATATCGAGATCGGCTCGAACGAGACGATCAAGCAGGCGGTGATGGCCGGGCTCGGCCTGGCGCTGCTATCGGCCCATACGATCGAGGCGGAGATTGCAGGCCGCCGCTTGGCGATCCTCGATGTCGTGGGCCTGCCGCTGCTACGCCAATGGTTTGTCGTCCGCCGCGCCGATCGTGCGCCGACGGCGATTGCGCAGGCGATGTGGGATTTCGCCGTCGCCGAGGCGCCGAAGCTTCTGCCGAACGGGATCGCGGCATAGCGGTCGCCGAGGCTCTAGCTGGCCGCCTGTAGAGTCGTCTGAAAGCGCATCTGCGGCTGACCGACGAAATTGAAGGCACCGATGTGGGTGAGTTTGCCCTCGGTATCGAGCCAGATCTTGCCACCGATATCGCGCCATTTCTGGCAAAATCCGAAATCCTCGCTGATATAGGTCTTCGTTTCGGGATCGATCGAGCATTCAAAGAGCGCGTAGCTATCGCCGCCCTTGGCGTTGCTGTAGGCGTGAACGCCCGCGTAGCGCGACTCGGGATAGGTGGCGATCATTTTCTCGATCGCCTGGCGTTTGAGCATCATGAAGCCGCCGCCGGAATAAATGCCCGAAACGAACCGGCCCTTCCGTTCGGCCTCGCTGCCGGTACACGGCGTGCCCACGTAAAGCAGCGGCGCGCTTTGAAACGATTCCCCCGTGGTCAGGCGTTTCATCGCGGGCGCGCCCCAGTCGATAACCTTCAACGGATACATGCCGGCGACGAAGTCCTCGTCGAACGCGAGCATGTCGTAAACCTGCTGCGGATGGAAGGAAATGTCAGCGTCGATGAACAGCATGTGCGTCGCCGGCGTGCTGAGAAATTGCGTGACCAGCGTGTTGCGGCTGCGGGTGATGAGCGAATCGTGACCGAGCAGCGCGAGCATCGCGTCGAAGCCGGACTGTCCGGCGAACTGGATGAGGCTGATGACCGATTGCATGTAATGCTGTGAGACGAGACCGCCGAAACAGGGTGTCGCGATAAACAGCAGCGGTCTTTGAGTCATGGCGGCCTCAAATAGATGTGACTAAGTGCGATCTGAGCAAGAATCGACCGGCATCCTGCGGGCGCGCCCTGCGAAAGGCAATGCCGGGTGCCGGCATGTGGAAAGCCCCAGGTCAGCCTTGCGTCACTCAGCCCGCGATCCGAAGGCCGGAGCCGGCGCTATCGCGCCGCCGCAATTCCGCTTCGGCGCGCAACATGTAATCCCGCGTCACGGGAATGGTGTCGACCTTTTTGGCAAGCTGGATCTGGAAGACAACTTCGCCAGTATAGCGGAAGGCGCATTCCGAAGCGGCGAGATAATATTCCCACATTCGGCAGAAACGCTCGTCGTAAAGCGCCGCGGCATCGGCGCGATGCGCCAGGAAGCGCGCGCGCCACGCCCTGAGTGTCTCGGCATAATGCAGCCGTAGAATCTCGATGTCGGTCACATAAAGGCCGGCGCGCTCGATCGTTGGCATGATAGTCGAGAGGGCCGGGATATAGCCGCCGGGGAAGATGTATTTGCTGATCCAGGGATCGGGCTCGTATTGGACGCGCGAGGAACCGATCGTATGGATCAACGCCATGCCACCGGGCTGGAGAAGCTTGGCGACTTGCTGAAAATAGGCGGCGTAAAATTCCGGGCCGACGTGTTCGAACATGCCGACGGAAACGATCTTGTCGAAACGCTCGTCGATCTCACGATAATCCTGCAGACGGAACTCGATGGCGCTCGATTGGCCAGCCTCGCCCGTGCGCTCGCGTGCGAATGCAAGTTGCTCGCGCGATAAAGTGATACCGGTGACTTTGGCGCCGCAGATGCGGGCGAGATAAAGCGCGAGGCCGCCCCAGCCGCAACCGATATCAAGGACACGATCGCCTTTTTCGATCATCAGCTTCGCGGCGATATGGCGCTTCTTTGCGAGCTGCGCGTCGTCCAGAGTGGCGGCGCCATTCTCGAAATAAGCACAGGAATATTGCATGTCATCGTCGAGAAAGAGTTTGTAGAGCCGACGATCGAGGTCGTAGTGATGCGCCACATTGCGGCGTGCGCGCACCGAAGAGTTGGCCTTGAAGATGTGCTGCAAGCGGCCCCGCAAGGTTGTGAGCGCCTGCAGCCACCAGATCCGTTCGAGATAGTCGATATTCTGACAAATGACGGCGAGCGCGTCGTAAATCGTGCCTTCGTCGACCGCGACCCGGCCATCCATGTAGAGTTCGCCGAATCGCAACGTGGGATTGAGTACGACAGCCGTTTGTGCAGCTTTATCGGCGAAGCGGAGACGTACATTTTGTCCGCTGCCGTCGCCGAAATGATATCTCGCGCCTGACGCGGTTTCGATTTCGAGCGAGCCCGTCTTGATAAGGGCGGCGATAAACCGCCGGAACATCTTTTCCATCTCGCACCTCGCCGCCGAGGCTTGCTGCGCAGCACCGATCCGCTCAACGGTTCCGCTGTGTGCGAACGCACAGCCCGGATATCTGACCTCCTGTTTGCCTGGCGACGGCACTCGGCGCCTCTTTTAACTCCTGGCTTTAAGCCCATATGGCTATGGCGCGGCAATCTGCGCATGCGACCGAAGTTGTGTTGTGACGATTAAAAAGCCGGAGTTTTGAAGATGCAAGTGTCCCGGTTTCTGCGTGCTTCGGTTTTCATTGCAGCGGTGACGCTTGCGGTGCCGGCGCTGGCGTTCGGTGGTCACGGCGGCGGGGGTGGCGGTCACGGCGGTGGTTTCGGTGGCGGCGGATTCCACGGTGGCGGCTTTGGCGGCGGCGGTTTTCACGGTGGTGGTGGCGGCTGGCACGGCGGCGGCGGCGGTGGCTGGCACGGCGGAGGCAGTTGGCGTGGTGCGGGTTGGCACGGCGGGTACGGTGGATGGGGTTATCCTGCCTATGGCTATGGCTATCCCTACGGTTTCGACGACGGTTATGATTGGGGTTACGATTATGGCGATCCTGGTTACGATTACGGTTACGATAATGGCTATGGCGTATGGCCCAGGCGTCTACGGACAAGAAGGCGATGGTCAAAATCCCGGTGCTTACACGCCGCCGCCGCAAGTAAACGGCCAGCTCGGCCAATATTGCCGGACGCAGGTAAAGATCTGCCAGCTTCATCACGCCTCGAATGTCGGCGCAGGTTGCTCTTGCCGGACCGGCGCATCGCGCGCCTACGGCCAGGTCACGCCCTAGAGCCTAGCATCGGCAGGATGGGATTGGTCTGGCGCCCCGCTAGGCGTGATAGTGCGCGCGATACCAATCGACGAAATGCGGCACGCCGATAGCGATACGCGTTGAAGGGCGATAGTCCGTCAGCGCCTTGAGCAGGTCGGTGTTGGCAAAGGTCGCGGGGACATCTCCCATCTGCATCGGCAGCAGTTTGCGTTTGGCCTTTTGCCCGAGCGCATGTTCGACGGCCGCGACGAAATCCTCAAGTTCCACCGGCTGACCAGCCCCGATATTGACGACGCGCCATGGCGCAACCGGCGACAGGCTGTCGCCGGCAATCGCCCCATGCGTGCTTCCGGGCGCTGGCGGCGCATTGTGCAAAAGACGCAGCATCGCCTCGACCAGATCGGCGACATAGGTAAAGTCACGCCGCATCTTGCCGTGATTATAGAGTTCGATCGCCTCGCCACGTAAAATCGCGTCGACGAACTTGAACAGCGCCATGTCCGGGCGTCCCCACGGCCCGTAGACCGTGAAGAAGCGCAGCATCGTCGTCGGGATTGCGAAGAGATGGGCGTAGGAATGCGCCATTTCCTCGTTCGCCTTCTTGCTGGCGGCGTAGAGCGTCAGCGGATGGTCGGCGGCGTCGGTTTCAAAGAAGGGAATTTTCGCATTGGCGCCATAGACGGACGACGTCGAAGCAAGGAGCGCGTGGCGCGGCGCCTTCGCGCCGCATCAATTCTAAGAGATTGAAGGTGCCGACGAGATTGGCGTCGGTGTAGGCGCGCGGATTTTCGAGGCTGTAGCGTACCCCGGCCTGCGCGGCGAAATGATAGACGATGTCGAAGCCGTCGCCATAGGCGCGCTCCAGGCCGGCGGCGTCTTCGAGCATCAGCCGATGGCCGGTATACAGCCCGTGCTGATCGAGAATTTCCTGACGCGCGTGTTTCAACGTCACATCGTAATAGGGGGTGAACCCGTCGATGCCGACGACCTCGTCGCCGCGCTCGAGAAGGCGGCGCGCCATATGAAAGCCGATGAAGCCTGCGGCGCCGGTGACGAGAATGCGCATTCTGGGCTACTCCCCGCTCGCCGTTCGCTGCCGAACGGCGGTTTGACTTAGCTCATAAAAGGTTGTCTGGCGCGGACGCAAATTAGGCCTAGCTTCAGCCATGCACAATTTTGGATCTCGGTCGGGATTTGCCGGGAATAATGAGGAGGGTTCGATGCATCGTGTCGTGAAGGGATTGGTCGCCATAGGGTTCGCGTTGGGCCTGGCCGGCGCGCCGGAGGCTTTCGCCTTTGGAGGCGGAGGAGGCCACGGCGGCGGTGGCGGCGGTTTCCACGGCGGTGGATTTGGGGGCGGCGGTTTTCACGGTGGTGGCGGCTGGCACGGCGGCGGCTGGGGCGGTGGTGGCTGGCACGGCGGCGGTTGGTACGGCGGCGGCTGGGGTTGGGGCTGGGGTGGTTACCCCTATTGGGGCTATGGCTGGGCCTCGCCTTATCTCTACAGTTACCCGTACAGCTACGGTTACGATTATTACCCGCCGCCCCAGCCTGAGGGGGGACTTTTTTGCGTAACGCGGGCGCATATGTGCGGCCTCGATGCGGCGCGGGCGCCGGGATCGCGCTGCATGTGCAGCGGCGGCAGGGGCCGGGTCACGGTTCTGCAAGGTCAATAAAAAGCAAGCAGAAGCAGGCGCTGGCGAGGTTTCGCCAGCGCATTTCCTTAAGATTTCACTGCCTTGATTAAGATCAAAAATTTCGCGTTTCTCGATGGAACTCTTCGCCCACTTGCGCCGTATTTAGAATTAGGCGAAAACCAATCTCGGGGAAGCGACGAGCCAGTTCAGGCAGCTCTGTGGTGCAGACCGGGAGTGCCCAGAAGGCGCAAAAGTTGGCTATAGGCGCCTTATAAGGACCGGGTTCGTCTATGGAATATAAGGCATTTTTCGAAGACGCTTTGGGCCGTCTCAAAGCAGAGAAGCGTTACCGCGTTTTCGTCGATCTCGAACGCGACGCCGCGCATTTCCCTTACGCCCGCTGGCACCGCGACGCCGACACCATTGAAGACGTCATTATGTGGTGTTCGAACGATTACCTTGGCATGGGTCTCGATCCGCAGGTGATCCAGGCGATGTGTAGCGCCGCGTGCCGCCATGGCGTCGGCGCCGGGGGCACTCGCAATATTGCCGGCACGAATCATCCGTTGGTCGCGCTTGAGGCCGAACTGGCGGATTTGCATGGCAAGCCGGGCTGCCTCGTCTTCACGTCGGGCTGGATTTCCAATCTCGCGGCGATTTCCGCGATCGGCTCGCTGCTGCCGGACTGTCTGATCCTGTCCGACGCGTATAACCACAATTCGATGATCGAAGGCATCAAGCGCTCGGGCGCCGAGCGGCAGATTTTCCGCCACAACGATCTCGATCATCTCGAAGACCTGCTGAAGACGGCTGGCCGGGAACGGCCGAAGCTGATCGCCTTCGAGAGCCTTTATTCGATGGACGGCGATATCGCGCAGATCGGCAAAATTGCTGACCTCGCCGAACGCTACAATGCGATGACCTATCTCGACGAGGTCCACGCGGTCGGTCTTTACGGCGGGCGCGGGGGCGGAATCGCCGATCGCGACAACGAGATGGGCCGCATCGACGTGATCGAAGGCACGCTCGCCAAAGGCTTTGGCACTTTGGGCGGCTATATCGCGGCGGATTTGCCGATCATCGATGCCGTGCGCTCCTACGCGGCTTCGTTCATCTTTACGACCGCCCTGTCGCCGGCGCTCGCCGCGGCGGCGCAGAAGGCGGTGCAATTGCTGAAGAGCGAGTCGGGAGCTGAATTGCGCGCCCGGCACCAGCGCCAGGCGACACTGACGAAACACGCGTTGTCGGCCGCCGGTCTGCCGGTGATGCCCAATCAATCGCATATCGTGCCGGTCTTCGTCGGCGACGCCGAGCGCTGCAAGGCAGCGTCCGACATGCTGCTCGAACGCCATGGCGTCTATATCCAGCCGATCAATTATCCGACTGTCGCGCGCGGCAGCGAGCGGCTGCGGATCACCCCGTCGCCGGCGCATTCCGATGGCCATATCGCGCATCTTGTCGAGGCCCTGGTCGATGTATGGCAGACGCTGAAACTGCCGTTCACCGAGACATTGGCCAATGTCGTGCCTTTCCGCCGCGAATCGGAAGACGCGCACTGCACCTTCCCCGAGTTCAAGAAGGCGGCGGAATAGCCGCCTCTCAAGCCTCTGCTAAAACCGGCAGGCAATGCGCGCGGATATGCGCCGCGAGCAAGCGGTAATCGTCAGCACGCACCGCGCCTTTGCGCCAGACCAGCACGAGCGTGCGCTCGGCCTTCGGCGCGGCATAGGGGATGAGCTGGACCCGCGTGCCCGCGACGGCTTCGTGCGCGATCTTCGGCAGCAGCGTAATGCCCATGCCGGCCTCGACCAGTTGCACCAAAGTCAGCAGCGAGGCCGCGCGTACGTCGTTTTCTTCGGTGATGGCGTCACGGCCCAGCGCCTCCATCGCGTGCTCACGCAGGCAATGGCCCTGATCGAGCAGCAGCAGCGGCTCGTGCGCGAGCTGCGCCATCGTCACCTCCCTGAGCCGGGTGAGCGGATGACCGGCCTTGACCGCGAGATAGAACGGGTCTTTGGCGAGTTCGACCATCTCGATGCCTTCGAGCGCCGGGACGTGCGCGATGAAGGCGGCGTCCAGCCGGCCGCTTGAGAGTTCGGTCAGCAGGGATTGCGTCAACCCTTCGCGGACGCGGAGATGAAGCTGCGGATAGCCGTGGCTGAGGCTCGACAGCAGTTTCGGCAGAACGAAGGGGGCGACGGACGGGATGACACCTAGTCGCAGGCGCGTGCCTAATGGCAAGATTTCGCGTGCCGCATATTCGGGCAATTCCTGGATTTCGGCGAGGATGTGCCGGGCCCGGCGCACCATGGCCTCGCCAAAGGGGAGAAGCTGCATCCGTCGTCCGGAGCGGTCGATCAGCGGATGCCCGAACTCGGCCTCAAGCCCCTGAATCGCCGCGCTTAATGTCGATTGGGTGATGCTCGCCGCCTTTGCGGCGGCGGCGAATGTGCTGCTTTCCGAAAGGGTCACCAGATAGCGCAGATGGCGGAGGTTCACATTGACGTTCATGCCCCCGCTTATATCGAGAAAACCGAACGGGATCACAAAAATAATCGGCTTGATCGAAATTTCTCGCACTTGCTAAATTGCAGCGCAGCATCACCCGCGCGCTTTCTGATCAGATGAGATCATCTGGTCGATCGGAAATCGCGCCAACCGGAAGGGAGCATGTTCTTATCGAAAAAATCTTCAATTTTTTCGGAACATGCTCTGGGTGCCGGCAGATGCGTCCTCCCAATCACACGCTGGCAAAGGAATATTGGAATGGCTGGAATTGGAGATAAACTGCCCTCCTTCACCGTGACGGGCGTCAAGCCGGGCTTCAACAATCACGAGGAAAACGGCGTCTCGGCGTTCGAGCCGCTGACGGAAGCAAGTTTCCCGGGCAAGTGGAAGATCATCTTCTTCTATCCGAAGGATTTCACCTTCGTCTGCCCGACCGAAATCGCGGAATTCGCCAAGCTCGGGAAGGAATTCGAGGATCGCGATGCCGTTGTCCTCGGCGGCTCGACCGACAATGAGTTCGTCAAGCTCGCCTGGCGGCGCAATCACAAGGATCTCGACAAGCTGCCGATCTGGTCCTTCGCCGACACCAATGGTTCGCTGACTGATGGCCTTGGCGTGCGCTCGCCGGACGGCGTTGCCTATCGCTACACGTTCATCGTCGATCCGGACAATGTCATCCAGCACGTCTATGCGACGAACCTCAATGTCGGCCGCGCGCCGAAGGACACGCTGCGCGTGCTCGACGCCTTGCAGACCGACGAGCTTTGCCCGTGCAACCGCGAAGTCGGAGGCGAGACGCTGAAGGCCGCGTAAGCCTTTCGCAAAACTCGGCGACGGATACGGCGGGGCCCAAAGCTCCGCCGTTTCGTTTCGCGCCTTTACTCCAATGTAGGATCAGATCCCGAAATGTCGCTCGACGCGCTGAAAAACCAAATCGCCGATTTCGCCAAGGATGTGCGGCTCAATCTCTCGTCGATGGCGAGCGACGAGACGCTGACGCCGTTGCAGAAATACGGCATCTTTGCCGCCTGCGGCATCGCCTCGCGCAATCCGCAGGTGCGTCAGGCGCTTGTCGCCGAGGCGGCGCAGCATCTCGACGAGACATCGCTCAACGCCGCCAAATCCGCCGCGGCGATCATGGGCATGAACAATGTCTATTACCGCTTCCTGCACCTCGCCTCGAACGAGGAATTCCGCACCATGCCGGCAAAGCTGCGCATGAACATCATCGCCAATCCAGGCGTGCCGAAACAGGATTTCGAACTCTGGTCACTCGCGGTCTCAGCCATCAACGGCTGCGGCATGTGTATCGATGCGCACGAGGCGGAATTGCGCAAGGCGGGCGTCAGTTCGCAGAGCATTCAGGCGGCGGTGCGTTTTGCCGCGATCATCCAGTCGGCGGCGATCGCGGTCGAAGCGGCCTGAAAATGAATCATGCGCGGATTGCTCCGCGCATGATCTTCATCTGTAAGAAGCCGGTATGCGAAAAGCTTATTCCGCAGCGCCGGCGTTCTCAGCCTTTTCCTTGGCTTCAAGGTCTTCGCCCGTCTCCTGATCGACGGCGCGCATCGAGAGACGCACTTTGCCGCGATCGTCGAAGCCGAGCAGCTTCACTTTCACCTTGTCGCCTTCCTTGACGACATCGCTCGTCTTGGCGACGCGGGTCTTGGCAAGTTGCGAGATGTGGACGAGGCCGTCCTTCGAACCAAAGAAGTTCACGAAGGCACCGAACTCGGCGACCTTCACGACCGTGCCGTCGTAGATATGGCCGACTTCCGGGTCCATCGCGATCGACTTGATCCAGTTGACCGCGGCCTTGATCGAATTGGCATCGCTCGAGGCGACCTTCACTGTGCCGTCGTCCTCGATGTTGATCTTGGCGCCGGTCTTTTCGACGATCTCGCGGATCACCTTGCCGCCGGTGCCGATGACTTCGCGGATTTTGTCGGTTGCGATCTTGAAGCTCTCGATGCGCGGCGCGAATTCGCCGAGTTCGGCGCGCGCGCCGGTCAGCGCCTTCGCCATCTCGCCGAGGATGTGCAAGCGGCCGTCCTTCGCCTGGCCAAGCGCGACACGCATGATCTCCTCGGTGATGCCGGCGATCTTGATGTCCATCTGCAGCGAGGTGACGCCGTTTTCGGTGCCGGCGACCTTGAAGTCCATGTCGCCGAGATGGTCTTCATCGCCGAGAATGTCGGAGAGCACGGCGAAGCGCTCGCCTTCGAGGATGAGGCCCATGGCGATACCGGCCGTCGGCGCTTTCAGCGGCACGCCGGCGTCCATCAGCGCAAGCGACGAACCGCAGACCGTCGCCATCGACGACGAGCCGTTCGATTCGGTGATCTCGGAGACGACGCGGATCGTGTAGGGGAATTCCGCCGCCGTCGGCAGCATCGGGCGGATCGCGCGCCAGGCGAGTTTACCGTGGCCTATTTCACGCCGGCCGGGCGAACCCATGCGGCCCGTCTCGCCCACCGAATAGGGCGGGAAATTATAATGGAGCAGGAAACGCTCCTTATAGGTGCCTTCGAGCGAGTCGATGAACTGCTCATCCTCGCCCGTGCCCAGTGTCGCGACGACAAGCGCCTGCGTCTCGCCGCGGGTGAAGAGCGCCGAACCATGCGTGCGCGGCAGAATGCCGACCTGCGCCAGGATCGGGCGCACGGTCTTCACATCGCGCCCGTCGATGCGGATGCCGTTGTCGAGAATGTTCCAGCGCACGACCTTCGCCTGGAGATCATGGAAGGCTTCGCCGACCTGCTCCTTGGTGAACTTGGCGCCTTCGGCCGGCAACAGTGCCGCGGTGACTTTTGCCTTCACCGCATCGACGGCGGCATAGCGCTCCGCCTTGGCGGTGATCTTGTAGGCTTCGCGCAATTCCGCCTCGGCCACACCGCGGACGGCGTTTTCGACCTCGGTCTTGTCGACGACGGCGAGTTCGCGCGGCTCCTTTGCCGCCTTCTCGGCGAGACGGATGATCGCCTCGATGACGGGCTGGAAGCCGCGATGGCCGGTCATGACGGCTTCGAGCATCGCCGCTTCGGAAAGCTCCTGAGCTTCCGATTCGACCATCAGCACGGCATCAGCCGTTCCGGCGACAACGAGATCGAGCGTCGAGGTCTTCATCTCCTCGATCGTCGGATTGACCTTGAACTGGCCGTTGATGTAGCCGACGCGCGCGCCACCGACCGGGCCCATGAAGGGAACGCCGGACAGGGTCAGCGCAGCAGAGGCCGCGACCATCGACAGAACGTCCGGGTCATTTTCAAGATCGTGCGAAAGGACCGTGACGACGACCTGCGTGTCGTTGCGGTAGCCGTCCGGAAACAGCGGGCGGATTGGCCGGTCGATCAGGCGGGAGACGAGCGTCTCCTTTTCGGAGGGGCGGCCTTCGCGCTTGAAATAACCGCCGGGGATGCGACCGGCAGCGAACGCCTTCTCCTGGTAATTGACAGTGAGTGGAAAGAAGTCCTGCCCGGGTTTCGGCGCCTTGGCCGAGACGACGGTCGCGAGCACGGTGGTCTCGCCATAGGTCGCGAGCACGGCGCCATCCGCCTGGCGGGCGATGCGGCCAGTTTCGAGCACGAGCTTGTGCCCCGCCCAGTTGAGTTCTTCACGATGGATATCGAACATTGGTCTTTCTCTTTGCGTGAGGCAAAGACCCAAGGCCATGTGCAGAACGGCAAGAGGCTTCCCGTGAGCATGTTCCGAAAAAGTTGCAGACTTTTTCGACAAGAACATGCTTCAGTCATTAACCGGAACATCAAAAGATGCTCCGGCTGGAAGCGCCTGGCGATCCTGCCATGGCTCCGGTCTTTCGGCACCGACGGCCCCATGCCGCCTTGCCGTTCTGATCGAGCGGATTTTGCTCCGCCCGGCGCGCAACGCACCGCGCGAGTTTAGAGCATTTTCGCGGGCGGAGAACCCGCTGCGTTGAGACTTTTGCCCGCCGTCGAGGCGGCGGCGGGTTCTAAGCTTAAGTAATTGCGCCGGCGTGGATTTCCAGCGCCGGAGCCTAAGCGCATCAGCGGCGAATGCCGAGGCGCTCAATAAGCGTCTTGTAGCGCGCTTCGTCCTTGCGCTTCACATAGTCGAGAAGCTGGCGGCGCAACGAGACGAGCTTGAGCAGACCGCGACGCGAGTGATTGTCCTTGATATGGGTCTTGAAATGCCCGGTAAGATTGCTGATCCGCTCGGTGAGGATCGCGACCTGCACTTCAGGCGAGCCGGTGTCGCCGGATTTCGTCGCATATTCCTTGATGAGCGCGTCCTTGCGCTCGGCTGTGATCGACATCGTAAATCCTTTCGGGTTTTGAAAATGCCTCCGCCGCGGCCAGGCCGGGATGTCGTCCAGCAAGGTTTTGGAGGAGCGCGCCAGCCAAAGTGCCAGCGATGGAGGCTTTATACAGGAAAATGCGGTGGAGGGAAGCGGCGGCGTCAGAGGCGATCCGGCTGCCTCAAGACCCTTTTTTGGATTCCCTCAGTGTAGGCTGGTGCGGGTCGATCATGCCGAAGTCCTCCGACTTGGAGCCTTCGTCAGCGATATCGAACCCCTCCGCGGCGAGACCGCGCCGTAAAAGCTCACGCACCGCGGAGGCCCGGCTGGGCATTCTCTTGGAAAACCGCCAATCGTCGAGAGCCCGCAGCTCCTCGCCCGTTAGCATGATCTGCAATCGTTCTTCTCGAGGCAATTTGCTCACGGCCTAATCCATGGAAAAGCAACACCACCAGACTACGCTTTCAGCGCTATCGTCGTCAATTACTCATTCGTAGCTAACTATGCAAGAGCCGTAATCGGCGTCCTTTCTTGGCTTGAGGCCTTCGCCACCAATACCGTGTGATCCGACAAATGTGTATTATAGTATAGTGTTGATTTCTATTAATGACCTACTTGTTGTAAAAGTATACATGTCAAATAATATTGACGAGTTTGCATTTAGTTCTAAGGTTTCCCAAGAAGTTTTTGTTGAGCTGGGAGACGAACATGCAGCCGTCAACAAGGAACGGCGGGTCATCCAGAGCCGCCAATATTCTCAGCGGCATGGCCGGCGCTCCTGAAACGCCGCCGCGCGGTTCACCCCTCGCCAAGCCGCAGACTTCGAGGACCCTGAATTTCGTAGAATTGCTGCGTGAGAAATGTGCCGATCTTCCCCGGCCGTCATCGATGCGGCTCGAATTGCTTTCGCCGGATCCGGCAGGCTGTGAAGTGCTCAGCGAGCCGGCGATTTTAATCTGCCTTATCGTCAAGGAGGCGGTCGCCAATGCGATTTGCTATTCTCATCCGGCCGGCGTTGCCGGCATTATCAAGATCACTTGCGAACGAAACCACGATGGCGCGCTGTCGGTCGAAGTTCTCGACGACGGTGTCGGTCTGCCCGAGGATTTCGATCCGGCGAAGGACGGCGGCCCCGGCTTGCAGCTCATCTACGCCGTGGCGCGCGGGCTCGGGGCGCGACTGGATTTTGAATCGACGAGTTTAGGGCTTGGCCTGCGTTTGCTGGTGCCGGGGAATTCGATTGAAGCGGTGCGGCGCTACGCTGACAATTGTTACGAACGAAAAAAATATCCGCTCACCCGGCGACGGCGAGGACAATCACGCCGCGCTTAACACCGCCGCATCACAGCAGCTCGCGGCCATCGTCGAATCCTGTGACGACGCTATCTTGAGCAAAGATCTAAACGGCATCATCAAGAGTTGGAACGCTGGCGCGCAGAGGCTCTTCGGCTATACCGCTGAAGAGATGATCGGCAAGTCGGTCATGCTTCTTATCCCAGAAGATCGTCATGGCGAGGAGCCTGAAATCCTCGCTCGTATCCGTGGTGGCGATCGGGTCAATCATTACGAAACGATCCGGGTTCGCAAAGACGGCAGCCCGGTTGAAATTTCGCTCAGTATTTCTCCGATCAAAGATGCGAACGGCATCGTCGTCGGCGCCTCGAAGATCGCGCGCGATATCAGCGAACATAAGAAGGCCCAGGCGCGGCAGGAATTTCTGACCCGCGAAATCAATCATCGCACGAAGAATTTATTCGCGATCATTCAATCGGTCGTCAACAGAAGCTTCGCCGGCAAAACCTCGATTACGGAGGCCAAGGCCGCCGTGCTTGGCCGACTTAGTTCACTGGCTCAGGCAAACGTTCTGTTGATGGAGGGCGATTTCAAAGGCGCGGATATAGTGGATATCGTTCGGACTGAAATGAGCCCTTATCACGACCGCGCCGAGATCGAGGGACCGCATTTTATATTGTCGGCGCAGGCGGCCCAGAACATCGCTCTCGCGGTCCACGAACTGGCGACCAATGCCGCCAAGTACGGCGCGCTTTGCACGCCCTCGGGAAGCGTATGCATCAATTGGGGGGTCATCGACGAAGAAGGCCGCCAATTCTTTGTATTCGGCTGGCGGGAGCAGGGCGGCCCTGAGGTGACTGCGCCGCAGCGAAAGGGCTTCGGCAGCACCGTTCTCGAACACGTCATGGCGGAATATTTTGAGACGCGGATCGACTTCGCGTCGTCCGGAATTGTTTACGAGCTGAAGGGCCCTTTCGACGGTATCGCCGGATAACTGGCTGAAGTCGCCCTTCGGCGGTCCAACGATTGCGCCGTCAGTCCAGAATGAAATTCTTCGGCTTCAGCGGTTCCGGCAATTTGGCGTCGCCCAGAGCTTCGCCGACAGCGATCTCGATATTGCGAATTATAGCATCGAGCGGCAGGGCATTCTGCGTGCCGCCGAACGGCTCTTCCAATTCCTCGCCCAGGGCATCGAGGCCGAAGAAGGAATAGGCCAGGATCGCGGTCAGGACCGGCGTGGCCAGGCCGACCGTGCCGACGAGGCCGAAGGGCAGAAAAAGGCAGAACAGCCACGCGGTGCGGTGAAGCAGCAGAGTGTAGGTAAACGGCGTCGGCGTCGTATGCAGCCGCTCACAGGCGGTCTGAACCTCGGTCAAAGACTGGAGGTGGCGCGACAGGATGGAATAGGGGATATCGGCGAGCTTCCCTGCCTGCCGGAGCGCCGAAAGTTCGGCGGCCTGCGCGCGCTGGATGGCGTCCGGCTGACAATGGCTTCCCGCCACGCTCGCCGTCTCGTCTTTCGGCAGCCAATCCGAGCGTCTTGCCGTCATCGCCGTTCAATTGGCCGGCGCGCAATTGATTGCGCAGCGCATGGGCAAAAGCCACGAGCCGATGCGCGCAACGCCGCTGCAACGCGGCGTCGGCGGGCAGGAGAACCGAAAATTCGCGCGTCAGGTTTCGCGTCTCGGCGGCGAGTTGTCCCCATTGCTTGCGGCCCTCCCACCAGCGCTCGTAACAGGCGTTGTTGCGAAAACCGAGGAAGATCGAGAGCGCCAGGCCGAGCAGCGTGAAGGGTGCTGCCGAGACATTGCTGAACGACGCTGGCGAAAAATGATGCCAGACGACGACGGCGGCCGAAACGGCCAGCACGCAGAGAACGCGCGGCGCGATCATCGGCAAAATCGAGCCGCGCATGATGAACAGCAGGCTGAACGCGTTGGGGCGGGGACGGACGATCAATTCAAACCTCTTCGGGGCGTGCGCCGTGGCTGGAAACCGCTTCGAAATCCGATTCCGGCGTCTGCAGCACGTTTTGCGCATTGGCGAGTTTGGCGAAGCGCCCGCCAAGCGCGAGAAGCTCTTCGTAGCTGCCGCGTTCGACAATCCTGCCTTGATCGAAGACGAAGATGCGATCGGCATTGCGCACGGTGGCGAGCCGGTGCGCGATGATGAAGGTCGTGCGCCCCTTGGTCGCCCGCGCCATGGCGATCTGCAATTGCCGCTCGGTTTCGACATCGAGCGCCGAGGTCGCCTCGTCGAAGATCATGATCGGCGGATTTTTCAGAAGCGCGCGGGCGATTGAAAGGCGCTGGCGTTCGCCGCCCGACAGCGAACGGCCGCGCTCGCTGACGATGGTTTTCAGCCCGTCCGTCTGCCGTCCGACGAATTCGTCGGCCTGCGCAAGATCCAGCGCCTGTTCGACATCGGCATCGCTCGCGTCGAGATTGCCGATCTTGACGTTTTCCTCGATCGAGCGGGCAAAGAGCATCGGCTCCTGAAAGACGACGCCGATGTTACGGCGCAGGCCCGCAAGCGTCATGTCGCGAATGTCGATGCCATCGATCGAGATCGCTCCGGATTGCGGATCGAAGACCCGGTGCAGCAGGCTCAGCGTCGTCGATTTGCCCGAGCCGGTCGCGCCGACAAGCGCGATTGTCTCGCCCGCCGAAACATCGAAGTTCACGTCGTCGATAGCCTTTTTGCCATCCACATAAGCGAAGGTCACATGGTCGAAGACGACATGGCCCGCGAGCTTGCCGGGGTCCTTCGCGCTCGCGGCCGGTCGGCGATGCCGGGCGAGGTGTCGAGGACATTGAAGAATTCGGCCAGTTTCGGCGCCTGCAGAAACAGCCCGTTGATGAAATTGACGATCTCGACCAGCTTGCCGATCAGCATCGTGGCGAGCGCCATGAAGGTCACAAGCTGGCCGATCGTCGCCAGGTTTTGCTGATGCAGCCAGACGCCGACGATGAAGATCGTCAGGAAGCGTCAGCGTCGAGGCGGCGCGGGCCGCGACAACCGCCACCGCCCACCAGGAGAGCACCGGCATCTGCGCGTTGAGCACCGCCTGGATCAGCTGATTCATCGCAAAGGCTTCGCTCTGAATGCGGGTGAAGCTCTGGATCACGGCGATATTGCCAAGCACATCCGAGGCACGCTCGGACAGATTGGCGTTGAATCCCTCGACCTGCGTCTGCAGCGTATGCGTGCGGCGGACGACGAAGATGATGATCACGCCGAAAATGGCGACGAGGATGATCAGCGGCAGTCCGAGCCGCCAGTTGATGAAGAGCGCCAGCGGCAGCAGCACGGTCAGCGCGACGAAATCGGCGCATTTTTCGCGGAAGAACGAGAGCCAGAGCCAGAAGAGCGCCGAAGCGCCTTCCAGCATCCCCTTCAGCAGCCGCCCGGAATGGATCGAGGCGTGGAAAGAGAGCGGCAGATTGAGGACGTGTTCGAAAAAGATGCCCATCGCGGCCAGCCGGCGCCGGTGGGCCATCCGGTCGGCGCGCAGGCCGACGAACACCGCGCCGATGATCGAAAACAGCGCAAAGCCGATCCATAGACCGATCAAGGGCGCCAGCGCGTGGAGGCCGGGTGCGTTGATGCTGCGCCTCGCCAGTGTTCATCCGGTCGATGATGCGGCCGAAGAGAACCGGCTCGGCGAATTGCGCCGCGGCGAGCGCGAAATTGGCAAAGGCGAGGAAGATCGCCACATGCGTCTCGGTGCCGAGGAGGCCCAGGGCGCGGAAATAAAGCCGCGACAGCGAGAGGTCCTTGGTGTGGTGCTTGGGCTCGGACATGCGCTAGAGATCAACCGAAGAGGTGCCGCGACGGAGGCATTTTTGGCATCGTTCAAGTGAGGTCATGCCCCAGTGGCGAAGCAAACAGCAATTGAAATGAACATCGGCTTGACGGAATTCGATGAAATTGTCGCGGAGAAATTTGCTTTCGCCGTCGAGGGAGACGCGGCCGGGCGGCGGCTCGACGCGCTGCTTGCGGCGCGCCCCGAGGCGCTGGAAGCTTCGCTGTCGCGCACGCGGCTGAAGGCCTTGATCGAGGCTGGCGCGGTCGAGATCGACGGCGCGCCCGTGCATGACGCGGGACAAAAGGTCAAAGCCGGGCAGACCATCGAAGTCGCCGTGCCTCCCGCCGAAGACGCGGTGCCGCAAGGCGAGGCGATACCGCTCTCGATCGCTTATGAGGATGTGCATCTCATCGTCGTCGATAAGCCCGCGGGGCTGGTCGTGCATCCGGCGCCGGGCCATCCGACCGGCACGCTGGTCAATGCGCTGATCGCGCATTGCGGCGACAGCCTGTCCGGCATCGGCGGGGTGAAGCGGCCGGGCATCGTCCATCGGCTCGACAAGGACACGTCGGGGCTGCTTGTCGTGGCCAAGACCGATGCCGTGCATAAAGGGCTCGCCAAGCTCTTCGCCGATCACAGCCGGGATGAGCTGACGCGCGAATATCTCGCCTTCGTCTGGGGCGTGCCGGACCGGTCGGCGGGCGTTATCGACCTGCCGCTCGGCCGCCACAAGATCGAGCGCGAGAAAATGGCCGTGGTCCGCGCGGGCGATGGTCGCGAGGCGGTGACGCATTGGGAGATCGTCGAAACCTATGACGGGGCCGATGGTAAGCCGGTTGCGAGCCTGCTGCGCTGCGCTCTCGAGACAGGGCGGACGCATCAGATCAGAGTGCATCTGGCGCATGCCGGCCATCCGCTTTTAGGGGATGCGATCTACGGTCGCGGCTTTAAAACCAAAGCGTCGCGGCTCGGACCCGAAGCTCGGGCGGCGCTCGAAGGGCTTGATCGACAAGCGCTTCATGCAGCCACGCTCGGGTTTTTACATCCTGTTTCTTCTCAGGAATTCGCGTTCGAGAGTCCGCTGCCGGAAGATTTGCAGGCGCTGCGCCGGGCTCTCACGGCTGCGGCCTGAGGAGCGGCGACACGCGGTCTTTATGGCAAATCGGCGCCACTTGCTTACCCAATTGTAATCTCTGGTCCGCGAACCACCCTTTCAGGTGGAGGTTAGGACTCTTATATTGGGGTGTACGGCGGGCTTCGGTCGCCGTTTTGGGCTTGCCGTCTCGGGAGCCTGACAGGAGGGATCTTTAAAATGGCTTCATCAGCCGCACTCCCCATCATCTCCGGGGAAAATGGACTATCGCGTTATCTCCGCGAAATTCGCCGGTTCCCCATGTTGGAACCGCAGGAAGAATATATGCTCGCCAAGAGTTGGCGTGAGCATGAGGACCGTGATGCCGCGCATAAACTGGTGACGTCGCATCTGCGGCTCGTCGCCAAAATCGCCATGGGCTATCGCGGCTATGGCTTGCCGATCGGCGAGGTCATCTCGGAAGGCAATGTCGGTCTCATGCAGGCCGTCAAACGTTTCGAGCCCGATCGCGGCTTCCGCCTTGCCACCTATGCTATGTGGTGGATCCGCGCCTCGATTTAAGAATATATCCTGCGTTCGTGGTCGCTCGTGAAAATGGGCACGACCGCCAGCCAGAAGAAGCTGTTCTTCAACCTGCGCAAGGCCAAGAGCCAGATTTCGGCGCTTGAAGACGGCGATATGCATCCTGATCAGGTGGCGACGATCGCGACGCGTCTCGGCGTCTCGAAGCAAGACGTGATCGATATGAATCGCCGTATGTCGGGCGATGCCTCGCTCAACGCGCCTTTGCGCGAGGAGGGTGAGGGCGAATGGCAGGATTGGCTCGTCGACGAAAGCACAAGCCAGGAAAACCTGCTCGCGACCCGCGAAGAGACCGACAATAGACTCGACGCACTGCATAACGCTCTCGGTGTTCTTTCCGACCGCGAGCGTCGCATCTTCGAGGCACGTCGTCTCGCAGAGGATCCGATCACGCTGGAGCAATTGTCGGACGAGTTCCACATTTCGCGCGAACGCGTCCGCCAGATTGAAGTCCGCGCCTTCGAGAAGGTGCAGGAAGCCGTCAAGGCCGGCGTGGCCAAACTCGAAGCGACGCCAGCGCTGCCCCCCGCCAGCCCGCGTCACGCGCCGGCCGTCTAACTTCACGCTATTGCTGTCCCGCGCCCTTGTCGGGCGCGGGCGGTATGGCTATAAGGCACAGGCCGCAGGCCTTCTCGCCCTGCAAAATCGGCAAAAATCGGAGTGTAGCGCAGCCTGGTAGCGCACCTCGTTCGGGACGAGGGGGCCGGAGGTTCGAATCCTCTCACTCCGACCATTCTGCTCCGCCCCGCCTTGACGCTTCGGCGTGTGACGAGCCGGTGACCGATGCAGATCGATTCGATCTTCCAGATTTTGATCCAGCACGACGGGCAGCATCCGGACGTTCTGCCGGAGCGGATCGCCGAAAACGTCGCCAGCATCCGCCGTCTCTATCCGGAGGCGAAATATCGTCTCTTCGGTGGCGACGAACTGCGCGCCTTTCTGCATGAAAATTTCGCGCCGCGGGTTCTCGCGGCCTATGACACGTTGCTGCCTTATGCATTCAAGGCCGATCTCGCGCGGCTTTGCGTGCTCTATAAATTCGGCGGCCTCTACGTCGATCTCGGCGTCCGGATGGTGGAGGCGCCGCAAATTCCAACGACCAAAAAGATCATTGTCTTCCGCGATCAATATGTCCCGGGCGGCGCAGCCTGGGCGGTCTCCAATGGGCTGATCTATGCGGCGCCGGGGCGCACAGAGATCGAACTCGCCATCAATCTCATCGTCGAGAATGTCGAGACCCGAAATTACGGCGCCGATGTGCAGACGATCAGCGGTCCGGCGCTCTTCGGGCGCGTCTTCGCGATGGCGAACGATCTCTCGCATTACTGGATGGGCGATTCTCGCCTCGTGACATTTGAGGGCGAAGATGCGCCGCGCATGTCATTCATCGCACCGGATGGCCGCTTGATCGCGTGGCGAGCGAAATCGGTCAACGCCGATCTGACCCATCTCGGCCTCGCGCAAACCAACAATTATTCGCAAATCTACGATTTGCACATGGCGTTCGGCGAAACGGCGCCCGCCTATGCGCCGCTGTTCGCAAAGCTGCCGTGGCGCGTCGAACTCGAGATTGCGAAATTGCTCTGCACGCTCGGCCTCAAGAACGACGGGACCCACCTGTGGGGGCGTGCGCTGACGCGTAAAAATCGTGCGGCTAAAGAGCCAGCGTCTGCGCCGTCGCGCGGTAGTGATTGGGCGAAACGCCCTCCCAGCGTTTGAACGCACGCGAAAAGGCGCTGATTTCCGAATAGCCAAGCAGCAGGGCGATCTCGCTCACTGGAATATGGCGTTGTGCGAGGTAGGCGCGGGCCTGTTCGCGGCGCACCTGTTCGACGAGCCTGCCGAAGCCGATATTCTCGTCTTCGAGATGCCGCAGCAGCGCTGATTGCGACATTTTCAACGCCGCGGCGATGTCGGAGAACTTCACGTCGCCCACAGCAAGATGAGCGCGGATTTCGCCGGTCAGCCGATCCTTGAACGCGAGTTGCGTTGTCTGCGCGACACGCGTCAGGCTCGCGCGCAGAAGCGACAGCAATTGCGGATCGGCGCCCGGCATCGGCCGATCAAGCTGATCGTTGCAGAACACCAGGCGGTTGCTACCGCGGCCGAAGAAGATCGGCGCATGAAACGCATGTTCATGCTCGTCGGGCGCTTGCGGCCTGGCATGTTCGAGATGCACTTCCTCCGGCGCCCAGGAGCGGCCAAGGCAATGGCGGAAGACATTGGTGAACATGCCCATCGTCAGTTCGGCATCCTGCCGCCGATGCGCGATCCGTCCGTCAAGGATCTGGTATTCGAGATGCAACAGGCCGTCGTGCTCGAACAGCCGCGTGCGCGTCCCGGATTGATGCAGCGGAAAGTAATGCGCGAGATTCTTGACCGCTTCGCCCAAAGTCGGCGACGCGAGCGCGATGAAGCCGATGAGGCCAAGCATATGCGGCTCGAACTGCTGGCCGTACCAAAGTCCGAAATTGTCTTCTTTCGTCTGGCGCGCCGCCTCTTCAAAGAGGCCGCAATAGCCGTGCAGATCGACCGGATCGGTGGGGGTTTCCAATTGCCGCAAATCGATGCCGGCGACCGCTGCGACGCGCTCCGGGTCGCCGCCGCGCGCGGTGATGAAATCGACGGCACCATGCGCCGCCGCTGCCAGCACCACCGAACTGCCAGCGCTGTTGTCCTGAAATGCACGCTGCGGAACCGGCACGTCAATTCTCCGGCTGACGACAGACGAAGGTCAAATCTCAGGGGGAAAATGTCAAGAACATATCTTTCGCCGCAGTTCAGACTGCGGTGAGACATTGCCGAGGCCCATCGCATCGCTCGCCTCGTCTGGTCGAAGCCAAAAGCTCCGCAAGAGAGCACCGAGGAGACGTTTCATGCCAGCCGAACCCGAATCCGCCGACCAGTCCGTACTCGCCGAAGACGTGCAAGTCCTGCATCAGATGGGCTACGCGCAAGAGCTTGCGCGCGGCATGAAGGGCTTTTCGAATTTCGCGATTTCGTTTTCGATCATTTGCATCCTGGCCGGCGGTATCACCAGCTTTCAGAATGGCTTTTCAACGACCGGCGGTTTCAGCATCGGTGTTGGCTGGCTTGTCGGCGGTATTTTCTCGCTGATCGTCGGGCTGTCGATGGCGCAGATCGGCTCCGCCTATCCGACGGCCGGCGGCCTTTATCATTGGTCCTCGATCCTCGGCGGACGCGGCTGGGGCTGGGCAACGGCGTGGATGAACCTGCTTGGACTCATTTTCGTCACCGCCGCGGTCACGGTCGGCGCCTACACCCTGTTTACCAGTCTGATCCTCAGCAACATTTTCCACATCGATACGTCGAAATGGGGTTATTGGCAGCAATTGGCCGGCGTCTCGATCATCGCCATCGCGCAGGGGCTATTAACCATTTCGGCATCAAGCTGACGAGCAAGCTCACCGATTTTTCCGGCTATCTGATCTTTGCCGTCGCGGCGCTCCTCACCGCGACAATGCTGTTCAGCGTCCATCACTTCGATTTTTCGCGGCTTTTCCACATCGTCAACAACACCGGCGATGCGGGCGGCGGCGTCGTGCCGCACACGAACAATCTCGTCTACGCCTTTTTGCTCGGCCTTCTGCTGCCGCTTTACACGATCACCGGCTTCGATGCCTCGGCGCATACGGCGGAGGAGACATTGAACGCCCGTGTCGCCGTACCGAAGGGGATCATCAACTCGATCCTTTATTCCGTGCTGTTCGGTTACATCATGGTCTGCTCGTTCGTGCTCGCGATGGGCGATCCGGCCACCGCCGCGAAAGACGGCAGCAATGTCTTCTTCAACCTCCTTGCCGGCTTGCCTGTCCCTTTGGTGCTGAAAGACGCACTCGAAATCCTGATCGTCATCGCGAATTATCTCTGTTCGCTGGCATGCGTGACCTCGACGTCGCGCATGATCTTCGCCTTCTCGCGCGATGGCGGCGTGCCATTCATTTCGCCACTGTTGCGCAAGGTCAGCCCAACCTACCGCACGCCGATCGGCGGCATCTGGGCAACGGTCATACTTGCGATCGCCGCAACGCTCTATTCTTCGGCCTATAATGCTCTGGCCGCGGGTTCGGCGGTCTTCCTCTACATCTCCTACGCGATGCCTGTCGCGGCGGGGCTTTATGCCGAATCGAAAGGCTGGCTGCCCTCCGGCCCGTTCAAGCTCGGCCTTTGGTCAAAGCCGCTCGCAATCATCACCTGTGTCGGTGTTGTAGGCGTCACCTGGATCGGCCTGCAGCCGCCGAACGATATCGTGATCAATTATGCGATCGGCATTTTCGTCTCCTTCTCGTTGGCTGGTTCGCGCTTCGAGCGCAAGCGCTTCCCCGGTCCTCCGATCAGTGCTGCGGATATCGCCAAGCGCCATGATGAAATCCTTGCCGAAGAGCAGGCCGTCGGCGAAACGGCACGGGCGCGACTTTGAGAAAACAGGGCGCGGATTTTCCGCGCCCTAAGCCGGGGGCTTTATAATGGCGCGAAGCCTCTGGAGGTAAGTATGGGCTATCATTACGCGACAGGCACGACCCGCTGGGCCTTCGGGTCGTTGACCGATCTCATGGCCAAGGCGACGCCGCCGCGTTCAGGCGATATGTTGGCAGGCATCGCGGCGAGCTGCGCGGAAGAAAATGTCGCGGCAAAACTCTGCCTCGCCGATATGCCGCTGAAGCGCTTCCTTGAAGAAACGCTCGTGCCCTATGAGAGCGACGAGATCACGCGCCTCATCATCGACACGCATGACAGGGAGGCCTTCGCGCCGATCTCGCATCTTACCGTTGGCGAATTTCGTAATTTCCTGCTCTCGGAGGAGACAACGACCGCCACGCTTACGGCGCTGGCACCTGGCATCACGCCGGAAATGGCGGCGGCCGTCAGCAAGCTCATGCGCAATCAGGATCTGATCCTGGCGGCAAAGAAATGCCGGGTGGTGACGAAATTCCGCGATACGATCGGCCTGCCTGGCACGATGGCGGTGCGGCTGCAGCCCAATCATCCGACCGATAGCCGCGCGGGTGTCGCGGCCTCGATCATCGACGGACTGATGTATGGCAGCGGCGATGCGGTCATCGGCCTCAATCCCGCCTCCGACACTCTGCCGGTGCTCGCCGATCTGCTGCAATTGATCGACGGCGTCATTGCGCGGTTCGAAATCCCGACGCAGGCCTGCATCCTGACGCATGTGACAAGCTCGATCGAACTCATCAATCGCGGCCTGCCGGTCGATCTCGTCTTCCAGTCCGTCGCGGGCACAGAGGCCGCGAATCGCTCCTTCGGCGTCGATCTTGCCGTGCTAAAAGAAGGCCGCGAGGCGGCGTTGTCGCTAAAGCGGGGCACGATCGGCGATAACGTGATGTATTTCGAAACCGGGCAGGGCAGCGCCCTGTCGGCCAATGCACATCATGGCGTCGATCAGCAGACACTCGAGGCGCGCGCCTATGCGACATGCCGCCCGTTCAAGCCGCTGCTCGTCAACACGGTCGTCGGCTTCATCGGGCCCGAATATCTTTATGACGGCAAGCAGATCATCCGTGCCGGGCTCGAAGATCATTTCTGCGGCAAACTGATGGGGCTGCCGCTTGGCTGCGATGTTTGCTATACGAACCACGCCGAGGCGGATCAGGACGACATGGACAATCTGATGACGCTGCTGGCGGCGGCAGGAATTACCTACATCATGGGCATTCCCGGCGCCGACGATATCATGCTCAATTATCAATCGACCTCGTTTCACGATGCGCTTTATCTGCGTGAGGTCTTTGGTTTGAGGCGCGCGCCGGAGTTTGAAGCATGGCTGCAGCGCATGCAGATCGCCGATGACGACGGCCGCCTTATGCGACAGGAAACCGCGCATCCGTTGCTCGCGTGGCATGAAGGCTGAGCTGAGCATGCGTCCGCCGGTTATTGAGGATTTCTGGAAACGGCTTGCTTCGACGACACAGGCGCGCATTGCGCTGGGCCGCGCCGGCGCCTCCCTGCCGACGCAAGAGGTATTGAATTTCTCGTTGGCCCATGCCCGCGCGCGCGATGCGGTGCACACGCCTTTCGATCACGATAAGATCGCCTCAGAAATCGTCGAGCTTGGGTTTGCGACGATCTGCGTCGAAAGCGCGGCACCGGATCGCGCCGCCTATCTGCGCCGGCCGGACTGGGGCCGCACGCTCAGCGAGAAAAGCCGGGCGCTGCTCACGGATCGCCAAGTCGAGACTGTCGATGTCGCGATCGTTGTCGCCGATGGCTTATCGGCCACCGCGGTTCACAGCCAGGCGGTGCCGCTGCTCGCCGCCTTCAAACCTTATCTCATCCGCGCGAATTGGCGCATTGCGCCTGTCGTGGTCGCGAGCCAGGCGCGCGTGGCCTTGGGGGATGAGATCGGCGCGCTGTTCAAGGCCCGGACATTGATCATGCTCGTCGGCGAGCGGCCGGGTCTCTCGTCACCCGATTCGCTTGGCATCTATTTGACTTACGATCCGAAGCCCGGCCGCAATGATGGCGAGCGCAATTGCATTTCGAATGTCCGCAATGAGGGTTTGAGCCATGATCTGGCGGCGTTCAAACTCGCGTGGCTTGTCGATGAGGCTTTGAAGCGCAAGCTGACCGGCGTCGCGCTGAAGGACGAGTCCGATCTTTTGCTTCTGGCGGAAGGCCGGCCTGCGGCTCTGCCTCCTTAAAACGGCAGGTTGAACACGCGTCCCGGCACCAATTCGCCGCGCTCGATCGCGCCAATCGCGACCACGACGCCACCGCAGCACGCATAGGCCGCGCCTTCGCCAGGGGCATCGCGACCGCGCAGCAGAATCGATTGCCCGCGGCGCAGCCGTGCTGCGGAATCGCGATCGACCACGACTTGCGGCAATTCCAGAAGCCCGGCTTCGACTCGCCGCATCGCGTCTGGCACCGAGGCATCTTCGATATGGGTCAAAGGAACGGCATCCGTCTCGCTGAATGGCCCGACGCGCGTGCGCCGTAAAGCCGAGACATGCCCGAGACAGCCGAGAACGCGGCCAAGGTCGCGCGCGATGGCGCGCACATAGGTGCCCTTGCCGCAGCGCGCCTCGAACGTCGCGTCATCGGCGCCGAATTCCGTCATGACCAGTTCGTGGATCGTCACCGGCCGCGGCGAAAGCTCCGGCGTCTCGCCGTCGCGCGCGATATCGTAGGCGCGTTCGCCGTTGATCTTGATCGCCGAATAGGCCGGCGGCGTTTGCAGAATCGTGCCGGTGAAGTGTGGCAGCGCGGCGAGAATCGCATTGATCTCCGGCCGCACATCCGATCGCGCGACGATCTGGCCATCGGCATCGTCGGAGTCGGTTTCCGCACCCCATTGAATGGTGAAGCGATAAGCCTTCTCGCCATCCTGCACGAAAGGCACGGTCTTGGTCGCTTCGCCGAAGGCGACCGGCAGGACGCCCGACGCCAAAGGGTCGAGCGTGCCAGCGTGGCCGGCTTTCTTGGCGTTGAATAGCCGCTTCAGCCGCGCGACAGCATGGGTCGAGGTCATGCCGACGGGTTTGTCGAGCACGACCCAGCCATTGACCTCGGCGCGTTTGGAGCGGGGGGCATTCATCAGTTCTCATTATCCTTGATAAGGTCGCGCTTCACCTGCGGTAAATCGAGAATGGCGTCGATTTTCGCTCCGCAATCAAAACTGTCATCCGGGCGGAAGCGAATGTCCGGCGCGAATTTCAGATTGATGCAATGGGCGATCTCGCCGCGCAGAAATTTCTTGTTGCGATCGAAGGCGGCGAGGACCTCGTTCATATCCTTGCCGCCGAGCGGCATGACATAGACCGTCGCGAGCTTGAGATCGGGGCTCATGCGGACGTCGGGGATGGTGACGACATGACCTTCCAGAACCGGATCGTTGATGGCGCCGCGGCTCAAAAGGCTGGATACGGTATGACGGATGACTTCGCCCACGCGCAACATGCGCTGCGACGGCTCACCGCCACTGCTATGATGTAGTCTCGACATTTTCGGTAATGCCTCTAGCCCATGCGCGCCGCGAACGGCGCGCATCTCGTTTGTTAGGGGTTGATAATATGGCGCTGTTCCAAGCCCCTCGGAGCGTGCGCCTTACAAGCTCCGCTTGATCTCCTGGACATTGTAGCACTCGATCACATCGCCGACGCGCATGTCCTGGTAACTCTCAAAGGCCATGCCGCACTCCTGCCCGGCGACAACCTCTTTCACTTCATCCTTGAACCGCTTCAACGTCGACAGCTTGCCCTCGTGGACGACGACATTGTCGCGGATCAGGCGCACGTTGGCGCCACGCTGGACGTTGCCGTCCGTCACGCGGCAGCCCGCCACCTTGCCAACCTTGGAAATGTTGAACACTTCCAGGATGACGGCGTTCCCGAGCATCTCCTCGCGCAGCGTCGGCGGCAGGAGCCGGACATTGCCGCTTTCACGTCATCCACGAGATTGTAGATGATGTTGTAGTAGCGGATTTCGATGCCAGCCTGTTCGGCCAGGTTGCGCGCTTCTTTATGTGCGCGGACGTTGAAGCCGATGATAACCGCGTTCGACGCTTCCGCCAGGGTCACGTCGGATTCGGTGATGCCGCCGACGCCGGCGTGCAACACGCGCGCGGCAACTTCATCGGTGTTGAGCTTCTCCAGCGTCGTAACGATCGCTTCGACCGAACCTTGAACGTCGCCCTTGATGACGAGCGGGAATTCCTTGCGGCCCGCTGTCTTCAACTGGCTCATCATGTCGACAAGCGAGCTACGCGCGCCTGCGCCGCGTGCCGCGGCCTTGTCGCGTTTCTCACGCTCGCGATATTCGGTAATTTCGCGGGCGCGGGCTTCCGTCTCGACGACCGCAACGCGATCGCCCGCTTCGGGCGAGCCCGAGAAGCCCAGAATTTCGACCGGAGTCGAAGGACCGGCACTTTCCCGCGTCGCGCCCGTGTCATCGATCAGCGCGCGCACACGGCCCCATTGCGAGCCGCCGACGATCAGATCGCCGACATGCAGCGTGCCGCGCTGGACGAGAACGGTCGCGACAGGGCCGCGGCCACGGTCGAGCCGTGCCTCGATCACCGTGCCTTCGGCCGCCCGGTCCGGGTTGGCCTTGAGGTCGAGGACTTCGGCCTGCAGCGCGATCAGGTCGAGCAGCTTGTCGAGATTGGTCTTCTGTGTCGCCGAGACTTCGACTTCGAGCGTCTCGCCGCCGAGCGATTTCAACCTGCACTTCATATTGCAGAAGCTCGTTGCGCACGCGTTCAGGCTTGGCGTCCGGCTTGTCGATCTTGTTGATGGCGACGATGATCGGCACGCCAGCGGCGCGCGCATGCATGATCGCCTCCGCCGTCTGCGGCATGACGCCATCGTCCGCCGCGACGACCAGAACGACGATATCCGTCACCTTGGCGCCGCGCGCGCGCATCGCCGTGAAGGCGGCGTGGCCGGGCGTATCGATGAAGGTCACAAGCTGGCCGTTCGGCGCCGTCACCTGATAGGCGCCGATATGCTGCGTAATGCCGCCGGCTTCGCCGGAGACGACATTCTTATGCCGGATCGCATCAAGCAGCGAGGTCTTGCCGTGGTCGACGTGGCCCATGATGGTGACGACGGGCGGCCGTGGCAGCAGATGGTCGTCAACGTCCGGCGTGTCGAAGAGGCCTTCCTCGACATCGGATTCCGCGACGCGCTTGACCGTATGGCCCAGTTCCTCGGCGATGAGCTCGGCGGTGTCGGCGTCGATCACGTCGGTGATCTTCGCCATCTGGCCCTGACGCATCAGCAGCTTGATGACATCGACGCCGCGTTCCGACATGCGGCTCGCGAGTTCCTGAATGGTAATCGTCTCGGGCAGAATGACTTCGCGTGAAAGCTTGTCCTTCTGCTCCGCAACATGGCCTTTCAGACGCTGGGTACGGCGGCGGAACGAGGCGACCGAACGCGTACGCTCGTCCTGTTCGCCGGTTGCGCTGGCCACGGTAAGACGGCCGCGATCCTTCTGCGGGCCAGTCCGGGTCGGACGCGGCGGCAGCACCACCTTCGTCGGCATCCCGGGACGGCGGATGATGCGCTTGGCCTCTTCCTCCTCCGCGGGCGTCGCCGCGCGGGCGGTCGCAGGCGCAGCTGCAGGCGTGGCCGCGGTGAGCGTGCGGCGCGCGGCGGGGGCCGCGGTCGCGACCGGCGCCGGGGGCGGGCCGCCGACTTCGAGGCGGCGTTTGGCTTCCTGCTCAGCGCGGCGTTTGGTTTCGGCGTCGTGGGCGCGGCGCGTGTCTTCCTCGCGCTTGCGCTCTTCAGCGGCCAAACGCTCTTCGCGCTCGCGGCCTTCGCGTTCTTCGCGCGCCTTGGCCTCGATCACGGCCACGCGCCGCTCCTCCTCCTCGCGCTCACGGGCGCCAGAGAGAGCGCGGGCACGCGCCTCTTGCTCTTCCTCGGTCAGGGTGCGCAGCACGACGCCGCTTCCGCCGCTGCGCGGCGCGGAACGTTGTGGCTCGGGGCGTACGCGCTCCGGCTGCGGGGCGCGCGCCTGCACGGGCGGCGGCGCGGCAGGGGCCGGTGCCGGCGTCGCCTCGCGTGGCGGATGCGCCTCTCCTGGGCCCAGCGTCCGGCGCTTCACCTTCTCGACGACGACCGCCTTGGTGCGGCCATGCGAGAAGCTCTGACGCACAATCCCCGCTTCCACCGGTCGCTTCAGCGACAGTGTCTTGGTCGGGGCGACGGTCAGAGTGCTGTCGCCGGAATTTTTCGAGTCAGTCATTCGTTCCCAATCCGGGCTTAAGCCCAATCAAAGCGCAGCGATCATAACCAAAAGCCGGCACAAAGGCCGGCCTGGCTCCCCAGGTCCTTTCGGCCTTAAGCGGAGCCTCGACACGTCTCGCATCAACTGCGAGGCGCCCTGTCGGGCGACTTTCTAATGCTTATGTCGTTTTTCCCAAGCCTGCCTGCAAGAAGCTGTTGGCCTGAATGCTACCACGTTTAAGCCGTTGCTACCCCATGCTCTCATCGACAATCGTCGAAAGCTCGCGCTCGACCGGCTCATCTACTGCCTCCACCGGGGGTGGCGATAGATAAAGTTCGAGACGTCGGCACTGGGACATAAAATTCGCTGCCAGGGCGCCGCGCGCGAGCGCAGCATGTACCACATTTGCGCCGCCGAGTGCCAAGCTCAATTGTGCTTCGGTAAAGAGATTAATTTCCGGGACGTCCACGCCGGCACGGCGCAGCACCTGGCGCAGCTTGCGGGTGCCGTCGGCAGCGCCATCGCTGGCGTGAATCAGCCCTGCAACGCCCCCGTCTTGCACGGCAGCATCGATCTTGGCGAAGCCGGCGACGACCTGGCCGGCTTTTTTGGCCAAGGAGAGAGAATTCAGGCAGTCGCGCTGCATCAGGTCGGCCACATCCGCCGCCAGGCTTTCCGGCACCCGCACCTCAGCCTTGAAGCCGCGCGCGAAAGCCTTGCGCTTGACCGCCTTGGCGACCGTCGCAGCGTCCGCCGTTACCCAGACGCCGCGACCCGGCAATTTGTGCCGCAAATCCGGCACGACGGCGCCATCCGGCGCGCAGACGAAGCGCAGCAGGGTCTCCGGCGCACCTTTCGTCCTTGTGACGATGCAGGTGCGCTCGGATTGAAGTTCAGCTTTCGTCTGGCGGTCCAAAAGCACATCTCCAATTATTCCGCCGTGGGGGCCTCAGCGCCTTCGGCTTCCGCCTTCCGGCGCCGCAAGCGCCGACTCATCGATCCAGCCCGCCTTGACGCGCGCTTTCATGATCAGGGCTTCGGCATCCTCGCGCGAGATGTCCATGCCGTCGAAATAGCCGGCGGTCTTGACTGTCTCGTTGTCCTTGTTGCGCTCGCTCCAGCCGATAAGATCGTCGGTGGCGCACCCAGCGAGATCTTCGACGCTCTTGACGTCGTTCTCGCCGAGCTTGACCAGCATCGCGGTGGTGAGGCCGTCGATCTCGTGCAAGTCGTCGGCGACGCCGAGTTCCTTGCGCTTTGCTTCGAGTTCCGCCTCAATCTTCGCCAGGTGATCGCGCGCCCGGTTCTGGATTTCCTCCGCCGTATCGGCGTCGAAACCTTCAATCGAGGCGAGTTCCGACGGCTCGACGAAGGCGAGTTCTTCCACCGAACGAAAGCCCTCGGATGCCAGCAACTGGCCGACAACCTCGTCGACATCGAGCGAATTCATGAACGTATTGGTGCGCTCAACAAATTCCTTCTGTCGGCGTTCGGATTCCTCGGCCTCGGTCAGGATATCGATGTCCCATCCGGTGAGCTGCGAGGCAAGGCGGACGTTCTGGCCGCGCCGGCCGATAGCGAGCGAAAGCTGGTCATCTGGCACAACGACTTCGATGCGCTCGGAATCTTCGTCGAGCACAACTTTGACGACTTCCGCCGGCTGCAGCGCATTGACGATGAAGGTCGCGGCATCCGCCGACCACGGAATGATATCGATCTTCTCGCCCTGCAATTCATTGACGACGGCCTGCACGCGCGAGCCGCGCATACCGACGCAGGCGCCGACCGGATCGATTGAGGAATCGCGCGAGATGACCGCGATCTTGGCGCGCGAACCGGGATCGCGGGCAACCGCCTTCACCTCGATCACGCCGTCATAGATTTCCGGCACTTCCTGACGGAAGAGCTTGGCCATGAATTGCGGATGCGTGCGCGACAGGAAAATCTGCGGGCCGCGCTGTTCGCGCCGGACGTCATAGACATAAGCGCGGACGCGGTCGCCGGGGCGGAATTGTTCGCGCGGGATCATCTCGTCGCGGCGAATGGTGGCCTCGCCACGGCCAAGGTCGATGATGACATTGCCGTATTCGACGCGCTTGACGACGCCGTTGACGATCTCGCCGATGCGATCCTTGAATTCCTGATATTGCCGGTCGCGCTCGGCTTCGCGCACCTTCTGCACGATCACCTGTTTCGCCGATTGCGCGGCGATGCGGCCGAAGTCGAAAGGCGGCAAGGTCTCGGCGATCCAGTCGCCGACCTGCGCGGCGGGATTTTTCTTGTGCGCCTCGGCGAGCGTGATTTCCTTGGCGTCATTCTCGATCTGCTCGACGACCTGCAACAGGCGCGAGAAGCGCACTTCGCCGGTCTTCGGATTGATGTCGGCGCGCACTTCCGTCTCCTGCCCGTAGCGGGAGCGGGCAGCCTTCTGCATCGCGTCCTCCATCGAGGCCAGCACGATCTGCCGGTCGATCGATTTTTCGCGCGCGACCGCGTCGGCGATCTGCAGAAGTTCGAGCCTGTTGGCGCTGACGGCCATGGAAAGTCTCCTTGAAATCCGGCGGCGCATCTCGGCGCCCCAATGGATTAGTTTCGGGTTAGCTTTTGGTCTTCTTCGCTTTTGGTGTCTTTTCAGCGGGCGCGGGCTTCGGGTCTTTCGGCTTGGCAAAACGGCCGGGGCCGCGCCGGGGCGCTTCCTCAGCCGAGGCACTATCTGCTTCGGCCTTTTTTGCCGCGCGCAGCGAGGCGCGGATCAAATCCTCGGTCAGCATCAGCTTGGCCTCAGCTATATCGGCGAGCTTCAGCATGACCTCGGGTTCTTCGTCCGGCTTCGCGTCCGTGCGCCGGAGCTTGACCTGCGTGGCCTCGCCGTCGCCTTCGAGGCTTTCGATAAGACCGCGGAACCGTTTGCGGCTGCCGACCGGCACCGCCATTTCGATCTTCGCTTCATGCCCCCGGGCGCGGACGAAATCCGAGACACGCACCAGAGGCCGGTCGAGGCCCGGCGAGGAAATCTCCAGCCGGTAGCCGTCGGGAATGGGATCTTCGACATCGAGAACCGGCGACAAAGCCTGGCTCAGCGTCTCGCAATCATCGACCGACATGCTGCCATCCGGGCGTTCCGCCATGATCTGGATGGTCGCGCCGGCCTGGGCCGAAAGTTTGACCCGCACGAGCCGGAAGCCGAAATCGGCCAGTACCGGCTGGCTCAATGCGGCAATCCGCGCGGCCAAGCCCGTCTCGGAGGTGAATCGCTTTTCGTCCAACGTGCTCTGCAATCTCAAGTCCATTTTCGGCACGGCCGAGAATTAAGATATTGATTCTACGTAACTTTCCATGGGCCGCGGCCAGTCCGGCCAAAGGCAATAAAAAGAGCGGGTCCGGCGGGCGGCCCACTCTCAAAATTCGATCACCGGACGATGACCGCTATGAGAAATTACGATGCCGCTCATATACATTTCTGCGCGCCGCTTTGCAAGTTAAGACGCGCTTGGGTTAGTGGGTCCGTTACAAGGCGGCCGGCCAAGTAAGCTTCCCCGAGTACAGAGCCGTGCATGGAAGAGAATTACCCATACTCGATAGCATTCTGCCTCTACACTTTCGACGGAAAGCGGGGTGCAGAAGTTCGTGAGCGCATGGATGGGCAAGCCTACTTCGTTGAGTTGGAATGGGTCGAGGGAACAATCTTCAAAGCCCGGGAACCTAAAGAAGAAATAGGTCCCTATAAAACTCTTGAAGAAGCCGAAATCGCAGCCGTGAACCGACCGTGGTTTTTGAACCGAGAAGATTCAAAGTGACCCACTGCTCGCGCTTGTGACGTTCGGTTCCTCGAAAAACGTCGGCTTGCGTGTCTAGTGGCTACCTCTATAGTCGCGCCGCTTCAAATCCCTTTTTCGAGAAGAAAATGTCCGATCCCAAAAAGATCAAGCGCGTCGTTCTTGCCTATTCCGGCGGCCTCGATACGTCGATCATCCTCAAATGGCTGCAAACGACCTACGGCTGCGAGGTCGTAACTTTCACCGCCGATCTCGGCCAGGGCGAAGAGCTTGAGCCGGCGCGGCAGAAAGCGCTTCTCCTCGGCATCAAGCCCGAGCATATTTTCATCGAGGATCTGCGCGAGGAATTCGTCCGCGATTACGTGTTCCCGATGTTCCGCGCCAACGCGCAATACGAGGGGCTTTATCTGCTCGGTACTTCGATCGCGCGGCCATTGATCGCCAAGAAGCAGATCGAGATCGCCCGCAAAGTCGGCGCCGACGCGGTTGCGCATGGCGCGACCGGCAAGGGCAACGATCAGGTGCGCTTCGAGCTTGCTTATTACGCGCTCGAGCCGGACATCAAGGTCATCGCGCCGTGGCGCGAATGGGATCTCACGTCGCGCACCGCATTGCTCAATTTCGCCGAGCAGAATCAAATTCCGATCGCGAAAGATAAGCGCGGCGAAGCGCCCTTTTCGGTCGATGCCAATCTTCTGCACGTTTCTTCGGAAGGCAAAGTGCTGGAGGACCCGGCGCAGGACGTGCCGGATTACGTCTATTCGCGCACCGTCAATCCGGAGGACGCGCCGGACACGCCGACCTTCATCGAGATCGATTTCAAATCCGGCGATGCGGTCGCCGTCGATGGCAAGGAGATGTCGCCGGCGACGCTACTCACGCATCTCAATGCGCTTGGCCGCGTCAACGGTATCGGCCGTCTCGATCTTGTCGAGAACCGTTTCGTCGGCATGAAATCGCGCGGCATGTATGAGACGCCGGGTGGCACCATCCTGCTCGCTGCGCACCGCGGCATTGAACAGATCACGCTCGATCGCGGCGCCGCGCATTTGAAAGACGAGTTGATGCCGAAATACGCCGAGCTCGTCTACAACGGCTTCTGGTTTTCGCCCGAGCGCGAGATGCTGCAGGCGCTAATCGACAAGAGTCAGGAGTTCGTCACCGGCAAGGTGCGTCTGAAACTCTACAAGGGCTCGGTCGGGGTCGTTGGGCGCTCGAGTTCCTATTCGCTTTACGATCAGGACTTGGTGACGTTCGAGGACGGCGCCGTCGCCTACGACCACAAGGATGCCGCTGGCTTCATCAAGCTCAATGCACTGCGGCTGCGCACTTTGGCGCGGCGCAAGGCCAAGGCTACGAAATAGGCGAGCCGCCCTCGCTATCTCGAAGCTATGTGTTTTTAGCATGGCTCGAGGGCGCGGGGAGCGTCAAGCGGCACTCTCACGGCCATTTGTCAGCTCCCGCAGCGCGAAGAACAAGAATTGCCCTGAATAAATGCAGTGAAATCGCCAATTCTCCTTGCGGTCCGTTTGCGAGGACAGCGATTTTAGGTACTAGGGCTATAAGCCCGCGTACGATTCGATTGGAGAGAGAGCGATGCCGAGCGCACCCAAAAAGACTGCCACCAAAGCCAAAGCCCCGGCTGCGAAGAAAACGACGGCATCGGGCACCAGCGCTTTCAACAAGCCGCTGACGCCCTCCAAGGAGCTTGCGGCCGTTGTCGGCGCCGAGCCTCTGCCGCGCACGGACGTTGTCAGCAAGGTCTGGGCCTACATCAAGAAGCATAAGCTGCAGAACCCGACCAACAAGCGCGAGATCCTGGCGGACGATAAACTCGAAGCGGTTTTCGGCAAGAAGTCCGTCACCATGTTCGAGATGAACAAGTATCTCGCCAAACATCTGAAATAAGAACGCCGCGAAACATTGCGGGCAAGCGAAGCAACCCTGCGCAGGCAGGGCTGCTTCGCGCCCATGTCTGGCGCAAGGCCAACTACTGACGCCGCGGAAATCGCAGGCGCGGCGCCAGCGCGTAGTTCAACTGCATAAGCAGAATAAAGCCCAACGCCCAAGTCGTGCTGATCACGCAGAGCGCCGCCCCGAAAGCGTAGAGCATCTGCGCACCGATGATCCGGCGTTTGACGGCCTCGTCCACCTCGTCCGTGACATCGGGCTTCAACAGCCGCGCGCGGCGCGCGTAGGTCCAGGAGGCGTAAAGGATCACGCCCAGCAGCAAGATATTCGCCCAATAGATGATGAGCGCTGTGCGGTAGGAGATAAACTCCGCCATCAGTGACGTCGAAAACGGCGTGAGGGAGACCGCGAACAGAAACGCGAGATGCAGCCAGGTGAAATCGCGGTCGCTGCGTTCCACGTGATTGAGTTGAGTCTGCTGACCGACCCAGAAAATGCCGAGGGTCAGAAAGCTCATGAGATAGACCAGCACGCGCGGTGCAAGCGCGACGACAGCCTGCCAAAGCCCGGCCTCGCTGTGGATCGTCTCTGCGGCCGGCATATGGAGATCGAGGACAAGCAGCGTCATGGCGACTGCGAAGACACCATCGCTGATGGCGGCCAGCCGTTCGACACTTTGCCCGGCGATGAAATTATAGCGGTTGCGCAAGGCTGATCTTCCGAATTTGGTTGCCCGGAAGGTTTTGGTCTTTTCTGCTACGGCCTTCAAGTCCCGGCGAAGGATCGCACATGCGCGAGTAATCCCGCGGTCGAGGCATCGAGATCTTGCGTTGCGGCCTGTGGGTCACTGACGAGCGGCGCGAGCCGCAACGCGAGTTCCTTGCCGAGTTCGACGCCCCATTGGTCGAACGGATCGATGTCCCAGATCACGGATTGCACGAAGACCTTGTGCTCATAGAGCGCAACGAGACGGCCGAGCGTCCGCGGCGTCAGGCTTTTGTAGAGGAAGGTGCTTGATGGCCGGTTGCCGCTGAAGACCTTATGCGGGGCGAGTGCGGCGATTGCCGCCGCGTCGAGGCCTTGCGCTTTCAGTTTTGTCTCGACCTCGGCCTGCGTGCGGCCGCGAAACAAGGCCTCGCTTTGGGCGAGGCAATTGGCGACGAGCAGATGATGCTGTTTCGGATCGCTGGCGATGGGCGTGGTGGCCAGCAGAAAGTCGACTGGCACAATCTCCGTGCCTTGATGGAAGAGCTGAAAGAACGCGTGCTGCGCGTTAGTGCCGGGTTCGCCGAAAATCACCGCGCCTGTCGGAGTTTCAATCGGCTCGCCTGCAAGATCGACGGACTTGCCGTTCGATTCCATTTCGAGCTGCTGCAGATAGGCGGGAAACCGGGCGAGACGCTGATCGTAGGGGATCACCGCTTGCGCCGCGTAATCCCAGAAATCGCGATACCAGATTTCAATGAGTGCCATCAGTACGGGAATGTTTTTGCCAAGCGGCGCCTCGACGAAATGCTTGTCGATATCCTCGCCGCCGCGCAGAAAATCCTCGAAGTTTTCCTTGCCGATGCCGATGGCGAGCGAAAGCCCGATCGACGACCAGAGCGAGTAACGCCCGCCGACCCAATCCCAGAACAGAAAGCGGCGGTCCTCGCCGATGCCGAAGGCGGCAACTTCCTTCGCCGCGGTCGAGACGGCGCAGAAATGCGCAGCTACCGTACCTTCGCCAAGCGCATCGACGACGGCCTGACGCGCAGCGCGCGCGTTGGTCATGGTTTCGAGCGTTGTGAATGTCTTCGAACTGACGATGAAGAGCGTGCGGGCGAGATCGACGCGCTTCAACGTGTCCGTGAGATCGGCGCCATCGACGTTGGCGACGAAGTGCAGCGTGAGGTGCGGCGCGACGAAAGGCGAAAGCGCGCGCGCCGCCATCGCTGGGCCGAGGTCCGAGCCGCCGATGCCGATGTTGACGACATGGGTGAAAGTTTCGCCCAAAGCGCTTTTCAGCGTGCCGCTCCGCACCGCCTCGGCGAAGGCGAGCATTTTCTGCCGCTCCGCGATGACATCCGGCATGACGTCGTGGCCGTCAGCCTGCATCGGTGTGCCGCTCATATTGCGCAGAGCCATATGTAGCGCCGGGCGGCCCTCCGTCGGATTGACAATGTCACCGGCGAAGAGGGCGGCGCGGCGTTCCTCGACTTTTGCGGCCCGCGCAAGATCGACCAAAAGCTTGCGCGTCGTACGGTCGAGCCGCTGCTTGGAAAAATCGAACAGGAGATCGCCGAAAGCGACGTGGAAATCCGCAAAGCGCTGCGGGTCGCGCGCAAAAAGATCGGCGATCGTGACGTCGCGGAAATCGGAGCGATGCGCTTCAAGCGCGTAGAGCGCTTCGGAAACTTCGGGGCGGTCCATGTTGCATCCGGCAAGAGCGATTATGGGACGATTATCACAGGCGTGGGCTGGACAGGTAAAGCCTCAGGCGCGGATTCGTTCCGGCCGGTAGCCGAGGCCGACGAAACGTGCCGGCCAGCGCCGCAGCCACGGAAAATGTAGCAGGAGAAGAAATGGCCAGGGCGGGGTCAACGGCTTGTCATGTTGCGCCAGAACATTCGAGATAACCCGCTTTTGCACGAAAACCTGCATCGCCTGCGTGATTTTCACGGCGGGTTCGCGGCGCTTCTGCACCTCGGCGAGCAGAGCGTCGCTGGGCGCTTCCTTGAGCGCGAGCGTCGGGCCAAGAATGTTTGTAGCGGCGATGGCATCCTGGATCGCGAGATTGATGCCGACACCGCCGACCGGCGACATGGCGTGCGCGCTATCGCCGATGCAGAGCAGGCCCGGCCTGTGCCAGACAGGTAGCCGGTCGACCGTCACGGTCAATAGACTGACATCGTCCCACGATTGGAGTTCATCGACCCTGTCGCCAATGAACGAGACCAGATGGCGCATGTCGTCGCGTAGAACGGCGATATTTTGCGTTCTCAACGTTGCGAAACCACCTTTCGGAACGAGATAGCCGCATTGCCAGTGCGTGCCGCGATTGATCATGACCAGAAACTTGCCAGGGGCGACGCGGCCGAACACCGTTGCCGGGTCACTTTCGATACGCGTGAGTTTGAACCACAGGACATCCATCGGCGCGCCAATGTCGAGCGGCGTGAAACCGGCCTTGGTGCGTACGGTCGAGCGCCGGCCATCTGCGCCGATCGTCAGCAAAGCCCTGATTGCGATCGGACCTTGCGGCGTCTTGGCGGTGACGCCAACGATCTCGCCGTCGGCTTCAATCAGCCCATCGACATCGGCCTGCATGATGAGCCGGAAATTCGGATATTTCGCCGCTTCCCGCGACACGAAATTGAGAAAATCCCATTGCGGCATCAAAGCCATGAACTTGGCGCGCGTTGGCAGATGCGAGAAATCGGCAAGCGGGATGGTCGCCGTGTCAAACTCGGCGGCAAGAACTGTCTCTTCCTGGTGCGGCAGTCTCAGAAATTCGTCGTAAAGGCCGAGGTCATCCATCGCCTGCAAAGTCGAGGGGTGGATCGTGTCGCCGCGGAAATCGCGCAGGAAGTCGGCGTGTTTTTCGAGAACGACGACATCGACGCCTTTGCGCGCAAGCAGCAGGCCGGCCATCATGCCGGCGGGGCCGCCGCCGGCGATCACACATGTCGTTTCGATCGCGTCCGTCATGGTCGTCTCCCGCTCGCATCATAGAGCAGGATCGCGATGACGGACAGATTACGAGCATGTCCCGAAAAAGTTGCAGACTTTTTCGATAAGGACATGCCCGATTTTAAAACATTTGGAGCGGACTTAAGCGAAAACCGGGTCCCACTTTTCGCGTCCGCTCTAGGCATGTCCCGAAAAAGTTGCAGACTTTTTCGATAAGGACATGCCCGATTTTAAAACATTTAGAGCGGACTTAAGCGAAAACCGGGCCCCACTTTTCGCGTCCGCTCTAGGCATGTCCCGAAAAAGTTGCAGACTTTTTCGATCAGAACATGCTCGAGCTTGGATGTTCTAAGGGATAGCGAGGACCGGCGTGCCGACGTTGACGCGCTGGTAAAGATCGACCACGTCCTCGTTGTACATGCGGATGCAGCCATAGGAAGCGGCGGTGCCGATCGAGCGGCGCATATGCTGCGTCGTGCCGTGGATCGCGACCTGATAGCGCGAAAGCGTGATCGCGGCAGCGCCCATCGGGTTATGCGGCGAGCCGCCAGGGATGAAGCTCGGCAATTCCGGATGGTCGTGCGCGACGACGGACGGCGGCGACCAATCCGGCGCCATATACTTGCCCTCGACCTCGGCCGAGCCGAGCCACGCCATGCCGCGCTTGCCGATCGCCACCGGATAGCGGATGGCGCGGCCATCGCCTTCGGTGAAGTAAAGCGCGCGCTGATGCTGGCTGATGATGATTTCGCCCGGCGGATAGGCCGGGGAGAAAACAACATCCCGGCGTGCCGCATTGGCGGGCGCAGCGAGTGCAAACGCCGCCGCAATCCATGCAAAAAGGGCCGATCCAAATGCGGCCCGCAAACTCAAGGTGCCCATGACGCCCTCTTACGCAACGAACTCTCGCTACGCCGCGACCCTAGCAAGGGCTGCGGCGCGCTGGAGCCGACTTTGTGAGGTGCGTCTTAAAATCCTCTTGAGGTGTGGCGCGTGGGCCGCAGCGCGCCACAGAAGATTGTTCTTAACCTTAAAGGGAGTGTTTCTTGCGCTCGCTGATCAGATCGTCCACGACGGCCGGATCGGCCAGGGTGGATATGTCGCCCAGAGCGTGGAATTCGTTCTCGGCGATCTTGCGCAAAATCCGCCGCATGATCTTGCCGGAGCGTGTCTTCGGCAGGCCCGGCGCGAATTGCACGATATCGGGCGAGGCGATCGGGCCGATCTCCTGCCGCACCCAGGCGACCAGATCCTTGCGCAGCTTCTCGCTCGGCTCTAGGCCATTGATCAAAGTCACATAGGCGAAAATACCCTGGCCTTTGATGTCATGCGGGAAGCCGACGACGGCGGCCTCAGCAACATGATCGTGGGCGACGAGCGCGCTTTCGACCTCGGCGGTGCCCATGCGGTGGCCGGAGACGTTGATCACATCGTCAACGCGGCCGGTGATCCAATAGTCGCCGTCGGCGTCACGCCGCGCGCCGTCGCCGGTGAAATATTTGCCCGGAAAGGACGAGAAATAGGTCTGCACGAAACGGTCGTGGTCGCCATAGACAGTACGCATCTGGCCGGGCCAGGAATCGGCGATGACGAGAATGCCTTCGGCCGCGCCCTCCTGCACCTTGCCGCTGCCATCGACGATCTCCGGTCTGATCCCGAAGAAGGGCTTCGTTGCCGAGCCGGGCTTGAGCGGTGTCACGCCGGGCAGTGGCGTGATCAAATGGCCACCGGTCTCAGTCTGCCACCACGTATCCATGATCGGGCAGCGGCTGTCGCCAACGACCTTGTAATACCATTCCCAGGCTTCCGGATTGATCGGCTCGCCGACCGTGCCGAGAAGCCGCAGCGAGGCGCGGCTTGTCTTATTCACCGGCGCGTCGCCGGCGCCCATCAGCGAGCGGATCGCGGTCGGCGCAGTATAGAAGATATTGACCTTGTGCTTATCGACCACCTCCCAGAAACGCGAGATCGTCGGATAGTTCGGCACGCCCTCGAACATCAGCGTCGTCGCGCCATTGGCCAGCGGACCGTAGAGGATATAGCTGTGCCCGGTCACCCAGCCGATGTCGGCCGTGCACCAATAAATATCGCCCTCGTGATAATCGAAGACATATTGGTGCGTCATCGAAGCATAGACGAGATAGCCCGCGGTCGTATGCACGACACCCTTCGGCGTGCCGGTCGAGCCCGACGTATAGAGAATGAAGAGCGGGTCCTCCGCGCCCACGGGTGTGACCGGACAATCGGCCGATACTTTCTCCATCGCTTCATGGAGCCAGATGTCCCGGCCGGCATCCCAATTGATCGTGCCGCCGGTGTGCCTGACAACGATCACGCTGTTTACGACATAGGACAGCTTTTCCAAGGCCGTATCGGCATTGGCTTTGAGCGCCACTCTCTTGCCGCCGCGCAGGCCTTCGTCGGCAGTGATGAGCAGCTTGGAGCCGCAGTCGCGGATGCGGCCGGCGAGCGAATCGGGCGAGAAGCCGCCGAAGACGACAGAATGGACGGCGCCGATCCGCGCGCAGGCAAGCATGGCATAGGCAGCTTCGGGGATCATTGGCAGATAGATCGTGACCGTATCGCCCTTCTGGATGCCTTGCGCTTTCAAAACATTGGCGAAACGGCTCACCTGCTCGTGCAATTGCCGATAGGTGATATGCAGGGAACGCGAAGGGTCGTCGCCCTCCCAGATGATGGCGACCTGATCGCCGCGCTTTTCGAGGTGGCGGTCAATGCAATTGAGAGCGACGTTGGTGACGCCGTCCTCGAACCATTTGATTGTGACATCGCGGGGATCGAACGATGTGTTCTTGACCTTGGTGAACGGCTTGATCCAATCGATGCGTCGGCGGCCCTCGTCGCCCCAGAAGCCGTTGGGATCGGTGATAGAGCGCTGGTAAAGCTCTTCGTATTTTTTTTTGTCGATAAACGCGCGGTCAGCCCATTCCGCGCTCACCGGATAGAGATGAGACTCAGACATATTTCCTCCCAGTGACTTTTTATGCGGCGTCCGCGCAAGCGGGCCGCGCCGTCACTTCGATTTCGCAATCGGTTTTGGCGCAATTCGCCGGACACTGCCGGTTGCAAACTCCCGTAACCATTATGAGCCAGCGGCAGCGCCCGAACAAGGCGTTAAACGGGGGAGGCGTATTTGCTGGTTCAGATGTCCGGACGCCGGAACGTCAACGGCATTCGTGTACAACCTTGTCGAGCGCCTGACGCAGACCGGCAAGGGAATACGTGTCGGTCGTCATCTTGCCGCGGGCCGAAGCCGCCTTGATGACGAGGCTGGCATTATGCCGCAACGCGGCAACGAAATGGCCTTCCTCGGCCGGATTCTTGATCCAGGCGTTCTTACCCTTGGAGACGAGTTCGAAGGTCGTCCCGGAGACATCGGCTTCGGCTTCGCCGCCGTCCTTCATCGGAAAGCCCATCGTAATCGAGATCTCGTTGTGGATGTGCTCGCCCGGGCGGTTCGAAATGAAGACGTAAGCCGGATCGCGCTTGAGTTTGGCGGGCTCTCGCGTCTTCGGCTGGGCGAGCACGTAGCAGGTCTTGGTGTCGCCGGTTTCCGCGACGAACGCGCCCCAATCGCCGAAGCTGCCGACCTGCGTCGGCTTGGGGCTCTCGCTCGTCTCGGTAGCTTCTTTCGGTTTCTTGCTTTTGGCCGCAGCTTTGTGGCTTCGCGCATGGTGGTGGCCGTCGCTGCGCGCGATCGCGGGCGCCGCAGTAAAACCGCACGACAAAATGAGCGCGGCCGAGAGAGCCAAGCGGATCCTGCAAATCATGTGAGGCAACATATCCTGTTTCAAGGCGGGGAGGTGAGCCGGGGGCTCATGTCTTGGGCGCATGAAACGGGTGGATCAGGGCAAAATTCCGGCCTCTGTGACGACCTGCGAATATTCAGCCGTCAAAGGCCGTCGCTCTTGGCGGCCGCGAGGATGGCGCCGGGCCGGTCCTCTGAACCGCGTTGAAGCAGGACGACATAGCCCTCGTCGTCGGCGCGCAGCTCCATCAGTTTGAATTCCAGTGGCGCCCCGGTCCATTCGCCGACCTTGTGGATGGCGCGCACGACGTTGGTGTAAGTGACCCGTCGCCCGGAATTCTCGCCGCGCGAAATCTCCACAGAGCGCGATTTAGCGACACGCAGAACATAGATGCCCGCGGAGCCCACGCCGCGGCCGATATCGATTTCGAGGACGCCATTTTCTTCGCGCAGATGCGCGGGCACGCTCAACGCATGGGTGTTGCTCAGCCCCTCGGCAATGGCGCGCTCGATCGCGTCCCTGTCGCTGCCGACAGCATCGAACATTCCGTCAACGACCGCCTCGGGCGTATAAACATGGTCGCCACGCGTGGCGGCGTAAGCCCTCTGCCGCGCGGTGAACTCAGGCGCCGCCAGCGTATCCTTCCAGCCGATATAGTCCCAGTAATTGATGGCGAAGGTCAGGGTTATTGTGTCCGCCTTGCGCGACATCTCGGTCAGCAGACGATCGGCCGGCGGACAGGATGAACAGCCTTGCGACGTGAACAATTCGACCACGCCCTGAACCGCGCTTGGTGAAGGCGCAGCAAAGGCAGCGGAGCTAAAAAGCCCCGAGATCAAGCAGCCGCCAACGCAGATGCCCTTGATAAAGCTGATATATTTCATGCGCTTAAAACTAATTCCGCCAGCGATCAATTTAAAACAAGCCAGGGTCGGCGCCAGTCAATTCCGAGTGAAATTCTTGCGTTCTAGAACACTTCCAAGTGAAGATTTCACGCCGTTACAGTCACGATTTCGGCGCAGAAACACGATTAGAAACAGGCTATTCAATCGGCTCACGGCGATCAATGGCTGCGCAGGGCCGTCAGGACGGATTGGCTCGCGCGCCCGTCCGTCTTCATGCCGTTGCGCCGCTCGAAATCGGCGATGGCATCCTGCGTCTTGTGTCCCAGAACGCCATCGATCTTGCCGCCGATGTCATAGCCGTGCTGCGTTAGCAGACGCTGGACTTCGCGCCGTCCGGCGCGTGACAGGCCGGGATCGTTGGTCGGCCAGGGCGTGACGATCGGGCCGAGCCCGCGCAACCGGTCCGACAGAAGCGCAATCGCCAAAGCGTAGGATTCCGCAGCGTTATAAGAATAGATCGCGCTGAAGTTCCGGCTGACGAGAAAAGCCGGGCCATGCGGACCTGCCGGTAAGAATAGCCCGTAGGCGCCCTCACCGGAGAGCGGCGTGCCGTTGACATGGGTGATGCCGCGCGCTGCCCAGGCCGACAACGGCTGTTTCGCGTGCCAGTTGGATCGCCCCTCAAACCCCGATGACGATTTGACCTCGAAACCCCAGGGCAGACCCGGCACCCAGCCGCTATGGTGAAGATAATTTGCCGTCGAGCCCAAGGCGTCAGGCACCGAGTTGATAACGTCGCGCCGCCCGTCGCCGTCGAGATCGACGGCGAGCCGCAGAAAAGTTGAGGGCATGAATTGCGTATTGCCGAAAGCCCCTGCCCAGGAGCCGTTGAAATTGGCCGGATTCGCGCCGCCTTCGTTGACGATCTCCATCGCGGCCATGAAATTCGCGATGGTAATAGCCGGGCCGCATGGAATTGGAGCAGGCGAGGCTCGCCAGCGATTGGAGCACCGGTTTGTTGCCGAAGTTCTGGCCGAAGTTTGATTCGACGCCCCAGATCGCGCCGACAACGTAGGGGCTGACGCCGAAGCGGCGCTCCACCACGTTAAACCAGCGCGAATATTTCGCCATTGCGGCGCGCCCATCGCTCACGCGCTCTTCGTCCACAAGGGCGGCGATGTAATCCCAGACCGGCGTGTTGAATTCCGGCTGCGACTTCTCGGCGGTGAGCACGTCCGGATTGAACGTCAGATTGCGCGTGGCGGCTTGTGCGACTTGCGCGGAAACGCCGTGCGCCTCGGCTTCGGCGGCGAGACCCGCGACACAGGCGTGAAAATCGGCGTAGGCGGGCCCCGTAGCGAGAGGGGCCACCAGCGAGACGGCAACGGCGACGGGAAGCGAGAATCGGATCATGGCATCTGTTTAGCGCAAATCGCCGAGACCGGCCATAAACCGCCAAGCCTGGCTTTAGGTCGCGCGGTTGTGCGCAACAACTCCCTTTTACGAGCGTGCCCTGTTCACGTAGTCTATGAGAATACGGGTGGGATTAAGTAAAGAATGTCGGTGCGCAGAATATCTTTGCTTTCCTCCATCCCTCTGCTGGTTGGGTTCGTTCTTTTGTTCATTGCGGCGGTCAGCGCGATTGTTCTCGCGCGGCAGCAGCAGGAGATCGACGCGCAACTTCGCCACACTCTGGAAGTGGACGATGATATACTGCGCATCCAAACTCTCATGGTCGACGCGGAATCGGGCCAGCGCGGCTATCTGCTCACCGGCCGGCTAAGCTATCTCGACCCTTACAACTTCGCGAAACATGCATTGCCAGGAGAGTTGCGTGGATTGCAGTCCGCGCTCGGGAATAGCCCTACACAGGAGTTTGGCGAACTCAGTGCCGCCGTCGCCAAGAAACTGTCGGAGCTGCAAGACACGATCGATCTGCGCGCAGCGGACAAACCCGAATCCGCGCTTTCCATCGTGATCAATGACGGCGGCAAGAAATTGATGGATCGCATCCGTGAAATCCTCGCCGATATGCGGGGCACGCAGGAGGCTTTTCTCGATGCTCGCTCGGTCGAGGCTGCACGCCTCAACAACGGCCGGCAGACGATTCTCCTCGCCAGCGTCCTTCTTGTGATCGTGCTTGGCCTCATAACCTTCTTAAGTAATCTCCAGCGCCTGCGCGAGCTTCAACTGGTCAACGCCAAGCTGCGGCAGGAGGCGGTCGAGCGCCGGGCGGCGGAGACGCAGCTTCAGCAATTGCAGAAAATGGAGGCGGTGGGCCAGCTCACGGGCGGCATCGCGCACGACTTCAACAATATGCTGGCGATTATCATTGGCTCGCTCGATATGGCACGCCGCCGGCTAGCCGACGCCCAATATGCGGCGGTCGGCAAATATATCGGCAATGCCAATGACGGTGCGCAGCGCGCAGCAGTCCTCACGTCACGGCTGCTGGCGTTCTCGCGCAAGCAAGCGCTCGAACCGAAAGTCTTCGATGCCAACAAGCTTGTCGGCGGTATGTCGGAACTGCTGCGCAGCACGATCGGCGAACAGATCGCGGTCGAGACAGTCCTCGCCGGTGGCCTCTGGCGTAGCTATGCCGATCCGGCGCAGGTCGAGACGGCGCTGCTCAACCTCGCGGTCAACGCGCGCGACGCGATGCCGGACGGCGGCAAGCTGACAATCGAAACCGCCAATACCTTTCTCGACGACCGTTACGCCGCCGCGCATAATGAAGTCGCCGCCGGCCAATATGTGATGCTATCAGTGACGGATACCGGCGTGGGCATGCCGCCGGACGTGGTCGATCGCGCTTTCGAGCCTTTTTTCTCGACCAAGGGCGCCGGCCGCGGCACCGGCCTGGGCCTTAGCCAGGTCTTTGGCTTCGTCAAGCAATCCGGCGGGCACGTCAAAATCTATTCTGAAAGGGGAGAAGGTACGACGGTCAAAGTCTATCTGCCGCGCTATCTAGGCCTGGCGGCTGCCGTCGAAATGGAAAACGCCGACGGCGAGATGCCGCGCGGGAACGCCAGCGAGATCGTCCTCGTGGTGGAAGACGATCTCAAGGTCAAGCAGATGTCCATCGATGCGTTGCGCGAGCTGGGCTACGTGGTCATCCACGCGCAAAGCCCGTCCGAGGCGATGGAAAAATTCAAGGCGCAGCCGCATATAGCGCTGCTTTTCAGCGACATCGTGATGCCGGAGATGACGGGCCGCGAACTTGCCGAGCGTATGACCGCGATACGGCCCGATCTCAAGGTCCTGTTCACGACCGGCTATACGCAGAACGCCATTGTCCACAACGGCATCGTCGATTTGGGCACGGCCTTTTTGCCGAAGCCGTTCACGCTCGATCAATTGGCCCGTAAAGTGCGCGCGGTTATCGATGGAAAGGAATGAGCCGCCTTACATCGCCGAATAGGCGGCGCTGTCCTGCGGAATAGAGCGATCGTCGGGCAACGTCAGCTCGGACCATTGCGCACAGGATTTGTCAGCGATCGTCTTCGTGGCGCGCATGACCATCAGGCCCGATATGGCCGCGGCGCCCACCTGCGGGTTGCCCTCGGCGCTGTAGACGAGGTAGCTGACGTCCCCGTTCTTGAAGCGCAATTGATATTCCATACCGGCATAGCGCTGCGCCATCTGAAAGACGTTTTTGGCCGCCGCGCTGCCGACGATCGTCATCTCGTCCTTTTTGGCCGTCCCGTAATGGTAGATCAGGTTTTTGCCGGCGGCGGTGACTGAGACCGTCTTGGCGCCGATCGCGCAGGTGAAAAGGACCTTTGGCGCACTTTCGGCCTGCCCCGTTTTGGAAAGGGAGAGGAGGGCCAGGGCGGACAGGCCCAAATGCATCAGCCGCTTCATTGAAGAGTCCCTATCGTCGCCGCGCCATAATAAAAGCCCCGGCCGAAACCGGGGCTTTCGTGTTCGTGGGCTATAGGCAAGCCCGCAATGTCAGCGCAGACGCTGAGCCCCCGCAGGAGTTGCGGCGGAGAGTTCCAGCGACTTTGCGATCAGACATTGAGACACTGGATCACCTCCTTTCGATAGGTTGACGACGCACCTTTATCGCAGGCGTGCCGTGATTCGCCAAGCGTCAGCGGGGCGGCGCTTAGCTGACCCGCGGCTGGGCGTGGCCAAGGACGACGACGCGCGTCCCGACAGGCACCTGCTGGAAGAGGTCGATCGCATCCTGGTTGATCATGCGGATGCAGCCGGAAGACGCATGTGTGCCGATCGACGACGGTTCGGTCGTGCCGTGGATGCGGAACAGCGTGTCCTTGTTGCCCTGCCAGAGATACATGGCGCGGGCGCCGAGCGGGTTGCCCGGACCGCCGTGCATGCCGATACCGCTCTGCAATTGCGCCAGCGATTTGCGCAATTGCGGCTCGCGGGCAATCATTTCCTTCGGCGGATACCAGTCCGGCCATTCCTGCTTGGAATGGATTTCGGCGACACCCGACCACGCGAAGCCTTCGCGGCCAGGGCCGATGCCGTAACGCATGGCCTGGCCGTTGGGCAGGATATGATAGAGATAGCGCGCGGCCGGATCGATGACGATCGTCCCCGGCTGCTCGGTGGTCTGATAGTTGACCAGCTTGCGCATGAAGCCTTTTTTGATCTGCGAAAGCTTGACCGCCGGCACCTGGAAGTTGCCGTCCTGGAAGCCCGCATACATCGCCTCATAGTCGATCGGCCCGTTGGCCTCATTGGCCTTGGCGATCAGGTCAGGCGACGGCGCGTCGACCGGCTTGGCGCCCGGCTGCTGCGGGACGGAGGCATCGGCCTCGAAGCCTGGCCCGGATTGGGTGGTCGTACAGCCGGCTAGGGTCAAAGCGGCACCAGCTGCTGCGGCACCCGTCAAAAGGTTACGGCGGTTGATGAGAGTCATGAACGATACCCGCGAAAATCGATGAAGCACGCCGTGCGGTGCCGGCCCGGCCGGCCCGTAATACGAAGAGCACGTTGCGATACGTGACCTGAAAATACGGCAAAAAGGGCGTTTAAGTTGTGTCCCCGGCGCAACGCGCCGTCACTTTTCTGTCGCGGCTAAACCGCTGCCGCCAGCTCCTCGAGCACGCGGGCGATGGCCGGATGCGACCGGCTCGTTTCGACATAGCGCGCGACCGCCGGATAGGCGCCGATCAGATCGCGGTGCATAAGCGGTTCGACGATGCGCGGCACACGGAAGAGCGCCGGCGCCAATTGGCAGTCCGCCAGCGTGAGCTCCGGACCAGCGGCGAAAGCTTTGCCGCTCAATATATTTTGCAACGCAGAAAGCCCGCGCACGAGGCGCGTGAGCCGGATAGCGCTTTCTTCACTCTGCGGAGGCGCGATCTTCAGCGCGACCATCTGTGCGGTGAGATGCAATTCGCCGATGCGTTGAAGCATCCGAATCTGCGCGCGCGCCTCGGGATTTTTCGGCAAGAGCGGCGGCGTCGGGAATTTCTCTTCGAGGTATTCCATGATCGCGGAGGATTCCGGCAGCCGCGCGCCGTCCTCGAGGATCAGGCAGGGGATCGTGCCGAGCGGATTGATGGCGTGATATTGCGTCGAGCGCAGGCCGCCAGGCGGGGTGACGATTTCGATGTCGAGATTTTTGGCGTAGATAACGACGCGTACCGGCGCGGAAAACGGCGAGGAGTTTTTCGAATAAAGCCGCATGCGGTCACGAGCCCTCCGGCTCAGCTTGCGCGTCGAGTTTCAGGCGCTCCGGCCGTGGCATAGCGATGATGCTATAGCCGGCATCGACGTAATGAATCTCGCCGGTGACGCAGTTCGAGAGGTCGCTGAGCAGATAAAGCGCGGCGCCGCCCACGTCCTCGATAGTTACAGCACGGCGCAGCGGCGCGTGCAGTTTTTCGTAGTTGAACATGGCGCGTGCGTCGGTGATGCCGGCGCCTGCCAGCGTCCGCACCGGGCCGGCCGAGATCGCGTTGACGCGAATCCCGGATGCGCCAAAATCGGTGGCGAGATAGCGTACGCCAGCTTCCAGCGCCGCCTTGGCGATGCCCATGACGTTATAGTTCGGCATGGCCCGCGTGGCGCCGCCGAATGTGAGCGTCAGCATCGCCCCGCCGTTCGGCATCAGCGCCGCGGCGCGTTTTGCCGCCTCGGTAAAGGAGAAGGCCGAGATGACGAGCGTGCGCTGAAAATTCTCTCGCGATGTATCGGCGTAGCGGCCGCGCAATTCATTGCGATCTGAGTAGGCGATGCAATGGACGAGAAAGTCGAGCGTTCCCCACGTTTCGGCGAGGGATGCGAAGACGGCATCGACCTCGGCGATATTCTCGACATCGCACGGCAAGACAAGCGACGAGCCGAGGCTTTGCGCCAAAGGCTTGACGCGTTTGCCGAGCGCCTCACCTTGATAGGTGAAGGCAAGCTCGGCGCCTTCCCTGGCGAGCGCGTGCGCGATACCCCAGGCAATTGAATGATCGTTGGCGACCCCCATGACGAGGCCGCGTTTGCCCTGCATGAGGCCCGGGCGATGCTCAGGCATCGAGATGCTTGAAGACGAGCGAAGCGTTGGTGCCGCCGAAGCCGAAGGAATTGGACAGCACCGCGCGCAGATGCACGTTGTCGATGCGCTCGCGCACGATATTCATGTCGGCGAAATCGGGGTCGAGTTCCTCGATATTGGCGCTCTTGCAGATGAAGCCGCTCTGCATCATCAAGAGCGAATAGATCGCCTCATGGACGCTGGTCGCGCCCTGCGCGTGGCCGGTCAGCGATTTCGTCGCCGAAATTGGCGGGCATCTGTCCTCGTTGCCGAAGACGTCGCGGATCGCCTCGATCTCCTTCAGATCGCCGATCGGCGTCGAGGTCGCGTGGGGATTGATGTAGTCGATTGGCACTTTCACATCCTGCAGCGCCATCCGCATGCAGCGCGCCGCGCCTTCGCCGGAGGGCGCGACCATATCGGCGCCGTCCGAACTCGCGCCATAACCTGCGATCTCAGCGTAGATCTTCGCGCCGCGGGCTTTGGCGACTTCGAGCTCTTCGAGCACGAGCACACCGCCGCCGGCGGAGATGACGAAGCCGTCGCGGTTTTTATCATAGGCGCGGGAAGCGACGGCCGGCGTATCGTTATAGCCGGATGAGAGTGCGCCCATCGCGTCGAAGAGGACCGTCAACGTCCAGTCGAGTTCTTCACAGCCGCCGGCAAACATACGGTCCTGCTTGCCGTAGCGAATCGATTCATAGGCATTGCCGATGCAATGGTTCGAGGTCGCACAGGCCGAGGAGATGGAATAGTTCAGGCCGCGGATCTTGAACCAGGTGGCGAGCGTCGCCGACGCGGTCGAGGACATCGCTTTGGGCACCGCGAACGGGCCAATCTTCTTCGGGCCCTTGGTGCGGGCGATATCGGCAGCCTCGATCAGCGTACGGGTCGAAGGGCCGCCGGACCCCATGATGATGCCGGTGCGCTCGTTCGAGATTTCAGCCGGCGAGAGACCGGCGTCGCGAATCGCCTGATCCATGGCGACATGGTTCCAGGCGGTGCCGCCGCCATGAAAGCGCAGGGCGCGCCGGTCGATCATCGGCTCGGGGTCGAGCGTCGGGGCGCCGTGCACCTGGCTGCGAAAGCCAAGCTCGGCGTATTTATCGGCTCTGACGATGCCGGATTTGGCCTCGCGCAAGGACGCGAGCACCTCCTGGGCATTGTTGCCGATCGAAGAGACGATGCCCATGCCGGTCACGACGACGCGTCTCATTACAATCTCCTGCCTCGGACCGCAGCAGCGGCCGTCAAAAGCGTCATTACAAATCGCTTGGGTTTAGGCCGCGGATGTTGGGGTTGCGGCTTTGAAAAGGCCGACTTTCAGGTCCGTTGCTTCATATATGCGGCGCCCATCAGCCTCCAACCAGCCGTCGGCGATGCCGAGCACCAGTTTGGTGTTGAAGACGCGCTTCAGGTCAACGCCATAGATCAATCTTTTGACACTAGGCAGAACCTGCTCGGTGAATTTCACCTCGCCGACGCCTAGCGCCCGGCCGCGGCCCTGCAAGCCGAGCCAGCCAAGATAGAAGCCGAGCAATTGCCACAGCGCGTCGAGGCCGAGACAGCCAGGCATGACCGGGTCGCCTTTGAAATGGCAATTGAAGAACCAATGATCGGGCTTGATCGCATATTCGGCGCGAATCGAGCCTTTGCCGTTGGTCCCGCCCTGGACTGAAATGTCCGCGATCTTGTCGAACATCAGCAGCGGTGGAAGAGGCAATTGCGGATTGCCGGGACCAAAGAGGTCACCCCGGCCGCAAGCAATGAGGTCTTCATAATCGAAGCTGGAGCGTCGCTCGCTCATCATGTCTTTCACGTTTGAGGTTTCGCCCCGAAGGCGCACCCACGCGAGCGAAGATCGCGGCTTCTAACATAGGCCGTGGCGGCCTGAAAGGTCTTCCACCGCGGTCTTTGCAGTTCGCCAGCCGGCGCAAGTTTTATGTTGCAGCGCGGTGAGCGCAGCGGGCTGTCACTCGATCTTTTCGTTAGGATAAACGCCCCAGAGGTTGTTCTGCTGGATAAAGCCGTCAAACCCGTCGCCGTAGATTTCGCACCAGTTGCCATCGCAGGTTTTGATACCGCCGATCACGCCCGGCTGCAGGCGGGCGACGGGCGCCGAATCCTCACCCGCGCGGATATAAAGCGTGAAAATACTGCCCTTCTTCCAGGGTGCGACGATGGCGGTGCGGCGTCCGGACAGCAAATTGTGCAAAACCCAGCCTTCCGTGCCGTCCGAATCGCGGACCTTGCGCCACATGCCATATTCCCCGGTGATCTCAACCGGCAGGCCGGCGCGCTGGTAGACCCAGGTGGTGCGGTGGTCCTTTGAGGGACCTTCGCGCAAATTGGTCCTGTCGGCCTTGAGGCTCACAAAGCGCGGCACTGGCAGGCCGCTCACCCTGCCAATCGTCTGCCCGTTGGGATCGGCCGTCTGTCCGGCGGTCGGTATCAGGCCGTACAGCCACCCGGAGAGGGCAAGCCCGGCCACGACCAATGCACGAGTGAAGATATTATCGCCCTTCATGCTCAGGAATTTTGTCCCCAAATCCGCGTCCACCTTGCTCACCAGAGGCCGGCGATGCCGACGTTTTTATGTCGCCGCGCGTTCCGCTTGGCGTTCTTGTGTTTGGACCGCCATCTGCTAGAGAGGCGCTGAACCTTGCCACGCGACCTTGCCCGAATTGGCCGCCATATTTAAGTGCGTTGCGCTGAGTTAAGGCCGCGTGAAAGCATGGCCCGCGGGCGTGCCTTCGGCAGCAGACGGACGGGATAACGGGATTGAGATGTCCAGGAAAAAACCGCTCGTAGTCCTCACACGCAAACTGCCGGATGTGGTCGAGACGCGGATGCGCGAGCTTTTCGACGCCCGCCTCAATGTCGATGACAAACCGATGAGCCAGGACGATCTCGTCGCGGCCATGCGCAGCGCCGATGTGCTGGTGCCGACGGTGACCGACCGGATCGATGCAGAGCTCATCGAAAAAGCCGGCAGCCAGCTCAAGCTCATCGCCAATTTCGGCAACGGTGTCGATAATATTGATGTCGCGGCCGCGGTGCAGCGCGGCATCACCGTCACCAACACGCCGGGCGTCCTGACGCAGGATACCGCCGACATGACGATGGCGCTGATTCTTGCGGTGGCGCGGCGCATCGTCGAAGGCGCCGAAGTCATTCCGGAAGGTAATTGGACCGGTTGGTCGCCGACCTGGATGCTCGGCGCCCGAATCACGGGCAAGAGGCTCGGCATCGTCGGCATGGGCCGCATCGGTCAGGCGCTCGCCTATCGGGCGCGGGCCTTCGGCCTGCAAATCCATTATCACAACCGCCGCCACGTCGCGTCTTCGATCGAGGAAGAGCTCGAAGCGACCTATTGGGATTCGCTCGACCAGATGCTGGCGCGGATGGATATCGTTTCTGTCAATTGCCCACGCACGCCCGCGACCTTCCATCTCCTTTCGGCGCGGCGGCTGCAGCACCTGCGGCCGCAGGCGATCATCGTCAACACCGCGCGCGGCGAAATCATCGACGAGAAGGCGCTCATCGAGATGCTGGAAGCGGGCGAACTCGCCGGCGCCGGTCTCGATGTGTTCGAACACGAGCCGGCCGTTTCCGAGCGCCTCGTCAAGCTCGCCAAAGCCGGCAAGGTGACGATCCTGCCGCATATGGGTTCCGCGACGCGCGAGGGCCGCATCGACATGGGCGAGAAGGTCATCATCAACGTCAAAATGTTCATGGACGGCCACCGGCCGCCAGACCGGGTCCTACCGAGCGCGATCTAGCCGGCATTCGCCGCCAAGCTTACGCTTAGATTTCGCTTCTGAGCCCTCGCGTCTGCGCCCTTGAAGGGGCGCCCCCAATATCCATATTTCCCTGAGCGGAGGTGCCACATTGGGCCTCCCACACACGAAGGCCTGAGGGCTTCGCCCATGTCACGGATGTTGACCATCAACTCGCCATTTCTGCTCGGCTTCGAGGAGTTCGAGCGGATGGTCGATCGGGTGACGCGGGCGGGTTCGGATGGCTATCCGCCCTACAACATCGAGCGGGTCGCAAAGACCGATGCGGAACCGGAGAGGCTACGCATCACCTTGGCCGTGGCCGGGTTCATGCGCGACCAGCTTGAGGTGACGGTCGAGGAAGGCCAATTGGTCATCCGCGGCCGCCAGCAGGACGAAAAGCCCCGCGATTTTCTTCACCGGGGGATCGCGGCGCGTCAGTTCCAGCGGGTTTTCCTTCTTGCCGAGGGGATGCGCGTTGAAACTTGCGATCTGGCCCACGGGTTGCTGACGGTGGATCTCGTCCGGCCGGAGCCGATACGAGTGGTTAAGAAGATCGATATCATGATGCGAGACTGAATGTTCGCATCCATGCGGGTCTCGAAGAGACCGCAGAAGGAGTGATGAATGTTGGACGAATTCAAAGAAGTCGAAGAGACCGTGACGCCGTTGACCGAGGAGCAGTTTGCCCATCTGGGCGGCGGGTCGCTTGCCTATGTGCGCGCGATCAGTTCCGAGGATGTTGCCCGGCTTTTCCCGCAGGCGCCAGCTCTCCAGCCCGGGCTTCAGTTGTTTGCCCTGTTGGGTGCGGACGGCACGCCAATCATGCTCACGGATTCACGTGATGCCGCTTTGGCCAACGCGCTCCAGCAGGAGTTGCAGACGGTCAGCCTTCACTAAACAGATGGAAAGTCGCTCGTGCATCCACGTCTGCGCGAGCGATTTATCTGCCGTTTGCGGCGCGGCTAGCGACTATTGAGGCTGGCGATAGCTTGCCTGGATGAAGCATTCCGATTCTGATCGGGGCGAATCGCGCACGATATGACGGCCTCGTTGGCCAATGTCGGCGTGCAGTCGGGATTCTCTATCGCTTGCGGCGAGCAGATATCCAAAATTCGCAGCAGGACCACAGCCGTCAAAATTGCGATCAGCGCGATTTCGGGCGCAGCGCGCGGCGGCCCCGAAACCTGCCGGCCCGAGACGTTTTGGGTCCCCATTTTTGTTTTCATTTGTATCTCCGAAGCCGAGAGGATCGGCTGCGGGCCTTTCTTGGCGAGAAACGCATAAAAATTCTATGCGTCTCGAAAGGCCGCGACATTAAAACCGTCGCGAAATTTGCAATTTACGGGCCGAAAATTACGATTTTCGGACAAAATCCATCCAAAAATGGACCGTCGTGGCCCAAAATTCTCAAAAAAGTCCGAAAAACGGCCGCGCCGGCTGTTGGCTCGCTTCGTGGCCCGACGTCGGAATCGAGGCCGGCGGCAGGCCGTCATCCTCGTCTTCTCGACGCGCCGGGCGATACGGCGCGCTTTGCTTTTGGGCCGCGCGCGGCCAGGATTGAGAAGGCAGTTGCGGCCAGGGCTGGCCTGCGGGCGCCGGCCGATTTTGGCCGGTGAAGAAATTCACGATCGCGTTCGTTGCGCTTGCGACGGGTTCTGCCGGGGCTGGGCCAGTCCAGACACCGTCCGTCAGGGGGGCCGGCGGAAGATCAGCATGGGCGACCTGCATGAAATGCGACCAGACGACGACCGGCAATGAACCGCCGGAGGCGCGTTTGGTGGGGGAATTGTCGTCATTTCCGAGCCAGACGCCGCAAACCATGTGGCTCGTATAGCCGACGAACCACGCATCACGGAAATCCTGACTGGTCCCGGTTTTGCCGGCCGCGGGCCAGCCGGGCAGGTCCACGCGGCGGGCCGTGCCCGTGGCCAGCGTCTCGGCCATCATCCGGTTCATCATCGCCACATATTCCGGCGCGATCACACGGCTGCCAGCATCCTGCTGATGGAGATAAAGCAGCTTTCCGTGCGCCGCCGCGACTTTGGTGACGACATAGGGCGTGACGCTGATGCCGCCATTGGCGAACGGCACATAGGCGGAGACGAGTTCGAGCGGCGTGACGACCGACGTGCCAAGCGCGATCGTCGGATTGACATCGAGATTCGAGTCGATGCCGAGCCGGTGCGCGGTGCGCGCGACATTGGCTGGACCGACTTCGAGGGCAAGCCGCACCGCGACCGTGTTGAGCGAGTTCGCGAGCGCCGTCGTCAGCGTCACCGGCCCCATATAGCGATGTTCGTAATCTTCAGGATGCCAGCCGCGCAGATTGAGCGGCGCGTCGTTGCGGATCGTATCGGGCGTCATCCCGTGTTCCAACGCCGTCAGATAGACGAAGGGCTTGAACGCAGAGCCCGGCTGACGCTTGGCCGTCGTCGCGCGATTGAATTGGCTTTCGTTATAGTCGCGACCGCCGACGAGCGCACGTAAAGCGCCATCCGGATCGAGCGCGACGAGAGCGCCCTGGCTCACGTCGTAATGGCCGCCCTTGGCCGCGAGCGTCTCGCGCAGGGCTTTCTCTGCAGCAGCCTGCAGTGGCGCGGCAATCGTCGTGGTGACGGAAATGTCCTCGTCCACGGGGCCGACAAGATCGTCGAGCTCGTCCATGACATAATCGGCGACGTAATTGATCGTGCCGCCGGCTTTGGGCTTCGCCGGTCTGGCGGGTTCGTCAAGGGCGAATTGCGCCATCGCAGGCGTGATGAAGCCTTGATCGCGCATCGCTGCGATCACTTCGCCGGCGCGCTGGGTCGCCGCTGTGAGATTATGGTTGGGCGCGTAGCGCGAGGGCGCCTTCATCAGCCCGGCGAGCATGGCCGCCTCCGCGAGGCTCACATTTCGCGCGCTATGGCCGAAATATTTCTGTGCTGCAGCTTCGACGCCGAAGGCGCCGGCGCCGAAATAGACGCGGTTCAAATAGAGTTCGAGGATCTGATCCTTGGAATATTTGTGCTCCAGCCAGACGGCGAGGATGGCTTCCTGGATTTTGCGCGGTAGCGTGCGTTCCTGAGTGAGGAACAGGTTCTTGGCGAGCTGCTGGGTCAGTGTCGACCCACCCTCCATGCCGCCGCGATGAAGCGCGTCGCGGACGAGCGCGCGCAGGATGCCGATCGGATCGATGCCCCAGTGGTCGTAGAAACGGCGGTCCTCGATGGCGACGAACGCCTTCGGCAGATAGGACGGCAATTCGGCGAGATGGACAGCCGCGCCGCCCATGTCGCCCCGGTTGGCCAGCAGCGTCCCGTCCTCGGCGAGGATGGCGATATTGGGCGGCCGCTTGGGAATTGCGAGTTGATCGATGGGCGGCAATTGCGCGGCATAATAGGCCACGACGAGCGAGGCGCCGATAGCGCCCCAGACGCCAAGCATCAGCACCCAATAGACGAGGCGATTGAGGATAGACCGGCGCGGCCGCTTCTTCGACTTGCGCTTTTTGGGCGACCGGCGGCGCGGCCCTTCCTGCGAATCAGGAAAGGCGTCGAAGGTCGGTTCCTGCCGTTCCCCGTTCCAGCCTTTGGCCATGTTGCTCGCACGCCCGCTTTTTGGAAGCCCGCCGCATAGGCTCTGTCTGGCGGACGGCGCGACCCTAAACCGGTGCGATTAAGGCGCGGTAAAATGGTCGAAAGCCGGAAAGGCGAGGGCAAAACGGCGGCGCTCGGCGGCGGCTGCGGCCAAGCTCGAAAACGGGGATACCCGGTGCGGCGGCGCTTGCGATTTGGCTTGAGCCGCGCCACAGTTGCGCCCCCTGCGCGGCCGCTACGCCGCCTGCCAGCCAATCTGACCAGCTCGCTCAAAAAGTCCGGATTCGTCTCATGCAAGTCACTCTCGAACGCGCCGCTCTGTTAAAGGCGCTCGGCCATGTGCACCGCGTCGTCGAACGGCGCACGACGATTCCGATCCTGTCCAATATTCTTTTCAGTGCCGAAGGCAGTTCGGTTCTGCTCAAGGCGACCGATCTCGATCTCGAAGTCACCGACCGGCTGCCGGCGGATGTGACTCAGCCGGGTGGGACAACGCTGCCGGCGCATATCCTCTACGAGATTGTGCGCAAACTGCCGGACGGCGCCCAGGTTTCGCTCGATGTGACGGGCGAGACGACGCAATTGCTTTTGCGTTCGGGCCGCTCGCGCTTCCATCTGCAGGCGCTGCCGGAAAGCGATTTTCCCGATCTCGCCGCGGGCGATTTCAGCCATCGTTTCAGCCTCTCGGCCGCCGATCTCAAGAAGCTCATCGAGAAGACCCAGTTCGCGATCTCGAATGAAGAGACGCGCTATTATCTCAACGGCATCTATCTGCACACGGCCGAGTCCGACGGGAAGACGACGCTGCGCGCGGTCGCGACCGATGGGCATCGTCTGGCGCGGATCGAAATTCCGGCGCCGCAGGGCGCGGCGGGCATGCCGGGCGTCATCGTGCCGCGCAAGGCCGTAGCCGAAGTGCAGAAACTGATCGAAGGCCTGGATGCGGACGTCATGATCGAGATTTCGCCGACCAAGGCGCGCTTCAGCTTTGGCGACGTCGTGCTCATCACAAAACTTATCGACGGCACTTTTCCCGATTACGCACGCGTCATTCCCGCGGGCAACGATAAGCTGCTGACCGTGGACCGCGAGCCGTTTGCCGCGGCGGTTGATCGCGTCTCGACGATCTCGTCCGAGCGCGGCCGCGCGGTAAAGCTTGCGATGGGGGAGGGTAAGCTGACGCTCTCCGTCACCAATCCCGATTCCGGTTCTGCTGTAGAGGAGCTTGAAGTCGATTACGATGCGGCGCCGCTCGAGATCGGCTTCAATGCGCGCTATCTGCTCGATATCACCAACCAGCTTGACGGTGACACAGCGCTCTTCAAGCTGGCCGATCCGGGCTCGCCGACGCTCGTGCTCGATCACGAAGGCGCGACGGCTCTCTATGTTTTAATGCCAATGCGGGTGTGAATTTTATTTTGCGCCAAGCGTTTCCGAAACGCGCCTCGTAACATTCCTGCTTGTCTCGATCACTGATGACGACCGCGATGTGCTGGGTCGTTATTTGCTTCAAAGGCACGGATTTGTCGCGGCCTGCGGTTCCCCGCGAGCCTTCATCTGCTTCGTCACATGGGATAAGGACGGCGTGCCTTATTCCAATCCCGTGTGCTCATGATCCGTCTCGAAAACATCAGCAAGCAGAATGGCTCCCAAATCCTCTTTATCGAGGCCTCCGCTGCGCTCCAGAAAGGCGAGAAGACAGGTCTGGTCGGCCCTAACGGCGCCGGCAAGACAACGCTGTTTCGGATGATCACGGGACAAGAGCTTCCCGACGAGGGCCAGGTCGCCGTCGATCGAGGCGTCACCATCGGATATTTCAGCCAGGATGTCGGAGAAATGTCCGGCCGGAGCGCTGTCTCCGAGGTGATGGATGGTGCCGGCCCCGTGAGCGTCGTGGCGACCGAATTGGCGAAACTCGAAGCTGCCATGGCTGATCCCGACCGAATCGACGAAATCGAACAACTCGTGGAGCGGTATGGCGAAGTGCAGGGCCGTTTCGAGGAACTTGGCGGCTATGCGCTTGAGGGCCGGGCGCGAGAAGTGTTGGCCGGTCTGAGCTTCAGCGAGGACATGATGAATGGCGACGTCGGCGCGCTGTCCGGCGGTTGGAAGATGCGCGTTGCGCTTGGTCGCATCCTCCTCATGCGTCCGGATGCGATGTTGCTCGACGAACCGAGCAACCATCTGGATTTAGAGAGTCTCATTTGGCTGGAGGAATTCCTCAAGGGCTACGATGGCGCCCTGCTGATGACTTCGCATGATCGCGAGTTCATGAACCGCGTTGTCTCCAAGGTTGTCGAGATCGACGGCGGCGGCCTGACGACTTATTCGGGCGACTACGAGTTTTATGAGCAGCAGCGCGCGCAAAACGAGAAGCAGCAGCAGGCGCAGTTCGAGCGTCAACAAGCGATGCTTGCCAAGGAGATCAAATTCATCGAGCGCTTCAAGGCGCGCGCCTCGCACGCGGCGCAAGTACAGAGCCGCGTGAAAAAGCTCGACAAAATCGAAAAGGTCGAGCCTCCGAAGCGACGCCAGACGGTCTCTTTCGAGTTCCGGCCCGCGCCACGCTCCGGTGATGATGTCGTGAGCTTGAAGAATGTGAATAAGAGCTACGGCGCCCGAAGCATCTATGAGGGTCTGAACTTCGCGATCCGCCGCAAGGAGCGCTGGTGTGTCATGGGCGTCAATGGCGCCGGAAAGTCCACGCTCTTGAAACTAGTGACGGGTTTCACGCAGCCAGATGAGGGGACGGTCTCTCTGGGCGGCACTGTGAAGATCGGCTATTTCGCGCAGCACGCGATGGATTTGCTGGACGGCGACCACACGGTTTTTCAGGCACTGGAAGATGCTTTCCCTCAAGCGGGGCGTGGCTCGCTCCTCGCGCTGGCCGGCTGCTTCGGGTTGTCCGGCAATGAGGTGGAGAAGAAGTGCCGGGTGTTGTCGGGCGGGGAGAAAGCCCGGCTCGTCATGGCGAAAATGCTTTTCGATCCGCCCAATTTTCTCGTGCTGGACGAGCCGACAAACCATCTCGACATGGCGACAAAGGAAATGCTGATTGCAGCGCTGTCGCAATATGAGGGGACGATGCTCTTTGTCTCACATGACCGGCACTTTCTGGCAGCGCTGTCCAATCGGGTGCTGGAACTGACACCCGATGGTGTTCACAATTACGGTGGTGGCTATGCGGAATACGTCGCCCGCACGGGCCATGAGGCTCCGGGGCTCCGCAGTTAGAGGTCTTGGCCTCTTCACCGCCCAAATTCTCCCTTTTAATAACGCCATGCCGCGCGCCTGCCGGAGCCGCACAACAAGGTCGCATGATTCGACGCTTCGCAGTCGTTCTGATTGCTGGCATTTGTTTCCTGGAGGTCGTGCGGCCGTTTGGCGCGTTCCGACTCGGCACATTCGTTTTGTTTGCGCTGCTGTTGGCAATTCTCACGTCGTTTGCGCGCGGCGTCTGGCGCGACGGGCTCTTGATCGCCACATCGCTGTTCTTCGGCATCAGCGCCATTGAGGCCTTCGCAACGATCGCCGCGCCGGCGCAGGATATTCGCATAGCCAAGGGCTTCAGCGTGGCGAAGCCCGTGATTGGCTGGGGACCCGAACATCCGGGTCTGTTTCACGCGGCGCGCTTCGATCCGCGGACCCGCCGCGTGATCTATGATGTGAACTACTCGATCAATTCAGATCTCATCCGGCCGACTCGCTCTTGTCAGAAGGGACCGACGGTCGCCTTCTTCGGCTGTTCGTTCACCTTCGGTCAGGGCGTCAATGACAACGAGACGATGCCGCAATATCTTTCGGACGCATTCGGCGATAATCTGCGCGTGCTCAATCTCGGTTTCCCTGGCTACGGGCCGCAGCAGTTTCTGCGGGAACTCGACACCGGCCATTTCGATCGCCTGGTCGGCCCGCAGCCGAAGCTGTTCGTCTTCTTGACGGCGCCGTGGCACATCGCGCGCAGCTCGTGCAAAGCCTCCTGGGTGATGGATGGCCCGCGCTACAGTCTTGTTGATGACAAAGTCGTCTACCAGGGCACCTGTAGCACGGGCTTCGCGCGCTGGCTGAAGCAATGGGCGCAGAACAGTGCGGCTTTCCGCCTTTTCATCCAGCCGCGGCTGGAGCAGATCAATCACGCGGATGTCGATCTTTATATCCGCATCACGCTTGCGGCTATCGATCTCGCCAAGACGAAATATGGCGTGCCGACGCTGATCCCGTACGTCCGCTCTACGGAAGCTTATCTGCGGCCGATGGGCTTTAGCGACGATGACATCATTCAGCGGCTACACGATGGCGGCGCGGATGTGGTCGATGTCTCGCTCGATAAACAGCAAGCCGCAGGCGAGCCGGTGATCATCAAGGGCGACGGTCACGCCACAGGACTCGGTAATCGTCTGCTCGCGACCAGACTCAAGAATTATATTGTGCAGCATTACGGTGCGGCACTGTCGCTCGGCAGCGATGGCACGGCACCGATTTGCACCGGCGCGAAATGATTCACTCCGCAGATGCCCGCAGAAGCGGCCGTATCGGCGAAATAATTTTTCAAGGTGACGGCACGGGTACGGTTAGCAATCGCTGTCAGGTGCCCAATGCTGGCGTCATTCGCGTTTGCGCGCCTCTGTGATTTTTTGGCTATTGAACTGCGAGGCGCACTGGCCTAAATCGTGCCGATAATCATCCGCATCCGGAGACGTTGATTGGCGACCGCCAATAATCCACGCAGGAAGCTCGCCTACCTCGCCATTCCACTTTTCATTGGCCTCATGGTCCTCTTCGAGGCTTGGCATTTCGTCCATTTTTTTCGTGTTTTCACTTTTAGCGCATTGGCATTGCTGCTCGCGGATCTGGCATGGCTGACCCGCGGACGAACGCGCGACGTCTTTGTCATGCTTACATCGCTTGCCATCGGCTTGATCATCATTGAAGGCGTCTCAAACTCGATGATGCACCGCGCCAACGGCACTGCCGCGCAACGTGGCAGTTGGTCGCCTGGTCAACCCATCATCGGCTGGGGCCCTAACGCGGCGGGGCGCTATCACGACTATCGAATCGATAGCGCGGGCAGAACCATCTACGACGTCAACTATACGATCGACCGGAATTTGTTGCGTCAGACGCTCTCCTGCAAGAAGGGGCCGCCGGTTGTCTTTTTCGGCTGTTCCTACACCTTTGGCGATGGCGTCAACGACAATGAGACCCTGCCGCAATATTTCGCCGATCTGACGGATCGCCGGATGCGTGTCTTGAACCTGGGGTTCACGGGTTACGGGCCGCAACAGTTTTTGCGCGAGGAGGAAACCGGTCGCTTCGATGATGCGATCGGCCCTGATCCCAAATTATTTGTTTTTCTGACGGCCGTCTGGCACGCCGAGCGTACGGCGTGCAAAGCCTATTGGACCGCGCGTGCGCCGCGTTATGCGCTTGAGAACGGCAAACTCGTTTATGTCGGTCAGTGCAACCCCGCTGGACCGAGTCTCTGGTTGCGCGATTGGCTAGAGAATACGGCTCTTTATCGCGAATTCGTGGAACCGAGCCGCAGCCGGCTGACACATGATGACATAGATCTCTATGTTCGCATCCTCGACGCAGCGGTTCAGCTGGCGAAAAAGAAATATAACGCGTCGACTGTCGTTCTCTATTTGCGTTCGGACGACAGCTTTTTCCGTGGCACCGGCTTTTCCGACGATGAGATCATGCAGCGGCTGCGCGACGGCGGTGCAATCGTGATCGATGCCAGCCTTTTAAAGGAGCAAAAGGCCGGCGCTCAGATCAGCATAGTTGGCGACGGCCATCCCACGCCCTATGCAAACCAGCTTCGCGCCTCAATTCTGAAGACATATCTCGCGGAGCACGCCCCGGGCCTTCTGCAATCAGTTCCTGATACGCAATGCTCTGGCGCGCAATGAGACTGGACTAAGTATTAGTCCAGCTCAAAAGCGTCTTTATAATCGCGCTTGAGCGCCGGGTTCTGCTCTTCCTTGCGCAGGATGCAATTTCCGACGGCGAGGAACTCGATTTCCGTCCCCATGAAACAGGCGAACGCATCCTCGGGCGTGAGGACGATCGGCTCGCCCCGCACATTGAAGCTCGTGTTGACGAGCACTGGGCAGTCGGTCAGTTCGGCGAATTTCTCGATCAATGCGTGATAGCGGGGATTGGTTTCTTTATGCACGGTCTGGATGCGCGCCGAGTAATCGACATGCGTCACGGCCGGGATCTCGGAGCGCAAGATATTGAGTTTGTCGATACCGAAAAGCTGTTCTTCGTCGGCCGACATTTTGCGGCAGCGCGTTTCTTTCACATTGGCGACGAGCAGCATATAGGGCGAATCGCTGTCGAGATCGAACCATTCGCTGACATGTTCGCGCAGTACGGAAGGCGCGAACGGGCGGAAGCTCTCGCGATATTTCACTTTGAGGTTCAGCGCCTTCTGCATCGTCGGCGAGCGCGGATCGCCGAGGATCGAGCGGCCACCGAGGGCGCGAGGGCCGAATTCCATGCGGCCTTGATGCCAACCGACAGCCTGACCCCGCGCAAGCGCGGCCGCCGTCTCGGAGATCATGGTCGTATCATCGACGACATCAAATTTCGCGCCCGCATTTTGCAGTCGGCGCTCGATGTCGTCCTGCGCATAGGCGGGGCCGAGATAGCTCCCCTGCATCGCGTCCGGTTCCTGAACACGCGATTTCTTTTGGCCATCGCGGCGGCTGTCGTAATAACCGGCGAAAGCCGCGCCGAGCGCGCCGCCCGCATCACCGGCGGCGGGCTGGATGAAAATGCGCTCGAATTTTCCGTCACGGAGAATTTTGCCATTGGCGACGCAATTCAGCGCGACGCCGCCGGCAAGGCAGAGGTTTTTCTCGCCGGTTTCGGCTGCTGCGGCCCGCGTCAAGCCTAGCACGACCTCTTCGGTCACGGCCTGTACCGACGCGGCGAGATCCATATGGCGCTGATCGAGCCTTTGATCGGGCGTACGCGGCGGACCGCCGAAGAGCGCGTCGAAGCGCGCATCCGTCATCGTCAGGCCGGTCGCATAGGAAAAATAATCCATGTTGAGCCGGAACGAGCCGTCGGCCTTCACGTCGATCAGATGATCGAAGATCGTTTGCGCATATTTCGGCGCGCCATAGGGCGCGAGGCCCATGACTTTATACTCGCCCGAATTGACCTTGAAGCCGGTGTAATAGGTGAAGGCCGAATAGAGCAGGCCGAGCGAATGCGGAAAGCGGATTTCCTTGATGATATTGAGATCGTCGCCCTGGCCAAGCGCGAGGCTCGTCGTCGCCCATTCGCCAACGCCATCCATGGTCAGAACAAGCGCCGAGGTGAAAGGCGACGGATAATAGGCCGAGGCCGCGTGCGAATAATGATGTTCGGTAAAGCCGAGTTTCTTCCTATCGCCCAGCGCTGGATCGATCGCCTTCAATTCGCGTACGAGCAGGTCGCGCTGAAACAGTTTCTCGCCGATCCATAAAGGCATCGCCTTGCGGAAAGAGGCAAAACCTTGCGGCGCGAAAGCGAGATAGGTTTCGAGCAGACGCTCGAATTTCACGAACGGCTTTTCGTAGAAGATGATGCGATCGATGCCGGCCGCGCCACCTGCAGTCTGGCTCAGGCAATATTCGATTGCATGACGCGGAAACGCCGGATCATGCTTCTTGCGGGTAAAGCGTTCTTCCTGCGCGGCGGCAACGATGCGGCCGTCTTCGACCAGCGCCGCAGCCGCGTCGTGATAAAACGCTGAAATACCGAGAACGCGCACCGGAGATTAGAATAAAGTGTAGATGAACGGCGCGACGACGGAGCCTTGCGTCAGAACGAACAGGCCACCGAAGACGAGGAAAAGAACGAGTAGCGGGATCAGCCAGAATTTCTTGCGCGTCCCGAGGAATTCGAAAAGTTCGGCGAAAATCGACATTCCGGGCTCCCTAGAATTGCTTGCCCAGCGTTCCGGAGCTGGGGCTTGGCGGCGTGCGCATGGTCCAATAAGTCGTCGCGTCCGGCATGGATTTCAAGGCGAGGATGTCCTCACCCTTTTTGCGCAGATACCAGCCGACCGGCACGACGGCGCCATAGAACAACAGACCCATTACGATTGGGCTGACGATTGTGTTCAACGCAAGGCCGAGCTTGAACCATGCGCGGTTCAATCCTGTCAATGCGGCCGGGAGGGCGAAGCCCAAAACGACCAGCACGGAGGCCACGATCAGCAGCCAAAAGTGTGGCGACCGATGATGCAGCAGCGGCAGCAGGCTTGCGGCCGCGAGCAGCGCACCGACCGTCAGGCCGAATTTACGATCCGAACTCGCCTCGACTTTGCGGAAGCTCGCGATGGTTTCGTGCGTCTGCGTCAAAATTTTCTGCCGCGTGATGTTTGAGCGAGCGTCTTGGCATAACCCGCGCGAAAAATCCATAGGCCGCGGGTGCAGCGCGGGAAAAGCCCGTTTTTTGCAACAGCGTGAGTACTACTCGAAAAGATATTGCTGGCAGATCGTGGTGCCGAGGCGCGTGTTGTCCTCGACGAACGTGGTGACGAATTCGTGCAGCCCCGACTGGAATATTTCCTTCGTCGAGGATTTCATCAGCCGCGTCATCACCTGATGCGCCTGCACTTGCGCGGTGCCTTTCTGACCGTAGGTCTGCCCGATCGAATCGAGAAAGCGGACAATGTTGTCGTAGCAGGCGATGAGCGAGCGCGGCATCTCCATGCGCAAGATCAACAGATCGGCGATAAGCCAAGGCTTGAGGCTCGTGCGATAGACCCAGTGATAGGCATTGAGCGCTGAGACAGCGCGCAGGATCGACGCCCATTGGAAATAGTCGAGCGAGCCGCCGATCGTCTCCGACTCCGGCAGCAGAATATTGTATTTGACGTCGAGGATGCGCGCGGTGTTGTCGGCGCGCTCGATGTAAAGCCCAAGGCGCGAGAACCAGTAGGAATCGTTGCGCAGCATGGTGCGGTGGGCAGCCCCGTCGTAATCGAGCGAGGCTTTTTTGACGAAATCGAGAAAGCGCGTCAGCTCGATGCGATCGTAATATGTGCTGTTGTCGCGCGCCTGAAGATAGCGCCGCATCTCGATCCAGGCGCCGTTAATGGCGTCCCACATTTCTGCCGTTAGCGCGGTGCGCACGCCGCGCGCGTTCATGCGCGCCTTTTCGAGGCAATTGCAGATCGAAGAGGGGTTGTCTTCGGCGAAGGTCAGATAGTCGACGACAGTCGCCTCATCCGGAGGCTTGCCGGTCTTACGGAAATCTTCGGCCGCGCCCGAGGCTTCGAGCACGCTGTCCCATTCGGTCCCGGTGCCGGGGCCGGCCTTGACGGTGGGAACGGTCGCGAGCCGCCGGGTTGCATCGAGAATACGCGCGAGAAAATCGGCGCGCTCCATATAACGGGCGAGCCAGTAGAGATTATCGGCAGTGCGAGCCAGCATGATTCAATCCGCACGGACGCTGCTAGAGCGAAGACATTTGAGTCTGAACCATAACACCCGCGGCGTCCATAAGACCGGCATCGGAGACGACCCAGGTATCCTTGGTCCCGCCACCCTGCGAGGAATTGACGACGAGCGAACCTTCCTTTAGCGCCACGCGCGTGAGGCCGCCCGGCACCACACGCACGCCGTCGGATCCAGACAGCACGAAGGGGCGCAGATCGACATGGCGCGGCGCAACGCCGCTGTCGAGCGCGGTCGGGCAGGTCGAGAGCGCCAGGGTCGGCTGGGCGATGAAATTGTTCGGATCGACGCGGAGCTTTTCGGCGAACAGCGCCAATTCCGCCTGTGTCGCGTGCGGTCCGATCAACATCCCGTAGCCGCCAGAGCCGTTGACTTCCTTCACCACGAGCTCTCTGCAGATGCGCGAGCACATAGGCGAGCGCTTCGGGCTCGCGGCAGCGCCAGGTCGGCACATTCTTCAGGATTGGCTTTTCGCCGAGGTAGAATTCGATAATGTCCGGCACGTAGCTGTAAATTGCCTTGTCGTCGCCGATACCCGTGCCGACCGCATTTGCCAGCGTCACATTGCCCGCTTTATAGGCAGCGAAAAGGCCCGGCACGCCGAGCACTGACTCCGGATTGAAGGCGAGCGGGTCGAGGAAGGCGTCATCAATGCGCCGGTAGATGACATCGACGCGCTTCGGCCCTTCGGTCGTGCGCATATAGACGATGTTGTCGCGGACCAAGAGATCGCGCCCTTCGACCAGTTCGACGCCTAGCCGGTCGGCGAGGAAGGAATGTTCGTAATAGGCGGAATTGAACTGGCCGGGGGTCAGCAAAGCGATGCTCGGTTCGCCTTGAGTTGACTCCGGCGCAACCGAGCGCAGCGTCGCGAGCAGGATGTCGGGATAATTCTCGACCGGCGCGACGCGATGCTCGGAGAAAAGATCCGGCGCCAGCCGCATCATGACTTCGCGATTTTCGAGCATGTAGGAGACGCCGGATGGCGTGCGCAGATTATCTTCCAGCACATAAAAATCATTCGCGTCGACACGGACGACATCGATGCCAGCGATCTGCACATAGACATTGTGCGGGACTTTGAGGCCCTGCATCATTGGCAGATAGAACGGGTTGCTGAGGATGATGTCCGGCGGAATGCGACCGCTTTTGAGGATTTCCTGTGCGCCGTAAATATCGGCGAGAAACATGTTGAGCGCGTTGACGCGTTGGAAGAGACCGGTCTCCAGCCGCGCCCATTCGGCACTGCCGATCACGCGCGGCACGATATCGAAGGGGATCAGCCGTTCGGCCGCATCCTTGCTGCCATAGACCGCGAACGTAATGCCGATCCGGCGGAACAAAAGCTCCGCCTGCGTCCGCCGCGACGCGAGATGTTCGGGTGACTCTTCCCTGAGCCAGCGAGCAATCTTGTCATAGACGGCGCGCGTTGAGCCGTCCGGCAGCGTCATTTCATCAAAACAAGGCCCCATGTGCGCAACCCGGCCCGCTAATTATTTGTATCGGATCATATTAAGCAAAATCGATGCAACTGGGATGTCAGTCGGAGATCTCGCGCCCCAGCGCAAGGTAAAGCATCGCTAACCAATTATGGTTAACATTCTGAGCATGCGGCCCCGTGCCGGCGAAACAGAGCAACTGTGCATGTCAAAAGTCCGCAGTCGTCGCTTTCGAGGCCCGGTCGTAACAATCGCGCAGATGTTCCGCGCACTCTCGCTCGGCGCAGCTTTCGCGCTCGCCCTGGCCTGGACACTGCGAGACACGCCCGCAGGAGCTGCGCAGGCGCCAGCGGTTCAGATTCTGGCGATTCGATAGGGGGCTGGATCAGTCGCCGGAGCGACTGTCGCCGAGGGCGAAAGCAGCATCATCCTGGCGCAGTGCCGGGGCCGATGCCATTGCAAACCGATGCGCAGGAAGCGTCGCGGATGCGGGCTGGAAGTGCTCCAGATGATCTGCCGGAGGCTGGGCAAACAAAGTCGCGCTTTCAACCCGCGCGGCGCTCCGCAACCCGATCGCCGTCGGCCCGAAGACCGTCGCGCTCGCAAGCTCCGCGACCTCGGTGCCGCTTGTGAGGCTACCAAAATTCGAGCCGTCGAGGCGCGCCGGGACGATCGTGACGGTGCTCGCCGGCATGGGCGCCACTGCCTCAGGATGCTGGGCGGCGCGGCGCAATCCCTCCATCTGCGCCACCGGCGCATAGGCCAGAACCAACGCCGGAACGCCATACATCCGCGAGAGCCCCTCTCGCGGGCGGCCGTCGTTCGGGCCCTGGGTAATGATGCCCGGAAGATCAGACGGAGCCGTTTCGGCGTCCGCGACGACGACCGGCTCTTTCGCTGCGGGCGGAGCCTCTGGAGTTAGAAGCGCGGTCAGCTGGAACGTTGGCCGCGCGGGCGGCAAAGGCACGTCGGCCGCTGCGACGAGATCGTCGGGACGCTGCGGCGGCAGCGGCATGTCGATGGCGGCGGTTTCGGCGTCCGGCGCGGCAGCGGCGCTGGAGCGATCCGGAATGCTGGCTGTCGTCGCATCGGCCTGCATTGCCTCTGCCGGTGCGGCGGGCGCCTGCGCGGCCGCGACCTGCGTGGGCTCCGGCGCCGCCGGCCGCTGCTCGGTCGACGCGTTGTCTTCGTCGTCGCCGCTGTTGCCCTTGCCAAAGAGCCAGGCAAAGAAAGCCCCGATGCCCGAATGTTGTGACGGCGGCAGGCTGGCGACGGCGGTGCCATTGGCGGCGAGTTCCGCGCGCGCCTCGTCATAGCCCGGAAGCGTCCGTCCGTCCGCCGCGATATGGACGGTCTTGCCGTCGGGGAATAGCCGCATCAGCTGCGCATAGGTCATGCGCGGCCACATCCGTACGCCGCCGACATCGATATGAACGAAATTCGTGTCGCCGTAATAGCCGACGCCGCCCATTTGCAGCCGGGCAGCGGATTCTCGCACGCGCTCCATCGACATGCCGTGCATGGTCGTGTCCATGGCCTTGCCGAGGATGTGCTGCGAATGTTCAGCGACCGCGCGCGAGCGCCGCCGCAGCATCGCGTTGGTCTCCGGCGAACGATAGCCGCAAAGGACGGTGATGCGCTGGGTCGCGCCGGCGCCGCGATAAGCTTCCCACACCGCATCGAAAAGGCGCGGGTCCATATTGGTTTGCTCATTGCGTCGCCAGTCGCGCAGGAACCAGTTCAGCTTTTTGAGAACTTCGGGATCGTAACGGCCATCGACGCGGTATGTGGCGTCGATCGATTCACCCGTATGGGCATGATAGAGATAGATCGTGCGCGTATCGCCGTTGGCGGTCGCGGATTCTGTCGAGGAAGGAGCGAATAAGAGGAGGAAGGAGCCGATCAGACCAGCGGTGAGAATTTTGCCGGCCATGGAATGCGCTTTGAGAGCGGATTTTATCGCGCCCGATTTTACCTTCAGCAAATTTACGACCACCTCGACCCGGCGCCACCGAGCGCATACCACAGAATCCGTGCTGAAGCCCGGTTTTGGCAAAACAAATCCCCGGTTCTCGAATTGGCCGTTAAGCCGATCTGCTCTTTCGGGCGTTTCCGCCGATACCTGCATTTTACCGAGAACCGTCAGCGCTTCTGGACGAAACGCCACCCCCGTTCAACGGTCGCCTCACATCCCCTGACACTCTTGATGTTGCCGATGATGAAGACCAGTTCAGGTAAGCCAGCAAATGTGGCGAACCTGTGTCGGCGGGGAAGCTTTCTCTTCCCGCCGGGATCGCGGACGGGGCTGAAACGAACGCCGCTTTTCATTTCAGTTCAAAGAGAATCGCTGATTCGACGCCTTGCCGTCAATATCGGGGAGGAACGAATTGCGCGGCGACGCTCCGATTCGCCGCATCCGCCGCAACAAGGCCCAGCGCCTCCTCGATCTTATGCTCATAGCCATAGACATCGTTGCGCAGGACAAGCCGGTCGTCATCGCTCACATAGGCGGTGAAATATTCGATATGGATCGGGAGCGGCCTCGGCAGAAACACGTAACGCTCCTTGCCGCCGATCAAGCTTTCGATGCGGTCTTGCGGCCATTTCGGCCCGAGCACTGTCTGTGCAAAGTCGAGCGGCTGATCGACGCGCACGCAACCGTGGCTGAAGGCGCGTTTCGTCGACGCGAACAGGCGCTTCTCGGGCGTATCGTGGAGATAGACCGAGTATTGATTGGGGAACATGAACTTGATGCGGCCCAGCGCATTCTTTTCGCCCGGCGGCTGGCGGACCATCAAGTGCCCATGGAAGTAGTAGGTCTCGAACCCCATGCGCTGGAGATAGCCGGGATCGCGCGCGAGACGCGGCAGCATCTCCTTGCGGAGAATTGAGGGCGGTACGTTCCAATAGGGATTGATGATCGCGAATTTCATCGTGTTGGAGAAGACTGGCGTCGGCGTCGTGGGTTTGCCGACGACAACCTTGTTTTCCTGGACGACCTTGTCGTCGTGAAAAACCCGGACTTCATAATCGGGGATGTTCACATCGATGCGGTTCTGGCCGAGATCGCGCGGCATCCAACGCCAGATTTCCATATTGGCGATGATGTCGTTTCCGACGTCGGGCTTCGGCTCGTCGCCCGAGAGGCTCGCCTGCGTGCGCGGGGTGAGGATACCTGATGGGCGAAGCCCGTTGGCGCGCTGAAAATCCGCGACCGCGGCGGCAACCTGGGTATCATAGATGAGATCGTCGTCGCTTTGCGTCACATCGAGGCCGAAACGGGCGCGGATCAGCGGCACGCGCGGATCGCTCATACCCAGCCTGAGAACGGGTCCAGGCGGAATTGTGCGATCTGAAACCGCATCGCCTTGATGACGGAGCGCGAGGAGTTTTGCGCGCAGCGCGGCATAGGGCTTCTGTTGCGGATTGAAGCCCTGCAAAACCGCGCCGCCATCCATATCCGCCGCCGCGACCGCACCGAGAATGAGGCCCGGTGCCGCGACATCGGGCTTGGCGCCGATGAGCGGATTGATGTCCTGCGGATCGAGACGCACACCCGAGGCTTGGCGGCCGTAGGCGACGATCTCTTCCGAAAAAGCGATTTCGGCCGCGGCGAGATGATCTGTATCGCCGGAGAAATCGGCCTGCGGGACGGCGCTGAGATTGAGCGCGTCATCGCTCGCCAGCGCGAGGCGCGCCTTGATCGGGGCGACGGACGCGACCGGCTTGTTATTTTCGATCCAGAGCGGCGCATAGTCGCGCGCAGCGTAATAGTCGGCGATATCCTTGTGCTCAAGCCACAATTCGGCGACTTGGCGGCCCTTGCCTGCGGGCATCGGCCACGCATCGAGCGCCTTTTTCACCGCGGCGGCGAAACCGGTGAGCGGCGGTTTCGGCGGGATGCAGCGGCGCTGCCTGCGCATTGACGGGCGGCGTGGTTGGAGACGCGGGCGTTGTCGTGGCCGGCTGCAACGCCTTGACCACGGGCGCAGCCAAAATTGGCGGCAGGGCCGACGTGAGAGGCGAGGCGGGCGGGTTGTCCTGTGGCAAAGCCTGCGCGGCGGAACTTTGTGGCGGCTGGAAGGATGCGTCGGCAGGTGCCGGACTCTGGTTCGGAATCGCGCCTGTCACATCGTCCATTGCCGGGGAAGTCTGCGACACGCCCGGCGCCTGCGCCTCAACCGCCAAAGGCAGGCAAACCGCCAGCGCGGTAGCCAGGGCGAGGCGGAGTTTCTTGTCGCGGGGCATGCGCATCCTTACGCCTAAGATTACGATCTGAGCGATATCATAAATAAGTAAATTAAAGCGGAGAGACGGCGCAATTGGTGCGCCAAATATCACATCGCTGGCAGCTTTATCCGACCAACCTTGAATTAGGCGGCGGCGTTGCCTTCGTCAGCGTCCTTTTCCATCAAACTCTCGTCATCGCCCTGATGGAAGCCGTATTCTTTCATCTTGCGATAGAGAGTTGAACGGCCAATGCCGAGCTTGCGTGCCACGGCGGACATCTGACCCCGGTAATATGCGAGCGCGAATTTGATCGTTTCCGCCTCGAGATGATCAAGCTGGCGAAGGTTGCCCGCCCCATCGAGCAAAGGCAGTACGTTTGGATCGCGCACTTCGACTCGGACCACTTCGCGCTCCGGCCGCGTGGCGCGCACAAGCGAAGCCGGCGCCGGCGGGATGCGAACATCGAAGCCGGCGACCTGCGCTGCGATCTGCGGAAATTCCGCGACAGTCAGTTCGTCGCCGTCGGCGAGGACGACAGCCCGGAACATGGCGTTTTCCAATTGCCGTACATTGCCGGGCCATGGATAGCTGTGGAGGAGCGCCAGCGCCTCGGCGCCGATGCCGCGCAGCGGCTTGCGTTCTTCTGCCGCGAAACGTGCCATGAAGCGACGCGCCAGATCGGCAATATCTTCTCGCCGCACGCGCAGCGCCGGAACGGTGATGGGAAATACGTTCAGGCGGTAGTAGAGATCCTCGCGGAAAATGCCGCGTTTGACGAGATCGATGAGGTCTTGATTCGTCGCCGAGATGATTCGGACATCGACGCGGATCGGCCGCTTCGCGCCGACGGGATCGATCTCGCCATCTTGCAAGGCGCGCAGGAGCTTTACTTGCGCGTCGGGCGGCAGATCGCCGACTTCGTCGAGGAAGAGCGTGCCGCCGTTGGCCTCGGTGAATTTGCCGAGATGTTTGTCGGTGGCGCCCGTGAAGGCGCCTTTCTCGTGGCCGAAGAGAATCGATTCGACGAGGTTTTCCGGCAGGGCGCCGCAATTGACGGTAACGAACGGCTTGCTGCGACGGTCGGAGCCGCCCTGAATCGCTCGCGCGATGACCTCTTTGCCGACGCCTGATTCGCCTTCGAGCAGGACGGGGATTGTCGATTTCGCGGCGCGCTCGCCAAGGCGCACGACGCGGTCCATGTCCTCGCTTTTGCTGCGCAGGTCTTTGAAGGTCAGCGTGCCGGAGGCCTGCCGGTTAAGCCGGCGCACTTCGTCTTCCAAGGCTTCGACGCGCAGGGCGTTCTTGATGGAGACCTGCAGCCGCTCGGCCCCGACGGGCTTGACGACGAAATCGGTTGCCCCGGCGCGCATGGCCGAGATCACGGCGTCGATCGAACCGTGCGCCGTCTGGACGATGGCGGGGACGGGGCTTTTTTGCTCGCGCATCCGTGCCAGTACCGTCATGCCGTCAACATCGGGCATCACCAGATCGAGAATGACGAGATCGACCTCAGGCGAACGCGATTGGAGGCGCTGCAGTGCGGCGGCGCCGCTGTCAACTGTTTCGCACTCATAGCCAAACCGGCGAACGAGCGTTTCCAGAACGCGGCGTTGCACTGGATCGTCATCGACAATCAGCACGAGTGAAGACATTTGCACTTTCTTCGACAGGCAGCAGCCCAGAGCAGACGGACCTGCGGCCCCGGGCGGGGTTGCTCGTATAACCAGCGGCGTGGCGGAGGCGCTGCCGAGTTCCGGTTCTGCGCCGCGAGCCATCCACGACTATGCTCGCCCATCAGGGTAAATGCGGTGTTAATGGCCGCGTTATTGCGGGACAGTCGGGGGTCGCGAGCTTGCGGCGACGCAGCCGTTAAAATTTAATGAATAAAACGAAAAGGGGCGCGTGGCTTTTCGCCAGGCGCCCCCGGGATAATCTATTGAATGTTTTAGTGCTGCACGCGGAAAATCTGCTGGTGCAGATAATCCGGCAGCTCGTCGGCCGGGATCGCGACCATCATGTGGCCGTCCATTTTCACGATATCGACGTCGACCTTGGTGCCGTCGTTGAGCGTCGCCGTGGTGTGGCCCATCATTTCGACGGACATGCGGTGATGATGATGCATGGCGGCGGCATTGGCGCCCGTCGAGGCAAATAGCGCGAGGGCGAGCGAGCCGGCGGCGATCGTGGCTTTGACGTTCATAGTCTTCTTCCTTTTCATGATTGCACGAGGGGCGCGATCGGCTCCCGCGCGCGGCCGGAGCATCCGGCCGTACAGGCGGGATTTCGTGAAATGCCGCTGCGGCGTTACGCGGCACGGGGTCGTGGCGCGTCAATAAAAAGTGAGACGGAAATTTCAGGTGGCGATGTAACGCGCCAGCTTGCCGCTGCGAAGTAAGTCCGCGGGCGCTCCGCGTGTCACTTTCGCCGCGCACGGACCTGAGCTAAAAGCCCTCTTTCACAAGAGGCCGGCTCGGATCGATGACACGCTCACACGACAGGTTTGCTGTTTTCTCCAACGCGCCGACCACGGCGAGGGCCGGTGAGGCCGAGCTAGGCGCTTTGCCGGAATGGTCGCTCGGCGATCTTTATCCGGCGATGGATTCACCGCAATTCGTGGCAGACCTTTCGCGCGCGGAAGACGAATGCAAAGCCTTCGCCGAAGAGTACCGCGGCAAGCTCGCCTCGCTCGCGGCGCAGGATTTCGCCGATCCGCAATCGCATCTGCTGACGCAGGCTGTTCGCCGCTATGAGGCGCTTGACGATCTCACCGGCAAGATCGGCTCATATGCGAGCCTCGTCTACTCCGGCGACACCAGCGACCAGGTGCGGGTGAAATTCTACGGCGACACGCAGGAAAAACTGAATGCCGCGTGGACCGAGCTGTTGTTCTTTCAGCTCGAGCTCAATCGCCTCGACGATGAGGTGCTGGCGCATCTCACCGCATACGAACCGTTGGCGCATTACCGCCCCTGGCTCGACGATATCCGCAAGGAGAAGCCGCACGAACTCGCCGACGATGTCGAGCGTTTGTTTCACGAAAAATCGGTGACGAGTCGCGCCGCGTTTAACCGCCTGTTCGACGAGACGATCGCGAGCCTAAGATTCAAAGTTGGCGGTGAAGAACTTGCGATCGAGCCCACGCTCAATCTGATGCAGGACGAGAAGCCGGCGGCGCGAAAGGAGGCCGCGAGCGCGATCGCCGAAACCTTGTCGCAAAATTTGCGCACCTTCACCTTCATCACCAACGTGCTGGCGAAGGACAAAGAAATTTCCGACCGCTGGCGCGGCTTTCAGGATGTCGCCGATTCACGCCATCTGTCGAACCGCGTCGAGCGGGAAGTCGTCGATGCGCTTGCGGCTGCGGTTCATGCCGCCTACCCCCGCCTGTCGCATCGCTATTACAAATTAAAGGCGCGCTGGTTTGGCCAGGACGCGCTCGATTTCTGGGATCGTAGCGCGCCATTGCCCGATATACCGCAGCGTACATATGCCTGGGCCGATGCGCGGGATACTGTGCTCGGCGCTTATGCGGCCTTTTCGCCGCGCATGGCCGGCATCGCGGAAGAGTTTTTCACCCGCAATTGGATCGATGCACCCGTGCGCCCCGGCAAGGCGCCGGGTGCTTTCGCGCATCCGACGGTGCCGTCCGCGCACCCCTATGTGCTGCTGAATTATCAGGGCAAACCGCGCGACGTCATGACACTGGCGCATGAGCTTGGCCACGGCGTGCATCAAGTGCTGGCGGCGCCGAACGGCGCGCTGATGGCGAATACGCCGCTCACGCTGGCCGAGACCGCGTCCGTCTTCGGTGAAATGTTGACCTTCCAGGCGATGCTCGCCAAGGCCAAATCCGGCGTCGAACGCCGGGCCATGCTGGCGGCCAAGGTTGAGGACATGATCAATACAGTCGTGCGCCAAATCGTTTTCTACACGTTCGAGCGCAAGGTGCATCTTGAGCGGCGCAATGGCGAACTGACGCGCGAACAAATCTGTGAACTCTGGATGAGCGTCCAAAGCGAGAGCCTGGGGCCGGGGATTCGCCTTGGCCCCGGTTATGAAACCTATTGGGCCTATATCCCGCATTTCATCCATTCGCCGTTCTACGTCTACGCTTACGCTTTTGGCGATTGTCTGGTGAATTCTCTCTATGGTGTTTATCAGCGGGCAAGCGAGGGCTTTGCCGAGCGTTACCTTGCGATGCTCGCTGCCGGGGGTAGCAAACATTATTCCGAACTTCTTGCGCCGTTCGGGCTTGATGCCAAGGATCCGGCGTTCTGGCAGATCGGGCTTGGCATGATCGAGGGGCTTATCGACGAACTTGAGGCGCTGAACGCTCGGCTAACTGGCTGATCTGCAAGCGATCTTGAGCTGCGCCCTGAAATGTGATCGATTGGCGGGTGCATTGACGTTTCAGCCCCGTCATGGGATTGCCTATGACCCGAGGGAATCGGGCACGGGTGCGATCGGGGCGAGCTGAAGGCGGGGTAAGCTCAACAGCATGCATTTCACATCCTACCTTGGCATTACCTGGCTTGCGATTGCGTGGTTCGTTTTCCTCGCAACCTGCGCCGGCGCTTTGTTGCAGCCGCTGTTTCAAGCACACCGGGCGCGCAATAATGCGCAGCCGCCGGTCACCGCGGTTCTGCCGATAAAATTAGAACATTCCGGCTTCGACAAAGCTCAAACCTCGGTCTTTGGGCAGGATTATCCCGAATACGAAGTTCTGTTCAGCGCAGCCGAAGCGGACTCGCCTGCGCTCGAAACTGCATTCGCGTTGAAGGCTCACTATCCGCAAATCCCGACGCGCATACTTCGTTCTCAGTCAGATTTCGCCGTGAGCCCCAAGCTCAATACCCTCGATGCTCCTCTCTCCGCGTCGGCGCATGATTTCGTCCTCGTCAAGGATTCGAACATCGTCATGGAGCACGATACGCTCGCGACCTTCATGCGGAACTTTGGCGCGGGCGTCGGCATGGTCGTCGGCGTACCGGTTGCCGAACAGGCGCAAAGCGTCGCCGGTCATATCGAATCTGCGGTGATCAATGCGCATGCGCGTCTGCTGCTTACCGCCTCGATGTTTGGCTTCGGCTACGGCGTTGGCAAAGTGATGCTTTTCCGGCGCAGCGATCTTGCCAAGGCGGGTGGTATCAATTCCGTGAGCTACACTTTGGCCGAGGATACCGCCATTGCCAAAGGCCTGGACGCGATCGGGCTTCGCACTGTTTTCGCGCATCGTACATTGCGCCAGCTTACCGGCTGGCGGACTTTGCGCGAGGTCTATGATCGTCAGGTCCGCTGGAGCGTGATCCGCCACACGCACGAGCCTTTGACTTTCCCGCTTGAGCCGCTGGTCAGCGCTTTGCCGGCAGCGCTTGCGGCGGCGCTGGCCGCGCCGCTTTTGGGCCTGCCCGGGTTTGCGGCCTTCGGTCTCTCGCTGAGCGGCTGGTTCCTCGGCGAACTCGGTCTTGCGTGGCTTAAAGGCTGGGAAGTATCGCCTTACGCGCCAATCGCGTTTCTCGGGCGCGAAGTGCTGGCGCTCGCGGCATGGTTGCGCGCCTGGACCACGAATGACGTCGTGTGGCAGAATGGACGTTTCGATGTCTTTGTCGGCGCCCGCGCGCCGCGCCCCTCAACACTCACGCTACAGGCCGACGCTCCTGTCGCCCGGGAACAAATCTGAAGACTTGCTCCCCGCGTAGCCGGCTGGGCGACGCCGATTTCTTCAATCGCGAGGCCGTGCCGGACGCGTCGGCGATGCGGAGCGGGTTCCGAAGACCACATCCCAATAAGGCGCGCTGACGCCAAAATAACCTTCCGGTTCACGGAAATGATGCAGCATATGCACCTGGCGTAGATAACGTCCGACACGTGTCGTCGGTGTCGCATGATGCACGTAATAATGCACCATATCGTAGGCGAGGTATCCTATGATAAAGCCCATGAGCATTGGATAGCCGAGCGGGCGCCCGAAGATCGCGAGCGCCACCAGAAGCGCGATCAACATGATTGGACCGCTCAGCAATGGCGGCATCACAAGCCGTAACGGATCGTTAGGATGATCGTGATGAACGCCATGGATCAAAAAATGCAGCCGTGCGCCCCATTCGCCGGGAAATTCGGCGTGGAATAGATAACGATGGCCGAAATATTCAATCAGGGTCCAAATTGCGTAACCGGCCGCTGTGGCGAGAACGACGGCGAAGGGCGAAAAGCTACGAAAGCTCAGCCATGCCAACAAAGCCACGACGGGCGTATAGATGAACAACGGAATTGACCAATGTACGCGCGAGAGTTTGTCGAGCAGCGGGTTGTCGAACAGGCGCGGGGAAGCACGCAGCGCTTCAGCAGTTGTCCCGGCTTCGGAGGATATCATTGAGAAACCTTCTTCATCGTTTAGGCGTTATCGTGCACTGTAACGCGTCTTCGGGGCACATCCTTGTGATTAGCCTCAATGGCATGAATATTTGAGTGTCGCCAAGATCGCGGCGCAATCGCGCCGCAAATAGTAATTTCGACCGCAAAATTATATGAATCCGCTGGATTCCGCTACGGGGCAAAATACTGGGATGGAGGTGATTGTCCTCGATAACGGCTTTCAAAGCCGAGGGGAGCACAGCTACCGGCTGCTTCTTGAGGTCGGGGACGCATTGTCGCGGCGGAAAATAGCGCATCGCATTTTCGGTGTGCGCGACGCGGACGCGTCTGCCGTGGCCGACATCGGCGCGATCCCCTGGTTCACCAAGAGCCTTTATTGGAGCGGCCGCCAAAGATTGCCGTCGCTGCGCAATTTCGCCTCCGACAGTCTATCGCTCATGCGTAGCTTCGGCGCCCGTGGCTACCATTACAGCGAGGAAGCGACGTCGCGCGTCCTCAATAAAACCTATCGGCGCGATCTCAAGCGGCTGCCGAGTGATGTCTGGGCACCGGACAATCTCATTGTCGTGCCGGCGATCACACAAAATCAAATTTTCGGGCTCGTGCAGCATCTGCTCGCGCTCCCTGCCTCGGCGCAGCCCACGGTCGTTTGCCAATTGATGTTTACCCCGGCCTGGACACCGTGGAATCGCAATGGTTGCCACGGCGTGGACTATTATCAACAGGCCTTCCAGCTTGCCGCGCCGTTGATCGGCAAGTCCTTGTTTTTCACGACCGAAAACGATGCGCTCGCCCAGATTTATTTGCAGGTCTTCAATCTCAAGACGGGGCTTTTGCCGATCGTTACCCAGATGCCCCATGCGGCGTCTCAACCCGAGGGTGCGATAAAGCTTGGGTTTTTCGGCTATTCCAAATCCGAGAAGGGGTTTCACCTGCTTCCGGAGGCGATAGAGCTTTGCCGCGCCAGGAATTTGCCGGCCCAATTCGTTGTCCAGATCCAACACACCAATTGGGAGCACGAGACGGTCGAGACGGAAAAAGTCCTGCGCCAGATTCCCGATCTCGAAATCATCGATGGCGCACTCGACGCGGATGAATATACCCGCCAGATCAATGAGGTTGATGCGACGCTTCTGCCTTACGACCCTGTGCGCTTCGGTCTGCGCGGCTCGGGCATCTACACCGAATCCGTCGCCGCGGGGCGGCCGGTCGTTGCCGCAAAAGGAATTTACGCCGCACTTGGCATCGAACGGGGCGAGGCGGTGGGAGAAATATTCGCGCCTTATACCGGCCGGGCGCTGGCGGATGCGATCGAGCGATTATTGCCGCGCGTCACCGAATTCCAGTCGCGCGCAGCGCATGGCGCCCGCGACTTTGCGGCGCGACACAGTGGGGATGCCTATATCGATGCCATGCTGCGGTTCGCCCAGCGCCGCGAGGCATCGAGCGCCGAGCCTTGATCCGGCGTGCGGCTACGCCGCGCTTCAGCGCTTAGCCGCGACTTTCGCTTCAACCTGAGTGTCAGCACCACTCGTCAAAAGCGGTTCGACCAAGTCCGCAAGCCGTTGGCGGTAGGCGCCGACTGCAAACAGATTGTCGTAAAGCCGCCGCGTATCGCTGCCGCTATCTGGTCTTTCGCGCGCATCGGGCGCCTTCGTAAGCCGCCACATCGCCGCCGCAAAGGCCGCAGCATCTTCGGCAAGCGTCACGTTTCGCAAAGTGGCGGGATCGATTCCCATGCCGCGAAAAGCCTGCTGTGTCGCAACGAGTGGGACGCCGCAGGATAGGGCTTCGATCGTCTTGATCGAAATGCCGAACCCCGATGTTGTCGGCAAGAGGATCGTTCCGGCCTGCGCATAAACGCCGCCGAGATCGGCGGTAAAGCCCGCGAAGAGATGCTTGTAACGGCGATAGAGGAGCGGCGCGCGCCACTGGACCATGCGATAGATATTACCGACTATGCGCACGGAGATGTCGCCTGCCAGCGGCATCACCTCGCTCAAAAACCATTTGAGGCCGAGATAATTCGGATAATTGGAACTCGCGACGATAATGATCCCGTCGCCCGTGCCGGCGGGCATGGGCGCGACGGCTGGGAACATCAGCACGTGCCGTTTTTCCGGCAAAAGTGCACTGAAGGCGTTTGCTTCCTCCGTGTTGAGATGGATGAGGACATCGGCGGCGCGCATTTGCGTAAGTTCCTGCGCCAGCATCGTCTCGTATTCTGCCTTCGGCGACAGAGTCCAGGCGTCGCGATTGCGCAACGCGAATTGCCGGGCTTGCAGATCGTGGGTTTCCAATAGCAGCAGGCAGCCGTGCTCGTCGCGCAGCTTCGCCGCCGCAGGCATGCAGAAGAAATGGTTACAGTGGATGATGTCGATTTTCGCCGTGCCAAATTCGTCCGGCAGGGCGGAGCGCTGCGCGGTGCCGATCAGCATCGCGGCATAATCGCCGTGCAGCCACGCATTTGCGATCTGCAGGAATTGCCGCGTTGGCATGGCGCCGAGCGGCATACCGGTGAAAAAGCGACGCTCGACCTCGAGATCTTGCGTCGCGTCGAAATAGGCATTGGCCGCATCAGATTGCGCCGTATCGCCCGGAGCGTCTGTAATCGCCAGGCTCAACACTTTGGCGCCAAGCGCATGATAGGCCTGCGCCTGGGTCATAAAGACATTGTAGCTGCCGCAGGAATGCCAGGCCGGGTGCACGAGCAAGACCGTCTTGCCCGCCAGCGGGGATGATGCAGCGATGGGAGCGGTGGTGGTCATCGCGCGTACCAGTCTTCCGCGTTCGGATAGCGGCGATGTACTTTGCCCTGATTGTCACAATGCCGTGTGGCGGCCATTGCAACCGAACCCGTAAAGATGCCCGGCGATCGAATTTGCCGCAAAGCCCGGTTCGTGCGGTCACTCGGCGAGGGCTGTTTTTTTTCCGCCCGCCTCGCTATCTGCAATGGGCTTGATGTTGCGTCGGTCAAGAAAAGGCCCGGTTGAGCGACGATGAATACGCGCCTCATGCCGCCAAAGACGTTATCGCCTTTGGACGCAGAGGTCGATAGTCTCGCCATCAAGCCCGCAGGCGAGTCGCGTCTCCTGCGCGCCGAACACTCGTTTACCAGGAACTCGACAACGGATGATGCTACCGAGGCTGCTCTACTTCTATCTTGGCCGACGGATATTCTTCTCCGTCGTCATGCTCGAAGTGGGCCTTTGCGTTCCGGTCGTGATGACGCAGCTCTTCCACTATCTTCCCTCGTCCGCGGTCCGCAGCGGCCTGCTGATGCCCGCCTTGATGGGAACTTTGCCGACAGCCGTTTATCTCGCGTTGCCGATGGCGGTTGGCGTTGCCGTCGCACTCGAATTTTCGCGGATGGCGGCGGAGGGCATGATTGCCGTGCTCTATTCGCTGCGTCTTTCGGTTGTGTCGATTTGCGTCCCTGCCGCGGTTGCCGCCATCATTTGCGTCATCGTCGGCTATTGGGTTTCGATCTTTATCGCACCGAACAACGTCGGGCAGATGCACGATGTCATCTATGTGATTCGCAACTCGCTCAATCACCGAATGCTCGAGCCGGCGCAATTCTATACTTTCGATAACGGCTCGCGGACGCTTTATTTCAAGCGCTGGAAGACGGAAGACATTGTCGAAGGGATGTTCATTCATCAGTACAACGCGAAGAAGCAGGAAGAAGAAATCATCACGGCAAAGCAGACGGAATTTCGCCGCAACGAGCATGGCGTCTTGCTTGTCATGACGGATGGTTCGTTTCAGAGCCGGCCGAACGGCACCGAAGAGATACGCACCGCCGATTTCGACCAATATGTGATCCAACTCGACATGCAGGGCACCAACGGCATGCCGAAACGCGGCTGGCGCGGCGTCTTCGAAATGCCGGGCGCGGAATTTATGTCGGCCTGGCCTGGCCGCAATGCGGATAAAAGGGTTCTTGCCGATTGGATGAGCGAGGCCGCCAAGCGCTTCGGCATTCCCATTCTGGCGCTTGCACATGCGTTGCTGGCCATCGGCCTTGTGCTGACCTTGTCCAATGCGACGGGCCGTAACGCTACCACGGTCGCCGCACTTGTCGCCATTCCGGCGATTCATATCGGGATTTTGATCGGGACCGAAAGTGTCGTGCGGCGCGACCCCTTCCTCGTTTATCTCGTCGCAGTGGCGATTGCGGCCGAATTCCTGATCGCGCTCGTGCTTATCCTTCGCCAGCAAGCGCGTTTTTCAGTCAAAGGGAACGAGAAACACGCAGCGCCTGCGCCAAGCGGCGCAGCGGCCTCGCTTTGATTTGATTGTCCGCGGAAGACGACTCAGACCACAAGGCGCGGCGTGGTCAGTTTCGTGATGTTGAAGGCCCGGCGATACGCGGCGATCACGTCCTGGGGTTTACCGATGGCGGCAATCCGGCCTTCGTCGATCCAGACGACATTGTCGCACATCTCTTCGAGGGTCGCGAGATCGTGGGAGACGACGAGGATCGTGCCCTTCGCGGCAAAGTCCTTGATGTATTGATCGCACTTCTTGGCAAAGGTCGCATCGCCGACCGAGAGCGCCTCGTCGACGATCAATATGTCGGCCTCAGCATGCGCGCAGACGGCGAAGGCAAGGCGCGCGGTCATGCCGCTCGAATACATCTTGAGCGGCTGATTGAAGAACTCGCCGATATCCGCGAAAGCCGCGATCGAATCGAGCTTCGGCAAAATATCCTTGCGGCGCAGTCCGAGAATGGCGCCGCCGATAAGAGCGTTCTCGCGTCCCGTCAATTCTAGATCGAAGCCGGCGCCAAGCGCCAGGATCGGCGCGATGCGTCCTGAGACTTCGATGTTGCCGTAGGTCGGCAGGCTGATGCCACAGATGAGTTGCAGCAGCGTGGTCTTACCAGTGCCATTGCGGCCGATAATACCCCAGGTTTCGCCACGCCGTACGTCGAAGCTGACGTCCCGCAGCACCCAATGCGGGTGGTAGAACTGCTTCCAGCGGCCGAAGAGCGCCTGATAAAGCTGGTCGTTCCGCTTCAGGTAAAGTTGAAACGCCTTGCCGACGCCCTTGCAGCTGATTGCAAGTTCAGATGATGTCGACGAAGACATTCTTGTATCGCATGTAGAAATCGGTAGGCGGAACGGAAGATGAGGAGCGAGACAATTACAGTCCCCAGATAGAGCCAAGGATTTGGGATGCGGTCGAGTAGAACAATATCGCGCATCAGCTCGACATAATCGCCCACGAGATTAACGCGAAGAATGATGCGAAGCACCGGCGGCACGTCATCAAACGAATAGAAGATCGGTGTGGCGAACATAAACACGGGAACGATCGACGCCATCAGATGCATCACGTCGCGCGTGAACGAGCCGAGCGCCATCAAAAACCACGACACGCCGATCAGGAAAAGGAAAAATGGGACGATGACAAAAGGCAGCAGCAGAATTGTCGGCGGCAGCCAGTGGGTGATGAGAAGCTCGAAAAATAACAGGACGCAAAAGCTGATCCCGGCATAAACGATCGCACGGATTCCTGCGATCCAGGCCAGCGTCTCGCTCGGGAAAATCGACTTCTTGATGAAGTTCACATGTTCGTGCAGCAGAGCCGGTGCGCGGTACGCCAGTTCGGCGAACAAATTGAACATGATGAGGCCGACGAAAATGTTCAGCGAATAGTTCGCGACACCATGCGAGGCGGTGGAAGCCCGGATGCCGACGGCGTGCGAGAAGATGACGGTATAGACCGACAGCATCAGCAGCGGCCCGAAGATCGCCCACAGCCAGCCGAGAATCGAGCCGCTGAAGCGTGCCATCAGTTCGCGGCGCACGACGGCGCGGATCAGCTCACGGAAATGCCACGCCCGCTCCAGCGGCGTGATGAGCCCGAGTTTTTCCGCGAATTCCCCGGCGACGCCGGAGCCTGGTCTTTTGATCGCGACGTCAGTCATATTCGCTCTGTAAAACCCCAAACGAAGGCGGATGTAGACCAGTTTGCGCCGACCTAGTCAAACTGGCGCGCAGCGCCGCCGTGATTCCACTTGAGGGCGCAAAGGGCGGCAAAAATTTGTCGGCGCTCTCCGCGACGCCGCACATTGCCGTCCGTGACGAGCGTCCGCCCTTTTAATTTGGCAGCCAATGGGCGACGACCGCGACGAGCAGGAAAACCCCAAGCAAAACCCGATAGATAGCGAACGGCCAGGATGCAAAGCGTTCGAGAATGCGCATGAGGCCCCAGATCGCAATAAAGGCCGAAATTGACGCAACGACGAGACCGAAGGCGAGGATCGACCAGCCGTGGGCGTCGAGATGTGCCTTATGCAATTCGTAAAGTTCTTTGATCCCTGCCGCGGCGATCGCCGGGATTCCCAGCAGGAAGGAAAAGCGCGCCGCTTCGGTGCGTTCGAGGTCGCGGAAAAGCGCCGCTGTGAACGTCGAGCCGGAGCGGGAAACACCGGGGATCAGCGCACCGCATTGGGCGAGCCCAACGATCATCGCGTCCTTCAGATCGACGTGATCGAGCGTGCGTTTGTGGCGCGAATAGACTTCCGCGACGGCAAGCAGGGCGCCCATGACGATATAGGCGACGCCAATGGCGGCCAGCGAACGCAGTGGCGAATTGCAGGTGTTCAGAAGTTTTGAAAGAAGCGAGCCGGCGATAATGATCGGCAGCGTCGCGAGCGCGATCCAAACGCAGAAACGCAGCGACCAATCGTTGTAGTCGCGGCGTTTCACGGCCGCAACCGCGCCCTCGGAGATGCCCTTTACGTCGGCCCAGAAATAGCTGACGACGGCGGCGAGCGCGGCAAGTTGCATGGCGGCGGAAAAGGCCGAGCCGGGGTCCCGCCAGCCGAGCAGAGCGGGGATAATGCGCATATGCGCCGTCGAGGAGACGGGCAGAAGCTCCGTAATCCCCTGGACGATGCCGAGAAAACCGACCTTGGCATAGCCCAGTGCGACAAATCCAGTATCGAGGCCCTCAGTGCAGGCGCCAGCCATGTCGATGAATTCCCGCCCGTTTTTGATTCGTGCCGTGCACGTGCCGGAAAAGTTTGCCCGAGGCAAGCTCCCGCGTAAATGGGGGTTCTGCGCCTCGACAAACCCGATAGGCTCGTGTAGGAACCCCGCCTTAACTTAAAACAGCGTTCCGAAACGCTCGCCGGGCGGCTGAGGCCGAACCTGGCGGAACGGCAGGGTTTTACCATGGCTAATATTATTGAAGAGCTGGAAGCGGCCCAGGTCGCCAAGCTCGTTGCAGTACGTCCAGTCCCGGAATTTCAGGCTGGCGATACGCTGATTGTCAATGTGAAGGTGAAGGAAGGCGAGCGCACCCGCGTTCAGGCTTATGAGGGTGTCTGCATTGCCCGCACCGGCGGCGGCATCAACGAGAGCTTCACCGTTCGCAAGATTTCCTATGGCGAGGGTGTCGAGCGCGTCTTCCCGGTCTATTCGCCGAATATCGATTCAATCAAGGTCGTCCGCCGCGGCAAGGTGCGGCGCGCCAAGCTCTATTATCTGCGCGACCGGCGCGGCAAGTCGGCCCGCATTACCGAGAAGCTTGAGACACCGGCGCAGAAGGCTGCACGCGAGGCGGCCAATGCCCAGGCGCCGACCGTGAAAAAGGCGCCGCCGGTGAAAAAGGCCTCTGGCGCCATCCGTGCGCCGAAGGGCGGCGGCAAGGGCTAACAAGGGCTAAGTCGGCGCTCTATCACAGCGGCGCGTTGAGGATCCAGCGATGGCCGAACGGGTCGCGGAAGGTTGCAAGCCGCGTCCCCCAGAAGCTGTTCGTTGGATTGGTCTCGCCTTTGCTGCCGAGGCTGATGGCGCGTTTGAAGACGGTGTCGACTTCTTCAGCCGTCTCGAATTCGAGACTGACCGAGGCGGTCATTGGTTCGCCGGGGATGGGCACGCGGGTGTTGCCGAACTCCGGAAATGCGTCGGCCAGCATGATCGAGCCGCCGTTGATCGTCAGTTCGCAATGCATGATCCGCAAACCGTCAAGGGCCGGCATCAGCGCCTGCTGCTTGGCGCCGAACACAGTCGTATAAAAGGCGATGGCCGCCATGGCCGGCGAAACGGTGAGATAGGGCGCGACGGGCGGACGCATTCTGTTCTCCGGTGCTGCGGACCCTGGATCACGATGATTTCGGATCAATCCAACTCGGGCCTGCTCGAGTTGGGTGTTTTGAAGTTCCAGTCGGGCAAGCCCGACTCGAATCGATCCAAAATCATAAACGTGATCAATTCTTAAACTTTAGAGCAGGATTTACGCGAAAACCGGTATCCACTTTTCGCATCCCGCGCATGCGAGCCAAGACGCCTCTGCATAGTGGCGATGATGTTTTTATAACTGTTCCTATATGGGAGATGGGGTTAATAACGCCTCAGTTTCCGCCAGACGCGCCGCCCCGGCAAGCGGCGAAGGGTCGTAACCCAAAGAAAGTGCTTGAAAATGGCCGAGTTACGCACGCTCTACGACAAAATCTTCGATGACCATGTGGTCGATCGTCAGGACGACGGCACGTGCCTTCTCTATATCGATCGCCACCTCGTCCACGAAGTGACGAGCCCGCAAGCCTTCGAAGGTTTGCGAATTGCCGGGCGCCAGGTGCGCGCGCCGGAAAAGACCCTCGCTGTCGTCGATCATAACGTGCCGACCTCGGACCGCTCGCAAGGCATCAAGGATGAGGAAAGCCGCATCCAGGTCGAGACGCTCGCCGCCAATGCCAAGGATTTCGGCATCGATTATTTCCACGAGCAGGATCGCCGGCAGGGCATCGTCCATATCATCGGGCCGGAGCAGGGGTTCACGCTGCCCGGCACGACGATCGTCTGCGGTGACAGCCATACGTCGACGCATGGCGCCTTCGGCGCTTTAGCGCATGGCATCGGCACGTCGGAAGTCGAGCATGTGCTGGCGACGCAGACGCTGATCCAGTCAAAAGCCAGGAACATGCGCGTCGTCGTCGATGGCAAGCGCGCTCCCGGCGTCTTCGCCAAGGACATCATCCTCGCGATCATCGGCGAGATCGGCACTGCCGGCGGCACCGGCCATGTGATCGAATTTGCCGGCGAGGCGATCCGCGATCTGTCGATGGAAGGCCGCATGACCGTCTGCAACATGACGATCGAGGGCGGCGCCCGGGCCGGCCTCATCGCGCCGGACGAAAAGACCTATGCCTTCATCGAGGGCCGTCCTCGCGCTCCGAAGGGCGCGGCGTGGGACGCAGCCCGCTCCTTCTGGGAGGGAACGCTCCATTCGGATGAGGGCGCGCACTTCGACAAGGAGATCCGCCTCGACGCCGCCAATCTGCCGCCGATCGTCACCTGGGGCACGAGCCCCGAGGACGTGATCTCGATCAACGGCCGCGTGCCGACGCCCGAAGCGGTGGCGAGCGAGGCCAAGCGCGCTTCGATCCGCCGGGCGCTCGATTATATGGGCCTGCAGGGCGGCGAGAAGATCAGCGATGTCGCCATCGACCGCGTGTTCATCGGATCCTGCACGAATGGCCGGATTGAGGATCTGCGCATCGCCGCCCAAATGATCGCTGGCAAAAAGGTCTCGGATCGGGTCAATGCCATGGTCGTTCCCGGTTCTGGTCTCGTCAAAGAGCAGGCCGAGGCGGAAGGTCTGGACAAGATCTTCAAGGCGGCGGGTTTCGACTGGCGCGAGCCGGGCTGCTCGATGTGTCTGGCGATGAATCCCGACCGCCTTGCGCCGGGCGAACGCTGCGCCTCGACCTCGAACCGCAATTTCGAGGGCCGGCAAGGCTTCAAGGGCCGCACGCATCTCGTCTCTCCGGCGATGGCGGCGGCCGCGGCGGTTGCAGGTCATTTTGTCGACGTGCGCGACTGGCACTGATCGCATCGCCCCGAAAAGTTGCAGACTTTTCGGATCAGGTGATACGCAATGAAAACTGCGGCCCGCGTCTTGCGGGCCGCAAACCAATCTTATAAGTCAGCGCCTCGGCACAATTCTGAGCATGTTCTCATCGAAAAAGTCGGATAACTTTTTCGGAACATGCCCGGGCGGGCGTGGCGGAACTGGTAGACGCGCCAAACTCAAAATCTGGTTCTGGTAACAGAGTGTCGGTTCGATTCCGACCGCCCGCACCAATCGTTGGCCGCAGAACTCACAAGCTTTGCTGAGACCATTTCGAGTCGGCGTTTGCGATCGCTCCATTGATTGTGAACCATGTTGATCGCCCCGCCTCCAAATCCCTGAATGGTCGGGAATTAGTCCTGTAGCTTTTCGGATTTCCCTAAGCATTATGCGGAGTTGCAGAAAAAGCGGCGCCCGCTTCGATTCCGCCTCGCCCAGAGGTTTTTGAATTCGAGAGACGAAATAGCTTTCGCAGTCGAGCGAACAAGCCGCCTGGCTTACACGTCTCAACTTTTCAGATTTTCGGCCATGCCCACCTCGCAAGCTCTCGGGTTTGCGATCGCGGGCATTGTTTGTTGCCGGAAATGTTTCGTTGGAATGGAGAATTGGAATGAAATGTCGTAAGGTATTGTCCATCTGCGCCGGCATCGTCGGTGCATGGTTATATGCCGGGGCAGGCTTCGCGGAAGACGCTTCTACGCTAGCCAAAAACCCCGATCTGTGGCCGGCGCCGGGACGTGATCTGGCACTCACCCGCCACAGCGAACTGAACCAAATCAATACGAAGAACATCTCGCATCTTCAGCTTGCCTGGGACCAATCGACCGGCGCGCTGCGCGGTCACGAAGGGCAGTCGCTGGTCGTCGATGTCGACGGCACGCCGATGATGTACATCTTCAGCGCGTGGCCGAACATCGTTCAGGCACTTGACCTGAGCGATCCCGATTTTCCGAAGGAAGTCTGGAACTACGTCAAGAAGACCGATCGTGATGAATCGGCTGTTCCGCGCGCCTGCTGCGACACCGTCAACCGCGGTGGTGCCTACGCCGATGGCAAGGTCGTCTATCTGACTCTCGACGGCTGGCTGATCGCGCTCGACGCGAAGACCGGCAAAGAGGCCTGGGTCGTCAAGAACAACTACCCGGACAAGGGTGAAGACGGCACGCCGGCGCCGCTGATTGCGGATGGCAAGGTGTTCGTCGGCTTCGGTGGTGACGAATTCGCCGCGCGCGGCGCCTTCATGGCCTACGACCTCAAGACCGGCAAGCAGCTGTGGAAAAAATACAGCACCGGTACGGACGCGGATGTCGGCATCACGGCGGACACCAACAAGGACAACCGTCGTCATAAAGGGACGGCTGGCGATCTTGGTGTCCACACCTTCCCCGACGACAACAATTACAAAATCGGTGGTGGTGCGGCCTGGGGCTGGTACAGCTACGATCCGGAACTGAAATATGTCTATTACGGCACGGGTAACCCCGGTCTCTGGAGCCCCGGCTATCGCTGCGGCGAGAAGCCTCTGACACAGGAAGGCTGTAACTCCGGCAAGTGGGACAACAAGTGGTCGCTGACCATTTTCGCCCGCAAGGCGGACACCGGCGAAGCCGTCTGGGCTTTCCAGATGACCCCCTTCGACCAGTGGGACTATGACGGCATCAACGAGATGATCCTCGTCGATATGCCCAACGTCGATGGCAAGCCGCTCAAGGCTCTCGTCCACTTTGACCGTAACGGCTTTGCGTTCGTGCTCAATCGCGTCACGGGCGAGTTGGTTCGTGCGCACAAGTATGTGACGGCGAACTGGGCCGAGAAGTACGACATGCAGACCGAGCGCCCGATCAAGGTGCCGGAACATTCGCCGCTCGAAGTCGGCCGCAACACCCAGGCTTGCCCATCGGCGATGGGCGGCAAGGACCAGCAGCCGGCGTCGGTCGATCCGAACGATCCGACCAAGTTCTATGTGCCGACCAACAACTGGTGCATGGAAGACAACCCGCAGACCCGGGCCTACCAGCAGCAGGGCACGGTTTACGTGTTCTCGAATGTCTATATGTATCCTGAGAAGCCCGGCGTGACCGGCCGTATCAAGAAGTTCGACGTTCTGACGGGCAAGGCTGATTGGGACATCCCGGATCCGTTCCCGAACTGGAGCGGAACGGTGAACACCGCTGGTGGTCTCGTGTTCTACGGCAGCCTTGGTGGTGACTTCCGCGCCGTCGATCGCAAAACAGGTGAAATCCTGTGGCAGCGCAAGCTCGGCTCGGGCATCATCGGCAACCCGATCACCTATGAGGTCAAGGGCAAGCAGTACGTGTCCGTATACTCCGGTATCGGCGGCTGGATCGGCCTGCCTGTCACCGCTGGCCTCGACCTGAACGACAAGTTCGGTGCGATTGGCGCGTCGGCCATGACCAAGGCCACTGGCCTTGCCATGATCCCGCAGGGTGGCATGGTCTCGACCTTCCGCCTCTATCAGTAAGAATGGTCATTACATAAACATAATGGCGCCCGGGTCTTCGCCCCGGGCGCCATTTGCGTTCTGGGCTGCGGTGTCTTTTTCTCGACGCTGCGATATCCCGCTATCGAACGAGACCGGCGCGATCCTTCACGTCGTCGAGCGCCTTGTTGGCGTCCTGGATCGAAGAATAGGTTTTATCGCTGACGATCGTCATGCCGGGATATTGGGCCGATGGAACAGCGGCGGAGGGCGCCCGGCTCTGCCTGCGAGCCTCGCTGCGTCGCGATATTGCCCAAGATTAAAGCGATTGGCGCCGGGGTGACGATCCCGGATAGCCGGGATATAAGCCAGCCCGACTGGGGAATATAAGAACAGGGAGTATTGGAATGCGTTCGAAGGTGGCCCTCTGGGCGAGCCCCGCTTTGATCTGCGGCATTATAGGAATTTCGGCATTTGGGCTTGGTTCCGCGCGGGCGGACGACGCCGCCTGCAAAGGCATCGCGGATGCCATGCTGATGAATTCCAAAACGCCGTATCACAGCGTCGGCACTATCGCGTTCGATCCGAAAGACCCGCCGCTTCCCGGCGCCGGGGCGATGCCGGCCATCAAGACCGAGACGATATACACCGGCACGAAGGTCTTCGTGAAATTGCCGACAGGTCAGTGGAAAGACATCAACGCCAATATCGCCGACCTGCAAACCAAGGTGAAAGACAGCGCCAGCGGCTTCAACGATTGCACGCGCCTGCCTGATGAAAAGGCCGACGGCAAGACGCTTGCGGTCTACACCGGCGGCGACAAGACCGACACGATGACTGTCTCGACCAAAGTGTGGGTGGCTGACGGGACTATCCAGCGTTCCGAAACCGATATCGGCGGCCCGACGGCGCCGGATGGCAAAGTCCGCCATCAGCATCTGTCGCTGCACTACGATTACGCCGACATCAAAGCACCGGCGACGAACTGAGCCTCATCAAAGGCTACCAGCGCGCGGCGGCGGCTTCGTCGTCATCCTTCGCGGCGACCCAGTCGCCGCTGCCGCCGCTGCGATGCGTCTTCTTCCAGAAGGGCGCGCGAGTCTTGAGGTAATCCATCAGGAATTCCGCGGCGTGGAAGGCTTCGGCGCGGTGCGCGCTGGCGGTCGCAACGAAAACGATGGCTTCGCCGGCGCGAATACGCCCGTAGCGGTGGATGACCGCGACGGCATCAAGCGGCCAGCGCCGCTCCGCCTCGTCGATGACGCGGGCGATCTCGGCTTCGGCCATTTCCGGATAGGCTTCGATTTCGAGCGCCGCGAGCGTCCCGCCCTCATCGCGGCAAAGCCCGGTGAAGGTCACAAGCGCGCCGGTGCCGGGGCCAAGCCCCAGAGCCGCCGTTTCGGCGTTGATGTCGAAAGCCTTGTCCTCGACGCGGACGCTGCGCCGCGTCACGTCAGCCGCCTGTCATCGGCGGGAAGAAGGCGATCTCGGCCGCATCGGCGATTGGCGCCCCCGGCTTGACGTGCTGGCGGTCGAGTGCGGCACGGATCGTCGCCGCATTGGCGAAGGCGGCGGCATAATTCTCGCCGCGCTCTTGTTGCCAGGCGATCAGATCGGCGACGGTCTCGACCGAGGCGGGCGGCGTGATCTCTTCTTCGGCGAGGCCGATGCGCTCGCGCACCCAGGCAAAATAACGGGCCTTCATGGTTTCTCATCCTCGTCGAGAAGATGTTTGACCCCCGCTATGAAATAGTCACCGCCAGTATAAAACGTAAGGATCGCCGAGACCCAGAGGAGGCCGAGGCCGATCGTGGTCACGACCGGCGCTGCCGCCGGACCGGCGATGAGGAAGCCCAGCGCGACAAGCTGTAGAAACGTCTTCCACTTGGCCACCCGGCTCACCGGCACCGAAACCTTCAGTTCGGCGAGAAATTCGCGCAGCCCCGAGACGAGAATTTCGCGGCAGAGGATGACAATCGCCGCCCAGAGCGAGGCGCCCGCAATCGTGTGGTCGGCGGCGAGCATCAGCAGCACCGCCGAGACGAGCAATTTATCGGCGATCGGGTCGAGCATCCGTCCGAGCGAGGATTGCTGCGCCAAGGCGCGCGCCAGATAGCCGTCGAGGAAATCGCTGATGCCGGCCAGAATGAAAATCGCCAGCGCCGCCCACCGCGCAGCCGCGACCTCCGGCCAGAACAGGCAGCCGACGACGACCGGCACGGCGAGGACCCGGCCATAGGTCAGGAGATTGGGCAGGCTGAAGCGAGGGCTTGACCCGCGCGTGAGAGTGGACACGGCCATAGGACGAAGGAACATGCCGCGGCGCGAAAGGTCAATAGAAGGATGTGTGAGCGCTGCGCGTCCTTACGCCCGCTCGCCGTGGAAAAAGTCATAGACGAGCTTCGCCGTCGCGGAATTGATGCCATCGACCTTTTCGAGATCCGCGAGTGCTGCGCGTGAAACCGCCTTGGCCGTGCCGAAGGCTTGCAACAGCGCGCGCTTTCGCGCCGGACCTACGCCGGCAATTTCGTCCAGCGGACTGCGGGTGAAGTCTTTCTTGCGGCGGGCGCGATGTGTGCCGATGGCGAAGCGATGTGCCTCGTCCCGCAATCGTTCGACGAAATAAAGCGCTGGATCGCGTGGCGGCAGCCGGAACGGCTCCTTGCCCTCGACGAAAAATGTCTCGCGCCCGGCTTCGCGATCTAGCCCCTTGGCGATCGCGACGATTGCGACATCATTGACGCCGAGATCGGCGAGCACGGTCCGTGTTGCCTCGAACTGGCCCTTGCCGCCGTCGATCAAAATGAGATCCGGCCGCTGCGGAAAAGCCTCGGGGTCCTGATTGGCGCCCTCGTCCTCTTTGGCGAGACGCGTGAACCGGCGGCGCAGGACTTCGCGCATCATGCCGAAATCATCGCCCGGAGTTAAATCCTCGCCCTTGATGTTGAAGGTGCGGTAATGCGTCTTCATAAACCCGTCCGGCCCGGCGACGATCATCGCGCCGACGGCATTCGTGCCCATGATGTGGGAATTGTCGTAGACCTCGATGCGACGCAAATTGTCTTCGATGCCAAAGGCGGCGGCGAGCGCGGCGAGCAGCTTCTCCTGGCTCGCGCCGTCCGCCAGTTTTCGGCCGAGCGCCTCACGCGCGTTTTGCGCGGCGTGATCGACGAGGTCTTTCTTCTCGCCCCGCTGCGGCACCGCAATTTCGATGCGATGTCCGGCGCGTTCGCAAAGCGCGCGTTCGAGCAACTCGCGATCCTCGATGTCGTGCGACAGCAAAACAAGCCGCGCGGCCGGCTTGTCAGCATAGAATTGTCCGAGGAAGGCATCCAGCACTTCGTTCGGGCTCAGGCTCTTGTCGGCGCGCGGAAAATAGGCGCGGTTGCCCCAGTTCTGATAGGTGCGGAAGAAGAAAACCTCGACGCAGAATTGCCCGGCTTCCTCGGCGATGGCGAAGACGTCCGCCTCTTCGACCGAATGCGGATTGATGCCCTGCGCGCCCTGGATATTGGAAAGCGCAGCAATGCGGTCGCGCAATCGTGCCGCATGTTCATAAGCGAGCGCTTCGGCGGCTTCGTTCATTTCCTTGGCGAGCATGTCGCGTACCGCGCGGCTCTTGCCGGAAAGAAAGGCGCGTGCTTCGTCGACCAGCTCTGCGTAATCTTCGAGCCCGATTTCGCCGGTGCAGGGCGCCGAACATCTTTTGATCTGATGCAGCAGGCATGGCCGCGTGCGGTTGGCGAAATAGGAATCGGTGCAGGAGCGCAACAGGAACGCGCGCTCCAACGCATTCAGCGTGCGGTTGACCGCCCAGACGCTGGCGAAGGGGCCGAAATAATCGCCCTTCCGGTCGCGCGCGCCGCGATGCTTCATGATCTGCGGCGCCGGATGGTCGCCGCTGATGAAAATATAAGGGAACGACTTGTCGTCGCGCATCAAGACGTTGAAGCGCGGCTTCATCTGCTTGATGTAATTCGTCTCGAGCAGCAGCGCCTCGGTCTCCGTTCCGGTCGAAACGAAGACCATCGAGGCGGTGAGCGAAATCATCCGGGCGATGCGGTGGGTCTGGCCCGCGAGCCGCATATAGCTCGCGATGCGCTTGCGCACGCTTCGCGCCTTGCCGACGTAGAGCACTTCGCCGTCGGCGCCGAGCATCCGGTAGACGCCGGGGCCGGGCGGCGCATGTTTCCAATGCGCCCGGATCACCTCGACGCCGCGCTTCAGGGCGCCATCCGGCGGTGCGTCGCCAAATTCGATGATCGGCTCGGTTTCATCGGTCTCCGCGGCCAGGTCTTCGGGCGCGGGGAAGCCGGAAGTGTCGGTATTTTGTGTCGGTCCCATTGGCTCAGATGTAGGCGGCGGGGACGGTGAGGGAAAGCCGGATTTCGCTGCCCTCGATCTTTGTTGTGGGGCAGTGGATCGTTGCCGGCAGTTTGACCTAGGAAGATGATTCCGCAGGCGATTCTCCACGGAAGCCGGACCGGCAGGGCCGTCCGTCTGGACCTTGGGTTAAAATCGGGTTAGCTGTTGCTTTCGGGCGATGCCCCAAGTTGGCCCAAGCGGCCGACATTTAGAGGCGACATGGATCGAAGCTTCGGCGTTCCGACGCCCATCCGCCATTCCGTACCCGTTGCCCGTCTTGGGATGATCTGGGCGGCGCTGGCGTGCGGAATTGGGCTCGGCGGCTGCGTCGAGGATGCGGCGCAAGCGCCCGTCGCCGCCATGCCGTCGTCGTCCGACAATATCACCCCGCGTCCGGGCGTCAGCCCGTCCGGTGCAACGGTCGCCGTCTCCAGCATCAGCGGTGCGCCGGGCGGCTTCGACGACAAATTCCAGGCTATGCTGACGGCCTATGCCAAGCGCGGCGGCGTCTCGATCGCCGATGCGGGCCAGCCCAATTATCTGGTGCGCGGGTATCTCAGCGCCGATTCCGAGGGCGATGCCGCGACAATCGTGTCGTATGTTCTCGATGTCTTCGACGCGGGCAAGCATCGCACGCAGCGCGTCGAGAACGAGGTCGTCCTGCGCGGTACGGCGCCGGATCCGTGGACGTTGGTCAATGATGACGTTCTGGCAACAGTGGCGCAGAAAAGCGCCGCCGACCTCGCCGCGGTCATGACCAATACGCCAGAGGCGATTGCCGCAAGCACGCCCGCCGCGGCACCGGCCCAGCAGGTTGCATCATCCAGCGCACAGCCGCCCGCGCAAGACGGGCGAACCGTCGTCGCCGCCTCGACGCCTGCAACTGCCGCCGCGCCAACCGAAACCTCTCCCGCCGGCGCGGCCGCCCCTGCCGCCAGTAATAGCTCTGCTATGACCGCGCAGCGCTAGCCAGCCCTTTCCCGATGCTATAAGCACACCCCCGGCCGCCGGTCGCATCTCTGCAGACCGCGAAGAAAAGTTTGAACCACGAGGATAGCCCATGACCTTTTCGCAGCTTGCCCGCCCGCTTTGCTTGACAGGTTTGCTCTTGGCCTCGACCGCCGCTTTCGCCGAGATCACGCCGGCCGGGGATTGGCGCGTCGCGGACGGCACTGCGACGATCCGCATTCATCGCTGCGGCGGCGCTTGGTGCGGCAGGGTCGTCCAGACGATCACGCCGGCGGGCAAAGACCTCCACAATCCGGATCCGCGCAAGCGCAACCGCACGGTTCTCGGCCTCGAAGTTCTTTACAGCCTGCGCGCCCGTGGCGCGAACGATTGGGTGGGCTATAGCTATAATGCTCAGGACGGCCAGACCTATACGATTTCCGTCTCCGTTCAGAGCGCCGCGGCGCTGCGCATTCAAGGTTGCTCACCGGGCGGCGGCGCCTGCGGCGGCGAGACATGGACGCGGGTGCGTTAAGCACCGCCGTTCAATTCTATGGACGCGCGGGCGTCTTATCCGTCAATGTCAATGTCGATGAAAATCCTTTCCGGTAATTCCAATCATGCACTGACCGCCGCCATCGCCGCTTATATCGGCGTGCCCTTGACCAAGTGTCAGGTGCGGCGTTTCGCGGATATGGAGATTTTCGTCGAGATCCAGGAGAACGTTCGCGGGCAGGACACGTTCATCGTGCAATCGACGTCGTACCCGGCGAACGACCATCTGATGGAAGTGCTGATCATGACCGATGCGCTGCGCCGCGCATCGGCCCGGCGCATCACTGCGGTCATTCCCTATTTCGGCTATGCGCGGCAGGATCGAAAACCCGGTCCCCGCACGCCGATCTCGGCCAAGCTTGTCGCCAATCTCATCAGCCGCGCCGGCGCCGACCGCGTGCTGACGGTCGATCTCCACGCCGGACAGATTCAGGGCTTTTTCGACATCCCGACCGACAATCTGTTTGCGGCGCCGGTGATGGTGCGTGATATCAAGGAGCGCAACGACCTGAAAAACGTCATGGTCGTTTCGCCCGACGTCGGTGGCGTCGTGCGCGCCCGCGCGCTTGCCAAACGCATCGATGCACCGTTGGCCATCGTCGATAAAAGGCGCGAACGGGCGGGCGAATCCGAAGTGATGAACGTGATCGGCGATCCGAGCGGCAAGACCTGCATTCTCGTCGATGACATCGTCGATTCCGGCGGCACGCTCTGCAACGCGGCCGATGCGCTGATCAAGCAGGGCGCCAGAGACGTCTACGCCTACATCACGCATGGCGTGCTGTCGGGCGGCGCCGTAGCGCGGATCGCCAAGTCCTCGCTCAAGGAACTCGTCGTCACCGACACGATCGCGCCGACCGAAGCGATGCTGCAAACGAACAACATCCGCATTCTTCCGATCGCCCCGCTGATCGGCGAGGCCATCGCGCGCACCGCCAAGGAAGAAAGCGTTTCGAGCCTTTTCGATTGAATTCGGCCGCCGAATTAATCTTCTTTCGCAATGCGCCTTTATGATGCTGGCGCGAAACCCCATCTTGCTTGACTGAAAGCATCAAATTCGGGGAGTTCTTCCCGCTTCGTTCACCTGACTGGCCTTATGCGCACCTATCTCGACTTTGAAAAACCGGTTGCCGACCTTGATACCAAGGTGGAGGAACTGCGCGCGCTCGTCGGCGGTGATGGTGTCGGGAGCGAAGATCTGACCCGTCTCGAGATTCGCGCCGAGAAGGCTTTGGCCGATCTTTATGCGACCCTCACGCCCTGGCAGAAGACGCTCGTCGCCCGCCATCCGCAGCGGCCGCATTGCGCGGATTTCGTTGCTGGCCTCGTCACCGATTTCACGCCGCTCGCTGGCGACCGTCTGTTTGGCGAGGATGCGGCGATTGTCGGCGGCTTCGCGCGCTTTCGTGGCACGTCGGTTTGCCTCATTGGACAAGAGAAGGGCAACGACACCGAGACGCGCCTCAAGCATAATTTCGGCATGGCGCGTCCGGAGGGCTACCGCAAGGCCGTGCGGCTGATGGAACTCGCCGACCGCTTTTCGCTGCCGGTGATTTCGCTGGTCGATACGGCGGGCGCTTTTCCTGGCGTCGATGCGGAAGAGCGCGGCCAGGCCGAAGCGATAGCCCGCTCGACCGACAAGTCGCTATCGCTCGGTGTGCCGAATGTCGCGGTCGTCATCGGCGAGGGCGGCTCGGGCGGCGCCATTGCGATCGCCGCCTGCAATCGCGTGCTGATGCTCGAACACGCGATCTACACTGTTGCCTCGCCCGAAGCCTCGGCCTCGATCCTCTGGCGCGATGCCGCTAGGGCGCAGGATGCTGCGACCAATATGAAGATCACGGCGCAGGATTTGCTGCGCTTCGGTCTCATCGATGCGATCATTTCCGAACCGATTGGCGGCGCGCATCGCGATCCAGCCGCGGCGATTGCCGCGACGGGCAATGCCATTGCCCAGGCGCTTGAGAGCTTCGGCAATATGTCGCCTGAGGCGCTGCGTGACGCCCGCGCCGACAAGTTTCTGGCGATGGGCCGGAAGATTTAGATGTTCTAGTGCCGGAAATGCCTTGCGCCGGTGAAGATCATGGCAAGGCCTTCGGCGTCGGCGGCTTCGATCACATCGCCATCGCGCAATGAGCCGCCCGGTTGAATGACCGCCGTTGCGCCCGCCGAGGCCGCGGCCAGCAAACCGTCAGAGAACGGGAAGAACGCGTCCGACGCGACAACCGCGCCTTTCGCCAGACTCTCTGAAAGTCCCGCCGTCTGCGCGGCTTCGAGCGCCTTCTGCGCCGCGATGCGCGAGGAATCGACGCGGCTCATCTGCCCCGCGCCGATGCCGACGGTTGCGCCGCCCTTGGCATAGACGATCGCGTTCGACTTGACGTGTTTGGCGACGCGGAACGCGAATTTGAGATCGGCGAGTTCGGCTTCGGTCGGCGCGCGTTTGGTGACGACCTGCAATTCCATGTCGTCGACAAGTGCGTTGTCACGGCCTTGCACCAGAAAGCCGCCATTGACTGAGCGAAAGGTGAGTTCATGCCGTCGCGGATCGGGCAGCCCGCCGGTGAGCAGCAGCCGCAGATTGAGTTTCGTCGCAATGATCGCACGCGCCTCTTCGGTCGCGTCCGGCGCGATGATGACCTCGGTGAAGATTTTGATGATCTCCCGCGCCGTGGCGGCATCGAGCGTCTGGTTCAGCGCGATAATACCGCCGAAGGCGGAGACCGGATCGCTGCGCAGCGCGAGTCTGTAAGCTTCGTCGAGGCTTTGCGCCTGCGCGACGCCACAGGGATTGGCGTGTTTGATGATCGCGACCGCTGCGGTCTTCGCCGGATCGAATTCGCTGACGAGTTCGAGTGCTGCATCAGTATCGCCGACGTTGTTGTAGGAAAGTTGCTTGCCCTGTATCTGCTTTGCGGTGGCGAGGCCGAAACTCGGCTGCTCGTTGGCATAAAACGCTGCCGCCTGATGCGGATTCTCGCCATAGCGCAGTGCTTTGAGCTTGAGGCCACCGAATGCGCGATAATACGGCGCCTTCTCGCCGATCTGCGCCGCGAACCAGTTGGAAATGCCGGCATCATAGACGGCGGTGCGCGCGAAGGCCTTCTGCGCCAGAGCACGACGGAAGCCGAGGCTCGTCTTGCCGGCATTCGCGTCAAGTTCGGTGAGCAGTTTCGGATAATCCGCGACATCGACGATCACGCTGACAGCGTCGAAATTCTTCGATGCGGCGCGGATCATCGCCGGGCCGCCAATGTCGATATTCTCGATACATTCGTCGAAATCGGCACCTTTGGCGACGGTCGCTTCGAACGGATAGAGATTGACGACAAGAAGATCGATGGGCGCGATATCATGTGCCAGCATCGCCGCCTCGTGCTCCGGGTTCTCGCGGATGGCGAGCAGGCCGCCATGCACTTTCGGATGCAGCGTCTTCACGCGGCCGTCCATCATTTCGGGAAAGCCGGTGAGTTCCGAGACATCGCGCGCCGCGATGCCCGCCGCGACGAGCGCCTTATGCGTGCCGCCGGTCGAGACGATCTCAATGCCGCGTGCCGTAAGCGTTTTCGCGAAATCGACGAGGCCGGTCTTGTCGGATACGGAAATCAGCGCGCGGGCGATTGAATGGAGCTTTTCTGACATCTGGCCTCCGGACTATCCGCGGGCTTTAGCACGTCCGTGAAAATGCGTCAGCGGCGCTGCCGTCGCAGAGGCTCGTCCATTTGGGCAGGCTCAGGAAAGTGCCTCGGCGGTCAACATCTTGCCATTGTGGCCGCTAATCCGGACGTCCATGAGCCTTCCGGCCGGAACGTCGCCGACGCGCACTTTGGTGAAATCCTCTGCACGCGCAGTGCCGCCCCTTTCCGTCAGCACGGTCAGGGTCCTGCCGCTCTGAGCCGCGAGATGACGTTGGAGCGCCGCTTCGCCGGCTTGCCGCAGCAGTTTCGCGCGCGTGGCCGCGAGGCCCGGCGGGAGCTGCGGCATCAGCGCCGCCGGCGTTCCCGCCCGTGGTGAAAACGGGAAGACGTGCAGATGTGTCAGGCCGCAATCTTCGATGAGCGCCAGCGTGTCGGCGAACATCGCGTCCGTCTCGGTTGGAAAGCCTGCGATCAGATCGGCGCCGAAGACGATGCCGGGACGTGCCTTGCGGATATCGACGCAGAACTGCACAGATTCGACGCGGCTATGGCGTCGCTTCATCCGCTTCAGGATCAGATCGCTTCCGGCTTGCAATGAGAGATGCAGATGCGGCATCAGCCGCGGCTCATTGGCGATCAGGTCGAGAAGGTCGTCATCCGCCTCGATACAATCGATCGACGAAAGCCGCAGCCGGGCAAGATTCGGTGCCGCACGCAGTATTGCTTTCACCAGCCTGCCGAGGCCCGGTCGGCCATCGACGTCGCGGCCATAGGCGGTGAGATCGACGCCGGTCAGGACGATCTCGTGAAAACCTTGCGCAACACAATTCCGCGCGGCGGCAACGATCTCGTCCGCAGGCGTCGAGCGCGATGGGCCGCGACCGTAGGGGATGATGCAAAAGGTGCAGCGATGGTCGCAGCCGGTCTGAATGGCGAGGAAGGCGCGGGTATGATCCTCGACGCTGCCCAGAGCCCGTGGCGGCGGCGCCGGTTCGGCGAAAATATCGCCGACATCCACGCGCTGGTTTCGGCGCGGCGCGAAGGCGTCGGCGCGGAATTTCTCCGCATTGCCGAGAATTCGCGCGACCTCCGGCATGGCGGCAAAGGCCTCAGGCGATGTCTGCGCCGCGCAGCCGGTGACGAGAATCTCGCGCTCCGGCGCTTCGCGCTTCAATCTACGGATGGTCTGGCGCGCCTGCCGCGCCGCTTCGGCTGTGACGGCGCAGGTATTGATGATGACGAGATTGTCGCGCCCGGCCGCTTCGGCTGCGTGGCGCATCGCCTCGCCTTCGACCAGATTCAGACGGCAGCCGAAATTGATGATTTCGACCTTCGGGCGCGCAACGGCGCTCACGCCGCGGCTTCCTCAAGCCAATTCGATTCCAGGATCACTTCGAATTCCCATTCAACCGGCCCTGAAAGGACGACTTGATCGTCGCTTTCGCGCCAGGTGACCGAGAGATCGCCGCCCGGCAGGCTGACGATGGCATGGCGGCCGGTCAGGCCCTTGCGCGCCGCGGCGACGAGGACGGCGCAAGCCGCCGAGCCGCAAGCATAGGTGAGGCCGGCGCCGCGCTCCCAGACGCGCACAACGATATGGTCGCGGTCGCGAACGCGAGCGAAGGAGATATTGGCGCGCTCCGGAAACAAGGCATCGCGTTCGAGTTCCGGTCCCAGCACCGAGAGATCGTAAACGGGCAGATCCTCGAAGAAGAAGACGGCATGGGGGTTGCCCATGCTGACGGCACTCGCGAACCGGTCCGAATGGTTCGGCCCGATAGGAAAGGGAATTGCCGACGTATCTGCAACGGGCGTTGCCAGCGGAATGTCTCGCCAGTCGAATTTCGGTGTTCCCATCTCGACCGAAAAACGCCGCTCGCCCTCGCGCCTGCATTCCAGAATGCCGTTGAGCGTCTCGACCTGAAGCGTGTCCCGCGGTCCATCGTCGTCCAGCAGGAACCACGCGACGCAGCGTGTGCCGTTGCCGCAGGCGCCGGCTTCGCTGCCGTCGCGATTGTAGATGCGGACATAGGCTTCGGTGCCAGGCGATACCGGCGCGTGCAGAACCATGAGTTGGTCGAAACACAGATCCGGCGCCTGGGCGATCGCGCGAACCATGGGTGGATCGAGCCGATAGGTGGTGTCGCGCAGGTCGAGGATCAGGATCGCGTTGCCGAGACCATTCATCTTGGTCACGGTTCTGCCCGCGAGGGGGTGCATTTTTTACGCTCCATTACTTTGCACTCCATATAAGACAAAGCTGCCGCCGAGGCCAAGGATTTGCCCGTGGACCATCGAGGTGAGACGGAGAGACGGATGAAGGGTGCCTGGATCGGGTGCGCATTTGCGGTCGGGCTGACGATATTCGCCGGCGCCAGCCTGGCGCAGACGCCAGGGTCCGCACCCCCGACACCGGCGCCAGCCGCGCCGACCGCCACGCATCAACCTGCCGCTCCGACGCCAGCCGCCGCCTCAAAACCGGCTTCCCCCGCGCTAGGCCCCGCCGCCGCGCCAGCCACCACCCCGGGAGAGCCGCCGCCCCCGCCGCCAGGGCCTCCGCCGGGTTTTAGCCCCAACGATGCGGATCAGGGCGCGCCCGGCGTGCCGAACAATTCCACGACCGTGACCCTCGACGTGCCGCCGCGGCCGGTGGCGCTGCTCGCCGCCAAGGCCAAATGGGATGGCGGGTTCAAGACGATCAAGGATACGCTAGACCGCGTGAAAGCGGCAGCCGGCAAGGCTGGCCTCAAAATCACTGGCCATCCGCTGGCGATGTTTACCCAGGAGGACGATAATGGTTTTGGCTTCACCGCCATGCTGCCGGTCGCGTCAGGATCAAAAGCGACGCTGACTGACGGCGTCACGCTCGGCCAGTCGCCGGCGGGCAAGGCGATCAAGTTCCAGCATCGAGGCCCTTATGACGACATCGATTCGACGTATGACCTCATTACCGCTTATCTCGACGAGAAGGGCCTCGAGGCGCAGAATTTCTTCATCGAGGAATATTTGACCTCTTTGACCAGCGCCGAAGATCCTTATCTCGGAGTCGACATCTACGTGTACCTCAAACCTTGACGACAATGCTGCGGAACGGAGAGATGGGCATGCACGATCATGCGAACGATGGAATGAACCATCCGCACATCTTTCTCGGCGCGGAGCACGCGGCCAATGAACGGCGCACGCTTGCGGTCGTTGCGCTGACGGTCGCCATGATGTTTGGCGAGATCATCGGCGGTCTCGCGTTCCGTTCGATGGGCCTGGTCGCTGACGGTTTGCATATGTCGACGCATGCCGCGGCGCTCGGCATTTCGGCTTTTGCCTATTGGTATGCGCGCCGTCATGCCGACGACCCGCGCTTTGCGTTTGGGACAGGTAAAGTTGGCGATCTCGCCGCATTCACCAGCGGCCTCGGCCTTGCTATGGTCGCGGTGCTGATCGCCTACGAAAGCGCTATCCGGCTCTTTCATCCGCAGCCGATCGTTTACAACGAAGCTCTGATGCTGGCCGCGCTCGGCCTTTGCGTGAATATCGCGAGCGCCTGGCTGCTTCGCGATTCACATGACCATTCGCATTCCCACGGCCACGCGCATGATCATGCCGAAGCGCGCGACCATCATCATGACCACGATCACGATCATGCGCAGGCCGAGCAGGATCTCAATCTGCGCGCAGCCTATGTGCATGTGATCGCCGACGCGGCGGTCTCCATTTTCGTCATCGCCGCTTTGGCGCTGGCAAGCATCTTCGGCTGGGTGTGGCTCGATCCTGCGGTCGGCCTCGTTGGTTCCGTGGTTATCATCAGTTGGGCTTATGGCTTGCTGAAGGCTGCGGGCGGTATTCTCCTCGACATGACACCTGACGAGAAACCGAAGGAAACAATCCGCGCGCGGCTTGAGCGCAATGGTGATTACGTTTCCGATTTGCATCTGTGGCGCGTCGGTCCGGGTCATCGCGCCGCGATGGTTTCAATCGTCAGCTCGAATCCGCAGCCGACCGAAACATACAAGGCACGCCTGGCCGATATGCCGGGTCTGAGCCATGTGACGATCGAAGTTTTAACGTGTCCGCAAGAGCGTTGAGGCGTGTGCCGGGTTTTGATTGGCGCGAAACATGAGCTGGCGTAATTTTTTCATTGTCGATCGCGCAAGCCGGGCGAGCGATCGCTATCCGGCGATTTATTATGAGGACATCGCCAAGGCGATCGCCGCCCAAATTCCCACGCCCGAGGCGGTCGTTCTTGATTATTCCTGCGGCGCCGCGCCGGCCGCTTCGCTCATCGCCGAACATTGCGCGACCGTCTACCTTTACGACGCGATACCGAAGATGCAGACGATCCTGCGTCAACGTTATGCGGCCAATCCAAAGATCAAGATTCTGAACGAGGCGCAGGTCAGGGCGTTGCCCGATGGCACGCTCGACATGGTTTTGTTCAATGGCCTGTTTCAATATCTGACATTGGCGCAATGTACGGAAGCGGTCGATTTCGCCGCGGCAAAACTGCGGCTTGGCGGCCGGCTCGTTGTCGCTGATGTGATCCCGCCGCACGCGGATCCCTTGAGCAATTCCTGGGCACTGGTCGAATATGCCTATCGCGGGGGCTTTCTCCTTGCGGCATTGCGCGGGGCGCTCAAGCGTTCGCGGCCGCTTCGACGCCGCGTCCCCCTCACGACCTTCACTATCCCGGATATGCAGCGGCTGCTTGCGACGCATGGATTCGAGACGCGCCGCGCCGATCGCAACATCGGGCACAATCAGATGCACATGACGTTTCTGGCGAAACGGGTGTGACACTCGACGCCCGCATTGCCTGCGTACGCCAACGACGCTCTACTTTACAAAATCGATGACGATCGAGACAGGCTTACCCCCGGCCCGCATATCGAGAGGCGGAACACGCTGCACCGGCATGACGCTTTGATCGAAGTCGTTGATTATGAATTGCGTCCTGTTCAACCACGCATGATGGACGCTGATTGACAGCGATTTTCGAAGCTCGGAATGCAGGATCAGATGTAGAGTTTGATCGTAGGTCGGAAACCAGAGATGGGCATCGCCGTCCTCGACAAATTTGACGTCTATGCCGCCATTCATGATGCCAGTAAGAGTCGCGCCCACTGCGAGGTCGCCGAGGATATTTCCCTCGCTGTCGTATGCAGACCGGCTACGGAGCAGAGGCGAATTATAATCCGGAAGGCTCAGCCGGAATAATCCGCCCCGCATGAGACAGCGGAAAATTTCATCAAATATCTTTGGAACCAGCTCTCGCTCCACATGCTCGAAGACGTCCTGAGACTGAAATCCGCGGATCGAACTCGTTCTGAAAAGGGAGCGGGTTGCGAATGTCGTGAACAATGTCTTTGTCGTGCGGATTTGACAGCGCCAATCCGCGAAACAAATCCGACTTATATTGTTCTTCGACAGGAAGTAGGCTGCCGAAATAAATGTATTTCTCTTCTGTTTTCTGAATCTTTCGACCGAAAAGTATCATGTGTTTCCTGTCGAGAATTCGTAGGAATAAAAACAAGAACCGATTATCGAGTTAGCTCAGCTCCGCCGCCAGCCGGCGCATGAACGTCACACCGGCCGCCAATTGGTCGATCTCGATATATTCGTCCGGCTGATGCGCCTGATCGATCGATCCGGGACCACAGATGATCGTCGGAATGCCGGCCGCCTGGAATTGTCCGGCTTCGCTGGCGTAGGAGACTGTCATCGTCGCGTTGCGGCGGGCCAGTTTCAGCGCCAGATTTTCGGCCGCCGAGCCTGGCTCTGGGTTGAGGCCCGGCACAGGATGATGCGCCGCCGTTTCGACACGGGCGCGCTTTGCCGGGTCCGCAGCCTTCTCGGCGACGATCCGCGCGATCTGCGCGTTCATATATGTCAGCGCAAGGTTGTAATCGACATCCGGCAGGCCACGAAACTCCCATTCGAACGCGCATTCCTTGGCGAGGATATTGCGCGCCGTGCCGCCGCGAATGATGCCGACGTGGATGGTCGAGCAGGGGGGATCGAAACGCCCGCTCGGGTCGCCCGCGGCCTTGAGGTCGTCGGCCAGGCGATAAAGCTCGCCGATCAGGGCGCAAGCGACTTCGATCGCGCTTGATCCGAGATAGGGCTTCGAGGAATGCGCCTCATGGCCACAGACATTCGTGCGATAGGTCGTGATGCTCTTATGCGCATCGGCGACCTGCATCAGAGACGGTTCGCCGACGATCGCGCAGGCCGGACGCGGCAGATCGTGACCAAAGCGTGCGATCGTGTCGAGCGGGCCGCGGCAGCCGATCTCCTCATCATAGCTGAGCAGAATGTGGATCGGGCGCTTGAGATCGGTGCCTAGAAACTCCGGCACCATCGCCAGGCACAGCGCGTCGAAACCCTTCATGTCGCAGGCGCCGCGTGCATAGACGCGTCCATCCTCACGCCGCAACGTGAACGGGTCGGACGTCCAGGTCTGGCCAGCGACCGGCACGACGTCGGTATGGCCCGAAAGGAGCACGCCCCCGTCAATCTTCGGGCCGATGGTTGCGAACAGAGCGGCCTTGTCACCGATCGCGTTTGGCACTTTGACGTATTCGACGCCATGCGCGCGAAAATAGGCCTCGACATCGCCGACCAGCGGCAAATTGGATTTGGCGCTTTCGGTGTCAAACGCGACAAGCCGCGCCAGCATGTCGAGCGTCGCAGCAAGCCGCTCCGTCGAATCGATGCGATCAGGCACTGCGTCTCCTAACATCGAATGGAATGGGTCGCCACGCCGGTTAGATCGCGGCAGCGCTTAATGAAGAACGCGCGCCTCGTAAGGCGAGTCAAGCGAGAAAACCGGGATCGCCGCCTCGAAAACCTCGCCGTTCTCCGCCACCATTCGATAGCTGCCGGTCATGATGCCCGAGGGCGTGGTCAGCGGGCAGCCGGAGGTATAGCGGAAAGTCTCGCCGGGTTTCAGAACCGGCTGTTCGCCGACGACGCCGGGGCCTTTGACTTCCTCGAGCCGGCCGTTGGCGTCGGTGATTTTCCAGTGCCGCTCAGTCAATTGCACGGTCTGACCGCCCTGATTGGCAATCTCGACAGTATAGGCCCAGAAGAACGTGGCTTGATCCGCGTCGGATCTTTCCGGCACGAACTCCGGCTCGACGGTGATCTGAATGTCTTGGGTGATCGTGCTATACATTTCGGGCGACATAAGGCAATTTGCTCTAAGATGGTTTTTCTTTACGCTAGCATAAGTTTCCTCCGGCGCAAAAGAACGCCGTCTTGGCGCCGGTCGCGAAACGATGCCTGAAAATCCCGTGGCGCGTCGTCTGCCGGTCCGTATTTATTACGAAGACACGGATTTTTCCGGTGTCGTTCAGCACGTCGCGTATCTGCGCTTTCTCGAACGTGGACGCACCGAGTTTCTGCGTGCCTGCGGGATCAACCAGTCGGCGCTTTTCGCCGGCGCCGCGCCGCTTGCCTTCGCCGTTCGGCGGATCAGTGTCGATTATCGCAAGCCGGCGGTCATGGATGACCTCCTGAGCGTCGAGACGCGTATCGCCAAGCTTGGCGGCGCCTCAATCGAAATGGCGCAGAAAATCCTGCGCGGCGACGAAGTCCTGCTTCTGGCGGATGTTCAGGTCGCGGCCGTCGCGGATGGCCGGGCGCAGCGCCTCCCGGCGGAGATTGCCACTAAATTGGCCACCGGCGGCCAGTGAAGGGCATAGGAATTGCGAAACTGGGCCCAAGGCGGCTCCAAGGCGTGATTTCGTAACCCATTCTTAACGTTGGCGATGGCTCAACAGAGTGCGTCGCATTTTAGTGACACGAAGAATCGCGAAAGCCCAAGAAATGACGGAATTACGGTGGAGGACAGGGTTAAACCGCCGGTCCGATCAAGAAGTTCCGTGCGCCGAAGGCTTTTCGCAAGGGTTTGAACCTCTCCCTGGGATGCCGTTAGAGCGGGCCGGGTGTTCCGGAAAGAGGGTGGTTTGCTGGCGCGTCGTAGCGCGTCGGGGGAGTATCTCGGGCATTTCGACCGCAGTTTTGCAAGGACCTCTGTAATGAATCCTGCCGATATCGCTGCCTCCGGGGTTTCCTCGCCGGCGGTGGAAGTCTCCCTCTGGAGCATGTTTCTGTCGGCGCATATCGTCGTGAAACTGGTCATGCTCGGTCTGCTCGGCGCCTCGATCTGGTGCTGGGCGATCATCATCAACAAGACGCTGCTTTTTGCCAAAGTGCGCCGCGCGATGGATCGGTTCGAACAGGTCTTCTGGTCCGGCAATTCGCTTGAAGAGCTTTATGGCAATCTTTCATCGCGGCCGACATCGGGCATGGCGACGCTTTTCGTCGCGGCCATGCACGAATGGAAACGCTCGGTGCAGACCGCCGCTGGCTCGTTCATGGGGCTGCAGACACGCGTCGAGAAAGTACTCGACGTTTCGATCGCGCGGGAAGTCGAGAAGCTTGAATCGCATCTGCTCGTTTTGGCGACTGTCGCCTCCGCCGGCCCCTTCGTCGGACTGTTCGGCACGGTCTGGGGCATCATGACCTCGTTCCGCTCGATTGCCGCATCAAAGAACACGTCGCTTGCAGTTGTGGCTCCCGGCATCGCGGAAGCTTTGTTTGCAACGGCGATCGGCCTCTTCGCGGCGATTCCCGCGCTCATCGCCTACAACAAGCTGCAGGGCGATGTCGCCAAGATGCAGGCCCGGCTCGAAGGATTTGCCGACGAATTTTCGTCGATCCTGTCGCGCCAGATCGATCAGCATGGCACCCGCGATCGGGCGGCGTGACGTTTTAGGCCGCTAAGCGGCCGCGTGAAAGGAGACGCGCATGGGCATGTCTATGGCGCAAGGCGGGGGTGGCCGGGGCGGTCGCCGCCGCCGCGGGATGCCGCGCTACAAGGCCATGGCCGACATCAACATGACGCCGTTCATCGACGTCATGCTCGTGCTGCTCATCATCTTCATGGTCGCGGCGCCGTTGCTCGCGACCGGCGTGCCGATTGATCTGCCGCATACGAAAGCCTCGGCGCTTAACATCGACCAGAAGCCGCTTTCCGTCGCGATCGACGAAAAGGGCGCGATCTTCGTCATGGACGAGCCGGTCACGATGGATCAACTCGTCGATAAGCTGAAGGATGCGGCCAAGGACGGATTCGACGAGCGCATTTACGTGCGCGGCTCGGACGAGGTGAACTACGGCAAGATCGCCGAGGTCATGTCGCTCATCACGACCGCCGGGTACAAGAAGGTCGCTCTAGTTACCGAGCCGGCCAAGACTCAGTGAGCCAAGGGGCCACGATGGATACATCGGGAAAGCCCGGTTACATCGCGTCCGGTGTGATGCATGTCGCGCTGCTCGTCTTTGCGCTTGTCTCCTTCTCGCATACGCCGCCGTTCCAGAATGCGGAGGAGACGGTCCCCGTCGATCTCGTCACCGATTCCGACGTCAACCAGATCGTCAAGGGCGACAAAGCGGCGAAGAAAGTCATGGCCGATCCGCATGTCGACAAACTTGCCGACGCAGAGGACTTGAAGCCGAAGCCCCCGATCGCCGATGCCAAGCGCGACATTCCGACTCCGCCGCCGCCGCTGAAACATATCGATGATCCCGGCGATGCGGATAAGGTCGAGCCGCCGAAACCGCCGGCCGATGCTGCCGCCCCGCCGCCGGCGCCCAAACTGCCGCCGCTGCCGCCCGTCGAGGATAAACCGCCGGCGGATACGACGGCCGATGAGCCTTTGCCGCCGCCGCGTCCCAAGACTCCGCCGAAGAAAGTGCCGCCCAAGGTCGAAGCCAAGAAGCCGCCGCAGTTCAAGCTCGACCAGATCGCCAAACTGCTCGATGAGGACAAACCGGAGAAGCCGACAAAATCGCACGAGCATCATGCCGCCAAGCCAAAGTCGGGCGACGACAGCCACGATCCGCCGCGTCAGTTCAGCGCCGACGACATCAGCCGGTTGTTGGATCACGAGGCGCCGGAGCGGCGCGCTTCCAGCGGCCGCCGCCTGCAGCAACTTGCCTCGCTTGGCTCGCCGACCGCGAATGCGGCGCGCATGTCGCCGTCGCTTCAGGCGGCGATGGACGGCTGGTTCCAGGACAAGTTTCAGGGCTGCTGGATTCAGCCGATCACGCTCCCGCAAGGGCCGAAATACATTCCGCAGATCCGCGTGCAATTGAACCTTGATGGCTCGTTGGCGGCCGATCCCGAACTGATGAATCCGCCGGACGATCCCGCCTGGCAGGCGTTGGCTGACAGTGCTGTGCGTGCCGTGCGCAAATGCGATCCGCTTCCGGTGCCCGACAAGTTCAAGACTTACTATGACACCTGGCGCGACCGCGTCGTGCAATTCCAGGATCAGGACGACAGCATGTAAGCTTGGCTGAAGATTTGGGCCTGACTGAGTGTCATGTCCGCGTCATTGCCGCAATTGCAGTCTAATCCTCCGTGCGAACCCTCCGGATTTCTTTCATGTCCTTATCGATTTCCCGCCGCACCGCTTCCGGACTGATTCTTGGCGCCGCGACAAGTCTCGCATTGCCGCGCCGGGCCTTCAGCCAGAGCGGGCCGAGCCTCGTCGTTACTAACAATCCCAATTTCAAACCGATTCCAGTTGCGGTGACGCAATTCGCCGGCGATGCCGGGCCGAGCATTTCGTCGATCGTTGGCAGCGATCTCGGCCGCTCGGTATTTCTGCAGCCGATCGATCCGGGTCGCTTTCCGGAGCAGATCAGCAATCCGGATCAGCCGCCGCAGTTCGCGGCATGGAAAGCGACCGATGCGCAATTCATCGTCACGGGGCGCTGTAGCACCGGCGGCGACGGTCGGCTGCAGACCGCATTCCGCCTCTGGGACGTGAATGCCGGCACGCAGGTCGCGGGGCAGGAATATACGACCGATGCCAACAATTCGCGCCGCGTCGCGCATATCATCGCCGACGCCGTATTCACGCATGCGACAGGGGAAAAGGGGCTCTTCGATTCCCGCGTCGTCTTCGTCGATGAGACGGGGCCGGCGGAGAACCGGCGCAAACGGCTCGCGATCATGGATCAGGACGGCGCCAATGTGCGCTATCTGACGAGCGGGCAGGATCTCGTCGTCACGCCGCGCTTCTCGCCTTCATCGCAGGATGTCACCTATATGGCGTTCGGCACCGGCGATCCGAAGGTTCTGCTGCTCAACATCGAGACCGGCCAGCGCGAAGTCGTCGGCAATTTTCCGGGCATGGAATTCTCGCCGCGTTTCTCGCCGGATGGCCAACGCATCGTCATGTCAATGGAAGAAAACGGCGTCGCCAATATCTACGAAATGGACATCCATTCGCGTGCGACGACGCGGCTGTCGAATTCTTCCGCGATCGACACGTCGCCGTCGTTCTCGCCCGATGGGTCGCAGATCGTTTTCGAATCCGATCGCGGCGGCAATCAGCAACTCTATATCATGCCTGCGAGCGGCGGCGATGCGCAGCGAATCTCCTTCGGCAACGGCCGTTATGCGACGCCGGTCTGGTCGCCGAAGGGCGATTACATCGCCTTCACCAGGGAAGATCCAAACGGATTCGCAATTGGTGTGATGAAGCCCGACGGCTCGGGCGAGCGCATTCTGACCGAGGGCTTCCACAACGAGGGGCCCACATGGGCGCCGAATGGCCTGTTCGTGATGTTCTTCCGCGATCCGGGCGGCGAATCCGGGCCTCATATTTTCATGCGGGACATCTTCGGCCGCCAGGAATTCCAGGTGCCGACGCCATCCTATGGGTCTGACCCGGCCTGGGGGCCGTTGCTGGGCTAAGGTTGACCACTCGTCATTGCGAGGAGCAAAGCGACGAAGCACATCCAGAACACGGCTCCTGGATTGCTTCGCTTCGCTCGGCAAGGACCATTATCAGCGCTGCCTTCAACTCATTCAGGATCGCGTCGCCCATTTCAGCGGTCGAGATCGACGTCGGCGCATTGCCCTTGATGTCGGCGGTGCGCAAGCCCTTATCGAGGACGCGTGCGATGGCGCCTTCGAGCTTGTCAGCGAGATCCGTGAGACCGAAGGAATAGCGCAGCGCCATGCCGAACGAGCCGATCATGGCGATCGGATTGGCGAGGCCCCTGCCAGCGATGTCGGGCGCCGAACCATGCACCGGCTCGTAAAGCGCCTTGCGCAGGCCGGTCTTCTCATCGACGGCACCGAGCGAAGCGGATGGCAGCATGCCGAGCGAGCCGGTCAGCATCGCCGCGACGTCGGAGAGCATGTCGCCGAAGAGATTGTCGGTGACGATCACGTCGAACTGTTTCGGCCGGCGCACAAGCTGCATGCCAAGCGCATCGGCGAGCTGATGTTCAAGCTCGACATCGGGGAATTCGCGCTTGTGCAGATCGATGATGATCTCGCGCCAGAGCACGCCCGACTTCATCACATTGTGCTTTTCGGACGAGGTCACCTTGTTGCGGCGCTTGCGCGCAAGCTCGAAGGCGATGCGGCCGATACGCTCGATCTCGTAGGTGTCGTAGACCTGCGTATCGATGGCGCGCTTCTGGCCATTGCCGAGATCGATGATTTGTTTGGGCTCGCCGAAATAGACGCCGCCCGTCAATTCACGGACAATGAGCAGATCGAGCCCATCGATCAGTTCGCGCTTGAGCGAAGACGCATCGGCAAGCGCCGGATAGCAGATCGCCGGGCGCAGATTGGCGTAGAGGTTGAAATCCTTGCGCAGCCGCAGAAGGCCGGCTTCGGGACGCAGGTCATAGGGCACCTTGTCCCATTTGGGGCCGCCGACGGCGGCGAGCAGGATGGCGTCGGCCGCGCCGGCGCGGGCCATATCGTCCTCGCTGATTGCGACTTGATGCGCGTCATAGGCCGCGCCGCCGACGAGGCCGCGTTCGATCTCGAAATGGGCGACGCCCTGTTTGGTGAGGAAATTGGCGATCTTCTCGACCTCCGCCATCACCTCGGGGCCGATGCCGTCGCCCGGCAAAACGAAAAGCTTCAAAGTCGACATTTTTGCTCCTGCTTTGGGCGGGTTTTAAGCAGGTTGGGGAGGAGGGGCAAGGGAGAAGCCTTAGGTGATCTCGGCATCGTCTTTTCATCTGTCATGGCCGTGCTTGTCACGGCCATCCACGCGATGAAACCGCTACTTCACCGCAATCATTACAGCAATGTCTCGGCATGGATGGCCGGCACAAGGCCGGCCATGACGAGAATCGCTACGCCGCGGCGAGCTGACGCAGCACGTAGGCGAGGATTCCACCGTTGTTGAAGTAATCGAGCTCGTCCTCGGTCGCGATGCGGCAGAGGAGCGGCACTTTCTTCACGCGTCCATCGGAATATTTGATCTCGGCTTGCATCATCTGGCGCGGCTTCAATTCGGCGCCGAGACCATGAATCGTCACCTGCTCGTCGCCTTTGAGACCGAGCGATTTCCAGCTCGTGCCTGGCTCGAAGGTCAGCGGCAGCACGCCCATGCCGACGAGATTCGAGCGATGGATGCGCTCGAAGCTTTCGGCGATCACCGCGCGCACGCCGAGGAGCTTTGTCCCCTTCGCCGCCCAGTCGCGCGACGAGCCGTTGCCGTATTCGGCGCCGGCGAAAACGACGAGCGGCACTTTCTCCGCCTCGTATTTCATCGCCGCATCGTAGATCGACATTTCCTCGCCATCCGGCCAATGCTTGGTCATGCCGCCTTCCGGCACGTTGCCGTCGGCCTTGGCGAGTAGGAAGTTCTTGATGCGGATGTTGGCAAAGGTGCCGCGCATCATGATTTCATGATTGCCTCGGCGCGTGCCGTATTGGTTGAAGTTCTGCTGCGAGACCTGATGTTCGAGCAGGAACTTGCCCGCTGGCGACGCGGCCTTTATCGAACCGGCCGGCGAAATATGGTCGGTCGTGATCTTGTCGCCGAAGAGCGCGAGAATACGCGCATCGACGATGTCCGTGACCGGCACCGGCTCTTTGGTCAGGCCCTCGAAATAGGGCGGGTTCTGCACATAGGTTGAACCCATGTCCCACTTGTAGGTCTCGCCATCCGGCACTTTCACCTTGCGCCAATGCGTGTCACCCGCGAAGACGTCCGCATAGCGGCTCTTGAAGACTTTCTTCGTCACATATTTTGCCGCGAATTCGTTGATCTCTTCCGTCGTCGGCCAGATGTCGCGCAGATAGACGGGCTGGCCCTTCTTGTCGTGCCCGAGCGGTTCGGTTTCGAGGTCCTTCGTCACCGTGCCGGCGATGGCGTGGGCGACGACGAGCGGCGGCGAGGCGAGATAATTCGCCTGCACGTCCGGGCTCACGCGGCCTTCGAAGTTACGATTGCCTGAGAGCACGGCCGCGGCGACGATACTGTTCTTGTTGATCGTGTCGGAAATTTCCTGCGGCAGCGGCCCAGAATTGCCGATGCAGGTCGTGCAGCCAAAGCCGACGAGATTGAAGCCGAGCTTGTCGAGATCTTTCTGCAGGCCGGAATTGGCGAGATATTCGGCGACGACCTGGCTGCCTGGCGCAAGCGAGGTCTTGACCCACGGCTTGACGCCGATGCCCCGTGCCACGGCGTTGCGGGCGAGAAGCCCTGCGCCGATCAGCACGCTTGGGTTTGATGTATTGGTGCACGACGTGATCGCCGCGATCACCACGTCGCCGTGGCCAAGATCGTAATTCTTACTTTCGACGGCATAACGCTTCTCGGAATCTTCGGTCTTTTTATATTCGGCGCCAAGCGCGGTCTTGAAGCCCGACGCAACGCCGCCCAGCGCGATGCGGCCCTCCGGCCGTTTGGGGCCGGCCATCGACGGCACGACGGTCGTGAGATCGAGCTCGATCGTGTCGGTGAAGACGGGATCGGGCGTCGCCGAGGTGCGGAACAGGCCCTGCGCCTTGGCATATTTTTCGACAAGCGCAACGCGCGCCGGCGTGCGCGCCGAAGTTTCCAGATAGTTTAGCGTTTCGCTATCGACCGGGAAGAAGCCGCAGGTCGCGCCATATTCCGGCGCCATATTGGCGATGGTCGCGCGGTCGGCGAGCGAGAGATGCTTGAGGCCGGGGCCGTAGAATTCAACGAATTTGCCGACGACGCCGAGCTTGCGCAGCATCTGCGTCACGGTCAGCACGAGGTCGGTCGCCGTCACGCCCTCTTTCAATTCGCCGGTCAGTTTGAAGCCGATGACCTCAGGCAGCAGCATCGAGAGCGGCTGGCCGAGCATGCAGGCTTCCGCCTCGATGCCACCGACGCCCCAGCCGAGCACCGCGAGGCCGTTCACCATCGTCGTATGCGAATCGGTGCCGACGAGTGAGTCGGGATAGGCCACTTCGACGGTGACCTCCTTGCCGCGGCCGGGCTGATATTTTTCCTTCCGCGTCCAGACGGTCTGCGCGAGATATTCAAGATTCACCTGATGGCAGATGCCGGTGCCGGGCGGAACGACGCGGAAATTGTCGAACGAGCCCTGACCCCATTTCAGGAAGCGATAGCGCTCGCCGTTGCGGTCATATTCGAGATCGACGTTGGTCTTGAAAGCTTTGTTGTTGCCGAAGGCATCGACGATCACCGAATGGTCGATGACGAGATCGACGGGCACGAGCGGATTGATCTTCTGAGGATTGCCGCCGAGCTTCAACATGGCGTCGCGCATCGCCGCGAGATCGACGACTGCCGGCACGCCGGTGAAATCCTGCATCAGAACGCGCGACGGCCGGAAAGCAATTTCCTTCTCGACCTTGCCTTTGTTGACGAGCCATTCGGCGACGGACTGGATCAATTCTTTGGTGACTGAGCGGCCATCCTCGAAACGCAGCAGATTTTCGAGCAGCACCTTCATCGAAAAAGGCAGTGCGGAAATGCCGGTCAACCCATTCTTCTCCGCCGTCTTGAGCGAATAATAATGATAGGTCTTGGCACCGACGTTGAGGATTTTACGGCATTTAAAAGAATCGAGCGAAGCCATAGGCTATGGGGCCCCTGATGTTGAGAAACGCAATGACGATTGGTTTATAGATAATTTCTAATCTGGTCGCTACACCACCATTCGCCGCGCCATGCAGGCCGCGCGCCATAAGGATCAAGCCGCGCCATCATGCAGATCGAAGCCTCGGCTCTCAGCGTGGAACGCGGTGGCCGCATTATTTTCGCCGGCCTCGATTTTCGGCTGGCGGCGGGCGAAGCGCTTCTGGTCAAAGGGCCGAATGGTGCCGGGAAATCGACGCTTCTGCGCGCCTTCGCAGGCTTTCTGCCGCTGGCGGCGGGCGCTATTGCCATCACGCCTGAAACGGAGGCGCGCCGCGCGGAGCTTTGCCATTATATTGGGCATGCAGATGCCTTGAAACCAGCGCTGACGCTCGCTGAAAATCTCGCCTTCTATAGCGCTTTGCTGGGCGGCGGCGGCATCGAGCGCGCTCTTGCGCGTCTCGGATTGACGGGGATCGCCGATCTTCCCGCGGCCTATTTATCTGCCGGGCAGAAACGCCGTGCGGCTCTGGCGCGGCTTGTCGCCATCGCGCGGCCCATCTGGCTGCTTGACGAGCCGCTGACGGCCCTCGACTCCAAATCTCAAACAATCGTCGGCGAACTCATGCAGGAGCATCTTGCTGGCGGCGGCTGCATTATTGCGGCGACCCACACGCCCTTGCCGGTCGCGGCGCGCGATCTGACGCTTGGCCGGCCCGCATGACGGATGTTCAGCAAGGCCGCCCCTCGGCGCTCGGCGCGCTCCTGACGCGGGAATTGCGCGTCGGGCGCCGGATCGGCGGCGCGGTCAGCATGGGCGTCGTGTTCTTTCTATGCCTGGTGACGGTGACACCGTTTGCCGTCGGCCCGGATCAGGCTCTGCTGGCGCGGATCGGCCCCGCCATTCTCTGGATCGCGGCATTGCTCGCAACGCTGCTCGGCCTCGACCGGCTGTTTCAGGCCGATGCCGAGGACGGCTCGCTCGATCTCTTTCTGACTAGCGAGACGCCGCTCGAACTTATCGTTCTGGTCAAATGCCTGGCGCACTGGCTGTTGACCGGCCTGCCGCTTGTTGCCGCCAGTCCGATCTTCGGCCTGATGCTGGGGCTCTCGCCCGAGGGCCTCTCACGTGTCGCCTTTTCCCTGCTCGCGGGAACGCCGGCGCTGACCCTTCTGGGCGCGATCGGCGCGGCGCTGACAGTGAGCCTGCGCCGCGGCGGTTTATTACTGGCAGTGCTCATCCTGCCGCTGAGCGTGCCGGTTCTGATTTTCGGCGTGGCCGCCGCAGGCGATCCGGTCGTCGGCTTCAAGACGCCGTTTCTGATCCTCTGCGGCCTGACGCTCGCCGCCGTGGCGCTCACGCCGTTTGCCGCTGCCGCGGCGCTGCGCCACGCCGGAGATTAGGCGTTACATCGGTGGCGTGAGACCGGCGCGGCCGATGCTGAGCGAGAGCGGCACATAAGCGCCGTGTCCGTCCGAGATGGCGAAGGCGATGAAATGGTTGCCGGGTTTCAAGTCACCCGCATCGCCGGGCTGGAAGGTGACGATCCGGGTCCGCGGGGTCACTTTGATTTTGGATCCGCCGCCGCGATAGGTAAGCGTCAAATCCTCGCCGTGAACGCCCGCGACCGACGCGACGGTTGCATTCGTCATCCGGCTGCCGGGGCCTTTATCCCAGGGGCGGTCGCCTTCGCCGGTCCCGCGCAGGGCTTCGGGAAAAATGTGGACTTCCAATGCGATCCGCTCGCTGCCGTCGCCGGGCATGCTGGTGATGCCGACAAAGCTGCCCGGCTTGATCCCGGCGAACGAGGCCGGAACGACGGCGGCAAGACGCGTCTGGGGCGCGATTTTGATCTTGATTACGGCGCCATCCAGCCCACGGGCCGACATGATGCCGCCCTGCAGCGAGAGGATCGTGCCGCGCAGTTTCACGGGATGCGGGGCATCGGCGCGCGTCGCGCTCGCGAACGTCACGGCGAGCGCGAGGCTCAGAACCAGACCGGCCGCTTTCGCGGCGCGGCCTCTGTTAAACATTTTGCGCATTTGATCTCCAAAGCGAATGTCGGCGCTGGCGCCGGTGGTCCGGAACTTCGTCCGCCCAGCCGGTTTATCTATGAATTCGCGGGCAACGCTGATCAGCTTTTGGTGAACCAAAAAACCGTGAAACATTTGCGTTCCGGCATGGGTCGGCCTAGAGGAAAAGCGATGGCGAATTACGCTAACCCGACGCAATTTCTGCGGCTGACGCGCGCGCTCGTGCCGGTCACGGCGGCGCTGACGGTCGTGTTGATGGCGGTCGGGCTTTATCTCGCGCTTGTCGTGGCCCCGGCGGATTATCAGCAGGGCGAGACGGTGCGGATCATGTATCTGCATGTGCCGTCCGCCTGGATGGCGATGTTCGTCTATCTGGTGATGTCCGTGGCGGCGATCAGCACGCTGGTCTTCCGCCATCCGCTCGCAGATGTGGCGCAGAAGGCGGCGGCGCCGCTCGGCGCCGGGTTCACCTTTCTGTGCCTGACCACGGGTTCGCTCTGGGGCAAGCCGGAATGGGGCACCTGGTGGGTGTGGGACGCCCGGCTGACCTCCGTGCTCGTCCTTTTCCTCATCTATCTTGGCATCATCGCGCTCTGGCAGGTGATCGAAGATCCGGGCAAGGCGGCGCGGCTCGTCGCCATTTTCACGCTCGTCGGCGCGGTCAATATTCCGATCATCAAATTCTCGGTCGACTGGTGGCACACGCTGCACCAGCCGGCCTCGGTCTTCCGCATGGGCGGCCCAACCATCGCAGCCTCGATGCTGTGGCCGCTCCTGATCATGGCGGTCGGATTCACGACGTTGTTTCTGACGCTGCATATGCTGGCGATCCGCAATGAAATCATGCGCCGCCGGCTGCGCCGTCTTTCGATGCTCGCAGCCGACGGGGCTACTTCAATCCATGCGGTGCCGGAGCCCGCCGAATGAATTTCGCTGCCCCGCATATCGGCTTCGTGATCGCCGCCTACTCCATCGCGTTCGTCGTCATCGGCGGCATGGTGATCGGCACACTCGTCGATTATCGTTCGCTCAAGAAGAGCCTTGAGCGCGTCGAGACGCGGACGCGTGGCCAGCGGGACCACAATTCTTGAGCGTCACCTCGCCGCCGCCAGCCGAAGCCCCGCCAGAAGTGTCGAAAGAGCGCCGTTCACCGCTCGCCTATCTGCCGCTGCTCATTTTTGTTGCTGTGATGGGGCTGTTGTTCGTGCGGCTCTTCGCCGGCGATCCTTCGCGCCTGCCTTCGGCGCTTTTGAACAAATCCGCGCCGCAGTTCAATTTGCCTGCACTGCTCACAAACGCGCCCGGCCTGTCGGACAAGGATTTGCGCCAGGGCCATGTGACCATCGTGAACATTTTCGCCTCATGGTGCGGCCCATGCCATGAGGAAAATCCGCAGCTCGTCGCGCTCTCGCAGGACAAACGCCTCGCCGCGCAAGGCATTAAACTCGTCGGCATCGCCTACAAGGATTTGCCCGAGGATACGCGCCGTTATCTCGGCCAGGAGGGCGATCCCTATTCGGCCATCGGCGTCGATGCGAGCGGGCGTACCGGCATCGACTTCGGCGTCTACGGCGTGCCCGAGACCTATGTCATCAAGGGCGACGGCACCATCGCCTTCAAATTCGTCGGACCGATCGACGATGCCACGTTGCGTGACGCGATCTGGCCGCAGATCGAAGCCGCGCGGAAGTAGTTACCCTCGCTCGCGCGCCGCTTGCGCCAGGGCGACGAGCGCGTGGCGCAAATCCACCGGCGTCGCGATTGGCTCGGGAAACGGCAGGCGCAAAATCACATCGTCATTTCCGAGATCGACGCCTTCGGGATCGAAGCCGAGGGTGCGCCAATGGCCGCTGCTTTCCCCGAAGGCGGCCGCGAGAAGCGGCGCGAAATCGGCATGATCCTGGTTCACATGTGCGAGCGCGGCGGCTTCGGTGGCGATCAGTTCGCCCTTGCCGTCGATCGGTGTGAGAATTTGTGCCGGCGTCAATCCGGGCGCCGCCCGGCCGAAACCGCCATTCATATGCACACTTTCGAGTTCCACACCGAAAAATGCGAAATCGGGAAAATCGGCGTAGAGCGCCGATTTTGGATGCCGGGCGAGGAAGCGCGCCCGCAAATTCGCCCGTTCCGCCGGCGCGTCGACTACGCGACGCGCGCCCATTGAGCGTCAGGCGCGGATGCGCGAGCGGGTCGCCCTTCTTCGGCAGATAGTAGAGCAGGGAGACGCGAGGGTCCGCGGCGATATGCTTTCGATGCGCAGAAAGCTGCGATATCAAGAGGATAGGGCTACCATCCGGCGCGCTGGCGACGTTGACGAGCGTTGCGAACGGGGAACCCGACTCCGGCACCAGCGTCGCCAGCGAAGCCCAGCGCGTCGAGCGCAGGAGCCGCTTGGCCTCGGCGACGGGATCGAATTTCTGGCGTTCGGGCTGATTTTCGGCCGCATCGGAACCTGTCATGGGGAAGTCCTCGTTTCGGGGCGGCGGAACCTAAAGCTTTGCTTTTAAAGGCCTCAGGGCTGGATTCCCCTATAGTTCTAATGATATGCATTGCAAAGATGCGGGATATGGCCTCATTTCGGCCCTCAAGCTCACGGAGCTTCCCGCTGCGTGCCGCGTGGGGCGTGATAGGCGTCCCTCACGTCGTGTTCATGCGCTGACGGTTGAACTACGTGGCTCTGCCAACCGGCAGCTTCTTGCAAGACTCGGCCCTTTAATTCTGAGGAGTGTTGATGCCGACGATCGCCTTGGTCGATGACGACCGCAACATTCTCACATCGGTTTCGATCGCGCTCGAAGGCGAGGGGTATCGGGTGCAGACCTACACCGATGGCTCGACGGCGCTCGACGGTTTGAAAACCAACCCGCCCGATCTCGCCATTTTCGATATCAAAATGCCGCGCATGGACGGCATGGAGCTTTTGCGGCGGCTGCGACAGAAGTCCGATCTGCCGGTCATCTTCCTCACCTCGAAGGATGAGGAAATCGACGAATTGTTCGGCCTCAAGATGGGCGCCGACGATTTCATCCGTAAACCCTTCTCGCAACGTCTGCTCGTCGAGCGCGTCCGCGCCATCCTGCGGCGCGCCAATCCCAAGGAAGCGGCAGCGCAGAAGGAATCCGAGGCCAAGATTCTCGAGCGTGGCCCGCTCAAGATGGACCCTGAGCGCCACACCTGTACCTGGAAGAATGATCCGGTGACTCTCACCGTGACCGAGTTCCTTATCCTCCAGGCGCTCGCCACGCGTCCCGGCGTGGTGAAAAGCCGCAACGCGCTGATGGATGCTGCCTATGACGATCAGGTCTATGTCGATGACCGCACGATCGACAGCCACATCAAGCGCCTGCGCAAAAAATTCAAAGCCGTCGACGACGACTTCGAAATGATCGAAACACTTTACGGCGTCGGTTATCGTTTCAAGGAATGATCGCGGCGTACTGAATGAGCGTTGAAGCGCACGAGCAGCAGTTCGATCAGGCCCTCGAAGCGCCGCGCAAGCGCAGCCGGCGGCGTAATCTCGGCTGGCGCGTCTTGCGGCGTGTTCGCACGGTCGAGCAGGCGGTCGCGATCCGTTTTTCGTCGTCGCTGACGCGCCGCATCGTCGTTCTCAATCTTGGCGGCCTCGTCGCGCTGCTGCTCGGCTTCCTTTATCTCAATCAGTTCCGCGAAGGTCTCATCGACGCGCGGGTGCAGAGCCTGCAGACGCAAGGCGAAATCATCGCCGCCGCCGTCGCCGCCTCGGCGACCGTCGCGACGGATTCGATCACCGTCGATCCCGAAAAGCTTCTGCAGATGGTGCCCGGCGAACGCGTCGGTATCGCCGAAGAAAGCCGGCCGTCGCTCGAATTCTCCATCAATCCCGAGCGCGTCGGGCCGGTGCTTCGCCGTCTCGTCTCGCCGACGCGCACACGGGCGCGCATCTATGATCGCGACGGCTATATGTTGCTCGATTCTCGCGCGCTGAGTTCCCGCGGCGATATCCTGCGTCTCGATTTGCCGCCGCAGAGCGACGAGGCGGGAAACTGGCTTGAGCGCGTTTGGGCGGCGATGAAACGCTCGTTCACCTATAACGAATTGCCGCTCTACGAGGACATCGGCATCGCCAATGGCCGGACCTATCCCGAAGTCGCGCGCGCGCTCGATGGTCAGGCGCAGTCGATTGTGCGGATGAATAACAAGGGCGAGACGATCGTATCCGTCGCGGTGCCGATCGAGCTTTTGCGCACCGTCCGTGGCGCGCTCCTGCTTTCGACGCAGGGTGGCGACATTGATAAGATTATCGCGTCGGAGCGCTGGGCGATCGTCCGCGTCTTTCTGGTTTCGGCCGCGATCATGCTGCTCCTGTCGCTATTGCTCGCCGGCACGATTGCCGGGCCGATGCACCGGCTGGCAGAAGCGGCCGAGCGCGTCCGTCGGGGCATCAAATCGCGTCAGGAAATTCCTGATTTCACCAATCGCAGCGACGAGATCGGTCATTTGTCCGGCGCGCTTCGCGACATGACGCGGGCACTGTATAATCGCATGGATGCGATCGAAACTTTCGCCGCCGACGTCGCCCACGAACTCAAGAATCCGCTGACATCTTTGCGCAGTGCCGTCGAGACTTTGCCGATCGCCCGCACCCCGGAATCGCATGCGCGCCTGCTGGCCATCATTCAACACGACGTGCGCCGGCTGGATCGGCTGATCAGCGACATTTCCGACGCTTCGCGGCTCGATGCCGAACTTGCGCGCGCCGATATGGAGCCGGTCGATCTCTCGCGGGTCATCCTCACCGTGGTGACGATGGCCAATCATGTGGAACATGAAAGCGTCCAGGTGACCCTCGATATCGCCAAGAACGAAGACGCGAAAAAGAGCGGCTTTATCGTCCTTGGACATGATTCGCGTCTGGGCCAGGTGTTCAATAATCTCATCGATAATGCGAAATCCTTTTCGCAGCCGAGCGGCAGCGTGCGCGTCGGCCTGCGCCCGGCGAAGAGTGCATTGTCCAATGGTCTGCTGACCGAGGGCTTCGAGATCGTTGTCGATGACGACGGCCCGGGCATTCCAGCCGACGCCTTCGAGCGCATCTTCGAGCGTTTTTATACTGACCGGCCCAATCATGGCTTCGGCCAGAATTCGGGCCTCGGGCTTTCGATTTCGCGCCAGATCATTGAGGCGCACGGCGGCCGTATCCGCGCGATGAACCGGATCACCACGGGCAGCGACGGAAGCACCATCGTCCTGGGCGCGCGCTTCATTGTCTGGATCCGGGCGGCGCGGTGAGTGTAGAGGCCATCGCGCCCGTCTCGATCCACGCCAGCGGCGTCGTGGTCGGCGAGGTGGGTATCGTGATTCGTGGTGCCTCGGGTGTCGGCAAAAGCAGTCTGGTGCTGGCTCTCCTGGACGCGGCGGCGCGGGCGGCGCTTTTCGGAGCACTGATCGGCGATGATCGGCTGCTTCTCTCCGCAAGCCATGGCCGCCTGATTGCGCGGGGCCATCCGGCCATTCGCGGCCAGATTGAGCAGCGGGGCGTCGGAATTCTGGAGATCGGCGCAGAACCCGCCGCTGTGGTGCGACTGGTCGTCGATATTTTGCCGCCGGAACAGATGCTTCGCTATCCTGAGGCGATCAACCCTTCTGTTACGCTTTGCGGCGTAGATTTGCCCCTCTTGGCTTTGGCGAAGGCCGGCTCCGCGTCCGATTCGGCGCGCGCCGTTTTCGCCCGGCTTCGACAATTTGGGGCAATCTGACGCAGGAGGGCGTCATTCCTCTTGCGAATTTCGCCGCGCTGCACAAGATGGCGTCCCCAATTGCGTCCGGAAAAAAGCGCCTCGAAGCCTGGACTTGAATTTGCGACCGTCTTCAACGCCAGAGTTTAAAGAGCAAGAAATGAACGGCTTGGCCGGCATTTCGCCATTCGTCCTGCGCGTATTCTCGCGCGAGCATCGCGGGCGGAGGCGTTGCTGTCGATGATCGGGATGGTGCTCGTCACCCATGGCCATCTGGCCACCGAGTTCCGCGCCGCGCTTGAGCACGTCGTCGGCCCGCAAAAGCAGATTGCTACCGTCTCCATCGGTCCCGAAGACGATATGGAGGAACGCCGCAAGGATATCCTCGCAGCGGTGAAGCAGGTGGATCACGGCATCGGCGTTGTCGTTCTCACCGATATGTTTGGCGGCACGCCGTCCAATCTCGCCATTTCGGTCATGAATGGGGGCCATGTCGAAGTTGTTGCCGGCATCAATCTGCCGATGCTCATAAAGCTCGCTTCGATCCGCGATACGACAAGCCTCGAACAAGCCGTCTTGCAGGCGCAGGACGCGGGCCGCAAATATATCTATGTCGCAAGTCGGGTGCTTGGCGGGAAATGACAGATACATCGCAACCTGTCCCCGCCGCCGACGATGACGGTACGCTCGTGCGCGAAATCGAGATCGTAAATCGCAAAGGCCTGCACGCGCGCGCCACGGCGAAATTCGTTCAATGCGTCGAACAATTCACCGCCGAAGTCACGGTGAGCCGCGCCGGCGAGACGGTTGGCGGTACATCGATCATGGGCATCCTGACGCTTGGCGCCGGCATCGGTTCGACCATCATCGTCACAGCCAAGGGGCCGGAGGCGGAGGAAGTGCTTGACGCACTTGCGAAGCTGATAGGTAACAAGTTCGGCGAAGACGAGTAATATTCAGCATGCGCCAGTCGCTGCATCGTCTGGTCGTCGAGACGCAGGGTGAGGGTCTCGTCGAGATCACCGCCGCGATCAAAGAACGGCTCGTCCATGTCGACATCAATGAAGGACTGCTGACCGTCTATTGCCGGCATACGTCTGCGTCACTTCTGATTCAGGAAAATGCTGACCCGGATGTGTGCAAGGATTTGCAGACTTTCTTCGCGAAGATCGCGCCCGAGGGCCGCGGGCTTTATGTGCATGAGTCCGAGGGACCGGACGACATGCCGGCGCATATCCGCGCCGCACTGACGCAGACGCAGCTTTCAATCCCCATGCGCGACGGCGAATTGTTGCTCGGCACCTGGCAGGGCATCTATCTCTTTGAACATCGCCGCGCCCCGCATCGGCGCGAGATCGTGCTGCATGTGATTGGGGAGTAGCAACGTCGTCATGCGCGGACCTGATCCGCGCATCCTCCCCCGTCATGGTCGTGCTCGTCACGGCCATCCACGCGGGGACGTTGTTGCAATGATTGCGATAGTGTCGCGGTATCGCCGCGTGGATGGCCGGCACAAGGCCGGCCATGACGTCCCTTAAGGTTTGCGCTCTTTCCGCTTCAGCAAATCCGGCCGCCGCGCTTCCGTCAACGCGCGTGCTTCGGCCTCGCGCCAGGCGGCGATTTTGCCATGATCGCCCGAGAGCAGGATGTCAGGAATTTCGCGGCCCTCGAAAACGCGCGGCTTGGTGTAATGCGGATATTCAAGAAGGCCGTTCTCGAAGCTTTCCTCCGCGCCGGATTCTTCCTTGCCCATGACGCCCGGCAATAAGCGCACCGCCGCGTCAAGCAAGACAAGCGCTGCGGGCTCGCCGCCCGAGAGCACGTAATCTCCGACCGAGATTTCTTCGAGCTGCCGCCCGGCGATCAGGCGCTCGTCCACGCCCTCAAAGCGCCCGCAAATGATCGCGGCGCCAGGCCCGGCGGCGAGGTCGCGGACGCGCGCCTGCGTCAGCGGTTTTCCGCGCGGGCTCATGAGCAGCCGCGCGCGCGGATCGTCCGGCTTCAGCGCCGCATCGAGACTTGCAGCGAGCACGTCGGCGCGCATCACCATGCCGGCGCCGCCACCAGCCGGCGTGTCATCGACGCTACGATGTTTGCCAAGCCCATGCGTGCGAATGTCGATCGCCTCAAGCTGCCAGACGCCGCGTTTGAGCGCATCGCCCGCGAGCGACAAACCCAGCGATCCCGGAAACATCTCGGGAAAGAGCGTGAAGATTGTCGCGCGCCACATGGATGCTGGCGCAGTTCTTTCAGCCGTCATGGCCGGGCCTGTCCCGGCCATCCACGCGGCGACATCGCTACTTCACCATAATTGGTACAGCAATGTCTCGGCGTGGATGCCCGGCACGAGGCCGGGCATGACGCGGCGCGGTTGAAGTGATCTTTGATCATTCTTCCTCTGCCTCTGGACCCGCCTCGACTTCCTCTGGCGGAATGACGACGAGCCGCTTTTGCGCAATATCGATCGTCGGCACGCAGGCTTTCGTGAACGGCAGCAGCAACGTTTCGCCGCCGTCGACCGGCGCAATTTCGAGAATATCGCCACCGCCGAAATTGAGCACGTTCAGCACACGGCCGATCTCCGCGCCCGCACTATCGACGGCCGTGAGCCCGAGGAGATCGGCGTGATAGAATTCCTCGTCGCCCGCCACCGGCAATGTCGCCCGCGGCACGTAGAGATCGAGGTTGTTAAGCGCCTCGGCGGCATCGCGCGTCGCAACGCCGGTGAAACGCGCGATGAAGAGATTGCCCTTCATCGAGCGCAGCGCAGCGATCTGAAAATGTCGCGCGCCGCTGGCGTCGCTCAGCGGCCCGTGATCAGCGACCGCCTTCGGATCTTCGGTGAAGGAGACGAGGCGCACCTCGCCCCTGATCCCGTGCGCCGCCCCAATCCGCCCGACAAGCACGAGGTCTTGCGCGTGGGGCGGAAGGGAGCTTTTGTCCGGCATCGTTAGGCTGCAGGCGCTTCGCTGGCTGCACCGGCCTTGGCTGCGGCGGCCGCGGCGCGCTCTTGCGCCTTCTTCTTCGGCTGCGCTTTCTCCGGATTATTCTGCGCTTCGCGCTTCACGACCCCGAGCCCGTCGAGCAGGCGTGCAACGCGGTCCGTCGGCTGCGCGCCCTTGGCGATCCAGGCCTTCGCCTTCTCGGTATCGAGCACGAGACGATCGGCGGCGTCCTTGGGCTTTACCGGATCGAACGTGCCAAGCTTTTCGATGAAGCGGCCATCACGCGGCATGCGCGAATCGGCGACGACGACACGATAGAACGGGCGCTTCTTGGCGCCACCGCGCGCGAGACGAATTTTCAGAGACATTGTTTTCCTTTCTAAAGAACGATCTGGTTATTTCTTCTTTGCGAATGGATTGAATCCGCCGCCACCAAGGCCGGGCAGACCGCCCGGCAATTTGGCGCCGCCGAGCCCCGGCAGACCGGGCATACCTTTCGGCGGATTGTTCAGGAGGTTCGCCGGAAGCTCCGGTATTTTTGGCATGCCGCCAGCGCCACCCACCTGCTTCTGCAATTCGGCGATCTGCTCGGGCGAGGGCACCGGCATGCCGCCACCCATACCGAGCGCGGACGCCATTTGCGACAGCGGCCCGCGCTTGGCGCTGCCGAGCTGTTTCATCATGTCGGCCATGCCGCGATGCTGCTTCAGCAACCGGTTCACGTCTTCGACTCTTGTGCCAGAACCGGCGGCAATGCGCTTCTTGCGCGAGGCCTTGAGAATGTCGGGGTTGCGCCGTTCCTGCTGCGTCATCGACAGGATGATGGCGCGCTGGCGCTTGATCACCTTCTCGTCGAGATTGGCGGAGGCGATCTGATCCTTCATCTTCGCCATGCCGGGCAGCATGCCCATGATGCCGCCGAGGCCGCCGATCTTCTCGACCTGCGCCAATTGATCGGCGAGATCTTCGAGATCGAATTTGCCCTTGCGCATCCGGTCGGCGATCTTCTGCGCCTTCTGCGCATCGATGGTCTGCGCCGCCTTTTCGACAAGCGAAACGATGTCGCCCATGCCGAGAATGCGATTGGCGATACGGTCGGGATGGAAATCCTCAAGCGCGTCCATCTTCTCGCCGGTGCCGAGAAGCTTGATCGGCTTGCCGGTGACGGCGCGCATCGAAAGTGCTGCACCGCCGCGCCCGTCGCCGTCAACACGGGTCAGTACGATGCCGGTGATGCCGACGCGGTCGTCGAAGTTCTTGGCGAGATTGACGGCGTCCTGACCGGTGAGACTGTCGGCGACCAGCAGGATTTCGTGCGGATTGGCGGCGCGCTTGATCTCGACCATCTCGGCCATCAAGGCTTCGTCGATATGGGTGCGCCCGGCCGTGTCGAGCAGCACGACATCGTAGCCTTGCAGCCGCGCGGCCTCTTCGGCGCGCTTGGCGATCTGGACCGGCGTCTGGCCGGGGATGATCGGCAGTGTATCGATGCCGACCTGCCTGCCGAGCACGGCAAGCTGTTCCTGCGCCGCCGGACGCTTCACGTCGAGGGAGGCCATCAGCACGCGGCGCTTCTGCCGCTCGGCGAGGCGCTTGGCGATCTTGGCGGAGGTCGTCGTCTTACCGGCGCCTTGTAGGCCGACCATCATGATGGCAACAGGCGGTGGCGCATCGAGGTCGATCGGCTGCGTGTCCGAGCCAAGCGTTTCGATCAAGACGTCATTGACGATCTTGATGACCATTTGGCCGGGCGTCACCGATTTCACGACATTGGCGCCGACGGCGCGCGCGCGCAGCTTATCGGTGAATGAGCGCACGACATCGAGTGCGACGTCGGCTTCGAGCAAAGCGCGGCGCACCTCGCGCAGCGCAAGGTTCACGTCCTCTTCCGAGAGCGTGCCGCGCCGCGTCAGGCCGTCCAATATGTTTGAGAGCTTTTCTGAAAGCCCTTCGAACATGCGCTTTATCCTTCTGCCTGAGACGGGCTCAAGCAAATGCCGTATCTTCGGCTTTTATGCGTTCAACGCCAATCGCGCCCGGGGGCGCAACGCGCTGCCGGACGAGAGCCGCCTGCCTCCAGGGCCGGTCGGCTGATCAGATTTTCATCTCTTTCGAGAAGCGGCGCTTTTAGGCGCGGAGAGCCGGGGAGTCAAGGAATCCCCGGCTGAGCACCAGCGTTCAGGCGATCTGAAGCTCTTCCAGATCAGCGATCAATCCGCGATGGGTCGGCTGCCAGCCGAGCTTCTTCCGCGTCTGCTGGCTCGAGGCAGGCATATCGAGCGTCGTAAACATGGCAAGCCAGCCGAAAAATGCCGCAGCTTCGTCAGGGGCGATGGATTTGATCGGCAGTTGCAGACGCTTACTGAGCGTATTCGCAATATCCACCGACGGGACGCCTTCTTCGGCGACCGCATGGTAGATCGCACCCGATTCTGCCTTTTCGATCGCCAGACGGTAAAGGCGCGCCACGTCGAGCACATGCGCCGCCGGCCATCTTTGATGCCCGTCCCCCACATAAGCGCAGGCGCCTTTTTCGCGGAACGTCGCGATCGCATAAGTGACGAGGCCCTGTTTGGCCGTGTCGTGAACCTGCGGAAGCCGCACCACGGACACGTTGACCCCATCCGCGACGAGCGCCGCAGCCGCCGCATCCGACATGCGCGGGAAATGCGATCCGGGCTTGTCGTCTTCGGTCGCAAGACGGCCCGGCGCCAATAGGCCGGTACCACCGGTGACGACCAAGGGCCGGTCCGAACCTTTGAGCACTGAGCCGAGTGCCGCGATGGCGCGCCGGTCGATCTCGCAGTTCTCCTCGAATTTCGAGAAGTCGTGGATGAAGGCCAGGTGGATCACGCCATCCGCCGCGGCGGCACCGCTCTTGAGGCTGTCGAAATCCTCCAGCGAGCCGTGATGAACGTCGGCACCCGCGGCTTTGAGCGCCTTGGCGCCGGCCTCCGAGCGGGTAAGGCCAAGGACCCGATGGCCTGAACCAATCAGCTCCTGAACAAGTGCGGTGCCGATAAAGCCGGTCGCGCCAGTTACGAAAACACGCATGAGATGTCTCCAAGTTTGACGGAGGCAGAAATAATGCGCATCATATCCGGGTAAAATAAGTGACTTTATACAGGTATAAGGTCTAACTGGATGAGTACCCCAGCAGCCAATGAGAATCTTCTGGGCGTCTATCTGAAGGATCGGCGCGCCAAGCTCGACCCGACGGCCTTCGGCTTCTCGTCAACACGCCGGCGCACGCCGGGGCTGCGGCGGGAGGAAGTGGCGCAGCGCGCCAATGTCAGCGCCACCTGGTACACTTGGCTCGAACAGGGGCGCGGCGGCGCGCCTTCCGCCGATGTGCTCAACCGGATCGCCGGCGCGCTCATGCTCACGGAGGTTGAGCGCGAGCATCTTTTCCTGCTCGGCCTCGGGCGGCCGCCGGAGGTTCATTATCAGGCTGTCGAAAGCGTTACGCCGCGGCTGCAACGCGTGCTCGATGCGCTCGAATTCAGCCCGGCTTTCATCAAGACGCCGATATGGGATGTGCTCGCCTGGAATCGTGCTGCCGCAGCGGTGCTGACGGACTACGCAACATTGCCGCCAGAGAAGCGCAACATTCTGCGCATGATGTTCTGCGAGCCTTACATCCGCGCCCGCCAGGCTGATTGGGGCAGCGTCGCGCGATTTGTTGTTGCCGCTTTCCGCACGGATGTCGCGCGCGCGGGAGCGTCGGATTATGTGAAGACCTTCGTCGATGAGCTCTGCCGGGATAGCCCCGAATTCGCGGCGGTGTGGGGCACCAATGATGTGCGCACGTACGGCGAAGGCACCAAACACCTCCACCATCCGATCGCGGGCGTGATCGAGATGGAATATTCGACATTCGCCGTCGATGGCCGCGCCGATCTCAGCATGGTGGTTTACAATCCCGCGACGCCAGCGGATTCCGCGCGCGTCAAATCATTGATCGAAGCGCGAGAGAACGCGGATTAGCCTGTCTGCAAGATCGCGCTGACGAGATAAAGCAGCAACGCGAATCCAAGCAGCGCGAGCAACCCCGATAGAGTGAGATCAAGCCGGCCGCGTGGCCCCGCACCTCTTCCGGCGAATTGATGTCTTTCTCCGTCCGGAAAAATCGCACGGCAGAGATAACAATCATCGCCAAGCCAATGACGACGAATAAAATTCCAATGAAATTGGCTGCGTTCGTGTGCGCGGGCGGGGCGCTGTGCGCGACGTCACGCGCGGCAAAGCGCAGAAAGAGGTCGAAGCGCTCGATTAAGAATCCGAACGCCACCACTGCGATCGCTGTCCGCACCCAGGCGAGAAAGGTTCGTTCATTTGCGGCGTGGTCGCTGTAGCGGTTGATCAACCGTGCCCCCAATAGCTTTTCTATTGTTTAGCAGAGAGATCATCCGAAGTGTACCGCAAGCTCGGCCCGGACACATGGCGTCCGGGCCGATATCGTGAACTAGGCGGCTTGACGATTGACATTCTGTGCGAGCTTCGAAAGCAAATCGTCCGTCTTTTTTTCTTCCGAAAGGGTCGCCTCGAGTAGCGGTACCACGTTACGAAGTCCGAGCTGGGCGGCCCATGTTTTCAGAGTGCCGTATCGGCTGATTTCATAATGCTCGACGGCTTGTGCGGCGGCAAGAAGACCAGGATCGAGCGCGTCGGTATCGGCGAACTCTTCCATAATCTCCTTGCCCTCATCGAGGATGCCGTTGATCGCGTCGCATGTCTTGCCACGCGCTGGCTTGTCGATGATCTCAAAAATCTGCTCGAGGCGTTCGACATGTCCTTCCGTCTGGTCGCGATGTGTCTCAAAGGCGTGGCGCAATTCGTCGGACTGGCTGGTTTTTGCCATTTTCGGAAGCGCGCGCAAAATTTGCTTTTCGGCGAAATAGATGTCTTTGAGCGTCTCATAAAAAAGGACGCTCAAATCTTTTACTTGTTTTACCATCGGGCTCTCCCAAATCTCGTTTAGCTGCCGCGTTCTGCGGCTAGAGTCCCTGCAATTCGGGCCAGTTGGGTTCGTTCCGCTGAGGTTCGTCCGAGCGCTGGAAAACTTGGGCCGATGCCGAAAGACGCGAGCTTCAGCAAGCCTCGCCGGTCGCCCAAATGTTGAGCAGATCACACCGCATGCGCCGCCGGAACGATTTGAGGCGCAAATTGTTGAGGTGCCAACAAATTTGTGAGAGCGAGTTATGCTTATTCGTTACGGCTTCAATATTGAAATCGAGTTCACGCAGCCCGCCGTGGTGGTCACGGCTATGGATGTTCATTCCAGCGCGCGCGGCGATATTTTACGCGAGCGGGATTTTCGTGTGTCGCAGCCGGTTTCCGTGGGCACGTTTACCGACGCGCAGGGCAACATTTTGCGCCGTTTCAACGCGCAGCCGGGGCGCATAAACCTCGATCTCGATGGCATCTACGAGTGCGATGGCCGTCATGACGCTATCGACGTGAACGCTGACGTCACACCTGTGAACGATGTGCCGCTTGATGTTTTGCCGTTCCTGCAAGGCAGCCGATATTGCGAGACCGACCTTCTGTCCGATCTCGCATGGCGCCAATTCGGGAATATCCAGGGCGGATGGTCGAAGGTGCAGGCGGTCTGCGATTTCGTCCACAATACTCTCTATTTCAATTACCAGAACGCGCGCGCCACCCGCACGGCTGCTCAAGCTCTGGAAGAGGGAACCGGCGTGTGTCGCGATTTTGCGCATCTCGCGATGACGCTCTGCCGCTGCCTGAATATTCCGGCGCGATATTGCAACGGCTATCTTGGCGATATCGGTGTGCCACCCGATCCGGCGCCGATGGATTTCAACGCCTGGTTCGAGGCCTATCTCGGCGGGCGCTGGTACACGTTCGATCCGCGCCACAACATTCCGCGCATCGGGCGCATTCTTATCGCGCGCGGTCGCGACGCCATGGACATTCCGATGCTGACGACGTACGGGCCGCATTGGCTGAACAGGTTTGCCGTGACGACGGAAGAGATTACAAAAATCCCCGTCGCGGCTTAGTCGCGGCGGGGCTTTATGTGATCATTGATCCAGCCGCTGATTGCGCCGATCACTTGCGGCTCGATGCCGTAATAGCCGTGTGGGCTCAGCGAGCTGCAGGCGCGCGCGGATTTGTCGATGCCGCCGCTGACATGGATGACGCGCACGTCGGGCGAATGCGACATGGCCGCAGCAATTCGTGGCGCATCTTGTGGCGTCGCAACGTCGCATTGATCATCGTCGTTCGCCACGACGAGAGCGGGAACGCGGATATCCTGCGGGTCGGCGTCAAAGACCGTCTCGCCGCTGTGACCGAAGCGCGAAACCGACTCGGTGAGAATAACGCCAGCAATCGTATCGGGGCGTGCATGGCTTGCGCCATTCACCGCCGCGATCGAGCCTTGGCTGGTTCCAAGCAGAAATATTGGAATGGCGGCTTTCGTCCGTGCCAATTGCACTAAGGCCGCGACGATTGCGGCATAATCCGATGAAGAGCGCAGCCCGCGTAAATTCTGGTGATCGATCGTGTCGGGAATCAGCACAGCATAATTTTGCGCAACCCACAGGCTTCGGGTCCGCACCACGAAATTATCGTCGTGCCTTATATCGCCATCGCGGTGAAGTCCGAGTTCGCCAGCGCCGCCTGGTAACATCACAAGTGTCGCCCGCGGATGCGCGGGTGCCGCGTAGAGAACGCTCTGATGCGCGCCGTCGGGCACATTCAGATTAATGACGGCTTCGTTCGATGTCGTCTGCTGCGCGGCGGCCGGCGATGTGATTGCGAGAGCCGACGCCACGCAAAGAACGCAATATTTCAGGTTCATGGGAATTCGTCTCTTGGAAGCGTAAATATTTTCGGCTGGCGTCCGCGCTCGCATTATCCTTAGATCGCGGCATTCCGATTTTACGGAAGATGGCTCATGACACAGCGTTTCATTCCGCTCGCTACACTCCTGCTCATCACAAGCGCTGCCGCAGCACCGGGCCAACGCGAGCTTGATGCCCACCAGCGCGACATCATCAAACAATATGTTTTGCGCGAGGCGAAGGCTTCGATCCTTTCGTCGCGAGATGGCGAGCCGAAAGCGTTCGCCCACACGCTGGAACTGGCGCTGCGGGCAGCCGGCGCCTGGGTCGCGGTCGATGCAAGCAATTCGGTCGGACGCGCCCAGTACGGTGTCACAGTGATCTACGATCACAGCGTCCCGGCAGATTCATCGATCTTCCTGGCGCTTCAGCGCGCTGGTCTCAATCCGAAGGACGAAGACGTGCCCGGGGCGCCGGTTTCGACAATTATCGTCGGGCCGCGTTCCTGAAGCCGTCGTCAGGTGGGGCGCGCTTTGCGCACGCGCCCACTGATCCCGTCCAAACCGTCCTCGGTCAGCGGGCAATAAAGCAGGCGCGCCGGATCGACAGGGCCGGGAAAAATCAGCAATCCCTCGGGCACCGCCCGAAAACCCATCCGCTGATAATAGGCGAGGTCGCCGACGAGAATGACGAGCTTGTGGCCGGCCGCGCGCGCCGCGTCCAGGGATCTCGCCACCAGCGCCTCGCCGATGCCGGAGGAGCGGAACGCCGGCTCGACGCTCAAAGGACCGAGCAGCAGGAGCGGCGCCTCGCCGCAGCGGATGTGAGTCATCCGGTTGGCGCCGACGAGATAGGTGCCGACGCGCGCGACATAGGAGAGCCGTAAATCTGCCGGCACGCCTTCGCGCAGCCGATAGGCCGAGCGGGCGAAACGGCCTGGGCCGAAGACGCGCTCGTCAAGCTTATCGATCACGGCCTGGTCGGCCGCCGTTTGTGGCGCGAGAACGAGGGAGAGGTCAGCCATGGCGCGATGCCTCTAACATCGCGAGCCCGTCGTGGCCAATCCCTCACCAGATGTCGCTTGCGGACGCGCCCTCGAAAATTTCCGCGATCCGGGCCCGTGTCGCCGGGCTTGTGCCTTCAGGCAACGCATCGAACGGAAAGAAACCCAATTCGGCGATCTCAAAATCCGGCGCGCGCGCGCCGTTCTGCCTGTATGAGTCCACGATATAGAGCGCGACATGATCGCGGCTGCCGCGTTTGAAATAAAATCCGTGCAGCCGCGGCGGCTTGAGGCATTCGAAGCCGGTTTCCTCGCGCAACTCGCGTATCGCGGCGGCCTGCGCCGATTTGCCCGGATCGACGCCGCCGCCGGGCATGTACCAGCCAGCGATGTAAGTGTGGCGCACGAGCAGAATTTGCGCCGGCTTGCCCGGATTTTCCGCGATCACGAGAGAGCGGACGCCAAGGCGCGGCGGCTGGAGCAAACCGTGCAAGTGTCGCTTCGCCCGCTCGGCCATGTGACGGAAAAAATGGGGCATGACTCCTTATTAAGGGTGGTTGCGCCCAGACCCAAGTCCGGCTAGATTTAGAACTATTCCAATCTAGAAAATGGACCGGTCATGAAACAGTTCTCGCAACTCAGCGAGCGCGAAATCCTTGCCTTGGCTGTCGATGCCGAGGACGACGACCACCGGGTCTATTCGTCGTTCGCCGAGGATTTGCGCGAACGTTATCCGGCCACGGCGAAAATATTTGCCGACATGGCCAATGTCGAAGCGTCGCACCGCGACGCGCTGCTGAAGACCTATCACGACAAATTTGGCCCTAATCTCCTGCCGATCCGGCGGGCCGATGTCAGCGGTTTCATGAAGCGGCGGCCGGTCTGGCTCATCCGCAATCTGCCGCTCTCGCAAATCCGCACGGAAGTCGATTTCCGCGAAACCGAAGCCTACAATTTCTACGTCAAGGCCGCGGCGCAGACGCAGGACCCGGCCATCAGGACATTGCTCACCGATCTCGCCGAGGTCGAAAAGGGCCACGAAGCCATCGCGGCCGACATCCAGGACGAATATCTGAACCCCGCCGAGCGCGAGAAGGAAGACGCACGGCAAAAGCGCAATTTCGTTTTGCAATATGTCCAGCCCGGTCTCGCCGGGCTGATGGACGGCTCGGTCTCGACGCTGGCGCCGCTCTTCGCCGCGGCTTTCGCCACCCATAACAATTGGTCGACGTTCCTGGTCGGCCTTGCCGCCTCGATCGGCGCGGGGATCAGCATGGCGTTCGCGGAGGCGCTCTCGGACGACGGCGCCATCAGCGGGCGTGGCTCGCCCTGGCTGCGCGGCCTCATCACCGGCGCCATGACGGCGCTGGGCGGTCTTGGCCATACGCTTGCCCTATCTCGTGCCCAATTCGCTGCCCAACGCCTTCGCCATCGCCACGGCAATTTCCGGCGTGGTCGTCTTCTTCGAACTCTGGGCTATCGCCTGGGTGCGCGCCCATTATATGGACACGCCGCTACTAAAAGCGATCTTCCAGATCGTGCTCGGTGGTGTCATCGTGCTCGCGGCCGGGATTATCATCGGCAACGCATGACGTCGTCCGGAGCCTTGTTTGACTTTGCGGCTAGCCCATCTGTCCGATGCGCATATCGGGCCCTTGCCGCGCCCGCGGAAACACGAACTGCTCGGCAAGCGGCTGACCGGCTATCTCAACTGGACGCGGGGCCGGTGTTTCGTCCACGACATGGATGCGCTTGGCGCTCTTGTCGCGGACATCAAGGCGCAGCGCCCCGGCCACATCGCCATGACCGGCGATATTCTCAATATCGGGCTCAAAGCCGAATTCCCGCCGGCGCGCGCCTGGCTTGAGACTCTGGGCGGTCCCAGGGACGTGAGCTTCGTGCCCGGCAATCACGATGCCTATGTGCGCGCGGCGCTGCCTTACCTTGCGGCGACTTTTGCGCCGTGGAGCCGGGGTGATGCGGGCGAAACCTTTCCCTATCAGCGGGTGCGCGAGGGAGTTGCATTGATCGGCCTCTCCTCGGCCGTGCCGACGTTGCCGTTTGACGCTTCGGGCCGGTTGGGCCGCGCTCAATTGGCGGCGACGGCGGAACTCCTAAGTCAGGCAGCGCAGGACGGGCTGATCCGCGTCGTGATGATCCATCATCCGCCGCACCAGGGCGGCGCGAAATTCGCCCGTGGCCTGTCAGACGCGGCCAAATTCGAGGCGATGATCCGGCGGGTTGGCGCCGAACTCGTTATCCACGGCCACAATCACAAACTTTCGATCGCGCATCTGCCCGGTCCGGCGCGGCAGGTTCCCGTGATCGGGGTCGCGTCCGCCTCGGCGATCCACGATTTGGGAGCCCATCGGGCCGGCTACAATCTTTTCGAGATCGAGGGTACGCAAAAAAGCCCCTCTATCCGGGCGCGGATGCGCGGCCTGCTGCCCGGCGGTCGAGAGGTTGGCGATCTGCGGCGGATTGTGATTTGAGAGCGTGACCGTGAACGCGTTTATTTGGTAGTCGCTGTCTCTTCGACGCCGATTTTTGTCGCAGACTCGGCTGGCAAAGGTGCGGCGGGTGACACCGCCGCGGCGGATAAAGGTGTCAGCGGCGCCGTTTGGATAGGTGACGGCCACGCCGGGAACGGGTTCGCAGAGGCTGGAGGACTAGAAGCTGGTGCCGTAATGGTCGGTGCCAGCATATCGAGGGCACCAATATCGAGCGCACGGTCGAGAAGCGCATTATAATACGCTTCGACAAGCCCCGGTGTTTTCGCACTATGGTGACTTTTCAGAACGGTGTGTGGATTTAAGATCAGAATGTGGCTGATCTCGCCGGATTTGCCGGGTTTCACGTCGATGAAACCGAGCTTTTCCAAAATCTTGATACGAGCTTGCCAAGTGTAAACAGCTCTTTGGCCCGCAAACCCGGCGGCATGAGCCATTTGCTCGTGCTTTGACGCGTTTACCATCGCATTGTCCCATGTCTCACACCAGAGGCCGAAGTATGTTGAGGACACAGGTTTCCCGTTGCTCAGTCCATCCATGAGCTGGAGGATCAGCGGCATTGTCTTCGGAATTGTCGCGAATCCAGGGTTTGCGTGCCGATTCCAGAGAAGGGGAGCTGCGTTCGGCCAGAGCGCTTCTCTCTGAGCCAACTGCTTCTTCGCTATAGAAAGCCCTTCACGCCGTGTAGCCATCTGATTTATCTCATTATTTGAGCGATCTCGCCATGCGGGGAAGGTTGGAGCCTACCCCCGATGGCGAGGCGGAGCCGGTGTGGAACCCGGCTTCTAAAGGGTGCCGCGGTGATGCGTCGAGTGTGGACTTCGATCCACCGGGCAACCGTTGTTAACTTCCCACAGTCTATGTAGTTATTTCAATGACTTAGATATTTACTTATAGAGGGCGAGTTGCAAAAAACAAACATCTCAGCTTGTCGAGTTGCAATGAATATTACAGCTCAAGACACGACTTTGCGGTGGCTTGCGCGGGTCAATCCAAAAATATTTTCTGAAACAATGGCTTGTCGCGTCGGGGCCTGTGCTCGGTGTGCTCCCGTACTTACCGTGCTGACCTGTGCTCGCCGTGCTCACGGGAAGGTCCGGAGGGGGAGTGGGCCCGCGCGCCCGGTGCCCTGGGGATATGCAAACCGCACCGCGGGTCGCAATGCCGGTGCAAAGCCTACCCGCCCAGCTTCGCCTTCACCGCGGCGCTGGCCTTGGCGATGTCCATCCGGCCGGCGTAGTTCGCCCGCAGCACGCCGACGACCTTGCCCATGTCCTTGATCGAGCTCGCGCCCGTCTCGGCGATGGCTGCAGTAATCGCGGCATCAGTCTCCGCCTCGCTCAAGGGCTGCGGCAGGAACGTCTGAATGACGGCGATTTCTTCCCGCTCCTGCGTCGCGAGATCGACCCGGCCGGCCTTGTCGTAGATTTCGACCGATTCCTGCCGGCTTTTCACGAGCTTCTGCAGCAGCGCCAGGATGTCGTCGTCCGAGACGGTCTTGCCCTGACCCCGCGCTTCGATATCGCGATCCTTCAGCGCCGCATTGATGAGCCGGATGGTCTCGACGCGGCGCTTCTCGCCGGCCTTCATCGCCGTCTTCAATTCGCTCGTCAGCTCATCGCGTATCGCCACGTTCGACCCTATCTAAGGAATATCTGGATTGACCGGCGCCGCGTGGCGGGCCACTTAGGCCGCGCGGGGCGCCAAATCTTCATTGATCTGGGAGGGTGTAAAGCAGGCATGACCGGGCAGCAAGACAAAGAAGGCTGGACCATACCGCTGAAAACGGCGCGGCTCGTGCTCGCCGACGGCACCGTGCTCGAAGGCTTCGGCCTCGGCGCGGCCGGCGAGGCCGTGGGCGAGGTCTGCTTCAACACGGCCATGACCGGCTACGAGGAAATCCTCACCGATCCCTCCTATGCCGGGCAGATCGTCACCTTCACTTTTCCGCATATCGGCAATGTCGGGACGAACGAAGAAGATATCGAGACGAGCAATCTCGCCGGGGCCGCGGCCGCCTGCGGCGTCATCGTCCACGCGCCGATCACCGACCCGTCAAACCACCGCGCGACCCGGCATCTCGACGAATGGCTGAAGGCCCGCGGCGTCGTTGGCCTCTATGGGATCGATACGCGCGCGCTCACCGCCTATATCCGCGACAATGGCATGCCCAACGCCGTCATCGCCTATGCGCCGGACGGAAAATTCGACATTCCCGCGCTCAAAGCGAGGGCCGCGAACTGGCCGGGCCTCGTCGGCATGGACCTCGTGCCTTCTGTCACGCGCACGCAGCGCGCAACTTGGGACGAGACGCGCTGGCAGCCGGAAATCGGCTATGGCCAAATGACCGAGCCGAAATATCACGTCGTCGCCATCGACTATGGCGTCAAGCGCAACATCCTGCGGCTCCTCGCTGATCTCGGCTGTGCCGTCACGATCGTGCCGGCGACGGCGACTGTGGACGAGATCAAGGCGCTAAAACCCGACGGCATTTTCCTGTCGAATGGCCCCGGCGACCCGGCGGCGACAGGAGAATATGCCGTGCCGGTGATCCGCGAACTGATCGACGAGAAGATCCCGACCTTCTGTATCTGCCTCGGGCATCAGATGCTTGCGCTCGCCATCGGCGCGAAGACGGTGAAGATGAAGCAGGGCCATCATGGCGCCAATCATCCGGTGAAGGATTTTACGACCGACAAGGTCGAGATCGTCTCGATGAACCACGGCTTTGCCGTCGATCGCGACACACTGCCGGAGAATGCGCGCGAGACCCATGTCTCGCTGTTCGACGGCTCGAATTGCGGTATCGCGTTGAAAGACCGGCCGGCGTTCTCGGTGCAATATCATCCGGAAGCTTCGCCCGGCCCGCAGGACAGCCATTATCTCTTCAAGCGCTTCGTCGATCTGATGGAGCAGGCGAAAGTAACGCACGCCGTATAGTACTATTCCAGCCGTAGCCCTGCTATAGTGGTCAAAGCATTGGCTGGGGGTGGATTATGCTTGCGCGCATCAAAGCCTTCGGTCTCGTTGCCCTTGTCGGTCTGACCGCAACGCCAATCCACGCCTTCGCCGCCGGCGATGCGGCACGCGGTGGCGTCATTGCCAAGCGCTGGTGCGCCGCGTGTCATCAGGTCTCGAGCGACCAGAAACCTGTCAGTTCGGACGTGCCAAGCTTTCTTTCGGTCGCGCAGCAGAAGAAGCTCACGCCGAAAGTGCTCGCGGCCTTCCTCAGTACGCCGCATCCACGGATGCCGGACATGCATCTAACCCGCAATGAGATCGCCGACATCACGGCTTATATCAGAGGCCTCGATCAGTAACCTTTGTATGGGGCGGGCCCACGTCGCTCCTCTCACTTGCACCCGTTTTCGACCGATTGCAGCAATGGATTGAATTCCGCTGCCGTCAGATAGGCGGCGAATGTGCCACCCGGATATTTCGGGCGCCCGGAATTGGTCACCGGCCCGAACGACGTTACCGCGATCAGGACATTACGGTCGTTGCCTTCATTGGCATTCGGATGCGCCACCCAGGCGCCGCCACTCATGCCCTGCGTTGCATCGGTGATTGGCCCCCATTGAACGACGAGATTGGGAACGGCCTCGAGACCGAACGGCAGCGCGTCGGCGGAGAAGACGACACCTGGCGCCTTCTGGATGACCGTGCCTTCGAGAATATCGCCGGGATAGCCGATGCGCGCGGCGTGCGTATAATGCCCCTTCCAATCGAGCGCATAAGGCATCGTCCCGGTGGGACTTTGACCGTCAACGAGCAGCATGGCGAAGTCATGCTGGTAGGCGCTTACCAAAGCGGCTGCCTGATCGCTATCGCTCAGGCTGGCGAAGTTTGGCGGCAGGCTCCAGAGCGGATTCACTTCGCCGCAAAGAATTTTGAACGGTGTGCCGGACTGGTTTTGATATTGCAGCCAGAACACGCCCTTAGTGGCGTCGGGCCAGGGGCCATTCGGCACGCCCGGCAGATCGCGCAGACAATGGCCGGCGGTCAAGATCACATTCGAGGCGATGAATTCCGCGGTGCAAAGATCGGCGGCATTCGGATGTTGTGTCGTGGGGTCGGGAATGACCAGCAGGCCCGCCCATTTGAAGGGCGCGATGCTTGGATTGCCGCTCGTGGCATCTTGATCGCCGGCCGCGCCCGGCAGGATTTGAGCCCTCGCAGACGACACGCCCATAACGAAACTCAAAAAAACCAACAGGACACAAGAAATACGCATGAACGAACCTTCGCGCCGTTCGCAATGCGTTGATGATAACGAAGCGTGATCTTGTCGCAAGGCGTCATCGCGTCTGCGTACGACTCCGCGAAAATAAAAAACCCGACATCATCTGGCGCTGGCTCTGAAGCAACGGCTATAATACGCTGTTGCTGTCGCGGAGAAGCGTATGACGACGTTCATTTTGCGCGGGCGAGCGATTTTTATTTCGGCAATTTCAATATTTGCCGCGAGCGCCGGAGCGGCGATGCCTTCGTCGCTCAGCACCCACTTGATCGGCCATTGGCAACTCGAGGCCGTCGATGTCAGCGGCAACGCGCCTTATGGCGCAAAACCGCAAGGGTCGATGTTTCTTGATGCCGCGGGTCATTATTCCGTCATCGTCATCAGTGACGGCGGTGCGCGCAGCATCGCTTATTTCGGCACGTATCGGACCGACGATGCGGCCGGCACGATGATTTTCCATGTCACCGATGCGAGCCAGCCAGCCGCGGTCGGCCACGATCAGACGCGCCTCGTCAAGCTTAACGGTGACGAACTGGTGCAGCAAAGCCTGCCGGCACCTGGACGGCCCGTCCTCAAGGTGACGTGGAAGCGCGCTTAGGCCGCGGCTCGACACGCTAGATCCTGAACGGCATCATGCTAGTGAATGTGCGGCCCGAAGTATAAGACAAGCGAGGACGGACGATGTTCGGTCTGACGGCATTAGAGCTCGCGCGGATACAATTCGGATTCACCGTCTCCTTCCACATTATCTTTCCGGCGATCACAATCGGCCTCGCGAGCTATCTCGTCGTTCTCGAAGCTATGTATTTGTGGAAGCAGGACGAGACCTATCGAGATCTCTATCACTTCTGGTCGCAGATCTTCGCCGTCAATTTCGGCATGGGCGTCGTCTCGGGCCTGGTCATGGCCTATCAGTTCGGCACCAACTGGAGCTATTTTTCGGCTTTCGCCGGCAGCGTGACCGGCGCGCTTCTGACCTATGAGGTGATGACGGCGTTTTTCCTTGAGGCCGGGTTTCTCGGGGTCATGTTGTTTGGCTGGAACAAGGTCGGCCGCGGCCTGCATTTCCTCGCAACCGTCATGGTGATGCTCGGCACGCATATTTCGGCGGGATGGATTCTCGCCTCGAACAGCTGGATGCAGACGCCGCGTGGCTTCACCGTCGCTGGCGGGCGCGTGATTCCGCTCGACTGGTGGGCGATCATTTTCAATCCGTCGTTTCCTTATCGCTTCGTGCACATGACGATTGCGGCCTATCTTGCGGTTGCGCTTTTCGTCGGCGCGACGGGCGCCTGGCACTTGCTGCGCGGACGCGACACGAAGGCCATCCGCACGATGTTCTCGATGGCGATGTGGCTGATCCTTTGCGTTGCGCCGATCCAGATCCTTGCCGGCGATCAGCAGGGCCTCAACACGCTCAAATATCAGCCGGCCAAGATCGCTGCGATCGAGGGCCATTGGATCAACGTGCCGCATGAAGCGGTGCCTCTCGTCCTCTTTGGCTGGCCGGACATGAAAGATGGAAAGACGCTGGACGAAGTCGATGTGCCACGACTCGGCAGCTTGATCCTGACGCATTCCTGGAGCGGGCAGATCCCGGGCCTTGATGATTTTCCACCGCAGGATCGGCCGGATTCCACGGTGATCTTCTGGACGTTCCGTCTGATGGTCGGGCTCGGCTTTTTGATGCTGGGCCTTGGCCTCTGGAGCGGCTGGCTGCGCTGGCGTCACGAGTTCTTCGTGACGCGGCCTTTCCTATGGCTTGCCCTGGTCATGGGGCCGGCCGGACTCGTCGCGATTCTGGCCGGCTGGATCACGACCGAGATGGGCCGCCAGCCCTGGGTTGTCTATGGCGTGATGCGCACCAAAGATGCAGTCTCCAACCATTCGGTTCTTGCGCTATCGACGACGCTCGCGCTTTTCGTCGTGATGTATTTTGCGGTGTTCGGAACGGGCATTTCCTACATTCTGAGGCTTGCTGCGCACGGGCCTGACGTTGATGGCGGCGGTAACGTCGGCCATACGCCGTCGCCGTCGCGGCCGCTTTCCGCCGCGCCGGATAATGTCGGTCCGCTGCCGGGCGACGCATCGTCGCGAGGAGCCTGAGCCATGCAACTAGACCTCTCTCTGGCCTGGGTTGGAATCATCGCGTTTGGCCTCGCGATGTATGTCATCATGGATGGCTTCGATCTCGGCATCGGCATCCTGTTCCCGTTCGTACGCGATCGCGGCGAGCGCGATCTCATGGTGAATACGGTTGCGCCGGTGTGGGACGGCAATGAAACCTGGCTGGTGCTGGGCGCCGCCGCGCTATATGCGGCTTTTCCGCTCGCTTATTCGATCGTGTTGAGCGCGCTTTATCTGCCTCTGATATTCGTGCTTGCCGGCCTCATCTGGCGCGGCGTGGCGTTCGAGTTCCGCTTCAAGGCAGACGCGGCGCATCGGCTTTTCTGGGACAAGGCATTCGCCTGGGGGTCCTATATCGCCACCTTCTTTCAAGGTGTCTCGCTTGGCGCTTTCATCAATGGCTTTGCCGTTCATGGGCCTTCATATCAGGGCGGCGCACTTGATTGGCTGACGCCGTTCAGTGTCTTCACCGGCCTTGGCTTGATCGTCGCCTATGCGCTGCTCGGCAGCACGTGGCTCATATTAAAGACCGAGGGCGATCTGCAGGCGCGTATGCGATCCGCGGCGCAGGCAACGACACTGGCGCTTCTCGCCGTCATTGCGATCGTCAGCATCTGGACGCCGCTCGCTCATCCCGCGATTGCGGCGCGCTGGTTCAAGTTGCCGAATCTCATATTCTTCGCGCCGGTGCCGGGCCTGACCCTGGCGACGGCGATTGTGTTACTGCTTTCCTTGCAGCAGAAGGCGCATCTTGTGCCGTTCATCGCGGCGCTTGTCCTGCTGTTCCTCGGCTACAGCGGCCTCGGCATCAGCCTGTGGCCGCATATCGTTCCACCCGACCTGACGATCGAAGCGGCCGCGGCGCCGCCGCAAACCCAGCTCTTCGTGCTCGTCGGCGCGCTCATCATCATCCCGGTGATCCTCGCCTATACCGGGTTCGCTTATTACGTTTTTCGCGGCAAGGTTCGTCCGGGCGAGGGCTACCATTGATGGCACGCGCCGCGCCGCGCGCCTGGCTTAAACGCATCGGCTGGCTCGTTCTGATCTGGGCGCTGAGCGTTCTCGCACTCGGCGTCTTCGCTCTCGTCTTCCGTGGGTTCATGAAACTTGCCGGCCTGACCACCGGCTAGCACTTTGGGTGGGACGGCCTACGCCCCGACGAGGCGAACGCTCCAAAGCCCGTCGCGTCGAATCCATAGTGCGCTGTTGGCAAAGCCACCCCGGCTTGCCACGGCGCTCTTCTTCGCGGCGAGATTGGACGAGCGTCGAAGGCGCAGTGGCGCGCCATATGCTTTCGAACAGTCCAGCATTGTCGTCGGGTCATAAACGTGAGCGCTCGGGATCACCTTCAGATCGCAGCGGGATTTGCCACCCGAGCCGGGAGGTCGCCGGATAATCAAGACTTTGGTCTTATCGATATCGGCACTGCTTCCCAAAGGGCTACGCAGGGCTCGATCGCTGCTATAGCGGACGGCTTCAGCGGGAAAGGCGGCCGCGTCGCGTCGGAACTCGCCGTTCGCGCATTTGTCGAGGGCTATCGTTCGCGAAAAGAGCCGGTTGGCGTCGCCACTGCAGCGATGAAATCGCTCGATGCTTACAACCTTTGGCTTCATGGCCAGTCACGATCCGACCCGGCGCTGCGTGGAACAGCAACGACATTTGCCGCCGTGGTGCTCTTGGGCCGAGTCGCCACAATTCTTCATGTCGGTGATAGCCGGGCATGGCATCTGCGCGCCGACCATCTGACTTTGCTGACGGACGATCATTGCGCGCCGCAAGCCGATGGCAGCTGGAGACTGCTCCATGCCGTCGGTCTTGAGCCGGCGCTCCGGCTGGATGTGAAAGCGCAGCCGCTTGAGGCGAACGATCGCCTTTTGCTCACGACGAAGGGCATTCATTCCGTCCTTTCAGTGAATGCACTTCTAAAACTTCTCAGCGCGCGGCAAGCACCGCAGGCCGACGCGGACGCCGTTGTCGAGGCCGCACTCGAGGCGGGCGGCGAGGATAACGCGACGATCCTTGTCATCGACATCATTACGGTGCCGCCCCCGGACTATAGCGCCGTCGTTGCCGAGATGGAGAATTTGCCAATCAAGAGCCTGCCGGCGGTCGGCGAGACGGTTGATGGATTTAAGCTTGCCCGCGTTCTCACGGAGAGCAAGACGTCACGCCTCTTTTTGGCACGCGATCACAATGAATGGGTGGTGTTGAAATTCCCAAAGCCCGAGGCCGATCAAGTCGATCGCACGCATTTCATGCGCGAAGTATTTCTCGGCCAACGTATCAATCATCCAAATGTTAGCGCATCTCTGAAATTACCGGAGGGGTGCCAGAGCCAACTCTATGTCGCGATGCCCTACTATCGCGGAGAAACGCTGGAAGATCGACTTCGGCGCGACGGCCCAATGAAAGTCGACGAGGCCGTTGCGATCGCGATAAAAGTCGGACGCGGACTGATCGCTCTCCATAAAGCTGGAATCACGCATCGCGACATCAAACCGGGAAACATCATGCTGCTGGAAAACGGCGACGTGAAGATTTTCGATTTTGGTCTCGCACGCCTGCCACGGCTCGATGATATCGAAGAATCTGCGAGCCCGGGCACGCTCGATTTCATGGCGCCCGAACTTTTCCAGCAGGAGAGAGGCGACGCATCATCGGATCAATTTGCTTTGGGCGTCACGTTGTACCGTATCCTTTCCGGCCAATATCCTTTTGGCGAAACGTTGCCCGGGGAGCGGCCGCTTTTCGGTCGGGCTTCGCCACTATCGGGATATCGCAAGGATATCCCCGCCTGGCTCAACGCAGCAATCCTGCGCGCCATCTCGCTAAATCGAGACGATCGCTTCGGCGATTTGCATGAGTTTGTTTTTGAATTGGAACACGGAAATCTCCGCCCGCGGGCGCGTCATCCTCGCCCGCTGATCGAACGCAACCCTTTACTCTTCTGGCAGCTCCTGTCCGCTCTTCTTTTCATCCTTCTCATTGCTTGCTTCGGCATGAGATGGCGCTAATGCAAACTCGATGTGTGAAGAGGAAAGGGCTTGAACCAAACGAGGCAAAGTCAGCGGCACTTGTCCAAGGCAACATATTAATACGAAATAACCGACGGCCAGGACGACTTCACCGATCGCCGATCCAGAGTTTTTGCATTCTTCGCAAGCTTTTATGTCTTCGTCAGGCAAGCTATCGTCACCGCACAAATGCGGAGGGGGCAATCGGACGGTAAGATCCGAATCATAAGTCTGTATTTTAGAATGACGCCACCGCATGACATGTCTGCCTGCCAATTCGAACTTATTCGAGTTTATCCACGGTGGAATATAAATTCGATGTGGCTCCGAGGGCAGGAGCATAAACGATAGACGGCGTCTATCGATGCGCAACAGAGTGCGCGTAACTTTCAACGTTTCACGTTTTTTGGATGGTTCGACCGAGCTTTCGGACGTGACTCCGGCGTTTTAGGTTTTGTAGGCCCCTCCGGGCGCCGGCGTGTGCGCAAAGGCGACGGGTCTGGCCGCGCATTCTTGCGGCCTCTAAACTCGTCAGCGACGCGACGGATGGCTTCGCGAATTTCGTCTTCGCTCAGGGCAGCATAGCCCAATATGATCGAACGATCCCGGAAGCGGCTGGCGTTGCCATATTCAAAAGCGGCCGCCGAAAAGAGCGGGTATAGGCCGACCCCGCATGTCAATGCGCGGCGTTGCAATTCTTCCGGCGTCGATAAACTGTCTGGAATTTTCCACATCATATGCATGCCGCATTCGGCGCCTGACAGCGTGCTCCCCGGAAAGTGCGCGTTGATTTCTTCAATGAGTGCATCCCTCGCAGACATGTACGAACGGCGAATGCGTCTCAGGTGCCTGAGAAAAGCGCCTTCCTTGATAAAATCGGCGATGACCGCCTGTTCCAGCCACGGCGCGCAATTGTCCAACAAGGCTTTGACAATTCGCGCTTGTTCAGCGAGATGATGCGGAACGACCAGATAGCCAATCCGAATCCCGGCCCCGATCGATTTGGAAAATGTCCCCAGATAGATGACCTGATCTCTTCGATCCAGCCCGGCGAGAGCGATCAAGGGCGGCCCGTCGTAGCGAAAGTCGCTGTCGTAATCGTCTTCGATGATATAGCTGCCGGTTCGATAAGCCCAGTCTAGCAAACGCAGCCTGCGGTCGAGACTCAACGTGTAACCCGTCGGAAACTGATGGGATGGCGTGACGTAAATCAGATTGCCGACAAAGTTCTCAAGCTGCGCAACATCCAAACCGTTTTCATCGACCTGAATCGGATGAATGCGCGCCCCGTAACTGCTGAACAGGAACGCGGCGCCTTGGTATGATGGATTTTCGACGGCCACCGTCGATTGCTGCGTTCCGGTCAGGAAGACGCGGGCAAGGAGATTTAGAGCTCCCTGAATGCCCGCCGTTATGACGATTTGATCGGGTGTGGCGTCTATGCCGCGTGTGGCTCTTAGATGGTCGGCAATCGCTTCGCGCAAGGCATGAAGGCCGCGCGGATCGCCATATTCGGTCATCGCGCCGCGGGCATAAGTGAGGTGTCGCGCGATAGACCGCTGCCAAAACTGGGTCGGGAAGCTGCGAGGATTTGGACGTCCGACGAAGAAATCATATTTTGGACGCTGCGACCGATCTTTCCAAAGCTCTGGAGCGCGGCCGGCAAAGCTGGGAATTTTGCCGAGACGAATACGGGCGCCTGGAGAAATAGTTTCGGAGTGAGCATTGCGCACCAGAACGCTCGCGTCCGGCAGGCGCTCGTTTACGAAAGTTCCGGCTTTTATCTTGGAAGAAACATAACCTTCAGCGAGCAAACGCTCGTAAGCGAGCGTGACGGTAATTCTGGCGATGCCAAGCTGTTCTGCAACGCTTCGAGAGGACGGCAGTCGTTCTCCGGCCCTGAGTTTGCCGCTTAAGATCATCTGGCGGATGATCTCATAAAGCTGCAATTGCAGCGGCCTATCGTCCGCCCTATCGATCGAGATTATGAATTCCATCGGTCGTCCCTGATTGGACATGTCACCGCGGCCACGACACCTGAACGCCGACGCGATTTGGATCGCAAATCTGGATTCATCAAATTTGTCGGAAGTGGCGCTACCGATAGACCACAGTATTTCCGATGATCACCTGGCAGTCAATCAGACTGCTCTGCGTGATCGGTGACTCAAATGTCCATTTATCTCAGCATGCAGCGCGTTCGATTCTCGAGCCCCGACGGATACGAGAAGTTCAAGGTCATCTTTGCCGATACGCGCAATCATCTGATGAAGCTTGCAGGGTTCCTTCATTTGACGTGGTGGGTGCATCCGGAAGACCCGACATGGTTCAACGAAGTCAGCTTCTGGCTCAACCGGGAGTCGCTGCGCGATTGGCACATGGACATTTATCATAAGCACGCAAAGGAATGGGCCGCCCGCGGGGCGATCATGGAAGACATCATCACGAATTTTGTATTACAAGGCACACGCCTGTTAAGGGTTTGTCCGTGTTGCGGCCTCGTTGAGGACAAAGCCTTCGATCTCAATCTGGAACAGAAGACCCTGGCGGAGCCCTGCCCGAAGTGCAATTTCACCTTCCCGGTCATGAGCCCGACGCCGAGCAGCTTCGCCGTATTCAAGGACATTGTATTGGCCCCTGAAACACCTGCGCCGGCTGAAATTAAAAGCACGGTTCCTGCTTAGCCGCACGATTTCCTGTTCGCGGGGCGAATTGCCGGAGTTGCCGGTCGGCAGGCTGGAAGGCATCTGGACCTATGGATTTTTCACACCGCGGTCCTTTCAACGCGTCTGATGTGCCCACAACATGAGCGTCGGTGAAATTCGTTGATGTGTCGCCCGGCGCCTTAGGCTCCGGCGGCGGCAAGCAGTCAGAGGTTGGCAATATGGGGGAGCCCCCGCTTCCATTTTCGGCACGGACGCGGTTGCGCCGGTATCATTGGCTCGGCAAGTACGATCGGGAGACGATCAATAGCATTATCGACGCCGGTATCATCTGTCAGGTCGGTTATGTGTTTGACGGCGAACCTTATGTGACGCCGACGAGCCATTGGCGCATCGACGATTATGTCTATTGGCACGGCTCATCGGCCAGCCGGATGCTCAAGACACAACAGACCGGCATTCCGGTTTGCTTCACCGTTACTCATCTGGACGGGATCGTTTTCGCGCGCGCGGCGATGAACCACAACGTGCAGTTCCGCTCGGTCATGGCCTTCGGAAATGCGGAACTGGTCGAGGAAGACAAGAAGCGAGAGGCTCTTGCGGCCTTTACCGATAAACTCGCGCCCGGCTTGTGGGAATATGCGCGTCCGCCGAGCGAGCAGGAATGGCTGGCGACGAAAGTCATCCGCATGCGTCTCGAAGACGTGTCGGCGAAGGTCAACGATGTTTTCGCCGGCGACGAGGAGGAGGATCTGGCCTCGGATCGCTGGTCCGGCGCGGTGCCGCTTTTCGTCGGGCAGGCGGACATCATTCCCGACCCGAGGCTTGCACCCGGAATAGAAATGCCGGATTTTGCGCGGCTCTTCCGCTATACGCGGAAATAGCCGCGGACCGGACAGGCACGATCCTTGCCTCGAAGGCCCCCATGGCCCTTGGCAGGAGCGTTGCGATGCTCATCGAGCTTCGTTTGTCGCGGGCGTCCGGAATGACGCTCCAGGCACAGATCGCCGATCAACTGCGGCAACATATCGTCGGCGGCCATTTGCAGCCGGGTTACGAGCTCCCGCCGTCGCGTGAGCTTGCGCGCCAATATGGCATTTCACGCAACACCATCATCCATGCCTACGAACACCTGATCAGCGAAGGCTACCTTGCGACCGTGAAGGGCGTGCGGACCGTCGTCGCCGAGTCGATACCCGAAAAATGCTTGCGCGTTCAGAAAGAAGACGTGGCGCCGGAGGGAAACCAGCGTTCTATCCCCCGCGCGCCAATCGTCTTTGACGGCGAGAACCTCGCCGTTCCGGTGGCGACCCCGCGTACGTTACAATCTATCGATTTTTGGCCGGGGCGCGCGAATGTTGCGCATTTCCCGGCTGCGACTTGGCGAAAACTCGCCGACGAGGTACTCAGCGCGCAAAGCCGCGAGCTTGTCGAATATGGCGATCCGGCTGGTCTGCCGGCGCTTCGCGAAGCGATTGCGCGGCATGTCGCGCATTCACGCGGCGTCAGATGCTCCGCGGATGCCGTGATCATTACCGCCGGGACGCAGGAGGCCATCAATCTCGCCGCGCGGATGTTTGTCGCAGAGAACACGGGCGTTGTGATCGAGGATCCCGGCTATGGCAGCGCGGCGCATACGTTCAAAAGCTATGGCGCGCGCATCCATGCGATTCCCGTCGATCGCGATGGACTCGTGACCGATCTTCTGCCCAAGGAGGGCATCAGCTTCGCCTATGTCACGCCGTCGCACCAATTTCCAACCGGCGCGACAATGTCGGCGCCGCGACGGCACGCGCTTCTCGATTGGGCATACCGGACCGGCGCCTATATCGTGGAAGATGATTACGACAGCGATTACAGCTTCGACGGGCCGCCGGCGCTCTCTTTGGCCGGCGCCGATAACGGGCAATGCGTGATCTACGTCGGCACGTTCTCGAAGTCGCTCGGGGCGGGTGTCCGGACCGGCTACCTTATCGTTCCGCCGCAGCTCATCGACGTCGCGCGCCGGGTGAAGGCAATGAATAATTACGGCCATCCCTGGCTTGAGCAAGCCATCCTGCAAGGCTTCATCAGCACGGGCGCTTACCAGCGCCACCTTCGCGTGATCCGCAAAGCCAGCTCAGATACGATTGGCTTCCTGATCTCGCGTTTGCAGGCGTCTTTCGGACAGCTTGATATCTGGGGCGTCAACGGCGGCATGCATGTGATGTGGCTGCTGCCGGACTGGATGCCTCCTGCGGAGGATTTCAAAGCGCGCCTTGAGGCCAACAGCGTCCACGTCCACACGCTCGCATCCGGGGGCGCCTATTGCCAAACCGGTCTTTATCGCGACCGTGCGATTCTACTCGGGTATGCGGCGCTCACCCAGCGACAGATCGGCCGCGCCATCGAGGTTATGCAACGGGTGACGCCGTCCGGCTATGGCTCGCTGCGTCAGGCATAAAGTTTGGCATTGAATTTGCGTTCGGCGTCGATATTGCCCTGAATCGTGCCGGTCGCGGCGCGATTTTCCCTTCGGTCGTACCCACTGAGCTGGGCGGCCTGATCTTCAGAAGCGGTCAACGCCCATGGCACATGATATCGCGGTGGAAGCCCATAGCGAGCCGCCCCTGCTTCGCTTCAATGATAAGGATTGGTTTCAGCGGCTGGGCCAGGTCGCAAAGTCGATCGGCTCGCGCGACTTTCACCATGAGCTGGTCGATCTGTTCGGTGCCAGCATCCGACACGATTCCTGCTGGATCATCCGGTTTTCGAGTACGGCGACCCCTGAGGTCCTTTTCACAAGCAATGTCGCCGACGAGGTGGTGCGCACCTACAGCCAAAGCTATTCGGAGCTCGATCCGTTTTCAGACTATTGGCGGAATTTTGAGCGCGCCGGCGTGACGATGCTGTCCCAGGCCAAGGCGCAGTCGAGCCGCACGGCAGCTTACAGTCAGGTGTTTCTGCCGCAGGCTCATATTTCCGACGAGATGAGCATCTTCCTGCCGACGGTCGGCCGCGATTGCTTCGGCCTGTTCCTCGAGCGGGAAAGCGGACAGTTCTCAAAGGCGGATGTCGATCGCGCCCGTCTTGTCTTCCCGGCGCTGGAGGGGTGTCACCGGGCGCATGTCGCCTGGATATTCAACAATCTTCGCGACGTCGAAGGCATGGAACTGAATGGCTTCGCCAACAAGCCGATCCTGATTCAGGATCGTTTGGGCGCCGAAGTTTATTCCAACGATGCCTGGAACGAGGCGCGACTCGGTGTGGCGCTCAACAAGCTCGTCGAGGCGTTTTCTGTCCACGACGGCTTGCAGACACAATCGTTCGGCGATTTTGTTCTGAAATTCGAGTCTCTGGACAAGGACTTCCCATTAGCGCCGGGCGGCCGGATGTTCGTGCTTGAGTCGAAAGTCGCACCGGGGCAGAGCGGGCCGGCATTCGCGGATGCACGGGCTTTGTTCACGCCGCGTGAATATGACGTCTTTTCACTGATCATGGAGGGGCGCACGACCGGCCAGATCGCGCAGGCGCTCGAAATCAGCAAGGGCGTGATCAAGAATTACAAACTGCGGATTTACCGCAAGGCGGACGTGACCTCCGAGCGCGCACTGGTTCGCAAGTTCACTTCGCTCTGATCAGCGCTCCGCCATTGGATGCGTGCGCAGACGCAGCGGATCGTAAAACGGCACCTTGACGACGCGCGCCGGGAACTTTCCCGCCTCGCTTTGCACCTGCAATTCCGTTCCATAGGCTGCGAAGGCCGGCGTCACATGAACGAGCGCGAGCGAGCGCATCAGATGTTGGCTATAGGTCGTGCTGTTGACGGTTCCGACCACGACGCCATCCTGCAATAATTTCGCGCCGGGTTCGATCGCCTTGTCATGATCAATTTCGATACCGGCCTGCACGACACGCTTCTCGCCGCGCCGGCGAATGAGGGCCTCCTTGCCTCGAAACGAAGGCTTATCCAGATCGACCGTCCAGTCGACGCCGACTTCCCACGGCGTCGTGTCGCCTTCCGGCATGTCGAAAGGAAAGAACAAAAGCGCGGATTCGACGCGCACGATATCGAGGCAGGCCCACGATACCGCGATGGCCCCGAAGGGCTTGCCGGCTTCGAGGATTGAATCCCAGAAATAAACGGCATCAGCGGCGCTGCAGAAGACTTCATAACCCCGCTCGCCGGAATAGCCGCCGCGCGCCAGCGTCACCTCGCGGCCGAAGAGCGTCGTCGGGGCGTGTTCGAAATAACCCAGATCGGCAAGTTTCAACGGCGTATGCGGCGCGAGAATATCGAGCGCCTTCGGCCCCTGCAGCGACAGGATATGCGTATCGTTATCTTTGCGGAATTGAACGTCGCGCCCTTCGGTGACGCTCGGCAGCACGTCTTCCAGCGCGCCGCCGCCGTGCGAGATTCGATAGCGGTCCGGGCCGATGCAATAGACGAGCACATCGTCGATGAGCGAGCCATTTTCATCTACGATATTGCTGATCGCCGACTTTCCCGGCGCAAGCTTCGCAATGTCCGAGGTGAGGAGTTCGTTCAGCGCCGTGAGCGCGTCCTCGCCCGTCGCATCGATGAGCCGCAACGATGTCACATCGAACAGGCCGGCGCGATAGCGCACGGCTTCCGTCTCGAAATACGGGTCCGTCGCGTAGAGCTGCGGAATGGGCATGTCGTTCCAGGAGGCCTCGAACTGCGTCCCCAAGGCGCGATGCCGACCGTTCAAGACCGACTGACGCGAATAGACATGCGTATTCATGGCCAGATCCCCGCACGGCGATGCCCGGCAGGACCGGGCAAATGACTGTCCACATCGTTTTCATGGGACTGATGACTGTCAATGATGCCATTTGGCATCATGGACTTCGGCCGGCTCGGAATTTACCGAAGATGACGGCGAACCTGCGCGCGGCGCCGGCGCCGGTTCGCCCATGATGATTGCGGCGCAAGATCTGGAAATGCCCGTCCCAACGATCTTTAGCCGGCCACGCTATAAGCCGTTTGCACTCATTCCCGTTGCGCGCAGCCATCTTGTCGTGGCGGAAACGCGACAGGTCCCGCACGCCGATGTTCCAAAATCCTGGATCGATGCCCCTATAGAATTTTGGACTGTCGCCGCCGAAAGCGCAGTCTTTGACGCTGCAGTCGTTCAGGATGGCGTCCCCCAACGAGGATTTCGTTCCGCATCGCATTTGCTTGACCGGCTTTCGTACCGCCTTGAGCACGAGCATGTCGGGCTGCATCTCTATGTCATCGGGACAGAGCCGTTCATCTGGGATGTCGTGAAGCTCGCGCGCAGCTTCGGCATGGACAGCGACGAATATCACGTCACCCACCAGGGCTCTGAAAAGCGGCGCGTCTATTGCGTTCATTGCCGCACCATGACGCAAGATGTGACGACGAATATCGCGACTTGCGCGGGTTGCGGGGCGCATTTGCAGGTGCGCGATCATTTTTCGAGACGCCTCGCAGCCTTCATCGGCGTGCAGATCGATGCCGAAGTGCCAGGTGACATTCCGCCTGTCGAGGAGGCTTTTCCGTGAAAGCCGCCAAGCTGCATCTCCGCGTGCGTGCTGCCGAGAAGATCGCACCATCGCTGAAAAGGTTCGTTCTCGAAGCGGCAGACGAAGGCGAGCTTCCCGCAGTTGGGCCGGGCGCGCATCTCCGGCTGGTGTTGAACAATGGCTCGCATCGCTGGCGTAATGCTTATTCGATCGCGGCCGCATCGCCGGATCGCCGCGAATATCGGATCATCGTGCGCCGCGTCGCCCATTCACGCGGTGGTTCGGCGTTCCTTCATGAAGCCGTGAGTCCCGGCCAGCTTATAGAGGCGGACTTTCCCAGCAATCTCTTCCCAATGTCGCAGATCGCGCGCAAACATTTGCTCGTCAGCGGCGGCATTGGGATCACGCCGTTCCTTTCGTATCTCGGCCATCTCAAGGCTATCCACACGCCGTTTGAACTGCACCATTTCTGCCGCGGTGAGGAAGCTGCGGTTTTCGAGCGTCTGCTCGACGGATACGATTTATCGCGCATTTTTATTCACCCTGAAGCGACGCAATTCGACTTCGTCGAAACCTTACGAACGCAGCCTTTGGGAACGCATCTCTACGTCTGCGGACCTGCAGAGTTCATGGATATGGTCATCGCGTCAGCGCGGGCGCACGGCTGGCCGGCCTCAAAATATCATTCCGAATCGTTCGGCGGCGTGCACGTCGGCGGTGCGCCCTTCGTCGCAATTCTACAACGCGCCGGTATTGAGGTCCGTGTCGGCGAAGATCAAACACTGCTTGAAGCGCTCGAAGCGGCGGGTCTTGAACCATCGTGCCTCTGTCGGGGCGGCGCCTGCGGCGAATGCCGGACGGACGTTATCGAGGGCACCCCGGAACATCGCGATCATTACCTTGATGCCGACGAACGTGCCGCCAACCGCGCGATGATGATTTGCGTCTCACGCGTGCGTGGTGATCGCATCGTTCTCGATCTTTGAAGAGGAGCCAGCGATGACCATCGCCTTCAAACGGGCAGAGACGTTTCGCGACAACTTTAGCTATCGCAACAGCGATGCCGCGATTTTGCGTTTTCCGTTTCCGTTCCCGGAAGACAAATATATGTATTCCGTCAATATCGAGCCGCATGTCGCGGGCGGTCCCTCGCCCGCTTACGACCATGCTTTCGATGTCGATGAGCATTATGTTGCCGAATGCCGCGAACGTGCGCTGGTGCTCGCGCAGGATCCGGGCCGCTGTAAAGTGCTGCCGCATATGATGACGGCGCAATGGGATGCGCTCGAGCTCATCATGGAGAGCTTCGCCCGCGATTATCCGGAATATTTCACGCTCACAAAAAATGGTTCCGTCTGGACCTGGATGAACCGCCCGCTCGATATCACGCAGACTTTTACCTTCGGCGACGCCTCGACCCTGCCGTGCGAACCTTTTGAATACATCACGCGCCAGGCGCAGGGCGACTTCACCTTGCAGGATCAGCGCGACAACAATCTTTTCGTCGATGGCGGCATGGTGACGACCCAGGCGGATTGGTCGCTCGAATTTGACGTCGGCATGGCCTTCCACGAATGGCATGCGCCGGTGCCGCTGGCGCATCAGATCGGTGTCTTCGACCGCGCGCTGAAATTCTTGCTGCAACTCCAGCAGGGGCAGCCGGTGCGGCGGCTGAATTGGACGATGACGGTCAATCCGCGTCTTGACACGAGCCCGGAAAACTACCCGCTCTGGGGGCCGGATCGCCTCACGGTGACGCCTGAGAATATCGCCGAGAAGGTGAATTTGCGCGTCGAACTGCAGACGCTGTTTCGGCTGCCGCGTTCAAATGCGATTCTTTTCGGCATTCGCTGCTATCTGGCGAGCATTGAAGAGCTCGGACGTGTGGTGAAATGGCGCAAGCGTCTGCATCGCGTGCTGCGCGACCTGCCGCCGGAGATCGAAACCTACAAGGGACTGACGCGCTACCGGCAGATGGCGGTCGATCACCTTGCGCCGTTCGACGACGGCGCGGCGCTTTCCAAGGGAAGCCAGGCCGACCAGGACGCGCTTTGATTTTTGCCAGCGTCCGCGGACGTTTATGGGCGCTTGCCGGATGAAACTGTCGTGCGCGCAAGGGCAAAAGGCGTTCTCGCGCATTCGGCGGACTTCCGTCGCGAGCTCGAGCCTTTAAGCCTCACCGCCTGAGAGCATGAGATCTGACCACGCCTTTCGCGCGAGAGCTATGGCTCCGCCGCGCTCTGTATTCAACAGGCCAGAAGCATGATGAAATAACAAAAACGCCCCGGGGTGATGCCGGGGCGTTTTAGTGGGAAGCGTGTGAGGGAAGCGCTTCCGTTGTCTATCCGTAGCTTCGGACGCCTACTCGGCTCCGGAGCCGACAGCCTCCATCTTGCCGAACGTTTCCGCGGTGGCCATGGATTCCATGTCATGCTCGATGCCAAGCAAAACCTTGGGCGCGCGCACCTTCAGGATAAAGAACCAGGCGACGCCGAGAAGCATGTAAACCGCGAAGCCATACGGAAAGTAATTGTATGGAGCCGCGGGCACAGGATAGACGCTACCAAAGAATGCGCCCGCCATCGCAACCACACCGAGGACACCCAGGATAACGGTGCCCGCAGTCAGTGTACCGTCGCGGTAGAGCAGAATCGGCGCCGCGATTGAACACAGGAGATAGACGAAGATAAATCCGAACGTCGCGATGGTGCCGAAGTAACCCACCAGGTTTGTTTCGCCAGCGCTCATGAAAGCGACGCACAATACCGCGTTCAAAATTGTGCCGACGGCAAGTGCGAAGTGCGGCGAGGCATGCTTGTCGTGGACGGTGCCCATCGAACGGTGAACGAATTCATACCGCCCGAGCGAGAACAACATTCGCGCAAACGCAGTCAGCTGACCAAGCGAACATGCAAAGCAGCTGATCATTGCGGCAAAGTAGATGAACGTGGTCACGACAGTCCCAAGCTTGGAAGCTGCGGCAACATCAGAGAATGGCGCAGCGCTCGCGCCCAATTTCGTCGCATCGTCATGGAAGCCCAACACGACAAAATAAGTGGTGGCGATGAAGAAAATACCGACCGCGATGGATGTTGCCACGATAGCCTTTGGGACAACGACTTCAGGGTTCTTAATTTCCTTCGAGAGCGTGGCCGCGCTTTCAAACCCGACCCAGGAAAAGATTGCGAACACGATTGCGGGCGCGATCGTTCCGAAAGAAGCACCCTGCAGATGCACCTGCGGAGCGTCAATTTTGAAACCGAACGACTTCCAGATGAGGAAACAGACGACGATAATCGCCGCAACGGAAAGCGCCTCCAGGGTGAGACCGAATCGCGTGGAGAGCTTCACATCTCTGTAAGCAAGAACAAAGATTAGCGCCGAGACGGCGATATAGATCATCCAGTCTGGCGGCAGGGTTTTGAAACCGATCGCGCCAAAGAAGTCCTTGAAGAAGATCGATGTCGCAACCGTTAAGGCGACTGCGGTGAAGAGGTAGGCAACGAGCATCGCCCATCCGGAAAGCAGACCCCAGGACGGTCCAAGGGTACGCGACACGTAGAGGAAAAATGAGCCTGCCGCGGGGATGCGTTTGGCAAGCTTGCCGATGTTGATACCGACGATAGTCACGCTGATCGTGGCAAGCAAGTAAACGAACCACGAATTTGTGCCTGCCATGCCGCCGACGACGGCAACGCCAAGCGCGGGTGTGAAGGTAGGAGAAAGAGAGCAGACCGACTGGCCTACCGCCTCCAAGAGGGTCAGATTGTTTCGACGTAATTCAGCCATTTCGCACTTCCCGTACTTCAGGGTCTGATCAATCGCGCGCAGCGAACGGTGCGTCGCGTCGATGAAGACCCGTGTTGCGCTCGCACCCCATCGCCCGCGCGATCGAGATAATGCAGTGCAGCAGGATACGTGCCATGCGACGTAAATTTTTAAGCTATTGATTTTGCTTAAATCTTGAAATGGCGTTATTTCTTTTCAGGAAAATAAAGTGCTTAAAAATTAAGCCCGTATTGCAGAATTACGCGGCAGTAAGCGCCAAAACTGGAAGATTCTGGCTGGGGTCGGCCCTTCCAGTGAGCGGAACAAATCTCCAATGTAGAGCGGAATGACGACGATGTCGCTTGCAAGTCCCGACCCCGAGATTCTCCGACGATATTGGCGATCGAGGATGAATTTAAAACGGCGACGGCGAATGATACAGAGCGTGTAGCTCACCTCAAAAGGCAGACTTTTTTTGCCGTAAGTCATTGAAATTTGGTTCGCCTCCACTCCAATGAATTGTCACGTTCCCCCCAAAAGAGCGTCAAATGAGGGGTCTTCCACCCCCAAAAATTGTATCGCCGAAATCGAAGCTCCCGGTTATCGGCGCTCTCTGTTGATAACTATTTATCATCCGGACTGGTTATTTGAAGGCGGCTCAAAAACTCACCGCCGCCCGGCGTGAACCACGAGGCGGATATCTGCATTGGCGCGCTCAGCCCCGATGACGAAAGCGTTCGATCATCGGGGCACAGGGTCACGAGGGGGCTAACTGACGTCGGCCTTCACGGGCGTGAAGCGCCAGCGTTCGCCGTCTCGGACGATGTGTCCGACCGCGAGCGTGGGGAAATGTGTCCCGAGGATCAGGACGTCGCGATCAGCGTGGTTGTTGATGAATGCCTGCCGCGTCGCCAAGCCGACCTTTTGATCTCCGCCATCGACGAACAGAGTCTGCCCGGTGATATGGGGCCAGGGATGCGCCAGCGACGAGTCAATGTTCGAGCGCAGCGGCGCTAGCGTTATGAGCATCGACTGCCCCCGGATCCCGGCTTCGGCGCAGTTCCCCCTTCAGTCGTCCCAAGCGTTCGATTCGATCGAGCGGATAGTCGAAGCTGGTGGACTCCAGCGATTGCAGGAAGGCGCCGACGGCCGCGAGGGCGCGGCGAAATCTCCCCTGCTCTCGGACCGAATGGCTCGCTGTGTCTGTCATCAGAGGCTCCTCCGAAGGTGGTCGCGAGGTTCGGCCCTATGCCGCCTACTTTTCGAATTCAGAGTTGCGACCAACCCCCGTCGACCGGTAGTTCGACGCCGGTCGTGAAGGTCGCGTCGAACGCGAGGAAGAGAACGGCCTTGGCGACTTCCTCCGACGTTCCGAAGCGCTTCATCGGATTGGCTTCGCGCATCTGCCCAGTGAGATAGTCGGCCGTTGCTTTATCGGGAAACGCTTTGCCGATGATCGGCGTCTCGATGGGGCCGGGCGACACCGCGTTGACGCGAATCCCCCGAGGAAGCAGCTCGGCGGCGAACGTCCGAGCGAAGGATCGCAGCGCGGCCTTGGCCCCTCCATAGGCGGCGATCATGGGCATGCCCTTGACGTTGGCGGTCGAGGTCGTGAGGACGACAGCGCCTCCCTGGTTGATCAGCGGCGCGAGCTTCTGGACCGCGAAGAACGGTCCCTTGGCGTTCAGGTTGAACATCTCGTCGAAGGTCGCCTCGGTCGTGTTCTCGAGAGGGGCGAAGGCGCTGAACCCGGCATTGACGAAGAGCAGGTCGAAGGTGTCGAACTCGGCCTTCACCCGAGAGGCAAGGGCGTCGATGTCCGTCAACGAGCGCGCATCGCTCGAAACCGCGACGCCGCCCTTCCCAAGCTCTTTCTGCGTCGAATCCAGACCCGCCTGCGACCGCCCCGTCACTAGAACGCGCGCGCCCCCATCGACGAGCATCTTCGCCGTCGCGAGCCCTATGCCGCTCGTGCCGCCAATGATCACCGCCCGCTTCGCTTCGTACCGTTCCATGCGTACTCTCCTTGCGACGCCAGGGGCGCCTAGTTGATTTCGAACTATTTTGTATGATAATTAGGCGCGGAGCCTGCGGTCAAGGATTTTTTGGACTATTAATAATTTTAAAATACTGTAGGACCTCGTGGAGGACTAGGTAGCTCCGCAATCGCGACCCTTTCGCCGCGACCGGTGCTCCTTCAGGACACCGCGCTCAATGAGGCTGGGTTAGACAAGTCGACGCCGGAGACCTTGACGACGGCCTGCCACGCGGCTTCCTGGCTGGCGCGATCGTGGAGGTGTGGGTGGAGCTGCGCCTCAATTGGGCCTGTGAACTTCCCTTGAGCCGAGGCGAAGAATTGCCCTGAGACGTCGGTTCCGAACTCCGACGCCTGGAGGTACCGACGGGCCGCGGTCTCCGGCGTCTGATTCATGCCGGGAATGAGGTTCACGATTGGGATAAACAGATACTTCAACGCCGGGCCAGCGCTTCGCACCACCTTGGTGTCGGTCGCCGCACCGGGCGAGACAGCGTACACGGCCATCCCGGAGGGTAGCCGGCGCGCCAGCGCCGCGACCCACCAAGCGATAATGAGCTTCGCGTCGGCATACGCATTGTTGGGCACGTACTTCACGTTCGGCCCGTTGCGAATCAGGGCTTCCACAGCGGCGGCTTGGTCACCCCGGCAGTATTTGGCCGCGAAGGCTGGCACGTCGGTGTAACTGAACATGGGCACGCCCCCTCGGGCAGGCTCCGCACCGGCGATAACGATGCGCGCGTTGGGGCTCAGCAGGTTGGCGCGGAGCAAACCGACAGTCAGTTGATGATGGCCGATCAGCGGGGCCTGAGCCGCCTCGACGCCCGCCGCAGTGATCACGCGCGCCTTGAAAGGAACCATCCCGGCATTGAGCAGTAGGAAATCGATTGGGCGACCTTGCTTAATCAGCTCGGCGACGGCGGACTGAACGCTGGACGGCGTGTCCAGATCTAGTTCCAAAGGCGAGAAGATCTGTTTTTTGGTCTCAGCCGCGAGTTTAGCGGCTGTTTCTTGAACCTGGGCCAGTTTGCGCCCGGTGACGATGACCTCGCGCCAGCCCTCTCCGGCAAGTGTGCGGGCTGCCGCATAACCGAGCCCGGAGGTGGTGCCGGTGACGAGAGCGATCGAATGTTCCATGGGCAGCTCCGTGGTGAAGGGAAGGTCGAAGGAGCCCCCGCGAGCGAGGGGCCACCTTGTCATTTTCGAACTTTTCGGTTATATATTGGCATAAAGGTTGCGGTCAAGGAGTTCCAAACCAAATGTTTCAAAATGCTGAGAGGCCCCGTGGACGCCCACGTAGCTTCGACGAGAGGGACGCGCTGGAAAAGGCGACCCGGGTGTTCCGGTCGAAAGGCTACGACGGCGTGACGATCGACGATCTCGTCGCAGGCATGGGTGTCGGACGGCCAAGCCTGTATTCCGTCTTCGGGGACAAGCGGACGATATTCTTGCGCGCCCTTAAGGCGTATGCAGAGGCAAAGGGCGCTCGCGCTGCGAAGGCGCTCTTCTCGCCGCCAACTCTTCGCGACTCGCTCGCCGGCTTCCTGAGGAACGCCGTAGAAACTGCGACCGAGGAAGGATCAGCCCCGGGGTGTCTTCTCGTGTGCGTTGCGCCGCTCGTAAGCGATGCTGAGGTCCGGCAGTTCGTGCAGGACGCCGTAGCTGCCGCCGCGGCGCTCGTGGAACGCCGTTTCTGCGACGCGATCAGCGCGGGAGAAGTCCCGTCTGACTTTCCCGTAGCCGTGCGGGCGAGCCAGGTCCTCGACCTTGGCCGCGGTCTGACGATGCGTGCACAGATGGGCACGTCGCGTAAGACGCTGCTCAAAGACGCCGAGGAAGCGGCCGACCTGGTGCTCCTGCCGCGGCGTGGAACTGCGGCGCCAGAACATTGATGCTGGATGGCGTGAAGGTCGGAGCGAGCGGTCAGAACAACTCAAGTCGGTTCTCTCGCTGGACGAGGAGTCTGCCCCTCATCTCCAGGCGGGGTTGCTCGGCGCGTCACATTTGACGCTGCACCCGCGGCGGGAAGCAGCCGATCTCGCAAGGCATCGATAAATGCCCGCACCCGGGCAGGCATGTGCGTGCGGGTCGGGAAAACGGCCCATATCCCAACTTCCAGCGGTTCGACGTCAGCGAGGACGATACGCTTCAATTCTCCGCGCTCGATCTGCTTGTGCACGTCCCAGTAGGTCAACATGGCGATGCCGACGCCCGCGATACAGGCTGCGCGCACGGCGTCGACGGTGCTGGCCGACAAGGGACCACTAATCCGAACTCGGTGCATTTCGCCGTCACGCATGAATGGCCAATTGTCCATCGCATGAAGCTTGATGCATGGGTGGCCCACCAGGTCTTCTGTCGTGGCGGGTTCTCCGAAGCGTGCGACGTAGCCCGGCGATGCGATTAGAGTAAATGGATTGTCGGCCACTCTCGTCGCTATCATGTCCGAAGGCTTCATCATCGCCACGCGAACGGCCACATCCAGTCCTGCCGTCGCAATGTCGATGACACCGTCGCTCAGGGTCAGATCGACGCGTAGCGCGGGGTTGTCGGCGATCAACTCGGCGACGACAGGGACGACGACGGAGTGGCCGATGACGTTCGGCGCTGTAATCTTCAACACGCCTGAGAGGCCGGAGCCACCGGACGAGACCGAGTCGAGCGCCGAATCGCGAGCTTCTATGAGGGTGACTGCGTGAGGCAAAAAGGCCTCTCCCTCGGGAGTCAGTGATAGGGACCGCGTCGTGCGGTGGAACAGGCGCGCGCCCAACTCGGCTTCGAGGCCTGCCAACCTGCGGCTGACCAACATCGGCGTCGTGCCCATCTGACGAGCCGCAGCCGACAGGCTGCCGAGGGACGCGATGGCGCGAAACAGAGCCACATCTGCGAGATCCATATTTTAACGCTAAACGATATATTGCTTATCGTCTACCGCATCTTCTGCGTCCCGCCGGCAAAAGCTAGATCTAGGGCCAACAAGCGGCGCTCCTTGGCATTTGAGCTGAAAATGCCCGCTTTGATGCTTCTGGAGGTCTGGACGATGGACATTGACACGAGCGCGCTTTTCGCGCCGATCGTTATAAACGGCCATACCGTGAAGAACCGCCTCTCTGTCGCGCCGATGACGCGCATCACCGCGACCCAGGATGGCCGGGCGACCGAGACGATGACCCGCTACTACGAGCGTTTCGCGCGGGGTGGCTTCGGGACGGTCATCACCGAAGGCATTTACACCGACCAGGCGTTCTCGCAGGGCTACATCCATCAGCCCGGCATGACTGACGAAGCGCAGGCCAATGCCTGGAAGCCGGTCGTCAACGGCATCAAGGCGCACGGCGCGCTCGCCATCGCGCAGATGTTGCATGCCGGCGCACTGAGCCAAGGCAATCGCTTTCGCGACACCACGGTGGGGCCATCTCCAGTCCAGCCGAGGGGCGAACAGATGACATTCTATCACGGCAAGGGCCGCTACGCTCTGCCCGCCGCGATGACGGAGGCGCAGATCGCCGACGCCATCAGCGGTTTTGCTGAGTCGGCGGGGCGCGCAATCGAGGTTGCCGGATTTGACGCAATCGAAATCCATGGCGCCAATGGATATCTTCTCGACCAGTTTTTGACCGACTACGCCAACAACAGAGCGGATCGATGGGGCGGCGCCACAGAGAACCGCGTGCGATTGATCCTCGAAACCTTCAAGGCGGTGCGTGCGAAGGTTGGTGCCAAGGTGCCGGTCGGCGTCCGCATCTCTCAAGGGAAGGTGAACGACCACCATCACAAATGGGCCGATGCGGAGCGCGACGCAGAAATCATCTTCGGCAGGCTCGCGGAGGCCGGCGCGGACTTCATCCATGTGACCGAATTTGAAGCGTGGAAGCCGGCATTTACGCCGGTAGGTCCATCATTGATGCACCTTGCCAAGCGCTACGCACCCAAAGCAGCGATCTTTGCCAATGGCAGTCTGCATAATGTCGAGCAGGCGGTGGCTGCGCTGGACGACGGCGCCGATATCGTCACCATCGGCCGAGGGGCGCTGGCGAACCCCGACTTCCCTCGGCGTTTGTCTGAGCGCGGCGTCCTAAACGACTTCGACCCGACGATCCTTGGTCCTATCGCCAACATCAAGGAAACCGAGCTGGCGATGTGAAGGCAACTCGATTGCGGCTGCAGATGTGCGGCAAGTAGACAAATGGGAGCGACGACGGCGATGAACAGCGTCACAATATTCTGGTTACAGCTTCTTTCGAGTATCTTCGTCTTCAGCCTCGTCACGGCGTGGTACGTTTGGCCGTACCTAACCAAACTTTCTCGAAATTCCGCACTAATTGCGCTGCTCTTTGTGCATGTGCCTCGCTATGTGGGCATGACTTTGTTGGTTACGGGCATGGTCGATCCGAAACTGCCCGGAGAGTTTCTTTCCGGTGCTGCTTACGGTGATCTCTTGGAAGCGGCGCTGGCTCTCGCTTCCATCTTTGCTCTACGGAGCAACTGGCGTTTTGCCATTCCTCTGGTGTGGCTGACCAACACGTGGGGATTTGTGGACCTGTTGAACGGAGTGCGCGGCGTCTTGCAGTTGAACGTGCCGAGCTTCAACCTGAGTACTATTTGGTACATCTACACGTTCTACGCTCCCTTAGTACTTGTTTCGCATTTGATGATCTTTTGGACTTTGATCAAGTCGAACACGAGTCAACACAAACTCCTGCGACCAACATCCAGGAATATCTCCGGATGATCACTCACACGGATCTCGTCATGAACGACGCAACAAGAATGCATTCCGTGATCGTGAAGATGCACGGCAAGATGTATGTCATGGTCCCTGTTGATGAACTCCCGGACTATCTGCGCCAGCAAGTCTTAAAGGTAATGCACTAACCGGATCAACTAGCGATCTGCCGGTATCACACCTCAAGATCGCTTTGATGAACGCTTTGCCCGAGGCGTTAACCGCCTCGGGTCTCGGTCAAAATACGTCTCAACAAGCGACCATAAAACCATTGCGACCAATTGCAGGCTGGGCGGCCGCACTTCTCGTGCCCCTCGAAGCCGTCGATCGAAATTGTGCACAGCACACTGCGCCGCGAGCCGCGCTCGCCAAGATCCAGCAAATCATATCGCGCTTATGAAACCCGCCCAGCCGACGGCGACAGGACTTCATTAGTGCCAAGGAAATCGTCAACGATTTGTGATCGGCATTGTTGGCGGCTGTCTGTAACAGTCGACAAACGCTCGACGAATAAAAACACATGTTCAATCGTTGAACAGCGCTGTTCGCGGAGTGTACCATGCTATCGCCATTTTTCGCTGCCGGTGTTCTTATTTCGACACTTCCCCTCGTTGCGGCCGCCGCCGAGCGCCCTGTGGTTGTCGAGCTGTTTACCTCGCAGGGCTGTTCATCGTGCCCTCCTGCGGATGCCTATCTGACCGAATTATCGCGCCATCGAGGCGATATTCTACCTTTGGCGTTTCATGTGACGTACTGGAATAGTTTGGGTTGGAGGGACCCGTATTCTTTGGACGCGGCGACAGAGCGCCAAGCCGAATACGGCGCGCGTTTTGGAGACGGGTCTTATACGCCGGAGATGGTAGTTGATGGAAGAAAAGGGCTTGTCGGCTCCGATCGTGCAAACGCCGAAAGGATCATCGATGCCGCCAAACATTCCGACGTGACAGCAGCCGCGGTCGCAATAACCCGTGGCGGAAGCAGCGTTTCGATCACGGTCAGCCGTGGCTCCGGTAATGCCAACGTGCTTCTAATCGGCTTCGATCCTGAGCATCGCACGGCGATCGGACGTGGCGAGAATAGCGGACGGACGCTGACGGAATCGAACATCGTCCGTTCGATCCGATCGCTCGGATCGTGGAATGGTGCGCCGATCACCTTCCACGTTCCGCTGCTGCAGGGCCAACGTGCGGCCGTGCTTCTTGAAGCGCCAGATGGAAGCATCGTCGGCGCTGCCCGTTCCGGCGGATCTTCGTAATGGCTCTCCGTCCCACGGTCACTCTTCGATCATGTGGGGCTAAAGTACTCGCTCTAACGATCCGTTCGCCGCATCCAATTGATGCGCAATCGGCATTTCACCCGGCACTGATGACCGGCGATACTTCAGGCGCAGACGTGTGAGTCGCTTGAGGTTTGGCCGAAGTTCGCACCGCAGCAGGAATATACGCAATGTGCAATTAGTAAAATCATAAAGCGTCATCGTTTGCGGTGGTGACATCCACGGCTGCGAAGGAGCCTTCTTAATGCAGCTCCGATCCGTGGCGCGACCTGAAGGGGGAAGCTGATGCCTAAGTTCGAATTCCGTCGCGGCGGTCATTCGCGCAACATTGCTGCGTGTGCAGCCGCAATTGTTAGCCTTTCGGCCGCTCTTCCGGCCCGTGCCGACGTGACCGATCAACTTCTGGATCAATTGCGAGCAAATGGAGTTCTGACGCGCGGCGAATATTCGCAGTTGAAGTCCCGTCACAAGGCTGAAAAGGCAAGGATGTCGCGGGGTGACGCGTCCGGCCATCGATCAACCGCTCAGGATGGGGTCTTGGTCGTTCCAGATGATCGTTATTTGACCCGCCTCGACAAGGGCATTGGGTTTCGCATCCCAGGCTCGATTACCAAAGATGGCGAAATCGGCGGGATCGATGTGAAGCTTAACGGCGATCTCATATTTTATGGCACCGAAAGTTTCCCAAGGCGGGTGACCGGTTCAGCGATATCTGGCGGTGTCCTCGGCGGTCTCGTCGACAACAGCACGAACATCGCATCTAATGGCATCTCCTCCGCTTTGCTGCCGAGTTCGATCTCGCTAAACCTCAATACTAACCAGCTGGGTTATGATCTTGGCTTCAAAATCACCGCCTTCGTCGGCGGAGGCAATACGGCGCCGAACGAACTTAATGCGAACGGGCCGGGTTCGCCGATTGCGCTCGGCACGCCAGGCATCGATCTGCGCCAAGTCTTCGGCACGGTTGGCACACCGACTTTTGGCACGGTGAAGATTGGCCGCGACCTCGGCTTGTTCGGCGGCGACGCGATCCTGAACGACGAAAGCATATTCGGCGTGGGCACGGCGGCCAATATCGCCAAGCCCACGAACACAACTCTGGGCCGCATCGGCATCGGCTATGTCTATGCCGACTGGATTCCGCAGATCACCTATACGACCCCGGACTTCAATGGCTTTACCGCCTCGATCGGCGCTTTCACGCCACTTGATACAGCCGATATCTTTACCGGCACTTTCTCTGGCGAACCTGTTTCCGCGAACGTCATCTCGTCTGAAGCGCCGATGGTTCAAGGCCGGGTAAAATGGGTGGGCTCCATCGTTCCGGGAGCTAACCTGACAGTTTCAGCGGACGGTCTGTGGCAGGAACATCGCGTCGATCACGATGTTACGGACGGTGCAGGACCAACCGATGTAAATCTTCCGAATGGCGCCGCGTTGAACTCCTGGGCCATCGACGGTTTCAGTAAGATCGAGATCGATGGTTTCAGCTTCGTAGCCACAGGCTATTATGGCGTGGGGCTTGGGACAACCGGTCTGTTCTTGGACGCCTACAGCCTCGACGGATCGGCGCGCACGTCCTTTGGTGGCTATGGTCAAGCCACTTACACTTGGGACAAATTCAAATTCGGCGGTAGCTGGGGCATCAGCGAAATTGACGCTAACGGATTTGACGTTCTCCAAGCCTATGGTCCCTTCCTGCTCAAGTCGAACGAAAGCGCGATCGGCTTCGTGCGCTATCAGCTGACGCAATGGATGACGATCGAAGGCGAATATGTCCACTCCTGGGCGACGAACCAATCAGGTGGGAGAAGCATCGCCGACCAGATCGATTTCGGCACGGCCTGGTTCTTCTAGAGCATAATCCCGAAGGTGCATGATCGCGATTCAACTCGAAACGATCACGTTCTAGCGACTTGGACCAAACCTTAAGACTCCGTGCGCCGGGCGATCCTTCGTCCGGCGCCGTTGCGTTGAGACCTTCCCCGCTGGCCGCTCCAAGGGCCAGCCTCCGCGCCAGCAGTGTCAAAGAGGGGAGCGCGTCGTCCAGGCCTGACTTCACACCGCATCGTCACCCGAAAAATTCATGCGGAGACGAAACATATAGCCCCGCGCGCGCGAATACACGGTGTGAACAAAGCTGCGGTCGGATGGATATGGTCCTATTTGACTTTCCGAGTGGGAGTTCAACTGATTACCGGCGATAAGTCTTAGCGCCGACGATCACCATTTTCGAGAGGATATTGGCGGGGTATCGGCGTCGTGGAAATACACCAAATCCGATATTTCCTGGCGCTCAGTGAGACACTCAATTTCACCAAAGCGGCCGAACGGTGCAATGTCACGCAGCCAACTCTGACCCGCGCCATTCATTTTCTAGAAATCGAGCTCGGCGGCGAGTTGATCAGCAGGGAGCGTGCGTTATCCCGTCTCACTGAGCTTGGCGAGCGCGTGCTTCCGATGATGCGGCAGTGCTACGAAGGCGCTGTCACTGCGAAAACGATAGCTCAGTCAATGCGCAGGGGCGAGGCCGCTAGCCTAACGGTCGAAGTGTCACATTCTATATCCGTCACATTCCTCGTGCCGGCGCTCCTCGAGCTATCACGGCGCTTCCCGCGCTTGGAAATTACTCTGCATCGCGGCTCACCGGCTGAACTCGCCGAGCGTTTGAAATCAGGCGAGAGCGAATTGGCGATCGCTGGACCGCTCAAGGATACTCGGCCTCGCTTCGATGCCTTTCCGTTGTTTGAGGAGCCCTTCGGTCTCTTCATCAGCAGGGAGCACAGGCTTTTTGGAAGGAATCATGTTGAATTCAAGGATATCGCCTCCGACACGCTGTTAGTCAACTCGCGATGCGAACTGTCCGATCGAATTTCCGGCTTGCTGATGGCGAGTGGCGTCACAGATGCGCGTATTCATCGCGTCGCGACGCAAGCTGATTTGCTGACATTGCTTGAGGCAAATCTTGAAATCGCCATTCTTCCGGTCGGAGCAGCGAGATCGGAGGGGATCAGCCGCCTGCCGCTCATCGAATTCGATCTTGCGCGGACCGTGACCGTCCATAGTGTCGCCCGACGACGTCCGGGAACCGCCGCCGCTCTCTTGGTCAAGATGCTGCGTGAAGCCGACTGGCGGGTTGAAATCGCTGAAGTGCGAGAAGTACAGGCGCATCGATAACGACGGTTCCAGCGACCGACATTGTTGAAGAGATGTTCGTTGTTGTCGCGAGTTGGATATCCGTTAACCACCAACCGCAAACCTTCGTCGAGGTCGTGGGGACATTGATCAAGCGTTTAGGAAGGTCGGCCCAGCGAGACGCGGCACGCGGAAATCCGTCACGATTTGTGGTTAGCGGGCTCACCGGTCTACGTAACAGCTGCGCTCGAAACGACCGGCCATGGGGAGAACCGATTGATCTTATCATCTATGTCGACCGGCCCGGTTGTTATCGGTAACGATCACAGACCGGTGCCAGGGGCGGCGAGGACGATATAGCGCTCCGGCAAAGAGTTAGGTCGAGCGGATCCTCCGGCTGCGCAGCCGCAGATGCGGCTTTGGCCTCGGCCTGGGCAAAGCGCCAATAGTCAACTGGTGCAAATGTTGACGATTAGGCCATCACGGAACCATTGCGCCAGATAACCGGCCGCGCGTGCGGCCACTTCTTCCGTGTCGTGAGTATCGTGGAATTGCAACATAGCACAGATTTCGCCGAAGCTCTCGCCGGAAATCGCCTCGCTCAGGGCGATAGCCTCGGCCGTTTCCAGAGGCCGGAAGAGCACCTGCAAGTCAGGATGGCGCCAAATGAGCACATTCTCATCGCGTGTTTCATCGGGCGGGGGGCACTCTGTCTCGGCCGCCGCGGCGCGGAATGCTGTTGCTGTTCCTTGCGCCAGGGTGAGTAAGACCGCGCTTGGATGAAAAGAAAATTGCGCTTGCGGCCATTCACCCGGCGCGAGAGCGGCCAGGTCCCTGATGGGGCAGGGAAACGTATCCGCCGCATCGAAGGCGTCCGCAAGCGCCCGTTCAAGACGCGCGACGTCGAGGAGGCTACGGCTTCCGTTCCATGGCGGCGCCGTTTCGATAAAATCCGGCAGTTCGCGCGCATACCATCGTGCGTTGCGATGGAATGACGGCGTTGCATCGACATAAGCCTCCGACAAGGCGTCGAATCCGTCATGGCCAAGCGCATTGTTGAGGACTTTGAAATCTTCTGCGAGGAAGCCTTTGAGCCGCAGGCGATAGGCCTCAGCATAGACGTCGAATCGCTTTTTGGCGGTAAGCTGTTGCGAAGGTTCGATGGTGGCAAGAATGTTTTGCTCGGAATCCACGCCGAGGATCGCAGCCTGAAACCGCGTCTGCAAATCCGCGAGAACTCATGCGGCGCTCCCAAGCTCTGAAATTACGCCAGCGATATCACGTGCGTGTTGCAATTCAGTGAGCAAGTCGGCGAAGGGCGGGAACTTGTCGTCACGCTCGATCATGACGGATACAGGGCCGAAACGTTGCCAGGCTTCGGCGAAAAGCGCCCAGACTTCCTCGCTGACAGGTTCGTCATGAGTATCGACCTTATGCGTGCCGTGGTCCTCATGGCCGGCGAGATGAAATTGAACGACGCGATCGACATCGACCGAGCGCAGGAATTCATGCGGGTCGAAGTCATGATTGTACCCTGAGACATAGACATTGTTAATGTCGAGAAGCAGCCAACAATCAGCGCGCTTCGCAATCTCGCGGACGAAGGTCCATTCGTCCATCTCGGATTCGGTGAAGGTTACATAGCTGGAGACATTCTCGATCGCTATTCGTTGTCCGAGAAAGTCCTGTACCTGGTCTATCCGGTTGACGACGTGGCTCAGCGCCTCTTCGGTATAGGGGATCGGCATTAGATCGTGGAGATTAACGCCGTGGACACCCGTCCAGCAAAGGTGATCGGAGATGAATTCCGGCTGGAACCGGTCGGCGAGTTTTTTGAGAGCCGCAAGATAATCCCGATCGAGCGGCGCGGTCGAGGCGATCGACAACGAGACGCCGTGCATGACGATGGGATAATCGCCGCGGATGCGCTCGAGGGCCTTTAGGGGCGGCCCACCCTCGACCATGTAATTTTCGGAGATAACTTCGAACCAGTCGACCGGCGGCTTGGATTCGAAAATCTCTCCGTAATAGACAGGCCGAAGGCCAAGTCCGAAGCCGAGTGGGGAGGGTTTCTGCATCCGTGTCCGCCTTAGATGGGGCCCCCGCAGATGCCGGGAAGCGGGTGCCCCTAGTTGGGATATAGCGCCTCTTAGCCGAGATGGCCGCCGAGTTTCAGGCAGGCATGCTTGGTCCTTTCAAACAGGAAGCCCTGTCCCTTGCAAGAATTCTGACCCTTGCAGGAATTGCTAGCGGTCTTGCAGTCGCTATGGCCCTTGCAGGAATTGATGCCGAAGCATTGAACGTGGCCCGCGGCAAAAGCTTGGCTCGGCGCCAGCGTTGTGCCGGTGATTGCGAGAGCAACCGCTGCCGCGGCAATGCTGCCGCCCGAAACGAAAGTCATTTTCATTTGATTCTCCCTCAAGGAAAACGCCCCAAACGGGTACGCTTGGCGCCATACGCCGTAGATATATTTCGCTGCAAACTCGCGGGCTGTTACTGACTTCACGAAACTGTGAGCCGGGAATTCTTGGGCTTGTAACCCTGCTCTTAAAGCAGAAGGGGCAGTCAGTTTGTGGCGCGTCGGCTTTTGGCTTTCCTCAGTTGATCCCGCTATCGATAACGCCCGCAGAGAGGCGCTAGAGGGGGTGACGAAGACATGGCGCTTCCGCAAAGCGTTGCGCCAAGCGGATCTTCGCGTGCAGGCGCCGCGACAGGGGTAACCTTTGCCTCGGCTCTGAAGCAGGTGGGACAGCGGGCAGAGTTAGCAACAATTGTGTGGTGGCCGGCCTCATCCGCTTGAGCGGCGCTGAGGACGACGGAAGCCACGCCACAGATTGCGACGGCTAAAAGGCGCGGTACGAGCTTCCGACCGTTGGGTAATTCTAAAATCATCATCATCTCCTTCGTCCGGAAAGGTTTTCACCATCTAAGACTTCGTTGGATGCGATGCGTCCGTTACTCAGAGAACGCCAAATTTTTGCGTCAGGGTCAGAGAGTCCTGCTGTGTTTGAGGCCTCGCACTACCAAAGGGCCGCTTTTCATTGCGCAAATATTGCGAAGTCGGCTCTTGATTTGGTTCGCCCAGCTTGCCCCGAGATCAACGAGCCTAATTCGCTCAAGCATTTTTGATCGAATCGAACCCGAAGATGCGTAACGGCTGAGCGGAGCGTCGCGAATAACGCAATGAAAGAGTTGGCCGTTGCTGCTTTATAGAGCACTTCGCGGCCACAAAATCGAATTGGCGCGTTATTCCGGGCGTTCCTCTGGGCGAGGCTTCTATGCAAACTGCCATGCAAGTCATTAGCTTCCTATCGAACTCTCTTCGTTTTTGTCGTCGGCGTTGGAGTGCTGACGTTATTTGCAATGTGCATAAACCATAAGGGACTCAGTGCAGACCGTTCGAAATTGCCGCCGCTGTCACCCGATGTTGAATTGACGCGAGAGGGCTGAAGCCGGACGCTTTTCTCTTGGTTAAATCAACCCGATTGCTTTCAATTACTTTCGAGGACCGATGAAGCGCGTTCTATGGTTTCTTTGCTCGCTTGCTTTCGCTTTTAGTGCTGTGCCGTCGGCGCAAGCGCTTGAAAGCAAGCCTCTCGTGACGCCTCATGTGCGAGTGACACTTGCCTCAGATGTCGACGCGGTCGATCCTGCAAAATCCTTCCAACTCGGTCTGCATTTCAAGCTGACCAAAGGCTGGCATATCTATTGGATCAATCCTGGCGCCGCCGGGGAACCGCCAGAACTCGACCTGAGCTTGCCGCGCGGTGCCAAGGCCTCGGCCATTGCATGGCCAGTGCCGATTCGCCTGAAGGAAGATCAGGTGATGACTTATGCTTACCTCGACGAGGTCCTCCTTCCAGTCGTGGTGACGAACTCGGAGCAGCTTCCATCTTTCCGTGTTACCGCTGAAGCGCACTGGCTCGTTTGTGCGAACATATGTGTGCCGGAGCAGGGCACGTTCCAGCTCGACCTTCCGATCGGAAAGGCAACGCCATCCGCGGCCGCCCCGCTTTTTACTGCTGCCGCGGCACGCGTGCCGAAGCCTTCACCCTTCGATGCGCACGTCTTGCCGAATGCGACTCTGTTGATGCATGGGAAGGGACTCTCGTCCCAGTCCGTTCAAGACGCGTGGTTCCTGCCGGCGACTTGGGGAGAAATCGACGATCTTGCCGCGCAGAAATTCTCAATCGTCGATGGCGAGTTGAAGCTCGCACTTAAGCCGGGAGAAACATTTGATCCTCGCGCTACGCTCTCTGGCGTGCTGGTGATCAAAGCTCCGAACGGCGGAGAACATTTTTTAACGATCGATGCGAGGCCTGAACGCGGGGCCGTCACTTCTGCCACCACAGGAACGCGGGCGGTCGCCGTCCAACGATCGTCAGCGCCGGGGGCGCTTTTAGCGGGGCCGGGAGAAGTCACCACCAGCAAGCCAATTGTCGATGGCGCTGGTCTTGCCTGGATTCTGGGCTTTGCCTTTCTGGGGGGCTTAATTCTCAATCTCATGCCTTGCGTCTTCCCGATCCTGGCGATGAAGGCGCTGACGTTCGCCAAAGTCTCACGTCAAGCGCATGGCGTCGTGCGGGCCTATGCCGCAAGCTACGTCTTCGGCGTGCTCGCCGCCTTTGCTGCGATCGCGGGTCTGGCTCTGGCTCTGCGCGCAGGGGGCCTTACGGTCGGCTGGGGGTTCCAATTCCAATCGCCTGTCTTCGTGACGATTATGGCTTGGCTCCTATTGGCAATTGGTCTCAATCTCTCCGGCGTCTTCGAGGTCGGCGGCCGCTTCGTCGAAGGCGGCGATGGTTTGACGCGTCTGCATGGGCGCGCCGGCAGTTTTTTTACGGGGCTGCTTGCTGTTCTTGTCGCGACCCCTTGCACTGCGCCCTTCATGGGCGCCGCGGTCGCTGCAACCGTAACCGCTTCACCCGCGTTTGTATTTCTCATCTTTCTCGCCATGGGCCTTGGTCTTGCCGCACCCTATGCCTTGCTGGCACTCGTCCCAGCCGCCTCGGCTCTTTTGCCGAAACCAGGGCCCTGGATGCTGATTCTGAAGCAGGTTCTAGCCTTTCCGATGTATGGCGCAGCCGTCTGGCTTGTGTGGGTGCTAAGCCTGCAAGCTGGCGCGGAAGGCGTTCTTCTGGCACTGTCCGGTGCAGTGCTGGTTGCCTTTGCAGCCTGGCTTCTGGGCGCGACACAGGCGAGGGAAAGCCGCGCAAACCTTTTTGGCAAAACACTCGCCGCAGTCGCGGTTATCTGCGCCCTCGTCTTGTCGCGCGGCGTTTCGGTTGCGCCGCTCAATGCCGCAACCGTCGCGTATTCCACCAATTCCTTGCCCTATTCAGAAGGGCGCCTGGCGGCGCTCCGTGCTGAAGGCCGGCCTGTATTCGTGGACATGACTGCGGCCTGGTGCGTCACGTGTCTCATAAATGAGCGTGTTACTCTGGCTTCCGTCGCCGTGCGACGTGCTTTCACCTCTCACAATGTCGCTTATATCAAAGGTGATTGGACGCGAGCCGACCCCGCAATCACGCGATTTCTTCGGGCGCATGGTCGCGATGGCGTGCCGCTCTATGTCTATTTTCCTGTCAAGGGCCAGCCGGTGGTGCTGCCCCAGATTCTGACGGCAGACATCGTTCTTGACGAACTGAATCGCTCCAATAGTTGAAGGCTGACGTGATGGCAAAAATCGGACATGTGCTCGTGCTTGCGGTCAGCGTGACAGCTGCGCCTGGCCTGAACGCCGCGCCATTGAAAATCGGTTTGCCGGCGCCAGATTTCGCCGGAAAAGATAGCAACGGCATGATAATTCATCTTACCGATTTCAAGGGCAAAACCATCATACTCGAATGGTCCAACGATGGTTGCCCTTATGTCGGCAAATGGTATCGCAGCGGCGCGATGCAGAAATTGCAGCACGAGGCGGCCCATCTCGGCGCGGTGTGGCTCACGGTCATAAGCTCCGCGCCTGGCGAGCAAGGCTATGTCGATGGGGCGCAGGCAAATGCCGACACAAAGAGCCGCAATGCCGACCCCGCGCATGTCATTCTCGATCCGAGCGGCTCGATCGGCCATCTATACGGCGCACAGACTACACCCGATATTTTTGTAGTTCGACCGAATGGCGAGCTTGCGTACATGGGTGGCGCCGACAGCATTGCCTCAACTCGGATTGAAGACATCGCCAAAGCCGAACCTTACGCCCGTGAGGCACTTGAGGCTGTGATGTCCGGCAAGCCCGTGTCGCATCCGATTACGCGCCCCTATGGCTGCACGGTCAAATACGCCGACTAAAGTCTTTTCACATACGTTTGTTATGTCAGGAAATCGCTAAGAGCAGGCCAAATTCTAGGCCGCCCGAGATTGTGCGATGCCGAAAGAATTTTCGCTCTGTCAGTCGCTGGAATGCGACCTTCGCGACCCGCCTTCATGACGTGCACAGTCTTGTACCCCGCGCATGCAGTGTGCCTTCACAAGATGGTGAGATGCGTAACAAAGGCATCCGGAGCGCGAAGACCAAGCTGGGATAGCTCGGCAATGGTCCGGTACGCCGGCAACTTCGGAGCGACGGCATGGAAATCGCCAACAACGGCGCTCTAGCGGGATGCGCGAGGCCCACAGGCGGAAATTTGCTTGGTCAAGTCGTGCTTATCTTCGACCATAACAAAAGGAATCGCGAACTCTTTCCGGCCCCTGTTTGTGCAACTCCGCGAATCCTGTCCGCTCGGCGCCGAGCATATAGGCTGTGATTTCGCCGCCCACCTGCCGAGCCAATAAGCGATCAATGATTTACGTCTGCGGTCGACCAGGATGGCATTAGCAGGATGCTGTAACAAAATCGCCTGCCCGTCGTAAGAGATGATGATGACCGCATCGTCCAGGGAAGCTGATTGGTCAGCGTGGATGAGAGCGGCTCTGGCCGGTGATGCGCGTTCCTATCGGCTGCTTCTTCTTTCAGTGACGCCGCATGTGAGAGCAGTCATCAGCTATTATGGTCGCGGCGCCGCCGGGGGCGAAACCGAGGATATCGTGCAAGAGGTGTTGCTTACGATCCATCTGAAGCGTGAAACTTGGGATCAATCCAGGCCGATTGGGCCTTGGATTGCTGCGATCGCACGGAACAAGCTTTTTGACGCCCTCCGGAGACGCGGACGGTGCGTGAACGTGCCCATCGAAGATTTCATTGACGATCTCAAGGCCGAAAGCCGGCCGCCGGAAGTAGAGACGCACCGCATAAATGCGATGCTCAAACGTTTGGGCGAACGCCAACGGGAGATCGTGCAGGCAATATCGCTCGATGAAAATAGCATTCGAGAAACAGCGGCGCGGCTCCAGATGACAGAAGGTGCAGTGAGGGTGGCCTTACACCGTGCCCTTAAGAGGCTTGCAGCACTCTATCGGAGCAGCCGTAGTGAGGACTGATCGAATCATCGATCTGTTAGTACAAAACTCGTATCGACTTTGGTCTTTTCGGCAGATACTGGCGTTGGCTGTCGCTGGAGGAGTTATTATCGCAGCTATAGTGTTCTTCGCCGGGATCGGCTTTAGGCCCGATATCTCCGAGGCGGTTAAAACGACCCGTTTCTTACACAAATTCGTTGTCACGATCGCCCTTGCGGTCACTTCGATTTCGGCGGTGCTCGGCGCCGGCCGTCCAGGCGCATGATGGTAATGATCCCCGTTGACGACCTTCCAGATTATTTGCATCAGCAGATTATCAAGGTCATGGATCATCGATAAATTCGAGAGTCTTTTCGTGGCTTGACATAGTGAAGGCGTGCCTCGGCGGCTTGCCTTCACCTCTCCGAAACGGAAAAGTCTGGAAGACATTCGGCCATCGCCTAGCTTCGCGAAATCAGCGATAACGACACCGTGAAGCACGCGCCGCGTAACAAATGCAGCGGCCAGTCGAATACATTTGCGACGCACTAAACCTTTCACCAAGAGCGGGTTCCACTCGCTCTTCAAACAGTGACAGTCGCAGAGAATGCATATTGGCTCACATCAAATGCAGACCTTCGCGATGAACCTCACGCCGCGTCAGATCTTTGCCTCGCCAGAAAAAGAACTAAGAGCCATAAGGAGAATAAAATGTCCTCAAAGTCCGTCATGAGTTCGGCCATCTTGGTGTCGGCAATTGCTACCGCGATATCGTCAATCGCGTATGCAGCACCTATGACTAACGCGGAGGGCGCGGCCGCCGTCGCTGCGCACAAAGAGAAATGCTACGGCGTTGCCCTGAAGGGTCAAAACGATTGCGCGGCTGGCCCGGGCACAACTTGCCAGGGCACCTCGGCCGTTGATTTTCAGGGCAATTCCTGGAAGTTCGTGATGGGTGGCACCTGCACGAGCATCGTGGTTTCCGGCGGCCGCCATGGTTCGCTGACGCCAATCAAAAGCTAGACGATCGGTTCTGGAAAGTGGAGATGGTCATGGGTGCACTTGAGCAAAAAAGACCCACGTCCCGATTGCCGTCTCCGCTTCCCGAGCTTGTCGGTTGCGAGCCTCGTGGCGCGGCTAACGATTGGCGTCGACACGCTTCGCTCCCTTTTTGCAGCGGCATTGTCGCGCCCAGCGGCTGGGTCCTCGCGATTCTCGGGCGTCATCGTTTGTCAACGCGCGCTGCAGTGTGTGGCAAACATCCAAGGGGTGCTGGTCTTAGCGAAATCAGGATTGTCCGACGCTGAGATCACAGAATTGCGCGACTCGATGATCGCGGCGGCGCTTGAAGGGGAGAAGTGAGATGAAGATAATATCAAGTGAAGCGCACGCAGCCCTCGACTATCTGACAGTCGTCATATTCGCGCTCGCGCCGACGGTCATTGGATTGACTGGCACATCGGCGATGATTTCCTATGGACTCGCCGTTGTGCATCTGTCCATGACGCTCGTGACCGACATGCCGTTTAGCCCCGTCAAAATCTTGCCTATTCGGTTGCACGCCCTTGTCGAATTAGCGGTCGGGCCAGTGCTGGTGATCGGCGGTTCGCTGTTGGAGTTGCCAGCGCCGGCGCGAATGTTTTTCATCGCGATGGGCGTCATCATTTTCGCAGTCTGGCTCCTCTCGAGCTACTCCCACGCGACGGGCGATCGGGAGCGAAACTCGCATAGGGCGGGAAGTGGTCCGCTAGCATAATCTCACGCTGACGGTCCCGAGCCCCCCGTTCGGGGTGAGCGTGACCATGAGAGTGTCGTTTTGACCGTTAATTGGGGTGAGCTACAGAGCTGTGGCTCACCTCATAAGGCAGACACAGGATCGCCGTAAGTCATTGAATTTTGGTCGACGTCCACCCCAATAGATTGTCATGCCCACCCCAAAAAAGTGTCGAATGAGGGGTCTTCCACCCCAAAAAATTGTATCGCGGATTCGGGACCCGTTCTTTCGAATGAATGACTGCTTTGCGCCCATCTCGGTCATATTTATCGTCAGTTACGGGTCTCAAAAGCGGTCATTGAGATGTCGTCCGGTGCTTGCGGTTGGACGTCTGTTGATTTGCACTGAGAGCTGACCCGGCGCGGAGGGATATTTCCACCGAGAATTGACCCATGTTCGAACCACCCCGTCTTGTTTTTGGCGGGGGCAATGGAGTGATCGACATGGCGTTATTGAGCGTGATTAGACGCTGGCATTTTCGAGAGCATCTATCGATCCGGGAGATCTCGCGCAGGACCGGCCTGTCGCGGAACACCGTCCGCAAATATCTGCGCTCGGGCGACGTGGAGCCGAAGTTCAAGGTTCCGGAGCGGCCCAGTAAGCTCGAATTCTTTTGCCGACCGATTGTCGGCCTGGCTAAAAACGGAGGCGAACAAGCCCCGCAAGCAGAAGCGCACACTGAGGCAGTTGCACGCCGACCTGATCGGCCTCGGTTACAGCGGTTCGTACAGTCGGGTTGCGGCCTTCGCCCGGGATTGGAGAGCCGCCAGGCAAATGGAACTACAGACGTCGGGTCGCGGGACCTTCGTGCCGCTGGCATTTGAACCCGGCGAAGCGTTCCAGTTCGACTGGTCCGAGGACTGGGCGATCATCGGCAATGAGCGCACCAAGCTGCAGGTGGCCCATTCGAAGCTGAGCTACAGCCGGGCCTTTATCGTTCGGGCCTATCTCCTGCAGACACATGAGATGCTGTTCGACGCCCACAATCACGCCTTCCGGGTCTTCGGCGGCGTGCCCCGGCGCGGCATCTACGACAACATGAAAACCGCCATCGACAGGGTTGGACGGGGGAAGGCGCGCGATGTCAATGCTCGCTTTCTGGCCATGGCCAGCCATTATCTCTTCGAACCCGAGTTCTGCAATCCGGCGTCGGGTTGGGAGAAGGGACAGGTCGAGAAGAACGTGCAGGATGCCCGTCATCGGCTCTGGCAGCCCATCCCGCGCTTTCCCTCCCTGGATGCGCTGAACGAATGGCTGGAAAACCGTTGCAAGGAGCTTTGGCGGCAGACATCACACGGGAAAATGCATGGAACGATCGCCGACATCTGGGCCGAAGAAACCCAGGCTTTTATGCCGGTATCACGTCCGTTCGACGGCTTCGTGGAATACACCAAACGGGTCTCACCGACCTGCCTCGTTCATCTGGAACGCAACCGCTACAGCGTTCCGGCCTCCTTCGCCAACCGCCCGGTGAGCGTGCGTGTTTATCCGGAGAAGATTGTCGTCGCCGCCGAAGGTCAACTGATCTGCGAGCATCACCGCATCATCGACCGTTCTCACGATGGGCCGGGCCACACGGTTTATGACTGGCGGCATTATCTGGCTGTCCTCCAACGCAAACCCGGCGCGCTTCGCAACGGCGCCCCCTTCGTCGAACTCCCTGATGCCTTCAAAATGTTGCAACAGCAGCTTCTCAGGAAGCCAGGCGGCGACCGCGAGATGGTCGACATCCTGGCGCTTGTCCTTCAGCACGATGAACAGGCTGTGCTCTCGGCCGTCGAACTGGCCCTGGAGGCAAGCGTGCCGACGAAGACGCATGTGCTGAATCTGCTTCACAGGCTGGTCGACGGCAAACCTGTCGTTCCCCCGACTGTCGATGCGCCTCAGGCTTTGAGGCTTACCAATGAGCCGAAGGCCGATGTCGAACGCTACGACGCCCTGAGGGAAACCGCGGAGGCCCGCCATGCATCATAATCCCGCTAGTGGCGCCATCATCATCATGCTCCGGAGCCTCAAGATGCACGGCATGGCCCACGCCGTTAGCGAGTTGACCGAACAGGGCTCGCCGGCTTTTGAGTCTGCCATCCCGATCCTGTCTCAGCTGGTGAAGGCCGAAACGGCCGAGCGGGAGGTCAGATCGGTGGCCTATCAGCTCAAGGCAGCGCGGTTCCCCGCCTATCGCGACCTGAACGGCTTCGACTTCTCAAGCAGCGAGATCAACGAGGCGCTCGTGCGCCAGCTCCATCGCTGCGAGTTCATCGACGAAGCCAACAACATCGTTCTGGTCGGCGGCTCCGGCACAGGAAAAACCCATCTGGCGACCGCCATCGGCGTGCAGGCCATCGAGCACCACCGCAAAAGTGTTCGGTTCTTCTCGACCGTTGAACTGGTCAATGCCCTCGATCAGGAGAAGGCACAAGGCAGATCCGGGCAGATCGCCAATCGCCTCATTCATTCCGATCTCGTCATTCTGGACGAGTTGGGCTACCTGCCGTTCAGTGCATCCGGCGGCGCGCTGCTCTTCCATCTCTTGAGCAAGCTGCACGAGCGCACCAGCGTCATCATCACCACAAATCTCAGCTTCAGCGAATGGGCCAGCGTGTTCGGCGATCCCAAGATGACGACCGCATTACTCGACCGGCTGACCCACCACTGCCACATCCTTGAAACCGGAAACGACAGCTTCCGAATTCAAAAACAGTTCGGCACATGCCGCCAAAACCAAGAAGGAGAAAAATAGAAACTTGACCATCACACCTGATCCGAAAAATACATAACAGGCGGGTCAATTCTCGGTGGAAATATCCCTCCGCGCCGGGTCAACTCTCAGTGGAAATCAACAGGAAAGCCTTGACTGGGACGAGGAAGAGCCCCCGCTTCCTCAAAACTAGTTCGAATTCGTAGCGCGAAGCCTCGATTTGGCAGCTTTTTGGAATTATAATTTTAAATAACGATGACGCGATTGCTGGCAACAATAGCTTCAATGAAAAGTTTTGAATAGTTGAAAAGTTAAGACTGTCGATCGCGGTGCGCTCTTTTGGATGTTGCGATCGGAGCACATGGTTGCCGCGGTGGGCGCTCCCAAGATAGACTTCGATTTAGAGGCTATGCGGCTTCAATTCTCTTGACGAAGAGGCTTGTCCGATGATGAACGAGGTGGGTTCCCTTCGCGACACGGTGATCGCGAAACAAAAAGATCTACGAAATGCGATCGAGGCAATGGCGCAAGCCACTAAAGAGCCTTTTATTCCTTGGGCGCCCTCCCTGAATGACGCGCAACTCGCCAACTGCAGGGTTTTGCCAAGCCGCAATCACATACTTGATCATATGCCCAAGGGGGGTGTGTGCGCTGAGGTCGGAACGCAGGCCGGACATTTCGCCAAAACGATCTGGACTAAAACCCTGCCAACGAAACTGCATATTATAGACATGGATCTCTCTCAATTTCAGCAACGTGATCATTTCAAGCGTGAAATTGGCTCCGGACAGGTTGTCTTGCACGAAGGCAGCTCTTCGAAACTTCTCGACACATTTCCAGATAATTATTTTGACTGGATATATATCGACGCCGATCACTCGTATGAAGGTTTTTGTGCTGACCTAGGGGTAAGCGCGAAGAAGCTCAAAGCAAACGGTTTGATAGTCTGCAACGACTATGCGGTCTGGTCGCCTTCTGAAGTCTCCGCTTACGGCGTGCTAAAGGGTATTCACGAATTCTGCCTTCGGGAGAATTGGGAGTTTTTGTTCCTTGGACTTCACGGGCAAGGCTACCACGATGTTTGCCTTGCTCGGCGCGGCGCGAATTCATAACGAGTTCGAACCAATACCCGCGCCGCGACCAAGATCCGCGAGCAGTCATCAAGCCACTATGCTAACCGAGTGCCATACAGCGTGACAGAAATGTACATTCGGTTTGCCCTCAACTCGAGTGCCTATGTATAGATCAAAATCCTGATCGAGTTCGGCTTTGAGCAATAAGCCAATCCGAAACTGGGTATTGACGTCGGCGACTGTCAACCATTTGCTGAAATGTCGAGCGTCGGCAATGTTGTTAGATGAAAGCGTTGCACCAGCGCTAGGGTGGAACCACATTCCAAATTGAACCGGGTGAGCGCGTTCATCCAGAACGCCCACCACACCAACTGCACCCCGGCTTCCGCGTTTCAACACTTTCTGCAGTCGAACTAGCGAAATCCGACCATGAACCGGATGCAATAAGACTGGGAAATATTCGGGATTGAAAACGGCGAAATCGACATCGTCAATGTCGGTAACCAGATGAGCTTTTTTAAATTTCTTCAACGTCACGGGCTCAAGTGATTGCGGCAGCTTCAGCTTCGGAATGGCGGCTTGCCCATTTGAAACAATCGCGCGCAAGGAATGCCACGTGAGTTCGGTTGAATTTACGATCGATTCACCGGTGACGCGGACCAAAATGATCAAGTCATGCGCAATAGGCGCCCCTTTCGATGGAACTATGAATCGGAGAATCTCCGGTCCGACCGACGTCCATCCGCTGACCTTCAAGAAATCGACCTCGTCGCTTTCCTCGGAGATAATTCCCGCTACCTCTACGCTGCCGGGAGGACCGCTAAAGCTAACCTCGATTTCCAGGAATTGGGTGCCGGGCGGAACTATGTGCGGTATGGTCATAGCGAAGGGGTGCATCGAAATGCTATGCCGAGCAACTCCATGATCAATCGGTGCTGTATTTATCGGCTCCAGACTTTGAAGGGTTATAAATCGTTTTCTCGCTTCAGCTGTGAGATCTAATGTTTCCTCGACAGTTATAAGGGGCGGTACAAGCGCCTCTAGCGCGTCCCGCCGCAGGGATTCTCTGATGCGGGAAATCGTCGAACCCAAAAGTTCGATTGTATTAAAAGCCGCAAACTCGAGTGCTTCGTTTGCAAATCCGATCTGGAGCAATAGCTCGGCGAAAGTCCTCATCGACGAGTCCAAGTTCGGTTCGGCACGAGAGACCTCCAGCGCCAACCGTCGCGCTTCGGGCGGATACTTGAGAATAACATTTTCATTACGGTGCCAATAATCCGAATCTATATCGAGAATCGCCTCTATCGCATTTGAAACGACTGTGAGGGGATAAGACTTGTAGACGGACAGAATCCTTCTATGGTTTTGAAGAAGGTTTGACTTGTTGAGCATCCCATCCGAACGAACCCGGTACCAGAATGTGGGTTCGCTGCAGACCTCGAGGCGCGCCCCTCGAAGAACCGCTGTGGCAAAAAATTGCCAATCTTCGACGGCTTGGCCGTAATCCGTATGAAAGCCACCAACTTCTTGGAAGATGTCCCGCGACACAAGCGCGTTGGCGTCGCCGTAACAATTTTCAAAAGCACCAACTTCAGCGCAACCGCCGATGGGTAGATACGGGATCTCTTGATCGGCGTCAGTCGGGACGCTGGAATGCTTGAAATGATACGACACGCCAGTGACGATATCGGCATTCAAGTTCCGCGATACTCCGACCATCGCCTCAACGCAATGAGGCATCCAGACGTTATCATCATCCAGAAAAAGGAAAAAATCTCCACGAGCATGAGCTACGGCTGTGTTTCGGGCGGCTCCCAGATATTTGTTAGGCTGATAAATGATTGTGATTGGAATATCCGCATCGATATTTTCGATCTCCTGTAACACCGCCAGCGCTTCAGCGTTTGTGCTCCCGTCATCGACGATCACCAGCTCTAACGATGGATAAGTTTGAGCCATAACCGAATCGAAGGCCTGACGCAGGAAACGAGCATTGTTGTGATGCACGAGGCAGGCGGAAACGAACGGTTGTTCCGAGGACTTTAGAGATGGTTTCGGCGGCGGCAGCGAGTTATTGGCCTTTGTCGTATGGAATTTTAGCCAGCTGCCGACGACGTCCTTTTGGCTTATGGACAAGCGGGGTCGCTTCGCACCACCACGAACAATTTCAGCGAGTTTTGCCGCAAATGCCGATGTATTCGGAGCTTCGAGACAGTATTTGGCGTCCGCCGGGGCAATCAGCTCTTTGGTGCCGCCCGAATCAGTCGCCAAAAATGGAATTCCAAGCTGGACACACTCCGACACCACACACGGACTATTCTCAGCAAGAGAAGGTATTATAGCCAATCGACCTGGTTTCGAGAGATAAGCAATAGCCTCGGGCTGCCCCATTTTCACAAGGAAGCGCACGGAGTTAGTCCATTTCCGGCTTCGCTCGAGTATGTATAGGCCAGAATGAAGCGAATCGATTTTTGAGAATTTTCCGAGAATTGTTATTTGTACGCCGCTTATTTCTGAATCCGATTGCAGCACGTCGATGACATCGCAGAAGAGTTTTGCCCCTTTCCTGACTTCTTGTCGTCCGAAGAAAACGAGTTCGACAATTCGACCAGAGTTCTGGCTGCTCTGGAACGATTTTCCAACGTTAACAATATTGTGCTCTACAAAAGTATCGTCTGGAAATATCCATTGTTTGGTTTTCAGATACTGTAGCAGGTACTCGCTGGGGCTGACGACAACGTCCGCGAACTCGACGGACTTCCTTTCCAGGAAATCTATAATCAGAGGTTGAGTATCGTAGTATTTAACGAAATTGATTTCATGCAGCCAGCAGTGAGGACCGTGAGTAACAACCACGATCTGCGAGGTTTCGAACGCAAGGCCCGATCGCTTCGCAAGGCATGTGAAATATGCTTGGCCGCCGCAATCGTTGAAATAAACGACGGAAAATGTTTGCGTCTTGAGAAATTGATAAACAGCGTAACTCGTCCTGCGGGCGTCGCCGAACGTGTCCCACAAATTGGGAGAGGCTGGAACGGCCTCAAGTCTAATGCCGAGTTGTTTTAAATCTTCTTTGACGGATGAAAACTTCTCAAGTTCGACTTTGTCGTCGAGCCGTGCCCCCACGTAAGCTACTTGGACAGAAAAGCCAGCATCTGCCAGTGCTCGCGCTAGGCCTGTATTGGCCGTTCCAATTCCCCCATTCTTGAAGAGGCCCTGGAACTCATTAGTTACGAGCACTATGCCGCCTTCAACGTTCACATGCGAAGGAGGTAGCCTGGGAAAGGTGGTTTCAGTCAACAAACCCCCCTGTTGGATTACGTCAACGAACGCTCAGCAAGACTCATGCAAAGCGCATTCAATGTGTCGGCTCTTTAAGTGTGATTTCGACGTCTTGGAGTTGAACCGATCCTGCATGCGATCCAGCGACGGTCAATTCCCAAGTATTCTCGCTGTTTTGAGTGTTCTTAATTGCTAGAATCTCAGGATAATGGAGGTCGCCTCCTTGCCATCCCGATTCTGTAGCGACCTTCATGAGCGTTGGCTCGCTCCAATGCTCGAGGTCATGCGATGCTCTGAGATAAATTCGATCAAGATTATCCTTCCCCAATTCCTCGCTTACACCCAAGAACGTTGGTACCAATGATTGCTTTGAATTTGGAGTCAGCGCAACGGCAAATTTCACGACGCCAGAACTCTGTGACCAAAGTGATGTAGCCTTGCCTCCGGGTGTCGCCAAAGCTTTTGCGGCATCGTCATCCAGATCAGCGGGTAAGCTTGGGTTGGTGTCGGAAAACTGTCCATCCCAATAAGGTAGCACGATGGGTCGAGCATCGTTCTTGGGAATTGCCATCCTCGCCAGTTTCACACCGCCGGCTCTAGAGGGATCTGACAAAGAGGCGCCGCTTGTGTCGATGTAAAATATGTAGAGATAGCCGTCGTAGACGAAAGTGCTGGGATGCCGAACCCCATGCGACACTCTGTGCTGCTGTCCATCCAAATAGCCCGCTGACGGCCATATTATCGGGCCGTAATTTTTCAGATCTTGGATATTTCCATTGTCTCCAATCGAGACGTTTAGCGCACCGATAAAGCCGCTATAAGTCTGCCAGCAGTCTTTGTACGTTCCATCGGAGTAACCAGAAAAGCACGTTTTGGCCGCGATCGACGGCATGACCGTGTTTTGGACCCATTTGCCGTCGATGTACTCATTCTTGTTTTCGCCATGGGCAACAAGAAAGGCGCGGGGATTGGCCGAATCACATCCTCGGACACAGACTCCACCCATCGCGCCTAAATAATTGCGATCCCAGTCGGTTCCTTTGAATTTAACATCGTCCGCTCCGAGTGACTCGCCATGAAGCATGGACTCTGGCAGCAAGACGCCGCGGCAACTCAATGCGAGTTTCTCACCGACAGAGGCTTGATCGGAGAGCGGCTGCCGGCAAATCCAGCTATAGCGCGTCACGGCTGCGACAAGCGACGAATTGCTGAAAAATATAAGTGGTGATTTAAGAACAGGTTTAGGAATTGCCTGATCGCGCCACGTCATTTCCAACGTTTTTGCGGGATCGAGACGTAGAACCTGTATCGACGCATTCTCGATATCTTGAGAACGCCCGTCCTGCGCATTGATTACCAACGAAGAGCCCAAGCAGCTTAGGCCAACCGCTGCTCTGTAAAAAGACCTCACCGCTTCACTCCAACCAAAGGCTGGGTGCCAAAGCTCCGAGGTGCATTTTTCGCTCTGCCTTCTCCCTTGTCTCGGCTGCTCTGGCGGAACGCAAGCGAGCCAGCAGTTCGTTCATTTCGGGCTCAGTAAGCTGTTCTTTTTTTAAGCTGGATGAAAAGTCGATGAGGCTTTTCAGTTTAGCGCGATCCGAAATCGTCAGTCCGCTGGAAATCGCATTGCGAAAATCGTGAGTCAGTATGGACTTAGTATTGTGCAACGGCGGAAGTCGATGCGACAGCCCATTTTTCTCCAGGAAATGCACATAGTTCGAGTACAGGCTACCAAATCTTCTGTTAAATGCAGAGAAATCGGCAATGTCGAAATAATATTTAAGATCGTGATCCGGATTGAAGTCATCCAGAGACATATTGGGCAGGCCGAGGAACTCGGCGAGTTCTCTGGTGCGGGAGTCGAAATATAACGTCAAAGACGGCACGCCCGAGAGCGCGGCTGCAACGTTTCCGTGAATTCTACTCCCAATGAAAAAGTCTCGGGATACGCAATATGAAAGCCACGATTTGATCGAAAAGAAAATCTTGCTGCGCTCTTTGAACCAGTGTTCCCGTACCGCCGTATCTTTGCTGTCGCGACAGTAATAGCTCACAAAGTAGTCAAAGGGACGTTTGTCGCGATCGCCGGCGTCGTCGTTAAATAGAAGATGAGTTCTCATTTTGCAGTACGTATTCCGCATCGTACCTTATCGCGAAATCGAATAAATCTGCGACCTTGTCTCTGAAGTGACCGACTGGGGTGGCGTTGATCGAGAGAAGGCGCGGTTCAGCGACCTTCTTATGGACCTGAAACGCTGGATCAAGATGATAGAATATTGAAGGGCAGCCGATCACGTCGATATTCTTGTAGCCTCTTTCCGAGAGCAATTCGGCCGTATAATAACCCCGTACACCTATGGAAGCCGACCGTTCGGACGCAATCTTTAACAATCGAGATGCGGTGGTCGATATTTTGAAGTTATTGTCGTAGGTGTGTGCCTGTGCGCCAACGCCAATCAAAATGACACGCGCAATCTTGGAGCTTTCAAGGTGATCGATGAACGCGTCGAGCCCTGGATCTTCTTCCTCCCTGATGAAGTTCGCCATGGTAAGCACGACGGTACCGACATGCTCTCGAAGATCACCATAATTGTCGATTAGTTGATCACTTGCTATCTGCTTTACAACCGACCCCTGAAACAAAATGTTGCCGGAGTTGTTCACTGACGCGTGCAGCTTCTGCTTCATAGGAAGCTCGTCAGAGCTCTCTCTCACACTCCGAAAGATCGCTGTTGAGTTATCGTTCAAGTGTTGCTCCAAGGCGTATCGGGCAGGCTCATCGAACAGACGAGTGCTTCAGTTTACTAATCCACGCATTAGGGTATGCACTAAGGCTCTCTCATCGATTCGCTGAAGCCGTTTAGCGCACCACCGATTATGTATCTGGCGAGAGACCGCCGACCCACCTTGATATCTGCTGTGAGCGTCATTCCGGGGATCAAACGAAAATTGGCAGGCACGCCGCTGAAATGAAACGCCTCAATGGAGACACGCGCTTTATAATACGGCGGGACGGGTTGCCCATTTTCGTCAGTCGTGAACGCACCGTCGCTTATCCACCGCACTCGGCCGTCTGCAGTTCCGTGCTCGACGGAATTGAACGCGTCGATTTTGATGGTAGCTGGGTCGTTCGTGCGCAGAAATCCAACGTCTCTCGAAGAAACGTCAATTTCGGCCTCAACTGGGGTTTTCAGCGGCATCAAGGTCATGAGAGTGTCTCCAGCCTTGAGGACCGATCCGACGGAAAGCTTGGCCACAGTCAGTACGACGGCATCGTCCGACGATGTTAGCTTGACCAAATCTTGATGCTTTATAGCCTTTGAGAGCTGTGAAACTGCGGCGTCCCGAGAATTACGTGCCGTTACAAGTTCTTGGCTCGTTGCCGCCGCCCATTGCTCCTGAAAGGCGCGGGAGTCACTTTGAAGCGAAGCCAGCTGGTATTGGGACTCAACGAGACTGTTCTGATCACTCTCAACGGTACGAATCATCTCGATCCGTTGATCCTGGGCATTTAATAGGTCCAAAACACTGTCGACTTGCCGCTGTGTCAGCGTCGCGTGCATGTCTTCAATTTGCTTAGAAATTTTCTCTCGTTCAGAGTAACGACTCTCGTCGTTCTTTAGCTTGGCAATCGTCGCCTGGGTTTGCCGGATTTTCTCATCATAGCTGTTCACCTGCGCCTTATATTGCGCCGCTCGTTGTAAAAAGAGCTGTTGCTGAATAGCCTCGTAGCGCTCGTGATCAGGATCCGGTACGTGTGAAAAATTAGGCGTCTTGCCACTCAGCTCGGCCTCTGCACGTGTAATTTGCGCGTCCAGGCTGGCGATTTGCTGTCTGAGCTGGGTGACATCTGCCACGGCAAACGTCTGATCAAGCGTCGCCAGCACTTGACCGGACCGCACGACCTCTCCCTCCTTGACGCGAATGCTTTTGATGATCGACGGATCAAGTGTCTGAAAGACACTAACCGCCTGAGTCGGAACAACCTTGCCTGCCGTGCTGTTAACAACGCGATCCACGGGCACTAACATCGTGACCAGCAAGCAGCTCGTAAAAAGCCCGGTCAGGAGCCAAATCGCAATTCGAGGCCCAGTCGGGATAGCGGCCTCACGTATCGCGTCCGTCTCCGACTGATACTGCCTGAGCGTTAGTGTTGCTGCGGAATCACGCGGCACTTGGACCTCTCAGCTTTTCCGTCGCCGACGCGGCATGCGCATTCTGCTGATACCAGAGGCCGCTGTAGATATCGCAACGCTCGAGCAACTCGTGATGTCGGCCTATGTCGTGCACGGAACCTTTGTCGAGGACCAAGATCGCATCCGCGGTCACCAAAGAAGAAAGGCGATGGGAAATAACAATCATGGTGCGACCGGCGGCGATACGCCGCAAATTTGCATTGACGATAGCTTCGCTTTCCGCGTCGAGCGCACTCGTTGCCTCGTCAAGGATCAGTATCTTCGGATCGGTGATAAGCGCTCTTGCTATGGCAAGTCGCTGTCTTTGACCGCCGGACAGATTTGGAGAGCCCTCGTATATATATGTGTCGTAGCCGCGCGGTAATTTATCGATGAATTCTTCGGCCCCCGCCAGCCGTGCGGCATAAACCATCTCGTCGAACGTGGCGTCACTTTTGGCAGCGGTAATATTGTCGCGAATTGTCCCGCTGAACAAAAAGTTTTCCTGCAGCACCACACCGAGGCTGGAGCGAAGGTGATCAACGTCGTATTCGCGGACGTCAATCCCGTCGATTTTAATCAGTCCCTGATAGTCAGAGTGCAGACGCTGCAACAACCGCGTCAGCGTCGTTTTTCCAGATCCACTTCGCCCCATCACGCCAAGTGTGGACCCACGCGAAATTTCGAAGGAGACAGATCGCAGCGCAGGGTTAAGCGCGCCTCTATATTTGAAACGTACGTTTGAGAATTCCACGTTTCCCTTCAGCGCGGCACGAACGCCGTGGCCTGAACGGCCTTCTTCCTCGGGTTGATTTACGAGACTCGCGACAGTGCTGACAGCGATTCTGGCTTCGTCGTATTGCTGGACGAGTTGCGCCATTTGCATAAGCGGCGCCGCAATTCTCTGACTCAACATCAGGAAGGCAAACAAGGATCCAATATAAACCGGATCGTTGCTCGTAATAGCGAAATAAACTCCCAGGGCAAACGCGCCATTTACCGCCAACCGCTCAAGCGGCAGGACAACAGATTGGATTATATTGGCAAGGGTACCCTCGGCAAGTCTCGCCTTCGCAACTCGCGCGGTCAGGACATCCCATTGTTTTCGCTGGCGCGCGTCTAACGCTAAAGATTTAACGGTCCGAATGCCGTAGATGTTCTGAGAAAGAAACGCGCCGCGCGTTGCCTCCGCCGCTTCGACCGCGCCGGAACGCGCTCGGTAGGCGGGCAGCATAATAATAATCCATATGCCGATCAGCCCGCAGATGCTGACGACAACCGATGTCAGTGTGAAGCTAAAATAAAACATCACCGGCAAAAAGAAGAGCAGCACGCCCGAGTCAAGGACAGTGCCAAACAGTTGGCCTGTCAGAAACGTGCGTATGCGGCCCATCTGGCTCATTTTGTGAGTGATCAGGCCCAGCGGAGTGCTTTCAAAATAGTCAACGGGAAGATTTAGAACTTTGTCAAAGACATAGGTCGCAAGGCGTACATCGACGTTGGTTGTCAGGCGTAAAAGAAGATAACGACGAAGTGCGGCGAACGCGGTCTCGAACGCTATGATGATCGCCATAACGAGGCAAATCACCGTAAACGTGCTGAGCGTATGATAAGGTATCACGCGATTTGACAGCAGCCGCCAAAACATAATTGGCGCTAGCGCGAGAAAGCTGAGAGCCAACGCAGCGATTGAGATATCCGCGACAATGCGCCGCTCGCGAAATATAAGCGTCGCTATAAGCGATAGGCTGAAAGGCTTGGTTTCATCCGCGATATCATAGTCACGTTTTATTAAAATAATCTCGCCGGTCCAGGTATCCTCAAATCGCGCCCGGTCAAGGTGAAGCGGACTATCGAATCCAACGGAGGGATCGATTAGCGTGACTTGCGGCGTAGGCCCCGCAAAATCGGTCGCCGTCATTACAAGGTAGGCGCCGTTTTTTAAGCGAACGAGAACAGGAAGGGTTTTCTTGAGCTGGCGTAGATCAGTCCAGTTCAAGGTTAATGGCTTGCCGACAAGCCCGACGGATGTCGCACATTTTAGGAGTTGCGCCGTTGTGAGCTCTTCGCGCGTGAGTAGATTGTCGCGAGTTAATGTCTCTGGCGTGAGATGAAGGCCGTGCTGACGAGCCACCAGGATAAGTGCAGATAATCCCGAGGGCACGCTGACGCTTTGGTTTCCGGACAGTTGCGCATCGATCACAATGTTGTCCTGAGAAATCTTGGTTCCTACGACAAAGGAAGTATAACGCGAGCCACAAGCAACGACAAGCGTTGCGCGCAGGCAAATGAGATTGCATTTTAATCATTCGGATGAAGGATGCAGCGAACACGGTGTTTTCTGTCGATAGTTTTGATACTCTTTCGCAATCTCTTTTTCACGGACGCAAATGAATGAACGTGCTGCAAACCATTCAAGATCTTTGGCCCCCGCTCTTTCTCGTAGGTTGGACAAAGGGATTCACTGATGCAGGCGTCAAGGCGGAGAAACGTAACAACTTTGCGCGAGCGCTGACGTTCTATCGCCAAGCCGCAGCTTCGGGAGATCGGGATGCATGTTTTCGAATCGCCATTTGCTATGCCCAAGGGAAGGGCGTTTCGCGAAGCGTGCCTGACGCAGTTGAGTGGTATAAAATGGCGTCTGACGCGGGACATAATGAAGCGCAATTTCAGCTCGCGCTCATATATCTGCATGGGGACAAGCCGAGCGCGCTTGTAAATTCCGCCGTCCGCTGGCAGCAGTTCGCAACTGACGCCGACCCGATGCGCGCCGAACAACTCGGTTCGCTTTTGTTTCCTAAAGGAACCAGTGTCGAACCAGACCTCGCGCAGGCGCGACACTTTGCCGAAATGGCTGCAAACGCCGGCCATTTCGATGCCATGGCCGTGTTCGGCAAGATGCTCATTCACGGTCATGGAGGAGAAAAGGATTTCCTGGCGGCGCGGCGTTGGCTAGAGCAGGCCGCCGCGGCGGGGAAAGGCGAAGCGCAATGCGGGCTAGGCGATCTCTATGCCAACGGCCTAGGCGTGGAACGAGACTACGATATCGCTGCGACGAATTATCAAAAGGCGGCAAATGGAAACTATGTCGCGGCTCAGATCGCGCTTGGTGAACTTTACCTCTCAGGAAAGGGCGTTCCGAGTGACCATGGCGTCGCATGCGCTCTGTTTTTGAAAGCGTCCGAACGACATGATGCCCGTGCACAATATGCGGCCGCCAAACTTCTTCTGAACGGACCAGAAGATCTCCGAAACGGAACGCGTGGAGAAACGCTCATGCGGGCCGCGGCTAAACAAAATTACCTTCCGGCCATCATCGGATTGGGAGAATTGTACAGTCGGGGGGATGGAATCGCTCCGAATCTCGAGGAAGCGGCGATCTGGTATCTTAAAGGCGCGGAACTGGGTGACTTACAGAGTCAGTTTATAGTCGGTCGCCTTTATGCACGAGGTGAAGGACTACCTAAAAGCGTGGAACTCGCAGCAAAGTACTTTCGCAGGGCAGCTGAGAACGGACACGACACGGCGGCCTTCAACTATGCCGTATTTTTATTTAATGGAATGGGCGTTGCGCAGGACAGTGCGGCTGCCGTCCATTGGTATCTTCAGGCCGCGGAAAGAGGCTTACAGACCGCGCAGGTTCAAGCGGGTCGTCTATATTTGGCCGGCGAAGGCGTCGCCAAGAATGCGAAACTTGCGGCGCAATGGTTTGCCAAAGCTGCAAAAGGCGGCGACGCCGAGGCGGAGACTGCACTCGCCATGCTCTATCTCGAAGGTGAAGGGGTGGAGACCAGCCAGGAGAAGGGCGAGGCCTTGCTGAGGCAAGCGGCTGATCGCGGCCATGGTCCTGCTTTCATGCAACTAGGATTTCTGTTCTCACGACGAGACAGTGCGCCGGATGATCACCAGGAAGGCGTGCGGTGGTTCGAAGCGGCCGCTGCGGCGGGTCACGCCGAGGCGGAACTTATCCTCGGCACGATTTACGCTGAGGGACGGAAATTACCTCAAAATCTGGAAGCGAGCGCGGCCTGGTTCGCGCGCGCGGCCGAAAAAGGCCACGCTTCGGCGCAATTTCAACTAGCGGTCTGCTATTGCACCGGACGAGGAGTGGCAATCGATTTTGCTGAAGCCCTCAAGTGGTACGAAAAAGCGGCGCAACGCGGTCATGCAATGGCACAATACAATTTGGCCGTCATGCTTAGCAAAGGGCAGGGCGTCGAAGCGAACCCTTTGAAGGGCCTCGAATGGTTCGATAAGGCCGCCGAGGGTGGAATGGTAGAGGCTCAACTGGTTCTTGGCGACATTTTCGCGAGCGGAAATTCCGGACAGCCGCGCGACTTAGATCGCGCAAGCAATTGGTATCAGCGTGCCGCTGACCAAGGGAACGCACGGGCGAAGCAAAATCTTGATCTGCTGAAAGATTTGAGCGGGGCAACTGCGAGCGCAAGCTAAGCGCCTGGAGTTTTACGCCGGGTCGGCAGCAACAACTGCCTCGCCGAGGTTGTGCTTTCCTCGCGCCAAAGCGGACAAAAGCCTCGCGAAGGCCGGCAGTGCTTTTGTGGCGAGGTCGTATTTTGCCAATATTTTTTGGCGTGCAGCGATCCCCAACTCAGCATAACGATATGGCGCACCAAGCACGTCGGCAGTGGCAGCGGCGATCGCCTGCACGTCGTGAAAGGCGACGAACAGACCACAAGATTTGTCGAGGATTTCGCGTGTTGGCGGAACATCAGAGGTCACAATCACGCATCCTGCGCTCATCGCCTCTAAAAACGACCAGGACAGGACAAACGGGTACGTAAGGTAAACATGGACTGCCGAGACCTGCAGGACAGCCAGGAATTGCCCGTAGGTGACATTGCCCAGAAAATGGATTCGGCTCGTATCCAACTCGCTTTCGACTTCTTTCAGGAAAATCTCTTTCCAGGAACAATTGCGAGGCGGCGCGGGACCATAGGAAACCTTGTCACCACCGACAATCAACACGTCCGCGTTTGGCCTGTCGCGGAGAATGTTGGGCAGTGAGCGCATGAAGCTATGGTAACCGCGCAACGGCTCAAGATCACGGGAGACATACGTGATGACTTCGTCACCCTTGCGGAGGAGCTTCCCGCTCGGCGTTGCAAAAGTCGCTTCCGGCGATGGTGCGACAATTGTCGTGTCGATGCCTTCGTGCAAGGTGACGATCTTATGCTGAACTTCGGGTGGAAAGGTTGAGCGCTGCCAAGCCGTGGGCGATATGCCGATATCCGCTTCGATAAGACCGAAAAGTTGAGAGGCATTTTTCAGACTGAGCGTCGTCTTCCCGTCGATTGTTAATCTCGGAAATTCTGGATCGAAGTTCACATCCTGCCCAACAGGACGATAATAAAACTCGCAATAGGTGGCGATGCGCGCCGCAGGAAACACCGAACGCAACGGGAGATTTTCACCCCAGCCGCTGTGGACCATAATAACGTCGGGATAGAATCCGCTCGAGGCCAACTCGGTCGCCGTATATAGAACCTGCTCAGCGCGGCGGCATTCTAGATCGAAGCGTCTGGCGAAAGGATGAGTCTTTGTGACATCCTGGATGGGCAGGCAATAACGCCGCAGGATGACATTAGGTAAATCTTGCGCGGTCGGAGACCCGATAGCCGCCACCAGATTATTTGGGTCGGCAGCGAGATGCGAGGCAATGTGCCTAAACTGTGCCGGAAAATTATTGTGTACGAACAAAACGATCATTGTTCCGTCCGGCTTTGTCGTGCTCAAGCAAAAATGCCTGCGGAGTATTCTCCAACATTGCGAACAACATCTCCTGGTTAGTGCCTCGCAGCGAAAATAAACCCCAGAGATCGAACCCGCTGCCTTTAGCAACGCGGGCTTCATAAAATCCCGCATCGATGGCCGCGCGTCCAAGCGTGTCTTGCGTAAACCCTGTCTTGTGACACATGTACTTGTTTCCGGCGGCAATTGATCTGCCGTGCCCAAACAGCATATCGAGCGGCGTGATGGGTCCAGAAGATGACTGATAGGCGGGCTTCGTCAGCCCGTGAGCGAGCAGGTGCTCGGCGATCGATTCAAGATCGGGACAGGTGATGAAGACAAAGCCATCATCCGAAAGAACCCGGCGAAATTCGCATAAGGCACGATGCACCTCGAAAGAATGCAAATGCTCCAGGTTATGTGAGGACCAAACCGCCTGGAGGCTTCGGTCCGGTACCTCCCGGGTCATGTCGTAGATGCTCCCGACGATATCCGGTTTGACTGCTGGATCAATATCCAGCCGCACTTCCGCCCAACCGCGCGTACTGAACGCGGGATGAAGATTGCGCAGGGTCGATGGGCCCGAGCCGGCGTTAAGAACACGCTTCACAGGCTGATCTTTGTGTTCAATCATGCTCTGGCGGTCCGCTGAGTTTGGAAGGGCTTTTGGTCGCCCGAGTCCATATTTACCGGACTTTCGTTGTCAGCGACAACCTGCGGCTCGGCAACACCAACACGCACCTTGGCTGATTTTATCGCAGTTTTGATCGCGGCCGATCGAGATGACATTAAGTCATCTGTTCGAGGTGGAAAAGCGAGAGCGGAAAAGGCGGCGCCGTCGAGCGACAAAAGGGGACTATAAAAGGGGTCTTGATCAAGAACGTGACCCCAGCGTAACCGTAGCAGGGCTACCTCTCTTTTTAGCGCAGCTTCGGACTCAATGCGTTCGCTGACTCTGCGTGCTGGTCGTGCCCCCGAACCGATGACACAATTGCAGTGAGGCGATAGGACAAATCGGCGGCCTCGCGCACGTAGGCGTAAACAATAATCGACGGTGAAGAACTCTCGCGGAAAAGAAATTTCATCAAATCCGCCGGCATCCAAATGGTCCTGGCGCTTCACTAGCATACAAGCCGATGACAATGCGCTGCGCTCGTGGGCTGCTTGAAGCAAATCGCCATATCCGCGATCTCGGTCGCCCCAACCAAAACAGGCGGCGATCGCGCCATGCTCATGCTCAAGTATGAGCCCTGCTGAAATGACCAAACCTTCAGAAGAGAGGACCAAACCGCCGGCGCCGGCGACATCCGGCTCAGCGCAGCGGCTCATGAGCTCTTCGATGGTCTCCTGTCCAAGCGTAACCGCGGGATCCAGGAACAAAATATGTCTATTCCGCGCGAGTTCAGCTCCTCGGTTTAGTGCGCGGGCGAGGTTGAGCGCACCACTCACCCGAATACGGCGAACACGCGCTTTGTCGACGCGATCGATATAACGCAGCAATGCAGGTTCAGTGGATGCCAAATCAACGATAATGATGTCGAGCCGGTGACGCTCCGGTAGGCTTGATAAGTGAGCCAAACACGAACGAACCCTTTCAGATTCATTATGCACGGGGACGACGACCGTGACGGTATCGGCGGAAACCAACCTTTTCAGCAGAACCGCCGGAAATAGGCCACCCTCTCGTCGCTCGAGTTTGGCGCGCTGCCGACGAGATCGGAGATGAATCGTCAAAGCCTCCCTCAACGACACCGCGGCCGCATCAATATCAATTGGAGGTCGGGTCGCAAGAAAGCCCGGAACGTGACGTGGGGCGCGCTCGAGAGTTAGATTTTCCCCAAGACCACGGAAGAATAAATCAAGGAGGCTGTTTGTGCCGGTCGCGGCCAGGCTCCGAATTTTCTCGGCTCGGGAAATAAAACACCATGCCGGATAGCCCTGTTCAAGAAAACGTTCGTAGTCAAACGCGGGGAAGCCGACCGGAATTGTGGTCCCATCTGCAGCTTCAACATGTATATCACAATAAGCAAAGTCGACCGAGGGCGCCGCGTCTAGCGCGGCCGCGAGCCGTTGCAAGGCGCCGGCGCTAAAGCGGGTTCCAGAAAGGGCAAATACGAGGTAGTCGCAACCGCTCGAGTTCTGATCTAAAAATTCCACAAGATCAGAATTGTGAAAACACCCATCTCTCTTTTCGGACGGCAGGCTGGCGAGAAGCCATTCACCCTTCGTATTGGCGAGACTTTCGAGGCTGGTCTCGACGTCTTCGTCGCCAATCAAAACGACGGCTATCGGACGCTCAATCGCGGTCGCGGGCGGTGGAAAGAACTCCGCAGACCAATCCTCCACATTAGCGAGAGGGACGGAATTGGAGATGATCTTTCTGAGGAGTGCCCTTCGCATTGCCCCGGGCGGGATTTGAGCGCGTTGGGCGACAGCGTTCGCCACGTTGTGACTGTAAGCGACGAATGAAATAGGACAACCCGAGAGCGTGCGGCCATCTTCGTCTATAATGTCCAGGATTCGGGCGCGCCCATCCGCGTATTCTCTCGGCAAGTGAAGGTCAAACGCCGGTCGTGCATGCGAGGAGGCCCCATCTTCTACCAGTGTCAAGCCATGAGTTGAACATTCGGCGACGATATCGTCGTCAATGAGGGCACGAACCGTGTGCCGGACATCAGTCTCCCGCGCCAACCAGCCGGCAAAACGGAGACCTCCAATCCACGTCGCCGCGCCAGAAACCGGCGGTTTACTTTCCGCGATCTTGAAGTCTGAAAAGCGCGCAAGAACTTGGTCCGCGTTTGCGAGCCTGATCTCGATGAGGGCGGTCGCATCGATGTTGAAGCGTTCGACGTCGAATACAAAACCAAAGTCTTTGCTCTTAGCCTCCAAACTTGGCATGCGGAAATCGAATCGATCGGCTCGCACGATATCGACAGGCCACCCGTCCACGCAAAGCTCAACGACCCAACGTTTCGTGGGATCGCTCTTGTCGAAGATGAAACCAGAAACGATCGGGTAATCAAAAAAAGCGCCGTAGAGCAAACTATCCTGTGCTTGATCTTGGCAGTTGTTGTCCGCCTCACCTTCTGTCAATCAGCATTACCTCCAGGCATTAGCCATCCGAGGAAGGCAGCAATGGCCTTTGCGTCGCAGATGCGGGGATCCAGAACCAGATCTCCGGCGAATGTCTCCATGTTTGTGAAAGACCAATTGAAATAAGCCTTCGGAATGTTGTGATGCGTCGAGAGCTCATCAATTAGCGCAAAAGATGCCCACCGATCTGGAGAGAACAAAGCGGTGACCCGATAAGATCGCAAAAGCTCATCATAATCATTGTGACGCGCTGCGCCTGTGACGGAGACGAGCGGATGGGACATAAGCGCTCCGTCATCGTGAGTTTGCCCAAGCACCACGACCTTCCATGAGCCTTGCTCCGGAAGTTCGCGTGAAAGAAGCCGAAGGAACCGTTCGAGCCTCGCCGAGCGACGCGGGTAGAGAATTCCAAGTGTCGTGACTTGGCCCTGATTGCGGGTAGAAGCGCGCTGACGGAGATTAGTCTCGCGGGCCGGGTTTTCGGCTTCTAGAAGCGCGGCCGCCATGCGATTCTGCGCAAGCATGCGGCCGTTGTCACTGGAGTTCACGCCACCGAATGCGCGCTCGTCCCTAGCCTGGATGATTTGCTCGGCGAACGCTTTTCTACATGCAGGGCAGGGCGACGTACCCCGAGTCTGGGGACAAGTGTGAGACGGTTCTCGTAGGAAGGGAGCAAATGGCGCGCGGTCTACAAGGTAGCTGACAGCGAAATTGGAGGCGCCCAACTTTTCCAGTAAGTCATTTGATAGACAGCTATTGTCGATGACCTCGATCTCCTGCACATCATTTTGGCGCAAAAAGGCGATCAATTCCTTGACGGCATGATCACCGGTTACACGGAATCTCACCGCTGCCGAATCAGATGTTCTACGTATCGTGACCGTTTCGCCATGCTGGGCGTGGTGGGGCGAAACGATGAAAATTGTAACGCCGAGCTGTGACAGCGCAGAAACGCGCTGCTCTAACGTGGCACTTTCAAGATGGCCTGCGACCATGAGTTCGGGCGGGCCCGCTCGGCTTTGAAGCGTGCAGTGTGAGCGCCTCGCGTGCTGAAGCGAGAGGGTCGGCCTTCACAAAAGCCAGACTGTCTTTGAGAAACTCCGGAAATCGGCGCTGTAGGTTTCTCAAGTTGCGGGCAACGAGGCGCTTCTTCTCTTTTTTGAATGAACGGCTTCCTTCGTGACCGACGTAAATATTTGTTGCGCAGACATTACGAAAGCCTCGTTCACGCGCGCGCAAGCAAAACTCGACGTCTTCATAATAGCCACGGAGAAAGGACGTCGAAAGCGAGCCTAAGACGTTGAGACAGGCGCGCTTGATAAGGAGGCAGAAACCGACCCCATTTGGTAGCGTAACAATGCGGTCCCGGTTGACCTTATCCGCGATATTATCAAGGGAGTTTATCTCGTCCCTTGTTTGCATCGGATTGGAATGAAACGGTTTAGGAAAACTCGTCAATTCGCCGTTATTCGAAAGAGGCGTAACGGTGCCGATATCTTTGGAGCTATACGCCGCTTCGACGAGACGCGAAACGCACTTATCGGGCAGGATGACGTCAGAATTCAGAAGGAGTACATCCTTCTGGGTATTACAGATTGCCAGGGCACGATTGACGGAATGCACAAAACCGAGATTTGTCGGATTGTGGAGCAGCGTATAGCCCTCTCGTTCCGCGACGCCCGAAATCATTTCCGTCATTTTTTTGCTGGTCGGATTGTCGTTGACGAGGATCACCTCCGGACGATCCGAATCATTCCCCTGGTACCGGAGCGAATCAAGACAAGCGGCCGTCGCATCTATGTCGTCGAAGATGGGTACAATAACTGTACAGCCAAGAGAGCTGTCCCCTGAGCCGTCCAGGATTACGTCGCCGGGTAAAGGGATACGATCCGGCAATATGCCTTCGCGTAGGAATACATCAGCGTGTGTCGCGGGCTTGTCGCCGATGCGCCATGTCAACACAGGTGGCAAGCCACTGGGCGCTTTGATGCAAATGTCAGAGGCAAGATGTCCCGACGATGCGAACCGATGACCCATCTCGCCTGCGATGTCGATCTTTTGCGTCGCGCTCTCTGCGCAACTTACGAATGCCGTCAGCTTCTGACCGCCGGACCAGGCTAACCAACCCTTGATAGCCCCATGATCGACTCTCAGGTTTCCGGCAACGCTCATCGGCCTCTTTAAGAGCACGTCCAAAGCTAACGCGACCGTCGCGCGATCGGCGCGCGGCGAAGGAATGACAGACTGCGCGGCCTCGGTCTGTAAACTGCGGAAGGGGCCCGACAAGATGATGCGCGAAAGCGATAGATCAGTGGGATCTATCGCAAACGCGGACGCCAAATCGTTATGGGCTAAGCCCCTCCGGCCCATACCGAGAAGAGCCTGCGCCCGCAGCGACCAAAGACGCGATTCAGGACGAGGCGCGATACGGCAAAGCCTGTCCGCGTCTCGATAAGCGGCTTCGTAATTATGCGCGTTGAGGTTTTCAGCGAGCCTTGCCGCGAGCGCGTCGGCGTGCGAGCGACCGCACGATAGCGCGTGATTGAAAGACTCCGGCTTCGTTTGTTCAAGCGTGGAAGTCATACGTTTTTACCGCCGCAACCGAATGCCAGCGAAGATAGAATTTGCGAATCCATGACTCGGCTTCGGAAAAACTAAAAGGGCTGGCGATTGTGCGCCAGCCCCTCTCCGAATGGGAACGCCGAGCACTAGCTCAATTTAGTTGTGTGGCCATTGTCAAAGGTGATGGAAGTAACACCCTCCAACTTGACCTCCTGGTGCGTGCCCGCGAACGAAACCGTCGTGACATCACCCTTCGTATGCAAAGTAGCCTGAGAAGAAGAATATCCAGTGAAAGTCACGTAAGTGGCGCCAGTGCCACCGTCGATCGTCGAAACGCCCGACGAACCAGCGCCCACAAAGACATTCGAGGTCCCAGCACCGCCGACAACGCTGCTATGGCCATTGCCATTGAGGAAAATGTCTGCGGTGTCCGTCGCCGCAGCACCGTAAAGCGTATCATGGCCGGTGCCGCCAAACAGAACGTCACTTGAACCGGATTGGGTCGAATCAGCCTGTAGAACATTATTACCAGCAGAAGCCAGCAAGACCTGTGAACCACCGGACCCCGCATCAAGCGTGTCGCGAGCTTGAGAGGTGAGGCCGCCCTCCAATATATCAGTGCCCGAACCGCCAACAAGCGAACTATGGCCGCCACCGAAAAGAAGATCGTTACCTGTCCCAGCTTCCAATGTGGAGTGGCCAGACCCGCCAAAAAGAACCGAATTTCCGCTGCCGCCGAGCAGAAGGTTGTTACCTGAGCCGCCATCCAGGGTTGAATGGCCCGATCCGCCGATGAGCGTACTACTGCCAGAACCGCCGATCAGTTGGTCGTTGCCGGTTCCGCCGATCAGCGTGTCGCCGTCGCCGCTGCCAGCGTTAAGGACATTGTTGCCTTCAGAGACAACAAGGAGATCATCGTTTCCGCTGCCGCCATTTAGCGTGTCTTGCGCATGAGTACTTAATCCGCCGATCAGCTCCTGCGGGGCTCCATCACCTGCATTCAGGACCGAGTGGCCGCCACCAATAAGAGTATCAAAGCCGATGCCGCCGTTTAGGACATTATGTCCAGAACCACCAACCAACAGCGCCGCGCCGTCAAGATCCGTGCTTCCATTCAGCGTGTCCGCACCAGACCCGCCATAAAGAACTGATCCCGCCGCCTGACCGTCGGCTAATCCAGCCGCAAGTCCGGCGCTACCAGCGTCCAGGACATGATTGCCACCAGCGCTGCCGGCAGAAAATGTGACGGGCGCATCACCACCGATCAGCGTTTGGGGTGCGTCGGAGCCGACGACTGTCGCTGGACCTTGGGCGACGACTATTTCCGGAGTTCCTCCGCTAAGATTGAGATCGACCGGACTATCCGGCGTCACATAGAGATTTGGCAGACCATTATGTAGGATCGGCGAGCCATTGGTCTCGATATTGATCCTCGAGAATCGCGAAATCGCGTTATCGATTTCGTTGAGGACGGATGCCGAAATGTGCAAGCCTGCTAGATCGCTTGCTACGTGGCTCGGAGATACGCTTGTGTATGTCGCCATTGCGCCGCCCTTTCCCGCTTAGGTCGCTGAAGAACTTGCTCGAAAGACTCGAACCTTCCCCCGACGGGAAGACATCGCTCCTATGCTGCTTTCGGAAACTTGAGATTGCCGGTTTGCAAGAATGACACCAATCTGAAGACCGACAATTGGGTCGTGCCCTGCCGGGCTTCGAAGTTCGACGTGAGCACCTTCGCGCCTCAGCACCGGAGAGCCGAGGAAAAGCGCGGATGCGTCAATACTTAGATCAGCCGGTGCGTTCGGCGTGGTTCGAATCCGCATACCAACAAGCGGACGCGCGCGGCCACGTGAGCCGAGAAATTGCCCGGCCGACTGCCAACCGGACCAATTTGATTCTCCGGATGCGAGCACTTGGCTTTCGAGCCATGAACTTGCGCGCGAGTCCAATCGTATCTCTACGCCCTCGATAGGGGAGGGCGCGTCGGGGCCAGCTATCCAGTTGCCGCCTTGAACCACGACATCGCCGCGCCTTGAGACGTGACCGAGAATAGACAGGCCTACGCTTGCATCCGGCGTATGCGACAGTTCTGTATCGCTAGTTGCGAGACGAGGAATGTTGTCCGGCCCACCACGGCTTTGTTCGTGAATGGACGGTTTAACGAGCGGTTCGAGATCGACGCGTGCTTCTAGCGAGCCACCAAAGGCCCGCGCCTGCGCGGAGATTTCCAGAGACGCCCTTCCTTGGGAAGAAACAACGACGGCGGCGCCAGGCCGATCAAGAATTGTCGGCGATAAATCGGGATGGTGTGTGATCGTCAGGGAATGTTCGCTGCCGGGCAATGGCCGAACGGAAATAATAGGAGCCTGAGAAATCTCACGGTCAACATATCGCAGAACGAAAAGACCGCGTGGAACGTCTAAGCGATAGCTCCGAACATTTCCGTTGATACTTGCCAATTCCATACAAACACTCCAACGCGCTGATACACGCGACGCTCTTCGATGTCAGTGTTATTGTAGGACGAGCGAACCATAACCCACGCATGTGTGCGATGCAAACGCTTTAGCGGTTTGAAAATCATTTTTGCACACGACCGAGCGATCAAGCTTTACATAAATTGGAATTGCGTTTGATCGCGACGCGCAAAGGCTCAGCTAAATTGCTACAAACATCGCTGCCGATTTTTATGCATAACATCGCGACGAACGTATCGAATTCTCATGCGATGGATGAGGTCGTGCAGCTAAGAAGAAAATTTGTCACGAGGTTTCGACAAATGCGTGCTTCTGCAGGCTGCGCACAATCGTCGCATATGTTGCGGCACGTACAATTTGCGTCGAGGCTGAAGCGTTGACGATTCGGTATCGATAAGACGTTGCACCAGCGACGTTCGAGCCGCTGCAATTTTCAGCTATATAAGAATCGATCGCGTGCAGTTCGCTCAATATGTGGGCGCTCCAGTAGGTCGTTGCGCAAATTCGGAATAGTTTGATGAGAGTTGCAACCGACAGATGCAAAGCGCGAGCGTAGCTTAGCGATATCGCCGACGCAGACTTATGCGTGAACATTCGTTTGCGTCATCGAATTGGTCGGGTTAGCTGTGCAACGGTCTAAAGCGCTTTGACGGTTCGCGTCGTTGATTTGTTATACCTAAGCTGAGGTTCTCTGATGTGTGACATGCCATTGCCATCTGAGTTTCAATCTCCCCCCTTCGCGCAAGGCAAACTGGTTCGCGCAACACGCGGTTCTATATTTGACGTTGCCGTGGACATTCGACGCAGCGCTCCGACATTCGGTGAATTCATTTCTGTCATTTTGAGCGCCGACAACTGGTCGCAGCTTTGGGTTCCGCCAGGGTTTACTCATGGTTTTTGTGCGCTCGAGCCCAATAGCGAAGTCGCATACAAAGTTACCGAGTTCTATAATCACGATCACGATTTGGGTTTGGCGTGGGACGATCCGGCTCTTGGAGTCCCGTGGCCCGTCGCCGTCGAAGATGCGTTCCTTTCCGAGAGGGACCGGCTGCATCCCGTTCTTTCTGCGTTACCCGCCTATTTCTTGTAATTTTTAATTACCCGCGGGGTGTGTGACAACGACAGAGACTTCTCCAAAAACTTTGTCGAAAGATTTTTCCATGTCTTTTTTTGCGGCGCCGCTTCGCTCAGTTGCTTTATCCATCTGACCCATTCGGAGACGCCGAAAGCCAACTCCAACGCCTTCTGTCGTATGCTTCGGGAAAGCGACCGGCGTTACACAGATGTCATATTATATTTCTATGGCCGTTGAAGGTTGCGCCCGGTGTCGAGAGCGCAGCTAAAATCGACTAAGAGTCCATGCTGATTTCCCGGCTATGACACAGGATGAAGTGGCCTCCGTACAGTTCATGCACGTTAAGGCTTTCCGATCCACAATTGCCACCATCTGGAACGTGGCGTGTCTTGCTCCGCGTCTGTCTCGGAATCCCCGCTGGCCAGGGCGAAGTCAGGGTCGCTGAGCTTTATTTGAGCCCTGCGCCCCATATCCCGAGACAATTTTTTGGGGTAGGCGTGACAATGAGAACGCGGTTTTGACAATGAATTGGGGTGAACCACAAAGAGCGTGTGGCTCACCTTAAAAGGTAGACACGGGGTCGGCGTAAGTCATTGAAATTTGGTGTGCCTTCACCCTTATAGATTGTCACGTCCACCCCAAAAAAGTGTCACGAGAGGGGTCTTCCACCCCAAAAAATTGTAACGCGAATCGAGCTGGGCGGGTGCGCGGCTCGCTCCGTCAATTCGGTGCCGACTGCGGGGCTTTACTTGTGATCCATTGTCCTTTCCGACCCATCATCGGATTGTCCGGTTCCGACTGGAGAGTGGCAGCCTCAAAGATATTGCCGACCGAAAGCCATAAAACTTAAACTGCGGCGATGTCGTAATGAAAGACAACTCGATCAATCTCCCATTCCGCTGCCGCGATTTTTCTTTGGGACTGGCGGCGGTTTCGGTCGGACCTTGGATATCTTGCCGTCTGAGAGTTCTGCAAAGACGGCTAGTGCAGGATCGGGAAGGCGCGACGCCCCTGTTTTGATGGCTTCGCGCCATCGTGGGCCCCGCTCCCATGCCTCATCCAATGCTTGGACAAGCGCGTCGCGCTGGCCGATGTGGTCTAGCGCGAGGATCAGTTCGCGTGCTTGAGCTATATCTTTCCGCGCTTTCGCGGCTCCGTTGGTGTCCGCTCTTCGCCGCGTTGAAATAATTAGTTTGTGAACAGCGAACCGCTCGGGCGCGGGCACATTGACGTTGATTCCGGGCCCGTAAAGCAGAACTGAACGAACGGGTTTATGGATCAGGAAATCGAGGAATCGCAATGGTTCGGCCGCTGCACCGGCGAGTGCGTCCAACTTTTGGGGCTTGCCCATTTGATCATCGCTCCCGCGATGGGGCGTAATAAGGTCGAGGCGGAAACCGGCGGCGTTTTGAAATACTGTCGATGCGACGGGATCCGTCAGGTGCGGCACCGGCCGGAACGTCGGGTCGGCCTTTTTTAAAATTTCGAGAATTGGTTCGCTACGGTCGTCAATACTGAGCGAAATCGCTCGAAACTGTGCGACATCGACGTCGCCAGTGATCGCCGTCGTGTCGTCCAATCTCATCCCTGTCAGCGCCGGATAGGTTTGATAGGCGGCTGTTCCGACGAGCACGGCGCGCATGCGGAATAAACCTGCTTTTGCTAATGCTTCGACGATTCGTCCCATCTGGACGGGTGGCCGCGGCAGCCCAATGGCAGCGAGGCCTTGGACGAGAGCCGCGCGTTCCTTTCGGCTGGTCTTGATATCGTGAAACCGCGCGACGCGTTCGGCGATTGCCGGGTCGTCGGCGGGTCCGACGTAGAGTTGGTAACGCTTCGGTTTATCTTCGGCCGAATCCTTCGGTCGATATCCCTGATAATAGAAATAGTTACGCTCTACTCCGTCTCGGTTTTTGGCGGTTCGGAGAATGAAGCTGCCATTTTCTGCGAACTGTTCGTCGAACATATTGTCGAGGCTTTTTTCGACCAGCTCGGCCAGGAGGGTATGTTCAGCAAGGCTGAGGGGACGTGTCATCGGTTTCTCAATGTATGCAAATTCGGGTTTTGCATGTAACATATATGCAAAACCCGAATTTGCATATATGAACTTCTTAGATTTTGAAGTTCGGGCGTCGCGTGAAATGTGCACCTACCATAAAATCAAAGAGTTAGCTCGCATCCCTAAAAATGACAGCCCGTATTTGGGAATCCATTTGGGAGTTTTTGTGCTACTGTTTTGAAGTAGGCGCCATTGGTCTTCCCCCTGAAAAGTGGTCCTCCTTGAAGTATGGGTTTTGATCCTGAGGAGGAATCAAACATGGCGCGGAAGAGGTTCAAGCCGGAGGAGATTGTTGCGAAGCTCCGGCAGGTCGAGGTGCTGACGGCGCAGGGAAAGTCGGTGGCCGAGGCGATCCGCTCGATAGGCGTGACGGAAGTTACGTATTACCGGTGGCGCCAAGAGTACGGTGGCCTGAAGGGCGACCAGGTCAAGCGGCTGAAGGAACTCGAGCAGGAGAATAGCCGGCTTCGCAAGGCTGTGTCGGATCTGACCCTTGAGAAGCTGATCTTGAAAGAGGCTGCCTCGGGAAACTGGTAAGCCCCGCCCGCCGTCGGATTTGCATTGAGCATGTGGTGAAGCGGTTTGGTGTGTCCGAGCGCTTTGCCTGCCGGGTTCTCGGTCAGCATCGCTCGACGCAGCGCAAGAAGCCCAGGACAGCCGATGATGAAGCGGCTCTGACCGCCGATATCATTGCACTTGCCAAGCAGTATGGCCGTTACGGCTATCGCCGGATTACGGCGTTGCTGCGCGCGGCAGGCTGGGTGGTCAACTTCAAGCGTGTCGCGCGGATCTGGCGGCGGGAGGGGCTGAAGGTTCCTTGTAAACAGCCGAAGCGCAAGCGGCTCTGGTTGAATGACGGGTCCTGCATCCGTTTGCGGCCGGAGCGGCCCAATCACGTCTGGTCCTATGATTTTGTCGAGGATCGCACTCATGACGGACGGAAATACCGCATGCTGAATCTCATCGACGAGTTCACTCGGGAGTGTCTGGCGATCCGGATCAATCGCAAGCTCAAGTCCTCCGACGTCATCGACGTTCTGGCAGACCAGTTCATCCTGCGTGGCGTTCCAGATCACATACGTTCGGACAATGGCGCGGAGTTCAGTGCCAAAGCCGTCCAGGAATGGATCGCTGCGGTCGGGGCCAGGACGGCCTATATCGAGCCCGGCAGCCCTTGGGAGAACGGCTATTGTGAGAGCTTCAACTCGAAGCTTCGCGATGAACTGCTTAACGGCGAGGTCTTCTGCACGTTGCAGGAAGCCAGGATCGTCATCGAAAGCTGGCGACAGCACTACAACACGGTCAGGCCGCACTCGTCGCTGGGGTATAAACCGCCGGCACCGGAGGCCTTCATCTCATCGCGCCCGGCTGCGCAACCTCAATCAGCTCCGCCGGGCGCTCAATCGCTGGCTTCACCGCCAATCTTAAACTAACAACGTAATCGGATCACCCGATAGGGGCAGACCATTTGATTCCTCCTCAGGATCAAAACCCATACTTCAAGGAGGACCACTTTTCAGGGGGAAGACCAGAGGGCCGCGGGACGAAGATCTTGGTTCTTGACCTCGGCGACGCCGACGGGTTTGCAATGCGCATCAGCGAGGCTAATAGGCCAAGGACGCAGGTTATTGTGGTGGGCCAACGATGGCCGGTAGAGCGTCGTCAATTCACTCTCGCTCATGAACTAGCACACTTGCTTGCGCCGGGGGGGCCTGAAAAGACCGCACATCAGTTCGCTGGCGCGCTTCTTCTACCCATCAGTGTCGTTCAGGAGCGGTTTCCAACTGCAGACCACATGACGATGAAGGCCTTCGTCGATCTGAAGGAAGAGTATGGGCTGAGCTTGCAGGCTATAGCCAGTCGATGCAAGGACGCCGGCCTTATTGATGAGCAGCGCCTTACGGAACACTTCAGGTCTTTCAATAATAGTGCTTCAGTCTTCGCTAGGGCGAGCCTTGAAAAATTCGCGGAAAGCCCGGCGAGATATGACGAGCTAAAACGCAAAGCGTGGGCTCTGGGATTGATAGACTAAAAGGGCGGCTGATCGACGAGATACTGGAGAGTGACCTCCATCTGCGCTGTTCGAGATTGACCCCAATAATCTCTTATGCACAGCCGCCTTTATGGCGCTTCAGCGCCGGGTCGTTTTGGTGCTGTTCGAGGCGGCGCCGCTTTTTCTCAAACGACTCTAGCGCGGCCTTTTCCTCACGGCGTGCGCTTTCCGCCGTCCGTTCTTTTGGATGGTCGCTGCTAGCATTGGCCAGAGCGTAGCGGTCCGCCGCGAAATTCATAATGTCTGCGGCAAACTGAGGGTTACGCTGGCGCCAATCGGCAATCTGGGCCGGGGAAGGCAGTGGGCATTCGTCCAAGAATGCTGCCAGGATCGCGTCGCGGTCTTCGTTGTTCTCTTTGTTGGGGGTCATTAGGCTTCTCCTTTCAGAGACCTAATTCCTAGATGTTCCTCGGACGCGCCCTTGCAAGATAGGTGCGTTTCGGGGCGTCGGAACTCGTTGTTGCTACTTTCCGTGTCGCCTTTAATCGTCTCCGGAACAATGTTTTGGGGTGAACGTGACCCTGAGAACCCGTTTTTGACCCTGATTTGAGGTGAGCCACAAGAGCGACAGCCAAGCCGCGCCAATCAGGGCTCGAGTTCCGAATCCCAATAGAGATAGTCCATCCAGCTTTCGTGCAGATAGTTGGGCGGGAACGCCCGGCCGTTCTGGTGCAGGTCGGCGACGGTCGGCTGGTAGGGATTGTGGACCGGCCACATATGCGCTTCGCTCGTCAGCCGGTCGCCCTTTCTGAGATTGCAGACCGAGCATGCGGCGACGACATTCTCCCAGGTCGTCATGCCGCCCTTTGAGCGCGGGACGACGTGGTCGAATGTCAGTTCTTCGCGGGTCCCGCAATATTGGCAGGAGAACCGATCGCGCAGGAATACGTTAAACCGGGTGAAGGCCGGATGCCGCGATGGCTTGATATAGGTCTTGAGCGAGACGACGGAGGGCAGCCGCATTTCGAAGCTGGGGCTGCGAACGGTCCGATCGTAATGGGAGACAATGTTAACGCGGTCGAGAAAGACAGCCTTGATGGCGTCCTGCCAGGACCAGAGAGACAGAGGATAGTAGCTCAAAGGCCGAAAATCGGCATTGAGCACGAGAGCCGGACAACCTTCCGGCGAAACCGTGGGTTGGCAGTGGATCGTCAAACTGGCACCTCATCCGCCAGCGGCAAAACTCTGACTTTCGACGCTTACCTAGCTAATACCCCGACCTTGTAATCCCTCTCAGCGGCGCTGCGCGGTTTCACGCAACGGCCGGAACTCCTCTAAATCACCTCACGCATTAAGGCAAATCACCCCACGCCTGTGTGTCATGAACGCATGACGGGTCTGTGAAGGGGTATCCGGGGACCAAACCCGGCTCAGCGCGTCGGCACGGGCGTGCCGCTGCGATAATCGTAAAAACCACGCTGTGTTTTGCGGCCGAGCCAACCGGCTTCCACATATTTCACCAGCAGAGGACAGGGGCGATATTTCGAATCGGCCAGTCCTTCATGCAAAATCTGCATGATCGAGAGCACGGTGTCGAGGCCGATGAAGTCGGCGAGTTGCAACGGCCCCATCGGATGATTGGCGCCGAGCCGCATGGCGGTATCGATGGCATCGACCGAGCCGACGCCTTCGTAAAGGGTGTAGATCGCCTCGTTGATCATTGGCAGAAGAATTCTGTTGACGATGAAGGCGGGAAAATCCTCCGAGACGATCGCCGTCTTGCCGAGACGGGCGATGAGCTGTTTGGCGGCATTGAAGGTCGTGTCATCCGTGGCGATGCCGCGAATCAATTCGACAAGCTGCATCCGCGGCACCGGATTCATAAAGTGGATGCCGATGAATTGTTCCGGCCGCCCGGTCGAGGCGGCAAGGCGGGTGATCGAGATCGAGGATGTGTTTGTCGCGAGCATTGCACCCGGCCGGAGTACCGCCGATGCCTTCTGGAAAATGGTCTGTTTGACCGATTCGTTTTCGGTGGCGGCTTCGATCACCAGATCGCAGCCGGCGAACCCTTCGTAGGTAGGCGCGCGGCCGACATGGCTCATGGCCGTCTGCACCGCCGCCTCATCGATCTGCTTGCGCTCGACAAGCCGGGCAAGGTTGCCGCTGATCGTCGCGAGACCGTGGTCGATTCGCTCTTCGGTAATATCGTTCAGGACGACATCGAGGCCTGCAATTGCGCAGACTTGCGCGATTCCAGCGCCCATCTGACCCGCGCCAATGACTCCGACTTTTTTGATTTCAGTCATGAGTTCCCATCCAAAAGACCGGCAGCCTTGTATCGGGCTGATCGCTTGCAAGCGGCAAGCCGCGATCTTCACGAGGACTTAATCTCGTTTACCGCGTCGCGTCAAAGCTCAGATGACAGTGTTTGCGCTCACCGACCGACGCTGAAACGAAGCGGTACGGTAAACGATCCGCCTGGCACCCCGGCTGGCGCTGGGGGCACCGGGTTAGACCGCCGCACGGTTTCAACCGCGGCCCGGTCGAGGATCGAAGAGCCGGAGCTGCGCACTAACCGTACGCTCCGAATGCTGCCGCTGGCGCCGACCGAGAAGGCGACGACGGCTGTGCCGCCGGCCCCCTGCGCGCGGGCCTCTTCCGGATATTCCTTTTCGCTCATGATCCGCATGACGATCTCGCTCTTCCAGTCGGCGACGGCGGCGCCGTTCAGGCCGGCGCGTGGCGCGGCGGCTGACTGGGCATGGCGGAGGTCCGAGCGGGTCGATTTAATCTGCCGCTGCGGTTTCGGCATGTGGTGCGTCGGCTTTGTCGGCTTCTCCGTCTTTTCGACGGTCGGCTTCGGCGGCGGGGGAGGCGGCGGCGCCGACATCACGACTTCCGCTTGTGGCGCCTCCTGCACATCCGGCTCAACCGGAGCATTCGTGTCGGTCGTTGGGGGCGGCGGCTGATCCGGGGGCGGCGGAATCACGGGGCTTGGTGGCGGCGGCGTGTCGGGCTGCACCTGATCGGGTTGCGGCGGTGTATCGACTTCATCCTGCGGCGGCGGCGCGACGGCGACCGGCGCAAGATCGACCATCACCGCATCCGGTGGCGCGCCGGGCGGCTTCTCTTCGGGCCGCGTCACAAGATAAGCGACGAGAATCGCCATATGAATGCCGACGACGATCAGCGCCGCGATGCCCCAGCGATGCCAGCCGGAATGTTCTTTCGGCGGCAGGATGGTGTGAGCGAAACTCATGGCGTCGAGGCCGGTGCGGTCCCGTTTTCGTCCGGCGCCTGCGATGCGTCGAGGCCGACCAGCGCGATCTTCAGATAACCGGCCTTGCGCAGCACGTTCATCATGTCGACGACATTGCCATAAGCGATGGTCTTGTCGCCGCGCAGGAAGATCCGCTGCTGCCTGTCGTTGCCGGTCGCAGCATTGACGGCTGCCGCCAATCCATCGCGATTGACCTGCGCTTCACCGACAGCGACCGTGAGATCGGGCTTGATGGTGACGAAGACCGGCTTGTCGGGACGCTGAGCCGGCTGCGCGGTCGAAGCCGGGAGATCGACATTGATATCGACGGTCGACAGCGGCGCTGCGACCATGAAGATGATGAGAAGCACGAGCATCACGTCAATGAAGGGCGTGACGTTGATATCGTGATTTTCCTCGAGCGTATCATCGCTCCGGGAGAGTTTGACGGCCATCGGATCACTCCGCCGGACGGCGCATGCCGACGACGTGCCAATTTTCCGCCGGGGCGGCGGTGCCGCGGTCGAGGTCGCGCGAGACGTGGCGCAGAATCTCCGCCGCCGCATCGCCGAGAATGGCGCGATAACCCGAAATGCTGCGCGCGAAGACGTTGTAGATGATGACCGCGGGAATGGCGGCGACAAGGCCGAAGGCCGTGGCGAGCAGAGCTTCCGCGATGCCCGGCGCGACGACGGCAAGATTGGTCGTGTGCGTCTTCGAGATGCTGATGAAGCTGTTCATGATGCCCCACACAGTGCCGAAGAGCCCGATGAACGGCGCGGTCGAACCGATCGTGCCGAGAATGCCGGTGCCGCGATTGACCAGCCGTCCAGCGCGCGCCTCGATGCGCTCGATCAGCGCTGCCGCGCGTTCCTTGATGCCGTCGGCATTGAGATCGGCCGAGCGATCGACCTCCGCCGCGGCCGCATCGACCATGCGTACCACCGGTCCTTTGCCCTTGCCGAGTTCGGCGCGCGCGGCGTCAAGCGTCGCGGCATGCGCGAGGATGCCGAGCTGGCGCGACGCGTTGCGTTTCGCATTGGAGAGTTCGAGGCTCTTGACGAGCCATACGGTCCAGGTCGCGAGCGAAGCGAGCGCGAGCCCGACCATCACGATCTTCACGATGATATCGGCGTGCAGGAACATGCCCCAGGCCGACAGATTTTGCGGCAGGAGTTGTGATGTGATCGAGACCGGCGCATTCGAGTCAGGCGCGGCCAGCGCTGGGCTTGCCGCCGGCTCCGGCTGGGTCGCGACGGCTTGCGTCGCGACGGCAGGCTGAGCCGGGGCGGGTGCGGCGACGGCTGGAACAGTCGCTGCGGGTTGAACGGGCGCCGCTTGCGTCGGGGCTGCGGCAGGCGCGGCTGGGGATGCTGACGCGGCAACGCTCGGAACGGCCTGCGGGGCAGGCGTCTGCGCAAAACCGAACGTCGGCAGCGCCATCAGCGCGACAAACGTGAGAGACACTCGGCCAAAGGCCTTTACGCGACGCGCATCAAACATGAATTCCGTCCTTGTTCTCAGCCTTCCCGCCCGTGTCCGTGCCAACTTGCGTGGCATGGCGCCAAGGGTCAATCCGCGCGAGGAAATATTCGCGCGATTGACGACTTCTTCGGTCTTTCTTCCAAGCGCGCAGCCCTTCTACAGCCGGTGCATTGGCAAGTCTTCTCGAATTATCCGAGAAAGTTTGAAAGCAAACTCGGGAAAAAGTCCCGACGACTGTCGCTCAAGTCTCGAACAGCTTGTCGCCGATGAATCCGCCCTCAGCAATTCCTGGCGGGCAAGCGAACAGACCGCTGCCGACATGCGTGACGAACTGGTTCATCGCGTCGAGCTTCGAGAGCTTGTTGAAGATTTTGACGAAAGCCGTGCGCGGATCGCGCTGATAGCAGATGAAGAACGTGCCGGCATCATATTCGATGCCCTGACGCCAGGGCGGCCAGCGTTCGGCGATGAAGCTCGCGCCATTGTTATAGGAATAGCCGCGCCGCAGAAGCTGCGCCCCATCATTCATCGCCGATGAGGCAATGCGGGCATGCGCCGTCGGCGGGATAAGCGGATTGCCGTCCTTGTCGGCCGCGGTCAGATCGAGCGGATCGGTTTCCTTCTTGCCGCTGAGCGGCGCGCCAGAGAATTTGTTCCGCCCGATTGTCTGCTGCTGATAATCGAGATCCATGCGGTCCCAGTGCTCGATCGCAATACGGACAAGCCGCGCGACGACATAGCTGCCGCCGCGCATCCACGCCGGCCCTTCATCGCCAACCCAGACGAAGCGATCGTAATCGAGAGCGTTCTGCGGATTGATCGTGCCGTCCTTGAACCCCATCATGTTGCGCGGAGCCTTGTCGCCATATTGGGCGGAAAAGCCGCTCTGCGCCCAACGGATCGAGGCAATGCCATGCGCCTCGCGCGCCAGCCGGCGTATCGCATGAAACGCGACTTGAGGATTGTTGGCGCAGGCCTGGATCGAAAGATCGCCGCCAGTCTGGCCTTCGACCAGTTGATCGCCGTTAAAGTAGGGCAGATCGATCAGCGCCTCGGGCTTTTTGGCTTTGAGGCCGTAGCGATCCTTGCCGCCCTTCCCGAAAAGCGAAGCGCCAAAGCCGAAGGTCAACGTCAGCCGATTTGGATCGAGTCCCAGAGCCTCGCCGCTGTCGGTCTTCAACACGTCGGGCGAAGTCGCGCTATCGAAGGCGCCGGTTGAAAGCTGCGCGGCAAGATCGGTCCAGCGCCGGAGCAGCACTTTGACGTCATCGGCCTTGTCGGTCTGCAAATCAAAAACGGCGAAATAGGTATGCGTTTGCGACGGCGTGGCGATGCCGCCCTGGTGCGCGCCGAAGAAGGGCTCAATGCCCGTCTCAAGCTTCGCAGCGGCCGTTTCGGGTTCAGCCGCCGCCGGTTGACGCGCAGCCATGCCGCTGGCTGCTAAAACGCCGCCTGCACCGACCAGAAAATTTCGTCGCGAACTCTTCATCGTTGATTGCCGGACCTGTTCTGCGAGGACCTCGGCAGGCGGATGCGCTCTGCTGCGAGGCGACTGTGATCATGATCGGAGGCCGGCTGCCTCAATCTCAGATGGGTGGCGGTAGACGATTTTCATCGTCACCGCCACCAGATTCTGCTTTGAAACCAGTAGATTAGAATAGTTCGAATTTATTGTGCGACGGCCAAGGTGTTGACGTCGTCGTTGACGAAATAAATGCCCTTGCCGTCGAGCGTCAGCGCGACGCCGAACAGATTGCCGCTGCCAGGCGGCGTCTGCGCTTTGTTGGTGTTGATCCAATGTGCGGCAATCTGCTTTTTCGTCGCGGGGTCGATCTCGATGATTTCGCCGTCGAGGCCGTTGATGGCGAGCAGATTGCCGTTCGGAGCCTTGTCCAGCGCCAGCGGCCGCTTCAGCATGCCATCCTTGGTGATGGATGTGCCGGTGCCGGCGCTGTCCTTGCGGCTCAACGCGTCCGGAATGGCGTCAATGGAATTGGCGATAGCGTCGGAGACATAAAGCGTGCCGCCTTCGAGCGCCAAGCCTGTCGGGCCGATGACAAACACGTCCTTGTCGGCGCGTTCGTCGTAGCCGTCGCCGATCACCGTCTCCTTGGTGATCGCCGGGCCGTCCTTGCCGATCGTGAGATCGAGACGCAGAACCGACGCGAGCTTTCCAGCCTGGGTCACCGAAGGAACTTTGCCAGCGCCGATCTGCGAGATGAACATCGTTGCGGTTTTTCCGCGATCGACGAGCGCGGAATTGCCCCACGGACCATCGATATGGCCGCCGGCGAAGGTCTTGATGAACTTGCCGTTAGCATCGAAGACGATGAGACAGCCGGGGCCAGCGGTCTTGAACGTGCCGTCGGTGGAGGGAAGGCTGCCGACGATCACATAGCCCGATTTCAGCATGGACATCGCGGTCGTGAGCCCGACGCCGCCAGGGCATGACGGCAAATTCTTCGGCACCGAGGCGAACAGGGTGGTTGTCTTCGTTGCGGGGCTATAATTGACGATCGTCGTGCCGACGCCCTGCAGATTGTGCTTGTCGTTGAAATTGTCGACGAGCACGTCGCCTTGCTTGATCTTGCCGATGGAGACGGGCGCGACAAGCAGCGCATAGGGATTGACGTCGCCGTTATCTGGAACGGTCGAGCCGAGCGTCGTGGTCTTTTTGAGCGTGTCGAGAAAGCTTGTCTTCGCCACGGCTGGTGCGGCGGCTATGGCGGGTGCCAGTGCTGTGACGATAGCGAGGGAAAGCCAGCGACCGGATTTACTCATGATACGTGTCCTCACTCATATCCATTGCATAGAGCTACGCGCGGCCGTTATGGCGCCGCGAGGCTGGAAGCGGGTTGCCTAAAAGGCGATGGTCGTGCGGATGCCGAACACGGCTTCGTCATGCACGAGCTGAGTTGGAATTGCCGGGTTCACGATGCCGCCGCCGGGATTGAAGAGATATTGGAAATCCGGCGTTAACTGCCACCAGGTCGCGAGATTGATCGTGTAGAAAGTCTCGATGAACGTCTCGGAACTGCGGATGGGCGTCAGCGTTCCGGGTGGCGCAAAGGCTGCAGTGGCGGCATCAAAGCCGCGCGTGCCGCTTGAGATCAGGCCGTAGCCAAAACCGACGCCAACGATATCGCCGTCGCGCCCTTTGAACGGCGCCTTGAGCGCGAGGCCGCCATTGGCGCTGAAGGTGATGAGGTTGCGATCTGCCTGCGGCGCGCCCATCACGCGGATGAAGGCGCTAAGCGCGCGCGGGGCGGAAAGATCGGGCTGCCAGATGACCTGATCGGCGATTCCGTAGAAGCCGAAATTTCCATGATGCATCACGGCGATGCCGTTGCTCGCCGGGTTCGCCAGCGAAAGACCATCGGTGCCGAATTGCTGATCGGGGAACGCGCCGGTATCATACCACATGCCGAGCTTGTAGGTGCCCGCCATGCCCGTGGGCTTAACCTTTGGATCGGCCGGCGCCGGGTTCAGCGCATATTGCAGCTCGCCCATGATGAGCGCGCCGGTATTGAGATTGAAGCGCACGCCATTCGCTTCCGGTCCGCGTAATTGCGAATCGTCATTGAACGGACCGCCCGGCGGATTGTCATTAAAGACGCCGATGAGGGCTGTCACATTCGGCACGACCTGACCGTGCGCCCTTATTCCGAGCGAAGAAAGCGGATAGGCCGGTCCGCCGGCATACATGTTTTCAGATGGAACCAACGGCCAGCCCATCGACGTATTGAGGAACAACAGCGACGTCGTGGTGGTGATCCATTCCTGGTCGACGCTTTGTTGTCCGATTTTGATATCCCAGCCGCTTTTGCCGAGCGTCTGCTGATACCAAAGTTCCCAGAGACGCGTCGAATCATCAGCCTCAAGGCCGCTCACCAATTGCAGAACACCGAGATTCTTGGAGCTGAGATTCGAGCCGTGAATCTGGAAGCCGCTGACCTCGAGCGCGCCGCCTTCCCAGCCGAATGCTTTGCTCGTATCGAGCATGACTGTCGGTGTCGCAACGCCGTCATAATCCGCGCCGCGCTTATAGCCGCCGGTAACGTTGCCGAAGACTTCGCTTTCCTCGAAGAGCGTGAAGGTGATGCCATATTTCGCGAGCGCGGGACGAAGGCCGCCTGCGTCACCCAAAAGAGTTCGCGCGCGACGGCGCGAAAAGATCGGCGAAGCTGAATGTCGGTGCCGGCGCGGGTAGCGTCGTCGAATCTGCCCATGCGCTCGTGCCAAGCAGCAGCAACGTGCCGAGCGCCGCGCCGGTTTCATGGGCAGCACGTTTGCAACGCGCACCGCATCTGCGATTGCCGCCTGCCAGCAGGCGTTTGTGTGCAAAAAGCATTTCGCCCCCGCGCAAATACTAACCGTGTAACAAGATCGTTATAGCTGCGATTTTTCACAGTCAACGATTCGGCCCAAGAAGAGAAATCTTCTAAAGCGACAAAAGAACTCTTCTAAAGATGACAAGGACGCCAGTCTGAAAAGCGCCTAGGCGGCGATCAACTCGATGCCAACCCGGGAATTTGGACGCCGCAAGTTTGCAACAGCAGGACAATATTTAAGCCGAGGATGATGATCGTGCCGCTGATGGCTGCCAAATCGGTCAAACGGCTGTTGGCGAAAGGCCCCATGATATCGGCGCGGCGGGTGAACCAAACCAGTGCGATCATCGGCACGGGCAAAGCGATCGACAGCACGACCTGACTCAACACCAGCGATTGCGTGGCGTTGACGCCGAGCGCCACGACGACAAAAGCCGGAATCATCGTCAACAGACGCCGCAGCCAGATTGGAATACGAAAACCGACGAAACCTTGCATGATCATCTGCCCGGCCATCGTGCCGACGGCGGAGCTGGAAATGCCAGAGGCAAGCAGTGAGACAAGAAAGATACCTGCGGCTGCCGGGCCAAGCAAAGGCGATAGTGTGTGATAGGCGGTCTCGATCTCGGCCACATCGCTGTGGCCGGCGTGGAAGGCGGCCGCCGCCATCATCACCATCGCCATATTGACGAGACCAGCGGCCGTAAGCGCGACCACGACTTCAATGTTGGAAAAACGCACGAGCCGGCGGCGCGCGTCGTCGCTTTTTGCCCGCACACGGCCCTGAGTCAGGCCGGAATGCAGATAGATCGCGTGCGGCATCACCGTCGCGCCGATGATGCCGACAGCGATGGTCAGGGCCGCGGCGTCGGGCAGGGATGGGACGACGGAATGAAAGGCCGCCGCGCCCCAGGCGACGGGCGCGATAAACATTTCCGCGACATAACAAAGCGCGATGGTCGCAACAAGCGTGCCGATGATGAGTTCCATCGGCCGGAAGCCGTTCCTCTCGACCAGCAAAATCGCATATGTCACGATCGCGGTGATGCCCATACCGGCGATAAGCGGCAGATGCAGCAGGAGCGCCAAACCGATCGCGCCGCCGAGAAATTCGGCGAGATCCGTCGCCATCGCTGCAATCTCGCTCACGACCCACATGGCAATGACAACCGGCTTCGGAAAATGTGCCCGGCACATTTCCGCGAGATTGCGGCCGGTGACGATGCCGAGCTTGGCGGAAAGCGCCTGGAACAGCATGGCGACGAGATTCGCCAGCACCACAACCCATAGCAACGCATAGCCGTAGCGCGCCCCGGCCTGAATATTGGTCGCGAAATTGCCGGGGTCCATATAGGCGATCGAGGCAATGACCGCCGGCCCCGCAAAGAGCAGGGCGTCGGCGAAGCCGCGTCGCCGGCCGGCCAGCACATCGCCCATGGCTGCCGCCGTCCGTTCCGACAATGTCAGACGTGCGAGAGCTTGGTCGGTCATTTCTGAACCCGGATGTTACCCATGGACCCTAATGTAGCCTAGGCTACATTTACGTCAAGGGTTGCACCGCAAAATGAATGGATTTTGGTGGGCTCGGGCTCTGATGGCCACGTCACGTGTGGGGTCCAGAGGGGAGGATTAAGCTTCAGGCCGCGGGATGCGGCACTTGCTGGGACTTTTTGGCCGAGAGGCGCTCCTGGATCGTCTGTATGACGACGTAGAAAGCCGGGACGAACAGGACTGCGAGGCAGGTCGAGGCCAGCATCCCGGTAAAGACGGTGATGCCGATCGATCTGCGCGCATTGGCACCAGCGCCTTCGGCGAAGACGAGCGGCACGACACCGAGGATGAAGGCGAAGGACGTCATCAGGATGGGGCGGAACCGTGCCCTCGCGGCTTCACGCGCCGCCTCGACAATGTCTTTGCCCTCGTTGTGCAGGTCGCGCGCAAATTCGACGATCAGGATGGCATTTTTGGCAGACAGGGCGATCAGCAACACAATGCCGATCTGCACATAAAGGTTGTTGTCGATCCGCAGGGCGCTGAAGACGATGACCGGCCCGACGAGCGACAGCGGCACAGCAAGGATGACGGAGAGCGGCAAGAGCCAGCTTTCGTATTGGCCGGCGAGCACGAGATAGACGAGCAGCAACGCGAGGCCGAAGGCCAGATACATCTGGCCACCGACGATTTTTTCCTGATAGGACATCGCCGTCCAATCATAGCCGGTGCCTGGCGGTAGTTCGCTTCTGGCAAGCTGTTCCATCAGGTCCATCGATTGGCCGGAACTGTAACCCGCAGCCGGCGAGCCGATGATCGTCGAAGACGGATAGAGATCATAAAGGCTGATAAGCGAAGGGCCGACGTCTGGTTCCAGATGCACGACGGTCCCGAGCGTGGTCATATTGCCGTCCTGATTGCGTAGCGGCAGGTTTTCGACATCCATCGGCCGCACACGGAAACGCGAATCCGCCTGTGTATAGACTTGGAAGGTGCGGCCGAATTTGTTGAACTGGTTGATGTAGGTCGAGCCGAGATAGGATGTCAGCGTATCGAAGACCTGCTGCACGGAAACGTGCAATGCCTCGGCCTGGGTGCGGCTCACGTCGATGGCGAGCTGCGGCACGGCTGCGCGGAACGTCGATGAGACGCGTTGCAGCGCGCTTTGGTCGTTTGCAGCCGTGACGACATTGTTGGTGATGGTCTGCAATTTCGCCAGATCGAAACTTCCATCCTTCAATTCAAGCTGGAAGGTGAAGCCGCCAGCGTTGCCGACGCCCTGGATTGGCGGCGGCGGCACAACGACGATGCGCGCCTCCTGAAGCTTCGAAAGCACAGCGTTGAGTTTCTTATACATCGGCAACAGGCCGAGTTCGGAGCCGCGCTCGTTCCACGGTTTCAGGATGATATAGGCGACGCCCGCATTGGCGAGGCTGGCGCTATTGTCGAGAACCGAAATGCCGGACACGGTGACGACGTGATCGACGCCATCAGTCTTGCCAAGCACGTCGCTCACATTCTTCATCGCCGCTTCCGTGCGCTCGAGCGAGGCGCCGTCAGGCAATTGCACCGCGGCGATGAAATAGCCCTGATCTTCGAGTGGCAGGAAGCCTGTCGGAATGCGCGCGATGCCATAGATCGCCGCGGCAATGATCAAAAGCCCGATAACAACCGTCACGCGGCTGTATGAGGTCAGATGCCGGATGATCCACATATAGCCGGCTTCGGCCCACCCATAGACCTTGTTGAACCCGCGGGCAAAAAGATTGCGCTGCTCGGGCGGTTTCGCCGGGCGTAGCCAGAGCGCGGCCTGCGTTGGCTTTAAGGTCAGCGCATTGACGGCGGAGATGAGCGCCGTCGCGGCAATCACCAGCGCGAATTGCGCGTACATTCGGCCTGTCAGGCCGGGCAGAAACGCCGTGGGCAGGAACACGGACATCAGGACGAGCGTAATGCCGATGACCGGACCGGTCAGTTGCTGCATCGCCTTGATCGCGGCATCATGCGGCGACAGACCCGCCTCGATATGATGCGCCGCGCCCTCGACGATGACGATTGCGTCGTCCACCACAATACCGATCGCCAAAATGATCGCGAAAAGGGTCGAAAGATTGATGCTGAAGCCGAGGGCGGCCATGGCCGCGAACGCGCCGATGATCGTCACCGGCACGGTCGTCGCGGGCACCAGCATCGCGCGCCAGTCCTGCAGGAAGACAAGGATCACGATAAGAACGAGAAACCCGGCTTCAAAGAGCGTTTTATAGACTTCTTGGACCGAAGCCTTGACGAAGGTCGTCGTGTCGAACGGGACGGTGTAGACAAGCCCTTCAGGAAATTCCTTCGCCAATTGCTTCATCTTGGCGTCGATGGCCTGTTCGACGCTCAGCGCATTGGCGCCCGGCAATTGATAGATCGCGATGCCCGCCGCGGGCTGCTTGTCGAGCGAAAACGCCTGGCTGTAGGTCTGGGCGCCAAGTTCGACATGGCCGAGGTCGCGGATGCGTGTGACGGCGCCGTTCGCACCGGTTTTGACGATGATGTTCTCGAATTGATGCGGATCGTCGAGGCGTCCGGCGACGTTGAGCGTATATTGGAACGCCTGTCCGGCGTTGACGGGGGGCATGCCGAGCTGACCGGCGGTCACCTGCTCGTTTTGCTGCTGCACGGCGTTGATGACATCCTGGGTCGTCAGCGCGCGGGCATAGAGCTTACTGGGGTCGAGCCAGATGCGCATTGCATATTGGCCGGCGCCGAAGACATTGACGTTGCCGACGCCCGGCACGCGCGACAGCTCATCCTTCAAATGAATTGTCGCGTAATTGGCGAGATAGAGCGAATTGTAGCGTGAATTGGGCGAATAGAGCGTAACGAAGAGCAGAACCGCGGTCGATTTCTTCTGCGCTGTGACGCCCTGCGCCTGGACGGATTGCGGCAAAGAGGCGAGTGCGATCGCGACACGATTCTGCACGAGGATTTGCGCGAAATTGATGTCTGTGCCGATGTTGAAAGTCACCGTCAGCGTATAGCTTCCGTCTGACGCGCTGGTCGATTGCATGTAGATCATGCCTTCGACGCCATTGACCTGTTGTTCGATTGGCTGCGCCACGGTTTCCACCAGCGTCTTGGCGCTGGCGCCCGGATAGGTCGTCGTCACCTGGATCGTTGGTGGCGTGATGTTCGGGTATTCCGCAACAGGCAGCGTGAACAGCGCGACGCCCCCGATCACCAGCGTCAGGATCGCGATGACATTGGCGAGGACCGGACGCTCGATGAAAAATTTCGAGATCATCGCGGGCCTATTTGACGTCGTCGTCGGAAAGCGTCTGCAATTGCGGCTCGACCTTCTGTCCCGGCGCGGCTTGCAACAGCCCGACGACGATGACTTTATCTTTCACCGTCAGCCCCGACTCGATGCGGCGCAGGCCGCCGAACGTCTCGCCGATCGTGACTTTTCGTTGCTGAACGATATTATTGGCGTCCACAACGAGGACATAGCGGCCGCTTTGGTCGGCGCCGATCGCTTCCTCAGGCACCAGCACGGCGTTGATCCTGCCGAGTGGCACATGCACCCGCACGAAATAGCCGGGCAGAAGCCGGAAGTCATTATTCTCGAGAATGCCGCGCACATTCAGCGTGCCGGTCGAGGGATCGATGTTGGGCGCGATATAGTCGATCACGCCTTTGTATGGAAAGTCGCGATCGGTCTGTAATGCGACCTCGACCGGCACCTTGCCAATGACATCGGCGGTGGTGATGCCGCGCTTGGCCATCGAGGCGCGGATTCTCTGTACGTCGCGTTCGCTGATCGTGAAATTCACCCAGATCGGTTCGAGCTGGAAGATCGTTGCAAGCTGGGTTGGCGAATTGGTGCCGACGAGTTCGCCGACCGAGACGAGGCGTTGCGTCACCGTGCCGTCGAACGGCGCGGAAACCTGCGTATAGCCGTAATTGATCTGCGCCTGCTGAAGATTGACCTGATCTTGCTCGACGGTCGCCTGATTGACGTCGCGGTTCGCGCGCGCCTGGTCGAAATTTGCCTGCGTCGAGATCTGCCGCGAGACGAGCGCCTGCTGGCGGTCGAACTCTATCGAGCTTTGCAGAAGCTGCGCCTTGGCGCCGTCGAGCGCGGCCTGCGCCTGGTCCACTTTCAGCTTGTAGGGCAGCGGCTCGATCACGAAAAGCGGCGCGCCCTTTTTGACCGCCGCGCCATCCTGGTATTCGATGTTCTGGACGAAGCCTTGAATGCGCGCGACGAGATTGACGGAGTTGATTGCCGTCATATTTCCCGTAGCTTCAAGATAGGGCTGCACGGATTGCTGCAGCGGATACGCGACGCCGACCTTGGGGGGTGGCGGCGGCACGAAGGTATTTTCCTTCTGACACGCCGTGAGAAGCGTTGCAAAGCCAAGGACCGCGACGCGCCGCCCAATCTTGGAAATCGCCAGCATACGTTCCCCTCGAACCGTGCCGACCGAATGTGCGGTCAAACCTTGCCCTGAACCCGCGCCCGAAGCAATCGTATGCCCGCGTTTCAATGCGCCATGAAGATCGGCATATTGGCCTCGGCGAGAATCTGGCTGGTGGCTCGGCCGAAGATGAATTGCCGCAGACGGCTCTGCGTATAGCCGCCCTTGATGAGGAGATCCGCGCCCGCGGCGCGGGCCGTGACAAGAACCGCAAGCCCCGGCGTCTTCGCCGTCTCATGCACATCGATCGCGCGCGCAGGAATGCCGTGGCGTTGCAGGCTTTCGGCCAATTGCACATGATCTGGCCCGCTCAGGCTGTAGCCCGGGATGGTGAAGACCGGCACATCATTGGCCTGTTTCAGCAATGGCAATGCGAAAGCGACGGTGCGTGCCGTTTCAGAACTGCGGTTCCAGGCAATCGCGATGGTCTCGCCGAGACGGCTCGGCGCGCGGGGCGGAGCGATCAGGAGCGGACGCCCGCTCTCGATCAGCGCCGATTCAAGTGTCGATTTGCGCGGCTGTTGTGCGCCCGGCCCGGGCCGTCCGACCGCGATGATATCGAAGACACGGCCGTATTCACCGACACCATTATCGGAGACGAGGCCGTTGCGGACCCAGCCATAGGATGGCGTGGGCGCGTTCTCGCCGCTCGGCGCGCCGTGCAGGGGAATGCCCGAGTCCCGCATGAACGTCTCAAACGTCGCGCGCGCTTCATCGAAAATGTCGCGCCTGACCGTATCGTCGAAGACGATGCCATCGACCGAGAAATCCGCCGCGACAATTTGCGTCAAATCCGGGCCAAGCGCCACGCCTTCGATATAGCTGTCGAATTTGCGGGCAAGCAGCCGCGCCGTTTCGAGCACGGCAGACATGCCGGCATGGGCCTCGACCGGGATTAGAACGGATTTCATGGGTTCGTCCGCATTGGACGTCCATGATGCCCGAATTCGGACGCAGGACAAGGCGGCTAGATCACGACGATTTTGGATCGACCCAACTCGGGCTTGCCCGAGTTGGGCATTTTTAAAGTTCAAGTCGGGCGAGCCCGACTTGAATGATCCAAAATCATGAACGTGATCAATTCTGATAATTTAGAGCGGGATTTGCGCAGATAAGTTTACGCAATCTGCGTAAACTTGATTGCGTTGAAAAACCGGCGTCCACTTTTTCGCATCCCGCTCTAGAGAACGACGGTTAAAGTCTCCGCCGCACGCGTGACAGCCGTATAAAGCCAACGGGCGCGATGATCGCGGAAGGCGCCGCTCTCGTCGAAGAGCACGACATTGTCCCATTGCGAACCCTGCGCCTTGTGCACGGTGAGGGCATAGCCGTAATCGAACTCGTCGGAATCGCGGCGCAGCGCATAGGGGATTTCCTCCTCGCTCGTGAAGAATTCCGGCAGAACGCCAATGCGCAGCGGCTTATGCGTCGAGTCTTCTTCCGGCACGACGGTCATCCGTATCTTTTTTCGCCGGACGGCGCCTGCCGTCTGCACATTCCAGAGCGAGCCGTTAAGCAGGCCCTTCTTGCGGTCGTTTTTCAGGCACACGAGTTTATCGCCCGGTTCGGGCATCGCGCCGGCGCGCTCGAGCAATTCCCGGATCCGGCGATTATAGGCGCGTCGTGTCCGGTTCAATCCGACGAGCACCTGGTCGGCAGCTTTGACTTGCTCCGCGTCAATCAGGTCGCGGGAGATAATGCGGCTTTCGCCATAGCGGCCGGGCGTCAGCCGGCCGCCATCGCGGATCAGCATTGAAAGCCGGATAATCGGATTGTCCGCGGCCTGGCGATGCACATCGGTCAGCATTGCATCGGGTTCGGCCTCGGTGAAGAAGCCGCCGCCCTTGATCGGCGGCAATTGTGCCGGGTCGCCAAGGACTAGTACAGGCTTGCCGAAAGACAAGAGATCGCGGCCAAGCTCCTCATCGACCATCGAACATTCGTCGACGATGATCAACTCGGCTTTACTCGCCGGGCCGTCCTCGTTCAGCACGAAGGATGGTTCTTCTGTGTCTGTTTCCCGCGTGCGATAGATCATGCTGTGAATGGTGCGCGCGTCGCGGCAACCCTTCGAACGCATCACGAGCGCGGCCTTGCCGGTGAAAGCGCCGAAGAGGACATCGCCGTCGAGTTCATCGGCGATGGCGCGGGCGAGCGTGGTCTTGCCGCTCCCGGCATAGCCGAACAGGCGGAAAACCTGTGGCTTGCCACGCTTCAGCCAGAAGCTGACGGCTTTCAACGCGGCGTCCTGTTGCGGCGACCATTCCATAATGCCAGATCAGCCCATCCCAGATCGAATCACGCCGCCATCCGGCTGTTTTCAAAGACGCTTCTAAACAACGCTTTAGAACATTTCCATTCTCTTGGGCGTATCTTGCTTTTGCTGCCAATTTCACGCTCTAGATGCTTTCGTCTTCCGGCGAAACATGGATCGAAAAAATGAAGATGGGTCATTGCACGGCGCTCGCGTTTGCCGTTTCGTTTGCCGCTGCTGTTCCGGCTTATGCGGCCGATGTCACGCCGAGCATCGAGTTTCATGACGGCAAGGTCACGCCACTGCGGCTCGAGGTCCCCGCCAACACGCGGTTCAAGATTGTCGTCCACAATACGGGCAAGACCGCTTCGGAATTCGAAAGCCATCGCCTGCATAAGGAAAAGGTGGTTGCCGCAGGCCACACGATCAGCGTCGAAGTGCATCCGCTGGCGCCCGGCAAATACGATTTCTTTGACGATTTTCACGAGAACGCGCCGCGCGGCGTGGTCGTTGCGAAATAGCATCGACGCGTGCTTCGGCTATCCAGCAAGGTGGCCGAAGAGTTTCACGATATCCTCATAGACATGGCGTTTGAAGGGCACGATGAGTTCGGGCAGCCGTTCCATCCGCTCCCAGCGCCAGGCATCGAACTCAGGATGCACCTCGCCGCCGGGCACTTCGATGTCGATCTCAGTCTCGTCGCCTTCAAAACGCAGCGCGAACCATTTCTGCCGCTGGCCGCGATAGCGGCCTTTCCAGGAGGCTTTCGCAGCTTCGCGCGGCAAATCGTAACAATACCAGTCGGGCGCTTCGGCGAGCAGCCGTGTCGAGGACACATTGGTCTCCTCGAAAAGTTCGCGTCGCGCCGCGTCGTAGGCGTTTTCGCCCGGATCGATGCCTCCCTGCGGCATCTGCCAATCGTATTCGTAATGCTCCTGGCGCTTGTGGCGCCGTCGACCGATGAAGACGAGGCCTTGCCGGTTGAGAAGCATGATGCCAACGCAGGGACGATAGCCTTGTGACTCGTTCATAGGACCTTACTGGCCGCGATCGACCATACTGGGCGTACCCTTGCCGACGGCTGCGCTCAATGGAACGAGTGCGAGGCCATCCGCTTGCGCCGAGCGCGCGAAGCGCCCGATCTTCTCAAGGCTCTCTGGCAAGGCGCTTGCCACCCCAATTGCCAAACCCTTGCTCCGCGCCAGGGCTTCGAGTTGGACCAACGCCGACCCAATCCCCGCCGGGGTGGAATCAAGGATAATGTCGGCCTTGACGGCGGGCACATTATCCTGCGCGGCGAGACTCATCGCGAGACTTTGCGGCGAGCTCCCGTCGTCGAGATAGATAAGTCCCCGCTCGCCGATTTCCTGCAGGACGGGCGAAAGGCTCTTGATATCGGCGGTGAATTTCGCACCGAGGAAGTTGCCGATCCCGACATAGCCGGGGAAGCGACTCATGAGCCAGTGGAGGTTGTCGGTATTGGCGGCAAGGTCGGCGCTCGTCAGGAGAAGATGCGGGCCAGGATTCGTCTGCGGATAGTCGATCGGCTCCATCGGCGCCTGCAGGATGATTTCGTGGCCGTTCGCGCGGGCCTCGGCGACGCTCCCGGCAAGATCGTGGCCATAGGGCGCGAAGCCGAACGTGACACCGGGCGGCAGGGTGGCGATTGCCTGTTCGGTGATCGTGCGGCTGAGGCCGAGGCCGCCGACGACGATCACGACTCGCGGTGCGTCGGCCTTGAGCGTGGCGTTCATTTCAACTGGCCGCGCATAGACGTCGGCCGGGCGCGCCCCGTCGGCGCCAATACGGGGCAAAGCGCCGTAGCGGCTCATTTCGATAAGGCGCGGATCGGGGGCTGGTGTCAGCGCCAGGCTATGCGGTTGCGGAATTTCGATAATCGTCGAATCTGGTGCCAAGCCGCCATTCGCCCGAACGACTTTGACGCCGCTATCGAGCTCGATTTCGGCGGCGCTGCGCGTGGTGTTGGTTGCAGGCACGGTCGAGGCCGTTTGCGCTTGCACAACCGGAGGCGGCGGAGGCGGTGCTTGCGGGCACGATCGCGGCCACGGCCTGCGGCGCGTCGGGCGCCGCTCCAATTCCGCGCAGCGCGACAAATGCCACGACTGCTGCGCAGCCGAGGGCGCCCGACATGACAACACCAACAATCCGCCGGCGCGGCGGGGCGGGTTTTTTGTCGAGCCCGAGCGGTTTGTGCAGGTCGTTGTCCGGCATGATCGCCTTTTCCCGCGATCGCGAATCACGGCCAACCATCATACACAGGCGCGGACGGCGCAGAAACCGGCGGCGGTTCAAACAAAAGCCCCACGATCCTTGCGGGTCGCGGGGCTCATGTTCAGGGCTGAAGCCTTGAGGTCAAAGCCTTAAGGCGTCTTGCCGGCGCCGGGGTCGGCTGCCGGTGGCGTTGCCGGCTTCGCCGGAGCTGGCGTCGCGGGCTTCTCCGGGGCCGGTGTCGGCGCCGGCGCCACCTGATTGGGCGAAGCCTCGGCGTGGCTCACGCCGCGCAGCAAATCTTCCGCCGCGATGAGCTGCTTATCGTCCTTCTCGGTCGGCGGCACATAGGCCTGCGAGCCGTGCTCCTCATGCGTGCCGTTGAGCAGGTGACCCTTGAGCGAAGCTTCGCCCTTGGTCTCGTCGCGGCCGACGAGATCCGCCGGCACGTCTTCCATCACAACGATATCCGGTTCGATGCCCTGCGCCTGGATCGAGCGGCCCGACGGCGTGTAATAACGCGCCGTCGTGAGCCGCAGCGCGCCATTGTCCTGGCCAAGGGGGATAATCGTCTGCACCGAGCCTTTGCCGAAGGAGCGCGTGCCGATGATCGTCGCGCGCTTATGGTCCTGCAGCGCGCCGGCGACGATTTCCGAAGCCGAGGCCGAACCGCCGTTGATCAGGACGACAAGCGGCTTGCCCTGCGAAAGATCGCCCGGACGCGCATTGTAGCGCATCGTTTCGTCGGCGTTGCGGCCGCGGGTCGAGACAATCTCACCATGATCGACGAACGCATTGACGACCGCGATCGACTGATCGAGCAGACCGCCCGGATTGTTGCGCAAGTCGAGGATATAGCCCTTCAGCTTGTCTTTCGGGATATCCGTCTGGAATTTCAGCAGCGCATCGCGGACGCCATCCGCGGTCTGCTCGTTGAACTGCGTGATCCGGATATAGCCGATATCGTCGCCCTTTTTCGCCGAGCGGACGGATTTGATTTCGATGACCGCACGGGTCAGCTTCACGTCACGCGCGTCGCGCTTTGGCCCACGCAGAATTTTCAGCGTCACGACCGTGTTGGGTTCGCCGCGCATCTTGTCGACGGCCTGGTTCAGGGTCATGCCGTCAACCGCATCGCCGTCGATCGCCGCGATGATGTCGCCCGAGAGAATGCCCGCGCGTGAAGCCGGGGTATCGTCGATCGGGGTGACGACTTTGATGAAGCCGTTTTCCTGCGTGACTTCGATGCCGAGACCGCCGAATTCGCCGCGGGTCTGCACCTGCATATCGTTGAATGCCTTGGCATCCATGTAGCTCGAATGGGGATCGAGCGAGGTGAGCATCCCGTTGATCGCCGCTTCGACCAGCTTCTGGTCGTCGGGCTTTTCGACATAGTCCGTGCGGATCTTTTCGAAAACGTCGCCGAACAAGTTCAGGCTACGATACGTATTCGCCGCAGCGGCCGTGGCCGGCGTTGTAGCCGGGAATAGAAACGTTTGGGTAGCAACCAAGGCCGTCGCCGCACCAAGCGTCGCGCCACACAATAAAAGTGAAATTTTGCGCATTATCCGCGAACCCTTTGCATGTCCGGCTTTGCCCACCACGGGCCCGGATCGATGGCTGCCCCGTCTTTCCGAAATTCCACATAGAGGATGGGCTCGGCCGCGCCAATGGCCATGGCCGCGGCGGTTTTGACCGACCCGTCACCCATATTCGCGACGGGCTCCCCGGCAAGGACGAATTGTCCTGCCTCTACGTTAATTCTCTTCATTCCGGCCAAGACCATATAATAGCCTCCGCCAGCATTGATGATCAAGACTTGTCCGAAACTTCGGTAGGGCCCCGAAAAGGCAACCCAGCCGTCATATGGCGCGGCGACAATGGCATCCGGCCGCGTCGCCATCAGCAAACCCTTTTCCGTACCGCCAACACCGTCCGGCGCACCATAAGAACGCACAATTGCGCCGGCCGCCGGTAAAGGCAGCAGGCCTTTCGTATCTTCGAAGGCCATGGCAGGAGCAAGGCGGCCGGGATCTTTGAAAGGGGAAATGTCGCTTTTTTGAAGTGGCGGGGCGGCGGCTTCGGCCAATTTGCGGGCCGCCTCGGCTTTGGCGGCTTCCTCGGCGGCGTGTTTGGCCCCGGCGAGGTCCTGCTCCATCTTGGAAATCAGGTCCTTCATGCTCGTCGCCTGGCGCGCCAGATCGCCAGCTCGCTGCTCTTCGGCATTGAGCGCCTGTTCGGCAACGCCGAGCGAGGCTTGCCGCGCATCGATCAAAGCTGCGAGCTTTTGGCGTTGAAGTTCGAGATCGGCATTTTCCTGCGCCAATTGGGCTTTTTCGGTCGTGACCGCCTGGCGGACTTGCAGAAGCGCCGCGAGATCGGTGGCCAACGCCTGCGTCTCCGCGCGCATCTGCGGTACCACGGCGCCGAGCATCATCGAAGTGCGGATCGCCTGCAGCATATCTTCCGGCGAGACGAGCAGGGCGGGTGGCGGCGTACGCCCCATCCGTTGCAGCGAGGCCAGCACTTCGGCGATCACATCGCGGCGGCTTGCGAGCGAGCGGCGGATCGCGTCTTCGCGCCCCTTGAGGCCCAAAAGCCTCGCCACCGCGTCGCTGACTTTCGCCTCATTATCTTGAATGTGCTGGGTGGTTTCGATCAGGGCGGCGGAGAGGCGCGCGCGGTCGCCGCGCAGATTTTCGACCTCCGCCTCGATCTTTTGCCGCTGCGCGTTGGAGGCAGCAATCGTGTCTTCGACGCCCTGCAGCTCGGTTTTATGCGACGAGATCGCATTCTCTTTGTCCGTGATGGCGGGTGCGTCGGATGGCGGCGCGTCTGGCGCTTGCGCGGCAAGTGGCAGCGTCGCGAGAAAAGTGAAGATGAGGCAAAGCGGCGCGAGGCGCATATCGTCTTTGGTCCGTCGCGGGGGCGCTCGGTTGCATCACGAATCACAGCTTGGGGAAGCCGCAATGGCCGAAGTATGACGCGCGCCGTGCTTCTACGCGAGAGGGTTAAATCCGGTGGTAGGGATGACCGGTGAGAATCGTCATGGCGCGATAGATTTGCTCGGCGGCGAGGACCCGCGCCAATTGATGCGGCCAGGTCATCGCGCCGAAAGCGATGGCGCTGCGTGCTTCGGCGCGAAAGCCAGGATCGAGCCCATCCGGGCCGCCGATGACGAGGCCAAGTGTCGCGACGCCGGAGTCGCGCACGTTGCCGAGTTGTGCGGCAAAGTCGGTGCTCGACAGATTTTTGCCGGTCTCGTCGCAGGCGATGAAAGTGGCCGCCGCGCCCAAGGCGGCGCGAAGCGTCTTAGCCTCTTCAATCTTGCGATCCTGCGGCCGCTGGGCGCGGCTTTCGTCAAATTCCCGCACTTCGATGGACGAAAAGCCAATGCCGCGGCCCGCCGCGGCGGCGCGGCCGATGTAACGCTCGACAAGTTCGCGCTCCGGGCCCGCGCGGGCACGTCCGACGGAGAGCAGAATCAGACGCATCGGAGCCTCAAGCCCGTAGAGGAACGAAGCGCAAATCCCACCCCGCGCAGCGGACAACCGCGCACCGGCAACACGAACAAAACTTGGGTTGCTATCCGGCCTGGCGTTCGCTTGGCCGGTCGCGTCCCCACATCTTTTCCAGGTTGTAGAACTGGCGCACTTCCGGCCGGAACAGATGGACGACGGCATCTCCCGCGTCCACGAGCACCCAGTCGCAATTTGCCAATCCCTCGACGCGCGGCGCCGCGACACCCAATTCCTTGAGCGCCTTGATCACACGCTCCGCCATCGCGCCAACATGCGTGTTGGAGCGGCCGGTTGCGATGATCATTGTGTCGGCGAGCGCAGTCTTGCCATTGAGATCGATGCAGACGATGTCCTCTGCCTTGGCGTCGTTGAGACACCCCTGCACAGTCTGCACCAACATGCCGGCGGGAGAATTAGAGAATTCCGCAGCCGGGGGAAACGGTAGTGCTACCGTCTCGTGGGCAATTGTCGAAACCAGTGGTTCGATCCTCCTGAGGCGCATGATCCCATGCGCACCTCTAGAATGGGCCGAATCAGGTTTATTTTCAATCCACACCCGCGCCATCTCTTTGCCATCGATTGCGCGGATTTGGCCCCTTGCGCCTCTGTATAAGCCCCGTATAAGCCGAAAGACGACGCGCCGATCCAAACGAAAGTCGGCGGATGTTGCGCAAAAGTCGCGGCGTAAACCGGCTCGGGGGAGGGGCAATGGCGGAAGTCGATGTGAAGCAAGGCCAAAGCCTCGAGGCGCGCCGGCCGTTGTCGCCGCATCTCACGGTCTATCGGCCGATGATGACGATGATGATGTCGATTGCGCATCGCATCACCGGCGGCGCGCTCTATGTCGGCACGCTGTTGCTCGTTTGGTATCTGTTCGCCGCGGCGGAAGGCGGCTCGGCCTTTGCCTTTGCCTCATGGTTCCTGGGGTCGATCATCGGCCAGATCATCCTGCTCGGCTTCACCTTCGCTCTTTTGCATCATTTCTTCGGCGGTATCCGGCATCTCATCTGGGATGCGGGCTACGGCTTCGACAAGCAGGGCCGCGAATATCTCGCTTTCGGCACGCTCATCGCCAGCGTGACAATGACGCTCATCATTTTCATTGCCGCGCATCTCTAGGCCGCAGCCAGCACGAGTAAGAGCATGACCCGCGATCCACATTCGATCCGTAGCGCCGCCAGCAAGGTCTCGTTTCTCGGCGCCGCCAAGTCCGGCACCGGCGATCTCTGGCGCATGCGCGTAACGACGGTGGCCCTCGTGCCGCTCGCGATCGCCTTCATCTGGATCGTGCTAGGTCTCGTCGGCAAGACCGAGGGAGGCGTGCGGGCCGAATTTGCGCATCCCTGCACCGCGGTCTTTCTCCTGCTCTTCATCCTTGCGAGCATCGTGCATATGCGGGTCGGCATGCAGTCGATCATCGACGATTACGTCCACACGCCGCGTGCGCGGGAATGGGCCCTGATCGGCAATACGCTCTTTGCCGTCGGCTTCGGCGCCGCGGCGATCTTTGCGGTGCTCAAGCTGAGCCTTTAGATTGAATTTGGACCGGCTGAGCCGGAGAAGGTGGGAAGGAATGGCGGCTGAAGGCTCCAGCGCGGCGCCCGGCATCAATGGGCGCGCTTATCCGATCGTCGATCATGATTTCGATGTCGTCGTGGTCGGCGCCGGCGGCGCCGGACTGCGCGCCATCGTCGGCTGTTCGGAAGCGGGCCTGCGCACCGCCGCGATCACCAAGGTCTTTCCGACGCGCTCGCATACGGTCGCCGCACAGGGCGGTGTTGCCGCCTCGCTCGGCAATATGGGGCCGGACAATTGGAAATGGCACATGTACGACACTGTGAAGGGGTCGGACTGGCTCGGCGATCAGGATTCGATCGAATATATGGTGCGCAACGCGCCCGACGCGGTTTACGAACTGGAACACTGGGGCGTGCCGTTCTCGCGCACGCAGGATGGCCGCATCTATCAGCGCCCGTTCGGCGGTATGACGACGGATTTCGGCAAGGGCCCGCCGGCGCAGCGCACCTGCGCCGCCGCCGACCGCACGGGCCATGCGCTATTGCATACGCTCTACGGTCAGGCGTTGCGCCATTCGGCCGAATTCTTCGTCGAATATTTCGCCATCGACCTCATCATGGAAGACGGCCGCTGCCGCGGCGTGATCTGCCTCAAGCTCGATGACGGCACGATCCACCGCTTCCGTTCGCAGATGGTCATGCTGGCGACGGGTGGCTATGGCCGCGCTTATTTTTCCGCGACGTCGGCGCATACCTGCACTGGCGACGGCAACGCGATGATCCTGCGCGCCGGGCTGCCGCTGCAGGACATGGAATTCGTGCAATTCCATCCGACCGGCATCTATGGCGCGGGCTGTCTCATCACCGAGGGTGCACGCGGCGAGGGCGGCTATCTGACGAATGCCGAGGGCGAGCGCTTCATGGAGCGTTACGCGCCATCGGTGAAGGATCTCGCGCCGCGGGACATGGTTTCGCGCGCCATGACGATGGAAATTCGCGAAGGCCGCGGCGTCGGCCGCAACAAGGATCATATCTATCTGCACCTCGATCATCTCGATCCGGCGGTGTTGCATGAGCGTCTGCCTGGCATTTCCGAAAGTGCGCGGATTTTCGCCGGCGTCGATCTCACAAAGGAGCCGATCCCCGTCCTACCGACGGTCCATTACAATATGGGCGGCATCCCGACGAATTTTCACAGCGAAGTCGTGGTCAAGCGCGGCGACGATCCCGATGTCGTCGTGCCGGGCCTGATGGCGATCGGCGAAGCGGCCTGCGTCTCCGTACATGGCGCGAACCGTCTCGGCTCCAATTCGCTGATCGATCTGATCGTCTTCGGCCGGTCGGCGGCCAAACGCGCGGCCGAAGTTGTTGTTGCGGGCGCCAAGCAGCCCGACCTTGCGCCGGATTCGGCGGACTATGCGCTAGGGAGGCTGGATCATTTCCGCTACGCCAGTGGCGGCACACCGACAGCGGATTTGCGGCTGCGGATGCAGAAGGTCATGCAGAACAATTGCGCGGTCTATCGCACCGGCGAGACGCTGGTCGAAGGCTCGAAACTCATCCATGAGGTCTGGGCGGCGCGCGACGATATTCGCGTCACCGACCGTTCGTTGATCTGGAATTCCGATCTCGTCGAGACGATGGAATTCGATAATCTCATCATCCAGGCGGTCGTCACAATGGACGGTGCGGTTAATCGCACGGAATCGCGCGGCGCGCATGCGCGCGAGGATTTTCCCGATCGCGACGACAAGAACTGGATGAAGCACACACTGGCATCGATCGACGTCGACAAGCGCACGGTCGATCTCGATTACCGGCCCGTGCATAGCTACACGATGACCAACGAGATCGCGTACATCGAGCCGAAGGCGCGCGTGTATTGATGAATCAAGTTTATTAGGAGCCGCATCCATGGCTGAATTCGCGTTGCCCAAAAATTCCAAAATCGGCAAAGGCAAAACCTGGCCGAAGCCCGAGGGCGCGGCCAATCTGCGCGAATTCCATGTCTATCGCTGGAACCCGGATGACGGGCTCAATCCGCATGTCGATACCTATTTCGTCGATCTCGACGATTGCGGGCCGATGATTCTCGACGCCATCATCTGGATCAAGAACAAGATTGATCCGACGCTGACGTTCCGCCGCTCCTGCCGCGAAGGCGTGTGTGGTTCCTGCGCGATGAACATCGATGGCACGAATACGCTCGCCTGCACGAAATCGATGGCGGAAGTTGACGGCGCGGTTGCGATCTTTCCACTGCCGCATATGAGCGTGGTGAAGGATCTCGTCCCCGATCTCACCAATTTCTATGCGCAGCATGCGTCGGTGCAGCCCTGGCTGCAAACGGTGACACCCGCGCCGGAGAAGGAGTGGCGGCAATCGCCAACCGATCGCGCCAAGCTTGACGGGCTCTACGAGTGCATTCTCTGCGCCTGTTGCTCGACCTCCTGTCCGAGCTATTGGTGGAATGGCGACCGCTATCTCGGCCCCGCTGTTCTCTTGCAGGCCTATCGCTGGATCAGCGATTCGCGTGATGAAGCAACGGGCGAGCGTCTCGACAATGTCGAAGACCCGTTCCGGCTTTATCGCTGCCACACGATCATGAATTGCGCCAAGGCCTGCCCGAAGGGATTGAATCCGGCGAAAGCCATCGCCGAGATCAAGGATTTGATGATCGAGCGGCAACTTTAAGGGCGCCGTCGCGTTAAAGGTCTCGCTTATGCTGCCGTGTTGAGGCCCCATTCCTGGGGCCAAGGTGTGGCGATGACTTTGCTATGGCTTCGATCATTTTCATTTGGGATTGCGGCGACTTTACTTTTTTCCGCCGCGTCCGCCGCTGAAAAGCAGCACCCAGCGTCGCTCGATCCGCTGATCGCGCGCTATGCGCATCGTCATGGTATTCCCGAACACTTGCTGCACCGGCTGATCGCGAAGGAAAGCGGCTATAACGCGGCTGCATGCACGCGGCGTTATTATGGTCTCATGCAGATCACATATGTGACAGCGCGCGGTATGGGCTATCACGGCGCGCCGCGCGGTCTCCTCGATCCGGAAGTCAATCTCACCTACGGCGTGCCCTATCTTGCCAACGCTTATCGGCTTTCAGGCGGGAGTGAAGCGCGGGCGCTACGGCTTTACAGTTCCGGTTATTATAACACTGCCAAACGGCGTCACATGCTCAGCGCGATGCGCACGGCGGCTTCGCCCTCAGTGGAAACACCAGCGTCGTCCCAAACGGTTTCGCGCTGATCGTCAGATGGGGATTTGACGGCCGATTTCGACGACTTGGTCTGGCGGCAATTGCAGGAAATCGCTGAGATGCGCTGCGTTGCGGTCCATGGCTGCGAAAATCGCCTCCTGCCAGCGCGGCATCGCGGTCTTGCGGTCCTTGCTCGGCACCACGGTTTCGGTGCCAATGTAATAGACGACATCTGATAGATCGATTCTGGGATCTTTCTCGTGGATCGCTTTCGCCAGGGCCGGCACGTTCGGCCTCTGCATGAAGCCATAATGCGAGATGGCCCTCCAGAAGCCGGGCCAGACCTCATCGACCATGACACGCTCGGCGATGGCGACATAGGGCCGCGATTCCATGACAACGGTGACGGCGATGACTTGCCGGTGAATGCTGCGGTTGGTGCGTACGTGCCAGGCGATGATCGGCGGCGTCGCGGTCTGTGCGCGCGTGAGGAAGATGGCGGTGCCGGGCACACGGGGGACATTGTTCTTTTGCAGATCGGCGCAGAAATCGGTCAACGGCATCGAAACCCCATCGATGCGCCAGCTGACCGCCTCCATCCCGCGATGCCAGATGTACATGAGACCATAGATGATCACCGCAAATATCAACGGGACGTAGCCGCCTTCGGCGAGCTTGGTCATGTTGGCGAGAAAGAAGCTCGCATCGACGACGAAAAAACAAGCGGCGACAGCGCCGGCAGCTGCAAGACTCCAGCCCCAGATTTCGCGCATGGCGATGAAGAGCAGAAGCGTCGTCATCATCATGGTCGCGGAGACCGCGATGCCATAGGCCGACGCCAGATTGTCGGACTTCTTGAAGGTGAGCGCGAGGCCGATTGTCGCCACCATCAGAATCCAGTTCACTGTGCCAACATAGATCTGGCCGACGCCCTCCTTGGACGTTTGGGTAATCTTGAGCCTCGGTAACCAGCCAAGGTTGATCGCCTGTTTGGTCATTGAAAAAGCGCCGGAGATGATCGATTGGCTGGCGATGACCGTCGCGAGCGTGGCGAGAATGATGAACGGCATCAGCAATTGCGGCGGGCAGAGCTGGTAGAAAATATTGTCCTTTATCGGAGTGCCCGTCGCGACAAGCGCGGCCTGTCCGGCGTAATTCAAGATGAGGCTTGGGAAGACGACGGCATACCAGGACAAGCGGATCGGCCCGGCGCCGAAATGGCCCATATCCGCATAGAGCGCTTCAGCGCCGGTGACGCAGAGAAAAACCGCACCTAGGACAAGAAACGACGTCCAGCCGCCATGAAACAGAAAGCTCACTGCATAGGTCGGGCTCAGGGCCTCGAGCACGGCGGGATGGCGGGCCAGGCCGGCAAGCCCCAGTACGCCGATGGTAATGAACCAAACCAGCATCACCGGCCCGAAGGCCCGGCCGATCTTCGCCGTACCGAGAGGCTGCGCGGCAAACAGCGCGATCAGGATCGCGACCGTCAGCGGCAGAATGAAATTATGCAGATGCGGTGCCGCGATTTGCAGGCCTTCGAGCGCGGAGAGAACCGAGATTGCCGGCGTAATAGCACCATCGCCGTAGATCAGCGCCGCGCCGAACAGGCCGATGGCGATGATGTAAGGGCGATGCTGGCGTTTGATGCCGAGCAGGGACATCAGCGCCAATATGCCGCCTTCACCGTCGTTATCGATGCGCATCGCGAACGAGACGTATTTGATCGTCACGACGATGATCAGCGTCCAGATGAGGAGCGACAGCACGCCGAGCACAATGTGCTGGCTGGAGCCGCCGGTGACATCGAGGACAGTCTTGAGCGTGTAGAGCGGGCTCGTGCCGATGTCGCCGAAAACGACGCCGAGCGCGGCAATGCCCATGCGGGCAAGGCTTTTGCCGGCCTGCGGGTCGGGACGCTGGTCTGGGCTCATGATCGCGGTTCCGGTGGTTCATCTGGCCTATCGCCGACACACGTGGCTTTTTCATAACGGGTTGATAACGGCTGGTGCGGCGGCGCTCCTGGTGTGCCCGGCTCCGCCTTTACTCTAAAGGCCTGCTCGTGTATCTGATCGGCGCAATGAGCCCCGGTGCTGCCATTGCGGTCGCACCGGGGTTTTTCGTTTGGGATTTTCAGGAGATCCGCGCGCGCAATGGCGAATGTTGTGGTGGTCGGTGCCCAATGGGGCGACGAGGGCAAGGGCAAGATCGTCGATTGGCTTTCGCTCGAAGCGGATGTCGTCGTGCGCTTTCAGGGCGGCCACAACGCGGGTCATACGCTCGTCATCGGCAACCAGACTTATAAACTTGCCCTCTTGCCGTCCGGCATCGTGCGCCCCGGCAAACTCTCGGTTATCGGCAATGGCGTTGTGCTCGATCCGCATCATCTCGTCGCCGAGATCGCCAAGCTTGAATCGCAGGGCGTCGAAGTTTCGCCCATCAATCTGAAGATTGCCGAGAACGTCACGCTGATCCTGGCGCTGCATCGCGATCTCGATGCCTTCCGCGAATTGGCGATCACCGAAGGCGTGAAAATCGGCACGACCAAGCGCGGCATCGGTCCGGCCTATGAGGACAAGGTCGGGCGCCGGGCGCTGCGCCTGATGGACCTTACCGACCCCGATTCGCTCGACGAGAAGATCGCGCGGCTGCTCGCGCATCACGCGCCGCTGCGCGCCGGTCTCGGCATGCCGCCGGTCTCGGCCGCCGATGTGCGCGAAGAGGTGCTTTCCGTCGCGCCGAAAATTCTCCCCTTCATGGCCGCGACCTGGGATCTGCTCGAGACCTATCGCCGTGACGGCCGCCGCATCCTTTTTGAAGGTGCGCAAGGCGCGATGCTCGATGTCGATCACGGCACCTATCCTTTTGTCACCTCGTCGAACACGGTCGCGGCCAATGCGGCGACGGGCTCGGGGCTTGGGGCCAAGGCGATCGGCTATGTCCTCGGCATCGCCAAGGCTTACACGACGCGCGTCGGCGGCGGTCCGTTTCCGACCGAGCTTCACGATGAGATCGGCGAACTGATCGGCGACCGCGGGCATGAATTTGGCACCAATACGGGGCGCCGGCGGCGTTGCGGCTGGTTCGATGCGGTGCTGGTGCGTCAGGCGGTCAAGACCAGTGGCATCGACGGCATCGCGCTGACGAAACTCGACATTCTCGATGGCCTCGACGAGATCAAAGTCTGTGTCGGTTACAAGCTCGACGGCGCCAGACTCGACCACATGCCGGCCGCGCAGGCTGTGCAGCAACGGCTGGAGCCGATTTACGAATCAATTCCGGGGTGGAAGGAAACGACGGCCGGCGCGCGCTCCTGGGCGCAACTGCCCGCGCAGGCTATCAAATACGTCCGCCGGATCGAAGAACTGATCGAGGCGCCGGTGGCGTTGCTTTCAACAAGTCCGGAGCGTGAAGACACAATTCTGGTTCATAATCCTTTTCAGGACCGCTAGTGTTTGCGCCTATGGAATTGTGTTGGGAGCGCCAGCCGGTGCTATTTGCGCCACAGATGATGCTTACGCCTCGGTTTGCCATACTTAGCGAGACGATCTGAACGCCAATGGCTGAATATTATCCCTTGCTGGCCAAGGCCATCGCCGGCCTGCCGAATTCCACGCCCGAAACGCGCCGGGCCGTCTATGAGCGTGCCCGCAAGGCGCTGCTGGGGCAGCTTCAGAATTTGCAGCCGCCGGTGCCCGCCGCCGATCTCGCGCGCGAAACCGAATCGCTCGACGCCGCCGTCGCGCGGCTCGAAGCGGAGCTTAGCGGCGTCGCCCCGCCTGCGCCCCAGCCACCCGCACCTCAACCACCTGCACAACCGCCTTCCGCGGCGCGGCCACCCGCCCAGCCGCCGGTTCGCGCGCCGCTACGCCCGTTGACCCCGCCGTCAAGGCCGGTGCCGCCGCGGCCGCAAACGCCGCCCGCGGCATCGCAGCCGCCAGCGCCGCCGGCCGGATCGCGCCGCGCCAATGGCGTTCCAGCGTTGGACGAACCAGCCGGCGAGACAAACGGCCGGGCACAGCCAAAAATCGAACCGGCCCCCCCGCCGCCGCCATCGTTCGACGCTCCATCCGAGCCGCCACCGTTGCGCCACCAGGGCCGCGAACCCCGGCTGGATGTGCCGCCGGGGCGCGAACCTGGCAAGGATCCGCGGCCCGAACCGCCGCGCATGCGGCTTTCCGAGCCGGTGCGGCCGATCGCGCCGCAGCAGGATTTGGGCGATGCGCCTATCGGCCGGCGGCTTTGGATCGTGATCGGCGTCGTGGTTGTGCTCGTGGCGCTCGTAGCGATCGCGGCCTGGAAGCTGCGCGACCGGCCGGATCAGCTCACAGCGTTCAACCGGCCGCAAAATCAAACCACTGCCGATGCGAACAGCACCAAAATTACGCAGCGCGTCGGTGAGGCGGACTCGCAGCCGGCCGCACCTGCGCCCACGGCGCCCGAAGTTCAGCCTGCGCCTGCGCCCGCAAATCCGGCGTCCGCGCCGGCAGTAGCGGCAGCACCGAAGCCGGCTGATTCGAACGCCACTCTGCCCGTGGCTTATCGCGCCGCGTTGCTTGTCGAAGCGCCTGACGAGCCGAATAAGGTGAAGACTTATGTCGGTACTGTCGTCTGGAAACTTGAAAACGTCAGCAATGGGCCAGGGCAGCCACTCTCGACGGCCGTACATGCAGACATCGATGTTCCCGACGACAAATTGAAGGTCACGGTCGACATTCAGAAGAATACCGACCCGAGCCTGTCAGCCTCGCATACGATTACGGTCGTTTTCGCGCCCGGCGCAGGCAGCGCGACAGGCGGCGTCAAGGAAATCAGCGCGCCGCAATTGCGTAGCGAGGACAGTCCCAGCGGTGACGCATTGAAGGGCGTCGTCGTGCCGATTATGGATAATTCGTTCCTCGTCGGCCTGACCCGCGGCGATGCCGAGGACGCAAATATCGATCTTCTGAAGAAACTGGAGTGGATCGACATTCCGATCATGCTGAACAATGGCCGCATCGCCAAGCTAACGTTCGAGAAGAATGCCTCCGGCTCGCGCGCGATCAATGACGCATTCTCGTCATGGCAGGGTCAGTAGAATAACAAAAATCGTCCCCAACCTCCCTCATGGGGACGAATTCGGGCCGCCGCCATAATCCTGGCATGAGAGCAATGCAGAAATTTTCTGAAACAACGCGTGATTGACCGAAATTCGGCAAATTTGCATTGAAATAAGGTGCAGGCTAGGTCGCGTCGGAAGCCGGATCGAGTTCCGTCGAGGCGAGCACCGTCAGTCAGTTTTGGCGGTAATCAGATAGCGTCCATTGCGAAAGAGAGATCTATGCCCGGAAAGCACGCTCTTCTTCTCGGTCTGCTCGCTCTTCTACCGCTGAGTTTTTTCGCGCATTCAAGCCGCGCCGATACGACGGCCCCCGCCAATTCCGCGGCGGCGCCGACGACAGAAGAACGGGTCTTCGATGTGACCCGCGATGGCAATAAAATCGGCGTCGAAACCATCATGATCGAGAAGACGGGCGACACGACGGTCGTCAAATTCAAGACCCATATCTCCGTCGTCGTCATGTTCATCGAGGCCTACCACTTTGCCCACTCGGCGGTGGAAACCTGGACCGCAGGAAAATTCGTCTCCTACAAAGCGGTCACGGATGACAATGGCAAGCATTTCAATGTGAACGCTGTTGCCAAGGACGACGAGGTTTTACTCGACGTGAACGGCACCCACAGCAAACTGCCGCCCAACACGGTTTTCGCGAGCCTGTGGAGCAAGGATTTCGTCGATCAGACCATGTTGCTGCACCCAGATTCCGGTGTCCAATTGCAAGTCAAGGTCAAGGATCTCGGCGAGGAGCAAATCGATTTCCACGGCGATCAAATCAAAGCCGAGCATTATGAAATTTCGGGCGACCTCGATCGCGACATCTGGTTTCAGGGCGACAAGATCATACGCATAAAATTATTAGGATCGGATCATTCGACCATCATGTCGGAATTGATGCCGCCGAAGTCGAACTGACGTCGCGAAAAACACCGCGCCTTTTCCCCGGATAGGCAGATCGTTTGCTTTGCGGCGCAGCATACCTGCGCCGTTTATGCTGTCCTGCAGCGGGACAATGGTTTTCAAGAGATCGGGAAACCCTCCCGAAACCGATCGGGAAGAAGTCCCGTGGCATTCCGGCACATCTCGTTCTTTATTTCCCCGCCAATAAGAACGCGGAGCCGCTTCGATTTTTAGCCTCTCAGGCCGTTGAATCGAATGACAAAATTAGCTTCCGTAACAGGGTAAGGATGGCCGTCAGGCCTTACAAGCTCAACTTCTCGACATTTTCGGCCGCGCCTTTGGCGCGTATGCCCACGGTCGCGTCTGCGCACCGGTGCACAGCGGAACCGTTGCCGAAAATATGCAGTCTGCATGGGAGGAAGTAGCATGAGACTTCGCAAAGTAATGCCTATCTGTTTGGGGCTTTTGGGAGCATGGGTCTATTCAGGCGCCTATGCTGCCGACGGCACCAACTGGAATGACCGCGACCAGAATTACTGGACCTCACCGGGCGCTGACAATCAGCTCACCCGCCACAGCGATCTGAAGGAAATCAACACCCATAACGTTAAGCACCTTCAGCTTGCCTGGGACCAATCGACTGGCGCCCTGCGCGGTCACGAAGGTCAGCCGCTCGTGGTTAACATCGACGGCACGCCGATGATGTACATCTTCAGCGCGTGGCCGAACATCGTTCAGGCGCTCGACCTGAGCGATCCGGACAACCCAAAGGAAACCTGGAACTACGTCAAGAAGACCGATCGTGATGAATCGGCTGTTCCGCGCGCCTGCTGCGACACCGTCAACCGCGGTGGTGCTTATGGCGATGGCAAGATCGTCTACCTGACCCTCGACGGCTGGCTGATCGCGCTCGACGCGAAGACCGGCAAAGAGGCCTGGGTCGTCAAGAACAACTACCCGGACAAGGGTGAAGACGGCACGCCGGCGCCGCTGATTGCGGATGGCAAGGTGTTCGTCGGCTTCGGTGGTGACGAATTCGCCGCGCGCGGCGCTTTCACCGCCTATGACCTCGAGACCGGCAAGGTTGTCTGGCACAAGTTCTCGACCGGTTCGGACGAGGATGTCGGCATCACCGCTGACACCAACAAGGACAACCTGCGTCACGATGCGACGGCCGGTGACCTTGGCATTCACACCTTCCCCGAAGACAACAATTACAAAATCGGTGGTGGTGCGGCCTGGGGCTGGTACAGCTACGATCCGGAGCTGAAGTACGTCTACTACTCGACGGGTAACCCCGGCTTGTGGAGCCCCGGCTATCGCTGCGGCGAGAAGCCCCTCGATCAAGCCAAGTGCAATTCCGGCAAGTGGGACAACAAGTGGTCGATGACCATTTTCGCCCGCAAGGCGGACACCGGCGAAGCCGTCTGGGCTTTCCAGATGACCCCCTTCGACCAGTGGGACTATGACGGCATCAACGAGAACATCCTCGTCGATATGCCGAACGTCGACGGCAAGGCTGTCAAGGCTCTCGTCCACTTTGACCGTAACGGCTTCGAGTTCGTCCTCGACCGCGTCACGGGCAAGGTGCTTCGCGCCCACAAATATGTGACCGCGAACTGGGCCGAGAAGTATGACATGAGCACCGATCGCCCGATCAAGGTGCCGGAGCATTCGCCGCTCGAAGTCGGCCGCAACACCCAGGCTTGCCCGTCGGCGATGGGCGGCAAGGACCAGCAGCCGGGCTCGGTCGATCCGAACGATCCGACCAAGTTCTATATGCCGACCAACAACTGGTGCATGGAAGACAACCCGCAGGCTCGGGCCTACCAGCAGCAGGGCACGGTCTATGTGTTCGCCAACGTCTTTATGTATCCTGAGAAGCCCGGCGTGACTGGCCGTCTCAAGAAGTTCGACGTTCTGACGGGCAAGGCCGATTGGGATATCCCGGATCCGTTCCCGAACTGGGGTGGCTCGATGAACACCGCTGGTGGTCTCGTGTTCTACGGCAGCCTTGGTGGTGACTTCCGCGCCGTCGATCGCGACACGGGTGAAATCCTGTGGCAGCGCAAGCTCGGCTCGGGCATCATCGGCAACCCGATCACCTATGAAGTCCAGGGCAAGCAATATGTGTCCGTGCTGTCGGGTATCGGCGGCTGGATCGGTCTGCCTGTCACCGCCGGCCTCGACCTGAACGACAAGTTCGGTGCGATCGGCGCGACGGCCATGACCAAGGCCACTGGCCTTGCCATGATCCCGCAGGGTGGCATGCTCTCGACCTTCCGCGTCTACCAGTAAGCGCGGTCATTACATAAATATAATGGCGCCCGGGTCTTTCGGCTCGGGCGCCATTTGCGTATTGGTCCTCGTGTTGGATTAAGTCCCGACCCGACCAATAAAGTTGCCAAGAGGAAGCCGCCCAAGATGAAACAGCCTCTGCTCAAGTTCCTCGCCTCGGCGCTTTGCCTGTCGGCCATCGCGATCCCCCTGACGGCTTTCCCCGCCGCGGCGGCGACAAAGGATTCAGAGGCGCGGCTCGACCATGCCGTTGCGGTGGCTCTCAGCAAGCTTGACGCCCTTCAACCTCTGACATCGGGTGATCGCGCGGCGTTGAAGGCCGCGGCCCGCAAACGCCAGCTCAATTCCCTCCGGCTATGCGGCGATCCTGGCAACATGCCGCTCTCGAACAACAAGCTTGAGGGCTATGAGAACAAGATTGGCGAGATCCTCGCCAAGGCGATGAATACGCACACCGAATATTATTGGCGCCCCTATATCGAGCGCGGCATGTTGCGCGAGACTTTCGGCAACGACCAATGCGATGTGCTGATGGATCTGCCGCTTGGTTACGAGGGCGTTCTGCTCACCGAGCCGATCTACAAGACGACCTTCGTCCTCGTCTCGCGCGCCGACCGCAAATACAATTTCAAGAGCCTCGAAGATCCTGAACTCGCGAAGCTGAAGATTGGCGTCTATCAGACCTCCGCCATCCGTCAGGTCTTCCATGACCACGGGATGGACAAGAGCCTGATCGTCCACACCATCAGCCACGATGCGGACCTCAATCCCGAGGATCAGCCGGCCTATCAGGTGCAGCAGGTCATTGATGGCAAGCTCGACATTGCCGCCGTCTGGGGGCCGTTCGCGGGCTATTACAAGGCGATGAAAAATGCGCCGATCACCATTCAGCCGATCAATCTGATGGAAGATCAAATTCCTCTGGAGTACGAACTCGCCTTTGGCGTGCCGACGACGGACCGCATTCTCAAGTATAAGATCGATTTGGCCCTCGAAGACAACAAAGCCGCGATCGAGAAGGTCCTGCGCGACTACGGCGTGCCGCTCGTGCAATGCAGCGATTGCATTGTTGAGGGTGACTTGCCGGCGCATGGCGTCTATTCGGCGCTGCCGCCGACTCCGGCATCGGAGTTGAAGTCTTCCGTCACGATGAAGCAGCTTCAGTCCTGGCTTCAGGCCGGGGCCGATGTGAACGAGGAGTTCGGCAACGCCGTTACGGCGGGCTCTGTCGATCGCGCGGCATTTCTGCTCAGCAAGGGCGCCAACCCCAACAAGCCCGACGATCAGGGTGAGACGCCGCTGAACAATTCAGTTCTCGCGCAAAACCCCGATCTCGTGAAACTGCTCATCGACCATGGCGCCAAAGTGAATGCGCGGGACGCGAATGGCATGACCGCGTTGCTCCAGGCCATTAATCTTGACGATGTCCCGACAATCAAAGTCCTTGCCGCCAAAGGTGCGGATTTGAATGCCGCCACATCGGATGGCGCAACGCCGCTCGCGTTCGCAATCGTAGAAAATAAGATGAAAGCCGCTCTGGCGCTTATCGATGCCGGCGCTTCGGTCAATGCGCCAAGTGGTGCAATGGGCTTGACGCCGTTGATGGTCACCGCGGGGCGTCAGGAGACGGAGCTGACGCTCGAAGCCGGGCGGCACGAAGTTGAAAATGTCTCGGGCGATGCGCATTATCCTGACCCGTTGCAGGTCGCTCGCGTGCTCATCGCGCATAAAGCCGACGTCAATGCTGTCAGCAAATCCGGCGTCACCGCGCTCATGCTCGCGGCGGCCCATAACAACCCGCCGGTCGTCGGCCTATTGTTGCAGTCGGGCGCCGACCCCTCGAAGCGCACCCCGGATAAAAAGACGGCGCTCGATCTCGCCGTCGAAAACGGTAACGATTCCGTTGTGAGTCTTATCCGCTTGATCCAGCAATCGAACGGTAAGTAATTGGATTTGTTCCAGTTCTTATGCCCAGCATGCATCGGGAACGGAACTTCCAATGAAGTCAAGGCGTTCTTGGCATAGAAGATAGGCAAACGCAGAGCTTGACGTTTTTTCGGAGCTAGCGGAAAAGGCCCGTCGTCGCCGGTATTTTTCGTGGCGACAAGGATTTCTGGAATTCGATGGATGACGTCCTGCCTTGCAGGGTAGAGGAGGGGTTATGGTCAGAGGTGCAGTGAAAATTGTTGTGGGCCTGTGTTTGGCCTTTGGCCTGACTTTCGCGATCAGCGCGCGCGCGGACGACACCGCGAACGAGTCGCCGACCAAAGTGGCGACGGACGCGACGAAGGTCGGCTCTCTCGTCAACCCCTATCAGGCCAAGGAAGATGCGCACGACCAGGCGCTGGCCGATGAAGGCCATAAGTTGTTCGGCAATTTCGGGTGCCCCGGCTGCCACGGTTACGGCGGCGGCGGCGGCATGTGCCCGCCGATCACCAACGGCGTTTGGATTTATGGCGACAAGGACGACACGCTGTTCCGCCTCATCGCGCTTGGCTCGGACGCACTTCAGAAGGAAGGCTTCACGCGACAGGCGACCGAAAACATCGTCGCGCCGATGCCGCCGATGGGTGGCGTGATCACCAACGCCGACGATCTTTGGAAGATCATCGCCTGGATCAAGACGCAGGCTGCCGCCAACGTGAAAAGCGGCCAATAATCGCGGCACAGAGCTTGCCAGCGCCACCGCGCGGCTATCGAGAGCGGGATCCGTCCCGCTCTCCCTGTAACAAAAAGTAACGGGGAGACGCGGGTGGAGTATGCGGCAGTGATGACCGCGTTTCGGCGTATATTGCGTGTCTGCCGGCAATCACTTCTATTTCTGGCCGGCGGCATCGTGTCGTTCGTTTGCCTTGGCGAGGCATCCGCACAAACAGCGGCCGCGCCGACGGCGCCAGCTCAAACTCAGCCCGCCACGCCAGCATCCCTCAACGTCGATATTCTTTATCTCGGCCGGCAATATATCGAGCCGCCGCCGCTGTCGCTGGTCGACAAGGTCGTCACCGATCAAGGCATCCAGGGCGCCCGCATCGCGCTTTTGGAAAACGCGCAGACCGGTCATTTCGTGAACCAGAATTATCATCTCAGCGAGATGATTTTGCCGCTCGACGCGGATTTCAAAGCCAAGGCGCGCGCCGCGCTCGCGACGCATAAACTCATCATCGCCGATCTCGAGAAGGACGATCTTCTGGCTCTCGCGGATATGCCCGAAGCCAGGGACGCGATCATTTTCGATATTCGTACCAGCGACGACAGTTTGCGTCAGGAGCAATGTCGCTCGAACGTGTTCCATTTTCTGCCGAACACGGCCATGCGCACCGACGCCCTCGCGCAATATCTCGTCTGGAAACATTGGCCAAACTGGCTGCTCGTCTCGGGGAAACAGCCCGCCGACATCGCCTATGCGGATGATGTGAAGCAATCGGCACACAAGTTCGGCGCCAAGGTCGTCGATGAGCGCTTTTACACTTACGCAGCCGGGTCACGGCGCACTGACACCGGCCACCAGCAGGTGCAGCAGCAATTACCGCTCGTCACACAGAGCGCGCCACCATATGACGTTGTTTTCGTCGCCGATGAAAGCCAGGTCTTCGGCGAATATATGCCCTACCGCACCTGGGATCCGCGCCCTGTTGTCGGCACCGCGGGTCTCATCGCCACCGCCTGGGCGCGCCCCTATGAGGAACAAGGCGGCACGCAATTGCAGAACCGCTTCGAGCGCAAGGTCGGTCGCATCATGACGGAGCGCGATTATTCCGCTTGGCTCGGCGTCCGCGCCTTCGGTGAAGCGATCTTGCGGGCGAATACGATCCAGCCGGCCGCGCTGCGCACCTATCTCCTATCGGATCGCTTCGGCGTTGCGGGTTACAAGTCGGAATCGATGAACTTTCGCAAATGGGACCAGCAATTGCGTCAGCCGGTATTGTTGACGTCCGCCCGTGATCTTGTCTCGGTTTCGCCGCAGGAAGGATTTTTGAATCCGAATTATCTGACGGATACGCTCGGCTTCGATCAGCCGGAAAGCAAATGCCACTTCAAATAAGGACGAAGGCAGGGCGATGCGGAAAATTCGTGAATTCTTATTCTTCGGTCTCACTGCTCTTTTCGTGTTCGCAGGGATCGGGCAAGCCAATGCCGCCGTGATTTTCGTGTCCAACGAGAAGGACAATACAGTCTCCGTCATTGATAGCGCGAGCCTGAAACTGGTGACGACGATTGACGTGGGCCAGCGTCCGCGAGGCATCATCATCACGCCGGATCACAAGACGATCGTTGTCTGCCTTGGCGACGATGGGCAGATCGCCATGATCGACGCCAATACGTTCAAGGTGACGCGCAAGCTCGATTCCGGCTCCGATCCGGAACTCCTCAACATTTCGCCCGACGGTAAAATTCTCTACGTCGCGAACGAAGACGACAGTCTCGTCACGGTCATGGATTTCGCCACCGGCAAGACCATCGCAAGAAATACCGATCGGCGTCGAGCCGGAAGGCATGGCGGTCAATCCCAGCGGCAGTCTTGTTGTTGCGACGTCCGAATCGACCAGCATGGCGCATTTCATCGATGCCAAGACCTTCAAAGTTCTGGCCAACGTGCTCGTCGATTCGCGGCCGCGTTATGCCGAATTCACCGCCGATGGCTCGAAGGTCTGGGTTACGTCCGAAGTTGGCGGCACCGTGTCGGTGATCGACGCGAAAACTTTCAAGATCCTCAACGTCATCCATTTTGATGTTCAGGGCGTGCGGCCCGAACTGATTTCGCCGGTTGGCATCACCTTCACCAAGGATGGCAAGCGCGCCTTCATCAGTCTTGGCAAAGCCAATCGCCTCGGCGTGGTTGATACATCGAACTACAATGTCGTTGGCTATGTGCTTGTGGGGCAACGGCCCTGGCATACGGCTCTGAACCCTGACGGCGCGACCATCTATTCGGCCAATGGCGAGAGCAACGACATCACGGCCGTAGATGTTGCCTCGTTGCGGCCGTTCAAATCGGTGCCGGTCGGTCGCCTTCCGTGGGGATTGGCGATCAGGCCGTAAGACAGACGCAAAATAAAACGTAAGGGATGGAAATGCCTGGAAAGAAATCGAATCCCGCGCCGCTCCCCTATCTCGCCGTTATCGGCGTACTTTGCGCCGGCACCTTTGCCGCGTCGGGGGCTCAGGCTGCGCCGAAGACAAAATTCTGGAACACGACCGGCGACACGATCGTCAAATTCGAGCTTGCGCCGGTGGGCACCACGACTTGGGGGCCCGATCAATGCAAGAATGATCGTGACGATTCGGTCGATGACGATGAGCGACTGCTGATCGTGGGCGTAGCAAGCGGCACATATGATGCACGGATGACCTACAAAAACGGCAACGTCTGCATGGCGAAGTCCGTCAAGGTTGTGGAGGGCAAGATTTTCTCGATCGATAAGAAAGATCTGACGAATTGCGCCAAGCCGTAATTCGGCGATGACCGAAGGCGAGGTGACAAAGAGGTCCCAGCAAAAAGGACCAGGTCAATGTCCAATAATAAGTCTGTCGGCGGCCGCCGGGGGCCGCACAACATCTCCGGTACTTTGGGTGCTTTGGTATCTGTCTCTGTTGTTATTGCGTTAGGTTTTGCGTTCGCGATCACACGCGGCGCGGCCGATCCGGTCAAGCCGCCTTATATCCAGTTTATCGGCCATACGGCCGATCTCACCGACGCTGAATATAGCGCCGACGGCAAGCGCGTGCTCACGGCATCGAGCGACAAGACAGCGCGAATCTGGAATGCCGCCAATGGCGTGCCACTCGAGACTTTGAGCGGCCATACCGCGGCCGTGCGTACGGCACGTTTCAGCCCTAATGGGTCACGGGTTTTAACCGCGGCGCAGGACGCCACAGCGAAAATCTGGGACGCTTCGAACGGCAAGCTTCTGCTCACGATAAAGGGTCACACCGATCCGCTTGAAGATGCTGAATTCAGCCCCGACGGAAAATTTGTCGTCACAGCCTCACGCGACGGTACGGCGAAGATTTGGGACGCCGGAAACGGCACATTGATCGCCACGCTCAGGGGCCATACTGGGCCGGTGATGCATGCGGTTTTCAGTCCGGATGGACTGCGGGTTGCAACGGGCTCTGAGGATCACAGCGCCCGCGTCTGGGATGCCCACACCGGCGCGCTGGTTTTCACGCTGACGGGTCATGAAGGTATCGTCACCGGGGTGAGTTACAGCCCCGACGGTTCGTTGATCGCCACATCTTCGAGCGACAAGACGGCGCGTGTCTGGAATGCGCAGACTGGCGCATCCGTGGCAATTCTGCGGGGCCATAAGCGTGCGCTCGAATTTGCGATCTTCAGTCATGACGGGACGAAGATATTGACCGGCTCGACTGACAAGTCCGGCATTCTTTGGAACGCCAAATCGGGTGCAAAGATTACGACCTTGCTTGGCCACCGCCGCGCAATCATGTCGGCGAGCTTCAGCCCGGACGACAAGCGCATCGCCACGGCATCTTATGATTCGACGGCGCGGATCTGGGACGCGGCAAGCGGCGCGACGCAGCAGGTCCTTACGGGCCACGGCGGCGAGGTCACGCGCGCGAAATTCAGTCCCGACGGCCAGCACGTGCTGACCGCCTCGTTCGACGCGACGGCACGTATCTGGGGCGTAAGCGGCTCCGCGGCCTCGGCTACCGCGCCGAAATAGGGCGCGGCGTATCGCGCAGGGCCGTCAGTCTCGACGTTGGCCCTGCGCTCGCCTATTAAAAGGCGATGCAGCAGAAACGCGATCAATTCCTGGCCCTGATCGCCGAGCGATCGGCGATCATGGGCATTCTCAACGTCACGCCGGATTCCTTTTCCGATGGCGGCAAGTTTCAGTCGCACGATGCTGCCGTCGCCCACGCGCGTAAGCTGACCGAAGAAGGCGCGGACATCATTGATGTCGGCGCGGAATCGACGCGCCCTGGCCATGTGCCGGTGCCGGTCGAGGAAGAACTCGCGCGGCTCAAGCCGGTGCTGGCGGACATCGTGAAGGCGACCCCGCTGCCCGTCTCAATCGATACGTCAAAGGCCCCAGTCGCACGCGTGGCCATCGAGGTTGGCGCCGCGGTGGTCAACGATGTGTGGGGATTACAACGCGATCCGGCGATGGCCGATGTCGTTGCCGAGGGCGGTGCCGCGGCCGTCGTCATGCACAATCGCGAAAGCGTCGATCCGGCGCTCGACATCTTGAGCGACATGCGGCGTTTCTTCGATCGCTCGCTCGAACTGGCGGAAAAAGCCGGGATTCCGCGCCATTATCTGATCCTCGATCCGGGCATCGGCTTCGGCAAGACCAAGGATCAGAATCTGATCGCCTTGCGCTGTCTCGATCATTTCAAGGGTTACGGCTTGCCGCTGCTCGTTGGCGTGTCGCGTAAAAGCCTTTTTGCGCCGATCCTCGGGGCCGCCGTCGATGAGCGGATGATCGGCACTGTCGCGACGAACATCATTGCCGCGGCGCGAGGCGCCTCGATCTTTCGCGTCCACGATGTTGCCGAACATGTCGCGGCCTTCAAAGTTTTCGATGCCATCGAGCGCAATACGGCCCCCGCGCCATGACCGAGACCGGGCTCATCGAAATCGGTCTTGGACTTGGCAGCAATATCGGCGATGCGCCGGGCAATATCCGCGAGGCGTTGCGGCTAGTGCGCGCGAGCGACGTCATCGAAATCACAAAAATCTCGTCGATCTATAGAACCGCACCGTGGGGCTATAAGGATCAGGCGCCATTCGCCAACGCTTGCGCCCTGGCGCGGACCGAACTTGCGCCCGAGCCGCTTCTGAAAGCCGTCAAAGCCATCGAGGCGGAGATGGGCCGCACCAAGACAGTGCGCTGGGGGCCGCGGCTGATCGATATCGATATTTTGTTCTATGGCACGCAATCGCTTGTGTCGGACAATCTCGTTCTGCCGCATAAGGAACTGTTCAACCGCGCCTTCGTTCTCGTTCCCCTGGCTGAGATTGCGCCTCACCTGGTGCTGGGCGGGCGTCCGGTTGCCGAGGCCGCCGCAACGATTGCGCATGACGACATCGAAAAATGGGATCCGTAATAATGGGCAAGCAGATCAAACTGACGGCCAAAGACGGTGTAACGATCGGTGCCTACGAGGCTGTGCCGGAGGGTGAGACGCGCGGCGGCCTCGTCGTCCTGCAAGAAATTTTCGGCGTCAACGGCCATATCCGTCATGTCGCCGACGATTTCGCGGCGCAGGGCTACCATGTCATCGCGCCAGCGATTTTCGATCGCGTCGAGCCGGGTGTCGAACTTGGCTACAGCAGCGAAGATTCGGCTAAAGGCGTCGCCATTCGCGCCAAGACGAAATTCGAAGACACGCTTGCCGATATTGCTGCGGCGGTCGAGGCGGCGTCCGTTGCAGGGCGCGTCGGCATCGTCGGCTATTGCTGGGGCGGTACGCTCGCGTTCGCCGCCGCCCAGCATGTCGAGGGGCTCGCCGCGGCTGTCGGCTATTACGGCTCGGGCATCGCGGCGTTGCCGGAAGCGCAATTGCGCTGTCCGGTGATGCTGCATTTCGGCGATCAGGACAAAAGCATCCCGCTCGCGGACATTGAGAAAATCCGCCGCGAGCATCCCGATATCGCAATCCATATCTATCCCGCCGGTCACGGCTTCAGCTGCAATGATCGCAGCGCCTATGAGGCGGAGAGCGCCAAGCTGGCGCGCGAGCGCACGCTCGAATTCTTCGAGAAGAATATCGTCTAGTGATCAAAATCTGACACTTATTTAGGCGGGGACGTACGTCAATCTGATCGTGTCCTCGCCAATTCGATCGCTGGACTTGAGGCGGAGTGGCGGCCGGGGGCCGGCGAAGAATGGCTTGCCGCGACCGAGAACGACGGGATGGAGGTAGAGACGATATTCATCGATAAGACCTAGATTGGTTAGGCTTCGCGCTAGATCTGGTCCAGCAACTTCAATCTCTCCAACGTGTTGAGCTTTCAGTCCACGTATCGCCGCCTCGAGGTCATTCTCGACGAGCGTAGCGTTGGGGCCGACTGATTTCAACGAGCGCGACACGACCCACTTCGGTTGGCTCCGCCACGCCGCCGCGAACTCGCGTTCCTCCGCGCCCCATTCGGGAAGGTCTTCGTCCCAAATCCGCATGACCTCGTACATGCGGCGACCGTAAACACTGCCCGTCAGGCCGCGCACTTGCTTGACGAAGTGACGAAAGAGTGTGGGACTTGGCGCAAACTCCTGGTGGTCGACGTAGCCGTCTAGGGACTGGTTCAATCCGTATACAAGTTTCGCCATGCTACAAAATCTCCGTCTCAGGCTCGTCAGAATTGATCGAGCCGCCTGACGCGGCGGTAACTCCGCGGACTACCCTGAATCGACTTTCAGACCGGGTACCAAGTGTCAGATATTAACCACTAGCGCTCGCTGCGTAGCGCAGTCGATGACAGTTCCGAGCGCGGCCCGTGCAGGAAGATCATGGCTGGCGGCGGCGTGAGTGGAAAGATCAAGCCGTCGCTTTCGCCGTGACGATAGCGGCTGAGCGCCTGGGCAGGCCGCGCGTGCGTCGCCGCGAGAGTCGAGCCGGGCCGGTCGATGATCGCGATGGGAACATTGGCGGCGATGGTGCGCCAATGTTTCCAGTGCTCAAAACTCGCCAGATTGTCGGCACCCATGATCCAGACGAAATGCACGCCGCGGCAACGCGCCTTCAAATAGAGGATTGTCTGATAGGTGTAATGCGCGCCGATCGTCTCTTCAAAGCCAGTGACGGTGATGCGCGGATCGTGGGCAACTTTCGCCGCCGACGCTACGCGCTGATCGAGCGGCGGCAGACCGCGTGTGTCCTTCAGGGGATTGCCAGGGCTGACGAGCCACCAGACGCGATCGAGGCCCAGCCGCCGTAATGCGAGCAGGCTCGCGCCGCGATGACCTTCATGCGCGGGATTGAACGTACCGCCGAACAGGCCGATTTTGAGCCCCGGCGCATGCGGCGGCAGTACGGCCAGCATGGTCATGCCGCTTCAGAGCTGGAGATATTCATATCGAATCGCCCCAGCGCCTTTATGTTTTTGAACCGCATCGGATTGATCCGAAAACCGCTACGCACTTTTCGGTCCGATGCTCTAGGCTCGAATCTGGCCCTTGCCGTGGACGCGATATTTGAATGTCGTCAATTGATCGAGGCCGACCGGACCGCGCGCATGCATCCGCCCCGTCGCAATACCGATCTCGCCGCCGAAGCCGAACTCGCCGCCATCGGCGAATTGTGTCGAGGCATTGTGGATCACGATGGCGGAATCGACTTCCTTAAGGAAGCGCTCGGCCGCCGCTGCGTTTTCCGTGATGATGCAATCGGTGTGATGCGAACCGTAATGCGCGATATGCGCCAGCGCGGCGTCGAGGCCATCGATGACGCGCACCGAGATGATCGCATCGAGATATTCGCGCGACCAATCGTCTTCCGTGGCTGGCGTCACGCGCGGATCGGCGGCGAGCGCCGCGGCGTCGCCGCGCACCGCGCAGCCGGCATCGAGCAGCATCGTCACGAGCGGGGCAAGATGCGTCGTGGCGCAAGCCCGATCGACAAGCAGCGTCTCCGCCGCGCCGCAGACGCTGGTGCGCCGCAGTTTGGAATTGCGCAGAATAACGAGCGTCTTCGCAAGGTCGGCATCGCGATCGACATAGATATGCACGAGGCCTTCGAGGTGCGCGAAGACCGGCACGCGCGCCTCTTCTTCAACGCGCGCCACAAGGCTTCTGCCGCCGCGCGGCACGATAACATCAATCGTCCCGCCGAGCCCGGTCAGCATTTCGCCGACGACGGCGCGATCCTTGACCGGCACGAGGGTGATCGCGGCGGCGGGCAGGCCCGCGGCTTTGAGGCCGGCCTGCAGGCAGGCGTGGATCAGTGCGACCGAGTGAAAGCTCTCCGAGCCGCCGCGCAGGATCACGGCATTGCCGGATTTGAGACAGAGCGCACCGGCATCGGCCGAGACCGAGGGTCGGCTTTCGAAGATGACGCCGATGACGCCGAGCGGCGTCGCCACGCGATCGATAACGAGGCCGTTCGGCCGCTCGATACGCTCCAGAAGGCGCCCCACAGGATCGGGCAGGGCGGCGATCTCCTCAAGCCCCTTGGCCATGCCTTCGACGTGTTTGGCATCGAGTGCCAGCCGTTCGAGGAAGGACTCGTTCGTCGCTTTGGCATGCGCCTCGGCGATGTCGCGCGCATTGGCGGCGAGAATGTCGGCCGCCCTGGCGCGGATCTCCTGCGCCGCCACAAGCAGCGCTTGTTCTTGGCCTCGGTTGGCGCAAGGGCGAGCAGATGTGAGGCCTCGCGGGCGGCCTGCCCAAGCGAGAGCATCACGGCGCCGATGTCGGCGGGCGCGTCGTTGCGTACCAGTTTGAGGTCCATGTCTTTCTTCATCGCGCTAACTTATGTCCGTTCCTCATATAAACAAATCGGCCTCGCTGCCAGAGGCGGCGGCAATTACGGCTAAATCCGGCGCAAAATGCCTTTCAGGACAGGCCGCAGGCGCGAAAGCTCGTCGAGATGCACCGCCGAAAGGCCGGCGAGTGCCTTATTCGCCGCGTCGCTGAGGGTGAGAAGCACCCGGCGGCTATCAAGGGCGTCGGGGCTACGCACGATGAGACCGGCGTCAACCAGCCGATCGACAAGCTCGACGGCGCTATTGTGCCGGATGCGCAGCCGCTCGGCCAGATCGCCGACCGTGACCGCCGTCTTGGGCGGAAAACCCTTCACTGTCAGCAAGGCCTGATGCTGCTGCGGGGTCAGGCCGGATTCGCGCGCGGCGCTCTCGCTGAATTCGAGAAAACAGCGGATCGAATACCGGAAATCCGACAGCGCCTCGTAATCTTCCTGCGAGGGACGCTCCGCCAGGTCTCTTTCGTCGCTCTTTTTGCCGCCAGCCATGGGATTTCCGTTCACTTGTAATATATCGTGTTACGATATATATTCCCGCAGTCCCGTTCAATCCGTTCCCGCCGCGATGAAGCCAGTCGACATTAAGCACAATTCAGCGCAATCGCCGAAAAGCGATCATGCGCTTTCGGATTTTTCCGCCAGTCCGCGCATGCTCGCGATTGCAGTGCTGGCCATCCCAATTTCGCTTATAAGCGTCGCGGCGGGGCTCGCCCTGCTCAAGCTCATCCAATTGGCAACGAACATCGCCTATTTCCACGAATTCAGCTTCGCGCCTCTCAAGCTCGAATCGCTGCATCTTGGCCCGGCGTCGGTGCTTATTCCCATCGCTGGCGCGTTCATCGTCGGGCTGATGGCGCGCTACGGCAGCGAGAAAATCCGCGGCCACGGCATTCCCGAAGCGATCGAGGCCATCTTGCTCGGCCGGTCGCGGCTCTCGCCCAAAGTCGCAATCCTGAAGCCCTTGTCCTCGGCAATTGCCATTGGTACGGGCGGTCCGTTCGGCGCGGAAGGGCCGATCATCATGACGGGGGGTGCCATCGGCTCGCTCATCGCGCAGATGCTTCCGGTCAATGATGCCGAACGCAAGACGCTGCTCGTCAGTGGCGCAGCCGCAGGTATGACGACAGTGTTTGGCACGCCGATTGCCGCCGTGATGCTTGGCGTCGAATTGCTTCTCTTTGAATGGCGGCCGCGCAGTTTCATTCCCGTTGCTGTCGCTGCGGTGACGGCGGCCGTCGCGCGGACGGCACTGCATATGCCGAGCCCGCTCTTTCCCTTTACCGGCCATGTCGTGATTTCGCTCGCCGGATTGGCATCGTGGGTCGTTGTCGGCGCGGTGGTTGGGCTCCTCGCCTGCGCACTCTCGCAAATGGTTTATGCCTGGGAAGATCTTTACTCCAAACTGCCCATTCATTGGATGTGGTGGCCTATGCTGGGCGGCTTCGTCGTCGGTCTCGGCGGTTTGATCGAGCCGCGCGCGCTCGGTGTCGGTTATGAGAACATCGCACAGATGCTCAACGGGCAGCTTGCGCTGAAAACCGTTCTGCTTCTGCTGCTCGTCAAGGCGATCATCTGGTCGACCGCGCTTGGCTCCGGCACATCGGGCGGCGTGCTGGCGCCGCTGTTTATCATCGGCGGCGCGGCAGGCGCCGCGATGGCGGGAATCCTGCCGGTCGAATCTTCGGGCTTGCTGGCACTCCTCGGCATGGCGGCGGCGATGAGTGGCGCGATGCGCGTGCCGCTGACGGCAACTTTCTTCGCAGCGGAAGTCACCGGCAATATGCAGGCCTTGCTGCCGCTGCTCACGGCGAGCGCGACGGCCTATGCCGTCACCGTCCTGTTGATGCGCCGATCGATTCTCACCGAAAAAATCACCCGCCGCGGTCATCACATCGTCTGCGAATATAATATCGATTTTTTTGCGTTGGCGCGGGTTCGTGATGTCATGACGACCGCAGTCGAGTCAGTGTCTGCGACGATGACCCTGCATGAAGTTGCGCGGTTTCTCACCGCGCCGACGACGACGCATCCAACCTTTCCTGTCGTCGATGCCGACAATCGTGTCCTTGGTATCGTCGACCCGCCGTCCGTACTGAATTGGCGTCGTGACGGACGGCATCGCAAGACGACATTGCAGGATCTGATTGTCAGTGGCGACCTTCCGCTCGTCTATCCCGACGAATATGTCGAGAGCGCCGCGGGGCAATTGGCGGACGGAGGCCTCGCGCATCTCGCCGTCGTCTCGCGCGAAGACAAGGCTTTGGTCGGCTATATCGGCTGGAAGGATATTACGCAGATGCGCGCGAAACACCGGACTTTGGAAGCGCGAAGGACGGCGTTTTTCGGCCGCCAGGCGCCCTCGGCCACTGAGGCGCGCGCCGATTGACAGGTCCCTCGCATCTTGGCTGAAATCGCCTAAATAGGCCGCATGACAGCCATCGCCCTCCTGATCTTTGCCGCCATCATCCTCTCCGGCTTCCTGAACGTCTATCTCGACCTGCGTCAGGCGGCTGCCGTCCGTGCCCATCGCGGCAAGGTGCCCAGCGCCTTCGACGCCACGGTCACGCTGGAGGAGCACCAGCGCGCCGCCGATTACACTTTGGCGCGGACAAGGCTCGCGGTGATCGAGACGATATATGATGCTGACCTCGCGATCATCTGGCTCGCCTTCCTGCTGCGGCCAGTCTTCAATTTTGTCGCCGCGCATATTCCGGCGGGGCTGACGCGCAGCGTCGCAACCATCGTTCTCGTTACGGCGATCTCTTATCTGCTCACATTGCCGTTTTCGATCTACAGGACATTCCGCCTTGAAGCGCAATTCGGCTTCAACCGCACGACGCCGGCGATGTTCGCGCTCGATCAAGTTAAAGCGGCGGCGTTGCAACTCGTTCTCGGCGTGCCGCTGCTTTACGGACTGTTCGCGCTTTTGCACGCGCTGCCGAACCTGTGGTGGATTTTCGCCTGGGCCGGGTTGATGATCATCATGGTGGCAATGATCGTCATCTATCCGGCTTTCATCGCGCCGCTGTTCAACAAATTCACCCCCATGGCCGATGGCCCGATGAAGGCCGGCATCGAGGCGCTGCTTGCCAAATGCGGTTTCGAGTTCGAACGGCCTGTTCGTGATGGACGCGTCAAAACGCTCGGCGCATGGCAATGCTTATTTTTCCGGTTTCGGCCGCGCCAAGCGCATCGTGTTTTTCGATACGCTGCTCGAGAAGCACACGGACGACGAGATTTTGTCTGTCCTCGCGCATGAACTCGGCCATTATAAATTTGGTCATGTGGTGCAGAGGATCGGCGAGAGCGCGGTTCTCGCCTTCGTCGTCTTTGCCATTCTGCATTGGGCGTTCGCGGCAGGGACGCTGCCGGCTGCCTTTCATCTGCGCAATGATCCGAGCCTCGTTCTGATGATCGTGATGACCGCAATCGGTCCGTTCTCGAGTCTTCTCGCGCCGCTGACGAACTTCCTCTCGCGCCGGGCTGAATTCCAGGCCGACGCTTTCGCCAAATCAATGGTCGGTGCCGCGCCGATGATCTCGGCGCTGACCAAACTGACGCGCGACAATCTCGCGACGCTGACGCCGGATCGGCTTTATACGCTGTTCAATTATTCGCATCCGCCGGTCCCGGAGCGGATTGCGCATCTGCAGGGATAGGATTTTAATCCGACGTTTCTTCGTGCGGACTCTTATCCGCATTGTTCGAAACCGACTTCGCCTGCCTCGCCTCGATGCGGGCTTTCACATGGCGCACCTGCGCGAGTTGGCCGCGCAGAATGTCGATCGCATCTTTCTCGGCAGAGTCCAAATCCTTGAGTTTCAAGTGATCGAGCAGGACTTCGAGCACGTCGCCGATGTGGCCGATCTGGCGCCCATAGCTACCGACCTCATTCAGAATGGCGCGTTCGGCTTGTGGATTCGGCGTCTGCCCCAAATCGATGTTGACGAGGCCGAGCTGTGAATTGTCCAGACTGAAAGTCCAGGGATTGATCGCTTGCCAAAGTTGCTGCGGTGCGAGGGAAACCTGAAAGGGATCGGACATGGCTGCCTCCTGAAAGCGGCTAGCCTATCCGGGATTTTGCGGCGCACAAGTTCACGCGCCTTCCAAAACGCATTGACGGCGCAAGCGTCGTTTTTCCGTCACCGAGGCAATTCATCATCATTTCATGGAATTGAGCCGCCACGGAATCAACCGCTCTCTAACGAGTGTACTTGCGTTCCTGTTCCTTTCCGTCGCAGCGCATGCGCAGCCGGGCGCTGCCCTTGCGACTGGCAAACCGCTGCGCGTCGCTGTCTACGAAGCTGCGCCTTATGGTTCGCTTGAGCGCAACGGCCTTTTCTCCGGCGCCAGCGTCGAGCTTTGGCGGCGGGTCGCCGAAGATCGACGATGGCAGTACGAGTTTCAATCCGTAGCCTCGATGGACGACATTCTTAGTGGCCTGCAGCGTGGCACGTTCGATGCCGCCATTGGCGCCATCACGATCACGCCGGAACGCCTGACCCGCGTCGACTTTTCCTATCCGACACACGCCTCGGGAGTGGCCGTCGCCTTCGCCAAACAGAACAGCGTGCTGGCCGCGTTCAAAGCTTATCGGTCCGTGGCGGGCCAATTGGGCGCGCTTGTCTTGATTGTGCTGCTGTTGCTGCTGCTCACCGGAATTCTGATCTGGCTTTCAGAGCGCTATTCACGACAGACGAGCGGAGCGAGCGAGCCAACGATTTCTCGTCTGCACGAAGGGATCTACTGGGCGGTCGTCACCATGACGACCGTCGGTTATGGCGACATGACGCCCAAGACGCATTTCGGCCGGGCCATCGCTGTGGCCTGGATGCTGGGAAGTCTGGTGCTCGTCTCGCTCCTTTCGACGAGCATCGTGGCGCAGTTGACGGCCCAGCAGCTCAACGGGTCAGACAACGTGCGGCCCGGTGACCTGATCGGCAAGCGGCTTGGGGCCGCGACGAGTTCCTCCGGCGCGGAATATCTGACGAGCCGCGGTCTCGCCTTCACCGGCTATTCCAATCTCGGCGCCGCCCTCGACGCGCTTGCGGCTCATAAGATCGATGCTGTGGTCAATAGTGTCGGCGCGCTCGAGTATATGATTGCGAACCGTTACCGAAATTCGATCGAGCTCGAGCGCGGCTTGCTTGCTCCCGCCTTTATGGGCGTCGCGCTGCCCCCGCATTCTCCGCTGAGAGAGCCGTTGAACCAGTCGCTGGTTCGGGTCACAACCGGCTCGGAATGGCCGGCCATAGAAGCTGCCTATTTCAGCCACTGAGAAGAGGCATGGGCGAAAGGCACGGCTGGCAATCAATCTGCATCGTCTAATTCGGCGTGACGACCAGCGCGACGGTGGGCGCGGTGCTGCTGCTGATCTCGACGGTGAAGGGCGTCGCCGCGAGGTCGAATTTGACGCTCTTGGCGAGTCCGTCGCAGCCGATTGCGCCGGTGTGGTCGGTCGATTTGAGAACATGCCCATCCTGAACGACATCGATCCAGGCGCCATGCACGATCGTTACGCGATATGTTCCCGCGCTCGCGGGTGCAGGCAAGGTGACAAAGCCAGCATAAGAATCGGGAAACTTCGGCGGCCGTGACGGCTCTTGTGGCAGCTTCGCCGTCGTTTGCAGGGCGAGCTTCAAATTCTCGCCGGTTGCGAGCTTCCCCGCATCACCGGACGAGATCGCAACGGGCGTCGCGAGCAATGTTTTTTCGTGGTCGAGCGGCCATTTGAAATGGTCGCACCCCGAGGGTTCTGCAGCCCAGGCAGGTAGAGCGGCGAACGCGGTAATCGCGGCGGCGAAACTGCGAAATATCTGCATGGAATTGATGCCTCGATGGATCAGGCCGGCCCGGATTCTTGTTTCATGCGGTGATCGAACCAGGCCTGCACATCTTCCATCGGCACGGTTTCTTCGTCCGGCCCTTCGATGGCGGTGATCTCAATGCCGTCCTGTTGCGCGAGGTTCCAGGCATCTTCCAACGCTTCTTCCTCGGTCGCCCACTCTTGCGACAGCAGTTCGTGCTTCAGCGCCTGATCAATGTAACGAACGTGCCAGCCCATAACGCACTTCCCCCGATAAGACGGGCATCACCGCCGCAGGCGCGATGATGATGCCCAGGAGCATATATTAGGCGACGCGGCGCTCTTCCACCACAATCGTGCTGGCGATGCTCTCAGGCTCATAGAGCCAGCGCGCCAGCAGTCCGGCAATGACTGCGCCGGCGAGCGGCGCCAGCCAGAACAGCCAGAGTTGCGAAATATAGGCGCCGCCTGCGAACAGGGCCGGCCCGGTGCTGCGCGCCGGATTCACCGACGTGTTCGTGACCGGAATTGTGATCAGATGGATCAGCGTCAGGCCAAGACCGATCGGAATGCCGGCAAAACCCGCCGCGGCGCCCTTCGACGTCGAACCGATGATGATGAACAGGAAAAAGAACGTCGCGAGGAATTCGGTGAGCGCGCAGGCCCCCAGGCTGTATTTGCCGGGGCTGAGATCGCCGTAGCCGTTGGACGCGAAGCCGCCCGCGACCCAGCCGGGCTGACCCGATGCGATCACGTGCAACACCGCCGCCGCGACGATCGCGCCGAGAACTTGCGCGACAATATAGGGCACGACCGTATCAGGGCCGACCCGGCCGGCTGACCAGAGGCCGACCGTTACGGCGGGATTGAAATGGCCGCCGGAAATATGGCCGACGGCATAAGCCATCGTCAGAACTGTGAGACCGAAGGCGAAAGCAACACCGACAAAGCCGATGCCGGTGTGCGGAAAGGTTGCGGCAAGGACGGCTGCGCCGCAGCCGCCGAAGACGAGCCAAAACGTGCCGAAGAATTCGGCCGTGACGCGCCTGACGAGATCGTTTTGCATAAGCTACCTCGTGGAATCGCTGGAGACGTTGCATCTCTGCCGGATTTGCGAATCCGGTTCTGAGACGGGGGCAGTTTCTTATGACAAACCCGCGAGGCGCACAGACCCGGCCTCGCGGCGCGGAGAATGCTTCGCGCCCAGGCCCAAGTCGAGTCACAGACACTCCAAAGCATAGTCAAGCTCAAGCCTGATGCCGTCAAAAGTAGTAATAGGGAAGCTGTTTACCGCTCTATGCGACGGCTCAACGTGGCCCGGGAAAGGCGCGGAAAAAACTTGTGGAATCCGGCTGGATTAACCGTGATTTACTGGCACATTCGGCAAAGCCGGCCGGGAGCGCCGGCCGGCTTCAAAAAGATTGGCGGTAATCGCGAAACGCCGACGCCTATTTCCACGGGGTCGGTGCCGGCACTTCGGCCGGGGCAGGCGCCTCGACCGTGCCGAAATCCGCCGGCCCGACGATTTCGAGATATTCCATGTCCGGCGAATAATCGAACAGGTAATGCGTGATGCCGGGACGCTGATGCACGACATCGCCGGCCTCGACGAGCGTTTCCTTGTCCTCGTACATGAATCTCGCCCAGCCCTTCGTCATGATGACGATCTGGAAATCGGCAATGTGCTTATGCCAGCCGGTGCCGGTGGTCGGGGCCATATTGGCCTTGACCAGATGGGCGATGACTTTGCCCTTCGTCGCCTTGGCGATGCCGAGGTCGCGATAGAGGAAGAAGTCGCGCAGGCCTTCGCCCTTGAATTCGGTGTCGCCGGGTTTGACGTGCGAGAACTCGGTCTCGTGCTCTTTCGGCTTGACGAAATCTTTTTCTAAAACGGCAGCATGTCCTTCTGTCATCTCTGACCTCCTTTATTTCGGCTCGCGCGGATTGCTTGATCCCTCAATTCATCGCGAGAACCAGATTCCGGATTTGCGGATAGATCTGGCCGTTCCAGCGCCGGCCGCTGAATGTGCCGTAGTGACCGACGCCGACCTGATAGTGATGGCGCTTCAAATGCGGCCGCAGCCCGTCGCAGAGCAAATGCGCTGCCGCCGTTTGGCCGACAGAGCAGATATCGTCGCGCTCGCCCTCGACGGTGAGAAGCGCCGTGCGGCGAATGGCGCGCGGGTTCACTTTCTTGCCGCGATAGGTCAATTCGCCCTTTGCGAGGGAAGCGTCCTGAAACACCGTCTTGACGGTCTCAAGATAGAATTCCGCCGGCAAATCGAGCACGGCGAAATATTCGTCGTAGAACGCCATGATCGCCTTGGCTTCCGCCTCGCGGCCGGCGCTGAGATGTTCGTAGAGATCGCGATGCGCCTTGAGATGACGTTCCGGATTCATCGACACGAACGCGGTCAACTGAACGAAACCCGGATAGACCCGCCGTCCGCCGCCTGGCAGATGGTCCGGGACATGCGCGATGAGATTGTCTTCGAACCATTCCATCGGCTTCGAGGTCGCAAGCTCGTTCACCTTCGACGGATTGACGCGCACGTCGACCGGGCCTGCCATCAGCGTCATGCTGCGCGGCTCGGCGGGGTTGCGCTGTTCGGCCATCACCGCGACCGCGGCGAGCGTCTGAACGCAGGGCTGGCAGACGGCGATGACATGGGCGCCGGGGCCGATCAGCTCCAGACAGCGGATGACGTAATCGACATAATCGTCGAAGCCGAATGGCCCCTCCGACAAAGGCACGTCGCGAGCATTCTTCCAGTCGGTGATATAGACTTCGTGATCGCGCACCAGCGTGCGCACGGTCTCACGCAGCAGCGTCGCAAAATGGCCGGAGAGCGGCGCCACGAGCAACATTTTCGGCAGCGGCAGGTCGCTTTCTTTCCGAAAGCGCACGAGGTTGCAGAAGGGAAGCGAGGCGGCGATGTCTTCGTGGACCGGCACCGTCTTGTCATCGACCGTCACGCTCTCGACGCGATAGTCCGGCCGGGCGTGCGACAATCTGGTGCGGGAAATCAATTCCAGCGCCGCAGTGTAATGTTTGCCGAAGGCGGCATCGCTGAAGCCGGTAAACAGCGGGCCGAGGCTCAGGCCGGCGCGCGCCATCATCCGCATGGGCTCAGAGGCTTCGGAGTAAGCCTGGTATGCGCGGTACAACATGTGCTTCAAGGCTAAAGTCTTTCATTTTGCGCCGCAACGTCGGCGTGTGCTTAAAGATTCACCCGTTCGCGTCCAGGAGCGGTCATGTCGCGTCCCGTTCTCACCATCTCAAGCAAAAACTACTCCTCTTGGTCCCTTCGCGGCTGGCTGTTGTGCCAACTCGCCGGATTAGAGGTCGAAGAGCAGGTCATTGGCCTCGATGATCCGTCGAATCGGGCCGAATTGCTGCTGCTGGCGCCGTCGGTGCTGGTGCCGCGCCTGTCCGAGGGTGACGTCAGTGTGTGGGACACGCTGGCGATCGCGGAGTATCTTGCGGAGCGAAACCCGGACGCAGGCATGTTGCCCAAAGATAAGGCGGCCCGCGCGCACTGCCGTTCGATTTCGGGTGAGATCCACTCGGGCTTTCACAATCTCCGCTCGGCGCTGCCCATGAACCTGAAAGCCCAGCACTCGCATTTCAAAGTCTTTGCCGGCGCGCAGCCGGACATCGACCGCGTACAAACCATCTGGCTGGAATGCCTGACGCGGTGGGGCGGCCCATTTCTTTATGGCGCGACGCCGACCATTGCCGACGCGATGTACGCGCCCGTCGCGACACGATTCCTCACCTATGGGGTGCCGCTCAACCCGGCGGCGAAAGCCTATTGCGCGACGATCATGGATTGGCCGCCGATGCAGGCCTGGGTCGCCGACGCCAAGGCCGAACCCGAGGAAATGGCCGAACTCGAAGTCGAATTCTGATCTCGAAACCCCTTCGTCAATTGTTGCATCAAAGCCGCGGCAGGGCTGGATTCGGCTGCCTCACCGCGGATTCGGCCGCTTCCCGGCTTGTCCCCGCAATTTTTTTTTGGAAGGCTGCCGTGGAGAGCGAAGGCAAGAATAATCACGAAAAATAGCCGTTTGTTTCTGGCTGCGAGGGTGCTGCCCTGCCAATGCCGCAATCGGCACTATTTTGAAAGAGGAAGGTCATTAATCGGCATTTAACTAAAAACGTCCTCAAATAAAGGCCTCGGCATCTGGGCAACACCTCAAGGTGGTCAAGCCCGGGCAAGCCAGAAGGCGTAATCGAGTCGAACAGGACGCGGGGTGGATGACATACTGGACTTACGCGCCGCAGGATTTTGCCTCGTACGGTAACAAACGGGGTTTCTTCCGCAAACTTCTCTCCGAGGCCGCGCCCGGCGCGGTTGTCCTTGGACTCGCGGTTTTAGCGGGCGCGTGGATCGTTTACGTACACCCCGATGCGCAGATAAAAGTCGTCGAGACGCCCGCCGAACTGCCGACGCTCGAAGCCCCGGCGCTTCTGAAGCCGCAAGTCGCGCAAGCCGTCGAGACGCCCAGCGCGCCGACCCATGTTGCGGCGAATGTCTATAGCCCCTTCATCGACCCGACCTTTTCGCTGAAAGCAGCGCGCGAATCTTTTGCCCAGAGCGCGCCGTTGGCACCGACCTTCGGTGCTGATCCGGAAGCCGCATCGCCGGCACAAGTCGCCGCCATGCCGACGCAGATCGCCTCGGTGCCGCTACCGCCGGTCGAGCCACAATCACTGACCGCGCGCATTCCAGGCGATGAAGTTGCCTCGGCGCAGGATGAAACCCCGGCGAAGGACAACGTCCTGCCGATGACCGGGGATCAGGATCTCGCCGCCAGCGCGCCGCTGCCGCCTTCCTCGCATACAGTAGCGAGCGTGCCGCTGCCCGCGCCGCGCCCGACTGGTCTCGAAGTTCCGGAATCCGAAGATCATGCCCGCGTCGCGGTCCGTCAGGCGCCGCAGCCGCAGTCTCAGAAAACGGCCGAAGCCGCGGATACGCCGCCGCCTTCACCGCTTCCGCCGCGCAATACGTTCTTCGACAAGCTCTTCGGTGGCATCAACCATCAGCAGGGGCAGGCGCTTGCCTATGCCGAGTCCGAGGACGGGGTTGTCGAGGGAACGCGCCCATCCGCCGCCGTCGTACCCTACGATCAATACACCGCAATCTATAACATCTCGACCCACACGGTCTATTTGCCGAATGGCCGCCGCCTCGAGGCTCATTCGGGCCTCGGCGACGCCTTCGACGATCCGCGCTACGTCCGCGAAAAAATGCGCGGGCCGACGCCGCCCGGCATTTATGATCTGAAGCCGCGCGAACAACTTTTCCATGGTGTCGCGGCCCTGCGTCTGATGCCGGTTAACGGCGATCCCTATGGCCGTGTCGGTCTTCTCGCTCACCGGTTCATGCTTGGACCGCGCGGCGATTCCAACGGCTGCGTCTCCTTCCGCAATTACGAAGCCTTCCTCGACGCCTATCGCACCGGCGAGGTCAAACGGCTGGTTGTGGTCGCAGGGATGAACTGAGCGGGCCGGGCGCTTTATCAAACCTGTTGGTTATCGGGATCGCGGCGCAAAGCGTAGACCGCTGCGAATTGCAGGATTGCGAGCACAAGCGGCCCGATCGTCTTGCCGGCGTCGTGCTGGGCGAGGCCGACGAAAAAATCCAGAAACTGGATGGTGCCCGCAAGGATGCCGAGAACGATCAATGTCTGCAGCCAGTCTTTGAAAATCGCAATCAGCACGAAGACGGCGAGCGGCAGGGTCCGCGCCGCCGCATACATGGCGAAAATGCCCGAGGCCGGCGTCGCCGCATCGGCCGCCGGCAAAATTGCTTGCGGATGAAACAGGCCCGCAAGCGCAAAACCGCTCGCGACCAGCACGTTGAGCGCGGTGATCGCTTTCGCGACATTTGAAGACATCCGCATCAATCGATCTCTTTGTCCGAATTTTTTGCCGCACACGATATAGGTGCGTCGGCCGCGGTGTGACAGGCAAACGTCAGAGAAACGCGCTAACGATAGCGCGAGCAGTTCGCGGAACGTCCATGCAAGAGCAAGCTCTGCCTGCCAAATCGACCGAGGGGCGATCGCTGCGCGATCTCGCCACCGATCCGCGCATCCGCGCCATGCTCGGGCTCGGCTTCAGTTCGGGCATCCCGTTTCTGCTCGTTTACGTCACCCAATCGGCGTGGCTGTCCGAAGCGAAAGTGCCGCTTGGCATTCTCGGCCTGATGAGCGAACTGACGCTGGCCTATAAATTCAAATTCGTCTGGGCGCCGTTTCTCGATCAATATGACGCGCCGGTCTTCAGCCGTCTTCTCGGCCGCCGGCGCGGCTGGATCATCGTTTCGCAGATCGGTGTCGCGCTCGCGCTCGCCGGTATCGCCTTCGGCAATCCGGCGCATTGGCTGGCCTGGACAATCGTGTTCTCGCTGGCATTGGGCTTTGCCGGCGCGACACAGGATATCGTCATCGACGGCTGGCGCATTACGGTCGCGCCGCCGGAACGTGCCGGTCTCATGTCGTCATGGTCGGAGATCGGCTGGCGCATCGGCAATCTCGTCGCCGGCGCCGGTGCGCTTTATCTCGCCGATGCCTATGGCTGGCGCGCCGCCTATCTTTGCATGGCGGCCTGCATGGCGCCGGGCATGATCGCCGCGCTGATGGCGCCCGAGCCGCCGTCCGATCTAAAAGCGCATATTGCACAGGGCAATTTCGTCGAGACGATCGTCGCGCCGATCAAGGAATTGCTGACGCGTCTCGGCACGATGGGCATTCCCATCTTGCTGCTCGTCGCCGGGTTCCGCATGCCCGGCTATGTGTCGAGCGCAATGGCGTTCCCCTTGTTCAAACATTTGCATTATTCGGATTCCGAGATCGCCACGGTGACCAAGCTCTTCGGCTTCTGGGTTGCGCTCGGGGGCACCTTCATCGCCGGCCTCATCATCACGCGCCTCGGCATCATGGTGACGCTGGTCATCGGCACAATCTTCGCCTCAGCCTCGCATCTGGCGCTCGCCTATCTCGCCGCGCGCGGCGGCCACGGCCATGACTTCTTGCTCTTTGCGACGACGGTGAGCATCGACAGTTTCGCCTATGCCTTCGCCTCGATCATACTCATCACCTATATGTCGACGCTGACCTCGACCGACTATGCGGCGAGCCAATATGCGCTTCTTACGTCGCTCTGCGCGTTGCCCGGCAGTTTTCTCGCCGGCACGTCCGGTTTCATCATCGAGCGATTGGGCTTCACCAATTTCTTCGTCGCGACATCGCTCATCGGCGCGCCTGTCGCGTTGCTCGCCTGGTACGTCTGGCGGAAACATCTGAATGAGCGGGTGGAGGCGACAGCCTAGATGCTGGAACCCGACGCACTCAGCGGCGTTAAGGCCCCGCGCGAGGAAAGTTTATAGTCATTCTAAAGACAGATTGCTCGCCTCGCGGTGGCGCCCGCGCGCCTAAATGTCGAGGAGGGAGCCCATGAAAGATTCAAATCCTTGTTCGTGCCGTGCCAAAACTGAAACGCTTGAGCCCGAGGGGCTGTCGCGTCGCACGCTGCTGAGCGGCGCGGCTTTCGCCGCCAGTGCCGCCGCTGTCGGGCTGATGCCCTTGCGCGCCCGCGCCCAGCAAAAGGTCTCGCAATCCGCCGCGCAATATCAGGCGTCGCCGAAGAACGGTCAGCAATGCAGCACCTGCTCGCATTTCCAGGCGCCGAGTTCCTGTCAGGTCGTCGATGGGTCGATCAGCCCCAACGGCTGGTGCGCGCTCTATTCGAAGAAGAGCTGACCCAAGGGGCGCGTCACGGCGTCGTTGCGCCATGACGCAAGCGCCTTACTTCTTGTGCAATTCCTTGTCGGCCTTGGCGTCGATCTTCGATTCTTCGGCCTTGCTCATGCGGCCGGCCTTGAGGGCTTGCGAGGCCCGCGCCTTGGCGTTGCGGGCATGGGCGGCATCTTCGACGGGGTAAGAGCGGCCGGGTCCGGCAAAGTCCTTGGCGGGCAGCGAATCGCGGCCCTTACTCGTAAGCTTGCTCATTCGCGCATCCTCCTGTGGGCGCCGCGCAATGCGGCACTCAAGGAAATGCGGCATGGCGCAGCTTTGTTCCGGCCTCAGGCGCGCCTGACTTCGAGCGTCTCGCCCGGCCGCACGATGAAGGTGCGGTCGCCGCGGAATATGCGCACCAAAGTGCGCGGACTGGCGGCGAGGCGTTCGAGGTCGCCGAGATAGGGCTCGCGCCGCCACGCATCCGCCGCCGTGCGCTCGACATGCACATCGACAAAACGGTCGTAGTTTGCGTCCTGCACCGCGACGACCTGCACGACCATTTTCGCTTTCTGCGGAAACCAGTGCTCGCCGAAGGAAGCTTCGGTAAGCCAATGACAGGAAAAGCTGCGGCAGGTCTCGGGCCGCGTGTCATAGATCGTGCAGCCGCCGGCGCCCGGCCGGCAATGCACGCACCAGCGATCGTGCGGCTTATCGAGCGCCGCGATTGACAATAGCTTGCAGCAGAGCGAGCAGGCGCCGCAGGCGCGGGGTAGGGTTTCGGTCATTGCGCGGAGCCTAACACGGACGGGCCGGTGCGATTTGCCCAATATCGGCGCCCGGCTCGCCTTGGTATTCCATTTCGCATGTGCGGGAAGCTGCCCGATTTTTCAAAACTGTCGCTGCCCGTCGTCCTAGACGACGGCACGCGGGTCACGTTACGCGCGGTGCGCGACGATGACGCGCCGAAAATCCGCCGCGCCTTCCATACGCTCGGGCCGGAGACGATCCATGCGCGCTTTTTCAATCAACGCGCCACAGTCACCGAGGCGGAGCTTCTGCACATCATCGGCGTCGATTTCCGCCGCGACGCGGCTCTGCTGGCCACGATCGGCGCGGGCGACGACGAGATCATCATCGGCGGCGTCAGCTATTTTGCGCTCGACGGCGGCGACCCGCCGCTTTCGGCCGAGCTCGCCTTCACCATCGTCGATGGCTATCAGGGCCGCGGCATGGGCAATCTGCTGATGCAACAGATCGTCGAGATCGCCCGTGCCAACGGCGTTACCTATCTTGAAGCCGATACGCTCGCCGACAATCTGGCCATGCTCCACGTCTTTCAGCACAGCGGCCTGCCAATGGTTCAGCGTTGGGAGGGCGATACGGTGCATGTGAGGTTGGAAGTGAAGGCGCAGGCGTGACTTTAGCCGGGTCTCCCACCATTTCACATGATGTGATAAAACGCGCGGGATCGGAGAAAGAGGATATGTCAAAGCCGGTGATCTTTACGATTTCCTCTGTCTGGGACGACGAGGCGAAAGTCTGGAGCGGGCATTGCGACGATGTTCCGGCGGCGGCCGACGCCCCGACGCTCGACGAGCTGTTGGCTAAGATTTCTGCAATGACGCTGGACCTGCTGCCGGATAATCACCCCGGCGTCGATCCGAAGGACGTGTTTCTGCAAATCACCGCCCTGCGCGAAGCTGAGCCGGCGTTAGCCTGAGTGGCGCCGCAATTTGACAAGCCGCTACGCGATTTGCTGCGCGAAGCGGGCTGTGTGTTCGTTCGGCAAGGCAAAGGCAGCCACGAAATCTGGCATAGCCCGATTACACGGCAGAATTTTCCTGTGCCGATAGGCATTCCGAGCCGCCATACCGCCAATGCAATTCTACGCCAGGCGGGATTGGCTAAGGCTTTTTGAAAAATCGATCGCTTACGCGTATCCCGCCGCCTGAAGGATGAGATTTGTAATCTCGTCAGGATGCGAGATGAGCGACAGATGGCTCGACTTCAATTCGATCGTCGTCGCCTTCATCCGCTTCGCCATGAAGCGTTCGAGATCTGGGTTGATCGTTCTGTCTTCGGTCGAGACGGCGTAGAAACTCGGCTTCACGCGCCAGGCTGCATGCTTGGTCGTGCCCTGCAACAGCGCCTTATGGAAAGGCTTCTGCACGGCGTAAAGCACTTTCGCCTTCGCCACTGGTAGGTCGCCCGCGAAATCGCGCAGGAAAGCCGCTTCCGTCAGCCGGCCCTCATCGCCATCGAAGATGATGCCGGCCGAGGCCGGCGGCGCCGGAAATTTTTTCGCCAGCGCCGGATAATCCTCGCCCGCGTCGGGCGCACGCGCGGCGACATAGACCACAGCCGTGACCTTCGGATCGACGCCGGCCTCGGTGACGATCATGCCGGAGAAGGAATGGCCGACGAGCACGGTCGGGCCGTCCTGGCGGTCGAGGACTTTCTGCGTTTCGGCCACTGCGGCGTCGAGCGTCGTCAGCGGATTTTGGACGGAGGTCACGTTCAAGCCCTTCGGCTCAAGCCGCGCGATCACCTCGGTCCAGCATGAGCCGTCCGCGAAGAGGCCGTGCACCAGGACGATGTTCTTCGCGCGGGGCAGGGGCGCGGCGCGCGCGACGGCCGGGATCAAAGAGGCTACCGTCATAGCCGCGGCGGCCTCGGCAAAAGTGCGACGCGTCATCATGGCAGGACCTCCATTGCCGTCATGGCCGGGCTTGTCCCGGCCATCCACGCCTTTATTCCAGTTCGGCCACGGCGACATCGCCGTCGGTGATGTAATGGTTCGCTTGCGTCAAATGATCGCCGGCCTTGTAGAGAAGCGGATCGCCGATGGCGCCGCAGGCCGCCAAAGCATCGATGACATAGGTCCGCTCCTCATTGGTATCCGAATCCGTCGCGTGGGTGATCTGAAAGGTCATCCGCGTCAGCGAAAATCCGGTATCGCGGGTGGCGGCGCCGAGCCAGATCACGCGCTCGTTTTCATCCGGCCGATCCTTGTTGAGCCAGAAGCGCGCCGACGTGACCTCCGCCTGCGTCTGCGCAAGGCTCTTGGCCCAGAAGCGCACATGATGGCGCTTGCGTGGAGAATCGTCGATCGCCTGTTGAAAGCCGATGTCCTGGCTGCGGCCAAACAGATAGAGCGGGCTGAACGGCGCCGTCGGATAGGGTCTGTTGAAGACGAAAGCCCGCACCATGCCCCACGAAGACTTCAGATCGAGGCGATCCGCGCCCGCCCATCCGGCGGCGGCGAACGCGGCGCGAAGCTGCGCCAGATCGCCGACGAGCGCCAGATTGACCGGATCGCCCGGCAGGCCGTCGCCGCTGATCGTGTAGCGCGGCACATGCTTGCGATGCAGGATTTTCAGCCCCATGCGCACGCCATAGGGCAGGATGACATAGGCGGCTAAGAGATAGGTCGCGCTGAACGCGAGGATCAGCGGCAGCTTCTGATGCGCGAAGCGAAAGATGACGAAAACGATCAGCCAGACCGCGAACGCGCCGAGAACCAGAATGGCCACGCGCTGGAGGAGGCGGATCAGAGGGCGCATGCTAGCGCTTAAAATCTTCTTCGCTTGCGCGCACCAGGGACTTTGCTAGTCATCGCGACATACTCTTCATAGGTTATTTCCTTAGAGAGAAAGGCCCGGCCCGTTCGTTGCAAATAACGAATCCATTCTGGATGACGAATTGGAAGAGTGTGCTTTGGATCAATAACAGGCGGAGAGTTTCGTAAACGAACAAAAGGGAGATTTAAGTTTACGCTTGAACGCCGCCCGGTCATAACGAAACGAACTTGTCGCTCAGAAAGAGTGTCCTGCGGCGCGTCGCTTTCTACAAGTACTTTATCCTTTTGTCGGAGTAGCGAGCAGCGATCTGCGTTTTCCAAAAACTCTTTTGCGTCTGTTCGCGTCGACGAGTAAAGGCTATGTAGCGCCGATTCCCATTGAAGATCATTGATAATTTGAACGTGCGCTGGGTTATGCAACCGTATAAGGTTGCTTTGCTTAAGACCCACATCGTAGGCTTCTTCATCATAGAATAATAAAACTCGATCCGGTCCAAGAGGTAGAACAATTTGAAGGCCAACATTTGCATATCCGTGTAAAGCGAAGTCTGAAAAGCTTTCAAACATCTTGTTATGTAATACGACGGGCGCGTCGGATGTTATGAAGGCTTTGTCGCTAAAATTCTGAATGAGCTTGAATTTTAGATCGTAGAGGGCGGGCACGGCCAAGAGAGAGTTCTTGATCGATTCTGCGATGTTGGTTTTAAGTTGTAGATACGGCAAGTATGCTAAGAGATCTTCGTCAGTAACTTGATGCTTCAACATTTCTCGAGCAAGCTTAGTAGCTTGCTCATCCATAAGAGCTTCTGCTGATTTAGTTCGCGAGAGTTGGAGCGCGACAAAGGTGATCAAGACGTGGTGCTCGGCGCTTGCGGGTTTAGGCAATCGGTCCCTTAAAAGGATTCCGCTTAGAACTTGTGCCGAAAAGCCTTCTATGTTCCTCAGCGTCTGCTCGGCCTTCAAGTCCTTTCCATAGAAATAATCACTGGAGGCTTGGTCGCGGATGCTAGCGTTAGGCGCGAATTTGCGACGGTTTATGTTGAATAACCGAATCGAATTTCCGTCAGGATTCGAAAAATATCGAAGGTAAAATTGCGGCACGAAGTGTTGATTTTTATTAGCGGGCATGACGCTTATCCGGAGACTGCGAGGGCCGGCCTCAATCCCCCTTCAGCACCATATCATCGCGGTGGATCAGCGCTGCCCGCCCCGGCGTGCCGATGAGGTTTTCGATCTCGGCTGAATTGTGCCCGGCGATTTTTGTCGCGTCGTCGGCATCGTAGTTCGCCAGACCGCGTCCCAATTCGTGGCCGTCCGCATCGCGGATGATGACGCAATCGCCGCGCGAAAATTCGCCTTCGACTTTGGTGACGCCCGCCGGCAGCAGGCTTTTGCCTGACACAAGCGCCTTGGCCGCGCCGTCATCGACAACGAGCGCGCCGCGCGCGACGAGCGTACCGGCGATCCATTTCTTGCGCGCCGTCACCGGGCTGGAGCCGGTGAGGAACCACGTGCAAGGCCCTCCCTGTTCGATACGCGCGACCGGATGCGCGATGCGCCCGTCGGCGATCAGCATATGCGTGCCGCCGCCGGTCGCGATCTTGGCCGCTTCGATTTTTGTGCGCATGCCGCCGCGCGAGAGGATCGAGGCCGCGCCGCCCGCCATCGCCTCGATCTCCGGCGTGATGCGCGTCACGACGGGGATGAGCCGCGCGCCGGGATTGTCCACTGGGGGCGCATCGTAAAGCCCGGCGACATCGGAGAGCAGGATCAGCAGATCGGCCGACGCCATCGTCGCCACGCGGGCGGCAAGGCGATCGTTATCGCCATAGCGGATTTCGGAAGTGGCAACCGTGTCGTTCTCGTTGATGACCGGGACGGCGCGCAGATCGAGCAGGCGGTCGATGGTCGCGCGCGCATTGAGATAGCGCCGCCGCTCCTCGGTGTCGTGATAGGTGACGAGGATCTGCCCGGCTTTGATACCATGCGCGCCAAGCACTTCCGACCAGAGACGCGCCAGCGCGATCTGGCCGACGGCGGCGGCGGCCTGGCTGTCTTCGAGCTTCAGCGCGCCCCCCGGCAGGCCGAGCACGCTGCGGCCGAGCGCGATCGAGCCGGACGAGACGACAAGCACATCGGCGCCGATCTTGTGCAATTGCGCGATGTCGTCGGCGAGGGCCGCGAGCCAGTCGCGTTTCACTTCGCCGCGCGCGGGGTCGACGAGCAGCGACGAACCGACCTTGATTGTGATGCGGCGGAACTGGACGAGCTTCGGGGTGAGCTGCGTGGCCTCAGAGAGTATCACGGCCGCCATTCCTCCGAAGGCGCCGCGGCAATGTCGGCCTCGCCGCGCTTCACGTCGATCTCTTTCAGCAGCGCGCGCAGAATTTCCTGCACATTCTGACCCGTGGCGGAGGAGAGCGCGAAGGGCTTGCGCTTCGCGGCGCGTTGCAGCTTCGCCATCTGGCTCTTCAATGTCTCGGCATCGACGGTATCGCACTTCGAGAGCGCGACGATCTCGGGCTTGTCGATAAGGCCCGCTTCATAGGCCTCGATCTCGTGGCGCACGGTCTTATAGGCCTTGCCTGCGTGCTCGCTGCCGGCATCGACGAGATGCAGCAGAACCTGACAGCGTTCGACATGAGCCAGGAATCTATCGCCGAGGCCGACGCCTTCATGCGCGCCTTCGATGAGGCCGGGAATGTCGGCGAGGACGAATTCGCGCCCGTCGCAGGCGACGACGCCGAGCTGCGGCGCGAGCGTCGTGAACGGATAATCCGCGATCTTCGGCTTGGCGGCCGAGACCGTCGCAAGGAATGTCGACTTGCCGGCATTGGGCAGGCCAACGAGGCCGGCGTCGGCGATGAGTTTCAGCCGCAGGATCAGCGTGCGCTCGATCGCCGGTTCGCCGGGGTTGGCGCGTGTCGGCGCGCGATTGGTCGAGGATTTGAAATGCGCGTTGCCGAAACCGCCGTTGCCGCCTTTGAGGATACGCACGCTCTGGCCGACTTCGGTGAGGTCAGCGATCAGCACATCGTTCTCGGCATCATAAATCTCGGTGCCGACCGGGACTTTCAGCACGGCATCGGCGCCGCGGCCGCCGGCGCGGTTCTGGCCCATGCCGTGGCCGCCGGTCTTGCCCTTGAAATGCTGCTGGTAGCGATAATCGAGCAGCGTGTTGAGGCCGTGGACGCACAGCGCCACGACATCGCCGCCGCGGCCGCCATCGCCACCATCCGGGCCGCCGAATTCGATGAACTTCTCGCGCCGGAACGAGACGGAGCCGGCACCACCGGCACCGGATTTCACATAGATCTTGGCTTCGTCGAGGAATTTCATGGGAGCGTTGACCAGCGGGCCTTGGCTTTCGGCCAAATCCCGCCATTGGTCAATATTCGAGCGCCTTTGCCTTTGGATCGGCCAGGGATTCGCTCAGCACGGCGGTCGTCGGCGCCTGATGCGCCATCGCCGGCAGGGTGCGCAGCCCGTGGGCCGTCCGCCATTTCGAGCGGGTGAGCTCGAACCGGTCGCAGGGATGCAGACCGCCGCGGGCCGGCAACAGATCAAGCCCGCTGTCGATATAGACGAAGCCGGATTTTTCCAGCACCGCACGCGAGCCGGGGTTGTTGATCCGCGCATTGGCGACGATCCGCTTCGCGGACGTCAGCCCGAACACGGTGTCGATGACGATCCGCGACGCCTCGCTGGCATAGCCCTCGCCCCACATCTCGGGCGCGATGATATAGCCGAGCGCGATCTCCCCCGGCGCCTCAATGACCGCCGAGATGAGGCCGAAGACGGCGCGCGGGCCGTTCTTGCGGGTGAGCGCGAAGTGCAGCGCCTTGCCGGCGGCATTCTCCGCCCGCGCGTTGAAGATGAAACGGTCAGCCTCGCCCGCCGGGTAGGGGTGGGGGATGGCATCCGTCATCTGCGCCACTTCGGGCAGCGAGGCGAAGGCGGTGATCGCCGCCGCATCCGAGGCGCGCGGCCAGCGCAGCCATAGCCGCTCGGTTTCGAGGCGGAAGATGTCGTCGCGAGTCAGGTCCGGGAACATTTTAATCTCCGGGGGCCCCGCCGGGCCCAAAAATAAAGGAGGAAGTGGTCTCCCACTTCCCCCTATCAAAAACCCTGCCGGGTTTTTCGGGACCTGGCCTTTTTGCCTTGCGGCGTGAGGGACATGTCCACCGGGTTCACTGGGAGCCGGTGGAGTCCTCTCGGAATTCCACCGTTATTCGGCAGCCTCGGCGTGTTGGGCCGGGACGACCGTCACGCTGGCGCGACAGGTCGCGCTCGATTTAAAGAGCACCGTGCCGTCGACGAGGGCGAACAAGGTATGATCCTTGCCGATGCCGACATTGGCGCCGGGATGCCACTTCGTGCCGCGCTGGCGCACGATAATGTTGCCGCTAATCACGGATTCGCCGCCGAACTTCTTCACGCCGAGACGCCGGCCTTCCGAGTCGCGACCGTTGCGGGACGAGCCGCCTGCCTTTTTATGCGCCATCTACCTGGCTCCGAAATTTCTGTCCCAGACCGCCCGTGGCGTCATCCAGGAACATGCTGATTCTAAAACTTTTCCACCACTGGCGGAAGCGGTACTTTTGTCCACCTTGTCACATAATTCTTCCCGAAAGGTCTGCAACCTATCGAGAATTGATGCGATCAGGCGACGCTGGTGATCTTCACCCGTGTCAAATCCTGCCGGTGGCCGCGCTTGCGCTTCGAATTCTGCCGGCGGCGCTTCTTGAAGGCCAGAACCTTCGGACCGCGCTCGTGCCCGACGATCGTGCCGACGACTTTCGCGCCTTCCACGAAGGGGGCGCCGAATTTGGTCGTCTCGCCATCGACGAGCATCAGGACATTATCAAAAGTCACGTCATCGCCCGGCTCGCCGGACAAGGTCATGACGACGATCTCATCGTCGGCGGCGACGCTATATTGCTTGCCGCCTGTTTTAATCACTGCGAACATCTTTACCTCGTGTTCGACCCGGCTCGGAGCGTTGCCCGGCCGGCTTTTTGGCAGTTAAGTGGGTTGTGGTTCAAGGAAATCCGGGCGAGCCGCCCGATTCCAATGAAAAAACGCGGCATTAGCCGCGCGTTGGGGCAGAGAATTAGCGGCCGGCGCCCAATCTGTCAACCGCATTCGGGCGAGCTTTGGCGCCGCATTTGGGCCATTTTCCGCAGGCTTCGTCGCCACCCTATGCAAATCGGTTATCCGGCGTAATAAAGTGTGACAGCCGGCGCCGAATTGGTCGTCGCGCCAGCAGGTCGACGCATTTTCCGGGTAGACGCAAGCCGCGCGGCACCGGCCTGCCAGTATTAGGGGAAACTTGTCAGGCATATGGATGCGCTGACCGCTCATAACCGCCTCGAAATCCCGCCGGCTATCGGGGACCTCGGTCTGGAGCCTGCGATCGAGATCGGCGGCGACCGGCAAAGCCCCCTCGACCGGCGGCGCGTCTCGCTGCGATGGCTGGGCGGGACGATTTTGACCGCTTTCGCCGGGGCGGCGTTGATTGGCGCGTCGATCTATGCGGCGCTCGACTGGCAATCGAATTTCGCCGAAGCGCCGCTGCCGGCGCAATTGATCCACAAAGAAGCACAAACTGGCATAGATCCAAGCAAAGGCGACCGTCTGGTCAAGACCGTCGATATCGTCGCCGACAAGCAGACCTTCAAAGAGCCGACAATCATCAAGGTCGGGGACAAGGAAGTCGTCCGCGTCCATTCCTTCACCCACGTCGCCACGACTCTGGTGACGGCGGAGGCGGGGTTTTCCGATGAAGTGCCGACCTATGATCCGCTGAAACTCCTCGCCGACGCGCGTACCCCGGTCAACGAACCAATCATCGCGGACGAGGGCGATTCGGATGTTTCCTTCACCGTCCATGATCTGCCGACGGACAGGCTCTCGCAAACGGCGGTTCTCTCGTTGTCCGACGTTCAGGCCGAAGTCGCCGCAGAGGTCAATTCGGCGCAGGCGGCCAGCGGCGATCAATTGTCGTTGCCGCCGCAGCTTCTTCTGATGCACACGAGCCGGGCGGAGGGGATCGACGCGCTGCCTTATGCGAACCCCGACGATCCGCTGTCGTCTTCGCCATTCTCGCAGATTCAGGTCCGGATGGTGCCGGAGAATGTCACGGTTGTCCCGCGTGCGGCGTCGCTCCAGCAGCCGACGGAAATGGAGGAGCGCCTGATCGTCATTCGCCACGATCAGACGCTGGAGCAGGCCCTGACGAGCGCCGGCATCGACGAAACTACCGTCGCCGCTGTCGCAAACGCTTTCCAGCCTAAGCCCGGCCAGCCAGCGGTGCCGGAAGGGCGGCGGCTCAAATTGCTGATGGCCGATCTCGACGGTTCCGGCCACGGCCTGACGCTCGCGCGGCTCTCCGTCTATAACGACGAAACCCTGGAAGCGACGATCGCGATCACCGACAATCGCGATTATGTCCGCGTCGACGATGACGAGGAGGCCGACGAGAAGCCGGCAGACCAAAATAATGCCGACGACGAAGGTGGGATGCGGCTCTACGATTCGCTGTATGAGACCGCGCTCAAGCAGAACATTCCAAAGCCGATCATTGACGATCTCGTTCGCATTTTTGCCAATGACGTCGATTTCCAGCGGCCGGTGACGGGCGGCGATTCCTTCGAGGCCTTCTACGACAACGGTGAGGAAGGCGAGCAGCGCAACGAATTGCTGTATGCCTCGATTGTCGCGCGCAACGAGGTCTTTCGCTATTACCGCTTCCAGACGCCAGACGACAACGTCGTCGATTTTTACGACCAGAATGGCAAGTCCTCGCGCAAATTCCTGATCCGCACGCCGATCGTCGGCGCCCGGATGACATCGCCGTTCGGGATGCGGTTCCATCCGATCCTTGGCTACACGCGCCTGCACAGCGGCGTCGACTGGGGCGCGCCGATCGGCACGCCGATCTTCGCCGCCGGCAACGGCATCATCGCCTCGGCCGGCTGGGATTCCGGTTACGGCCGGCGCGTCGTCATCCAGCACGCCAACGGCTACATGACGACCTATAACCACATGTCCGCCTTCGCCCGCGGCGTCTCCAATGGGGTGCGTGTCCACCAGGGACAAGTGATTGGCTATCTTGGTGCGAGCGGCCTCGCGACGGGGCCGCATCTGCATTATGAAGTTCTGGTGAATGGACACTTCGTCGACCCGATGCGCGTGCGCCTGGCACGGACCCGCGAGTTTGACGGGCGCATGCTGGCGCTTTTTGATCGCGAACGCGATCGCATCGATGCGTTGATCGCCAAGGCGCCCAACGGCGGGGCCTTCGCCACGGCCCGCGAAGACAAGTAGAAATTTCCCTATGAAACGCGCTAAGTTGTGGATACGGCGGCATTAACTAAAATTCTGCTCTGATTGGCGCACCGGTAAAAGTGCTGTATATCGGCACATGGCTCGCAAAATTAAATCTTTGAGACCGGCGGCCCGGACGCGGCGACCAGAACCGCCGGAAACCGCTACAGAGGCACAAAATTCCGCGCGCGCGCCGGGGATGGGGCACAATCAGATGAAGCCAACGCTGATTATGGTCGGGGCCGACAAAGGCGGGGTCGGCAAGACAACTGTAGCACGCACGCTCCTCGATTTTCTCGCAAGCAATAACGTCATCGTCCGCGCGTTCGATACGGAGACGCCGCGCGGTACGCTTCACCGGTTTCATCCCGAGATCACGCAGGTCGTCGATATCAATCAGACGCCGGATCAGATGCGCATTCTCGACACGCTGAACACGTCGCAGGTGAAAGTCACGCTGATCGACACCCGCGCTGGCGCTCTGGCCTCGAGCCTCGCGGCGCTGCGCGATGTCGGCTTTCTCGATGCGGCGAAGGCGGGTGAGTTCAACTTCGTTCTCTTCCACATCCTTGGGCCGTCGATCGCATCGCTGTCGGAAATCAACGAAACCGCGCCCTATGTCGCGGACGCCCATTATTTCCTCGTCAAGAATTACGTCAACGATTCGACGTTCTTCGACTGGGACCCGGCGACGTTGCAGACCTATTTCGGCAAGGTGAAGAACGCGAGCGATGTGACGATCCCGAAGCTCAACGCGATGGCGTATGAGCAGGTCGAACTCGCGGGCACGCCTTTATCGACTTTCATCGCCGACAAGACTGCATCGGGCGAACCGGCGAACCATTCTTTTACTCTGCGTGGCTACGTGCGTACATGGCAAAACAAGAACGCGGAAGAATTCAACCGTATCCGCTTGCTCGATCTCGTGAATGGCCGCGGCTAACCTGCGCCATCGATAAACCGCGCCTCGCTCCTGCGGTCGTCATGCCATGACCGCGAGGACTTTCGTTTTTGTCGTCTGCTCGCTGCCCGGCCGCACCGGCAAGACGACGACGGCGCGCCTCCTCGGCGATTACTTTCTGGCGAGCCGCCGCACATTTCGCGGCTTCGACACCGATGCGCATGAGCCGGATTTTGCCCGTCGCTTTCCCGATGAGGCCATTGTCGCGGATATCAGCACGATCCAGGGCCAGATGGCCTTGATCGATCCGCTGCTTGAGAACGACGCGATCCCAAAAATCATCGATCTCTGGCACCGCTCGTTCGAGGCCTTCTTCACCCTCATCGATCATACGGGCTTTATCAGCGAGGCGCGGTCGCGCGGCGTCGAGCCGATTCTGCTTTATGTCGATAACGGTGCACCGCGTGCAGCAGATGTCGCGGCGCGGATCGGGGAACGCTATCCTGGACTGCAGGTCATGATGGTCCAAAATCAGATGGCAAATACCGAGGCTGCGGAAGAGACGGGTGCCTTGCGCAGTTTCAAAATCGGCCGCATCGATCCTCTGCTACAGGCCACGATCGACAAGCCCGGCTTTTCGCTTTCTCAGTTCATGCGGGCGCCGCCGGCCGATATGTCGATTGTGCTGCGCGCCGGACTGCGCGATTGGGTGTGGCGCGTGTTCTCGCAATTCAAGAGCTTTGAACTGCGCATGACGCTCAGCGAGAGCGAACATCTGGGCTGAACGAACTTCAAGTAAAAAGGGCGGAGATTTCTCTCCGCCCAAGGCACGTCAGTAGTTTTTATAGCATCGGATTGGTCCGAAAACCGCAACGCACTTTTCGGTCCGATGCTCTAGATGACGTAAGACTTCAGCGGCGGGAAGCCGTTGAAGCCGACGGCCGAATAGGTCGTCGTATAAGCGCCTGTTCCTTCGATCAGCACTTTGGCGCCGATCTCCAGGCTAAGGGGGAGCGGGTAAGGCTCCTTCTCGTAGAGTACGTCGACGGAATCGCAGGAGGGGCCAGCAATGATGCACGGCTCCATCGCGTCTTCGTCGTACTCCGTGCGGATCGGATAGCGGATCATTTCGTCCATCGTCTCGGCAAGTCCGTTGAACTTGCCGATGTCGAGATAGACCCAGCGCATCCTGTCGTCTTCCGACTTCTTCGAAATCAGCACGACTTCCGCTTCGATCATGCCGGCATTGCCGACCATGCCGCGGCCCGGCTCGATGATCGTCTCCGGAATGCGGTTGCCGAAATGCTTGCGCAGAGCCCGGAAGATCGCCTGCCCATAGGCTTTCACCGCCGGAACGTCCCTCAGGTACTTCGTCGGGAAGCCGCCGCCGAGGTTGACCATCTGCAGAGAGATGCCGCGCTCGGCGAGATCATGGAAGATCGCCGCGGAAGCCTGTAGCGCAGCGTCCCAGCTCTTCGGGTTGCGTTGCTGCGAGCCGACATGGAAGGAGAGGCCATAGGCGACAAGCCCGAGCCGATGTGCGTGCTCCAGCACCCGCGCCGCCATCTCCGGTACGCAGCCGAACTTGCGCGACAGCGGCCATTCGGCGCCGTCGCCGTTGCAGAGGATTTGGCAGAATACCTTGGCGCAAGGCGCGGCGCGGGCGATCTTCTCGACCTCGGCTTCGCAATCGACCGCGAAGAGACGCACGCCCAGCGCGTAGGCGCGGGCGATGTCACGCTCCTTCTTGATCGTGTTGCCGAAGCTGACGCGATCGGGCGTCGCGCCAGCGGCAAGCACCTGCTCGATCTCGACGACCGAAGCGGTGTCAAAGCACGAGCCAAGGCTGGCGAGCAGCGAGAGTATCTGCGCGTCGGGATTCGCTTTCACGGCGTAGAAGATGCGCGTGTCGGGCAGCGCCTTGTTGAAGGCGGTGTAATTGTCGCGCACGACGTCGAGGTCGAGGACAAGGCACGGGCCATCCTCGATGCCTTTCTGGCGTCGATCACGCAGGAATTCTTGGATACGATCGGTCATCGCGGCATCCCCTCGAAGCGCGGTTCCCCACGCAGAAGCGAAACAAGCTTGGGATGATGACGAAGGTGGATCCTGGCGCATTGTGGAGACGCCACCGCTCACCGCTCCCGTCATCGCTGGCCGCCACCCCGCGAGTAGACTTGCGTTGCGGAAACCAGATGCTGCGCCGTCGGCAATGCGGTTCGCACGGCAAATTGCCGTTATGAAACCTCATGGCCTTCGTTTGGAGATGGGATGGAGTCCCGCTCCGCACGCCCGGCAAGAAAGACTAGCCTCTTCGGTAAGCCAGTTTTGGAAGCTGGCAGAGACGAAAAAGCCCGGTCCGTCGTTGCTTTAAGTCGTGTCCCCCGTTTGGCGGGGTTCACCGGTTCGCTCCGGCTGCCGATTTTTGGCGGCGGTTAACCGGCCTCTTGTCCGGATCCCCGCCAATCGACACACGACCACAGGCACGTGCGATTTGGGCAAGGAAACAAATAAGAAGATTCGCGCGCTTTACAAGGATTTTTTTGCCTGCCGCGCCAATAAACGACGGCATGTGCCCGGAGTAGCTTTTACACTCGGTTAAGAATGTCTTGCGCTGGTGATGACGCTTGGCTTCTAGGCGCCAACGCCGCTGTCTTATAATTGAGATGCGCCGCGAAAATATTGCCGGCGTTAACTTCGCCGCGTGCCTGCCCGCTAGTTTGCCACCCGGGCGTCAAGGAGACATTGATGGCGTCCGATACTCCGCCGCCCTTACCGCCGAAACATCCTTTTGAGACGAATTGGTATGTGCAAGGTCCGGCGCAGGCGGACGGTCCCTTCACCGGCTATGTGCTGAAAGACATGATTGCCAAGCGCGAGATCGGCGCCGAGACCCATGTCGCCGAACTCGGCGCAACGGAGTGGCAGCGACTCGCCGACGTCCCGGTCTTCGCGGCTCTGCTGCCGCCTGCGCTGCCGGACGCCAAGGCTGCTGTCGGCGGCCTGCAATATGCCGGCTTCTGGATCAGGCTTCTCGCCTACATCATCGACGTGATCGTGCTGGAGCTCTTTTCTCTCGCCATCGGCGCGGTGCTCGGCATCGTCCTGGCTCTGGCCGGCGCGCTCACAAAGATTCAGCCGGCCGCAAGCGGAGCGCCTCTGCCGCATGGTTACATGGCGTTGTTCTGGATCGTCGGGTTTGCTCTGACGATCGGCTACAATGTCTATTTCAACGCCGGCACCTGGCAGGCGACGCCCGGCAAGCGTCTGCTTGGCCTTCATCTCATCACTGTCACGGGTGAACCCGTCGGTCCTTGGCTCGCGTTCGGTCGTTGGTTTGCCTACATTCTCAACGGCTTTACGCTTTATATCGGTTTCATGATGATCGGCTGGACGCGGGAAAAGACCGGTCTGCACGACATCATCTGCGGCACGCGGGTTGTCTACGGCAAGCTTTGAGGCTCAATCCCTCTCCGGCCCGTCGCGCAACCGGGCGAGGTCGAAGGCTTCGACATCCTGCAAGAGTTCAATGAAGGCTGTGACCCCGTAATCCGCCGAGGCTTCGCCTTTTTCCGCCGTCGCTTGCGCCGCATTGCCCATGGCGCCGGAGGCGGACAGGTCTTGCGACATCCAGCCGAAGCCGGTGGGGCGCCCGGTGCGCAGCCAGGTGAAGTCGGTTTCGATAGCCTCTGCCGCCGAGGCGAAGTTCTCGCGTTCCTCATCGCGCACTAGGTCGGGACGGAAGTTCAGCATCAGCGATGTTTCAACGTCGCCGGCGTGGATGCCATGCTTCAACTCATCTTCGGAAAAGAGCCCATCCGGGTAACCGAAGCGGTGCCATGTCGCTTTGACGGCCAGGAGGCCGTGCTTCGCCCGCAGTTCCTGCGCGGCCATGTCGAGCAGGGGCACGTTGCCGCCATGCGAATTGAGGAGCACCAGCTTGCGCACGCCCGCGCGGGCCGCACTTGCGCCGATCTCGCTCAGGATGTTCAGAAGGCTCGCCGCCGAAAGGCTCAGCGTGCCGGGAAAATTTTCGTGCTCGGTCGAGACGCCGACAGGTTGAACTGGCAGAAACAGGATCGGCAGTTCGTCCGGCAAGCGCTCGACGACACGCTCGATATAGCCTTCCATCAGCATCAGATCGACACCGAGCGGCAGATGCGGTCCGTGCTGTTCGACCGCGGCGACGGGCAGCACAGCAATGGCATCCGCGATTTCAGGCGATTGGAAATCGCGCCAGGTCATTTCCGCCCAAAAGCGTGTCGGCAGCATTCTTCCCTCGGCGCTTCGCCAAAAGTTGCGCCGCTACTAGGCCCGAAGGTGCGGCGCGGGGCAAGCCCTTGCGCCGCAGCGCCGTCCGGGCGAAACATGCGCTGGAGCGGAGGGGCCAAGCAGACATGAGACGGTTTTTGGCGGCGCTCGGCGCGCTTCTCGGCTTCGCCGCGCCTGCGATGGCGCTGGATAAAGTAACCTTCGGCACCAATTGGCGTGCCGAGGCCGAGCATGGCGGCTTCTATCAGGCGCTGGCGGACGGCACCTATCGCAAATACGGCCTCGATGTGACGATCCTGCAGGGTGGCCCGCAGAGCAATAACCGGCTGCTGCTCGCTGCCGGGCGGATCGACTTCGACATGGGCGCCAACATGATCCAGGCATTCGACTCGGTCGCGCAGAATGTGCCGATCGTCGCCGTCGCGGCCATGTTCCAGAAAGATCCGTTCATCCTGATGTCGCATCCGAACGCGGGGTACGATCATTTTGCCGACCTGCGCAAAGCGACGATCTATGTCAGCAACGATGCGCTCGTCAGCGTCTATCAATGGTTGAAGCAAACCTATGGCTTTCGCGAAGACAACGTAAGAATCTACACGTTCAATTCGGCACCCTTCATCACCAACAAGAATTCCGTTCAGGAAGGCTATGTGACGTCGGAGCCTTACGCGATCGCGCAACAGGCCGCCTTCAGGCCGAACGTCTTTCTCGCCGCAGATTTCGGCTATCAATCCTATTCGACGACGATCGAGGCGCGGCGCGATTTGATCGAGAAAAATCCCGATCTTGTCCGCCGCTTCGTCGAAGCGTCGATCATCGGCTGGTATCATTATCTCTATGGCGATAATGCCAACGCCAATGCGCTAATCAAGCGGGACAATCCCGACATCACCGACGGTCAGCTCGCCTATTCCATCGCGGCGCTGCGCAAATATGGCATCGTCGATTTCGGCGATGCGCAGAAACTCGGCATTGGCGCGATGACAGATGCACGGATGAAAGCCTTCTTCGCGCAGATGGTCGCTGCGAGATTGTTCAAGCCGGGCCTCGATTACAAGAAAGCCTATACACTCGCCTTCGTCGATCGGGGTGTCGGATTGGACCTACGCCCGAAGCCATGAACGAGACGCTCGTCGCGCTAAGCGGCATTGCCAAGACTTTTCCAAACGGCACGCGGGCGCTCGGTGGCCTTGATCTCGCGGTCCGCGACGGCGAGTTGCTGACCCTGCTTGGGCCGTCGGGATGCGGAAAATCCACGGTGTTGCGCCTCATCGCGAGGCTGGAAAGGCCTTCGTCGGGCGAGGTGCAAGGCTCAGTCTGGCGTTCGGGCGATATCGGTTTCGTGTTTCAGGAACCAACCCTGATGCCGTGGGCCGACGTCAGCGCCAATGTTGAATTGCCGCTGCGCCTGCAAAATTTGCCTCAGGCCGAAGCCCGCAAACGCTGCGACGAGGTTCTCGCGCTCGTCGGCCTCACGCAATTCGCCAAGGCGTTCCCGCGCGAACTATCCGGCGGCATGCGGATGCGCGTTTCGATTGCCCGCGCGCTCGCGTCCCGGCCCAAACTGCTGCTGATGGATGAGCCGTTCGCCGCGATCGACGAGATCGGCCGGTTTCAGCTCAACGACGACCTGCTGCGATTAAAGAAAGAACTGGGGACGACCATCGTTTTCGTAACGCATTCGGTCTACGAGGCGGTCTATCTCGCGACCCGCATCGTCGTGATGGCACCGCGGCCGGGGCGTATCGCGGAGGAGATGTCGATCGATCAGGGTTTTCACCAATCGCCGGAACCGCGGGCGAGCGCGACCTATCTTGAAGATTGCGCGCGCGCCTCGAAAGCCCTGTCACGCGCGGCGGGGACGATGGGATGACGTTCTTGCGCCGCGCAATGCCGCCAATCCTCGCCTTTCTCGGCTTTCTCGCCGCGTGGGAGGCGATCGTCCGTTTCTGGAAAATTCCGCCTTATGTTCTGCCGGCGCCGAGCCTCATCGGGACGACGCTTGTTGCCGACCGCGCGATCTTGCTGCCGGCGCTCTTGGTCACTTTGTCGATCACGCTCGAAGGTCTTGTCGCGGCGACTTTGGGTGGCGTGTTCATCGCGATTTTATTTGCGCAATGGCGATGGCTCGAACGGGCGTTCCTGCCATTTGCCGTCATCTTGCAGGTTACGCCGATCATCGCCATCGCGCCGCTGCTGCTGATTTATTGCACGCCGGCTTTGGCAGTCCTGCTTTGCGCTTTCCTTGTCGCTTTCTTCCCAATTCTCGCCAATACGACTCTCGGGCTTGCCTCGGCGGGGGCCAATCTGCGCGATCTCTTTACGCTTTATGGCGCATCGCGCTGGCAGACCTTATGGCGTCTTAAAATACCGGCCGCGTTGCCGCTCTTTTTCGCCGGCCTGCGCATTGGCGGCGGTCTTGCCTTGATCGGCGCCATCGCGGCGGAACTGACGGCGGGCACACAGGGCGGCCAATCCGGCCTTGCTGTCCGCATCGTCGAGGCTGGCTACCGGCTGAACATTCCGCGCATGTTCGCGGCGCTGGCGCTCGTTGCTTTGACCGGCATCGCCATCTATGTCGCGCTCGCAACCTTGTCTCATTGGGTTTTGCGCCATTGGGATGAGCGTGCGTCCGACACCGCGTGAGATTTGCCGCGCTTGCTAAGCGCGACGCCGGATGCTACCCGGCGCTGACAATTCCTTCGCCGCCGAAGTCCATGACGATCAATTTCTATAAAGGCGATCTGCCCGACGGCCTGAGCTTCGGCGACAGCGTCGCGATCGATACCGAAACGCTCGGCCTCGTGCCGCACCGCGATCGCTTGTGCGTGGTGCAGCTTTCGGCCGGCGATGGCGACGCCCATGTCGTCCAGATCTCGGCCGGGCAGACAGCGGCGCCCAATTTGACGCGGCTCCTGGCTGATCCGGCCGTGACCAAGCTGTTCCATTATGCGCGATTCGATATCGCGGTCCTGTACCGCGCCTTCGGCACGATGGCGGCGCCACTCTATTGCACCAAGATCGCCTCGAAACTCACCCGCACCTACACCGACCGGCACGGGCTGAAAGATCTCGTCCGGGAGCTTCTGGGCGTTGACCTCTCGAAACAGCAGCAATCTTCCGATTGGGCGGCGGACAGCTTGAGCGAGGCCCAACTCGCCTACGCGGCCTCCGACGTGCTGCATCTGCACGCGCTCCGCGACAAGCTTGATGCGATGCTGGCGCGTGAGAACCGTACCGAACTCGCGGCGTCATGTTTTGAGTTTTTGCCAACACGCGCCAGGCTCGATCTCGCCGGCTGGCCGGATTCGGACATTTTTTCGCACGAATAGGCGTTCGCACGGCGGAAGCCGCGTACGGATAGCCTCGCATAAGGGCTGTTCACGGGAATTCCCGTGGATTTGAAAGGGCATGGCGCCCCACCCATGCCATAGGATACAATGAGCTAAGATTTGTGAGAAATACTCCGCCTCGCCCGGCAGGGGCGTGAATTCGGCAAAATTGCCGCTTAGTCGCGGGATATGGATTTGCGGATGACGGATCTCACGCGGGCACCCGCGACGGGTACAAGGCGGCTCGACCTTCCTGCGGGCGCGTCACGCCACGCGGTGCGGCACGCCCGCTGGCACTCCATCTTCGTGCGCTATCTGCGCCATTTCATCATCGCGGGCGCGACCCTCGTTGTCCTGATCGTCGGTTTTTTGATCCTGTTCAATCCGTTCCGGCAGCTGGAGAAGAATCTGACGAGCGGCGCCGTGGGGGTCCAGGGCACGACAGTCACTCTGTCCTCGCCGAAGATGCAGGGTGTCCGTCAAAATGGCCAGCCCTTCGAACTGACCGGCGCCTCCGGCACGCAGGACATTTTGAACCCGTCGATCATCAAGCTGGTCGGCGTCGATGCCAAGGTCGGGCTCGACGATCGCACGACGGCACGAATCACCTCGCTCTCGGGTGTTTATGACAGCACGCGTGACTATGTGTGGCTCAGCCGGAATGTGCGGATCAAGAATGACGATGCGGGCTACGACATGTTTACCCAAAAGGTCGAGATGGACTTTGTTTCCGGCAAAATGATCACCGACACACCAGTCAAGCTTCTGCTTTCGGGGGGCAGTGTTGTGAACGCCGATCATATGTCGATTTCTGACAACGGCCACAAAATCTCGTTCCACGGCCACGTCAATTCGGTCGTCGACCCCAGCGACGCCAATACCGGCGCAGCGCCGCCGGAGCCGTAGCCGTGATGAAGCGAATCGCCCGCAATTTCGTGCTTTGCAGCTTAGCCGGCCTGTCGGGGCTCGGCGGGGTTGGTGTTTTCACGGCTCCAGCTTCTGCAAAGAGCGACGATCAAACGCCGATCAACATCGTCGCCCTCCAGCTTGATTATTTCGATAAGCAGCAGAAGCTCATCTATACCGGCAATGTCATCGCGACGCGCGGCGATACGATTTTGAAGACGCCGAAGCTCACGGTTTTTCTCGCGCCAAAGGCGAAGGGTCCGGCTGCAACGAAGACGTCCTCGTCGGATCGCGTCCGCCGCATGGAGGCGGTTGGCCCGGTTACCTTGATCTCCAAGGATCAGGTCGCAACCGGCGATTCCGGTATTTATCAGAAAGGCGAGAACAAGATTTATCTCGACGGCAACGTGCGGCTCACCCAGGGGCCGAACGTGACGCTGGGCGACCATATCGTCTATGATCTAAAGACGACGCAGGCTGTGGTGACGGGCCATGTGCGCAGCCTGTTCCTCCCGGATAGCGACAACAGCACGAGGAGCAGTGCGGACACGAGCAGCACCGCAGAACCGAAGCCAAAAAGATTACATAGAGCCAGCGTGCACAGGCCGGAGTCTGCCGAACAATGACGATAGGTTCGGGGCGCGACTTTCGCAGTAATTCTAGTTCTATGGCCGGATCGGGCATGACGACGTGGCTACGCGGCATGTTCGGGCGCCGCAATGGCGCGGCTGCGGCCGAGCCGGCGCATGGCGCGGAGGAATTACTTTTCAACAGTTCGGAAGGCGCTGAAGCTCAGGAGGCACTCTCGCCGGACTGGCTGCCGCAAGACCTCGAAAACTGGGGCACCACATGGTCGGAGCCGCCCGCAACGCTCGATGAAGCGCCTGCGCCGCGCCGCGAATCCTCCTACGCACCACGGCCGCAGCCCGCGGCGTCTGCTGCATCGGCAGACAAGGTGGCTCATCCCTCGCGGCCAGACGGCTCGCTCATCGTTCAAGGGCTGAGCAAGGCTTATCGCAAACGCCAGATCGTCAAAGACGTCAGCCTGATGGTCCAGCGCGGCGAAGCGGTTGGCTTGCTGGGGCCGAACGGCGCCGGCAAAACGACGCTGTTTTACATGATCACCGGCCTCATCCGGCCCGATTCCGGCCTGATCATGCTCGACGATTACGACGTGACCGCGCTGCCGATGTATCGCCGCGCCAGGCTCGGTATTGGCTATCTTCCGCAGGAGCCGTCGATCTTTCGCGGCCTGACGGTTGAAGAAAATATCCGCGCCGTACTCGAAATCACGCAGCCGGACAAGACAAAGCGCGCTGACGAACTCGAGGCGCTGCTCGAAGAATTCGACATTGCACGATTGCGCAAAGTGCCGGCGATCGCACTTTCCGGCGGTGAGCGGCGCCGCTGCGAAATCGCCCGCTCGCTCGCCGGCCATCCGTCTTTCATGCTGCTCGACGAGCCGTTCGCTGGTATCGATCCGATTGCCATCGGCGATATCCGCCAGCTTGTCCAGCATTTGAAGCGGCGCGGCATCGGCGTGCTCATCACCGACCATAACGTGCGCGAGACGCTCGATCTGATCGATCGTGCGTATATCGTTCACAGCGGCGGCATTCTCACTGAAGGTTCACCCGAAGAAATCGTCGCCAATGCCGACGTGCGCCGCTTCTATCTCGGCGAAAGCTTCAGGCTGTAAAGCATCGGACCGAAAAGTGCGAAGCGGTTTTCGGATAAATCCGATGCGTGAAAACAATCAAGCGAAATAGCGATCCAGTATTTCGCGGTAGATTGCGGTCAGCGTATCGATATCGGCGAGCGGCACGTGTTCGTCGATCTTGTGCATGGTTTCGCCGACGAGGCCGAATTCGATGACCGGACAATAGGCGCGAACGAAGCGCGCATCGGAAGTGCCGCCCGAAGTCGAGAAATGCGCGATACGCCCTGTATGCGCGGCAATGGCCTCGACAGCGAGATCGGTGAAATGGTCGCTTTCGGTGACGAAGGCAAGCGCATTGCAGGGATGGAAGCTCAACTCGTAGCGGCCGCCATCCGTCACCGCCGCGCAGCGCCGCACGATTTCCGCTTGCAATGTCTCGGGCGTCCAAAGATCGTTGAAGCGAATGTTGAAGCGTGCGTGGGCATTCGCCGGAATGACATTCGTCGCCGGATTGCCGACGTCGATGGTGAGAATTTCGAGATGGCTCGGGTCGAAACGCTCTGAGCCTTTGTCGAGCGCCGTGTCGGTCAAGGCCGCGAGCAGGCGCAGCATATGCGGGATGGGATTGTCGGCGCGCTGCGGATAGGCGACATGGCCTTGCGTGCCGTGGACAATCAATTCTCCCGTGAGCGATCCGCGCCGGCCGATCTTGATCGTATCGCCAAGCGCTTTCGCATTCGTCGGCTCGCCGACGAGGCAATGATCGAAATGTTCGCCCTGTTCAGCGGCCCATTGCAGCAATTTCACCGTGCCATTGACCGCGGGCCCTTCCTCATCGCCGGTGATCAGCAGCCCGATCGACCCTTTGAAGTCCGGATTTGCTGCAACGTAATCGAGCGCGGCGGCCGCGAAGGCGGCGACAGCACCCTTCATGTCAGCCGCACCACGACCCCAGATCGCCTCATCGGCGATTTCGCCTGAGAACGGATCGAAACGCCAAGACCGCCGTTTCGCCCGGCGGCACCACATCGGTATGCCCGTGCGAACATGAGATAGGGCGCACCGCTGCCGATGCGCGCGTAGAGATTATCGATATCGGGCGTGCCGGCCTCGGAAAAGCGCAGGCGATGGGTCGTGAAGCCGGCGCTTTTCAGCCGTTCTTCAAGCACGCCAAGCGCGCCGGCGTCCTGCGGGGTCACGGAAGGGCAGCGGATCAAATCGCGCGCAAGCTGGCGCGCGGTTTCGGAGCGTGGCGACATGCGAGACTTAGTGGAAGCGGCGGCAACCGCCGTCAAGTCGGATCGTAGCGATTAGGTCCATCGGTGCCGGGCAGGAAGCCGCATTCGATCAGATACCAGAGTCCGCCGATGAGCGGGACTAGCACGATAAGCACCCACCAGCCGGATTTGTCGCGGTCGTGGAAACGCTTGATGCCGATGTTGACCCAAGCGTAGAGCAGCGGCAGTTCGACAACGAGAAAGAAGAGATGACCGAGGGAGCTGTGGTGCCCGAAGACGAGCACAAAGAACAGCCGCAAGACGAGAGAGATAATGAAAAGGACGATCAAGCCAATCCAGAACGGCTGGCGATCGAGCCGGCCCGCACTGCTCAAGAAAAGATTTGACCAATCCATCGTCCCCTCCAAATTTTCTCAGGAATTCAATAACCGCACGTTGGCAATTCACAGCAAAGGCGTCAACGCCGCAGTGCCGTAATGCACGCGCGAATATCGCCGAGTTCTATGACACTCCAAAGGAAAATGCCCACGAGAACCATATCCGCGGCGACAATCCAATAATGCGGCAGATCCCCATCGACACGCGGCTCAAGCCAATGCAGTGAAGCAGTGACGGCGGCGGCCACTGGCAAGATGCCGGCAAAACTCGATGGGCGGCCGAGATTGCGCCAGCGCTTCGCGCTGAGATTATAAAGGCAGATCAGCAGCAGCAGAGAGATGAAGCCATAGGCAAGACGATAGAGGTTGCCGGTCAGCACGACGATCGTGCCCGTGACCGTTGTCGCAAGGCTTTTGTCGGCAAAAGGCTCGACCAAAATCCAGCCGAGCGTGAGGATGACGAAAATGCCGGTGAGCATCAACGCACCGCGCCACCAGGTCGCCGCGTCGATCTCGCCTTCGTCGGACCGATAAAGAAAAGAGAGACTCGGTTGTGACATCAATCTCTCAAAAGCTCGTTGATGCCCGTCTTGGCGCGGGTCTTGGCGTCCACCGTTTTGACGATGACCGCGCAGGCGAGTGACGGGCCGGGCGTGCCATCGGGCAATGGCTTCCCGGGCATGGCCCCGGGCACAACTACGGAATAGGGCGGCACGTGGCCGTAGAGAACCTGTCCCGTCGCACGATCGATGATCTTCGTCGAGGCGGAGATGAAGGTGCCCATCGCCAACACCGCGCCTTCGCCGACAACGACGCCTTCAACGACTTCGGAGCGCGCGCCGATGAAGCAATTGTCCTCGATGATTGTCGGGTTGGCTTGCAACGGCTCGAGCACGCCGCCGATGCCGACGCCGCCCGAGAGATGCACGTTCTTGCCGATCTGCGCACAGGAGCCGACCGTCACCCAGGTATCGACCATCGAGCCTTCATCGACATAGGCGCCGAGATTGATGAAGGACGGCATGACCACGACACCGGGCGCGACATAGGCAGAGCGGCGCACGATGGCGCCCGGCACCGCGCGGAACCCGGCGGCGCCGAAGGCAGCGGCATCCCAGCCGGCGAATTTCATCTCGACCTTGTCCCACCAGGTCGCGCCCGCGGGGCCGCCCGGGATCAGCTCTGAATCGTTGAGTCGGAACGACAGGAGGATGGCCTTCTTGATCCATTGATTGGTGCGCCAACCCGCCTGGCCGGTCTCGCCCGGCACGCGTGCGACGACCCGCAATTTGCCATGATCGAGCCCGTCGAGTACCGCCTCGACCGCCTCGCGAACCTCACCTTGGGTCGCGGCGCTGACATTGGCGCGATCCTCGAAAGCGGTTTCGATAATCTTTTCGAGATTTTGGCTCATCGCTCACTCCGCAAAACGTGGCGAGGTTTCGGCCGCGCGGGCGGCGGAGTCAATGGCCGCCGCCGGCTCTTTCGGCAAGGATCTCGACCAGGAAGCCGCCGAGGTCGCTGGTGACGAAATCGACGTGCGGCAAAGCGAGCGAGCCGGGGATTTCAAACGGCTCGCGATGGTCCCTCTGGCCGGGCCTTGGCACGACAAGCACCGTCTTCATGCCCCGCTGGTGCGGGACGATCAGATTGCGCTCGATGTCCTCGAACATCACCGCCGTCTCGGGATCGACTTGGTGCTTGTCGAAGAAGCGCTGATAGGTTCGCAATTCCGGCTTCGGCACAAGCTCGGCGTCGATAATGTCGAAAATGTCCTCAAAACTGGCGCCGAGGCCGAGCGCTTCTGTCGTCAGCGTGGCGTGTTTGCGCGAGCCGTTGGTGAGGATCAGCTTGCGGCCGGGCAGCGCGGCGATCGCCGCGGCGAGCGGCGGATCGGGCACCAATGTCGAACGGTCGATGTCGTGGACATAGGCCAGGAACTCGACGGCGCTGACGCCGTGATCCACGATCAGCCCGCGCAGCGTCGTGCCGTAATATTGATAATAATATTTTTGCAGCGCCCGCGCCGAAATGCCGTCGAGCCCGAAGAGCGCGATCATGAACTCCGTGATGCGATGATCGATCTTCGGCCAGAGATCGGAATCGGCGGGATAAAGCGTGTTGTCGAGATCGAAGACCCAGGTCTTGATATGTGCGAAGGGGCCGCCGCCGGAAGCCAGCGCCTGCGCGCCGGCACCGCCGAAAATCTCGTCCGCCGGATGCCGCGTGTCGCTCCTCGTGATCTTTGTTCTCACCTTGTGATCAGGGTTCCCGCGCCGTGGTCGGTCAGAAGCTCGATGAGCACGGCGTGCGGCAGCTTGCCGTCGAGAATCACGACGCCTTCGACGCCCTGCTCCAGCGCATAGATGCAGGTCTCGACCTTTGGGATCATGCCGCCGGTGATCGTGCCATCGGCGATGAGCGCGCGGATTTCGTCCATCCGCAATTCGTGGATCAGATTGCCGTCGCGGTCGAGCACGCCGGGCACGTCCGTCAGGAAGAGCAAGCGCTTGGCACCGAGCGCGCCGGCGATGGCGCCAGCGAATGTGTCGGCGTTGACGTTGTAGGTCTCACCCTCGCTGCCTTGCGCAATTGGCGCGAGGACGGGGATCAATTCGCGGCCGAGCACCTGGTCAAGCACCGTGGTGTCGACCTTGCTCGGCTCGCCGACGAAGCCGAGATCGACTTCTTCCGGCTCTCCCGTGAAGGGCGACTCGACCGTATGGACGAATTTCCGCGCCGTCACCATGTTGCCGTCTTTGCCAGAGAGGCCGATGGCGCGGCCGCCTTGAGCATTGATGAAGCCGACAATCTGCTTGTTGATCGAGCCGGCGAGCACCATCTCGACGATCTCGACGGTGGCGCGATCCGTGATGCGCAGGCCGGCGGAAAATTCCGATTTGATGCCGAGCTTTTTCAGCATGGCGCCGATCTGCGGGCCGCCGCCGTGGACGACGACTGGATTAACGCCGGATTGTTCGAGCAGAACCATATCGCGGGCGAAGCTGCGGGCGACGCTCTCGTCGCCCATTGCATGGCCGCCGTATTTCACCACGACGATCGCATCGTCGTAGTGCAGCATATGCGGCAGCGCCTGCATCAGAATTTCGGCTTGCCGCTGTGCGCTTTCCTGCGCTGTTTCTGACATTGTGCTCATCCGGGTTGATGCGGCCTTTTAGCGTCGGAGTGCAGCAAGGAAAAGCGCGAAGCGATTTTCCGTGCTCATTCGGTAAATCCTGAGAATCCAACGCTTAAACCGTGAGACGTGACCTTACGATGAATGTTCGGCCAGCAGTTTCGCGATCGCTGCGCGTAAGTCGGCGATCCCGGCGCCGGTTTCGGCCGAGGTCAGGATGACTTCGGGAAAGGCGGCCGGTCGCTTGGCAAGCGCCGCAATTGTCGCGGCGAGCCGTGGTTCCCGTTCGGAGATTTTGACCTCGTCCGCCTTGGTCAGGACGATTTGATAGGAGACGGCGGCCTTGTCGAGCCGGTCGAACATCTCGTTGTCGATCGGCTTCAGACCATGACGGCCGTCAACCAGGACGAAGACGCGCATCAGATCGGCGCGGCCGCGCAGATAATCGTGCATCATTCCGGTCCAGGCGGCGACTTTGGCCTTGCCGACCGCCGCATAGCCATAGCCCGGCATATCGACGAGGCGCAGCAAAGCGGGATGCGAAAAAGTGGAGACCGGTTTTTCGCGCGAATCCCGCTTCAAATTATTAAATCTTTTGGCGGCTCACCAAGCGCGAAGAAATTCAGGGCTTGCGTGCGCCCCGGCGTATTGGATGTGCGTGCCAGGGCGTTGCGGCCGGTCAGCGCGTTGAGCAACGAAGATTTGCCAACATTTGATCGCCCGGCAAAGGCAATCTCCGGCGTGCCGGACGGCGGCAATTGGGCGGCGTCGGTCGCGGCCCAGATGAAATCGCAAGGTTGCGCGAAAAGCTTTCGCCCAATCTCGAGGAAGTCATCGGCTTCGGTTTCAGCCATTTGCTTGCTCGCGAAGTGGGCGCCACTTCCATCTCCCGGCGGGAGAAGGTGCCGAGCGTAGTGAGGCGGATGAGGGGTTGCAAAACAGGTTGAAAGATCGCAACCCCTCACCCGGCTGCTCCGCAGCCACCCTCTCCCAAGGGGAGAGGGGCTTAAAACACCGGATCAGGTCGTCGCCTTTTTGCGGAACATATTGGCGAGATTGTCCCAGAGTTCGATCTTGACGCCCGCGCGGGCCATGATCAGCGATTGCTGGATGACGGACAGCGTGTTGTTCCAGGTCCAGTAGATCACGAGACCGGATGGGAACGAGCCGAGCATGAAGGTGAAGATCACCGGCATCCAGGTGAACATCTGCTTCTGCACCGGATCTGGCGGCTCCGGGTTCATCTTCATCTGGACGAACATCGAGACGCCCATGATCAGCGGCCAGATGCCGATATTGAGGAAGTGACCGACCAGCGGCAGCACTGTGGGGTCGTAATGTAGGAGACCGAACAGCGTGAAGATATTCGTCGGGTCGGGCTGCGACAGGTCTTTGATCCAGCCAAAGAACGGCGCCTGACGCATTTCGATGGTGATAAACAGCACCTTATAGAGCGAGAAGAAGACCGGGATCTGGATGATCATCGGAAGGCAACCCGAGACCGGGTTGATTTTCTCGCGCTTGTAGAGATCCATCAGCTCTTGCTGCTGCTTGATCTTGTCGTCGGCATAGCGCTCGCGGATCGCCGTCATCTGTGGCTGGACCGCCTTCATCTTCGCCATCGACAAATAGCTGCGATTGGCGAGCGGGAAGAAGACGGCCTTGATCAAGCACGGTAACGATCAGAATGGCGATGCCGAAATTGCCGACGACTTTGTAGATGCTGTCGAGCAGCCAGAACATCGGCTTGGTGATGAAGTAGAACCAGCCCCAGTCGATCATCAGTTCGAAGCGCTCGATGCCGAGGTCTTTCTGATAGGCGTCGAGAAGCCGCGTGACCTTGGCGCCGGCGAAGACGCGCGAGGTCACGGTGCCGGAAGCGCCCGCGGCGATCGTGACCGGATCGGTGCGAAAATCGGCCTGATAATTCTTACGGCCATTGTCGTCCCAGGCGCGGAAAGCGCCCTGATAGTTTACGTGCTGATCGGGGATGACGACAGCGCCCCAATATTTGTCAGTGAAGCCGAGCCAGCCGCCGGTGCCGGAGAATGTCTCCGTCGCGTTGGCGTCTTTAAGAATCGAATCGTAGGTCGGCTCCTGCACGCCGGAATCGCCGACGACGCCAACCATGCCTTCGTGCAAGACCGAATAGCCCGACGTCTTCGGCTTGCCGTGCCGCGTGACGAGCGAATAGGGATAGAGCGTGACGGCGGCGCCGGTCTTGTTCTCGATCGTATCGGTGACCGTGAACATGTAATGGTCGTCCACCGCGATGCGGCGATGGAAGATCAGCCCGTGACCATTGTCGGCGGTCAAGTTTACCGGCGTCTCAGACGTCAGCTTGCCGCCATCCGATTTCCAGACGGTCGTCGCGCCCGGCAGCGGCAAATCGGCGGTGGCGCTGACATAGCCCATCTCCGCGTAATAAGGCGTCGGTGCGGACGAGGGCGAAAGCAGGATGATATTCGGGCTCTTCGGGTTTGGCGTCTCCCGATAATCCTTGAGCGAAACATCGTCGATCCGCGCGCCGGTCAGATTGATCGAGCCGGAAAGTGCATTGCTGTCGAGCAGCACACGCGTCGTTTCCGCGAGCGCCGCGTCGCGGGTCAGGATCGCCTGCGGCGATTGACTCGCCGGGCCGCCCTGCGGCGGCGCGTTGGGCGAGCGCGGCGGCAGTGCGCTGGGTGAGCCCGGCGCGTGCTGGACCGGCTGCCCCTGTTGTTGCGCCAATTGGGCCGAATGCTCTTTTTGATATTGCGGCGTGGCGAAGAAATAATTCCAGCCAATGATCACCAGGATCGAGAGGGCCATCGCCAAGATGAGGTTGCGATTATTTTGCTGCGGCATGGCGCGGAAACTAGTCCTTCATCAATGGCATGCGGCGCTTGCGCGGCGCGGCGTGAATGTCGGCAATGGCCTGGCTGATCTGTAGCTGCAACGCGACGAAATCTTCGGTCAGCGCTGCCGGTTGCGCCAGGATTACATAATCATGGTCTGGGCGCCCGGAAAGCGCCGCCCCGCGCCGAAGGGCTTCTTTCAGGCGGCGGCGGATGCGATTGCGCAGCACGGCATTGCCGAGCTTCTTCGTCACCGTGAAACCGAAGCGCGGCGGTTGCGGGTCCGCCAGGGTCGGCCGGGCAATCATCTGCAAGCTGAAACAGGGCGTGCGCAGGCGACGCCCTTTGGCGGTGCGGACGAATTCGGCCCGCGTCCGCAGCCGGGCAGGCGGATATTCGCGGCCGGCGATCTCGGACTTTTGCATGGGCCGTCCCGAGGCGGCAGGCCTCAAAAATTGAGGGGCGGCGCGGCTCAGGCCGAGAGCCGCTTGCGGCCGCGCGCGCGCCGGGTGGCGATCACTTTGCGGCCGCCGACCGTCGCCATACGGGCGCGAAAGCCGTGGCGGCGCTTGCGCACCAGCTTGCTGGGTTGATAAGTCCGCTTCACTTTTTCGCTCCGTCACGAAGATCTGGCCGCGCCGTCAACGCAAAATCGCCCCGCCGGCGATGCCGGATCGGGAGACCAACAAGCGGGGAAGACGCAGCCCTCAAGCATGGCCCTGAAAAATCAAAGACTTCTCAAAGTCGGCCCTGCATAAAACAGCTAGGCGCGGTTTATAGGGTCAATGCGGCCGGAAAGTCAATTTGTGCCCGCCGCCGCGCCACGTCTTTTTAGCGAATTCCGCCTGTGGCTAATCCGGAAAATCCAGCCCGATATCGAGCGTCGGCGCGCTATGCGTCAGCCAGCCGATGGCGATGAGATCGACGCCGCTCGCTGCAATCGCGGCGACATTTTCGGGCGATATCCCGCCGGACGCCTCCGTGATAGCGCGAGCGCCAACAATCCGCACAGCTTCGGCCAATTGCGTCGGGCTCATATTGTCGAGCAGGATGACATCTGGTTTTTCGATGAGCGCCTCGCGCAATTGATCGAGCAAATCGACTTCGACCTCAATTTTCACCATATGGCCGACGCCATGCCGCGCGCGCCGTAACGCCGCCGTCACACTGCCGGCGATCGCGATGTGGTTGTCCTTGATCAGCACTTCGTCGTAGAGGCCGAAGCGATGGTTCTGGCCGCCGCCGGCACGCACCGCATATTTTTCAATCGCGCGCAGGCCCGGCGTTGTCTTGCGCGTGCAGACGATCTTCGCACCATGGCTTTCGACGGCCTCGACGAAACGCGCCGTGGCGGTGGCGATGCCGCTCATATGGCCAAGAAAATTCAGCGCGACACGCTCCCCGACCAGGATCGGTGCCGCCTTGCCGCTGACGCTTGCAACCGTTTCGCCAGATTCGACATGCGCGCCATCGGGCTTGACCACGGAAAAGCTCAGCGAAGGATCGACAAGTTCGAAGGCGAGTTTCGCGAGATCGAGACCGGCGACGACTCCCGGTTTGCGTGCGACGAAGAGTGCGCGCGTCTTAGCGTCCGGCGGCACGATCGCATTGGTGGTGAGATCGCCGGCAAGGCCGAGATCTTCGACAAGCGCGGCGCGGACCAGCGGCTCGAGGATTACCCGCGGCAGGGGTGCAAGGCTCATGGCACAAGGCTTATCAGGCGACGTCGGCGAGCGAAAGTTCGCGCGAGGCGGCAAATGCCTGCGCGCGATCGATATCGCGCGGCCATTTCGGCGTGGCGTCCTTCTGCACAAAGTCGAGCCGGTAATGCGCGCCGCGGCTTTCCTCGCGCCGCAAGGCGGCGGTGACGATCATCAGTGCGACAAGCGCTGCATCATTGGTCGCGGCAAGCGGGTAAAGTTCGCTCGCGGCCCGGCGCAGGTCCGCGCCGTCACGCAACACGCCAGCCGTGCGCGAGACAATGGCGCGGACAGGCTGCAAATCACTGGGTCGCGCCGGCTGCGCGATCTGCCCGGTTCCAACCAGACGCCGCGGTGCCGCCTTAAGGCTTTCGGCGACGAAGCCGGCGCAGACAAGCGCCTCAAGCAGCGAGTTGCTGGCAAGCCGGTTGGCGCCATGAAGGCCCGTGCAGGCGGCTTCGCCGACGGCCCACATACCTTCGATGTTCGTGCGGCCCGCAAGGTCCACCTTGATGCCGCCCATGTGATAATGCGCCGCCGGGCGCACCGGGATCGGCTCGCGCACAGGATCGATGCCCGCGGCACGGCAATGCTGCGTCACGCCGGGGAAGTGCGATGTTAGATCGCCGATATTCCGCGCGTCGAGGAATGTGCGGTGACCAGCGCGCAATTGCGCCCAGACAGCGCGGGCGACGATATCGCGCGGCGCGAGCTCCGCCCCGGCGACACCGGCCATGAAACGGTGGCCATTTTCGTTGACGAGGATCGCGCCTTCGCCGCGAATGGCTTCGCTGATGAGACTGACTTGCGGTCCCGCGCCATCGAGCGCGGTCGGATGGAATTGCACGAATTCCATGTCGCGCAGCGTCGCGCCAGCGCGCGCCGCAATGGCAAGACCCTGGCCCCAGGAGCCGATTGGATTGGTGCCATGCGCGAACAGGCCGCTGACACCGCCCGTCGCGATAACGACGCGGTTCGTGCGGAAGAAGACCGATCCGGTTTCATGTTCAGCGACGAGGCCAGCCACGACGCCATCCTCGACGCTTAGGCGTCGCGCGGAGAAACCTTCAAGAACCGTGATGGACGGAATCGCGCGGACAGCCGCTGCCAAAGTCAGTGTGATCTCGCGGCCGGTCTTGTCGCCGCCGGCATGAACGATCCGATGGCGGCTATGCGCAGCTTCGAGGCCGACACGCAAACGCCCGTTCTCCGTGCGATCGAACGGCACGCCGATGCGGACGAGCTCTTCAATCGCAGCGGGGCCGCCGGCAACGATCTGCTCGACGACAGGCTGCACGCAAAGGCCGTCGCCAGCCGCCAGCGTGTCGGCAACTTGCAACGCAACGCTGTCGTCGTCGCCGATGCAGGCCGCGACGCCGCCCTGCGCCAGAATGCTCGACGTGTCTTCGCCGATCGGGCCGCGGCTCAACACGACACAAGGCTCGGGTGCAAGCTTCAGCGCCGTCATCAGCCCGGCAATACCACCGCCGACGATGAGTACGCGTCCTTCGAGATCGCGAATGTCCATTGGCTTTGCCTTAGGAAACCGCCAGCATGCGTTCGACCGAGAGGCGCGCGCGGACGGCGGTCTGCGGATCGATCTCCACCTCGTGCTGCATCGTCTCAAGCGCGCGGCGGATGTTCGAGAGCGTGATCCGCTTCATGTGCGGACAGAGGTTGCACGGCCGGATGAATTCGAGTTCCGGATAATGCACGGAGATATTGTCGCTCATCGAACATTCGGTGAGCAGCGCGACGCGCTCCGGCCTGTTCTTCTCGACGTAATTGGCGATCGCCGCGGTCGACCCGGAAAAGTCGGAGGCCTGGACGACATCGGGCGCACATTCGGGATGCGCGAGAATGACGACGCCGGGATAATCCTCGCGCAATTGCGCGACTTCCTCGGTGCCGAAAAGCTCGTGCACTTCGCAATGACCCTTCCAGGTGATGATCTCGACGCCCGTCTCGGCGGCGATGTTCTTCGCCAGATATTCGTCCGGGATCATGATCACGCGCGGCACGCCGAGCGACTCGATGATCTTGCGCGCGTTGCCGGAGGTGCAGCAGATGTCGGATTCGGCCTTCACTGCCGCCGATGTGTTGACATAGGTGACGATCGGCACGCCGGGATAATTGCGGCGCAATTCGCGCACGTTCTCGGGCGTGATCGAGTCCGCCAGCGAACAGCCCGCGGCCATGTCGGGGATCAGCACCTTTTTCTTCGGGTTCAGGAGCTTCGCGGTCTCGGCCATGAAATGGACACCGGCAAGCACGATCACGTCGGCATCGACATCCACCGCCTCGCGCGCAAGCGCCAGGCTGTCGCCGACGATATCGGCGACGCAATGATAGATTTCCGGCGTTTGGTAATTGTGCGCCAGGATCACGGCGTTGCGTTCGCGCTTCAGCCGCTGGATCGCCTCGATGTCGCCGGAGAAGAACGGCCATTCGATTGCCGGAATCCGATGGCTCACCTTGGCATAGAGCTCGTCGCCCCTGGTCAGCAAATCCATCTCGGCCATCGCGTTATACTCCCTATGAGCATTATTGGAGTATATGCTGGGGTTGAGTATAACGTTTGTCAAGACCGAGAAATGGGCAGTTTCGTTCCGACGAGGGCGCGTTCAAACAAAACTTCCCGGCGGAAGCGGAAAAGTTTTGCCGGACGTCCGCCCGTCTCCTGGCTGGATTGTCCTGTTTCTTCAACGAGTTCCTGCTGCTCGACCAGACGGCGGAAATTCTGTTTGTGGACGAGCCGGCCGGCGAGAGCCTCGACGCAGCGTTGCAATTGCAGCAACGTGAAAGTGTCGGGCATCAGCTCGAACACGACCGGATGATATTTGATCTTGGCCCGCAGTCGGGCGATTCCCGTCGCCAGAATGCGGCGGTGGTCGAGGCTCATGCTTCGGCCATGCACGGGCGCATCGCTCGCATCTGCCTGGCCGCGGCGCGCCTCGGGGATCAGGCCGGCTTCGTAGAGCAATTCGTAGCGCTGAAGCACGAATTCCTCGTTCCATGGGCGGCCGTCGGTGCCGAAAGTCGCGGCGATCCGGTTGGCGCGATCGTTCCGCAAGGCGGCGCCCGGCGCGGCTTTGGCAAAGGCATGCAGGGCCGGCAGGATCACGGCCTCGATAATAGGCGGAACGCCGAGCCGGCGGTCTTCCCACGGCAAATAGAGATACCAATCCTGCCAGCTTGTCTGGTCGCCGGGGCCGGGCGGCCGCTCGCGGGTCAGGCCAAGATAGCTGATGGAGATGACGCGTTGTTCGGGGCCGAGGCCGCGGTCGCGATCCGCGAATGTATAGAGCTGCTCGACGTAGCCAACAGGATGATGCGTCTGCCGTTCGACCCAGGCGCGCAGGCCCGATTGCAGAGAACGGTGCGTCAGCTCAAAAGCGCCGGATGGCAGCAGGCGCGCGTCCTGCAAGGTCAGAACCCGTGGCTCACCGCCCGTCACGGCGACAAGCACGGCGACAAGATCCGCCGCGATGCCGGCTGCTGACGCGGCATTCGGCTGGGCGGCCTCACTGGCTGTGCGCAAAACCGTCGTGGCGGGTTCGGCCGTGTTCATTCCCATCATCTTCCTCACCGCCGGGGTTTGCGGCGGCTACTACGATGCCGCGCTCGCGCGGTTTCGCCAAATGTCTAAGGCGCAGATGCTACAATTATTCAATCGAAATCGAGCGCCACGGCGGCGATGGCATGGCGTGGCCATTGGCGTGGGGCGAGATAGACAGCGTCACCGCGCAGCGTCAAGGCCGCCGCCCAGGGATTGGCCGAGAGCCAGACGCGGGCGGCGCGCGAAATGCGCTGGCCTTCCAAGTGTCGATCGCGGTCATCGCTTCGGCGAGGGTCGGCCGATATTTCACCTCGACAAAGACGATGTTCGATCCGCGCCGCGCGACGAGATCGATCTCGCCACCGCGCACGCAATAGCCGCGCGCGAGGATTCGGTAGCCCTTGAGCCGCAGATAGAGGGCGGCCCAAAGTTCCGCGCGCTGGCCTGCGGACCGCGCACGGCGTCGGCGCAACTCGGCAGTGATCCGCGAGGTCATGATCGCTCTCGATAAACCCGCGTGCGAATGTGCCCCCGTTTGCGCGTCGCTTCAACGGTTGCGGGCGGAGAGCTCCACAGCCCGCGCGTAAACTTTGCGGCGCGGCTGACCGGTTTCGATAGAAATGACGGCCGCCGCTTCTTTCACGGACAAGGTTTCGAGCGCCTTGGCGAGCCGGCGGTCGAGCTCTTCGGCGTCGATCTCAAGCGCGCCGTCGAGCGGTGGCCCGACCAGAATAACGATTTCGCCTTTTGGCGGAGGTTCGGCGGCGAAGCTTTCCGCAAGTTCCGGCAGCGTGCCGCGTCGCACGGTCTCGAACACTTTGGTCAGTTCCCGCGCGAGCGCGGCATCGCGCGGCCCGAGAACTTCGGCGAGATCGTTGAGCGTTTCGGCAACGCGATGCTGCGATTCGAAAAAGACCAGCGTGCCCGGGATCGGCGCGAGCACAGCGATGCGCTGACGCCGGGCCGCCGATTTCGGCGGCAGGAATCCCTCGAAGAAAAATCGGTCTGTCGGCAGGCCGGCGACGACGAGAGCCGTCAGCACTGCCGAGGCGCCGGGGACGGAGGTCACGGGGAGGCCTTCGGCAAGCGCCGAGGCGACGAGTTTATATCCAGGGTCGGAGATGAGCGGCGTTCCCGCGTCCGAGACAAGAGCGAGCGCCGCGCCATTGGTAAGCCGCGCGACAAGGTGCGGGCGCATCACCGCGGCATTATGCTCATGATAGGCGACGAGGGGCGTCGAGATGCCGTAATGGGCAAGGAGCACCTTCGTCACGCGCGTATCTTCAGCAATCACCGCATCGGCGGCCGCGAGCGTGGACAGCGCGCGCAAGGAAATGTCGCCGAGATTGCCGATTGGCGTCGCGACGACATGGAGTCCGGGCGACAATTTCACGGCCTCCGCCCGCAAGCCGAACGCGGTGAAGGTGGGACCCTCTAGGGCGTTCTGATTTTCGCTCATCTTCCCGCCAAAGTTGAGAACCGGCGTTCTATATATCGATCTATTGTTTTCTATATAGAACGCGCTGAATGCCCGCAAGCTGTCGCGGCTGCGGTCCGATTTCCGCGCCGCCTCAAATCAGATATAATCAGTTTCTAGTTAAACTGCCTTGGCTTGCGCGGCGGGTGCCGCAGCCCGGCAAATTCCTGCAGAGCCGCCAACAGATTGCGGCTGGAGGGGGTCTTTCTTGTTTCAGAGCTTCGGGCCTGCCCGGCAATTCGGCCGGCGCCTTGGCGCCAGAGGCGGCCTTGCGTTCGCGCTGCTCGCGACGCTTGCCCTCGGCGCCTGCGAGGAGGTCAACCCCAGCGCCTCGAGCAATAATAATTCGGATTCGTTTTCCGCTTCGGCGCCTGTCACCCCGGTACAAACTCAGCCGCTTCCTGGGGCACCCGGGCCGGCTGGCAACGGCAGCGTGCATGTGGCGATGATCCTGCCGCTGACGCAGGCGTCGGGTGCCCCGAGCGTTGTCGGCGCCTCGCTGAAAAATGCCGCCGATCTTGCGGTCTCCGAAAGCGGCGGCAGCGCCGTGACGTTTTCCTACATGGACGACCATTCGACGCCGGATGGCGCCAAGACGGCAGCGCAACAGGCAATCGCTCAGAACGACGACATTATCCTGGGGCCACTTTTTTCGCCGAGCGTGCGCGCGGTCGGCGAGATTGCGCAGGCGGCGCATAAGCCGGTCATTGCCTTCTCGACCGACACATCGACCGCGGCGCCCGGCGTTTATCTCCTGTCGTTCCTGATCGAGAATTATGTCGATCGCATCGTCGATTACGCGGCGAGCCAAGGAAAGAAATCCTTCGCCGCGCTGATCCCGAATAACGATTACGGCCGCGTCGCCTCGGCCGAGTTTCAGCAGATTGCGGCGCAGCGCGGACTGCGTGTTGTTGAGATCGAGAATTATACGCCGCAGACGCTGGCGAGCGCTGTCGGCAAGGTCGCCGCATTCGGCAATCAGATCGATGCGCTGTTTATCCCCGAACAGGCTGACGCGATGCCAGCGATGGCACATGCGCTGCGCTCAGCAGGGCTCGATTCGCACAAGGTGCAGATTCTCGGCACGGGTCTGTGGAACGATGCCCGCGTCCTCGGCCTCGCGCCCTTGCAAGGCGCCTGGTTCGCAGCGCCGGACAATGGCGGCTTCCAGGCTTTCGCACAGCGCTATCGCGCCAAATACGGCAGCGACCCGACTCGGATCGCGACGCTCGGCTACGATGCCGCGTCTCTCGTCATCGCTTTGGCGAAGCGCGGTGGCGGCGACAAGTTTTCGGACAATGTGCTGACAAGTTCGGGCGGCTTCAACGGCGCGGACGGCGTCTTCCGCTTCAAGCCGAACGGGCAGAACGAGCGCGCGCTAGCGATCTTCGAGATCGAGAATGGCAGCGCGGTTGCATTGAGCCAAGCGCCGCGCAGCTTCGCGGGGCGTGGGTCTGCGACTTAGGCTGTCATTATTGCGAGGAGCTTTAGCGACGAAGCAATCCAGTTAGCTTTCAGGATTGCTTCGCTCGCAACGACGGGCTCTTCCAGCCCGGCGCTAAGCGGCCAGATCAGCTACCACAGCGTCGAGCACCGGAAAACCCTCAGGGCTCACGCGCAGCCGTCCGGCGGCGGTCATCTCGACCATTCCATCGGCAAGCAGTGAGGCGATGCGGCCGGGGTCAAGCCGCCGCCCCGCAACCGCCTCGAAACGGGCGGGCTCTATCCCCTCCGAGAGACGCAGGCCCATCAGCAGGAACTCGTCGCCCTGTTCCTCGGTCGATAGCAATTCATCCTCGACGAGGGCGTGGCCGTCCGCCTCGACGACGGTGAGCCACATTTCCGGGTGACGCTCAGTGGCGTGCGCCCGGCGCCCCTTGGGCGTGATGATCCGGCCATGTGCGCCGGGGCCGACGCCGGCATATTCGCCATAGCGCCAATAGATCAGATTATGGCGGCTCTCGGCGCCACGCCGCGCGTGGTTCGAGACCTCGTAGGCGGGGAGGCTCGCCATTGCGGTCAGTTCCTGCGTCGCGTCCCAGAAGGCGCGGCCGAGATCGGAATCCGGGATGCTAAGCTTTCCGGCGTTGTGAAGCCGCTCGAACATCGTTTCGGGTTCGATGGTGAGCTGATACAGCGAAATATGGTCGCGCACGCGCGTGAGCGCCGTCTTCAGCTCCGCTTCCCAAGCTTTCACGCTCTGGTTCGGCCGGGCGTAGATCAGATCGAACGAATAGCGATCGAAGACTTGCGCGGCGACGTCGATGGCGTTGCTCGCCTCGGCGGCATTGTGCAGCCGGCCGAGCGCCTTGAGGTCGGCATCGATGAACGATTGAACGCCGATCGAGACGCGGTTGACCCCCGCGGCGCGGTAATCGCGAAAGCGCGCCGCCTCGACACTCGACGGATTGGCTTCGAGCGTGATTTCGACGTCGGGCGCCACGGACCAATGTTTGGCGATGGCCTCCAGCACGCCGGCCACGCTTTTCTCCTGCATCAGCGACGGCGTACCGCCCCCGAAGAAAACCGAGCGCACAATGCGGCCTTTGGTAAGGCTGGCGCGGTGGGCAAGTTCGGCTGCGATGGCGGCAACAAAACGCCGCTCATCCACCGCCTGCGAGCGGACGTGGCTGTTGAAGTCGCAATACGGGCATTTCGACAGGCAGAACGGCCAGTGGACGTAAACCCCGAAGCCCGGATCGGTAGCGGTTTGGCGCGCCATGCCGCCTTATGTCACGCGCAAGTGATTCGGTCATCAGGCTAGGGGGACCAGCCCACATTTTGTTGCGCGCGATGGTGAAGCCGCGTTTTTCGGGCCACAAATTGCGTTTTTTCCAGAGACGCCGCCCGGAAACTGCTTGCTCGGGCGCCATATGGTGGGCCGTAGCTCATCCATAGCCGGAATTTGAAGTTCCGGAGGCTGGCGCGGACGTAACAACCGCCGCGCGCCTTTCGATCCACATAGTTCTGGCACAATAGCGCGCAGACTAAAGCGCGCATTTTAGATAGATCGCCTGGATATGGCCGACATTCTCCTCGTCAACGCGTTCCAGAAGCAGGGCGGCGCGGCCCGGGCGGCATATCGCATTTTTGAAGGTATCAAGCGTTTTTATCCGGACGCTCATTATCTCACGCTTTTCAGGGACGATGCCCGCGGCGATATTTCGGGCCGTCGCCGGCGCTCGCTTGTCGGCTGGCTTGCCGATCGCCTGTCGGTCATCGAGTCGCGCCCGGTGCGGAAATACCGCAAGCAAAGCGAGCCGCGTTTCACGCCGGCGTTGTGGGCCAATCCGTTGGGCATTCGACTCGCACGTTTCAAGCCGCGTCTGGTGCATTTGCATTGGCTTGGCGCGGGCGTCACGTCGCTCGACGAGCTTGCGCGTATCGACGCGCCGGTGATCTGGACCTTGCATGACGCGTGGGCTTTCACCGGCGGCTGCCATTATGCAGGTACCTGCACCGGCTACCAGCGGTACTGTGGCGCGTGTCCGCAACTCGGAAGCACCGATGTGGATGATCTCTCCCACATCGTCTGGCAGCGCAAACAGCAGGTCTACAAAAAGATCGCGCCGGTGATTGTTGCGCCGAGCAATTGGCTGGCTGAGATCGCCGGCCAAAGCAGCCTGCTGGCCGGGCGCCGCATCGAGGTGATCGCAAACGGGCTCGATCTCACGGTTTTCAAACCTGCGGATCGAAATCGCGCGCGCGCGCATTTTGGCCTTTCGTCGACCGAAACGATCCTGCTTTTTGGCGCGCAGCAGCTTAATGATCCGCGTAAAGGCGGCGATCTCTTGCAAGCCGCTCTGGAACGCATCGACTTTCCCTGCCGCCTGGTAACGTTCGGTGCGGGCGCTCTGTCGTTCGCGGCGACGAAATATGTGACGGTCGAAGCGTTACCGTCCGTGGACGACGATGCCGAATTGGCTTTGCTCTATTCGGCAGCGGACGTTTTCATCTGCCCATCGCGCGAAGACAATCTGCCGAACATGGTGGCGGAGGCTCTTGCTTGCGCGACGCCGTGTGTCGCCTTCGCCATCAACGGTATTCCGGAAATGATCGACCACCAAAAGAACGGCTTTCTAGCGCAGCCTTTCGCTATTGATGAACTCGCCGCCGGGATCAGATGGGTTGCACAACATCCTGTGCCGCAGGACTTGCGCGACGCGGCACGATGCAAGGCTGTCGAAAGCTTCGATCGGAAAAAAATGGCGGAACGCTATGCGGCGCTTTATCGCGAATTGTTGTCTGCGCCGCGCGCCGTGGATGCCGTTAGAGATTGCGAATATTCTGGCGCCAGCGATGCGGCGTATCCCCGATAGCTTTCTTGAAGACCTGCGTGAAATGCGCCTGGCTGGAAAAGCCCAGCAGCAACGCAATGTCGACGATCGAAAATGCCTGATCGAGAAGCAATTGCTTCGCGCGCTCAACTTTGCGTGTGATGATATAGGAATGCGGTGAAACGCCCGTTGCAAGCCGGAATTGCGCTGCGAAATGCATACGGCTCAGCCCGGCAGCGTCGCTCAAATCCGACAGCGACATCCTGTCCGAGAGGTGCGACCCGACATAATCCACGACGCGCTGCAGCCGCCATGGCGCCAAGGGCGTCTTCACCGCGCGCGGCAATGTCACGCGGCGATGCAGATGCAGCGCCACGAGGCGAGAAGTCAGAGCAAGGCCGATTGAATTGAGGAACGTGATTCCGAACGGGCCGCCGTCTTCGTCAATTCCCACGAGGCTCATGGTGAGCTGGCGGACGATCCTGTCACTCAAGATCTGCGGTTCAAAGAGAATTAGATCCGACGGCGGCCTATGCGTCGTGAGTTCAGCGTGGCATTCCTCGATCAGACAGTGCGGCAGATAAATCCTGAAAAAACGCGCCGGCTTGAAAAATGTCCCACGATAGACGCCTCTGTTCGGCCCGGTGATCAGGATGCTCGAAGCTTCGATATGGCCCCGGTTCGGATTGACGCCATCGAAGCTGAATTCGCCGCGCGATGTCGTGAAAGAGAACGTCAGCAGATGCGAGTCGCCGGGAGCGTCGGTGCTGACTTCATGAGGGAATGTTGTCACCGGCGTTGACCAATGCGTCAGGCTTATGCGCGGCGGGTTTTTATCCGTGGGCTTAACAAACGGCGGCTTCCTGCGCCACTGGGTCTCGTGTTGGACGAGCGGGCGCGGCTCCCGATCTCCGGTAACAATGGGGTCATGGCCGGAGATAGGATCAGGCTTTCCCTTGGACCGTGGCATGTGAACGTCCACCCGTCGTATACGATTAGATCGTGTACGATATAATTAGTTTTTAAAGCCTCTTAGGTCAATAGCTTGCGATCTAATCGCATACGATTTATCTGGGGATGCGCCAACTGGCCGCGTTTTATGCGCAGAGGGATGCTTTCATGGCCCGCAAAGCCCCGGTGCCCGACGATTTCATCTGTTTTGCGGTCTATTCGACCAACCATGCGTTCAATCAGGTCTACAAGCCGCTACTCAAAATATTGGGCGTGACCTATCCGCAATATCTCGTTCTCGTGTCGCTCTGGGCCAAAGACGATCGGACGGTCGGCAGCATTGGCGACTTACTCTTCCTCGAATCCAACACATTGACGCCGCTGCTCAAGCGGCTCGAAGGGCTCGACCTGGTGATACGCAAGCGCGATCCTGACGACGAGCGACAGGTCCGCGTGCGTTTGACGAAGAGAGGAGACGCATTGCGCGAAAAGGCGCGAGATTTTCCGTCATGTATCGACGGCGCGACGGGGCTTGCGCCCGACGCATTGCGGAATTTGCGTGAAGCGATCCTCTCGGTGCGCGCCACGCTAGTCGGCATGGCGGGCTAAATTTACGCTGCGATCGGTCGTTGGGGCGTGAGCGCTTAAAGGGACAAGGTCAGCTATCGTGATTCCGCTTTAGCGCCGAGATGTTTGACCAGTAGCTTGACCCATTCAAATGCCCAACGGTCTTTCAAATTGTTCCGCCTCAGATTGTAAAGGCAATCTTCGAGGTAGGACAGCATCGCACGATACCGCCTATTGCGCGAAAATAATCCCCTATAGAAGACGTGATTTGTCTTCGCCGCGTTGAGAAGAAGCTCCAATGCTTCTATCGAACGCTCGGCCTGACTGCTCACCTCATAGTTGCGCACATTGTTCAGGGGCAATCGAGCGGCGAAACCGTTTTTGCCATGAATACGATAGGCGACAAGGGGAATATCGATCAACGCGCTTCCGCATATCGCGTTTATTCCATAGCAAAAGAACGCATCCGTCGAGTATCGAAGCTCTTCCAATCCAGGCGTGCCCGCCCATAGGTTCAACGCGTCTCTTCTAAACATCATCGCGGATGTCGCCGACCATGCCCAGGTTCTAAAACGGTCGTCGAGCAGATAGATGTTAGCGAGAATGTCCTTGTGGACGTCGTTCGGCCGCCTGACCGTCTCATACAAAGTTTGTCGTGGCTCAAATCTTTGCTTGGGATGTCCCAACACGAATTGATTGAGTGCCTGGTTTGCAGAAGATACGAAGGTATTCCCGTCGATCTGGAGCATGTCCGCACAGGTAAACCCTATAGGCAGCCTCAGGGAGTTGTGGACATAAACGTGTGAGGCAATGGCGTTAGGTAACAGAATGTCGTCCGCATCGAGAAAAACGACAAACTGTCCGCTCGTCCTGGAAAGGCCGTCCAGAACAGCTGCGTTTTGGCCGCCATTAACCGCGCGCTTGTGAATCAACAGGCTCGGATTTTTCTGCGCGATCTCATCTATGATGTAGGGGCTGCCATCGGTTGAAGCATCATCAACTATGATACATTGAATATTTTCATAGCTCTGAGCAAGAACCGCCTCGAAACAGGCCGGGAGGTATTTTGCATAGTTATGATTCGAGATGATCACACTGACCAAAGCTCGATCAAACTTTTCTGTCGGTGCAATGTCTTTCAATTCGACCGATCCATCACCGATTAAGTATCCTGTTCGTTTCCCAACTCTTTGTTTCAAAAATCGATATTGAGCACCGTGACGTTGGGTAAACATTATTTGCAAGTTTAGCAAGCATGGGGAATAATTCTGGGGGCCTCGTGTCCCGAGAAGATTTACTTCTGTCGCTCAATTTAGCGGTTCAATAATGGCCATGCACAAGAGCCTCTTCAAGAATTCGTACTCCCATTTCGGCTACACCGAAGACTCGGCTGTTGATTTCCGCCGAGAAGTGATGGGCGTTTCGATTTTATGAGTTGCTCATTATTGAATTGTCAGTGAACGGACTTCGAACATTAAGAAGTAACGAGGTCTCATGTCTCCGGCGGCAACTCCTCGGCGAGCCTATGCGGCGCGCGCAGCGAGCGCGCGAAAACGGCTAGCGCTAGTCGCGCAAGACCGGGTCCGAAGGCTTCACTGAAAGTGGAATAATGGCGCGCGATCGCTTGCGCGGCGCGCGATCGCCGAGCCCATCGGGGCAGGTCCCGATCGACATTCGCGCGGTCAACTTTGAAAAGCAGAGCGAGCAGGTTAATCTTGAGGACCAGGTTCGGCCCAAAGCGGGCAGCTCGCGCGGCGAGATGATCTACGAGGTAGAGCTGAGCGTGGATGTTGCTGTCGCCGTGGCCGCCGATGGAAAAGTTCAGCGTCCGATCAAGCTGCGGACGGGCGGAGTAGATATTGCCGCCGTGCGTGCGATAGGCGAACACCGGCGTGTCGATGATCACGCTGCCGGAGAGGCCGCTGCAGCCGACGGCGAAATAGAAGTCGGTGCCCGTGCGCAGCGTGCTCAACCTGTCGTTGTCGGCGAACAGCATCAGCGCGTCGCGGCGATAACAGAGCCCCGACGTTGACGACCAGATCCAACTCGTCTTCAGCGGCGGCACATAATAGATGCGCTGAGCGATGTCCGTGCGCACGTCCTCGGACGGCCATCCGGGCGTCGCAGCGTAAGGCCGCACCAGCTTCGGCCGGCGGCGTCGGCCGCGGCCGATGTAGCGGCTCGATTCTTCGCCGGTTCCGACCACCACGTGGCGACCCGAAAGCTGCAGCATGTCGCCCGACGTAAAGCCGATATGTGGTCGCATCGAGAGATGTACGTAAACGTGCGTCTCAACGCACGTCGGCAGCAGGTAATCGTCAGCATCGAGGAAGATGACATAATGGCCGCGCGAGATCGCGAGCCCATCGAGCGAGGCGGGCGTCTGGCCATCGTTTGAAGCGCGCTGGACGATCACAAGTTCGGGATGGCGTTGCTGCAGCCGGTCGATGACGCTGCCGGACTCGTCCGTCGAAGCATTGTCGACAATGATACATTCGACGTTCGGATACGTCTGCCCGCGGACCGATTCGACCGCGTCCTCAAGAAAGCGTCCGTAATTATAGTTGACGATGACGACGCTCACGAGCGGGAGCGCCGGGGCCGGCCTTCGATCCACGGCGGCGCTGGGGGCCAACGAGTTCTTCAAGTTATCGTATGCAACCCGTGTCATATGCAGCATCCGCCGATGAGCCCAGGGCATCGCTGAGGATGCGCACACGCCGTGTTGCCTCTGCCACAGAAAGACGGTAACGAGGCCACCCAGTATGGCAAACGACATCGCAGAGCAGACAAGATGACGGGGCCCTCGCCCTTAAACACCCCGGAGCCGCCGGCGGCCGCCGAGGGTACCGCGAGCGACAAAAAATATGGCATCGCCATCCTCGCTAATGACAAGGTCATAGATTGGCTTCTGCCTTTCCTCGAAAGCTACCTGGAGACCAACGCAGACATACCCCTCTACCTTATCCCATATAACGGGAATTGCGAAAAGACGAAGCGGATCGCCGAGCTTTACGGCGCCACCTTCCTGGAAATCGACAGTAAGGCGCTCGATGCCCTCTCGAAAAAGCTTTACCCCCTCAGCCTCGGGAAACGCTCCCGGCTGCGAAAGTTCTTGTGCCTAGCACTGCCGCTCGACGAGGTCATCTACCTTGACGTCGATATCGTTTTGTTCCGCGATCTTAGACCGCTTCTAGGGCGCCTGCGGCCCGGCGAGACGGACTTTATCGTCGTCTCCAGAACCACTGAATATGTCTACAACGAGAGGCATCTCAACTACGATTATCTGCGCAACGCTTTCCTTTTCAACGACGGCTTCTTCATCACGTCGAACAAGATCCTCTCGGTGCAGGACTTTTATGACGCTATGGAGGCCGACGAGCCGATCTTCGATGCGGTGCGCCAGCGCGGCGGGCTCTATGCGCAGCCGCTCTGCAATTTCGTCGTGCACCGCAAGCGGCTCAAGATCGTCGCGGTGCCCGAGCTCATTCCAGGCGCTTCCAACGAAAGCTACCACAAGGCACAGGGCATAACATTCGATGCGAAGGGCATCCCGAAAGACACATTTGGCGGCGAGATCTATTTCGCCCACTGGGCGGGCGTGACCTACACCCCGACGAAAGGCGCATTCGATCCTGCCTGGAAGGTCTTGTCCGATCGCGGCAGGGCCCGGGTCGCGGCCGCGGGCCTCTAGCTGCGGCCACCGGATTGTGCCGGCTGATCCGCCGGCGATGGTTATTTAAAATCAACAGGTTGGCGAGTGATGCGGGCGGCTGCTTGCTTGGTAGCGGAGGAGGGACTCGAACCCCCGACACAAGGATTATGATTCCTCTGCTCTAGCCGGCTGAGCTACTCCGCCCCGTTGCGCGAAAGCCTCAAAACAGGCCGCGCGGCAGCGGCCTGCCGTATAGGCCGCCGCTCGCGCGAAAGTCAAGGCGCGCCCCGTCGAGCCTAGTGTCCGGCGGGAAGGACCGGAATGATCCAGGGAATGATGAACTGTTGGATCGCGACGAGGACGCCGAGCACGATCGTCAGAACGACGCTGTGCCAGAACGTGCGCGCAAAGACGATGCCCTCATGTCCCTTGAGCTTGGTGACCGCGACGCCGGTCGCGATATTTTGCGGCGAGACCATTTTGCCCAGCACGCCGCCGGACGAATTGGTTGCGGCAAAGAGGACCGGATTGAGATTGAGCTGGCGCGCCGCGACCACCTGTAGATTGCCGAAGAGTGCATTGCCCGAGGTGTCGCTGCCCGAGAGCAGGACGGCGACCCAGCCGAGGAACGGCGACAGGAAGACGAAGAGATAGCCCGTCGAAGCGACCGCCTTGCCGAGCGTGTAGGCCATGCCGGAATAGTTCATGAGATAGGCAAGGCCGAGGATCAGCATCACCGTGACGACGGCGATCCAGGTTTGCCGGATCGTGTGGCCGATGCAGGCGAAGAAGCGGCTGATCGGGAGGCCTAATACCAGCGCGGTGACGATGGAGGCGAAGAGAATGGCGGTCCCCGTGGTCAGTGGCTGGAAGGTCCAGACCGCCGCATACGGCTTGCCGGCGTAAAGGGTGATTGCGACGGCTTTATCGAGTCCGGGCCAGGGGATCTTGGCCTGATGGATCTTCGCAATATCGAAATGCGTCCAGGCGATCACGACGACGGTGACGATGATCCAGGGAATCCAGCCCTGCCAGGGCGCAATCGGGCGTGCTTCCGTCGCCGCTTTTTCGGCGGCGTCCGAAATCGCAAATTCCGGGTCGGGTTTAGGGCGCCAGACCTGCAGGAACAGCAATGTGCAGGCGAGCGATCCGATCGCCGCGAAGACGTCTGTGAGTGCGTAATCGAGATAGTTTGACGCAAAGAATTGCGAGACAGAGAAGCTCGCACCCGCGACCAGTAGCAGTGGCCAAAGCGATTTCAACGAACGCAGGCCGCCGTAAAGCGCGATGACGTAGAACGGGAGGAGCAAAGCGATTACGGGCAATTGCCGACCGACCATGGCGCCGAGGGTGTGCGCCGGCAATCCGGTAACAGCGCCAAGCACGGTGATCGGCACGCCGAGCGCGCCAAAGGCGACCGGCGCGGTGTTGAAGATCAGGACGAAGACCAGGGCTTCCAGCGCGGGAAAGCCGACAAGAATCAGCAATGAGCTGGTGATCGCCACCGGCGTGCCGAAGCCGGAAATACCTTCGAGCAAAGCGCCGAAACAGAAGCCGATCACCACCAGAACGACACGTCGGTCATTGGGAACATGATTGATAAGCCAGGCGCGAAAGGCATCGAAGCGGCCCGATTCGACGGCGATATTGTAGAGTAACAGTGCATTCAGCACCACCCACATCACCGGCCACAGCGCAAGGACAGCACCGTTGAAAACTGAGTTAAACGCAAGGCCGACAGGCATCTGCCAGACGCCTATGGCGACGATCAAACCGACGGCGAGCCCGACCAAAGCGGCTTGCCATCCTGGGCGACGCAGAAGCCCCAGCAAAACGAGCACGGCGACGACCGGCAGCATTGCCGCGAGGAAAGAAAGGCCGAGACTCCCTGCAACGGGCGCTAAAAGCTGGTGGAACACTCTGCGTTTCTCCCCATCGACGTCATTATATTGGCTTAGGTCGCAAATTCGACTGTTAACTTCTCGCGTTATACTTCACAAGCGTCCAAAAAATCAGCGATGGGGAGAACGTTGATGCTGCGCTGCGGGACCGCTGCGCTAAAACTATCGGCGAGGTCCGCACCCCCCGGGGTGCTGCGGCGCGCAGGCGGGATGATTTCACAATATTTTCTGTAAATTATAAGGATTCCGACTTCTCTGGCCGGCCGTGATGCCCTCGTCTAATGTCATGTCCTCCGTCGAGCGCCCGCCCAACCGCGGCAAACTTCGCAGCGCTCCGGAGCGCCCAAGTAAGGGATGTGACATGTCAGTGAGCCAACTTGGCCTCATCCTGGTTATTGCCTGCGTGGTCGCGATAGCCTGTCACCGACTTCGGCTGCCTTACAGCGTTGGCCTGGTCGCGGCGGGTGTCTGTCTCGCGCTACTTGGCGGGTCGATGAACGTTACCGTAGCGCCGGACCTCATCTACACTGGGTTGCTGCCGCCGCTGATTTTCGAAGCGGCTCTACACCTCAAGTGGCGGCCGTTTCGTAAAAATCTGCCCATCACGGTGACGCTCGCTTTTCCCGGCGTCCTGCTCACGGGCGCGATCATTGCAATCAGCATGCACTTGATAGCCGGTTGGGGCTGGCTGGGCTCGGCTCTGTTCGCGGCGCTGATCGCGGCAACGGATCCTGTGTCGGTTGTCGCTGCCTTCAAGGAAATGGAGGTCGAGTCGCGGCTTAGTCTGTTGGTTGAGTCCGAAAGTCTTCTCAATGATGGCGCTGCAGCCGTAGCCTTTGCGATCCTCGTTTCCATCGCGCATGGCGCTGAAGTCCAGGCCGTTGCGGTGACGGGTTCGCTGCTCTGGATGGTATTTGGCGGATTAGCCGTCGGCATCTTCGTTGCGGGCGCGGCACTGTTTGTGGCCGGTCGCACCGACGATCACTTGGTCGAGATCACGCTCACAACGATTTCTGCCTATGGTTCATTTTTGCTCGCCGAACATTTCCATATGTCCGGGGTGCTTGCGGCTCTGGCGGCGGGATTAGTCGTGGGCAACGTGGGGTGGATGGGCTGGGCGGGCTGGGCCATCTCCGCCTCCGGCCGTGAACACATCAACTCATTTTGGGAATATGCGGCTTTCCTGGCCAATTCCGCGGTCTTCATTCTGATCGGAGGAAACGAGGCCGGTCAGGCAAGCCGTCTGTTCACCCCCGCGGCTGCGCTGGCGATCGGGTTGGTCCTTATCGCGCGAATCGCCACAGTTTATCCGCTGTGTGCTCTGTTCGCGCATTCTCCATCGAAGGTTGATATCCGCCATCAACATGTTCTTGTCTGGGGCGGGCTGAGAGGAGCGCTGGCTCTCGCCCTCGCGCTGGCCATACCCGATTCCGTGCCGGAGAAAGGAGCGATTATCATTGCTGCCTTCGCCGTGGTCGCGTTCTCGATCTTCGCCCAGGGTCTGACCATGCCCTGGTTGATTAGGCGTCTCGGCCTGACGCGGAAAATCGAACCGGTTCCAGAGAGCGGCAAGGTGCGCTCGCGCGCGGGAGGCGAGGTCGCCGAAGAAGTTTTCGCACAGCCTGGAGAGCAAAGCGCGGAAAGGCGGCACTCAGCGTTTGGCGATACGCACTAAGGTGAAGAAGCCGAAGGGCGGCAGCCCGCGGCGCTCGATGAGCGTCAAATCATCGTGGCCGGCCAGCCAATCCGCCAAAACGCGCCACGGAAATTCCGGCCGCCAGCCGAGTGAGGCGCTTCGCTCCGCCAATTTCGCTTCCACCCAGGCAATCGGGCCGCCCGTTGCGCCGATGTGATTGACAAGAACGATCTCGCCGCCTGGCTTGAGGACGCGCACCCATTCATCGAGACTTGCTTCCGGCCGCGGCAGCACGGTGAGGACATAAGGCGCGACGATGACGTCGAAGGTCGCCGCCGCGAAAGCGAGGTGACAGGCATCCATCACCGAAAGGCCCGCGACGTGATCCAATGACGTGTCTGCCACGCGGCGCGCGGCACGGCGCAGCATCGGCTCCGAAAGATCGATTCCGACGACACGGCTCGAGGGATCGAACATTGGCAATTCGAGACCTGTTCCCACCCCCACGTCGAGGACGAGCGCGCCCTTGCGGCGGCCCACGACTGCGGCGGCGATCTTGCGGCCCGGCCGCATAGTTTCAGAAAAAGCGAGGTCATAGACCGGCGCCCAGCGTGCGTAAGCGCTGGCGACAGCGGCGTTATCGAAAGCCCTGGCACGATTTGCGTGCGCGGCGGCGGGCCCGCGTTGGCGGGGCCGACCGGTTTGCCCGGACGGGCGGGGCCGCAGAAAGTGGTGGCTCTCCCCGTTTTTGTTCATCAGCCGTCGGCAGCGGCGAGCGAAACATCGATGCGGGTGCGCGCTTCCAGTGACAGGCCGGACTCGGTCGCGCAGATGAAACCGCCACCAAGCATGCGCGCGTCGGTACGGTCGCTGTCGTAGAGGACGCAGGCCTGCCCGGGGGAGACACCGTCCTCGTTGCTGGCGAAGGCGACGCGCGCCTCACCGGCCTCAATATGCAGCGAGCCCGCGATGGGCGCCTTGGTCGAACGGACACGCACGAACACGTCGCGGCCCGCCGGGCCGACATCGGCGACTCGTCCGTCACCGATCCAGTTCAGATCGCGTAGCGTCACGCGCCGCGTCGCCAGTGCCTCACGCGGACCGACGATGACCCGCGCATGGGCGGCGTCGAGCCGCACGACATAGAGTGGTACGGCATTTCCAGCATCATTGAAGCTTATGCCGAGGCCGCGGCGCTGGCCGACAGTATAATTGATAACGCCGGCATGGCGGCCGAGCACGCGCCCATCCAGATGCACGATATCGCCGGGCTGCGCCGCATCCGGACGCATCTGCTCGATGAAGCTGCTGTATTTCCCGGAATGGATGAAGCAGATGTCCTGGCTGTCGGCCTTGTCGGCGACAAGCAGACCGTGGCGGCGTGCAATCGCACGCACCTCGGACTTGTCGAGGCCGCCCAGTGGAAACCGCAAGCTCTTCAATTGCTCGGGCGTGGTCGCGAACAGGAAATAGCTTTGATCGCGGCTCGTATCTTCGGCGCGAAACAGCGCGCGGCCGCCGGCGCCGTCCGGGCGCGAAACAATGTAATGCCCGGTCGCGAGAACATCGGCGCCAAGCGACTTCGCCGTATCTAGGAAATCGGCGAACTTGATATCGCTGTTGCACGCGACGCAGGGGACCGGCGTCTCGCCCTCGACATAGCTTTGGGCGAAGCGGTCGATGACCTTTTCGCGGAACCGCTGCTCATAATCGAGGACGTAATGCGGAATATCCAGGCGGGCCGCGACTTGGCGCGCGTCATGAATATCTTGACCAGCGCAGCAGGCGCCCTTGCGATGCTCGGCGGCGCCATGATCGTAAAGCTGCAGCGTCACGCCGATCACGTCATAGCCCTGCTCCTTGAGCAGTGCCGCGACGACCGAGGAATCAACGCCGCCCGACATCGCGACAACCACCCGCGTCTCGGCGGGTGGCTTCGGCAAATCGAGGCTGTTGAGCGGTTCGGAACTCATGCGGCGATCGGATCGGTTTGGTAAACGTCGGCGGTCCTCCGCCCATTCTCATATAGTCATCGCCCAGCGCATTAACATGCTTGGCCATGCGCAGCAGGCGAGACGACGGCGCTATTCTAAATCATCCCTCTGCCAGGTTGGCAACGCTCGTCTCGTTGTCATAGCAAGCGAGACCCTTGCTGTCCCGTTTTTGGGCGCTCGTTAAGGTTTTGCCAAGAAACGGTAAGGTCGGTGTAGAATTCGTAAACAGCCTGTTATCGTATTCATAGAAATTATACTAATTTTCCGCCCGCCAGTTAAGCTAAACATGGTTATCTCGCTTAGGTGAATCTTAAGCTCGCTTATTTATTCTTGCCCTGTGAGTTAGTCAGTATGTGAGTTCCAGATATGGTCGAGTTGCACCGCCCGAGGGCGAAATACGTCATCGGGCCAGACGGGAGCCCCCTCACCGTGGCAGATCTTCCTCCGACCACGACCAAACGCTGGGTCATCCGGCGCAAGGCCGAGGTTGTGGCCGCGGTGCGCGGCGGACTCATTTCGTTGGAAGAGGCTTGCAGCCGTTATACGCTGACGGTCGACGAATTCTTGTCTTGGCAGATGTCGATTGACCAACATGGCCTCGCCGGCCTGCGCACGACGCGCATTCAGCAATATCGGATGTAAGCCTTCGCAGCGGGGCGCCTGGCCGCCTCAAGAATCGGCGTGACTCGCAGGCGCTTTGACCACGCGGGTCGATTCTGTCTTGGCTTTTTCGCTTTCCATCCGCGGATCGTCGCTGGCTGTCGCCGGCATATCGTCGGCGTGCAGCGCCTCGCTCAGGCGCCGCCGCTCGAAGACCAATACCACCACGCCGGCAAAGATAAGCGGCAAAACGAGATAGAGGAGCCGGAATACCAGGAGCGCTGTGAGCACCTTGTCGTGCGGCACCGCCGGCATCGCCTTGATGAAGAGCAGTTCGAAGACGCCGAGCCCGCCCGGCGATTCGGACGCCAAAGCGATGGAAAACGACGCGATAAAAACGCCGAGAATGACGAAATAGCCCGGATTGGCATGTTGTGGCAGGGCAAAATAGATGATGCCGGAAGCACCCATCAATTCCGCCGACGAGGCAGCCACCTGACGCAAGGCGATGTCGGGATGCGGATATTCAATGCGCAGGCGCCCGATGACGAGAGGCTTCAACCGTAGCGCCGAGCCGATGATGTAAGCGGCAACAAGCCCAAGGCAGATCAGGCCGATCACCCGCGCCGTTTCCGGTTGGGTGATCATATGCGGCAGGAGATGGCCGAGCCGTCGTAATTGCAAGGGTTCGGCGACCAGCACAATCCCGCCGAGGAACAGGACGCCGAGCACAAACGTCAGCGAACAGATGCCGACGAGAAGAGCGATCTGCGCCGTGGAAAGTCCTTTGGTGGAATAGGCGCGATAACGCACCACGGCCCCGGAGACGACGGAGGCGCCGATATTATGAGCCAGCGCGTAGGTCGTGAATGAGCAGAGAGCAATAAAGCGCCAGGAGATGTGCGTGACGCCGAGATGCATCAGCGCGATTCGGTCGTACCAGGCGAGCGCCGCATAGGCGACAAGGGTCGCGAGAATCGCCAGCCCATATTGCGCCAGCGGAATGGTTTTGAGATCGGCCAGCACCTTTGGCCCGATTGCCTGGCCGCGGAACTGCTGGTCGAGGAGCCAAATCGATACGACGAGGGCGGCGACACCGATGGCAGGCCAGACAAATTCGGTGAGCCTCTTCATGTCTCTCCTGAAAATCCACGCGCCACGGTGGGGCGATCAGCCGCCCGTCGCGCTTCCGGCCTGTGGAGACCGTAAAGCGTCATACAAAGCAAGCGCTCATTTTCCGCCAGGGAGGCGACAATTTGACGGCGCGCCCGAGGCTTGGCCGTCATCGGGGATTTAACGTGCCGGCTCGATCAGCCCGAGAGGGTTTTAGGCGCGCGCGACGCGCAGGTCAAAGTTGACGATGGGCGTGCCTTGATCGAGCGCCTCGTGGCTCCGCTCGGCAGCTTTCTCGCGCCCTTCGAGGCTCGTGGCCTTGCTGAGATCCGCGGCGGCTTCGTCAAAGAGCGCCTTGGCTGCCTCAAGCTGTTCGCGCAATTCGCCGCTTGAGCGCTGGAGGTTGTCGCGGCGTGCCCGTGCTGCACGGGCGTAGGTCGGGTAGGCAAAATGCGACATATCGGAGATGCCGGCGCGCTGCTCTTCGAGTGCGATTTCCCTGTCGAGGTCGGCGGCGATGCGCGCGAATTCGGCGATCATCGCCTCGATCTGGGCCATGCGACGACGGCGCTCCTCGACCTGGAAGCGCTTGAGACGGATGAGCGAATCCCGCGACTTCATGTTTTGTTACTCCGAAACGCCAGCCTGATCTCGATCTGTTTAGTCAATTTTTCTTCGAGACGAGGGCGAATATGACCTATTAAAGTTTCTGCTTTCTTACGCCGATTGTCGCGCCGCTGGCGGTTCGGTGACGATCGAGTATATTTTTATCATGTGCCTGATTCGGACGGGGGTCCCGGGGCGTTCGGAATGATTTTGTTAACCAATGCCCGTTAACTTTAAGAAAGTGGTTCGGCAGATTTATTCTCGTTGACTCCGGCGCTGGGGCTGGGGGTCTTGGGAACTGGTTTCGCGCGCCGATCGACGAGGGGAAGGCTGAGGGCTCCACATGCGCGTGCTCCTGATAGAAGACGACAGCGCCACAGCGCAAAGCATCGAACTGATGCTCAAGTCGGAAAATTTCAACGTCTACACGACGGACCTTGGCGAAGAAGGCATTGATCTCGGCAAGCTTTACGACTACGACATCATCCTTCTCGACATCAATCTTCCCGACATGTCCGGCTACGAAGTCCTGCGGACGCTGCGGGTCGCCAAGGTCAAGACGCCCATCCTCATTCTCTCCGGTCTTGCCGGCATCGAGGATAAAGTGAAGGGCCTCGGCTTCGGCGCTGACGATTATCTGACCAAGCCATTCCATAAAGACGAGCTGGTCGCTCGCATCCATGCGATCGTCCGCCGCTCCAAGGGCCACGCCCAATCGGTCATCGCGACCGGCGACCTGATCGTGAACCTCGATCAGAAGACGGTTGAGGTTTCCGGCAACCGCGTGCACCTTACCGGCAAAGAATATCAGATGCTGGAGCTTCTTTCCCTGCGCAAAGGTACGACCCTGACCAAGGAAATGTTCCTCAATCATCTTTATGGCGGCATGGATGAGCCGGAACTGAAAATCATCGACGTCTTTATCTGCAAGCTGCGCAAGAAGCTCGCCAACGCGAGTCGCGGCCGCAATTACATCGAGACGGTCTGGGGCCGCGGCTATGTGCTGCGTGAACCGTCGGAAGACGACGAACTGGTTTCGGCGTAAGACTGACCCACGGAATGAAAAAAGCCCCGCTTAAGCGGGGCTTTTTTGTTTAGCTTGCGACGAGAGACAACGCTGGCCGCGTCGTGGGCAATGGGGTCGAGCGGGGAACATGGATTGAGCGATGAAGCGGATGCGGCACCATCGCATCTGTCAGTCCGATGACCGTTTCCGCCGCACCCATGATAAAGAAGCCGTCCGGGGCAAGGACTCCGGCCATACGGTCCAGAACGTCTTTCTTGGTTGGCACATCGAAATAGATCAGGACGTTGCGGCAGAAGATGACGTCAAAACGGCCCAGCGCCGCATAACTCGACAGCAGGTTGAATTCATTGAAGCGGATGCGCGAGCGCAGATACTCGTTGATGCGCCAGCGCTCGCCATCCTGCCGGAAATAGCGCAAAAGCTGGGTGATCGGGAGACCGCGCTGCACCTCGAATTGCGAATACACGCCTTGCCGTGCGGCATTGACGACGGCGCGTGAGAGATCGGTCGCCAGAATTTCGATACTCCAGCCGGCCAGCCGGGGCGCTTCTTCATCGAGCAACATCGCGAGCGAATAAGGCTCCTGGCCAGACGAACAGGCCGCACACCAGATGCGAATCTGACGGCTGTCGCGACGCGCCTCCAACAGATGCGGGAGGATAACTTTTCGGAAATTGTCGAACGGCACGCGGTCCCGAAAGAAAAAAGTCTCGTTGGTGGTCATCGCCTCGACGACCTCGCGCTCGAGATCTTCATGCGCGCCGGAGAGCAGCATTTTGACGAGGCCGCCAAGCCCCGAGAGTCCGAGTTGCTGCACAAGCGGTTGCAGCCGGCTTTCCGCGAGATAGGCCTTCTCGGCATCGAGCGAAAGTCCCGAACGCCGGTTGAGCAATTGGCGAAGCACGTCAAAATCGGAGTTCATGATTTTTGCTCTCGAAACTGTGCATGGCGAATGAGGCGGCAGACCGAGACGCCAATTTCCTTCAGCGGCAAGACCGCCTGCGCGAGCCCTTCGCTGGCGACGAGACGTGGCATACCCCACACGACGGACGAGGCCGCATCCTGTGCGATGACCCTGGCGCCGGCCGCGACGATGGCGCGCGTCCCGGCCAGGCCGTCGCTGCCCATGCCGGTCAGCACGATGGCGATGACTGCGGGGCCGAATACCTCCGCGGCCGAGCGGAACAGGACATCGACCGACGGCTTGCAGAAATTTTCTGGCGGCGTGTCGAGCAATCGCACGATGGCCTTGTCACCATCGCGGGCGACGCTGATGTGCCTGTCGCCGGGCGACAAGTAGACATGCCCGGGCAGGAGCGCTTCCCCGTCCTGCGCGATCCGCGCCGGAACACCCGCGATCGACTGGATCCGCGCCGCGACCGTGTGGGTAAACTCCGTTGGAATGTGCAAAGCGATGAGAATGGGCAGTTGAGGCCCGAGCGCAAGATCTTTGATGACGACCGGAAGCGCTTGCGGGCCGCCTGTCGAGACGCCAATCACGATCGCTTCGGGTGGCGCGGAAAGTTCAAATCCCATGAGGGGATGCAAAGTTGCCGGCGCAGATATCTCGCCCATCGCGCCAAAACCCATATCGCTGCCGTGTTGTCTCATGCCGGCGGGACCGCTGTCTCACGCGGCCGCGTCGAGGAGGCCGATTTCTTCAAGCTTGGATTGCAGGATCTGCTTGTCGAAGGGCTTCATAATGTATTCGTCGGCTCCGGCGTGGATCGCGCGGGCAATATGCGCAACGTCATTTTCCGTCGTGCAGAAGACGACTTTCGGTTTTAGGCCTTCGGGCATCTTGCGCAGTTCGTGCAAAAACTCGAACCCGTCCATGACCGGCATGTTCCAGTCGAGCAAGATGGCATCCGGCATGAAGAAACTGCAGGCATTGAGCGCCTTGCGGCCGTCCTCGGCTTCGACAGTCTGGAAATTCATACCTTCGAGGATGCGTCGCGCAACCTTTCGGATGACGGTCGAATCGTCGACCACCAAAATCTGTTTCATTGTTGTGTCCCCGATTTCTTCCATTTGACTCATTCCGTTGCGTCACGCATGGCGTGGGAAATCGAAAATCGCAGCCACATCGAGCAACGACAGAATTCCGGTTTCCAGACGATACGCGGCCTTGGTAAACTTTGCCCTGCGATCGTTGAGATGCGGTGGCAATGAGATTCGCGATTGCGGGTTAAGATGCAGGACATCGCCGACCTCATCGACGACGAGGGCAAAGTTTTCACCCCGGTAGTCCATGCCGACCGCAAGCATCGAGCGTGGGTCCGCTGGATCGGGCAGATCCAGTCGTCGGCGCAGGCTGACCGCGGTGACGATTTTGCCGCGCAAATTGACGAGGCCGATGATTTCCCTCGGCCCGAGCGGCACCGGCGTGACGGCATCGATTCCGAAAATGGTCTGCACGTAATCGACGCAAAGGCCCAGGGGCTCGCCGCCGACGAAGACGACGAAACACCGGATTTGCGCCTCGTCTTCGGAAGCGCCGCCCGGGGCGTTTGATGATCGCGCAGGATCTTGTCTGTAGTCCATCGTCATGCCGCAACCGATCCGATGACGCTTCTTTCAAGCTCGTGCCTGTTGAGGTGGCGCACCTCGAGAATTTCGCCGAGCGTCCTGATCAGTGCGTTGCGATCGAATTTTCCGACAGCCCCATACATGCCGCTTTCCCTTGCGGCCTGGAGGACGTTCGGCGAAGCATGCGCGGCAAGCGCGACGATCGGCAGACCGTGATGACGCGGTTCCTGGGTCAGCTGGCGTGCCATCTCGTAGCCGTTCATGACGGGCATGTCGGTATCGGTCACGACGGCGTCGAATTGCGCGCCCTTTTCGAACATCGCGAGTGCTTCCGCGGCCGAAGCGGCGGTGTTGACCCGATAGCCTGCGGCGATGATCAGTGGCGCCAGCATGTCGCGGAAGAAGGGTTTGTCATCGACCAGCAGCACGCGGAACTGGTGCGCCACGCCGCGTGAGTATGCGGCCGGGCGGCCGATCTGTAAGAAATAGGTCGCGTCGAGGACTTCGGCGATCTCGCCACGGATTTCGGCGGTGCCGATGATGCCCGGCGACGCGCTCGTGATTTCAATATTCAGGGGCGCGTCGACCACATCGATAATTTCTTCGATCAAAAGCCCCATGCTCTCGCCGCCGACTCCGAGTACGAGAACCGGGTTGACATCCTGCAATTGGGAACCCGCGCTGGCAGAGAGCGGCACGAGCGGCATCAATTGCGACTGATGCTGGACGACCATGCGGCCGTCGGACATGTGAATGTCGGCGGCCTGGATCGAACTCAATCCGTACAACCAGTGAAAGCGGCAGCGCCTTCGGCGCGCCGGGGCCGGCACGGAACAAGACGAAGCGTGTCATTTCATCGGCGGGGACATAAGTTTCGACAGCGCGGCCGACCGCGTAATCGCTGACACTCTCAAAGCCCATCCGCGAGGCAATGCCGCTGGGGTCGAGGATCAGCACCACGGAGCCGTTGCCAAGTATCGTGTGTCCAGAAAATGCGCGAAGGTCGGACAATGAACTGCCGAGCGGCTTGACGACGATTTCCTGCACGTCCGACACGGCATCGACGAGAATGCCGAATGCGCGGTTGTGGACCCGCATGACGATCACGAGTTCGCCAGCGGGTGCTGGCGCGCTGTCGTCAAGTTGCAGAAGCGACTTGAGTGACGCGACGGGTAAAGTCTCGTCGCGCAGCCGAAGAACCAGGCTGCCTTGCAAAAGCTCAAGCGCATGTGCGCCGCCTTCTTCCAGACCAACCGCCTCGACGACGGAATGCTGCGGCAGCGCGAAACGGTGTCCGCTGGCCTCGACGATCAACGCTGGCGTGATTGCCAGGGTGAGCGGAATTCTGAGGGCGAAGCGTGTGCCTTTGCCGGCCATCGTCGTCAACGAGATCGTGCCGCCGATCGCCTCGATATTGTCGCGCACGATATCCATGCCAACACCGCGGCCCGATATGCTTGTGACCGATGCCGCAGTTGAGAAGTCCGGCGCGAAGATAAACCGGCTTACGTCTTCATCTGAGAGCCCACGAAGCTCCGCCGCGGACACGAGGCCCTTGGCCACGGCCTTCTCGCGGATTTTCTGCAGGTCGAGACCGCGGCCGTCGTCGGAGATGTCGATGGTGATGTAGCCAGCCTCGTGCGCGGCGGCGACTCGGATGGTGCCTTCCTCGGGCTTGCCTAGTGTGATGCGATCCTCCGGCAATTCGATGCCGTGGTCGGCGCAATTGCGCAGAAGATGGGTAAGGGGATCGCGGATGAGTTCGATGAGCTGGCGGTCGAGTTCGGTGTCCGAACCCTCGGTGACGAGCCGAAATTTCTTTTTAAGATCGACGGAAAGTTCGCGGATAAGTCGGGGCAGGCCTGCGAAAAGGCGTCCAACAGATTGCATGCGCGCACGCATCACCGCGTCTTGCAGATCGCTTGTGAGACCGGACAGACGCTGCAATGGCGTCTTGATGACCGCATCTTCCTGATGCCGCGTGATCTCCAGAAGCTGGTTGCGCGTCAGCACCAGTTCGGAGACGAGGATCATGATCCGCTCCAAAGCGCCGACGGATACGCGGATACTATCGGCCCGGCTCGATGGCATTGTCCGCGCCGGCGGATTTTTGTTGACGCCCGATTCTGTCTTCGGCTGTGCTGGCGGCGCGCTGTCAGGCGAACGGGACTTGCCACCCGCGTCGGATTGCAGCGCTGCGATCAAGTCCTGATCGTCGCCGTCGGGCTCTTTGCCGACTTCCGTGAGGTTAGCCAGAATAGTTTTCACGCGATCGACCGCAGTCAGGATCAATGAGACGGTCTCTGATGTCGCGGGCGCGCCGTCGCGCAATTTGCTGATCAGACTTTCCGTTACGTGCGTGAGCAGTTCGAGCCGCGTGAGACTCAAAAAACCGCATGTTCCCTTGATCGTGTGGAACAGACGGAAGATGCGGATGATGGCTTCGCGATCGGAGGGATCGCGCTCAAACAGAACAAGCTGTTCGCCGGCGGCGTCGATTTGCTCGCTGGTTTCGATGAGGAAATCGCTAAGCAGGTCGTCCATTGCTGCGCCAAATCTCCAGCCAAGGACAAGCCCCGACGGAGAATTATTGCGCTGAATGGGTTAAGGAGCGTTGAAAAAACCCGGCCATTCAAAGCCGGTTACGAATAAAAGGCGCGATAATTTAGTGCGCAAATATTACCCGGCTTGGCGCCGTTTCTATCCGCGCAAAGGAAATTGCGCACGACAACTCATTTTAATGAGGTAATAGCCGCCGTTGCACGGCACGGTTATGCCGCCGAGCCCGCTAAAGCATCGGTTGTGGCCGGATGAGCCTCGATGCGAACTATTTCGGTTTCAGCCGTTACGTTTAGTGACAATTGCGCCGCGCGTGCAATCAGCCCTGTGTAGAACGCCTGAATGCCATGCGCATCGACCTGGTTATTTTCCGGCGTGCCGGCGAGAAGCTGTGGGACATGGCTTGCAAGACGCGCGTTGGTTCCGTTGGCTTCGACATCGATATGCGGCGTGGGTTCGCTTGTATCGACATTGACGGTAATCACGCCGCCGCGCGGGATCGCCGCTGCGGCAATCAGGCAGAGATTCAGGATCAATTTGACCTTGTCCTTCGCCATTAGGATGCGCGGCACGTTCCAGCGTAGCTTGGTGCGATCATCTTCCAGAAGGCCGCGCGTGACTTTCTCGGCATCGCCGGTGTCGATCGCAGCGCCCGCGGAACCCGCAGCGCCAAAAGCCAGCCGGCAGAATTGCAGCCGCGCCGAGGCGGTATGGGCGCTCTTCTTGACGAGATCGAGCGCAAAGCCGCGCATCTCGGCATCCTTCTCCTCATCGAGCATTTCGAGCCCGTTGACGATGGCCCCCACCGGGCTGATCACGTCATGGCAGACGCGAGAGCATAAGAGAGCCGCGAGATCGAGAGAGCCGAGGGCGAATTGCGTCATGTTCCGTCCTTTGGATGCAGCATGGGCTTTCAGTCCAAACTCTGTGAAAGACCCATCCAGAAGCAAGCCGACGGGCCATTAGATGGTCGCCGCTTGATCGAATTTGTTCTGTTGCAACGCGGTATAGCGGCGGAAGTTCTTCGCAAGTGCAAGATAAATCTCAACATTGCGACAGAAGCCCGCGGCGAATCGACTTGCGCAGCGACGACTTTTTGTTACACCCGGCAAGGACGTTTGCAACCATTGCGCCGACAGGCCTTTCATTAGCCGCCAGGAAGCCAATATCTTCACCTCATAAGCGGCGAAGTGAGTCGCGGGTCTGCAGGATCCAATGTCAGTCCAGTTAAGCTCGAAGCCGCTGAGCCTGAACTATCAGGCGATCGCCGAGGATTTCGCCGAGCTTGCGGTCGCCGCCGGCGCTGCGATCATGTTGTTCTACAACAATGACAGCAATGCGCGGCAGAAGGGCGATACGAGCCCGGTTTGTGACGCCGACCTTGCGGGCGAGGCGGTCATTCTCGCAGGTCTCGCGGCGCGGATGCCCGAGCTACCGGTGGTCTCCGAAGAAGCCGCGGCGGCAGGCGCGCAATCGACCAACGACGACACGTTCATTCTGGTGGACCCGGTCGACGGCACGCGCGAGTTCCTCGCCGGGAAGGGCGAGTTCACCGTCAATATCGGGCTCATCGTACGTGGCGAGCCGAAGGTTGGCGTCGTCTATGCGCCGGCACTCGAACAGATGTGGCTTGCCGGCGATTACGCCGTCACTTTTCCAGTTGCGCCGGGCGCGAAATTACCGCCGCCGGCGGAGCGGCTGCGAATCACCGTGCGCAAGCAGGATCACGAGAACCGCGTTGCCCTGACAAGCTGGTCGCACACCGATCCGCGGACGACGACGTTTTTGGACCATCTCGACATAAAAGAACGTAGGATGATCGGGTCCTCGCTCAAGTTCTGCGCGCTGGCGGACGGCTCGGCCGATATCTACCCGCGTTTCGGCGCTACGATGGAATGGGACACCGCTGCCGGCGATGCGATTTTGCGCGCCGCGGGCGGCATCGTCCTCGACCGCGAAGGACAACCACTGCGTTACGGCAAGACGGCGACCAAATTCATGAACGGTTCTTTTGTCGCCTGGGCCGATCCCGACACGAGCGTCGTCGCTGCGGGCCCAAGAACGGCGTAATCTTCCGTTAATCATAGGGGTTGAGAGTCGAGGCGCGATTCGCGGCCCTCGGCGCGTCTTCCGCCTGGCGAAAAGATGTGCCGATTGACGATGCCGTGCGCCGGCTCATTCGGGAGATGACCATGAGACCCACTTCGCGGCGGGAATTTTCAGCGAAACTGGCGTTGATGGCGGCCTCTGGCCTGACCTTGGGCTTGCCAAAGGCAGCGCTGGCCGTAACCGAGGACGATCGGCCGGGCGAATTCAGTGGCGATGAGCTGCTGCAGGCCGGCCATCATTTCTTCGGCACGCTGTCGCGCGGCCTGGCACAGGTCGTGGAAGAAGCCTCCCGGCGCTGGGGCCGTCCCAACGGCTATATTCTCGGGCAAGAGGCCGGCGGTGCCTTCATCGGCGGTCTGCGCTATGGCGAAGGCCTGATGTACACGCGAAATGCCGGCGACCTGAAGGTCTTCTGGCAGGGCCCCTCGCTCGGCTTCGATGCCGGCGCCGACGGCGACCGCACGATGATGCTCGTTTACGGGCTGCCGGCGGTGCGCGCGGTGTTCCAGCGCTTTGCTGGCCTCAATGGCTCGGCCTATTTCGTCGGCGGATTTGGCATGACGGCGCTCACTGCGAACGATGTCGTCGTGGTTCCCGTCCGCACCGGCCTTGGTGCGAGACTCGGCGTGAATGTCGGATATCTGAAATTCACCGCGCATCCGACCTGGAACCCGTTTTAAACCGGTTTCAAAGCGCCGTTGGCTGTTCGCAGCCGATTTGTGTCGATTTTGATCTCTCTGGGCAGAGGTGTCATAGTCGGCGCATGACAATCCGGCGGGCGAAGCTGAGTGATTGAACAGGCTATGATCTTCGCGCTTGGGTTCCTGGTGGCGGGACTCATCGCGCTTGCCTTTGCGCCGGCCTTTTGGCGCCGGGCCTTGCGCCTGACGCGCCGCCGGCTGGAAACGCAAGTCCCGCTCTCCGTTGAAGAAATCCTGGCCGACCGGGATCATCTGCGGGCCGAGTTCGCGGTCGAGCGCCGCCGTCTCGAAATCCGGGTGGCCGACGTCGCGCAGGCGCACGCCGCGGACCGCAGCGAGCTCGGGCGTCGCGCCGCGGAAATTCTTGCGCTCAAACAAGCGGTTGAAGTCCATCAAGAAGAGGTGCGCGGGAAAGCCGAGGCTTTGGCAAACGCCGAGCAGGAGATCGCCAATCTTTCGAGCGAGCACGGCGCGCTGTCAGCGGCACTCTATGATGCCGACGGGCTCTATAAGACCAAACAGGAACAATTGGCGAAGCTCAGTCAGGCGCAACAGGCGCTCTCGACGCTCGCCGATCAGAGGCTTGCAAACCATGCTGCGGCAGACGCGCGCGCCGCCGGCCTCGAGCTTCGGCTTGGCGATGTCAGCCGCACCCTGGTCGAGGCGGAACAGCGTTTCACCGAGCGCACCGCCCATGCGGCGCGGCTCAACGATGCCCTCGTCGTGGCCAAGAGCAACCTCGAAGTGCTTGAGACCAATTATGCGATGCTGCAGCGTAGATTCGATGCCGAGACGGCGCGCACCGCGCAACTCGGCAAAGACATCGACGAGTTACGTCAGCAGCGCGATGCCGACCAGGGAAAACTGCGCGCCCTGAACATCAAAATTGGCGTCCAGGAATTCAGCGCTCGAAGACGCCAAACAGCGTGAGACGCGCATAACGGCCCAGCGCGACCAGCATGTCGAAAAGGCGCGCGAGTCAGAGCGTCTGCTAAGCGAAAAATATGAAAGTCTGCGGTCGGAATCGGCGACGCTTCAGGGCGCGCTCGATGCGGCGCGGCGGCGCTGTGAAGCGCTGGAATCGGAATTGTCGCAAGCCCGCGCCGGCCGTGGCACGTCGTCGGGGACTGAGGCGGAAGAAAACGCCTCGCTGCGCCAGGGCGTGAGCGAGATCGGCGCAGCTATTGCCCGTCTGGTGCCGCCGGCACTCGCGGCGGACGGGGAAGCGCGCGACGCAAATCTCGAAATGACAAACCAGACAGGAACCTGAGAACGCCTTGCGTGCCCTTGCGGACGCGTTGCGTGCGCGTTAGAAGCCTCGCTTCCCGCTCCCTTCGTCTAGCGGTCTAGGACGTCGCCCTCTCACGGCGAAAACAGGGGTTCGAGTCCCCTAGGGAGCGCCAGCGCCGCCAAGTGCGCTTGTTTTATCAGGACTTTTTCGTCTTCTTGTCCCACCTCGATTTGCAGTGGGACAATCTTCGCGGCGGACGTTTGCAATTTCGCCATCGCTGAGTCCGCCATTCCAGGCTTGCGCGCAGCCCGCGTGTAGTTCTCGACCTCTTCCAGCGTACGGTGGCCGGTAATGGACATGACTTCGTGCGCGGTGGCCTGACTTTCCGCGAGTCGTGCAGCCATCGCTTTTCGTAATCCGTGCGCGCGACCGGGCACGCCCGCCTCTATGCACTTCTCGCGAAACCAATTGCCGAAGCCATTGGCTGTGTGAGGCAGGCCAAACTCGGTGACTAAGAAAGTTTCATCACCACAAGGCCCGGCATCAATCGCAGCTTTGAGGTGCGGATGCAGCGGCATGTCCATTTCTACGGGCGCGCGGTCCTCATTCTTCGCCTGCGTGAAGCGAATACGCGCGCTTTGAATGTGCTTCGGGCCGAGTTCGCACGGCGTGCTCGCGCCTGCCTGCCGTGTAGAGCATCAGCGCCATGGCAAGGCGCGGTTTCGTGCCCAGCGGGAAATGCCGCTCGAATTTTTCCACCTCTTCAATCGTCCAAGAGTGGTGGCCCTTGGTTTTGTACTTGATGAGCTTGACGTCGCGCGCGGGATTGAACTTGGCCTCTTCGGCTTCCGTTGCCCAACTGAATAACGCCTTGAGAGCTTTTAGCCGCTGATTCGCCGCGCCGACCTTTTCGGAAAGCTCATCGCGCAAACGACGAACGTGGCGCGATTCCATCTGGTCCACGGGCAGGGCAGCCTTCGTCTGGCAAATCAACTCAAGCGCCCGACGCCGCCAAGATTTGGTGCTCCAATCAAGGCCGCGAAATTCCGGGCTGGCGTAATACTTCACGCAAAGCGCCCGGAAGCTGCCGGGCACGATACCGGCGACCATCTTCTTCGGCGCAGCCGCTGTCTTGCCTGAGAGTGCGTCTTGGTACGCATCCCAGAAGGCAGGCGTCCCATATTCTTCGTGCAAGCGTACTTTGGGCCGTCCGGGCGGCCTGACGTACCAGCGCACGTTCTTATGGCGGTCGACGTCGCGGCTTAGATGGGGCGGGTTTGTGCGCGCCATTACGCGGCTGCATCCCACGGGTTCTCTTCGGCGATGGAATCGCCGAAAAGAGCCGAGAAGTACTCGTCGATTTGCAGCCGATCCCAGACACGCCGAGAGTTGATAGCCTTCGGCTTCGGCATTCTGCCATCCGAAACAAGCTGGTCGAACAAGGAAGGCGATACTCCGATGTATTCGGCGGCAACAACGCGGCATAAGCCGCGTGGCGCTAACGAAGCGGGCAGGGCGCTTGGGCGATTATCGTTCGCAGGAATGTGGGGCATGGCCTCGCCGATAAATAAGCACATCAAAACAAGTGCCAAATTGCGCTTATGGCAATACGGTTTCTTGGGGTCCGCGACGAAAGGTCGTCCAGCCCGGGTGCATTAAGCCGCCGCCACTGGATTGAGCCATTGGTGCGCACTTCGAAATTGTGGAATGCCCCATTATGTGAATTTCGAAACTAAAAGCAAATATCTGGCGCTTTTTTCTTCTGCGTCTGGCCGACTGTGTCGCTTCGGACACGATCTCGGCGCGAAAAAGCCCGCGCGAAGCGGGCCTTTTGCTCGGCGTGAGCGCTGTGGTGGAAGCGCCGTGGCCTCATCGTTAGCTGCGGGCAAGGCGGTAAGCGATGGGCCAACCGTGGCGAAGACCTCGTCGGGTTGCTGAAGAAGACGCGACCTAGGGAAGGAACCCCGTCCTAGCCGCCACGATTAGGTAGGGGCCGCTGAAGAATATCCGTGGCCGGAATGGCGCCGGACGAGCTGCGACGGTGAGCTGGGAGAGAAAGCAATGCATAACAGTGCGGAGATTGGCTGGATCGGTGCGATCATTATCGGTGGTTTGGCCGGTTGGTTCGCCGAAATGTTTATGGGATCCGGCACAGGCATACTTCTGAACATCGTTCTCGGCATCGTCGGTGCAGCCGTGGCCGACTTTCTACTCGGCCTACTGGGTATCGGATTAGGCGGCTGGGTCGGCTATTTGATCGCTGGCTTTATCGGTGCCTGCATCCTCATTGGCCTTTGGCGCCTCATTCAAGGTCGGCGAGTTTAAACCAGTCCAACCCTGATTATTCTGGTGGGAAAACTTTGCCCACCAGATCGTCGGGAAAGCTCAAGACAGCCGGCCTTGGCGTCGACCGGCGCGAAGCAGAGAGCGCCGATTATCCCGCAGCTCCGATGACCCCCAGCGCCTTAATGTCGAAGGTGACGATAAAAGATACGCCCCTGCCGCCATCGCCAGATGTAATGCGCAGCGTACCGCCGATTTGCTGGACCAGAGAGAGCACGATCTTCATCCCGAGTCCTTTGCTCTTCGTTGGGTCGAATTCATCTGGTAATCCTGGCCCGCTATCTTCGACTGAAATCGAATGACCATGCGTTGGCGATGTATCCAATCGAACGACTATGTTGCTTTTGGCATGTTTTGCGGAATTGGTGATCAATTCGGCAATGATAAACCCTAGCGGCGTAGCGTTCAGCGTGGGTATTTCCATCTCATGCCCTTCGACGCGGATACCGCAATCGGTTTGATCGTGCAGAAGGCTTGAGAGGTCCAGACAAAGGCCCTGCAAATATTCCCTAAATTCTACCGTCTCGTCGTGATGAAGAGGATGCAAGCGCCGGTGCACGCGGCCAAAAGCAGCTACGCGCTGGCCCGCTGCTTGCAATTGCACAGCGGCCTCCGGCGAAGCCACCCGGCTTTGCATTGACAGCAAACTAGTGACCAGTTGCAGACTGTTAAAGAGTCGATGATCGAACTCAAGCATCAACATGTCTTGGCGTTTGAGCAGTTCGCTCTTCTCATGAAGCAGCGCTGCTTCTCGCGCGAGGGCCGCACTCAGTTCCGCCTTCAACGCCGCGTGCTGCGCAGGATCAGCGCAGTCTTTTTCCTCGTCAGATTTGCTGTTGGGGCTCTCCAGCCCACTCATTGTGCATCCTCGCACTGGCTGCCAGTAATGTGCTGCGCTCATGTTTATGAACGAACTAGCCTTTTATCAATTGTTACGTTTTAGCCCCTAGAGAACTCATGAAATTCCATTTCGCTATTGCTCTTGGACTCTTCACTCCGATGTCGTCTCCTATGATAGCGCACGCGCAAGGGTTGGTTGGCGGTGCTGAGGAAGGCGCCCATAGAGGTGATCGAGCCGCAGGTCCCGTGGGTGCCGTAGTTGGTGGTGCCATTGGCGCCGGCGTTGGGACGGTGAACGGGGCGCTAGGGCTTGGATATCATCACCATCGCTGCTATTGGCGGCACGGCTATCGTCATTGCCGTTATTGACCGCCCGGCGCCCACGGCGCGGCGAGTACAAAAAAGCCGCGCCGAGGCGGCTCTTTAAAAGTACGGCTGCCCGCTGTCAGCGATGCGCGCCTAAGCCAATCCCAAGGATGCCTGCCCGGCGGCGTAGCGCGCCAACCGTGCGCTTCATTTCCTTCGAAATCTTCGCGACCGGCGTGCGAGCCTTAGAATGAGCCTTGAGCCTTCGTCCACGGCTTGATGACACGGCGCGTTGATTTAGCCGGCGCGGTCTTCTTCGCCACGATCGTCTTTGCTGTTGCTTTCTTAACCAATTTGATTTTCTCCAATTGACGCGCCTGTATATAATCACAAAGCGTTAGTATCAAGCTAATGGCGCAAGCGACTCCCGATGTTGGGTCTTGACGCTACTTCAAGCACGCCGCGCGGCGCCGCTCATGATGCCGAGTATCAGGCCGGCTCGGGCAATGCGAAACGCACCTTGCCAAGGGCGGATTTTGCTCTTATATGCTTATCTATACGATCTTGTTGTCGAACCTTAGTTATCGCGCTACGCGCCATCGACGGTCTTCCTCTTTCAACATCGTGATCTGAATTGCTTGTCGCGTCGTGTGACGCGCCGAGTAGAAATCCCGTGACTGATTGAAAGGAATCGTCATGACTATCGGCACAGTAAAGTTTTTCAACGATCAAAAAGGCTTCGGTTTCATTCAGCCGGATAATGGCGGCCCGGACGTTTTTGTGCACGTGAGCGCTGTTGAGCGTTCTGGCATGCGCGGTCTCAACGAAGGCCAGAAGGTAAGCTTCGATACCGAAACGGATCGCCGTTCGGGCAAGCTGGCTGCGGCTAATCTGCAAGCTGCGTAATCCATCGCGTCACCGTCATTGTCCGCGGATGTACCGGCAGTGATTGTCGAGGCGCTTGTGAGGAAGGTCGGGCATATCCCGGCCTTTTTTTTTGCGAAGCGTTGTTCCTGCTCTTGGGATGTCTACCTCATCCGCACCACCAGCCCCGCCACAAACGCCGCGGTAAGCCGACCAGCGGTCAGCTTGTGCCTCTAAGAGCGCGCCAACCTTTGTCCGCACGCGCAGTATTTCCTTTGGGTGCGTTTAGGAAATACACCATCGACGTCGCGCTGGTGAAGCAGAACAAACGGTGCGTGTCCGGGTCTGTGTAGTTAATCTCGCAATCCGCCGGGATGAGCTTGCCGACAGCGACACCGATAGGGTCGTGATTTTCGTAAGCGCCGTTCATCTTCTTGGGCGGCACGACCCATTTCCAGATACCTTTTTCCCCGGCAAGCGATTGAGTGATGCGCGGATCATTCACGGTATCGCTCATCGCCGCCTTGGAATCTGCGTCGACATCCTCGGGCGTCCTTGAACCTAGATCTACCGTCTGCGCGAACACGACCGTGCCGCAGAACAGGCTTGTCAACAGGGCTAAGGTCGCGATTTTGAGAAAGGTTCTTTGCCATCGTTGCTTCTCGAAGATTTCGGCCTCAATATAATGACGCTGGCCTCGCTTGGAAAGCTCCACCGCGCCAGAAGCCCCGCCACAAACTCGGCCAGCACAACACGAGTAACGTTCGCTTAGCGCGACGAGGCTGCGTCGTTGCGTTGATTCACTCAAGCGAAACGATGAGCGAGCCGTATCAAACGTGAAAGAAAAGCAATCCAATGTTTTGGAACGGATGTTTCTGGCTCTCGTTTGCAGGATGTTACTAACCAGAAGGAGACATGGATGTCTAATCAGCACTCGGATACTTCCAATCGTGGCTTCGCTTCGATGGATGAAGAGAAGCAACGTGAGATCGCGCGCAAAGGCGGGCATGAATCCGGCGGCAACTTCGCGAATGATCCGGAGCGTGCCTCGGAGGCCGGCCGAAAAGGCGGGCATGAATCTGGCGGTAACTTCGCACATGATCCTGAGCGCGCGTCGGAGGCCGGACAAAAGGGTGGCCAGGCTTCGCACGGCGGCTCGTAAATAAGACTCGAGTCCGCCATCGGCTGCAACTCAGGCCGCTTTAGCCCCGTCCGGTTCCTTTCCGGGCGGGGCTCGGATTATCCGGCCTGTTTAATGTGAAGGCGCGGTTAGGCGATTTGTCGCGAGCACTCGCCGGGCCGCGCGTCGTCAGCACATTTGAGCTGCCTTATCGCAAAATCAGCTAAGGCCCGAACGTTCGATTCCCCGGTGGCGGCTCGGTGCACGATCGCGGATGCGATGCTCTCGGTGCAAGGGTCCGTCCGATCAATTCCGAGTTCTATGAGAACTACCTCGTAAGCCGTCGTCATCTTAGAAATTTCCCGCGGGCCAAAGGTCGAATTCTTGAGGATTCGATAGATAGCCATGATACCAGCCCCTACGTCTGATACTCCTAGCGGTAGGACCACATCGAACGAGAAAACACCCGGTTCGGCTGGTCGGTCCTAAGATATTGCGGGCAGCAAACTTCGCAATAGCATCAAGAGACGTTTCGTCGATAGTTCAGTAACCAGAGCGTGATCTTTTGTCGCTGCGGCGCAACAAACCTTGAAGTCCGCTGCGTGCGCGGTCGACGCATTGATCTGCCACTGCGGCTCATGTGCGCCAAGTTGTGGCCAGCCACGCCGACGCTTGCCCAACTATCAAGACGGCTGCGTTGCGACAGTTGCAGCGCCAGGCCATCAAAGCTGAGCCTGCTTGAACGCGCTGGCGCGAACCCCCTGCAGGTCCCCAGCCGAGGCGCTTCCCCGTGATCGGCTGAAGCAAAAAGCCCCGCCGGCGAGGGGGCCAAACGGGGCGATAGTTGGAGTAAGCGATACACGACCGCAGCGAAACACCGTTGCTTTAAAGTGGTTCCACATACCTAAAAGCCCGCCGGCTAGTTCCATGACTGCGGTGGCCCAATTCTTGCGGGGCTTTCGTCGCAATAGACGTCCTCATCCCCTGACCTTGGCCCCGTCGTGCAAGCCGGGGCCTTTTTCTTGTCGGCCCGATCGTCACGGACGCTCTTCCGGCCACGGCTCCTCATCACGATATCGGCCATTATTGTAACCCGGCGTTCCCGGTGCAGGCGGATACTCAAAACGCACGCCGTTCTTGCGCCCTCCGCAACGCGCACACACGAAGCTACGAATCTCGGAATGTGCGCTATAGGTGTATCATCGGGTAGGCCGAGGCTCCCGGTCTCAAAAACCTCCGAATGAAAGCAGTGGAGTTGTTCACAATATATCCTAATCCTTGTGACGCCCCTTTCGCGTGCCGAGGCGATTGTAGCGAGCGATCTTCCCCCTTGAAATCATGGCCGCATCAAGCGTGTCTGTTGGCCGTGCCGCGTGCCTTGCTCATTGTAGTTTCCCACGCGCATAGCCGAACGACGCCAGCGCCACCGCTCGATTGCGCGCCAGTTCCAAATAAGAGATTTGCGCAAGCAAAGCACGTATGGCCGCGCGTGCGTCGCCGCCGTGCTCGGCAAGGATTTCCTCGACGCCTTCGTTGAGCAAATCGTCGTCGTTCGCCACGGGCGGTTTAGCCGGCTGCGATGCCATTGTAATGCCCGCGTGTTTATGGTACGTTCTTACGAGAAAATGTCATGAGGTGGCGTAGGAGTCGAGTGGTTTTTGTCCTTTAGAGGAATTTCCGCGCGCAAGTTATGCTGGCGCAATCTTTGTTTCCCTTTCGGAGATAATGACGTGCTGGGAAAGCGAATTTCTGAAATCGAACCGAGCGATTTAGTCGCCGCCACACACCAAAAGATTCCCGAAAGTAGCCGGATTGAATTTAAACGATCGGTTCCTCTCAGCCCAGAGGAAGTTCGACGTCAGTTGAAACATTCCGCGAGCGGTCCGCCCGAAGATCAGGCCGTCAAACAGGGATCGGGGATTGGCGAATTTGGACGCAATTCTTTACTTGAGGAACTGACGGCTTTTGCAAACGCCGCTGGCTGCATGATTGTGCTTGGCATGGACGAGACCGATGAGAAGCCGCCACGGGCTGGCGGCCTTGTGTATATACCGCATGCCGAGGCTCTGAAGCGTCGCCTTACGGACGCGGTAATCAGTTGTGTCGAGCCTCGGCTTCCCTATTTTGCCTTGAGTGTTGTTGACGCTCAACCAGATGGTTCGGGTATCATATTGCTGGAAACCGAACGGTCGATATTGGGACCGCACTGGGTAATACCAAGTCGGCGCGCCACAATTCGGCGGGAAGATCGCTGTGACACGCTTAGCATGACTGAGATTCACGAAATGGTTTTGCGCAATTCACGGCAATTCGACGAAGTGCAAAGGCGGTTAGACGAGGCAAAGTCTAAATTCGAGCCCTTTTTTGCCGACAGAATCAAGAAAACCTTCAACATCCCGACGTCGCTCCTTGGCGCCAACTCGAAATTTTACGACATTAAATCCTGGTTGGATGCAAACCCCGGCTGTTTGATCGGCATCAGAGTGTCTCCAGTACCCCATGTGCAGATGCAGACACCGCGCCTCGAACAAATACACAATCTCGTTCCGAATGGTTCCGTCGAGCAAATCGAGTTTCGGCAAAAGGCCGCCCTTCTGGGGGCTAATTTCGGTGCGCCACGTAGAGTATTAGGTGGCCTTCAAAACAACTGCCGATCGCTGTTATAAACAAATTGAATCCACCCCTTGCAGTTGGGGTTAGTGGATGTAGCGCAGGATGGATTCCCCGACGACGCAGGCAGTGTCATGTTGGAATTTAACTGCAAACTGAATTTTCCGGCAGCCACCGTTCCATCTTCTGATTTCACGCTTCCTATAGTTGTGACGCTGTTTAATGTGATGACTTCGCCGGTCGCGGAAGTTATGCTGTTCGTTGGCGTCATCGTCCAGTCGCCGCTTAGTGGCGCAACATGCGGTTTTATTAGTCGCAACTCCTTTGGTCCCAAAGTTTGCGGTGCATCTGGCGGTTGCTTGCCGCAATCTACTTCCTTCCATTTCTTCGAGGGGTACTGAAGCGTGAAACAGCCTGCCTTCGGCGGCGTTGAACGGGTTATGGACTTTCGCCATTCCTCAATTTCAAACTTGGTCGCGCTGGATGCTGCTGAGGCTGCGTAGGCTGAGGCCAGCGTCGTCAGAAAAGCAATTGCGCCAACAAATGCAATCAAACGATGATTTTGCATAAAAAAACTCCGAAAATTGGAGCGAAGCGTCTTGTGCAATGATTTAGAATAGTCGCGCGAGGTTATCTCAAGCCGTCGAAGATACAAGCTGCAAAGCCCGCTAATCAAAACGCCGCCAGCGCCGCGCATGTTTAAATCTTTTAGAACCTTGTCAACGCGGCCAAGGCTCGTCGCCTTTCGCGATAGCGCGGCGCCAGTGCTCAAGCACTTCGGGACGTGTCGGGGCAGCGATCCACGTGCGCGCAACAGTGCGGTCCGCTTTTCTCCAAAGCCAACGTTTATTTGCTTCACAGCAGATGGTGGCTTCCCGACCGCCGTTGCCATTGAAATTAACGTCGATTCTGCTCAATAGCAGACATTCGATAGAGGATCTTGTCGGCCGGACGCCCATGAGACTGCTCGGACTTCCGAAGGCAAATCGGGTTTGCCTTAAGGTCTGGCTCCCAGCCGGCCCCAAGCGACGACAAAAAAATTCGCAGACGCCAAGCCAAGAAGAATGCGCCGAACCAAGGCCAGCGATCAAGGATCAGGCAGCTATCAGTAGCGCGTCGTCAGATGCGTCAACCATTGCGGCGAGGCGTCGACGAAGTAGCTTTCGATGCGCTTGTCGATCCCGGTGACGATGGAAAGGCCGATCATGATCAACAATATGCCAAGGGCCGCCTTCGCTCCTTTGCCGGTTAGCAAAAGCCGATCTCGAATCCGCAGGAGAACTTCGCGGGACAGCGTGCCCAGAACCAGCAGTGGCGCCGCAGCCCCGAGGCCGAACAACAACATCGTAAGTGCGACTTGAGGTAAATTCTTTCCCTGCGCTGCGAGTAGCGAAGCCGCGCCCAGCGTCGGCCCAACGCATGGACTCCAGACTGCGCCAAGCAGCAGGCCGACCCCGAATTGGCCTTGCAGGCCGGCAGGCGAAAATCCGCCGAAGCGCCGCTCGGTCCAATTGGCCACTGGACCGCCGGCCAAAGCCAGGCGGGCTTGAAAACTTGGCACGACCAGCACGAGGCCTATGCCGATCGTCAAGAGGGCCGCGGCGGTTCTTAACACCCCGCCATCGATGCCGATCGAGAAACCGATCATCGCCACGAAGAGACCGATGGCGACGAACGAAATGGCAAGGCCGGCCGCCAGCGCCGCCGGTCCGTAGCGATGCTGCGACACCGCCGCGGCGAGAATTACCGGCAGGAGCGGCAGCACGCATGGCGATAAGATCGAAAGGATGCCGGCAAGGAAGGCGAGGCCGAGGATCGACGCCACCGAGTTTATAGCGCTTTGTCAAGCAGCGCGGCTAGGGAGTCGGGGTCCGTAGCGCCTACGGACCGGCCGACTTCCTTTTTGCCTTTATAAACGATGAGCGTTGACTGCATTCGCGCGCCGAATTCGCTCACGATCGCCTTTTGACCATCAAAGTCGACACGCAGGACAACCATGTCCTTAAACTTCGGCTCAGGGAGCAACAGGTTGTTCAAAATTGCCTTTTGCCGCTTGCAGGTCGGGCACCAAGAGGCATGAATTTCGATGAGGATAGACTTGTTCGCATTTTCAGCGTCCTGAAAGGCTTGGGCCGTGAACGGCGTCGCGTCGGCAAAGGCCGGAGTGACCGTCACGAAGGCAAAGGCTGACGCGCAAAAGCCAACTACAGACCGACGAGATATCAAGGACATTCTTCGATCCTCCATGCTGCCTTTTGAACCCATTGGTTCGAGTCATTCTCACGGGATGACGTCGTAGGTATTCTTGTCGAAGTGATAGCGCGACATCTGGACGTAATATCCATTCATCAGGACCGGAACTTTGTGAATTTTAACGTCTGTCACGGTCATCTTGCCGGTTTTGGCGTCGACCCAAAAATCGATGTCGTAGAATTGGTCTTTGGTGCCCTTCTTCCTGAAATCGGTGCAGGCGAAGAATTTCCCGTCCCCCTTGAGACGCCGGATCGGCTGATGGACGTCGAGGAACTCGAGTGGAATCTCCTGCCCGGTTTTGTCGTCCTTCAGCGCCAGAACGCCGTTATGCGCGGCCGTTTCGGCGGCGATGTACCCGTCGATCGCCGACATGATCTCCCAACTGCGCTTCTGCTCGGTGTGCCCCGGATGTTCGGACGCCGGGATCCACCACCACGGAACGGGCTGACGCTCCATCGTCGTCCAGGCATTGCCATCCTTGTAGGGCGCCTCGTAAATGCGAGTCTCCATAATGCCGAGATTGTCGCCCTTCGGCGCGACCCAGAAATCGACGAGATATTTTTGGGCGGGATCTGCGCGGGTGTGGAAAATTACATCAGGGAAGAAGCCATAGCCTTCGATCGTTCGAGTGAAATCGACTTTTTCATAAACCAATGGAATAGACGACGCAGTTACGGGATCGTTGACGATAAAGACACCACCATTTTTAGCGCTCTCGGCCTTGATGTGCTTATCAATAAAATCTTGCGCGTCGTCGGAGGTATATTTGTCCATACCACCGGCGATCTGCTCGATTGCGTTGGCAGCATAATTGTCGGTCGCGCGCGCGATGTTTTCCTCGGGCGCTTTGAGGAAGTCCGTCTTCGCGCCCTCGTTGGAGAAGCAGTACATTTTCCCGTCTTTGCTGGTCCAATTGATTTTGCAGTCGGTCTTGATCAGATGATGCTGGACCAGCCCTTCTGCGCAATAGCCGCCAAATTCCGGCTGCGCGGCCTGCACATAGGCCCATGTCACGATGAACAAGACCGCCGCCAAAGCTACCCTGGGCCCATGCCAGCGGCCCTGATCACACTTGATAGTCATCTCAAATTCCTCCCAGGCTGCGGCGGTGTTCAGTTACTTATGAATTTCCTTATAGTAAGCTTCGGCTTTCGCAAGATTCTCCGATGGGTCCTTGAAGAATTTCACTTCCGCATCCTGGCTGCCAAAGCAGTATGTCTTTCCATTGAATGTCGCGTTTATTGAACAATCAGTCTGGACTTTTTGGTGCTCTGCGAGACCCTGAGTACACATGCTGCCGAACTCTCCGGATACCGCGAGAGCCGTAGTGGTCAGTCCAAAAAAAACAACCGCCGCGATTGCCCCTCGGGGAGTAATGCTGCTCATTTCACACCTCGCTCTTTGAGGCGGAAGTTATGTCTGAATATCTTTATCTTGTCGGTGACCGAAGTCACCGATCTCGCGGAGCTTCGCTTGGGGACCCGCAAAGTGGAGTTGCGTATTTTAACCGACAAGATTTGCTTGGCGCGACGCCAACGCTTTTTTATCGAGAAGCTCCAGCTTACCGCGAAAGCTCTTAATCCAGCCGTTGCGCTCCCAATCGCCGAGATGACGACTGACGATTTCGCGAACACTCCCGATGTCCGCTGCCAACTCTCGGTGTGTTTTCGTCACACACCAACCTTCTCCAACATCAACCAAAAGACGCCTGGCGAGTCTCTGTTCCACGGTCGCGAACGCCACGGAGTCAATGAGTGAAAACATCGAGCCAAGCAGGCGCGTGTAATCGCGGAGGACAAACTCACGAAAAGCCGGGATCTCGGCCGTAAATATATGGAATTGTGCTGCCGGAATTGTCGCAAGCTCGGTCGGCGCTTCAGCGACGCTCTCTGCGGGAAAATTGCTGTTCGATAAAAGACATTGCGTGGTTAGCACGCAGGTGCCACCACTTTCTACCTTGTAGATGAGAACCTCACGCCCCGCGGTGTTGGTCTTATAGACGCGCGTGCGCCCATCTACGCACATAATGTAGTTGGGACATTCCCACTCCTCCTGATAGGCAATTTCGCCGGGCTTCAGCGCCGCGAAGTGAATTGCGTCAGCAATCCTTGCAAAGTCCCCCGCGGGAAGCTTGGCCAAAAAGGGAAATTGTTCCGCCCATCGATTGAGCTTGCGATCCACCGGTTCCTCAGGCTCCTTTTTTTATTGCCCCCAGAATATCAGCTCTCATCGTCGCTGTAACTGAGCTTCTTTAGGCAGTTTCGCGGCGAAACTATTCAGCTCGAAAATCGAGATCTAGTCTAGCTTGCGGCCGAGGTTTAGTTTGCACGTGCGTTCATAGCTTATCCGGTGATCTGGACGGCGCCCGCGGCACGTCGTCGCTAGAGGTTTTCCCAAAGCCGCCGACCTGTGCACGTGCGAAGCTGGGTCACGGGGTGGTGTCCGCGACAAGCATCGAAGTCGCGGCGAATTGATCGAAAGCCTCGACCGCCTGCGCCGCATACATCGCGCTGGGGCCGGCGCCCATATAGATCGCCATGCCCATCGTCTCCATAAGTTCCTCGCGGCTTGCGCCATGTTTGACGGCGGCTTCGGCATGGAAAGCGATGCAGGCATCGCAACGCACAGCGACGGCGATGCCAAGTGCCAGAAGCTCCTTCGTCTTGGTGTCGAGCGACTTGGCCTCCAGCGCGGCGCGGGCGAGGCCCGAAAACGCACGCATCGTCTCCGGCGTTCCGGCGCGCAATTGCTTGAGCGGCTCTGAAAATTCGGCGGCGAGGCGCGGCCAATCCTGATGCAATGGGTTTTCTCCAACTGTCCTGATGGGTTCGGCGGCGATCAGCGGAACGCGGTCCCGGATCGAATGCCGAACTTTTGGAAAATGAAGGCGGCCGGGCAGAAGCCGCTGAAGCCCGCCTGCAGAAGATTGAGCCCGATAAAGACCGTCAGCAGAAGCCAATAGGGGCTGAAGGCATAGGCCAGCGCCAAGCTGGCCAGCACCATGATGCCGGCGAAGGAGATGACGGCGCGATCGAGATTCATGTCGGCTCCATTTTTTCCGGATACGTCAGGCCGGCTCTTTAATTTTCTTGATATTGAGTTTGTTCATCAGATAGCGCTCGTAGAACGGCTCGCTTTCGCCGCGCCGCACCTTGCGCATGAAGTATTTTTCAAAGGCGACCTTGGCCAGGTGAACCCAGCGGCCCTTTGCCGACCAGTTGACGTTGCGCGGCGGCAGCTGCGGCTGCGCCACGAAGGCGACGCCGCCATCGCCGAAATCGGCGAGGCAGACGGCGTTCCAGGTCGGCTGATGCGAGACGCTCTTCTCGCGCAGAAGCGCGCCGATATTCTCCGCTGTGGCGGTGACCATCGATTCGATCATGAAGCCGGTCTTCGGCACGCCGACCGGCACCGAAGTGGCGCCGACCGGGGCAATCGCGACGCAGACGCCGACAGCGAAAATATCGGGATAGTTGGAATTGCTCTGATATTTGTCGACGACGATGAAACCGCGCGGGTTGGTGAGCTTCTCAATGCCACGGACCGCGGCGACGCCACGGAAACCTGGGATCATCATCGCATAAGCGAAAGGAAGCTCGTGCGTTTTGCGGACCGCGCCGTCCTCTCCGACTTCCTCGACTTCGACGGCCTCCTGCGCCACGGTCTTCACGCGGGCATTGGTGATCCATTTGATATGCCGCTCGCGCAACTCGCTTTCGAGAACCGTCTTGGTGTCGCCGACGCCATCAAGTCCGAGATGGCCGATGTAAGGCTCCGGCGTGATGAAGGTCATGGGGACGCGATCGCGAAGCCCGCGTCTTTTGAGCTCGGTGTCGAGGATCAGCGCGAATTCATAGGCCGGGCCGAAGCAGGAAGCGCCTTGGACGGCGCCGACGACGATGGGGCCGGGGGCGGCGCAGAATTTCTCGAAGGCCTCATAAGCTTTTGCCGCATGGTCGACATGGCAGACAGATTGGGTGAAATTGCCGGGGCCGAAGCCGGGAATCTCGTCGAAAGCCAGCTCGGGCCCCGTCGCGATCACCAGATAATCGTAAATGACAGAGCTGCCGTCCTCGATTTCGATGCGCTTCTCGTCCGGATGCAGACGCTTTGCGCCGGCGGTGACGAAGCGGATGTGCTTGCGCTGGGCGATCTTGGTCAGATCGATCTTGATTTCCTCGGGTTTCCGCCAGCCGATGGCAACCCAGGGGTTCGACGGCACGAAATGAAAAATCGGATCCTGGCCGATGAGGGTGAGGTGATCGCCTTTGCGCAATTGCGGCACGAGTTCATAGGCCATCAACGTTCCGCTCAGCCCCGCGCCAATCACCACGATCTCAGCCATTTTTGTCTCCCTTGATCCTCGGTTCCGCGGAGCCATGCCGCCGTGCCGCTTTCAAATATACGATAAATCGAATATACGCAATTACGTAATTAAATGCGATCGTCGCGATTGACAAGCGGAAATATAAACGTATATTCGTATTTATGAAGGTATCACCTCTTGCAATGGACGTCGCGGCGGAGGAGGCGAGCGAGCTCTTGAAGTCGCTCGCCAACCGGCACCGTCTTCTGATCGTCTGCCAGCTTATCGAGGCGGAGCGCTCTGTCGGCGAGATGGCCGAGTTTCTCGGCATAAGGGACTCGACCGTTTCCCAGCATCTCGCCTTGCTGCGCAAAGACGGCGTCGTGGCAGCGCGCCGCGACGGCCAGACGATCTGGTATTCGATCGCGAGTGGACCGGCCCGCGAAATTCTGAAGACGCTTTACCGCGTCTATTGCGGCCCTCAGCCAATGTGCGAGCCGGATGTCGAGACCGAGCCGGCGCGCCGGAAAAAGAAAAGGATCAAGACAGATGACCGCACGCCTGCAAAATCTCACGCCAGCCGCCGTGCGTGAGGCAATGGGTGCGCGCCGCATCCTACTCGTCGATGTGCGCGAGCCCAATGAATATATGGCCGAACGCATTCCCGGCGCGGTTCTGTTTCCGCTTTCGAGCTTCGATCCGGCGGCTTTGCCATCGCCCGACGTTTGCGAAGTCGTCTTTCACTGCAAAGCGGGCGGACGCTCAGCCAAGGCCGTCGAAAAATGCCTCGCGCAGGGCATCGCCCATACTGAGCATCTTGCCGGCGGCATAGACGCTTGGAAGGCGGCGAAACTGCCGACGATTGCTGCGTCTTCTTCCTTTGCCGCAGGCCTCTTCGGCCGCCGCTAACTCGATTCCGAAAGTCGAAGTGTCATGCGTAAGGCCCTCGTTTTGGTCGCGGCTTCGCTCGCTCTCTCTCAGGGCGCAGCCAAGGCGGCGCAGACATTCACCGTCGAGCCGGTCACGCTCGCGGACGAGAAAGCCGTCTTTGCGACGGTCGAGAGCCGCGAGGTCGAGCCGGCGCGGGTGCGCACCGGTGGCACGATCGCGAGTCTTTCTGTCCGGGAAGGCGATTGGGTCACGGCCGGGCAGGTCGTGGCGACGATCGGCGACGAGAAGCTGACGCTGCAAAAAGATGCGCTCGATGCGCAGATCGCCGGCCTTGAGGCGCAACTCGCGCAGGCGCAGACGGACCTCGGGCGCGCGACAGCCTTGGCGAGCCGCGGCATTGTGAGCAAGGCGCAGTTCGACGCGGCGACGACCGCCGCCGATGTGGCGGCCAATGCGCTGAAAGCGCGCGTCGCCGAGCGCGCGGTGATCGAACAGCAATTGACCGAAGGCCAGGTGCTCGCGCCGACCGCCGGCCGGGTGCTCAAAGTTCCGGTGACGACCGATACGGTGGTGATGAGCGGGGAGACTATCGCGACCATCGCGCGCGCCGATTTCGTGCTGCGGCTGCGTGTGCCCGAGCGTCATGCGCGCTTCCTGAAGGCAGGGGACAGGATTCGGATCGACGGCAGCGACATCGACAAAGAGGGGGCGGCGTTCGGAACGATCTCGCTGGTCTATCCGCAGATCGAGAACGGCCGCGTCGTCGCCGATGCGCGCGTCGCTGGCCTCGGCGATTATTTTCTGGGCGAGCGCATCGAAGTTTGGATCTCTGCCGGTGCGCGCCGCGCTTTCATCGTGCCGGCGCACTTCATCGTGACGCGCTTTGGGCTCGATTATGCCGATCTCCATCAAGCCGACGGCACAGCGATCGAGGTGCCGATCCAGCGGGGTCGTGAGCAGCCGACTCCCGAGATGCCCGATGCGCTCGAAATTCTATCCGGGCTGCAGGCCGGCGACGTGCTGGTGCAACCATGAAACTCGGCCTTTCCGGCCGGCTCACCAAGGCGACGATCCGGTCCCCACTCACGCCGCTTTTCCTGATGGCGGCGGTCGTCGCCGGCTTTCTGGCGCTTTTGACCATCCCGCGCGAGGAAGAGCCGCAGATCAGCGTGCCCATGGTCGATATCCTCGTCAACGCGGATGGGCTCAAGGCGCCGGATGCCGTCGAACTTGTAACGAAGCCTCTGGAAGCGATCGTCAAGGGCATCAACGGCGTCGAGCACGTCTATAGCCAGACGCAGGACGATCGCGTCATGATGACGGCGCGCTTCTTCGTCGGCACCAGCGAGGATGATGCGATCCTGCGGGTGCAGGCGAAAATCCGCGCCAATTACGATCGTATCCCGACCGGCATCCCCGAGCCCTTGATCGTCGGCCGGGGCATCAACGATGTCGCCATCGCGACGCTGACTTTATCGCCGAAGCCGGCCGCGGCCACGCACTGGACCGACAAGGATCTTTACGAGCTTGCCGACCGGGTGCGCTCCGAGCTCATCAAAGTCGACAATATCGGTTTGAGCTATATTTCCGGGGGCACCGCGGAAGAGATCAGGGTCGAGCCGGACCCGGAGAAGCTCGCTTTGTTCGGCGTGACGCTGGAGCAACTCGTCGGCAAAGTGCGCGGCGCCAACCGATCCTTTCTCGCGGGTAATGTGCGCGAGGCGGGGGCCGCGTTGACGGTCGCGGCGGGCCAGACCCTGTCCGGCGTGCCCGATATCGGGCTTTTGCTGATCACCACACGCGATGGGCGCCCGGTCTATGTCCGCGACGTGGCGAAAGTGGTCGTGGGCGGCGCGCCGGTCGAGCATCGGGTCTGGGCTTTCCGGCCGGATAGCGCGCGGCAATGGACGCGCGCGCCTGCCGTCACCGTCGCGTTCGCCAAGCGTGCGGGGGCGAACGCCGTCGTCGTGTCGCGCGATATTCTCGCCCGCATCGACAGTCTCAAGGGCCGTCTGATCCCAAACGACATCAATGTCGAGGTGACGCGCGACTACGGCGCGACGGCCAATGAGAAGGCCAACGAGCTGCTGTTCCATCTTGCGTTGGCGACGGCGTCGATCGTTCTGCTCATCGCCTTCACCATCGGCCGCCGCGAGGCTTTGGTGACGCTGGTCGTGATCCCGACGACGATCCTGCTGACGCTCTTCGCCGCCGAACTGATGGGTTATACGATCAATCGCGTCAGCCTCTTCGCGCTCATTTTCGCGATCGGCATCTTGGTCGACGACGCCATCGTCGTGGTCGAAAACATAGCTCGCCATTGGGCGATGCGCGATGGCCGGGACCGGATGCAAGCGGCGATCGAGGCCGTCGCCGAGGTTGGCAATCCGACGGTCGTCGCGACATTGACCGTGATCGCGGCGCTCTTGCCGATGTTGTTCGTGTCCGGGCTGATGGGGCCCTATATGGCACCGATCCCGGCGAACGCCTCAGCGGCCATGCTGTTCTCGTTCTTCGTGGCGATGGTCGTCGCGCCCTGGCTGATGCTGAAGCTGACGCCGGCGGCCCGCGATACATCTGCCGGGCATGAAACATCGGACGGCGGAAGGCTGGGTGCGCTTTACCGCGGCATGGCGCGGCCCATCGTGCGCTCGCGCCGTGCGGCGGCGATCTTTCTCGGCGCGGTCGGTGTCGCCACCGTGCTTGTCTGCCTTCTCTTTGTGACCAAGGGCGTGACGGTCAAGCTGCTGCCCTTCGACAACAAGTCCGAACTCGACGTCGTGCTCGATCTGCCGGAAGGCGTGAGCCTCGAAGATACCGAGCGGAAACTCTTCGCCGCAGCCGAGATCGCGCGGCAGATGCCCGAGGTTGTCTCGCTGCAGGCCTATGCCGGCACGGCAGCGCCGTTCAATTTCAACGGGCTTGTGCGACATTACTACATTCGCGAATCGCCGGAGCTTGGCGAACTGCAGGTCAATCTCTCGCCCAAGGGCGAGCGCAGCCGTACCAGTCATGCGATCGCGCTCGATCTGCGGCGAAAGCTCACCGGCCTCGCTTTGCCGTCCGGCGCCGTCATCAAGGTCGTCGAAGTGCCGCCTGGGCCGCCGGTGTTGGCGACGCTGCTTGCCGAGATCTACGGCCCTGATGCCGCGACCCGCCGCGCCGAAGCGGAGGAAGTCAAAAAAATCTTCAAGTCGGTGCCTTACATCGTGGATGTCGACGATTCCTACGGCCATCCGCGCCCGCGTCTGCGCATCTCGATCGATAAAGACCGGCTCGAATTCTTTGGCGTCGAGCAAAGCGACGTCTATGACACGATCAGCATGCTGCTCGGCGGCGTGCCTGTCGGTTATTCGCATCGCGGCGCCGAACGCACGCCGATCGACATCGTGATCGGCCTGCCGAAGAGCGATCTCGCCTGGACACAGCGGCTCGCGGCAACGCCTGTGCCGGCCAATGTGCTGCCCGGCAGCAATCGCGTCGTGGAATTGGGCGAGATCGTCCATGTGACGAAAGAGCAGGGCACGCCGGTGATCTTCCGCCGTGACGGCCATTTCGCCGATATGGTGACAGGCGAACTCGCCGGCGCCTTCGAAGCGCCGATTTACGGTATGTTCGCTGTCGACGATGCGATTTCCCACCACGATTGGGGCAAGCTGCAGCCGCCGCAGATCGCTTTTCACGGTCAGCCGGCGAATGAAGCCAAGCCGACACTACTATGGGACGGCGAGTGGGAGATCACTTACGTGACTTTCCGGGACATGGGCGCGGCGTTCGGCGTCGCGATCCTCGGGATCTACATTCTCGTTGTCGCGCAGTTCGGCAGTTTCAAATTGCCGCTCGTCATCTTGACGCCCATTCCGCTAACTCTAATCGGCATTGTGCTCGGCCACTGGCTGTTCGGCGCGCCGTTTACTGCGACCTCGATGATCGGTTTTATCGCGCTAGCGGGCATCATCGTCCGAAACTCGATCCTGCTCGTCGATTTCATCCGGCACGGTGCGGGCGAGGGCAAAACTCTGCGCGAAATCCTGCTGCATGCTGGCTCAGTGCGGTTCAAACCCATCCTTCTCACCGCCCTCTCGGCGATGATCGGCGCGGCGACAATTTTGCTCGACCCGATCTTTCAGGGACTGGCTATTTCACTTTTGTTCGGTCTCGCATCATCGACGCTACTCACCGTGCTCGTAATTCCGGCGATCTATGTGGTACTTCGTGACGCCGACGAAACGATTTGAGCGCAACTGATCTTACGCGGGAGCGCAGGCGGCGAGAACATCGGCTGCATGGCGGATTTCTTTGCCGAAGACCTTTTGCGGGAAAGCCGCAAGCGGCAGAACGACCGCTTTCCTTCGTTTTCGCTTCAAGAAGCCGTCAGTCCGCCTTCCGGCCTATTGGTGGGCTCGAGGGAGAGAAGATACAATGTTACGCAAGCCACCAAGGTGGACACTGATGACGATGCTGTGGCAGTCAGATGGAGTCGGAACCTCGCTTGTAAAACTCATCTTCGCCGGTCTAGTCGCCGCGGCTAATTTCCCAAGATCGACAGCAAAGTCATTGCGATTACTTACGTTGGCCTCCGACGTCCTTGGGTATCCTGAGCGCCGCTCATTAGGTCGATTGCATGAGCTCCTTGCGGTCGGCAACACACGGAGACAAGCCCAGCGATTGGCGCAACGTACTGGGAACCGCGTCGTGATGCTGCTGTTGCGCCTGTGCTACAACAGGCGGAAAATTAATATCAGACAGGCCTTTCCAGCCCGTGCTCTAAATTGCAGAAAATCTAATGATTACAATATATTAACCATATAGATTCATAAGTTTATAAATTTTTGTTTAGAAATCTCGCACCGAATTGTCACACAACTCGAGCCCGAGGCAAGTAATCACGATTATGGTTGAAACGAGCCTGCCGTCAGGAACTCGGCTCGTGAACCTTCTCGGGGGTATCCAGTGAAAAACTACTCAACTTCCAGCGACGACGCGTCAGCGCTGCCGCCCGGTTCGGGCCCAGCCAGGACCGTACGTCCGCTTGGTGGCTTCGGCCGCCAGCTCTTAGGGGGCGCTGCCCTCGCCGCTCTGCTCGTCACCGGCAGCGTCGCTGCTCAGGCTGACGAATCCAACGCCGAACTCGCCGCTGAAATCCACGAACTCAAGGCGCAGCTTCGTCACCTTGAAGGCCGCGTTGAAAAGCAGCGCGTTGTGATCCATCAGGTGCAAGTCAAGGCAAACACGTTCCAGGCGAATGCGGCCGCGCCGTATGAGCCGGCCGGTCCATGGGACAAGAAATTCCACCTGAACGGCATCACGATGACCCCCGGTGGCTTCTTCGCGATGGAAGGCGTCTACCGGTCGCGGGACCAAGGCGCCGATTTCGATACCCCGTTCGGTGGCATTCCCGAATATAACAGCCCCCTCGCGCATTTGAACGAATTGCGTGGCACGGCACGCCAGAGCCGCGTATCGATGTTGATCCAGGGCAATTACAACCCGGACGTGCTGATTTCAGGTTATGGCGAGCTCGACTTCTTGGGCGCTGGCAACACTGCCAACTCCAACGAAAGCAATTCCTATCAGCCACGTATCCGTCATATGTACGCGACGATCGACTGGCTGGGCGAAGGCTTCCATCTCCTCGCTGGTCAGACCTGGTCGCTCGTGACCCTAAACAGCAAGGGCATCACGCCGCGCAATGAAATCACCCCGCTGACCATTGACGCGCAATACGTCGTCGGCTTCAACTGGACGCGTACGCCGCAGTTCCGCATCACCAAGAACTTTGGCGACCAGTTCTGGCTCGCGGCTTCGGCGGAAATGCCGCAGACCGCCGGCATCACGGGTTGCTCGGGCACGACGGTCGGTGGCAGCGCGACAGTAGGCACCGCCACTATCCCAGGCGCTGGCACTGCCGTTTGTAATCAGACGTCAATCGGCGGTGGTCTTCTGAACCAGGTCACCACCTATTCGTTCAACCACATTCCCGACTTCGTCGTTAAAGCGGCGTGGGAGCCCACCTTCTTCGATCGCAGTGTCCACATCGAAGGCTTTGGTCTTTACACCGATCTTTACGATGGCGTGGAACCTCTTGCTGGGCTTGCGCCTGCCGGTACCTTTGTGAAGCACGATACTTCGGGCTGGGGTGGTGGCGGCAGCATCACTGTGGGCCTCCTCCCGCATTGGGTTGATGTGCAGGGTACCGCCTTGATTGGTCGTGGTATCGGCCGTTATGGTTCTGGCGGCCTAAACAACGCGACCTTCAATCCTGACGGCTCGCTTTACGCTTTGCCGGAATTGTCCTTCATGGGCGGCGCGGTGGTTCATGCGACGCCGACACTTGATCTCTACACTTACGGCGGCCAGGAGCGTATCCTGTCGCGCGGTGTCTCGACTGCATCGACGGGCGCGCTCTTCGGCTATAGCCTGCCGACGGCCAACAACAGCGGCTGCGACACGATTGGTGGCACTTGCGCTTCTAACACCAAGGACGTCTGGGAAGTCACTGGTGGTCTTTGGGACAAGGTCTATTCCGGCGCCTTTGGCTCGGTTAAAGTTGGCCTCCAGTACGAGTACATCCAGCGCGAGCTGTTCTCCGGAACGGGTACTTCCGCGGGTTTGACCGCGTTCGCTGGCTCGCCACACTTCAACGAGCAGGCCGGCTACGTGTCCTTCCGCTACTATCCGTTCGATCCGCCGCCGCCGGCTCCGGCGGTTGTTGCGAAGTACTGATCGCAACAGGCGACCTAAGATTGGAAAAGCGGGCTTTAGCCCGCTTTTCTTTTTTAATATTGATTTGCAGATGTCGTCTGCGATCGCTCGCCGGGTCTGACGAAGCTCGTCAATGCGATTGAGGGCGCGAGCCGATCCACTTTGCCGCCCTCGCGGCCCCCCGCTATCTCAGATGCGGAAAAACTCGGCAAGGCTCAAAGGGGGAGCCAATACGCCCATAGTGGCATAATTATCATTATCTTCGATTCCTTGAGCAGGCTATTAGTTGGCGCTCCCAATATCCACTTGCCTGTGAAGCTGTATTTCGTAGTGTACAGCTCAGACGTCTTGGTTCGACGTCGAGTGGGGGGGCCCATGAAGAACGACACGAAAAATCGCAGCAATTCATCGATCATTCGTTGGTTAAGCGTAGCGGCGGCTGTGATGCCCCTTGCACCTATTTGTGCACGAGCTCAGGAAGCGCAGTCGCCATTTGCGTTTCCCGGTATATTGCCACCCGCGAGTTATCAGCCTTCCAATACCAGTTCACCCATTTTGTCATGGCTCGACATGGTTTCGGCGACCCAAGCGGCGCAGCCCAAATGGATGACGCCACTGGTTACAGTCACGCCGCGGCTCGAACAAGAGTTTCGGTTTGACTTCTACGATCAGCAAAACGGGACGGGCAGCCAGGGGAACGGCCAACACATCACCAATTATGGCGGCCCCGGCGGTGCACGGGTAGAATTGATTCCCGCCTGGAACTGGGAAGTCATTTTGGCGACACCACCGTATGAGACCGCAACTGGCCGCAAGGGGGACGCGCAAGGCTTTGGCGATTGGCCTTCCTTTCTCGTCAAATACCGCTTGATTTCCGCCAACCAGGAAAGCGGCGATTACATCGTTACCGCCTTTTTTCAGATAGCAGATCCACTGGGCACGGCCGGGAAAATCTCCAATAATGTTCTGGTCGCTCAGCCCACGCTCGCTTTCGGTAAAGGCTGGGGTGATTTCGATATCCAAACGACAATCAGCACGCAAATTCCAGTTGGCGGGCTTGCCTCACCAGGCAACACGCCAGCGCAGAATATGGCGAATTTTGGCAATCCCATTCTTTGGAATACAACCTTCCAATATCATTTCCTGCAATACTTGTGGCCAGAACTCGAAGTCAATTACGAGACCTGGCCCAATGGGGAGCACTCCGGTCTCAACCAAGTCCTGCTCACGCCGGGCATCATCTTCGGGCGTTTCAAAATAGGGCAGGATAGCCCTACCAGGGCAGTCAACTTGATTGTCGGTGCCGGCTACCAGGTAGCGGTGACAAAAAATCCAGTTACTCAGAACAACATTGTCGCAACCGCGCGACTGACGTTCTAGCGCGGTTAGACCGCCGACCCGACCGCTGGAATTTCGGCTGACGCGCGCGCGACGAGCTTGCCTAATCCTGGCCTTCTTGCGCGGCGTCGAGCGATGCTGACCGAGCCTGACTAAGTTCCCCACGCCTCATCGGGGTCGATCTCGGGCCGAACCTGTTCGTTGCCGGTTCACGGGCGACGATCCTCCGGCTCACGGCGCTCACCTGCCGGGGGCCGGGGACTGAGCATCGCCGCGACGATCGTTGAAATGGACGGCCTGACGCTCAGGCTCGGCGAAGCGGACGAACGCAATTGGTCCTCCGCGCGTTCTGGCGACAAAATAGTCCGCTAAAGCGCTTCCCATAGTCCCCCTCAATTTCCAGTCTGGCGGCCGCCTTTTTCTTTTAAGCAGAGGCGGCTAATCTCCCGTAAAGCTTGGTCCGGCGCGCCAAGCCTAACCGTATTTTGAGCTACTCGGCCCACTTTTAGTATAAGCTGCGCCTCGCATTCAGACCGCAGGAGCCTCTCGCTTGCAGCGTGGAGAAGACACCCAATGTCCCACGGAATGACGACCCGCCCGAGTTCCGAGTCCGCAGATTGTCCGCCGATTCTGCTGATCGAGGACGATACGGAAACGGCACTGGAAGTCTCGCTCTTCCTGGAGCGGCAGGGGTATGCCGTTCGAGTTGCCGATTTAATTCATCGGGTTTCCGACGCGATCCGGGTGCATTCACCGGCCGTGATGATCGTTGATCGAATGTTGCATGGGACCGACGTTTTGCCGATGATCGACGCTTGGCGCGAGCAGGGCAATCGCGTCCCTATCCTCGTTGTCAGCGGACTTTCGTCGGTCGACGATCGAATCCGCGGTCTGAAAGCTGGCGGCGACGATTATCTCATCAAGCCCTTCTCGCTCGACGAGCTGATCGCCCGCATAGAAGTCTTGCGCCGCCGAGTCACGGACACGCGCATATCCGTGTTGCGCGTCGGGCCATTGACGATGGATTTAATCGAGCGAATCGTCCACCGAAACGAAAGGGAGCTTAACCTTCAGCGACGCGAATTTGAGCTGCTGGAATATTTTATGCGCCATCCAGGCCAGGTTATCACACGCGCCATGCTGCTGACCGACGTGTGGAACTTCAAGACTTTACCTCAAACGAATGTCGTAGATGTGCATATCGGCAAGTTACGCCGCAAAATCGATGGACCCGGCGAAGTCGCGCTGATCGAAACGGTTCGCGCGACGGGATTCGTGCTCCATGAGAATCGCTGAGCTATTTCATTCGGCGGCCTTTCGTCTTGCCGTGGCATTTGCGGTCGTTGTCACCGCTTCGACGTCGGTGGTTTTCGGAATTGTCTATTGGGATGTCGCCAACTCCGACATCACGCGGGCGCGAACATCTCTTGTTGACGAGGTAGCCAAGGCGTCGGTCGAGCCTGATGCGCAATTGATGCCGGAACTTCAGCGGCGTTTGACGCGCGACCTACGCCAGATCGAATATGTCGGCCTCTTCGATTCAAGCGGCAAGCGAATCTACGGCAACGTGCCGACACCGCCGTCGATTCCTCTCGATGGCCATTATCACGCGATCTGGACGACGTCACCCGACGGGACGGGGCATGAATCCGCGTTCTTTGTCGGACGCCCGCGCCCCGACGGTGGCATCCTGGTAATGGGGCGAAGCCTCTATGAGATCCACGCGCTTCAGCAGTCCGTCCTACGCGCCGTCGCCATCGGCATCGGCCCGACAATCCTCATCGCGCTGTTCGCTGGTATTATTTTGAGCCTCCGCGAGTTCGCGCCGGCTCAACGCAATTCACCTTGCGATCGAGCGAGTGATCGAGGGTGACTTGCGTGAACGACTGCCTGCGTATCGGATTCCGGACGGCATCGATGAAGTCGTGCGTTCGGTTAATCGGATGCTTGACGAGATCACCCGTCTGATCAACCAACTCAGACAAGTGGGTGATAACATCGCGCATGATCTTCGCACGCCGTTGACCGTTGCGCATATCAGACTCGAGCGTGCGCTCGACGCGCCAGAAGATCAGTTGCGCGCGACGACGCGGCAAATCGTGGGTGATCTGGATCGTGCGCTGAAAACGGTAACGACGCTGCTACGGATTTCCCAAATAGAGAGTGGACTTCAGCGCAACGTTTTCAAGGACGTCGACTTGACCAATCTTTGCCGGGATATTTTCGATTTTTATGAGCCGCTTGCGGAAGCGAAACTGATTACGATGAAACTCGACGCCCAGGATAAAGTTTCCATAACGGGCGATGGAGACCTCCTGCGCGAGGCGCTGATGAATCTTCTCGATAACGCTATCAAGTTCACGCCGCGTGGGGGCACTGTCCAAATGGCAGTTGAAAACGGAGCCCGGGGCACGCGAGTAGAAATTCGCGATAATGGGCCGGGAGTTTTGCCGGATGACCGCGATAAGATTTTTAAAAGAATGTTTCGCTCTGCCTCGACCGACCACATCCCGGGCAACGGTCTTGGGCTGAGCATGGCCGCAACCATCGCGGAAATGCATGGCCTTTCGATTAGGCTTTGTGAAACCAGCGTTGGCGCCTGTTTTGAAATTGTTTTGGACAATTCGACGAAAACGCGACATCGCGAAAACAATAGCTTCGCATATGAAAGAAGCGTCCAAAAGGCGACATGAATTCCTCTGTCTACAAAAGCTCGGGGATAGCAAGTCGTTACACGATTTCATTGCTCATAATGGATGGTGTGCGCGTCCGGGAGCTCTCAAGCGCAAATGACCCGCTCGCGGGGCAGCGGACGAAGGGGCGAGGCGGCCCCTTCTTTGACGCAGCCGTTCTAAGAGCCGGCGCCTTGCTCGACACAAGTTGAGTTTCCAACCGTCTTCCCTGAGTTGTGGCAGAAATCCCACAAGGGGCAAGAGTTGTCTTTATAGTCTATCGTTTTTATTGACTGAAGCTAACTTTATAAATTCTATGGGATCACTTCTTTTGGGGGATCCCATGTATTTCAAGAACTTAGAATTAGCGGAACCGCGTCGTACCCGCAGCGCAAAATCGCGCAAGTTCCAGCTCCTTCTCGCGACTACCAGCATTTTGGCGGTCTGCGGGGGACCTGCTTTTGCAGACGATGCGCAAATCGAAAAATTGGAAGCACAGATCCAGCAGATCGAGGCGCGACATCAGGCAGAGATCAGATCGTTACAGGCCGAGATCCATGAGCTGCGAAGGCAGCGGCCAGCGCGCGTTTTCGTCGAGAACCGAGGTCCTCCCGTTGTGCCGGTTGTCCCAGGACCGCACGTCGTCATGAGGCGGGATCGCGGCTACCACTTCGGCTTTGGCGACGCGACCGAGGCAAACACGATCGAATTGTTTGGCCGCCTGCACATCGATACTGGTGGCTATCTGGGTTACAGTCCTGGGCCGAAAACGCTCGATCAAACTGGTCTCGCGAGCGGCATAGACTTAAGGCGCGCCCGTATCGGTGTCGTCGGTGTGTTCATGGGCGATTGGCACTACGCGCTCATCTACGATTTTGGCAATACGTCGGACAGCCTCAATCCGAACAACGCTTTTGCCAACCTCAATTCGAGCACGGCCCCGAGCACCAACAACAACTATCTGTCGGGCGTTGAAAACGCTTACATTACCTACAATGGTTTTTACAATCACGGTGGGCCATTCCCCGTGGCGATCGATCTTCCCGGCATCCAGGATGTGCCTTGGACGCTCGATGAATCGACAAGTTCCAATGACATAATGTTCATGGAACGCTCGTCTGCGCAGGTCGTCGCAACCGAGTTTGGCGGCGGTGATTTCCGTGCGGCCGCGGGCGCGCATTCGAACAGCAACCGCTATTGGGTTGGCGCCTATCTAACCGGTCCAAACTCCGGCGCCTTGCATACGGATGGTGCTTCCTGCAATGCAGGGACAAGTGTGCCGACCGCTGGCACACCTTGCGTAGATAGCTCGCATATTTCCGGATTGGGCCCGCAGCTGGCCGGGCTCTTCCGCGCATCCTATCAGCTGGTTCAAACGCGGGATGCGTCGCTGCACCTCGGCTTCAACTACGCCAATTTGTTCGATCCACGCATCGGCTCGAACATCGAAGGCGTCCAACTTTACGATCGGCCCGAGCTTCGCGTTGATCCGACTTATTTTCTCAACGCGGGAAACATCCCGGCCCATGGCGGTCAAGTATTCGGTGGCGAAGCCGCGGCGGCCTGGCAAAATTTCTTCGTCCAGGGGGAATATTACCACTACGTCGTCGACACTTTGGTCAATACAACTGCGTATACAGCGACGACGGCGGGCGTTAGTGGCTGGACTGGAGGACAGCCGGGCCCCAAACTCAATTTCAACGGCGGTTATGTAGAAGCGAGCTATTCGTTCGGCGGCAAACGCCTCTACGATCCCACGAGGGGCGCATACACTGGTGTGATCCCCGCGCAGCCCTTCACGTTGGGCGGAGGCGGTTGGGGGGCGCTCGAAGTCGCGGGGCGATTCAGCACGGTTGATCTCAACGACCCGAATCTGACAAGCAACGTGCTAGGGAGTTCCTATACTGTCCCGGGCTCGACCGTCAAAACGGGTTATGGCGGCAGTCAGCAGACGTCGTATGGCGCGGGCCTCAATTGGTACCCAAATCTCAATATGAAATTCATGCTTGATTACGAGCATGTCGTCGTCGACAATCCGGAATATTACGGGGGCCCGAACACATGGCGCGGCGCTACGATCGATTGGATCGCCGGCCGAACGCAGATCATATTTTGAGCGCCAAACCAGCTTAGGGGAAGATGTGGGCCTTGCGTGAGCAGTTCGACATGTTGGCGCGGTGAGTGCGGCGTCTTCGGGCGCTCGCTTTCGCCATAACGAAGTCTATGAGCGCGTCCGGCACAAGACAAAAAAAGTATCGGGTCGACTAACCGATCATGGCCTCGTTCCGTTACTATCCTTTCGCCTCGCCACCCGCCGGTAATCGCGAATACAGATCGCAACAGGTCTCCAAGTTGGAAAAGCGGGCTTCGGCCCGCTTTTTCTTTTTTACGGCTTTCCCGTAAATTTCCCGCATCCGCCCCAGGTGTGACGTAGGCCGTAAAGCCGCGAACGGAAATTCAGTCTAAAATATAATTTTGTAGCGTCCTGTCATTTGTTTCTCTTTTATGCCCGCGATCGATCTTCGCCAGAAGGCATCGTCCGCACGGCGAATGCGCGAACTTTTCATCGAGCGAATGATGGAATGATCACGATGGTTGGAGGGGAGTACCAAGACCAGACTCGTCCCGCGATTTTGCTGATTGAGGACGAAGCCGAAACTGCACGGGAAGTTTCACAAGCTCTCGAGCAACGCGGTTATGCCGTTCGGGTCGCTGGTGCTGTACAACAGGTCTCCGAGGCAATCCGGTTGCATTCGCCGACCGTGATGATCCTCGACCGCATGTTGCACGGGACCGACTCCCTGCCCATGATCGAAGTTTGGCGCGAGCAGGGCGATCGCATTCCAATCCTGATCGTCAGCGGACTTTCCTCGGTTGACGATCGAATCCGGGGGCTCAAGGCCGGCGGAGACGATTATCTCGTCAAGCCCTTCTCGCTGGAAGAACTCATTGCGCGAGTGGAAGTCCTGCGTCGACCGGTGACGGATGCGCGCATATCCGTATTGCGCGTCGGCCCGCTCACGATGGATCGGATCGAGCGTGTCGTGCGGCGCGGCGAAAGGAAGTCGACCTTACGCCGCGCCAATTCGAGCTTCTCGAATACTTCATGCGGCATCCGAATCAGGTTCTCACCCGGGCCATGCTGTTAACCGACGTTTGGAATTTCGAGAATTTGAAGCAAACCAACGTTGTCGACGTGCACATCGGCAAATTGCGGCGCCAGGTCGATGGCCCCGGCGAAGTCGCGCTGATCGACACGGTGCAGGCGACAGGATTCATGCTGCGTGGAGCTCGGTGAGCTTCTTCGGCTGCGAGCCTTTCGTCTCGCCCCTTTGCGCGAAACTGCACCGCAGATGGCGGTCTAAGAGGGTGCTCAGGGCCCGCGTCGAAATTCGCGACACCAGCTTTGCAAAGAACCGTCTCAAGGGCGCTATGTCGCGCAACCGCCAGACGATACAACAGAGGTGGCGCCCAGCAGATAAGTAGCCTCGGGAATTGAAATAATTATTTAATACGCGCGGTTTGCCTGGTGCGCTATATAGCCACCGCCCGCGGGCGGCCGAGGGTCTACGCGCCGCCTCGGCATTCGTTAGCCCGGTTCTGCGGCACGCAAATCGGGCGACCTCTGGATTTAGACGGTATGGGAGCCGCTTAGCAAGTATGCTTGGCATCGTCAGGATCGCACTGCAGCGTCCCTATACGTTCATCGTCATGGCGATGCTGATACTGATCTTCGGCGTGATGTCTTGGACCAAAACGCCGACCGATGTCTTTCCCGATATCGGCATACCGGTTGTCAGCGTCGTCTGGACTTATAACGGCCTGCCACCGGATGATATGTCGGGCCGCATTATCTACTATTATGAGCGGACGCTCAGTTCTCAAGTCAACGACATTCAGCATATCGAATCCCAGTCGTTGAACGGCTATGGGATCGTGAAGGTATTTTTTCAACCAAGCGTCAACATCAATACCGCGATCGCTCAGGTCACGGCAGCCTCGCAGACCGTGCTCAAGTTTCTGCCGCCCGGCATCACGCCGCCATATGTTCTGCTTTTCAACGCGTCGAGCGTTCCGGTTCTGCAACTCGCGATCTCAAGCAAAACTCTGTCGCAATCTCAGCTTTTCGATTACGCGCAGAACTTTATCCGGCCGCAACTCGCGACTGTTGCCGGCGCCGCCATTCCATCACCTTACGGCGGCAAGGTCCGCCAGGTTCAGATCGATATCAATCAGCAGAAGCTGCAATCCTACGGACTTTCCGCACAGGACGTTGTGAACGCGCTTGCGGCGCAGAATCTCATCATTCCGATGGGCACGCAGAAGATCGGCCGTTTTGAGTATGTCGTCTCGATGAACGACGCGCCGCAGACGATCGACGAGCTTAACCGGCTGCCGGTCAAGTCGATCGGCAACAGCATTGTCTATATGAGCGATATCGGCTTCGTTCACGACGGTGCGCCGCCGCAGATCAACATGGTGCGCGTCGATGGCGCCCATGCCGTGCTGATGACCATCCAGAAGGCCGGCTCGGCCTCGACGCTCGATGTCATCAACGGCGTGAAGGCTTTGCTGCCAAAAATTCGCGCCTCGCTGCCGCCTAGCCTCGATATAGGACTGGTCGGCGACCAGTCGGCCTTTGTCCAGTCGTCCGTCGATGCGGTACTGCGCGAGGGCGCTATCGCCGCGGCGCTGACCGGCTTGATGATTCTGCTGTTCCTCGGCAGTTGGCGTTCGACGCTGATCATCCTTGTTTCGATCCCGCTTGCCATCCTCGGCGCCATCGCAGCGCTCTCGGCGACGGGGGAGACGATCAATGTCATGACGTTGGGCGGTTTGGCGCTCGCGGTTGGCATTCTGGTCGATGATGCGACGGTGACAATCGAAAACATCAACTGGCATCTGGAGCAGGGCAAGGAAATCGAGCTCGCCATTCTCGACGGCGCGCGTCAGATTGTCGTGCCGGCAACCGTTTCGCTTCTATGTATCTGTATCGTCTTCGTGCCGATGTTCGGCCTGGGCGGAGTCTCAGGCTATCTGTTTCGGCCGATGGCCAAGGCCGTCGTCTTTGCGCTTTGCTTTTCCTATCTGCTGTCGCGCACGTTGGTGAACACATTGGCGCGTTACCTTCTCGCGGCGCAGGCCGCGGCCCACCACGACAACGAGCATCTGGCGGGAACGCCGCGCAGCCGCAACCCATTGGTGCGGTTTCAACGGGCCTTCGAACATCGGTTTGAGAATTTCCGTGGTGGCTATCGCCGGGTTCTTGAACTCGCGCTGGCACGGCGCCGAATATTCCTCATCGGCTTTCTGGGCGTTGTGTTTCTGTCGTTCTCGCTCGTGCCGTTCCTCGGTCAGAACTTCTTTCCGGCGATCACCTCGGATCAGATCAAGCTGCATATTCGGGCACAAACGGGAACGCGAATTGAGGAAACCGCGGCGCTTTGCGACAAGATCGAATCGTCGATCCGAGGCCTTTTGCCGGGCGATGTGGGTTCGATCGTCGACAATATCGGCTTGCCGATCAGTGGCATCAACATGGCTTATGCCAATTCGGGCGCCATCAGCGCGGCAGACGCCGACATTTTGATTTCGCTTAAGCCGGACGAAGCTGAAAAATCCGCGCGCGCTGTCGAGAAGCTCAGGCGTAGATTGCCGACACTTTATCCGGGCACGACCTTCGCCTTCCTGCCAGCCGACATGGTGAGCCAAATCCTTAATTTTGGCCTGCCGGCGCCCATCGATGTTCAGGTCATCGGCCACGACATCGATGCTGACCGGACCTATGCCGACAAGGTCTTCGCGCGTGTCGCAAATGTCTCCGGTGTCGCCGACGCACGTATTCAGCAGGCGTTCAACACGCCAATGCTCTTTGTCAATGTCGACCGTTCGCTTGCGCGCACAACAGGGCTCACCGAAAAGGATGTTGCCACCTCGTTGCAGGATACGCTGGCGGGGAGCGTGCAAAGCGCGCCAAGCTTCTGGCTCAATCCGAAGAACGGTGTGTCGTATCCAATTGTCGTCCAATCGCCGCAATATTGGCAGGATTCGCTTGGTGATCTTGCCAATGTACCTGTCACGGCGGCGAATGGGTCGCAATTGCTCGGCGGCGTGGCGACGATTCGGCGCGGCTTCAGCAGCGCCGTGGTCTCGCATTACAATGTGCAGCCGGTCGTCGACATTTACGCGACGACGCATGGCCGCGACCTTGGCGGCGTCGCGACGGATATTCAGAAGATCCTCGATCAGACAGCGAAGGAAGCACCGCGCGGATCGACTGTCGTGCTGCGCGGGCAGGTCAGTACGATGAAGGAGGCTTACGGGCAGCTTTTCAGCGGTCTCGCTTTGGCCATTGTGCTGATCTATTTGCTGATCGTCGTCAATTTTCAGTCCTGGCTCGACCCGTTCGTTATTGTCAGTGCGTTGCCGGCGGCACTCGCAGGGATTGTCTGGATGCTTTTTGCGAGTTTCACGACACTATCCGTTCCGGCACTCACCGGCGCGATTTTGTGCATGGGCGTTGCGACGGCAAACAGTATTCTGGTCGTCAGCTTTGCGCGCGAAAAGCTTGCCGAAGGCGCCGATCCAACGGCCGCGGCGCTCGATGCCGGGGTCACGCGGTTTCGTCCGGTTTTGATGACGGCGCTCGCGATGATCATCGGAATGTTGCCCATGGCGTTGAGCGCCGAGCAAAACGCGCCGCTCGGGCGCGCCGTGATCGGCGGATTGATCTGCGCGACCTGCGCCACACTGGTTTTTGTGCCCGTACTCTTCGCAATGGTCCACACTCGAAAGGGCGGACGGGGACCCGCACAAGACAGAAAACAACAGCTAGTCGAGAGCTAGGGCGGCGATGCAAGACGACGAAAACACTGGCGGACACGACAAGGCCCGAAAGCGGATCGGACGGAAGGTGACGTTCCGCCTAGCGCTTGTTGGCGTCGGCGCCGTCGTTCTCGCCTTTTTCGGCATTTCGAGCCGCGAACGCGAGGAGGGCGATCTCGCGCGGCTGACACAACAGGAGGCCATCCCGACGGTTGAAGTCGTCATGCCTGAGCGCGGCACGAGCGGACAGCACCTTGTCCTGCCGGGCGAAGTGCAAGCTTGGTACAGCGCGCCGATTTATGCACGCGTCAGCGGCTACGTGAAGATGTGGTACAAGGACATCGGCGCCAAGGTGAAGGCAGGCGATGTGCTCGCCGAGATCGACACGCCAGATCTCGACCAACAATACGAACAGGCAAAGGGAGAGCTCGCCAGAGCGCAAGCCGACGCCGCTCTTGCGGAGCTGACCGCCAAACGCTGGGAGGCCATGCGCGCTACCGATGCCGTATCGCAACAAACCGCGGATGAAAAGGTCGGCAATTTCAAAGCCATGAAAGCTCAGGTCGCCGCCGCCACGGCGAATGTCGCGCGTCTTGCGGCGCTCGAAGGCTTCAAGAAAATCACCGCACCTTTCGATGGTGTTGTGACGGCGCGGAAGATCGATGTTGGCGCTCTGGTCAATTCGACGCCCGGCATTGCACCCGATCTTTTCGACGTTGCCGATGTGCATGAGATGCGCATCTACGTTGACGTGCCGCAGGCTTTCAGCGCAGAGGTCCGCACCGGCATGTCGGCACAGTTAAAGCTGCCACAATTCCCCAATGAAAGTTTCGCCGCGACTGTCGCCACGACATCGGATGCAATCTCGCAAGGCTCACGCTCGCTCCTTGTTGAATTGCGCCGCGACAACAAGGACGGTCTCCTCCAGCAGGGCGCATTCGTGGAAGTCGACTTCGACTTACCGCCTGATCCAGATGCACTGCGGATTCCCGCCAGCGCTCTCATTTTCCGTCGCATTGGACCTGAGGTCGCGACGGTTGATTCCTGCAGCAAAGTCGTTTTGAAAGATGTTGTGGTGGGACGCGATCTTGGCACCGAGGTCGAGATAAAATCCGGGTTAGCGACGGACGATCGGTTGATCAGAAGCCCGTCCGACTCGATCGCCTCAGGAGAGAGCGTCAGTGTCGTTGGGGCGCATATGGCAGGTGCCGAGACGAGCGCGCACTAGGAGCAAAGGGGGGCATGAAATATCCCGCGCTTTGGGCGTTGGCGCCAGCGCTGCTGCTCGCGGCCTGCGAGCTTGCGCCCGCTTATCGGCCGCCGATCGTCAGCGTGCCCGTGGCGTATAAGGAAGCCGGCGATTGGCGTCCTGCGGCGCCGCGCGACGATTATGGCCCGTGGTGGCGCAGCTTCGGCGATCCGACGCTGGATTCGCTCGAGCCTCAGGTCGACGTCGCCAACCAGGATCTCGCAGCTGCACGCGCCGCCTATCTGCAGGCGCGCACCTATGTCGCCGAGGCGCAATCGGCGCTTTATCCGCATATCGGCAGCGAAGCGACAATTTCAGACAATCGGCAGTCCGATAATCGTCCTTTGCGCGGCTCGAATGAGCCGGATTATTACGGCGCCAACACGGTCGAGGCGGAGGCGTCATATGAGGTCGATCTCTGGGGCCGCATCCGCGATACAATCATTCTCCGCAAGGCTGAGGTTCAGGCAAGCCAGGCCGATCTCGCGGCTGTGCGGCTGAGCGTCGAAGCCGAACTGGCGCGCGATTACCTGCGCCTGCGCGGCCTCGACCGCGAAGCCAAACTTCTGCGTGACACGGTGGCAGCCTATCAGGACGCCCTGAAACTTACGCAGGACAGATTGAAGGGCAAAATCGGCGCGCCCATCGATGTCGCACGCGCCGAGGTGCAGGTCGATAACGCCAAAGCGCAATTGGCCGATATTGCCGGGCCGCGTGCGCTGCTTGAACATGCGATCGCGACTTTGACAGGGCGCCCGGCCTCGAACTTTACGATTCCGCCCGTGGCGCATGGCATGATCATTCCCGTTATTCCGCATGGCGTGCCATCGACGTTGCTGGAGCGACGCCCCGACATCGCAGCCGCCGAGCGTGAGACCGCCGCAGCAAATGAATCGATCGGTGTTGCGCGCACAGCATTTTATCCGCGCTTCACGATCAATCTTCTCGCTGGTGAGCAGGATACGGGCTTTAACCTCCTCGATCTCTCGAACAGCCTATGGTCCGTCGGACCAACGGTCTATCTGCCGTTATTCGACGCCGGCAAAAGGCAAGCGCAACTCGACGCGACGGAGGCTGCCTATCTGCGGACCGTCGCGCACTACCGCGGCACCGTGCTGAAGGCCATTCAGGAGGTCGAAGACAATCTCGCGCTCTTACATTCTTTGAGAAATGTGGCAGCCGATGTCGAAGCCTCCGCAGGGTCGGCGAAGCGTGCATCAGACCTCGCTCTAACGGCCTATCGGGACGGCGCCTCCAACTATCTTGATGTCATCACGGCACAGACGGCAGCGCTCGATGCCCAACGCGCCGCCTTGATTGTCGCGACGCGACGCTATGAGGCCAGCGTCGGCCTGATCCTTGCGCTTGGCGGCGATTGGTCGGTCGACGACCTTGTACCGGTGAACGTCGTGAACTCGATGATTCCCCCGCTGGTCCATCCATAAAGGTCTTTATACGCCATGGCCTGCTCGATCAATCGATGCCGACCGGCGAATCCCTGCCCGTCGAAGCAGGCATCGATGCACAAGCCTATGCCGGCGCTTTGGTACGGCGCGGCGAGGCGATCGCGCGCGTCACGGCGACTGGTACGCGCACCTATTTCGGTCGGGCGGCCGAGTTGGTGCGGGTCGCTCACGTTACGAGCACCGAAGAAAAGGCTGTGCTCGGCCTGGGCGCAACCATCGTATTCGCCTTCGCCCTCGACCAGGTCAAAACCTTGATATTGGCGCGCTGGCCGATCGACTAGCTTTTAGATTGGCACCGTTGTTCGATTGAACGTTGAACCATCCGCTTTTGATTCACCTCAAGTTCTAATCCCGATGGACGACCTATGCTTTTTTGTAGCTCGGTTGCGGATGGAGGACGGCTTATGAGCATCATCAATTTGCTACGACGCTTCGCTAGGCGCCTTTTTTCTATCTCGAATGCTGATTGTCCGGACAATTTGATCTACGGCGATGTCGATGGGCAACTCCGAGTGATGTCAAATGAAGAGTTCGCTGAATATTTGCGCCTTCATACGAGGCACCGCTCGAATGTCTAAATTATTCCGCTGACGCGTAAAATAGTTCCCATAATTGGCGAAAAGTTAAGATTGGCAAAACGCTTGGCGCCGCGCGCTTGCGCGAAGGCATACAAGGACGCGCGCACTGCTCGCCGAAGCGCCACGGTCTAGCCAACGGCTGGTGCGAGGTCGTGAACTGCGAGTTCTGGAGGCTGAAGAGATGATACTTTTGATCTGGGTGATTCTCTATTCGATATGGAACGGACAGGACATGGAGTGGCATGCCGCCAAGCCAGTTCATGCGACGCACAAGGCTTGCGAGCAGGCCCGATCCATGTTCCCGTCCTCAATGTGCGTAGGAGAGAGCAAAGCAGCGGCTGGCCTGTGCGAATAAAATCTCGCAGCGTAGGTATGGATGGCTGCACGATGCGGAAATGCTGAACTGGTGTCCTCAGTCGGAGTCTAGAGCAGCAGGATCAATTGAAGGCCAGCATCCGGCACATGGAGGATCGACAAGTCAGAGACCGATCACAAGGTTCTATTTGCGCGGTCAGTCGGCTGGAGATTCAAGGCCCCCGTTCCTGCTTGGCATCCGATCGGTTTGCATTTTGCACGGCAACACGCGAACCGGATCTGCATTTGCTTGATTTAGGTCAATGCTGCCGTCGGGATCCTGCCAAATATTGCATTCGTATAATTTAGTATTGCAATCACTGTGTGGTGATGCTCGCTGACGAAGGCAAAGCAAATGGCGATCAAAACGAGCAATATTCAACTGCCAGGTCTGCAACTCGGCGCCACGCTGTGTGTACCGGTTTCGCCCCGAGGCATCATCGTGTTCGCACATGGTAGTGGTTCAAGTCGTTTTAGCCCGCGAAATGTTGCCGTGGCAGGCGAACTCAACCAGGCTGGCTTTGCGACACTTTTGCTCGATCTTTTGACCCCGTCCGAAGAGACGGACAGACGTAGCGTGTTCGATATATTGTTGTTGGCCGATCGCCTTGTTTTTGCGGTGGAGTGGATCGATCGGCAACCTGAGCTCGCTTATTTACCGCTAGGATTCTTTGGCGCGAGCACAGGCGCGGCGGCCGCGCTTGTCGCGGCAGCTAGGTTGCAAAGACGCGTCGGTGCCGTCGTCTCTCGTGGCGGACGGCCGGATCTCGCTGGGCCGGCGCTCACTTCCGTAAGTACGCCGACCTTACTCATCGTCGGCAGCGATGATTATACGGTCGCGGAATTGAATGAGCATGCATTCACACAATTACGCGACCAGAAGGCCCTGCGTATCGTGCCAGGTGCAACCCATCTTTTCGAGGAGCCAGGCGCACTGGAAAAAGTCAGCGAATACGCGCGGGACTGGTTTTCGCTTCACCTTACTTCACACGAGGCAAGGCTCACGACGGTGCATTAGAGGAGAAGTTCATGCCTTTTCATGATCGCGGAGATGCTGGGCGACGCTTAGCTCGGGCTCTTTTGGCTTATAAGGATCAGGCACCAATCGTTCTCGCGCTGCCGCGGGGCGGCGTCCCAGTCGCAGCAGAAGTGGCTCGCGCGCTAAAGGCGCCGCTTGATCTCGTTTTTGTTCGAAAAATTGGTATTCCATTGCATCCCGAATTAGCGATGGGCGCGGTCGTTGACGGCGCCGATCCCCTCATCGTGCGCAATCAGGACGTTATCGATGCGGTGGGCGTTTCGGAGACTGATTTCACGTCAGTCTGCCAGCGAGAATTGACTGAAATCCAGCGCCGACGTCGGCATTATATGGGCAATCGCCCGCATCCGAATCTAAAAGGTCACGTGGTCATTGTGGTTGATGATGGCATTGCCACCGGTGCCACTACGCGCGCAGCTCTCCGCTCTGTGCGAAAGCAGAAGCCAAAAATGCTGATTTTAGCAGTCCCCGTTGCGCCGGGTGAGACTTTAAAGGATTTGCGCGGCGAAGCAGATCTGATCGTGTGCCTTGAGATCTATGAAGCCTTCGGCGCGGTCGGATTCTATTATTCTGATTTTCGTCAGGTCTCCGACGCCGAGGTACGGGATATACTCGCCGAGTTTCAGACTGCCGAGTCCCCGGAGGCCGCTAAATTGGTCGGTTAATCTCAAAAAATAGGTGCTCTGATGCAAGTGCCGATAGAGGTTAGTTTCCATAATTGCGCGGCGTCGGAGCAGATTCGCGCCGAAATTAAAAAAGAAGCCGAGCGGCTTGAAAAGTCATTTGACAGAATCACGTCCTGCAAAGTTGTGGTGACGACACCGAACTTGTTACACCACCGCAAGGGCGAGCTGTTCAAGATAGGCATTCGTATTGCTTTGCCGCGGCATAAGGATGTCATTGTCAATAAAACACATGGCGACGTCCATCAGCACGAGCATATTTCTGTCGCTATCAAGGACGCCTTCGCCGCCGCGCAACGGCAGATCGAAGACGCGGTCCGTGAAATGCGCGGCGACGTCAAGCGGGATATCGCGCCGGAACGCGGCCGCGTCGCGAAACTTATTGCCGGCGAAAATTATGGTTTCATCGAATCTCTGGACGGGCGTGAGATTTATTTTCACCACAACAGTGTTTTAGATGGCGCTTTTGACCGATTGAAGGTCGGAGCCGAGGTTCGCTTTGTCGAGGAAAGCGGCGACAAGGGCCCGCAGGCCAGTACCGTACATCTGGCCGCGTGATTAGCAACGGGAGGCGGGTCAATGGCCAATATTTTCACGGTTGATCGCCTCCGCATCGAGAAGCATGAAGAAGACGTTTCGATCGTGCGTCGCTTTTGCGAGCCCCTGCCGCCGCCGGAAAGATGGGACGAGTTTGGACCGTTTTTCGACCGGTTCGGAGACGCCAAGGTGGTACTTCTCGGCGAAGCCAGCCATGGCACATTAGAATTCTATCGCGCGCGGGCGGCTATGTCACGCCATTTAATTGAAAAACATGGGTTCAACATTATCGCCGTAGAGGCAGACTGGCCGGACGCGGTCTGGATTGACCGCTACGTGCGGTTTCATGCACATCAGCCGTCTGCTGATACAGCCTTCGAGCGGTTTCCGACGCGGATGTGGCGAAATCAGGAAGTGCGCGATTTTGTAACATGGTTGCGCTCGCATAACGAGATGTCCGCGACTCAAAACCGCGTCGAATTTCGCGGCCTTGATATCTACAGCTTGGGCCGCTCGATCGCGGCGGTTCTTACCTATCTGGATCGCGTCGATCCGGACGAGGCTAAAGTAGCACGTCGACGTTACGGTTGTCTGACGCCATGGCAAGACGACCCCGCCGCTTATGGCGAGGCGACGCTGCGTCTGCCCAAGTCGCCCTGTGAAGACGAAGTTATCGCCGAACTGCGTGCCTTGCTTGACAAGCGGCTCGGCTATATTCGCGACGATGGTGCTGCATTCTTCGATGCAGCGCAGAACGCTCGCGTCGTGCAAGCGGCGGAGAATTATTATCGGCTGATGTACCGCAGCTCACGCGAATCCTGGAATTTACGTGATCGCCACATGTTCGATACGCTTGTGCGGCTGTTGGCGGCGCGCGGAAAATCTGCGAAGGCTATTGTCTGGGCGCATAATTCGCATATCGGAAATGCTGCGGCGACGGCAATGGGTTGGCAGGGTGAGTTCAATATCGGCGAGTCTTGCCGTGCGGCCTTCGGCAACGAGGCAGTGCTGATCGGCTTTGGGACGGACCACGGGACTGTTGCCGCGGCGAGCGACTGGGACGCGCCAATGGAGATAAAGAAGGTACTGCCGGCACGGCGAGACAGCCACGAGTATTTATTTTTGCAAACAGATGTCGCACGCTCGCTCACCGACTGGCGGCGGAATGACCGGGCGGCGTTAAGGACTGTTCTCTCGAAGCCGCGCCTTGAACGCGCAATTGGCGTCGTTTACCGGCCTGAAATTGAATTCTTGAGCCATTACTTCCAAGCCGTTCTCGCAGATCAATTCGATGCCTTTGTCTGGTTCGCCGAAACGCAAGCGGTCACGCCCTTGGCTAGCGGGCGCCCGCACGGAGAGCCGGAGACCTATCCATTTGGCTTGTGACCGAACTCGTACGGGGTGATTGCCTAAGCGGTCAAAGCGTTGGGTTCCTGCGATATTCAGAAGCAGGAAAGTTGATGCTTAGACTTTATAAGGAAAATGAAACCCTCTAGCTGTCGGCCGCATTTACTTCACCGTAGCGTCGCTGCAAATGAGGTGATGGCGCCCTGATCTTTACCTAGCCTAAAGTCATCTCGGCGCAAGGCAAGCGTTGCGCAAGACTTATAACCGACCAAAGCCTTCATCGTGGCGAGCGCTCGTTCCATCCCGGCACCTCCCGCCGTAACGAAGAATGCAATGGCCGGAAGCCTCTCAGCCTCGCGCACGAGATAGGCACGGACAGGCGTACAGGCATTCCAAGCCTACACAGGTCCGCCGACAATCACGAGGTCATAGTCCGAAACATCATGCAGGGACGGTCCGATTTCCGGGATTTTATTTCGCCAACTTGCATAGCATGCTTGCAAGAAGCCAAAAAATCCCAGGCCGTATTTCCGACAGCGTATTTCTTCTAGATTTCCGCTGCGAGCGTTTGGGCGACTCGACGAGTATTTCCGGTCAATGAATAAACAACCACAGGAACTCGCATTTCTGGCCTCCTGCATCCACCACCATGATCTGCGGTCACCGCCAGCGGTATTATTTAACCGCGGTCTGCATTATTGAATTGTTCGAGGTAAAGTAGCCCGAGGCCATGATACTCGGCGCGGAGATTTTCATCGCTTCGATACCTAAACCTTTCATCGATGCACACGCTTCGTATCGAGGCGCAATATTCAGCGAATTCCAAGTCCGTCATGAGTCCGAGATGCTCATCCATATCATCCTAGTCCAATTCGCTCCGATAATTCCATGGTGTGTCTTTTTCCGAAAAAGCCATTTGCTGCGCGAATTCGTGAAGTACACTGCTGAGTTTCATATCGAATTCTCCGTCCTCGCAGAATGCGACGCCAAGAATAGAGTTTGCCTTTCTTTGCGACTTGATCTGGATCATGACGCAACGCGCATTGGAGGCGTCCATGGTCGATGATCCGCTCGGAGCCTGACGGCCCGCGGCGCGCGCCCGCATTCTTCCCGAGAGCTGAAGGCTTGATTGAAGTTGCTTCGCCTTTCCGAAAGACTTCGTTTCTTTTCGTTCTTTGATCCAGGTCAATGGCAGGAGGCACAATCAAGCGATCAATGTCGGCCTAATCAAGGAGGAGAAGATTGCCATGAACGACAAACAATTGAAGCAGGGAGTTATTGACGAGCTTGAGTTCGATCCTCGCATTGACGCGACCAATATTGGCGTTGCCGTGGATGATGGTGTCGTCACGCTAACCGGGCATGTGTCAAGCTACGCAGAGAAATCAGCCGCCGAGAGGGTCACGCGCAGAGTCAAAGGCGTGCATGCGGTCGCACAGGAGATCGAGGTGCGCTACCCGAGTGACAAGCAGACCGCGGATGACCAGATTGCGAGTCGAGCGCTCAGCGTCCTCCAATGGAATACGACGATCCCACAGGACGCGGTTCAAGTGACCGTCCAAAAAGGCTTGGTTACGCTCAACGGCCAAGTCAGCTGGCAATACCAAAAGAACGCCGCAGAAAACGCCATCCGACAATTGTCGGGCGTCACTGGTGTTATCAATGATATCTCGCTCAAGGCAACGGCTATCGCGCCCGATGTCAAGAGGAGGATTCAAGAAGCATTGACGCGGCGCGCGCAGGTTGAAGCGAATACGATCCGCGTGGATGTGCTGGACGGGAACAAGGTCAAACTTGAGGGTAAGGTCAACTCCTGGGAGGAGCGGGAGGCAGCCGCGGACGCGGCATGGTCTGTTGCCGGCGTGCAATCTGTCGACGATCGTCTGATGATCGTCTGATGAATCAATAGATTGGGAGCGGCACGGCGTTAACCGTGCCGCTTGGGCAGCTTTCAAGCGCGTCAATTTTGAGGAGCGGCAGTGTTGGTTTCTGCCTAAGTTCTCGTGGTCTGTCCCCGGTATAAACCGAGGAGTTGGCGTGATCTTGAGCTATTTGGTTATCTGCTAGCGACGGGATCGCGCGCCGTCAGTCCTCAGCGGGATAACCGAGTTCGGCCAAGCCCTCCTCAAGGCAATCGCCAAGGTTTGGAATTCCCATCAGGTAGCGTGCGGATCGCGGCCGGCGACGTTCGCGGGCCAAGTCGCGCGCGTCCTGCCAAGTCGTGCGGTCGAAGTCGCCGCGCCCCACCCAGGCCAGGGCGATCAGATCGACGCTCTCATCTTCGTCGAGACGGTCGATCGCGGCGCGCAACTCCTGACCCGTCGCATCGTCTGGGTAGTCCTCAAGGATTTCGCTTTCGTCGTCGTCAGACGGATTCGAGCCAGAATGCGGTGTGGCGGGCGGACCTTCCCGTCGAATTCGCGCGACTTCTCAATGATCCAACTTGGCGACAAACATCAAACCCGCGACAACTGCAAACGCTCCATCCCGACGGCGCCATTTCTCAAGAACCTCGGGTTGCGCCGTGCTGCTCGCATAACCCCGGCTGAAGTATCCTTCTTCCCCGGTCAGCCATTGCGCCAAATCATCAATCTTGCCGTTGATCCTCGATATCGCCTGATACGCCGGCCCCTGTATCGTAACTTGGTCCCTGGACCTTCCCAAGCTCACGCGAAAAGGCCCGGCACAACCGCAAGAGTGCCGCAGGACCGCGCGGGAAGTCTCGCCTGTGTGCTGTGCCTCGGGCCTTGTTCATTGCAGCTTGCCCCTCGCATAGCCGTAGGAAGCCAGCGCAATGGCCCGATTGCGGGCCAATTCCAGATAAGAAATTTGGTCGAGCAACGCACGGATGGCCTTCCGCGCATCGCCGCCGTTTTCGGCTAGAATTTCTTCCACGCCTTCGTTGAGCAAATCGTTATCGTCCGCCGTTGCCTTCGCAACCGGTCGTGCTTGCATTTTCGCACTCCAGCGCCCATCGGCGAAAAGCCGGCGCCCATCGCCTTGACACGCGACTGGCGTCGCAAGAATCATCGTGTGGTGCGAAGATATTCGCTATTTTCATTCGGAGGTCGCGGGTATCGCGCCACTCAATTTGCGCCCTCGCTACAACGTCTCTCCGACAACGAATATCGACACTGTAAGCCACGTCATTAGAAGACTTTGGCCAGAATCTCTCTCATCTCGTCAGCGTAAGGGCGCGCATTGTGCTCGTTTGAAGGTTGCCTGCCTTAGCAAGGCTGACGATGGCTGCCGTTCCCATCACCTCACTGGGAACCTCGGCGATAATAAGCAAATCGTACTCGCCGAGCAGCCACAGAGTCGTCTTTACGTTCAATCCGAATTCCGCGCCCTTTGCAATTACGAACGCTTTCGCGCGATCCGGAGACTCTTTAATTCCAGCAATACCTTTTTCAGTGAATTTTGCGAGGATGACATACGTGAGCATGATGTCTCTCCCTCTTCGCCCGAGGCAAAAACGCCTAGAGCGTCACGGTAGATACGGATGGTAATTATGTCTACGACTAAAAACAGATACTTGCCCTCGAAGCGTAGACGGTGCTTTACGGCACTGTAAACGCCGCGAATAGCGTTGCGGGGAAACGTATCAGCGTGGGGGAGCAGCCACGCGGCCCGAAGGACCGCGTTAGCGAGGCGTTAAAGTGCGTAAGATATGAGGGGCATCATCGAACGGAGTCGAAATGATGCCCGTCGTTTTTATCGAGCCACGACCTAAGGGTGACCCTGAAGGCTCGCCAATCAAAGACTATTCTGTTGAGACGAGCGCCAGCAATGTGCTTAGTACTTTCGCAACACAGCAAAGCGCTGTCGATTGGGCGAAGGAACAAGGCTATATACCACTCGTTGCCCACGTTCGCCGTACTCAAAAGGGTAATCGCGATCACTGGCGAAGGGTTTAAGCACGGAGCTTCGACTCGTCGATCGGGGGCTTTAAATAATTTGTTCTATCCGAGCGATAAGGCTGAGTGCTTTTGACTAATCTAACCTCAATCTTTGAAATTTTTTACAAGGAGCATTTGTGGCATTCATAAGCTGCGTCTAGGCACGCCATTAGCCTCCCAGCGCTAACTTTCTAACAACGGCTCTCATTCGAATTGGAGAGCCGTTTTTTTATCTGGGGGCTTCACTCAGCCGACCGCCCAATGACTCACTCGCACCACCAGCCCACAGAAACGCCGCGATGACGGCGTTGCAGAATGGAAACGAAAGCGAGAAACGAAAAGGCGTTCCGAAGAGCGCCTTTTGCAATTGGCAAACAATTACTTCAATTCATCAATAGCCCCAGCCATAGGGATAGCCATAGCCGCAACCACCCCAGCCGTAGCCGCCGCCCCACCAGCCGCCATAGCCGTAAGGACCATAGGGGTAGCAGCTTCCGTAGTAGCCGGCCGCCAGCACCCCTAAGCCAAGGCCCCATCCGCCCCAACCCCAACCTGGTCCTCGCCAACCCCAGCCGCGTCCTCGCCAGCCCCAACCACGTCCGTAGGCCCAGCGGCCACCATAGAAACCACCGCGGCCCCAGCCGCCGCGCGCGAATCCACCACGGCCCCAACCGCCGCCGAATCCGCCGCGGCCCCAGCCGCCGCCACCAAATCCACCACGAAATCCGCCACCGCCGAATCCGCCGTGGAAACCACCTCCACCAAAACCGCCACCGCCATGGCCAAAGGCAAACGCGGTGTCTGGGATAGCAGCAGTGCCAGCAACGATCGTTAAAGCTGTCGCCCCCGCGACAAATGTCTTCTTCAAGAAATTCATCATGATCAATTCCTTTCTCAATCAGACGCTGCAAGCCAGCGTTGGCAGCGTCCTCGCGGAGGCGCCTAAAATTGGCGTCGTTACAAGGAAATGTAGATTAGAAAGGCCCGTTGCAACACCAAGTTAATTTAATCCCGGGATCGCGTGGCGACGCTTAGGCTCTGCGATGCTACTCGCGCGACCCCGTTTCCGTGTGTCGGCCCAAATTCCCGCACCGATGAGATCACCGGCTGATTGGGTTGCAGCACTACGTCGATTCCGCGCCAGTCACCACTCGGCGCCGCCGCCGCCGCATTCCTTGCGGCCGATACTACCGACGTCTCGCGATTTGCGTTGCAGCGCAACAGGAGTGGTTGGCCCAAAAAGTCGGAACCGCTTCTGGCGGGCTCACGTTTTTGCTATATAATTGGGGTGGGGGTGAATTGGAGGAGCCGCTATGTCGGTTGTTTCGCACCATCACAATGCCTCGTGGCAACGTCTGCGCGAGCATGTCCCCCCTGACGATCTCGCGTTTATTGTGACCCTTCTGCTGATCACGATCATAATCGGAGTCGCTATGTTTGCGCCCCCGTCTTTTTTTGTTCGGTGACAGAGGCGTCTCGTAGTTAATCGCGGCCCGTCCCCGTGGCTCACCTCCCGCCGCCCGGCGTGACAGTCCGCCGGCAGGTATGGGTCGACGGCGTTTGGCGCTATTGGTCCGTCGATGTAGCTGCCTTAATGCGGTGCCAAATGCCGAAGCCGAGCTTTCCTGTCATCGCCATCGTGTCCGGTCCTACCATCTGATAAGTGCCGCCGTCCGTATCGATGTATCCCGCGATGGAATTCAGTGTCCACACGCCGTCGTCGGAGACGAAGGTACCGGCATGCGAGGGTGCGCCGTCCGGCGCTTCCGTGTGAAATTCATAGGTGCCATTGGGGGCGATCTCCCAAACCCATCGGCCAGTAGTCATGGGTGCTTCCCACGTCCCGACTGTCGCCGGGTCGACCTTCCGCCTGTCGTATTGGGTGGCAATGGAAAAGGCGGCGCGGTGCGCTGATCGTCGCCCGAGCACGCCGTCAGCAGCAGCCGGCAATTATCGCCGTTGCAATCGCTCAAGGTCTCGGTCCAGGCCTTGATGCGCGTCTGCTCATCTTTTTGCGAGAGCAAATACCCGGTGGATAGTTGCGCGACGCCGAAGCAGGTTTGTGTGCTCGCCAAAAACGCGCAATCTTGATTGTCGTTGCTGGCTGCGCATTTTGATCCGGCGAGATTTTGTGCTGCTTGTGAGCTGGGTTGATCTGTGGCGAAACCCCATTTGCCGTTAAGGCTAAGAGCGAGGCCCGCGAATTTGCCTGTATCTTCCTTTCCTGTGAGACTCACGGTATCACAAGGCCACGCGGTGCCGCACCATGACGGTCCATCGCCATTCTGCGCCTTGCAGTGAGAAGTGAAGGACAACGACAATATCAATTGGCAGAAGCAAAAAGCGAAAACGCTAATGGCGATCGCCTTCTTCATCCCCGAACCCTCAAGAGCTTTCAGAATACAGTCGCAGCTATAACAAATTAGATTCGATCGGAACAATATCCACGTAGGTTTCGAGCGCGTGCGACACCCCAAGCACAGCACCTACCGTCTCGTCTGATGTGCGAGCAGTAATTGGCAGATGTGTTCCCATTCCAATTCGCTATCTATGAAGTGTGAGGCCCCGCCTTCCAATGCGAGAGTCGTGTAAATTCGCGAGCCGAGCTTCTGTCTCGTCCCTATCGGTAGCTTATCGATTTTCGCGACATGATCGAGATTGAGTAAGCTCTCGTCTCCACCCACTTCCTTCACGATAACCCAGGTCATGATTCGCTCCGCTGGATTGGATAAACTAGTCCAGATCGTTTTCTGGCTCATCGAGCAAAGCGCAGAGTTCCGCGACTTTGCCAGTGGGAAGCGGACGGCCTTCGTTTATCAGGGCTTCGTCGTTGTTGATCCAAGCCCAGGCTTCGGCGAGATCGGCGGCGCTAGCGCCGGTCGCGATGATCTGCGCGACTAGGGACTCGTCCGTGGGGCCCAATACAGCTTCAACGTCGCTTGCGGTCAAGGGCATGGCACATCTCCGTTCGCCTTTCGCCCGTTAACGTTCAAAGCGCCCATATGTTCTGCATACCGCCGGCCCTGAATCGAAGAAGTCGATCCGGGGCGTTCGTGTGATATTTGTCACCCAAGCTCAATGAAACCCGCATATATTTGGATCGCGTTCGGCACTCATTAGCCGGGGACGCTGTATACACCGGGACGGCTCCCCAGTTGGGGTGGGGGCCGTTTCTCTTACCCGGCCTTCTCCACCCGACAAAACGACGCCCCGGCGGCGATTGGGCGGTCCTTCTGATGTGTGACATTTGTCACATCTGCGGAAAACAACCCAGGGTATGGTGCGGTAGCGTTCCGTGCTCATCAACCGGGGACGCGCATAGAATGGAACGGCTCTCCGTTGGGGTGGGGGCCGTTTCTTTCGTTTGGGCCTCTTTACTCGAAAAACCTCCTACGCGGTGTTCTCGCGGGAGCTTTTCCGGTTCTGGATGCTCAGCCTTTAAAAATCAAAACGCCGACAAGCCCTCCGACCAAAGTTCCGTTGATGCAGATGTATTGCAGATCCTTACCAACCTGCAATTCGAGTCGGTTGACGAGAGTCGCGCTATCCCAATTGTCGACGACGATACATGCGAGTCTGGCTTCGAGGCTCGATAAATCTTCGCCGTGATAACGCGCAATATCTGCGAACTCGCGTAACATCAGGGTTGTTGTGACCGACAATTCGAGCGGCGACGCGGCCAGACCGAAAAATCCGCTAACGCTGCCGTTGATGCCAGCCAATACGGAGTAGAGACGACTTGCGGGAGGCTTTCGCGGCTCGCCTTGAGCGATCCGATTGCAAGTTTGAGGCAGGAGAGGATCGTCGTTTCGACTATTTTGTTCAGGCGCGCATTTGCCCGGCGCGGCATTATTTGCAGAATACGTTCAACTGGGCGACCGGCATATTCCGCGAGTCTCGCCGCGAAATCGGAACGTTCGAGATAGGAGTGGGCGAGTTGAAGAGCTTTTTGATGCTCGGGCGCGAGTGATTTTGATAAATCCCCGGACGTCATTGGTAACGCAAGATCGGGCGAATGCCGTTCAAGCTCGCAAGAATTGCCGAGCCCTTGCTGATCAAAGCGGTCGTGACCGGGCTGATGAGGCCGCCCGGGAGGGCCAATACAAGGGCAACGGTGTTCATGCCCGCGACGATCGCGTAGTTCTGCTTGATGAGATTAACCGCGCCGTGTGAGATCTCGACCGCCTGCACGAGTTTGCGCAGCGAATTTTCCATCAAGAGACATGAGCCAATTCGTGTGCGGCCTCGGCGCCGTGCCGCATGGCGATGCCGACATCGGAGAAACTGAGTGCGGGGGAATCGTTGATGCCATCGCCGACCATTGCGGCGACCTTGCCGCTGCAACGTAAATCGATCCCAAGAGCGGAAAGTCGGCGGATGATGGAGCGGCTCTCCGCGCGGATTTCGTCAGCGCAGGGAACCAGCCCGGCGAGTTTGCCGTCGACTGCTATATGTAGGCAGGAATGCCCCAGTTCGTCGAGCGCGGCGCGATCGCTTGTAGCCATATCGAGGCGAATGCCGTTTTGGCCCATGAAGCGTTCATTGCCAACATGCAGATAATAATCATTAACCTGACCTTCGACACCAAGGCCGAGCCTGTACTGTATCTCGTTGCAAGGCGGCACATTAACCCTCAGCTCCTTCGCCCTGCTGCGCAGGGCCTCGGCCGTGGGATGCGTCAAATTGGTTTCTGCGGATCGAAGTCTATAGCGAAATTCCTCAGCCCGGTGGCGTCTCGCCGACGGGTCCGCATACGCATTTCCTGCCCGCGCAAATTGCGACGGGCGGCGATTTACCTGCAACAATACAAATCCCAAGCGCGTATGTGCCTTGCGCGATATATTATCCTCCGCGCTCCGATGCGCGGCAGGATCACAATCACTGACACGTTTCTATGCTGAGCTTTGACTTCAGCTTTCAGGCTTCGCGTTTTTACGCGACTGGGTCATACGGATAACATTCGTCGCGCCTTGCGGTGAGGCCTCGGATTGGATGCGGGCGATGGCGCGCGCCAAGTCAGTGGCGCTGAAGGGTTTGCGCAGCACGATAAACTCGTCCCGCGCTTCCTCGGAGCGATTGTTGTAGCCGGTGATGAGGATCACCGGCAAATTCGCATATTTCTCCCGTACTCTCCGCCCGAGATCCACGCCATCGATCGGCCCTGCCATGACAATGTCGCTGACGACGACCGAAATGTCCTGCTTTGCGAGAATTTCAAGGGCGGCCTGCGCGCCGCCAGCGACCTGAACCGAAAACCCAAGGTCCTCGATCAGTGATGCGGTCGCCTCCGCGACGTCCGGATTGTCCTCGACGAGAAGCAATGTCCCGGCGGCAGCCAGATTCTGCCCGATGTTTCTGTCGCTTTCGCTGCTTCCGGACAGGCTGCGCGGAAGGTAGAGCGTAAAAACAGTTCCACGCCGCAGTTCGCTTCTGACTGTCACCGCGCCGCCGGATTGATGCGCGAAGCCTTGCACCTGGGCCAAGCCGAGACCAGTTCCGTTGCCCGGACCTTTGGTCGTGAAGAAGGGGTCGAAAATTTTACTGAGGACGTCTTCGGGTATGCCACAGCCCGCATCCGTCACGCAAAGCGCGACGAAGTCGCCGGTCAGTTGTTCCGGGGAGCTTTTTCCGTCTAGCTGCACATTCGTGACGGAGATTTTAATCTCTCCGCCATTCGGCGTAGCGTCCCGCGCATTCAGGACGAGATTCACCAGGGCAAGCTCGAATTCATCGGCATCGATCCGAACCGGCCACACATCCGACAGCAGGCCGAAGACCAGCCTGTAAGACGGCCCCATAGAGCTTTCGACTAACGTCCGCAAGGAAGCGAGCTGGGAGGCGATCTCAACAGGGACCGGATTGAGCGTCTGCCGGCGCGAAAAGGTGAGAAGCTGCCTGGTCAGCGACTGGCCGCGCGCGGCCGCCGCGTCAATGGCATCCAGGGAGCGTTGACCTCTGGCGTCTTCGGCGGGCACGAGTTTTCGGAGCTGACGGATGTGGCCACTGACGATCATCAGCAAATTATTGAAATCATGCGCAACGCCGCCGGTAAGCTGGCCGAGCACTTCCATCTTTTGCGCGCGGTTGCGCTCTAACTGCGCTTTCTGAAGCGCGATCTCATTCTCCCGCCGCTCGGTGACGTCGCGCGTGAGTTTGGCAAAACCAACGAGAACCCCCGTTTCGTCGCGGATGGCATCAATAACGACACTGGCCCAGAAGCGGGTACCATCTTTGCGCACGCGCCAGCCTTCGGCTTCGAAACGCCCTTCGTGCCCGGCGGTATGCAGAGCACGTGCGGGGACGCCGGCCGAGCGTTCAAGTTCCGTATAGAACCGCGAAAAATGGTGGCCGATGATCTCCTCTGAGGAATAGCCCTTGATGCGCTGAGCGCCCTTGTTCCAGCTCGTGACGATGCCGTTGGGATCGAGCATGTAAAGCGCGTAGTCCGTCACACCTTCGACGAGGAGCCGGAACTGGCGTTCGCTCTCCCGCAATATATCTTGCGCGACTTTTCGCTCGGTGATGTCGCGCGTGATCTTGGCAAAACCGATGAGTTGTCCCGTCTCATCCTTGATCGCATCCATAACGACCGAAGCCCAGAAGCGGCTGCCATCTTTCCTATAGCGCCATCCTTCGGCCTCGTAGCGGCCCGTGCGCGCGGCAGTTTCGAGCACACGGACCGGAAGTCCAGACATGCGGTCTTCTCTCGAATAGAACTGGGAAAAGTGCTGACCGATAATCTCACTGGCCAGGTAGCCCTTCATACGCTCTGCGCCTGCATTCCAATTGATGATGACGCCATTTGGATCCAGCATATAAATCGCGTAATCGGACACGCCTTGTACGAGAAGCCGAAAACGGCGCTCGCTCTCGAGCAGGGCTTCCTGCGCGGCTTTCCGTTCGGTCACGTCACGGGTGATTTTCACGAAGCCGATCGGCTCGCCAGCATCGTTACGAATGACGTCGAGGATCGCGTTGGCCCAAAACCGGGTGCCGCCTTTGCGGATGCGCCAGCCTTCCGCCTCGTAACGACCATGTTTCGCGGCCTCCCGCAGAATCAGCGAGGGCAGGCCGTTGCTCTGATCCTCAGGCGAGAAGAACCGTGAAAAATGCTGCCCGATAATTTCTGATGGCCGATAACCCTTGATCCGTTCAGCCCCCGGATTCCAGGTGCGGACGAAACCCTTCTCATCGAGCATGAAGATGGCATAATCGACAACGGCGTCGATCAGAATTGCAAACCGGCCCGCTTCCGCCAGATCGATAACACTTTTGTGTTCCCCGATACGCAAATTTATGTTCCCGGTTATTAAATAGTTTATAGCGGACGAATGGTCGCGTTCTTAACGTAGCTCACCTTAAAATTCGGCATTACTCCTGATAACGGCGAGCGATAACTTGAGTTCCATAGAGAATTTCGCGTTTAGAGGGCCAAGCCGGGCCGTTAAACTGGCGCCGCCCACCGGCGATGGGGACGATCCGGCGGAACTTCTCCCATTCAACCCGTTGCCGCACGAACGCGAGGATTTACCATACAGCGTCGAGCTTTGGGATGCGGCCAAGCTTTCGGTCGAACAAGTGCTGGCGGTTACTGCCAATGGAAGTATCGGCTATGCCGCGTATTTTGGCGCGACCCGTGAATATCCGACGCGCTATATTACACTCCGTCACAAGCATAGAATATTGTCCAGTTGGAACGGACCAGGGCATTAAACTGGACTTATGATCGTTCGCTTCTCCGCTCGGGTGGACGGGGTTACGGAAAATGACCGATCGCGAACAAGCTGGTGCGAAATCGTCCGAAGCGCCGGCGCGCGGCGAACTGAATGAAGCCGAAGATCTGCCCTATCGCGTCACGCTTTGGGTTGAAGAAAACACTCCCGTCGTAAAGATCCTTGCCCGCGCGGCAAGCATTGTACTGGCGCGAGCAATCTATATCGCCGCCCTCACGGAAAACCCTGGCCGCCGCATAACCCTGAATCGCGGACTGGAGACCATCAGCGATTCGCACGAGCAGTGAAACGCAGGCTTCGATCGCCGCCCGACAGAGCTGCCTGTCTGCGGCGATTTGGGGGAGTTTGAGGAAGCGGCCGCTGAGCGTAAAGTTCAGGTCCGGCTCGAAGGCCAAGCCTCCGAGCGGCAACGCGGCCTCCGAGCTGGCGTTGGAAAATTCTTCTCCCCGGGGGCCTGAACCTTGAGCGTCAAGCGGATTTTGGTCGCCAATCGCGGCGAGATCGCCATTCGGGTTTTCCGCGCCGCGACCGAAATGGGGATTGCGACGGTCGCAATCTACACGGAAGAAGACAAGCTCTCCCTGCATCGCTTCAAGGCCGACGAAGCCTATCAGGTCGGCCGCGGCCGCGGCGGAGAGCTTCGCCTCGGGCCCCTGGAATCCTACCTTTCGATTGACGAGGTGCTGCGGGTCGCAGTGACTGCAAAAGTCGATGCGATCCATCCGGGCTACGGGTTCCTTTCGGAAAGTCCGGAGTTCGCCGAAGCCTGCGCTGCGAGAGGCATCGTCTTCATCGGGCCATCGCCGGAAACGATGCGCACGCTCGGCAACAAGGTCGCGGCGCGCAATCTCGCGGTCTCCGTCGGCGTCCCGGTGATGCCGGCGACGGCACCGCTGCCGGACGATGACGCCGAAATTCGCCGGCTCGCCGCGGCGGTGGGTTATCCGCTGATGCTGAAAGCATCGTGGGGCGGCGGTGGGCGCGGCATGCGGCCCATCGAAAGCGAAGACGGCCTCATCGACGCGGTGAAAAGCGCCAAGCGCGAGGCGAAATCCGCGTTCGGCAAGGATGAAGTCTATCTTGAAAAATTGGTGCGCCATGCCCGGCACGTCGAAGTGCAGCTTTTGGGCGACAAGCACGGCCAGCGTGTGCATCTCTATGAGCGTGATTGCACGATCCAGCGCCGCCATCAGAAAGTCGTCGAGCGCGCGCCTGCGCCCTATCTCGATGCCGCAACGCGCGAGGCTCTCTGTCAGGCCGCTCTCAAGATTGGTGACGCCACGAATTACGTCGGCGCGGGCACGGTCGAATTCCTGCTCGATGCCGATACGGGCAAGTTCTATTTCATCGAAGTCAATCCGCGCATTCAGGTCGAGCATACCGTCACGGAGCAGGTGACGGGCCTCGACATCGTCAAGGCGCAGATCAAAATCCTTGAAGGGGGCCGCCTCGGGCAAATCGCAGAGACCGGTATTCCGCCGCAGGACGATATCCGGCTTGAAGGGCACGCTCTGCAATGCCGGATCACGACCGAAAATCCCGACAATAATTTCATCCCCGATTATGGCCGCATCACCGCTTATCGCGGCGCTTTCGGCTTTGGCATCCGCGTTGACGGCGGCACCGCCTATTCCGGCGCGGTCGTCACGCGCTATTACGATGCGCTGCTCGAGAAAGTGACGGCCTGGGCGCCGAGCGATGTGGAAGTCATCCAGCGGATGGAACGCGCTCTGCGCGAATATCGCATCCGTGGCGTTGCCACCAATCTCGCCTTTCTCGAAGCGGTCCTCAACCATTCGAAGTTTCGCGACGGGACCTATACGACGCGTTTCATTGACGAGACACCAGAGCTTTTTGCCACGAAAAAGCGCCGCGACCGCGCGACCAAACTCCTCACCTATATCGGCGACGTCACCGTCAATGGTCATCCCGATACGCGGAACCGGCCGAAGCCGCCAGCCTATGCGCGCCCGGCCGAGGTTCCGCAATTTCCGCCGAGGCATGCCGCCGAAGGAAGCCGCGATGCCTTCCTGCGGCTCGGACCGGAAAATTTCGCCAAATGGATGAAGGCGCAGCCGCAGGTTCTCATCACCGACACGACCATGCGCGATGCGCATCAGTCGCTGCTTGCGACGCGCATGCGCACCTACGACATTGCCGCCGTCGCCGGCGCCTACGCCAAAGGGCTGCCGGAGCTTTTCTCGCTCGAATGCTGGGGTGGCGCGACGTTCGATGTCGCCATGCGGTTTCTGAGCGAAGACCCGTGGGAACGGCTGCGAAAGATTCAGCAAGCCGCGCCAAGTATTCTGACGCAGATGCTGCTGCGCGGCGCCAATGGTGTCGGCTACACCAATTATCCGGATAATGTCGTGCGCTATTTCGTGCGCGAGGCGGCGCGCGCCGGGATGGACCTTTTCCGCATTTTCGATTGCCTCAACTGGGTCGAGAATATGCGCGTCGCCATCGACGCCGTCGCGGCAGAGGGCAAGCTTGTCGAAGGCGCGATCTGCTATACGGGTGATATTCTCGATCCCGACCGGGCGAAATATTCACTCGCCTATTATGTCAGGCTGGCAAAGGAACTCGAGGCTGCCGGCTGCCATATCCTCGGCATCAAGGACATGGCTGGATTGCTCAAGCCGGCCGCGGCGCGGGTGCTGATCTCGACGCTAAAGAATGAGATTGGCCTGCCGTTGCATCTCCACACACATGATACATCCGGCATATCGGGTGCGACGGTGCTGGGCGCTGTCCTCGCTGGCGTCGATGCTGTCGATGCGGCGATGGATGCGCTTTCAGGTGCGACGTCACAGCCCTGTCTGGGTTCGCTCGTCGAGGCATTGCGGCATACGGAGCGCGACACCGGGCTCGACCCCGCAGCGATCCGCCGGATCAGTTTCTATTGGGAAAACGTACGCCGCTATTACGCCGCTTTCGAGAGCGATCAGCATCACGGCGCGTCTGAAGTTTACCTGCATGAGATGCCGGGCGGTCAGTTCACCAATCTCAAGGAGCAGGCTCGCGCGCTGGGCCTCGATGCGCGCTGGCATGAGGTCGCGGAGACCTATCGTGTCGTCAACGACATGTTCGGAGACATCGTAAAGGTGACGCCGTCGTCGAAGGTTGTTGGCGACATGGCGCTGATGATGGTGAGCCAGAACCTGACCCGCGCCGATGTCGAGGCGCCGGATCGTGAAATTGCATTTCCGGCTTCCGTGGTCGAGATGCTGCATGGCGATCTCGGCCAGCCCCCGGGCGGCTGGCCTGCCGCCTTGCAGAAAAAGGCGTTGAATCATGAGTTCGCCGATTACTGTGCGACCGGGCTCACTGCTGAAGGACCTGGACTTCTCAGCCGAACGGGCGAAGGCCGAGAAGGCCTGCGGGCGTCAGATCGACGATCAAGAGTTTGCCTCTTACCTGATGTATCCCAAAGTCTTCGTCGAATTTGCCGCCGCGCAGCGCAAATACGGCCCGGTCGCCGTATTGCCGACACCGACCTTCTTCTACGGGATGAAACTCGAGGACGAACTTTCGATCGAAATCGAAGACGGCAAGAGCCTGGTCGTGCGTCTCGTTGCGCTTGGCGAGACTGACGATGAAGGTCAGGTTCAAGTTTTCTTCGAATTGAATGGCCAGCCGCGCACTATCAAGATCCCCAATCGCAGCGCGGTGGCGACACGGCCGGCGCGCCGCAAAGCCGAGGACGGCAACGACAATCAAGTCGCCGCACCGATGCCAGGCCTTATCTCGATGGTATCCGTCAAACCGGGGCAGGCGGTGAAAACCGGCGACGTCCTGCTCACCATTGAAGCGATGAAGATGGAGACGGTGCTCCACGCCGCGAAGGATGCGACCGTACAGGAAATCCTCATTGGCGCCGGTCAATCCGTCGATGCGAAGGATCTGCTCATCGTTCTCGCATAAGCCCCTTCATTGGGCGCGCGAAAACCAGCGCGGCGGTGACCGCAAGTGTCAAGATCGCGAGCGCAAACCAGGCGTCGTTGATTGAATCGGCGAAGGCGACCTTTTTCAAAAGTGCTGACATCGCCGCGCGTTTGCCGGGATCGGCGGCGACCTGCACCACCGCGTCCTGCGTCACCCCAAGGCTCGACAGCGTGCCGGGATCGCCGGACACAAGGCCGTCGAAAAGCTTCTGCGCGTGTTCGGGCGAACGGGTGAATATGATCGAGTCGACGATTGCGATGCCGACCGCGCCACCGAGGTTGCGCATAAGATTGAACAATCCGCTGGCGTCCGGAATTGCAGCGGGAGAGAGATTGCCGAGCGCCAGTTCCGTCGGTGGCAGAACGCAGAACATGAAAGCGCAGCCGCGAACGAGCTGCCCGGCAAACATTCCGGCGAAATCCGTGCTCTGCGTCTGGTTGGCGCTCAAAGCCGCACCAAGCGTCAGCACGAGAAAGCCAAAAGCGCTCAGAAGCCGCACATCGAAGCGCCGCACCAACATCGCGACGATCGGCGCGCAGCCTATCTGCGCGACGCCGGTGACAAGCATGATCTCGCCGATCTGCAACGCGTTATGTCCACGCACATAGGCAAGAAAGACGGGCATTAGATAGATCGACCCGTAAAGCGCTATGCCGACAACGAAGCTGAGCGCGCAGCCGACCGAGAAGTTGCGGTTGGCGAATGTTCTGATCTCGACCAGAGGGTTGGTCGCGCGTAACGTCCACCAGACGAAAATTAGCGCGGCGACGATGCAAAAGGCGAAAAGTCCGATGACCGACGCCGAAATCCACCCGCGGTTTGGCGCCTCCTTGATGGCAATCTCCAACGCGGCGAGCGCGCCGCCGCCGCATAGGAGCGAGATCACATCGAGGTTTTTAAGCTGATCGAGCCGCAGGGACGCGCGCGGGAGGAGATAAATGCCAGCAATCGCGACCAGAACGCCTGGCGTAACGTTGATGAGGAAAAGCCACGGCCACCTATAGGTCTGCGTCACCCAGCCGCCGACAAGCGGGCCGATTGTCGGTGCGAGAACGGCAAGAACGCTGGCGATCATCGTCGCTAATGTTTGCCGGTCAACCGGGAAGAGCAGAAAGACTGCGGAGAACACCGCAGGGATCAGCGTGCCACCTGAAAATCCCTGGCAGATACGCCAGAAGATTAGCGACGAAAATCCGGTACTGTTGGCACAGCCGATGGAAGCCAACGTAAAAAATGAAATGGACGCGATGAACAGCCATCGAATGCCGAGAACGCGCGTCAAAAGTCCGGTCAGCGGAATCGAGATGATTTCGGAAATCAGATATGCCGTCTGAATCCAGCTCATCTGATCTTTCGGTATTCCCAACGCGCGCTGGATCGTCGGAAGCGACGTCACGACCACCTGCGTGTCGAGCAACGCCATGAACATGCCGACGCACATCATGGCGAAGCCACCCCATACCGCGATGCTTCGGCGGCTATCGTCAATCGCAAGCGTCATGAAAACTCCGGCATGAATACCGCGGTGGAAATATTTGGCCATCTCCGCGGCCGGCACCCGGAAATTTAGACAGGTCCGCTCATTCAAAAAATTGAATTATGAGTCAGACACTGTCTTATTTGTCAGGATTCTCCTGTTGGGCGCTGACCCTAAAATTTGACATCGCCCTTGACGTAGAACGTGCGCGGGTCGCCGACGAACGCCCCGGCGGTGACACGTTCGGTTCAGAAAGGGCCGGCCCGCGCCTCGTCAACACGGTTTTGCGGAAGACGCGTTGCCCGGGCGACGACGCGCAGCAATGACGGCAGTCGTTCCAGGGCGGCCATGCCGGCCTTTTGGCCGAGCGGCTGCAACAGCATTTGCGAAAGCAGGGTCGCGCGCTGCACTTGCGGCGCGACGTCCTGGGCAAGTCGCGCCTGAAATGTCCGCGCGTCATGACCCTGGGCAAAATATTGCGCCGCGAGTCGCGCTGAATGGAGCGCGATCGACATGCCGTCGCCGGAAAAGGACGGCGTGCAGGCTGCCTGGTCGCCGAGCCGCCAGAGTCCATCGGCGCGGCGCTGCACGAAACCATAGGGGATCGCGCTGATCGCCAAAGGGCGCGGCCAGCATGGCTGCGCGCCATCGAGACGCCGCCGCAGATGCGGGCAGCTCTTCAGCAGCGATGCAAACAGAGTTGGCCAGCTTTGTCCGCAGGCAAATGTGCGCCTGCGAACAACGAGGCAAAGATTTGCGACATCGTTCTCCACCGGTTCCAGTCCGGCGTATCCGCCCGGAAAAAGAAACAATTCAACCGCGCCGCGCAGGCCCTCGGCCTGCGAGGCGGCGAGCCGCCAGTGCAATTTGAACCCGATGAGATCGTTTTGCGATCCGAGCGGCCGCCTCCAGCCGCGCAGGTCATGTTTGCCCGTCGCAAGGAATATTTCGGAGGCTGAAACACTTGTTCCGTCGTCAAGCGAGGCGCGCCAGAGATGTCCGTCTCGTCCGACGCCGACTGCCTTGTGTCCACGCAGCACGCGCGCGCCGCAGCGCGCCGCTCTATTCAGCAGGGCTTCGTCGAGGGCATAGCGGGAAAGGCTCCGTGCCGAAAACGGCAAATATGCCGTGGCCTGCCTTTCACCGGCCAACATGCCAACGCGCTCGATCGGAACCGCTCCCAAGCCGTCGAGGTCGATGCCGAGATCGCGCAGATAGAGCATAGCCTCGGCGCTGATGAACTCGCCGCAGACCTTATGCTGCGCCCGTGCTTCACGCTCGACCAGCGTAACGGCGCGTCCGGCGCTGGCGAGGCTCACCGCGAGCCCTGCGCCCGCAAGGCCGCCGCCGATGACCAGGGCTGGCGTGATCATTTCGGCTTGATCTGCGACACGCAGAGGCGAAACGGGACGTAGGTTTTGACGCAGGCATCCGCGATATGCGCGGTCGCCAAGAGACGCCGCCAGTCATTGACGTCAAAGGCGCGCGCGATCGACACGGGTCCGTCGTGCTGGACGAAATGATGAAACTTCATCGCGTGCGAGGCGTGTTTGAAAGCGTGATAGGCGAAAGGATGCCGCAGGAGATCGTTGACGAACCAGCCGATGCGCGCGTTCGCCTCCATCCAGCGCAGAAATTTCACGATCGCTGTATTGTCGAGGTGGTGCGTGAAGAGCGAAGAAATGACGATATCAATGGGTGCCGCCGGCTGATAATCGAAGACGTTCGCCGTGATGAAGTGAAGGCGCGGATTTTCTTGCGTCAATTGCGCAGCGGTCTTCGCGGACCACGGGTTGAGATCAACTCCAACGAGGTCGAGCTTATAGCCCTCTGTCGTGGCCCAGAGGTCGATCCGGCGCAGCATATCGCCCGACCCGCTCCCCACATCGACTACGCTCACGGCGCGGTGTCGCGGCAGGGCGCCGCTCGCGGCGAGCTGCTTGAAGAACGACAGCGTCGGGCGATAGGCGAGCGTGAGTCGGTTGACCTTACTGAGGTCGACGAGACATTCCCGAAAAGTCGCGAAGTCCGTGTCCTCGGCGTCCATCAGCTCGGACAATTCGTTCCGTCGCGAGAAATCGAGCGCCATCATCACGCTGCAATCCGGAAGAGCATGGTTTCGGCCGTGAGGCCGGGGCCAAACGCCATGGCGCAGCCGCTGGCGCCGCGCTTGGTCTTGTCTCGCATGAGACGCTCCAGCACGAACAAAATCGTCGCCGAGGACATGTTGCCGTAGTCACGCAAAACCGCTCGCGAGGCGGCAAGCGCCGAATCTTCGAGTTCGAATGCGCCTTCAACCGCATCGAGGATCGAGCGCCCGCCGGGATGTACCGCCCAGATGTCGATCGTATTCATCGGCCTGCCGCCCAGCACGCGTGCCGAGCTGTCGCGTAGCGCGCCGGTGATAGTAGAGGGAACGCGGCCCGACAAAACCATATCGAAGCCGGCGTCGCGGATATTCCAGGTGATTTGATCGGCTGCTTTCTGCACGAGTTCTGCGTGAAAACTGTCGAGGGCTATGCCATCTGGCACTGCACTGATCAGCGCCGCCGCACATCCGTCGCCAAAGAGCAGAAAAGTTAGAAGCCGGTCGAGATCGGTCGTTTCCTGGAAGTGCAATGTGCAAAGTTCGAGACACACGACCAGCACATTCGCAGCCGGCGTCGAACGTACGATATGGTGCGCGATTTTCAGCGCATTCATGGCCGCGTGGCAGCCCATGAACCCAATCACGGTTCGCTCGACCGAGGGGCTCAGCCCACATCGTTCAAGCAATTCGAGATCGACACCCGGCGCCGAAAAGCCGGTGCAGCTTGCGACAATGAGATGGGTGATGCCTTTTCGCTCGCTATCGTCGAGGCCTAGTCGTTCGACGGCCGCGGTGCCGAGTGCCGGCGCACCAATCTCATAGCGCGCCATACGGTCGGCGGTGGTAGGAAATTGCCCCGGCTTGTAAAAGCCTTCGCCGTCGAGAGCCTCGACGCCGCCTTTCGGCGGCGCGAGGCATGACCAACGACGCTCAATCTGCGCCCGGTTCGCCATGCGTCCAAACAAAGTGCGCGACGTTGGGTTTTGCAGAGTCTCGCTCGCGAAGCGAACGAAGCTCGCGTGCATTTCGTGCCCGGGAACAGCGGTCGCAACGCGGTTGATGTAAGCTATCGTCATAGGTCAATCCCTAATCGAGAACGACAAGGTCAATTGCAGACCCATGCCGGCGTCCAACCCCAGCGCGTCCAGACTTCGCGATAGCACTCACTGTCGTAGCTGCTGTCGTAATAATCGCCGTCGTACCAGAAGGGATCGCGGAAGAAGAAGCCGTTGCGCGCGAAGCCGCGACCACGGAAATGGCCGTGAAAGAAATGGCCGTCGTGAAATCCCGAATGGCCCATCCCCGCGAAATGCCCGCCGCCGTGAAAGCCTCCGCCGAAACCGCCATGGCCAAAGCCTCCACCGAACCCACCTCCGTGGCCAAAGCCTCCACCGCCAAAACCGCCGTGGCCTCCGCCGCCAAAACCGCCACCGCCGCCGAAGCCACCACCGCCGTGGCCTCCACCACCGCCACCGCCACCGTGCGCCCACGCGCCCGGCGCGGAAACAGAAAGCGCCGCGGCTGCCATCAATGCCAATGCCGACTTGCGTAACATGGTGCTCGCTCCATCACTCAAATCCGCCCCACGACCCTCGTAGGCGCCGCTGCCACAGGCGACGACACCGCGGGTCGGATGGTTAAGTCGCAATGCAAAATATGCAAATGACTAATGATTCAATTTCTGACTCATATGTCAGTTTGCGAGACGATGGCGTATGCTAAAAGCACATTCACGAATTTGAGAGACTAAGAAGCATGACGGAAAACCGGCGTCGCATATTGATCATTGAAGATGATCGCGAAACTGCGGAACAACTCGTGGAATTTGTGGAAACGAATGGCTACGAAGCCGACCTTGCATTGAATGGCGAAGATGGGTTCGAGCGCGGCCGCTCGCCCGACTATGCTGTGATGGTTATCGACCGAATGCTGCCGACCATCGACGGCATTGCGATCATTCGCCGTTTGCGCGAGATTGGCATTGTGACGCCAACGCTGATCATCAGTGCTTTGGGCGAAGTCGACGACAAGGTGCGCGGCTTGCGTGCGGGCGGTGACGATTATCTCGTCAAGCCGTTTGCCTTCAGTGAATTGCTGGCGCGTGTCGATGCGCTTGCGCGGCGTAGCACGGCGGTTGTCAAGGATATGGTTCTACGTGTCGGCGATCTCACGCTCGATCTCGTATCGCGCAGCGTGACCCGTGCCGGCCGTGAAATCGAACTGCTGCCGCGCGAATTCCAGGTGCTCGAATATCTCGTTCGCAACGAGGGCCATGTCGTACCCCGCGCGATGTTACTTCAGCATGTATGGGATCTGCATTTCGATCCGACGACGAATATCATCGATGTTTATGTCGGGCGCGTGCGCCGTAAGATCGACAGTTTGCGCGACTATCCCCTGATCCATACCGTGCGCGGCGTAGGATTTTGCGTTCGTGCTCCTAGCTAAGACATTTCGCTCGCGCACATTCCGGCTCGCATTGATGGCGATTGCCGGATTCGGCACGATCGTCCTTTCCCTGCTTGGTTACATCTATTGGTCGACGACGTCTTACGTCGTGAGCCAGTCGGATCGCGCGATTACGGCCGAGCAATCGCTTTTACAGACAGCCTATGGGCGAGGCGGTCGTGATGCGCTTGAAGCGGCGATCAAGACGCGTATTGCGGAGCGGGCTTTCGATGGCGGCCTTTATTTGCTTGCCGATCAGAATTTCAAACCGATCGCCGGCAATCTCGGTAGCTGGCCGCGCGGATTGAGCGCCACGCCTGGATTCGGAAATTTCGATGTGCCGAATAACGCGGGGCGCCGGTCCAGCTATCGCGCTCTGGTCCGCACGCTCCCCGACGAGTCGCATCTCCTGGCCGGCCGGAGCGCGGATGACCTTGGATCGTTCATCCGCGGCATTGATGCCGCTTTGGCCTTCACGCTTTTGCTGATCGCCGTGCTTGCCGGTGTCGTTAGCATTCTCGTCACGCGCCGGACCGTCGGCCGCATTGAATCGATCAATGCGACAAGCCGCGCCATTATGGAGCGCGGGCTCGCCGCGCGCATCAGGCTGCGCGGGATTAACGACGAATGGGACGAACTCGCAAAAAATCTTAATTCGATGCTCGATCGTATCGAAGCGCTGATGCGCGAGGTTCGTGAGGTTACCGACAATGTCGCGCACGATCTTCGCACGCCGCTTGCGCGGATACGGGGCCGGCTGGAAAAGGCCTCGAGCGGGCCGCGCAAGGCGGAATCGGATCAAAAATTGATCGATGATATGATCGGTGATCTCGACGACGTTCTGCGAATCTTTTCATCGCTGATGCGAATCTCGCAGATTGAGTTGGCCGCCCGCACGGAGGGATTCGCGGTCGTCGATCTCGCCGCGATCGCGCGCGATGTCGTCGAGCTTTTCGATGCGGCGGCGGAGGAAAAGCTGATCAAACTATCTGTTACCGGCGATCCGTGTGTCGTGGTCACCGGGGACCGTGATCTCCTGTTCGATGCCGTGGCCAATCTCGTCGACAATGCCATCAAATATGGAAAGAAGAGCGGCTCGGTGACGGTGACGGTGCGGGCACTCGAACACGACGCGCTGATTGCCGTCGCCGACGACGGACCGGGCATCCCGTCCGACGAGTTCGCGCATATCTTCAAGCGCTTCTATCGGCTCGAGCGCAGCCGCTGCACCGCGGGCAACGGTCTTGGCCTCAGTCTCGTCGCGGCGGTCGCGCATCTGCATCGGGCGCGGATCGATCTGAAAGATAATCGGCCTGGGCTGGCGTTTCGGTTGATAATTCCGAACGGGGCAGCAGCACTCATCGAGAAAGCGGGCGGTGCCGTGCGAGGTTGATTTAGCTTCCGGCCTAGCTTTCGATTTGCGAAGTTGACCGCTCTGCATTCCAGGCCGCGATGGTGCGCAGCAGAGGCTTCATGTGAAAGGCCGCTTCTGGTTGCACCATTTGGAGGATGCCATGGCGGTGCAAGGCTTCTTCCACGACTGGGCCGATTGAGGCCACGCTGACGTGCGCGAAGGCGTCCTTCAGTTTCGGCCCAAGCCCGGCTTTCTCCGCGACATCGAAGAGGCGTTCGACTTGTGGCGTGCTGGTGAAGGCGATGACGTCGATCTGTCCCGCGATCATCTCTTCAATCGCGCCGATGACCTGCGCGGTTTCCGCCTGCGAGGCATAGCGGTAGGGCGTGACCGGCGTCAGCACTGCCCCGCGTGCTTGCAAGGTTGCAAGCAAGGCGCCGGGACCATCGCTGGGGTAAAGCTGAACGCCGATGGCCCGTCCGGTGATGTCCTCGGGTGCCAGCGCTTCGGCCACGCCCTCCGAAGTCGGCGTCGCGGCAGCCAATCCGGGCGCAAGGCCGATTTCGCGCAGCGCCCGCGCCGGCTTGGGCCCGCGGGTGATCGAGCGGACATTGCCGAGCGCAGCGATAAAAGCCGTTTCGCGCCCCGTGCGCCGGGCTATCGCCAGCAACCGCCGTAATCCTTCGCCAGTCAGCCAGATGATGTCCTGAAAGCCGCCCGCGATCAGCGTGTCGATCCACGTTTCGGCTTCGTGGCTATCCTCGAGATCGAGGATTTGCACCAGTGGGCAACGGATCGCAGTTCCGCCTTCCTGTTCGATCATGTTCACGAAAAGGTTAAGCTGGCGGCTCTCGGGAACGAGGATGCGAAGACCGTCAAGATTGCCCATATCGTCTCTTCGATGTGCGGCCGTGGCCGCTCTTTCAATTCGGGTCAAGAGAGCCGCAATTTATTCCGTTGCGCAAGAGCGGTAAGCTCGATCGCTGAAGATGAGAGAACCGATGCCCGAGACCTATCCCGACACGCTGCTTCTGATTGATGGAAAATGGCGTCCAGGCGCCAGCGGCAAGACGATTCCGGTCATCAATCCGGCGACGGAAGAGGTGATCGGTCAGGTCGCGCATGCCGACATCGCGGATCTCGATGTGGCGCTGGCTGCCGCGCACAAAGGCTTCGCGGTTTGGCGAAGCGTCTCGGCATTCGAGCGCGGCAAGATTTTGCGCCGCGCCGGCGAACTATTACGCGAGCGCGCCGAGCGGATCGCCCTGTTGATGACGCTCGAGCAGGGCAAACCGCTCACTGAAGCGCGGATCGAAGTCATGGCTGCCGCCGATACGCTCGATTGGTTCGGTGAGGAAGCGCGGCGCGCCTATGGCCGCATCGTTCCAGCGCGGGCGCCGAATGTCACCAACCTCGTCTTGAAGGAGCCGGTTGGCCCGGTCGCGGCTTTCGCACCCTGGAATTTTCCGCTCAATCAGATTGTCCGCAAACTCGGCGCGGCACTTGCTGCGGGCTGTTCGATCATCGTGAAAGCGCCGGAAGAGACACCTGCCTCGCCGTCCGAGTTGATCCGCGCCGTCGTCGATGCGGGTGTGCCAGCCGGCGTCGTCAATCTCGTTTATGGCGTGCCGGCGGAAATCTCAGAACATCTAATCCCACATGACGTGATCCGCAAAATATCGTTCACCGGCTCCACTGCTGTCGGCAAACGGCTTGCGGCCCTCGCCGGCGAGCATATGAAACGCATCACAATGGAGCTTGGCGGCCATGCGCCGGCCATCGTTTTCGACGACGCCGATGTGGATACGGCGGTCAAGCTTCTCGTCGCCTCGAAATTTCGCAACGGCGGCCAGGTCTGCACGGCGCCGAACTCGCTTTCTCGTGCAGCGAAAAGTCTACGAGCCATTTCTGGATCGCTTCGTTGCGGCGGCACACTCGCTGAAGATTGGCGACGGCACAGCACCAGACACGCAGCTTGGCCCCCTGGCGAATCTCCGCCGCATCGATGCAATGGAGGCGCTGATCGCCGATGCGGTCGGCAAGGGCGCTGAACTGCGCACTGGCGGCTCGCGACTCGGCAATAAAGGTTACTTTTTCGCACCGACCGTAATCGCAAACGCGCCACCATCGGCGCGGGCAATGAACGATGAACCCTTTGGGCCGCTTGCGCTCGTCAACGCATTTGACGATCTCGACGAGGCTTTGGCGGAAGGCAACCGGCTGCCTTATGCGCTTGCGTCTTATGCCTTCACAAGTTCATCCGCGACGAGTGCGGCTTTGGCGGCGCGTCTTGAAGCGGGCATGCTCGGCATCAACCAGACACAGGTTGCTTGGCCGGAATTGCCTTTCGGCGGTGTCAAGGACAGTGGCTATGGCCGTGAGGGCGGCAGCGAAGCCATCCAGGATTATCTCGTGACCAAGCTTGTCACGCAGGCGGCAGGCTGAATTTTCAGGACGAAGCTTCGACAGGGGCTGTGAGCTTGGCGAGCAAAGCTTCGATGGTTGCAATCGAGCGGAAATTTTCCGGCGTCAGTCCCGATTGGGGGATGGTGATGTCGAAAGCGGCCTCGATCGCGAGCATCAGATGCACCATGTCGACGGAGGTGAGGCCCTGATTTACAAGGTCGGCCTGCGGGTCAATTGGCCTTTCGACGCCGTTTCTCTTCAAAATAGTGGCGACGAGGTCTATCGGCGTCTCTCGCGGTGTGGTCAGTCCTGGCATCAAAGTCTCCGTAAAAATTATCTCGAACTTTTATCGAAGAAAAACGATGATACAAATAAAATCCTGAGCATTAACCATGAATGGTCGCAATTGGTCCAGCAATTGCCGGAGAGTTAGTTAACTAACGTCCGAGTAACAGGAATTCGTGAAGAGCGGAATTAATAGCCCGGCTGTGCATTTTGATTAAATTGGAGCAATTACGTCTCAACCTGCAGCACATGGGACGCCTAAAGCCGATTGGATTTCAGGGATGACAGTGCAAAACGCTCATCTGCTCGAGGCGCAAAGCGGGGGAGCCGCCAGGAATGCTCGGGCCGATCTGGCGTCGCGCGTCGCGCGTGTTGTCGAAATTGCAGCCTTGCACGCCGCCGCTGTCGACACTGAGGCGCGTTTCCCAGCCGCCGCGATTGAGGCCGTGCGCGAAGGACGTTTGCTGAGCCTGATGGTGCCGCAAGATCTAGGCGGCGAAGGCCTTTCGCTGAGCGATGTCGCTGATGTCTGCTATCAACTCGGCCAGGCGTGCGCCGCGACGGCGATGGTCTTTGCGATGCATCATAGCGCTACCGCTTGCGTGATCCGCCACGCTGGCAGCAGTGCCTGGCACAAGAACCTCTTACAGCGGATCGCGGGCGAGCAATTGCTCCTCGCGTCCTCGACGACTGAAGGCCAAAACGGCGGTAATGTCCGTACAAGCGCCGCGCCGATTGAAGCGAGTGGGGATTCGATTACGCTTAACCGCGCTGCGACGGTCATTTCCTACGGGGCCGAAGCCGATGTGATCGCGACGACCGCGCGTCGCGCCGACAATGCGCCAGGCTCGGATCAGGTTCTCGTGACATTTGTCAAAGGCGATTACACGCTCGAGCCGCTATCGGGCTGGAATGCGCTCGGCATGCGCGGCACGGCCAGCGCCGGCTTCACGCTCAAGGCGTGTGGTGAAAGCGCGCAAATCCTTCCCGAGCCTTACGAGCGGATTCACGCGCTGACGATGCAGCCGGTTTCACATTTGCTTTGGGCAAGCGTCTGGGCCGGTATCGCTGCGAATGCGGTGGGTCGCGCTCAGGCGTTCATCCGTAAAGCCGCGCGGCAATCGGGCGGCGTCTTGCCGCCGGGCGCGGCGCATTACACCAAAGCGCGTTCGACGCTGCAAATGCTGCGCGCACTGATTGCATCGAATTTGACGCGCTTCGAGGCCGTGGCCGATGACCCCAAGGCGCTTGGTACGCTCGATTTTCAGACGGCGATCACGCTCACCAAAGTCGATGCGTCGGAGCTTGCTGTCGCGACCGTGTTGAGCGCGATGCGCGCCACGGGCCTCGCTGGTTATCGCAACGACGGCGACTTCACGCTCGGGCGGCATTTGCGCGATATTCTCTCGGCCCCGATCATGATCAACAATGACCGTATTCTTGCCAATGTCTCGACCGCGGCTTTGATGAGTTCCCTGCCGTCTTCGCTGCGAGGTGAGTCATGAGTGTGGCGCGTAAAAATACGACGCCCGCGCCGAAAAAGCCGGATCCGCTCGTCGCCTTGGCTGAAAGCCTCTGGCGCCCGATGGGCGTAGACGGTGTTTATGGCCGCACCGGCGCCTATGAAGCGATCGTCGAGAAACTGGCCGCTTTTATCTCGCAGGCGCGGGACCCCCATGCCGAGATCATGCGCTTTCCGCCGGTGATGAGCCGGCGCGACCTCGAAAAGAATGGCTATCTGAAAAGCTTCCCGAATCTGCTTGGCTGCGTGTGCGCTTTGCATGGGTCGGAGGCAGATATCCGCGCGGCGGCGGGGCGTGCGGAGCAGGGCGACGACTGGACGCAAGCTTTGTCCTCGGCCGATCTCGTGCTGACGCCCGCTGCTTGTTACCCAATCTATCCGATCGCGGCGCAGCGCGGGCCAGCACCAAGCGGCGGCTATTGCTTCGATGTTGCCGCCGATTGCTTCCGCCATGAGCCATCGCAGGACATCGACCGGCTGCAATCATTCCGCATGCGTGAATATGTCTGCATCGGCTCGGCGGATGAAGTGAGTGCCTTTCGCGAACGCTGGATCGAGCGCGCCAAGGGCATGACCGAGACGCTCGGCCTGCCGTATTCAATCGCGCCGGCGAGCGATCCGTTTTTTGGCCGCACCGGCCAGATGATGGCCGTGGCGCAAATTCAGCAAGCGTTGAAGTTCGAATTGCTCATTCCCGTGCGCGCCGAAGATTCGCCAACTGCCTGCATGAGCTTCAATTATCACCGCGATCATTTCGGTGTGACATGGGGCCTGCGCGATCACGCGGGAGAAGTGGCGCATACGGGCTGCATCGCCTTCGGTATGGACCGGCTGGCGGTGGCGCTATTCCGCACGCATGGTATCGACCCGCGGATATGGTCGGTCAAAGTGAAAGAGGCGCTTGGTCTCTGAATACTGATACCGGGTTCAGGCAGTCGCGCCCGCATCGATTGTCATCAAAGTGCCGGTGATATTGCGGGCACCGTCGCCGAGCAGAAAGTCAACGGTGCTCGCGACATCGTCTATTTCCACAAGGCGGTGCAGCGCGCTACGCCGCGCGATCTTCTCGCGGTCTTCCAGGGTGAGTTCGTGCGTCATCTCGGTGGCGACAAAGCCCGGCGCAACGGCGTTGACCGTAACGCCGACGCGGCCCAATTCGCGCGCCAGCGACCGGGTGAAGCCGATGAGCGAGGCTTTGGTCGCCGCGTAAACGGACAACCCGTTGAAACCCGTGAACCCGACAATCGAGGCGACGTTGACGATGCGTCCTGCGCCGTCCGCGAGCATGGCACGCGAAATATATTTGGTCAGCAAAATCGGCGAGAGCGTGTTGATCTGGATCAGCCGCTCGATCTCGGCATCCGGCATGGTCGCAAGCACGCCGGCAGTCCCGATGCCGGCATTATTGACGAGCCCATAGATGGGGCCGAATTCCTTGCGCAACCGCGTCGCGAGGGCGTGAATTTTATCCGTTTCGGCGAGGTCGAATGCCCTAAAGATGATTTCGCCGGTGCCTGGTGTGCGGCATTCGGCAATGGCCCGCGAAAGCTCTTCGCTTTCGCGCCGGGCGAGCGCGATCACGCGATAGCCGGACTTTGCCAGGCGTCGCGCAATGCCGAGGCCGAGGCCACGACTGCCGCCGGTCACGAGGATATTAGCCATTCTGGCGCACCAACTTTCCCGCGGGCGTCATCTCAAGCGACGCGACGAATTTGACGGCGGCCGGGACTTTGTGCGCCGGCAATTCCGCACGGCAAAACGCAAGAATATCCTGTTTCAGCGCGTCGCTGTCGGGGCCAGGCTCGATCGGTTTGTGCAAGACGATGTCGGCCACAACGATCGCGCCGGTGATCGGATTTCGCCGCGCCCCCACGAGAGACATCTTCACGGCTTGGTGCCGGTTGATGATCTGCTCGACCTCTTCAGGATGCACTTTCAGGCCGCCGACATTGATGATGCCGCCGCGCCGGCCGACGAAATAATAGCGGCCGTCGCGCTCGGCCACGACGTCGCCGCTGTCGATAAATCCGTCTGCATCCATGAGCGTTTGCGGTGCCGAGCCGAGGTAACGGCTCGCAGTTCGCCGCGAACGGATGCGCAAGGTGCCGTCCACCACTTTGAACGACGGATCGCGATCATCGCCAAGGATGTCCGCCGGAAAACCTTCCAGGCCATCGTTGACTTCAAAGCCAACCCCGGCCTCAGTTGAGGCATAGGCATGGCCGACAGCAGCCGTGGGATATTGCCGCTTGAGGGCATCGAGAATGGTCTGATCGGCGATTTCGCCAGAGAGGCGAACATAACGCGGCGAAATGACGTTGCACTCTGAACTCATCAGCACCCGGCGCCAATGCGACGGCGTGCCGGAAATATGCGTGACGCCGCGCGCGGCGAGACGATGCAAATGATCGGCAATGGGCTCGCCCGCTTCCGAAAGCACCATCGAACCGCTGCCGAACAAGGCACGCAATAAAATCTGCAGTCCGCCGTAGCGGCGAATGTCATAGAACGTCGCCCAGACAGGCGGTGCATCGCCCGGCTGCGACGGCTTAATGGCGCCGGTCAGTGCCGCAAGCGAGTGCACGACCATTTTTGGTACGCCCGTCGTGCCCGAGGTCAATAGAACCCATTCGGTCGCAATCGGCGCGGTGGCGTCCCGCGAGCGAGAAGAAAGATCGCAGGCTGTGCGTTGCGGCAGATTGTGCCCGGCAAAATCAGCCTCGTCGCGATCCGTGACGATAGCGTCCGCTTCGGCCTCTGCGGCAATCGTCGCGAGATGCGCGAGAGGCAAGTCCGGCGGGCAGATAATTATGCGTCGCGCCACACCATCGAGCGCAACAAGCGCTTTGGCGGCGGCAAGCTGCGCATGTGTCGCCAGAACGATTGAGCGGCCTGAAACGTCCTCGATGAACGCGCTGCGTTCGGCGAGATCGGCCAATGCGATTACGCTTTGCGCGCCCCACAACATGCGTTTGGTGCCCGCCGCGCCGGTGAGGACTTGACCCAATGTTTGCGGTTCAGGCAGCGCCATTCTCGTAGAACCTGACGAAATCGCCCAGCGTCACGGGAAAACCCGCGTCGGCTGCCGTCGCGAAAGGATCGTAGCCGAGTTTATCCTCAAGTCGAGCAACGAGGATGGCAAAACAAAGCGAATCGAGGCCCGATTCCGACAGGAGCAAATCGTCGCGCAGAGGCTGAATTTTGACCTTTTGCTCGGCCGCAACCTGTTCGATCTCAGAGTATATCGTTAACCTAACGGACACAGAGCGGTCACCTTCACTTGGCCAAGGCGGGGCATTACATTAAATTCAAAAGTTATTCAAATCGCTCGGGGCCTCATGGTGAACGCCGTGTCGTCGGTGCGTCCTGCGACTCTTGCTTGCCGGCAGATCGATGAGGTTGACCTCAGTGCGATCGCCGATCTGCTGACGCGCGGTTTTCCGGGGCGGCACGTATCCTATTGGATGCGGGGTCTCGCCCGCATGGCCGGATTGGCCGTGCCGCTTAATTATCCGCGCTTCGGCTATATGATGGAAAATGACGGCAAGCCGGTCGGCGTAATTTTGTTGCTCTATCGCGAGGTGTTTGACGAGAGCGGTGCGGCTTACATCCGTTGCAATCTTTCGAGCTGGTATGTCGAGCCATCGATGCGAAGCTATGCGTCGATGCTGGTTTCATTCGCGCTCAAGCGGCCAGAGGTCACCTATATCAATATCTCCCCGGCGCCGCCGACGTGGCCGGTCGTCGAAGCGCAGGGGTTCAGGCGCTTCAGCGAGGGGCAATTCTTTGCCGTTCCGGCCCTGAGCCCGAAGGGGTTTGGCTTAAGCATCGTGAAAGTTCCGTCGACTGCGAAGATCGAATTGCCTGCTGGCGAACAGGTGCTTTTAGATGACCACGCGCGGTTTGGGTGCCTTAGTGTTGTCTGCCGTACAAAGAACGGCGATTTGCCATTCGTTTTCGCGCCGTTCAGCATCCGCACCGGACACTTGCCGCTCCCTTGCGTGCGGCTCATCTATTGCCGCGACATGGCGGATTTCCTTCTTTGCGCGGGCGTGCTTGGCCGTTATCTGCTGCGGCATGGGATTGTATCTGTATTGCTTGATGTAAAAGAAACCATGCCCGCTCTGCCCGGAATCTATTCCGAGAAATTGGGCCGCAAATATTTCAAGGGGCCGCATCCGCCACGTCTCGGCGATCTCGCTTACAGTGAATATGCGGTGTTTGGGCCATGACGATGCGAAGCGCGGCGCAGGTTCTTGTCGATCAGCTTGTCTCCAATGGCGTCACCCACGCTTTTTGCGTGCCTGGGGAGAGCTTTCTGCCGGTGCTCGACGCTTTGCGCGACAGCCTGATTGAAGTCGTCATCTGCCGGCAAGAGGGCGGCGCGGCGATGATGGCGGAAGCCATCGGCAAAGCGACCGGGCGGCCAGGCGTTTGCTTTGTGACGCGCGGACCGGGCGCGACGAACGCTGCGCATGGTATCCATATTGCCCAGCAAGACTCGACGCCGATGATCATGTTCGTCGGACTGATCGAGCGGCGTATGCGCGAGCGCGAGGCCTTCCAGGAATTCGATCTGCGCGGCGTCTTTGGCAGCATGACAAAGTGGACGAGCGAGATCGACGACGCGCCGCGCATGCCGGAAGTATTGTCGCGCGCCTTCCATACCGCGACAAGCGGGCGGCAGGGGCCGGTGGTTCTCGGCTTGCCGCGCGACCTGCTGGATGAGCAGATCGATGTCGCAGATGCGCCGCCCTTCGTTCCGGTCGAAACAGCGCCGGGCGAGATAGAAATTTCGCAATTCCACGACGCTTTGCTGCGCGCCGAGAAGCCGATCTTTATTCTGGGCGGCAGCCGATGGAACGAACGCGCCTGGCACGACATCCAGGACTTTGCCGCGCGTTTCGCGGTGCCCGTCGCTACAAGCTATCGGCGTCTGCCGCTGTTCGATCCGCTACATCCGAGCTATGCAGGGGACCTTGGCATCGGCCCGAATCCGAAGCTTATCGCCGCGATCAAATCCGCCGACCTCATCGTCGCGCTTGGCGGAAGGCTCGGCGACATTCCGAGCCAGGGCTACACGCTTTTCGATATTCCAGCCGGACAAAATCTCATCCACGTCCATCCCGGCGCCGAAGAACTTGGACGCGTCTATCGCCCTCAACTCGCAATCAACGCGACGCCGGCGCGCTTCAGCGCCGCACTCGCGAAGCTCGCGACGCCAAAGCAGATTGCGTGGAAGCACTTCACCGAGACACTGCATCAGAACTATCGCGCCTGGTCCGATGTCGCCACGCCGCAGCCTGGTGGTGTCAATCTCGGCGCCATCATGGTTTGGCTGCGCGAAACGCTGTCACCCGAGACGATCCTGTGCAATGGCGCCGGCAATTACGCCGCCTGGATTCATCGTTTTTATCGCTTTCGTCATTTCGGCACTCATGTCGCGCCAGCGTCCGGCTCGATGGGTTACGGCGTCCCTGCCGCCGTGGCGATGAAGCTCCTGAAGCCTGAGCACCTCGTCATTTCGCTTGCCGGCGATGGCGATTTTCTGATGAACGGGCAGGAGTTCGCGACCGCCGTGCAATACGATTTGCCGATCGTCTTCATCGTCTGCGACAACGCGAGCTATGGCACGATCCGCATGCATCAGGAGCGTGAGTTTCCCGGCCGCGTTGTCGGAACCGATCTCCGAAATCCGGATTTTGCCGCCTATGCACGCGCCTTCGGCGGTTTCGGCGTGACGGTGGAAAAGACCGAAGAATTTCCGGCGGCGTTCAAGGCAGCACGCGAATTCAGGTGTGCCCGCAATCATTCATCTCAAGATTGATGTGGACGCCATAACGCCAGCGACGAGCCTGGCGCACATCCGTCAACAGGCGCAATCGCGCTCTTAACTATGCGCGAAGGCCCAATAAAGCTCGCGCGCCTTGTGGAAGAACGGCCCAGGCTGGAGCGTCCGTTCGTCGATTTTTGTGACCGGCATGACTTTCGAGAAATTTCCAGTCGAAAAAATCTCATCGGCCTGTTCAAAGTCAGCATAGAAAAGCGTCTTCTCGACCACGCTGATGTCAGCTTTGCGCAATAAACTAATAACGCGTTGCCGGGTGATACCATCGAGGAAGGTGCCATTCGGCGCTGGCGTGTAAACGACGCCATTCTTGGCCATGAAGACATTGGCGTTACCGAGTTCGGCGATGGCGCCAAGCATGTCGCGCATCAAGCAATTGTCGAAGCCTCGCTGATGCGCCTCGATCAGCGCGCGTGCATTGTTGGGATAATTGCAGCTTGCCTTGGCGTCGACCGGCGCGCATTCGAGCGTCGGGCGTCGGAATGGCGAAAGCGTGATAGATGAGCCGCTCGGATTTGGCATTGGCGCCTCGTAAATACAGAGACACCAGCGCGTCGAGTTGGGGTCGAAACGCACGCCGCCGCCCGTCGTGCCGAGATCGGCCCAATACATCGGGCGAATATAAAGTTCGGCCTTCGCGTCGAAGCGCTTCAACCCTTCACGGGCGAGGTAAAGCCAGCTTCCCACCGACACGGATGGTTTCAATAGAAATCGCCGGGCCAACTCGTTGACGCGCTCAAAATGTAAATCGAGATCGGGCGTCACGCCCTCAAAGGCGCGGGCGCCGTCGAAGACGACCGAGCCGAGCCAGGCGCCGTGGGTGCGCGGTCCCATGATCGCGACATTGCCCTCATGCCAGTCGCCCTCAAAAAAGGTCCAGGTCTTCGTGGGAGCGGCGCCTACGACGCTAGTCAAAAACAAGTCCTCGCATTGAGATGGGAATTTTCATCGCGCAGTCTTAAGGTACTTCTTATAGGATCGCAGGCGAAAATTATTTTCCCGCGAGTGCAATCCTCTGTGACCGACGCTTTCGATCCTCATGCTAAACGTTTCCTTGACATGCTCGCGTTGAAGGGTGGCAGCGTCGTAACGTTGGACATCGAGGCGCGGCGCGCGGCTTTTGCCAATCTTCTGCGGTTTTGTGCGCCGGGCCCGCAAATCGCGGGCGTTGAAGACATCAGCGTTGCCGAGCGCACAGTCCGGCTTTACCGGCCCGCCGCCCACTCGGCGACAGCGATGGTCTTTCTCCACGGCGGGGGACTTGTTGCCGGCAGTCTCGAGACCCACGATGCCTTGTGCCACACATTGGCGGCGGCCAGTGGCTGCAACATTTTCGCTATCGATTATCGGCTGGCGCCAGAGCATCCTTTCCCCGCGGCGTTTGACGATACTCTGGCAGCGCTCGAATGGATTTTTAAACAGGCACCGGCCTATGGCTTTGAGCGCATAGGGCTCGCCGGCGATTCGGCGGGCGCGACACTGGCCGCCGCCGTGGCGGTCGAATGGGGGACGCAGAAGAAGCCGGACTTGGCCTTTCAACTTTTGCTCTGCCCAATTCTCGATTTTGCCGGCGAAACGCCGTCGCGCCACGCGTTCGCATCACCGGTCCTCGATCAGGCGACGCTCGACCACGATATCGCGCTTTACACTGCGGGCAGGGTAGGAGCGGACGATCCGCGCGTCTCGCCGTTACGCGCGAGGGATTTTTCCGGCCTGCCGCCGACATTTCTGCATACGGCGCAATGCGATCCATTGCGCGATGAAGGAGCGGCCTATGCCGAAAAACTCCGCGCGGCGGGCATAGAAGTTCATCACACGTGTCATGCCGGCATGCCGCATCTTTTCTACGCTCTATCAAGCGTCATTCCCGCGGCGAAAACGGCGGTCACGGCCATTGGTGCCGGCTTGTCGGCCTGGCTTGCTACAGGCGAATTTCGCCCGCGCTGATCTTTGCGAAGAGGCCGGCGTCGAGCGGCACGTAGCTGGTTCCATCATCGAAATAGAGCTGATCGTCGGTTTCGCCGGGATTGAAGCCCTCGCATGCGAGGAGGGCCTTCTTCTGTTTGAACGTCTCCGTCGCCTCGATCTCTGCGCTGATCCGCAGGAAGAGCGGCCGCGCATAGGAAGGCAACAGCGCGGTGAGCCGCGCGTGCAAGAGCTTCAAATCGAAGCCCGGCCTGATTACGAGCGTCGCCATGCCGGCACGTCCGTCGGCGTCGGGAATTGTCACGCCATAGGCGGTCGCGTCGATCACGCCGGCGACGGCGTTCAGCGCCTCCGTAATCTCGAACGTCGAGACGTTTTCGCCTTTCCAGCGGAATGTGTCGCCGATCCGATCGACGAAATAGAAAAATCCTTTCGCATCCTGCCGCATCAGATCGCCTGTCCGAAACCAGGCGTCGCCCGGGGCAAAAACATTGCGCAGGATTTTCGCATCGCTGTCTTCGGCGCTAGTATAGCCTTCAAAACGCGCCCCGGCGCCGGCGCCGGAGGTGATTTTGCCGATCGCTTCGCCAATTTCGCCGGGCGCGGAAGGCACGCAAAAGCCGTCAGAGTCGCGCATGGGCTCACCCCGCGCAACGTCGAATTTCACGAGCGCAGAGGGGAACCGGTGCTTCAGAAAAGGCGGAACACGGCCAATCGCGCCAGGCTCGCCCTCGACATTGATCAGCGAAAACGTGCCTTCGGTCGCCGCGTAGAATTCGACGATATGCGGGATGTTGAAGCGCTCCTGAAACGCGTTCCAAACATCGGTGCGCAGGCCATTGCCGAAGGCGAGCCGCAGATGGTGCGCACGCTCGTTTGCATTTTCGGGCGCCTTGAGAAGATAGCGGCAGAGTTCGCCGATATATTGAAACAGGGTGCAATCCCAGCGTACAACGTCATCCCAGAAGCGCCGCGCAGAAAATTTCTCCTGCAGCACAACCGAGCCGCCGCTGACGAGCACGCTGCCGATGGCGACGATGCCGCCAACGCTGTGATACATCGGCAGACAATTCATCGTCCGGTCGGCGGGGCCTGTGTTCAGAATTCCGGCGAACCAATAGCTCCAAGTCATGATCCGCCTGTGGCTGACATTCGCCGCCTTCGGCAGACCGGTCGTGCCGGATGTGTAGATGCAGAGCGCGCGATCCGACAGGCTGACGCCTGTTTCTTCCTCTGGCGAAAGGGGCTCCGCCGCGAAATTTTTGATCTCATCCTCGAAACACGCCGGCTGCGTGCCGCCATGAACCCAGACAGTCGCAGACATCTGCGACTGTGCGAGCGCCGCGTCGAGCGCATCCTTCAAGTCGGCGCCTACGATGATGTGCTCGGCTCCGGCGGCCTTGATACAATGCGCAAGCGCGTCGCCGTGCAGATTGGTGTTGAGCAGTGCGACCACCCCTCCAACGCGGGTGATGCCCAGCCAGATCGCCAGATAGTCCGGCTGGTTGCGCATGAGAAGGCAAACCGTCCGGCCGCCGAGCCCGTGCGCCCGCGTCCAGCGGGCGATGGCATTGACCCGCCCGGCGAGTTCGCCGAAGCTCAAAGTTGCGTGATCGGAGAGCAGGGCAGGCGCGTCGCCGAAACTGGCCGCCAGTTCGTCGATCACCTTCGGTAGCGTGCGCTGCGGCTCGCGGTCGATCCGCGCCGTCAGTTCAAGCGCCCGCAGCCACGCTTTGGAGGCAGAAAAGCGATCGCGGTCCGGCTCTTGGTCAGTCACTCGAACGTACCCGGCGAAGAGGTTAAAATACTTTGCGGTTATAGCCGAGATGTCACGGGAAAGACTAAGCTCTTCTTAGCCTCCATTGGCTATGACCGGCATGGTTTCTGCGCCGAGGGGTAGCGGGGCCGGCTAGGGACCATTCTGAGACGTGATGGGTCTCAGGCTGAGACAATAGTTTCGAATTGAGTGTGTCGATGCTGAAATCCAAATTGCGGCCGGAAACCATTGCAGTCCACAGCGGCTATACGAGCGAGCCGACGACGAAAGCTGTCGCGGTTCCGATCTACCAGACGGTTTCCTACGAATTCGACAGCGCCGACCATGGCGCGGCTCTTTTCAACCTTGAGGTCGAGGGCTTCCGCTATAGCCGGATCAATAACCCGACCGTCGATGTGCTCGAAAAGCGGGTGGCCGCGCTTGAGGGCGGCGTCGCCGCTCTCGCGGTGGCGAGCGGCCAGGCAGCGCTTAATTTTGCGCTCGTCAACCTTGCCGATCATGGCGGCAACATCGTCTCTGTGCCGCAGCTTTACGGCACGTCGCACACGCTGCTGGCGCATGTCCTGCCACGGCAGGGCATCCAGGCGAGATTCGCCGAAAGCGACAATGCGGTTGCCATCGAACGGTTGATAGACGCCGATACACGCGCCGTCTTTTGCGAAACCATTGGCAATCCGGCAGGCAATATCTGCGATATCGAAGCTTTGGCGCAGGTTGCCCATCGCCGTGGCGTTCCGCTGATCGTCGACAATACGGTTGCAACACCGATCCTCTGGCGTCCGATCGAACACGGCGCCGATATCGTCATCCATTCGCTCACGAAGTTCATGGGCGGCCATGGGACGACGCTTGGCGGCGCGATCGTCGATTCGGGTAATTTTCCGTGGGCCGAGCAGAAGCGTCGTTTCCCGATGTTCAACGAGCCGGACGTTTCCTACCACGGGCTCGTCTATGCCGAGCGTTTCGGCCCGCGTGCGTTCATAGAGCGTTGCCGCAGCGTCTATCAACGCACGACCGGCGCGGTGCTCTCGCCGCATAGCGCCTTCCTGCTGTTGCAAGGAATCGAGACCGTGGCGCTTGCGCATGGAAAGGCATGTTGAGAATGCCCGCAAGGTCGCGGAATTTCTCCGTGCCGACCCACGCGTCGCTTGGGTGAATTATAGCGGCTTTTCGGACAGCCCATATTACGCGCTGGCGCAGAAATATCTAGGCGGCCAGGCGTCGTCGCTGCTGACTTTCGGTGTCAAAGGCGGTTTCGAGGCTGGCAAGACATTTTACGACGCGCTGCGGCTCATCAAACGGCTGGTCAATATCGGCGATACGAAATCGCTTGCCTGCCATCCGGCGTCGACCACGCATCGGCAGATGACAGCGGACGAGCAGCGCAAGGCTGGTGTCAGACCGGAGATGATCCGGATCAGCGTCGGTATCGAACATGCCGCCGATATTATCGAAGATCTGGATCAGGCTTTGGCCGCTGTGCATGACGAGAGCAGGGCGGCCGAATGAGCGCGCCGGCCGACATAGCGATGCAGACAAAGCCCAGCGAAGAGCGGGCCGCAGGTGCGCAATGCGTTGAGGTCGGCATCGTCAACAATATGCCGGACGCGACCCTGGCCGCGACCGAACGACAGTTCAAGGCTTTGATCGATCACGCCGCGGCAGGGCGCCGCGTGCGGGTGCGGTTTTTCGCGCTTCCCGGTATTGCTCGTGGCGAAGGCGCAGCGCGGCATATCAAAGAGACTTATGGTGATCTCGATGAGCTGACTAACGACAGACTGGATGGGCTCATCATCACCGGCTGCGAGCCGAAGGCCACCTCTCTCGCTGACGAACCCTATTGGCCAAGTCTTACACGGCTCATCGATTGGGCGGCGGATCATACGCGTTCGACGATTTTCTCCTGCCTTGCCGCACATGCTGCGGTGTTGCATCTCGATGGCATCAAACGCGTGCCGGTGGGCAGGAAATATTCCGGTATTTTCGAATGTGCCGTCATAGCGGACGATCCGTTGACACGGGGTCTTGGCCCGGCACTGCACATTCCACATTCGCGGCTCAACGATCTCGATCCCGGTGCTTTGTCGGCGCGTAATTATCGTGCTCTCAGCGCCTCGCCCAAAATCGGCGTAGATATTTTCGTCAAACGGCAAGGCAGTCTTTTTGTCTTCCTTCAAGGCCATCCCGAATACGATGCGGAATCGCTGCTGCGTGAATATCGCCGCGATGTAACGCGTTTTTTACGTGGCGAACGGCCGGACTTTCCGGCGTTTCCGGAAAATTATTTCGACGCGCCGCTGGAGGGCCATCTGGCGTCCTTTGCAGACCGCGTGACGGGTGGGCGAAGCCGGCAGCCGCATCGCGAACTCGCGAGTTTGCTTGATGGCGTGCATCCGGCCAAGACCTGGCGCGCGTCGGCCACCGGACTTTATCGCAATTGGATGGACGGGCTCGCGCCGCGGTCCTAGGCCGGTCAGCCGGTGATCGCGCGGATGCCGTCGATGACGAATTGCGCCGCCAGCGCCGCCAGTATCACGCCCAGCATCCGGCCGAGAACCAGCGTGCCCGTGGTGCCGAAGATCCGGGCTACCCGCTCCGATAGCACAAAGCAGATATAGCACATCAAAATCACCACAAGGATGATAAGGATGAGCCCGGTCTGCTCACGCCAATTTCCGCTCGCCCGGCCAGCGAGCAGAATCACCGCCGTGATGGAGCCAGGCCCGCTCATCAACGGCATGGCGAGCGGAAAGGCAGCAAGATTATCGATATGGTCGATCGTCACCGCGTCGGTCGCGAGCTCTTTTTTTCGCTGACCGCGCTCGGCGAAGATCATCTGGAAAGCCGTGTAGAAAAGCAAAAGTCCGCCGGCAATGCGGAATGCTGGCAGGGAAATTCCGAGTGCCGCCATGACGGCAGCGCCGCCAAGTGCGAAGATGAAAAGAATAGCGAAAGCGATGATGCTCGCGCGGACCGCGACTTCGCGCTTTTCGATCTTTGTCATGCCCAGGGTCAGGGCGATAAAGATCGGCGCGAGCCCCGGCGGATCCAAAGTGACGAGCAGCGTGACAAAGGCCGTTTGAAAGAAGTCTGCCATGGCTTCGTTTCCATCACGGCATCGAGATTCGCAATGCAAAAGCCGCGGCGCTTGTGCGTGCGCCGCGGCTCAAAGGCATCGCTTGAGCTTAATTGATTAGCGTCGTCGGAACAAGCCCAGGATCAGGAGCAGCACGATCGCGCCAATCGTCGCCGAGACGATCTGCGACAGCAAGTGCGCGCCAAGATGAATGCCGAGCTTCGGCAACATCCAATTGCCGATGAACGCGCCGATGATGCCGATGCAGAGATCAGCGACGAGGCCGAAGCCTGTGCCGCGCAAAATCTGGCCGGCGAGCCAGCCTGCGACGACGCCGACAACGAGGATGATCAGGAGACTGTCTCCAGACAAGGCAAATCCCTCTTCATTTGGGTGAACGATAACCCGTCCTATGGGCAGGACGCAGACAGCGGTGTGCCCCGCCGCACGGAGGATTAACACATATCGCCGGGGAGTCGTAGCCCGCTCGCACCTGTTGCGGTGCGGTGTCAGGCCCGCTCCGTACCGCTGTCATGAGGCATGGGCGGAACATTTTTGCATGGTGAACGTTGATTTTATCGTGCGTCTTTGGGCGGCCTCGTTCGCGTAGCGTTGCTTAAGCTTATGTGGTGTAATGCACGTAGTTCAGCGTAGCCGGGAGCGGTCCCGCTCCCGGTCAGTATCCGGGGGTCTCAGCCGTGGCACCGCGTGCGAATTGGAAGGGCTATCTCAAACTCTCGCTGGTTTCCTGCCCCGTTGCGCTCTTCCCGGCCGTTAGCCGGACGGAGCGCATTTCGTTTCACCTTATCAATCGTGAAACCGGCAACCGACTGCGCCAGCAATATATCGATTCCGTGACGGGCGATATTGTCGAGCGCGATGAAATGATTCGCGGCTACGAGATCGGCAAGAACGATTATATCACGCTTGAGGAAAGCGAGATCGCCGAGCAGGCGATCGAGGGCACCCATACAATTGACATCGAGACCTTCGTGCCACGCGATGAAATCGACGAAGTCTATCTGGACGATTCTTATTATCTTGCGCCCGATGACAAGGTCGCAGATGAACCTTTCGTCGTCATTCGCGACGCGATGCGCAAGAGCAATATGGTTGGCCTTGCACGCGTGGTGCTGTCTGGCCGCGAGCGCATCGTCATGATCGAGGCGCGCGACAATGGCCTGCTCGCGACGACGCTTCATTACAAATATGAAGTGCGGGACGAAAAGCCCTATTTCGAATCGATTCCCGACGTCAAACTGTCGAAAGAGATGCTCGATCTCGCCGCGCACATCATCGACACCAAACGCGGTAAGTTCGATCCGTCGAAATTCGAAGATCGCTATCAGGATTCGCTCGTCGATTTGATCCGCGCCAAGCGGGCAGGCAAGCCGATCCCCGCGGCGCCGCAGCCGAAGACACCGAGCAATGTCATCAATCTGATGGATGCTCTGCGGCGCAGCGTCGATGCCGAATCTGGCCGGCGTACAATGGGTAAGACGTCAACAAAGGCGCATGCCACAGCCAAGAAGGCGGCGCCTGCGAAGTCCGCGACCAAGCGGCGTGTCAGAAAGGCGAGCTGAAAGGCGGGGCTTCCATGGCGCTCGAGGCCTATCACAAGAAGCGCAATTTCGATGTCACCTCGGAGCCGCGCGGCAAGAAGGGGCGCGATAGCGGTCATTCCTTTGTTGTGCAGAAACACGATGCGACCCGGCTGCATTACGATTTCCGGCTTGAACTCGATGGCGTGTTGAAAAGCTGGGCGGTGACGCGCGGGCCCAGCTTGGTGCCGGGCGAAAAGCGCCTCGCCGTCCATGTCGAGGATCATCCGCTTGATTACGGTGGTTTCGAGGGCACGATTCCTGAAGGGCAATACGGCGCTGGCGCTGTGATCGTCTGGGATCGTGGCACCTGGACGCCAGAGGGCGACGCCCACGCCGGCTATGCCAAGGGGCATCTCGATTTCGTTCTGCACGGCGAAAAGCTTAAGGGCCGTTGGCATCTCGTCCGCATGCACCCGCGGCCCGGCGAGAAGGGCGACAATTGGCTCCTGATCAAGGGTGACGACGAGAAAGCGCGCGGACCGCGCGATCCGGATATTCTGAAAGAAGAGCCCAATTCGGTCGTTTCCGGGCGCTCAATCGACGATATCGCCGGCGACAAGAAGAGTCGGCGCTGGACATCGGGGCGGTCGGCGCAGGGACGGGTAGCGACGCCGGGCTCGCCCCGCGCGCGCGCTTTGGCGCCGCTCGATAGCGTCGTCAAATCCGATCCGGCCCCGTTAAAGCGGCCTTCCGCAAAAGGCGCGAAAGCCGGAGAGGCAAGCAAGCCGGTCAGCAAGGCGGCCGATAAAAAAACCACCCGCTATGCCTTCACCCCGCCGAAAGGCGCCAAGCGCAAGGCGCAGCCGGATTTTCTTCCGCCCATGCTCCCGACGCTCGCCGCTGCGCCCCCGACTGGCGCGCAATGGATTCACGAATTGAAGTTCGACGGCTATCGCATCGAGGCCGTGGTGAAAGCTGGCAAGGTCAGGCTGCGCACGCGCACGGGGCTTGATTGGACGGATCGTTTTCCGACCATCGCTGCTGCGATCGCTGCGCTTTCCGGCAAGGAGTTCATCATCGATGGTGAAGTCGTCGTCGAAGAGCAGAACGGCGTCTCGGATTTCTCGGCGTTGCAGAATGCGCTGAGCGAGGGCAAGTCGAACGGCATGGTCTATTACGCCTTCGACCTCCTCACGATGGACGGCTACGATCTCACACCGGTCACCTTGATCGAGCGAAAGGAGGCGCTGGCGACATTATTGATGACCGCGCCGAAGGCCACCATTCTGCGCTTGAGTGAGCATTTCGACGAGAACGGCGACGTGATGCTGCAACACGTCTGCCGCCTTGGCGCGGAAGGCATCATCTCGAAGAAACGCGACAGCGCTTATATCTCCAAGCGCACCACCGAATGGATCAAGACGAAATGTGCCAACCGACAAGAATTCGTCATTGGCGGCTTCGTCCCTTCGACGACGACGCGCAAGGCGATCGGTTCGCTGATCGTGGGCTATTACGACAAGGGTGAACTTAAACACGCGGGACGCGTCGGCACCGGCTATTCAAACAAGATGGCCGCCGACCTCTTTGCCGATCTGTCGCGTGAGAAAATTGCCAAGCCTGCCTTCGGCGCGCCGCTTTCGGCAGAGGCACGGCGCAATGCCGTATGGGTCAAACCCACGAGGGTTGCGGAAGTCGAATTCCGCGGCTGGACGGCCGATGCAAATTTGCGCCAAGCCTCGTTCAAAGGTCTGCGTGAGGATAAAGACCCCAAGGACATCGTTCGCGAAAAGGCAGCGGCTATGCCGAACGACGCTGACACCCCGAAGACGAACCTCAAACTCACGCATCCCGATCGTGTGTTATGGCCGGACGCGGGCGTCACCAAACAGGGTCTCGCGGATTTCTACGCGACGGTCTGGCCGATGATGGAAAAACATCTCGTCGGCCGGCCGTTGGTGCTTTTGCGCTGTCCGAACGGCATCGCGCAGGGCGGCTTCTTCCAGAAGCATCCCTGGGCTGGCATCGACAATCACATCCTGCAAATCGATGATCCGCACGAAAAGCAGCCGATCCTGGGCATCAAATCGTTCGATGGGCTGGTGGCACTCGTGCAATCGGCAGCGCTCGAAATTCATCCATGGGGCGTGCGAACCGACGATCTCGATCATCCGGATCGTCTGATCTTCGATCTCGATCCCGGCGAAGACGTTGAGTTTTCCGCGATCATTGCAGGGGCACACGAGGTGCGCCAGCGCCTTGCCGACAGGAAGCTGAAAAGCTTCGTCAAGACGACCGGCGGCAAAGGCCTGCATGTCGTGGCGCCATTGAAGCCCGCCGCTGCTTGGTCAGAGGTCAAGGATTTCTGTCGTAGCCTGGCTGAGGACATGGCGCATGATTCGCCGCAGCGCTATACCGCGACAGTCGCCAAGACGCAGCGCACCGGCCGCATCTATGTCGATTATCTGCGTAATGCGCGCGGCGCGACCGCCGTCGCCGCCTATTCGACACGGGCGCGGCCGCAGGCCGGTGTGTCTACACCGCTGACGTGGGACGAACTCGATAGCGTTATCAGCGGCAGCCAGTTCACGATCGGCAATTTCAGTAACCGGCTTCAGCGCCTCGCAGACGATCCTTGGGCAGAGTTCTTTCTCTTACGCCAAAGCCTGCCTCGAAAGTGAAAGGTCTGAAGGCTGGGAACTCGCGGCATGGCGCAGCGTTGCTGCGGCAAAGGAGCTGCGCATGACAAATCATGACACGCACTATCATACCAGCACCGAGGACCCGGTTGAATTGAAGCCCAACCGTGCTCGCGCCGGGCGCAAGGACGTGCCTATCCTGTATGTTCTGCTGTGGAGCACAGCTCTCGCTGTCCTCGCTCTGGCGGCGATTTTCTTCGGCTTCCACGCGATGGTGCATTAAACCGATCGAGCTATTCAGTTCTTCAGCACGGCCAAAGCATCGTCTTGGCCGTGTCTCCTTTTGCCAAGCCTATTTTAGAAGCCGCTGAAGCGCCCGGCCCGCACGGCTGCGCAGTTCTCTGGCATTGAGCGTGCCGTCGTTCTCGAGGTCGGCCGCTTTGAAGAGCTTTTCGGCCATCGCGATATATTCGTCCTTGGTCAGTGAATTATCCTTGTCGGGATCCGCCGCGACGAAAGCCTTCTTGCTCAAGCGGCCTTTGGCCTCTCTATATTCCAGGGTCGTGTCCTGATCCTTATTGAGCCGGTCGAATGCCGCGCCTGCCGCCGCTTCCATTTCGGCGAGATCGAGCGTCCCATCCTTATCGGTGTCGTATTTGAGCGGGTCAGCGAACGACCCGCCCGTGAGGCTGGCGGCGAAGATTATCGATAACAATCCGGCTTGCACGCGCATCGGCATTCTCCCCTTTGCCGTTTCGATGTCGATTTTAGCCGCAGTGGGTCGCGTGCCTTAATGGATATATTTCCAGTCTCACCGGGAAAATTGGAAAGGCGGCAATTCGTTTTTGTCGTTGGCGGCGGCAAGAGTCTTTGAGTTGCAAATTGATCACAATGCCGGGGAATGTGCAGGGCCGATCACCGGTTAAGGAAAGTGTTTACCAAAATAACGTGCGGCCATGACTCGTCTACATCCTTAGAAACTCTGTAAAAACATTTGCTTACAATCACTCTCAGTCTGCCGGACAGGCGGTCGGGCGACGAAGTCTCCCGTCTCTGGAATGCGTGACAAAGGCAGGCGAACTCTACAGAGTTTTGAGGGCCGCCTTAAGGGCAACTCGCTTTTGGGGCCGGCGGCATTTGCATGGGGAACTCGTTGTTCTCAGGCCTTACGAGGGTAGAGCTGCGACGCTGGCTTCCGACCGCGCTCGTGCTCGTTTGCATGAGCCTGATGATGGGCTGCGCGGCACGGCCCGAGAGCGGGTTTCTGGCGACCACGGCCTACGAAGCGCCCAACGCCACCGAGCATCGAATACTCATTGCCTCAACCCGTGAGCGCGACGCGCGGCCGGGCACATTGTACAGCAGCTATCGTGCTGACTGGCTCGATTATGCATCGGCGACCATGTCGGTGCCGCCCACGCATGTCGACGGCAAGATCGAATGGCCGCAAACGCCACCCGGCGATCCGCGCCGCGATTTCGCGGTTCGCGATGCCGGCTACATCGACGGCGATCAGGCATTCCTTGCCGCGGTCAATGCTGAATTGGCGAAACGTCCGCCGGGCCACCGGAAGATTTTCCTCTTCGTCCACGGCTTCAACACGATGTTTGCCGAAGCGCTCTATGGTTTCACGCAGGTGATTCACGATGCGGGCACGGATCACGTGCCGGTTCTGTTCACCTGGGCGTCACGCGGCAAACTGACGGACTATCTCTACGACAATAACAGCGCCACGGCCGCGCGGGATCAACTCGCCCATACAATTCGTTTACTGACCGAGAGCAATGCGGAACAGGTCAATATTCTCGCGCATTCCATGGGCAATTGGGTCTTCGTCGAAGCCATGCGGCAGATCAAGCTTGAAGGCGGTCTGAAGCATCCGGAAAAGATCGGCCTGGTTCTGCTTGCAGCGCCGGACATCGATATCGATGTTTTCAAGTCGGAGCTGCGCGCGTTCGGCAAATTGAAGAAGCCCTATTACATCGTGCTCTCGCGTGACGATAAGGCTTTAGGCCTGTCGAAATTTCTCGCGGGTGGCCGCGCGCGTGTCGGCAACGACAGGCACATCGATGATTTGGCACAACTTGGCGCCGTCGTAATCGATTTGACGAATGTGCATGGCGACGATCCGACGGATCACAACAAATACGCACAGATCGCGGCGATCGCGCCGCAGTTGGAGCATGTGCTCCAGAGCGGTATTGAAAAGAATCATGTCGGGACGTCCGATGCAACCGATCAAATGACCAGTACGCTTGGTGCCGTCGTGAGCGTCCCCGTAAATATTATGGGCAATTCGTTCTCGATCGTTTCCAGCCGCTGATCATTGCGAAGCCTCAAGGGTTTTTGGCGGCACGCCCTTGCGTGTTTTGCTGACCTGATCCGCCGTGACATGGCAGGCGGTCTGACCGAATTGCGCGCAGGCGTAATTGGCGACCGCGGCCACTTCTTCATCAGTATAGGCGCTCGTGAACGCGTGCATGAACATCAGTCCTTGCGCGGTGCGGATCTGCGTTCCTTCTGCCAGCGCTCGCAGAAGATTGTTTGCGCTGGGATCGCCTGTTGTGTGCGAGCCCTTCAACGCCGCCCAGGGTGATTGACGGCCGCGGCCGTCGGGCAGGTGACACCCGGCGCAGGCCTCGACAAAAATATGTGCGCCGAGCGGATTCCTTTTCACGTCGGCTGGCGCGCTGCGCCCCACGGCCAAGGGGCCGTCTTGTTGCGCGGGGATAGTGCGCAGATAGGCGACCATCGCTTTTACGTCGTCGCCCGTCAGAAAGCGCAGGCTATATCCCACGGCCTCGGCCATTGGCCCGGAGGCAGGACCGTGGCCGTCGGCACGCCCGATCGAGAGATATTGCACCAATTGCGAATCGCTCCAGCCACCGAGGCCGTGGTCGGGATCGCTGGTGAGATTATAGGCGCGCCAGCCGACCTGCTCTGCGCCGGCGAACTTCTTGCTGTTGTCCAGGCCTTGCATGATGTTGCGTGGCGTATGGCATTCGCCGCAATGTCCAAGCGCCTCGACAACATAGGCGCCACGATTCCATGCCGCGTCCTTCGAAGAATCCGGCGTGAACGGATGGTTGGGAACGAACAGCAGCTTCCACGCGCGCATCAGATAGCGTTGATCGAACGGGAATTTGAGATCATTGGCGGGCACTTCGGCGGCGACCGGTTTCACCGTCGCTAGATAAGCGCGGATGGCGAGCGCATCGTCGTCCGATAGCAAAGCGTAAGAAGCGTAGGGGAAGACGGGGTAGAGGTCTTCGCCCTCACGATCGATCCCATGATGCAGAGCGCGGACGAATTCCGCGTCGCTCCAGGCACCGATGCCATGGTCGCGGTCCGACGTAATGTTCGGCGAATAGACCGTCCCGAACGGCAGATCGAACGCGCGGCCCCCAGCGAAGGGCTGGCCGCCGGGATTGGTGTGGCATGCTTCGCAATCGGCGGCCTTCGTCAGATATTCGCCGCGTGCGATCAGCGCCGCGCCGGTCGGCTGCGCGGCGCTTGCCGTCACAGGTTCGAGCCCTGCGGGCATGAAGAAGAATGCGGCCGCGGCGATGGCGCCGAGCACGACAAGACCGAAGCCGAAGGCAAGCCACTTTCTCATGCGCGGGCGTCCATCCTCAATTGTATTTGCTGCCTGCTAGATCACGATGATTTTGGATCGAATTGATCCAAAATCATGAACGTGATCAATTCTAATAATTTAGAGCGGGATTTACGCGAAAAACCGGTGTCCACTTTTTCGCATCCCGCTCTAGGTTCCGCTCAATTGTCCGCGCCCGAAGGGCAGTCGGCGCAATCTCTTGCCCGTCGCGGCAAAAATGGCGTTGCCCAAGGCCGGCGCCGCGGCGGCCGTCCCCGTCTCGCCAATGCCACCGGGCTTTTCGCCATTGCGAATCTGATAGACTTCGATTTTCGGCGCTTCGTTGATGCGCATGGCGCGGTAATCGTGGAAATTGCTCTGGTCGATCGCGCCGCCGGTCAGCGTGATCTCGTTATACATCGCCGTGCCGAGGCCAAGGATAAGACCGCCCTGGATCTGCGCCTGAACAGTGTCGGGATTGACGGTCATGCCACAATCGACCGCGACCACGGCGCGGCGCACGCTGATCTCGCCAGGCGGCGTCACTTCAACTTCGAGCACGCAGCAGAGGTAACTGCCGAACGCGAATTGCAACTCGATACCGCGTCCAGTGCCGCGTGGGAGTGGGCTTCCCCAGCCGGACTTCTCCGCCGCAAGATTGAGAACCGCGAGAGCCCGCGGATTCTTCTTAAGCATGCCGCGACGAAATTCGACCGGGTCCTGCTTGGCCGCATGCGCGAGTTCGTCAATGAAGCTCTCGACGACAAAGAGATTGTGCGTCGGGCCAACGCCACGCCACCAGCTTGTGTTCATCGCCCGTGGTTCGTCGCGGACATAATCGACATATTCGTTCGGGATTTCGTAGGGCGTTTCATCGGCGCATTCGACGGCATCTGAGTCGAGGCCGTTTTTGAAAGCGGGCGGCGCCCAGCGTGCCTGAATGGATGGTCCGGTGACGCGATGCGTCCGGCCGACGAGTTTCCCGTCTGCATCGAGGCCAGCGGCGACACGATCGTAATAATAGGGCCGATAATAATCGTGGCGCAGGTCTTCCTCGCGCGTCCACACCAGCTTGACCGGATAGGAGACATGTTTGGCGATCGAGGCCGCGACTTCGACACTGTCAATGTCGAGCCGGCGGCCGAACGCGCCGCCCATAAGCTGATTGTAAACCGTTACCTTGTCCTGCGGCAGACCGGCGACGCTGGCGACCGCCTTTTGCGCGCGCACGGGCACTTGCGTGCCAAGCCAGATTTCGGCGCTGTCTGGCCGAATGTGCAGCGTGCAATTCAGCGGTTCCATCGGCGAGTGCGACAGAAACGGCGATTGGTAGATTGCAGAAAGCTGCGTGGCTGCGCCTTTGATCGCGGCGGCAGCATCGCCTACCTTCTTGGCCACGACGCCCTTGTTGTGCGACGCTCGATCCATCGTCGAGATGATCGTTTCGAGCGTCACATCGCCGTTCTCTCCGGCGTCCCATTTCAAATTGAGCGCTTCGAGCCCTTGCTTCGCGGCCCACATATGATCGCCGATCACGGCAACTGCATCGCCCTCATCGTTGCGGATGACGTCGTGGACGCCGGGCACTCGGCGCGCGGCCGCCTCGTCCATGCTGGCGAGCTTGCCGCCCTTGACGGGGGTGATCGCAACGGTCCCGAAACGCATGTTCGGCACGATGATGTCGATGCCGTAGATCGCCGTCCCGTTGACTTTGGAAGGCGTATCGATCCGCTTGGCGCTGGTGCCGATCAGTTTGAACTGCGACGGGTCCTTCAACTTGACGTTGGCCGGCACCGGCAATTGCGCGGCATCGCTTGCGACATCGCCATAGGAAGCTGATTTGCCGCTGGCATCATGATGGATGATGCCGCGCTCCGCACGGCAGGCCCCCGGATCGACGCTCCATTTTTTCGCCGCGGCCGAGATCAGCATGACACGCGCGACAGCCGCGGCCTCGCGCAAACGCACCCAATCCGCGCGCGTCGAGGCGGAGCCGCCGGTCGCCTGATCACCGAGCAAGGGATCAATATATTTCTTGATGTCCGGCGGTGCAGCTTCGATATGGACCTGATCCAGACCGATTTCGAGTTCTTCGCCCATCAGCATGGCGGCGCTTGTATAGACCCCTTGCCCGACTTCGGTGTGGGGCAGGATCAGCGTGATCGTATTATGCGGATCGATCCGCAGGAACGCGTTCGGCTCGAAGTCCCCGGACGTTTCGGCAGAAGCGCGCGCCAGGCTCGGCAGGTGCAGGCCAAGCAACAGGCCACCGCCGGCAGCCGCGCCGGCCTTCAGCACAAACCGCCGTGAGGGCACGTCGTATCCCATGACTGCCTCCTTAAGCCGACGCGGCGGTGTGAATGGCCTCGCGAATGCGGACGTAGGTCCCGCAGCGACAGATATTGCCCGACATCGCGGCATCGATATCGGCGTCGGTCGGATGCGGAATCTGATTCAACAGCGCCGTGGCCGACATGATCTGCCCGGACTGGCAATAGCCGCATTGCACGACTTCCTTATCGAGCCAGGCCTGCTGGATTTTATGGCCGTTCGGCGTCTGACTGACTGCTTCGATCGTCGTAATTGGCCGTGCGCCGATCGCGCTCACCGGCAACAGACAAGAGCGCACCGGCTGACCCGCCAGGTGGACGGTGCAGGCGCCACACTGGGCGATGCCGCACCCGAACTTTGTGCCTGTCATGCCCAGGACGTCGCGCAGGACCCAGAGCAAAGGCATGTCATCCGGCACGTCGACTTGGTGCGATTGTCCATTAATCGAAAGAACTGTCATGCTTTCCGTCCTCGTGCGCGCAGCGCTTCATTCCAAATATGATTCATTACAGGCGCGCCGCGATCAATCGGCCGCTCGCCGCAACGCCTGCTCCAGCTCTTGATCGAGGTCGTGCGCGACCTTATCGACCTCAGCATCGCCGAATTGTCCGAAAAGCGTAGATGGTTTGTCATATTCAAATGTCGACCCGCCATTTGAATTCTCGTAGAGCACGACACGAAGCGGCGCGTAGAGTGCGGCGGGCAATTTGTGCCTGGTCATCCGCGATGCGGTAAGCGGATTGCCAATGTCGTATTGAATCGCATTGCGCGCACCGCCCTGCGCCCGCAGAAGCGCACCGTGATCGCGTTTCAGGAAGATAAAAAGCGGCGCACCGTGCTCAAGCTTTTGGGCGTGCTCGACGTCGCCAGCGTTCAAGGCGGCAATGAGTGACGGGTCGAGTTGTGGGACTTGCGTCTCGAGCGCGGCCCTCACTTCCGCGAATGTCTTTGTCGAGACGATCCGGACATGTTCGACGCGAATTGTCTCGACGGTGAGATTCGGATGAGCCAACGCAACCCCCGTCGCGCCGGCTGCCAAGATCGACAAAATGCTTAGCGACTTCCTCAACACGCATGAAGATTATCAGATTTCGATCTTTCTGTAACCTCATGCGCAAGTATGATTTGCTATAAACGCGAAGGAATAGCTTCGCCGGTCTGGCTCGTCTTGTGACGTTACTTGCGAAGGTCTTGCTTGAGGCGACGTTTCCGCGCCTGCCGGCATTCAGGACGCGCGAAAGACGAGCTCGCAGGCGATGCCGATAGCCAAAAGCGTCGCGAAGCAGATTCCGAATTCGAAAATGATTTGCTGGCCAACGCTCTCGTCCGCTTTACGGCTGCGATTATAGTGATGGTCCATATGCGATTGCCTCTTCAACTCCGATCGCACGGAATATGGCCAGACACGCATATAAACTCGATAGGTCTCGGCGGTCGAAAATATATAGAGAGATGGCGTGCTGCTTCACACGTGCCGCCACGAGGGCAAATGCGGGTCCGCCAGCTTTATGTTTACCGGTCCGATGCCGAAGATTGCGATGACGACCGGCTCCTTGATGCCGCTCGGAACGCCGTCATAGTGAAAGGTTCGCGCCGCCCGCTTGACATAGCCACCCGCGGGAACGGCAACGGCACTTTTGGGGTCGAAATCCGCGCCGCTATTCACCCACCAGGTTCCCGAAAGGACCATTTGGATGCGGTCGGTTGCGTAGCTGTGGGGCGCGCTGAACCAGCCGGGATTCCATTTCATCAAGACGAGATAGGGTCCCGGCTTATTGAAATCGCCGTAAAGTTTAGCCATTTCTCCGCTGCCCTTCGGCAAGCCGTTCCACGGCATGAATTTGATATCAGTGTGCTGTAAGACAAAGGTCTCTTTCGGGTCGATCGGCGAGGCCTGTGCCGAGCTCTCGGCAAGAGCTATGATTAAGGAAGACAGCAGAAAGTCTCGACGTTCCATCGTAGCCTCGTTGCTTGCGGTGAAGAAAGTGTTCGAACATCATAACGCGTATGTTGCTGTCGAGGTCAGCGCCTGAAGATGCCGAGCCGAACAAAAATTATTGAGCGCGGGCTTGGCCGATCAGACATCGCCGAAGCGCGGCTGGTACCCCACAAAAGTCGCCCGCATAAAACGCATCCGCGCTCGGCGCCGACCAAATGTCACATTGCCGCCGTCTGGTTTGAACGCGATCATCCCGCGCATCCGATCATCGCAGCGGCCTTCGGCGAGGCCTGACTTACGGCTTTCGCTTCTTCAATCGCGCCGACGATTCGTTCAAGGCCACGGCGGCGCGGACAAGTTCTTTGAACGCATCTGCATCGACCTCATCGACCTCACGGATATCTATGGCGCGCCTGGTGTTGCCTTCGAGGCTCGAGTTGAACAGTTCTGAAAGATCCTCCAGTGAGGCGCCTCGCCGGTGCAGACGATTCCGTCGTGAGACCAACCGGAACGCCGCGCCACTTCCACTCTTCGACAATGTCGGGGTCCGCCTGCTTGATGAGCGCGCGGACATGGGCGAGCTCGCTGCCCCGCCAATCGTCCAGTTCCTTGATCCTTGCGTCGATCAGCCGGGATGGGGATTCGCCCCCGGCCATAGCGTTATTTTTCATATGACCCCTGCTCCTCCCAAAAGCATCCGTACGGGTGGCGCTTCGCCGTTCAATCAGCTCGCAGCCGCCCGCGCGAAAATGGACTCGATGGTTTGGGCTCGGCCCGGCCTGCCGACAATCGCAACGCCGTCGCCTTCGTGGATTGCGACATCCGCCGATGGCTGCAGCAAGACTTCTCCGCTCTGCCGCTCCAGCGCAACGACGAGAAACGCGCCTCCGGCGATGGCCTCGAGCGCACCGATGGTAGCCCCGACGCTCCGGCTGCCTACACCCGCGGCGACAACCTCGATTTCAAGACCCAGGCGGCGTAAATCACGGCCGAGCCGGTCGAGATCGTCGCCTTTAATTCCAGACAACACTTTGGCGACGTCCTGGTACAGCAAAAGCTCGGCCATCCGTTCTGCGCCGATCCGCGTCGGCAGCACGACGCGGTTGGCGCCAGCCTGAATGAGCTTGCCTTCCGTGGACGCGGCTTCGCCCCGCGCGATGATCGTCATCTCGCGGTTGAGACTGCGGGCGCTGAGCGTGATGAACACATTCGCCGCGTCATCCGGCAAAACGGTCGCGAGCGCCCGTGCCCGCGAAACACCGGCACGCTGCAGGACGTCTTCATCCGTGGCGTCGCCCTGCAGGCTGAGGAAGCCCAACTCTCGCGCGGCGGTCATGCGGCCGTCGCCGCGCTCCACGACCACGAAGTCACACTTTCCTGCCTGAAGCTCTCGTGCAAGCATCTGGCCGATGCGTCCGTAACCACAGATGATGACGTGATCGGTAAGGCGGTCGATGTCCTTTTGCATGCGGCGGAATCCAAATAATTGTTGGAGATGGCTGGCTGTAATGAGCTGAATGAGCGAGCCGGTCACAAAAATCATCCCGGTGCAGCCCGTGATGATCAACGCAATGGTGATGGCGCGCAATTCCGGCGTGTTGATCGGAATAACTTCGTCATAGCCGACCGTATAAACGGTGAGCACGACCATGTAGAGTGCGTCGCCGAACCGCCATCCGTTTGCCATATACGCCGCGGTCGCGCATGCCGAAACCACCAGCATGAAAGCAACGCCGGCAGCCAAATTTCGAAGCGGAGAGGATAGGAATTTAATCATCAATCAGAAATCTGTGCGTGTCGCCAAACGCAGTGACCCGGACGTTCGGCGGCAAAAGCCAACGGAAAATTTTTGGAAAGCAATATTTGGTCCGCCAATCAAGGCGGAGCAGTCCGGCTGATCGGAACCGAAACGAACATTTCACATCACGCGTTCCGAATCCGCGCAGGCAAGGGGCGTTAGTCCGCAACGCTGGAGCAGGGAATGCACGATGAATATATCGGCTGGATCGGAGCAATCATATCGGCGGCCTAGCAGGTTGGCTTGCCGAAATGTTTATGGGGTCCGGTACGGGCATTTTGGTCAACGTCATACTTGGTATCGTTGGCGCCGCACTGGCCGATTGGGTGTTCAGCCTCCTCGGCATCGCGCTGGGCGGATGGCTTGGCTATCTCATCGCTGGCTTTATCGGCGCCTGCATCATTATTTTTCTTTGGCGGGTTATTCGTGGGAGGAGCGCCTAGCAGATCATCGCCGGCTTCTGGTTTGGCACACATAGAAGCTCCTGCGATCGTGGGCAGAGCCGCGATGAGTCTAGGTTCTTATGAAGAGCGATAACTATAGTGGCGAACTACACGCGCGACGGCAATTCCGTATGCACTTGCCCGTCGCGCGTGGTCCTCAAGCTTGCGCGTAACCAAAGCATCGGCGGTGAGGAGTTGGAACTTTCAACCGACCGCCTCACCGTCGTCGCTGACCAGTTGAATATCTGGCAAAGCCAAAATCAAAGCGATCAACGCAAGGACCGTAGCCGCGGCAAGCCAGCTGAGATTGATATCCATGAGCGTTGTCCCATGTCGCCGCGTGCGGCGCACTATCTCGTGCCCGACGCGTGGGCCTCGTTGCGCATCTTTTCTGCATGTAGTGCGACGAAATCGGGTTCCTAGGTTTCAGCGGTAAATTTCTGCTTTCGCTTGGCTTTGTGCACCGCAATCCCTTGCGCCGTCGGCAACGGATGCTCATGATGTCGACGGGCGCGTAACCGTCCTGGCTTTGCACCTTGCTAATGCGCGAGCGCGGTCGCGCCCAAGCGGAGCGACCGCGATGGTGGAGCGCTTTTCCGGGGTCAAGGCGAGTATCGGGTTCTTCTCAGCGACCGGCTTGCGCGAACGCAATGAAGATTTCGCCGGCGCGGTGTTTGGCTGGGAATTGCCAAGCCCACGCAGCGATATCGTCGCGGCGATCGCCGATGGCATCGGCTCGACGAAGGGCGGTCGAGTGGCTGCCGAGACCGCGGTGCGCGGCTTCCTCGATGGCTTTTGCGAATTGCCCGAAACCATGGAGGTCCGCCGCGCCGCAGCCAAAGTGATCAATTCGCTCAACAGCTGGGTTCATTCACTTGGCCAGCGGGATCCCGAGCTGGCGGAAATGGGCTGCACCTTCACGGCTTTGGTATTGCGCGGGCACATCGCGCACGTGCTCCATATCGGCGACACCCGTGCCTATCGTTTCAGCGGCGACCGCTTGACTCTGCTCACCACCGACCATGCACGGGAGACAGGTCCGGGACGCTCCGGTGTGCTCTACCGTGCGCTCGGCGTCGAGACGGAAGCACGGCTCGACTATACGACGCAGCCCGTAGCGCACCACGACCGCTTCCTCTTGTGCAGCGACGGCGTACATGGCGCGCTGCTGCCCGAGCGTATTGCCGATATAATGCGCGAACAATCGGGTTCAAACGAAACTGCGCGCGCGCTGGTTGCCGCCGCGTTGCAATCCAGCAGTGATGACAATTGCACGGCCATGGTGATCGACGTGGTCGAACTTCCGACGGGCCGCGTGGACGTCGGCGCCGCCATGATGCAGCTGCCACTGATCCCCGTACCGACCATCGGCGAAACGGTCGATGGTTTCCTGCTCAAGGCGCTGATCTCCGACGGCCGCTACACTCGCCTGTTCCTCGCGGTCGATGAACTCGAGGGTGGCGACTTTGTGTTAAAGTTTCCCAAGCTGCAGGTGGGCGAGGTTGCCGCCTACCGCGCCGCTTTTGTGCGCGAGACGTGGGTGGGCGCGCGCGTCAACAGCCCATGGATCGGCCGCATTATCGAGCTGCCGCCCGGCAGGCAGACCTGCCTTTACACAATCATGCCGTTCTACCAGGGTGAGCTGCTGGAGGCACGCCTCGCGCGCCGTCCGCTGGTCGCATTGGAGGAAGGGCGAAACATAGCGATCAAGCTCGCCCGCGCGGTTGCTGCCTTGCAGCGCGCCGACATAATCCATCGTGACATCAAGCCCGACAATGTGATCCTGGAGCGTGACGGTTCGATCAAGCTTATCGATCTCGGTGTCGTGCGCGTGCCCGGATTGGAGGACGCGCCGCCACAGAACATCCCCGGCACCATCGCCTATATGGCACCCGAAATGTTTGAGGGGGAAGCCGGCAACGAGGCGACTGACCTTTACGCGCTGGGCATCACCGTATACCGCGCCTTCACTGCTGAATTCCCCTATGGCAATGTGGATGCTACCTCGCGGCCGCGCCGGCAGCGGCCAATTCCCCTCGCCACGCTGCGGCCGGATCTGCCGGCCTGGCTCGAAGCGACGCTCGCACGGGCCATAGCGCTCAATCCCGCTGAGCGCTTTCGTGACGTCGCAGAGTTCGCCCTGGAAATGGAAGCCGTGCCGGCGCGCGCGCCGGTCGCCGCGCGTCGACAGCAAACCTTCTACGAACGCTCGCCCGTCCGCTTCTGGCAGGGCGTCGCCGCACTGCTTACGCTCGCGGTCATCCTTCTGCTGTGGCTCAGGCATTGAAGCGCGGACCTCCGCCGTGACTTTGGCGGCACTGGCAATGAATCCGCAGTGGCAGGCGTTACCGCGAAGAAACAATCGGCAGGACCGTCATGCTGCACGACCTTTCCATCATGATCGCCGGTCTATGCGTGTTCGCGTTGATGGCGATTCTGGCACCCGATGACTTTGCCATGCCGGTCGATGACGACGGCAATATTTGACGCCCGCGTAAGCGAGGCGTCAGTGGTCAAAAAAGCCCGCTGGGAACAAAAGGAACGGCCCCAGCGGGGATCGGCCTTGGGGCCGTTAGGAGGTTCCGCGGGGCAGGAGTTCACCCGCGGACCTTAACTCTTGCGGCGGCCGCGTTATTCCATCGCGTAAGCCGTTTCGCCATGCACGGCGTCGTCGCCGACTTCCATCGTCTGATCGTCCATGCGCAGGGGTACGACAAGCCCGATGAGCTTCAAAATGATGAAGGTCGCGACAACGTTGAACACGATAATGAACGCTGCCGCCTCGGCCTGAAGAACAAATTGATGGAAGTTGCCGTATAACCAGCCGGTGGTGCTGACGCCGGGCGCATCCTTGTCTGTGCCGACATATTCAAGCATAGCCGGATTTGCGAGGATGCCAGCCAACAAACCACCCATGAGGCCCGCCACGCCGTGAGTCGAAAATACGCTGAGCGTGTCGTCGACCTTGGCCATGAACGGCAGCTTCTGGAACTTGTTCATGCTCAACCAGGGGATGATGCCGGCGCAAACACCTACGATCAGAGCGCCCCATCCGTCGACATAACCGGCGGAGGGTGTGATCGCGACGAGCCCTGCGATCATGCCATTGACGGCACCGACCACGGACGGCTTGCCGTAGGCCGCGTAGTCAAGAATGGTCCAGACCAGCAGGCCGGTCGCAGTTGCGACGTTGGTATTAAGGACGGCGGCGCCGGCGTCCGCATTGGCGAAGTAGGGATCGCCGCCGTTGAAGCCATTCCAACCGATCCACAAAATCCCGGCACCGGTAAGCGCGGCGAGCAGGTTGTTGGGCGGACAATGCTCACGGTCGACTTGCAACCGCGGCCCTATCACCGCTGCCGCCACAAAACCTGATGTACCAGCGGCGAGATGGATGACGTAGCCGCCCGAGAAGTCGACCGCGCCCGCCGTCGCGAGCCAGCCGCCGCCCCACAGACTGAAGGCGCCGACAGTGTAGACCACCGTCATCCAGATCGGCACGAAGATCATCCAGGCCTTGAAGCTCATACGGCCGAGTACGGAACCGGCGAGGATGATGACCGTGATCGCGGCGAACACGAACTGGAAATAAACCAGTGTTGACATCGGGAACGTCAGCCCCGGCATGCCGGATGCCGCCGCGGGAACGGTCGCCTGCCCGAGTTGGAAGCCCGCCGATGTCGCCAGCCCCGGTTTGCCCAGGAACGGGAACCATTGCGAGCCGAAGGCCATGTTATAGGCCCACAATAGCCAGACGATCATAACTGCAGCAAAAGCATACATCGCCATGAAGGCAGAATTGATCGCCCATTTCTTCTTGACCAGACCACCGTAGAGGACGACGAGGCCGGGAATGCTCTGCAGCCCGACAAAGGTCGCGGCTGCCAATTGCCAAGCGTTATTTCCGGAATCCAACCATTTTGGAGATGGAAGCAACATTGGAGATCCCCTTCTACCGAGTTCCGGCTGGCGACCCGCAAATGCTTTTTGTTATTGGCCGGAATTGTCGAAAAAGTTTCGCCAGCCGACGCTTAATTCGGAAGCAAGAATTGCGCCGATATGTCACAACAAACGAAAGTTCGCCGGATTGCGGATAAGGCAAAAATCCGAATGATTTCAGAGTTGTATGTTGCGCCGCAATACAACTCTAGCTCGCATCGAGACCAGGCTGACCAAAAACGAGGTAGCAGTGCCTATATTTCAAGCAATCATTGCGCGTTAAAGCGGGGGCCTGCGTGAGCGCGCTCAAATTCATGACCATCGCCGCTTGCGCGTTGCTCCCATTGGCAGCTGCGTTTTCAGCGCAGGGCGACGAACTGACTTTCCGTTGTGTCAACGCGGCAAGCCACGCGACATGGAATTTGAAGATCGATCTTGAGAAGAGCACCGCCGACGGATTTCCGGCGAAGATCAACGCAGCGAGCGTCGCCTGGCGCGATGCCACTCATGGCGGCAGTTACGAACTCGATCGCTCGTCTGGCGAACTGACCTTCAGCAACTCTTCAAGCACAGGCGGATATATGCTGTTTCATCACTGTCAGCAGTTGAAGTGAAATCTCCGCCTTTGATTTGCATCGTCGCGTACGCGCGGGCCAAGGCCCGCAAATGCAGAGAAAGGTAAGGCTCGCCGCCACATCAGCACCTTAAAGAATGGGCCCCTTCTGACGACACTGGCGAGCTGAGGTATCTGCAACTTTCTCTATCGTTCCGGGATTGTGAGAGGGACTACGGTCTACTAGGAGCGACCGGTATGGGCATCCTCACCGATTTGGCAAATCGTCATCATTAAGCGTCTTTTGAAGTTTGCGAAAGGCGGCCGGTCGGCGCCAGCCGAGGCCGTTAGGATGGGACGGAAAAGGTCGAGCTTGCCGCGGATTTCTGCATCGTCTCTTGCCAGAGGCCGATCGCTGGAAAGCGTCGTCAAAAAATACCGCCAAAAAGTCGAGGCGAATGCCCGTGGGTTATAAGCGTGGAGCAAACCGATGAAGTGGTTACTTCTTTTTGTTTTTAATCTAGCGGCAATCGTATGTGCATTGCGCGCAGCATCGCTAATCTTCGGTGTGCAGCGGATCTATTTGCCGCGTAACGGCACCCAATCGACGTGGGAAATGTCCGAGGCTGCAGGCTTCATGAGCGTGGGCTGCATTTGCGCCTTTGCAGGGCTTCTCGTTGCTGTCCTCGCGAGCTGATTGGTCCGGCGTCGAACCTCCGGATCGAATGGCCTTCGGAGCCAATGACCGTATTCGATGCCCTCAGTGCAACGGTGACATGCGCGTCGTCCGAAGAAGTATAAGTCACAGGCACCGGCGATTTGAACTTCAGATCGTGGCCTGCGAAGCCTGTCAGCATGAGGAGAGCCGGACGATCAACATCCGCGGTGAGCTATTGGAATAACTCGGTGCCGGGAAACCGAGGCTTCAATTTATTATAGGGCCGCAACGCGCATTCGAAAATCGAGCGCCACGAATCGCCCTCCGGCTTTGCCGGAATGAGGGCCTATGACGAAAGCCAAGGAATTCGAGCAAAAGGGGCGATCCGCAACCGGAACTAGAGGGCTTCGACTAGAGGGCTTCGATCGACACGTCGGACCTTTGGTGTACACCTCTAACCCTATCCATCCGCAAAGTTCTGTGCGACCTGCGCGCCGAGCCTTAAGGCCAAGCCGCCAATCGTCTCCGACTTTTCATGTGCAATCCATGATCGGCCAGTCCAGCTAATGCGCGGGCCTACTCGTAGTTGCGTCGGTGCAAGAATTCTAAAGCGTCCCTTCCCTGAACAGTGCCCGCTCGACCCGGACCAATGCGGCCCTATGTCGTTCATGTCCAATTTCAACAGAAGATCCGCCGCCTGCTTTTTTCTAGTCTCGGCCCGCGGTTGCGCCCACGCCCGGGGCGCCCACGGGCGCAGCTGCTGAAAGGCCTGCTACGGCCGCGGATTTCGGAGCACCGCGCAAGCACCGCCGACAGCTTCCAGTTGAGCGCAAAATCGGTTCGGCTCTTGGCGCGAATCCTTGATGATACGTACCGCAAAACTCGCCACCCGCACCCCCGCCAGATGGTTACGAAAAATATAAGGCTTTGCCTCTCCGATGACCGATGGGTACTGACGCCGAATCCGTTCAAAGTTCGCAAGCAGAAGTCCCAGGTGCCAGTTGCCAGCCAATTGAACGCCCCATGGCTTCCATTCCGGATTTTCCAGAGGCAATTCAATCGGCGCCGACGCTATCCGAGAGTTTTTTTTAAGATTTGCGATCAAATTCGCGCATGAATCCTCACCGGACAAAATCGGCGTTGGCTTCGTCGTCCATTCTGTAATGGCATAACCTGTGACGGCCAAAACATAGTCGACAGTTTCCGAAGGCAACTCGTCTTGTCCATTCAGCCAATGCGCCAAGCGGCCGGGCCCCGCATTGTAAGCGGCGGCAGCGAGGCCCAGGTTGCCGAAGCTTTGTAACAGCTCATGCAGATAACTCGCGGATTCACGCAGCGCCTCGACCGGACTGAATGGATTCAGTAACCCACGCGATGAAGCCGTACGGGGCATAAACTGAGCGACTCCTTGCGCGCCGGCCGGGCTGACCGCATCGGGATCAAAACGGCTTTCCGTCCAGATCAGTCGGGTAAAAAACCCGACTGGCAAACCGCTTTTTCGAGCCTCCTGCCCTATAACAGGGCAGAAATCGTTCGCAGCACGGGCGCGCCCCGCGGACACCAAGGTCAGAGCTAGAAAAATCACGCGGACTATTGCGATCAGCTTCATCTGCCCTTTGCTTTCATGGCGCAACATTGGCGCGGCCCGAATCTTGCGAAGATAGATTGCGGCGTTGCTCACATGGTGTCGGGTGTGCCCTTCGCGAACGTTTATATGGGACCGCTGTCGATCGGCAGGCATCCTCTTGACTGGGGCGGCGAGAATAGGCCCGCAGCCTTTCGCCCTTACTCGGATCCCAATGCTGTCTTCTTTCCGCCGTCGGTGCCCGACGCTTTTCGCGAATTGTTAGACAGAATTTACAGTGGCGAGGTCCAGGCTCGCAGGGTCGACTGGAACTGCTGGGCGGCGAAAATGCCGAAAAGAAAAATCATCGCCTTCATCAACGAAATCTACATTAGCAACCCATTCTTGCCACAGCCTCCTGACGAAAAGGACGCGGCTCGGAGAAAGCGCATAGAAGAGCTTCTAGCCTTTGTACAAAGCCTGCCAGACGCCGAATTTGCAATTATCGCTGTTAAAGACGACTAGTGCTGCGCTTCTTTGCAGAAGCAGCTCACCAAAAGAAAAACCCGCCGAAAGCGGCGGATGGGCGCTTGGCGGCCACGGGGATGATGCTTCGCCGATCTCCCCAAATAATTGCCATCTCACCCAGCATGACGTTGAAATGCGGGTTCGGATGCCACAGCGCGATTACGTCTTCACACATTACGAAGCCTGATATCCTTACATCCCTGGCGCTGGCGTCGGTTCGAATTCCTCCGAAAGAAAGCTTGCGATGTCGCGCGCGACATCTGCCTGCATCCGCGCGCGTTCGGACGCACCTTCGCTAGGTTTTTCATCGCCATCACCTTCGGCGGCTTTGTCCAAATCGATTGCCGCCTGCTCACGCAGCGCCGCGTAGGTTAGCACTTGCTCGACGCAACGCTGCCGCTCCGCGGCCATTGCAGCTTCGATCCTCGGATCCGTGTTCTCCTTGCCCATCGCTCGTGTCCTCTTATTTCTCGGGCGCTTGTCCATTTTCGTATGTAGGTGTTCCCTGCGCCCGCGAGCGCCGAAGCGGCGCGGGAGCAGTCTAAAGCAAACCACGGCGGGACATCAGCTACTTTGCGCCGCCGCGTCTCAGACATAGCGCTAAGCAGCATATCAAGATCGACGGAAAGAGACGTAGAATGAAGGGCGTCTTTATTTGTCGAGGTCTTGCGCCATATCGAGGTGATGCTCGATCGTCGGCAATGCCGCCTCGGCGAATTGCTTGAGGTCGGGGTTAGTCCCACCCTTGGAATAGCGCTTGAACAGGTCGACGGCGTCCTTGTGCCCTTTGACCTGATCGTCGTGATATTCCTTCTCGAAATCCGTGCCGTTCAGCGACTTCAGCTTATCGAGCATTGACTGATGCGAGTTGTCGAGCACAGCCGGCGGTTTCGCTTTGACTTTGCCAGAGTCGATCAGATCTTCGAGTTTTGCAGTGGTCTTGCCGTGATCTTCGATCATCTGCCGGGCAAATGTTTTCGTCGCGTCGTTGCTGACCTTATCGAGAGCCAGCTTGCTCGACTGGATTTCGAACATGTCGCTAATCGCGGCCTCGGTGACGAAATCCTGTGTCGATGGGGCTCGGCCGATCAAAGAATTTATGCCCGTCTTTTCGGTCAGCGACTGGGCGGCCGCAGGGACTGTCAGTAATAGGCAAATTGATAATACAGGAATGGTCCGCATTTTTTAACTCCTCGCGTTTGGTCGCACCTGCAACTGGAGGCAAGGGTGAAAGTTCCGGACATAGATGTTAGTGGCTTGCGTCGCTTGCGGATGCGTTTTGCTGAGGTGCGTCCACCCGCGGCACATGGTACGCGGCGAGGATCGCGTCGATCTGCGGTCGTTCTTGCTCCAAAATCTCGTTGATTTTGTCTTCGAACGCGGGCTCATGCCGGCGCATGCCCATGGATATGTCGAAGACCATCGGCCATTGCGCGCCGTCGATCGCGGGTTCGACCGGCGTCAGCGTCAACGCTTTCGGCTCCTTCGTGGAGAAATAGCCGGCGAGCGGCCCCCAGACGACAGCAACATCGATGTCGCCTTTGGCGACGGCATCCACGATGGACGCGGGCGGATTGGGCTTTTCGTAATCGCCGTAGAGCATGTAGCCGCGGACATTGTCGATGATACCGCGCCGGGCCAGGGCATGCGCTGGCGGCGTGTTCATCGCATCATTGCCGACCATCTGCACGCCGATCTTCAGATTGCGAAGCTGGGGATCGTCAAACGAGGCGATCTTCAAATGCCGGTCGGCACGCGTCACGAAGACATAGTCCGAGCGATAATAGGGCCGCGATGTTGCGAGCATATCGACCGCCGTGGCGACTCCGGGCCATAGATCGCAGAGGCCCGCTTTCAGTGTGTTACGCACATAGCCACGGCGTTGCGCCCACCACGTGTAGGAGACCGTCTCGCCCATGTCCTTGGCGACGAGCGCGACAATCTTGTTCTCAAAGCCTTCACCTTTGGCATTCGAGAACGGCAGATTGTTAGGGTCGGCGCAGACGCGTAGCTCCCCGGCCTGCGCAGATGCGACGCTGCTACCGAGGCCGAGCGCCAAACAAAGACTTCGCAGGGGTGGCCGAATTGTCCTCATGGACTCGGCGCGCCTTCCTGCGGGTCTGTCTCGAGGCTCGCCGGCCCGGGCGCGGCAGGCACAGGCTTTGTCGGGATCGGCTTTTTTGCAGCTTCCGTCTCGAGCGATTTCACATAGGCTGCGATCTGCCAGATGGCCGAACTGGGCAAGATCTTGCCCCACATTGGCATGCCGTTCGGACGGCCCTGATAGATCGAATCGTAGATCTGATCGATGCGACCGCCGTATAGCCAGACCGAGTCGTCGAACGCCGGTCCAATGCCACCGGCCCCATGGAAATGGCAGCCCGAGCAATTGTACCAATCAAACAATTTCGAACCGATGGCGATGGCTTGCGTATTGCCTTCGTATTGTTTGCCAAGCGCGCTCAGCGGCGGCTCCTTCATGCCATTGGGGAAAAGACCACTGACCGGAACGTTGCCAATGCCACCATCCGGCGCGGCGTTCGCCGCCGGCTGCGTGGCGTTCGGCGGCGCGGGCTGAGCGTTTGCATCACCAGCCCCGGCCAGCGCGAGCACTAGAGCAAGCAGGGGAGCGGAAAAGTCCAGATACTCAAGACGGCGGAAGTGCGAAGACATAGAGCGTCCCTCCTGCAGCGGTTCGCTGCTTCAGATCGGCCATGGCGCCGACGAAGCCGAGCGCGCCCGTCGGGTCGCGCGGATCGAGATTTCCGGGGACGATGGCACCGGCCCAGCCGCCGACACCGGACAGAATGGCGATATATTCGCGCTTGTCCGGGCCGCGATACGCAACGGGCTGGCCGATGATTCCGGAGCCGGTCTTGAACTCCCATTTCAACGCGCCGGTCTTTGCGTCAACTGCTTTGAACCAGCCATCCATCGTTCCGTAGAAGACGAGATCGCCAGCGGTCGCGAGCGTGCCGCTCCAGGCCGGAAGATCTTCTTTGATCTGCCAGGCTGGCTTGCCGGTCTCTAGATTCCAGGCGCTGACTTCGCCTCTGAATCCACCAGGGCCAGGTTTCATGACCACGTTGGCGCCGACATAAGGTGTGCCCGCGATATAATTCGCCTGCACGTTTTCCCAGTCCATGCAGAGATTTTCGTGGGGGATGTAAAGATAGCCAGTGCGCGGCGAGAACGATGACGGCTCCCAGTCCTTGGCGCCCGATGCCGTCGGGCAAATGTCATGGACGATCGTGCCCACCTTCGTATTTTTGGCAGGGTTGACCACTGGACGGCCAGTCTTCATGTCGATCGTCTTGATCGAATTCACATAGCCGTAGGGATGCGCCGAGACGAGTTCGCCCGTGGTACGATCGATCATGTAAAGATAGCCGTTGCGATCCGGGTGCAACAGCACCTTGCGCACTTTGCCATTGATCGGCACGTCGAGCAGAATGATCTCGTTGATGCCGTCGTAATCGTGCTCGTCATGTGGATTATACTGATAGTACCACTTCGCCGCGCCGGTATCCGGGTCGCGTGCGAAAATGCCGTCGGTCCATTTATTGTCGCCCGGCCTCTGTTCCTGGTTCCAAGGGCCGGGGTTCGCCGCTTCCTCATATAGGAGGTTGAGGTCGGGGTCGTAGGCCATCCAGCCCCAGTTCGTGCCGCCGCCGATCTTCCAGGCATCCGGCGGCCACGTTGAAACGCCGAGATCCTTGCCGCGATCCTGCGCATAGAAGGGGTGGAAATCCGGGCCGATCAACACATCCTTGTCCGGCCCCGTATGGAAGGCTTTCCAGACCACCTTGCCGGTGTTGACGTCGAGCGCCTGAGTCCAGCCCCGCACGCCGAACTCGCCGCCCGAGACGCCAACGAAAACTTTGCCCTTCGCCACGAAAGGTGCGCCAGTGATGCTCTCACCCTTACTGATGTCGCCGAGTTGGGTGGTCCACACCGCTTTGCCAGTATTCACATCGAGCGCGATGGTTCGCCCGTCGAGCGTGTTGAAGATGAATTTATTGTCCGTGAAGACGCCGCCGCGATTGACCGTGTCGCAGCAGGCCACGCCTTGCGCGGCCGCGATCGGCGGCGGCTCGTACTTCCACTTCATTGGCGCGCCGGGCTTGGTCAGATCGAGCGCATAGACCCAGTTCGGCCAGGGTGTGACGATATACATTGTATTGTTCGCGACGATCGGCGCGGCTTCTTCGCCGTGCGTCGTGCCGGTCGAGAAAGAAAACTCGACGCGCAGATTCTTGACATTGTTGCCGTTGATCTGGTCGAGCGTCGAATAGCGCGTTGCGGCATAATTCTTGGTTGGCATCGTCCATTGGCCGTCGTCCGCCGGCGCGGCGGCAGCGGGCGCCGTCGGAAGCGCAGGCGCCGCGTTGTTTTGCGCAAACGCCAGATTTGGGAAGCTTAGAAGCGCGCACGCCGCAAAGCCGGCCGCGCCTTTAGCGCAGCGTGTAGAGATAGGCGGTGATGTCTTTTGCCTCATCGTCCTTCAACTCCATGTTCGGCATTGCATTGCCAGGAACGATCGCTTGCGGGTTCCTGAGCCACGCGCGCATGTTCTCCGGTGTATTGGGCAGAAAGCCTGCGATGATGGTGCGTATGGCCATGTGATCGAGCGGGGGTCCGATATGGCCTTCCGCACCTTCGATGCCGGGAATTTGGTGGCAAAGACCGCAACTCGATTTGACGATAAGGTCCGCGCCGCGATGCGGGTTTCCGCCGATCGGCGATGTCTCGGCGATGCCTTGCCCGGAGTGGCAGCCCCCGAGCGCAAGCGAAACCGCAAGAAGCGTGAGTGTGGTGATCATCCCGCGCATGTCGGCACCATCAGAAGAGCGAGCGTGTTGAACAGAATGCCGATGAAGAAACCGAGACCCGCCATCACGCCCCACAGCGCGAGGAAGCGGGTGCGGCCTTCGCCGGCTTCGATCGCATGTTCAGCATCACCATGGTGCTCCAAGCGCGTCGCCCGCCAATGCTGATAGGAGAGGCCTGCGCCCGCTAGAGCGACCAGAGCCGCGAGAACATTGAGCAGCAGAACGATCACTCGCGCCGAATGAAACCCCGGCGCAACGTCATGCAGCGGTGTTGAACCGGGGTAGCAGGCATGGGATGCCAAACTATAATTGATAACGAGCTGAAGCCCCCAGACCATCGGGCCCGCGAACAGCCCTGCGAAAAGTGCAAAGGTCGACACGTTGCCTCGGTGCGGCGCCGGGTGTTGCGTTTCTGAAAGCGACCCGTTCTGCATCGTGTTCACCTCAGATACGGTGAGATGTAGAAGGTGATAAAAACGGCAAGCCACGCCACAGTCACGAAATGCCAATAGGCGCTAACGATGAGGGCGGGCGTATCCCGCCGCGCATCCACATAGCCAAGGAGCGACCAGGCAAGGACGGCAGCGACGGCAATAATCCCAACCAGCAGGTGAACAAGGTCGACGCCGGTGATGGTGAAATACAGCGAGCTATATAGGCTGTCCGAAAGAGAAAATGGTTTGCTCTTCCAATCGAGCAATTCCAGCGCGATAAAGACGAGACCAAGTACCATTGCGACAATGAGGCCGGCGCGGTATCGAGGCGCGCCGCCACGATAAAAGGCGCGTTGCCCCCACCACATGGCGGCGCTGCTGAGCAGCATTACGATTGTGGCCGGTAATGCATAAGTGAAGCTCGGATGCGGTTCCGGCGTCCACGTCGGGGGCAATTGCACGGCACAATAGAAATAGCTGAACAGCAGATAGCCGAAGAGCGCGGCTTCCGCCGTAATCACGCCGAGCATGCCGTACCAGCCGGAGGCACGGGTATCGACGCTGCCAACAGGCAGCGCGCGTGCGCTCGGCATAGTCTCGCGCATAGGGACGTCGCTCATTGCGCTGGCTCCACGGTTTGTCCGAGTTCACGCTCCGGCCAAAGCCAGATGAGAATCGCGGCGATTACGATGAGGCAACCGACCGCTGTTAAAGCCCAAAGCCGCGACGGGATGAGCAAGCCAGCAAAGATCAGCGATGTGCCGATGGTGAGAATAAAGGGCGCGGGGCTATCGAACGGCATCTTCAGGATGACATCCGGCTCGCTATCGAGCGCGGTGGTGCCGATTGTCTCACGCCTATCGTCGAGTATGAGCCCTTCGTCGAGCGAGGACGCGCCATGGCTCTCGCCGAGCCGCTGTTCCCACAAGGGATGCCGGCTTGCGACGGTGGGCAGGACAGCGAAATTATAGGGCGGTGGCGGCGATGGTACGGACCATTCGAGCGTGGGCGCATCCCACGGGTTGGGACCCGCGATCTTCCCTGAGCGCAGGCTTATAAGCACATTGACGAATGTCAGCAGGACGCCGACCGCGAAGATGAAGGCACCGACACTCGTCACCATGTTCAGGGTGTCCCACCCCATATGCGCCGGATAGGTGTAGACGCGGCGCGGCATACCGAGCAGGCCGGTCAGGTGCATTGGCAAAAAGGCGACGTTAAAGCCAGTAAACGACGTCCAGAAGCTCCATTTGCCGAGCGTCTCGTTCATCATCTTGCCGCTGAATTTTGGGAACCAGAAGTAGAGGCCGCCGATGACCGGGAAGAGATTGATGCCGATCAGCACGTAATGGATATGTGCGACCACGAAGTAAGTATCGTGCAATTGCCAGTCGACAGGCACGGAGCCCGTCATGAAACCGCTGACGCCGCCGATGACGAACAGGACGATCATGCTGGCAAAATAAAGGAAGGCCGTCGTGATGACAGGGCGGCCGAGCCAGATCGTCAACGTCCAGGCGAAGACGGCGACGGCGCTTGGGATGGCAATGATAATCGACACGCCGCTGAAAAATGAGAGCGCGAGGCTCGGCAGGCCGGTGGCAAACATATGATGCACCCAGACGCCGAAGCCGAGCGTCATCGTTGCCAGCGTCGCGAGCACCACGGCGGTGTAGCCGACAAGCGGACGGCGGCAGAAAACGGGCAAGGCGTCAGAGACCATGCCCATCGCTGGCAGAACGATCGCGTAAACCCAGGGATGCGCGAAAATCCAGAACAGGTGCTGCCAGAGCAAGGGCTGGCCACCTTTCGACACGTCAAAGAAATGCGTGCCGAAATTGCGATCCATCCAGAGCAGGAAGAAGGCGAGGCTGACGCTCGGCACGACGAGGATATTGGCAGCCGAAGCCGTCAGCGTTCCCCAGATCATGATCGGCACGCGATTGATCGACATGCCGGGCGCGCGCAGGCGCAGGAAAGTGACGACGAAATTCACCGAGCCGACAGTCGTCGAGATGCCAAGGAAGATCATCCCCAGCGCATAGAAATCCATGTTGAGGCCGGGATTATATTCCTTGCTCGCGTAAGGAACGTAATTGAACCAGCCGTCGTTCGGCCCGGCGCCCATCGCAAAGCCGGTGTACATGAAGATGCCGGCAGCGACGTAGAGCCAATAAGAGAGCGCATTCACACGCGGGAAGGCCATGTCGCGCGCGCCGAGCAGCAGCGGCCAGAGATAGTTCGAAAACCCCGACAGGATCGGCATGGCATAGAGGAAGATCATCGTCATGCCATGCGTCGAAAAAAGCTGGTCGTATTGCTCTGGCGTCAGGAGATGCTGCTCTGGCCGTGCGAGTTGCACGCGCATGATCAAGGCCTCGACACCGCCCATGGCGAGGAAGATGAACGCGGTAACGATGTAACGGATACCAATCTCTTTGTGATCGACGGAGGAGAACCAGCCGAGGATGCCGGGCTCCGTTTCCCAGATATTCGTCAATCTTTCCAGATAGCCCGGCGATGCAGTGCCGGTCGCCGGGACGCGCTCGAAGGTCATGGCGACGGCCTCACTTCAAAGTTTCCAGATAGGTCGTAACGGCGGAGAGCTGCGGGCCAGACAGATAGAGGTCGGGCATTTTTGTCCCCGGCTTGACGGCTGGCGGATCAGCGATCCAGCCTGCTAACGCGCCCGGCGTGTTTTGCAGCATGCCGGCGACGAGTGTGTCGCGGCTCATCAAATGCGTGAGATCGGGCGCAACCGAGCCGCCGGCCATACTGCCTCTGACAGTATGGCAAGCGCCGCAATGTTCGACGAAGACTTGTTCATCGTGTGCGATGGCGGGAGTTGCAGGCGCCACCGCGGGCTGCAACTGATCCTTCAGCCATTGCTCGAATTGGGCCGGCGGCTCGGCAACCACGTAAAACGCCATATGTGCGTGCTGCTGACCGCAATATTGGGTGCACTGTCCGCGATAACGGCCGGGCTTATCGGCTTGCAGCCAGGTTTCGTTGGTCTGTCCTGGAATCGTGTCTGTCTTGCCTGCCAGCGCCGGCACCCAGAATGAATGGATGACATCGGCGCCAATAAGTTTGATACGAACAGGGCGACCGACCGGAATGTGGAATTCGTCAGCGGTGGTGAGGATCTTGCTCGGATTGTCGTTGAGGTAGCGTGCCTTCCACCACCATTGCTGGCCTGTAATCTCGATCACCAGCGGCTTTTGGCCGGGTGGCGGCGAATTGATTTTCGCGAGGACCGCCATGGTCCAGACCGCGGAAATCAGCAACACGAAAGTCGAAATGCCGACGCCCAAGCCAAGCAGGCCCAAGCCCGAGCCGCGCCTTTCGACGGGAACTTCGCTGAGCGGCGTTTCCGGCCGCGCGCGGCGGGTCATTACACCCATCAGGACAAGCCCGGTGACGATGACCACGACAGCAATGGAGATGATCAGGAGGCCCCACGTCAGCGCCGTCACCGGATAGGCTTTAGCACCGTAGCCCGTCAGATACGTCAGAGGGGTCATCGGGACACCGCATCTGCGCGCGCCGGCGCGATCTCATCGCGGATGACGTCCTGCCAGAGGATCAGCATCGAGATAATGAAGAATAGGACACAGCCAGGCACCCACATGATCGCACCGCCCAGTTGTTGATCTTGGAGTGGCGTCAGATTCCACGCCGCCGTGGTGAGGAGATGTGGCGTGTAAAGGGCGCGCGGCGCAAAGGTGATCAGTGCGCCGAGAAAGCCCATTTGAATGGATGAAAACAGGCCGGCGAGGACGACATGCATCGCTTTCGCGGGCGGCGCATCGATCAGGCTGACCCATAGCCAAAGCGCCGCGCCGTAAACAGACACATGCATCGACCAATAAACGAACGTGCTCCGGAATGTCTCGGCATAGGGCGCCGGTGCGTGCCAGAACCAGATGAATGCGGCAAACAGCGCCGCCGCGCAGAGTGGGGCAACGCCGCGTGGTGCCATCGCGCGACCAGACACGTGTGCGATACGCGCGAAGGGGCGCCCGACCGCGACCAGTGGCGCGCCGATCAGCGCCAGGATCATGTGCTGGCCGACGCGGGCTGCAAACAAAGACACAGACAGCGGGCAGAGCGGCGAGATCAGCGCCAGGGCCGTGATCGTCCAGCCGACATAAAACGACGTTTGCCGCCACACGGGAATGTGATGTCCCAACCGGTGCGCGTAAGCGTTCCTTGCTGCATAGGCAGCGGCGCAGATTACGAGCGCACTGATCAGGATCGGATCTAGATTCCAGCGGGCCCAAATGTCAGCGGGCGCTGGAGGCAGTCCACAATAAGGGATCGGCACAACTTGCGAGGACATACGCCATAAATCCGAATTGAAGCTGCGACGTCAGCAGCCTCGAAACTCGGCATGACCCGGAAAGTTTCCGGATAAAATGTTCATTCTTGCGCGAGCACGCGGCGGTGGACCCAGCCGCTCGCGGCCGTCGTGGTAGCCACAGACCTGGGCCCCGGCATCCGCCTTCATTGGCTTAACTAACGGTATCGAGATCATGGCGATCGATGTGGCAACGGTCGGCCATAATCGACCTTAACTTATCGGATCGTCGAGAATTTGCTTGATGCGATAACGATCAACTTTTTTGATTCGCTTCTGCGCCCCTCATGCCTTCATTTTCATACCGTCGCAGAGCGTCGGCTAAGGTCGTCTTATCGGCTTCGCGGCTGGAGATATGCGAGCCTGCGGGCATCTTTCGGCGCGCTTCTTCGGCCCAGGCTTTGGCGTCCGCAAGTTGTCGGACGTTTTTCGGCTGGATCTCTCGACAACAGCGGAAAATTTTTGACGACCGCCTCGTGGCCCTTCAGCCTGATTTGCACATGCAACGAGCCAGAGTCGCGACGTGTAAAACCGACAGGGAGTTTCTCGGTAGGCATTCACCATGTCCCACACTTCAAGCGAGCCCATTGGCGCGGGCACGCTCTGAAATTGGGACCGAAAATCAATTTAAATAAACTTGATGCCCCAACCGCAAAATCTTTAACGCCAATATGTTCGTTGTTACAATGACTTAACGGCTGGTGCCCTGGAGAGGACTCGAACCTCCACGGCTTTCACCACTGGTACCTGAAACCAGCGCGTCTACCAATTCCGCCACCAGGGCATCCGGCCCATCCCATAGGGGTCGCATCGGTCCCTTGTCAATCGGCGCCCCATCGCAACGGCGAAAAAGGCGATTTCAGTCTGCCGCGCTCTATACAGATTCGCCTCGGCTGGATTAAAAATGCGGCCGGAAACGCGGACAGGGGTCTAAGCCGATGAATGAAGCTTTGCGACGCGCCGACCGGCTCGTGACGGTCTTTGGCGGCGGCGGATTTCTGGGCCGTCATGTCGTCCGTGCTCTGGCCAAAGACGGCTGGCTCGTTCGCGTCGCAGTGCGCCGGCCGGACCTTGTCTTCCATCTTCAGCCCTCCGGCAATGTCGGCCAGATTACCGCTGTTCAGGCCAATCTGCGTTATCTCGACTCGCTCGCCGCCGCCCTGCGCAATGCCGACGCAGCGGTCAATCTTGTCGGCATTCTGCGCGAGCAGGGGCGCCAGACTTTCGATGCGATCCACCGCGAGGGCGCAGCCAATGTTGCCGCCGCGGTTCGTGACGCTGGTATCGGCCATTTCGTCCACATGTCCGCGCTCGGCGCCGACTCCAATTCGCCCTCGGCCTATGGCCGCAGCAAGGCGGCAGGTGAATTGGCGGTGCAGGCCGCGCTGCCCGGTGCGATCATTCTGCGGCCGTCGGTCGTGTTCGGGCCGGAGGATCATTTCTTCAATCGTTTCGCCGCACTCGCGCGTCTCTCGCCTTTGATGCCGCTGATCGGCGGGGGCGTCACCAAGCTGCAGCCGGTCTATGCTGGCGATATCGCGAAGGCGGTCGCCGCCGGCGTCAAGGGCGGCGCAGCGGCGGGGACCACCTATGAACTCGGCGGCCCCGAAGTGCGCAGCTTGCGCGAGATCATCGAATTCATCCTAGCGGAAACGGGACGCAAGCGGTTCCTGCTTACGCTGCCTTTCGGCCCCGCGCGCGGTTTCGGCGAGATCAGTGAACTTCTGGCGAAATTGACGCTGGGCCTGATGCCTGAAGATTTCGTGCTGACCGCCGATCAGGTCAAATTGCTGCAACAGGACAATATCGTCTCCACAGCGGCCGCAACCGAACGGCGGACGCTGAACGGCCTCGGCATCGCCGCCGAATCCTTCGAGGCGCTGGTGCCGGCCTATCTCCTGCGCTATCGCAAGGCCGGCCAGTTTGGCGCCAACGGCGCCTTCAGCTAGGACCTTGTTTTAACGCGTTTTCTTCATGCAACCCGGCATCCGCTTCGCTTGAAAACGCTCCGAGTTTTTATTTGGAGCACATGCGAAGCATCGCATCGTGCTCTAAAGCTGGAATTCGCAGCCTTCTGTCTCTATACCGGCGACCGCCGTGGACGCCGGAGGCGTGGCCGCGGTCGCCCGCAACCGGACCGTCGATGAAATTCACCTTAAGCTGGCTCAAGCAGCATCTCGATACGAACGCCAACCTCGCGACAATCGTGGACACTTTGACGAAGGTCGGCCTCGAGGTCGAACATGTCCATGATCCGGCTGCGGCGCTGAAGGATTTCGTCATCGCCGAAGTCCTGGAGGCGCATCCGCATCCGAACGCTGACCGGCTGCGCCTGTGTTTCGTCGAGATCGGCAGCGGCAAGCCGGTACAGGTCGTCTGCGGCGCACCTAATGCGCGCGCCGGCATGAAGACCGTCTTCGCACCCCCCGGCGCCTACATTCCGGCCAAAGGCATCACGCTGACCAAGGGCGTCATCCGCGGGGTGGAATCCGCCGGCATGCTTTGTTCGGGGGCCGAGCTTGAAGTCTCGACCGATCAGGAGGGCATTCTCGATCTGCCGGCGGATGCGCCTGTTGGCACCGCCTACGCCAAATGGGCCGGCCTCGACGATCCGCTGATCGAGATCAATCTGACGCCCAACCGGCCGGATGCCGCAGGCGTGCTCGGCATCGCGCGCGATCTCGACGCGGCCGGTATCGGCCAATTGCAGACGCCGCCGGTCGAACCTGTCGCCGGCAGCTTTCCATGTCCTGTGAACGTCAGCTTCGATCTCACCGAGGACGATAAGCATCTCGCGCCGGCCTTCGCGCTGAGGCTTGTGCGCGGCGTCAAGAATGGTCCCAGTCCAGAGTGGTTGCAAAAGCAATTGCGCGCCATTGGCCTCCGGCCGATCAATGCGCTTGTCGACATCACCAACTTTCTGACGATCGACAGGGCGCGGCCGCTGCATGTCTTCGACGCGGCGAAAGTCGCCGGCGATTTGCACGTACGCCGCGCAAAAGCGGGAGAGAGTTTCGTCGCACTCGACGGCAAAACCCATCATCTCGATGAAAATGCGATCGCCATCGCCGATACCAATGGCGTCGAATCGCTCGCCGGCATCATGGGTGGCGAGGCGACGGGGTGCACCGAAGCGACGACCGACGTGTTGATCGAATCGGCACTGTGGGACCCGGTGAACATCGCCCGCACGGGGCGGCGCCTCGGCATCAATTCCGATGCGCGCTATCGTTTCGAGCGCGGCGTCGACCCGGCCTCTGTACTGCCGGGGCTCGAACGCGCGACGCAGCTCGTGCTCGAATTTTGCGGCGGCGAAGCCTCCGACATCGTTCTCGCAGGCCAAATCCCGGACGCACACAAACGCGTGACGTTTCCCTGGAGCGAAGTGCGCCGCCTCGCCGGGGTCGAGTTGTCGCCGTCGGAAATGGCGTCGATCCTCGAACATCTCGGCTTTCGTCCGGCAAGCCTGCCCGGCAACAGCGATCTCGTCATCATCGACGTTCCGTCCTGGCGCCCCGACATTGAAGGCAAAGCCGATATCGTCGAGGAAATCCTACGCATCGCCGGCCTCGACAGGATCGCCGCGCAACCCTTGGCGCGCGAGGATGAGCATATTTCTTCCGCGATTTTGACCCCGCTGCAAAAGCGCATACGCAGCGTCAAACGCGCGCTTGCCGCCAATGGCCTCACCGAGGCGATCAACTGGTCCTTCATCGGGCATGAGGCAGCGCAAGTGTTCGGCGGCGGCGAATCTCTCGTGCTCGCCAATCCGATCGCGTCGGATCTCTCCGATATGCGGCCGAGCCTTTTGCCGGGCCTCATCGCGGCGTCGAAGCGCAATGCCGCGCGGGGCTTCGGTGATATCGCTCTGTTTGAAGTCGGCCCCATCTTCCGGGGCACGGCGCCCGAAGATCAAAAAACAATGGCCGCTGGTCTGCGGCGCGGCCGCGCGCGTGTTGCGGGGCGCGGGCGCCATTGGGCCGATGGCGCGTCGGACGCCGACATTTTCGACGCCAAAGCCGACGCTCTGGCTCTGCTCGGCGCGCTTGGTGTTCCGCAGGGCGGTTTGCAAATCGGCGTGAACGCTCCGCCCTGGTTCCATCCCGGCCGATCGGGCGCATTGCAATTTGGACCGAAAAATATCGTCGGCTATTTCGGCCAATTGCATCCGCGCGTGCTTGAGACGCTCGATGTCGACGGAATTCTTGTCGGCTTTGAAATCGAACTCGACGAAATTCCCCTGCCCAAGGCCAAGGCGACGAAGACCAAGCCGAAGCTTGAGCTGTCGGATCTTATGCCGGTCGAGCGGGATTTCGCCTTTCTGGCCGAGCGTCATATTAAGGCGGCCGATCTCGTCCGCGCCATACAATCGGCGGATCGCAACCTCATAACCGCCGTCACCCTGTTTGATGTCTATGAGGGCGCCGAGATTCCTCCCGGGAAAAAGTCCGTCGCTATTGCGGTCACCCTGCAGCCGCGCGATAAGACCTTAACGGATGCCGAGATCGACGCCGTCGCCGGCAAGATCATCGCCGAAGTTCAAAATAAAACCGGAGCGACGCTCAGAGGATGAAGATTTTTCGACGCGCTGCGCCGATTCTCGGCTTGCTGAGTTTCGGTTTGTTCGCTGCGCCGCTCGCCGCTGCGCCCCGTACCATCAACGATTGCGAGAAAATCCAGGGGGCGGACGCCTATAACCAATGCCTCGCCTCTTTCGGCCCGGTCGCCCATATGCACGGGATGTCATCGGGGCCTGATGCTGGCGGCGACGAGGGCGGCGATTCAGGCGATGCGCCGGCGCCTGTCGCGCATCATCGCCATTGGGCGAGCGGCCACCGTAATAATGGCCGTGTCTATATGGAGCTTGACGCTGGCGCCAGTTCCACGCCTGTCCATACGCACACGCATAGGCACTGGACTCATTCGCATATTCATCGCGGGCATCGGCACCATCACTAGGTCGCTTCAAGCGAGGCCCGGCCAGTGCATGCGCCAGGTGGCAAGCCCGGATACCGGGTTCGCGCCGGGCTCGCCGCGCAGAAATCCGGCATTTTCGTAGAATTGCAACGCGCGCAAATTGTCGGCATTGACGTCGAGCGCCAAACCGTCCGGGCACAGACGCTGCGCTTCGCCGATCAAAAGGCGGCCGACGCCGGTGCCGAATAAAGGCGGCGCGATGGCGATCTGTTCGAGATAGGCGCGGTCGAGATCGAGCAGGCAGAAGCCGGCGAGATTGCCGTCCGAATCATAAGCGCAAACTGTCGTTCCGCCGTGCGCCTCGATATCCTTGACGCAGGTCACGAGCCAGGCGCGCCGCGCGGGAAAATCGATTTGCGGCATGACGGCCAGCCAGGCGGCGACCCAGAGATCGGCAAGCGGGGCGAGGTCGGAGCCGCGCGGCGCGAGCCTGTATGCGTCCCCGTCGCTTGAATTCTTGTGGTCCACTGTCACAACCTGCACTTCCAAGGCTCCGCATCTGCTTTAAATGAACGTACATGAACGACGCCCGAGCAATCGTTAAAGAGCCGGTTGCGCGGCCTGCCGCGACCAGGCTCGTGCTTGCGGATTTCCGTTCCTATCCGGCGCTCGATCTCGATCTGACGCCGGGCCTTGTCGTGCTGACAGGCGAAAACGGTGCCGGGAAAACCAATCTGATGGAGGCAATTTCGCTGCTTTCTCCGGGCCGTGGATTACGCCGGGCGGAACTTGGCGAATGCGCCCGCGCCGGGGGGAATGGCACCTTCGCTGTCTCGGTGGAAATTACGACGCGCGACGAAGATAAGTTTCAACTCGGGACCGGAACCGAGATTCAGCCTGATGGCAGTCTCGTGCGCCGCTACCGGCTAAACCGCGAGCCGGTGACATCGATCCGCTCTTTTGCGGATTATATTCGCATCGTCTGGCTCACGCCGGCGATGGATGGCCTGTTTTCCGGACCGGCCGGCGAACGGCGGCGATTTCTGGATCGCCTCGTTCTGGCACTCGATGGCGAACATGGCAGCCGGGTCAATGCCCTCGAACGCGCCTTGCGCAATCGCAACCGCCTGCTCGAAAATGGATCGCGTGACTGGCAATGGCTCGATGCGGCGGAGCGTGAGGTCGCCGAACTCGCCGTCGCCGTCGCAGCGGCGCGGGTCGAAACGGTCGCGCATCTGATGCAGGTGATCCTGCAGGACAAGAACGCGGATTCGCCCTTTCCCTTTGCCGAATTGACGCTGAAGGGCGATGTCGAGGATCTTGTCGCGACGCGCCCGGCGATCGAGGCGGAAGACATTTACCGCGACGTTCTGCGGCAAAACCGTGCGCGCGACGCTGCCGCCGGGCGGACCCTTATCGGCCCGCATGCAGCCGATCTGCTCGTCGTCCACGGGCCGAAACAGGCGGAGGCGGCTCGTTCCTCGACCGGTGAGCAGAAAGCACTGCTTGTCGGGATTGTTCTTGCTCATGCGCGGCTCGTTGCGGCGCTCAGCGGCATCCGTCCCATCGTTCTGCTCGACGAGATCGCCGCGCATCTCGATGCGTCGCGCCGCGCTGCGCTTTATGACAGGCTCGTCGCACTCGGGTCCCAAGTGTTCATGACCGGCGCGGATCGCGCCGCTTTCGCTGGGCTAGAAGGTCGCGCGCAATTTCTGCGGGTCATGCCGGGGAGCGTTGAGGCGACCAGCTAAGATTCACTTCTGGCAGGTGCTGCAATAAAAACTGGCGCGGCCGGATTGAACGATGCGCTTGATCGTGCCGCCGCAGCCGGGGCGCGGGCAGGGCGCCGCAGCGCGGTCATAGACGCGGAAACTGTGCTGGAAATAGCCGAGGTCGCCATTGGCCTGGCGATGATCGCGCAGCGACGAACCACCCGCCATGATCGCTTCGTCCAGAACCTCGTGAATGGCCTTCGCCAGAAGATCGACGCTTGCCGTCGGCGTTCCGTCTTTGCGCGTCAATGTACCTGCGGCGCGGCGCGGCGAAAGCCCGGCACGATGCAGCGCCTCGCTGACATAGATGTTGCCCAGGCCTGCGATCAGACGCTGATCGAGCAGCGCGGCTTTCAGCGGCGCCTTTTTGCCGGCGAAAAGGCGCGCCAGCGCCGCGCCGTCGAGGTCGTCGCCCAAAGGCTCGATGCCGACATCGCAGAAGCGCGGATGCGCCGAAACGAGGTCGCTCTTGATCAGCAGCATGAAGCCGAAACGGCGCGGATCGTTGTAGGTGATCTGCTTGCCGTTTGAGAGATGGAAGACGACATGATCGTGCGCACCGTCCTTGCCGCGCGAATTATGGAAAGGTCCCGGCGTGTTTTCCTCTGCGCTGTCGGCGATACGAAACGAGCCGGACATGCCGAGATGCATCACGAGCGTTTCGCCGTCGTCGAGGTCGGCGAGGAGATATTTGGCGCGCCGCCGCAGCGCAGTCACACGGCGGCCGGTCAGGCGCGCGGCAAAATCCGGCGGAAACGGGAAGCGAAGATCGGCGCGTCGCTGCTCGACGAGATCAAAGCGCGCGCCGACAAGGGCCGGGGCGAGGCCCCGGCGAACGGTTTCGACTTCCGGAAGTTCAGGCATGGTCCTTTATGCCGTCCTCCGGCGTAAAAATGGAAATGCTAACCCGGTTCGGCCTTCGAGACCTGGCCGCGGATTTCACCCTTCGGATTGGCCTGGGTGTGGATGTTGAAATAGACATTGCCGTCGAGCAGGTCTTTTTCTTGCGCTGGGGTCAGCGTGGCCGAGCCTTGCAGCGGGCTCGGACCGACCATGACTGGCACCTCGACTGGCGCGTCCTTGCCGGGACCGGCTGGGCCATGGAAATGCGCCGCAACGGCAGCGCCGGTGAGCCCCGAATAGGTCACCGTCCAGGACAGTTTCTTGGTCGTCGTGTCATATGTCGCGGTCAGACTGCCGGTACCTGTCGTCGAATTCGAGGGCACTTCGCTTGCCCCGTTGAGGCTCGCGATCAGGGTATAGGTTTCCGCCCAGGCGGGGGAAAGACCGAGCATCGCCACGGCGGCGGCCGTGGCGAGGAGGTTGCGATAACGCGCGACACGCGTGAAGAAACGGCTCATGTGGATCTCCCTCACGCCTCGCCGGGGAAATTAAGCATGCCCCCGCTCAAGTTTGACGGCGGCAGGCGAAACCGGGCAATAGAGGCGCGACGCAGAGATAGGCGCGCGCCCTTACCTTCGCCAGCTTCAGCAGGGCTCGGAGCGGCGATCTGACCGAAATGTGAGCGATGTCCGAGGACAATTTGGAAAATACCCATTTCGGCTTTTCGACCGTGCCGCTGCCGGATAAGCAGCGCCGCGTAGATCAAGTCTTTCATAACGTCGCGGCGCGCTACGATCTGATGAACGATCTCATGTCTGCGGGGCTTCACCGGCTGTGGAAAGACCAATTCGCCGCGCAGGTGCATCCGTCCAAAACGCGTGCGTTCCGGCATCTCGATGTGGCCGGTGGCACCGGCGATATCGGCTTTCGGATTGCCAAGGCCGGCGGCCCGCTCACGCAGGTGACGCTGCTCGACATCAACCCCGAGATGCTCGCTGTCGGCCGCGCGCGCGCCGCGAAGAAAAGTGTCGCCAACAAACTTACGTTCGTCGAAGCCAATGCGGAATCGCTGCCGTTTCCGGACTATGATTTCGACGCCTATACGATCGCTTTCGGCATCCGCAACGTGCCGCGCATCGATGTCGCGCTGAAAGAGGCTTATCGCGTGCTGCGCCGGGGCGGCCATTTTCTTTGCCTCGAATTTTCGCAGGTCGATATCGCGGCGCTCGACCGCGTCTACGAGGCCTATTCGTTCCGGGCCATTCCGGCGATCGGCAAGCTCGTCACTGGCGACGCCGAAGCCTATCGCTATCTTGTCGAATCGATCCGCAAGTTTCCGTCGGCCGAAAATTTTCGCGCAATGATCGAGCAGGCTGGCTTTGCCCGTGCAACCTATACGAAGCTTAGCGGTGGCATCGTCGCCATACATTCAGGCTGGAAGCTTTGATCTTTTCCTTCGGGCATCCTCTGCGTATAGCCCGGGCCGGTTTCGTGCTCTCGCGGGCGGGCCTGTTTCGCGATGTCGATATCGCCGCGCTTCCCCCCGTCGCCCGGCTGCCGTTCGGTCTCGCCAAATCCCTCGCCAAGCGCGCGACGGGACCTGACCTTCTGCCCGCCGCAATCAGCCGGCTTGGACCTTCTTACGTCAAGCTCGGGCAGTTTCTCGCGACCCGGCCGGATGTTGTCGGCGTCGACGTCGCACGCCGGCTCGAAGCCCTGCAGGACCACATGGCGCCGTTCGGCCAGGAGGAGGCGGTTAGGGTGATCGAAGGCGCGTTCAACCGAAAGATCGACGAGATTTTCGTCGCCTTTGGTCCGCCGGTCGCGGCCGCTTCGATCGCGCAGGTGCATCGGGCGCGCGTGCGCGACAAGCGCGGCGAAAGGGACGTCGCAGTCAAAGTCCTGCGTCCGGGAATCGAGCGGCGATTTCGCCGCGATCTGTCCGACATGTATTACGCGGCGCGCATCGGCGAGCACTGGTTTCCCGATACCAAACGGCTGAAGTCGGTCGAAGTCGTCGATATCCTCGCCCGCACCGTGAAGATGGAGATGGATTTTCGTCTCGAAGCGGCCGCGGCGTCGGAATTTGCCGAGAATACCGAGAAGGAAAACGACTTCCGCGTCCCGCGCGTCGATTGGGACCGCACGGAGAAAGAAGTTCTCACCGCCGAATGGGTGGATGGCATTTCGCTCTCGGATACGGAGGCGCTTGCAGCCTCCGGATTCGATCTGCCGGATCTCGGCCGCACGGTCATCCAATCGTTCCTGCGCCATGCCGTGCGCGACGGCTTCTTCCATGCCGACATGCATCAGGGCAATCTGTTCGTCGATCGCGAGGGGCGGCTCACCGCCGTCGATTTCGGCATCATGGGCCGGCTCGGCCTTAAAGAGCGCCGCTTCCTTGCCGAGATCATCTACGGCTTCATCACCCGCAATTATCAGCGGGTCGCGGAAGTGCATTTCGAGGCGGGCTATGTGCCCGGCTATCACAAGGTCGAGGATTTCGCCCAGGCGATCCGCGCCATCGGCGAACCGATCCACGCCCGCACCGCCGACGAGATTTCAATGGCACGCGTTCTCACGCTGCTGTTCGAAATTACGGCGCTATTCGACATGACGACACGGACAGAACTCGTGATGTTGCAGAAGACGATGGTCGTCGTCGAAGGCGTGGCGCGGCGGCTCGATCCGAAACTCGACATGTGGTCGACGGCAGAGCCTGTCGTCGGCGGCTGGCTGCGCGAAAATCTCGGCCCCATCGGCCGGATCGGGGACGCAAAACGCGGCATCGATGCGCTGGCGCAATTCGCGGCCAATCTGCCCGCAGTTTTGCTCCAGACGGAGAAGATCATCACTCAGATCGAGAGCATGTCCGAAGAAGGCTTCGAACTTTCGGAGGGCGTGCTGGCCAAGATCGGCGAGGCGCAGGCACGGGGCGCGCGGCTCGGCCATATCGCGCTTTGGCTGCTGGTGATTATATTGGGTGTCTTTCTGCTACGTTTTGGCTGGCATCATTGATGGTTTGGAGACAAAGGCGTGCTCGACAGCAAGCGGGTCCTGCTCGTCATCGGCGGCGGTATCGCCGCCTATAAAGTCCTGGAATTGATCCGCCGCCTGCGCGAGCGGGGCGCAGACTTGCACGTCGTCATGACCAAAGCCGCCAAGGAGTTCGTCACGCCGCTTTCGGTCGCAAGCCTCTCCGGCAGCAAGGTCTTCGACGATCTCTTCTCGCTGACGGACGAGACCGAAATCGGCCATATCCAGCTGTCCCGCGCCGCCGATCTCGTTGTCGTCGCTCCGGCGACGGCCGATCTTCTTGCCAAAATCGCGCAGGGTCTCGCCGACGATCTCGCCTCGACGCTTTTGCTGGCCACCGACAAGAAAATCCTCGTCGCACCCGCGATGAATGTCCGCATGTGGCTGCATCCGGCGACCCAACGCAATATCGCGACGCTGCGCCGGGACGGCGTGCTGTTCGTCGGCCCCGAAGACGGCGATATGGCCTGCGGCGAATATGGACCGGGCCGGATGAGCGAACCGGCTGCGATCCTCGCGGCGATCCGCACGGCGCTGGAAGGCGAGACGCAAATTCCGCTGCCGCCGGGCATTGGACGGCTGGCGCAGGAAAAGCCGCTGGCCGGCCGCCGCGTCGTCGTGACGTCTGGGCCGACGCACGAGCCGATCGATCCGGTCCGCTATATCGGCAATCGCTCCTCCGGTAAGCAGGGCCATGCCATTGCCGCCGCTGCTGCCAGGGCGGGTGCCGAGGTGATGCTGGTCAGTGGCCCCGTCTCGCTGCCCGATCCGCCCGGGGTCATTACCGCGCATGTTGAGACGGCGGCTCAGATGCTTGCTGCTGTCGAGACGGCGCTGCCAGCCGATATTTTCATTGCCACGGCGGCCGTCGCCGATTGGCGCGCCGAAGCCGCGGCGCCGCAAAAGGTGAAGAAGTCCGCCACCCCGCCGCAATTCGCGCTCGCCGAAAATCCCGACATTCTGGCGATCGTCGCGCAGCGCAAATCCGAACGCCCCCGTGTCGTTGTCGGCTTTGCCGCCGAGACCGAAAATCTGCTCGTTCATGCGCGTGAGAAATTGCAGCGCAAGAAGTGCGATCTCATCGTCGCAAATGATGTCGGCGCGGATGGCGTCATGGGCAAGGATGAAAACCAGGTGACGCTTATTTCCGCCGCCGGGAGCGAGCCCTGGCCGAAAATGCGCAAGGACGAAATCGCCGCCAAACTCATCCGGTATCTGGCGGAAATGCTGAAGGAACGCCGTGATGGCTAAAGAAGAAGCGCCCCGCGTCGCCGTTCGGCTGCTGCCACATGGCGAGAATCTGCCGCTGCCGGCCTATCACAGTGCGGGTGCGGCGGGTGCCGATCTTTGTGCGGCCATCGCGGCAGAGGAAAAAATCATTATCGAGCCGGGTGCGCGGCATCTCATTCCGACCGGTCTCGTCTTGCAATTGCCGGAGGGCTATGAAGGCCAGGTGCGGCCACGTTCCGGCATCGCGCTGCATCGCGGCGTCACAGTGCTGAATGCGCCTGGCACGATCGATCTCGGATTATCGCGGTGAAGTTAGCGTGCTTCTAATCAACCTTGGCGCCGAGCCTTTCGAGGTTGTGCGCGGCGCGCGCATCGCCCAACTTATCGTCGCACCCGTGACTCGCGTTGCCTTTGTCGAAGCGGCAGACTTGACCGCGACAACGCGCGGCGCTGGCGGCTACGGCTCGACCGGGCTTGGCGCGCCGGGAGACAATTCGTGATGCTTCTGGACCGGCGCAGTGTTCTGGCGCTTGCCGCCGTCGTCGATATCGCGATTCATGCGCGGCCGCAGCCGGTGGCGGCGAAGCAGCTTGCCGGGCGGCTTGATCTGCCGCCGCGCCATCTCGAGACACTGCTGCAAACACTCGTGCGCGCCGAAATCCTCAAAGGGGTGCGCGGGCCGCGTGGCGGTTATGAACTTGCGCGCGAGCGCCGCCGAATCACGGCGGCGGAAATTGTTCGCGCGGTTCAAAGCGAAGCCGACGACGATGCGAAACCGGAAAATGCTTTTGTCGAAAATATCATCTCGCCCGTCGTTGCGCGCGCTGGAGAGGCCTTTTTGACGGCGCTGGAGCAGGTGACCATCGACGATATTTGCGGCCGGGTGGCAGAGACGAAACTGAGCCCTGGACAGGCGGCGAAATCGGATTTTACGATCTAGTTTAGTATATAACTTTTATGTACTTCCGGCGCCGCGGGAATGGTGTTATTCCTCGCCCAAGACAACATAATCCACCTGCCGGCTGGGCGGGCGCACGGCGTTTTTGGAGACGTAACTTATGGCGTTGCAGCTTGGCGACATCGCCCCCGATTTCGAGGCGGAGACGACCGAAGGCCCGATCAAGTTCCACGACTATATCGATGGTTCCTGGGCTGTTTTGTTCTCACACCCGAAGAATTTCACGCCAGTTTGCACGACCGAACTTGGCTACACCGCGAAATTGAAGCCCGAATTCGATAAGCGCGGCGTCAAGGTCCTTGGCCTCAGCGTCGACCCTTTAAAGGACCATGGGAAATGGGCCGACGATATCCGGGAGACGCAAGGCTACGCTCTCAATTTTCCCCTGATCGCCGATCCTGAGCGCAAGGTCGCCAACCTTTACGGGATGATTCATCCCAACGCGAGCGATACGCTCACCGTTCGCTCCGTCTTTGTGATCGGCCCGGACAAGAAGATCAAATTGAGCCTGACCTATCCGGCCAGCACCGGCCGCAACTTCGATGAAATCCTGCGCGTGATCGATTCGCTGCAATTGACTGCCAAGCATCAAGTCGCGACGCCGGTGAATTGGAAGGCGGGCGAGGATGTGATCATCGTGCCGGCCGTGTCCGACGAAGATGCAAAGAAGAAATATCCCGCGGGATGGGAAGCCAAGCGTCCTTACCTGCGGATCGTTCCCGCGCCGCGCACGTAAACACACCAGATGAATTGTCTTGGTCCGGCAAACCACCGGCAGCAAGGAGTAGGATGATGGCGCAAGCCGCAGTGAAAGATTCAGCAGCCGTCGCACATACGCCTGGGCGCGGTCGCATTTATGATTTCGATCATCGAGACGGTGGGCGACACCCCGCTCGTGCGTCTTGACAAGATCGCGAAGGAAAAAGGCATCAAGGCCAATCTTCTGGCGAAGCTCGAATTCTTCAATCCGATCAGCAGCGTCAAGGACAGGATTGGCGTCGCCATGATCGAGGCTGCGGAGGCCGAGGGCAAGATTTCGCCGGAGCGTTCCGTCATCGTCGAGCCGACGTCCGGCAACACCGGCATCGCGCTCGCTTTTGTCGCCGCGGCGAAGGGCTACCGGCTCATTCTCGTCATGCCGGAATCGATGTCGATCGAACGCCGCAAGATGCTCGCTCTGCTCGGCGCCGAACTCGTGCTGACGCCCGCTCCACAAGGCATGAAGGGCGCAATCGCCAAGGCGCAGGAAATTTCCAACGCAACGCCCGGCGCGTTCACGCCGCAGCAATTTGAAAATCCTGCCAATCCGGAAATTCATCGCCGCACGACGGCGGAGGAAATCTGGAACGACACGCATGGCGAAGTCGATGTCTTTGTCTCCGCAGTCGGCACCGGCGGCACGCTCACCGGCGTTGCGGAAGTCCTGAAAGCTCGCAAGCCAGGCGTGCGCATCGTCGCGGTCGAGCCCGAGGATTCTGCTGTGCTCTCTGGCGGCCAGCCCGGCCCGCATAAAATTCAGGGCATCGGCGCCGGATTCGTACCGCCAATCCTCGATCGCAAGCTGATCGATGAAGTCGTGACGGTCGGCAATCAGACGGCCTTCGACACGGCGCGCCTCGTCGCGCGGCTGGAAGGCATCCCGGTCGGCATCTCGTCGGGCGCGGCGGTGGCCGCTGCCGTCGAAATTGGCGCGCGCAGCGAATTCGCCGGCAAGAACATTGTTCTCATCATTCCGTCCTTCGCCGAGCGTTATCTTTCGACGGCTCTGTTCGACGGGTTGTAGGCGTCATTGCGAGCGAAGCGAAGCAATCCAGCGATAATGACTGGATTGCTTCGTCGCTTTGCTCCTCGCAATGACGGCGCCGCTTGACCTCCGCGAGAGGCGATGCGAAACGCACGCATCTCCCGCGTGAGCCTCATCCTACATGACCGAACCCAGCCTCGATATTCTCGGCATCGGCAATGCCATCGTCGATGTCATCGCGCCCTGCGATGATGCCTTTCTCGCTGCACATAGTCTCAACAAAGGCGGCATGACGCTGATCGATGAGGCGACGGCTGAAAAGCTCTACGATGCGATGGGACAGACCATCGTTGTCTCGGGCGGTTCGGCCGCCAATACGATCATCGGCGCGGCGGCGCTTGGCGCCCGCACGGGTTTCATCGGCAAAGTGAAGCAGGATTCGCTCGGCCAGATGTTCGCGCATGACATTCGCGCCGCGAAAGTCGCCTTCGAGACAAAGTCTGCGGCAGACGGCGCCGCCAGCGCGCGCTGCCTCATTCTGGTGACGCCCGACGGCCAGCGCACCATGAATACCTTCCTGGGCGCCTGCCAGGCGTTGAGCGACGCCGACATTGATCCCACGCAAGTCGCGGCGGCACAGATCACCTATCTCGAAGGCTATCTCTGGGACCCGCCTGCGGCGAAGACGGCCTTTGCGAAGGCCGCCGAGATCGCACATGGCGCTGGCCGCAAGGTGGCGCTCAGCCTGTCGGATTCGTTTTGCGTCGATCGCTATCGCGACGAATTTCTGCATTTGATCCGCTCGCGCGCGATCGACATTCTCTTCGCCAACGAGAGCGAATTGCATTCGCTCTATCAGACGGCCGACTTTAAGACAGCGGTGGCGCAATTGCGCGAGGAAGACATTCTGGCGGCGGTGACGCGCGGCGAAAAGGGCGCACTCGTCGTGACGCGCGAGGAAACGCAATCGGTCAACGCCTTTCCGATCGAAAATCTCGTCGATACCACCGGCGCCGGCGACCTTTTCGCGGCAGGGTTTCTTGTCGGTCTGTCGCGGGAGCAGACGCTCGCCGATTGCGCCCGGCTTGGCGCACTCGCCGCGGCGGAAGTGATCCAGCATTATGGCGCGAGGCCGCAGGCTGACCTTAAAGCGCTCGCGACCGAGAACGGGCTGCTTTAAGGCGGCCGTTGGCCGCTCATCCCGCGTCATGGCCGGGACAAGCCCGGCCATGACGAGCCTCTTTTGCGCGATGTCTGGTAACGGCGTCATTGCGAGCGAAGCAAAGCAATCCAGAGCAAAGTCGCATGGACTGGATTGCTTCGTCGCTCCACTCCTCGCAATGACGAGCGGCTAAAGCTTCCGCAATTCCACTGTCTGGATCGAGTGGTCGGCGTCTTTGGTGAGCACGAGGCTGGCGCGGGCACGCGTCGGCAAGATGTTTTCGTGGAGGTTGCGCAGGTTGATGCGCGTCCAGATATCGCGCGCCATTGCGCCCGCTTCCTCGTCCGTCAGATCGGCATATTTGCGGAAATAGGACCGTGGATCGCGGAACGCGGTCCGGCGCAGCCGCTGGAAGCGCTCGATGTACCATTGCTCAAGAACGTCTTCGTCGGCATCGAGATAGACCGAGAAATCGAAGAAATCCGAGACGAAAGCCGTCGCGCGTCCGTCTTTCGGCGGACGGCCCGGCTGCAGCACGTTCAGCCCTTCGACGATGAGGATGTCAGGCCGTTCGACCGTGACGAATTCGTCCGGCATGATGTCGTAGGTCAAATGCGAATAGACCGGCGCGCGGACATTTCCGGTGCCGGCTTTGACGTCCGACAAAAAGTTGAGCAGCGCCATCCCGTCGTAGCTTTCGGGAAAGCCCTTCTTGTCCATCAGGCCTTCGGCCGCGAGAATGGCGTTCGGATAAAGAAAGCCGTCGGTCGTGACGAGCTGAACCTTGGGCGTGTTCGGCCAGCGTAGAAGAAGCGCCTGCATGACGCGCGCGAGCGTCGATTTGCCCGCGGCGACGGAGCCTGCGACGCCGATAATGTAAGGTACCTTGCCGCCTTCGGAGCCGAGAAAGCGCTGCGTCGCCTTATAAAGCCCTTGCGTTGCGGCGACATACAGCGCCAGCAGGCGGGAGAGCGGCAGGTAGATTTCGATGACTTCTTCGAGCGAGAGAGGCTCGCTCAGCGAGCGCAGCCGGTTCAGATCCTCGACCGTCAGCGTCAGCGGCGTATCGGCGCGCAGCGATGCCCACTCGCTTCGCGTGAAGCGGTGATATGGGGAAAGAATTGCCGGCGGCTGCGTGACGCGCTCGTCCATAAATATCCAGGCCATGCCGGGTCCCCCCTGCGAGGCTCTGCGCATATTAGACGACAAATTATTTTTTTAAACCGGCGGAAAGGGCAATTGATTTAGCCAATTCAGCCTTTACGCGCCGCCTTTTCCTCGTGCCCCGATTGGCTGGTACGGCGTTCGAGCTCCGCCAGAACGTCGTCCAACGCCACGCCACGCGTCTGCAAAACGACGAGCAGGTGATAGAGCAGATCGGCGCTTTCGCCGACGAGCGCTTTTGGCTCGCCCTCGACAGCGGCAATCACGGTCTCGACGGCTTCCTCACCAAGCTTTTTCGCCGCGCGGACGGGTCCCGCCTCAAGCAAGGATTTCGTATAGGACTTTTCAGCGCTGGCGCTTGCCCGCTGGGCGATGATGGCCGCAAGGTCGGCGAGGGTGAACTGGCTCATTCTGTCCTCATGCCGCAGCAGCCACGTCAACGCCGTCGAGCCGAACCGCGACGCCGTTTTTCGCCATATAGCTTTTGGCTTCGGCGATGCTGAATTCGCCGAAATGGAAGATCGAGGCAGCGAGCGCGGCGCTCGCGCCGCCGTCGCGTATCCCTTCGACGAGATGGTTGAGCGTACCGACGCCGCCCGAGGCGATGACCGGCACGTTGACCGCATCGACGACGGCGCGGGTCATCGCAACATCGAAGCCCGACTTGGTGCCATCGCGGTCCATCGACGTGAGCAGAATTTCACCGGCGCCGAGGCTCACGACCTCGCGCGCATAATCGATCGCATCGAGGCCGGTTGGCTTGCGGCCGCCGTGGGTGAAGATTTCCCAGCGTCCCGGCGAAACCTGTTTTGCGTCAATCGCGACGACGATGCACTGGCTGCCGAACTTCTCCGCGCCGGCGCGCACAAACTCGCGGTTCTGCACGGCGGCGGTGTTGATGCCGACCTTGTCGGCGCCTGCCAGCAGAAGGTTACGGATATCTTCGACCGTACGCACGCCGCCGCCGACAGTCAGCGGCATGAAACAGGCCTCCGCCGTGCGGCGGACGACATCAAGCAGCGTGCCGCGATTCTCATGGCTCGCGGTGATGTCGAGAAAGCAGAGTTCGTCGGCGCCCGCCGCGTCGTAGGCAATGGCGCAGGCGACGGGATCGCCCGCATCGCGCAAATCGACGAAATTGACGCCTTTGACGACGCGGCCGTCCTTCACGTCGAGGCAGGGGATGAGGCGGGCTTTAAGCAAGGCTTTTCTCCGCCCCCCGAACCAGCGCCAGCGCCGCTTGTGGATCGAGACGTCCATCATAAAGCGCGCGGCCGGTGATGGCGCCTTCGAGTTTGGCGCAATCAGGCTCCAATAAGCGTTCGACATCGGCCAGCGAGGCGAGGCCTCCCGACGCGATGACGGGAATCGAGATCGCCTCGGCAAGCGCCAGCGTCGCTTCCACGTTCAGGCCCTTCAACGCCCCGTCACGCGAAATGTCGGTGTAGATGATCGCCGCAACGCCAGCATTCTCGAACCGGCGCCCGAGTTCGACCACATCCATTTCCGTCGCTTCGGCCCAGCCTGCGACCGCGACCTTGCCGTCGCGCGCGTCGATGCCGACGGCAATCTGACCGGGGAAGCGGCGCGCCGCTGCACGCACGAAATCGGGATCGCGGACGGCCGCCGTGCCGATGATGATGCGAGCAATGCCCTTGCCAAGCCAGCCCTCGACCGTGCGTAGATCACGGATGCCGCCACCAAGCTGCACCGGCATTTTCACGCGGACAAGAATGGAATCCACGGCATTCGCATTCATCGGCTTGCCGGCGAAGGCACCGTCGAGATCGACGACATGCAGATAGGTGAAGCCCTGCCGCTCGAAGGCTTCGGCCTGAGCTGCCGGGTCTTTATTGAACACCGTCGCCTTGTCCATGTTGCCATAGAGCAGCCGGACGCATTCGCCGTTCTTGAGATCGATTGCGGGAAACAGGATCACGGCTGCCACCGGAGGAAATTGGCGATCAAGGCGAGGCCGAGCTTCTGGCTTTTCTCGGGATGGAATTGCGTGCCGACGATATTGTCGCGTCCGACGATGGCGACCACGGACCCACCATAATCGGTCGAGGCGACGATCTCGTCTGTCGGCACATTCGTATAGGCAAACGAATGGACGAAATAGGCGTGCAGGCCGTCCGGCCCAGTTGGAATGTTGGCGAGAAGGGGATGCGTTTTCTCCACCGCGAGCGTGTTCCAGCCCATGTGCGGGATTTTGAGACTCGCGTCAGACGGTTCGATCGCGGCGACATCGCCGCAGATCCAGCCGAGGCCGTCTGTGGTTTCGTATTCGAGACCGCGCGTGGCCATCAATTGCATGCCGACGCAAATACCGAGGAACGGCTGTCCGTCTTTGCGCACGCGTTCGTCGAGCGCCTCGATCATGCCGGGCACTGCGTCAAGGCCGCGACGACAATCGGCGAAAGCGCCGACGCCGGGGAGGACGATATGATCGGCGCGCCGCACATCCTCGGGATCGCCCGTCACTTTAATGTCGGCATTCAGGCCCGCTTCGCGCGCGGCGCGTTCAAACGCCTTGTGCGCCGAATGCAGATTGCCGGATCCGTAATCGACGATGGCGACATTCATCGCGCATCCTCCGGATGCGGAAACAAGCCCACGACTTCATGAGACAGCGGCGGCGGGGAGCCGGGTGCGGCATCGCTGATTTTTAGCGTCGGCACCGGTGGCGGAATCGCGCGCAAGGCGCGGCCGAAATAGCTCCGCTCGGCATCGGTGCGCCGAATGCCCGCGGCGATGTCGGTAAGGCGGAAGCCGCGCCGCGCAAGTTCCCAGCGCCGCAAGCTATTGCCCTCAAGCCCGAGCAGAAATTCGAGCAGCAAGCCAATCAAGAATATTGAGCCACCGTTGAGGACTTTCGGCGCCTCGACCGCGAGCAGGAAAAAGACCGCGAACCAGACTAGGAGAACGACCCAAAGCCGGTTCCAGGCGAGCCAGAACGGCCCGAGGAAAAACGCCGCGCGCGAAAACCCCTCGCGGACGAAGACCGCGTCGGGCAAAGCCGCGTATTTTTCGGCATCGGACTGGACCGCCCGTCGGCCGAAATCGGGGACGTAAACCGTGTAGACGGCCATTTCCTCTGTGATTCCTATCCGTTTTCTCGCCGTCATGGCGAGTGAAGCGAACAGCGCAACTATCTCTTTATCAATCGCATCGGATTGATCCGAAAGCCGCTTCGCACTTTTCGGTCCGATGCTCTAACCCGCCAGCGACCCTTTGGTCGAGGGGATTTCATGGGCACGGCGCGGGTCGATTGCAACAGCGCTCCGCAGCGCCCGCGCCAGCCCCTTGAAGGCCGACTCGGCGATATGGTGGTTATTCTCGCCATATAGGGTTTCGACGTGGAGATTCATCCCGGCGTTGGTGGTCAGCGCCTGAAAGAACTCTCGTACGAGCTCGGTGTCGAACTCGCCGATCTTCTGGCGCGAGAACGTCGTCTTGAAAACGAGATATGGACGGCCGGAGAGATCGATCGCAACCCGCGTCAACGTCTCGTCCATCGGCTGGAGCGCGTCGCCGAAGCGGATGATGCCGCGCGCATCGCCAAGCGCCTGGCGGATCGCCTGGCCAAGCGCGATCCCGGTATCCTCGACCGTGTGGTGTTGGTCGATATGCAGGTCGCCCTGTGCCGCGACATCGATGTCGATGAGGGAATGGCGCGCCACCTGTTCGAGCATGTGGTCGAAGAAGCCGACGCCGGTCGAAATATTGGCATGGCCCGTCCCGTCGAGATCGACGCGGACCTCTAGGGCGGTTTCTTTGGTCTTTCGGGCAACCACGGCTTTGCGCATGGGAAATTCGGGTCTTCTATCCAGGGAATGCGGCGGCGGACAATAGAACATATTTAGGCAAAGAGAAAACCAAAGCCGTGCGGGCGCCATGGAAGCCTCTGATATGCTTTATTTTTTGGCTCAAATGGATGCGCCTCGCGTCAGAGATGCCCTTGCCAGCCGTGCGGCAAATTCATAGATGGTGGCGGCCTTTGCCTCGTGCCGTTGCGCCTTTTTGAAAGAGACTATGTCCGACCAATCCCTCCCAACCTGGCATGGCACGACCATCATCATGGTGCGCAAAGGCGGCCAGACCGTCATCGGCGGCGACGGGCAGGTGACGATCGGCCAGACGATCATCAAGGGCAATGCCAAGAAGGTCCGCCGGCTGGCCAAGGGCGACGTCATCGGCGGCTTCGCCGGCGCAACGGCTGACGCTTTCACTCTATTCGAGCGGCTGGAAGGCAAGCTCGAACAATATCCCGGCCAATTGGTGCGTGCCTGCGTCGAACTTGCCAAGGATTGGCGCACCGATCGTTATCTGCGCCGGCTCGAAGCCATGATGCTGGTCGCCGACAAGACCGCGGGTCTGGTTCTGACCGGCACTGGCGACGTGCTGGAGCCCGAAGCGACGCCGGACGGCAGTGTGATGGGCATCGGCTCGGGCGGCAATTATGCGCTCGCCGCCGGTCGCGCGCTTCTGTCGACAGAGACCGATGCCGAGACAATCGCCCGCCGTGCGCTCGATATCGCCGCCGATATCTGCGTCTATACCAATCGGAATGTCGTCATCGAGAGTCTGTCGTGATTTCCGAGACGGCGCTCGATCTCGCCGTTGAACGCGCCGTGCTGAGCGCCGCGCAGGCGGAAGAATTGCGTGCACTCGCGCGCGCCGAGCTGGAGGCCGCCCGCGCTAATCTGCCGCCACCACCGGCGGTCCCGCCGCCAATACCGGTATCAGTGGCCGCTGCAGCCCCCGACACGAACGCTTTCGATGACGAGAGCCTGCGTTTCATTACTAGCTTCGCCGATATATTCGTGACGCTTGGCATCGGGCTTTTCTGCTGGGCAGCGGCTGACATCGCCTCGCATTACGCAGGCGAAACGGCGAAATGGGGCATCGTCGCCGTGCTCGCGTGGGGTCTTGCGGAATTTTTCACGCGCCGTCGCCGTATGGCGTTGCCGAGCATTGTTCTGCTGCTGCTCTTCGCAATCGCCATCTTCAAGTTCGTTCTCGGACTTGTGACGCCGGACGATGCCGGATCCTATCTCGTCCGCCACTTCCAGCATTTCGAGGGCTGGGCGGATATCAACTCGCGTTCCGCGCTGATCGCGGGCCTGGCAACGACGGCATTCGCGGCGCTTCATTATTGGCGGTTCCGAGTTCCAATCACGATTGCTGCCGGGGCCGGCGCGCTCTGCATCGCCGTCGTCGCTTCGGCCCATTGGATCGATCCATCGCTCGGCCTGAATGTCTATAATAGTCTGCTCCTGCTGTGCGGGATCGGCGTTTTCGCGCTCGCCATGTATTTCGATATGTCCGACCCGACCCGGCAGACACGGCGCACGGACATCGCCTTCTGGTTGCATCTTCTCGCCGCGCCGCTGATTGTTCATCCGCTCATCGCGGCATTCCGGCATGGTGCGGTTCTGGATACGCAGACGTCGCTCATCGTACTTGGCATTTTCCTTGTCTTCGGCATCATCTCGCTGGTGATCGACCGGCGTGCCTTGCTTGTTTCCGGCCTCGCTTATGCGGGCATCGCGCTCAGCGCGCTGCTTCGCGAGACCGGGTTTGCCGGCATCGCCGGATTGACGAGCGCGACACTGCTTGCCCTCGGCCTGTTCATCCTGCTGCTCAGCGCTGGCTGGCAGCCGTTGCGCAATGCGCTCCTGCGGCTTCTGCCTTCCGCTCTGACTCAGCGTCTCCCTCATCCGCGCACACGGCTCACATGACCGACTTTTCTCCCCGCGAAATCGTCTCCGAACTCGACCGCTTCATTGTCGGCCAGAAACAGGCCAAACGCGCCGTTGCCATTGCGCTGCGCAACCGCTGGCGCCGGCTGCATCTCGAAGGCGCGATGCGCGACGAAGTGATGCCGAAGAACATTCTGATGATCGGGCCGACCGGCTGCGGCAAGACGGAAATCTCGCGCCGCCTGGCCAAGCTCGCCAATGCGCCGTTCCTCAAAGTCGAGGCGACGAAATTCACCGAAGTTGGCTATGTCGGCCGTGACGTCGAGCAGATCATCCGCGATCTGCTCGAAATCGCCATCGCGCAGGTGAAACAGGGCAAACGCAAATCTTTGCAGGCGCGTGCCCATCTCGCGGCGGAAGAGCGGCTGCTCGATGCGCTCGTCGGCGCACATGCCTCGCCCGCAACGCGCGATTCCTTCCGCAAGAAATTGCGCGACGGCGAACTGGGCGAGAAGGAAGTCGAACTCGAACTGTCGCAGCCTTCGTCCAATATGCCGATGTTCGAACTGCCGAATATGCCCGGCGCGTCGATCGGGGCGATTTCGATCGGTGACATTTTCGGCAAGACCAAGCCATCGAAGCCGCGCCGCCTCTTGGTCAACGATGCTTACGAGCCGCTCATCAATGAAGAGAGCGACAAGATGATGGATCAGGATCAGATCGTCCAGGACGCGATCCGCGAGGTCGAGAACAACGGCATCGTTTTCCTCGACGAGATCGACAAGATCTGCGCACGGGAAGGGCGCGGCGGCGCCGACGTGTCGCGCGAGGGCGTGCAGCGCGATTTGCTGCCGCTGATCGAAGGCACGACGGTTTCAACGAAGCACGGTGCGGTCAAGACCGATCATGTGCTCTTCATCGCCTCGGGCGCGTTCCACATTGCGAAGCCATCGGACTTGCTACCGGAATTGCAGGGCCGTCTGCCGATCCGCGTCGAACTCTCGCCGCTGGATGAGGAGGATTTCCGCCGTATTCTCACCGAGACCGAGGCAAGCCTCGTCAAGCAATATGAGGCTTTGCTGAAGACTGAGGGCGTCGAGCTGGTGTTCACGCCGGATGGCGTCAACGCGATCGCCAAGATCGCCGTGCAGGTGAATTCGAGTGTCGAGAATATCGGCGCCCGGCGTCTGCAAACCGTGATGGAGCGCGTGCTCGACGAGGTCAGCTATTCGGCGCCAGACCGCTCCGGCGAGCGGATCGAGATCAACGGGGACTTCGTCGAGAAGAATATCGGCGATCTTGCCCGCAACAGCGACCTGAGCCGGTTTATTTTGTAGGTTGATGATCGGGCCAGAGAAAACTTATGGTTCTTCGGGCGAATATTCCGTGACCTCTAAAACTTCGATCCGAAAGCACAAAAACGAAGCTTTCATGCCGAATCCATTTTCGAAGACCACGCTTAGGTAAGGTGGCAAGTCGTCGCCGTTGGGGAGTTTTCCGCGAGAGATAACTCCTACGGTCAAACCATCCCCGCCAAGCTGGTTCACATGGTTAAACTCTTTCAAGTCCAGATGATCGAAGTCGTGAAAGCGCAGAGTTACTTCCGCGTCTTTACCGGATAGATTTGCTTGCGTAGCGCGAAGAACCCGGATCTTGACTGTCATGACAGGCAAAATATTCCGGGGATCCCAGTTTCCGGGAATCCCGTCACCAGAAAACATCATGCCGCGCCAGAGGTGGAGATCGACGACTTCCGCATCATGGAAAGAGGGCCATTCGCCGAAAAACGCGGATAATTTTTCGCTGTTTTCGACTAATGAACTCGGATCAGTCATAGCTTTTGTCCGCGGCCACAAAGCCGATTAGCCGATCATATATCCCGGAGGGGAATTATCCCACTCAGCGACCTGAGCCGTTTTATTTTGTAGCAGCTTGCCACGGTGGGGCAGGGGCGGCATAAGACGCCACCTTTTAAAGGCTGTTTGGAACTCCGCCGCCGGAGCCCTCACCCTGAGGAGCAAGCGAAGCTTGTGTCTCGAAGGGCGAGGGCGGCTGGTATTCTTCATCTTCGAGACGCGATTTCCGAGAAATCGCTCCTCAGGATGAGGGTGTGAGAAGTTTTCGAGCTGTCCAACCCACTTTGGAGCCTTCTCGGCCATGGCCGAATTTCACCCCCGCGTTTTCTCCGGCGTGCAGCCGACCGGCAATTTGCACCTCGGCAATTATCTCGGCGCGATCACCAAATTCGTTGCTTTGCAGAAGACGCATCAATGCCTCTATTGCGTCGTCGATCTGCACGCGATCACCGTGCCGCAGGACCCCGGTGAGCTGAAGGCCAGCATCCGCAAGGTCACGGCCGCGTATCTTGCCGCGGGCATCGATGCCAAGCAGCAGATCGTCTTCAACCAGAGCCAGGTCGCCGCACATGCGGAACTCGCCTGGATTTTGAATTGCGTGGCGCGGCTCGGCTGGCTCAACCGCATGACCCAGTTCAAGGAGAAGGCGGGCAAGGATCGCGAGAACGTCTCGGTCGGGCTCTATGATTATCCGGTGCTGATGGCGGCTGATATTCTCGCCTATCAGGCAACGCATGTCCCGGTCGGCGAGGACCAAAAGCAGCATCTGGAACTCGCGCGCGACATCGCGCAAAAATTCAATCTCGATTTTGCCGCTTCGATCGCCGCGCATGGGCACGGCGATGCCCTTTTCCCGCTGCCGGAGCCGCTGATCCAGGGGCCGGCAACGCGGGTGATGAGCCTACGCGACGGCACCAAGAAAATGTCGAAGTCCGATCCGTCGGATTATTCGCGCATCAATCTCGACGACGATGCCGATTTGATCGCGCAGAAAGTCCGCAAGGCGAAGACAGATCCCGAGGCGCTGCCGAGTGAAGTTGGCGGCCTTGCCGGGCGCCCGGAACTCGACAATCTCGTCGGCATTTTTGCCGCTGTGAACGACGAGACCAAGGGGCAGGTCCTGCAGACCTTTGGCGGGGCGAATTTCTCGACGTTCAAATCGGCTTTGGTCGATCTGCTGGTCGCCAAGCTTGCCCCGATCGGCGCTGAAATGGCGCGTCTTTCCAAGGATGAGACGTTCATCGACGGCGTTCTTGCCAATGGCTCGGCGCGGGCGCGGGCAATTGCGGCGCCGGTCATTAGCGCGGTCAAGGACATCGTCGGCTTCGTGCGCTAAGCTGGCGCAGATAAGAGATTTTGCCCGGCTAAGCTCTTGCGCTAGGCTTGGCTGGGACATGTGATCCGAGAGTTGGGGCTTGGCCGAGAATTCGCGCGCCATATCCGAGCCCGTGCTGATCTCGTTTGGACAGCAAGGTGAAAGTTTCGATGCGGGACATCGGCTGGCCGATGGCGTGCCGGTCGGGCTGCGTCTTTCCCAAAACCGTGCGCGCTTTCCGGCTTTCCTAGCAGGCAGCCTCGCCCTGCATCTCGCTGTGCTAACGGCGCTGATCTGGATCGAACACGCGCCCCCGCTCAAGCCGGAGACACAACAGGAAATTCCGGTCGATCTGGTCACCGACCCATCGCAAGACGCATCCGGTACCGGGAAAGACAAAGCAAAGCCGTCGTCCCGCGGCCCCGCCGAGGTTAAGCCGGGGGCAGGCAAATCTGCCGCGCCGAAACCAGCAGAAGCGGCGAAACCGGTAGCTCCGCCAAAACCAGAAGCTCCGAAGCCCGAGGCTGCAAAGCCGGCAGTTCCCAAACCGCCGCCGCCGGCAGCTAAACCTCCGGAGCCGGCGCCCAAACCGCCGGCACCTAAGCCCGCACCACCCCCGGCCGCGCAAAAGCCACCGCCGCCGCAGCCGGTTGCGCCAAAGCCGCCGCCACCTCCGCCTCCGGAGGCGGCAAAGCCGCCGCCAGTCGCGCCCAAACCGCCGCCGCAACCCGTGCCGCCTTCAGCACCCGCGCCCGTGACGCCTCCACAGCCGCCCGCCGCCGCGGTCCAGCCGCCCCCGGCACCGACGGGGCCCGCTGGGACACCGGAAGGTCAGCCGCAAGGCTTGATGCAGGATGATTCCCGCGCCGTTGCCGTTCCCCAGCCATCCGACGATGGCGATGACATCGTGAGCTATCAGACGCTTGTCTTCGGCATGCTGGAATTGAAAAAGGAATTTCCCGAGGACGCCAAACGGCGCGGCGTCTTTGGCACGGCCCTGGTCGCTTTTGAATTGAATGACGATGGCAGCGTGAAGAGCGAAAAGCTGCTGAAATCGAGCGGCGATGCGTCGCTCGACGTCGAAAGCCTCGCGCTGGTTCAGCGCGCGGCACCGTTCCCGAAGCCGCCGCCGGGCGCACAGAAAGTCTTCGCCGCGGACATTACATTTCCGCCGCCACCGAAATAGGCTCCGCGTCATTGCGAGCGAAGCGAAGCAATCCAGCCTGCATTTCTGGATTGCTTCGTCGCTTTCGCGCCTCGCAATGACGGTCCTATTCCAAGTCTAGTCTTCCTTGCGCGGGAATATCGGCAACGGAATCGATCGCCTGTGCGAGGAGCATCAGGTCGGAGGGGCGCGAGAACCGATGGTCGGCGTCCTTGACCAGCGTCAGCACCACCGGATCGCCGGCGAGATGTTCGACCAAAAGCGACGCGTGCGTCCAGGGAACGTCGACATCGTTCATCCCCTGCAAAATATGGACAGGGCAATGGGTGCGAATGGTCCCGCCAAGAATGAGATGCTTGCGGCCCTCCTCGATCAAGCCGCGGGTGATCGGATAGGGGGACGCGGAATAATCGGACGGTAAAAAACAACGTCCGGTCTTTTCGATCTCCTGGCGCAAGTCCGGCGAGAGATGATCCCAGATCAGCCGTTCGGTCATGTCGGCCGCGGGCGCGATAAGTACCAGACCCGCGAGCCGGCTGGCTTCGCCGCTCGCCGCCAGCGCTTGCGCGCAAAGCAGCGCCAGCCAACCACCCATTGAGGAGCCGACGAGGATTTGTGGTCCATCGCTTTCCGCGCGGATGATTGCGAGGGATTCTTCAAGCCACGCGCCGATCGTGCCGTTCTCGAATTCGCTGTCGGATTCGCCATGCCCGGAATAGTCGAAACGCAAATAGGCGCGCCCGGCCTTCGCGGCATAATCATCCAGGAAGCTCGCCTTGGTGGCGCGCATGTTCGACAGGAAGCCGCCGAGCCATACGAGGCCGGGCAGCGCGGAATGAGTGCCTGCACGTCGCAGAAAGGCGATTCGGCGCGGCGCTGACGGGCCGCCGACGTCAAGGACTTGTGGACGAAGCCCGGCGACGTCGGTCTCGATTTGGTTCTGCATCGCCTCTGCCTCTATCCTTGCGCTATGAATTGCCGGCTTAGAGCATCGGACCGAAAAGTGCGACGAGGTTTTCGGATAAATCCGATGCGGTCAAAAAGAGCAAAGTTCTGGCCTCCGCGAGGATGGAGACCATGCCCAGCGTGATGGCAGATCGTGTGAGCAGCGCGTGGTCGGGGCGGGGTCCGCATCCGCTCGCAGGCCGGACGATTCTGCAAATAGTGCCGCACCTCGATATGGGTGCCGGTGGAAACGCGACAATCGAGATCGCCGAGGCGCTCGCCGGTGTGGGTGCGCGGGCGGCTGTCGCCTGCGCGGGCGGTCGGCTCGTGCCCGAACTGCAGGCCAAAGGCGGTGTCTGGCTGCCGTTTCCGGCGCACACAAAAAACCCGCTGGCGATGGCGTTCAACCAGGCGAAACTGGCGGAGCTCATTGGGCGCGAGGGCGTCGCGCTCGTCCATGCCCGCTCGCGCGCCCCGGCCTGGGTTGCCTATGGCGCGACACGGCGCACCCGCACGCCGTTTGTCACGACATTTCTCGGCGTCGAGTTGGGCCTCGGCGCGTTCAAGCGCAATTACAATGCGGTGATGACGAAGGGTGACGTCGTCATCGCCAATTCGGCGTTCACGGCCCGTCATATCGCCGAGCTTTACCCGGCCGCGGCTGCACAAATCCGGATCGTCGAACCGGGCATCGAGCTTAATCGGTTCAATCCATCGATGGTCGATTGGGGCCGCGTGCTGAACCTGCGGCGCGCCTGGAACCTCACGACCGAGGAACGTATCGTCCTGCTGCCGGCGCGGCTGTCGCCACGCAAGGGGCATCTTGTGCTCATCGAAGCCGCGCGGCTGCTGACGGCGGCGGGGGTTAGAGGGGTAAAATTCATCCTCGCCGGCGAGGAGCAAGGCCGCCCGGCCTATGTCAAAGAGGTCGATGCGGCGATCGCCAAAACGGGACTAGGCCACCTCGTCGTACGCACCGGCCATTGCGAGGACATGCCGGCGGCGCTGCTTGCCGCGGCGGTTGTCGCGGTGCCGTCCACGGAGCCCGAGGCTTTAGGCCGGGTCGCAGCAGAGGCACAGGCGATGGGAACCCCCGCCGTCGTCTCGGATATCGGCGCGCTGGGCGATATTATCGCGGCGCCGCCGGACGTGGAACTCTCCGCCCGCACGGGTTGGCGCGTGCCGCCCGGCGATGCACATGCGTTGGCCGCGGCGCTCTATGATGTTTTGACCCTGGGCGCCAGCGCCCGTGAGGGGTTATCGGCGCGCGCCCGGTCCCGCGCGCTTGCCCGATTTTCGATCACGCGGATGCAGGCCGAAACCCTGGCAGCCTATTCGGCATTGACCGGAGCCTGATTCGGCTGTGGCCAAATTGCTGTGTTATGGGCAGCGCGGCGGTGCGGTTTTACTTGTTATTACGCGCCCCGCATTGACTTCGCGCCCTATTGCGCCGATTTTCAACTCGGGCCCGGTACGTTTGTGATGGTTAAGGCGCCGCAAAATTGCGGTTCCTGCCACAAGCGCCGGGTTCGATCATTAACATGAGGAGCTGACCCCATTCGCCGCCCAATGAAGAGCACCCAGGCCCCGCAGAAGGACGGGCCCCGCATTAACCGTGAAATTCGCGTCCGCGAAGTCCAGCTTATCGATGCCGAAGGCCAAAACCGCGGCATCGTCGAAATTCTGGAAGCGCAAAAACTGGCGGACGACGCTGGTTTGGACCTCGTCGAGATCGTGCCCACGGCCAATCCGCCGGTCTGCAAAATTCTCGACTACGGCAAATTCCGCTTTCTCGAACAGAAGAAGGCCGCCGAGGCGCGCAAGAAGCAGAAGATCGTTGAAATCAAGGAGATCAAGCTGCGCCCGGGCATCGATGACCACGATTACGGGGTCAAGATGAAGTCGGTCATGCGTTTCTTTGAGGAAGGCGACAAGGTGAAAGTCACTTTGCGCTTCCGTGGCCGAGAGATGGCGCATCAGGAACTTGGTTACCGCTTGCTTGAGCGGGTTCGCAGCGAGACGCTGCCCTTCGCCAAGGTCGAGGCCGAGCCCTCGATGGAAGGCCGCCAGATGGTGATGGTGCTGGCGCCGAAATAACCTAGCAATTTTGAATCAGGCCGCGATCGTGCCGACGCTCGGTGCGGTCGCGCTGTTCAAAGCAAGACGTTATTCCGCAACCAAGAGTTCAGGTGGCTAAAATCAAGATTGCCGCTTGCATATAATCCGAGAATGAATGTCTCGGTGCTTTGGGCGTCGGCAATCCACCGCGCACAGTTGATCGCGAGAAAAGTGTAGGCTGTCGCGAAGGCCGTTCGCTTGTTGCCATCGACGAAGGGATGGTTTTGCGAGAGGCTTTCCCATAATGCGGCTGCCTCCTCAATGAGGTCAGCGTAATAGCCTGTCTGGGGACGAAAAAGAGCCGCTTCGAGAAGCCCGCGATCGCGAATACCGGAGGTGCCTCCGTACCGATCGATCTGGTCTTCGTGGATCGCCAAAACCTCAATGACGGTCAAATATTCGGTCACTCGGCCAACTTTTTATAGAGTGTGCCGAACTTTTCGTGACTTGCTTCATAGGCTGCCATAACGCGAGCGCGCGGTCGCCCTTGCTTGCGCTTTTCGATTAAGTCGACGAGCGCTTCTTCAATCACGATTTGCAAATGGCGCCCCTCTGTCTGGGCGATCGCGCGCACCTCGGACAAAATTTCCGAGTTGACTTGCGTCGCGAATTTTTCACGGACCGGGGCTGCCATTTTTACCTCTCCGCTTTTTGTATCATGAAATATCATGATTTATCAAGATACGTGGATGAGTTCCTCATCCGGATGCTTGCGTTGCGCGCCGCTTTGCGCTTATAAGCTCCGCTTCCCTGAACCGCCCGGCTGATAAGGGCTGCCGTGGCGGTTCATTCGCTCGTTCGGTAACGAACGGGAGCGGGATTTTTCCTGCTCAAACAATAATTTGGCGGCTGCGCTCGGCGCATATCGCCTATGGAGACGAGCAAATGCCCAAGTTGAAGACGAAGTCCGGCGCGAAGAAGCGCTTCAAGCTGACCGGCACCGGCAAGGTGGTTTATGCCCATCGCGGCAAGCGCCACGGCATGATCAAGCGCACCAACAAGCAGATCCGCAATCTGCGCGGCACCAATGTGCTGTTCAAGAGCGACGGCGACAACGTGAAGAAGTACTTCCTGCCGAACGATTAAAGCATGGTCCCGAAAAGTTGCAGACTTTTCGGATCAGATCATGCGTCGATACGGCAGGTCTGTCGTCATAATCCTTGATTTCGTGAATTCCGGAGATGTTTCATGGCTCGCGTCAAACGCGGCGTCACCTCGCACGCCAAACATAAGAAGACCCTGAAGGCCGCCAAAGGTTTCTATGGCCGCCGCAAGAATACGATCCGCGCCGCCAAGGCTGCGGTCGATCGCTCGATGCAATATGCGACGCGCGACCGCAAAGTCCGCAAGCGCGAGTTCCGCGCTCTGTGGATCCAGCGCCTCAACGCCGCGGTACGCGAGTTCGGCCTGACCTATTCGCGCTTCATCAACGGCTTGTCGCTTGCTGGCATCGAGATGGACCGCAAGGTTCTGTCGGAGCTTGCGATCAGCGAGCCGGTGGCGTTCAAGGCGATCGTCGAAGCGGTCAAGGCCGCGCTGCCGGCACAGGCCTGATCAGTCCGCACATTGCCTCTAGCAATCAGCCTCCGCCGGTCCTAGATTGATTTGGCGGAGCTGCGGGGTGCGTGAGGATCTAATTCCCCGGGGCCTTATCGATCTCGACGGGAGCTGTCCCTGTCCTTGCCCGTGGGCTTGGGTACACGGCGCCCACCTACTTTGTAGGTTCCCGGGATCGAATCCCACGGCCATCGTGGCCCCGCGCTTTCCCCTATCTCGAATTTCCCAAAGCCGACCTTGATCGACGCGTCCTCCAAAGCTGCGCTGCGTGCCGAGGCTCTCGCGCGGCGAGACCGAGTGACGGCAGCGGAGGCTAAAGCCTTTGCCGTGCATCTGGCCGAGGCGGGTGGCGCTTTCGCGACCGACCGCGACGCGAAGATCGCCGCCGTCTTCTGGGCCATCAACGACGAGGTCGCGACGCTGCCGCTTATCGACGGGCTCGTAGCGCGAGGGATTACGACGGCGCTGCCGGTGATGCGCGGCTTCGGCAAGCCGCTCGAGTTCCGCTCGTGGGCACCCGGGGAGCCTCTGACCGAGGCCAAATGGGGCATCATGGAGCCGCCGCCCGCGCCGGAAGTTTTCCCCGATCTCGTCTTCGTGCCGCTCGCCGCGTTTGACCGGGCCGGAAATCGGCTTGGCTATGGCGCCGGCTTCTACGACCGGACGTTGGCGCGACTGCGCCTAAGGCAACAAATTGCCGCCGTCGGCGTTGGCTATGCCGTGCAAGAGTTCCCCGCCGTTCCGGCCGAAGCGACCGATGAGCCGCTCGACTTCGTGCTGACGGATCGCGAGTGGATCGTCTGCGGTTCCTAGCTCTCGAACGAAGGGCCCTTCATGCTGAGCATCCCGCCGCGCTTGCTGCCGATTCTTTTGCTGACCTGCTCCAACATCTTCATGACTTTCGCCTGGTACGGGCATTTGAAGTTCAAGGACAAGCCGCTGTGGCTCGTCATTCTGCTGAGCTGGATGATCGCATTCGTCGAATATTGCTTCGCCGTCCCTGCTAACCGCTATGGCAGTGCGGTTTATGATGGTGCGGAATTGAAGGCGATGCAGGAAGTCATCACGCTCGCAGTTTTTGCAATCTTCTCGGTGCTCTATCTCGGCCAGCGCCTGACCCTCAATCATCTGGTCGGCTTCGCCTTCATTGCACTCGGCGCGTTCTTCGTCTTCAAAGGGCCGTTCGACGGCTGGCGCTTCGGCTAATATGTTTCAGCCAGAGCAGGATTTCTAAATGCGTCTTTTTTTCATCGGCGACGTCGTCGGCCGGGCCGGCCGCCTTGCGCTGACCGAGACTTTGCCCGGCCTGCGCCGCGACTGGGGGCTCGATTGCGTCATCGTCAATGGCGAGAACGCCGCGGGCGGCTTCGGCATCACCGAGGCGATCCTTGGCGACTTTCTTGCCGCCGGGGCCGATTGCGTGACGCTCGGCAATCATTCCTTCGATCAGCGCGAAGCTTTGAGCTTCATCGCGCATCAGCCGCGTCTGATTCGCCCAGCGAATTTTCCCGCCGGGACGCCCGGCGCCGGCGCGACGCTCGTTGAGACGGCGGCTGGCGCGCGCGTTCTCGTGCTCAACCTCATGGGCCGTCTGTTCATGGATGCGCTTGACGATCCGTTTGCTGTCGGTGCGCGCGAGATCGCCGCCTGTCCGCTCGGCGAAGCATGCGATGCGGCAGTCGTGGATTTTCACGCCGAGGCGACGAGCGAAAAGCAGGCCTTCGCGCATTTCATCGATGGCCGCGTTTCGTTCGTCGTCGGCACTCATACGCATGTGCCGACAGCTGATCACCAGATTCTGCCGCAAGGCACCGCCTACCAGACCGACGCGGGCATGACCGGCGATTACGATTCGGTGATTGGCATGGAAAAGGAAGAGCCGGTGCGCCGGTTCATTACAAAAGTGCCGGGCAATAGGCTGGAACCGGCTGGCGGGGAGGCGACGCTCTGCGGCCTCGCTGTTGAAACAAATACGCAAGGCCACGCGATAAGGGTCGCGCCGGTGCGCATTGGCGGCCGGCTTTCGCAGGCACGTCCGGATTTTTGGGAGACCAAATGAGACATCTAGTGCATTGGCTCGTTGCCGGTCTCATCGTCACGCAGCTTTCCGGGTTCGCCTGTGCCGAACAACTGGTGACGGTGCCGCCCGTGGCGGCCTTCACAGATATGCTGCCGTCACCGCCGAAGCCCGGCAGCGATCAAGACAAAGCCGAACTTGTAGTGCTGATGGACATTCAGGCACATCGGAGCGCGGCCGACATCGCTCATGCCCAGTCCGATGCTGCGACACGCAACATCTTCCTTTTCAAGACGCTTTTCGGCGACGGGTTTAATCCCAAGGCGTTGCCGGCGACAGCGGCGCTCTCGGGCGTGGTCGAGACTGCGGAAAAGTCCGACATTGAGCCCGTCAAATTTGTTTACGCGCGTCTGCGCCCGTTCGCAGTTGACAAGGATTTGCACCAGGTCTGTCCCGTCAAGAAGATCGACGATTCCTATCCAAGCGGCCACACGATGACGGGTTATCTCGAAGCGCTGACGCTTGCTTCCATCCTGCCCGAAAAGAAAGACGCGATCCTCGCGCGGGCCGACGATTTTGCCCATAGCCGCCTTGTCTGCGGCGTGCATCATCCGAGCGATCTCGCTGCCGGAAAGCTGCTCGCCTACGCCCTCTTTCCAATTCTCGAACAGGACCCGCGTTTTCAGGCCGCACGAGACGCAGCACAGGTCGAATTGCGCAAGGCTTTAAAGCTCCAGGCCGCAGCTAAATGAGCGAAGCAGGCTCCGGTGCGAATCCTCGGCTGCAACCGACGTTGCGGCTCGTCATCGCGCTGAACCTTGCTTTTTTTGTCATCGAGTTCTTCGTTGCCGAGGCGATCGGCGCCGTATCGCTCCTGGCCGACAGTGTCGATTTTCGTCGAGGACGCGGCGCTGAGCGTTTTGGCGCTCACCGCCCTGCGGCTTTCGGCCGCTGGTGCGAGCGCGAATTGGTTTCGCACTTGGCCGCGATCCTGCTGCTGCCGGCAATCGCCTTCCTCGTGACGCTGATCCATAAGTTACCGGGGTTAGGCCGCAGGCGCCCGAGGTCGCCCCCTTTGCGCTGATGGGTTTTGTGGCCCTGTTGGTCAACACCACCTGCGCACTGTTGCTGGCGCGGGTGCGTAATGCCGCCGGCAGCCTGACGCGGGCAGCATTTTTGTCGGCCCGCAACGACACGCTCGCCAATATCGCGATCATGGCGGCGGCGGGCGTCACGGCGCTGTGGCCGAACATCTGGCCGGATATCGTCGTCGGCCTCGGCATTGCGGCAATCAACCTCGACGCGGCCGGGGAAATCTGGCGGGCGGCCCGGCGGGAGCATGGGGCGGCGCTGGCGGCGGATGATGACTAGGGCTCTTCCTTTATTTTCGGCCGAAGGCGGCTTATAGACCGCCGAAACGGCCGTTCGGCCGCAGCGAAACCCGGATTTAGGCAGGACTTGAGGGCCGCATGGCAGGGCATAGTCAGTTCAAGAACATCATGCATAAGAAGGGCAAGCAGGATGCGATCCGCTCCAAGCTCTTCTCGAAGCTCGCACGCGAAATCACTGTCGCTGCCAAGCTCGGCCTGCCGGACCCCGCAATGAATGCCCGGCTTCGCGCGGCCGTGCTCGAGGCCCGCGCGGAAAACATGCCGAAAGACAATATCGAACGCGCCATCAAAAAGGCCTCCGCCGCCGATGCGGAGAATTACGACGAAGTGCGTTACGAGGGTTATGCGCCGGGCGGCGTCGCCGTCATCGTCGAGGCGCTGACCGACAATCGCAACCGCACCGCGGGCGAAGTCCGCTCCTATTTCAGCAAGGCGGGCGGCTCTCTGGCGGAAACGGGCGCCGTCTCCTTCATGTTCGACCATGTCGGCGCCGTCGAATTTCCGAAGAAGGTCGCATCTGAAGATGCAATGCTTGAGGCGGCGATCGATGCCGGCGCTGAAGATGTCGTCACGACCGAGGAAAATCATCAGGTGACGACGACGCTCGAGGCGATGCGCGACGTTGCGCAAAACCTTGAAGCGAAATTCGGGGAGCCGAGCAAAGTCGGTTTCATCTGGAAACCGCAGAATATGATCGCGGTCGATGACGAGACGGGCGAGAAAATTCTCCGCCTCATCGATTCTCTCGAAGACAATGACGACGTGCAGAACGTCTATGCAAACTTCGAGATTTCCGATGCGCTGATGGCCAAGCTCAGCGGCTAGCTTCGCGAGGCGTCGTCAGCGCCGCATCGAGCGCCGCGAAATCGACGGGCTTCGTCAGAAACGCATCGACTCCTGCGTTAAGCGCGAGCTGCCTCGTTTCCGCGAACGCGTCAGCGGACACCGCGATGAGCCGGCTGCGCGGGGCGCGGGCCACAGCTTCGAGATGGCGAATTTCGCGCGCCAGCGTGAGGCCGTCGAGACCTGGCATACGAAGATCGAGGATGATGGCCTCGAACGGTGTCGCGGCGAGAGCGTCTTGCACGCAAGCTAGTGCGGCCAGACCGTCGCTAACGCGCGCGAGGGTCGCGCCGCATTTTTCCAGGTGCTTCTGCAGGATCAATGCGTTGATGTCATTGTCTTCGGCGAGCAGGATTTGAGAGCCGGACAAATCCGCGGGCGTCGGACTTTCCACAGGCGGTGTGCTGTGCGGCGCATCTGCGCCAATGCGCGCCAGAAGCGAGCGCAGGCGCAGTGGCTTGACGAGCCAGCCGTCGAACGCGCGCAATGTTTGCGTCTCAAAGTCACGGCGCTCGGCGGCCGTGAACAGTACGAGTTTCTGCGCAATCCCCGCCGCGCCCGCTGCCGCATTAATTTGTGCGATTGCATCGCCGCCGAGCGCACAATCGATAATGATTGTGTCGGGCAGCGTTTCGGTGAGAACTGCCTGATCAATCGCAGCGAGGCCGGATTTGAGCGTCGGCGCGCGCAAGGCTTCAGTGCCAAGTTCGACCAGTTTCTCGATGAGATAAGGCGCCTCGAATGGCGAAGGCGAGACGACCAGAAGCCGTCGTTCGATCCGTGCCGGCGCGGTCGGCGCCTCCACGGTCGCGAGCGGCAGTATCAGCGCAAAAGTCGCGCCATGCGCCGATGTGGCTTCGAGTTCGAGCTTACCGCCCATGCGCTCGGCAATGCGCCGCGAGATTGATAATCCAAGGCCGGTGCCGCTGCTTTCGGGCGGCATCGTCTGCGTGAATTCTTCGAAGATGCGCTCGGCATCTTCTGCCGCGACGCCGGGGCCGGTGTCTGTGATCGCAAATTTGATGGACTCATGGGCGCGCGTTACGCGCAGGCCAAGGCCGCCGTGCTCGGTGAATTTGACGGCATTGCCCGCAAGATTGAGCAGCATCTGGCGCAGGCGCGCAGCATCGCCGATGACCGTGGCGGGGACATCGGCGCCGATGAAGCTTGCGATGTCGAGACCTTTGGCATGCGCACGCGGCGCCAGAATCTCGATCGCGCCTTCGACAAGCAGCGCGACATCGAACGGCGCTTCATTGAGCGTAATCTTGCCGGCCTCGAGTTTCGAGAGGTCGAGAATTTCGTTGACGAGCGCCACGAGGCTTTTGCCCGATGTCCGGATGGCGTCGACATAAGCGCGCTGCTCAGGCTCAAGCTCGGTTGCCGCCAGCAGATCGGCGAAACCCATGATGCCGTTGAGAGGTGTGCGGATTTCGTGGCTCATCGTCGCAAGCAGGCGCGATTTCGCTTCGCTCGCGGCCTCGGCACGATCTCGCGCGTCTTCTGCCTCCTTGCGCGCAAAAGCCAAATCTGTCGTGTCGTGTTCGACGACAGACGCCGCGGGACCTGGCGTCCGATTTGGCGTCGGCTCAGACGCGGGTGATAAAAAGGCTTCGCGCATACACCATTGTAATGCGCGAAGCCTTGCGATTGTGTTGCCCCGAAAGGGCGCTTTTGCTGCGAAGCGCTAAGCTACAAGCGCAACCGGCGCAACTTGAACCGTTAGCTTAGCGGATCACGCGATCGAGTTCGATTCCGGCGGTCGAATGCAATTCTTTCGAATCGATCGTGCTGTCGCCATCCGGATTGGCAGCTTTGAACAAGGCAACGGCCAAAGCGATATATTCGTCTTTGCTGAGCGTCTTGTCCTTGTCTGGATCCGCCGCGATGAAGTTCTTCTTGCTGACATGATGGGCGGCTTCCTTCATGTCGATCGTGCCGTCCTTATCCTTGTCGAGCTTGTCGAATTCCAACGCGGCGGCGGCTTTGACCTCATTGAGATCGAGCGTGCCGTCCTTGTCGGTATCGGCGGGGGTGAGGGCCATTGCGGCCGAAGCTTGAGTTAAGGCCGGGACGGCCAGCGGTGCGGCGAAAAGGCTGAGAGCGCCGAACAGCATTGCGACTGGACGAACAGACTGGGCCATGGATTCAACCTCCATAAATTATTGTGCAGTGCAAGAATAACGGGAACATATAGAGAAATACGGGCATCGATCAATCGGAAGCGAGTGCCAATCGTTCCCGAATACCGGTTTTGATTGGGGAAAATCGGCCCTCTTTGGAAATTTTGCCAATGGGACACCGCATTGCAACAAACGGAGGGGGGTCTGATGCCTTAAGCGGCACGTAATTCCTGGCCGCCATTGATACGATAGGAGAGTGCCTCGGCGAGATGGGCACGGCCGACCGTCGCGGCGCCATCAAGATCGGCGATGGTACGCGCGAGCTTCAGAACGCGGTGGAAGCCACGGGCGGAAAGATTGAGCCGCTCCGAGGCGTCACGCAGCAAAGCCATGCCGCTGACATCCGGCCGCGCCGCCTCCTCGATGATTGAGCCGGGTGCGGCGGCGTTCGCCGAGACATGCGGCAAGCCGAGGGCCGCGTAGCGCTTGGTCTGGATTTGCCGAGCAGCCGTAACCCGCGCGGCGACCTCCGCAGAGCCTTCCGACGCGGGCGGCAATAAGAGGTCAGCGCTTGACCGCCGGAACTCAATCATCAATCGATCCGTCGAGAAGGGGGCCTGATAGACGCGTTTGATATTGCGCGACGCACCGCGCGGCGGGCTGCCGATTGCAGCTGAACCACAGTCGACAGGGCGAGCCTCAATACCCTCGAAGGCCACAGTCGCGACCCGGACAACCATCCCCCGTCCCCCTCAATGCGTCGCTGGCGGTCACGAAAAGCTAAACATATCTTCGGGATAACGCAAGAACAATTCAGGAACATGCGTGATCGACGCGGTAGCCGTGCTAGCCTCGCATTGCCGTGCGGGGATGTCGGCGCTAATCGAAAGTCTGAATGCCCCGCCTGGCAGTTGCTCAGGATTTCAGGATGGTCGCCGCCACGAGAACTTTTTCAGATCCTGCTGCCGCGGCGGCGCAGCTTCTTTTCGACCTCGCGCTCATTCTGCTGATGATCGTGACGCCGGTCGCGGGGGTTTTCCTTCACGGCCCGCTTTATGTGCTTTTGCCGGTCGGCGCCTGCATCCTGATCGTGGCCGGCCGTGTCGCCCAGGCGCGTGAGGATCGGCCGGATTTTCGCAGGATTCTGCGCTCGCCGATTACATGGGCGGCCGTATTCCTGTTTTTCTGGGCGGGGCTGTCGATCATCTGGACGCCGTTTCCCGACGAGGCGGCGACGCGTTTCTTCAAAGCGCTCGGCACAGCCGTGGTGGCGTTCCTCGCAATCATATCTTTGCCGTCGAAAACGCGGGCGACGAATCTTTATTTGTTGCCGATCGGACTCGCGATCGCGGCCTGCGCGACGATCGTGCTTACCTTCTTCGATCCACAGATGTTCTGGCAGGGCGAACACCCCGACGCGACGCTGGCGCAGCGCAGTGTGATGACCGTGATGGTTTTGCTGTGGCCGGCCCTCGGCGCACTGGCGCTGCGTGAAAAATGGCTTCTCGCTGTCGCGCTGGCAGCGGTCATAACCGCGGCGGCGCTGGCAACCTTCATTCAGGTCGCGCTCGTGGGGTTAGCCTTGGCCGCTGTTGTCTACGCGATTGCGGTCAGCGAAGCGCAAAGAGTTGGCCAGATCCTCGGCTTCGGGCTCGCCGCCCTGATACTGCTTGCGCCGGTCGCGGCGCTGGTGACATTTGCGATCACCAATCAAGCGCATATGGCCCAGAGCGGACCCGGTTTCGTTTTTGCGGAACTTCTCTTGCAACAATGGCCCCGGTTCATCACCGGGCATGGTCTTGATTTCGTGACATCTGCGATCGATACGGGCGTGCTTCCGCCGGATGCCCCGCGCAGCATTCTCTTTGAGATCTGGTACGAACTTGGCCTGCTTGGCGCGCTCGCGTTTGCCGTTCTCGCTGTCTGCGTTTTCAATGCCGCCGCCCGTATGCCCGATTATATCGCGCCCGCCTTGCTCGCCGGGCTTGTCGCTGGGCTGGTTATCGCCGTCTGGGGCGCCGAAACGACGCAGATCTGGTGGATTTCGCTCAACGGTCTCGACGCCATCGCGCTCGCGCTGATGTGCAAGGCACTCCCGCGCGCGACACGCCCGCCGGTGCCGCTGACAGAGGCCGGACCCCATGCGTCAGGGGCTGATGCGAATTTCCAAGACCGCAATTTTGCTGATTAGCACCGCAATCTAGTGGCGCGTGTTGTCGCCGCTCTCGACGGGGGAAAGCTGCCCCAGCTCTTCGTCCGTGAAGAGGCGGCTGCGCGTGAGGAAGCGGACGTTCTCGGGAGATTCTAGCGAAAAGCCCGAGCCGCGGCCCGGCACGACGTCAATCGTCAGATGGGTGTGCTTCCAATATTCGAATTGCGATTCGCTCATGTAGAAGGGTGCATCGCCGATGCTGCCGAGTTTCACATCGCTTTTGCCGACGCGAAAATCGCCGCGCGGGTAGCACATCGGCGCCGAGCCATCGCAGCAGCCGCCTGATTGATGGAACATCAACGGCCCGTGCATGGCTTCCAGCTTGGTGATCAGAGAGAGAGCCTGCTCGGTAGCATCGACGCGCGTGACCATGACGAAGTCCCTTCAGAAATAAAATCCCTCGTGCTTCGAGACAGCCGCTTTCGCGGCTTCCTCAGCATGAGGGATTTTAGCGGTTAGCCCTCACCCTGAGGAGGTGCCATTGGCGCCGTCTCGAAGGGCGAGGGCGGTTTGCTACCGAATGCTCAAAAGAAGCCGAGCGCCTTCGGGCTATAGCTCACCAGCAGGTTTTTCGTTTGCTGATAATGGTCGAGCATCATCTTGTGGTTTTCGCGGCCGATGCCGGATTTCTTGTAGCCACCGAAAGCCGCATGCGACGGATAGAGGTGGTAGCAGTTCGTCCAGACGCGGCCCGCCTGAATGCCGCGTCCCATGCGATAGGCACGGTTGATGTCGCGCGTCCACAGGCCGGCGCCGAGGCCGAAGATCGTGTCATTGGCGATTTCGAGCGCTTCGGCCTCGTCCTTGAAGGTCGTGACGGCGAGAACCGGCCCGAAGATCTCTTCCTGGAAGACACGCATCTTGTTGTTGCCTTGCAGAACCGTCGGCTTGACGTAATAGCCCTCGCCGAGTTCGCCGCCGAGGATATTACGCTCGCCGCCGGTCAGCACTTTCGCGCCTTCCTTCTTGCCGATGTCGATGTAGGAGAGAATCTTCTCCAACTGATCGTTCGAGGCCTGCGCGCCGATCATCGTCGAAGGGTCGAGCGGGTGGCCGGTCTTGATCTTCTCGACGCGCTTGATCGCTCTTTCGATGAACTTGTCATAGATCGATTCCTGCACGAGCGCGCGGCTGGGGCAGGTACAGACTTCGCCCTGGTTCAGCGCGAACATGGCGAAACCTTCAAGCGCCTTGTCGAAGAAATCGTCGTCCTCAGCCATCACGTCGGCAAAGAAGACATTCGGCGATTTGCCGCCGAGTTCCAGAGTCACCGGAATGATGTTTTCCGACGCATATTGCATGATGAGCCGGCCCGTCGTCGTCTCGCCGGTGAAGGCGATCTTGGCGATGCGCTTGTTCTGTGCCAGCGGCTTGCCGGCCTCGACGCCGAAGCCGTTGACGATGTTAAGCACGCCGGGCGGCAGGATGTCGGCGATGATGTCGGCGAGCACCATGATGCTCGTCGGCGTCTGCTCCGCCGGCTTCATCACGACGCAATTGCCGGCGGCCAAAGCCGGGGCAAGCTTCCAGGCTGCCATCAGCAGTGGGAAGTTCCAGGGAATGATCTGGCCGACGACGCCGAGCGGTTCATGGAAATGATAGGCGACTGTCGTGTGGTCGAGTTCGGATATGCCGCCTTCCTGCGCGAGGATACAGCCGGCGAAATAGCGGAAATGATCGATGACGAGCGGCACGTCGGCGGCGGTCGTCTCGCGGATTGGCTTGCCATTGTCGATCGTTTCGGCGAGCGCGAGCAGGTTGAGTTTGCCCTCGAGCCGGTCGGCGATTTTGTTCAGGAGGCGGGCGCGTTGCGCCGGCGCGGTGTTGCCCCAGGCTTCGCGGGCGGCATGGGCGGCGTCGAGCGCCAGTTCGATGTCCTCCGCCGTAGAGCGGGCCACCTGGCAGAAGGGCTTGCCGGTGATCGGGCTGATGTTGTCGAAATACTGGCCTTTGACCGGCGGGACCCATTTGCCGCCGATGAAATTGTCGTAGCGTTCGCGGAGCGCGACCTGTTGCTTCAATTCCTGAAGGCTTTGTGCGAGCATATTCGACCTCCCTACTTAAATTATTGGCGGCATTATCGCCGTCTGCCTCGATGAGGCAATAGCTTTGAAGTCCTAGGTGAAGCTCAAGGCGCATGGCTGCAGGTCGTTTCCGCAGACCATTGACTGGGCCAGTTTCCTGGTTACTGGCGCGGCCCAGTTTATACTTGTTTTAAACTAGGCTGCGGCAGCGGCCTTGTTCTTTTTAACTGCTATAAAGTTGCGCTCTCTCTCTTGCCTAGCTGGCGCATCAACGCCATTAACAGTGACATATTGTTGATGCCGCCACCGCAAGCCTTGAGCTGAATCAAGAGATGATCATCTGTTCGTGCAATGCGATCTCGGATCAGAGCGTAAGAGCTTCGATCAGCAGCGACAAATGTCCAAGAACGCCGGGCGCCGTCTATCGATGCCTGGGTGCTCGGCCTTGCTGTGGCCGCTGCTTTGCGACGGTTCGCACGATCATCGATGAGACTGTCGGCCAGGTCTCCGTCTCGGCCGAGGCTGAAGCCGCGGCAACCGCCGCCATGGCGCTCCTCGACACGAATCGGGATGGGCATGCCCAGGGCGCCTGCGGGCAGGATTGCGCAAGCTGCGCAGCGGCGGCGGCCTAAAATACCCCACCCGCATCTCGCGGCGTTCACTGATCCCCGGCCTTGCTTGGGCATTGCGGCTGCCCTAGGGTCCCCGCCGTTCAATCCCGGAATGGAGCGATTCTAAAATGCAGGGCGACGCGCGCGTGATCGAATATCTGAATCGCGGCCTCCGCAGCGAACTCACTGCGATCAATCAATATTGGCTGCATTACCGCGTGCTCGACAATTGGGGCTACAAGGAACTCGCCAAGACATGGCGCAAGGAATTGATCGAGGAGATGGAGCACGCCGACCGTCTCGTGACGCGCATCATCTTTCTTGATGGCTTTCCCAATCTCCAGGTGCTCGATCCGCTGCGGATCGGCCAGACGGTCGAGGAGATCATCGCCGCCGATCTTGCCACCGAAAAGGACGCGCACCGGCTCTATACCGAAGCCGCCGATTATTGCTTCTCGGTCCGCGACTATGTCTCGAAAGAGCTTTTCGACGATCTCCTCAAGGACGAGGAAGAGCACATCGACTTTCTGGAGACCCAGCAGGAATTGATCCGCCAGGTCGGCGTGCAGCTCTATTCACAAAAGCATATCGGCGAATTGCATGAGGACTGAGACTTCGTCTCAGTTCGCCTGTTCGCCGTGTATTTTGCGCGGCGGACCCATCAGCGCAGGCTGGAAAAGTATCGCCGCGCAGAGCGTCGTGACCAGCGACATCGCCAGCAATTTGCCCATGCTCGACGTGCCAGGATGGTGCGAGAGCCACAGGCTCCCGAAGGCCGTGGCCGTGGTCATCGCGCTGAAGAAGACGGCGCGTGTCAGGCTCGATTGCAACAGGTGCGTCGTGCCGGCGCGCCAGGCCATCACGAAATAAATCTTAAACGCCACGCCGAGGCCGAGCAACAGCGGCAGCGCGATGATGTTGGCGAAGTTCAGCGGCATATTGAAAATAACCGTGAGTTCGAGCGTCACGAGCCCGGCAAGCAGCAGCGGCACGAGCGTGAGCAGCACGTCGGTCACCCGGCGCAGCACGATGAACAGCAGGATACTGATCGAGATGAGAGCCCAGATGCCGGCCTCGATAAAGGCGCGAATGACGGTATCGCTCGATTCCTGAATCGCGATCGGCTCGCCGGTCGCGTTCGGCGCGATCGCCTTCACGGCCTTGGCGAAGCGCTTCATGACGTCATTGTCGTCCTGATTGCCGGCCGGCGAGACTGAAATCAGCGCCTGGCCATCCGCGGCGATCCAGTCGCGTTTCAGGCTATCCGGAATATCGGCAATGGTCGTCTTCTTGGCCTGCAGCGACAGGTGCAGCAGATCGAGCATCGTGTTCAGCGGCGGCAGCAGCATCGCGCGGGCTGCTGCGCGCTTTTCGACGGGAGCGCCGGCCAGCTGGCGCATGAGGTCGGCGAGGTGGCGCGCCGCGTCGGCGCCGGGACCCTTCAAGCCTTTCGCGGTAGCATCGAATTGCGCGGCGGCGTCGTTCATCGCGGCAATATCGTCGGCATCGGTCGGCGGGTCGATCCGTCGCGTCGGATCGAAGAGCGGCAACAGATACTTTGCGGCATGCTGAATGATCGGCAGTTTCTGATCCTGGTCCGTCGGAACAAGGCTGTTGAGGGTCAGGATAGTCGAAACCTGCGGCAGCTTCTGCAATTTGGCGACGACAGGCTCCGTCGCGGCGAGGTTCGGCTCGAGAATGTCGATGGCATTCGCTTCCGGATCCTGGCTGTGCATCAGATCGGTCAGCGTTGCGACTGCTTCAGTATTCTTTGCGCGCAAATTCAACGGATTGAAATCGAAGCGCACATGCGCGAGCAGCGGCGTGCCGGCTAGGGCGACACCAAGCGTGCCGATGATGACGAGATAGCGGTGATCGGCGAGGAAGTTATCGACCGGCGCCAGAAACTTGAAGCCGACGCTTTCTTGCTCCGCTGGCGGCTGCAGCAAGGTCAGAAGCGCCGGCAGAACGGTGATTGAAGAAAAAAAGGCGATGATCATGCCGGTGCCGGCGATCAGGCCAAGCTCGGATACACCGCGATAGTCCGTCGGCAGGAATGAATAGAAGCCGCAGGTCGTCGCCGCGGCCGCAAGCGCCAATGGGCGCCCAGCGCGCACGGCGGCGGCGCGCAGCGCGTCGTGAAAATCTGGATGTGTGTAGCGTTCCTGGCGATAGCGGACGCTGAACTGGATGCCGAAATCGACGCCAATGCCGACAAAGAGCACAGCGAAGGCGATCGAGATCAGATTGAGCGCTCCGACCATCAAAAGCCCGATGGCGGCCGTCACACACAGGCCGACGGCGACGCCAAACGCCACGGCGAACACAATGCGGACCGAGTGTAAGGCCCACCAGATGATACCGATGACGATGAGCGCCGTGAGCAGGCCATTAAGGCCCGAGCCTTCCTTGATTGTCGAGAATTCCTCGTCTGCCAGTGGCACCGTTCCTGTGAGGCGCACCGTGACGCCGTTTGCAGGCGTGAGGCCGAAGTCTTTCGCGCTTTGACGGATGAAATTGGAGGGGACTATACCCGGCTGCAATGCTGCGTAGTCGAGATGCGGCTGAACCGAGAGGAAATGGCGCAATTGCCTTTGCTCTGGCGGCTGTCCGCTGAAAAGCGCCTGCCAGGAGAAGAATTGTTGCCGGCCCGCCAGCACATTTTCGAGCGCGCCGCTCAGGACAAATATTGGCCGGGCGAAATCATCGAACGTCCCGGCCTCCACCCTGACGCCGCGATTGATATAGGCGAACGCATCCATCACGCCACGCAGCGATGGATCCGAACTGAGCGCGGCAAGGAAAGGTTCGGTCTTGAGCAGGCCACCAACGTTGCGCTGAACCAGCGAAACCGGCTGAAACATCAGGCCGACACGATCGAAATAAGGGCCGCCATCTGGCCGGGTTACGCTCCGGAACAGATCGGGCCGGGTCGTTAGCCGCGCAAAAAGCTTCTGCGCTGCGCCCTCGGCGAGTTCCGGCGTCTTGCCGTCGATGACGACGATGATGTCGTCCTGGCGCTGTGGGAAGGCCTTGTCGAGTTCTGCGAGCCGCTGCCGCCAGGGCAGTTTCGCCGACAGAAAGTCATTCGTGTTGGTGTTGATGGCGAAATGCGTGCCCGCGTACCAGGCACTGGCGCCTGCAATAAGCAGGGCGGCGATAATCACCTTCCAGGGCGAGCGTGAGCATATATCGACGAGCGCGACAATCGCGCGGCCAATGAGCCCGATTTGGGGGGCTTTCGCCGGCGCAGCGCCGTTCAGTTGACTATCCATGATCTCCAACATCAACGATCGAAATGTGTGGCATCTTTGCAAGGGCAGCGCGATTTCGGCCCTCAGGCCCATTTCACGATGGTGTATTCGGGCAATGCTGCCTTAACTAAAACGTTTGGAGTTTAGTTCGGCAAAGGGAGGCCTTGCCGGGACTTTCTTAAAAGCGCGCGGTTCAAAAAAGCAAGCTCTAGTGTCCGCTGTTATTGCCTAAGCGGGCTAATATTGGGGTTGGACTCGGAATGAAGGTGATTTTGGCTCAACCACGAGGATTTTGTGCCGGCGTGGTTCGGGCCATCGATATTGTCGAGGGGGCGCTCGAAAGGTATGGTGCTCCCGTCTATGTTCACCATGAAATCGTCCATAACGGTCATGTGGTTGACGGACTGAAGGCGCGGGGCGCGCGCTTCGTCGAGAGCCTGGCTGAGGTACCGCGCGGCGCGGCGACAGTTTTCAGCGCTCACGGCGTCTCGCGTGCCGTCGAGCGGCAGGCCAAGCGCCGGAATCTTGCAGTCTTTGATGCGACGTGTCCGCTCGTGGCCAAGGTTCATGCGCACGCCACGGCTTATGTTGAAGAGGGCCGCACCCTGATTCTCATCGGCCATGCCGGTCATCCCGAGGTCGAGGCGACAATGGGGCGCGTCGCGGCGCCGGTTCATCTCGTCCAAAGCCTGGAGGATGTGGCCGCGCTCGTGCTTGCCGATAGCACACCGGTCGCCTATGTGACCCAGACGACGCTGAGTGTTGATGACACCAAATCAATCATCGTGGCGTTGGAACGGCGGTTTTCGAACATCGTTGGACCTGATACGAGGGATATCTGCTACGCAACACAAAATCGTCAGGCGGCGGTGAGGGCTTTGAGCCGGCTGGTTGACGTGGTTCTGGTTGTCGGGGCCAAAAATAGCTCAAATTCCAATCGCTTACGCGAAATCGCCGCGCAAGCAGGCGTGCCGAGCTATTTGATCGCCGACAAGGCAGAACTTGACCTTGGTCTTGTGCGTGGGGCAAACACAATTGGCCTGACAGCCGGAGCTTCGGCGCCGGAGGTCTTGGTCGAAGGGGTAATTGAAGCTTTGCGAGGGTTGGGGCCGCTGGACGTCGCGCTTCTACCCGGCATTCAGGAGAATGTCGAATTCCGACTGCCTTTTGAATTCCTTGCGACGTCAGCTTAAACAATTGAGCCACTCACATAGGAGCCGGCATTAGATGGGTATTCCGTTACTGCAGGCGGTGCAAATCGGCGGCTACGTCCTGGGCCAGAAGCTCAAGGGCAACAAAAGATTCCCGCTCGTTCTCATGATGGAACCTTTGTTCCGCTGCAACCTCGCCTGCGCCGGCTGCGGCAAGATCGACTATCCCGATCCGATCCTCAACCAGCGCCTGCCGCTCGATGAAGCCCTGCATTCGATGGAAGAATGCGGCGCGCCCGTTGTCGTCATCGCCGGCGGAGAACCGCTCCTGCACAAAGAATTGCCGCAGATTGTCGAAGGCGGTCTTGCGCAAGGCAGGTACATGACCGTGTGTACCAATGCTCTGCTACTCGAGAAGCAGATCGACAGGTTCAAGCCGCATCGGCGTTTCAACTGGTCGATCCATCTCGATGGCGACAAGGAAATGCACGACAAGTCGGTCTGCCAGAAAGGCGTTTACGATCGTGCCGTCTCGGCCCTGAAGCTCGCCAAGTCGAAGGGCTTCCGGGTGACGATCAATTGCACGCTCTTCAATGATGCCGACCCCGAGCGTGTCGCCAGTTTCTTCGACGAAATGAAAGAACTCGGCATCGAAGGCGTCACGGTTTCTCCGGGCTATGCCTACGAGCGCGCGCCCGATCAGCAGCACTTCCTCAACCGCGAGAAGACCAAGCAATTGTTCCGCGACATCTTCAAGCGCGGCAATGGCGGCAAGAAATGGCCGTTCTTCCAGTCGGACTTGTTCCTCGACTTCCTCGCGGGCAATCGCACCTACGAATGCACGCCCTGGGGCAACCCGACGCGCACGGTCTTTGGCTGGCAGCGGCCCTGCTATCTGCTTGGCGAAGGTTACACCAAGACCTATGCCGAGCTGATGGAAACAACCAATTGGGATTCGTATGGCGTCGGCAAATATGAGAAGTGCGCCGACTGCATGGTCCATTGCGGCTTCGAGGCGACGTCGGTCAATGAAGCCTTTTCCAAGCCGTGGGAAATTCTCAAGGTCGCCATCGGCGGCATCCGCACCGATGGCGCAATGGCGAAGGATATCCCGCTAGACGGGCAGAGACCCGCCGATTACGTCTTCTCGCGGCACGTCCAGAACAAGCTCGCTGAAATCAAAGAAGCCGAAACCGCCGCCAGCAGTCATCTGTCGGCTGCGGAATAAGGTTACGAACGCGGCGTTCGCATCGAGCGCCGTTTTCACCAGATGCGGGAACTGACCCGGTGCCCGCGCCAAGGAGCGCAGCACCGGCCCGACGGTAACGCAACCCGTTTTGCCAATGCCCGCAAGCGCCGCCGGCGGCACGTGCCGCTCGGCAGGATCTGCGACAACGCGAAACGCCGCGAACGGCAGATTGCGCTCGGCCGCAAAGCGTGCGGCGATGTGCGATTCCATATCGGCGGCGGCGGCGCGGGTGGCGATGTGCAAGGCGCGTTTGTCGGCAGGCGTTGCCACGGCGTCGTCGATGCCGGCCATGTCAACAATCGGCGCGCCGCCGAGCGCTGTGGCAAGGCGCTGCGACCAGGCGCGGTCGCATTCATATTCGCCATCTTCGGAAACGATCTTGCGCGCGACAAGTGCAGTGCCGGCCGGCAAGCCCGGCGCCAGACCGCCAGCAATTCCGAAACTCAGCACCGCGCCGATATTGGCTTCGAAGACATTGTCGAGTGCAGCTTCGAGAACGCTTCTGTTGCCGCCGCTCGCGATCACGGAAACGGCAGCGCCGGCGGCAATCCGCGCCTCAGCCTTCATGCCGGTGATAGCGAGAACAACGCGGCCATCTTGATGCCGGTAGGCGCCATTTTGTGAGGCACGCGCTTCAGATTGCGAAGGCGCGCGGCCGCCAACGGCGGAAAGAGCTTCGATGAACCGAGGTAACGCAGGTAGAACACGCGCGCGAAAACTTTGCCGGTAAAATGCTCTTCCTGCCAAGACCCATCCCCCTCTTGTGCAGCCAGCAGATAGCGGACCCCTTATGCTAGTTTGGGATCATCGGCTCTGCCAACCGCCGTCCGATCAAGCAACGCCCATGCCGTCCGCGGGCAGCGCTTGCACCTGTCCACAGCCATTGTAATCGAGCTTGTGGCTCGAACTATCTTCACCCCAGCCGCGGTGCCTGCTTCGCCTGATCGAGGCTAAACAAGGCGAGGCTCTGATAATAACCACTGACATTCCGAGAAGCCCAGCCGCCGGACCGCGTCTTGGGCCGGGTGACTGTCCCATCCCCAGCTAAATCAGGCAATGCCCCCGCAGATTCATTTGTCGGCCAAGACGGCATCGGCTGCTGCGAAACCGGAGCGAATGGCACCCTCAATTGTCGCCGGCAGCCCCGTATTCGTCCAATCTCCAGCGATGATGAGGTTGGTCCAGGCACCCCGGGCACTTGGCCGTCGCGCCTCCTCCGCCGGTGTTGCGGCGAAGGTGGCGCGTTTTTCTTTTATGATCTGCCATGCGGGGAGCGGCGATTCAATTTTCGTAACCAATTGAATTTCTAACCAGATTTTCGCGGCAAGCTCCTCCCGCGGCGTCGCAATCAGGCGGTCCGCCCCGCTGATCGTGACCGACAGCCGGCCGGGGAAGGCGAAGAGCCATTCCATCGTCCCGTTGATGATCCCGAGAATTGGAGGCTGCCCGGGAGGCGGGTCGATCTTGTAATGGGCGTTCACGATTGCGCGAAAAGACTGCGGCGTAGGCAAAGCTGGCAAAAGCGAGGCAGCAACCGGCGCCGGGACGGCCAGAACGAGTGCGTCGCCGCGTTCAAGAGCAATCGTTTCGTCGCCGAAGGAGAGGGCTTTGACGTTGTCGCCGTCCGTCGCTATGGCGGACAGCCGCCGCTCGAAGCGAATTTCGACCCCAAGTTTCTCAAGATGTTGCAGCGCGGGAGTGATGAAGGCTGTCGAAAGACCTTGCGCCGCCACCAACGGGCGGCAGGCCCGGCCGCCCTTGGCGAACGTCTCTCGCATGAGCCGGGCGGCGAGCGAAGCCGCACCTTCCTCGGGTTGCGTGTTGAGTGCCGCAAGGAAAAACGGTTGCCATAGCCGCTCCCAGAGGACTCCTTCACATTTCATCGCGTCTTTCAGCGTCGCGCCTTTCGCGGCGGTCAAGAGTGGCGCGACGCTGAAATAATCGAGCGGCCCAGTGCCGGGCACACGGCGATCTTTCTGAAAAATCCACCATGGGATTGCGCCGTCGCTCGGCCGCAAGAGCCAGCGCTCGCGGGTCTTCAGATCGACGAAGGCGAATTCCGCGCGATCCGGCCCGACGAGTTGGTCCGCGCTGCCGACTTTGCGCAAAAATTCCTGCGCCGCGTAATTGCCGGAGAGCAACAGATGATTGCCGTTGTCGATCTCCATGCCGAGCGTCGCATCGAAGTAGGAGCGGCAGCGGCCGCCCGCTTGCGTCGCGGACTTCATGAATGGTGATGGATCGCTTTCCATCGGCCAACCGCAACGCAGCGGCAAGGCCGGCGAGCCCGGCGCCGACGATATGAACGCGCGACATCAGAACAGGCCGTGTCGTAGCACGATGAGCAGCAGTTGATGCTTGGGCAGCTTGATCTTCTGGCGCGGCGGCGCGAAGCCGCGCGCCAACAAAGTGCTCAGGATGATCTGGTAGGCTTCGTACATCAGTCGTCGGCGATTTCACGCTCGCACGCGGGCAGCGCTTCATGATCGCGGCGGCCTCGGCGAAATGCTCTTTTGCGCGGGCGATCACTGGCGCGCAGGCCGCGGCGAGATGCGGGCTTGCAATGACTTCCTGCGGGTTGGTGCTCGTAATGCCCGCGGCGACCAGCGCCTCGCGCGGCAGATAGAGCCGGTTGATGCCAGCATCCTCGTCGAGATCGCGCAAGATATTGGTGAGTTGCAGCGCGCGGCCGAGATGATGCGCGAGGGCAGCGCCTTCTTTCTCAGGCACGCCGAAGACACGGACTGAAAGCCGTCCCACTGCGCTCGCCACCCGGTCGCAATAGAGATCGAGCGTCTGCCAATCCGGCGCCTGGATGTCTTCGCGCACATCCATTTCCATGCCATCGATGACGGCGAAGAAATCGTCTTTCTGAAGATTGAACTCTTTGATCGCCGCCGCGAGACCCGCGAATTGTGGCGCTGGAATTTTACCAGCACAAAGCGTGCTGATGTCCTGACGCCATTGTTCCAGCTGCGCAAACCGCGACGCCTGCGGGCCGCCATCGTCAGCGATGTCGTCAACGAGGCGGCAGAAGGAATAGATTTCGAACATGCCGTCGCGTTGCGCGCGGGGCAGAATGCGCATGGCGGCGTAGAACGAACTGCCGCTGGCGCGCGTCTGCGCGGTCGGGGCAGCTTCGGCCTCTGCGACGCTCATGCACGCCTCGCATGCGCCGCAGCGGCCTGCGGTGCGCCCTTGACCCGGCCAATGAGCCCGTCGCCGACGCCGAGCAATGTCCAGCCGAGAACTTCGGGCTTGTTCAAATGGACTTTCTGGCTCAGCGGATCGCGCTTTTGCAAGCAATGTCACAAGCGTTTGCGCGAGCCGCCCGATCACCGCCGTCTCGAGCGCGAGACGCAAATCTTTCACCTGCGGCGACAGCGTGCGTCCGAGCGTGACCAGCTTCGCGGTTTGTGCCGACAGTTCATGCAGACACGCGAGCAGATTGGGCGACGCAGCCGGTGCGGCCAGCGCCGTCACATCCGTTCCATGCCGCGCCATTGCATCTTGCGGGATATAGACGCGGTCGAGATTGCGATAATCTTCGCCGCAATCTTGCGTGTGATTGATGATCTGCAAAGCCGAGCAAAGCGCGTCGTTCGCGGGCCATGTCGTTTCGCTCTCGCCATGCACGTCGAGAACGTAACGGCCGACCGGCGCGGCCGAATACGCGCAATAATGCATCAGCTCGTCGAAATTGGCGTAGCGCGTCTTCGTCGCGTCCATGCGGAACGCATAGAGCAGATCGAGCGCGTGGCGCGCCGGCAGTTTGCGCGCGGCGAGCACGGCGCGCAGCGGCTTGGCGACCTCGATCCCGTCGTCCTTGCCGAGCAGCGCCGCTTCGAAACGGTCGAGCCCCGCGATCTTTTGATCCGGCGTCAGATCCGGGCTGTCGGCTATATCGTCAGCAGCGCGCACGAAATTATAGAAAGCAAGCACGGCCGGCCGATGCTCGCGCGCGATCAAGACAGAGGCGACGGGGAAATTCTCGTCGCGATGCGTCTTCGTTGCCTTTTGTTCGATCACGTCGTTCATCTCAGATATCCGTGTGTGCCGAACCAGGCGAGGGCGTCTTCGAGGCCCTTTTTATAGGGCCGTGGCCGGTAGGCGAGTTCACGTTCCGCTTTCGCGGACGAGAAAAACATCAAATATTTCGCCATGCGCAGCCCGTCGAGGGTCAAGAAAGGCTCCCGGCAACTGGACCGGGCCTTTGCCTCGACGATGGCGGCGAGCGGGTAGAGGAGCCACCGCGGCACCTTTATCTTGGGGGGACGGCGGCCGGTCAAGCTGGCGATTTCGCAGAGCATCTGGGCGAGCCGCACATTTTCGCCGCCGAGAATATAATGCTCGCCAATCTTGCCCCGTTCGAGCGCGGCGAGATGACCTGCCGCGACATCATCGACATGAACGAGATTGAGCCCCGTATCGACATAGCCGGGCATACGGCCTTGCGCCGCCTCGACGATGATTCGGCCCGTTGGGGTCGGCCTGACGTCGCGTTGGCCGATTGGCGTTGAGGGATGCACGATGATAGCCGGCAGGCCCTCCCGGGCGATCATATCCTTCACGATGATTTCCGCCGCGACTTTGCTGCGCTTATAGGCGCCAATAGCCTTGTCCAGCGGTAACGAGCGGGTCTCATCGCCCGGCGTGCCGTCCGGCGGAATCGTCAGGGTCGCGACACTGCTCGTATAGACGATGCGTTGCACGCCGGCCTTTTGCGCCGCCTGCATCAGAATGCGCGTGCCGTCGCAATTGGTGCGCAGGATTTCGTCCGGGTCGGGCGCCCAGAGGCGATAGTCAGCCGCGACATGGAAGAGGAAGTTCACGCCAGACATGGCTCGCGCGACGGCGTCCGGGTCGCGCATGTCACCCTCGGCCAGTTCGACGTTCAAATCTGCGAGATTGGTCCGCGCGCTGGCGGCCCGAACCAGAACTCGCACCGCGTAACCGGACGCAAGCGCCGCGCGCGCGACGGCGGCGCCGACGAAGCCCGACGCCCCTGTCACAAGGATTTTATCACCCGCCACGCTGATCCGTTCTCACCTATTGGAGGCGTTGCGGCTTAGCATTCCGTACGCGCCGGGGGCAACCCAAGGCCACAGTGCCGCGCCAATGTTGCCACCGAAGTGGCACGATTTTCTGGCCATTGGCGTCAATCCAGTCTAAAGGCGTTCCAATGTCGTCCGATACCCCCCCGGCCGGGAATGATGCCGCCAGCGCCAAGCCGCGGCCCTCACCGAAAGCCCTTCTGGCACTTCTGCCCTATGTCAAACGCTATAAGGGCCGCGTCCTCGCCGCTTTCGCGGCTCTGACCCTCGCCGCCGCCGCGACGCTCGTCGTGCCTATCGCGGTGCGGCGGATGATCGACGCCGGCTTTTCGGTCCACAGCACCGGCACGATCAATAGCTATTTCGGCGCGATGATCGGTGTCGTCGGCGTGCTCGCGCTGGCTTCGGGCACCCGTTATTACCTTGTCAATACGCTGGGCGAACGCGTTGTGGCCGATCTGCGCAGCGCCGTCTTCAAACATCTTTCCGGTCTTGACGCGAGTTTCTTCGATAGCGCGCGGATCGGCGAATTGCTGTCGCGCCTCACCGCCGATACGACGCAATTGAAGGCGGCCTTTGGCGCTTCGGCCTCGGTCGCGCTGCGCAATTTTTTCATGTTCATCGGCGCGGTCGCGCTGATGGTCTATACCAGCCCGAAGCTGTCGGCTTTCGTACTTGTTGCGATCCCGGTCATCGTTCTGCCGCTCTATGCCGCCGGACGCGCCGTCAAGAAACGGTCGCGCGCCGCGCAAGACACGCTCGCCGATGCAAGCGCCTATGCGGCTGAAAATCTCGGCGCTGTACGGGTGATGCAGGCATTTGGCGCGGAGGCGGCGACAAATGCGCGCTTCACCGCCGCGGTCGAGAACTCTTATGATGCCGCACGGCTTTCGACGTTGGCGCGCGGCATTGTCACGGTGATCGCCATCTTCCTTGCTTTTGCGAGCGTCGTCGTGGTGCTCTGGCTCGGCGCGCATGACGTGCTCGCCGGCCGCATGACCGGCGGCTTGCTGTCGCAATTCGTGCTTTATGCCGTGCTCGGCGCCGGGGCGCTTGGCGAATTGAGCCAGGTCTGGAACGAGATTTCGGCGGCGGCCGGTGCGGCTGGCCGCATCGGCGAAATCCTCGCAATCAAGCCGAAGATCACGGCGCCGGTGCCTGCCGTGCAATTGCCGACGCCCGCAAAGGGCGAGATTGTCTTCGATCACGTCAATTTCGCCTATCCGACCCGGCAGGACGCGCCGGCGCTGCATGATCTTTCGTTCAGGGTCGCGCCGGGCGAGACGGTCGCGATCGTCGGGCCGAGCGGCGCCGGCAAATCGACCATCTTCCAGCTTCTGCTGCGTTTCTATGATCCGACGAGCGGCGTGATCGATCTCGACGGCGTTGATATCAAGACGGTCGATCCGGCCGATCTGCGCCGCCGTATCAGCCTGGTGCCGCAGGAGCCGGTGATCTTCGCATCGAGCTTCGCCGACAATATCCGCTACGGCGCACCGCAAGCGTCCGAGGCCGCGGTCGAAGCCGCCGCGAAAAAAGCCGCGGCGCAGGATTTCATCGCTGCCACGTCGCACGGCTATGCGACGAATATCGGCGAGCGCGGGGTCACGCTATCCGGCGGCGAGCGCCAGCGTCTTGCCATCGCGCGGGCGATCCTGCGCGAGGCGCCGGTCCTGCTCCTCGACGAGGCGACGTCGGCGCTCGATGCGGCGAGCGAAGGTCTCGTCCAGCATGCGCTCGAAGAGTTGAAACAGGGCCGCACGACGCTCGTCATCGCGCATCGGCTGGCGACGGTGCTCTCTGCCGATCGTATTCTCGTCCTGGACGCGGGGCGCATCGTCGAGGAAGGCACGCATCAATCGCTCGTCGCCAGGGACGGCCTTTACGCCAAGCTCGCCAAGATGCAGTTCGAGACCGGCGCTCTGGCGCTTAATGGCAGCCGCAGCGCCGCGGAGTGAGCCCCTCCCACGTCATGCCCGGCCCCGTGCCGGGCATCCACGCCGAGACATTGCTGTAACGATTGCGATCATGTAGCGGTGTCGCCGCGTGGATGGCCGGGGACATAGGGCGTTCGGCAGAACGCCCGTCTACGATGGGCTATGCCCGGCCATGACAATAGTGAGATATCATGGGCTTTAAATGCGGCATCGTCGGTCTGCCGAATGTCGGCAAATCGACGCTTTTCAACGCGCTGACGCAGACGGCGGCGGCGCAGGCGGCCAATTATCCTTTCTGCACGATCGAACCGAACGTCGGCGACGTCGCCGTGCCCGATCCGCGGCTCGATGTGCTGGCGAAGATTGCCGGCTCCAAAGAAATCATCCCGACGCGGCTGACCTTCGTCGATATCGCCGGCCTCGTGCGCGGCGCCTCGAAAGGCGAGGGGCTTGGCAATCAGTTCCTCGCCAATATCCGTGAATGCGACGCCATCGCTCATGTCGTGCGTTGTTTCGAGGACGATGACATCACGCATGTCGCCGGCAAGATTTCGCCGCTCGACGATATCGAGACAATCGAAACCGAGCTGATGCTGGCCGATCTCGACAGCCTCGAAAAGCGCGCCCCGGCGTTGGAAAAGAAAGCCAAGGGCGGCGACAAGGAGGCCAAGGAGACATTCGATATCGTCGGCCGCTGCCTTGTCTTGCTGCGCGAGGGCAAACCGGCGCGTCTTGCCGCGATCAAGCCAGAGGAGCGCAAAGCCTTCGACATGCTCGGCCTGCTGAGCGCCAAGCCGGTTCTCTATGTCTGCAATGTCGAGGAAGCGTCGGCCGACAAGGGCAATGCCTATTCGGAGCAGGTGAAAGTCCGCGCGGCAGAGGAAGGCGCGGGTGCCGTCATCGTCTCAGCGGCGATCGAAAGCGAGATCGCATTGCTGCCAGCGGCAGAGCAGAAGGATTATCTCGAAGCCGTCGGGCTGGAAGAGCCGGGCCTCAATCGCGTCATCCGCGCTGGCTATGCGCTGCTGCATCTCATCACCTATTTCACGGTCGGCCCCAAGGAGACGCGTGCCTGGACCATCGAAGTCGGCACCAAAGCGCCGCAAGCGGCGGGCGTCATCCACACCGATTTCGAGAAGGGTTTTATCCGCGCAGAAACGATCGCCTATGCCGATTATGTCGCGGCGAATGGCGAGGCTGGCGCGCGCGAGGCGGGCAAATTCCGCCTCGAAGGCAAGGATTATGTCGTCGCCGACGGCGACGTGCTGCATTTCAGGTTTGCGAATTAGCCGGCGTTTCGTCAGATGGCTTTTAGATCGAGGCGCTGCGCCGATTTTTCCGCGTCTTCCTTCCGCTCGCTGTAACGGTCGGTCAGATAGCCGGAAATGCCGCGTGTCAGCAGGGTGAATTTCATCAACTCTTCCATCACATCGACAACGCGCTCGTAATAGGGCGAAGGCTTCATGCGCCCCGTTTCATCGAATTGCTCGAAGGCCTTCGCGACTGACGATTGGTTCGGGATTGTCAGCATGCGCATCCAGCGTCCGAGTACGCGGAGCTGGTTGACCGCATTAAAGGATTGTGAGCCGCCAGAGACCTGCATAACCGCAAGTGTTTTGCCTTGCGTCGGCCGCACCGCGCCGATCGACAGAGGAATCCAGTCGATCTGCGCTTTCATTATACCGGTCATCGCGCCATGCCGCTCCGGGCTGCACCAGACTTGCCCTTCCGACCATTCTGACAATGCGCGCAGCTCGGCGACCTTAGGATGATCGACGGGCGCGTTGTCCGGAAGTGGCAGGTCCGTCGGATCGAAGATGCGCGTCTTGGCGCCAAGTGCATCGAGCAGCCGCGCCGCCTCGAAGGTCAAAAGGCGGCTGTAGGAGCGCGCTCGCACCGAACCGTAGAGCAGCAGGATGCGCGGCGGATGGGACGGCGACAGCGCGTGCAGCGCGGTCGGGTCAGGCGAGGAAAAGCACGCTGGATCAACATTCGGAAGATCGCCGAGATCAGCCAAGGCGGCGCTCCTCAGCAATCGTAGACGGTGCTACCCCGCGCTCATACCAGTTTCGCGAGCGATTGACGATCGCGACGACCGATAGCATCACTGGCACTTCGATCAACACACCCACGACGGTTGCGAGCGCCGCGCCGGAGTTGAATCCGAACAGGCTGATCGCCGCGGCGACCGCAAGTTCAAAGAAATTCGACGCGCCGATCAGCGCCGAAGGCCCGGCGACGCAATGTTCCTCGCCGGATAGGCGATTAAGAAGATAGGCGAGGCCGGCGTTAAAGTAGACCTGTACAAGATCGGAACTGCCAGCAGTGCGATGATGAGAGGCTGGGCGATGATCTGCGCGCCCTGAAAGCCAAATAAAAGAATGAGAGTTCCGAGCAGCGACGTGAGCGATAGCGGTTGCAGCTTCGCGAGCAGGCGCGACAAAGCGGCCTCGCCGCCGTGCGCCAGAACCAAGCGGCGGATGATCTGCGCGGCGATCACCGGCGCCACGATGTAGAGCGTGACGGAAAGCGTCAGCGTCGCCATGGCACCGTGATCGCCGAAAGCCCGAGCAGCAGGCCGACTATCGGCGCGAAGGCAAACACCATGATCGCGTCGTTCAGCGCGACCTGGCTCAGCGTGAAATGCGGCTCACCTTTGGTCAGGTTCGACCAGACGAAGACCATCGCCGTACAAGGCGCGGCGGCGAGGAGGATCAGCCCGGCGATATAGGAGTTGATCTGCGCCGCCGGCAGCAGCGGCCGGAACACATGGCCGATAAAGAACCAGCCGAGGGCCGCCATTGAAAAGGGCTTGACCGCCCAGTTGATGAACAATGTCACGCCGATGCCGCGCCAATGGCGACGGACCTGAGTGAGGGCGGCGAAGTCGACCTTGATCAGCATCGGAATAATCATCAGCCAGATCAGTATAGCGACTGGCAGATTGACCCCGGCGATCTCCATTGCGCCGATGGCCTGGAATGCGCCGGGCACAAGATTGCCGAGCGCAATGCCGACAACGATGCAAAGCGCGACCCAAAGCGTAAGCCAACGTTCGAAAAGCGACATAAGATTTTTCTTTCAGACGATGGGGCGCCCAGCGGCATCTACCACCTGCGCGCCGTCTTCCTTCTGGAATGCGCCTTGCTGTGTGGGCGGCAGGATATCGAGGACCGTTTCCGATGGGCGGCACAACTTCACACCGAGCGGGGTCACCACTATCGGCCGGTTGATCAGGATCGGCTGTGCGATCATGGCGTCGAGCAATTGATCGTCCGCGAGGCTTGGATCACTCAGACCCATCTCGGTGTAGGGCGTGCCCTTTTCGCGAAGCAGCACGCGCACCGGGATGCCCATGCGCTCGATAAGCTGTTTCAGAAGCGCGCGCGATGGGGGCGTCTTGAGATATTCGATGACATGCGGCTCGATGCCGGCGTTGCGGATCAGGCCGAGCACGTTGCGCGAGGTGCCGCAGTCCGGGTTGTGATAAATGATGACATCCATAGGGTCTCACGCCCTCTCAGGTGGGTGTAATGTCGTGCCGTCACTTTGGCCGATCTCGCGCAACTCCGTGGCGAGAGCCATCGCGTCGAGGCTTGTCAGCGGCAATGCCGTAAACAAGGAAATCCTGTTCTTGAGGTAGCGGGCGGCCGTGACAAAGGCCGTCTCCTTTTCAAAATCGCTGCCTTCGACGGCCGCCGGATCCTCGATCCCCCAATGCGCCGTTATTGGCTGGCCCAGCCAGACCGGGCAGGCTTCGCCCGCGGCGCTGTCGCAGACCGTGAAGACAAAATCCATAACTGGCGCTGCCAGGAACGCGAACTCATCCCATGACTTTTCGAGCGTAAATCTTCGGTCGGAAATGCCGTGGCTGCTGAGATTCTTCAGGAGCGCAAATGTTCGGATTGACGTCGCCTTTGGGCTGGCTGCCGGCGGAGAAGGCGGAGAATCGTCCGTCGCCCTCCTTGCGTAGGATCGACTTCCGCGATGATCGAACGCGCGCTGAATTGCCGGTGCAAAGAAACAAAACGTTGAGATCGTTCGTCTCGTCTCATGTTCGCTCCTTCACGCGGGAGATTTGGCGTGACGTTTGCCGGCGCGGGCTTGCAGGCCTGCGCGGCGTGCAAGGCACGCCCCCGCAGCAATTCTCGGTGAGATAGGCGAGCAACGCGTTCATCGTCGTGAAATGCGCCGTGTAGATCATCGCGCGGCCTTCGCGCCGAACGCTCACGAGACTCTGCCATGCGCAACCGGTCGAAATGAAAGGTGAGCGTATTAGGCGGAACGCCGAGCGCAGCCGCAATCTGCCCGGCTTGCATTCCCTCCGGCCCCGCCTGCACCAGCAAGCGGAACGCATCGAGACGACTCTCCTGCGCAAGGGCGGCGAGCGCGGCAACAGCGTCATTTGTTTCCATATTTCGACGAATATCGAAATAATATCGGTTCGTCAATCGCTATGCGCGTTTATGAATAAGATGAGCGCCGCCTTGACGGCGCTTCGACCGTCGATGCTAGAGTTTGGTCACACGACTGGAGATGAAGCTATGTGCGATCTTTGTGGTGTCCCCGCTCAAAAACATGACAATTCGATCGCGCGCCGCGATTTGCTCGCGCTTGGCGCCGCCTTCAGCGCCGCGTTCGCGATGCCGGCGATGGCAGCCGACGATACGCCGCCGCCGAAACCGCAAAATGTGATCTCTCCTGACGAAGCTCTTGCGCGGCTTAAGGCCGGCAACAAGCGCTATGTCGGTGGCGTCGCGAAGCGGCACGATTTCGTCGCCGAACGCGAAGCACTTGTCGGCGGCCAAAATCCATTCGCGGGAATCCTCAGTTGCGCCGACTCGCGCATCGCGCCGGAATATGCCTTCGACACGTCGCGCGGTGATCTCTTCGTCGTTCGCGTCGCCGGCAATTTCGTCAATGTCGATAATCTGGCGAGCTTCGAATATGCTGTCGCAGTGTTGAACACGCCGCTGATCTTGGTTCTCGGCCATGAGGCTTGCGGCGCCGTGAAGGCGGCGATCGCCGCGGTCAAAGACAAAGCGACGTTCCCCGGCCATATTCAGGATCTGACAACCAGCCTCTCGCCAGCTGTGCGTCTGGTTCTCGACAGGACCGGCGATCTTCTCGAGAACGCTACGGAAGAAAATGTCCGCCGCAACGTCGCCGCGTTGAAATCGGCCAGCCCGGTTCTCGATGCTGCAGTCGCGGACAAGAAGCTCGCCGTCGTCGGTGGCATCTATAGACTGGCGAGCGGCGAGGTCGAGATTATCGCCTGAGGGAAGGCCATGACTTCTCACATCCTGGTTATGGCTCGCAACGGGCTGCTATGCCGCGCATATTTTAGAGGAATATCAGCTCAATTGGCGCGACTGGGCGCGTCACGTTATTGGTCTGCCGGTCGAGTGGGGCGATTTCTATGTGACCAATGCCGTCGTTGTCGTTCTTGGCATCGTTGCTCCAAATCTTGCCGTTGCATCGCCAGCGCTGGCTTTGACCTTTCCGGCGCTCATGCTGATCAATGCCACGTTCTTCCATGTCCTGCCGGTGATCTTGACCAAGGGGCGATTTTCGCCGGGCCTCTTCACCGCAATTATCTTGTTCTATCCCGTCGGGATTGCCTGTTTCGTCCGCGCCGCCACGCAAGGGCTACTCGGTGTTGGTACGGTGATCGTCAGCTTCGGCCTTGGCGCACTCCTCATGGCCTATCCGATCGTCATGATCAGAATTCGCGGCCTCCCTTACTTTCGGCAGGATCGCTGACCGGCAGTTCTACTGGGCGGAATTGCCTCGATCGGCATTGCCTTGCTCTGGATGCGGCTATTCCCCACCTTGCGTGATGTCGAGACATTGGAATAATTGTGGAGCATGAAGGCGAAGGCTTCGATTTTTGCCGCTCTGGGCTTTGTCGCCCTGGGCAAACCGGCGCAGGCCTCGGAGGCGTGGCCCGACACGTTCCGCGGCCGGCTTGAGGCGTGGGCCCTTATGGAAACGCTGAACGCGACCTTGCTCGCGTCGAACAGCGCGACCAAGACGCTCGAATCCTGGTGTGGCACGCACCACATGGCCGCCGACGCCGTGCTCCACGCCCGGCTGCGCCGCGACGTTCAAAAGCCCATCACGGCCGAGCAGCGCAAGCGTCTCAACATCGGGGCGAATGAGCCTGTCATCTATCGCCGTGTCGATCTTGTCTGCGGCGATCATGTCCTGTCGCAGGCCGACAATTGGTATGTGCCGAGTCGTCTGCAGCCGGCGATGGAAAAGGCGCTGGAAACGAGCGACATTCCCTTCGGCCGCGCCATTCTGCCCCTGCATCCGCGCCGCCAGACCATTGGCGTCGATCTTCTATGGCGCCCGTTGCCGGATGGCTGGGAAGTCGAGTCCGCCGGCCGATCATTCGAGCGCCAGCCTGGCGATCCCGCCGGTTTTGTTCGAACATCACGCGATTGTGTTTGCTGCTGACGGCCAGCCGGTTTCGGAAGTCGACGAGCATTATACCAGCGCCATTCTCGATTTCCGCCACGGCGAGTAATCGATGCGGCGCGTGGCTCTCGTCGCCGGAGCCATCCTGCTCGTCGCGATAAGCAGCGGCGCATTCTGGTTGCTGCACCGGATCAATCATCGCGACGATCTCTGGCATCACGTCAACGACGAATGCGTGCCGTCGCAACAGGCGCATGGCGATCCCGCGCCCTGTGCGTTCGTCGCGCTCGGTCAGGGTGTCGCGCGTGGCTTCGTCATCTACAAGGACCGCGTCGGCAAGACGCAATTTCTGCTGATCCCGACGCGAAAGATTTCCGGCATCGACGATCCCACTCTCTTATTGCCCGGCGCGCCGAATTATTGGGCCTCGGCCTGGCAGGCGCGCGCCTATACCGAGAAAGCGGCGGGGCGCGAAATTCCCTGGGATGATATCGGGCTTGCGATCAATTCAGCGGTCACGCGCAGTCAGGATCAATTGCACATCCACATCGATTGCGTTCAGCCCGATGTGCATGCGGCGCTCGTCAAATACATCGGCAATGTCGGCGCGATCTGGGCGAGATTTCCGGTGCCATTGCACGGCCTGCCTTATCTTGCACGCCGGCTCGCCGCGACGGATCTTGCGGCCGAAGACCCGTTCAAGCTGCTTGCGACCGGCGTGCCAGGCGCGGCGCAAGACATGCGCAGTCAGACGTTGGCTCTGATGGGTGCCGATTTCGGCGGTGGCGAAAAGGGATTTGTTCTGCTGGCCGGGCGTGCGGACCTTGCCAAGTTGCGTTTCGCGCATGCCGCCAATCTGCTCGATCATTCGTGCAAGTTGCTGGGCGATTGACCGTCATGCCCGGCCTTGTGCCGGGCATCCACGCCGAGACGTTGCTGTAACGATTGCAATGATGCAGCAGTGTCACCGCGTGGATGGCCGGGTCAAGCCCGGCCATGACGGCGAGCGTTTTTAAATTTAACCCGCCGCCTGCGTCACAAGCTTGGTGACGAGATAGGCGTCCATCGCCTCGGGGCCGCCTTCGCTGCCGTAGCCGCTATCCTTGACGCCGCCGATGGGCAATTCGGGCGAACTCAGATGCAAATCGTTGATCGCCACCATCCCTGCCTCGATCTTTTGCGCAAGCGCATCCGCCGTTGCTGCCGATGAGGTGAAGGCATAGGAGGCAAGGCCGTAGGCGAGGCGGTTCGCCTCAATGATCGCTTCGTCGAAAGTCTCGAACGAATTGACCAGCGCAATCGGGCCGAACGGCTCTTCGTTCATCGCGCGCGCGTTCGTCGGCACATGCGCGAGGATTGTCGGCGCGAAGAAATAGCCCTTGTGGCCCTGGCGCGTCCCACCAACGATAAGCTTGGCGCCTTTCTTGACCGCATCGGCGACGAAGCTTTCAAGCGCCGCAATCCGGCGCGGATTGGCGAGCGGCCCGACATCAGTTGCAGGATCGAGACCGTCGCCGATCTTCAGTGCCTTGGTCGCCGCAACGAAACGCGTCGAGAAAATTTTGGTAGACGTCACGCTGGACGAGAAACCGCGTCGGCGCGGTGCAGGCCTGCCCGGCATTGCGGAACTTGCGCGCCACGAGGACGCGCAGCGCGACATCGATGTCGGCATCGTTGAAAACGATCGCGGGCGCGTGGCCGCCAAGCTCCATCGTTGCGCGTTTCATATGCGCGCCGGCGAGAGCCGCCAATTCCTTGCCGACAGCCGTTGAGCCGGTGAAGGAGATCTTGCGGATCGTCGGATGCGGAATGAGATGCGCGGAAATCTCGGCCGGCACGCCGAAGACAAGATTGATGACGCCAGCCGGCACGCCGGCATCGGCGAGAGCGCGGATGAATTCGGCCGGGGAACCCGGCGCTTCTTCCGGCGCTTTGACGATGATCGAACAGCCCGCGGCGAGCGCGGCGCCGAGCTTGCGCGCGATCTGGTTGATCGGAAAATTCCACGGCGTGAACGCCGCGACGGGCCCGACAGGCTCTTTCAGAACCAGATTGGTGATATTCGGCGCACGCGCCGGAACAACGCGGCCATAGGCGCGGCGCGCCTCTTCGGCAAACCAATCGAGCGTATCGGCGGCGACGCCAATTTCGACTCTGGCTTCCTTGACCGGCTTGCCTTGTTCGCGGGTCATGATGTGCGCGATGGGTTCGATCCGCTCGCGCAAGAGCGCTGCCGCGCGTCGCAGGATCTTACCGCGCTCGACAGCGGACATGGCACGCCAGACCGCAAAGCCCTTTTGGGCCGCCGCCAGCGCTGCGTCGAGGTCAGCGGTCTCGGCACGCGCGACCGTTCCGATCACGTCTTCCGTCGCCGGATTGATCACGTCGAGCGTCCTGCCGTTGGCGCCCGGGCGCCATGTGCCGTCGATAAACAGGGAAACGTCCAGAGCCATCGCGTCTTTCGCCGCGGCGGCAAAAGGCCGCCAGTTTCATGCATTCTTCATATAATGCGGGCGGCGGCGTTTCGCTTGTCTAAATCGTCACGGCGCGTAGGAGGCCTCGAGCGGTGCGGCGGTTTGCGGCACCATGTTGCCGGATTTCCTGCCGGCGAGCCATGCGGCCGCGGCAGTGCGGCCATGATCGCGCAACGTGGTCAGGAAGTTCCAGTCGAGATTGGTCGCGTTCGCGTCGGCGAGGCCGTCGAAGGCCTCCTCCGCCGAGATCTGATGGATCGCGAGGCGGCGCAATTTGCGGCTTTCGCTCGACAGGAGGCCGGAAAGCTTCTGGCTGCGGTCGATTTGCCGCTCCAGCGTTTCCAACTCGGTCTGCAGCGAGGCGTTGAACGTGATCTGATCAAGCCGGCGCAGGATTTCGCGTGAGCTCGTCGGCGTTTCAGCGCTCAGCATGGGCGTAATGCGCACGACCAGCAGGTCTGTCGCCTGGCTTGCAGAAACGAGATCGATCAGCGGCGGGTTGGCGGAATAGCCGCCGTCCCAATAGGCCGTGTTGTCGATCGTCACCGCGTGGTGGAAGAGCGGCAGACAGGATGAGGCGAGGACGACGTCCGCGTTGATCTCGGCATTGCCGAAAATGCGCGCCCGCCCGTCCGAGACGCGCGTCGCCGCAATCAGCAGGCGGATTGGCGACGAAGCTTTCAGCCGCTCAAAATCGATCTCCTCGTTGAGGAGCGTGCGCAGCGGATTCACGTCGAGCGGATTGTATTGATAGGGTGAAAGCAGCCGCGCCCAAGCCGAGAAGGTGCCCGCCGCACCGCCCGGCGCGAAGTGCGCCGTCGATCCGAACGGGCCGAAGGCGGCGTTGCGGCTCAGCCGTTCCCAGAAATGCGCAAGCTTTTCGCGCGCGCCATCGCGGCCACCCGCAGCGAGGCCATCTGCCAGCAGCACAGCATTCACCGCGCCGGCGGACGTGCCACTGACGGTATCAATATCGACATCGCCCGATTCGAGCAGGCGATCGAGCACGCCCCAAGTGAAAGCGCCGAACGAGCCGCCGCCCTGCAAAGCAAGCGATAGATGTGCCGGCGGCCAAAGCGCGCTGCCGCGGCCGAGCGCCGTGCCTAGCGTCTGTTCGACGCTCTCCAATAAGTTCATTCCGTACTCCGAAATTCCTCGGCGGCGTCATGCGCCGACCATGCTGCGCTTTGATATAGTGCATTGCAATATGGATTGCGAATGGCGCACAAGAGACGGATTTATGTGGAAATCTCATAGTGTTATGAAACGCACAGTGTGACGGGCCGGTTGAAATCCGTCACACGTCAGTGCGATGCAGCATAAGCCTTTGAAATCGACGCGTTTTGGTTAAATTGGGCGCAACGCGGGGCGTGGCATCGCTTCGACTTGCCGCTTATGTTAGCCACACGCGGACCCTTTTTTGAGTTCTTCTCACATCATGTCGCTGCACAATCGCCCGGTGAAAGCCGGAGACCATGTCTTCCTCGTCGATGGGTCGTCGTTCATTTTCCGCGCCTATTTCCAGTCGATTCGGCAGGACGCGAAATACAATTACCGGTCGGATCAATTGCCGACCGGCGCGGTGCGTTTGTTCTGCAACAAGCTTTTCCAGTTCGTCCGCGAGGGCGCGGCGGGAATCATGCCGACGCATCTCGGCATCATTTTCGACAAATCGGAAAACTCGTTCCGCCGCGAAATCTACCCACCCTATAAGGGCAATCGCTCCGAGCCGCCGGAAGATCTGATTCCGCAATTTCCGCTGATGCGGGCGGCCGTCCGCGCCTTCGGTCTCGTGCCGATCGAACAGGACCGTTACGAGGCCGACGATCTCATCGCGACCTATGCGTGCCAGGCGCGCGAGCGCGGTGCCGACGTGCTGATCATATCGGCGGACAAAGACCTGATGCAACTCATCCGCGATGGCGTCGCCATGTACGATCCGGCATCGGGCGAAGCGGGCGCAAAGGGTGCGCGCGAGGAGCGGCGTATTGGCCTCGCCGAAGTGCAGGATTATTTCGGCGTACCGCCGGAGAAGGTGATCGACGTTCAGGCATTGGCCGGCGACTCGACCGACAATGTGCCGGGTGCGCGCGGCATCGGCGTCAAGACTGCGGCGCAACTCATCAACGAATACGGCGATCTCGATACATTGCTGGCACGCGCCGGGGAAATCAAACAGCCGAAGCGCCGCGAAATCCTCACCGCGCCGGAGAGCGTCGAACTCATCAGGGTCTCGAAACAACTCGTCACACTCGTCCGCGATGTCGCACTCGACGTGCAACTCGACGATCTCGGTCTGGAGCAGCCGGAGGGCAAGACGCTTGTCGGCTTCCTGAAGGCGATGGAATTCACGACGATCACCAAACGCGCCGCCGAAACTTATGGCATCGTGGCGGAAGCCATCGACGCGGATAGTGCCTTTGTCGGCGCCGCCGGCTGGCGCGGCCGCAACGGTGACATTGTCGAAACGGTCGAGGCAATCGAAGAAGCCGAAGAGAAGATCGAGGAAGCCAAGCCCGCGACAACGGGGCCGCGCAGGAATGCGCGCTACGGCGAGGCACCACAGCGCCAGATCGCGCCATCAGGACCGGCGGAACTTGCCGCCGCGCGCGCCGCGCTGGCACTTGTCTCATCCTTTGACCGCGGCACGTATAAGACGATCACGGATTTCGCTGCGCTCGATGCAATCATCGCTGCGGCCTTCGACGCCGGATTTGTCGCCATCGATACCGAGACATCATCGCTCGATCCGATGCAGGCCGAGCTTATCGGCGTTTCGCTCTGCGTCACGGAAGGGCAGGGCGTCTACGTGCCGCTGCGCCATCGCGGAGAGGGTTCGGGCGATCTGTTTGGTGGCGACGCGCTGCTGCCAGGCCAATTGCCCGACGGCGACGTGCTCGCGCGTCTGAAGCCGCTGCTCGAATCCGAAAGCGTCTTGAAGATCGCGCACAATTCCAAATTCGATACGCTCGTCTTCAGGCAGCACGGTATCGCGATGCGGCCGATCGACGACACGTTGCTGCTCTCTTACGTGCTCGACGCCGGGCTGACGGATCACGGCATGGATGTCTTGAGCGAAAAGTTCTTCCACCATAAGCCGCTGGCGTTCGGCGAGGTCGCAGGCTCGGGCCGCACATTCATCGGTTTCGCGCGTGTGCCGATCGACAAGGCAACCGAATATGCGGCGGAAGACGCTGACGTTGCCTTGCGCCTCTGGAACGTGCTGAAACCGCGTCTGCCCGCCGAGCGCATGACCAACGTCTATGAGGCGCTGGAACGGCCGATGGTCGAGGTGCTGGCGCGGATGGAAGCCCGCGGCATTTCCATCGACCGGACGATTCTCTCGCGTCTGTCCGGCGAGTTCGCGCAGGACATGGCGCGGCTCGAGGCCGAAATATTCGAGCTTGCGGGCGAGAGCTTCAACCTCGGCTCGCCGAAACAATTGGGCGATATTCTTTTCGGCAAGATGGGCCTGCCCGGCGCGCGCAAGACTGCGACGGGTGCGTGGTCGACAGCAGCGGGCGTACTGGAAGACCTGGCAGAGGAAGGCAATCAATTCGCCGGGCGCATTCTCGACTGGCGGCAACTCTCGAAGCTGAAATCGACGTACACCGACGCGCTGCCGGGTTACGTCAATCCGCGCACGCATCGCGTTCATACGTCCTACGCGCTTGCCGCGACGACCACGGGCCGGCTCTCATCGTCCGAGCCGAATTTGCAGAACATTCCGATCCGCACCGAGGCGGGCCGCAAAATCCGCCGTGCGTTTATCGCGACGCCGGGGCACAAACTTATCTCGGCGGATTATTCGCAGATCGAATTGCGGCTTCTCGCGCATATCGCCGACATTCCGCAATTGCGTCAGGCATTCGCCGACGGGCTCGACATTCACGCGATGACGGCGTCGGAAATGTTCAGCGTGCCGATCGAGGGCATGCCCTCGGACGTGCGCCGCCGCGCCAAGGCGATCAATTTCGGCATCATCTATGGCATTTCCTCGTTTGGCCTCGCCGACCAGCTTGGCATTCCGCGCGATGAGGCTGGCGCCTATATCAGGCAATATTTCGAGCGCTTCCCCGGTATCCGCGCCTATATAGATCAGACGAAGGCAACCGCACGCGCGCAGGGCTATGTGACGACGCTCTTCGGCCGCAAATGTCATTATCCGCGCATCAATGCGTCGAACCCATCGGAGCGCGCATTCAACGAGCGCGCATCGATCAATGCACCGATCCAGGGGTCTGCCGCCGACATCATCCGCCGCGCCATGGTGCGGATGGAGGATGCGCTCGATAAAGCAGGGCTTTCGGCGCAAATGCTTCTGCAGGTGCATGACGAACTCGTCTTCGAAGTGCCGGACGCCGAGGTTGAAGCGACAATTGCACTGGTGCGCAAAGTGATGACGGACGCGCCGCATCCGGCGGTGCAACTCTCAGTGCCTCTGCAAGTCGAGGCCAAAGCGGCGCAGAACTGGGACGAGGCGCATTGAGTCACCCGCCGACGCCGTTGTGGCTCGCGCTGCCGTTCGCTGGCCTCCTTTTGTCGATTGCGCTGGGGCCGATCCTCGCGCGGCGCATTTGGCATCTGCACTACGGCTGGGCGGCGGCTATCTGGGCATTGCTCGCAATTGGACTCATGATCGAGACAGGCGGGTTCGGCGCCACACGCTCCGCACTCGCGGTCACAATCCTTGAGGATTATCTGCCTTTCATCCTCATGCTCTTCGCGCTCTACGCGACGGCCGGCGGCATCGTAGTCTCCGATTTCGATCGCGCGACGCCGCGGCTCAATACGCTGTTGCTCGCACTCGGCACCGTCGTCTCAGGACTGGTTGGAGCGACGGGCGCCTCGATGATTCTCATTCGCCCGCTGCTGCAGGCGAATGCGAAGCGACATCATAAAGCGCATGTCGTTATCTTCTTCATCTTTCTTGTCGCCAACATCGGCGGCATCCTCACGCCGCTCGGCAACCCGCCCTTATTTTTCGGCTTTCTCGCCGGTGTCGATTTTTTCTGGCCGTTGCGGACGCTCTGGCCGCATCTTCTCGTTACGGCGGTATTATTGCTCGCGATCTTCTACGTCATCGACAGCTACCTCGCACGGCGGGAATCAAAAGCGTCAGACATATCTGAGAGCGACGGTGGCGCCTTACATTTGACTATCCGCGGGTTGCCGAATTTTTTTCTGATCCTCGCAGCCGTTGGCGTGATTTTGATAAGTGCGTTTTGGCATCCGGGTGTCGCCGTTAATGTTTTCGGCGCGAAGCTCCAACTGCAAAACATCCTACGCGATGCCGCCCTCGCGACCATTGGGCTTCTTTCGTTCGCGATCACCCCGAAGGCAGACCGCGCCACCAATCACTTCTCCTGGGAGCCGTTCGAAGAAGTCGCCAAACTCTTCGCCGCGATCTTCGTCACGATCGTTCCGGTGATGGAAATGCTCGCCGCGAATTCGCGTGGACCTTTCGCACCGGTGATCGCGCTCATGGCGCAGGCGGGCGGGGCGCCCAACAATGCCGCCTATTTCTGGGCGTCGGGGCTTCTATCGTCCGTTCTCGACAATGGGCCGACTTATCTGGTCTTTTTCGCCGTTGCAGGCGGCCACGCGGCGACCCTGATGGGGCCGATGGCGAAGACACTCGAAGCGATTTCGGTCGGCGCGGTCTTCATGGGCGCGCTGACCTATATCGGCAACGCGCCAAATTTTATAGTTTACGCCTTGGCGCGCCGCGCCCGCGTGCCGATGCCGAGCTTCTTCGGCTATCTCGCTTGGTCAGGTGCGATCCTCGTGCCAGTTTTTGTTTTAGTGACGCTCATATTTTTCGTGTGAATGTTGTCATTGCGACGCCGCGCGTCATACGCGGGCTTGACCCGCGTATCCAAGCGCGAGGCTGACTGTTGTGATCGTTCCTGGATGGCCGGGTCAAGCCCGGCCATGACGTGCGCAAAGGTTAGCGCTATTCCGCTGTTCCGTCTTTCAACTCGTGCTTCAGCATCAGCGGCACCTGCGCGATGGTGAACAGGAAGATGATGATCACGATGCCGGGGAACTTGAACGCGACCCAGGTGTTGTTCGATTGCGTGCGCCAGATGATCTCATTCAGCACCGCGAGGCCAAGGAAGAAGACGCCCCAGCGCAAGGTGAGAATGCGCCAGCCTGCCTCGGTCAGCGGCATCGCATTGTCGAGCACGATTTCGAGGATCGGCTTTTTCAGATAAAGGCCGCCGAGCAACGCCAGGCCAAAAATCGCATAGAGAAACGTCGGCTTCATCTTGATGAAGCGCGGGTCCTGAAAATAAAGCGTCAGCGCGCCGAAGATCACGACGAGGATAGCGGTGACGAGCGGCATCACCGGCAGGCGGCGCAATTGCACGTATGAGACGACGAGTGCGATGAGCACGGCCGGGATCAGCACCACCGTTGCGGTGAAGAGGCCGGCGTTTTCGCCCACAAGCAGATGCGCCGGCAGGACGAGATGCGCGAACGGCGCAAAGAGTTTCGGCCGCGAATTGGCGAAGAAAAAGAGCAGCAGCGGGCCCAGTTCGAGCGTCATCTTCAGCCACGGCGGCGGCGCTGGCTTTTTGGCGAGCTGCTTTTCGGCGGTTTCAGTCATGTGTTGATGCTCATTCGTCGAGCCCGGCGATGGCGCGGGCAAAATCACGTGCTGTGAAGGATTCAAGATCGTCGGCACTTTCGCCGACGCCGATGAAGTGAATCGGCAGTCTGAACTTTTCCGCGATGGCCACGAGTATCCCACCTCGCGCCGTGCCGTCGAGCTTGGTCATCACGAGGCCGGTGACGCCGGCTACACGGCTGAAAATTTCGACCTGGTTCAGCGCGTTCTGGCCGACGGTGGCGTCGAGTACGAGCAGCACCGCGTGCGGCGCTTCGGGGTCGAATTTCTTCATCACGCGGATGATCTTTGTAAGCTCCGCCATTAACTCGGTGCGGTTCTGCAATCGCCCGGCGGTGTCCATGATGAGCAGATCGGCGTTCTGCGCGCGCGCGGCCTTCAAGGCGTCGAAGCCGAGGCCCGCGGCGTCGCCACCGCTCTCTCGCGCGATGACCTCGCAATTGAGCCGCGAACCCCAGATGCGCAATTGCTCGATCGCCGCGGCGCGGAATGTGTCACCGGCCGCCAGCATCACCTTCAGCCCATCGCGGGAAAATTTGGCGGCGAGCTTGCCGATGGTCGTCGTCTTGCCTGAGCCGTTGACGCCAATGACCAGGATCACGAAAGGCCGCTTGCTTCTGTCGATTTCGAGCGGCTGGGCGAGCGGGTCGAGGACGTTCTCGATTTCCGTCGCGAGAATGTCCTTCACCTCGTCTGGGCTGACGTTTTTGTCGTAGCGGCCTTTGGCGACCGCGTCGGTGATCCGCAGCGAAGCCACGGCGCCAAGGTCGGCGCGGATCAGCACATCCTCAAGCTCCTGCAGCGTGTCCGCATCGAGCTTCCGCTTGGAGAAAATATCTGTGATGCCGCCACCGATGGCCTGCGACGAGCGCGACAAGCCTTCGTGCAGACGCTTCCACCAGGAGAGTTTTAGCGTTGGTTCAGGCGCGTCGGGAGCGGTCGGTGGGGTTTCGGTGACGATCTCTGGGACGGAGTTGTCCGGCGTCACCGATTCCGCGGGAAGCGCTGTCTCCGGCGGCAGCGTGTCCGTGGCCGGCGCAGTCTCATTTTCCGCGCGGCCGAGCAGCCGGCCGAAAAAGGAACGCTTCGGTTTCGCCCCGTTGGGATCTGCATCCGCCAAATATGCACCTGATTGCTCGTCCGCTCCCACCTATATGGCGGTCGGCCGGGCGATACAAAGTGGGAATGCGCCGGAATTGAGGGCGCCGCTTGCCCAAGGCGCCCTTCGCCGCGGGCCGAGCGCCTATTTCGGCACGAATTCCGTCCAAATCCCACCGCTGAGAAACCACGTCCGGCCCGTCTCCGCGTCAGCGCGATAGAGCCAGTAGGTTCCCTTGCTGTCGGCGCCCATCTGCAAATGGAGATGGTAGGAGCCGGGCGGGATCGACGTCGTCTCCTTGATCGCCAGAAAATTGTTTCCGGAAACATAGGAAACTTCGCCGCTGGCGACGTTGATCCGATAGATGGTTGGCGAACCGTTAGGGGCTGGTGGAACCACAGTAAGTTCATAGGCTGGCGCCGCGAGAGATGGCGCAGCGAAGGCACATGTCATCACGAGAAAAAGCGAAGCGGCTCTAATCAATTTGGACAAAGGCACCATGGCGCAATCTCCTGGGCGCTATGCAAAGCGGCAAAGCTTTCGCCAGAGATAGGTATCCTGTACGAGGCCTTCGCGCCAGCTTCAGCGATCGGCGACCATTTCGTCCGGTGTTGCGAAATGCGCGGCGACGTCACGGCCTTCCGGCGGTGGTTCGGCGAGCCGGGCGCGGAAGGGCAGGTTGTCACCGCCCTGGAGCGCATGGCGCGCGGGCGCAACCTGCCAAGTGTAAAGCTCGTTCCCGGCGGCATCGAGGACGGCGAGCCGGATCGACGGCACAACCGTTTCCTCTCGGCCCTGATTCAAGATCAAGCCTTCGACGCCGAGAAAAACCTCGCCATTCACGCGCGTGAGCACGGTGTGGAGTTCGCGGATCGCCAGGCTTTGCCGGCCAACCGGCATCCCGATATCGGCATAAAGCCTGCCGGCGCCGGGCCAGACCCGGGCGACAGCATCGCGCGATGCGATGAGACCCATGGCCAGTATGAGCGCTGCGGTGCTGGCCAGGAACTTGCCCGCAAGCCCCATTCCGCGCGGCCGGAACTCCCGGGGCAAGGGGGCTGCAATGGCCCGGACATAGTCCGGCTGCTTCGGCGGCGGCTCTTCTTCGGGTGAAAAATGCGGTGTGGTCTTAATGAAGCTGGCTGCCTCCGGCCGGGGGGGCGCGGCCAGCCAGACGGTTTGGCAGCGCGGGCAGGCGACGCGCCGTCCGTTCGGGCCCAGTGCCGCCTTGGTGATGTGGTAGGAGGCAGCACAGCCGGGACAGTCGATCAGCACGTTCGGCTCAAACCGGTTGAAGAACGGCGGAACGAGTCATTTCCCGCCTGATGATGCAATCGTCGGCTGGTATGGTTAACCCGCAGTTAAAGCCGATGATTCGGCGCGCGGCCATCGCCCGCGGGAGTGTGTCTTGGTCCGTTTTGAGAACGTCGGCCTGCGTTACGGGATGGGCAATGAAATCTTGAAGGACATCAGCTTCGAGATCGAGCCGCATTCGTTTCAATTCCTGACCGGGCCGTCTGGCGCCGGCAAGACGACGCTGATGCGCCTGATCCTCTTGTCGCTGAAGCCGACGCGAGGCTTGATCTCGCTGTTCAATCGTGATGCCGCCCAGCTCAGCAAGGATCAGATCACCGATCTGCGCCGCCGCGTCGGCGTGGTGTTCCAGGATTTCCGGCTGCTCGACCACCTGACGACCTACGAGAATGTCGCGCTGCCGCTGCGCGTGCAGGGCCGTGACGAATCAGCTTACCGCGCCGAGGTCGTCGAATTGCTGCGCTGGGTCGGCCTCGGCGATCACATGCATGTTCTGCCGCCGGTGCTCTCAGGCGGCGAAAAACAGCGCGCGGCGATCGCGCGCGCGCTCATCGTCCGGCCTGAACTATTGCTTGCCGACGAGCCGACGGGCAATGTCGATCCGACTTTGGCGCGACGGCTTTTGCGGCTCTTCGCCGAATTGCACAAATCCGGCACCGCCGTCGTCATCGCCACGCATGATCTGGCGTTGATGGATCAATTCGAGACCGCACGCCGCCTTGTGCTCGGCGACGGCCGTCTGCACATTTATGAGTGAACGCGCATGATCTATGTGCAATCCGAAGGGCGGCATAGAGTTGGGCGCTTCGCCGATGATTCCGCTGGCATGCGCAAGGACGTGCCGCTGGTGCCGGCGGCCTCGATCGCCGGCCGCGCCCTTGTTACCGTCGTCGCAATCATGACCTTTCTCGCCGCGCTGACGGCGGGTGCGGCGATGCTGATCGCGCATTCCGCCGACGATTGGCGCGGGCAGGTGGCGCGCGAAATGACGATTCAGGTCCGCCCCGTCGATGGGCGTGATCTCGATGCCGATACGACTGCGGCGGTCGCCGCCGCGCGTACGGCGGCGGGCATTGCCGACGTCTACGCTTATAGCAGGGCGCAATCCGAGGCTTTGCTTGCGCCGTGGCTCGGCACCGGCCTCGATCTCTCGGAATTGCCGGTGCCGCGGCTCATTGTCGTGAAGCTCGACCCGAAGGCCACGCTCGATGTCGACGCCCTGCGCAAGGCCGTGATGGACAAAGTGCCGAATGCGACGATCGACGATCACCGGCTGTGGCTACAGCGCCTCTCTGTGATGGCGGGGACCGTGGTCGTGATCGCCTTTGTCATTTTTGCACTGGTGATGTTGGCAATGGTTCTGGCCGTCGGTTTCGCGACGCGCGGCGCGATGGCAGGCAATAGCGATATTATCGAGGTCCTGCATCTCGTCGGCGCCGCCGACAGCTACATCTCGCGCCAGTTTCAGCGGCATTTCTTCCGCCTCGGCTTACGCGGTGGGCTGATCGGCGGCGGCGGGGCGCTCTTGGTTTTTCTGCTGTCGAGCTCCATATCGGTGCTGATGCGTGCGACCGCCGGCGGCGATCAGATCGAAGCCATGTTCGGCAGCTTTTCGCTTTCGCTGAAAGGCTATGCTCTGATCGCGCTCATCGCTGCTGCGGTCGCGATCACTACCGGGTTCGTCTCGCGCATCATCGTTTTCCGGCACCTACGCCGCTTGACATAGGCCATATCCTGCGGCTCCTCACGCCATGACCCAAACGACTGCCCCAGATCCCGTCTCGCGCCGGCGCACTTTTGCGATCATTTCGCATCCCGACGCCGGCAAGACCACGCTCACGGAAAAGCTGCTGCTCTTCGGCGGTGCCATCGCGCTTGCCGGTGAAGTGCGCGCGAAGGCCAACCGCCGGCAGACGCGTTCCGACTGGATGGGCATCGAGCGCGAACGCGGCATCTCAGTCGTGACGTCGGTGATGACCTTCGAATATGGTGGCCGCGTCTTCAATCTGCTCGACACGCCGGGCCACGAGGACTTCTCCGAGGACACGTATCGCACGCTCACCGCCGTCGATTCGGCGATCATGGTGATCGACGCCGCCAAAGGTATCGAGGCGCGTACCCGCAAACTGTTCGAAGTCTGCCGGTTGCGCGACATCCCGATCGTAACTTTCATCAACAAGCTCGACCGCGAAAGCCGCGACCCGTTCGATCTTCTCGACGAGATCGAGAAGACGCTGGCGCTCGATGCCGCGCCGATCACCTGGCCGTTGGGGTCGGGTCGCGATTTCGCCGGCGTCTACGATCTGCGCCAGAACGTCGTGCGCCGGCTGGATGCGGCGGATCAGCCGTTGAGCGTTACGGGACACGACGATCCGGCGTTGACGGCAATTCTTCCGCCGCTCGAAGCCGAGGCGATCCGCGATCAGCTCGAACTTGCGCGCGGCGCACTCAAGCCGTTCGATAAACAGGCCTTCCTCGAAGGCCATTTGACGCCGGTTCTTTTCGGTAGCGCGCTGCGCACGTTCGGCGTCGCCGATCTCATCGATGCGCTGGCGGAATTCGCCCCACCGCCGCGTGGGCTGGAAGCAGCGAGCCGTCACGTCGATCCGCGCGAGCCGAAGATGAGCGGTTTTGTCTTCAAGATTCAGGCGAATATGGATCCCAACCATCGCGACCGGATCGCCTTCATGCGCGTCTGTTCCGGCAAGCTTTCGCGCGGGATGAAGGCCAAGCTCGTGCGCACCGGCAAAAACATGGCGCTGAACGCACCGCAATTTTTCTTCGCGCAGGATCGTCAGCTTGCCGATGAAGCCTATCCCGGTGATGTCGTCGGCATCCCGAACCATGGCACTTTGCGCATCGGCGATACGCTAACGGAAGGCGAAGACCTCGTGTTCCGTGGCGTGCCGAGTTTCGCGCCGGAAATCCTGCGCCGGGTCAAAATCTCCGACGCGATGCGGGCCAAAAAATTGCGCGAAGCCTTGCAGCAGATGGCGGAGGAGGGCGTCGTGCAGCTCTTCCTGCCGAATGACGGCTCGAATGCGATGGTCGGCGTCGTCGGGGCTTTGCAGCTCGACGTTCTCGTCGAACGGCTTGCGGCGGAATACGGCTTGCAGGTGTCGCTGGAGACGTCGCGCTTCGAACTCGCACGCTGGGTGACTTCGGAAGACCCGGCGGAACTCGAGAAATTCGCGAGGGCCTATCCGTCGTCAATGGCGGTCGATCTTGACGGCGCGCCGGTCTATCTCGCCGCTTCCGCCTGGGATTTGCGCTACGAGCAGGAGAAATGGCCGCAGATCACTTTCGCGGACATCAAGGATTATCAGAAGGCCGAAACCGGCAAGGGCCGTCAGAAGGCGTTGGTGTAACCGCGCTTGCTCGTCAGCGTCAGCCAGAGAATTTCGATGTCGAGCCACATCGACCAATTGTCGATGTAAAAGAGATCGTGCTCGACGCGGGCGCGCATCCGATCGTCGCTCATGCCGCCGCGATAACCGTTGATTTGCGCCCAGCCGGTGATGCCGGGTTTCATGTTGTGGCGGCGCGCATAGAGGGCGATACGCCGCTCGAACATCTGATCGATGACAAGCGCATGCGGGCGGGGACCGACGAGAGACATATCGCCGATCAGGACGTTAAAGAGTTGCGGCAGTTCGTCGATGTTGTGCCGGCGGATGAAGTCGCCGACGCGCGTCACGCGCGCATCGCCTTTCTTGACGAGGGTAAGGTCGGCGCTGTCCTCGAGTGTGCTCATGGAGCGGAATTTATAGATGCGAAAGGGCTGTTGATTGAATCCATAGCGCCGCTGCCGGAAGAGGATCGGGCCGGGGCTATCGAGTTTGATCGCCAGCGCGATCATGCAAAACAACGGCGAGAGCAGCAACAGACCGAGCGCGGAGAAGACGACGTCAAACGTGCGCTTGGCGATTTGTTCCGGCAAATTCAGCGGGTCGCGAACGATATTGAGGCTCGACACCGGCCCAATCTTGGTGACGCGAGCATCGGTGAAACGATCGAGCACGCGCTCAGGACCGAGGTGGATCGACGTCGGCACATGCAGAAAGGCCTGCACGGCGGCATCGATCGCCGCTTTATTTTCCCAGGGGATGAGGATGAAAACATCGTCGGGCTTCAGCATCCGCGCCGACGCCCGGGCGAGGGTGAGATCTTCCTCGAGACTGTCTGAACCCCGCAGAACGGCGGCCGCAACAATATGGACGCCGAATATCCAGGGCTCAAAGCGTTTCGAGAAGGCTTCGATCTCTTTCTCATGGCCGAGCAGAAAGATGCGATGTGCGGCAACCTCGCCTTGGCGCGCCCGGGCGCGAGTGTGGATCGTGATGAGGAGCCGCACGGCGTTCACCGCGATAAAGCCGCCGGCAAACAGGATGAAAAGCGCGAGCGTGTTTGCGTTTGAGAGCGGACGCCGCGAGACCAGCAGCATCAGCGTGCATAGGAGGGCGACCGTCCAGGGGATGATTGCCCGCTGCAGCAGGCGGTCGAAGGTCAAATATTTCATGACGCCATAATCGCCGCGCATCGCCGCAGTGGAGACGAAGAAGGTCGCGGTCAAAAGGCCTAGGCGCGCATAGGTGCCGGGCGGCAGGCCGAAGGGGGCGCCGTTGAGTGCGAGATGCGCGAGAAGGGCGCAGAGCGCGATGGCGAAGAAATCCGCCGCGGCGGCGAAAAACGCAAAGCCACTGCGCAACAGATGCGTGCTGGGGCGGCGCGGCAAAGCCTGCGCCCAACTCGCATAAGCGCGTGGTCCTGGCTCAGTTTTGCCGCGAAACATCTGTGGCGTTTCCGAAGTGTGGCATGGGTGCGTCTCAAAACGACACGCTGGTGACCCAAGGCGCGACGCATTGGCGCCGCTGGGTGGCGAGTTAAGCCGAATGCCGCAACTCGCATACCGAAGCACCCGTACAGCGTGCAGAAATGCACATCGCGTGCTTTTAATGTAACGTTTAAGCTTCTCGTTGTTTTTCGGTGACACTTACGAAAGTGACGAGCTAGCCGGCTTGACGCCTCCGGCGCGGCAAAGCATCGTCCATCGGCCCAGTTCCGGAGGTCGAAATGGCCGCAGTCCAAGTTTCCGCCCGTGCGCGCCGCGTCTTTTTCGGTGTGACCGCCGCGCTGGTCGCAGCGTCGTCGTGTGCCGCGCCTTTTGCGGCCGCCGCACGGCCGATCGTTCCCGCGGAGCGGCGCTATGATGCCTATGCGGGCGTCTTGCCGACTTGCGCTGATCCTGGCGTCGTCGGGCGCATCCGCTCGCTGTTTCGTGATCGCGAGACCGAATTCTGGAAATCGGGCCTCGAAATCCAGAACCTTGGCGACGTTCGCGAAACCGGCTTCCGGCCCGATGGGCTCGACCATATTCCGCGCCGTTATTGCGAGGCACAGGTCTATTTGAACAATCAGTCCGTGCGTCCCGTTTCCTATTCGATCGTCGAAGACGCGGGCTTCATCGGTTTCAGCTACGACGTCGAATGGTGCGTCGGCGGCCTCGATCGCGACGATGCCTATGGTGGCAATTGCCGCGACGCGCAGCCGTAATCTTTGGCAGTATGCGCCTCACCCGATTTCTCACGGCGATTTTCGTAGCTGGCACCTGCGCGATGTTATCGGCCCCGGTCGTCGCACAGGATTCCGGCTGCATTCTCGACAATTGCGCCGACAGGAAACCATTGCCGCCGCCTCAGACATCCCCACAGACGCCTGTCCCGCAGGTCCCCGCACCGGACGCCTCCACGCCGCAAGCTCCTGTGCCCGAGACGCCCGCGCCGAACGCGGATAGCGGCGGCAGCAGCGGCGGCTGGAGTTCAAGTGCGCCGCAGCCAAGCGGCGCGAGCACGCCGGGCGATTTCGATTTCTATGTCCTGTCGTTTTCCTGGTCGCCGGGTTTTTGCGATTTGGGCGGCGCGGAAAAGTCGCCTGATCAGTGCCACGACGGCGTCAATCTCGGCTTTGTCGTCCACGGCTTGTGGCCGCAATACAATCAGGGTTTCCCTTCCGATTGCGGCGGTGCCAATCCGTCGTGGCTCGTTCTCGAATCGACGCAAGGTCTTTATCCAGATGTCGGGCTCGCCCGCTATGAATGGCGCAAGCACGGCACGTGTTCCGGCAAAAGCCCGGCCGCCTATTTCGCCGATGTCCGCCGCGCACACGATCTGATCGTTATTCCACCGGCGTTCCGGAACGAACAGACGGAGCAGGATATTGCACCGCTGGATATTCAGCGCGCCTTCTTTGCAGCCAATCCTCGCCTGCGGCCGGGGATGATGTCTGTCGAATGCGTCAATGGTGAATTGTCGGAGGTTCGTTTCTGCCTGTCTAAGGACGTGCGCAACTTCGTGCCGTGTCCGGAGGTTGCGCGTCAGTCCTGCCGGGCACAGGATATTGCTGTCGCTCCGATGCGATAGAACACGGATGAACTATCGCCACGTCTTTCACGCCGGCAATTTCGCTGACGTTTTCAAACATGTCATCCTGACGCGCATTCTGGCTTATCTCGCGCTGAAGGAGACACCCTTTCGCGTCATCGATACGCACGCGGGCGAAGGCTTTTACGATCTCTCCGATGAGCGCGCGGAGAAGACAGCGGAATGGCGCGGTGGGATTGGCCGATTACTCGAAGCGGCACCGCCACCCGAAATCGCGACGCTTCTAGCGCCCTATCTCAGGATTGTTGCGCCCTTGCTCGCCGATGTGCCGCCGCTTTATGCCGGATCGCCTGCGCTCGCTACGAAGCTTTTGCGGCCGCAGGACCGGATGATATTTTGCGACGCGCATCCGGAGGTGATTGCGTCTTTAAAAACGCAGCGCACGTTCAGCCGCGACCGCAGGGTTAAGATCGTCGAGATCGACGGCTATCAGGCGCTCAATGCTTTCGTCCCGCCGCGCGAGCGGCGCGGTCTTGTCGTGATCGATCCGCCGTTTGAAACAAAAATGGAATTCGATGATCTCAAAGCCGCGCTTACGCTTGCTGTGCCGAAGTGGCCGACCGGAACATACCTCATCTGGTTTCCGGTCAAGGATGTCGGCGCCGTTGCCCGGTTTCGAGCCAGCCTCGAAGCGGCGTTGCCAAACCTTGGTGTTCGAAGCGCCCTGGATATGAGACTCGCGATTGACGTGCCCCGGCCGGATGCGCCGCTCGTGTCCAACGGCCTGATAATTCTCAATCCGCCTTTCACACTTGCCGTAGAAGCGCAGCTGATTTTGCCGTATCTTAGCAGAACCATGGCCAACATGGATCGGGGCGACGCCGAAGTCGCATGGCTCAAGCACTGACCGAAAGGCTGGCTTGCAGACCATGCGGGAATAGGCTTTTGCGGCGCTGCGAAGAAATAATCGCTGGTCAAAGCATCGGCGTGGAAGTCAGGGAGAGAAATATGCCGCAGCAGGGAACTGTGAAATTCTTCAATGCGAACAAGGGCTTTGGCTTCATCACCCCGGACGGCGGCGGCCCCGACATTTTCCTTCACATTACCGCCGTGGAACGCGCCGGCCTGTCGAATCTCAACGAAGGGCAGCGGGTAAGCTTTGAGACCGAGCCGGACAAGAAGGGTAAAGGCCCCAAGGCCGTCGACCTGCACATCGTCTAGCGCGCCAGCTTTTGCGCCGCCGCTCGTTAGAGCGGCGGGGCATCGCGGTTTATTCTTTATTTGGACGTTAACCCCGGGGTATGTGCCATGCCGGCACGTACCTCGTTGCGCGTTTTAGGGGCATTCGAGGAATAGAACCGATGATGATTTTGCGTTCGGCGCCGGCCTCGCCGTTCGGACGGAAGGTGAAGATCGCCGCCGATCTGCTCGGCCTTCACGATGCGATCGAGGTTGTTTTCGCCGACACCAACGATCCAAACGATTCGCTGCAAACGCAAAATCCGCTCGGTAAAATTCCGGTGTTGATCCTCGACGACGGCAGCAAACTCTTCGATAGCCGCGTCATCGTCGAATATCTCGATGCACTCGCCGGCGGCGGCCGGCTTGTTCCCACCGCGTCGGCGCGCTGGCGCGTCCTGACTGCCGCTGCGCTCGCTGACGGCATGAACGACGCGGCGCTGCTGATCATCTACGAAAAGCGGTTCCGTCCGGCCGAACTTTGGTCGCAGATATGGATGGAGCGCCAGGCCCAGAAGATCACGCGCGCGCTGGCAAATTTTGCGGCCGCGCCGCCCGTTGGACTGCGCGACATCTCACATATCGGCCTGGCGTGTGCGCTCGGCTATCTCGACTTGCGTTTTGCCGGCGCGTGGCGCGCCGAGCATCCGGCGCTGGTCGAGTGGCTCGAAGCTTTCGCGGCGGATGTGCCGGCCTTCGAGGCGACGCGCGTCAAGGATTAGAAATGATAGTTCACGCCCGCCCGTAGCGTCGAAAGGTTGAGGCCGGGGTGCGCGAAATCGGGCGTGCCGGTGAACAGGCTGCCAGTGCCATAATCGCTGTAGAGATATTCGGCCTTGACGGAGATATTATGCGTCAAGGCGTATTCGACGCCGGCGCCGATCGTCCAGCCATTCAGGAACGTTGATTCATTGGCATAGATGTTCGGCGAAATGCTGAAGTCGGTCAGCGCGCCCTTGAGGTTCGCACCGGTGTAACCGCCGGTGATATAGACCATCGCGTGGTTGAAGGCATAGCCGAAGCGGGCGCGGATCGAACCTTCGCCGTTGATATTGCCGTTGGCATACGAGTTGTAGAATGGGTGGTTGGATCCACTCACGCTGCCGAAATTGAGATCGCCTTCAATACCCGCGACCAGCGGACCGGATTGATAATTGTAGCCCGCCTGAATGCCGAAAAGGCCGCCGTCCGCATCACCGAAAAAAGGCGCGCCATCGTGCGTGAAGTTGCCGAAGCCGAAGGCGGCGCTGGCGCCGACATAGGCGCCCGTCCAGGTGAAGATCGGCGCCGGTTCATAATACGGCGCCTGCGAATAGGGCGGCAGATCGGCAGCTAGCGCCGGAAAGCCAGCGACCAAAAATGCGCTCGCCAGAAGCAGCCGTCTCATCTCTCACCTCTTCGCACGAATTCCACACGAAACTCTTGCGAAGAGGAGTAAAGCGGGCTGGTTACCTAAAACTTAAATAAAGACTTGGTAAAAAACAAAAATATTTGAATAATAAATAATTAGCTATGCCTATAAACGTCCATGAATACTTATGATTAACGAGGTATTAAAACACGGGCGCGGGTTCGTAAGGGCCTTTGGCCACAGCTATTTGGGCGGGAGGGTCCGCACAAAATCGAGCGCGGCGTCGATAAACTTCTGCGCCAGGACCTCGTCGCCGAATATTTCTGGGGCGACGCGCACCCACCCGGGCATCGGCCGGCCACGCATGATCATTTGCTCAACGCCGCCGATTTTCAGCGCCCATCCGTCGTTGCCTTTTCCCAGCCGGACAAGCACCCCGGTGTCACGCGCGCCGCAAAGCAGGTTTCCGTCCATCAGCCAGGCGCGGCCGCCGAACATGGCCTTTTCCGACAGGCCTGGTGTGCCGGCGAGGTATTCGGACAGCAGATGTTCAAGCCCCTGGTCGCGCGCCATCGGTCGGTCCTGATGCTTATTTGGAATCGCTCGTACTGCGCGCCGAAATTGCCTAAACAGGCGCGGGCATCAAATCGGGAGATATATCATGGCGCGCAAGGCCGCTCTTGTAACGGGCGCCGCCCGCAGAATTGGGCTTGCGATTGCCGAACGCCTCGCCGGAGCCGGCCATGATGTCGCTATCCATGCCAGCGACGCGACGCGGCCGGAGGCCGATGAAGCGGCCGCGCGTTTGCAGGCAGACGGTCACAAGGCCATCGTCATCGCCGCGGAATTGAGCGATCCGGCAGAGCCGGCGCGCATCGTCGAAGCGGCCAAAGCCGCGCTCGGTCCGCTTAGCGTTCTCGTCAATAATGCCTCGATCTTCGAGCGTGATTCCGCCGACGCGATCGACGTGGCTTTGTTCGACAAGCTCATGTCGGTGAATCTGCGCGCGCCGTTACTGCTGGCGCAGCATTTCGCCAATCAAGTGCCGGACGGGGTGCCGGCGTTGATCGTCAATCTCGTCGATCAACGCGTCTGGCGGCCTACGCCGCAGTTTTTCTCCTATAGCGTTACAAAGGCCGGGCTGTGGTGGGCGACGCAGACGATGGCTCAGGCCTTTGCACCACGCCATATCCGCGTCAACGCGATTGGGCCGGGCCCAGTGCTGCCGAATACGCCGCAGGGCGATGCCGGTTTCGACAAGGAGGTTGCCGGCGTGCTGCTCAAACGCGCCGTGGCCCCGGCGGAAATCGCCGATGCCGTGCTTTTTCTTGTCGACGCGCAAAGCGTGACCGGACAGATGATCGCCGTCGATTTAGGCCAGCATCTCGCCTGGCAGACGCCGGATATTCCGGAGGTGTAGGCGCGCTTAATCCGCGCTCGGCAGGCGGCGGATGGTGAATTCGATCTGTCCGTCGTCAAGTTCGCGCCAGAACTCGATTTCGGTCATATAGGCGGCTTTCGGAAAAGCGCTGAACCATTCGCGGGCTTTGTCGCGCGCTTCGACGCGCGGCAGGGTGAATGTCTCGCGCCGCCAGGCGCCGGGTGACTCGCGTTTAGGCCGCTTGCCGAGCCGGCGGGCGATTTCGGAAGGTGTCTTGCCTAAAGGTATCTTGCCCAAAGGTTTCTTGCGTCCCGCACTCATGTCGCGGCTCCCGCAGATTAGATAAGACGCTTTCTGGCGTTCGCCAGTTACCCGAGAGGATACGCAGCCTCGACGAGATAAGGGCCGCCGCCGGTCGACGCCCGGGCGGAGAATAGGACAAACCGCGTCGCCTCGAAGCGGCGGGAAAAGAAGCCGCGTGTCGTAAGATACGCGGCGACCGCCGTCGATGACGCATCGCGCAGCCGCGCGAGCGTGACATGCGGGGTAAACTTGCGCGGCTCGGGCGGAATGCCAAGGCGCCGCATCAGGCGCTCCTGTTCGGCCTGGAGCTCGACCAGTGGCGCGGCGGGCTTTGCCTTGGCAACAATCGCACGCGGTTTGCCGCCGCCAAAGGAATCGAGGCTTTCGAGGGTCACCGTGAAAGACGGCCGGCGGATTTGCTCGAGCGTGCCGCAGACATCGCGCGCCGTCGCATAATCGATGTCACCGATGAAGCGCAATGTCAGATGATAAAATTCGGTATCGATCCACCGGGCGCCGGAGATGCCTCCGCGCAGCATCCCGAGATCGCTGGCAAGATCAGAAGGAATCTCGAGGCCCGTGAACAAACGGGGCATGGGATCCTCCTCTCGTCACGACCCAAACGCGCCAGGCGCGAGACGGTCTGATCATCTTGCGAGACGGCCCGTGCAACGCCTTGAGGACGAAGCCCGAATCGATCCCACCCATTTATTGTGGACTGGAATCGCCTTTTGAGAAAGATCGGCCCAGCGAAATTTATTGCGCCGCAATCGCGCGCAGAAAATTCTCCGTGAGTGGCAGCATTTGCGCAACAATCTTGCGGACGCCATCGCGGTTCGGATGAAGCCCATCGGCCAGTTGCAGGCTTTTGTTGCCGGCGACCCCCTGAAGGAAGAACGGATAGAGCGGCACTTTGTATTTCGCCGCGAGCGCTGGATAGATGGCGTCGAAGGCGTGCCCATATTCGGCGCCAAGGCTGGGCGAGGCCAACATCCCCGCCATCAGCACTTTGATGTGCCGGGCAGCGAGCTTGGCGAGGATCGCGTCGAGCGTCGCGCGCGCGCGGGCAGGGTCGATACCGCGTAGCATGTCATTGGCGCCGAGCTCGAGGATAACGCCGTCGGCCCCGTCCTGGAGCGCCCAGTCAAGCCGGGCGAGACCATCCTCGGCAGTGTCGCCGGAAACCCCGGCATTGCTTATGCGGACGTCGTAGCCCGCGCCGTGCAGCGCTTTTCCCAGCACCGCAGGGAAAGCGGCATCGGCTGGCAACAAATAGCCTGCCGTGAGACTGTCGCCGAAGGCGACGAGCTTGATCGTCTTGGCGGCGGCTGGCGTCAGGCCAAGCCCGAAAACCGCCGGAATCGAAAGCGCAAGTCCCATCAGGAACGGCACACGCAATCTGGATGCGATGATGAAAGATAATGCGGCGATCATATTCGATAATGTCGATTTGAGCCTCGGCCGCGGCGCGGCGCGTGTCCATATCCTGAAAAGCATCTCCTTGACCATCGCGCGCGGCGAAGCGGTGGGCCTCACCGGGCCGTCTGGCTCGGGCAAATCAACGCTATTGATGGCGATGGCCGGGCTTGAAAGGCCTGATTCCGGAAGCGTGATCGTCGATGGCGTCACTCTGAATAGGCTTAGCGAGGACGCGCTGGCGCGATTTCGCGGCGCGCGGATCGGCATTGTCTTCCAGTCTTTTCACCTGATCCCGACGATGACCGCGCTCGAAAACGTCGCCGTTCCGCTCGAACTCGCCGGAGATGTGCGAGCCCGGGCGCGCGCCCGCGATGAACTCGCGGCGGTGGGCCTCGCCACGCGTCTCGACCATTATCCGGCTGAACTTTCGGGCGGCGAACAGCAGCGTGTCGCGCTCGCGCGTGCCTTGGCGCCCGATCCGTCGATACTCATCGCTGATGAACCGACCGGCAATCTCGATGACGAGAACGGGGCGCTCGTCGTGGACCTTTTGTTCACCCTGCAACGCGCACGCGGTGCGACGCTTGTTCTCGTGACGCATGATCAAAGTCTGGCCAAGCGTTGCGATCGCGTCGTGCGGTTGCGGTCGGGCCGCGTCGTGGCAGCGGAGGCGGATTTGGAAAAAGCCACATCGCAAACGTAGTAAACGATTCGTATAAACATCCGCATGCAAAAACTAACCGAATAATCACACATTGGCCGCTAAAATACCCATTGTTACGCTCTCGCCCGCGCTGAAAAGCAATGGATTCGCCGACCAAATCCGCGCACAAGTTCAGTATCTGGAGTCTGGTGAGCCCCGGTGCTTCGCCGCAAGGGCGCGCTCCGGAGGGGCCTCACGCGCCTGCGTCGATCTCTGTGCCAGCTCAGACGGCTCCCGCGGCGCGGGTATTAAATGATCGCCACCGGCGGCCCGTTGGCAGACTCGTAAGGCCGAGTCTGCGGCCCTTCGGCGCCAAATGCACGCTACCGAACGGTGCAAAACTTTCCTGCGAAACGAAGCGAGTTCGAGCCGGAGCGGATCGAACTCTCTTATAGCGAGCTGAATGAAACAGACACGGGTCTGATGCCGAATACAAAAATCGGCCTCGATCTCGATTTCTTCGGTTTCGTCCGCGGTACGGTCAGCGTGTCCTCCGCGACCGGTTTCGCGATGGCGCCGGATCTCATCTATCACGAAATGCTCGTTGCAAAGCTGGCTGAGCTTTACACGCCGGCCGGCTCGCTTGATGAGGAGCGCACCAATCTAGATCGGCTGATGGCGCGCATCACTTTGCGCAATCCGGCCTGCGTCTATCAGCTGATCGACGCTGATACCAACCTCTATCACGCAAAGATTGCACTGCTGTCGCATAAGGTCGCGACGCTGCGCACGGCGCAAATTCAGCGCTCTGGGACCCGTCTGATCCTCGGCCGAGCGATCGCGTATGCGGGAACAGTGGTGCGGAGCTTCGAGAGCGGCTTCACCGTCGAGTTCGACGAACTGCTTGACGAATTGCACGAGCATCTGAACTTCGGCTGACCCCACTTCGCCACAAAGACATGGCACGGCGGAGGCCATGTCCGTATCCGCTGCATATCCGTGGTCACTCGCCGTTCGCCTGGCGTTACGGGATTTGCGTGGCGCGCGCGGCGGCTTTCTCATTCTGCTGGCGTGCCTGGCACTTGGGCTGATGACGATCGTCGGCGTTGGGTCGATCACCCGCTCGCTGGCGCAGGGCCTGGTCGAAAAAGGCCGCATCATTCTCGGCGGCGATATGTCCTTCGATCTCGTTCAGCGGGAGGCGACGGGCGCCGAACTTCGTGTCCTGGCCTCGCATGGGCGCGCAACGTCCGTCGCGCTTGTGCGCGCGATGGCCCGCCGCGCCGATGGCGACAGCGCGCTCGTTGAGATCAAAGCCGTCGATCAATCCTATCCGAACGGCGGGGCTTTGGGCCTGCACCCGGCGCAAAATCTTGCCGGTGTCTTGGCGTTGCAAGATGGCGCCTACGGCGTCGCCACCGACGAGACCTTGCTGGCGCGGCTTAACCTCAAACTCGGCGACCGCTTTTCCATCGGTGCCGCGACTTTCGCTTTGCGCGCCGTTCTGACAAACGAGCCGGACAAGCTCGCCGCCGGCATCGGCTTTGGTCCACGCGTGCTGATGTCGCAGACGGCACTGCGGGCAACACAGCTTCTACAGCCCGGCGCATTGGTCCGTTGGCTTTACCGTCTCTCGTTGCGGCCCGGCGAAGCGCCAGAGCATGTGAAGGCCGAAGTCAACAAGGCGCTTCCTACCTCCGGCTTCGAAATTCGAACTTGGAAGAACGTCGCGCCGGAATTTTCGCGTGACCTCGCCCGGTTCAGTCAGTTCCTGATCCTCGTCGGTCTCAGCGCACTGCTGATCGGCGGCATCGGCATTGCCAATGCAGTCGCAAGTTTCGTCGATCGCAAAACACCGACCATTGCGACGCTCAAAGCGCTGGGAGCGTCCGGTGTTTTCGTCTTCTGCATGATGCTGACCGAGGTCATGGCGATGGCAGGCCTCGGGATGGTGCTCGGCATCGCGGCTGGCGCGGCATTGCCATTCGTCTTGGCGGCCGCCTTCGGGACCCTGCTGCCGTTTCCCTTCGCGCCGGCCATCTTTCCGTCGGAGATCGGAGCGGGTTTTCTCTATGGCGTGTTGACGGTCCTGACTTTCGCAATGTTGCCGCTTGGCCGGGTGCATGATCTCCCGGTCTCGGCTCTGTTTCGCGACGAAATTGCGCCGCAGAGAGCGCGGCTCAAGCGACTTTATCTTCTCTCTTTCGGCCTCGCTGCCGGGGGGCTGGCGCTGTCGGTTGTGACGTTCTCGCCCGACCGCAAATTGGCGCTGATCTTTATCATTGCGGCGCTTGGCGCTTTCGCCCTGCTGCGCGGTGCCGCGGCGCTTGTGATGTTTGGCGCGCGAAATATCCGTGCGCGGGATGTCGAACTGCGGCTCGCACTGGCCAATCTGCATCGCCCCGGCGCGCTGACGCCTGTCATCGTTCTTTCGCTGGGGCTGGGGCTCACGTTGGTTGTGGCGCTCGCCCTCATCAACGGCAATCTACAGACACTCTTCAACCACGGCCGGGCGGGCACAACGCCGGATTTCTTCTTTCTCGGCGTCGAAAAAGCCCAGACGCCGGACTTCCTTCGCTTTATCGCGGCCGACGCGCCGCACGCGAAACTCGAACTCGTACCGATGTTGCGCGGCCGTATTGTCCGGCTTAACGGTGTTGCGTCCGAAAATGCCAAAGTCAGCAGCGAGAGCGCCTGGGCGCTTCAGGGCGATCGCGGCATCACGTTCTCAGCCGCGCTGCCTGCGGGATCGAAACTTGTCACCGGCCAATGGTGGCCGAAAGATTATGCCGGCCCGCCGGAGGTTTCGATGGCGGCGGATATTGCCGCGGGCCTCGGCCTTAGGATTGGCGACGCGATCAGCGTCAATGTCCTTGGCCGGGAGGTCGCGGCGCGTATTACGAATTTGCGAAAAGTCGATTGGACGAATCTCGGCATCAATTTTGTGCTCGTCTTCACGCCCAACACATTCGCCGGTGCGCCCTATTCAAATCTCGCGACCCTGACTTTCGCCGCGCCGCCATCGGATTCGCAAATCACGCACCTCGTGCGTGACGTTGCGAAGACCTATCCGGATATTGTCAGCCTGCGCGTCAAAGACGTGCTCGACGCGGTGCGGCAAGTTGCCGACGAATTGGCCGCCGGCGTGCGCGGCGCGGCGGCGATCGCGTTGCTGGCCGCGACGCTGGTTCTCGCCGGCGCGTTGGCGGCGGGGCAGCAGGCTCGGCTCTATGACGTTGTGGTTTTGAAAGTTCTCGGCGCGACGCGCTGGCGGCTCCTCGTCGCACTGATTTGTGAATTTGGCATCATCGGCGCGGTGACGGCGCTTTTCGGGCTTATTGCGGGGAGCGCCGCCGCCTTTGCCATCGTGCGTTTTGTCATGAAACTGGATTTCGCCTGGCTTTGGCCGCGTGCTTTCGAGGCCGCCGCCATTGCGCTCATTGCCGCGATTGCTTTCGGCGTTCTCGGCACATGGCGGATTTTGGGGCGTAAACCCGCCCAATTCTTACGAAATTTATAGGTTTCGGCATGGCCGAAAGCGTGGCGCTGGCCTTGTACGCCTTCTCGCACTGGGCCATATTATCGGCGATGTTCCCGCTGGGCGATGCCCGCGGCCGGAGGTGATCCAGCCTCCTAACTTACGAGGAAACAATGTCCGACTTCGACCGCAACACCGCCCGCTGGGGACAGACCGTCCCACAGGCCGGCCGTGCCCAGATCGACCAGGGCCTTCGCTCCTATATGCTCGGTGTTTACAACAACATGGTGATTGGCCTCGCCATCACGGGCCTCATCGCCTATGGCGCCAACATGCTCGCAGTGACGAACGACCCATCGCAGGCGGTCGCGCGCTTCGGCCATATCTATCTCACGTCGATCGGCCAGGCGCTCTATTTCAGCCCACTGAAGTGGCTCGTCATCTTCGCACCGCTGGCGCTGGTGTTCTTCTTCTCGTTCCAACTGAACCGCATGGCGGCCTCGACAGCGCGCGCGCTCTTCTTCGTGTTCTCGGCGGCGATGGGCCTGTCGCTTTCGACCCTCGTGCTCGTCTACACGGGTAACTCGATCGCGCGTGCGTTCTTCATCACCGCGGCTTCGTTCGGCGCGTTGAGCCTCTACGGCTACACGACGCCGCGCTCGCTCTCGGCAATGGGCTCGTTCATGATGATGGGTCTCTTCGGCCTCATCATCGCAAGCGTGGTCAACATCTTCCTGCACAGCACGGGCTTCCAGTTCGCGCTGAGCATTCTGACGGTGATCATCTTCGCAGGCCTCACGGCGTATGACACGCAGGCGATCAAGGAGATGTATTACGCTGCTGACGATTCCGAGACGATGATGAAGAAGTCGGTCAATGGCGCATTGCGTCTTTATCTCGACTTCATCAACATCTTCACCGCTTTGCTTCAGCTCACCGGGTCGCGCAACAACTAGGCGCCCGGCGCAAGCCAATAAATCAAAGCCCCGCTTCGGCGGGGCTTTTTTATCCCGAGACCAGATTCAGCTTCTTCTCAAGCACGCTGATGACCGGCTTCAATTCGTGGCCGCGTTTCAGGATCAGGCCGGTCGCCGTGACGACGCTATAGGCGCCCTGCTTGCGCGCCGTTTTGGGGTTTTTCTCGATTCGATACAGCGGAAACTCAGTGGTGCGCCGGTAGATCGAGAAGACCGCTTTCTGGCCGGTGAAATCCAACGCGTAGTCACGCCATTCCCCGGCGGCAACCATGCGGCCGTAGAGATCGAAAATATCGCGCAATTCTTGCCGGTTGAAAGCGATCTGTGCCGGAGGCGGGGCGGGGCGGGAAGAGGCGGCGGTTTCGTTGCGTCTGAGAGGCACGACCCGTGCCGCCAAGTAATTTTCGTCCGTCGGCTCCATGCTCATCCAAATCCTCCGCGCCCCATGATTGCGGAAAGCGCCAGGGCCGGCAAGTTTTCCGAGAGATGATGCCACGCAAGCGCCGCTTAAGCTCTGCGCTCAACTTTTCTTGCGGCAGTGCGTTGTCGAATTCAGGACTTCATGATGCAAGTCATTGAATCAGTGTAGAGATTGCTCATCAAGCTTGGCGTCGCTGCCAGGCCGGTTCAACCACAGTTTCGCCCTTTTGCAGCCCAGTCCCCGCCGCCATGCAGGCCGAGACTTTCCTGTGTCGCCCTGGGCCCGGTGTTGTTCCGGCGGAACTCGTCAGCCCCCCAGCCCCCCGTTGGGATTGCGTAAGGGCCCCGCTCGTTCGAGATGCGGCGACATCTGAGCCGGCCTGGAGCAGCGCTTCAGCCGGCTCTTTTTTGTCCGCATCGGATTGTCCGAAAACCGGACCCACTTTTCGGTCCGATGCTCGGGCTTCACCTTGAATTCAAATCACCGACCGGCGATATGTGCGGCCAAAACCCGCTCAAGTTGGAGATAGCACTATGGCGGCGGCGGAAAGCCAGTCCCACGCATTTCAGGCCGATGTCTCGCGCTTGCTCGATCTTATGGTTCACTCGGTATATTCCGAGCGCGACATTTTCCTGCGCGAACTTGTCTCGAACGGCGCCGATGCGTGCGAGAAGCTGCGTTACGAGGCGCTCGCAAATCCGGCACTCACCGGCGACGACGGCAATTTCCTCATTACCGTCAGCCTCGACAAGGATGCCAGGACCCTGACCGTGGCCGACAACGGGGTCGGCATGTCGGAAGAGGATCTGACCCAATCGCTGGGGACGATCGCGCGTTCCGGCACGCGTGCCTTTCTCGACCGGCTGAAATCCGAGGCGCCCGAAGATCAGGCGAAGGACGTGGTCGTCGCCGGGCGCGATCTCATCGGTCAGTTCGGCATCGGCTTTTATTCCGCCTTCATGGTCGCAGCCCGCATCGATGTCGAAACACGCAAGGCGGGCACGGGCGATGCTTTTCTCTGGAGTTCCGACGGCAAGGGAGCCTTCACGATCGCGCCGCTGGCGCTCGACGCGGCTCCGGCACGCGGGACGCGTGTGATCCTGCATCTGAAGGACGAGGCCGCCGAATATCTCGATCCGCATAAGGTCGAGCACATCCTGCGCGAACATTCGAGCGCGATCACCGTGCCGATTGCGCTTGTCGAAGCGCCAGGCCAGGAGCCGCGCCGGCTCACCGAAGGCTCGGCACTTTGGACGAAGCCGAAAAGCGCGGTGACTGAGCAGGAATATACTGAATTCTACCGCGACCTCTCGGGCCAGTTCGACGAACCCGCGTTGACGCTGCATTGGCGCGCCGAAGGCCGTCACGAATATACGGTGCTCGCCTTCGTGCCCGGTTCGCGGCCGTTCGATCTCTTCGATAGTTCGCGCAAGGGCCGCGGCAAACTCTATGTCCGCCATGTGCTCATTGCCGGAGATGCCGATCTTCTGCCGAGCTGGCTGCGCTTCGTGCGGCTCGTCGTCGATTCCGCCGATCTGCCGTTGAATATGTCGCGCGAATTGATCCAGCAGAGTCCCGTCTTCGCCGCGATCAAGAAGGCTGTCGCCAATCGCGTCATGCAAGAGCTAACGAAGCTCGAAGAGAATGATCCGGAGGCCTACGCAAAAGTCTGGGCAAACTTCGGCGCTGTGCTGAAAGAAGGTCTTTACGAAGACCCGGAACGGCGCGACGCGCTCTTCAAACTCGCGCGGTTCGCCTCGACGACCGATCTCGATGGTAAACGCACGCTCGCCGCCTATGTCGGCGCGCTGCGTCCCAACCAGACCGCGATCTATTATCTCAACGGCGACGACCTGAAGGCGCTGGCGGCAAGCCCGCAGCTCGAAGGTTTCCGCGTCCGCGGCATCGAGGTTCTGCTGCTCAGCGACCCGGTGGATGCATTCTGGGTGTCGTCGGCGGTAGGCTTTGACGGCAAGCCGTTCAAATCGGTTTCGCAAGGGGCCGCCGACATCAAGGCGGTTCCTTTGCTGGACGGCAACGAGGAAAAGACCGCCGAGCCTCCCTCTGCGGCGCTTGCGTCGCTCTTCGCGCTGATGAAACAGGAGTTGGAAGGCGTGGCCGCGGACGTGCGCGCTTCGGACCGGCTGTCCGAAAGCCCGGCCTGCCTGATTGCGCCTGAACATGGTTTCGACCGGCGGCTTGAACGCATCCTCGCCGAACATGGGCAGTTGAAGGATGTGGCCAAGCCGATCCTCGAGGTTAATCCGACGCATCCGCTGATCGCGGCGCTCGCGGCGCAGGTCGGCCACGCCGATAACGCGGCCCTCGCCGATATCGTCTGGCTCGTTTTTGACGAAGCCCGTCTGCTCGACGGCGAGAAGCCGGCGAACGCCGCGGACTTCGCCGCCAGGCTCACACGCGTGCTGACCAAGGTCGTGACAGCGCCCGCAGCGAAGGAATGACCGCGTCGGCCACCGCCGTCGATCCTGGTCTTTCGCGCGCGAAAGCGCTGCGCCTCCTGACGCAGGCGTTCGCCGCGGCGAATATTGAAACGCCGGCGCTCGACGCGCGCCTGCTTCTCTGCGCGGCGCTCGGCATCGGCCATCTTGATTTGCTGCGTGAGCCGGATCGGCAAATCGGCGTGGCAGCGGGCGAGATCGAAGCCGCCGCGCGGCGCCGGCTTGCTGGAGAGCCGGTCGCGCGGATTATCGGGCGTCGCGAATTTTACGGCCTCGATTTTGCGCTCACCCCAGCCGTTCTGGACCCGCGGCCGGATACCGAGATTCTCGTCGAAGCCGCGTTGGCTGCCTTGGAAGCGCGCCGCGCCGAGCCGCTGCGGCTACTAGATCTCGGAATTGGCTCCGGCGCGATTTTGGCCGCGCTGCTGTCGCGATTGCCGGCGGCCTTTGGCATCGGCGTCGATTGGTCTGAGCCGGCATGCCGCGTGGCACGTAGCAATTTTGCGGCGCTCGGTTTTGCCGGCCGCAGTGCTGTTGTTTGCGCCGATTGGGCGAACCCCTTATACGGCGCCTTCGACGCCATCGTCTCCAACCCCCCCTATATCGCGACATGGGAGATCGCTGGCCTTGCTACAGAGGTGCGCGCGCACGATCCGCGCGGCGCGCTTGACGGCGGCGCTGACGGGCTCGCGGCCTACCGCATTTTGGCGGCGGCCGTCCCGCAACTTCTTGGGCCGGACGGAATTGTCGCTTTCGAGGTTGGGGCGACCCAAGCCGAACCAGTGGCGGACCTGCTCGCCGCGACAGGCGTGCTGGAGCCGCGAGACCTTTTGCGTGACCTTGGCGGCCACGTCCGTGTTGTGACCGCGGTTCGGCTGGTACGCTGACTGATCGAAATACGTTGCATATCGGCAACATACGCGAAAGGCTCGGAAAATTTTTGCAAAAGTGCTTGGCGCAGCCGGGGAAAACGATTACGTTCCGGCGCAAAGATCGCTTTTCGCGAATGTTAATTGAGGTAGCGTAGAGATCTCCACACCGGATTGTCCGGATGGAATGATTTCCGCCACTCAAGAGCCTTTAGTGCTCGCGCGATTGAGGCGATTGTCCCCAACGTCTGAGATCCCGAGAGCTGCGGGATCGGCCTCATGCGGTGCTGAACCGGAGGCTTAGCGTTAGCAGCTGGAGAACGGAAGCCAGCCTATCCTTGTGCCTTAGGGCCAGTGGTGTCGTGCCGACTCGGGGGTTTGATCCGGGCGTCGGAGTGGATGGGTTATAGGAAACATCCAAGGATGATCGATGAGACCAAATCAGAATAACAAGCGCATGCGCGGCCGGAACAATAACAATAACAGCAATCGCAAGGGCCCGAATCCTCTATCGCGTTCTTACGAGTTGAATGGTCCCGACGTTAAGATCAGGGGCACCGCGCATCACATCGGCGAAAAATACCTGCAGCTCGCCCGCGACGCGCAATCCTCCGGCGATCCCGTGATGGCGGAGAGCTATCTCCAGCACGCCGAACATTATTTCCGCATCATCGCCGCCGCCCAACAGGCGCAGCAGGCGCAATTCGCGGGCTATAATCGTCAGGGAGCCGAGGCGGACAATGAGGAGCTGGAGGACGAAGACGACTTCAGCGGGCTCTCGGATCGTTTCGCGTCGCCCGCTCCCGCTGTCGCGCCGCAGCAGCCGCAGCCGCAACCCTATGTGACGCAGCCGGTCGTGGCGAACGGCCAGGGCCAGCCAAACTACAATGCCCAGCCGCCTTATCAGGAACGGCCGCAATACGAGCCCCGCGCTGAACGCGGCCCGCGCAATTTCCAGGACCGGAATCAAGACCGGAATCAGGATCGTAACAATCAGGATCGTAATCAGGACCGTCCTGCTTACGGCGAGCGCAATGGCCAGAATGGTCCGCGCGACAACCGTGAGAATGGCAATGGGCGGAGCCGCCCGCCGTATGAGCCGCGTGGCGAACGCGCCCCGCGCTATGACAACGGCGCGCGCTATGAGCGGCATGAGCCGCGCAATGTTGTGAGCGAAGAAGCCACGGCCGCAGCGCTCCCGGCCTTTATCACGGCGCCGGTGCCTGTCCGCATTCAGCCGGAGCCGGAATTGCCGGTCCATGACGAAGCGGTCGGCACCGAGGTTCTTGCGCGTCCGGAGGCCGAGGCTGCTGAGGAAAATTTCGCCCTGCGTCCGCGCCGCCGCCGTCGCGCCAAGCCCGAGTTCGGCGCCGAGACCAAGGCGTCTTTCGAGGAATAATCGGAAAAACCGCACGGCGCGCCGCATCGTTTTGCGCGAAGTCCGTGCGGTACCTCTACCAATCGCGGATCGGCTTTCCTAAATCTCTCGTAAGGTCCGCTGTCGGCCGTGCCGAGGCGGAACCGTCATGCTTGTCTTGACGCATTTTCTTCACGCGAACCGGTATCCACTTCGCTCGAAAATGCCTTAAAACGCATGGACGGCCTTGCCATTGGGAGGTCTGGAGAGAATGAATTTCGAAAAATACACCGAACGCGCGCGCGGGTTCGTTCAAAGCGCGCAATCGCTGGCTGTCCGCGAAGGCAACCAGCAATTCATGCCCGAGCATCTGCTTAAGGTGCTGCTCGACGATCCCGAAGGGCTTGCGAGCGGGCTCATCAATAAAGCTGGCGGCAACGCGAAAGAGGCGCTGACCCAAACAGAGCTTGCGTTGGCGAAGCTGCCGAAGGTGCAGGGCTCCGGCGCTGGCCAGCTCTACATCGCCCCGGCAACCGCGCGGCTTTTCGACAATGCCGAACAGATCGCGCAGAAGGCTGGCGATTCCTACGTCACCGTTGAACGGCTTTTGCTGGCGCTGGCGCTCGAAAAGGGCACCGAGGCCGCGAAAATCCTGCAGCGCGCCGGCGTGACACCGCAGGTTTTGAACGCCGCGATAGAAGATTTGCGCAAGGGCCGCACCGCCGACAATGCGACTGCGGAAAACGCCTATGACGCGCTGAAGAAATATGCCCGCGACCTCACCGAGGCGGCGCGCGCCGGCAAGCTCGATCCGGTTATCGGCCGCGATGAGGAAATCCGCCGCACGATTCAGGTTCTGTCGCGGCGTACGAAAAATAATCCCGTGCTCATCGGCGAGCCCGGCGTCGGCAAGACAGCGATCGTCGAAGGCCTGGCGCTGCGCATCGTCAATGGCGACGTGCCGGAAAGCCTGCGCGACAAGAGCCTGCTGGCGCTCGATCTTGGCTCGCTCATCGCCGGCGCCAAATATCGCGGCGAGTTCGAAGAGCGGCTGAAAGCCATCCTCAACGAAGTGACCTCGGCGCAAGGCGGCATCATCCTCTTCATCGACGAGATGCACACGCTCGTCGGCGCGGGCAAAGCCGATGGCGCCATGGACGCCTCGAACCTTTTGAAGCCTGCGCTTGCGCGTGGTGAGTTGCACTGTATCGGCGCCACCACGCTCGACGAATATCGCAAACATGTCGAGAAGGACGCGGCTTTGGCGCGGCGCTTCCAGCCGGTCTTCGTCAACGAGCCGAACGTCGAGGACACGATCTCGATCCTGCGCGGGTTGAAAGAGAAATACGAACTGCATCACGGCGTGCGGATCACCGATTCCGCCATCGTCGCCGCGGCAACCTTGTCCAATCGCTATATCGCCGACCGCTTCCTGCCGGATAAGGCGATCGACCTCGTCGACGAGGCTGCGTCGCGGCTTCGGATGCAGGTTGATTCCAAGCCCGAGGAATTGGACGAGATCGACCGGCGTGTCGTGCAATTGAAGATCGAGCAGGAAGCGCTGAAGAAAGAGACGGACACCGCCTCCAAAGATCGGCTGCAACGGCTTGAGCACGAACTTGCGGAAGCGGAGGAGAAATCCGCCGCTTTGACGACGCGCTGGCGCGCCGAGAAGGATAAGCTTGGCTCGGCGCAGAAGATCAAGGAGCAGCTTGAGGCGGCCCGCACCGAGCTTCTGCAGGCGCAGCGACGCGGCGAATATCAACGTGCCGGCGAGCTGACCTATGGCGTTATCCCTGATCTCGAGAAGAAACTCGCCGAAGTCGAATCGAAGAGCAGCGAAGTGCTGGTCGATGAAGCGGTGACGCCTGACATGGTCGCGGCCGTCGTCTCGCGCTGGACCGGCGTGCCCGTCGACAAGATGCTCGAAGGCGAGCGCGGCAAGCTCTTGCGCATGGAAGACGAACTCGCCCGGCGCGTCGTCGGCCAGGCGGAAGCGGTTGCGGCCGTTGCGACTGCTGTGCGTCGCGCCCGCGCCGGTTTGCAGGACCCGAACCGGCCGATCGGCTCGTTCATGTTCCTGGGCCCGACCGGCGTCGGCAAGACGGAACTGACCAAGGCCCTCGCCGAGTTCCTGTTCGACGACGAGACGGCGCTGATCCGCATCGACATGTCGGAATATATGGAAAAGCATTCGGTTGCGCGGCTCATCGGCGCGCCGCCCGGCTATGTCGGCTACGAAGAGGGCGGGGCGCTCACCGAGGCTGTTCGGCGGCGCCCCTATCAGGTCGTGCTTTTCGACGAGATCGAGAAGGCGCATCCGGACGTGTTCAACGTACTGCTCCAAGTGCTCGACGATGGCCGTCTGACCGACGGGCAGGGCCGCACGGTCGATTTCCGTAATGTGCTGATCATCATGACCTCGAACCTCGGTGCCGAGCTTCTGGTCATGCAGCCGGAGGGGCAGGATACGGCCGAGATCCGCGACGAGGTGATGCAGATCGTGCGGGCGCATTTCCGGCCGGAATTCCTGAACCGGATCGACGAAATCATCATGTTCCACCGCCTGCGGCGGCAGGACATGGCGGCGATCGTCGATATCCAGATGGGCCGGTTGTCGCGTCTGCTCGATGATCGCAAGATCACGCTCGAAATGGCCGATACGGCGCGCGAATGGCTGGCGGACAAGGGCTATGATCCGGCCTATGGCGCGCGCCCGCTGAAGCGCGTGATCCAGAAGGCGTTGCAGGATCCGCTGGCCGAGAAAATCCTCGCCGGGAAAATCCACGACGGCGAAACGGTGAAGATCGGCGGCGGCCCGGAAGGGCTTGTCATCGGCGAGGTTGAGCCGCCGAAGTCCGGGGGCAAGGGCAACGCCAAAGTCGCCTGAACTGGCGCCATAGGCGTCATTGCGAGGAATGAAATGACGAAGCAATCCAGGAGCAATTCTGGATTGCTTGGCTTCGCTCGCAATGACGGCCGATTTTAGGGCCGCTTACCCTTATTTTCCGGCCTTCAGAATAGCGCCCGCGCCAGAGCGTCGCGGGCCTCAAAATCAGGGGCCCAAAGACGGGAAAACTGCATTTCAGGACATGCATTTGGCACGGTTTCGGACTATATAAATAGGGTGGTTTGAAACCACGATTCTCCCGCCCGATCCGCAAGCCAGAAAGTGCCAGAAAAGCATGTCTCAATCCGCGCCCGCCAACCCGAATCCTATGCCTGAAAATGCGCAGGATTTGACCGGTCCGGATCTCGACGCTTACGGCGCGGATTCGATCAAGGTTCTTCGCGGCCTTGATGCCGTGCGCAAACGGCCGGGCATGTATATCGGCGATACCGATGATGGCTCGGGCCTGCATCACATGGTCTACGAGGTCGTGGATAATGCGATCGACGAGGCGCTGGCTGGCCACGCGACGCGGGTCACCGTAACGCTCAATGCTGACGGCTCGGTCACGGTTACCGATGATGGCCGCGGCATCCCGACCGATATTCATTCGGAAGAGGGCGTCTCCGCGGCTGAGGTCATCATGACCCAGCTTCACGCGGGCGGTAAATTCGATCAGAATTCCTACAAGGTGTCCGGCGGCCTGCACGGTGTTGGCGTCTCGGTCGTCAATGCGCTCTCGGTGTTCCTCAAGCTGCGCATTTGGCGCAACGGGCTGGAGCACGTCGTCGAGTTCGCCGATGGCGAAACTGTCTCGCCGCTCAAGGTTGTTGGGCCGGCACCAGTCGTGGATGGCAAGGTCAAGCGCGGGACGGAAGTGACCTTCCTGCCGTCGACCCAAACCTTCACGATGACCGAATTCGATTTCGCTACGATCGAGCATCGGCTGCGCGAACTGGCCTTCCTCAATTCGGGCGTGCGGATCGAACTGACCGATCTGCGGACTGCGGAGATCAAGCAGGAAGAGCTTTATTACGAAGGTGGCCTTGAAGCGTTTGTCCGCTATCTCGACCGGGCAAAATCGCCGCTGATCGGCAAGCCCATTCTCATCAAGGGCGACCGTGACCGGATCACTGTCGAGGTCGCCTTGTGGTGGAACGATTCCTACCACGAGAACGTGCTTGCCTTCACCAACAACATTCCGCAGCGCGACGGCGGCACGCATCTCGCGGGACTGCGCGCGGCGTTGACACGCCAGGTGACGGGCTATGCTGAACGCTCCGGCCTCACCAAGCGCGAAAAGGTCGATCTCACCGGCGACGATTGCCGCGAGGGCCTGACCTGCGTGCTCTCAGTCAAAGTGCCGGATCCGAAATTTTCGTCGCAGACAAAGGACAAGCTCGTTTCGTCGGAAGTGCGTCCCGCGGTCGAAGGCCTCGTCAATGAAATGCTCGGACAATGGTTCGAGGAACATCCACAAGACGCCAAGATCGTCGTCGGCAAAGTGATCGAGGCGGGGCTGGCCCGCGAAGCGGCGCGCAAGGCGCGCGAACTCACGCGCCGCAAGGGTGCGCTCGATGTCGCCAATCTGCCCGGCAAACTTGCCGATTGTCAGGAACGCGATCCGGCGAAGTCGGAGCTCTTCCTGGTCGAGGGCGATTCCGCAGGCGGATCGGCCAAACAGGGCCGTGACCGCGAGTTTCAGGCGGTCCTGCCGTTGCGCGGAAAATCCTCAATGTCGAGCGGGCCCGCTTCGACAAGATGCTCTCGTCGCAGGAAATCGGTACGCTGATCACCGCGCTCGGGACCGGCATTGGCCGCGAGGATTTCAATCCCGACAAGCTGCGCTATCACAAGATCATCATCATGACCGACGCGGATGTCGACGGTTCGCATATTCGCACGCTGCTGCTGACATTCTTCTTCCGCCAGATGCGGGAATTGATCGAGCGCGGCCATGTCTTCATCGCGCAGCCGCCGCTCTACAAGGTCAAGCGCGGCGGTTCCGAGCAATATCTCAAGGACGAGCGCGCGCGCGAGGATTATCTCATCGACAGCGGGCTCGACGGCGCCGTGTTGCGGCTCGACAATGGCGAGGAACGCGCCGGCGCGGACTTGCGTGCCGTCGTCGACGAGGCCCGCATTGTGCGGCAGGTGCTCTCGGGCCTGCATTCGCGCTATGACCGCAGCATCGTCGAGCAAGCGGCGATTGCCGGCGCTTTACAAGCGATTGCCTCGGATGATGATCCGACGGCGCTGGATCATGCGCGCGAGATCGCAGAACGGCTTGATCGTTTTGCCGATGAGCTGGAGCGGGGTTGGCAAGGCGGCGTGGAAAACGGCACCTATGTCCTTTCGCGTGAATTGCGCGGTGTGCGTCATGCTTCGATGCTCGATGGCGCGCTGCTGGGCTCGGGTGAAGCACGGCGGCTTAACGAGCATGCGCAGAGCCTGCGAGATATCTATAGCCGGCCGGCGAAACTGATCCGCCGCGGCGAGGAAAAGCAGGTCGGCGGCCCGTCGCAATTGGTCGAACTCATCATGGCGGCGGGGCAGAAGGGCATTTCGCACATTCAGCGCTATAAAGGCCTGGGCGAAATGAACGCCGAGCAATTGTGGGAGACGACGCTCGACCGCAATGCGCGCTCCCTGTTGCAAGTGAAGATCAAGGAAGGCGACGAGGCCGACGATATTTTCGTGAAGCTGATGGGCGATGTCGTCGAACCGCGCCGCGAATTCATCCAGGAAAATGCGCTGAACGTCGCCAATCTCGACGTCTAAACTTGGCGCTTAGCCGAAATCTCGATTGACCGCCTCGCGGCGGTCCGTCGAACTTCGACATGAGACCGCTATTTGCCGCCGCCGCTAGCGCCGTCCTGAACCGCCTTAAGCACCCCTTCTATGCTCAACGTTCCACTTACCTGGCTAGGCGGATATTCTTTGAAGGTAGCAAGGAACTGTCCAACGATTGTCACGGCTGGCACCATCGTCCATAGCTTCTCGCCCCACCACCTCGCATAGGACATGGATTCGTCCTGATATCGCTCCCATGGGTCTTCCCGTAGGTTGGTGACTATAGGAACATTGGTCGACTCCGGTGTGCCGGTGAATAGATTGCCTTTGATTGTCTTGAAGCTGAGTTTCCAGTCGTCATAGCGCAGTGCTGTTAGGTCACCATTGTCAGTGAAGTAAAAAAATTCGTGGCGAGGCCCCCGCGCTACTTCTCCCTTAAAGAACGGCAAGAAGTTATAACCGTCGAGGTGCACCTTGAAGGTCTTGTCGTAAACCTTCATCCCCTCCAGGAGCTTTTCCTTCACATTTGGATCGCCGGTCGCTGCTAACAGAGTCGGCATCCAGTCTTCACTCGCCATGACTTCGTTGATGATAATTCTGGGCTTGATGGTCCCGGGCCATCTCACCAGCAAAGGCACGCGGAAGCCGCCCTCGTAGGTGGTGCCTTTCTCGCCTCTGAACGGAGTGTTGCCGCCGTCCGGCCAACTGAACGTTTCAGCGCCGTTATCACTCGTGAATATCACGATAGTATTATCAGCGATTCCAAGGTCGTCTAGCTTCTTAAGCAAGTCCCCGACTTCGCTGTCCAGTTCCATCATGCCATCGGCATAAAGGCCGTAGCCGCTCTTGTTCTCCCACCGAGGTGAAAGGTGGGTAAAGGAATGCATTCGCGTGCTGTTGTGCCATAGAAAGAAAGTCTGCCCGCCTTCACGGAACGGTCCATAAAATCGACCGAACGACGAACCAGTTCTTCGTCAATATCTTCCATATTGGTCTTGGCTTTGGGGTCCATATTCGGATGCGGCGGCAGAGGACCCCCATCTACGATAATCTGTTTGCCGACTTTGCCCCAACGCGGATCGACAGTCGGATCGTCCACGTCGCTCGCTTTAGTATCCAAAATATTGCGTGGACCAAACCTCTCCAAAAATCGGTTGGTCTTTGGATAATCGGCTTCGTATGGTTCCTCCATAGCGTTGAGGTGGTAGAGAATGCCATAGAACTCGTCGAAGCCATGAACCGTGGGGAGATATTCATTTCTATCACCGAGGTGGTTCTTGCCGATCTGAGACGTTGCGTAGCCCAGGGGCTTGAGGAGTTGCGCGATGGTTGGATCAGTGTCCTGCAAGCCTTGCTTTGCGGCTGGCAGTCCAACCTTCAGGAGACCGGTGCGGAACGGAGTTTGCCCCAGAATAAATGCGGCCCGCCCTGCGGTGCACGATTGCTGTCCATAGTAATCGGTAAACAGCGCACCTTCCTTGGCGATCCTGTCGATATTGGGAGTGCGCCCACCCATCATACCACGGTGATAAGCGCTGATATTCCAGATGCCAACATCGTCGGCCATGATGACGAGAATGTTCGGTTGTTTCCTGGATGGCAGTGTCGATTGCTGGGCTTGGGCGAAGGCCGTCGATCCGGCCGATAATGTCGACGCGGCGACAAGCGCAGTCCCACTCAACAGAACATCACGCCGTTTTAAACCTTCGGACCTTTGCGGGGTGGTCGCTCCGGATTTTCCGACCTTTTGATCTTTCATGAAGTTCTCTCCCGTGGTTGCTTGGTCCTGGAACGAACGTGTTGAGGTCGAGCGTATTTCGCTCGCCTGCGGCCGTTCCACGCTCACCTTTATCTGAATTACGCGCTCTACCTGCCTCTCGCCCTGCATGTCGCCGGCGCTGAAGCACCGCGATGATCTGTATTACTAAGAACGAGATAAGTCGCCGGGGAGGTCAGTTAGAATACGGTGGACCTCATCGCTGGCTTTTCTCACATCTTTCGCGTCGTCAAAATTCGCGACGAGCGGACTGTGGCCAACCCGTATGAGCTTATTGTTTATCATTTTAAGCTTTTTCCCGATCCAATCGTAGGGATGTAGCGGCCTTTTATTTCCTGCGATGTTTATGACGATCGCCGCGAGAGCTTCGCGAGCCTCGGAGTCCTTGGCCCAGCGACGGCGCTGCCAGTTCTCATTGCGCCCTTTCGCGGCTAGGTCTTCTCCCGGCACGATCCACCAGGAGTAACCGACCGCATCGAGAAGGCTTCTCATATGCTTCAGTGCGGCTTTATGCTGTTTCGGTTCGAGACGCCTTAAAAGCTCGATGAGCGGGTAAAGATTGTCCTTGATAATCTTTAGATTGAGTTCGATCTGCGGCGCCGTTGGCAGGTATGCAGCCGAATCTGGCGGTAACTCCGCCGGCACGTTGCCGTAGATAATTTCGAGTTCCAAAGTATTGACCGCATCCAACACTGTTGCAATGAAACGTTGTTCCGCTTTGCTCACCGGTTTGACCTTCGGCCACTTCATGGCTTTGGCGCGATCAATGAAGTCTTGAAGTTTTTCTTTATCGCGCCGCTTCATGCTCGGCCCCTCGCGCAAATAATTATTCTTGAAAAGCGATTCGCAATATTGTCGCCGCCGCCGCGGACCGTCAAATAAGGGCTGAGCGGCGGCGGCCGCAATCAGGGCTCAGGGCTGATCGCGGAGAACCGGTCATTACGAAAATTCTTTGGAAGTTGAAAACGCAACAGTAACGCTGACGCTTGATCGGGAGTGACAAACAGACACAGACTTCAGAAGATGAGTGTAAGTCTTTTTTCATTATGAGTATTGAAATGCGTACCATTTTAACGGGTCCGCGAATTGTGAGCTCAAACGATTTCTTCGTTCGTGTGCGCGCAACCGACACCGAATTGCCTGTCAGTATCGATATTGAATGCGCGGCGATCGATGGGATGATCGGCAGCTTCCTTTCTCGCGAAACCCGTTGGCGGATCGTGGAAAGCAATCTGCTTGCGCTGCTCACTATCGCAGAGCTCCGATACATTGCGGGCGCCGCGGACGAAGCCGAAACCCTTGGCGGAAGGTTTCGTCATATTACTTTGCGTGTGGAAGACCTGAGAAAAGCATCGTTGCGATTACAAGATGCGTGCGCTTAAATCCATGAGCTGCTGGTTTGCAGTCGACTCTAGCCGACGTCGACTTCCGCGCAACTGCCAACCTCGATCCGCGTGGTCAAGTGACCATGAGCGCAAAAGACGCCGTATTTCGCTTATGACGTTAAGATCATGCCATCGAGGTGTCCGCCGGCGCGCGGTCGCGTACCGGTTCCGAAGATAACCGCCTGACCGCACTCGACGGATAAAAGATATTCTCGGTAATAATCTTACTTCGAGATCCGTCAGTTGACTTGCTTCTTGCCGGGGAGATGCGAGAGATAGTCGGCGACCGCTTCGCGTTGCTCCAAGCTAAGTGCTGTCGCCACTTGCCGCATGTAAGCGTTGTGTCCGTCGGGTCCGGCGTAATGGGCGAGCCGAGACATAATAAATGCCGCACTCAGTCCCGCCAGTGCTGGTGCCTTGAATGCCGCGTCGCCTTCAAACTGCTTACCATGACAGACTGTGCAGGCAGGCGCCCCATTGCCGTTTCCCAAATGCGCGATCTCAGAGCCGTTCGGCTTTGAACCTTCGGCTGCTTGCGCTCCCGATGCCATGAGTCCAACCAGCAGAGTGAGCGGAATACTGCGCGTCATCATCGCAACCTCCATCGTCACTTCCAAAAGCCACGCACTTGTAAGCAACGATTTCAAACCAGGAAATCTGTCCGTGAAATCGCCGCGGCGCCGGGGGCGTGGATTTCCACGCGAACTCCGCGAGCAACTACCGCATGAGTATCAGTACGTGCAGGGGACGCAGCGCCCATGCCGCCGCTTCTTGTGCCAGGGGCAAGAATTGATTTTACGCGGCCAGCAGGCAACGTTTTGAATTGGTGCTTTATTTGCGGTCACGCTGCTGATGAAAGTTCTCGGGAGCCCAGTCGCGGCCTCACTTTCCAAGGAAAACCCGCAGCGCTCAGTATCGCGACCGCAACGAAGACAGCGGTAAGTCGGCGCATTGATGCCCTCTTTTCCGGACAGAGGGACAAAGCTTTGCAACTCTTCAGGTGCAATTCAATTCACATTATTTCGTCACAATAGAGTCCACGAAACCAACGTGATCTTGGCTCGTCCAGCGCTCGCGCTTGGACACTTTGTCGGTCGTAACTCGGTGTGCCTGAAAAATTTTCAATTAGTTTTTCCGTCCGGCTGTGCAGCGGCAACTGACGAGATAGAGCTTCAGCCGTTCATCTTATTTCTGATCATTTTCCTATGGACGCGGCACTTTTTGCGGCGCAATATTTGGGTGCCCGCACGGTAAATTGTGCGGAAGCGGCAAGGCTCAGGGTTGCGATCCTGACGACGATTGCGTTCTGACACCGGTTTACCTGATGGGAGCACGCTGTGACGGCGGCTCGATCTGGATTATCGCCAATCTCAACAAAGATATGACGGCGATCGACAAGATGATGCAGATGCGGCGCTGATTGGGGGGTGCCCGGGCGGCGCGAGAGAGCCACACGTTTCTCAGAAGCGCTGCGTCGACAATTAGGTCGGCTCAGCCCAACCAGCGACGCAAGGCAATCATGACACACGACACGACACTCCGCGGCGGAAACCACAAACGTTCGGGGCGGCCACCGTTCGACTGGATTATCCTTTTGCTGCAGGGCGGCGGTGCGCTCGGCGCCTATCAAGCCGGCGTCTACGAGGCGTTGGACGAGGCCGACCTGTATCCGGACTGGACCGCAGGTATTTCGATTGGGGCTATCAACGCCGCGATTATTGCCGGTAACCCGCCAGAGCGGCGCGTCGACCAATTGCGCGCATTCTGGCGTTTCATCACTCAACCGCCAGCGACAGGATTGGGCTTCTTCAATGGTGGGTCGTTCACCCAATCGGCGGGAACCGCGGCACGCCAATTGGCGAACCAGCTGAGCGCCGGCAGCGCGGCGTTCTCAGGCGTCACCGGCTTCTTCGTACCGCGTCTGCTAAGTCCTTGGCTATCGGCCGCCGGCACTGTCGAGGCAACGAGCTATTACGACACCCGACAGCTCGAATCGACCTTGGAACGCGTGATCGACTTCGACCGCATCAATGCCGGCGCCATGCGGCTGAGCCTCGGCGCGGTGAATGTCGCAACCGGCAATTTCGTCTATTTCGATACGACCACGCATAAGATCCGAGCGGTGCACGTGATGGCCAGCGGCGCGCTGCCGCCAGGCTTTCCCGCGATCGAGATCGAAGGCCAGCATTATTGGGACGGCGGATTGGTCTCGAACACGCCCTTGGAATGGGTGCTTCAGAATCGGCCGCGGGGAGACACGCTTGCTTTCCAGGTCGACCTTTGGAACGCCCGCGGTAACCTGCCGACCAGCATGGCCGAAGTCACGACACGCCAGAAGGAGATCCAATATTCGAGCCGCACGCGCGCCTATTCCGACCGGTTCAAGCACATGCAAATCATCCGCGGCGCGCTCGCGAATCTGCTCGAAAAGCTGCCCGAGGAGATGAAAGACCTGCCGGAAGTGCAGATGCTGAAGGGCGAAGCTCAGCACGACGTCCACAACCTCATCCAGCTCATCTACCGCGCGCGGGAATACGAGGGCGATGCGAAGGATTATGAGTTCTCGCGCCAGAGCATGGAGGAGCATTGGCTGGCCGGATACCACGACACCGTCCGCACGCTCCGGCACCCCGAAGTGCTCGATCGCCCGCGCAATAGCGCCGGCCTGTTCATCTTCGACATTGACGGAGACGGCCGGGAGTAATTGCAAACCAAAAGCACGAGGACGAGACCATGAGAGAAGACGAGATCCGCGAACGCGCCTTCGCCATGCCGCTGACCAGCCCGGCCTATCCGCCCGGGCCCTATCGCTTCGTCCATCGCGAGTTCCTGAACATCACCTATCGCACCGACCCGGAGCGGCTGCGTGCAGTCGTGCCGGCGCCGCTTGAGGTCGACGGCGCGATTGTCAAATACGAATTTATCCGCATGCCGGATTCCACGGGCTTCGGCGACTACACCGAAACCGGCCAGGTCATTCCCGTTTCGTTCCGCGGGAAAAAAGGTGGCTACTCGCACTGCATGTTCCTCAACGATGAAGGTCCGCTCGCCGGCGGCCGCGAGCTCTGGGGTTTTCCCAAGAAGCTGGCGAAACCGCAGCTGCAGGTCGAGACCGACACTCTCGTCGGCACTCTCGACTATGGGCGTATTCGGCTCGCCACCGGGACCATGGGTTACAAATTTCGGCCGGCCGACTTGGCGGCAGTGCGTGCCTCGCTCGAGGCGCCGAATTACCTGCTCAAGATCATGCCGCATGTCGACGGCAGCCCGCGCATTTGCGAGCTGGTCGAGTACTACCTCACCGATGTCGAGGTGAAGGGCGCCTGGGTCGGACCCGGCGCGCTCGAGCTGCGTTCGCACGCGCTGGCGCCCCTCGCCGAATTGCCGGTGCTAGAAGTTGTATCCGCGACCCATATCGTGGCTGACATCACGCTCAGCCTCGGCAAAGTGGTTCACGATTATCTCGCCTGAACGAAGGATCGCATCTTATCTTTGTAATGCGTGCTCACCTTCGGATGCCGGAGGTGGCGTCTTCAGGTCGCCGGCTATCCTTCGCGATCATTTTGGCTGATCCGCGCAATATGGCTTTGACGATCGAATGATATCGCGGCTGAAATTCAGCGTCCTTCAAGTGTGGACGCGTTTGATTCACGCCGCGGACGGCAGCCGCCAACATTGTCGCCAATTCGTCTTTGTCCACATCGTGCAATAGCGTCAGTTTGCCGGCCGTCTGTAGCATTTCGAGCATTTTGACGAGATCTTCCTGCAGCCGCACCTGCAACTCGACGATAATATCGTCGCAAAGGCGAAAGACCGAATTCGCCAATTCAAGAGCGTGGGGCGAGTTGGCAACGGTTCGGCGGGTCGCGCCAAACCGTGTGTCGAGAAGCGCCGTGATCACGTCGATAGCGTCGCCGCCTTCCATCAGGACGCTCATGCCCGCGGTCCAGCCGGCATACATCGCGCGTTCGTTCTGGTAACGAACGACGTCCCGGAAAAGCTCTTCCTTATTCCTGTAATGGTAATAAAGCGCGCGGCGGGAGAAACCGCAGGCGACCGCAAGCTCAGTCATGGTCGGCCGGTTAAAGCCCGATTGCAAAAACGCGTCGGCGGCTTTCGCCAGTTGATCGGGATCAAGTCCCATAGTCAAAGCCTATATTTCATGTACCTGATCCATAAACCCGAATCAGGCCGAGAACGCTAATTAATCTAACGCCGTTTGCGGTCACTGAAATAGCGTGTTGACGTCCTCCAAAATCCGACCGAGGACGATTGCATAAAAATACATCATTTGCGCAGCAAGGGCTGCAAAATAAAAATAGGAATCTCAACTATATAATTTCGCACCTTACCCGAAATGCCGCGTTAAGTCATCACAACTCATAATTGGCTATAGTGCTTGTCGCCTGATTTCCGATCCAAAATTGAATCGAACGATTGGGAGAGTCGAATGACCGGCGTGAGGAAAGAGACCGATAGTCTCGGTGTTGTCGAAGTGCCCGCGGATAAATTATGGGGCGCGCAGACCCAGCGTTCGCTTGAACATTTCAGCATCGGGAAAGATCTCATTCCGCGCGAAATGATCGCTGCCTATGCTGTGTTGAAGAGGGCAGCCGCCATCGCTAACCGTGACGGCAAGCGGCTCGATGATGAGCGCCACGGGCTGATCGTTCAGACCTGCGACGAAATCCTTGCCGGTAAGCACCACGACATGTTTCCCTTGCATGTCTGGATGACCGGGAGCGGCACGCAATTCAATATGAACGTCAATGAGGTGATTTCCAATCGCTGTTGCCAGCTTGCCGGCACACCGCTTGGCAGCCACACGCCGGTGCATCCCAACGACCACGTCAATATGGCGCAATCGTCGAATGATACATTCCCATCCGCCATGTACATCGCCGCAGCTGTCAATGTTAAACAGCGGCTCCTTCCTGCGGTAGCGGCGCTCCGCGATGCGATCGATGCGAAATCCAAGGCCTGGGCCGATATCGTCAAAATCGGCCGCACCCATATGCAGGACGCAACGCCGCTGACCTTAGGCCAGGAATGGTCTGGCTACGTCGGCATGTTGTCGGATGACCTTGATCGGCTCGAAGCCGCGCTCCAGGGCGTCTATTGTTTGGCGCTGGGTGGCACGGCGGTGGGAACCGGCATCAATTCGGCGCCGGGCTTTGCCGAAGCGGCCGCCGCCGAGATCGCCAGGTTCACCGGTCTGCCCTTTGTTACGGCGCCCAATAAATTCGCGGTACAGGGGGCACATGACGCGCTCGTCCAACTTTCCGGAACGATGCGCACGCTTGCAGTATCGCTCTATAAGATTGCAAACGATATCCGTCTGATGTCTTGCGGGCCGCGTGCCGGATTTGCCGAATTGGAAATTCCGGAGAACGAGCCCGGCTCCTCGATCATGCCGGGCAAAGTCAATCCGACGCAATGCGAAGCGCTGACGATGATCGCCGTGCAAGTGATGGCCAATGACGTCGCGGTCGGCTTTGGCGGCGCCGGCGGCTATCTTGAAATGAATGTCTATAAGCCGCTGATCATTTTCAACATCGCGCATTCGATCACGATTATGACGGACGGCTGCGCGAATTTCCGCAAATTCCTGGTCGAAGGCACCAAGCCAAATCTGAAGAAGATTAACGAATATGTGGAGCGTTCGCTGATGCTTGTGACGGCGCTGTCGCCAGTCATCGGTTATGACAAAGCGTCGAAGATCGCCCATTACGCCATGGACAACGATCTGACGCTCAAGGCTGCCGCATTGAAACTGGGCTTTGTCACGGAGGCTGAATTCGATCGCGTCGTCGATCCGAAGAAAATGGTGACGCCTTATGTGGCGGTCGACGAAACGAATTCCAGCGCGTGTTAGCCGGAGATCGCTCTTGGTGGCTCACAACGACATCGGCAGTCTCGATCATCCAAAGGCAATTGGTGGCATCGCAATTGATCGATGCCACCATCAAGGGCGACCTATTTCCCATGGACCGCGCATTGCACGATCGCGCGATTTGCCAGCGTCGACACGCAAGAGTGATCGACCGAAGGCGACGTCAAGCTAGTCGTTGCGCCTAACATCAGAACGCCTGCGATAGCCAAGGCGAAGAGCGCCTGCGGGGTGACCCGGTGAGAATGGTCAGCAGGTAAAGTCAGAACCGATTTCATTTTTACCTCCAAGTCTGGAATGACGAGACTGAGGTGGAGGCCTGGGCATATAAATTCGATGGGTGTCGGAGAGCGAAAAAATAGAAACGATATAAATCCAGTCGGTGGCGGCCAGGCACGAGCTTGGCAAGGACAATTCCGCATGATTTGACAATGAGATAGGTGCCAAAATCTGATAGGCTCGGCTTCTGGAAACCGCCTCGACCGTGGAAAGAAAGTGGTGTGTCTTTCCGGGAGAATCGATATCTTCGCCAGTGACGTCGGTTCTGATGGATTGCTCTAGGAACGTCGGTATTGCGAGGCGGGGAACCATGGCTGGAAGTTGCCACCACTTACATTCGATCCGCAAAGTCACGCCAAGCGCGCGCGGTTGCGAGGAATGTCTCAAAACAGGAGATTGGTGGGTCCATCTGCGAATTTGCCGCACCTGCGGGCATGTCGGCTGTTGCGACGATTCACCGAACAAACACGCGACCGCGCATTTCCACGCGACAAGCCATCCGATCATCGAGGGCTATGATCCACCGGAAGGATGGGGCTGGTGCTATGTCGAGGAAGTCTTTGTAGACCTTCCTGATCAGACGCCGCAGCTTGGCCCGATTCCGCGTTTCATCTGATGAGTTCCCTCGCGTCCCTCCAAATATGTTTCGCGCAATGACGGCGCGATGCCGACCGACCCGTATGACCGGCCGGCCCAGACGTTTCCCAAACTGCCGCCGGAGATGGTGGAGAGAATCAAGAAATACGGGCAGCCGGACAGTTTCGACGGCGGCGCGTATCTTTACCATGTCGGCGACCGCGACGTTGATTTCTTCCTCATCATTGAAGGTGCCATCGATATTTTGGAGAGCGACGGCCACGGCGGTCATGTTCTCGTTATCACGCATGAAGCGAGTGAATTCACTGGCGAACTGGATCATTTAAGCGGCCGGGCCGTGTTCGTCTGCGCCCGTGCCGCGCGCCCGACGAAGGTTGTACGTGTTTCGCCCACGTCTTTTCGTAAATTGGCGAGTGCCGAGCCGGACATCGGCGAAATCATCCTGCGCGCTTTCATTTTGCGCCGGGTTGGCCTCATCCAGCATGCTGAAGGCGGCACGATCCTCGTTGGCAGCCATCGTCTGGCGGACACGTTGCGCATTCAGAGTTTCCTCACGCGCAACGCCTGTCCGCATCGATTTCTCGATACCGATATCGATCCCGATGCTGCCGCTGCGTTGAAATCTTTTCATTTGGACGCCGGTAGTCTTCCGGTTGTGATTATCAATGCGCGCGATGTGTTGCAGAGGCCGACGAACAGCGAACTCGCTGATGCGCTCGGCATCACCGAGCATCTAGATCCGGATCGGATTTATGATGTCGTGGTGGTCGGCGCCGGGCCAGCCGGGCTGGCCGCGGCGGTCTATGCGGCCTCCGAAGGCCTAGACACGGTTGTCATCGAATCCATGGCGCCGGGAGGGCAGGCGGGTAGCAGCTCACGGATCGAGAATTATCTCGGCTTCCCGACCGGGATTTCCGGTCAGGCGCTGTCTGGACGCGCACAGGTGCAGGCGCAGAAGTTTGGTGCCCGGCTCGCCATCGCGCGAGCGGCGATTGGCCTTGATTGCGACTTTCCCTTTCGCGTTCACATGGAAGGCGGAACTGTGGTGAGGACGCGGGCCGTCGTCGTGGCCTCCGGCGCGCGCTACCGGAAGCTCGATGTTCGTGATCTGGCGCGTTTCGAAGGTCAGGGCGTACATTATGCAGCGACGCCGATCGAGGGCGGCCTTTGCGCCGGCGCCGAGGTCATTGTCGTCGGCGGCGGGAACTCGGCGGGGCAGGCGGCCGTCTATCTGTCCCGCAAGGCGAGACACGTTCATATTCTTGTCCGCGGTGATGGGCTCGCGGCAACGATGTCGGATTATCTCGTCAGGCGCATCGAGGAATCCGCGCAGATCACACTTCATACAGGATGCGACATCACGGCTCTTATCGGCGATAAATACCTCGAAGCTGTGCGATGGCGCGATAAAGACGGCGTAGAAACACAAGTTTCGGCATCGAATTCTTTTCTGATGATCGGCGCTGTGCCGAATACCGATTGGCTCAACGGCTGCGTCGATCTTGACGCGAACGGGTTCGTGCAAACCGGCCACATAAAAGCCGGCGAGCCGCTCACGACGCCTTACGCAACGAGCATTCCGGGCATCTTTGCCGTCGGCGACGTGCGCGCCAATTCGGTCAAGAGAGTAGCCTCCGGCGTCGGAGAGGGCTCGGTTGTCGTACATGCAATCCACAATTGGCTCGCCAGACAAGGCGGCAACTGACTTTATGGAAGGCTCATCAATGTCAGCGTCTGACCTCTTTGCGCCCGGGAAAATCGGCGCCATTCCCGTGTCCAACCGCATCGCGATGGCGCCGCTGACGCGGGCTCGCGCCGACATGGAAGGCGTTCACACGCCGCTCGCGATCGAATATTATCGTCAACGTGCCTCCGCCGGCCTCATCATCAGCGAAGCAACGAACATCTCGCGACAGGGCAGGGGCTACGCGTTCACGCCCGGCATCTACACCGACGCGCATGTGCGCGCGTGGCGGCCTATTACTGACGCCGTTCACGAAGCTGGCGGCCACATGGTTTTGCAGCTCTGGCATGTCGGGCGCATTTCCCACGTCAGCCTGCAGGAAGGCGGACAGCCGCCAGTTGCGCCATCGGCGATCCAGGCGGGACAATTGACCTATACGGAAACCGGCTTCCAACGGCCTTCCATGCCGCGGGCGTTACGCACCGATGAAATCCCCGGCATTATAGAAGATTATCGCAACGCCGTGCGCAGGGCGAAGGACGCTGGATTTGACGGTGTCGAAGTTCACTCGGCCAATTGCTATCTGCTTGAAGAATTCATCCGCGACAGCACCAATAAGCGCGACGATTCCTATGGCGGATCGGTCGAAAACCGGACGCGGCTGACGTTTGAAGTCGCGCAGGCCGTCGCGGAAATCTGGGGACCCGAGCGCGTCGGCGTGCGTCTGTCGCCGCTGACGAGATCAGCGGGCGATACGCCGCTCGACAGCGATCCGCAGGCAACCTACGGATTTCTCGCCGAGAGGCTTGGCACGCTGGGCCTCGCCTATCTGCATTGCATCGAAGGCCAGACGCGCGGCGACAATGCGAAGGCAGAATTCGACTTCCAGGCGCTGCGTCGGGCTTTTGGGGGCGCCTATATCGCCAACAACAGTTACGACCGCGAACTGGCAATGGAAACGATCGCGAGCGGGCAGGCGGACATCGTCGCGTTCGGGCGCCCCTTCATTGCCAATCCCGATCTCGTCGAGCGGCTGCGCCTTGATGAGCCCCTCGCGACCGCCCCACAGGAGGCCTTTTACGGCGGCGGTGCTGAAGGCTATATAGATTTCCCGACATTCGAGGCCCCGCCAACGCCCTGAGGCGGTTTGGTCCGGGACCTTGTTGGAGGGCCAGGCCATGTCCGAAAAATCCCCCCAGGTGCAGATCAAGAGAGTTCTACGAGCCAGCGTCGCCCGCCGACGGCACTCGCGTGCTTGTCGATCGCATTTGGCCGCGCGGATTGAGCAAGGCGCATGCGGATGTCAAATTATGGCTGAAGGACATCGCGCCGAGCACCGACTTGCGCAAATGGTTTGGGCATGATCCGGAGCGCTGGTCTGAATTTCGGACGCGCTACTGGGCCGAGCTTGCGAACAGCGACGAGGCCGTGACCCAATTGCTCGACGTCGTCAAGCACGGCCACACGACACTTGTTTATGCGGCACACGACGAATTGCACAACAACGCCGTTGCGCTTCTCGAATATCTCGGCGCGCATCGGCATTTGAAAATCCACACTGTTACGTCTTGAGCGAGGTCTTGGAGTCGGCGCTGGCGGGACGCCATGGCCGGACCTGATTGCGGCCATTGCGCTTCGCATTGTATAGGCACGTATCGGCTTTGGCGACGATCTCGGTCGCGGTGAGGTCAAAGGCGGGACGCCCTGAAGCGACGCCGAAACTCGCCGTTACATTGGCGCCCGGGTCGCGCGCCGGATGCGGTATACCGGCATTTTCGATGGCGCGGCGCATCCGTTCGGCGATCACGATCGCCTTGACCAAGGTCGTCTGCGGCAGCACGACAATGAATTCCTCGCCGCCGAAGCGAAATGCATGATCGGCCTGGCCGCGCAATTCAGCCTGGATGATACCGGCGAGGCGTTTGAGGCAAAGATCGCCAGCCTGATGACCGGCGGAATCGTTGAACAGTTTGAAATGATCGATGTCGAGCAGGATAATCGACAACTCGGCTCCAATGTCCTCTAGCTCGCAGGCAGCGAGTGTTTCTTCGAGCGCGCGCCGATTGCCGAGGCCGGTCAGAGAATCACGGCGGCTCATTTTGTCGAGTTCGAAATTTTGCGCCAGGCCGCGCTGCGTCAACAGATAGTGCAGCCGCAGATCGCGCTCCATCGTGTAGGAGGCGATGAGCGCAAAAATCACCGCCGCGCTGAACACCATGTTGATCGCGACCTGCTGCCCGGTCGCATAATGATAAAAATGCGCGACGGCGAGAATATGCACGACGATGATGGCGAGACATGTGGGCGCCAGAAACGAAAATCGCGTCCTTTGCACCACCGAAAGAAAGAGAACGACGAGGATCATCAACTCATACAGGGTGGCTTGTGGCGCGCCGCCGCTCTTGGCCATCAGGAAGATGATCGTCGCGACGGAGATCGCACCGCCACCAAAACAGATAAGGCTTTCGCGGAGTAAGGCACGGGGATGCGTGTGCAGCACCGCCGTAATGATCAGCGCCACCGGCGTGAAAAACGCGGCGCGGACCCAAAAAGCCGTCCAGAAAAGCTTCGGCGCCGCCCACCAATCAGCGATGGCGAAAAGGTCGTAAACGACGATACCGATATAGGCCCGGACGATGAGGTCGCGGCATCTCTCGGCACCCGTGTCGCGCTCAAAGTCCGCTTCCAATTTGCCCGGAAACCGCAACAGCCAATTTCTGGACTGAATCGCGGCGTCTACGGAGGCGAGGTCAGCATTTGTCGCCGATGAAATATGTGTGCCGTTATCGGCCATGCAGACGTCCGCGTCCTACCACCCCGAAAGCAAGCGCTTAAATTAGCTCTCGAGGCCTTAATAATCGCTCTAACTGGCCCCCAGCATCTTCACTTATGGCAGGTTTGCGGGGTCCGAATTGACGCAATTGCACCGAGTTATATGCCCTAGACGGGCGGCCTCTGTCCTGTAACAAATTCGCGGAATGCGCGTAATAATGTTGGACCGTGCGGGGTCCAAGCCGCGCGAGGGAGTGAAGATCATGGACGTCAAAGAATATCCCGTCACCCATTCTGATGCCGAATGGCGCAAGCTGCTGACGCCGGAGCAATATCAGGTCATGCGCGGGCATGGGACGGAGCGGCCCGGCTCCTGCGCGCTCAACTTCGAAAAGCGTGCCGGAAGCTTCACTTGCGCTGGCTGCGATCAGAAATTGTTCGTTTCGAAAACCAAGTTTGAGAGCGGCACGGGCTGGCCGAGCTTTAACGATCCGGTCCCCGGTTCGGTCGAAACCAGCGAGGACAACAGCTACGGCATGGCGCGCGTCGAAGTGCATTGCAGCCGCTGCGGCAGCCATCTCGGGCACGTTTTCCCGGACGGGCCCCCGCCGACACATCTACGCTATTGCATTAATGGCGTGGCGATGAATTTCCACCCGGAATAACGCTCACTCTTCCCCTTCGTCATGCCCGGCACTCGGGTCCGCCTTTGGCGGCCCGAGCACACGCCTTGTGCCGGCCATCCACGCCAGGACATTGCCGCAATAACTGCAATGAGGTAGCGACGTTACCGCGTGGATGGCCGGGACTAGCCCGGCCATGACGATGCAGCCCTAAGGGATATAGACCGCCTCGATCACCTTCAGCTTCTCGCCCATCGGGTCGAGTTCGAGGCGTACGACTTCGGCCATCAGCTTGTCGCGGAACTTATAAGCGCGGCGCCAGCCGTCCTCGGTCGAGGGCGGCCAGACGGTAAAGCTCGCCTTGTCCACCATCAGCGCCTCGCAGCGGAGGTTCCGGCTTTTGGCGGGGCCCTTGATGTTGCGGGCGATGATATACATGAGCCTCGATCCGCAGCGCATCCGAGTGGGGCCAGTTTAGCGCCGCGGCGGCGTTTGTCACGAATCCATTTTCGCTGTCATACCCTCTCGCGGCTAGAGACGGCGCACATGGCCGGGGACGCCATAGGGGCAATCCAGGGCGCGGTCCCAATTGCCAGCCTCGGCCGCAGCGGCATAAGTGCAGCTCAAAAAATCGAGCAGCGTGGCATCTGGGTCCGCGGCCGCACGCACAATGGCGTAGGGCAGGATGAACTCGCCGAGGTTTGTGTCGAAATAGGCCCCTGCCGGTATCCGACCAACGCGGAAGCCAATGGGTTCAGGATAGGCATAGGAATAAAAGGCAGGCTGAGGGAATGTCTCGTTACCCGGCCAAAATCCCGCGCTGCTGACCTCATGCGAATAAGCTTCCCGCGCGACGGCGTCCGGTAACCCGGGTACCCCGCCGGGGTGAAGCGGCGCTTTGCGTCCGGAGAAGCGTGTGACTGCGAGATCGAAGCTGCCCCAAAAGAAGTGAACGGGGCTCACTTTGCCGAGGAAACCGCTGCGGAAAAGTTTGAAGACGCGATCGATCTGAACCAGGGCGCGCCAGAAGCGATGTGCCGCGGGCGCATCATAGGCGGCGTGGACACGATCCTGCGGGAAGGGAATAGGATTGGCGACCTCGTTCGGCATTTCATTGATCACAACGCAAGCGCCGATGCTTTTCAGTAGGTCCATTACCTGACGATAAAAGTCGGCGACCGTCTGTGGCGCGAGGGCAATCGAGCGGTCTGCGCCTGTGCTCATACGGGCGATCAGACGGTGGCTGATGAAATCGAATTCGATTTCGAGGATTTCCTTGTCGATCGGAATGGGCGACGTACCAAGCCCCCGCGCGGTCACATAAAGCGGCACCTGCCAGCTATGATTGATCCATGGCGTTAGCGTCAGGCGAACCTTGCCGACGATCTGGGTCCAAAGCTGCAGCGTCGTGGCTGTATCACGCCAAGCGACGTAGGACAGATCAGGCCAGAGCGATTCGGGATCATCCATCGTAATCCCCTCTTTCGACCAAAAGCAGCGCCCCGTTTACGAATCCATTTTCAGCGCCGCGATGAAGCTTCCTGTGGGTATTTATATTCTAGCACGTTTAGTGCAAACGTTTAACCTACGCACGTGTATCCGCTTCCAAAAGAATACCTTGGAGCGAAGAAGGGAAAAGGGAATGGCGGGAGAAAATGACCGCGGCGTCGAGGCGAAGCTCGATATTCTGATTCGATTGCAAGCTCTTGGCTTGGTCAAAGATCTGGGAAGCATGAAAGAGAAGATACTTTTTCTCAGTGATGCCGGATTTCAACCGAAGGCAATTGCTGACTTGCTTCAGACCAGTTCCAACCACGTGAATGTTGCACTTTCGACGGCGCGTCGAAGCAAGCAAAAGACGAAAGAACAGTAGGAGCGCCAATTGCAACGCGAAACAGATCAGAAATTAGACGAACTCGTCGCCATTAAAAGGCTGCTGGTGCTCGCCCTGCTCAAGTCAGGTCTAACTCAGGCACAAGTTGCGGGTGCATTGGGAGTTGACCGGAGCCAGATTAGCCGCATGTTTCCTAAGGGGAGCCTCAGCGGCTTAGGTCGTCGGGAGAAAACTGATGAATGATGAAAGCACCGGCTCGCTTACGCAAGAAATGCGAGCCGTTAAGATGCTGCTAATCCTACAACTATTGAACGCAGGCGTGAAACAAAAGCAAATCGCGCTAATGCTTGGTATTAGCGAGGCCTCGATGAGTTCGTCTGATACCAAAAGGCCTTTCGTTGACGCAATCTGCGCAGAACCAACAACGGGCCGGGGGATGATATGGACGTGGTCGAGCTGAGAAAGATCGCCGGCGATCTGGACGCCATAAAGAAACTGATGATTTTAGAGTTGATACAAAAGGGATTAAAACAGAAACAGATATCGCGAGTGCTCAATGTAAGTGAAGCCACGCTGAGCGAAATGTTTCCAAAGGGCTTATTGAAGGAGGTGAGAGACGCTGGAGGGCGTTTAGAACATGATTAAGCCTCTCGACGTCGTAAACGCCCATGCAGATCACGAAGAAAGTATCGAACGCATTGTGATCATCTTGGGACGTTCCGAATTGCGGCTAAAGATATTTAATCTGATTTACGAATTTCGACCTTGCCGAATTGCCGCATCTTCTTCTTGCCGGCTTTCTGCTTTTCGAGAAGCTTGCGCTTGCGGGTTGCGTCGCCGCCGTAGCATTTCGCCGTCACGTCTTTGCGGAGCGCGCGGACCGTCTCGCGGGCGATGATTTTTCCGCCGATCGCCGCCTGGATCGGGATCTGGAACATGTGCGGCGGGATCAGCTCTTTCAGCTTTTCAACCATGACGCGGCCACGCATCTCCGCCCGGTCGCGATGCACGAGCATGGAAAGCGCATCGACCGGCTCGGCATTGACGAGGATCGACATTTTGACGAGATCGCCCTCGCGGTAATCCGTGATGGTGTAGTCGAAGCTGGCGTAGCCCTTCGAGATCGATTTGAGACGATCGTAAAAGTCGAAGACGACTTCGTTCAGCGGCAGGTCATAGACCGCCATCGCCCGTGCCCCGACATAATTCAGATCGACCTGGACGCCGCGCCGTTCCTGGCAGAGTTTCAGCACCGCGCCGAGATAATCGTCCGGCGTCAGGATCGTCGCGCGGATCCACGGCTCTTCGATGCGCTCGATCCGCGTCAGGTCGGGCATGTCGGCGGGATTGTGCAGCGAGATCGTTTCGCCGGAGCGCATCACGAGCTGATAGACGACAGACGGGGCGGTCGCGATCAGGTCGAGGTTGAACTCGCGCTCCAGGCGTTCCTGAATGATCTCGAGATGTAGCAGGCCGAGGAAGCCGCAACGGAAGCCGAAGCCGAGCGCCGCCGAGCTCTCCATTTCATAGGAAAAGCTCGCATCGTTGAGGCGCAGCCGGCCCATCGCCGAGCGAAGATCCTCAAAATCCGCCGCGTCCACCGGAAACAGGCCGCAGAAGACGACAGGCTGGGCGGGTTTGAAGCCGGGCAGGGCCTCGGCAACGGAATGGCGTTCGTCGGTGATCGTATCGCCGACGCGCGTGTCGGCCACCTGCTTGATCTGCGCGGTGATGAAGCCGATCTCCCCGGGGCCGAGTTCCTCGACATCCTGCATTTTCGGCCGGAAGACGCCGATACGGTCGATCACATAATGGGCGTCGGTGCCCATCATCTTGATCTTCTGATGCTTCTTCATCACGCCGTCGAAAATGCGCACCAGCACGACGACGCCGAGGTAGGCGTCGTACCAGGAATCGACGAGGAGCGCCTTCAAGGGCGCTTTGGCGTCGCCCTTCGGCGCCGGAAGGCGGTGGACGATCGCCTCCAGAACGTCCTCGATGCCGAGGCCGGTCTTGGCCGAGATGAGCACGGCATTGGACGCATCGAGGCCGATGACATCCTCGATCTGCTGCTTGATGCGCTCCGGCTCCGCGGCTGGCAGATCAATCTTGTTCAAGACCGGCACGATCTCGTGGCCGGCGTCGAGCGCATGATAGACGTTGGCCAGCGTCTGCGCCTCGACGCCCTGGCTCGCATCGACGACGAGCAGCGAGCCCTCGCAGGCGGCCAGCGAGCGCGAGACTTCGTAGGCGAAATCGACGTGGCCGGGCGTGTCCATCAGGTTAAGGATGTAGGTCTCTCCGTCCTTGGCGTTGTATTGGAGCCGAACCGTCTGCGCCTTGATGGTGATGCCGCGCTCGCGCTCGATGTCCATGGAATCGAGCACCTGCTCGACCATATCCCGCGCCGCGACCGTGCCGGTCGTCTGGATCAGCCGGTCGGCGAGGGTGGATTTGCCGTGGTCGATATGCGCGACGATGGAGAAATTGCGGATATTTTCGAGCTTGGTCATGCGTCGCGGGATAGCAGGCGCCCCACGCGAAAGAAAGGCGTGCGTTGCACTATGCACGTATCTTGGCGCGCCGGGCCGCTAGCTGGCCCTACCTCCTTCCCGGCGGGCGGCGCCGGGAGCCCGCCGCGGCTCGGGGCAGACTTGACAAGCCGGTAAGTGAGTGTTCACTTACAAGCATGCAACCAACCCGGCTTTCGCGCGACGACCGTCGCCAGCAGATCCTTGAGTGCGCTCTGCCGCTCTTCGCCCGTCACGGCTTCGGCGGGACGACGACCCGGCGGATTGCCGACGCCGCAGGGATATCGGAAGCCTTGTTATTCAAGCACTTTCCCAATAAATCCGCGATCTACGCGGCGATCCTGGCGGACATCTGCACCGCCGATCCGGGCCTCGCCCGGCTGCGGGCCGAGCCGCCCTCGACGCGGACCCTGGCGTTGATCGTGCGCGGCATGACGCATTATTTCATCTCTGCCGCGGATGGCTCGGATGCCGAAGGCAATCAGAAGCTGCGGCTGACCTTTTCGAGCTATCTCGAGGATGGCGAATTCGCCAAAGTGCTATTCGACAAGGTCGAGCAGGTGATCGCGCCGATTTTCATAAATTCGCTCGATCATGCTATCGCGGTCGGCGATGCGCTGCGGGGCGGCCCCGCCTCGCGCAATCTCTTCTGGTTCGCCCATCACACGCTCTGCACGCTGGCGGCGACCCAGTTGCCGCTGCTGCCCTCGCTCGACTATCCGCCCCCTGCCGAGCTTGAACGTGAAGTTTGCACCTACATTCTGCGTGGCATTGGTCTCACCGATGCCGCGATTGAGATGCATGCCGCTCTCGATATCCCCTTTGAAAGCTTCGAAGCCTCCGTATTGGAATTTGCCCGATGACGCTCTCCGCCGAAACCGAAGTCTCCGCCAGAACGGCCTATCGCAAGCCCAAGACCGACAAGCCGGTGCGTACCAAGCTCTGGTTCTCGATCATGGTGGTTCTGATGGCGCTGCTCGTCGGCGTATTCTGGGGCTTCAACCAGTTCCGCAATCATATGATCGCGCAGTTCTTCGCGACCATGAAGATGCCGCCGGCGACGGTCAGCGTCGCAGATGTCAAATCCGAGGTTCTCCCCAACCTCCTGACCGGCATCGGCGATGTCGTGGCGGTGCATCAGGTCAATGTAACGAGCGAAGTTTCCGGCCGCGTCGTGAAGATCATGTTTGAGCCGGGCGCGCATGTTCAAAAGGGTCAGCCGCTGGTGCAATTGTTCGACGACCCCGATCGCGGCGATCTCGCAAGCTTTGAGGCACAGGCGCGCGGCGCGAAACTTTCGCTTGATCGCGCCAAGGCGCTGGCGCTGCGCCAGTTCGGGCCGCAGGCGACAGTTGACGATCAGCAGGCGACCTATGATCAGGCGATGGCCGGCATCGCCAAGACAAAAGCGATCATCTCGCAAAAGCTGATCCTTGCGCCGTTCGAGGGCGAACTCGGCTTGCGCCACATCGAAGTCGGCCAATTCCTTAACGCCGGAACTGAGATCGTCACACTTACCAATCTCGACGTAGTTTGGGTGAATTTCACCCTGACGGAGAAGGACAGCGCTGACGTGAAACTCGGACAGACCGTCACCATCAGCGTCGATCCTTATCCAGGCCGTGTCTTTACCGGAAAGATCACGACGATCGAGCCGCAGGTCGCCACGGACACGCGTAACATCATGGTCCAGGCCACGTTTGAAAACCCTGACCACGCGCTGAAGCCCGGCATGTTCGCGACCGCGACGGTGGTGTTGCCCGCGAAGGCGCCCGTCATGACCGTACCGGAGACGGCGGCCGATTATTCGCTCTATGGCGATTCCGTCTTCCTCATCAAGAAATCGAAGGACAAGGACGGCAAAGAGGTGCTGACCGCCGACCGCACCTTCGTGAAGACCGGCGATCGCGTCGATGGACGTGTGGTGATTGCGAGCAAGGACATCGAGCCGGGCGATCAGGTCGTCGCTGTCGGCCAGATCAAGCTGCAATCCGGCATGCCGGTCGCGATTTCAAGCGACCCGCCGCCGAAGATTCCGGCCGAACCCAGCCCCTATTGAGCGGCGGAGTCCGAGATGGCTTTTACTGATATTTTCATCAAGCGGCCAATTCTGTCGCTTGTTGTCAGCCTGCTTATCCTGCTGATCGGCATCAACGCGGGCCTGCATTTGCCGGTGCGCCAATATCCGAAGCTGTCGAATACGGTCATCACCGTGACGACGAGCTATCCCGGCGCGTCGCCCGATCTGATGCAGGGCTTTATTACGACGCCGATCGAGCAGGCGGTCGCCTCGGCCGAAGGCATCGACTACATGACGTCGCAGTCGGTGCAAGGGACGAGCACGATCTCCGTCTACATGAAGCTCAATGCCGACCCCAACCAAGCGCTGACCGACGTGATGGCGAAGGTCAATCAGGTCAAATATCAGATCCCCAAGGCTGCCAACGACCCGATTATCATCAAATCGACCGGCCAGACCACGGCCGTCATGTATATCGGCTTCTCGAGCACCGAACTTTCCGGCTCGGCGATCTCCGACTATCTCACCCGCGTCATTCAGCCGTTGATGTCGACCGTCGATGGCGTTGCCTCGGCCGACATTCTTGGCGGCCAGACGTTTGCGATGCGCTTGTGGCTCGATCCGATCCGCATGGCGGGCCGCGGCGTCTCCGCCGCCGATGTCGTCGCCGCGATCCAGGCCAATAATTATCAGGCGGCCTCAGGCCAGACGAAGGGCTATTACACCGTCTCCAATGTCACGACCAATTCGGATCTGACGGACATCGATCAGTTCAAGCGGATGATCGTGAAGTCCAAGGATGGCGGCCTCGTGCGGATCGAGGATATCGCCAAGGTCGATCTCGGCGCGCAGAGTGAGGATTTCGAGCGTCGCATTCAACGGCGTGCACGCGATCTTCATTGGCGTGCAGGCGACGCCGGAAGGCAATCCACTGACGATCGTCAAGGGCGTGCGTGCGCTGTTCCCGACCATCGAGCGCAATCTGCCGCCCTCGCTGAAGATGAAAGTCGCTTACGATTCGACCAAGTTCATCCAATCCTCGATCGACGAGGTTGAACACACGTTGATCGAGGCGGTGCTGATCGTCGTCATCGTCATCTTCCTGTTTCTCGGCTCGTTCCGTTCCGTGCTGATTCCGGTTGTCACGATTCCGCTGTCGCTCGTCGGTGCCTGCGCCATGATGATGATCATGGGCTTCAGCCTCAATTTGCTGACGCTGCTGGCGATGGTACTGGCGATCGGTCTCGTCGTTGACGATGCCATTGTCGTCGTCGAAAATATTTATCGTCACGTCGAAGAGGGCAAGACGCCGGTGCAGGCGGCGCTGATCGGTGCGCGCGAAATCGTCGGACCCGTCGTTGCCATGACGATCACGCTTGCCGCGGTTTACGCCCCGATCGGCTTTCTCGGCGGCTTGACCGGCATCTTGTTCCGCGAGTTTGCCTTCACGCTCGCGGGCTCGGTCGTCGTCTCGGGTATCATTGCATTAACGCTTTCACCAATGATGTGCTCGGTGCTCTTGAAGACAGGCGAGCCGAGCCGCTTCACAAAAATCGTCGATAAGGTTTTCGGCGCGGTGACGGGCTGGTACGGGCGCCGCCTGGACCGTTCGCTCAACTATCGCGCGGCGACGGGTCTTTTCGCGGCGACTATTCTCTGCTTGGTCGTCTTCCTCTATATGCATTCGAGCTCCGAACTTGCGCCAGAGGAAGATCAAGGCATCGTCTTCGCGCTGACGAAGATGCCGCAATACGGCAATATCGATTACGCCGACTATTATGGTGCGCAGCTCGACAAGGCTTTTGCCTCGTTCCCTGAAACGGATCTGCGTTTCGTCCTCAACGGAACGCCGTCGCCGAACCAGGGCATTTCCGGCATGTTGCTGAAGCCCTGGGACGAACGCAAACGCTCGGCCATGGCGATCAAGCCGCTGGTGCAGGCGAAACTCTCGCAAATTCCCGGCGTCAACGCCTTCGCCTTCAATCTGCCTGCTCTGCCCGGTGGTCCCGGCGGTCTGCCGATCCAGATGGTCATCAATTCGACCGGCAGTTTTGCGACGATCTATACCGAGATGGAGAAGATCAAGGCGGCCTCGCGTAAAAGCGGACTCTTCATCGTCAGCGACAGCGATCTGCAGTTCAATCAGCCGGTCGTGCGTATCAAGATCGACCGCAGCAAGGCGGCTGATCTCGGGCTAACGATGGATCAGATCGGTAACACGCTGGCTCTTATGCTGGGCGGCAATTACGTCAACTGGTTCAATCTACAGGGACGTTCCTACGAGGTGATCCCGGAAGTACCGCGCACCTTCCGCCTGACGCCGAAACTTTTGTCGACCTATTACGTGCCGTCGCTGACCGGGGCGCAGATTCCGCTCTCGACGGTCGTGTCGATTTCGACCGGCACAGACCCGAATGCGCTGACGCATTACAATCAGCTCAATTCCGCGACCTTCCAGGCCGTGGCGATGCCAGGCGTGACGATGGGCACCGTCATTGACTTCCTTGAGCAGCAGGCGAAAAATCTGCCGGCGGGCTTCAACCATGATTATCTCGCGGATTCGCGGCAATTCGTGCAGGAAGGCAACCAGCTTGCGGTCACCTTTTTCTTCGCGCTGATCATCATCTTCCTGGTGCTCGCCGCGCAATTCGAAAGCCTGCGCGATCCGCTCGTCATCATGATCAGCGTGCCGATGGCAATCAGTGGCGCGCTCGTACCGCTCTTCTTCGGCGTGGCGACGATCAACATCTATACCCAAGTGGGTCTTGTTACGCTCATCGGCCTCATCAGCAAGCACGGCATTCTGATGGTCGAGTTTGCACGCGAACTGCAGATTCATGAGAATCTCGATCGCGTCGAGGCAATCAAGAAAGCTGCCCGCGTCCGCCTGCGTCCGATCCTGATGACGACGGCGGCGATGGTGACGGGCCTCATTCCGCTTGTCGTCGCCTCCGGTGCCGGTGCGGCGAGCCGTTTTTCGATCGGTCTCGTCGTTGTCAGCGGCATGTCGATCGGCACGATGTTTACGCTGTTCGTTCTGCCGGCGGTCTATACGGTGCTGGCGAAGGATCATCGTGCGGACGCCACGTCGACGCGCCGGAAAGAAATCGCCGCGGTCGATTTTGCTCCCCGTCCCGCGCCCGCGGAATAATGCGGGCGTCTACGCGCCGATGTATGGTGGCTGCACGGCGTCGACTAATGTTCCGTCAAGCAGCGCCGAAACTTCGGCCTGCATATGCGGCGGCACTGGCGCCTCCGCGCTGATCGGCGGTTTGTTCTTATAAAGCGGGATTTCGATCGCGCGCGCGAGCAGATGCAGACGGGCCTCGCGATCGCCCGCGCCATAGATCGGGTCGCCGAGGATGGGGAAGCCATTTGCGGCGCAATGGACGCGCAATTGGTGCGTACGGCCGGTCAGCGGCGTCAACTCAAGTAGCGTCTTTTGCGGGCCACGCGCGAGAACGCGCCAACGCGTCTGCGCCGGCAAACCTTGCGGATCGACTTTCATCCACCAGCCGCGCGTGGCATCGAGCCGTCCAAGCGGCAGGTCGATCAGGCCTTCGTCGTCGTGCGGGCCGCCTTCGACAATTGCCCAATAGGTTTTGCTGATCTTCCCTTGTTTGAACAGAAGCCCAAGCTTCTCCAGCGCCTTGTGATGCCGGCCAAGCACCAGGCAGCCGGCCGTGTCGCGGTCAAGCCGGTGCGCCAGGGCCGGGTCGCGCGGCAGGCCGAAGCGCAGAGTGGAGAAACCGGCCTCAAGCGAGACGCCGCCCTTGGGTCCCCGGTGCACAGCGATGCCTGCGGGCTTGTCCAGCACGAGCATCAAGGCGTCGCGATAAAGCAAGCGTGTTTGCAGGTCGTCCAGGTACGTCCCGGTCATGTCCAAGCCTCGGGGGAACATATAGCAGTTTGCGGCGTTTAATAGACATCACACAGCCCTGACGCTGACGATTTTTTGAATCCAAGAGGTTTGTGACAAGAGGTTTGGACATGCCGCGTGAGCTTCGTTCCCAAGCTGAATTGCGCGAAATATGTCTCGACGCATTGCGCGGCCGCGAAGGCTTTGAAAACGTCGATGATATTCTGATTCAACCGCGCGACGCCTCTGCCGGCGGCACGAATTGGACGTTGGCCGGTTTCCGGCCGCGCGTCGATAATGCCGCGCTGCGCGGCGCGCGCGATGTTATCGGCCAGCTCTGCCGTTCCTATCAACTCCGCGTTAGCGACGCCGAGCACGAGAATTCTCACGGCAAATAGGCCGGGGGAGTTCTCAAGGCATTCGGGTCTTCCAAGATTGCGGTATCCGCCTTTTCAGCCTATGCGTTGAGCTAAGCCGCGCGTGCGGGGTTGAAGGACAAGATATCCAGTGACGCATACCCATATTTTGGGGACGGGGTCTTACGCACCGTCGCGCATCCTCACCAATCACGATCTTGAAAAGATCATTAATACTTCGGATGCGTGGATCACCGAGCGCACGGGGATCAAGGAGCGTCGCATCGCGGCTGACGGCGAGGTGACGTCGGATATGGCGGTCGCCGCGGCACGCAAGGCGCTGGAAATGGCAGAAACCGATCCGGCCGATCTCGACATGATCATCGTCGGGACGATCTCGCCCGATATGCCGATGCCATCGTGCGCTGTCTTCGTTCAGGCGAAGCTTGGTGCAACGCGTGCTTTCGCGTTCGATCTTTCCGCCGCATGTGCAGGGTCGCTGTATGGCATGGCGATCGCCGATCAATTCATTCGCACCGGCAGCGCGCGCCGCGTACTTGTCATCGGTGCTGAGCTTTTGAGCCGCCTTGTCGACTGGGAGGACCGGAGCAGTTGCGTTCTGTTCGGGGACGCGGCCGGCGCGATGGTGCTCGGCCCATCGCCGGACCCGGCGCGCGGGCTGATTTCGACGCATCTCCATTCCGATGGCACGGCTGCTGGCATGCTGTCGATCCCAGGAGGCGGTAGCAAATATCCGCAATCCGAGGATGTGCTGGCAAAAAAACTCAACAAGATTTCGATGAATGGCCGCGAAGTCTACAAATACGCCACACGGGCATTGCCCGAGGTCATTCTCGAGGCGCTTGCCGCCAATGGGCTCAAGCCCGGTGCAATCGATCATGTCGTCACGCATCAGGCGAATGTACGCATCGTCGAATCGGTCGTCGACCGGCTCGGTATTCCGCGCGAGAAGTGCTGGCTGAATATCGATCGCTACGGCAATACCTCGAGCGCGTCGTTGCCGATCTCCCTCGATGAAGCGAATCGCGCCGGCCGTCTGCGCCCCGGCGATCTCATCGCGATGATGGCAATTGGTGCCGGAATGGCCTGGGGGAGCGCGCTCGTGCGCTGGTAGTAGACACAACTGATTGAAAAATATTGTTATTTTTGATCACCTCTTTACCGTCGCGGTATGGGTTTCTTTCTCGTCCGGTCCTGTTAACCTGAGCCGTCGATTGTGCCGATATTGGCCTCGGGGGGTCCGTAGGCCCAGCACAATGCATGACGGGAAATGCCTTGCTGTTAGATGGCGCCCGTGCGGATGGTTCGCGCCCTCCGCTGCTAAAACCAAAACCTATGATCGTCGGGTTTGGCATTCTGCTGATCCTGCTGGCGACGTTCGGTGCTATTTTGTCGGTGCGTGAATTTCGCATCCGCGACCTCGCCGAGGCGCGCCGCGAATTGATGGCGCTCGATCTGTTGTTCTCGGAAGAGACACAACGCACGATGCAGAGTGTCGATCTCGTCCTGTCGAGTCTTCAGGACGATCTGACGTTGGGCGGCATCACCAAGCCGCAAGACATCATCCGCAAGCGCGCCAGCGTCGAGATGTATCTTTTGCTGAAATCGCGCATCGTCGGCATTCCGCAGATCCGCGAGGCCAGCCTCATAGGCCCGGACGGCAAGCTGATCTGCACGACCAAAACCTATCCAGCGCCGAATCTCGACTTCTCGGATCGCGATTATTTCCTCGTTCTGCGCGATACGCCGATCAGCGGCTCCTATCTCAGCCAGCCTTCGTATAATGCGAGCACAAAAACCTGGTCGATCTACCTTGCCCGGCGTGTCGATGACGCTTCGGGCCGCTTTATCGGCGTCGTCGCCGCGGCCATCGATCTCACCTATCTCGAGAACCTTTATAGGACGCTGCAGATCAACGACTATGGCGCGGTCAGCCTTTGGCGCAGCGACGGCACTTTGCTGGCGCGCTATCCGGCATCTGGCGCCGTCGGGCAGATCTACAAGATCAAATCCTTTGAAGGAATTTTGCAGCCGGGAACGCCAGTCACTTTTGAAGCGACGAACACGATCGACAAGCCGGAACGGATCGTTGCGACGATGGCCGTCGACGAATTTCCGCTTGTCGTCAATATTTCGCGGCTGAAGAGCCATGTTCTGGCGGACTGGCGCCAGGCGCGGTTCCTCATCGCCGTTGGGACGCTTCTTTTCGGCATTGCCCTTTGCTGCGTTCTCTGGCTGCTCATCCGCCATTTCAACACTTACGATGCGTTGACGGCCGCCGACCGGGAACGCAGCAAGGCGATTGCGGAGCGCGAACGGGCCGAGGCGCAATTGCGCCAGGCGCAGAAGCTCGAATCGATCGGCCAGTTGACGGGCGGGATCGCGCACGACTTCAACAATCTGCTGACCGCGGTGCTCGGCAACCTCGAAATGCTGAAGCGCCACACGGAGAAAGGCGACGCACGGCTTAATCGTTGGGCGAATAACGCGTTCGATGCGGCCAAGCGCGGCGCTGTTCTCACGCAGCGGCTGCTCGTCTTTTCGCGTCGGCAGCCGCTCGAGCCGCGCGGCGCTAAGATCGAGAGCGTCCTTGCCTCGATGTCAGACCTGCTGCGACGAACGCTGGGGGAAAACATCGAGATCGTCACAACGACGGAGCCGGGCCTCTGGCCGGCTTTCGCCGATCTCAACCAGCTCGATAATGCCATTCTCAATATCGCGATCAACGCACGCGACGCGATGGACGGGCGCGGGCGCCTGAGCATTAACGCCAGCAATTGCCAATTCGCAGAGGGGCAGACCGACGAACCCGAAATCGCGCCCGGCGAGTATGTGTTGTTGGCGATCGCCGATAACGGCAAGGGGATCGAGAAAGAAGTTCTCGATCGCGTCTTCGAGCCGTTCTTTTCGACGAAGCCAACGGGACAGGGCACGGGTTTGGGCCTCAGCCAGGTCTATGGCTTCATCAAGCAGATCGGCGGCCATGTCCGCATCGAAAGTGTGCTGATGCTAGGCACCACCGTTCGGCTTTATCTGCCGCGCGCGCAGAGCGAGGAGCCGACGATCGAAGCGCCCGCCGCGGAGGCGCCGCCGCAAGCGCGGGCGGGCACCGTGCTTGTCGTCGAGGATGACGCGGAGGTGCGCGTTTATTCAGCCGAAATTCTTCGTGACCTCGGCTTCGACGTCCGCGAGGCGAAGAATGCCGCCGAAGCCATGGCGATCCTGCGCGGCACGACCGAACTCGTGCTGCTATTCAGCGACGTCGGCCTGCCGGGCGTCACCGGTGCTGAACTTGCCGAAGAATCACTAAAACTGCGCCCGAATCTGAAAGTGCTGCTGACCACCGGCTATGTGCAGGATTCGACGATCGAACGCTGCCGCTTCGTCTACGGCATCCAGGTTTTGCCGAAGCCCTTCACGCGCGCCGAGCTTTCGGAAAAGATCACCGCGGTTTTGACTCCGGCGCGGCGCTACGCCCGCTCGTAAGCATATTAGCCACGGTGGCGGCGATGCGCGCGCGTGTCGCTTCGGCGATCTCGGCGAAGACAGGCCCCCATTTGCCGCGCTCCGTCTGGCGGAAGAGCTGCATCGTCGGATACCAGGGAGATTGCGCGCCGGCGGCAAGCCAGCGCCAATCCGGCGCGTGGCGAAGCGCAAGAAAGACCGGCCGCCCGAGCGCGCCGGCGAGATGCGCGATCGACGTGTCCGACGTGACGATCAGATCGCAATTTGCCATCACTGCCGCGGTGTCGAGGAAAGCATCGGGGCCAGTATCGAAATCGGCGCCAGGCGTTTCGACGGTAAATCCGGAGGTCAATTCCGGCGGACCATCTTTCATCAGGCTGATCAAGCGCACGCCGGCGATCGCCGCCAATTCCGCGAAACACGCGAGTGGCATATTACGTTTCAAATTGATCTTGAGATTGCCTTGCCGGCAGATGCCGATGCGGAAGCCGTGGTGCCCGAGGCGCGCTGCCCACGCGGCGACCCTTGGCGGTTCGGCATGGAGATAAGGCACGCTGGCTGGCACGGTCGCGAGCGATGTTCCGAAAGCGAGCGGCAGACTCATCAGGGCGCTTTGATAGTCAAAGCCATCTTGCGCCGGCGCATTATCGACGAAACGCGGCGGCGACGGCAAGGTCGAAAGAAGCCGGAACATCGACTTGCGGCCGAAAAGAGTCACGTCCGCGCCGCGCGCCTTCAACAGCGGCAGGTAGCGGCAGAATTGAATGAGATCGCCAAATCCTTGTTCGTCCCAAACGAGAATATTTCGCCCCTCAAGCGGCTCCCCACGCCAATGCGGCAGCGGCGAGATGAGTGTTTTCGGCGGGGCGTTGCTGCGCTCCCAGCGGCTCTCGAAAGCCGCGAAACCTTGCACAAGATCGCCTGTGCTTAAGAGCGCCCCGGCACGATTGTTGCGCGCATCGGGATAATTGGGTTTCAGCCGCAATGCCGTATCAAAAGCCTGCATCGCTTCGTCAAGCCGGCCAAGTTCCTTCAGCGCGACGCCGCGGCTCGACAAGACCTCCGGATAGGCCGGGCGCAATGCCAGCGCCCTGTCATAGCTTGCGAGCGCGTCGTCGAGGCGATCCTGCTCCTGTAAAACATTGCCGCGATTGAGCCAGGCCTCGGCATAATCCGGGCGCGCTGCGACGGCGCGGTTGAGGAAGGCAAGCGCCGTCTCAAGGTCGCCAAGACGCTGGTGCGCCGCGCCGGAAATGCACAAAGCTTGTGGATGAGCCGGGTCTTGGGTCAAAATCTCGGCAGCGGCGCTGCGCGCCATTTCAGTGCGTCCGAGGGCAAAAAGCACATTGGCGCGATTAACTTGCGCCTGACGGAAATCCGGCCGCAGCGCGAGCGCGCGTTCATAAGACGTGACGGCTTCGTTTAGTCGCCCCATGTCGCTGAGCGCATTGCCGCGATTGCAAAAGGCTTCAGGATAGTTTGGCTTTTGCCCGAGTGCCGTATCGAAATCGCTGATCGCTTCAGGCAAGCGCCCGATCTTTTGCCGGGCGATGCCACGATTGTAATAAGCCTGCGGATAGTGCGGGCGCAAACGGATTGCGCTGTCGTAGCAGCTCGCGGCTTCCATGTGCCGCCCGAGCTTTTGCAGCACATTGCCCCGATTGACTTCGTTTTCCGGGAGATTGGCGTCGCGCCGCGCAGCGGCTTCATGGTCGGCCAGTGCCGCCTCGTAGCGCTGCATCTTCTGCAAAACGCAACCGCGGTTGAAATAGTTGATGGCTTCGCCTGGCTGTAGCGCAATTAATGTGTCGAAGTCGAGCAGCGCGTCGTGCAGACGTCCTGCCTGTTCAAGCAAGGCGCCCCGGTTGCGCAGCGTCTCGCAATAGTCTGGCTTTATCCGCAGTGCGCGATCGTAGGCGGCCAGCGCTGCGTCCACCTTGCCAAGGTTTTGCTGGAGAACGCCGCTCATATGCGCGGCTTCGGCATCGGTAGGATTGTCGCGAGTGATCGTTTGGAAACAGGCGATTGCCTCGGCCGCGCGGCCAAGTCTTTGCAGCGCGACCCCGCGGCCCTTGCGGGCTTCCAGATGAGAAGCGTTAAGCCGCAGCGCCTGCTCAAACCAGGCAAGGGCTGAAGCGGCGTCGCCGGTGTTGAAATAGAACAGACCGAACACATGGCTGGCGGTATCGCTCGCCAGGGCAAGATGCTGCACCTCATCGAGGTGCGCGCAGGCTTTTGCCGTTTTGCCGGTGCCAAGACAGGCCAGAGCTTCGTTTATGGCGCTCTGAAGCTGCGCCGCGGCATAATCTGGCGCGGCATGTACGTCCGTCTTGGCTTCGGCCAGTGCTCCGCCCATAGATATGCCCTTGCTCTTGAAGCAGGGCGGCAGTAAATCTGAACAATCTTTCCCGGGGCTGACGCCAAGCCGGACAGCTTGCGTCCGGGCCTTTGCCCAGCCATCTTTAGGGTTGAGGAAGATGCAGGCTTGGCGTGGGCAATAAGGCAGATGACGGAACAGTTTGACCCTTCGCGTAACGCGCTCGCGTCCGAGAGCAGTGCATTTGGCCTGCTGAACGAACGCTCGCGCGAGATTTTCCGCCATATCGTCAATTCCTACCTGACCTACGGCGGCCCGGTCGGGTCGCGGCAGCTTTCGCGTCTCTTGCCGATGTCGTTGTCGCCGGCCTCGGTCCGCAATGTCATGCAGGACCTGGAAGAACTTGGGCTGATCTATGCGCCCCATATCAGCGCCGGGCGGCTGCCGACCGAGCGCGGTTTGCGCTTCTTCGTCGATGCGATGCTCGAAATCGGCGATCTCGGTCAGGACGAGCGTGCGCAGATCGAGGCGCAGGTGCGCGCTTCGTCCAAGGAACATGCGCTCGATGCCGTCCTGAGCGATGCGATGAGCATGTTGTCGGGCCTGACGGGCAGTGCCGGCGTTGTCGTCACGACCAAGGAGAATGCGCGGCTTAAACATATCGAATTTGTCCGCCTCGATCCCGAGCGGGCGCTGGCCGTTCTCGTCGCCGCCGACGGCTCGATTGAGAACCGCGTCGTCCAGACGCCACGCGATCTGCCCGCTTCGGCGCTGATCGAGGCCAGCAATTATCTGAACATGCGCATCGCCGGGCGTACGATCATCGAAACCAAGGCCGAGATCGAAATGGGCCTCGCGGCGGCGGAGGCTGAACTCGGCGAATTGACGGCGCGGCTGGTTGCCGCCGGTTATGCAAGCTGGATCGAGACGAGCACGCAGGGCCAGCAGCTCATCGTTCGCGGGCAGGCCAATCTGCTCGACAATCTCACCGCGCTCGAAGATCTGGAGCGCATCCGGCTGCTTTTTGCCGATCTCGAAACGCAGAAAGATGTCATCGATCTCCTGAGCCGCGCCGAGGGCGGCGAGGGCGTGCGGATTTTCATCGGCTCGGAGAACAAGCTGTTCTCGCTCTCTGGCTCATCGATGATCGCGGCACCCTTCCGCGACGATCAGCAGCGCGTCGTCGGCGTGCTCGGCGTCATCGGCCCCACACGGCTCAATTACGCGCGCATCGTGCCGATGGTCGATTATACGTCGAAGATCATCGGCCGCCTGGTGCACGGATCGTAGGCGCGGCCTTCATTCCGGTTTCTTCATTAGCGCTTTCAATTTGTAGAGCGCGGCCTGGGCATCACGCGGCGAAAGCTCATCGGGGTCGATGGCATCGAGCGCCTCTTCGATTTCGCTCGGCGTGGGCGCCGGAGGCGGCGGTGGTGCGGCGGCGAAGAGCGGCAGGTCCGCAATCGGCTTTACCGTCTTGCGGCGGTCGCCCGCCTCGAATTCGGCGAGCAGCGTCTGAGCTCGCTTCACGACTGCAGTCGGCAGACCGGCAAGCTTTGCGACTTGAATACCGTAGGAGCGGTCCGCCGCGCCCCCGACGATCTCATGCAGAAAGACAACATCGCCCTTCCAGTCGGCAACGCGCATGGTCAGATTGACGACGCGCGAGAGCTGTTTGGCAAGATGCGTCAGTTCGTGGAAATGCGTCGCGAAAAGCGCACGGGATTTATTCTTGCCGTGCAATTGCTCCATCACCGCCCAGGCAATGGCAAGGCCGTCGAAAGTCGCCGTGCCGCGTCCGATCTCATCGAGAATGACGAGCGAGCGTTCGGTCGCTTGATTGAGGATCGCGGCCGTCTCGACCATTTCGACCATGAAGGTCGAACGGCCGCGGGCGAGATCGTCGGCCGCACCGACGCGCGAAAAGAGACGATCGACGATGCCGATCTTGCAATGCTTTGCCGGGACGAACGAGCCCATTTGCGCCAAGGCGGTGATCAGCGCGTTCTGCCGCAGATAGGTCGATTTGCCGGCCATGTTCGGGCCGGTGATCACGGCGATGAGGCCCGGCGCGCTTCCTGAGCCGGAGAGATTGCAATCGTTGGCGACAAAAGGCTTCCCCTCGCGCGCAAGCGCGGCTTCGACGACGGGGTGCCGTCCCGCTTCAATGACGAAGTTAAGTGAGGTGTCGATCTCCGGCCGCGTCCATCCGCGCGCCTCGGCGAGATCGGCCAGCGCTGCCGCAACATCGAGCGCCGCAAGCGCCTCGGCCACGGCTTTGAGCACGGGTTCGGCGTCGAGGATTTGCGCGCTGAGCTTGTCGAAAATTCCCAGTTCGCGCGCGAGTGCCCGATCGGCGGCGGATGACATTTTCGCTTCGAGTTCGGCAAGCTCCGCCGTCGAAAAGCGCATCGCATCGGTCATCGTCTGGCGATGCACGAAGGTTGCATTGAACGGTGGCTTGAGAAGCTTCTCGCCTTGCGCCTGCGGAACTTCGATGAAGAAGCCGAGAAAATTGTTGTGCTTGAGTTTGAGCTGTTTGGTTTCGGCAAGCGCCGCATAGCGCGCCTGCAATTCGGCGATGATCCGGCGGCTTTCGTCACGCAACCCGCGCAACTCGTCGAGTTCGCCATCATAGCCGCGCCGGATGAAGTTGCCGTCGCGCGCCTTGAGCGGCAATTCGTCGGTAAGTGTATCGGCAAGATGCGCCGCGATCGCCGGATCGGCGCGCGCCGCTTTTTCGGCAATCTCGCGCAGGTCGTCGGGCAAGCCCTCGATCGCATGCAAGCGCGCTGAAATAACTGCGGCCGCCTGCAGGGCATCGCGGATCGCCGCGAGATCGCGCGGGCCGCTGCGTTGCAGGGCGAGCCGCGATAGCGGCCGCGGCAGATCGGGTGCGGATTTCAGGCAGACACGCAGGTCGTCACGCAGACCGTGATCGTCGCGGAGAAACGCAACAGCATCGAGCCTGCGCTGGATCGCATCGACATCCGTAAGCGGGCCTGCCAGCCGCTCGGCGAGAAGCCGGCCGCCGCCCGGCGTTACCGTCCGGTCAATCGCATCAAGCAACGCGCCGTCGCGATGGCCAGATAGAGTCCGTGTCAACTCGAGATTGGCACGCGTCGCAGCGTCGATCTCCATATGCGCGTCGAAGCGCATCCGGCTCGGCAGGCTCAGAGCGGGACGGGCGTCGCGCTGCGTGCGTTCGATGTAGAAAATTGCGAGCGAGGCCGCAGCCGTCTCCGCCGGCGAAAAATTACCGAGACCGTCGAGCGTCGCGAGGCCGAAATAATCCTGTAGCCGCCTGGTCGCGGCGGCGGGATCGTCATGCGCACCGCCAATGGGCGAAAGCGGAATACGCATATCGGTGATGAGACGCGAGAAATCGGCGTCGCTGCAAAGTGCCTCCGGCGCGACGATTTCCGACGCATCGAGACGCGCGATTTCAGCGCCGAGGGCTGGAGCGGCGACTTCGGTCACCGCGAACGCGCCCGTCGAGATATCAACGCTGGCGATGCCGAACGTCGCATCGGCGCCGCGCGATCCCACGATGGCGAGCAGACAATTGGCCCGCGCCGGATCGAGCAGGCTTTCCTCGGTGATCGTGCCGGGCGTGACCAGGCGCGTTACGGCACGGCGGACAACGGCTTGATTGCCGCGCTTCCGGGCTTCGGCGGGATCTTCGGTCTGTTCGCAGACAGCCACCCGGTGGCCAAGCGCAATCAGCCGGGCAAGATATTCGTCGGCGCGGTGGATCGGTACGCCGCACATCGGAATGTCGCGGCCGAGATGCTTGCCGCGCTGCGTCAGCACGATGCCGAGCGCGCGCGAAGCGACCTCAGCATCCTCGAAGAACATCTCGTAGAAATCGCCCATCCGGTAGAACAGCAGGCAGTCCGGATTGGCGGCCTTGATCTCGATAAATTGCGCCATCATCGGCGTGATCTTGCCGACGGGTTCGGGATCGATGACGATGCGTTTCTGCATCAGCCGAGCTTAGCAAAGCCCCGGCGCCGATGCACGGGCGCGGACGAGATATACAGAGCTTAGCGCACCGTCAGTTTGGTGTCAGATCGTGACTTGGGCACCGAGTTCGACGACGCGGTCCGACGGAATCGAGAAAAATTCGGTCGCGTCGATCGCCTGCCGGGAGAGGGCGATGAAAAGATTGTCCTGCCAGGCCGGCATGCCGGAATTGGGCGAGGCCTTGATGGTGCGCCGCCCTAGAAAGAACGACGTCGTCATGATATCGAATTTGTGGCCGGATTTGCGCAGCAGCGCGAGGGCCGCCGGAATACGCGGGCTTTCCATATAGCCGAAATGCACGGTGACGGTGGTGAAGTCCGGCGACAATTTATGGATTTCGTAGCGGTTGGCGGCCGGCACGCGCGGTGTGTCTTCGGTACGTACCGACATGAGCCAGACATGCTCGTGCAGAACTTTATTGTGCTTGATGTTGTGCAGGAGCGCCGATGGCGCAGACGTCAACTGATTGGTCAGGAAGATCGCAGTTCCCGGTACGCGCGTCGGTTTCGATTTTTCCAGCATCGGGATTAGCTCCCTCAGCGGGATCGAATCGCGTTGCATCTTCTCGGCGAGCAACGCATTGCCACGCACGAAAGTCCACATCGCGATCATCGAACAGGCGGCAATGCTCAACGGCACCCATCCGCCATCGACAATCTTCACGAGATTGGCGGCAAAGAAGGTAAAATCGACCAGGAGGAAGATAGAGACGAAGGCGATCGCGCCCCAGAGCGGCCACTTCCACATCCGCCAGACGACGACGAAGGCAAGAGCAGTCGTCACGACCATCGTGCCTGAAACGGCGATGCCATAGGCAGAGGCCAAAGCGTCCGATTTCTTGAACAAGATGACGAGCAGCAGCACGCCAACGAGCAAGATGCGGTTGACCTTCGGGATGAAGATTTGACCTTCCTGCGTTTCAGACTTGTGCTGGACATCCATGCGCGGCAGCAGGCCGAGCTGGATGGCCTGCCGCGTCAGCGAGAACGCGCCGGTGATCACCGCCTGGCTTGCGATGACGGTAGCAATCGTCGACATGATCACCAGTGGCAGAAGCGCCCAATGCGGCGCCAGCAGGTAGAACGGATTTTCAATCGCGCTGTGATTGGAGAGAACCAACGCGCCCTGGCCGAGATAGTTTAAGGTCAACGCTGGCAGAACGAAGAAAAGCCACGCGAGTTGTATCGGCTTGCGGCCGAAATGGCCCATATCGGCATAAAGCGCTTCGGCGCCGGTGACCGCGAGAAAGACCGATCCGAGAACGATAAAACCAGTCAGCCCGTGACCGAATAGAAAGGCGATCCCCACCAAAGGATCGAAGGCGCGCAGAATGCGCGGCGCGTCAGGGATATGTATCGCGCCGAGGAATGCGATGACGATAAAAAAGATCGCCATCAGCGGGCCGAAGAAGGTGGCAACCCGCGCCGTGCCGTGCCGCTGGACGGCAAAAATTGAAATCAACACGACAATCGTGAGCGGCAGGACATAGTCGCTGAAAACCGGCGTCGCGACGTTCAGACCTTCAAGCGCGGAGAGAACCGAAATCGCCGGGGTGATGATCGCGTCACCTGAAAAGAGCGCCGCGCCGGCTACGCCCAGGAAAAAAATCGGCGCCGCGCGCCGGCCAAAGGCCGTTTGCGCGAGCGCCATCAACGAGAGCGTGCCGCCTTCGCCTTTATTGTCGGCGCGCATCAGGAACAGCACATATTTCGCGGTGACGGTGAAAAACAGCGCCCAAAGCAGCAGCGAGACAGTACCCGTCACAGTGTGCTCGGCGACCGCGTTTATCTGGCTTCCGTGATGGATCGATGCGCTCAGCGCATAGAGTGGGCTCGTGCCGATGTCGCCATAGACGACACCGATCGAGCCGAGGGCCAAGCCGAAGATCCCCTTCTTATGATCTGCATGTCCGCTGTTTGGAACGATTGGTCCGCAGTCGGCCGAGCTGGCGGCCTTGTCTTGCGCGGTCGTTACCATTCAAAAAAGCCCTCAATCCGGACGCCGGCATGACGTTACCCGGATACGGGCAAGTCGGATGCCAAACGGCGGAGCGACCGGTTGGTTGAGTGCGGTCGGCGGCGGCATATAGCGTTTTCCCCGCGCTGCGAGAAGCAGAATCATCTTCAATCGCCCAAACAAGCATCATCATCTGCTTCGCCGTTGTAAATGGTCCACTTTGGCTTCCCGGCTTTAGGAACTGGCGGCGCTTGCCCATTGGCGCATCCCCTGCCAATTCAGTGGCATGCAAAATCCCCAGGCCAAGCTCCCGGTTTTCGAGGTTCTGCCGCAGGTTGAGGCGGCACTTCGCGATCACGCGTCGGCCGTGCTCGTGGCGCCCCCGGGTGCCGGCAAGACGACCATCGTTCCGCTCGCTCTACGCGGTGCGGATTGGGCTGCCGATAAAAAGATAATTGTCCTTGAGCCGCGCCGGCTTGCCGCGCGAGCCGCCGCGGAACGTATGGCGGACTTGCTCGGCGAAAACGTGGGCGCGACGATCGGCTTGCGCATGCGGCTCATCTCGCGGGCTTCATCCGCGACGCGGATCGAAGTTGTCACTGAAGGCGTTTTTGCACGGATGATCCTTGACGATCCATCTCTCGCAGGCGTCGGCGCGGTGATCTTCGACGAATATCATGAGCGCTCTCTCGATGCCGATTTCGGTCTGGCGCTGGCGCTCGATACGCAGACGCATCTGCGGCCGGATTTACGGCTTCTCGTCATGTCGGCGACGCTCGATGGCGCGCGGGTCGGACGCCTTCTTGGCGATGGCGTGCCGTTGATCGAGGCGCAAGGCCGCGCCTTTCCGGTCGAGACGATTTATCTCGGCCGCGATCCGCAAGAGAGGATCGAGCCGGCGCTTCTGCGCGCCATCCGCAAGGCGCTCGCCGAAGAATCCGGGTCGATCCTCGTCTTCCTGCCGGGGCAGCGCGAAATCACGCGGCTTGCCGATCTGCTCGACGAGACAATCCGCGATCCGGCCGTGGAGATTGCGCCGCTTTATGCCGCCCTTGACCGCGCCGGACAGGATCGCGCCATCGCACCGACGCCACCCGGCCGCCGCAAGATTGTGCTTGCGACCTCGATTGCCGAAACTTCGCTGACGATCGAAGGCGTTCGCGTCGTCATCGATTCCGGCCTTGCGCGCGTACCGCGCTATGAGCCGGATCGCGGCCTGAGCCGGTTGGAGACCGTGCGCGTTTCCCGTGCGGCGGCTGATCAGCGCCGTGGCCGTGCCGGACGCACGGCGCCGGGCATTTGTTACCGGCTTTGGCAGGAGGCTGCGAGTGGGGCGCTTGAGGCGTTCGCGGCGCCCGAGATTCTCAATTCAGACTTGAGTGGCTTCCTGCTCGATTGTACGGCCTGGGGCGCGCGTGACCCGGCTAGGGATCTGCGTTTTCTCGATCCGCCGCCGGATCCCGCGATCAAAGAGGCGCGGGCGTTGCTCGGCGCACTTGAGGCGATTGACGCGACTGGCGCTTTGACCGACGAAGGCCGCGCCATGCGCGCCATCGCGCTGCCGCCACGCCTCGCCCGGATGCTCGTTGAAGCCAAGGCCATCGGCGAGGCTGAGCTTGCGGCAGAAGTTTCGGTGCTTTTGACCGAGCGCAATCTGGGTGGCGACGGCACCGATCTTGTCACGCGCATCGAACGCTTCCGTCGCGAACGCGGCGGCCGCGCGGACGATGCGCGCAAACTCGTCAGGAGCCTGTTGAAACAAGCCAACGCGGACGGTAGCCGCACGGAGGCGACAGACGCGGGGCGCCATCTCGCCGCGGCTTTTCCGGATCGTATCGCCAAGGCGCGTGGCAAGCCGGGCGAATTTCTGATGGCGAATGGCCGTGCTGCATCGCTCGAACCGCACGATCCGCTCGCGCGCGAGGCCTATCTGGCAATTGGCGAAATCTCCGGCCGCGCGGCGGCGGCGCGCATTCTTCTTGCGGCGCCGCTTACACTCGCCGAAATCGAAACGCTCGCGGGCGCGGACATCGTGACGCGCGATGACCTACAATTCGATTCCAGCCGCGAAAGGCTCGTCGCGCGCCGCCAGCGGCGTCTTGGCGCGTTGATCCTCGCCGAACAGACATTGAGCGCGGCCGATCACCCCGACGCGCCACGAATTCTCGCGGAAGGTATTGCGCAATCGCATTTCACCCGTTTGCCATGGAGCAAGGCGCTCGGCCAATGGCGCGACCGTGTGAATTTTCTGCGTGCGAATGAAGACGATGCGGATTGGCCCGATCTTTCGGATGCCACGCTGCAAGCCAATGCCGCCGATTGGCTCGCGCCTTTCTTGAGCGGTAAGGCGGCGCTCAGCGATATCGAAACCGCCGATCTCGAAGCGGCCCTGCAGGCGCTTTTGCCTTACGACATGCAAAAGCGGCTTGAGGCCGAAGCGCCGACGCATTTCGAGACACCGGCCGGTTCACGCATCGCCGTCGATTATGCCGCCGAAAATGGCCCGCTTGTTTCGGCGCGTGTGCAGGAATTTTACGGCCTCGACCAACATCCATCGCTCGCTAAAGGCAAAGTGCCATTGACGCTCGAATTGTTGTCGCCGGCGCATCGGCCGGTGCAAATCACGCGCGATCTTCCCGGCTTCTGGCGCGGCTCATGGACGGCGGTGAAAACGGAGATGAAAGGGCGCTATCCACGCCATCTTTGGCCCGACGATCCGGCCAAAGCCGTGCCAACGACCCGCGCGAAACCGCGCGGGACGTAATTCATTCAGCGCGTATAATGATCTCTGTCGTTGAAACCGACGCGAGGTGACGCAGCACTTTTTGAAATTTGCGTCCCGAACCGCAGGGGCATGGGTCGTCGAGGCCCAGCTTTTCGATCAATTCCTTGTCGCCGTGAACCACGCGCATTCCGCGCTTCACATGCGTTTCAGAATTGAAAGCCGTTCCGGCGCTTGCTCATCGTCTCGCGCGAGAAGATGTGGTCTTTGCTTGACATGGCATCCTCCTCTCAAATTGAGGGATGTCTCATAAACCTGCGAAGGTATGGTTTGCAAGACTGCGATCTGCGTAGCCGGTTCATTTTCTAGCCTGGGCATCTTCCGGCTTGGGGAATTTGCTGTCGGGCTGCATCAGCGCGCGATAGGCATCGGCGAGACCGGCGCCGAATTCTGTGCTTTGTTTGGCGGCGCCAAGCCGCTTCGCAGTCGCCATCAATTTTGTCCGAATCTCTGCTGGCGTGAGTGACGGCTGCCGTTCCAGTAGCAACGCAGCAATACCGCTGACATGCGCCGCGGCCACCGACGTGCCGGTCGTTATCTGATAGGCATCGTCTGGTGCGTCGACGAGGATTTCGACGCCTGGCGCCGCCAGCGCGATGTAAGCGCCGCGATTGGCCATTGTGTAGAGGCGGTCGTCGCTGTCGGTGGCGGTGACGGCGATGACGTCAGGGTCGGCGGCGGGGTAGAGCGGGGCGGATTTCGCGCCGGCATTTCCGCCGGCGGCGATCAGCACCATATTTTTCAGATACGCGGCCGCGAGCATCCGGTGCAGGGTCGGGTCTTCCGGCCCTGCGAAACTCATGTTGACGATCCGCGCGCCATTGTCCGCCGCCCATTGCAGGCTTTCGTAGATCGAAAACGAGTTGCCGCGTGCAAGGCCCGGCGTATCGTCGAAGGCCCGTGCCGCCAAAAGCTCGGCGTCCGGCGCGATGCCTAAAAGCTTTCCGTGCGCGGCGATTGCACCGGCCATTGCGGTGCCGTGCGTGTGCGGGCGTGCGTTGCCGCCGAGCGCGTCGAAGCTTTCGATGATCGCGCCTTTGAGATCGGGCTGTTTTGCATCGATGTCGGAATTGATCAATGCGACACGGACGTGTTTGCCTGTCGCCAGGCGGTGCGCGGCTGCGGCTTCGAGTTTGCCGAGCACATATTGCGCCGGGTCGCCCTGGATGATGGGCGTAACCGACTGCTCCTGGAGCGTGAAGACATAATTCGGCTGCACGCTCGCGACGATCTTTTCGTGCTCGAGCGAGGCGACGACACTTTCGACCGCGCGATCGTTCTCGATATGCCAGAGTGTCAATTGACTTCCGATGAGCGAAAAATTTTTCGTCTCGACGCGGGTGAGGCCGAAACGATGCGCCACGCGATCGATCGCTTGCGGCGAGGTATCGGACGAAAACTCCGTGATGATTTCGTGCGGCAAGAATTTTTGGGATGCAGCCGTCGCGACACGCTGCGGGCTTTTGCCGCCGCGATGTGCGTGCCGGTGGCTCGGCGGCGCGGGCGGCGGAGAATTCTGTGCAACACGATGATGCGTCGGGCGGTTCGCCGAATAAGTAGGATTGGGCAGTGCTGAATAGCCGGGATAGCCCGGATAAGGATAGGCCGGATGATAACCCCAGCCACCTCCGCGCCGGCCATAGGGCGGTGGAAGGGGGTGACGCCCGCGCCAGCCATAAGGCGGCCCGGCAAACCGGCCTCTCATCATTGGCCGCGGGGCGCCGAAACGGCCAAAGCCCATGCCATATTGGGCTTCAGCCGGCCGAAGGTCTGCAAGCAGGCCTGTCAGACACGTGATCGAAAACACCGCCAGACTGAAGCGCCGCAAAGTTCTGAAGGTCTTCTTCATGGCAACCTCACGTGCCGGTGCATGGCGACGTCACTCCGACGGCACGATAAAGCCGACGGCTTTGTCGTGCTGCAATCTGTCCGCAAGACTTTGGAGATCGGCCGGCGATATTTTCGTAGGCGTCGCGCGGACGAGGTAGAGACCGCCTGCAGAAGGACCATTGGCAATCGTCAATTTGTTGGATTGGAGGAATTGGGTGATCGCATCGGCATTGGTCTGCGGCGCGAAGCGGATCAAGACATAGGACCCCGCGCCGAGCGGCTTGCTTCGCTTCTGAAGCGGTTTCATAATCGCCCGATGCTTTGTCCTTGAGCACATAACTGCCGATCACGCCGGCCTGTAAGGTCAGGACGAGCGCCGCCGCAGCGGCACCAAAGGCCAATGTTCGCGGCGACAGGCTCGCGAAAAATTCGACGACACGGTCGAGAATATTGGCTGGGGCTGCCGCCGGCTTGCGGCCCGGTTCTGCGTCGATCTTGGCGAACAAGACATCGAGCGCGCGGGGCGATGGCGCGCCCAGCGCCTCATTGAGCTGAATTGTTTGCGTGACTTCCTCGCGGACAAGGGCGTAGCGGCGCGCGAGTTCGGGGTCGGCTGCGAGCGCCGCATCGACGCGCTGCGTTTCGCCACGGCTCAAAGTGCCGGCGGCCCGCCAGGGCAGAAGATCCTCGATCGCCTTGCGCTCGTCGTCTGCGATATTCATGGCCAGCCTCGATCGATCCCGCGTTTGTTCAGAAGTTCCGACAATTTCTTACGCGCGTAGAACATCCGTGTTTTCACAGTTGCCGGAGGGATGCCGACGATCTCCGCGACCTCCTCCACCGACTTCTCGTGGTAGTAGACAAGGTCGATGATCTCGCGATGCTCTGCGGAAAGTTCGCCGAGACATGCGCGCATTGCAGCACCCTTGTCCTTCTTCGCCAGCGTGATTTCCGGATCGTCGCTTCGATCCTCGATCGCACTTGCGGTTTCTTCATCGAGCGCGCTTTCCGGCTTGCGGCGCAAGGCCGACAGCGCCTTGAAGCGCGCGATGCTCAAAAGCCAGGTCGAGACGCTTGAGCGGCCCTCGAATTTTCCTGCCTGCCGCCAGACGTCCAGAAACACATCGCTGATCAAATCCTCCGCATTTGCTTCGTTGCGCACAATCCGCAGAACGAAGCGATAGACCGGCGTCTGATAACGCGCGAACAGCAATTGCATCGCGAGCCGGTCGCCCTTGGCGATTTGCCCGACGAGATCTTCGTCCGTCGTCGTTTGCATCGGCATGGCCATCGACTCACAATCTTAGTCGCCGGTGGGCGTGCGCAGGTTCAATCGCAATCGAATAAAATTCATTGTCGCCGCGATCATCCATGCCTGCGGCCGCACCAATTCCGAACCACCTTTAAATAGCACGGTTTACCGAGTTTGGGCGCCGGGCTGCCGGTGTGGCAGCGCACGTCGGCGAACCTTGAACGGATCTGATGCCGCCGCCCCATTGAACCTTTCTCCGCGCCGCTTCGACCAACTGGCATTGCAACTCGCAAACACGGAGAAAACCAATGTCACGCAAAATCATCATCACTCTCGCAGCCACCATCGTCGTCGCAGCGAGCAGCCTCGTTTCAGAATCTGCCGACGCCCGCGGCTTCGGCGGCGCTCACTTTGGCGGTTTCGGCGGCGGCTTCGGTCGCGGTGGCTTCACCCGCGTCAGCACCGGCGGATTTGGCGGCGGCCATTTCGGCGGTGGTCATTTCGGTCGCGGTCGCGGCAATGGCGGTGGCCGGCTCGTCCCGATCCTCGACCCCGGCCGTGGCGGTCACGGTGGCGGGCATGGCGGCGGTAATGGCGGCGGGCGCGGTCCGCGCTATCCCTTCCCGCCGCGTCATCCTTTCCCGCCGATCGTTTGGCACGGCCACCATCACCCGCATGGGCATTGGGTGTTCCGTGGCGGTGAATGGATCGTCGTTGACGACGTCGCGGTTGGTTCGGTTGCGGTCGGCGCCGCTGTGGCGGATCCGGCACCTGTCTCAGGGCCCTGCACCTGCCTGTTCAAGACCTATACGCCGGACGGCAAAGTGGTCTTCTCGGACATGTGCACCAAGGAATTGGCCAGCGCCACGGTTGGGACGACCACATCCGATGCGACGCAGGCGCCGACCCAATCTTCGGGCGCCCAGATGACCCCGGCTCAGGTGGAGCAGATGTCCAAGTCCGTTGATTATGACGGGCGCACCTATGCCGATTATCTGGCGGCGAATCCGGATGTGGCGCAGGCCCAGGCTGCGCAGGCGGCCCAGCAGAGCCAGCCGGCCCCTGAGACGCCAAAAGGCAATTGAGTCTCGCGCAATACACCTCAAGAACGAGGCCAAGCCTGATACAAATAAAGGCCGTCTGCGCTCGCCGCGGGCGGTCTTGCTCTTAAGCTCCCCTCCCTCTATAAGCGCGCACGGCCCGTTTCCGACACCCCTGGAGGCGAGGGCCGCGTTTTCTATCAAGGATAAAGCTATGGCCGAGACCAAAACTCTCGCGGCCACGGCGCGCAGCGTTGGCGGCAAGGGGGCCGCTCGCAGCGTTCGTCGTGAAGGCCGCATTCCTGCCGTCATCTATGGCGGCGGCGATCCTGCCCAGTCGATTTCGCTCGAATGGCGCGAAATCAACAAGCTCATCTATGCCGGGCACTTTCTGACGACGATCTACGACATCGATGTCGAGGGCTCCAAGGAGCGCGTCATTCCGCGTGACTATCAGCTCGACCGCGTCACCGACCGGCCGGTGCATGTCGATTTCCTGCGGCTGAAGGCCGGTTCGACGTTACGCGTCGCGATCCCGGTGCATTTCATCAATCAGGAAACCTCTCCGGGCATCAAGAAGGGCGGCACGCTCAACATCGTGCGCCATTCGATCGAGTTGAAGGTCCCGGCGGACGCCATCCCCGAGGCGATCACCGTCGATGTCGGCCAGCTCGACATTGTCGAATTGGTGCATATTTCGGCGATCACGTTGCCGCCTGGCTGCAAGCCGGTCGATACGCAGCATGATTTCACCATTGCCACGATCGCCCCGCCGGTCGCCGCTGCCGAGACGCCGGCTGCCGCCGCCGCGGCTGCACCCGCGGCAGGTGGTGCTGCGCCTGCCGCCGCCGATGCCAAGGCCGCGCCCGCGGCCAAGCCGAAGAAATAATGAAAATAGCCGGACGGCATCTGCCGTCCGGCCTCCTTTCGCCGGCCCTCTCGTATGAAGCTTTTCGTCGGCCTCGGTAATCCCGGCCGCGCCTATGCCGGGCAGCGCCACAATATCGGTTTCATGGCGGCCGACGCCATCAGCCGGCGGCATCCGTTCGCGCCGTTCCGCGGCCGTTTCCAGGGCCAGACAAGCGAAGGCACGATCGGGAGCGAGCGGGTCATCCTGCTGAAGCCCGAGACGTTCATGAACGACTCTGGGCGCGCCGTCGGCGAGGCGTCGCGCTTTTACAAGATCGATCTCGCAGACATCATCGTCTTCCATGACGAACTCGATCTTCAGCCAGCGCAACTTCGGGTGAAAATCGGTGGCGGCAATGCGGGCCACAACGGGCTGCGCTCGATTACCGATCATGTCGGGAACAATTATCGTCGGGTGCGGATCGGCATCGGTCACCCAGGCGACAAAGCCCGCGTGCATGATTATGTGTTGGGTAATTTCGCCAAGGCCGAACAGCCCTGGGTGGACGCGATGTGCGAGGCGATCGCTGCCAATGCCGGCTATCTCGCCGACGGCGCCGACAACAATTTCCAGAACAAAGTTTTTCTGGCGATGCAGGAGTCAGGCACGCTCGACGAAGCCGAGTGAGTTGTTGCGTTGCTGTCGCTCTCTCTCTAAGGAACGCGCATGAGCGAACCCGCGATCACGCCCGAACTCGTTGCCTCACATGGCCTGAAGCCGGATGAATATGAGCGCCTCGTCGCACTCATCGGGCGCACACCAAGCTTCACTGAACTCGGCATCTTCTCGGCTATGTGGAACGAGCATTGTTCCTATAAATCGTCGCGCCTCCATCTGCGCAAACTGCCGACCAAGGCGCCGTGGGTCATCCAGGGTCCGGGCGAAAATGCCGGCGTTATCGATATCGGCGACGGGCTTGCCTGTGTCTTCAAGATGGAGAGCCACAATCATCCGTCTTACATCGAGCCGTTTCAGGGCGCGGCGACGGGCGTCGGCGGCATTTTACGCGACGTCTTCACGATGGGCGCGCGCCCCGTCGCCTGTCTCGATCTTCTGCGCTTCGGCTCGCCTGAGCATCCGCTGACGCGTCATCTCGTGGGCGGCGTCGTGGCCGGCATCGGCAGCTATGGCAACAGTTTTGGCGTGCCGACCGTCGGCGGCTCGACGCGCTTTCATAAAGCCTATGACGGCAACATCCTCGTCAATGCGATGGCCGTCGGCATCGCCGAGAGGGACGCCATTTTCTACGCCAAGGCGACGGGCGTCGGAAATCCGATCGTCTATCTCGGCTCCAAGACCGGCCGCGACGGGATTCATGGCGCGACGATGGCTTCGGCGGCCTTTGACGAGAATTCGCAGGAAAGCCGTCCGGCCGTTCAGATCGGCGATCCGTTCGCCGAAAAGCTGCTGCTCGAAGCTTGTCTCGAATTGATGAAGTCTGGCGCGGTCATCGCCATTCAGGACATGGGGGCCGCTGGCCTGACGTCGTCCGCTGTCGAGATGGGCGCCAAGGGCGATCTCGGCATTCTGCTCGATCTCGACGCGGTACCGTGCCGCGAGCTGGGCATGAGCGCCTATGAAATGCTGCTGTCGGAAAGCCAGGAGCGCATGCTCATGGTGCTCGCGCCGAGCAGGGAAGCCGAGGCGGAGGCCATCTTCCGCAAATGGGGTCTCGATTTCGCGATCATCGGCCATACGACTGACGATCTGCGCTTCGTCGTCAAACACCATGGCGAAGTGAAAGCCGATCTGCCGATCAAAGAGCTTGGCGACGAAGCCCCGCGCTACGACCGTCCGCATGTGCCGACGCCGAAGCAGCCGATCATCCGCCCGCAAGACGTGACGGCGCCCAATTCCAACGCCGATGCGCTTCTACGGCTCATCGGCAGTGCCAATCTTGCTTCGAAGCGCTGGGTCTTCGAGCAATACGACCATCTGATCCTCGGCAACACAGTGCAGGCGCCGGGCGGCGATGCGGCGGTGATCCGGCTTGGCGACGGCCCGAAAGGCCTGGCGCTGACGACGGACGTAAACGAAAACTATTGCGGCGCCGATCCATTCGAGGGCGCTAAACAGGCGGTTGCCGAAGCATGGCGCAATCTCTGCGTTGTCGGCGCGCTGCCGCTCGCCTGCACCGACAATCTCAATTTCGGCAACCCCGAGAAGCCCGAGGCGATGGGGCAATTCGTCGGCGCGGTTGAAGGTCTGGCGGAAGCCTGCAAAATGCTCGATTTCCCGATCGTCTCCGGCAATGTCTCGCTTTACAACGAGAGCCCCGAGGGATCGATTTTGCCGACCCCGGCCATCGGCGGTGTCGGCGTCCTCGACGACGTTACGAAGACCGCCTCGCCAAGTTTCAAAAATGCCGGCGACACGATCCTGCTGATCGGCGAGACGCAGGGCTGGCTCGGCCAGTCCGCCTATCTGCGCGAAATTTGCGGCCGCGAGGAGGGTGCACCGCCGCCGGTCGATCTCGCGGCGGAAAAGAAAGCCGGCGATTTCGTCCGCGGCCTCGTCCGGGCGGGCAGTTTGACGGCGGCACACGACCTCTCCGAAGGTGGCCTCGGCATCGCGCTGGCGGAAATGGCGCTGGCCGGCGGCGTCGGCGCTTCAATCGATCTGACGACCGAGGTCCCGCTGCATGCCTTTCTCTTCGGCGAAGATCAGGCCCGGTATGCTTTGACCTGCAGGCCGCAGGCTGCCGCCGATATCGTTGCCAGCGCCAAGGCTCTTGGCATCCCCTGCCAGACGATCGGCACGACGGGCGGCGACGCGTTGACCATTCCGGGGGGCGCCGCCATATTGCTCAGCGACCTGCGGCGCCAGCACGATTCATGGCTGCCGGACTATATGCAGGGTCAGCTTATTCTCGAGGAGCATGCCTGATGCCGATGGCCGCGGCCGACATCGAAAAATTGATCGTCGCGTCAATTCCCGACGCCAAGGTCGAAATCCAGGACCTGGCCGGCGACGGCGATCATTACGCGGCGAGTGTGGTCTCGCAGGAATTCGCCGGCAAATCCAAGCTGCAGCAGCACCAGCTCGTCTATAAGGCCCTTGGCGGCCACATGGGCGGCACACTGCATGCCTTGCAACTGCAAACCTCCGCCCCGAAATAGCGGATATACGCCTTATCGCGCCTTAGAGCGTAAACGATCAAAGAAGGACCGAGCATGTCCAATATCAACGAGCAGCTTCAGTCGATTGTCGACAATAACGATGTCGTTCTGTTCATGAAGGGTGTGCCGGACGCCCCGCAATGCGGCTTCTCCAATCAGGCCGTGCAGATTTTCCGCTATATCGACGTCAATTTCAAAGCCGTGAATTGCCTTGAGACCGACGAATTGCGTCAGGGAATCAAGAGCTTCTCGAACTGGCCGACAATTCCGCAGGTTTATCTGAAGGGCGAATTCATCGGCGGCGCCGACATCCTGCGCGAGATGTTCCAGAACGGTGACCTGTTCGCGGCACTCAGCGAAAAGGGCATTGCGTTCAAGGCCCCGGCCGGCGCCCAGGCCTAAGCGCCAAAGCTGGTCCTGCGGGCTTGATTGAGCCCGCAAAATCGGGCATAGGACCGCCACGACACGCGGCCTCTAGCCGCGTTTTAGCTTGAGCCGGCCCGGCGCGACGCCATCAGGTCTGAACAGGCGTTCCCGAAATCCCGATTTTGCCGGCCCTGCCGCCGGCTCGATTTGCTAGGCTGAGGTCATGAAAGTCCGCAATTCTTTGAAGTCCCTGCGCAAGCGCCATCGCGCCAACCAATTGGTGCGCCGCAAGGGCCGCGTCTACATCATCAACAAGGTGCAGAAGCGCTACAAGGCTCGGCAGGGCTGATCTCCTCGCGCGCACGTTCTTTGACATTCTCCGGCTCTCCTCTAACCTGAGCCGATGCGCCTGCGCCTTTCGCCTTGGCTGGCTTTGCTCGCCGCTGCCTTTCCGTTGCTCACGATCGGCCATGTCCTCGCCGGTGATGACGACGATAATGCGCAATGGCCCGACGGCTCTTCGAGCGAAGTCCTGAAGCTCCCCGGCATGCCGCCGATGCGGCTGCCGCCGGGCATCCACATTTTCGGCTCTGATGGCCGGGAATTGCGTGTCGGCCCCGACCAGGGCCTCGGCGCACAGCCGCCGGCCTACGATGACGGCTCGCTCGCGCCGCATCACCAATTGCCGCAGCAAAAGCCGCCGGAAGATGCGGCGACTCGTGCCGCCAAAGCCAAGGCCGCGCGTGCCGAAGCACTGAAGCAGGCGATGGCGCCGCAGCCAACGCATGAAGCGCTGCGCACGCAGGCGCTCGATTCGCTGTTTAAAAAGCTGGCGACTGCTCACGATCCGGACGAAGCGGGCGGAATCGCGATGGCGATCCAGCACGTCTGGATGCAGTCGGATTCCGATACCGCGAGCCTGTTGATGGATCGCGCGCTGGCAGCCCAGCAGACCGGTCACCTGATTTTGGCGCTCGCTTTGCTCGACAAAGTGGTCGCGCTTCAACCGGATTGGGTCGAAGCCTGGAACAAGCGCGCGGCAACGCGGCTTCTCGGCGGCGATCTGCCTGGGGCGACCAATGATTTCCAGCAGGTTTTAAAGCTTGAGCCGCGGCAGTTTTCGGCGCTCGTCGCACTTGGCTTCATTTACGAGAAGCAGGGTTTCGACAAGCGCGCGCTCGACTCTTTCCGCAAAGCGCTGGCGCTTGATCCGCAGCAGCCCGATATCGAATTGATCGTCGAGAAGCTCAAGACGGATATCGAAGGGCGGGATATCTGATCGTCGACGAGCGCCGGCCTGACAATAAAGAATGCCGTCATGCGCGGACTTGATCCGCGCATCCAGGGGACCTCCTTTCGATTAGACGGTGGTGCTTGGATGGCCGGGTCAAGCCCTGCCATGACGCGCTTAGAACGTGTGCCGTCCTTCCCGTCGTAAGGGGCGCACTATTTCTCGATATAGGCGATCCGCACCATATTGGTCGCGCCGGGGGAGCCGAAGGGCACGCCGGCGACGATAATGATCCGCTCGCCGGGTGAAGCAAAGCCCTCGGCCGCCGCGATCACGCAGGCGCGCTCTGCCATATCATCGACATCCTGTGCGTCGTCGGTGACGACGGCGTGGACGCCCCAGATGAGCGCAAGGCGGCGCGCGGTGTCGCGGTTGGGCGTCAAAGCGAGCACCGGCGGTTCCGGCCGCTCGCGGGAAATACGGAATGCCGTCGAGCCGGACGACGTCCAGGCGACGATGGCTTTCAGATCGAGCGTTTCGGCGACATCGCGCGCGGCCGTGGCGATGGCGTCAGGAACCGTTGCCTCTGGCGCCGGCCGTTGCGCGTTGAGGATCTGGCGATAGAAGGAATCGCGCTCGACCTCTTCGGCGATCTTGTTCATCGTCGTGACGGCTTCGATCGGGTAGCGGCCCGAGGCACTTTCAGCCGAGAGCATGATGGCATCGGCGCCTTCGAACAGGGCCGCGGCGACGTCGGAAACTTCGGCGCGGGTCGGCACCGGCAGCGCAATCATCGATTCAAGCATCTGCGTCGCGACGATGACCGGCTTGCCGAGGCGACGCGCAATGCGCGTGATGCGCTTCTGCAGGCCAGGGACCTTCTCAAGCGGCATTTCGACGCCAAGATCGCCGCGCGCGACCATGAAAGCGTCGGAGACTTCCATGATTTCTTCGAGCCGGGTGATCGCTTGCGGCTTCTCGATCTTGGCAAGGACCAGGGCGCGGTTGCCGACGATCTTCTTGACCTCGGCGACATCTTCGGCGCGCTGGACGAAGGAGACGGCCACCCAGTCGATACCGGCTTCGAGGCCCGCGAGCAGATCGGCATGATCCTTGGGCGTCATCGAAGCGAGCGGGATTTCCGTATCGGGGAGGCTCACGCCTTTCCGATTTGACACGCGTCCACCGACATCGACGACGGCAACGGCCCGCTTTGGCGAAGCTTCGGTGATATGCAGACGCACCTTGCCGTCATCGACCAGCATGTTGTGGCCGGCCCGGAGCGCCTCCAGAATTTCGGGATGCGGAAGATGCACGCGACTCGCATCGCCCGGCGTCGGATCCGAATCGAAGACGAAGACATCGCCGCGCTTCAATTCGACAGCACCATCCTTGAACAGGCCGACGCGCAGCTTCGGTCCTTGCAGATCGAGCAGGATCGCAATGGGGCGCCCGAATTCCTGCTCGAGCGAACGGATGGCCTGTACGCGTTCGCGCATGTCGTCATGGCTTGCATGACTCATATTGATGCGAAACACGTCGGCGCCGGCGCGGAATAAATCGGCTATGGCGGAGCGTTGGGCCGTGGCCGGACCCAAGGTCGCGACGATTTTGCAGCGGCGCAGCCGTCGCATTTGAGTCTCCCTCAACAATCTTCCAGCGACGTTCGACAGGCGATCTTTGCGGCTTTAATACGAAATCCCCGCATAAATCATCCCTTAGATGAAATTTTGTGCGCTTTGGTGAAGCCCGCGGTCCGCCAGCGGCGCGGCGCGTCAAGGGCTTCTATGTCCCGGGCCGTTCGTCGGGTCGGTCAATTGCACGGTCCAGTTGCGCGCATCGCGTCCGGTGTCGACCTCGAAAAAGCCGGTCCGGTCGAAACCGCGAACGAAACAATCCTGCCGCCCCGTGATGCGAAACTCGTGGTCGGCCGTGCACATGAAGGCTTTGCCCTTCCACTCTGCGCCGCGCTCATCCATCGCGTAAACATAGTAATATTCCGACGCCAGCGAGCCGCGGACGAGATTGTCGCATGCGCCGGCCTTGAGATTCCACCAGCCCTCGCTCACCCAATGGCTGCCGTCGGTATAGGCGATCGCGACGCTCACCCGATTCTCGCTCATGTTGCAGAGGCGGAAGTCGGCGCGCACCGGCGCTGCCGCGATCGCGGCAGACCCGAGGATCAGGAGCGTCAGGCCGCGCCTGAATGTTTTGCGTGATGGACTCATGCGGAGGGTTCTAGATCAAGGCGAAAACTTTGACGCAACAAAGGCCATCGCGGGGGGTGCGCCAACTGAGCAAGAATAGCGGGCTTGCACGCCCGGCAGGCAAGCGAAATCTGGTCGCGGGGCCGCTTCATCCAAAGCTCGATCCGAGGACGCTCCGACATTGACTTCGCGCGATTCGGCCTTTGAAAATGGCCCATGGCCAAAGAATTGAGCAGTGACGGTTTCGAGGCGGTCGAACGGATCGAAGGACGCGCGGACGCGGGTGTCCTGCTGCTCTGCGATCATGCGAGCAATGCGCTGCCGCAAAGCTATGGCACGCTCGGCATGGCTCCGGCAGACCTTGCGGCACATATCGGCTACGACATCGGCGCCGCCGATCTCACTCGCAGGCTCGCCGCGCGGCTGGGGGCGCCCGCGCTACTGACGCGTTTTTCGCGCCTGCTGATCGACCCCAATCGCGGCGCGAAAGACCCGACGCTGGTCATGCGGCTTTCGGATCGCCGCCTGATTCCCGGCAATGCCCGTATCGACGCCACGGAGATTGGCCGGCGGCGAGCGCTTTATTGGCAGCCCTATCGCACCGCCATCGACGACATGATCGCCAAGCTCTCAGCGCAGGGCCCGATCCCGGCGGTGATTTCGATGCATACGTTTACGCCCGTCTGGCACGGCACGGCGCGGCCCTGGCAGATCGGCGTTCTCTGGGACAGCGACCCGCGTTTGCCGCACCCGTTGCTGTCGGCGCTCGAGGCGCGCGGCGTCGTCGTTGGCGACAATGAGCCTTATGACGGCGCGTTGCCGGGCGATACGTTGCACGAGCATGTCACCGCCCGCGGCCTTGCCGGCCTCCTCATCGAAGTCCGGCAGGACTTGGTCGCGACCCCCGAGGCGGCGCATCGCTGGGCCGATCTTCTCGCCGAGGTGCTGCCGCCGATCCTGGCACGGCCCGAGATGCACGAAATCGCCTTCGGCCCGTGTCGCGCCGGGCGCGGGTGCGGGCACGCGAGAATAGCGGGGATTTCGCAGCCATAAGCTTGATTTTAAGGCGCCGGAGCCGCAAGCGAGGCCCTGAAAATCGTGGAGGCTCCATGGCCCGCACAGCAAACAAACAAAGACATCAGGATAAGTCCGATATGACGGCAGATATCGCCGAGACCGGCGTCGCGGGCGAGGAATTGAAGCAATTCGTCGAACGGATCGAGCGGCTGGAAGAAGAAAAAAAGGCCCTGAGCGACGATATTCGCGACGTTTACGCGGAATTGAAGGGCCGTGGCTTTGATAGCAAGGCGGTGCGCCAGATCGTCAAAATCCGCAAGCAGGATCATGCCGAACGCAAGGAGATGGAGGCGATTCTCGATCTCTATATGCAGGCGCTCAATATGGCGTGAGCTTCACGAGATCGTGTGAAGCCGGGCGAGAGCACAGAGCCGCTTACAAATACCTGAAGACGTTCCTATCTCGAACCTGCCGCAGCTAAGGCGCGGCACTTATGCGCGATCCGCGCCATCTCCGGCCGGATCGCCGTTCGCCAAGAGGTTTGGAATGACTCAGGACGCCAGCATTCTTTTTTCGCCTTTTCGCCTGGGCGACGTCGATTTGAAAAACCGGACCGTGATGGCGCCGCTGACGCGCAACCGCGCGACGCACGGCACCGATGCACCGAACGAACTGAACGCCGAATATTACCGCCAGCGCGCCTCCGCGGGGCTCATCATCACCGAAGCCACGCAGATTTCGCAGCAGGGGCAGGGCTATATCTGGACGCCGGGCATCTATACGCCGGCGCAGGTCGAGGGCTGGAAGAAGGTCACCGACGCGGTCCATGCTGCCGGCGGCAAAATCTTCATCCAGCTTTGGCATGTTGGCCGCATCTCGCATGTATCGTTGCAGCCGAATGGCGCGGCGCCCGTCGCGCCATCGGCGATCCGCGCAAACGGGCAGACTTTCATCGCGAGCGGTTTTGCGGACCTCTCTGAGCCGCGTGCCCTGACGATCGAAGAGATCAAGTCGATCGTCCGCGATTATGTCGCCGCCGCGGAGAATGCCAAGAAAGCTGGTTTTGACGGCATCGAAATTCACGCTGCCAACGGCTATCTGATCGAGCAGTTCCTCAAGGACAAGACCAATCATCGGACCGACGAATATGGCGGTTCGGTCGAAAATCGCCTGCGTTTCGCGCTTGAGGTGACGGACGCGATGCTTACTGTATGGCCGCGTGAACGCGTCGGCATCCGGTTGTCACCGGTCAGTGCGTTCAGCGACATTTCCGATTCTGATCCAGCCAAAGTCTATTTTCCGCTGGTCGAAAAGCTCAGCGCCCGCGGTCTCGCCTATATTCACGTCGTTGAAGGCACGGCTGGCGGCCCGCGCGATAATCCTCCGTTCGATTATGTCGGTCTGCGCAAGACATTCTCCGGCGCCTATATCGCCAATAACGGCTATACGCGGGACCAGGCTATCGAAGCGCTCGCCGCGCACCGCGCCGATCTTATCGCCTTTGGCGTGCCATTCCTGGCCAATCCCGATCTCGTGGAGAGGCTGCGCCGCGATGTGCCACTGAACACGCCCGACAAAGCGACGTTCTATGGCGGCGACGCGCACGGCTATACGGATTATCCAACGTTAACCTAATACGCCGCATCGCGACGCCGGCGGGGACTGACATTTGTCGAGCGTGTGTCTTTTGTCATGTCGTATCGCCGACGGCTCGGCTAATACACCACTGCCTCGTGGCGAGTTGCGTTGTACGTGCAATGCTAGGAAGCGTTAGCGGTCTTCCCGATTGGACTCCCGGGGGAGGGCCGCTAACCGCATTTGTTTACTGGCCGCAGGACCACGCCTCGCGCACAGCGATTGTCGTCAATCCACAATACGGTCTATACAGCGGGGGGCGTTCCATCGCCAAAGATCGCTGTGAATTTTTTCATAAAATAACGCCAAGACTGCATGACCAGCGCACCAATGTCTCCATCGCCCAAAGAGCGGGCTTCGCTCTCGACGTCCCGCATTGTCTTTCTCGTCATTGCGGCCGCGGCACCACTCGCATCGATGATCGGAAATCTGCCGATCGCTCTCGGTCTTGGTAATGGCGCAGGGACGCCGGGCGCGTTTGCGATTGCGGGCGTCATTCTTCTCTGTTTCGCGGTTGGCTACGCGGCGATGAGCCGGCGGATTGTCGCGACGGGTGCCTTCTACACCTACATTACCGAAGGCCTCGGCACGACGCTTGGCGTGAGTTCCGCCTATACCGCGCTCGTGGCCTATCTTGCCTTTACCTTCGGCCTGGCAGCGTTTTTTGGCTATTTCACCAGTCTGGTTCTTGCTCAGGCCGGGCTGCAATTGCCGTGGCTGGTCTATGCGGTTGCCGGCATCTTCATCGTCGGCGTGTTGGGCTACAGATCGATTGATCTGTCATCCGCGATCCTTGGCGCTCTGATGATCGGAGAAGTGATCATCCTGGCGATCTTCGATATCGCGGTGATACATGCCAAAGGTTTTTCTCTCGCGTTGCCGGCGAACGCCTGGAGTTCCGCATGCGGTGTTCACGCCGGGTCTCGGCGTCAGCCTGATGGTCGCGTTCACGTGTTTTGTCGGCTTCGAATCCGCGGCGCTTTACGGCGAAGAGGCGCGCGATCCAAAACGCTCGATTCCGATCGCGACCTACACCGCGGTCATATCCATCGCATTGTTCTATCTCTTCACCGCATGGGTCACGATCGGCGCCATAGAGCCCGATGCAATCGCCGCGCGCGCGAATAAAGAGACCGGCGAGCTGATGTTCAACATCTTCACGCGCTATAGCGGTGAAGTTCTCACTGACATCATGGGCGTGTTGGTCTGCTTTTCCATTCTTGCCTCATATCTGGCGATCCATAACGCCGCGTCGCGCTATATTTTCGCGCTTGGCCGCGAATGGCTGCTGCTGCCCTGGTTCGGCAAAGCGCATCCCATATATGGCTCACCCCACCGCGCAAGTATGATTGTGAGCGTGATGACGCTCATCGCTGTCATACCGTTTGCATTGACGGGGCTTGATCCGTTCAAGGCCGGCGTGCCGGTTTTGATCGGCATCGGCTCGTTCGGCATTATCTTCCTGCAGGCCTTTGCGGCCGTTGCCATTTTGGTCTATCTGCGCCGGCACGGCGGCGAGCCATCATGGGTGATGGTCGCGACGTGGTTCGGGACAATCGGTCTTATCTGCGCGACAATCTTTGTCGGGATCTATTTCAAGTTTCTGGCGACGAGCGATGCGACCCTCGTCGGCCTGCTACCGCTTATCTTCCCTCTCGTTGTCATTCCCTTCGCGATTTTGAGCGTCCTGCTGAGATTTGTACGTCCCAAATCGCCGCAAGACGGCGTCGTGGCAGGAGATACGATACCTTCGTCCTCGAATCTTTCGTCCGACGCCGATTCGGAATTCTTAATTCGCGACACTGCCGACGGCGCAGCTGGAGCATGGGTCATCAAATACAAAAACGTTGCGGGCGCCGAGATAACGAGTGGAAGCAAGCCCAGCTTTGAGATCGCGTTGGCTGAAGCGCGCAACCTCCGCGACAAGCGCGGCGCCAAGATATTGGAGCTGATCGGCCTGCCGGCGCAGGAGGCCGGCGCCCAGGACATTTAAAGCAGCACGTGCATATTGAATTATCTCAGGAGGTATCATGGCCGCGCACCATCGTTTCATCGCGTTCGGCGTTATGCTCGGTTCGGTCATTGTGCCCGCGTACTGCTTCGGCCAGACAGTCTCTTACGCGCCACTCAACTGCACCAAGGCTTCGACGCCGGCCGAAAAAGCGATCTGTGCAAATTATGAACTCGGGCAAGACGAGGCGCGCCTTGCAACATTATATGGACTTCTGACGTCGCTCGTCGCGATGGGGCAACGCGGCGATATCATTGACGCGCAGCAGAAGTGGATAGGTGTTCGCAGCGCCTGCGGAAGTGACGTCAAATGTCTGACCAGCGCTTATCAAGCGCGTATCGGAAATCTTGCGAAGCAGTTCGATGCCCTGGCGAAACGAGGCCCGTTCTAGGTCTGTTAGAGACCGACGCTCAATAATAGTGCGAATGGTGGCCGAACAGCGCGAACAGGATCAGGATGATGATTATAATCCCGAAGCAGCCGAGGCCATTGCCGCCATAATAGCCGCGGTTATAGCCGTAGTAGCCGCCGCCTCCGCCGAACAGGAGGATCAAGACGATGATGATGAGAAGCAGAGTCATGGCGGTGTACCGAAAGTGAGAAGGAATGGCGGCCCGGCAGGGCGCTCCGTTACTGCGCTGTCAATTGGACGTGCTTACAAGTTTCGTGACCGGCGGCGGGTTCCATTTGCCAGTGAGCGCATCACCCTTTGGGGCGTATAGACGCATCGTCAGATTGAATGGTCCTTTGGGCGCGGGAAGCCAGTTAGCTTCTTTGTCTGACCCCGGACTGTCGTTCTGGAAATACAGGTCCAGCGACCCATCTGGATTATATTTGAACGGCATCCAACTGCTCAACGCAAAGCGATTGAGGCCGTTCGCGACCTGAAATCCGTCATTGTCGTAAAGGGTGATCGACCAAAAGGCACCTACCGGCGGCGTTGCGCCCTTGTCGAAGTGGATGGTGTATTTGTTCGCGCCATCCAGTGGAGCGCCGCTTTCGTCCCCCAGATTTTGCGGATAAATCGCATCTTCAGGCAGGTTGGCACCAAGCCCGAGCTCCGCAACCATGGCGCGCTTGAGATAATAATTGCCGTAGACGCCCATCGTGTCGGTGTTCATCGACCAATGATTAGCGACGTGCGCAAGCGTGGGGAGCTTCCATTCCATGAGTTTTTGCGCGGTGCCTGGAGCGTCATCCAACGCCTGTTTCACGATAGAACTGGCCTTGCTGATATCGAAACTTTTGCCCAGCTCAATCCCGATCCGTTTCATTCGCGCGATGATCGGTTGATCGGTTAAGTGCGGCGGCTGAAGCTTGAGAAGCTCTGCCGCATAGGTGAAGAAGTCGCCACCCTTCATGGAATTGACCAGAATTTTTGGAGGGGTCTTCATGTCGACGCTCGGGTCGACCTTCCCTTCGACCGGCTTGGCGTCCTTGCCCCATTCCGATAGCGGCGTGATCCTGTAGCCGGCCTGAATCTTGCGCACCGCAGCGTAATCCGGTGGACCGTCCGTCTTGGTGCGGCCGATGATCCAGACATAGGGCGTAGGCGCTTCGATTTGTGTAAATCCCGCGGGTACAGTTCCACTCCAGCGTGGTGGCGTGACAAGGAAATTGGCGGCCTGCGTTCCGGTCGTGCGCCAACCGGGCGACGCGAATACGTCCGTCCACATATCGAGCATTGGTAGGAGGTAGTAACGCCCCCCCGTGTCCGGGGCCGAAACGACCATGGGCTCTTTTGTAAGATCGAGGAATGCGGAAGAGTACAGCGTATCGAAGTTGGGCCGCACGACCGCTCTCATGTCGGCCGTAGGAAAAGTCGGAATGTTGGCGAACACATTCATCGGTGCGGCTATGCCTTTTGCCCGCTCAACATTCGTCAGCTGCTTGCGGGTTAGGTCCATAGTCACGAGTGGATAGAGGTAGATGTATGCATCCGCAGCGATGGACTGCGCCTCTTGCTCTGTGATGGCGCTCTGCGCTTGCGCGGCGATGGGGACGACAGAACACAGGAGGAGGCTCGATATAAGGTCCATCGTGAATTTGCTCATGTCACTTGTCCTCAAGTAGCATCAGCCCCCCAGCTTAAGGTTGCACGAAACGGATCGTATGTCGCCATTCGTCTCGGTCGGGACGACCAGCTCTGGAGGAGCTGTTCATCTCGCTTTTCCGTGGCTGCCCGCCCAATGCGCGATCTCAGATCCGCATTCTAGATCCCTGGAGCGTGCGGCCTCGCGCCGTTCGAGACGTCGCTCCTTATCTTGGAGCGGAAAGCGACGGGAGCAGCCTGCGGCCGTTTGCGTTATGTCTTTTATTATTTCGCATCTCTTGCGGCCCGACTAGTTTCACGTTGCGCGCCGGTATTCTTTGGACCGGTAGACGCTTTATATTTAGCTGGTTGGAAACGGTCCTCCCTTACGCGAGAGGGCCGTTTCTTTTATGCGACTTTCGTTACACGAAACATTACCGCACCGGGCGGCAAATCAGATAGCGGCTTTCCAGGTCCCAGATCGGAAAAGAATGTCCTGCATCCCTCGGCACAGGATGGCGCGGACGCCACCACTAACGGGTCGCCGGTCAGATATTCTTTTATGAAATACTTAATCTCTTTGAGATAGATGAAGGCTTATTATTCGGAGGTCCCGCGATGTTTTGGGACACTATTTTAGACCCGCTAAGGAATTTGCTGTCGAACAATATATCGCAGTGGATGATCGCCGCGACATTGGTTTCCTTTGTGGCGACGAAGGCCATATCGATGTCAGCCGGATCGTCAATCGAATACCAGCAGGAATTAAAAATCGGTATTGGGCTTTTCATTGCGCTGGTCGCTGCCTTCTATCTTCCCTGAGCCCGCAGTCTCCTTAACCGGGTCGCGCGAGCATAACTGAGATGCCGCTGTCCCAACATCGTCAATGATTTGTTGTTTGAGCAGATCACGCCGCATTTTTCCGACCATCTGCGGCAGCGCGGCGGTAAGGATGAAGCCGTACGGGCCCCCGGCCGTTGCGCCGCGCTCGATCCAATACTCATCGAAATTGGCGAACAGCCTTCCGCCGCTCTTTTCGACGTGACGATCATTGCAAATGGCATGCAACTCCCGAAAGCCCGTCGCAGCCGCGAAGCTTCTTGCGGAAAGTAAAAGGACGTCTTTGGGCCGAAGGCCTTCGAGCTTGCGCGTCGCAGCCGTCAGGATCGACTTGTAGCCAGCGGAGCTCCGCACACCCCCGATTACTAAAACAGGCTCGGAATCGGCTAAGGCAAAAAACACCGTTAGTTTGCAAATGATTTGCTGCTGCGCCGTCTGCAAGAGCGCGAAAACAATTTCTCCCTCTCCAGTCGTAGATACCTGGTCGGACGAAGCTATAAAGATATCGAATTCCTCTCCCTTGCTCATGGCCGTAGCCAACGATGTTCTGCGGCCGCTGCATAAGTCCCGTATGAAATCCGGGCGGAATCGATGGGCTAGCAGAGAGTAGTGAGTTAACAACAAATGCATCCGCGCGGTCGGCGTGAGGCCGGCCATCGCATATTCGACCAGCGGCTTTCGAAGGATCGGAGTGCTGGGGGGATTTTGACCGCACCTTCTGTAAAATTCGCTTATGAACGAATTCCATTGCAGGGCGACGAGCGGGGCGAGCGCTGATCGATAAAGCCAGCTGCGTTCGGTATTCGTGAAAGGTCGATCTAGTAATACCGATAAAAAAGCCGGTAGCTTCAATATAGGAAGAGGCGATAAACCGCGAGCAACTATCGAAGACATAAGCCTACCTGCAACTACTGAGGAGCGCCCTCCACACTCCGTGCCGAATTTCTAGAGCGAAACCACTATCTAATACATTGATATGTCTTACGTTGCAAGTTAAGCGAGAATCTGACCTCTAGAACCTTATTGCAGTTGCGAGATGAGCGATTGTTGCCGATTGACGTAGAGGCCTCCGATCCTCTTTCCCGGCACTTCCACATTTGTTGTGCGCCAAGTCTCCTTTTTACTGGCTGAAGGCAGAGAAGGCACAAGGGAAGTTTGAGAGCGACCGCGCTCTCCCGAAGAGCGCCCGCAGGACTGGGGTCGCTCGCACCTGATCAGCTAATCTCAGCTAATCTTTCCGCCGCAGATATCTCAACGCCCCGTCAGCAAGGAGTTTTGGATCGTAAATGCCGTTGGCGGCCCCTATTGATTATGTAAAGTGCAATGGCTTCCGCGACGGGAGTGTTCTCGCGACCGTGCTCAATTCCAAGGTCTCTCGCACGCTGCAAAGCATCTTCGAATGCAGTCGTGAGCGATGCCGTGATTTCCGGTCCCCATTCTTTCTTCGGCGAATTACCGTACCAGTTCATGGCGGGTTCATTCGGTGCGAGGCGGGAACATAGCCGTCTCTCGGGGCGCAGGGCTGGGATGTGCCTTCTGACCGTATGCAAGATGTGCGCTTCATTCGCGGGGCTGTCTATGTAATTTGCCACAGAGGTACTAAAACCCGCGCGGCTTCTATTTCATTGTCCAGCTAAAGGCTCGGTTGTGTTCCAGGGGCTGAATTGACTTGGTCTCGGAATGCCTCAGACTGGGGCGTTGCGTCTTGTGTAGGAGGTTATCTTGGCCGCTCGTCCTTACTGGAAGGGGTACCTCAAGCTTTCGCTGGTCTCTTGCCCGATAGCTCTTTATCCGGCGACTTCATCGGCGGAGCGTATCGCCTTTCGTCAGGTCAATAAGCAGACCGGTAACCGCCTTCGCCAGCAACTCGTGGACGAAGTCACGCGCGAAGTTGTCGAAGGCGAAGATAAGGGCCGGGGCTACGAATACGCAAAGAACGCCTACGTCATGATCGATGACGACGAGCTAGAGGCCGTCCAAATCGAAAGTAGCAAAACAATCGATATCGACTCGTTTGTGCCGCGTGCGCAAATTGACGAGCGTTATTTCGGCAGCAGTTATTACATCGTTCCCGAGGATAAAGTCGGCCAGGAAGCCTTTGTCGTTATCCGCGAAGCGATGCGCGATAAGAAGATGGCGGCGCTTGCGCGAGTGGTGCTGAGCAAACGGGAGCATGTCATCATGCTCCAACCCTGGGACAAGGGGATCATGGGCACGACGCTTCGTTATCCTTACGAAGTTCGATCAGCCGAGGACCTTTTCAGCAGCATCGAAGATTTCAAGATCACGCCCGATATGTTGAAGCTCGCGGATCATATCGTGGATAGCAAGACGGCGGATTTTGATCCGTCGAAGTTCTCGGATCGATACGAGGATGCGGTTGTCGAGTTGATCCGGCAAAAGCGTGCGGGACTGCCGGCGCAGCCGCAGAAAATTTCGCCTTCCGCGCCGAACGTTATCAGTCTTATGGACGCTCTTAAGCGAAGCATAGCGGAGGAAAAAAGTGCGCCCGCATCCGCGTCGAAAGGAAAGGCCAGGAAGCCTGCGAAGCGCATAGAGGGCCAGCGCGAAATGTTGCTGCCGATTGCTGGCAAGAAAGAGAAGGAAGCCCCGGCGAGCGCTGCTGCGAAGCCAACTGCGCGTCCTGCCGCGAGAAAGAAAGCTGGTTGAGCGACTCGGGTGTCGCGTTTTCAAACAGTCCCTTTTTAACCAACGTGAGTTCTCGTTCATAGAAGCTTCACGTTATCTCGCATAATCATAAAGTGCTATCAGCACTCTTTAGCTGAGAATGTTTGATTTTTTAGCTGGTTAGAAACGGTCCTTTGGCTTGCCCAGAGGGCCGTTTCTTTTTGTAGCTTTCTTCATGCGAAACAAAACCACACCCAGCGGCAAATTGGTGGCCGCTTGCCCGATCTTGGATCGTAGAAACCCCGCTCGTCATTAAGTCCAGCGGGGTTTCTTATACGCGGGTGTGCAAACGTAGATATTGAAGGCAATTACCTGAAGCAGCGCAGGTTTCCATTGGGCATGCGAACGGCAGGGTGGCCCGTTCGTCTCAGGCACCAGTCTTGATTTTGACCGCCCCATACGCAATGGCCCCAGGCGTTGCGATGGCGGTTCGGGCCGCAGCCACCCAGGGCAAACACTGACGACAGACTGGCGGAAAGCATCACGATGGCGAGCAACGCAGTCATGAGCATTTTCATAAAATACCTCCCTTTATGCGCGACAATGGCAACCGCGCTACTATCGCCTAACTTTGTGCAATGACGAAATTTCGACATGTGAAAAGGCCGCCGATGGCGCTCACTCAAAGTTTACCCCTGTTAGCGGCGATTAAGACACGAGGGCGCGGCTCGGCGAGCGTCCCGTTTCGAGACGTTTTTGCAGTGCCGCTAAGACGGCGTTAACCATGTTCCCCTAACTCTCGTTGGTCGCAGCCTCCGGAGCGGGATGCGCAAAAGCGTGCGCCGTTTTTTGCGTCGATCCCGTTCCAACTCGTCAAATTCCGGCTGCAACAGCGAGGGTGCGTGCCGGTTTCAGCCAGACTCTGCCTCAAAGCAGCCGCGGCCGCGCTTCTTGTCGTCGCCGCGCATGGCCACGTGCGGGCGCAGCAGATGACGCCCCAGCCCCAGGCGCCTTCCAGCGACGATGCACAGGCACCCGTCACGCAGGCTGCGCCGCTGCCACCGCCGGAACTGCGCGGCTCGGAAGGGCCGGGGCTCAATGACATCACGGGAGAGGGTGGCGCGTCCGACTCGGATGATCTCAACCCGGTCGCGGCGCCGCCGGCGAATTATGGCTTGCCGGCACCGGTCACGGCGTCTGGCGGCGTCACCAATTACGGCCGCCCGAAGCCGAAAAAATCGCTGCTCTATCAATTGCCCAGGATCAGAAAGGTCGGGCTGAAGCCGCTACCGCCGTTGAGAGCCTATGCGACGGCGGCGGCCCCCTCGCTGCGGCGGAGGAGCATAGCCGACCTTCCTGCCGACCTGACGGACCCGGGGCCGACGGTCGCCGTCATCCCCATCCTGCCGCAGCCGCTGCGGCCGAAAGCCGATCTCACGCCCTTCGATGCCGTCGGCGTCCGCGTCGGATCGTTGCGTCTCTATCCCTATGTCGAAACCGCGACGGGATATGATTCCAATCCTAATCTTCTCAACACCGATGTCGTAGGCTCGCCCTATATTTACGGCGAAACGGGCTTCAAGGCGCAATCTGACTGGTCGCAGAGTAGCCTCGCGGCCGATTTGCACGGTGGCTATTACGATTACCTCACCGACCATGTCGCCGATCAACCCAATGCTTCGGGTACGATCACGGGCCGGATTGACGTCACGCATCAATCGCAGATCAACCTTCAAACCACGTTCAGTTTAACGGAGGGGACGCCGGGTTCACCGCTTCTCTCGGTGCCGAATGCTGTCTTCGTCACCAGCCGGCCGCTTTATGCGAGCGTTGGGCAAACGCTCGGGTTCACGCAGCAATTCAATCGGCTTTCGGTCAGCATCAACAGCGCTTTTGCGCGTTATTTCTTTGGTAATGCGACGCAGTCCAACGGTACGATTTTTCAACTGGCACTGAACGATTACAACGCCTACAGCCTTGCCGGGCGCGTCGCTTACGAATTGACGCCGGCACTCATTCCCTACGTGCAAGTGACGGGCACGCGGAACCAATATGACTCGTCGATGGATGTGGGCGGCTTCGATCGGAGCTCGAATGGCGCTCTCGCCCAGGTTGGCACGACCTATGAAGTAACGCGGCTTCTTACCGGCGAAATCTCGGTCGGTTACGACCAGCGTTTCTATGCCGACCCTCGCTTGCCGGCGGCCCGCGTACCGACAGTCAATGCCAGTCTCATCTACGATGCGACGCCGCTGACGACATTGACCTTCACGGCTGCGACCGACGTTGGCGAGACGACGCTTGCCGATTCATCCGCGGTCATTGCGCATACATTGACCCTGAAGATATCACACGATCTTCTGCGCAATCTCACGCTGGCGGCGACCGGCACATACCAGATCAACAATTATGTCGGGCAGCCGGAGATCGACCATTTTTATTCCGGCCTGTTCGAAGCGGATTATCATATGACGCGGTCCATCGTTATCACCGGATCATATAAATATCAGCGCTACACCAGCACGGCCGGCTTCACCAATTACATCGACAACGTTTTTCTCGCCGGGCTGAAATTCCAGCTTTAGTCCTGAGACCCGTTCAACAGCGATTTGGCCAGCGCGCGGAATTCCGGCGCGATGTCGGGGCTGGCAAGCGCGAAGGCAACGTTGGCGCCGAGAAAGCCGAGACTCGATCCGCAATCGTAGGTCTGGCCGTCGAAGTTGACGCCGCGAAATTTCTGATCGTGCGCGAGGGTCTTCATGCCGTCGGTCAGCTGGATTTCGCCACCTGAACCTTTCTCGCCGCGCTCGAGGATCGAGAAGATTTCGGGCGAGAGAATATAACGGCCCGAGATGATGAAATTGGATGGCGCCGTGCCTTGCGGCGGCTTTTCCACCATGCCGGTGATCTCGAACGTGCTGCCGGATTTGTCGCCGACCGAGACGACGCCGTATTTATGCGTTTCCTCGGGTTTGACTTCCTCAACGGCGATGACATTGCCGCCATGCGTCTCGAAGGCTTCGACGCATTGCGCCAGGCAGCGCTTGCCGCCAGTCTTTCTCGGCATGGTCAACATATCCGGCAGGACGACGGCAAAGGGTTCATCGCCGACGATGTCGCGTGCGCACCAGACCGCGTGGCCAAGGCCAAGCGGCGCCTGCTGGCGGGTGAAGCTCATCGCGCCAGGCTTCGGCAGATCGGCTTTTAACGCCTGCCATTCCTTGGTTTTGCCGCGCTTGAGCAAAATATCTTCAAGTTCGTAGGCCATATCGAAATAATCTTCGATGACAGCCTTGTTGCGGCCCGTCACAAAAATGCAATGTTCGATGCCGGCCTCGTAGGCCTCCTCGACCACATGCTGCAAAATCGGCCGGTCGACGACAGTCAGCATTTCTTTGGGGACGGACTTCGTGGCCGGCAGAAACCTTGTGCCGAGACCAGCGACCGGGAAGACAGCTTTGCGTACGCGTTTGGTCATTGGAAGTCCGTCTGTTGGAAGTGCGACTTGTTGGAAAGTCCGTTTAGAGGCAGGAAAAGCTAAGAAAAAATTCAATCTGAGGTTTTTACTTAGAATGCAGAACAACTGAGCGTCAACTTGCCTATAGTGCGAGCAACTATCTGGCAATTTTGGCGAATTGGCGAAAGCTTAACAGCGGAGAAAACGCGGCATGGCGATCTTGGTCACCGGGGGGGCGGGTTATATTGGCGGCCACATGGTCCTGGCGCTGCTCGACGCTGGCGAACAGGTCGTCGTCCTTGATGATCTTTCGACGGGATTTGCCTGGGCCGTGCCTTCAGCGGCGACGCTTGTCGTCGGAGACATCAGCGATGAAGCGAAGCTTCGCGCCATTGCCGCTGCACATCGCATTGATGCGATCGCGCATTTCGCGGCGAAAATCGTCGTGCCGGAATCAGTCTCCGACCCACTCGGCTATTATCTCAACAACACGGTCAAGGCCCGAGCTCTCCTGGAATTCGCTGTAAGGAACGGCATCGGAAAATTTATTTTTTCCTCTACCGCCGCCGTTTACGGCGAGCCCGCTGTTAATCCCATTTTCGAGGAGGCGCCGGCGGCGCCGATCAATCCGTATGGAAGATCTAAACTCATGGTCGAGTGGGTTCTCGAGGATGCTGCTCGCGCGCATGGAATTTCCTATGTGGCGCTGCGCTACTTCAACGTCGCGGGCGCCGATCCGAAAGGCCGCCTTGGCCAGTCATCTCCTAACGCGACACATCTGATAAAGGTTGCAGTGCAGGCTGCGCTTGGAATGCGTCCGGGCCTTGAAATTTTCGGCACGGATTATCCGACCGCCGATGGCACCTGTGTGCGGGATTATATCCACGTCACCGATCTCATCGCCGCGCATCTGCTGGCGCTTAAACATTTACGCGCCGGCGGCGACAGTCTCGTGCTCAATTGCGGCTACGGCCACGGTCATTCGGTACGCGAAGTCGTCGATATCGTTAAAAATGTTTCCGGCGTCGACTTTGAAACACGGCTGTCGCCGCGGCGTCCTGGCGATCCGGCCGCGCTTGTCGCGGGCGCGGATCGCATTCGGGCGAAGCTTGGCTGGACGCCGCAACACGACGATCTTCGCGAGATCGTCAACCAAGCCTATGCATGGGAACGCAAACTGCGCGACGGGACGACCCCGAAAGCGCGATCGGCGCCAGCTTATTTCTGATCCGTCGCGGGCGCGGTGCTATCGGATGCAGCCGGAGCCGGTTCGCTTGGAGCCCCGGTGATTGTTGCATTTTTCTTCGCGGCTTCTTCGCGTTGTTTTTCCATTTCATTATTATACGCTTTGCGGCGAGCCATGCCGGCGATACAGCCCGCAATGGCGCCCTTCATGGCATGGTGGCCTGCATAATGACCGGCGACCGCGCCCGCGATGCCATACTTCAGGCACCCGCCGGGCTTGGCTTCGACTTGCGGCGCGCCCACCAAAGTCGCGGCACACAAGAGGCCGAGGGCGAATTTTGCAGTCCTCATAAAAATCTCCTCCCAGTCAAAAGCCGCGGCCGCACATAGCCGGGCAGGCAAAATATGGTGACGGTCAGGCTGAGCGCAACGCGCCGGCGTGTGCCGGCGCACGCGGTCAGATCCAGCCTTTCAGTTCGCGGGCAACAAGCTCATAAATCACGCGCATGCCTTCGTCGCTGTCGTTAAGACACGGCACTGTAGCGTAATTCTCGCCACCGGCCTTGCGGAAAAAATGCTGATTTTCCATGTCGAGTTCCTCGAGAGTCTCGACACAATCGGCGACAAACCCCGGCGCCATCACGACAAGATTTTTACAGCCGTTGTGGGCAAGTTCGCGCACGCGATCAGACGTGTAGGGCTTCAGCCATTCGGCGCGGCCGAAGCGCGATTGAAAACTCATATGCGTCGCTTTGACGTCGTTGGCGAGCGCGGCCGCCAAAGCCTGATAGGTCGCGGCACATTGGACAGGATAGGGGTCGCCCTTGTCGGCGTAGCTTTGCGGCAACCCATGAAAGGATAAAAGCAAGGCATCGGGCGTGAAGTTCAGCGAAGCAGCAAAGTCGCGATAGGATTGCGCGAGCGCCGAAATATAGACAGGGTCTGTCGGATAGGCGGGGATGGTCCGCAACGCCGGTTGCAGGCGCATTTTTTCGAGTTCGGAAAAAACGGCGTCGCAAACTGTCGCCGTCGTCGTTGCGGAATATTGCGGATAGAGCGGAAAGACGAGCACGCGGTCGCAGCCCGCTGCGGTCAATTTCGCCAGTTTGTCCGGAATGCTCGGGGTGCCGTAGCGCATCGCCCATTCGACGATCGGCCGCGCCGCACCAAGGCCGCCGCCAGCGACCCAGGCCGTGAGTTTTTTCCCCTGGCCTTCGGTCGCGGCCCGCAACGGGCTGCCCGGACCCAGCTTGTCCCAAACGGCTGCATAGGCCTTGCCGCTGCGGCCCGGCCGTATCGTCAGCACAATGAGGTTGAGGATCGGCCACCATTGCCAGCGGGGCGCCTCAATCACGCGGGGGTCGGAGAGGAATTCCTTCAAATAACGCCGCACGGACCAGAAATCGGTGGCATCCGGCGTGCCGAGATTGACCAGTAGAACGCCGATTTTCGAGCCGGGCACGGATACGTCTGTCACGAACAGCCTATCTGGTGAATAGAGGGCTCTTCCATAGGAGGATTTCTCTGCCGGCGCCACCGCAGCATCTAGGAAGGAAAACTTTACAGTTAACCTTTGCAGATACCCTTCTCATATGCTAGAGTTCCGGCATGAGCAAAAAAGCCCATGAGGAGCAGCATGCCCGCGCCGCCATTTTGGCGCGCGAGCTTCGCGTCGTGTTCGGCAATTTGAAGCGGCGGCTGCGCGAGCAGGCGACGGCCGGCGATCTTACTTTGTCGCAAATCGCAGTCCTGAGCCGGCTCGACCGCGAAGGCCCGGCGACGGTTTCAAATCTCGCGCGCGAACAAGGCGTGCGGCCGCAATCGATGGGGGCGACGGTGGCAGCACTTGAAGCCGCTGGTCTGGTGCACGGCACGCCCGATCCCGCCGACGGCCGCCAAACTCTTCTGTCGCTGACCGAAGCCTGCCGCGAACTGATCGACGCAAGCCGGATCGCACGCGAGGATCGGTTGCTTGCCGCTATCGAAGCGAAATTGACGCCGGCCGAGCAGGACGAACTTGCCCGGGCACTTAGGCTGCTCCAACGCCTCGCCGACTAAAATCCAATCTCTGAAAGGAATGAAATGCCGGTCACGACGCTCGATCCGAAAACTGCGCTCGTCATCATCGATCTGCAAAAGGGAATCGTCGCGCTGCCGGCCGTCCATCCGATTGGCGATGTCATTGCCAATGCGGCTACCCTCGCCACCGCGTTCCGAAAGCTTGGCCTGCCGGTCGTTCTGGTAAATGTCGCGGGCGGCGCGCCGGGCCGTAACGAGCAAACGCGCAGCGTGCGTGATTTTCCGCCTGATTGGACCGACCTCATTCCAGAGCTGAATGTTCAACCGGCCGATCACAAAGTCACGAAGCACACCTGGGGCGCCTTCGCCAATACGGATCTCGATGCGCTTTTGCAGGAAGCCGGCGTGACGCAGGTCGTTGTCGCAGGCGTTGCGACGAGCATCGGCGTCGAGTCAACGGCGCGTGAAGCCTACGCGCTAGGTTTCAATGTGACGATCGCAACCGACGCCGTGACCGATCTCAACCTCGCTGCGCACGAAAACAGCCTCACGCGTATCTTTCCGCGCTTGGGCGAAACGGGCTCGACGCGGGAGATCGTTGAAATCCTGGAAAGGAGTGCCTGACCGTGGATTGGCATCACGACGTGGCCTACTTCTTCGGCGGCGTTTTTCTCGCGAATGCCGTTCCGCATTTTGTCAGCGGCGTGATGGGAAAGCCGTTCCAAAGCCCATTCGCCAAACCGCCGGGCGAAGGCCTTTCGTCCTCGACCGTGAACGTGCTTTGGGGATTTGCCAACTTCGTCTTCGCCTATCTCCTCATCGCCCGCGTGGGAAGTTTCGATCTGCACGCCGCGGATCACGTCATCGCTGTTGGCGTGGGCGTTCTGCTTATCAGTGTGATTTCAGCCCGCCTGTTCGGGCGTTTCCACGGCGGCAATTTGCCAGAGGCTTCGTGAGTGGCGACAAAGGGAATTTTCTGTTAGCTGAACAGCTTCAATTATCGCGTCCAGACGTTCAGCACGAAGTCGATAAAGTTAGAGAGGCCTGAAATCAGCTTGACGTTTCGGTCATCTGAATTTCGGCCAGGCGCAATTCGGCGATTGCCGCATCGAGGGCATCGCGCTGGCGCTCGAGATGGCGGATTTGCGCCCGGATCTGATCCGGCGCCAATTTAAGCCGGGCGCCTTCGCCGGAAAGGTCCTGATCGGAGAGCAGCGTGCCGATTTCGCTCAATGTGAAACCGAGATGGCGGCCTCTCAGGATGAGTTGCAGATGCAGCCGGTCGCGGCCGGAATAAAGCCGCGTCACGCCATTGCGGAGCGGATGCAAAAGGCCGCGATCCTCATAAAAGCGTAGCGTCCGCAGGCTCACGTTAAATTCGCGCGCCATCTCACCAATGGTCAGATAGGCCTCGCCTTCGGTGCGCGCGGGCGTAGCCTCGTTGGCGGTTTCGCCTCGCTTCGTTTCCATCGCTACTCCCTCCGTCGAGCGCAGGTCAGAGTGGACTGAATCACGGCATCGCACAACTTCAAATTGAACTTATTAATAAATACAATCTAAAAGCGCTGACCTGTCTCATAATCTGTCAACATTAACCCGTTGTTTACCGCAGTTACCGAAATTCGTGGAGAGAACGCGACGCAGCGAAAAGTTTGATTCGGCGCCATTTGACTTGAAAAAGTTGGGGCAAAGGACAGGCTAAGCGGTCCCTCCGGAGCGAACATGATCAAAGCTTTTCCGTGGAAAAGCGGGGATTCTTCCAAGGCAGCGCAGGGGCAGCCCCCCGCGCCGGGCAATCCACCGGTTTTGCCGGACGAAACCGCCGGCCGCGTCTATGGCGCCGAACTGAACCGTGTCGAAGCAAAGCTTAACAGCTTGCTTGCGGCGGTGACAGCCGCTGCTGAAGCCCAGCCGGTGAACTGGACCACGCCCGCTTCGGCCCCCCGGCGGCCTTCGCTGGGCACGACGATCTCAGAAATTTCTCGGCGCCAGCAAGAGCTTGATGCCTTGCGCGCCGCGCCGCCGCGCGACACGCTGATGGCGACGACAGTGGATCCGCAACCCTATGAAGCCCGCGCGCGGGCGACATCGCTGGTCACGCTCCAGAACGATATCGCGGGGCTTTCGGCCAAACTCGATAATATGCAGCGCGAGCAGGCCGCGCGCTATGCAGCGCCGCCCGTCTGCAACCTCGACAGATTACGCGGTGAGATCGCCGCTATGTCGGAAGCTTTGCGCGATGTCGCATCGCGCGGCTCGGTGGCGACCGTCGAATTTGCCATCCGCGGCCTGTCGCAAAAGATCGAAGAATCACGCAACGGCGGAACCAAGGACGCGATCCTGCGTCCGATGGAAGAGCTCGTCGCCGAATTGCGCCAATCCCTCGCGGAAATCGATCCGCGGATGACGATCAAGGGCCTCGAAAGCGAGGTGAGTAAGCTCGGCGTAAAGATCGATGACCTTGGCCGCGCCGGCGTTGATCCCGCTGCCTTCGGTCATATCCAGGCGCAGACGCGCGAAATTCGTGATCTACTTTCGGCGGCCATTGCCCGGCCGCTGCCGGTGGAGCGAATCGAGCGTCAGGTCGCCGAACTCGCCCAAAGCCTTGGCGAGCAGCGGACGATACCACGTGAGAATTTCGCGAATGTCCGCGGCCCGGCGCCTGAGCAATTTTCCGCCATTGAAGCGCGGCTTGAGCAGATCGCGGCAAAGGTCGAGGAATCGCTGAACGCCACGCGCGATCAGAGCCGCTATGACGATCTTTCCCATCGCATCGACAATGTTCACGAGGGCCTCACCGCGCGTATCGCGGACGTACAGCGCACCGCGCCCGATACGAGCGCACTCGAAGAGCTGGTGCGCTCCCTGTCCGACAAAATCGAGCGCGCCGTGGCGCCGCAGGCGGATCATCATGCAATCGAAGCGCTGGAAGAGCAGATCAGCTTGCTTGCCCAGCGGATGGAGACGTCAAATCCGGCGCTTTCGCTGAATGCGCTGGAACGCGCGATCGGGGAACTTTTCGGGGAGTTCGAGCGCACGCGGACCGCGAGCCTTGATGCGGCGGAACAGAGCGCGCGCAACGCCGTCCGCGAGGCGATGAGCGGCATCCCCGACCAGGCCGCCGAGCGGGCAAAGCTGACGGGTGAATTGGGCGAACTCCGCGACAGGCAGGAGCAGGCCGATCAGCGCACCTTGTCGACCTTGAACGCCGTCCATGAGACGCTGGAGAAGGTCGTCGAGCGTCTTTCGACATTCGAGACCGAATTAACCGAGCGCCGCGGCCCGCCGAACGATTTTCCGCCGCCCCCGCCGTATAATCCAACACCCGCCAGCCCTCCGCCGCCGCCTTTTGTCGAGCGCCATGACACGCGCCCTCCGGAGCCCCCGTTCGGTGCGACGGAAGATTTTTTGATCGAGCCGGGCAGCGGCTATCGCGGCCGCCGGGATAATGGCAATTCCACTGGCCTGCCACCCGCGCTGCCGGACGCGCCCGATACATCCACGCGCTCTGATTTCATCGCCGCCGCCCGCCGGGCGGCACAAGCGGCTCAGCGCGAGACCGCCGCAGCTTCGGTGCTGTCGCAAGTGCGTCCGGGTCCAGCACCTATCGGCGAAAGCAAGGCTGGGCTTCTGCAAGGCACGCGAACGATTTTGGCCCAATATCGGCGCCCGGTTGTTCTCTCCCTTGCGGCGATCTTTGTCGCCATCGGCGCCTACGCAGTTTTAAAAAGTCTCGGCCATCCGCCGACAAAAATATCGAGCCTCGATCCACCCGCAATTGTCGCTAGCGCCACCCCGCCATCGGCGTCGTTTACGGCGTCGCAAGCGCCGGCCGTGGCGATGAGCGCGCCGGCCAAAGTCGATGACAGCGTCCTGTCGCCCAATTCCATTGTCACGCCGCCGCCCGCGCCACCGTCTATGACCGGCGTCGATCCGATGGCAACCGGATCGATCGGCCACCCGTCAGCCTTTCAACCGTCAAGGCCCCGGGATATCTCCCTCGCAGATCTGCGCAGCGAAGCGCGCGGCGGGAGCGCTCTGGCGCAATTTGCACTTGCCGTCAGTTACACGGACGGCCGCGCGTTACCGCGGGATCTGAAAACTGCGGCGCAATGGTATGAGAAGGCGGCGTCGCAGGGCTTTGCGCCGGCGCAATACCGGCTCGCGTCATTCTATGAAAAAGGCCTCGGGGTCGCGCGTGACACCGATAAAGCGCAGGCACTTTATCAAAAGGCTGCTGTGCAAGGTAACATTCGCGCCATGCATAATCTCGCGGTGCTTGCTGCCGATGGCGGCGACAGCGGCCGTCCGGATTATGCAACGGCGGCGCATTGGTTCAAACAAGCCGCCGATTATGGCGTCCGTGACAGCCAGTACAATTACGCCGTGCTGCTCGCGCGCGGCATGGGTGTGCAGCAGGATTTTGTCGCCTCCTACGTCTGGTTCGCCGTCGCAGCGAAACAGGGCGATCAGGATTCAGCCAGCAAGCGTGATGATGTCGGGGCGCGGCTCTCGGCGGCACAACTCGCCACGGCCAGGGCGATGGCAGATGCTTTCCATCCACGCACGCCGTCGGCCTCGGCCAATGACGTGGTTCTGCCGGTGATCAGCTCAAGCCCGCGGCCGTCGTCATCGGAAGCGCCGTTGAGCTTCGGCCAGCGGCCAAAAGTGTCGATGCTCTAATCTACCTGAACCGGCAGGTCGCGATCGGCGCCGTTTGATCGGGCAGGAAAACCCGCAGGGTCCAACCAACCCCGCGCGGGTCGGCGCAGATATCGTGCGCGGTTTCCACAGTCACTTTGCGAATGACGTCGTCGCTGACGCCGCCATTAGGCACTGCGGCCACGGCGTCGATCGTGCGCCGGTCGCCGTCCAGCGTATAATGGCGGATGAGGCCGGAGGCTTTGTTGGCGTCGCCGATATTGCCCATCATCTGAAGGCTGGCCGATGCCTGCGCCTGCGAAAGGGCGCAGAGCCCAAAAGCGACAGCCGCCGCGGCCAATCTGTCCGGTCTAAACATCGCGTGTTTCGCCATGATTCCCCTCTTGCGCCGAGCGAATCTCTCATAGCGAGGATCGCGGAAACAGGCAATTCAGGCTCCTCAGGGTTGGTAACCCTCCAGCGCCGCAAAGATGCAGCTGCTCGCGCGAATTTTATCGCGTCAGAGCGGGATGCGAAAAAGTGGATACCGGTTTTTCGCGTAAATCCCGCTCTAAGCTATGAGAATTGATCACCTTCATGGTTTTGGATCGATTCGACCCAAAACCATCGTGATCTAGTCGGGCAGGCAATTCCGGTGGGAGATTTTATAGACGCGCTCACGCCCCATCACATGGGCGAAACGCTCGCGGCCTGAAAAGAGCGGCGCGAAGGCCGGATCGTGCAGGTTGAGACCGCCCGCATAGGCGCCGAAGGCGGGCAGGATGCATCGCTGTCCGTCACTTAAAAAGCACCGCCGCCGGACCGAACCAGCGCGGCCGGCAACACGGGCGACCGGATGCAGATGGCCGGCGATTTCGAACGCCGCCGCGCCGGGCGTTGGTTCGTGGCGGAAGACGATGTTGGCGATGGCGAGTTCGTCATGGCGCGCGCCGCCGAGATCTTCCGGCAGATGCGGATCGTGATTGCCGGCAATCCAGACCCAATGCCGGCCTGTCTGCAATTGCCGCAGGGCGACGCGGAATTGCGCCGGCAGACGTTCGCCGCCCTCGACATCATGAAAGGAATCGCCTAGCGCGACAATTGTCCGTGGCATGTAGCGGGCGAGAAGCGCAGCGAGCGCCGCCAAGGTCATGGCCGTATCGTAAGGCGGCAGAAAGACCCGCCGGCGGGCGTAGGCCGACCCCTTTTCGAGGTGCAAGTCCGCCACCACAAGCAGCCGCTCCTCGGGCCAGTAAAGCGCGCCCATCGTATCAGCGATGAAGCTTGCGGCGCCGAGGTGGAGAGCAGGGAGTGAGCCAATGTGGCTCGCCTGTGGAATTGCGATATTCATTTTGCCGGTTGTCTTAGCCTTCCGCCGCTTCTTTGGCGAGCGCTGCGGACGCTTCCGCGAGGATCGCCTCGCGCGCTTCGCCATAAACGGGCACGCGGCCGATTTCGAGGAGAATCGGCACCGCCAGCGGCGAGACGCGTTTCAGCTCTTTATGCATGATTCGACCCCGGACGCGCGCCAACATTTTGCCAAGGCGCGGCAGGTCGAGCAGGCCCAGCGCGGCATCCTGCCGTGTCGCGCGCAAGAGGATATGGTCAGGTTCATGGCGGCGCAAAACGTCGTAGATCAGATCGGTTGAGATCGTCACCTGCCTTCCGGTCTTTTCCTTGCCGGGTAGATTTCGCTCGATCATGCCGGAGATGATCGCGCAATTGCGGAAGCTGCGTTTCATCAATGAGGATTCCAGCAGCCACGCTTCGAGGTCGTCGCCGAGCATGTCCTCGGAAAAGAGCGCCGCAAGGCTCGCGCGCTTTGTCTTGATCGCGGCGGCGACATCGGCGGCGCCCCAGACGCCGATCGCATAATCGTTGGCGACGAAGCCGAGCGGCTTCAGCCCCATGCGTTCCATCCGCCGCGTCAGCAACATGCCGAGCGTCTGATGCGCCAGCCGCCCTTCAAATGGATAGGCAACGAGATGAAAGTGACTGCCGCGCGGAAAGGTCTCGACAAGCAGGCGGTCCGCGGGCGGCAGCGCGGAGCGATGCGCCTGCAAGCCGAGCCATTCGGCGACGGGCTCCGGCAATTCGTGCCATTGTTTTGGATCGCCAGCCATTTCGCGCACGCGCTTGGCGAGATGCGTCGAGAGCGGAAATTTGCCGCCGTCATAGGATGGGATTTTCGGCGCTTCAGCGTGGGCACGCGAGACCAGCGCTTCGTTCTCGACAATGCCCTGCAGCGCCAAAATTTCGCCGCCGAAAAGAAAAGTGTCTTGCGGCGCAAGCGTCTCAAGAAAATATTCCTCGATCTGGCCAAGGATGCGGCCGCCGCGCCGCAACGGGCCAGTGTAGGCGTCGCCCTTGTCCGGCTTGCCACGCACGAGGCGGACCTTCAGCATATCAGCTTCGACAATCGTGCCCACATTCATCCGATAGGTCTGCGCAACGCGGCCGTTGGCGATGCGCCAAGTTCCATCCTTTTGCTGCTTGATTTTGGCGAAGCGCTCATAGGAGGCGAGCGCATAGCCGCCGTGTGCAACGAAGGCGAGCGCCGCGTCGAATTCCTCGCGCGTCAGCGCGCGATAGGGTTCAGCGGATATGACTTCATTGAAAAGATTGTCGGCGAGAAACGGTTCGGCGCAGGCCATGCCGAGAATGTGCTGACAGAGCACATCGAGGGCGCCGCTGCGGGCGAGCGCTGTATCTTGTTCGCCGGCATAGGCGGCATCAACGGCCGCGCGGCATTCGAGCACTTCAAAACGGTTCGACGGTACGAGAATGGCGCGTGACGGTTCGTCGAGCCGATGATTGGCGCGGCCAATCCGCTGCATCAGCCGGCTCGCGCCCTTCGGTGCGCCGAGGTTGATGACAAGATCGACATCGCCCCAATCGATGCCAAGATCGAGCGTCGACGTGCAGACGACGGCCTTCAGGCGACCTTCGGCCATCGCGGCCTCGACACGGCGGCGTTGGCCGACATCGAGCGAGCCGTGATGCAAGGCGATCGGCAATTTGTCTTCGTTGATCCGCCAGAGTTCCGCGAAAGCGAATTCGGCAAGCGCGCGCGTATTGACGAAGACGAGGCTCATATGCGCGGTTTTGATGAGGCGATAAACCTCGGCGATCGCGTGGCGCGTCGTGTGACCGGACCAGGGCAGGTGTTCGGTCGTATCGAGAATGGAGATATCCGGCCTCGCGCCGGGCGGCGTGGTGACGAGATGTGCCAGAGCGTCATTAGATTGCGAAACCAGCCAGCGGCGCAATTCGTCGGGATCGCGCACGGTGGCGGACAATCCGGTGGCGCGCATTTGCGGCGCGATCTCGCGCAGGCGAGCGAGATCGAGGCTCAGGAGATCGCCACGCTTCGACGCCGTGAGCGAGTGTAATTCATCGATGATGACGCGTTTCAGATCGGCGAAAAGAAAGCGCGCATCGGCGCTGGCGAGCAGAAGCGCGAGCTGCTCCGGCGTCGTCAGGAGGATATCAGGCGGATCGCGACGTTGACGCTGACGCTTCGAGACCGATGTATCGCCCGTGCGCGTTTCGGCGCGGATATTGAGGCCCATTTCGGCCATCGGGATATCGAGATTGCGCGCGACGTCGGTCGCAAGAGCTTTCAGCGGCGAAAGGTAGAGCGTATGCAGGCCGCGCCGGTTGCGCGGCCGATCGAGATCGATGAGCGTCGGCAGAAAGCCCGCGAGCGTTTTGCCGGCGCCAGTCGGCGCGATCAAGAGTACGTCCTCGCCGGCCTCGGCATGTTTCAAGAGTGCAAGCTGATGCGCACGCGGCGTCCAGCCGCGGCGCGCGAAAAATTCCGCAAAACGCGGCGGCAATAAGCTTTCATCCGGTGGCTTGATCTGCGGCTTGAGACGACGCGTCGCCATCACCCGGAAACCACGCGAGAACGTTCTTCTTCCAAAACCAAATCCTTGCGGCTGATCTTGCCGATATTGGTTTTGGGGAGCGTTGCGCGGATTTCAATCACACGCGGCATTTCGAGCCGCGATAAATGGGTTTTGAGGAAGTCCAGAAGCATATCCGGCGTCGCGGCAACGCCGGGCAGAAGGGTGACGAAAGCTTTTGGGACCTGCCCGCGTACCGGATCGGCGATGCCGATCGCTACGGCCTCATTGACCGCGGGATGCTGCAGCAGCGCTTCTTCGATCATGCGCGGGTAAATTTTGAAGCCGTTGCAAATAATGATGTCCTTGATCCGATCGACAAGGAAGAGGTCGCCGTCCTGATCGAGGTAGCCGACATCACCCGTCCGCAAGGCGCCTTCGACAAAAGCGGCCTTCGTCTCCTGGAGGTTACGCCAGTAGCCGGCCATGATCTGCGGTCCACGCAGGCAAATTTCGCCGCGTTCGCCAGCGCGGAGAATTTTCATAGGATCGTCGAGCGAGCGGATTTCGACAGTCGTTTCCTTCAACGGTGGCCCGACGGATTCATTCTTATACGGTGCATCGAGCGGATTGGCGGCGACGACCGGCGAGGCTTCCGTCAATCCGTAGCCCTCGACGAGTTTGCAGCCGGTCAGAGCCTCGAAACGTTCCCGCGTTTCAAGTGGCAACGGTGCCCCACCGGATATGCAAAAGCGGATTGAGGATAGGTCGAACCTGCCGTGCTCCGCCACGTGGCTCAACGTCGCAAAAAGACTGGGCACGCCGGGGAACAGCGTCGGCTTTTTGTTCGTGATTAATTTCAACAATTGCGGCAGATCTAGATTGGGCAGCAATATCATCTCGAAGCCGAGCGCGACGCACAGGTTCATGCTCGTCGTCATCCCGAAAATGTGGAAAAGCGGCAGCAGGACGATTGCGCGCTCCTGACCGGCGCGCAGGACTGGTACACGATCGATAATCTGCGCGACGTTCGCGGTGAGATTTGCATGGCTGAGCATCGCGCCCTTCGGGATGCCCGTGGTTCCGCCGGTATATTGCAGAAGCGCGAGATCAATTGCTGGATTGATTGCTACCGGCGTCATCGGCGTGCGGTCAGCAAGCAATCGCTCGAAGCGGACATGTTTCGCATCGTGTCGAGTCCGGGCGAGTTCCTTGGTCTTGAACAGACGAAAGAGCAGCCCCTTGCCTTTGGGCAGCGCCGCGCACAGCGAACAAACGACCACTTTATCGATGTCGGTCGTCTCCAAAACCTCGGCGATTTTGGGATAGATTTTCGCGACGTCGAGCACGACCATGATTGTCGTGCCGGAATCCTCGATCTGTCGCGCGATTTCGCGAGCGACCTGAAGTGGATTGAAATTGACGACGATTCCGCCGGCCTTCAGCACCGCGAAATAGGCAATGACGAAATAGGGTGTATTGGGCAAACAAAGGCCGACCCGCGTGCCCTGCGCGACGCCGAGGCGTTGGAAGCCGCGTGCGGCGCGATCGACCTGACGCGCGAGTTGCGCGTAGGTCAGCTTACGGCCGAAAAAATCGAGCGCATCGTGATCGGGAAACGTGCCGGCGGCCTGTTCCAGCAGGGCCGGGACCGATGAAACGGCTATGGGCTTTGCGGCATCGCTCGACATGGCGGCAATCTAGCGCATGTTGAGGTCGCGTCCATCCGGCTGAAACGCCGGTCTCGGAAAATCCGGATTCAGGCGGCGTTCGAAGCGGGTTCCTGGGTTAGCACGGCATAGAGCGCGGCGGGATCGCGTGCGGCGCGCAACTTGGCCGCGATCGCGACGTCGCGCAGAACGCGGGCGACGCGCGCAAGCGCCTTCAGATGATCCGCGCCGGCAAATTCCGGCGCCACAAGCATCAACACGAGGTCGACGGGTTCGCCATCAATTGCCTCAAAATCGACCGGCTTTTCGAGCCGCGCGAAAATCCCGAAAATGCGCTGGCATTTTTTGAGTTTGGCGTGCGGCAGCGCGACGCCATTCCCCGTCCCGGTCGAGCCGAGGCGTTCGCGCTGCAGGAGCGCGTTGAAGATTTCACGTGGCGGCAGGCCGGAGATGCGGGCCGCCTTTTCGCTTAACTCCTGCAGGACGAGTTTTTTGGTCCCGGCGCGTAACGATGGAATGATGGCGTCGTGCGCAATCAGATCGGTGAGCCGCATGGGAATATTGACTTCCAACTTTCGGACTATCGAAGAGAGAGCCATATTTGCACCGCGAGAATATCGGCCCGGAAGCGCCTGTGGTCTGCCGTCGGGCTCGTTATTCGAAGGTTAGAGTTAGCTGCTTTTTGCAGACTTGCTGAGATCGATCCAGCCGATGTTGCCGTCGGCGCGGCGATAGACAAGGTTAGCGTGGCGGTCGGTCGCATGTCGGAAGAAGACGACCGGCGAATCACCGGCATCAAGCTTCTCCACAGCGGCCGACACGGACATCTCTGTGATGTCGGTGAAGGATTCGGCAATGACGGCAGGGTTGGCGCCGTCCAGGTCATCAGCTTCGGTGGCCGCACTGATCGGCTCCAAATGTGGCGGCGCCGTGAAAGCCGCCTCGCCCGCGCCATTGGCGACGCGAACCTTGCTGCGATTCTTTTGCCGGCGCAAACGGTTCTCGATACGATCGGCAGCCTTGTTGAAACTCGTATAGGCGTCCGATGCCTCGCCTTCGGCCTGCAACGTGATCCCAGTGTCGAGATGTAAAGTGCAATCCGTACGAAAGCCCGAGCCTTCACGTTCGATTGTCACATGACCACCCGTCGGTTCTGCCGCATATTTCAGAACGACGAGATCGAGTCGCGCATCGACATAAGTGCGAAGCGAAGCCCCGATATCGATATTTTTTCCGGAGACGCGCAATGTCATTGGTTTACCTCCAATCCACTGTCGCCCCAACACAATCCGCCGTTTACGACGGTTGCTTCAGGGTTAGGAGCCTCCCGCGGCGAAGTCAATGGGCGGCGCCAGCGTGCGACACAAGCGGGGAAAACTCCGCCTGAACGCAACGGCAACGCTTTGCAGCAAGTGCGCCATTTGCGAGGAGTTTCAAGCTTTTATGGAAATGTTCAAAGTTCACGCGACGCTCGAAGTTTAATGTAAGCCGCGCATGCGCCGGCGTTCGACCGATGACGGAATGCGTAAACTTTCACGGTATTTCGCCACCGTGCGGCGCGCAATTTCGACATTTGATTTTTTCAGCCGTTCGACAATCGCATCGTCCGACAGAATATCGCTTTCGGATTCGTGCTCGATCATCTGTTTAATGCGAAACCGCACCGCTTCCGCCGAATGTGCGTCGCCGCCGCTGTGCGATGCGATGGAGGCGGTGAAGAAATATTTCAGTTCAAAGAGACCGCGCGGCGTCGAAACATACTTGTTCGACGTGACGCGAGAGACTGTCGAATTCATGCATACCGATGGCGTCGGCGATCGCCTTGAGATTGAGCGGCCGCAGGTGTTCGACACCATGTGCGAAGAAGGCGTCCTGCTGACGGACGATCTCGCTCGCAACTTTCAGAATCGTGCGGGCGCGCTGTTCGAGGCTCTTCGTCAGCCAATTGGCGGTCTGCAGACAATTGGAGAGAAAAGAGCGATCGACATCATTGGCTTTAGCGCGCGCGACGCGCGTCGCGTAAACCTGATTGACGAGGAGGCGCGGCAAAACCTCGGAATTCAACTCGACATGCCAGGAACCGTCGGGCAAGGCGCGGATGATCACGTCCGCAACGACCGGTTGCACGACCCCGCCGCCGAAGACGCGGCCAGGTTTCGGATCGAGGCGCTTGATCTCGGCGATCATGTCCGTCACGTCTTCGGCGCTGACGCCGCAAAGTTTGCGCAGGCTCGCATAGTCGCGCTTGGCAACAAGGTCGAGACGGCCGACGAGCATCTGCATCGCCGGATCGAAACGGTCTTTCTCGCGTAATTGGATCGAGAGGCATTCGGCGAGGTTGCGGGCACCGACGCCGGCGGGCTCGAATGTCTGAATGACCCGCAGAACTTTATCGACACGTTCCAACGGCGCGCCGAGGCGTAGCGCGACCTCGGCCAGAGGGTCTGTAAAATAGCCGGAGTCATCGATGGAATCGATGATCGCCTGGCCGATTACCCGCTCGACCGGATCCTTGGTGGCCAGCACCAATTGCGCCGAAAGATGCTCCCGCAGGCTGAGTTGAGCCGCGACATAGGCTTCGAGGTTGGTGGCGTCTGAACTGTCCGCCGCGGGGCCGGGCGCGCCGGACCATGAATTTGATGACAATAGCAGACCCTCGCCGGACGGCGCATGTTCGGCGGGCGTCGGGGGGCGGTCGTCATCGAATGTGTTGGACAGTTCGGTGCCGAGGCTGGCTTCCAGCGTGCCGCGGTCGGTGGCGAAGGATTCCGAATTCCAGTCGGTTTCGCTCGCCTCGTTGAATTCGCCATCGCTGGCAGGCTCGCTGCGGTCGGCGTCGGGTAAATCGTTGTCCGGCGCCTCTTCCGCGCGCTCCAGCAAGGGGTTGCGCTCCAGTTCGTCCTGAACGAAGGCGGCGAGTTCAATGTTGGAAAATTGGAGAAGCTTGATCGCCTGGAGAAGCTGTGGCGTCATCACCAGGGATTGACCCTGGCGGAGGAGGAGCTTGGTCGTGAGCGCCATTACTCTTTACAATCCCCAAACACGAATGACGGCTTTTGCGGCCCATTTCTTGCTTGTCTACTTTTATAGCACCTTTTGAGGCTTGTCTCCTCTCCAAGCTGGGCCGCAGCAGATATTTTTTATTAATTTTCGATCGATTTTTCCGATGGCAGCGCCACTGAACGATCCGGATTTTCGCTAAACGCGGGATAGTCCACTGAAAGAAAATACAATCCGGCCGCCGGCGCCACCATGCCGCAGCGGGTACGGTCGCGGGCTTCCAGCGCCGCCCTCAGGTCATCCGGCGACCATTTGCCTGCGCCGACATGTTCCAGCGAGCCAACCATCGATCGCACCTGATGATGAAGAAAGGCCCGCGCGCTTGCGTAAATCTCGATGAGATCGTCGCGCCTGACGACATCGAGCCGGTCAAGCGTGCGTACCGGGCTTTTGGCCTGGCATTCGGTGTCGCGGAAGGTCGAAAAATCGTGCCGACCGACAAGGACTTGCGCGGCAGCGTGCATGGCATCCACATTGAGCTTTCGCTTTACCTGCCACGCCCGTCCGGCTTCGAGCGCAAGCGGCGGCCTGCGGTTGATGATCCTGTAGATGTAATGGCGGCGGGTCGCGGAAAACCGCGCGTCGAACGTGTCGGGCACGGGTTCAGCCGAAACAATGGCGATGCGGCCCGGCTTGAGATGCGCATTCAGCGCATCGCGCAGAACATCAGGACGCCAATCGCGAGCAAGATCGGCATGCGCGACCTGGCCAAGAGCATGAACCCCAGCGTCGGTACGTCCGGCGCCGCGGATCGGCACTTGCGTTCCGGTGATTGCTGCCAGGGCCGCCTCGATCGCCGCTTGCACCGAAGGGCCGTTCGACTGCCGCTGCCAGCCGACAAGACCGGTGCCATCATATTCGATCGTGAGCTTATAGCGGGGCATCAGAGCATCGGACCGAAAAGTGCGGGGCGACTCAATGTGAATGTCCACCGATGGCTGAAGCGCCGAGCCGCATGCCGCGCATAAGCCGCGCGCCGCGGAGAAAGTCGACAGCCTGCATCGGCGCTTTGCCGGCGCGTTGCACCTCCGAAAGCCTTAGCGCGCCGCGGCCGCAGGCGATGGTCAGTTCGTCGTCGAGAACCGTGCCCGCCGGACCCTGGGCATCGATGACCCGGCTGCGCAGAACCTTGATCCGCTCAGGCCCCTTGCCGAAATCGGCAAGAAAAGTTGCGCCGGGAAAAGGCGAAAGCCCGCGCACTAGATTGTGCACTTCGTCGGCTCCCCGCGACCAGTCGATCAGAGCCTCGGCCTTGCTGATTTTCTCCGCATAGACGACGCCAGTCTCGGCCTGCGGCGCGAAGGTGAGGTCGTCCTTTGCGAGGAGATCGAGCGCGCGGGCCATGAGGCCAGCGCCAAGCCGCGACAGCTCGTCGTGCAATTCACCGGCTGTCATTTCCGGTCCGATCGGCACCCGTTCGGTAAGTGCAACGGGCCCGGTGTCGAGCAACTCATCCATACGCATCACCGCGATACCGGTTTCGCGGTCGCCGGCCATGATGGCCCGTTGGATCGGAGCCGCGCCGCGCCAGCGTGGCAGAAGCGAGGCGTGCAGATTGAGGCATCCCTTCGCCGGCGCATCGAGGATGGCCTTCGGCAAGATGAGCCCGTAGGCGACGACGACCGCGACATCGGCTTTGTGGCTGGCAAAGAGAGACGCGGCCTCCGCGGTGCGCAGGCTTGCGGGCGTATGTACAGGCAGGCTGAGTTTCGTCGCTGCAACAGCGACAGCTGAGGGGAGGGTTTCGAGCCCGCGCCGCCCGGCGGGCTTGGGCGCGCGCGTATAGACCGCTGCGATATCGTGTCCGTGCGCGGCAATCTCGGTCAGCACCGGAACGGCGAAATCCGGCGTGCCCATGAAGATGACGCGCACGATGTCAGCCTTCCGATCGCCGTTTGGTCTCGGCTTCCGGCTCGCTCGGCGTGTCCTCGGCTTCGCGCTTCGCCGCCTTGATGAATTTCTTCGAGATCATCTCGCGCTTCAGCCGCGAGATGTGATCGATGAAGAGCACGCCATTCAGATGGTCGATTTCGTGCTGCAGGCATGTCGCGAGAATGCCGTCCGCCTCGATCTCCTGTCGCTTGTTATCGCGGTCGAGATAGCCGACCCGGATCCGCGCCGGGCGCTCGACCTCCTCGTAAATCTCGGGGATCGACAGGCAACCCTCATTGTAGGTCGACAGCTCGTCCGACGCCCAAAGCACTTCCGGATTTGCGAAAGCCATCGGATGGGCGCTCGCCTCTTCCTCCTGCCGTTTGGCGACATCGAGAACTAGGACACGCTTCATTTCGCCAATCTGAGTCGCGGCGAGGCCGATGCCCGGCGCCGCGTACATGGTCTCGAGCATGTCGTCCATGAGTGCGCGAATCTCGTCATCGACGACGGCGACGGGCTGAGCTTTCTGGCGAAGCCTTTTGTCTGGCAGAATGAGGATCGGTCTTAGGGCCATAGCAGACGAAATTGAGCGGTTTTTGAGCAGACTTGGCCTCAAGACATAGGCGTCACGCCGCGCCGGGTCAATTTCAGGCTGTTCAAAGCGTTTTCAAGCGAAGTGGGGACCCGTTCGCGTGAAGAAAACGCGTAAAGCAAAAAAACTCTAGGCGGCCTGCACCATCGTTAAAAAGTCACGGACCTGTTTGGCGAGAATGTCCGACTGGTGCGTGAGACGCGTGGCGAGGTCGAGAACCTGCTTGGCCGCGGCGCTTGCGTTGCCCGCAGCATCGGTCACGCCGACGATATTCGCGGTCGTTTCATGGGTGCCGAGCGAGGCCTGTTCGGCACGTCGCGCGATCTCGCGCGTCGCGGCTTCCTGCTCTGCCACCGCGGTCTCTGCGGCGATCGCAATGGAACTCACCTGCTGCGTCGTCTTCGCGATGCTGGCGATGAACGAGGCGACATGTTGAGTCGCGGCCTGGATGCCCGCGACTTGCGCATCGATTTCCGAGGTCGCGCGCGAGGTTGCGAGCGCAAGGTTTTTGACTTCCTGCGCGACGATGGCAAAGCCGCGTCCCGCTTCGCCAGCGCGTGCGGCTTCAATCGTCGCATTGAGCGCGAGCATATTGGTCTGCGCCGCAATATTGCTGATCAACACCACGCTGCCGCCGATTCGTTCGGCGGCCTCGGAGAGACTGTTCACCGCATCCTGCGTCTCGTCGGCCTTGTCGGCCGCATCCCGCGCCACCTGATTGGATTCATGCACCCGGGCGCTGACTTCGCCGATCGCATGCGACAGATGGCTCGTTGCATAAGCAACAGCCTGAACGTGCGCTTCCGACTCGCGCGAGGCGATGGCGACCGCCATCGACTGCTTGTTCGTTTCCTCGGCCGACAGCGTCAGTACATCCGCGGTGCTGCGCAAATCTCCGGCTGCAGCCGTGACGCCGGCCACGATATTGCCGACCGCGTGCTCGAAGGATTTGGCGAGATGACTAAGCGTGCGGGTTCGCTCGTCCTGGCCAGCTTCGAGATAACCGTCCATTGTTATGAGCAAATCCAGCATGGTGATACGCAGATAGGCGAGTTGGAGCTTCGCGCGGCGTTGCCGTGAAGAGAAATCCCAGGGCCTGCGAGGCAAACGCAATGCGATGGCTTCGAGAACGCGCGCCAGAATGAAACTGCGGCCCCCCATTGAGAGCTGAAGATTGATTCCGAAATCGTTGCGCAGGCGATAGATGTTTGCGACCGAATCCGCGTAATCGTCTGCGAATTGCGCCTGCATCATAATTTCCCAATGACGCAGATATTTTTCGCGCGCGAATGTGACGCTGGCCGGATCGTTGATATAGGACGATATCCCCAGGATCGTCGGCGCGGTTCTATAAAACAGGTCGAGTGCCGCGGTGAATTCCCCCGACAGAAAATCGCGATGGCGCCGGAGGATCGCGGCGCATTCCGCATCGATCCCGTAAAATCGCCGGAGGTCGGCGAGCGAAGCTTTCAAAGACATCTGCACTTCCATCTGGAGCGCGCTAATTCTAGGAGGATTTTATTAAGCGAGCCGTAACGCAGTGCGAAAACCCTGCCGAAACCGCATCTTGCGATGTAGGTACCGCAATCAAGCATCGCTTGTCCTCGAAAATCTGTTCCGCCTTCGTTCACACGCATTCCGTGATCTGATAGGAAGGCATATGAACCAGATTCTCTTCGTTGCATTTGGAACGCCGGTTTCCGTCGCGATGTTGGCGATGGGCCTCTCGGGGCTGGCCTTTGTGCTGCTTGTCTTGACGCTGATTCTCGGCGCCAACGGGCGCCGCCGCGACGCGGCCGAGGCAGTGGCGCGGCAAGCGGATCTGCAGGAAAAGCTCGCCGACCTCGCCCGCGCTCATGCGGAAGTGACGGGCCGCGTACGCAGCATGGGCGAAATTTTGGGCTCGCGGCAGGCCGATCTCGCTCGCTTTGTCGCCGAGCAACTCGAATCGGTTGGCTCGCGCGTCGGCCGAAGTCTTGAAGATCAATCGCGCAATTCGAGCGAGAGCCTCGGCAAGCTCAACGAGCGTCTGGCGGTGATCGACGCGGCACAGGCGCGTCTCACCGGCCTCACCGAAGAAGTGATCGGCCTGAAAGATATTCTTGCAAACAAACAGGCCCGCGGCGCATTCGGCCAGGGACGGATGGAGGCGATCGTTCGCGATGCGCTGCCGGGGAATGCCTATGAATTTCAGTACACTTTGTCGAACCGCTGCCGTCCGGATTGCGTGATTCGTCTGCCGGGCGACGATCGGGTGATGGTGATCGACGCCAAATTTCCGCTCGAAGCTTTCGTCGCTTTGAAAGACGCGCAGGATGGCGAAGCGCGAAAGATTGCCGGCGCGCGGGTGCGCGCCGATGTCGGCCGGCATATCGCCGATATCAAGGAACGTTATTTCGTCGCCGGCGAAACGCAGGATATCGCCATTCTCTTCGTGCCCTCTGAATCGCTTTACGCCGACCTCGCCGAACATTTTGAGGACGTCGTGCAGAAGGCGCATACCAACCGCATCGTGATCGTCTCGCCGTCGCTGCTCGTGATGGCGGTGCAGGTCATGCAGGCACTGGTTCGCGACGCCCGTGTTCGCGAACAGGCGCATGTCATCCAGGTCGAAGTGCGGCGGCTGGTCGAGGATGTTGTGCGGTTGCGCCAAAGGGTTGCCAAGCTCGGCGCGCATTTCGGCCAGGCGCAAGAGGATATCGCCGGGATTGTCATTTCTGCCGATAAGATAGCCAAAAGCGGCGAGCGCATCGATATGCTCGATTTTGAGCAGAGCCCGTCGGCAAAGGGGCAGGCCGAGTTCGCGCTGGGCGGTCTCAGCAAAGCGGCGGAGTGATCGCTGGGGCGCCGGCGTTCGTCACGGAGCATCACAGGCAAGCCCGAGATGGAGTGGCCAGCGCGAATTCCGACGCGTTCCTGACATGCGCGGACGTGGTGCCGGAGCGGGGCCGAATAATCGCTCTAACGAGCGACCGCCCTACCTTCCACAGATTGCCCCGCGTGAGCGGGTGCCTGCGGCCGCCGCGCGGCGAGTTGCCGTTTTCACAGCGGACACCGCAAACAAAAACGCCGGCCCGAAGGCCGGCGTTTTCAATTCGATCTCCGAGGAGATTAGAACTTCAAGATAACGTCGCCACCGATCGTGACCATGTCGGTCTTTGTTCCCAAGGTGCCGCTGGGCGTCGGCGCGTTGAAGGCGTTAACGCTATCAAGCGTCGTGTCGTAGCGAACTTCCGGACGGAAGGTCACGCTCTTGATAAACGGGATGGACGACGGGATCGTCGGCGTGATGTTCAAGCCGGCGGTGAACTCGGCATAAGTGGCGGGCGCGCCACATGTCGATGCATTGGGGAAGCCACTCTCGGCATTCACGAAATCGAAGTTGCCCGGATAAGAGCAGACAAAAGTGACTGGGCCAGCGTCCCGGAAGACTTCGGCACGACCGTTGATCTTCAGCCAGGGCAGATCGGTCTGGTATGAAATGTAGCCGACGCCGCCGAAAGTATCCGAGTTGGTGAGGCTGTTAAGGGTGTAGTTGCCCTCGCCAATGATCGTGATCTTGTCTGTCGCCGTCCAGGTGACGACGATGTCGTTCTCATAGTTGAGATGAGTGTTGGCGGGTTGACCAAAAGCCAGGAATGGATTTTCCGGGCCGATATGAGTCGACGCCAAGACGGTGACCGCGCCACCGAAGAGCTTATTCAGGCCGATGCCGCCTTCGAAGGCCGGTGCGGAGTTGTTATCGCCGACGTAAGGAACCAGCGTCGTTTGCTGGCCGCTTGAGACCGCGGTGTAGATATCAACTGTCGGATTGATGTGGGTGATCGCCAAAACGCCGAAGTCGTTGAAAGGCTCCGGGAAGTTGAAGATGTAAGAGTGCGAATAGAACAGGTTGCCAGCCGGGTCGATGACTTCAGCGCCTTCGAGCGTCGGCCACATACCCAATTTCCAGTCGATACCACCGGGGGTGATCCAGGGGGTGTGGACGAGTAAATTGGCCTGCAGCAAGCTGAACTGATAGGCAGAATTGATCCAATAGCCGTCTACGCCGAGATAATGCGTGAAGCGCGCATCCGTGCCGAACTCGCCTTGGATGGTGAAGCCGACGTCATAGCCGGCCGAGCCTGTCGGCCGCGTAACCGTGAACAGAGCGGCGTTCAGCACCGGATCATTGGCCTTTCCGTCGAACAGCCGGCCAAAGTTATAGTCGCTGCCAGGACTGTCAGGGTTGCCCATGATACCGGCGTCGATTTCCCCGGCATAGGTGATGGTCGACCACCAGGTCGGCGGCGGTGCAGGCGGAGCTTTCGTCGTCGGCAGATCGGCGGCCGCAGCGACCCCGCTTGTCACGCCGAGGATCGTGCCCGCACAGAGCGCCGATATAAGTGAAGATCTGCGCGAAAAAGACATTTCTATTGCCCCCAAAAGTACCCATCTTCTAACGTCTCAAAACTACACAGCGGCGGACGCCAATCAATCGAAGTTCGCTGTTTCTTCTTGCTTTTCAGGGGGGCGGTGCTTTCATGCAACGGATAGGCGCTTCTCGCGCCAACTTGCCTGAGCAAACGGCAGATTTTGCGCGTATAATAGCCGTCAGCACCCCGATTTTCTTAAAGGGATGCTAAGTTTTCCGGAGACCGGGCGTGATCGATTCGAATGGAAGCGGCAATTGCTGCGCTGCGCCGCAGCGACTCGCCGCGTAAGTGGCCTATTCTCATCCCGCATAAAGGTCTATAAGGCCGGCCTGTGACCGCGCCGCAATAAATGCAACATATGCGCTTGTCTTCGGGGCGCCGAGTAAGGCTCGGCTAGGCAGTTTCAATGGAAATTCGCGAATTTCTCGACCGTGCGGATATCATTCCGCAGCTTTTCTCTACCGACAAAACGCAAGCGCTGCGCGAACTTTCGCGCCGGGCCAGCGCCGCCCTCGGGATTCCACAAGAGACGATCCTGGGTGCCATCACGGCGCGCGAGAAGCTCGGCTCGACCGGCCTGGGGCAGGGGTTTGCCCTTCCGCACGCACGGATCGATGGGCTTGATCGCTTTTATGGCCTTTTCGCCCGGCTCGGCCGCCCGATTCCCTTCGAGGCCGCCGACGAGAAGCCGGTCGATCTCATCTTCTTCCTGCTGATCCCGGCGAGCTCAGTGGTCAATTACGTCACCGTCCTCGCCTCGATCGCAAGGCGGATTCGGGACCAGGACATCGCAAAGCGCTTGCGCCTCGCCAACGATCCAGCCGTCCTGCACGCGCTTCTGACGAGCGGCCCGGAATACGGCTGACGGCTGGGCAGGATTTAGGCGCTTTCCTTCGTCCGCACGGCGCGCTTGCGCTCCGTCGGGTCGAGGATCGCCTTGCGCAGGCGAATCGACTTCGGCGTCACCTCGACGAGCTCCTCGTCCTCGATGTAGGCGAGTGCCCGCTCCAGCGGCATCTTGATCGGCGGCGTCAGGCGCACAGCCTCGTCCTTGCCGGCAGCACGGATGTTGGTGAGCTGCTTGCCCTTGAGGACGTTGATCTCGAGGTCGTTGTCGCGCGTGTGCTCGCCCACGATCATGCCGCGATAAACCTTCTGGCCTGGCTCGATCATCATCGGGCCGCGGTCTTCGAGCTTCCACATCGCATAGGCGACCGATTCGCCTTGATCGTTGGAAACAAGCACGCCGTTACGCCGCCCGGCGATCTCGCCCTTATAAGGCGCGTATTCATGGAAAAGCCGGTTGAGAATCGCGGTGCCGCGCGTATCGGTCATAAGTTCGCTCTGATAGCCGATAAGGCCGCGCGTCGGCGCGTGGAAGACGAGCCGGAGCCGGTCGCCGCCCGAAGGCTTCATCTCGATCATCTCGGCCTTGCGCTCGGCCATTTTCTGCACGACGACGCCGGAATGTTCCTCATCGACGTCGATGACCACTTCCTCGATCGGCTCGAGAAGCTGGCCCGTTTCGTCTTTCTGCAGCACGACTTTCGGACGCGAAACGCCGAGTTCGAACCCTTCGCGACGCATCGTCTCGATCAGGATCGCGAGCTGCAATTCGCCGCGGCCGGAGACGATGAAGGATTCGCCGCTGGGCGAATCCTCGACACGCAGCGCGACATTGCCTTCCGCCTCTTTTGCCAGCCGGGCGCGGATGACGCGGCTCGTGACCTTGTCGCCTTCAGTGCCGGCGAGCGGCGAATCGTTGACGAGGAAGGTCATCGAAAGCGTCGGCGGGTCGATCGGCTGCGCCTGCAGCGGCTCGGTCACGTCGGGCGCGCCGAGCGTGTCGGCGACGTTGAATTTCTCAAGCCCCGCGATGGCGACGATATCGCCGGCCTCCGCCTCGTCGATCGGTGTCCGCTCGATGCCGCGGAAGGCGAGGATTTTCGAAACGCGGCCCTGTTCGACGATGTTGCCCTTGCGGTCGAGAACCTTCACCGACTGATTGGGCTTGACGCTCCCGGCAAAGACGCGGCCGGTGACGAGGCGTCCGAGATAGGGATTGGCTTCGAGCAGCGTGCCCAACATGCGGAAGCTGCCTTCTTCGACCTTTGGCGCCGGTACATGCCGCAGCACCATGTCGAAGAGCGGGGCCATATCCTCTTTCGGGCCTTCCGGGCTTTCGGCCATCCAGCCCATTTTGCCGGAGCCGTAGAGGATCGGGAAATCGAGCTGCTCGTCGGTCGCGTCGAGCGCGGCAAAGAGATCGAAAACCTCGTTGATGACTTCGGTGACGCGCGCATCGGGGCGATCGACCTTGTTGATCGCGACAATCGGTTTCAGGCCGATCTTCAGCGCCTTGCCGACGACGAATTTGGTCTGCGGCATTGGCCCTTCAGAGGCGTCGACGAGAACGATCGCGCCATCGACCATCGACAGGATGCGTTCGACCTCACCGCCGAAATCGGCGTGACCAGGGGTATCGACGATATTGATTCGCGCATCCTTCCAGGCGACCGACGTCGCCTTCGCCATAATGGTGATGCCGCGCTCTTTTTCGAGATCGTTGGAATCCATCACGCGTTCGGCGACGCGCTGGTTTTCGCGGAATGCGCCGGATTGGCGGAGCAATTGATCGACGAGGGTGGTCTTCCCGTGGTCGACGTGGGCGATAATGGCGATATTGCGCAAGTTCATGAAATCTTAAATCCAGCGTTCAACGCGCGCGCCGCGCCGCGGCAGGATCGCGCATGGGTATGACACTCGTATCTCTACGGGAATTCGAAGGCGAAAGGCCAACCCGGCCCCCACAACATATGGTGGGCCCTTTCGCAATTGCAGCATCACATATACGAATCGGATTGATTTGGAAACTGGGGCAAAACCGCTCCAGATGGGGCCTGGCATCGCCTTGGTTAATCTTGAAACGCTGGCCGTGCTGGGCGCTGGCGCCAGCATTGCCGGTTTTGTCGATACGCTGGCCGGCGGGGGCGGCCTGATTACCGTGCCGCTATTGCTGCTGACGGGGCTGCCGCCATTGCAGGCGCTGTCGACCAACAAGCTGCAAAGTTGTTCCGGAACACTGTCGGCGACGACAGTCTTGTTGCGAAAGGGGCAAATTTCTATCGATGAGGTTGGACCTGGGGTGGCCGCAGCTTTCGCCGGCGGCCTTTTGGGCGCGCTCACCGTCAAAATCGCCAACGCTGGCGCTCTGGACCTTCTGATCCCGATCATATTGGCGATGATCGCGCTCTATTTCCTCTTTGCCCCGCGAGCGGCCGACGTCGGCGGTAGGGAGCGCATCGGTGCAGCCGCCTATCTCCGTTCAATTGTTCCGGCGATCGGTTTCTATGACGGCTTCCTCGGGCCCGGCACCGGCTCTTTCTTTGCGCTGGCGGGCGTCGCCCTGCGAGGCGAGCCGCTGCTCAAGGCGACAGTCCGGGCCAAAGCGTTCAATTTCGGCAGTAATTTCGGCGCCTTGGTGCTCTTTCTCGTCGCCGGAAAGATCGTCTGGGCCTACGGCGCGGTGATGATCTGCGGCCAGATTTTGGGCGCCACGGCGGGGTCGCATGTGATGATTCGGAATGGGGCTCGGCTGATCCGGCCTCTGATCGTCGGCGTCTGCCTGGTCATGATTGCCCGCTATGCCTGGCAGAAAGGTTATCTGCCTGTTCTCTAGCCCCATAGGCGCGCCGTGATTGACGCCTGCGCCGGAGCGCGCCAAGAGAGGGTGGGGATTGCAGAGCGATGCAGAATCTTCCAGCCGATCATGAGAAGGCGCCGAGCGGACCGCCGCTGCTCGAAACGACCGTCTTCGCCCGTATCCTGCGGCATGATCTGGATCTGGCACTTACCAGCCTGCTTTTCGACGATGGCGAGTTGCGTCTCCCGATGGTCGACCTGCCGCCGGGCGCCAGCGTCGTCGTCAAGATCGATGCCCGCGATGTCTCGATCGCGTTGTCGCGGCCGATGGATGTTTCGATCACCAACCGTCTGCCCGGTGCGATCGACGAGATCGAATATCTGACGCCGCCCTACGTGCGCGCCACGTTCAGTCTGGGAAAGACGCGGCTGCATTCGCTGATCACCCGCGAATCGGTCGGCCGGCTGGCTTTGGTGCCAGGGCTCAAGGCGTGGGCAATGATCAAGGCCGTGGCCATTTCCGGCCGCGGCGTCAGGCCAGATCGCGCCCCGCGGCCACGCTCCTGGCCTTCGGATCGAAATTCCAGTCGAGAGACGACGTAACTTCCGCGAGCGATTTCTGCGCCGAAGTCCCGGCGTGACGCTCGATTGACTGGTAGAGCGCGACGAGCCGCTCGCCGAAGGCGGTGATTTCAGCGCCACTGCCGCGCCGGCCCGGATAGGTCGCGATAACCGTACTCTCAAACGTGCGGTTCAGCGCGTCGACGATCAGCCAGCATTTGCGATAGGAGACGCCGAGCGCGCGGCTCGCGCCGATGATCGAGCGTTGCGCGCGGATCGCGTCAATCAACAGGATTTCTTCGCGGCCGAAGACCCCGCCATTGGGGAAATTGATTTCCACACTGACCTGCGCGGCGCCCTGACCGTCCATATCCCGTTCCAATCCTGTGCGACGCAGCCAGTCTAGCGGAGTCGAGCGTGCCTGTCGCTGGGTGCGTCGCGCCCATACCCGCGGCGGCCGGTGCGAAAGCGCACGGAACTGCACAGCATAGATGGGGTTAGGAGGGCGTATACGAAAGGTTAAGACTATGTCGATCGAGGCCCTCTATCCCAGCCGACGCTATCCGCAGCGTGACAATCCGCTGCTTCGGCGCGAGCGCCGCCGGCAGCATGTGATCGCCGCCCTGGCTGTTGGGCTCTGCGTGATCTCGATGGCAGCTTTGCGGATTGTGCCGAACGAGGCGGCCGCGGAGGCGCGTTTGCCCATCGCCAAAAAATTGCGACCGCCGCGGCGCCCGCGCACCATATCCGGGTCATCCCGCTGTACAACATTCCGCCCGAGCAACGCGGCGGCATGTTCGCGGAGTGGAATTAGTTTCCGCTTGCCGCCGAGCCTAGTATGATGCCGCCTGGCTCCACGCCCGGCAGAGCTCATGAACATGATTCCCGAAGGTAAACTCTCAAAAGCTGCGCTCGACAAACTCTTCGCTGCTGCGCTTGCGGCGCGCGAGAATGCCTATGCGCCTTATTCGCATTTTGCTGTCGGCGCGGCCGTCGCCACCCCGGATGGACAGATTTTCGCCGGCGGCAATGTTGAAAATGCTGCTTATCCCGCCGGATGCTGCGCCGAGACCGGAGCGATCACCGCGATGGTCGCCGCGGGCGGCCGGCAGATATCCGATGTTCTCGTCGTAGCGGATTGCGACCGCGGAATTCTTCCCTGCGGATCCTGCCGTCAACGCATTGCGGAATTTGCGACCGAAGATGCCGTCGTTCATAGCGCCGGGCCGGACGGCGTGCACAAGAGCGTCAGATTCGCTGCGCTTTTGCCAGAGGCTTTCGATCGCCAAACGTTGGAAAGCGAACCCGCTAGAGCCGTTTGATCGATGTAATTTCGCCCGCGCCTTTTTGCAGGATACGCGCGCGAGCCTCAGTCAATGTTTCCGATGCGACAAGCATGTGATGACCGTTTGCATGTAGCATCACACGCGGATCGCGCATGATGCCAACGTGGCCTTTCCAAAAGACGAGATCGCCGCGTTGCAGATGTTCGAGCTTTTCGTCGACGGGCAGGGTGTGGCCGAGCGCGGTTTCCTGCAGATCGGTGTCGCGTGGCGCGGCATGGCCCGCTGCGGCGAGCGCGATTTGCACGAGGCCGGAACAATCAATACCGAGGCTCGTTTTGCCACCCCAGAGATAGGGGCTGCCGAGATAATCTTCTGCCACGGCGACGAAATCAGCGGCCATGTCGTCAAGCGGTGCGAGATGTGTGGCGAAGACAAAACCACCGTTCGCAAGCCGAATGAAATCATTCGTTGTCTCGCCAATGCGCAAAGCCGCGCCGCGTGACAGTGCGGCCTGGGCGGGCAATTTCATATCCGGCCCCGGATAGACAAAGCTGCGATTGACGGCGACACGGTGCGTTGGCGCCGATTCTCGCTCGACCAGAGCATCGCGTGACATGTAGCCAACATAGTCGTCGCTTGCGAGCTGCACCCAGGCCCAGCCTTCGTGCTCTTCGTAAAGCACCACGTCTTCGCCGAAGAGCACTTGCGTATCGATCGGCGCCTCGATGGTCGGCGCCCGACGCAGATCGGCAATCTCTGCGCGAAGACGCATTTTCCTGCCCTCGACAAAGCGCGCCGCTTTGATCTTGCCGCGCAAATGCGCGGCAGCGAGATCGGGCCTCGCGGGCGTCAATCGTGCATCGAAGCCGGTCATCGTGCGCGCGCTCCATAACGGCTTTCGAGCAGATCGAAGAGAAGCCGCGCCACCTGGATTTCACCGCCCTCCGGCCGGCCCGGCTTCGCACTCGGCGTCCAGGCGTAGATATCGAAATGAGTCCATGATTTTGTGTTTTCGACGAAGCGCTTCAGGAAGAGCGCGGCGGTGATCGAACCGGCGAACCCGCTGGTCCCGCTGTTGCTGACATCGGCGGTCTTGCTGTCGATCAATTTGTCATAAGGCGCCCACAGCGGCAGCCGCCAGACGGGATCGTTCGCGGCACGACCGAATTTTGCGATCTCGCCCGCGAGAATTTCATCCTCGGTATAGAAGGGCGGAAGATCGGGGCCGAGCGCGACGCGCGCGGCACCAGTCAGCGTCGCGAAATCGAACAGGAGTTCGGGCGCGTCTTCATCGGCGAGCGCAAGTGCATCGGCGAGGATCAGCCGGCCTTCGGCGTCGGTATTGCCGATTTCGACGCTCAGGCCTTTCCGGCTTGGATACACGTCGCTCGGGCGCATGGCGCTTGCGGAAATCGCGTTCTCGACAATCGGCAATAGCACGCGGAGCCGGATCGGCAGGCCGCGATCCATGATGAAATGCGCCAGCGCCAGCGCCGTCGCTGCACCGCCCATGTCCTTCTTCATTAGGATCATGCCGCTCGACGGCTTGATGTCGAGACCGCCAGTGTCGAAACAGACGCCTTTGCCGACGAGCGTCACTTTCGGTGCGTCTTCCGGCCCCCATGAAAAATCGACAAGCCGTGGCGGTTTCTCTGCCGCGCGGCCGACCGCATGGATCAACGGAAAATTTTCCTTCAGCAGATCGTCGCCCAGCGTGATTGCGGCTTCGGCCCCGAATTGCGCGGCGAGCGTTACGGCCGCTACTTCGAGCGCGTCGGGACCAAGATCATTTGCTGGCGTGTTGATGAGATCGCGCCCAAGCGTCATGCCCGCCGCGAGTGTCTTGATCCGCGCGAAATCGATGTCGTCTGGCGGCACGAGACGCGGCTGATCATGTTTCTTCTTTTTGTAGCGATCGAATCGATAGGCGGCGAGCGCCCAGGCGAGGACGGCAAGCGGCGTATCATGCGGCGCATTGGCAAAACGATAGACGCCCGCCGGCAGCGCGGCGACGAGTTTGCCGGGCAGAAAGGGGTCTCGATGAGGTGCCGATGGGGCTTCGAGTCCGAACAGCACGCTCGCAATCCGTCCTTCGGCGTCGGGAAGGATGAGGCACGTTCCCGGCGTCGGCTCGAATTTCGAACTCGTTGCGAACTGCGCGGCGGCAATCGGCAATTCCGCTGCGATGTCGGGCCATGTCTCCCGCGTGACGAAATAAATCGGCACCGTATCGGCGGGCGGGGAGCTGTCGAAAAAGGGCATCAGGTTCTCCGTGCGACCGCTGGAACTTACGCGAAGCAATATCCTCCGCAGCCCGTTAAAGCGCTGGTCAGGCTTCTTAACGCTTTATTAGGGTTAACTTTTTATTTCTAACAGGTAGTAGGAATAGAAAGGTCCGGCGATGCGCAGCTCTCGCGCCTTCAAGTCTCGCGCCACAGGGCGATTTGCCACTTTCGCGAGGGCGCCCTGGGCCCATAGCGGCGTTGTGCCGGCTGCGCTTGTCCTGGCGTCGCTTTGCCTGGCCGGCTGCCACAGCCCCGGCGGCGACGATATCACCGGCTCGATCGGTCAAGATGGTGTGCCACCGGCCTCGGCCGCGCAATTGCAGCGTTATACCGAGGACCTCGGCCAGCGTTACGATCAGCAACCGTATGACAAGCCGACCGCGATGGCCTATGCGCGCGCGCTGCGCGCAAGCGGCCGGTACGATCAGGCGGTGGCTGTCGCGCAAAGGCTTGCCGCAAAATATCCAAAAGACATGCAGGTGCTGGGCGCCTATGGCAAGGCCCTGGTCGAGGACGGCCGTCTGCAGGAGGCCGCAAGCGTCCTGCCTGAGGCGCACACGCCCGATCGGCCGAACTGGTCTATCCTTTCCGCACAGGGCACCGTCGCGGACCAGCTCGGCGATCACGATCAAGCGAAGGATTATTATCGCGCGGCGCTCAAGATTGCGCCGAACCAGCCGGCGGTGTTGTCCAACCTCGGACTTTCTTACGCTTTATCCAAGCAATTGCCGGAGGCCGAACAGACATTGCAGCTAGCTGCTGCGCAGCCCGGCGCCGATGGGCGCGTTCGGCAAAATCTCGCCCTCGTCCTGGCGCTCGAAGGCAAATTCAACGCGGCGCAAGGCGTTGCTCAGCAAGATATGGCGCCGGTCGACGCAGCCGAGAATGTCGCATCGATCCGGCAAATGATTGCCCAGTCGGATACGTGGAATCAAATCCAGAGTTACGACAAGCCGAAAGTGGCCGCGGCATCCCACAGGATGCATCACTATGCCCGGCTCGAAAAAGCAAAGACGCAAAATCCGCAGGATCTGCGCCCGACACAGGTCGGCGCGGCCGATTAGGCCGTGACTATCGTTCCGGCAATTTATTATTCTGCGTCGCCGCGCGTCGCTCCCGATGGCGACGCCTCAGCGTATCGTCGCCTGGACCTGGATGATCGCGGGGGTGATGATCACCGCGAACAGCACCGGCAAGAAGAACAGAATCATCGGCACGGTGAGCTTTGGCGGGAGCGCCGCGGCCTTCTTTTCCGCCGCGCTCATGCGTTTTTGCCGGCTTTCGTCGGCAACGACGCGGAGCGCCTGACCAAGAGGCGTGCCGTAGCGCTCTGCCTGCGTCAACACCGTCGAAATCTGCTTCAATGAGTCGAGGCCGGTCCGGACGCCGAGATTTTCGAAGGCCAGGCGCCGGTCCGACAGATAGGAAAGCTCAGCCGTCGTCAGGGTCAGTTCCTCGGCGAGCGGAACGGATTGGGCGCCGATTTCCTGCGCAACCTTGCGAAACGCAGGCTCGATCGACATGCCGGATTCGACGCAGATCAGCATGAGATCGAGCGCGTTCGGAACGGCCCTGCCCATCGACTGCTGCCGTTTGGAAATTGTGTTGCTGATATAGATTTCCGGCGCCTTCAGGCCGACATATAAAGCGGCGATCGCGACGCCGATTTTCATAACGTTCGACCAGCCGAAGTTGCTCAGGAAGAACAGATAAATAAGAGTCAGAACGAACAGGCTGATCGGGGTGACGAGGCGGAAGAAGAGGAAGGCAACTTCCGCCTGGGGGCCGCGGAAGCCAGCCATGATCATCTGCTTCTTCGCCTTATCCGTCCCAAGCCAGGACGACAGGTTGAAGTGTTCGACGATGTTTTTCATATAGGCTTTAGGCTGCCGCCGCAGGCTGACTTTCGATTCATTCAAGCGGTCACGCTCGCGGGCGCGAATGCGTTCGCGCTCGGAGGCAATGATCTTCATGCGCCGGCCGAGCCGATCTGTTTCAAGGAACGGAATGGCGACCGTCAGAATTGTGGCGAACGTCGCGATCGCGACGAGCGCCGCCAAGATCGTTTGCCGGTCGAGCAGTGTTTGAATCAGATCGTCCATGGCCGTCCGCCTGTCAGAAATCCAGCGTCAATAGTCGAAACTGATCATCTTGTTCATGACGAACACGCCGATCGACATCCAGATCGCGCTGCCCGCAAGGACCAACTGGCCACTCGGCTTTTCCCAAAGAAGTGAGATGTAGGCAGGGCTCGTGATGTAGACCAAGCCGGCGACGATGAACGGAAGTGACGCGATGATCATGGCCGAGGCTTTTGCCTCAGAGGAGAAAGCCTTGATTTTGCCTTCCATCATCTTGCGATCGCGCAGCACGCCGGAAAGGTTCGATAGAGCTTCGGAAAGATTTCCGCCGGCCTTCTGTTGGATGTTGATGACGATCGCAAAAAAGCTCGTCTCCGAAATCGGGACTTGTGTCGCCAGCCGCTCGCAGGCTTCGGAGATCGAAAGTCCCATGGTCGCTGCCTCGACGACCTGACGGAATTCGCTGCGGACAGGTTCATCGACTTCCGTCGCGATGATGCGCAGGCAATCGCCAAGCGGCAAACCGGCCTTGACACCGCGGACGATGATATCGATCGATTCCGGGAAGAGATTGACGAATTTTTTCAAACGCCGTTTGATGCGGAAACCCAGCACCCAGTGAGGCAGTCCGAAGGCGCCGGCGATAGCCGCGGCCGCGGAAAAATAGATTTGATGGCTCAGGGCATAGAACAGTGCGCCTGCAACAAGCCCTGAAAGCGCGGAATAGAGGAAGAACATCTGTCGCGAAATATGCAAACCCGCGCGCGAGATTTTGACTTCGAGGCTCACGCGTTTGCGCGCGTTTCTGCGCTCGATCTCCTTCAGGCTGTCGGCGAGCTGCTTGCGCCGTGCCGAGGACTCGATGCCCTTGTCATCCGCCTTTTTCGCGGTGCCGACCGCGAAAGCGGCGTGCCGCTTCTCCGCTTTGCGTTCGCCGCTGAGCAGCGGGTAGATGAAAACATAGCCGAAGCCAGCGACCGCGATCGCCGCCAGGAAGGCTGAGAGGAGGGCTTGAATAGGCGTCATTTTAAGCCTCGCGAAGCGCTGACCGGCATTGCCGTCACGGCTCCCTTTGTTCGCTGGCGTCGAGTGCCGCGGCGAGCCGAACTTCCTCGCCGAAATAACGCGCGCGCTCCCAGAACCGAGGCCGGCCTATGCCGGTCGAGCGATGTTTGCCAATGATTCTGCCGGACGCGTCTTCACCGTCGATGTCATAGAGGATTAGGTCCTGCGTGGTCACGACATCGCCTTCGAGACCCATAATCTCGGTAACATGGGTGATGCGGCGAGACCCGTCGCGCAAACGCGCGGTTTGGATGATCACGTCGATGGACGAGACCAGCATCTCACGGACGGTTCGCTGCGGCAGGGAGAAGCCGCCCATCGTAATCATGGATTCGATACGGCTCAGGGCTTCGCGCGGCGAGTTTGCGTGGACGGTACCCATCGAGCCGTCGTGGCCGGTGTTCATCGCCTGCAAAAGGTCGAACGCCTCGGGTCCGCGCACTTCGCCCACGATGATCCGCTCGGGTCGCATACGCAGGCAGTTTCTGACCAGATCGCGCATCGTCACCGCGCCGGTGCCCTCCAGACTTGGCGGGCGCGTTTCGAGCCGGACAACATGTGGCTGCTGTAATTGCAATTCGGCGGCGTCTTCGCAGGTAATGACGCGCTCGCCCCCGTCGATGTAATTGGTGAGGCAATTCAGCAGCGTCGTCTTGCCGGAGCCCGTACCGCCGGAGATCAGGACATTGCAGCGGACACGGCCGATGATCTTGAGGATCTCCCCGCCTTCGGGCGAGATGCAATTATAGCGGATGAGTTGATCGAGCGTGAGTTTGTCTTTGCGAAATTTACGAATCGTCAGGACCGGCCCGTCGATGGCGAGCGGTGGTGCGATGACGTTGACGCGGGAACCGTCGGCGAGGCGCGCGTCGCAGATTGGCGAAGCCTCGTCAACGCGGCGGCCGACCTGGCTCACGATCCGCTGACAAATATTCATCAGTTGCGAATTGTCGCGAAAGCGCACGTTTGTGAGCTGGATCTTGCCGCCGACTTCGATGAAGGTCCGCGTCGCGCCGTTAACCATGATGTCGGCAATGTCGTCGCGCGCAAGCAAAGGCTCGAGCGGGCCATAGCCGAGGACGTCGTTGCAAATGTCGGTGAGCAAGTCTTCTTGCTCGGAAATTGACATCACGATGTTTTTGATCGCGATGATTTCGTTGACGATGTCGCGGATTTCCTCACGTGCGCTGTCAGCGTCGAGACGCGCCAATTGCGACAGGTCGATGCCCTCGATCAGGGCGCCAAAAATCATGCTCTTGGTGACGTAATATTCGTCCGAGCGCGGCGCTTCTTGAACGGGGGGCGGTGCAGCGGCGGCCGGCGGATCTATGGTGACTGGCACGGCCTTGCGCACGGTGTCAGTTACGCCGCGGAAGTTCGCGACCGTACCCGCGGGCGCGGCAGAACGCGCGGGTGCGTTTTCGCTCGCGAACGACCGCTTGCCAAACATGCCTAACTCCTCTTCCGTGGGCGCCAGGCGGCGCGCACGCATTCTGCCGGGGTCGGCTTAAGAGATCGCCTAAGCCCTAAAAAAAATCCTACAAAATACCCCTCGGATTTAACGCGACGCGCAAAATCCCGCGGGACAGGTCTTACGAGGCCCGCTTCAAGCCCAACTTCAACTTGAGCGGCTCAAGAAGATTCTTCTTGGCCTTGCGCATATCCGGGCGGCCGGTGACCACGCGCGCCAAATCCAGGATTGTCTCGTGGGCTTTGCTCGCGGGCTCCACTTCCGCGATCATCTGGCCGTTGTTGGCCGCCGTGCCGAAAAGCTTCGGTTCGAAACCGATGAGGCCCGTGGGCTCAAGATCGACCGCCTTGGCAAAATCGGCGGCCGCAATCTCCGGACGCTTGGGCACGCCGACAAAATTCAGGATGAGTTTCGGTTTGGCGTCGTGCGGTCGTGCGGCCCGGATCGTGTCGAGCAGACTTTTCGCGTTGCGCAGGTTGGCGAGGTCCGGCGCCGCGACGAGCACGACTTCGTCGGCGCCCACGATCATGCGCCGCATCCAGGCCGTCCAGCCGTGCGGAATGTCGAGGATGACGCAGGGGGTCGAAGCCCGCAGGATGTCAACGATCGAATCGAAAGCGGTTTCGGGAAAATCGTACATGCGCTCGAGCGTAGCCGGCGCCGCCAGGAGGCCGAGCTTGTCGCCGCAGCGTGACAGCAGCCGATCGATGAGATTGGAATCGACGCGATCGGGCGCAAAGACCGCTTCGGCGATGCCCTGCGGCGGGTCCTGATTGAAGTCCAGCCCGGCGGTCCCGAAACCGAGATCGAGATCGGCTAGGGCGGTCTGGATTTCGAAATCCCGCGGGATTGTCCAAGCGACGTTATGCGCAAGCGTTGAGGCGCCGACACCGCCTTTGGCGCCGACAAAAGCCACGACTTTGCCGACAGGATCGGCGCCATGGCTCGTATACAGCCGTGAAATCGCGCGGATGAAATCGAGCACTGTGAACGGTGCGACGAGATATTCGCTGACCCCGCGCGCCATCAGATCGCGATACAGCAGGATGTCGTTCATTCGCCCGGTCACGACAACTTTTGTGCCGGCATCGCAGAATTCAGCGAGTGCGGTCAGATATTGGACCAGCTCTTCGCGTTTGGCCGTCGTCTCGAGGAAGATGACGTTCGGCGTGGGGGCCGAGCGATAGGCCTCGATCGCCGCAGCTGGGCCGCCCATGTGCAGCTTGACGTGCGCTTTCTCCATACGCCGGTCGTCGATTGCCGCCTGAATGACTTGCGCCATTTCGGGTGTCTCGCAAAACGCCTGCATCGAAATGCGCGGAACGGGGGCGATTTGCTCAAGCGAAGAATCGTGTCCGTCGGTCATTGATCGACCCCAACGTTGCTGATGGCAGTGTTCTTGACTGTCCAATTCGTGGACGGATCAGTGCCCTTGCGGATGCTGTCGATGTCGCGCGCCAGCATTTCGGTGTCGGCCGGATCTTCGGCACGCGGACCGACGAGATCGCGCGGATCGGCGACCTGTTCGGCCATCATCTTCTGATAGGAGCAGCCGTAGTTCCAATAAGGCTTGTTATCCCAGCCTTGCAGGCTGCTGCCGGACGCGAGGTCGCCCGGCCATTGGCCACACGGATCGGCGACTTTCGCCTTGAGCCCATAGAAGCTGAGACGCAAGGGTGAGGCGAGGCCTCCGTTGACGACCGGGTAAGTTGTGACCTGAAGCGGGGCATAGGCGCCGCCGGCCGCCAAGGCCCGGCGGATCGATTGGATTGTCGACGGCTTTGTCCCGCCGTTTGCGCCAGTCGGAACGAAAACCTGGATCGGGCCTTGGCCGTTGTAATGATAACGGCGGCCATATTCGGCGACTTGCGCAAATGTACGACGGTCGAGTCCGCGCAGTTCCGGCGACGGAAAGATGTCGAGCTTTTGGGCGGCCTCAGCAAGCACGATCGGATGACGATTGCGATAATCGTCCATAGGGACGGACGAGGTTCGCATGCGGTCCACATTGGGCCCCGCGCATCCGCCCAGCAATGTTGCCACGCTGAGCGGAAGCAAGGAGAGGGCGAAGACTGAGCCTGTCCAGCGGCTCCCAACTTTTTTCGGCAAGGTCGGCATGGTTCGGTCCATTTCCCCAGACAGTTCAGTTCACGATAAAGCCGACATGGCCTCTGAAATTCTTGATCGCCTCGGGATTGTTTGGTGAGGCGTAGAGGCGGTTGACGCGGCCGAGCAGCCAGGCCTGCGGATCGCTTGAATCTGCGAAGCCATCATCCGGGCGCGACAAGGATGCGGCGCTGGTCGCCTGCACCAGATAAGGCGTGACGATGATCATCAGCTCGGTCTCTTGCCTCTGATAATCGCGCGAGCGAAAGAGCGTGCCGAGAATCGGCAGGTCCATCAGGCCGGGAAAGCCATTGATGACCTGCGCTGTCTGTGTTTGGAGCAGGCCGGCCGAGACGATCGAGCCGCCGGACGGCAATTCGATGCTGGTCGAATTCTTGCGGGTCAGCAGGCCCGGCGTCGGCACACCCTGGATAAAGACGGTCTTGGTGTTATCGATGTCCGTTACCTCGGTCGAGAGATGCAGAAGTATGCGGCCCTCGCTGAGAACAATCGGCGCGAATACCAGACTGATGCCGTAACTCTGATAGATTGCACCGCCGGAGCACACGGCCGACGTCGATGTCGTGCCTGGGCAAGTCGTAGGCGGACCGGGGATTGGAAATTCACCGCCGACCACGAAGGTTGCGGTTTCACCCGAAACGGCCGAAACGGTTGGCTCCGCCAGGACATGCGTCACGCCGTAACGCTCGAACGCCTGTAACGTCGCCGACACCGTGTTCGACGGATTGTGGAGCGTGATGCCGCTCGTCTGTCCGGTCGGTGACGTGGCGATATTGCCGTTGATGCCGAACGGATTAAATTGCGTGAAAGGTCCCCAGGTGCTCGATGTGAGGCCGAGCTGTTTGGCGATGTTGCGGCTGACTTCGGCGACGGTGACTTTCAGCATTACCTGATCGCGGCCGCGTACGGTGAGGGAATTCACGACAAGCCCGGCGGCCGGTGCTCCCCCTGTAGAATTAACGTCCTTGACGAAGCCTTGCGCAATATCGGCGGCGCGCTGCGCTTCTTCAGGCGAATCGACTTCGCCGGTGAGGACGATCGTGTCGTTGACGGTTTGGGTGATAATGTTCGAGGTGGGCATTGCCACTTTGAGAATCCGCTGCAACTCACCGATGTCGCGGCCGATGCTGATTTGCAGCGCGGCGATCTGATGGCCGGCCTTATCCATAGCGAAAACAGTCGTCTGGCCATTGTCGAGGCCAATGACATAGAGTTTGCGGGCCGAACGCACGATTGCGTTGGCAACTTTTGGATCGCCAACGAAGATTTCAGACGCATCTTCGGGAAGATCGACAATCACCGATTTGCCGACGCCCATCGAAATGCTGCGTGTAAGGGCGGTGCTGTTGCCATCTTCAACCTGCAGCCGCGATTGCGCGAAAATATCTGGCGCCGGGGCGAACAGGATCAAGGAGGCGGACAGTCCGCACACAAGAGTTGAAACGCGGCGTTTCATGGAGGAATTCCTTAAATGCTTAGTTCTTGTTGTCCGCATTCAACTCAACGGCCGGGAACCGGGATACCAAATCGAACGATGGTAAGATTTACGTCCTTGTCGGACGAGTCGGTGTCGATGGAGTTTGAATCGGCCATGCTCCGCAAGCTCAAAGAAAGTTGCCCGATTTTCTGTGCGAGAATGATCTGCTCGACTTGCTTAGGCGAAAGCTCCAGGGTCGCATTGGAACCGCTGACGACCGGCTCCCTACCAGGTTTTTGAATGGCCTCGCCGATAGCCAGCACACGCACATTGCGTAGAATCGTTTCGCTCACCATGCCGTTGCCGCCCGAAGCGCGCGCGACGTCGTCATCCCTGAAAGTATGAATGACATCCACATGGTCGCCCGGCTGGATAAAGTTGCCTGCTGTACTGCTGCCCCCTGTGTCGATCGTGATCGCGACGGCGCGCATGCCGGCTGGCAGCAGCGTGGCCATGATGCCTTCCTTGCCAAGCTGAACGAGGCGATCGCGATAGATGGGTTCGCCCTCGCTCACATGCACGCGGGCGAGCCAGCCGTTAAACTCATCCGCCGCATTCGGATCGCGGGTTTGGAGGATTGCGCCAGCAGGAGCTGCGTGCGGAGGCCAGGATTGCCAGCGCAAATCGCCCCGATCGACCATGTTGCCAAATGGAATGTCGCGATTGGCAACCAAAACCTCGTCCACGGGGGGCGGCGGAGCCGGAGCGACGATTTTGATCGGCGCCGGTGGTTTGGAACCACCGACAATCATGAAGAAAGCCCCCACGCCGGCGAGCGCGGCGGAGCCGAGAATGATGAGGCGGGCAGGCTTCATGGTGAACCCGTTCGACGCGGTTGTTTAAACTCGTCGTGGATTCGACCACGCAAACGTCAAATTATGGTTAACCAAATCTCTCCGATTGTAGCCACTTGCCCCGGCCTAAGACAGTTTGGCCCAGGATCGTCCGGCTAGTGGGTGATCGCCGCCGTCCAGATGCTCGTCTCGGGATAGAGCAGGAGCCCGGCAATCGCCAATGCGATGCCATAGGGGACACCGCCCCCTTTCTCGTGCAGGCGCGCGAGCCAGGGCTGCTTGACGAGAAGCTGCGGTAGCGGATGGCGCCGTAGAACTAAAATCCCCAGCGTCAGGAAGCCGCCGAAGGCCGCGGCATAAAGGCTGTAGTCAAACAGATGATCGAAGCCGAACCAGAGCGCAGTCGCCGAGGCCAGTTTGGCGTCGCCGCCGCCAATCCAATGGCGCGTGAACATAATGAAGGTCACGGCGAGCATCAGCGCGCCGGCGCCGACATGGAGGCCAATCTCCTCGGGCGGCATCCTGAGCGACACAGCCAGTATAAAAAAGAGCACAACGAGAGCGATCGAGACGAAATTGGAGATCGTCATCGTCAGCAAATCGGAAAAAGCCGCATAGGCCATGAGCAAGGGGAAAAAAACGAGCGTCGCGAAGATCATGATCCAAGCTCTGCCTAGAATGCGAATGTGCGGTGTCGTGCAGCGTAGCGATGGCGTGTTCACTAAGTCTACGCTTAGGCTCCGCAAGCCATGCCGGGCGGCTGGCCGAGGCAATTGTCTCAAAACGACGCTGCGGTCTAAAATATCTACGGCCCGCACTATATGAATAACGCGGGCCGTAGATGAAATGCGAAAGCTAAACTTAGCTGAGGTTGTTGGCGATCGCGTTGAACTTGGTCTTGATGTTGGTGCCAAGGCTGGTCAGGGCGCCGATGATCACGACCGCGATCAAGCCGGCGATGAGGCCGTATTCGATGGCCGTCGCACCAGACTCGTCCTTGATAAAGCGGGAAAAAAGCTTGTTCATGATAGTTTCCTCGTTCGCGAATTCAAAAAATCATTCCGGCTCGGTGGCGGAACAAAACCGACAATAAGGAGCTTTTGCTCAAAACCGCTTAAGCCCGCCCGCCAATTCGCGACGCTCGAATTATTGAGTTCTTAATGAAGGCGGCGCTGCCGCGGCGGAAGCGGTTTCCGTGCGGAATATCCGCGTGTGGCCGGCGTCGGATAGAGCGATTTTTGTATTTTTTGATGGCCCTGCTTGGACGCGTAAAACGAGCGAAGTCAATCTCTTGCTGAACACGAGCACTTTTGAAGGTTCAGGTGGTTTAGTAAAAATTCACCATTTTCGCGTCAAAATCGCCAAAGCAGTACAGACGGCGGCGAAAGGCATTTCATGGGCGCGCAAAAGTGCAAATTATCGTGCTTCGGCGTGAAGATCGCGGCCGTTTCGCTTTTTTTTGGGGCAGCTGCGCCCGCTTTTGCCGGGGCAGATTCGGCCGCCCCCGCCGTCGATACGCTGACCGTCACGGTCGATCAGGCCAAAATCGTCCAATTGCCCGCCGGGGCGCGGACGCTTATCATTGGCAATCCGATGATCGCCGATGTGACCCTGCTCAAGACTGGCGACGTAATGGTCGTCACAGGCAAGGGTTTCGGCGAAACCAATATGATCGCTTTGGACGCAGCAGGTCATCCAACCGACGAGATAAACATTCTTGTCGTCGGCAATGACAACAGTAAGGCGCTGGTGGTCCAGAGTGGGATGGAGCGTCAATCCTATACTTGCGCGCCGCGCTGCCAGCCGACGGCCGTGCTCGGGGACGACAGCAAATATTTCAGCGATGTGGCCGCGCAAATACAGGCGCATACTAGCGACGCACTCGGCAAATAAGCGCCGGGTTTTCGCTAGATCGTCTGGTTGTAGGCGCCGACCTCCGGATGCCGCCGGAGAACCGCGTCGACCGCCCTGAACATTTCGTGCATCCGTTCTTTTGACACGGGGCTTTCGACGACGACGACAAGCTCCGGCTTGTTGGATGACGCGCGCACAAGGCCCCAGGTGCCGTCTTCGTTCACGACGCGCACGCCGTTGACCGTCACGAGTTCGCGGATTTTCTGGCCGGCGACCGGCTCGCCCTTCGATTGCATGTCGCGGAATGTCGCGACGACCTCATCGACGATCCCGTATTTGCGCTCGTCGTCGCAATGCGGCGACATGGTCGGTGATCCCCACGTCTTGGGCAGATCGGCATAAAGGTCGGCCATCGACTTGTCGGGATTGCGATCGAGCATTTCGAGCACATGGATCGCCGTCAGAAGTCCGTCATCGTAGCCACGGCCGACTGGCGCATTGAAGAAAAAGTGGCCTGACTTTTCAAAGCCCGCGAGCGCCTTAAGGTCGGTCACGCGGCGTTTGATGTAGGAATGGCCGGTCTTCCAATAATCCGCCTTCACGCCATTGGCCTGGAGTACCGGGTCAGTCATGAAAAGCCCGGTCGATTTCACATCGACGACGAACGTTGCGTTGGGATGGAGCTTGGACAGGTCCCGCGCCAGCATGACGCCGATCTTGTCCGCGAAAATTTCCTCGCCGTGGTTATCGACGACGCCGCAGCGGTCGCCGTCGCCATCAAATCCGAGACCGAGATCCGCGCCGACCTCGCGAACCTTGTCTGCCATCGCGTGCAGCATCTTCATGTCTTCGGGATTTGGATTGTAGCGCGGGAAGTTGAAGTCGAGATTGGTATCGAGGGGGACGACTTCGCAGCCGAGCTTCTCCAGAACCTCCGGCGCGAAGGCGCCCGCCGTCCCGTTGCCGCAGGCGGCGACGACCTTCAGCTTGCGTTTGAGCTTCGGACGATTGATGAGGTCGGCGATGTAACGCTTTGGAAAATCGGTGACATACCGATAATTGCCGCCGTCGGCGTAACGATAGGCGCCGCTGAGAACGATCTCCTTCAGCCGGTTCATCTCGTCAGGCCCAAAGGTGACAGGCCGCTGCGCCCCCATTTTCACGCCGGTCCAGCCATTGTCGTTATGGGAGGCGGTGACCATTGCGACCGCCGGGACGTCGAGCGCGAATTGCGCGAAATAGGCCATCGGCGAGAGCGCCAGGCCGATGTCATGAACCGTAATGCCGGCCGCCTGAAGGCCGGTCACCAGCGCGAGCTTGATCGATGACGAATAGCTGCGGAAATCGTGGCCGGTGACGATCTCCGGCTTCACGCCAAATTCGTGCAGCAGCGTGCCAAGGCCAAGGCCAAGCGCCTGGATGCCCATGAGGTTGATTTCTTTTTCAAACAGCCAGCGCGCGTCATATTCGCGAAAGCCAGTGGGCTTCACCATTGGCGTCGTCTCATAGGCGAGGCTGTTCGGGTGCAGTTCGGGCAAGGGCTTGGGAAACATAAAGAATCCTTGGTTTCGCGGCGCCGCGCGTTGGCTCTGCGCGCCTGGAAAGGCAAGAAGCAGGAGAGCCGGGCGAAATTGAGGATGTAACTACCGCGCCTAGCGCTGGAGGACCAGCCTGCCGTCCGCAATATGGACGCCCCCGAGGCGGCTCAACACGTTCATGCCGAGGAGGCTGCGTTCAAGAGCGCCGGGTTGCAGGACAAAGGCGTCAACGTCGTAAACGCTGAAATCGCCGATATACAAGGCGTTGATGTGGACCTTCGCAGCGATGCCGGTGCCGTTCGCTGTCGATGTCCGATAATGAAAATCGTCGGGCGTGGGATGGAGACCGATTGCATCGGCATCCCGAGCGCTCAAAGCCAGATAGGTTGCACCCGTATCGATCATGACGTGGATCGTTCGGCCGTAAATTTCGATGTCAGTTTCATAATTCCCCATGCGATCGGGGGCGATTTCAATCGTGTCCAGACCGGAGTTGTTTGAATTCGTCTGAACCGGCGCGGGAGGCGGCGGTGCCGGCACCGGAGCGACGGGCGCCTCCTGCACGGCGACGGCTGCTGGATGCGGAAATGGCAGTGGGATTCGCAGTTTGCCGTTGATCACCGCGCTGGCGAACAGGGCGACCACAACGACGGCAACCAGCATTGAAAAAGCAAAACGCAGCATAGGCGCGCCCTAAAAACGGCCGCGACCATGCTGTTAAAAGCTTTCGGCGCGATTAAACGAAAGCCCGAGGTTTTATAGGTGCAGCCAAGGGGACTATGCCGCGCGCGAGCCGAGTTCCGGGCTGATTTTCAGCGCCGCCTCGGTCTTCTGCCTGATTTCATCGACGCTGACACCTGGTGCAAGCTCGATCAGCGTCAGGCCCGTGCCGCCCGCTTTGTCGACGGTGAGCACGCCGAGGTCGGTGATGATGAGATCGACAACGCTGGAGCCGGTCAAAGGCAATGTGCAATGATGCAGCAGTTTCGGTTCGCCCTTGGCGGTATGCTCCATCACGACGACAACACGTTTGACGCCGGCGACGAGATCCATCGCGCCGCCCATGCCCTTCACCATTTTGCCGGGGATCATCCAGTTGGCGAGATCGCCATTTTCCGCGACTTCCATCGCGCCGAGGATGGCGAGGTCGATATGGCCACCGCGGATCATCGCAAAACTGTCGGCTGACGAAAAATAGCTCGTGGTCGGCAATTGGGTAATCGTCTGCTTGCCGGCGTTGATGAGATCGGGATCTTCCTCGCCTTCGTAAGGAAATGGCCCCATGCCGAGCATGCCGTTCTCGCTCTGCAATTGGACATGCATGCCCGCAGGTATGAAATTGGCGACAAGCGTCGGAATACCGATACCGAGATTGACGTAGTAGCCGTCGCGCAATTCTTTCGAGGCGCGCTCGGCCATCTGGTCGCGTGTCCAAGCCATGATTATTCCCCTTAGATCACGTTCATGATTTTGGATCGAGCTGATCCAAAATCATGAACGTGATCGGTTCTAAAATTTAGAGCGGGATTTAGACGAAAAACCGGCGTCCACTTTTTCGTATCCCGCTCTAGGCTGCGGCGCGCGGACGCGTCGTGAGTTTCTCGATGGGCTTCGCCGGGTTCGGTGCGTAGACGATACGCTGCACGAAAATGCCAGGCGTATGTATATCGTCGGGGTCGATTTCGCCCGGCTCGACCAGATGCTCGACTTCGACCACGGTGAGCTTGCCGGCGGTCGCCATCATCGGATTGAAATTGCGCGCCGTCTTGCGGAAGACGAGATTGCCTTCCTTGTCGGCCTTGTAGGCATGAACGAGGGAAATGTCGGCGACGAGGCCGCGTTCCATCACATAAGTCTCGCCGTCGAAATCCTTGTGCTCCTTGCCTTCGGCAATGATGGTGCCGACGCCGGTCTTGGTGAAGAACGCAGGAATGCCCGCGCCGCCGGCGCGTATGCGCTCAGCCAGCGTGCCCTGCGGATTGAACTCAAGTTCGAGCTGACCGGACAAAAACTGCTCAGCGAAAAGCTTGTTTTCGCCGACATAGGACGACACCATTTTCTTGATCTGCTTGGTCTCCAGCAGGATGCCAAGGCCGACGCCATCGACGCCGGCATTGTTGGAGATCACCGTCAGATCTTTGGCGCCAAGTTCGTGGATCGCCTGGATGAGGCTCGTCGGAATGCCGCACAGGCCAAACCCTCCGGCCATCAGCGTCATGCCGTCCTTGAGAACATCGGCGAGTGCGCTGCGCGCATCCGGGAAAAGCTTGTCCATCCTCCGCAGAGCCTCTTATGTCGTCGGGGCGGAGGCATTCGTAAGCCGCCCCATGCCGCAATGCAAGAAGGCCGCTGTTAGACGAAAGGCCAGTCAGGTCCGGATGGCGACAAAAAAGAAGCGGGGGAAGTGCAACATGACGCGCCCGTCCGCGAGGGGCGGATAAACGGACGCGACCGCAGCCGTATAGGCCTCGAGAAAGTCTCGTTTTTCGGCCGCGTCGAGCAAGGCGAGGTAAGGCCGCAGCCCCGACCCCGTCATCCATTCGACGATCGCGGCGGGATTTTCGAGCACGTGATGATAGGTCGTATGCCAAAGCTCGAAGTTTCGGCAGTGCGGCCGCAGCCGGTCATAATAGATTTCCGGCGCGGGCAAGCGCTTCCGCGCCTCGCGAACGCCGGCAAGCTTCGCCGCCCAAGGCCCTTTCGCAGCGGTTTCGCGCATCAAGGTCTTGGCGGGCTCGGCCAGATTGTCGGGCATCTGCAAGGCGAGGGCGCCGCCCGGCGGCGCGGTCTCGATCAACGCCTCGAAAATATCGAGGTGATTGGGAATCCATTGAAAGACGGCGTTGGCAAATAGTAGATCGGCCGGTCGTTCAGGTTGCCAATGCCGCAAATCGGCCGTGCGAAAATCGATGTCCGGAAGGATTGCGCGGGCCTGCCCGAGCATCTCTTCCGAACTATCGATCCCGACGATCTCGGCGTCAGGAAAGCGCTGGACGAGAAGCTTGGTGGAATTGCCGGGCCCGCAGCCGAGATCATAAACGAGGCTCGCCTGGTCGATCGGCACGCGGGCGAGGAGATCGTGCGCCGCACGGCCGCGCTCGTCGCCATAGCGCAAATAGAGCAGGGGATCCCAGGCCGACACGGTTTATCCTTACGCGCTGACCAATGTGCTGTTGTAGCCGACGGCGGCCAATGCCTCGGCGACGAGCGCCGGAAGTTCGCGCGTATCGACGGCAACTTCGCGCTTCTTGAGATCGCAGGAGACCTTGGCCTGCGGATCGAGCGATTTCACCGCGCTTTCGATTGTTCGCACACAGCCGTCACAGCTCATTTTTGGAACCATATAAAGTTGCATAACTCCCTCTCCAAACCCTTGTGCGCGGTGGCCCCGCGATCGATATACGTAAACATGACCATTGCTACGTCAGATACAAGTCCCCCGCAGGTTGACGTAAATCTGAAGATCGAGGGGATGTCGTGCGCCTCCTGTGTGGGCCGCATCGAAAAGGCGCTGGCGCGCGTGCCTGGCGTGGTCTACGCCAACGTGAATCTCGCCCGCGAAAGCGCGCGGGTTGGGGTTACAGCCGGCACCGCGTCGACGGAGGATCTGACCAGAGCCGTCGAGAAAGCGGGCTATGCGGCGCGGCTGGAGGAGCCTCTCATTCCAGGCCGGACGCAAACGCATCACAGTGCCGATCGTGACATGGCCGGTATGCCATCCGGCATGGATCACATGCATCACGGTGGTGTGAGCCGCAATCAACTTTTGTTGGCAATCGTGCTCACGGTCCCCGTGCTGCTGATGGCGATGGTGCCCGATATGGTTCCGGCGGTGGATGATTACATCCGCGCGAATCTCGGCATTTTCCCCTGGCGGGTCACCGAGGCCTTGCTGACGACAGTCGTGCTTTTCGGCCCTGGCCGTGTATTTTTCGCAACGGGTGTGCCGGCGCTTTTGCGTGGCGCCCCGGAGATGAATTCGCTTGTCGCGCTCGGCACCTTCGCAGCGTGGGCTTATTCGATGTTCGCAACCTTCCTGCCGCAGGTATTTCCTGCCGGCACGGCGAATGTCTATTTCGAAGCGGCCGCTGTCATCTCGACGCTCGTGCTTCTCGGCCGTTATCTCGAGGCGCGCGCGCGCGGCGAAGCTGGCGCCGCCATCGAACATCTGCTGCGACTCGCGCCGGACAGCGCGACGGTGCTGCGTGATGGCGCGCCTGTGCAAGTGAAGCTCGACACAATCATCCCCGGTGATGTCCTGCTGATCCGCCCGGGCGATCGCGTGCCGCTTGACGGCGAAGTTATCGAAGGTTCGTCCCTCGTCGATGAATTGATGCTGACCGGCGAGTTGCGGCCGGTGAACAAAGCGGTCGGCGCGCAGGTTTTCGGCGGAACGGTCAACGGCAATGGCAGTCTGACGGTGCGTGTCACGAAGGTCGGCGCCGATACGGTTCTGTCGCGCATCGTCCACATGGTCGGTGAGGCGCAGGGTGCGAAACTGCCGGTTCAGGCGCTGGCCGACAAAGTCACTGCCTGGTTCGTACCGGCGGTCATTGCCGTGGCGCTGCTGACATTCGTCGCATGGATCGTCTTCGGTCCGCACCCGGCGATCGCTTATGCGGTCGTCAACATGGTCTCCGTGCTTATCGTCGCGTGCCCATGCGCCATGGGATTGGCGACGCCCGTGTCGGTTATGGTTGCGACGGGCCGTAGCGCGCAGCTCGGCATTCTCTTTCGCGATGCCAAGGCATTGCAGACGTTGCGCGATGTGAAACTTGTCGCCTTCGACAAGACCGGCACCCTGACGGAGGGACATCCGGCGTTGACGGATATCGACGTAGCGCCGGGCTTTGACGCAAACCATATTGTGGCCGTCGCGGCAGCGGTCGAATCTCTTTCCGAACACCCGATCGGCAAGGCGTTGGTCGCCGCGGCCGCCGCGCGCAAGCTCAGTCTTCCCAAAGCGACAGACTTTCAGGCGACGCCTGGATTCGGCGTCACCGCCATCGTCGATGGCGAGAAGGTGAGCATCGGCTCGGGCCGGTTTATGGCGAAGCTCGGCCTTGATGCTTCGACTTTCGATGCTTCGGCAACCAAATTGGGCGAAGCTGGAAAATCGCCGCTCTTTGTCGCGGTCGGTCAACGTGCCGCTGCGATCATGGCAATCGCGGACCCTGTCAAAGCCTCGGCCTCGACTGCAATTGCCGCTCTCAAGAAGAGCGGCGTAGATATCGCGATGGTGAGTGGCGACCGGCAGGGAACGGCGGAAGCCGTCGCCCGTTCGCTCGGCATCGATAAGGTCGAGGCGGAAGTTCTGCCGGATGGCAAGGCGGCGGCGGTCAAGACTTTACAATCGCAGGCCGGCAAGATCGCCTTCGTCGGTGATGGCATCAACGATGCGCCAGCGCTCGCGGCGGCGGATGTCGGGATCGCGGTCGGCACAGGAACCGACATTGCCATCGAAACGGCGGATGTCGTGATGATGCGCGACGATCTTGGCCTGGTCGCAAGCGCGATCGATCTCAGCCGCGCGACGTTACGCAATATCGGGCAGAATCTTTTCTGGGCCTTGGCCTATAACGTCGTTCTTATTCCGGTCGCGGCCGGCGTTCTCTATGGCTTCGGCCATATTCTGCTCTCGCCGATGCTTGCCGCGGGCGCGATGGCATTTTCGTCGCTCTTTGTCGTCGGCAATGCGCTGCGGCTGCGCGGCTTCCAGCCGCGGGTTTAGCCCGCCGCCGGTTCAGGCGTTTTCTCGCGCACCACGGATGTCGCCGGAACGTCCAATTCCCAGATGACACCGCTGGACGCGAATGTCGCCTTGGATTGTCCGCCCAAAGCCTGTCCGGCGACACGTTCCATCACTGTGCGACCAAAACCCCGGTGATCGGGCGCTTCAACCGGCGGTCCGCCGCGCTCCTGCCAGAAGAGGTGCATTCGCGATGCCGCGCCTTCGCCCGGATCGATCGACCAGGACACGGTGACGGTTCCCGTCTCGCCCGAGAGCGCGCCGAACTTGGCCGCGTTGGTCGAAAGCTCGTGCAGCGCGATGCCAATGTTCTGCGCCGCCTCCGGTTTCAGGATGACGTCGGTGCCCTCGATCAAAATGCGCGAATCCATGAGATCGCCAAAATGCTGGAGCTGCGAGCGGATCAGCTGCGTCAGTGAAGCGCCGGCCCAATCGTCATTGGACAGGAGATCATGCGAACCTGCGAGGCTCGAGAGGCGCTCGCTAAACCGGCCGACAAAATCTTTCGGATCGGTCTGCAGGGTGAGTGATTGGCGCGCCATCGCCTGAATGACGGCGAGAAGATTTTTCGAGCGGTGTGTCAACTCCCGCATCAGGAAGCGCACATGTTCCTCGCGCCGTTTCTGCGCCGTGATATCGCGAATGATAAGCGAGGCACCGAAGAGATTGCCCTCGATGCTGCGCACAGGCGCCCCGCGAATCCAGACGTCCATCGAGCGACCTTCGCGGTCGAGGCGCCGCGTCTGATATTCGACCGCCTCGCCATTCATGAGGCGGTCCATCATGGCGCGTCGCTCTTCTATAAGTTCAGACGGCACAGTGAACATGCCGCTCTTGCCGATAACGTCCTTCGCAGGATGGCCAAACAATTGTTCGGCGCCATAATTCCAGGTGCGGATAACGTCGTCGAAATCGATGCTGACAATGGCATCGATGGACGAGGCGACAATCGCTGCAAGCTGCGCGTTGCGCAATTCGCTGCGCTTGCGGCCGGTAATATCCGAGCACAGGCAGAGAATGCGCTGAACCTGACCGTCGGCCCGGAAGAAGCTGCCGCGTGCGCTGATCCAGCGCGTCGCGCCATCTTCGGCGCGGACAATGCGGAATTCGCGTTCGAATTGGCCGCCTTCGCGCACGAGCCGGCGATATTCCTTCGTCAGCGCGATGCGGTCGTCCGGATGTACGAAATTCAGGATCATGCCAAAGCGCAGGCGTTTTGCCGAGGTGTCCGGTGGCAAGGAAAATATCTGCGCAAACTTCTCCGACCAAAGCGCGCGGCGGGTCACGAGGTCGCAATCGAGTACGGCGAGGCCGCCGGTATCCTGGACAAGTTGCAGCCGGGCCTCCGCATCGCGGAGCGCAAGGCGCGCCCGATTCAGCCTTAAAAGCGAGCGCACCAGTGTGATCAGTTCCGACGGTTCGAAGGGGTCGAGGAGAAATCCATCAATCTCGGCGTCGATTGCAGCGGAGGTTTTCGCGTTGGCCGCGTGCGCCATGCGCAGCACCGCTGTCGACGGGCTTTTCTCTTTCATGTTTTGGTAGAAAGCGGCCTCGTCGCCGTCAGCAGCCTCATCGTTCGCGACGATGAGGTCAAAAACTTCCGCGTCGAGGCATCGGAGCGCCTCGCGTCCCGTTTCAACAGCTGTGACACGCAAGCCGGCGTTCGCCAGAAGCTGGACCTTCAATTCGCGTGATTGCGGATCGCCATCGACAACCAGTACTTTTCGATTGGTGTCCATTTGAATGATGACCTATGCCCGCGTCACATCGCGATTTGCTGAGGGGCTCGCGAGTTCTCTTAAGCTATGCTTGAGCGGGAATTTGGTTCCACGCCTCTGCACATATTCGGTGCACATTGCTTGCGGAACTCATAATCCGACCGGCGCCAAGATGAAAGCGAGAGCGTTCAAAAACCTATATCGGCGTCAACAGGCTTTGGCTTGGCGGCGGTGCCGTTGAGCGGATTGTCTCTATCCCAGCCGTAGGCGACACTTTCGAAGCGCATGTGCGCCATATCGACGAGGAGGAGGCGGCTAACGAGGCCTTCGCCAAAGCCCACGATTTCCCGAATGATTTCGTGCGCCATCAAACTTCCGAGCGTGCCGGCGAGCGCGCCGATCACGCCGGCCTCCTCGCAGGTCGGCACGCTGCCGGGGGGCGGCGGTTCTGGAAAGAGGCAGCGATAAGTCGGGTTCGGCGTGCCGGATGGCGACGTCTCGAAAGGCCGCAGCGTCGTCAACGAGCCGTCGAATGTCCCGATCGCGGCGGTGACAAGCGGGCGGCGCTCGTAAAAGCAGGCATCCGAGACAGCATAACGGGTTGCGAAATTGTCGGATCCGTCCGCGACGACATCCCAGCCAGCGACGATCTCGCGCGCATTGTCCACGTCAAGACGCCGTGCGAGCGGCGTGACTTTCACATGTGGATTAAGGCGCAGCACGGCGGTTGCGGCGCAATCGACCTTGCGTTTGCCGATGTCGTCGGTCGTGTAGATCACTTGTCTTTGCAAGTTCGAGAGCGAGACGACGTCGTCATCGAGGATGCCGATTTCGCCGATGCCCGCTGCCGCAAGATATTGGATAACCGGAGCGCCGAGGCCGCCCGCACCGACGACCAGCACGCGCGCGCTCTTCAATTTTTGTTGGCCGGGGCCGCCGACATCGCGCAACACAAGATGGCGCGCGTAACGCTCGACTTCACTCTCTGAAAACATGGGCTCTATGTAATACTAGGGCGGGCAAAAATCGATTCGGCCGCGCAAGGCGGAATTTTTCAGGCCGCTTTAACGCGAAAGCTCGCGCAAACCGCGGCGGATCAGTGCCGCCGTTTCAGCTTCATCGCCAAGATCCGCCCGCGCGGCCGCGACGGCATTTATCGCTTGTTGCCGGCTATAATCGAGGTTGATTAGCGCGGCGATGGCATCGGCTACGGCCGGCGGCTCGGCGGCTGAAGATGAGGTTGCCGGGGAGCTTGCAAGCGGCGTCAGCGCCTGTGAGGCCGGGATCTTGTCTTTGAGTTCCACGACGAGGCGGGCGGCAAGCCGCGGGCCGACGCCAGGCGTCCGCGCCAGCGTTGTCTTGTCCTGCCGCGCAATGGCGGCTCCAAGCTCGTCGGCGCTCAAGATGCCGAGGAGCGCCAGGGCGACTTTTGCGCCGACGCCCTGCACGGTCTGCAACAGCCGGAACCAGTCGCGCTCTACCTCGCTGGAAAAGCCATAGAGGCGGATCGAATCCTCGCGTACCTGCGTTTCGATCGCCAGTGCAAAAGCGGCCCCGGTCTCTGGCAAGCTTCGCAGCGTTCGCGCTGAGCAACTCACGACATAACCGACGCCATGCACATCGAGGATCAAAAAATCCTCGCCGATGGAATTGATCGTCCCGCGCAGCTTGCCGATCATGCCTGGCGTACCGACAGCGGCTTGTAATGATGCGCGTGTGTGATGGCGATCGCGAGCGCGTCGGCCGCGTCGGTGCCGAGCCCCTGTGCGCCGGCCCCGGCGGATTTCGGCAGCAGCATTTTGACCATCAGGGCGATCTGCGCCTTCTCGGCGTGGCCCGTCCCGGTCACAGTCTTCTTGACCAGATTGGCGGCATATTCCGCGACCGGCAGCCCGGCGAGTGCCGGAACGACGAGGGCGATACCGCGCGCCTGGCCGAGCTTCAGCGCCGATTGCGGGTCGCGATTGACGAAGGTCTCTTCGACCGCGGCCTCGTGAGGGGCATGCATCGCAATGATGCGCGCAAGCTCCTCATGCAATTTCCGTAGGCGCCCGCAGAGATCGTCGCTGGCGACGGAATGGATCGTGCCGCTCGCGACATAAGTCAGGCGCGACCCGGCGACATCGATGATCCCCCAGCCCATGTTGCGCAGGCCAGGGTCGATGCCGAGAATGCGAATCGCCGGTGCACCCATGCTCCGGCTTTACCTCTTTCCGGACCATTTGCCCACGCCGGGGCGGGGGCGCCGGCGTGCACGGTCAATTTTCGGTCAACATCCGCTTGAGCAGTTCGATCTCTTCCGAGAGCCGCCCGTCGGTGCCGACCAAACCCTCGATCTTGCGGACGGCATGCAAAACCGTCGTGTGGTCGCGGCCGCCGAAGCGCCTGCCGATCTCGGGCAGGGAGCGCGGCGTCAGGGTTTTGGCGAGGAACATGGCGATCTGGCGCGGTCGGACGACATTAGCTGTGCGCCGGGCCGAGAGAATGTCGGCCTTGCTGACGTTGTAATGGCTGGCGACGAGCTTCTGGATGTCCTCGATTTTGACCCGTTTCGGCTCGCGGGCGCGGACAAGGTCCTGGATCGCCCGTTCCGCCGCTTCGAGACTGAGGGATGCGCGGTTCAGGGAGGCGTGCGCAACCAGGCGGTTGACGGCGCCGTCGAGGTCGCGGCCGTTCGTCTGAATGACGCTCGCAACATAAGCGAGGACAGCGGGAGAAAGCTCAAACTGCGGATGCAGCACCTTCGCGGCGGCAACCCGCGCCTCGAGCATTTTGAGCCGCAATTGCTCATCCAGCGCGCCCATTTCGACGCAGAGGCCGCCGGCAAGACGCGAGCGCACGCGCTCCTCGAGGACTTCGAGTTCGCCCGGCGGGCGGTCCGCCGCGATGATGATCTGGCGCCGCGCATCGATGAGTGCATTGAGCGTGTGGCAAAATTCCTGCTGGATCGACTTGCCGCGCAGAAACTGCACGTCGTCGATGATCAGAACATCAATCGCGCGCAGTTTTTCCTTGAAGGAGATCGCCGTCGAAGCCTCAAGCGCGCTGGCGAAGCTGTGCATGAATTTCTCGGCTGTGAGATAGATCACGCGGCGGCGCTGCGCGGCGGCGGCATGGGCGGTCGCCTGCAGCAAATGCGTTTTGCCGAGTCCAACCGAGGCATGGATATAGAGCGGATTGTAGCGCACCGCATCGCCCGGTGCCGCCGAGGCGACATCCTGTGCTGACGCATAAGCGAGCTGGTTTGAGCGTCCGACGATAAAGGTCGAGAAATTCAACCGCCGATCGAGCGGCGAACCGCCAAGCGTCTCCGTTTCGCTCTGCGTGCGTGCGGACGTCTTCATATCTTTCGAATGGGGCGCGGCGGCACGCGGCGGCTCACCATATCCGCGCGGCTGTGCAGCCTCGAAAGGCACGCTTGCTTCGTGAAACTCTTCCTGATCGGGACGCGGTTGTGCGTGGCCGATGGCGGGCGCACGGGTGGAGGAGCGTACATTGACGACGACGTGTTTGACCGCCGGATATTCGCCGCCAACTGCTGCGAGAATCCGCGGAGAATAATGCGTCTGGATCCACATTTTCAGAAATTTCGTCGGCACCGAGAGATACGCGACATCGCCGCCGATCTGCGTCAATTCGAGACGCAGGAACCAGGAGCTATAGGTCGCTTCGCCGAGCTCGGCCTTCAGCCGGCGACAGATCGCAGCCCAAGAATTCCTTCGTGTTCGCTTTTAGAGAGGAAGTGTCTTCGGTGGATTCGGTGAGGCGTGGATTCAACATCTGTCTTCATCTCGGAAATAAAATATCGCCGGCGCAGAGCACCGTTGCAGAAGTTCTTCTGCGCGAAAGGTGAAATGGGATTGACGTTTTGCAGAATTTGCCACGGCGGAGACCGCGCAATTATTGCTCTCGCCGCTGCCTCTTAACGCAACAAGGGCGCTCGATAGCGAGAGAAGTCACTGTCGTCGCGGTACCGGTAAACCGGAAGTCTGCAGAAAGAAATTTGCGCAGCAACGACAGCCCCTATCATAGCCAAAAATCCCCCATCTTCGAAATTGAAATTTCGAAGTCCAAGAAGTCCGCACGCGACGTGATGAGTTGAGTTCGGGCGACCCTAAGCCCCTTCCGCAGACACGCAATGCCCTTCGCAAAAATTCTTCACGGCCTCTCTCCGACGCGATTCCCACGCGCAAAACTACGCATGAAAAACATAATCACTCAGGAAAAAAACGCGGTCGAGATTTGCTCGAAACACTGGTGCAGTCGGTGCGCCCGGCCACGAAGGAACTCTAACATAGAACTAACGCCCCGCAAGAAAATCGTGTCACGAAAATTTCATGGCAGCGCCAGGAACCATTTTTATCCGCTGTTACTCTGTCCCCCTCCGTATCCCTAACCCAATGATTCATCGGAAATCTATGTGCGTGATCTGCAGGGCTCACGCGCGGCTTTGATGCAACTGCTGCCAATGCCGAAACGGCGCGCCGACGCCCCCAAATGAAGCCCCATTTTGAACCTCGATCGACGCTTTGCCTTTAAAACATTGAATCGCATAGAACTTGATTGAGAGACCGACAACGCGCGAAATGACCGAACATGGTGGCTGCGTGCCGCATATGTGCCGGCGGATGCGATTTTAGCGTTGCCGAATAGAGACTCTGTCTATTGTAATTTGCTGAAAGGTCATGTGACAGCGCGCGCGGGCGACACGGCACCTGTTTACGCGACGATCAGGTCCTCAAGCGCTTCCAACCGGTCGGCTTCGCGCGCCGGTTTGTCCCAACGAATGCGATTGATGCGGGGAAAGCGCATGGCAACGCCGGATTTATGCCGGCTGGAGCGGTTCAAACCTTCGAAGGCGATTTCGAGCACCAGGCCTTCGTCTTTTCCATGCACGACTTCGCGGACGGGGCCGAAGCGATTGGACGTATGATTGCGCACATAGCGATCGAGCAGCCGCAATTCCTCATCGGTAAAGCCGAAATAGGCCTTGCCGACGGGCACAAGCTCGTCGCCGTCGTCGCCGGGGCGCCATACGCCAAAAGTGAAGTCAGAATAGAACGAAGAGCGTTTGCCGTGACCGCGTTGCGCGTACATCAGCACGGCGTCGACGACAAAAGGATCGCGCTTCCATTTATACCAGAGGCCTTTTGGTCGGCCGGGCACGTAGATCGAGTCCCGCCGCTTCAGCATGATGCCCTCGATTGCGGCAGCGTCGGCCCCCGCATCAGCCGTCGCCGGATCGCGGCGCGCAGTGGCAAGAAAATCCCATGACTCGAAGGCGACCTGCGGCGAAAGGTCGAGCCGATCGACGCCGGCGGCCGCGACAAAAGCCTCGAGCTTTCGCCGCCGTTCGGCGAAGGGAAGTGCCCGGACATCCTCGCTATCGAGAGTGAGCAGGTCGTAGGCGCGGATATGCGCGGGAAAATCCGCGAGCAGCGCCGCCGTCACCTGCTTCCGATTGAGCCGCTGTTGGAGAACGCCGAAAGATTGCACACGCCCTGCGCGAACGATCAGCAATTCGCCATCAATGGAGAAGCTTCCGCAGGGGACGCTCGCGAGCATGTCGATAAGGTCGGGGAAGGCAGGCGAGATTTCTTCGCCGGTGCGCGAATAGAGACGAATGATTTTCCCCGACGGGCTATCTCCGACCGCAGCTTGAACGCGAATGCCGTCCCATTTCCATTCGGCGCTGAAATCGGCCGGCAACAGACTGGCCAAATCCTTGTCGGTGATGGCGTGAGCGAGCATGGCCGGACAGAAGCGAGCGGGATCGCTGGGGTTCGGCCGGTCTTCGCGTCCTTCGAGCCAGGCGAAGAGGTCGAGATAGGGGGGCGTCAGCCCATGCCAAAGATCCTCGATGTCATTGGCCTTGTGACCGCCGAGTTCAGCCACCGCTTGCTTTGCCAGCCGCGTCGAAACGCCGACGCGCAATGCGCCTGTGATGAGTTTGAGGAGCGCCCAGCGGCCGGTCTCATCGAGCGCATTGAGCAATTGCGTAAGCACGCGTGGCAGATCGAGCTTGCTTGCCGCATCGAGCGTTTCAACGACATGCGTCAGGCTTGGAGAGACGTTGTCGGCATGTCGGGCACCCGTTGGCCAGAGCAGTGCGACGGTTTCCGACAGATCGCCGACGAAATCGTAGGACAGATCGAAAAGCACGGGATCGACCCGCTCGTAGATCAGCGTCCGGATCAGCGCCGGTTTGGCGTGGCGGAAATTCAGCGCGCCGGTCAGCGCCGCGAGCGCAAAGCCACGATCGGGATCGCCCGCCTGACGGAAATAATCCGTCATCAGACGCAATTTCCCAAGGCGCGAAGGCTCATAGCCAAGACGATCGAGGAGGGCGGCGAAGCGGTTCACGCGCCGCTCTCGGCTGCCGTGTCGGCGTCTTCATCGCCATAGGCCAGAATATGCAGCGGTTCGGCCTGCAAACCGCGCTGACGGAAGCAATGCACGAGAGCATCTTCCTCGCCATGCGTGACGAGGAGGGTCCGGCACCCCGTTTCGCTGATCGTTGCGCAGAGGCCATCCCAATCGGCATGATCGGAAATGACGAGTGGCAGTTCGATGCCGCGCTGGCGTGCATGCGCGCGGATACGCATCCAGCCGGAGGCGAATGCCTTCAGCGGTTCGGCGAACTTCCGGCTCCAGAGATCGTTGACGGCGCTCGGCGGGCACAGAACGATCTCACCCGGCAACGCGCCGGCACCGGTGGCCTTGCGCACATCGCC
>CAWAIN010000003.1:0-198009 GCA_963782195.1 uncultured Pseudomonadota bacterium | reverse complement strand
TGGCTGGGGCGGGAGGATTCGAACCTCCGGATGGCGGAATCAAAATCCGCTGCCTTACCACTTGGCGACGCCCCAAAACGTGGAGATTGGCCCTGAGAGCGCCGCGGGCCCGGCGGCGGCGCGACCATAGAGGCACCGAAAGCTCGTCGCAACCTCTTCCTCCCGCCCTGCGAACTGCTAAATAGCGCGCATGTCCCCCCCCGCCGCCGCCGCTTTCCGCTCTGTCGACCTTGGTCCGCTCGATGTCGCGATTGAGCCGGGACGCGACGGCGCCTTTTACGCACGCTCGCCTTTCGAGCTGGGAAATTACGAGGCCAAGCCGACCCTATGGCTCGATCGCTGGGCGGCTCTGCGGCCGGATCATATTTTCCTCGGTGAGCGGCGCCGCGGCGCCTGGGAGACGATCACCTATGCCGAGACGCGCCAAAAAGCCCGTGCGCTCGGGCAGGCCCTGCTCGGACGCGGCCTCGGCGCCGAGCGGCCGCTCGTGATCCTGTCCGGCAACAGCATCGCGCATGCGCTTCTCGGCCTCGCGGCGCTTTATGCCGGCATCCCCTATGCGCCGCTCTCGCCGGCCTATTCGCTCGCCTCACAGGATTTTGCGCGGCTGCGGAATATTGTCCGCCTGCTCACGCCCGGTTTTGTGTTCGCGGACGACGGCGCGCTTTACGCGCGGGCGCTCGCGTCGCTGCCGCAGGATATGCCGCGACTTATTTGCACATCGCCTGTCCCCGGTGCTGAGCTTTTCGATGATCTCCTGACGACCGAAGCGGCATCGGCGCTTGATCGCGCCCATGCGGCTGTCGGGCCTGAGACGATCGCGAAATTCATGTTCACGTCGGGCTCGACCGCCGCGCCAAAGGCCGTCGTCACGACGCAGAAAATGCTATGCGCCAATCAGGCGATGATCGCGCATGTGCTGCGTTTTCTTGAAAGCGAGCCGCCGGTGCTGCTCGACTGGCTGCCGTGGAGCCATAGTTTCGGCGGCAACCAGAATTTCAATCTCGTGCTCGCGCACGGCGGTACGCTCTATATCGACGATGGCCGGCCGACGCCGGACGGCATCGCGACGACGATCGCCAATCTGCGCGACGTCTCACCGACGCTGCACTTCAACGTTCCGGCCGGCCTCGAAGCCCTCCTGCCCCATTTCGCTAGTGATCCAACGCTTGCGGCAAACTTCTTTCGTCATTTGCGGCTGACATTTTTTGCCGGCGCGCCGCTCGCGCGCACGACCTATGATGCATGGAACGACATGGCGCTGGCGGCCTGCGGCGAAAAGATCGTGACGATGAGCGGCTATGGCGCAACCGAGTCGGGCCCGGCGACGACATTCTGGACGCCTTCCATTCGCGCGGAAGGCGGCGTCGGCCTGCCGCTGCCCGGCTGTGAACTGAAACTCGTGCCGCACGATGAAAAATTCGACGTTCGCGTCAAGGGACCGAACGTGACACCGGGATATTGGCGCGACGCGGACGCGACGTCGCAGGCCTTCGACGACGAAGGCTTTTTTCGCCTCGGAGACTCCCTGCGCCTCGCCGATCCTTGGAAACCGAAACAGGGTTTTGCGTTCGACGGACGGACCAATGAGGACTTCAAACTCGCGACCGGCACCTGGGTCAGCACCGGGCCTTTGCGCGAGGCGTTTCTCGCCGCTTTCGCCCCCTATGCCAAAGATGTGGTGATCGCTGGCGAGGGCGCCGCTTTTGCCGCGGCACTCGTGTTCCCGGATTTCGAGACATGCCGGGGCCTTGCGCCAGGCGCAGCGGCAGCGACCCCAGCCGAGATCATCGCCGCCCCGGCCGTCCGGGCCAAATTTCAGGCGCTGCTTGATGATTTCGCTGAGGGCGCCGGCGGCTCATCACGGCGGATTGCGCGCCTCCTACTCCTCGCGATGCCGCCTTCGGCGGAAACCGGCGAGTTGACCGAGAAGGGCGGGATCAACCAAAAAACCGTGCTGGCCAAAAGGGCGGCGGAGGTGAGCCGCCTTCTTTCCATCACACCGCCGGCAGAGGTTATTGCCGCCGCGAACTCTGCCGTTTTCACAGCAAACACATGAATTTACTGAATAAATCGCTGTTTTCTCGCCATTCACCTTGCAGATCGAAAGGCATCGCGCCGCCGGCGCGCACTTGCTAAAGAGAAGCACAAATTCGAGACATGTCCGTGAGCGCCGAACCCACCTCAGCCGCCGCCAGGCGTGCCGCTTCCGCGGCGCTTGTCGCGCATCTCGAAGCCTCCGGCTATCCGCTCTACGAGCCGCCTGTTTTGCAGCGCGCGGAACTCTTCTTCAATTCAGGCGAGGAGATCCGCAGCCGGCTCTATCTGACGAGCGATCTCTCGGGCGCCGAATATTGCCTGCGACCCGAATATACGATCCCCGTCTGCGCGCATTATCTCGCCTCTGAGGCCGTCGGGCGCGCGACGACCTACAGCTATTGCGGTCCCGTATTCCGCTATCGGCCGGACGGCCCGAACGAGTTTTTGCAGGCAGGGCTTGAGAATTTCGGCCACCCCGACCGCGAGGCCGCCGACGCCGAGATTTTGGGCGTGACGCTCGATGCCGTCGCCGCGCTTGGCCAAGGCGATGTCAATGTGCGTTTCGGCGACAATGGCCTGGTGCGCGATCTCGTCGCCGCGCTCGACCTGTCGCCGCAATGGCAGCGCCGCATTCTGCGCGGCCATGCGCAGGACAAATCGCTCGACACGATTCTCGCCCGTCCCGCCAACGGAAACGGCGCCGACCACACCGGCGTGCTCGCGGCGCTCGAAGGCGTCGACCGACACGGTGCGCGTGCGCTGGTCGAAGATCTGCTGTCGATCGCCGGCATTTCGAGTGTCGGCGGCCGCAGCGTCACGGAGATCGCTGACCGCTTTCTCGAACAGGCAGCGCTCAAAACCGGCGAGGATTTCCCCGTCGAACAGCGCGCGATCCTGAAAGAATTTCTTTCCATCGAGACCGATCCCGATCAAGCCGCCGCCAAGCTGCGCCAGTTGGCTTCGACGACGGGCCTCGATCTCAGCGCCGCGCTCGACCGTTTTGACGCGCGTCTTGGCTTCATGGCCGCACGTGGCCTCGAGGTCGCCGACTTCACCTTCGCGACGCGTTTCGCCCGTGACCTCGAATATTATACCGGCTTCGTCTTCGAGGCCTTCGACCGAAACCGGCCGCATGAAAAGCCGATCGTCGGTGGCGGCCGCTACGATGGGCTTTTGAAATCGCTCGGATCCCAGGGCGATGTCGGGGCCGTCGGCGCGGCGATCTGGATCGAACGTTTGCAATTGCCGCAACGCGGCCAGACGGATTGGTGGCGATGAGCGACGTTACGAAACCTCAGCTCGTTCTCGCCGTCCCGTCCAAGGGCCGTCTGCAAGAGAACGCGGCCGCCTTCTTCGCGCGCGCCGGATTGCAATTCGTGCAGAGCCGCGGCGCGCGCGATTACCGGGCCAAGATCGCCGGCCTCGACAATGTCGAGGTTGCCTTCGTCTCGACATCGGAAATCGTCACGCATCTCGCCGCCGGCACGGCGCATCTCGGCGTCACCGGCGAAGATCTGGTGCGCGAAAGCATTCCTGACGCCGATTCGAAATGCGAACTACTTGCCCCGCTCGGCTTCGGCCATGCCAATGTCATTGTCGCCGTGCCGCAAGCGTGGATCGACGTACGGACCATGGCCGATCTCGAGGACGTTGCGGTCGCCTTTCGCGCCAGACGCAGCGAGCGGATGCGGGTTGCGACCAAATACGTCAATCTCACGCGGCATTTCTTCGCGGAGCGTCACGTCACCGACTATCGCATTGTCGAAAGCCTCGGCGCGACCGAAGGCGCCCCCGCGGCCGGGACGGCGGAGCTGATTGTCGACATCACGACGACCGGCGGCACGCTGGCGGCCAACGCGCTCAAAATCCTCGACGATGGCGTGATCCTGCGGTCGGAAGCCAATTTCGTCGCGTCGCTGACGGCGCCGTGGACCGACGAGACGCGCGAGGCCGCGCGCATCATTCTCTCGCGTATCGCGGCCGAAGAAGTCGCACGCACGACCCGCGAAGTCTCGGCGCGGGTCTCGCAGGCCGATGTCGAACTCTTCGCCCATGCCGAGGTGATGTTCGCGGCGCGGCCGCGGCGGCATCTGTCCGATGGCTGGCTGACACTCACCTGCCCGAAAGACAAAGTGGCAGCGCTCGCCGATTGGCTGTTGATGCAAGGCGCGGCCGAAGTCACGGTCGCGCAGCTCGATTATGTCTTCGCCGAGAAGAACAAGCTCTACGAAAAGCTCGCGGCTCGGCTGCCTTAAAGCATCGGACCGAAAAGTGCGAAGCGGTTTTCGGGCAATCCGATGTGGCAAAGAAGTTTTTATTCCGCAGCGGTCTTCACACCGTCCTTCGGTGTGAACATGCCCGCGCCCGCCGGCTGCATTTCAAACCGCCGTGTATGGTATTTCTCGATCGTCGCCCGATGGCCGATGGAGACGATCGTCGTCTTGGGTAATTTTTCGCGCAGCGTCTGATAGATCGCCGCTTCCATCGGCTCGTCCATCGCGGTCGTCGCCTCGTCCAGGAAGAGCCAATCCGGCTTTTCAAGCAACGCGCGCGCTATCGACAATCTTTGCTGCTCGCCGCCCGAAAGCTGCTGCTGCCACATACCCTCGACGTCGAGCTTGCTCATCAGATGGCCGAGCTGCGCCGCCTCGACGGCCGCGCGCAGCGTCGCATCATCATATTGCTCGGGCGCCGCCGGATAGACCAGCGCCTCGCGCAATGTGCCGAGAGGCAAATATGGCCGCTGCGGCAAGAGCATCACCTTCGCTGACGGCGGCAGATCGATCTTACCCTCGCCGTAAGGCCAGATGCCCGCAATGGCGCGGAACAAAGTCGACTTGCCGGAACCGGACGGCCCCATGAACAGGGCGGGAATTTCCGACACGAGATCGAGGTTCGCATCTTCGACGATTGTACGACCGTCGGGCAAGCGTAACGTGACTTCGGCAAGGCTGACATTGCCGGGGGTCGCTGCGCCAGTAATCGGCTGCGTGCGAAACTGATAGCTCGCGGCCTTTTCAATCGACGAATCGAACGACGTCAGACGATCGAGAACAGCTTTGTAATCCGCGAGGTTCACATAATAGCTGACGACGAAGGTCAGTGCGCTGTTGACGTTGCTGAAGGCATTCGCGGTCTGGGTCATGATGCCCAGCGTAATTTTCCCGGCAAAATAGAACGGCGCGGACACAATATAGGGAATGAACGGGCTAATCTGCGAATAAGACGCCGTGAACGCGGTGAGCCGTTTGCGGCAGGCGATGATCTCGAAATAGTTCGACACGATCGCCGCAAAGCGCGTCTTCAGAGAACGTTTTTCCGCATCTTCGCCCGAAAGCAGCGCGATCTGCTCCGTATATTCGCGCAGGCGCGCCAGCGAAAAACGGAAATCGGCTTCATAACGCTGCCGCCGGAACGACAGTGGCACGAGCGGCCGGCCGATCAGATGCGTCAGCCAGGTGCCGATCGCCGCATAGATGAGCGCAACCCAGAAGAGGAAGCCGGGCACGGCGATATGCGTTCCCGGCAAGGTGAAATTGGCCGAAAGCACCCAGAGCAGGATGGCGAAAGAGACGAGCGAACTGAGGTTCGAGATCAGCAGAATAGAAAAGGAGTAAATCCCATAGCCGACGTCGCCGCCGTCGATGAAGCGGCTGATGTCTTCCGAGATTCGCTGATCCGGATTGTCGGCACCAGACCCCGCGAGCGACATGCGGTAATGGCGATGATTGTCGAGCCAATGATCGAGATAGAAGCCGGTGAGCCAGCGCCGCCAGCGGATGACCAATGTCGATGTGACGACATATTCGACAACGGCGGCGAAAATATAGAGAAAGGCCCAGACCAGGAAGACGGTGAAGAGCTGATACCAGAAGGCCTTCGCGTCCCGCGTCTGGATCGCGTTGAACCAATCGCGCGAAAAGAACGAAAGCCGGATATTGATACCGACCTCCGCCTGATTGATCAGGACGAGAAAAACCACCATCGCCGCGGCGACTTTTCGTTCCAAGCCGCGGAAAGAGGGAAACGGCCAAATCCGCGCTGTCGTCATATCGCGCGCATCGAAATAACGATCGGCGATCCGCATCATGGCGCGGACGAGCGGTATGAAAGAAGTCAGATAAACCGTGATCGCGAAAAGCGCGACCGTGAGCGGCAGGCTTTCGGGAATTTCGTAATCTGCCCAGCTCGCCGGCCAGAGATGCAGAGCCTCGACGAGGCAGAACACGCCGAAGGCGATGACTTCGACGGCGAAAACCGCGACAAAAATTTTCAGATAACTCGAAATATGTTGCGACTTAGACGTCGTGTACGCGCAGATCAGGCTCGTGGCGGCGAGGAGAGCCGTCGTCATATCGCCGGTCTTGGCCGCGACCAGAGCAGCAGCCACGCCAAAAATCGCGACAGAAATTGCGAGAATTCTCATGTGGGCGTCGGTATCCAGGGTATGTAGCGGGATCAAACCACGCTTTTGCGCACAGGCGCAAATCGCTGCCTAGTTACAGGTTTGTAACATTTGAGGCATGACGCGCCTGCGCCTCGGCCGACGCGGCTGGGCGGCGCGGTCAATCCTGCAATTCTTCGGCAGAGTCCGCGCTTTCGCCGTTGATGAGAGCGACTAAAACCGGCGACGGACGAAACGTCAGCACGCGCCGCGGCTTGATCGGCACCTCGATTCCGGTGCGGGGGTTCCGCCCGATGCGCTCGCGCTTGGCGCGAACCGAGAAGAGCCCAAACGAGCGAAGCTTGACCGTTTCACCACGTACCAAGGCGGCGGAAATTTCATCAAGCGTCATTTCAAAAATATCGCGCGCCTGGGCTCGAGAGAGGCCTTTGCAGGATTCATACACGGCGTTCAGAAGATCAGCCCGCGTGGCTGTTTTTTTTTCGAACTCATTCAGCGGCAACTGACCCACTTTACCCCCTCCTGCACAAGCTTATGGAGCGCAACTCGCGCGTAATGCATACGCTTTGCGAGGCCGTTTTAGCCAGTGATCCCAATGCGAAAAAATATAATTTCTCTCGCGGCTATTCAAAGTGCGGAAGCGCAGTAAACAAAAAGCCCCGGAATACCGGGGCTTTTAAGTGTCGTTTCGCACAAATGCGAGATTTTAGAAGTCCATGCCGCCCATGCCGCCCATGCCGCCGCCACCGACCGGAGCCAATTCTTTCTTCGGCTGTTCGGTGATGATCGCTTCGGTGGTGATCAAGAGGCCGGCAACGGAAGCCGCATCCTGCAACGCGGTGCGCACAACCTTGGTCGGATCGATAATCCCGAGCTTGACGAGATCGCCATATTCGCCCGTCTGCGCGTTATAGCCATGGCCATAATCGGCGCTTTCGAGCAGCTTGCCGACGATCACAGCGCCGTCAGCGCCGGAATTGTCGACGATCTGGCGAGCCGGGGTCTGGATTGCCTTGCGGACAATATCGACACCGGCCTTCTGGTCGGCGTTGATCGTCTTGATGCCGTCGAGCACCTTGATGGCGCGCAGCAAAGGAACGCCGCCGCCCGGAAGAATGCCTTCTTCGACTGCCGCGCGGGTCGCGTTGAGCGCGTCGTCGACGCGATCCTTCTTCTCCTTCACCTCGACCTCGCTCGAACCGCCGACGCGGATCACCGCGACGCCGCCCGCGAGCTTGGCAAGACGCTCCTGCAGCTTCTCGCGATCGTAGTCAGACGTCGTGTCGGCAATCTGCGCCTTGATCTGAGCGATACGCGCTTCGATGTCGGCCTTGGAACCGGCGCCGTCGATGATCGTCGTCGTTTCCTTCTCGATGCGGATGCGCTTGGCACGTCCAAGCATCTGCAAGGTCACGTTTTCGAGTTTGATGCCGAGATCTTCGGAGATGAGCTGACCGCCGGTCAGGATGGCGATGTCTTCCAGCATGGCCTTGCGGCGATCACCGAAGCCGGGCGCCTTGACAGCCGCGACCTTGAGGCCGCCGCGCAGCTTGTTGACGACGAGCGTCGCGAGAGCTTCGCCTTCGACATCTTCCGCAACGATCAGGAGCGGCTTGCCGGTCTGCACGACCGCTTCGAGAACCGGCAGCATCGCCTGGAGCGACGAAAGCTTTTTCTCGTTGATCAGAATGTAGGGATCTTCGAGTTCGGCGATCATCTTCTCGGCATTGGTGATGAAATAGGGCGAGAGATAACCACGATCGAACTGCATGCCTTCGACGACATCGAGTTCGGTCTCGAGGCTCTTGGCCTCTTCGACGGTGATGACGCCTTCATTACCGACCTTCTGCATCGCGGTGGCGATGATCTGGCCGATCGAGGAATCGCCATTGGCCGAATTGGTGCCGACCTGGGCAATCTCGTCGTTGGAGGTGACCTTCTTCGACTTCGTCTTGAGATCGGCCACGACCGCGTCGACCGCGAGGTCGATGCCGCGCTTCAGGTCCATCGGGTTGAGGCCGGCGGCGACCGCCTTGGTGCCTTCGCGGACGATCGACGCGGCAAGGAGGGTCGCCGTCGTCGTACCGTCACCGGCGATGTCGTTCTGCTTCGAAGCGACTTCGCGGACCAGCTGGGCGCCGAGGTTCTCGAACTTGTCGGAAAGCTCGATCTCTTTGGCGACGGTTACGCCGTCCTTGGTGATGCGGGGAGCGCCGAAGCTCTTTTCGATGACGACATTGCGGCCCTTGGGACCGAGCGTCACTTTGACGGCATTGTTAAGAATTTCGACACCACGCAACATCCGGTCGCGGGCATCGGAGGAAAAACGTACGTCTTTGGCTGCCATTTGGAAAAACTCCTGAATTGGGGCTCGCTGAGGGTCGCTGGATCAGCCGACGACGCCGAGGATGTCGCTTTCCTTCATGATGAGGAGATCCTGGCCGTCGATCTTGACTTCGGTGCCAGACCATTTGCCGAACAGGATGCGATCACCGGCTTTGACATCGAGGGGGACGAGCTTGCCGGTCTCGTCGCGGGCGCCGGGACCGACGGCCACGATCTCACCCTCTTGCGGCTTCTCTTTCGCCGAATCGGGAATAATGATGCCGCCCTTCGTCTTCTCCTCGCCTTCGAGGCGCTTGACGACGACGCGGTCATGCAGAGGTCGGAAAGTCATGCGATGCTTCCTTGAACGTTTCGCGAGCCGCGCCGAAATGCCGAACGCAGACGCTGCTCGGTGAGGAAATGATGGCTGTTAGCACTCCATCTCATAGAGTGCTAACGGCACCTCCGACATAGGCGGCAGCTCTCGGACTGTCAAGGACAGCGGCGGTCGAATTGGGTAATCGGGCTCTCGGAAACCCGGTCCGGTTGGCGCTCTGGTTAACGGGCCGCGCGACTAGAGATCGAGGGCGACGAACCGCACCTCTCCCTGCGGCGTCGAGACGAGCAGGAGCGCCAATTTCTTCCCGGCAGCCTTCAGTGCCCGCATTTCTTTCGCGACATCCGATGGCGCCCGGACGGCCTCCTGGTTGATCTCAAGGATCACTTCGCCGGGCAAAATGTTTTTGCGGGCCGCAGGCGAGTTCGATTCGACCCCCGTGACGACCACGCCCGCCGTCAGGCTATCCTTGATGGCATATTTCAGCCGCGACGTTTCATCGAGCTTCGAAAGCGCCATGCCGAGCGCCTTTTCGACCGGCGTTGGCGGCAGCTTCTTGCCCTGATCATCCCCGACGACCAGCGATGCTTTCTGCGTGCCGTCTTCGAGCCTGCCGAGCTTGACGGTTTTGGTCATCTCGTGGCCGCGGCGGACGATGACGATCGCGACGTCCTTGCCGACCGGCGTCAGCGCGACGAGCTTGGGCAGATCACGGGATTCAGCCACATCGACGCCGTCGAATTTGACGATGACGTCGCCCGTCTCGATTCCGGCGCCTGCCGCCGGGCCTCCGGCATCCGTGCCTGCCACGAGCGCCCCGCGCACTTTGCCGAGGTCCAGGCTTTCGGCGAGCGAATTGTCGATCGACTGGATGCGCACGCCGAGCCAGCCGCGCCGTGTTTCCCCGTATTTGCGCAATTGATCGATGACCGGCGCTACCGTGTTCGAGGGTGTCGCGAAGCCGATGCCGATTGAACCGCCGCTCGGCGAAAGGATCGCGGTGTTGATCCCGATGACCTGGCCGTCCATGTTGAACAGCGGTCCGCCGGAATTACCTTTGTTGATGGCCGCGTCGGTCTGGAGGTAATTGTCGTAGGGTCCGGAATTGATGTCGCGATGGCGGGCGGAAACGATGCCGGCGGTCACGCTGCCGCCGAGGCCAAACGGATTGCCGACTGCAATTACCCAATCACCGACGCGCATCTGGTCGCTGTCGCCGAATTTCACCGCCTTCAGCGGATGATCGGCATCTACCTTGAGCACCGCCACGTCGACCTTGCTGTCCTTGCCGATCACGCGTGCCCGCAGTTTCGTGCCGTCCGTGAAGATCACCGTCACTTCGTTGGAATCGGCGATGACGTGATTGTTGGTGATGATGATGCCCGACGGGTCGATGACGAAGCCGGAGCCGAGCGAATTGGAGCTGCGCTCTTGCGGCGCCGAATCGCCGTCATTGTCTCCACGAGGAGGATGATGGAGAAATTTGTCGAAGAGGTCGTCGAATGGCGTGCCCGAATTGGTGTCGGGTCCGTTACTCGCGTCTTTCTCTTCGTAGGTCTGCGTCGCCGAAATATTGACGACCGCATCGCTGACCGCCGCGGCAAGATCGGCGAATGAATCCGGCGTGTGGCCCGCGTAGGCGGCCGGTGTATAGCCGAGTCCCGCTGCTGCCACGCCCAAGGCCAAAGCCATCAAAACCTTGCGCGTGCCGAATAGAGCAGACGCGAATTGCGGGCATGCAGCCATTCATCTCTCCTCGATCACGCGAAATTAGCGGATTGGCTGAACGAATTCACGCCGATTTTGCGCGGGATCGCGCTAATGCGCAGGCGGTGCCGTATTCGTTCCGCTCGGCGGCCAGAAATATTGGAAGAAGGCCGATTTCGGGCTGAGCACCAGGCGGGTGTTCGACGCTTTCAAACCCGTCGTATAGGCCTGCATCGAACGGTAGAAGGCGAAAAAGTCTGGATCCTTGCCAAAAGCAGCCGCAAAAATGCGCGCACGTTCCGCGTCACCCGCGCCGCGCGTCTGGTCAGCATCGCGTTGCGCGTCGGCGCGCAGCACGACGGCGTCGCGGTCCGCCTTGGCCCTGATCTCCTGCGATTCCTCCGCGCCCTGGGCGCGGAAGAGGGCCGCCTCGCGCGCCCATTCGCTCTGCATCCGGCTGAAAACCTTTTCCGATATCTGCTGCGGCAGATCGGTGCGCCGGATGCGGACATCGACAGCGCTGACGCCGAGCTTATCCGCCTGCTGATTCACCTGTTGGCGGATGTTGGCCATCAAAGCCTCACGATCGGCGCTGACGATCTGACGGAGATCGGCATCGCCAAGGACGCGGCGCACGGCGGAATTGAGAATATAGCCAAGCTGGTCGTTGGCGCGGTCGATATCGCCCACCGTTTGATAGAACTTGAGCGGATCGACGATCCGGTATTTCAGGAAGGAATCGACCTCGACACGCGTATTGTCCGAGGCGAGCACTTCCTGCGTCGGCGTCTCGACATCGAGGATGCGCTTATCGAGCAGAACGACGTTCTCGATGAAGGGAATTTTGAAGTGCAGGCCCGGTTCGGTGACGAGCCCGCGCCCTGCGACTGGATCGCCGAACCGCAGCACAAGCGCCTGTTCGGTCTGACCGACGGTGAAGATCGACGCCGCGATGACGACGATGGCCGCAATCGCCAGAAGCGCCACGAAAATACCGGTCGCGCCCTTCATTTCGGCGCTCCGTCGGCGGGCGTATTCGAGGCCGGGAGCGGCAGCGGCAGATAGGGCAACACGCTCTGCCCGTTCCCCGAATCCACAATGACCTTATCGCTGCCCGCGAGGATCTGTTCCATCGTTTCGAGATAGATGCGTTCGCGCGTCAACGCCGGCGCGATTTTATATTGCGCCTCAACCTGAGAGAAGCGCGAGGCTTGGCCGGTCGCCTCGTCGATCGTCTGTAAGCGATAGCCCTCAGCCTGCTGGCGGATCGCTGCGGCCTGGCCCTGCGCCGCCGGCACCACATTGTTGGCGTAGGTCTGGGCCTCGTTGCGCATCCGGTCGCGGTCCTGCTGAGCGGCGGTGACATCGCGGAAGGCGGTGATCACTTCCTGCGGCGGATCGACCGATTGCAATTGCACCTGAAGGATGAGGACGCCGGCTTTGTATTTGTCGAGAATCTTCTGGGCCAAATCCTGAACCGCCGGCTCGATCACTTTGCGATCGGCGGTCAGGATATTCTGGATCAGACTGCGGCCGATCACTGCGCGCATCGCGCTCTCCGCCACGGCTTTCACCGTGTCGTCAGGATCGTCGACGTTGAAGGCATAATCTTCCGGGTGTGACGGATCGATCTGCCAAATCACGACAAATTTCACGTCAGCGATATTCTGATCGTCGGTCAGCATCAGGCTCTCTTCCGGCAAATCGAAGGTCGCCTGCTCGCCGGTGCGGTCGTCCATGCGCGAAATGAAGCCGATATCGGTCGTATTGCGATCTGTCACGGCGAGCTTTTCGACGGCGCCGATCGGATAAGGCAGATTGTAATTGAGGCCCGAGGTCGTCTTGCCGGTATAGCGGCCGAAGATCATGTTGAGGCCGACTTCATTCGGGCCGATCGTGTAGAAGCCCGTCAGCAGCCAAAGCAGGACGCCGAGAAGACCGAGCACCGCAAGGGCGCGGCCACCTAAGACCCCCGCCCGGCAGCCAGCCGTGCAGCCGCGCCTGTGCCCGGCGCACCCATTCTTCGAAATTGACGGGATTCGGCGCTTGCGGCTGACCCCACGGGCCCGGATTTTCTGGCTTCCAAGAGCCGCCGTCCTTGCCGTCATTACTCCAGGGCATGCAATTGTTCCTCGGTGGCGCCTTTCTTAGAGGGCTTTGGGCGCCAGCGAAAGAGAGCCGATACGGATATAGGTGGCCCACGTATATCCCGCACCATCGCCCGCTTCAGCTAAGTGGTCCTCGCGAAAGACTTCACGCCAGTGTGACCAGTCGATGGGCGGAAAGAAGGCGTCCCCCGCGGGCGCGCAGTGAACGCAAGTCATGTGCAGAAGGTCAATCCGGTCGAGCAACGCCGCGTAGATTTCGCCGCCGCCGGCGACAATAATCTCCGACGCGCCCAAAACGTCCGCGCGTGCCTTCGCGAGGTGCAGGGCAGCGTCGATCGTGGACGCCACGAACACGCCGGGCGGCAGAACGAATTTCGCGTCGCGCGTCACGACAATCGTTTCGCGGCCGGGTAGCGCGCGGCTGATCGACGCGAACGTCTTGCGGCCCATGATCAAAGGTTTGCCGAGGGTCAGCGCGCGAAAGCGCTTGAGATCGGCGGAAATGTGCCAGGGCAGTGCGTTGCCTTGACCGATGACGCCATTATCGGCCACGGCGACGACGCCGACGAGCGCCAGACTCATGCACGCACTCCCGCGAAATCTGCGAGCGCCTCACCCTCCATGCGGCAGATCGTCCATTCGGACTTCAATTGGGCGCCAGCGCCACGATAGAAGCGGATCGCGTGCTCGTTCCAATTCAAGACGGACCATTCGAGCCGGCCAAGTTTTTCTTCGACGCAGCGCCGCGCGATGGCGTGAAGCATCGCCACACCCAGGCCTTCGCCGCGAAAACTCTCGCGCACGTAAAGATCTTCGACCCAGATGCCGTGGCGCCCGGCAAAACTCGAAAATGTATAAAACCAGAGAATGAACCCCGCGGCCGCGCCGTCGTATTCGGCTATCTCTGCAAAGACGCGTGGATTGGCGCCGAACAAGGCCGCGTTCAGGCCCGCTTCGTCCGCCTCGACTTCATGCGACAAATGCTCGAACGCGGCGAGCTCGCTCACAAAGGCAAAGATAAGCCCCGCGTCGGAAGACGTCGCGGGGCGTAGCTTGATTTTCGGGTCCGGCGCCATGGCGACGCCGTTTTGCGCCAGAAGCGCGGTCCACGCAACCTGGAGCGTGATGCGAAAAAGTGGATACTTTTTTTTCGGCGAATCAAGTCTACGCAGATTGCGTAAACTTTTCTGCGCCTCCCGCTCTAAATTATTTGAACCGATCCCGTTCATGATCTATTGGCTGCGCCGCCCGAATGAGACGGCATAGGCGCCGTCGCGCACATCGACGAGCGTGTCGTCCGATTCCTCAATCCCCGGGATCAGCGCGCCGGGCAGGAACAATAGTTTCTTCTGCTCTTCGAGGCTGTTGGCGTCGATCTTGTCGATCGTCAGGACGCCCAGATCGACCACTTTGTTGGTCGCCGCCCAGGGAATCGTCGGATCCTTGGTGATATCGCCCGGCGCCGCGAGCTGGGCTTGCAGATGGAATGTCACCGGCGCTTTGGCGACCCGCGTCGCGATTTCGTCGAACAGATAATTCGGCGGCTTCTTGGCGGCTTCGTCGTTGCTGATGTGGACGAGTTTTTCTGGCGCGGCGATGTAGCGGAACGCCTGCTTCTTGCCGTCCTTGTTGACGAAGACAAAAGCATCGATGCCGTTATATTGCTCATCCGCGAGGCTGTCGGGCTGATGTACGGACGCCGACGCCAATGGCACGCGCGGATGCGTCTTGACGAAGAGAGCAAGCTTCGTCGGCTGCGGCGCGTTGGGCGGGCTGGCCGCAATAGCGAGCAAAAGATCACGAAAATCTTCGCCTGTCGCAACCGGGAAAAATTTAAGGGAATTGATGACGATATCGGTTTCGCTTCCATCCTTCAGATGGAACTTGATTGCGAGACCATGCGGCACGGCGAGCGGTGATCCGTCAGGCACATTTGGCAGACCGCCGCTATCTGAAAAGCGGATCGTGACCGGAATTGTATCGCCCGAAAAGATCGCAGCTTTGCTCAGGCTTGCGGCCTCTGGCGAAGCCTTGAACGTGCCCTGACCCACGACGCCCTTGGCATGATTGGCGCGGAAACCGGGGTGCACGCCCCACACTTTATTGAGGGCGTTGACGACCTGCTCGGGGACAGATTGCGCTTCAGCTAGGCTGAGCCCCGCGCCGAAAATCAACGCGAAACCCGTGGAAAGGAGAAGGCTTTTTCGCAACATGGACTCGTCTCTCTGCATGGAACCGATAGCCGCATACAGAGGTATGCAGCCTCGCCAACGCTAATCGACGAATATGAAATCTACTAGAATGATTATTTTTCAAAACTGCTCTTGTTTTCCCCCGGCGAATTGCAGCCAATGTGCGCCGATAGCTGATCGAATGCCTTTTGCACTTCGTCCTGGTCACCATAATAATTGGGATCGTCGGTGAGATCTCCGCCAGCGCCTTAACGGCATCCCGCAGCTTTTCACCATCCTGTGCTGCGGCGAGTTAGGGCCTTTGGTCGCCTCGTAAATTCGCGATAGGGAAAGCGATCGCCCCATGGATTTCAACAGATCGTCTCTGTCGGCGCGGCCAAAGTGGGGCCGTGTGATGAAATGCTTGGTCATGGCAGAGCGCTCCCCCGAAATTTACTTCGCGCCATCGGCGACATAAAAATTAAATTTGAATACAAACAATATGTAAAACAGGTCGACGCGCAGCGCGCATCGACCTGAGAATCTGTGAGCGCGCCCGCAATTAACGCGCTCCGAAAATCGTGCTCAATTCCTGGCGTACATCGCAGCTTGCGTGCGGTTGCGCACTTTCAACTTCTTCATGATCCGATGCACGTGGACCTTGATCGTACTCTCGCTGATTCCGAGTTCCTGCGCGATGATTTTGTTCGGCCGCCCCTGCCGGACCGCATCCAAAACCGCGAGCTCCCTTGGCGTCAGCGCATACATCGAGTCTTGTTTGAACTCTCTGTCGTGCGCGCAAACCGAAAGAATACAGGTCGGATAATACGTGCCACCAGCGATCCCAAGCTTTATCGCTTCGGTCATAACATCGAAGGTGACGCTGGTCGGTATATAAGCCTGCACACCAAGTGCAAAGACGGCCAGAACTTCATCTGTGTCTTCAAAATCCGCAAGGACGGCGATGGGCGGACACCTACCCATCTGCTCGAGCAGATTCTTAGCTGCCGCGACCGAAAGGCTCGGATGTACACCCGGCGCGAAAAGCATAAGCAGGTGATAGGACGCGACGTTCTTCTGTAACGTGTAATCGTTGACGTCCGCAAAAGCCGCGGTCTCAAAATATCCCGGCTCGGAAAATTCGCCTCAACAAGCATTCCTTTAAAAGCGGGCTTACACCTACAAATTTGACCGCCCGGCTAAGCCAAAGTTTATGCAGCCCCTAAATCCGGGCGGGCATACGTCAATCTTTCGGAGAATGATGAGCCGGACAAAGCGCTGGCGGCCGTCGGATCGGCCTGAACCTGGCGGACTAATCTCTTAGACGTTCTAAATGAAAAGTAACCATGTCGCGCATAAACGCGCCGGGCGCGCCGCCGTTTTCACCCCGATCTGCCGAACGACAGAATGTAGGCATCCCTAATCACACTTGAATTTCAGTTCATTACCGCGCTGCATCAAGGCCTGCATTGGCTCTATGTTGCCGGCGTACTACAACCCTCGGCAAAGAAACGCGCGGGGGAGATTTCAGCCTCCGAAGCTGTTACTCTTGTTGCTTTTTAATTTATTTCCGGCTCACGTAGCGGGGGGCTGCTGGGTGTTAAAGTTTGCTACCGCCCGGTGGGCGCAAGAGCGTTGCGAAATATTGTTTGGATTATGTCGTGTGGGCGTTGATGGCTGCGCCAGGTTTCGCACAGCAAGCCGCGCGGCCTATCGCAAACGTCGCCCCCGCCCTTGCGCCGGAGCGGCTGCGCGTGGGTGGTGGCGGGGCGGTTTCAGCCTCGCTCGCGGTCCAGCTTGGCGCACCGCAAACCATTCCACCTGACGCGAAGCGACGCTGGGCTTTCGTGAAAAGGGTCGCTATCGAGGGCGATTTTCCTGACTTGCAGGCACGGACCGCGGGCTTGGTGGCGGGCGTTCAAGGGCGGCGATTGAATTTGGTCGAAGCCTATCAATTCGCTGCCAGTGTACAGCAAGCCTATGCCGATGCCGGCTATCCACTCGTCAACGCCGTGCTTCAGCCAAGAGCCTTCGCCCGCGGTGAAATTCGCATCACGATTATCGATGGCTTCATCGAAGACCTTGATCTCTCCGGCGTCCCGCAAGAGTTGCGCAATATCGTACGAAATCGGCTGGCAGCGCTTGTCGGGCGCAGACACATCCGCCTTTCAGAGATCCAACGCCATATCCTCCTGATCGGCGATCTTCCCGGTGTAACCGGCAGCACGCAAACGAGACCGGGCGCCGAGCCCGGCGGCGTGGTGCTGGCCGTCAGCGCAACGCTCACGCCGTTCAGTTATTTCTTTGGCGTCCACGATTATTTGCCCAGCAATTACGGGACGTACCTCTTCTCGACGGGCTTTACGCTCAACAACATATTGGGCTACGGCGAGACAATTCACTCGGAAGCGTCGTCGACAGATGACTTCGGACAATTCTTCGATGGACGCGCGAAGTCGCAAGCCTTCAGCTTTGGCGGCAACCTGCCGGTCGGTCCGGATGGCTTCACGCTCGGAGCAAGTTACGCGCAATCGCGCGTTTCGCCGACACCGTCGCCAGGAGAATTTTTACCCACCACTCCCTCGTCAGAGGGTGTTCATGGCACTCTCCAGCGTGCCTCGGTGCGAGCGAATTATCCTTTGTTTTTATCGGCCCAGCAGACAATTCGCGGGCAGCTAGGTTTCGATTTTACGGATAACGTCGGCTATCTGTCACCGGTGCCGAATTTGGTGACGCCAGCCGGTCAATCCATCTTCGATATCTATCACGACCGGTATGAAGATCTTCGCGTCGCGGGCGAATGGGATGTCAATTTTCCATGGTCCCTAGGTGGCAAAGCCATCAGTGCTTTACTCTATATGCATGGCTTGGGCGGTATCGCCGGCAACCCCCTCGTCCCGCTTTCGCAGCTGGGCGCGAGCCCGAACTTCAACAAACTCGCCGGCGAAATGCGTATCTCCCAGCCGCTGCCCTACAATTTCGTCTTTGCGGGGCTAGGCCGTGCACAAACCGGCTTTGGCCAACCGTTGATGTCGGCGGAACAGCTACAGCTTGCGGGGCCAGATGTTTTGTCCGGCTTCGGTCTCGGAACACTTTACGTCGATCGCGGCGGCGTCGCGCGCGGAGAATTGCAACGGCCGACTGCGCTTCCGTTTCAGGGCGGTGCGGCGGTCGCTTCTCCCTATGTCTTCAGCGCCTATGGCGGTGGCCGGCTCGATTGCGACGTTCCCGGATTAAACCCGGCCATTCACGCCCTTTCCTACGGCCTCGGCGTCAGGACCAATGCCAGCATCATTGGCTGGCCATTCAACGAAACGCTCAATCTCGAAGTTGCGCACGTTACCTCCAATATGCCTTTCGCGCGCGATGGCTTTGTCGGTTCGTTCCTTTATCAGATGACCGACTCTACAAACCCCTTTGTCGCACCGCCTGATCAACTCGAGCGCGTGTCGGACGGCATGCCGGCAAACTTTGGCGTTTCCGGCTTCTATGCGGGTCTGAACGCCGGCTATGCCATCGATGGCAGCCCGAAAATCTCTTCGACCGGCCGCGTCGTTTCCAGCGGTGCCGACGCGCGCTTCTTTGGCAACGGCGCGCCCGTTTCGGCGGCAAATATCACCGGCTCGGCACCAGCGTTCGGAAACTCCGCGATCGGCGGCGGCCAAGTCGGCTACAATCTCACCAACGACGTCTGGCTGCTGGGCGCGGAAGCCGACATTCAGGGTGCGGGACAATCGACACTTTCAACCTCGTCGCGCATGGCCAACGCCACGGTTGCCGGTGTGACCGAGACGGCCACGACCGATTTCGACGACCGGAAGAGTCTGGATTGGCTCGGCACGGTACGCGGCCGCGTCGGTATGATGGCGATGCCGCAATTGCTCGCCTACGTCACCGGCGGTCTGGCCTATGGCGGCGTCAGCGCCGACACGCGTGCCACGCAGAGCTGGAACGATCCAGCTCTTGGGCCTTTCGCCGCGACCGCGTCGTCCTCGGTGGCTCTTGGCGACTATTCCGCCACGCGGGTCGGCTGGGTGGCCGGCGCCGGCCTTGAATGGATGTTCGCGCCCGGACTGAGCGTCAAGGGTGAATATCTTTATTACAATCTCGGCTCGGTAACCTTCACGTCCGGGACACTCACGACCGATGCCCTTGGCTTTACCAATGTCGTAAGCTCGACTTCTTCCGCCCATTTCGATGGCCATATCATCCGGGTGGGGCTGAACTACCATTTCGGCGCCGAGCCGAACATAATTTGCCAAACACGAAGGATCCTGTGGACGACGGGCCGGTCTGGACCGGGCTCTATGCCGGATTGAACAGCGGCTATTCATCCGGGTTGAATTCGCACGGCTTGCCCCCAGTGGATCGGCAGGATTTTGAAGTCCCGCGCCGAAACCGCTGCGGAACGTTGCCTCGAATGCTGAGTATCCGTCCTTATCGATCCATCCATTCCATTGCCTCCAATGGTGCTGCTGTCGGTTCGACAGCTCTTGATCAACAGCTCAGCACCGAGGGCTTCACGACAAGCCTCGCGTCAGCCGCGGCGGGGGCGATCCCCGGCAGGTCGAGCTCAGTTCCGAACGGCTTCGCCGGCGGCGCGCAGATCGGCTATAATCTTCAACTTAACCGCGGTCTCGTCGGCGTCGAAACGGACATTGACGGCGTAGGCGCCAGAGGCCATGAGGCTTATGGGCAGAACGACGTCTTCTCCAACGGCACGCCGGCGGGTACTTTCAGTCTGAGCACCCGCGTCGACAATTCCATGGCCGTGGACTGGCTCGGCACGTTGCGCGGCCGTTTAGGTCTCTTTCTTCATCCGGACATTCTTGCCTACGCAACCGGCGGCTTGGCCTATGGCGAGACAAGCTCAAGCACCTTCGTCGATCAGCAATGGGCTGGTGCAATTCTCGTCGCGCCAAAGACCACGGGCTCCGTTGGCATCGTCAACAAACTTATGGTCGGCTGGACTGGCGGCGGTGGTCTTGAGTGGATGTTTGCGCATAATATGAGCGTCAAGGCGGAATATCTGCTCTATGACCTCGGCTCGGTCGCCTATAATTCGTCGCCTTCGATCACGAGCATCTTCGGAAAATCCAATTCCGCGCTTCCAACCACAAGCGCCCACTACATGGGCGGGACCGCCCGCCTCGGATTCAACTATTACTTCGACCCATAGGTCGCAAACGACGCTGCTATATGCGGGTGGCCTAAAGACCGCGCTCAGACCGCAACGTCGGCCTTGATCGCGGCGTGAGGATCGTAGTCATCGACCTCGAAGTCCTCGATGCGATAATCGTCAATACTGTCGGGTTTGCGAAGCAGCCGCATTTTCGGCCATTGCCGCGGCGTGCGCTGAAGCTGGATGCGCGCCTGCTCGATATGGTTGAGATAAAGATGCACATCGCCGCCGACCCAGATGAATTCGCCGGGCGTGAGACCTGTCTGCTGCGCGATCATGAGAAGCAACGCCGCGCCGCCCGTCCAATTGAACGGAACGCCGAGCAGCAAATCGCCTGAACGCTGGAAGAGAAGGCAACTCAGCCTGCCGTCCTGCGTACAATAGAATTGATAAATCATATGGCACGGCGGCAGCGACATCTGATCGATCTCGGCGACATTCCACGCATGGAACAACATGCGCCGGCTCGACGGGGTTGTCTTAATCGTCTTGATGAGGGTCGCAATCTGGTCGTGCTCTTTCCCGTCCGGCCCGAGCCATCGCCGCCATTGTTTGCCATAGACAGGCCCCAGCTCGCCCCAGCGCGCTGCGAAGGCGTCGCTGTCGAGGATTTTTTGCTCGAATTCGGATTGCGAGATCGTGCCGCCAGTTTCCTTGCGGTAGCGATCCAGCGGCCAATCGGTCCAGATGTGGACGTTGTTTTTAAGCAGCGGCTGGATGTTCGTGCCACCGGTCAGAAACCACAGCATCTCCTTGACCGAAGTCTTCCAATAAACGCGTTTCGTTGTGAGGATCGGCACCGTGCCGTCGGCGAGATTGAAGCGCGTCATCGCGCCGAAGATCGACAGCGTTCCGACGCCGGTCCGGTCGACGCGCCGGTCTCCATGTTCCAGGACTTGCTCCAGCAGATCGAGATATTGAGCTTCGGGATGTCGCATCGGTCCCATGTCTTAAAGCGTGGTCAACTTGCGGCCGCCGACAAGACGGCGATCAGATTGTTTGCAGCGTGAAACAGCATCGACGTCCCGGCGCTTCCGGTCCGCTCACGCAGTGCCGCAAGGATGAGCCCGAGCGGAAAAACCGCGAGCGCGTAAAGATGCGTCGATTCGTAATGCGCCAAGCCGAAGAGCAGCGCCGAAATAATCACTGCCGGCCAACGGCCCCAGCTATGGTGTAAGCTCGTGAAAATCCAGCCACGAAAATAGGTCTCCTCGACGATCGGCGCGACAATGACCGCCACGACAAAGAGAAGAACGATCGCCAGTTTGCCATGCGGCAGCAGAAGCCACGAATTCGACTGCGGGTAGAAATGGCCAAGCGCGGCGCTTGACGCGAACCCGTAAACAAGCCCGATGGCGACGATCGCCCACAGAACCTTGTCACGAACTGGCCAGAGCGGCGGGCGCCAGGCAACGAGGCTGCGCCAATCCGGCCCCGCCCGCCACCGCGCAACCGACAAAATCGACGCCAGCGCCGCGAGGTAAAAGGAGATCCCCAATGCCAGCCGCGCGGCGCTGAATTGATCGTCCACCTGTAGCGCCGATAGAGCGCTCCTGGCTTTTATCCGCGCATCGCCCATGCCGTGCAGCGCCGCGTCGGCGAAATAGACCGCCGCTGCCACTGCGGCCATTAAGATGAGCGTGAGTACAATTGCCGCGACGAGGCTCAGGCAAAGGCCGATGACCCCATAGGGCGCGCGCTTATTTTGCATCTCAGGAGTTGCGTCCATCACCTTCCGGTCCTTTAGCGCACGAGCCTCAGGGCATCGCATTCCTCGACCGCCCGCGAAAGTCGCCCGACGGTCATATCCCCAAGTCGCGCAGGCGCCGGCGGCGGGTAGTGGGTCCGTTTGAAATTTTATTGAGTGAATGGCCAAACGGGCCAGACGCCGGCCATCCGGAAAACAACGCACACTATCATCCACACAATGAACGCTTGGATGATGAGGCCGACGCCCAACCCGGCCAAGTCTTCAACGGTCCAACTATGATTGATTTTGAAGAGTCGAAGCATCCCGAACAGCGCCAGCCCGACCGTCCAGCCGCCGAGACCAAGGAGAGCATCCCCAGCATTAAGCCTCATGCCGCTAGCGACTTTTTATACAGGCCCGCGTTTGGCCGGTTTGGCTTCAGTTGCTTCGACCAGCGCCGCAATGTCTTCGACACCCCAAAGCTTGTCTGTCACGCCAGCTTGCATAGCGGGCGTGACGCGAAGCGTCTTATGGATGCGGCAGAAATTATAGAAGAAGACAAACAGCGCGACGGAATAGGCGTGGTTCTCAGCCTTTTTCGAAAAGGCATTCGTCAGCCGCGTGAAGCGGCGATTTTGCATCCTCAGTGTTAGGTTACTGCGCTCAACATACGATGTGCTGATGTGGGCAGGATCGGGACTTCCTTCGATCCGGTCCTTCTTTGCCCCAAGGCAAACGGCGGGGCTGTAGCGGCCCTTTGCGGCTTCAGGAACGGTGCCGTAAATCTTGTTCAGGATCGCGTAGTCGACGTCGCCACCAAATGCTCCTTCAACGGCCTCAAGATAAGGCTTGTGACCATCGGTCGTGAGTTGGACGCGATTGGCAAGGCGGCTCCGCAAATCATCCATTAGGATCATTGCGGACGCGCTGGAACGGTCACCGACGAAATATGAAACGATAAGCTTGCAATCGTCATCGATTGCGGTCCACGTCCAAATGTCGCCCGCGCCCTGAACTGGCGTTTTAGTTCGGCGACGTTCTTTTGCTTCGCTGCCACGAACGACCATATCTCATCGCATTGTATGCGCTTCGACTTCAGGTCGCGAACATGCTCGTCGTGATAGGCCGCGCAAGCCATCCCGGCATCCAGCATCAAACGAGTAACGGTATTCTTGCCGACGTTCAAAAGCCGCGTCACGGAACGGATCGAATTGCCCTCACAAAGCAGGTGAAGGATTTTCGCGCGTTCAGCCGTGGAGAGTTTCTTCATGCTCTCCAAATAGACCCTTCATGCTTTAGCGTCAAGCATGAAGTCCCTATTTAAATTCTTTTTCGGTCTTTCTTGGACAGCGTTCTTTTGCGCTTTGCGCTCTTGAACATCGCCTTTGGTGTGCCGGGTCTTTGACGACAAACCTTCTCCCGATTGAAGGCGGCCAAAACGCTCGTTGTCATCTGCGATGACTTCAAACACCTTTTCCATAATCGTCTTTTTCATGGGGAGTCCTCCGCTCGCCTCTATGCCGTTTCCCCAACAGGTCCCTCGGCCGGCGGTTCCACCGTCTCAGGCTTTTCTTCGCCAAGGTGATAAAAATACGCCTCGTCAAAATCAATATATAAATTGCCTATTGCTTCACATCTCCGCGCAAACTCTTCTACATCGGCCGGCGGGTCAGTTAGCTTTTCGAACAATTCTTCAATTCGGTCCGATCAATTACAAACCCATGACGGATACTTGGCCAATAGCCTCTCAAGAGCGCCTTCCTTCAAATTTTTCTGGCCCAAGCGCTCACCATATTCGGCTGAAATTCTTAGCGACCGGTCAACCTCCGCTAGGCGAAGCGGGTCAATTTGGCTGAAGATCGGGCTCAAAAAGTCCAATGGTCGCGGTGGTCGCGATGTCGGCCGCCATCTTCGTTGAAAACAAAAGATCACGCCCGAAGCGAAGCTGGGCGAAATGCCTTTTGAACATGCTCATCGATTGGTTTTCTTAAGAAGCTCATCGCCTGGATTGGCGTAAGCCCGGACGTTCGCTCCCCCACCTCATCTGGCTTACGAAGTTGAACGTCGATTGGCCCAAATTGCGCGCCATCCGACATCCATATTTTGACTCGCTCCCGAATGCAATAATAGTTCCCGCGCTTTTACATCTACTAGTAATTAGAACAGTAAATGTTCCTTTGGGCGTAGTTGAAACTGGTTTTGACTTAGGGCCTTCTTTTAAGTCAAGATATTATAGGCTTTCTGAAGACATAGGCGCGCGATCCGGTACGCCGCATGAGGGATCGCCGCCGCGAGTTGTCAAAGCCAAAATAAAGCATTCCGTGCGGCGTCGCCGCGTGCGAAGGCTTCGATATATCCAGTCAGTCCTCGGGGGGCTCGATATATCCAAAATACGCTAAGATATCAGCATCATACGCTTGAGAAACCGCTATTGCCAATTCATCCAGAGTCTCCCTCGCCATTCCCACGGTTCCGCTTACTTCGAGCCAACGCTCTTGTGCGGCTTTAGCAGGCGATCTCAGATCGCCTTTCCGAGGGAAAGCTTTTTTCGGCGCACGCGTAACCACCTCGCAAACCGCCTTCCCTCCCAAGAGCTGCCATTGGCCCCTTGTCCGGGGCTTGCGGCTGATCTTCGAGCGTCGCCGGTAGCAAGGTCAACTACTGTGCTTTGCCAGCTAGGCCGCCGGTGCCGAGGAGCATTTACGGGTCTTTGTCATGCCGCGGAATATGGCATCTGCGGGCCTTATCTGCCACCATGCAACGGGGCCGGATTTCGAATGGACCCACTACCCCGGCGGCGCCGGGACTTTCTAATTATCCCGTCTCTGCCTATATTCGGGACGCTGCCTTGCGCAGCTATGGCGATAAACGGCATCGTAATAAGCTCTTCGGACCCGGGGGCGGTACCCGGCGCCTCCACCAAAGCCCGTCGTCAGGCGGCAGCTTCTGGCGGGGGCGAAATAGGTTCGACGGGGAGTGTAAAGGGTGTTCTTTTGCTCGGCATGGTTCCACCGTCATCGGGCTAATCTTATAGTTGCCAACGACAACTATGCTCCGGTGGCTGTTGCCGCGTAATGCGGTAATGGTACCGAATTCAAAGCCCTTAGGGTTAGCACTCTAAGGCGGGGTTCGGAGGCACCTGGCAACAGAAGCCTCCACTTTGCCTTGGGCCGGGATATTGGAATGGCGTCTGATCTGATCCGCTACGATCTTCTGGTGCAGGAAGCGCTGCGCTCTGTCCTGCGTAAGGTATTGGCCGACACGGCCCGCGACGGGCTCCCCGGCAACCACCATTTCGTCATTGTCTTCCGCACCGATGCTGCCGGTGTGCGGATTCCCGCCAAGCTGCGGGAAAAATATCCGCAGGAAATGACCGTTGTTCTACAGCATGAATTCTGGGATCTGGCGGTCACCGAGCAATATTTCGAGGTGCGTCTGCATTTCGATCGCAAGCCGGAACTTCTGGTGATTCCCTTCACGGCGGTCACCGGTTTCTTCGATCCGTCGGTCGAGTTCGGCCTCAAGTTTGAAATGGCGAACGAAGCCCCCACGGCTGCAAGCCCGGCCGCGATCGCACCGCAGGCGACGGCCCTGCGGCCTGTTCCGCCGGAAAAGACCAAGCCGCGCGGCAGCGGCAGCGAACCTGCCGAGATCAATCCCAAACTGGCAGACCAGGCCGACGCGGCCAAGCAGGCGCTTGGAAAAGGACTGGGCAAGTCTGAATTGGGCAAATCAGCAAAGCCTGAACTGGCAAAGTCGGACGACGCGCCGCAAGAGTCGCCGACGAAAGTCGTGTCCATCGACGCCTTCCGCAAAAAATAATGAGCGAGATCGTCAATCTGCGCCGCGCCCGCAAGGCCAAAGGCCGCGCCGAGGCCGCTGGCAAGGCGGCAGAGAACCGGGTGCGGTTCGGGGCGCCGAAAGCCGAACGCGAACGCACCGCAGCCACGCGTGACTTGGAACGCCGGCACCTCGAGGGCCATCGCCGCGAAAGCGAGCCTGGTTCCGAAGATGCCTGATCCGGGCGCAACCGCGATCTCCAAACATTCGCTCACCATCGCCGGTCACCGCACCAGCATCTCGCTCGAACAGGCTTTCTGGGACAAATTGCGCGACATCGCTGGCGCACGCGGCCTGTCACTGGCGGCGCTGATCGGCGAAATCGATGCAGGCCGCGGCGCGGCAAATCTCTCCTCCGCGATCCGCGTCTTCGTTCTCGCGCAGGCTCTCGCTCAGTAACGACCCGCGGCACTCGGATCGGCCGGCACGAGCCGCGGCGTATCAGGTGGGAGTGCCGCCGCGGGTGCAGACGGCGTCGCCTGGGGCGTTGGCGTAATGGTGAGCGGCTGCGTCTTTACCGCCTGTTCTGCTGCCTTCTGCTTTTCCGTCGCCAGCAATAGCTGCAAGCGTTCGATTGTGGCGTCGCGGGCGCGGGCGCGTACGACCGCACGCTTTACGTCCTCGATCGCCTGCAAACGATCCGCCTCTTGCCGGCGCGCACTTTCCAATCGCGCTAAAGCCACGGCATGTTCGTGAACATCGAATTCCTGCGCCTCGATCCGCGCCGTCTCGCGCGCGATAGCGCGCGCCGCCAGCGCGTTGACGAAGCTTGTCGCATCGATATTCCGCACCGGGCTTTCAAGCGGGCCCGTCCATTCGAGCGCCACTTGCGGCGCAACATCTCTCCAATTCCTCGGCAGCGCCGTCAATGTGAGAACGCTGCTTTGATCCAACGCAAATGTGCGCAGATCGAGCGACGCCTGAGTCTCTTGCGTGACGCCGGAGTTGCCTGTCGCTTGTGTTGCACCCTTGCCAGTGAGCCGCAGAACACCCGCCGCGAGGCCGGCATCGAATGTGGCAGAAGCGACGGACAGCGCGTGCTGGTCGACGGCCGCCGACAATGTCCGGTCGATTTCGGTTTCGTCGATGCTCAGCCTGTCTTCTTCCACATCGCTGAGCGTCTGCGCGATCGCCGCCGGATCGCTGCGCATCAACAGAAGATCGGAAATGGTGAGCGTGCCCGAGCCGGCGAGCCCCGTGATGAGTGTGGCGGGGCTTTGCCCTGTGCCGGCGAAATCGAACTTGCCCGACACTTGCCCGCGCGCGGTCGGTACATCCAGCGCATAATGATCAAGGCTCAAATGCCCCTCGGCCGCCGCCGTCGCGCCGCTGCGGCGCATCGTCAGATCGGCGAAGATGAGCCCGGCGCCGAGTTTTGCGGAAAAATGCTGTAATCCAACTTGGCCGCCAGCAAGTAGCAGATTGAAATCGGCGTTTTGCGCAACGATCCCGGACATCACGGCGAACGACCCGGCGTGAAGCGCAACGAGCACCGGCGGAAGCGTCGTCGGTGCCGCGAAGGGCGCATCGGACCAAACCGCACTGCGTTTCGCCGGCCGCGCCGGCCCTAAAGCCAGTTGCAACAGCGCGCCGAGGGACAAAGCATCCGTCTGCAATGTGCCAGTGACGCCCTTGTCGGCGCTATAGGCAAGATCCCCTGAGATTTTGTTATTCCCGCATGTGCCGCTCAGCGCCCGCAACACAAGCCCGTCGCCGCCAATCTGTGCGGCGGCGCTGAGATCAAGCGGCAACTTACTCTGCAGATCAGAATCAACGAGACCGAGCGCACGCAGCAGGCTCGCGAGATCGGCGCTGGCGATCTTGAGCGTTCCTGCCGCATGTGGATCGACTCTTTCCCCACGCTCGACAATTCCGCTGAAATCGATCGCCGCGCCGGCGAGTGACGCGGCGATATGCGCGTCGAGACGATCGAGCGGACCTTGCGCCGTGCCGCTGAGCATGGCCACGCCAAGTTTTTTGCCTGGGAAAGTCGTGAATCCCAATTGCCGCAGCAGTGCGCGCGCTTCGGGCGCCTTAGCGCTCAGCGTCACATCAAGGCCGTTGCCATGCGCCGGTGCGGCGGTCGCAACGAATTGCGTCGCGCCAGCCGTGCCCGTGGTGTTGAGGCTCGTGAGATTGCCGCCTGACGCACCCGCGTCGCCCTTGACCGCGAGCGCCAGATGCATCGGCGAGAATTCGCCGCTATGTGCCGCGATGAAATTTGTTTCCGCGCTCGGTGCCAGATGCGCGGTGAGGGCCGCAATCGCGCCGATGTGCTCGGCATTGAGATGCAGCGCCAATTCGCCGCCGGTGCCAGCGCTCCAATGACCGCTCGCGGTCGCATTGGCGCCGTCGAAGCCGCCGACATTAAGGCTGTTGAGTTGCGAGAGCGCGCCGGTCTTGGCGAAATCGAACGCGATCTGCCCTGTCTCGATCGTTCCAGCGCCGGAGTCGGCGAGCTTCACCGAACGCGCATCGAAGCGCAGCGCCAGGTCCAGGTCGCCGGTCTGACTCAGGATAGTCGAAAGGCCGGGCAGACGCGGCAGTTCGAGCCTTTGCGCCGACAGATCGGCGAAAAGACGCGCCCGCTCAGCGCCGATCTTTTTCGTATAGGCGAGCGTGCCGGTCAGCACCGATCCGTTGACGTGGATGACGAGATCGCTACCCACCGCGCCGACTTGCGAAATGTTCGCTGTACCGTCGAGACCAGCGGATTGAAACGGCAGGTCCGGCAGCGCGAGTTGCGGCAGGTTCGTGTCGAGCCAATCGCGGAAGCGCGAAACATCATCGGCGCCAGTGGCGATATGGCCTTTGAATACAGGCGCACTGCCCGTCTCCAGCGCGCCGTCGAGCGCAATATGTGCGCCGCCCGGGCCTGTCGCCGAAAGCCGCACGGCACTGTTTTGCGGCCCTGCCGCTGAAACGCCCGCAGCGACATCGTTGAGCGCATCGCCGCCAAGGATCAGCGTCTGCGCGGCGAGATCGAGCGAAAGCGGCAAGCCGAACAGCGTAACGCTCGGCCCGGACGCGGCGTTTTCGGCCGCATCGTACAGCCGCTGCATCGGCGCCGGTGCATCCTTGGCGGCCAGCAATTGATCAAGATTGATCTGCTGCGCCTTCAGCTTGAGATGTGCACGCGGCATCGCGCCGAGGTCGAAGTCCGCGTCCCCGTCGAGGCTGGCCGTGAGGTCGCCGCCGAACTGAATGTCGAGATTGGATAATTTGGCCCGCCGTAGCGCGGCGTCGAGTGTGCCGCTTGCCTGCCACGGCAAATCGAACGGCCCGGTGCCGGAAAGGTGCAGCGCGCCGCTAGCGGTAGGAAGAGCGAATTCCGCCGCCGATGAATCGAAGGTCAGGTTTCCGTCGAAGTCCGCGCCCGGATGCTGCGCGCTTTCATCGATGGTCAGCTTGACGGGCAAAGTCTGGCCCGTGCGTGCGCCTGTCGAGAGATGAAACGCCGTCTGCGCGCCGTTCATGTCGAAATGACCGTCGCCGAAAAACGGCCCTGTCAGCGCATCGGCTTCGGCGGAGAGCGCGATATTGTCGAAACGATAGGTTCGCTTTGCGTCTGGATCATCGAGCGTAAGGCTGCCGTCGCTGACGGAGATGCGCTCGAAACGCATCTGACCCATAAAGCCATGCCGCGGCCGCCATGAGGGTAGCGCGCCGTTCATCAAGCGTAACTTGACATTCGGCGCAACGAACTGCGCCTCGACGAAATCGACTTCCCCGCGCAGCAGTGCGGCCAACGCGATTTCGAGATGCAGTTCAGCAACTTTTACATCGGTGCCCGAACCCGGCGCGGCGAGTTCCACATCGGCGAGCTGCAGATAAGGCGTCGGCAGGATCTTGAGATCGATGCCGCCGCGGATTTTGACCTCGGCCCCGGTGAGGTTTGAAAGCTGCGCCTCGACCAGGCTGCGCTCGGCATTCCAATCGATGAAATAGGGCACCGCCAGAGCGGCGGTCAAAATCACGATCAGAACGATGGCGAGGATGGTAAGTATTTCGCGCAAGATGAATTTGCCTGGACGCGCGGCAGCGCGGGTTCACCGCAGTCCCTAAGACTGTGACGGCGTCCAGACAATAGAGGTTTTAGCGCGCTTTCCGACCGAATAGATCTATTCGGTCGACAAGAAATCGCGCCAAATCAAAAAGTCGGAGCATGTTCTTATTTAGAGGTACGGCCCCGGCTGGTTCGACAGCGCCGCCTTGATATGGCGGGAGGGATCGTCGGAGAGGACCTCCTCCTGTCCAGCCGTGACCCCGTCGAGGATCGCCTTTGCGACCTGTTCCGGCGTTACCTTCGGCGCCTCGACGCCGGCGGCCATGTCGGTGTCGATCAACCCGGCATGGACGCCGACGACCAGCGTGCCCTGCTCTTTCAACTCGTGCCGCAAGCCATTGGTCAGCGCCCAGGCAGCCGATTTCGACGCGCAATAGGCGGCAAGCGACGGATAGGTGATCCAGGTCAAGACAGAGAGCATGTTGACGAGGGCGCCGCCGCCGTTCTTGGCGAGGATGGGCGCGAAGGCGTTGGCGACGCGCAAGGTGCCGAAATAATTGGTTTCCATCGCCTTTCGGGCGATTTCCAGCGAGGGATCACCGGCGAGCGAAGCAAATTGCGCGATGCCGGCATTGTTGATGACCAGATTGACATCGCCCAGTGCCTTGGCGGCAGCCTCGACATCGGCGGCGTTGGTGATGTCGAGTTTTACCGGCTCGACGCCCGGATAGGTGATCTTCGACGGGTCGCGCGCGCCGGCGTAAACTTTCTTGGCGCCTCGCGCCAGCAATTGCTCGGCCAGGACTTTGCCTAGGCCACGATTGGCGCCCGTAACCAGCGCGACCGATCCTTCGATGTTCATTGCTCTCTCCGTGACAATAGATGCATATGCACCGATACTGGGCGTATATGCGCACTATTCCGAACAGGTCAAGGCGAACGCCGAAAAAGAAGCCGGGCCGCCGGGCGCAACGCCAAGCTGCGCCCGATCAGGCCTTTGATCTAGTTCTTTTCCTTATCGACGAGCTTATTGGCGCCGATCCAGGGCATCATTCCGCGCAGCTTGGCGCCGACCTCTTCGATCGGATGCGCCTGCGAGCGGGCGCGGCTCGCCTTGAACGAGGTCTGATTGACCTTGTTTTCGAGCATCCAGTCGCGCGTGAACTTGCCGGTCTGGATGTCGCTCAAGACGCGCTTCATTTCGGCTTTGGTCTCGGGCGTCACGATGCGCGGGCCGGTGACATATTCACCGTATTCGGCGGTGTTCGAGATCGAATAATTCATGTTGGCGATGCCGCCCTCGTAGATGAGGTCGACGATCAGCTTCACTTCGTGCAGGCATTCGAAATAGGCCATCTCCGGCGCATAGCCCGCTTCGACAAGCGTCTCAAAGCCAGCGCGGATCAGTTCGACGAGGCCGCCACAAAGCACCGCCTGCTCGCCGAAAAGATCGGTCTCGCATTCCTCGCGAAAGGTCGTCTCGATGATACCGGCCCGGCCGCCGCCGATGGCCGAGGCATAGGATAGCGCTAGGTCATGCGCATTGCCGGTCGCGTCCTGCGCCACGGCGATGAGACACGGCACGCCGCCACCGCGTTTATATTCCGAACGCACGGTGTGGCCAGGACCCTTCGGCGCGACCATCAGCACGTCGAGATCCTTACGCGGCTCGATGAGATTGAAATGAATCGAAAGACCATGCGCGAAAAGCAGCGCCGCGCCTTCCTTGAGATTGGGCGCGAGATGTTCGCGGTAGATGTCGCTTTGCAATTCGTCGGGCGTGAGCATCATCACGACATCGGCCGTCTTTGCCGCTTCGGCGACCGACATAACCTTGAGGCCTTCGGCAGCGGCCTTCTTTGCGGAGTTTGAGCCTTCGCGCAGCGCGACGATGACATTCTTGACGCCGGAATCGCGCAGGTTCAGCGCATGCGCATGGCCCTGGCTGCCATAGCCGACGATGGCGACCGTCTTGCCCTTGACGAGATTGAGGTCGGCGTCACGATCATAATATACGCGCATAGATAGATTTTCCCGGTTAGTGGGCCGCGCCGCGGCCTTTCAGGTTGAAGTCAAAGTTTTAGGTCGGCTCTTTGCCGCGCGAAATAGCGGCGATGCCGGTGCGCGCGACCTCGACGAGGCCGAGCGGCCGCATCAGTTCGACGAATTCATCAATCTTCTTCGCCGGACCGGTCAGTTCAAAGACAAAGGATTCCGTAGTCGTGTCGATGACGCGGGCGTGGAAAATCTCGCCGAGGCGCAAAGCCTCCTGGCGTGGCGTGCCCGTGCCGGCGACCTTGATCATCGCCAGTTCGCGTTCGATCGCATTGCCGCGCAGCGTCAAATCCTTGACGTTGTGGATCGGGACAAGCCGGTTCAGCTGATGGCCGATCTGTTCGATCGCCGCGGCGGGTCCGGAGGTTACGATCGTGATGCAAGAGAGATGTTCCGCGTGGGCGATCTCCGCGACCGTCAAACTATCGATATTATAGCCGCGGCCCGAGAAGAGGCCCACCACGCGGGCGAGGACGCCCGGCTCGTTGTCGACAACGACCGAGAGCGTATGCGTCTCGACATTCTCCTTGCCGAGCGCGGAGGAATAGGGAGAAAGCGGCGCGGTGGGGGCGTTCATCTCAGCCATCCCCAATCTCAAACCAGGACCTTGCCGGCGGAATCGATCACGTCACCGATCGCTTCTTCCATATCCGGCAGGATCATCTCGTTATGCGCCTTGCCCGATGGGATCATCGGCAGGCAATTCTCGGTCTTGTCGATGTGGCAATCGAAGACGACCATGTTCGGCGTCTCGATCATCTCGGCGATCGCCGCATCGAGATCCGCCGGATCGGAGCAACGGATGCCGTGGCCGCCGAAAGATTCCGCCAGTTTGACGAAATCAGGCAGGGCCTCCGAATAGCTCTCGGAATAGCGGCCGCCGTGCAGTAACTCCTGCCACTGACGCACCATGCCGAGATATTCATTGTTGAGGATGAAGATTTTCACCGGCAGACGATATTGCGCTGCTGTCGAAAGCTCCTGGATGTTCATCAGGATCGAGCCTTCGCCGGCAATATCAACGACCAGCGCATGCGGATGTGCCATCTGCACGCCGATGGCAGCCGGCAGACCATAGCCCATCGTGCCGAGGCCGCCGCTGGTCATCCAGCGGTTCGGTTCGTCGAAATGGAAATGCTGCGCCGCCCACATCTGATGCTGGCCGACTTCCGTGGTGATGTAAGTATCGCGTCCCTTGGTCGCCGCATAGAGCCGCTCGATTGCATATTGCGGCTTGATGACCTTGTCGGAATTTTTATACGCAAGCGATTTGCGCGCCCGCCATTTGTCGATCTGCGCCCACCAATTCGCAAGCACCTCTGCATTGGGCTTGCAGCCGCGCGCCTTCCAGCGGGCAAACATCGCCGCGACCACATGCGCGCAATCACCGATGATGCCGAGATCGACCTTGACGTTCTTGTTGATCGACGACGGATCGATGTCGATATGGATCTTCTTCGAGCCGGGCGAGAACTGATCGAGGCGCCCGGTGATGCGATCGTCGAAGCGCGAGCCGACCGCGATGATCAGATCGCAATCGTGCATCACATTGTTGGCCTCATAGGTCCCGTGCATGCCAAGCATGCCGAGCCATTTCGGATCGTGCGCCGGAAAGGCGCCGAGGCCCATCAACGTAGACGTGACCGGGAAGCCCGTCGCGGCGACGAGATCGCGCAGCAGCCGCGATGCCTCAGGGCCGGAATTGATGACGCCGCCGCCGGTGTAGAAGACCGGCCGCTTGGCGGCGGCCATCATCGTCACCGCCTCCTCGATCTTCTCAGGATCGCCCTCGAGGCGAGGATGATAGGTCTTGTGCTCGACATTCTTCGGCCCGAAATATTCGCCGCGGGCAAATTGCACGTCCTTCGGGATGTCGATGACGACGGGGCCCGGGCGCCCGTGCTGGGCGACGTAGAAGGCCTCGTGCAGGACCCGCGGCAGATCCTCGATCGAGCGGACGAGGTAATTATGCTTCGTGCAATGCCGAGTGATGCCGACCGTGTCACATTCCTGGAAGGCGTCCGAGCCGATCAGATGCGTCGGCACCTGGCCGGTGATGCAGATCACCGGGATCGAATCCATCAAGGCATCGGTCAGCGCGGTGATCGCGTTGGTCGCGCCGGGGCCTGACGTGACAAGCATGACGCCCGGGCGTCCCGTCGAACGGGCATAGCCTTCCGCCGCGTGGCCGGCGCCCTGCTCGTGACGGACGAGAACGTGGCGCAGGTCCGTCTGATGATAGAGCACGTCGTAGATCGGCAGGACGGCGCCGCCCGGATAGCCGAACAGGGTATCGACGCCATGATCCTTCAGGGCTTCGACCACCATTTCTGCGCCGGTCATTATGCGTGTCATCTCGTCCTCCGCGTGCTTTCTGCGGGATTTAGGAAATTTGGGCAATAAAAAAGGCCCCTGAGGGCCTCGGACAGCGCCAGATGCGAGAAGCGGAGCCTATCTCCGTCCCGTCTCCAGCGCCCAGCTTACGATAAGGTTCTTCCGCACGAAGGTTTTCCACCTATTGGCAAGATACTTAGACGAAGGCGCGGCAATATGCAACCGGCCGCCGATATTCGACGACCGGCCCGCAAGCATGGCCGCTATGCGCTTTGCACGAGAGCCGCGAGCCGCTCGATGCTTTGGCCCCAGCCTGCCGCCATGCCAGCAATCATATTGATTGCGATGGGCGAGAGGCCGGTCGCGCGGGTCTGAAGTGTCATTTCGGTTGTCCCTTCGCGCTCGACGAAGGTCACCGTCGTCAGCCCGTCGATCAATTGGCGGCCTTCCTCATCGACCGGATAATTGGTGAAGACGAGGCGTTCAGGCGGCACAATCTCGCGGAACTCGCCGCGCATCGGATAATCGGTGCCGTCCGGCGCGCGCATCACGATATGGATCGCGCCACCCGGCCGCAGATTGATCTCGCAGACCGGGTTGGTGAAGCCATGCGGTCCCCACCATTTCGCCAATTGCCTTGGATCGGTCCATGCCTTCCAAACAAGTGCGCGCGGCGCGGCGAACGTGCGTCTGATCGTAAGCTCGCGCCGGTTGGGATTGATCTGCGGCAGATGCGCCGCCCAACGGTCGAGGTTTTGTGCGAGGCCCGGCAAAGCGACGGGCTTGATCTTTTCGTAATCATCGAGCAACTCGAAGACCTGCTGGAAGGTGAGCTTCGTCCTGCCGGCGTCCACATCCTCGAACCGCATCGTCAAACGATGCCGAGGAAAGTTTGTGTGATCGATGACGATACGCTCCATCCAATCCACTACAACAAAGACCCATTCGTTCTCGTAGTCTTTGCCGTCCGGTCCATGCATGACGAAGCGCCAGGCGCCGCTGGGCCGAAGATCGAATTCATGGAATGTGCAGGTAAAGCCGTTCGGCCCCCACCAATGTTTCAAGTGGTCAGGATCGGTGAAAGCGCGCCAGACAAGCGCGCGCGGGGCATCCAAAATACGTGTGGCAGTGACCTCGCGGCCGTGAACTTCGATTGCGTCATTTTCCGCCATCATTTTTCCCCTTCGCCTGCACATTGTGGAGATGTTCATCGAGCCGGTCGAAGCTCTCGGTCCAGAACCGCCGGTAATGCTCGATCCAATCGGCGACTTCCCGCAGGCGCGCTGCTTCAAGCTTGCAGGGACGACGCTGCGCGTCGCGGCTGCGCGAAATGAGGCCCGCCTGCTCAAGCACTTTGATATGTTTGGAAATAGCGGGCTGGCTCAGAGCAAACGGCTCTGCAAGCTCATTGACAGTCGCCTCGCCGGAAACGAGCCGAGCCAATATCGCCCGGCGGGTTGGATCCGCGAGAGCGGAAAACGTGTTGTCGAGATGATCGGCAGACATTTATAATTATCCAGTTATATAACTAATTGGATAGATAATGCAGCAGGCAATTTTCTGCCAATAAGAAATCAAACTTCGGTGAACGACACCTGCACAAGAATTCACCCTGCAACTCTTACGGCGCGCCAAGTGAATTCAAATTCTCATGCCGGTGTAAAGGGAAGCGGCAGTTTCAATCATTGCAGACCGTAACTTATGCTTCCCATCCTGAGACACGCAGTTCGCGAATCCGACAGCCGCCAGTTGATCAATACGCTGTCTGAAACCTGCGATCCGTAGACCGACGTCCGACGCGTTGCGTAGCTGCTTCCGACTCTTCAAAGTCCGGAAGAATTTAATGAATTGCGCATCCAGGCAAGGTGTGATGATGGAGATTTTCATTTTTTAGATGCGCACGAAAGCAAGAGATGGCCGTTAAAATTGGATACGTGGCCGACGCAATTCGCGATGCGACTGTTGTCCGCGCAGGGCGCGACGAGATTCATCTGGGCGCTTAAATTGATCACTGGTCAGCCTGGCATGGACGTTAAGCAAAGCTGACTGGATCGTTTCTGCCATAGTCTCGAAGTCAAATTTCGCCGCCTGCTTGACGCCACGGGCAATCAACTTCCGCCTCAAATCGTCGGATTCGAGAGCAATGATTTTTTGCGCAACATCGTCTGGATCTTTTTCATCCGCGAAAAGCGCCGCATCGCCTGCGACTTCGATCAAGGACGAATTTGCGCACGTAATTACGGGACAATGGCAAGCCATCGCCTCGACAACAGGTAAGCCGAAGCCCTCGTAAAGGGACGGATAGATGGCTGCATGCGCGCCTGAATAGGCGCAGGCAAGCTCATCATCCGACAACGAGACCGACGGGCGTTTCCGCACCAACCAACGCCCGCAGATGCTTCTCCAGCGGATCATAGCCACCAACGCAAACGAGCATGTATTTGTCGGGGTCCGGCAATCTCGTGAATGCCTTGAACGCCAGCTCTCCGTTTTTATAGCGAAGCGGGCCGCCGGTTCAATTCGCCGACAAGAAGCAGGTAAGGCTTTTCCAATCCATGGCGCCGGCGAAACCTTGCGACCTGTTCTTTCGATCTCGGTTTGAAGATGGGATCTACGCCGCAAGGGGCAACGATCGTACTTGCAGCGGGGACCGACGGGACGAGCCGTTCCAGATCCCGCGCCGAGTTTTTGGAGACCATAATATGCGCCGACGCGTGTTCGATCGCCCGCTTCTTCGCCACCCACACTGGCTCGCTCAAGTCGAAACCAATGACTTCAGGAATCATGTCGTGGCCGAGGAAGACGGAGGGCGTTTTCAGCGGCGTCGTATAATAGGTTGAGACAAAGAGATCTGCGTCAAAGCGGCGACAGAGCTTCTCAAGAAGGATTAAATCCCTGCTGGCGCGTTCGTAGCTAAACGAACCGATCCTGACATAAGGCACCCCCTCGATCCGGGGTGCCGTGCCGGCGCGATCGAGAACGATGATTTGGTCTGAAAATCCGTTGTTGCTCCAGACGCGAAATAGATTGAGCCAAACGCGCGCGATACCCGACTGGGCAATTTGAAAGAAATACCCGTCGACTACGATGCGTGGCCGCGGAGCTTTACGCAGCGCTGAAATGCTCTCGATCTGATCGAAATAAGGTAGCCTTGCATTCGGCCAGAGCCCTTCCGAGATCCGTCTGAAGAAAGTCGACGCATTTCCATCCAAGTCAAATGCTCCTGCCGCTTTAGAAGCAAAGCCAATTTAAAATCCGCGCCTCGCCCGAAGGCACATTGTCGCGATCACAAACCTATCTCTCTCAACATTGGCCTTGGCACTCATAAGCTCGAACATTGTGTCAGCGGTGATACTGACCACACGGTTCGTGGGCTCCGACGTTACGCGCAACCTTACAGGGAATGGCAAAACAGATAATTTCCTAACTCACCGCCGATTGAAATGTGTCTTTTGGCGAGCATAATTGTATGTATGCAACTAATAGTTTCATCTCATATTCGTCAATGAAGATTGCGAGAGAACTCGGGCAAACTTGCGCCGTCTATGCCGCACGTTGTTCGAAGCTTGCAAAGATGAGATGGCGCTTACACGCCAATCCGTTCAAACATAATCTCTGCAGCCTCATGCGGGCATGCCAACTGAAATGCCGTCAGCTGATTCCGGGCGAACGTGAACTGGCGCTTCGCATAAGCGCGCGTGTCGCGTTTGGCGTTCTCAATTGCCGTTTCGAGATCGGCGCGCCCCTCGATATATTCTAGAAGTTGCGGCACGCCGAGCGCGCGCATCACCGGCAACGTTGGGTCGAGTTCCCGATGGCGAAGCCCCGCGACTTCGTCCAGCGCGCCGGTTTCCATCATCATGTCGAAACGGCGGTCGATCGCTGCCTTTAGCGCAACCCGCTCCGGCGCGAGAAAAACTGCGACGCAGGTCTCTATATCGAGCAACGGTTTTGACTTCGCGGATTGGAAAAAGGCGAGACTTTGCCCGGTTTCCACGAAGACTTCGAGAGCGCGCAAAATACGCTGCGGATCTGTTGGCCGCAGTCGCGCCGCCATGATCGGATCGCGCAGCGCAAGTTCGGCGTGAAGCGCGGCGACAGGCATATTGTCTGCGCGTGCGCGCCACTCAGCGCGAACCGGCTCGGAGACGCGCGGCATATCCGACAGACCCTGCGTCAGCGCCTTAAAATAAAGGCCCGTGCCGCCCACAAAAATTGGCAACGCGTTTTCGTTGCGCAGCTGCGCCAACACCGACGCCGCGTCCTCAATATAGCGGCCAACGGAATAGTTCACCGCCCCATCGATGTGGCCGAACAAGAGATGCGGCCTGCGCGCCTCATCCGCGGCGCACGGTCGCGCCGTCAAAATGCGCAGGTCGCGATAGACCTGCATCGAATCGGCATTGACGAGGACACCGCCCAGACGTTCGGCGGCGCGCAGCGCAAGATGCGACTTGCCGCTCGCCGTCGGGCCTGCGATGAGAAGCGCGGAAATTTTCCTCTCGGTCATTCGCAAGCCTTATGACTCATGTCGCGACTTTTGTCTGCGATCCGGCATTGCCGGTGCTGGACGACACGTTCCTCGCCAAGGCCATGTCCCGGCTGCGCGGCACGCAGACCACATGGCTCGCCGAACCAATCGCGGCACAACTCAGCTTCGATATGAGCGTCGCCAACCGACTGCTTGTCGAGGGTGAAAGGCTGACCGGCGAAGTCGCCGAGCCCGTTCAGGATGGGACGGCCAAACGGACGACTCTTCTGGAATTGCGGCGCCACCTCGGGCTGATGCCGGAAGAAACGCTCGCAGTCGGCGACGGCGCCAACGATCTCGAAATGCTCGCGGAAGCCGGATTGGGTGTCCGCTTCCGGCCAAAACCGGCACTTGCAGCAAAAATCGCCACACGCCTATTGCACGCGGATTTCACCGCGCTTCTTTACGCGCAGGGATTCCGCCGCGACGAATTTTCGACCTGAGAAAGGAAATACATCCGTGTTTGTCTTTTATTATTCGCCGGGCTCAAGTTCGCTCGCGGTTCATATTGCGCTCAATGAGATCGGTGTGCCGTTTGAGGCGCGGCCGGTTTTTGTCGCGACCAAGGAAACGCGTAAGCCGGAATATCTCGCCGTCAATCCCGAGGGCAAGGTCCCGAGTCTGCTCATCGATTCTAACCTTTTGACCGAAGTGCTCGCGATTCTCTTTTACCTTGGCGAGAAACATCCTGAGGCGAAGCTGTTGCCACAAGACCTTGAAGGCAAAGCGCAGGCACTTTCGTGGATGTCGTTCCTGGCTTCGACCGTGCATGGTGCACGCGGTGATGCAGGGGAAGCGCGCGCCGCCTTACATCTTGCGGCCCATAGGCTCGGCAATCGGGAATGGACACTTGACGCTTATTCCGTCGCCGACATTTTTCTTTTCCGATTGTTCTGGCGCTTTGCGGCGCGCTTCAAATTCGCGCCGGGCGAGTTCCCTACGCTCGAAGCGCATCAGGCGCGGGTGATGGCACGTCCCGCGGTCATCAAGACGCTGGCTGCGGAGAAAGAAGTTGCCGAGAAGGCCGGCTTTATTTTGAACTAAAGTCCGCTGGATCGAATTCGCGATAGGTCGAGCAGAATTCGCAGGTCACGCCGATCTTGCCGTTTTCGCCGACCATGTCATCGCGTTCAGCTTGCGTAAAATTGCGCAGCATGGCGGCGATGCGCTCATCCGAGCAACGGCAGGCTGCGCGGACGTTCTGCGGCGCGAAGACCTTGACGCCGCGCTCGTGAAACAGCCGGAACAGCAGCCGTTCACTCGAGAGACCGGGATCGACCAATTCGTGATCTTCCAATGTTGCTGCGAGCGCTTTCGCCTCAGCCCAGGCGTCGTCCTCAAGCGTCTCGGGCAAAATGGCGCCTTCGGGCGCATCGCCCGGCGCAAGATCCGCCTGACGCTGGCGCTCGATCGAAGCCGGTAAAAATTGCAGCAGCAGACCTCCCGCGCGCCAGCTCGTTGCGACCCCCGTCAAGCTCTCAGCCACGGCGAGACGCACGAAGGTCGGAATCTGTTCTGACTGGCGGAAATATTGATGCGCGGCCTCGCCCAGCCCCTGACCTTCGAGCGCGACGACACCCTGATAGCGGGCGACATCGCTGCCCTGTTCGATCGTCAGCGCCAGATGGCCGTGGCCGAGCAGTTCAGTGCCCGGCGTGATCTCGGCAAGCTTGGCCTCATCAAAGCGGGCAAAGGCGCGAAGCCGGTCCGGCGCGTCGAAATCGACGACGATCATATCGACGATGCCGTCGCTGCGGGTCTGCAATTGCAGCCGGCCTTCCGATTTCAGCGCCGCGCCGAGTAGAACCGTGAGCGCCGCCGCCTCGCCGACAAGTCGTGCGACTGGCGGCGGATAAGCGTGACGGGTGAGGATTTCGTCGATCGCCGGCCCGAGACGCACAACGCGGCCGCGCACATCGAGCGGTTCGACCGCGAATGGCAGAACCATATCGTCATGAGCCTGATCGGAGACCGGCCGCAGCGGCGTTTCCGCCTCGCTCATCCCGCCACCGCGTCGAAGCACCACGCGAGAATACCTTTCTGCGCATGCAGCCGGTTCTCGGCTTCGTCGAAAACGACCGATTGCGGCCCGTCGATCACATCGTCGGTCACCTCTTCGCCGCGATGCGCGGGAAGGCAATGCATGAATATCGCGTCCTTGGCCGCGGCCTGCATCAATTTGGAATTGACCTGATAGGGCGCGAGCAAATTGTGACGGAAGTTCTCGTCCTTATCGCCCATCGACACCCAGCAATCCGAGATCACCGCATCGGCGCCGCGCACCGCCTCGTAAGGATCGCGCGTGATGTTGAGACGCGCGTGGTTCGTCTTCGCCCAGGATTTGACTTCGAGCGGCACGTCAAGTTCTACCGGCGACGCGACGTTGATGGTGAAATCAAACCGTTGCGCGGCATGAATCCAGCTCGCGAGCACATTGTTGGCGTCGCCCGTCCAGGCGATTGTGCGATCCTTGATCGGCCCGCGATGTTCCTCGAACGTCAGCACATCCGCCATCACCTGACAGGGATGCGATTTCTTGGTCAGGCCATTGACGACCGGCACTTCCGCGTTGCGGGCCAGTTCAGCGAGTTCGTTATGGTCGAGCAGGCGGATGACGATGGCATCGACGAATCGCGAGAGCACCCGCGCGGTATCGGCAATCGTCTCGCCGCGGCCGAGCTGCATTTCCTTGCCGGTCAGCATGACTGTTTCGCCGCCAAGCTCACGCATGGCTACATCGAAGGAGACGCGCGTACGTGTTGAGGGCTTGTCAAAGATCATCGCCAGCACTTTGCCGGTCAGCGGCCGCACGTCGGCAAGCTGACCCTTGCGCCGTCGCCCCTTGATCTCGCCGGCAAGCGACAGGATGCGCCGCAACTCCTCGGCCGACACTTCCGAGAGGTCGAGGAAATGCTTCGGCCCCCTCTCCGGCCGTAAAGCCCGGCTGGTCATGCCGCCCCCCGCTGCGCGGCCTTCGCCCGCGCCGCCGAAAGAGCCTCCGCCGCGGCGTTGAGCCGGGTCAGCGCCAACGCGATTTCGACTTCGGTGACCGTCAGTGGCGGCAACAGGCGGACGACATTGTCGCTCGCCGGGATGGTGATCACCTTTTCCGCCAGCGTCGCATTGACGAATTCGATGACCGGTCCCGCAACCTTGATGCCGGACATGAGCCCCTTGCCGCGCACGTCTTCGATCACGTTGGGATAGCGCTTCTGCAATTCGTTGAGGCCGTGGCGGAGCGCCGTACCCATTTGGGCGACATGGTCGAGAAAACCATCGGCCAGGATCAGGTCGAGCACCGCATTGCCCACAGCCGTTGCCAGGGGATTGCCGCCATAGGTCGTGCCATGCGTGCCGGGCGTCATGCATTCACCCACTTCGCGCGTGGTGAGGAACGCGCCAAGCGGGAAACCGCCGCCAATGCCCTTGGCGAGGGCCATAATGTCCGGTGCGGCGCGCGAATGCTCATAGGCAAAGAGCTTGCCGGTGCGGCCCATGCCGCTTTGCACTTCGTCGAGAATGAGCAAAAGCCCGTGCGCGTCGCAGAGCGCACGCAAGGCTTCAAGGAATTCCGGCGTCGCGACACGGACACCGCCCTCACCCTGTATCGGTTCGATCAGGATCGCTGCCGTTTGCGGCGTGATCGCTGCCTTCACCGCCGCGAGATCGCCAAAGGGAACCGGATCGAAACCCTCGTGCGGGGGCCCGAAGCCTTCGAGATATTTTGGATTGCCCCCGGCGGCCACCGCCGCGAGCGTGCGGCCGTGAAAGGCGCCCTGAAAGCTGATGATCCGATACCGTTCCGGATGGCCGCTGACGAATTGATGGCGGCGCGCGGTCTTGATCGCACCTTCCATCGCCTCGGTGCCGGAATTGGTGAAGAACACCAGATCGGCAAAGCTTGCCGCGGCAAGCCGGGCGCCAAGCCGTTCCGCCTGCGGAATCTCGAAAAGATTGGAGACGTGCCAGAGCCTCTTGCCCTGCTCGGTCAAAGCCTCGACGAGATGCGGATGGGAATGGCCGACGCTCACGACAGCAATACCGGCCCCAAAATCGAGATATTTCTCGCCGTTCGTCGCATAGAGCCAGGCGCCCTCGCCCCGCTCGAAAGCGAGATTGAAGCGCGCATAGGTGGGTAGAAGCGACGAGGCCACGGCAAAAGCTCCAGCAAAGAATCCGGCTGCCGCGGTCCTGCCCGTGACGCCAGATTGGGCGATCTCCAAAGAAAAGTGCCGCCCCGGGGGAGCGGCAACACGAACCCGCATTTTACGGGGCCTGCGCACAGCGGTCAAATCATCGCGCCGATCACGGGCGTTTTTCGAAACCACCGCCTTTTACGGAACCGACCCGAGTCACAATGACGCGGGCAAGCGCGCGGCTCCCACGCTTGTTGAAAACGTTGTGCGGCAAGACATGGCGACTCTTGCGCAAGATTCAACGGCTAGTGTAGCTTCCTGGATGTCGACTACGACATCTCGTGCGGCGGGCCATTCAAATGCATAAGTTCTTGTACGACGCCGGTTTTCCGGCGCTGCGTCGATTCCGGATTCCGCCCGTCGCTTCAGGAGCGCCGGCTTGCGTCAATCGCGTTCAGCCAAACTTTCCGATCAAAATCGAGGAGGACTGAATGTCCTGGACCGATGAACGAATTGAGCTCCTGCGCAAGCTCTGGCTCGAAGGGCTCAGCGCCAGCCAGATCGCGCGCGAACTCGCAAACGGCATCAGCCGCAACGCCGTCATTGGCAAAGTCCACCGGCTCGGCATGTCCGGGCGGGTCAAGACGGCGGCGCCAGCCTCTGTCCGGCCCAAAGTGAAGACGCCACGGCCGCTCGTGCACCAGCGTATGAGCGCGCCGATGATGCGCGGCAACACGGCCCTCGCGCTTAAGTCACAGCCGATCGAAGCGCATCTCCCGGCTCCGCGGGAGGAGGATGTCGTGATCCCGATGTCCGAAATGGTCACGATCATGGAGCTGAAAGAATCCATGTGCCGTTGGCCGATGGGCGATCCGTCTTCCGGCGAATTCCGCTTCTGTGGCGGCAAAAAAGGCGCCAACCAGAGCGGCCCCTATTGCAGCTATCACGCCCGCATCGCCTATCAACCGGCGCAGGATCGTCGCCGGCGCCTGCAATCGGCATAATTATCGCGTCTCAAAGCAATCCGGACGAAGCCGGATTGCTTTGGCGTCGGCGGCGTGGACGCCAATCTTACTCGGTCTTCCCGAACGTCTCGTCGAAGGAATAGCCGGCGCCGCGGATCGTGCGGATCGGATCGCGCTCACCGACCAACGATAACGCCTTGCGCAGCCGGCCGACATGAACGTCAACGGTGCGTTCGTCGATCTCGGCCGAGAACCCCCAGATCGAATCCAGCAATTGCGCCCGCGAGAAGACGCGGCCGGGCTTGGCCATCAGATATTCGAGCAGACGGAACTCGGTCGGCCCGAGATGGACGTTGCGGTCGCCGCGGCTGACGCGCCAATTTTCCCGATCGAGCGCAAGATCGCCCGCTACCAGCAGCGCCGCGACACGATCCGGGCGGGCGCGGCGCAGCAAGGCGCGCACGCGCGCCATCAATTCGGGAACCGAGAACGGTTTGACGATATAATCGTCTGCGCCAATCGAGAGGCCACGCACCCGCTCGCTCTCGTCGCCACGCGCCGTCAGCATGATGACCGGCAGGCTACGCGTTGCATCGCGCGCCCGCATCCGCCGGCAGATTTCAAGTCCCGAGACGCCGGGCAACATCCAATCGAGGATGACGAGATCCGGCGGCAACTCGACCAGCCGCAATTCCGCTTCATCGCCGCGCTCGACACGCTCGACGAGGAAGCCTTCGGCTTCAAGATTGTAGCTCAACAGCAGGCTGAGCGCGGCTTCATCCTCGACGACAAGGATGCGCGGCGGCGCGACAGCGGCGGAATTGACCCGCGGCGGCGCGGTCCGCGCTTCTTGTTGTGAGCGTACATCCGGAACTGAGACGATCTGATCGTTCATCTAGGACTCACTTCGGCATGGGCAGATAGTCGGCCGCGGGCGACGGCCCTTTCGGCCGATCCATCGGCAGAGTTTCTCCGGTGACCAAATAGACAACTGTTTCCGCGATATTGGTGGAATGATCGCCAATCCGCTCGATGTTCTTCGAGCAGAAGAGAAGATGCGCACAGAATGAGATGTTGCGCGGGTCTTCCATCATGAACGTCAGCAGATCGCGGAAAACCGAATCTTCCAACGCGTCAAGTTCAACGTCATGCGTCCAGACCATGCGCGCGCGCTCGACATCGCGTAGCGCGTAAGCGTCGAGCGCGTCCTTCAGCAGCATCGCGGCCGCCTCGTGCATGGACTTCAGGCCGACGATGGCGCGGGGCAGCCGCGTTTCGCCGGAAAGCTTCAGCGCCCGCTTGGCGATATTCTTGGCCAGGTCGCCGACGCGCTCGAGATCGCCGGAAATACGGATCGCCGCGACGATCTCGCGCAAATCCGCCGCGAGCGGCTGACGCTTGGCGATCGTCAGGATCGCCTGCTCTTCCACATCGCGTTGCAGCACGTCGAGCCGCAAATCCATCGAAATCGTCACGCGCGCAAGATCGGAATCAAGTGTCGCGAGGGCATCCATTGCGTTGCTCAGCATTTGCTCGGCAATGCCGCCCATTTCCGCGATCTTGCGGCCAAGGGCTTCCAGCTCGTCGTCGTAGGCTCTGACGGTATGATCGGTCATGGCATTAGGGTCCTGAAACCGGAAACCTCAGCCGAAGCGGCCGGTGACATAATTCTGCGTCCGCTGGTTTTCGGGCGCGGTGAAAATTTGAGGCGTCAGTCCAAACTCGACGAGCTCGCCGAGATACATGAAGCCTGTATATTCGGATACGCGCACTGCCTGTTGCATATTGTGCGTGACGATGGCGATCGTGTATTTATCTTTCAGTTCGTCGATCAGCTCTTCCACTTTAGCGGTGGAAATCGGATCGAGCGCCGAGCAAGGTTCGTCGAAAAGGATGACTTCCGGATGGATGGCGACGGTGCGGGCGATACATAAGCGCTGCTGCTGACCGCCAGAGAGCGAAAGGCCGCTGGCGCTGAGCTTGTCCTTGACCTCGTCCCAGAGCGCGGCGCCGCGCAGCGCCGTTTCCACCCGCGCTTCGAGATCGGCGCGCGACAAGCGCTCGTAAAGCTTCACGCCGAAGGCGATATTGTCGAAGATCGACATCGGGAACGGCGTGGGCTTCTGGAACACCATGCCGACGCGCGAACGCAGCAAATTCAGGTCCTGCGACGGCGAGAGGATATTTGTGCCGTCGAGCAGAACTTCGCCCTCGGCCCGTTGGCCGGGGTAGAGATCGTACATGCGGTTCAACACGCGCAGCAGCGTCGACTTGCCGCAGCCGGACGGCCCGATGAGCGCCGTAACCTTATTGCTGTAAAGCGAGAGATTGACGTTCTTCACCGCATGATTTGCGCCGTAATAGAATTGCAGATTCTTCACGTCGATCTTCGTCGGAAGATCCTTTTTCATGGGCGCGGTGGCTGCCACCACGGAAGTGTCTGCGGTCGTCATCGTGTACGTCCTTGCGAACTGAGAGCTCCGCGCCAGGATCGACATCCCGAGCACGGTAAGCGTGATGAGGAGCGCGCCCGTCCAGGCGAGACTCTGCCAGCCTTTGTAGGGGCTCATCGCGAATTGGAAGATGATCGACGGCAGGCTCGCCATCGGCGCATTCAGATCAGTCGAGAAGAATTGGTTATTCAGCGCCGTGAAGAGCAGCGGCGCCGTTTCACCGCTGACACGGGCGATCGCGAGAAGGACGCCGGTGACCAGCCCCGCCTGCGCGGCTTTATATGCAATCCGTGCCACTACCGTTGAGCGGGGCAGGCCGAGCGCGCTCGCCGCCTCACGCAAAGAGCCTGGAACGAGAAGCAGCATATTCTCGGTTGTGCGGACGACGATCGGGATCACGATAACGGCAAGCGCCACCGCGCCCGCGATGCCGGAGAAATGCCCCATGCGCGTGACCATCACCTGATAGACGAACAGGCCGACAACGATCGAAGGCGCGCTGAGCAGGATGTCGTTGATGAACCGCACGACCGAGGCGAGCTTCGAATTGCGCCCGTATTCGGCCATGTAGGTGCCGGCGAGGATGCCGAGCGGCGTGCCGATCAGGACACCGAGGATGGTGATGATCAGACTGCCGACAATCGCATTGAGTAGGCCGCCTTCGCTATCCGGCGCCGGCGTGCTTTGCGTGAACACCTTAAGAGAAAGGCCGGAGAAGCCGTTCCAGAATAGCGTGATGAGAATGAGCACCAGAAACGTCAGGCCGAAGACGACCGAGGCGTAACAGAGGGCAAGCCAGATGGCGTTGGCGCGTTTGCGATTCTCGTAAAGTGCCATGATTACCGCCCCGCCTGCTTCTCGAGCCGCATCAGCATCAGCCGCGAAATCGCGAGAACCACGAAGGTGATGACGAAAAGGATGAGCCCGAGCGCAATCAGCGACGACGTATAAAGTTCGTCGGTGGCCTCAGTGAACTCATTGGCGATCGCCGCCGAAATCGTTGTTCCAGGCCCCAGCAGCGACGTTGGGATCACGTCGGCGTTGCCGATGACGAATGTAACCGCCATGGTTTCGCCGAGCGCCCGGCCGAGGCCGAGCATGACGCCACCCAGCACGCCGACCCGCGTATAGGGAATGACGATGTTGCTGATCACTTCCCAGGTCGTGAATCCGGCGCCGTAACCAGCTTCCTTGAGGAGCGGCGGAACCGTGTCGAACACGTCACGCGCGACAGCGGAGACGAAGGGAATGACCATGATCGCGAGGATAAGGCCGGCCGTCAGCAGGCCGATACCGTAGGGCGGCCCTGCGAACAGGATGTTGAGCCCCGGCACTTTGGCGAACGCACCGATCAGCAAGGGCTGAACATGCTGCTGCAGGAAAGGCGCGAGAACGAAGAGGCCCCAGAGGCCGTAGATGATCGAGGGAATGCCGGCCAGAAGCTCGATCGCCGTGCCGATCGGCCGGCGCAAGGCATGCGGGCAAAGTTCGGTCAGGAATATCGCGACGCCGAGACCGACAGGCACGGCGATGACCATGGCGATGATGGACGTGACCACCGTGCCATAGACCGCAGCCAAGGCGCCATATTGGCCAATGGCCGGGTTCCAGACGTTAGTGATGAAAAAGCGAAAGCCGAAAGCTTTAAAGGCCGGGATCGAGCCGAAGATCAGCGTCGCGATGACTCCGCCAAGAAGCAGCAGAACGATGATGGCCGCGGCGAGAGTCACCCAACGAAATGCGGTGTCACGAAACTTGAAGCCCGTTAGCACGCGGGCGCGCGCCGCATCTTCGTCAATCACCCGACCGCTCTTCACTGCTATGTCCGCCACGTCGCCTCCGCACTTAGCGCAAAAAATTCGCCATGCGCTTCGCTTATTTTACAGCCGCACAGCCGCACCGGATTTCGGCGCCTGCGTCATGCATTAGACTTGCCGCGGCGATCCCAGCCTGCAGCGGTCCTTTATTATGAGACGCGGCGGTGGCGCCGCGTCTCAAACTTTCCTAAGCGAAGCCGCTTAGTTCACCAGGGCCTTGCCGTCGGCGCCCTTGATGTTATCCGCCCAGGTCTTCTTGATGAGCGTGACGACTGCCGCCGGGATCGGGATATAATCGAGGAACTCGGCAGCCGGGCCGCCCTTGTCGAAGGCCCAAGCGAAGAATTTGAGCGCCGCTTTGGCGGCTGCCTCGTCCTTCGGCTGCTTCGGCAGCAGGATGAAGGTCGCAGCCGTGATCGGCCAGGACCCATCGCCCGGTTGGTTGGTGAGAATCAGGTGGAAGCCCGGGGCGTGCGCCCAGTCGGCATTCGCCGCTGCGGCTGCGAAAGCATCCGAGGTCGGCGCGACGACCTTGCCAGCGCTGTTGATGAGCTTGGTGTAGGTCATCTTGTTCTGAAGGGCGTAGGCATATTCGACATAACCAACGGCGCCCTTGGTCTGGACGACATTGTTGGCGACGCCTTCGTTGCCCTTGGCGCCAATGCCAACCGGCCATTGCACGGCGGTCGCCGAACCGACCTTCGATTTCCAATCCGGCGAGACTTTCGACAGGTAATTGGTGAAGTTGAAGGTGGTGCCCGAACCGTCAGCGCGATGCACGACGGCAATCGCCGTCGACGGCAGCTTCATGCCGGAGTTCAGCTTGGCAATCGCAGGATCGTCCCAGGTTTTGATCTCGCCCATGAATATCTTGGCGAGGGTCGGGCCGTCGAGGACGATCGAGCCGGCGGCAACGCCGTCGAGGTTTACGACCGGAACGATGCCGCCCATGACCTGCGGCCATTGGATGAGACCATTCTTGTCGAGGTCGGCGACTTCAAGCGGCTTGTCGGTGGCGCCGAAGGTCACGAGGCGGGCTTCAATCTGCTTGATGCCGCCGCCGGAGCCGATCGACTGATAGTTCAGGCTATCGCCGGTTTCGGTCTTATAGGCCGCAGCCCATTTGGAATAGATCGGATAGGGGAACGTCGCACCGGCACCCGAGATGTCGGTAGCTTCGGCGGCGACAACGGCACCAATGATGGCGCCAGCAATCAAACCCACCTTGGCGAGGGTCTTGAAACTCATCTTAAGCCTCTCAAAACTGAGAAAATAGCGCTGTACGTCCGGCCTTCGGCCCAACCGCGCGGTGGCACCCTAGGAAGGTCGGACAACGCATTTACGACGGTCACATGACGTTTACATGACGAGTGCGCATATGACGTGTGCGCCCCGCTGTCATTAGCTTTCGAAGAGCGGCAATGTCACGATGAAGGTCGCACCTTCTTTCAATTTTGATTCAATATTCAGCCGGCCGCCGTGGCGCGCGATGATGTGTTTAACGATTGCCAGGCCAAGCCCCGTGCCGCCCTTGGCGCGGCTCTGCCCGGCATCGACGCGATAGAAGCGCTCGGTCAGGCGAGGCAAATGCTCCGGCGCAATGCCTGTGCCAAAATCACGCACGGCGATATGCGCCTGGCGTCCCTGATCGCTGAGTTCGATGACGACGCGCCGGTCCTTCGTTGCCGGGTCGGATGCGCCATATTTGATCGCATTTTCGATAAGATTCTCCGCCACTCGCAAGAGCTCATCGCGATCGCCAGGCACGACGATTTCAGCGGGCGCTTCGATGACGAGTTCGACGTCGCGTTCCTCCGCGACGGGCGACAGCGTGTCGGCGATATGCTTGAAAATACCGACGAGATCGACCGGCGTTTCAGGCCGCACATGCAGATGCTGCTCGATGCGCGACAGCGACAGCAGATCATCGACGAGACGCGACATCCGCTGCGCCTGTTCACGCATGATTGCCAGAAAGCGGGTGCGCGCCTCCGCGTCTTCCTTTGCCGGTCCCTCCAGCGTTTCGACGAAGCCGAGCAGCGATGCGAGCGGCGTGCGCAATTCGTGGCTGGCATTGGCGACGAAATCGACGCGCATACGCTCGAGCCGGCGCGCATCGCTGAGATCGTGCAAGGACAGAAACAGCGCCTGCTCAAAATTATCGTCGGCAAGCGGCGCGATATTGACCTCGAACAGGCGCTCGACCGGAAACTTTTCCACCCAGACGACGCGCTGGCTGCGGCCCGCGTCGCGCACCCGGTCGATTGCGTCGAGCACGTCAGGCGAGCGCAGCGTCCGCGCCAGCGGAATCTCGGTTTGCAGACCCGGCAAAATGGCGTGCGCAGCGGAATTCGCCGCAACGATACGATCATGCCGGTCGATGACGATGACGGCCTGCGGCATCGCCTCCGCAAAGCTGCGGATCAGGGAACGGTCGCGATTGTGGGTCTTGTCGTCCATACCGCTCTGAGACACGTTGTCGTCCAATTCAAGGCGCGCCGCCCGGCGTCCAAAGAACATCGCCTTCACCGAAGCGATTGAGATGCCGCGCGGCGACAAAGAGGAAATCCGATAAACGATTAATGTATTTTAAGGCCGGCCCGCCGACGCTTTCGCCGGGCTGCGCTGCCAGCGCCACCATGACCCGCTCTGCCCGCCGCACGACGGCGCGCGCGACATGCATCGCTGCCGCCGCCTGCGAGCCGCCGGGCAGCACGAAAGACGTGAGCGGCAGAAGATCGGCGTTCAACGCATCGATTTCGTGTTCGAGGCGATCGACCTGATTTTGCGTAACCCGCAGGCGCGACGCCGCACCTGGCTGCTCCGGCACGCAAAGATCGGCGCCGAGATCGAAGAGATCATTCTGGATGGCCGCGAGAATTCGGGAAAGTTTGACTTCGTTCGGGGCTTCGCTCAATGCGGCACGCGCGGCACCGAGAAAAGAGTTCGCTTCATCGACCGTTCCATAGGCCTCGATCCGCAGATCGTCCTTGCGGCGGCGTTCGCCGTCGCCAAGCGACGTCATACCCGCGTCACCGCCGCGTGTATAAATTTTGCTGAGCGTGACCATCGGCCTATCTCCGCAAAAACAGAACGCCGATGATGATGAGTATGGCGAGGAACTGCAATCCGACGCGCCACCGCATCAATTTTTGCGACAGGTTTGGGCTGCCGCCGCGCATCATGTTCACCAAGCCCGCGACAAGCACCATAAAGACGGCAAAAACCGCCACGGCCACAAGTACATTGCCCAACTGATGCATGGTGGCTTCTTTAGCGCGAAGTCAAACGCGTGTCACAAACTTTGTTTGCGCGCTCAATAGGGCTTCAGCAGCCGCTCGAGATAATCGAGTTCCTCTTGCGACCGCCAGGGATCGCCGAGCCTGCGGCGCAATTCCTCAAGCACGCGCTGCGCCCGCTCCGCCGCCGGCAGACCTTCCATATTCAATCGCGCATCGGGATTGAGCACGGGATCGTTGGCCATGGGCCGGCCAAGCGGATCCTGATCGCCCGCGCCTTCGGCCTGGCCCTCGCCGCTCTGACTTCCGGGTTGCTGCCCTTGGCCTTGCCCCTGCTGCATCGCCTGCGCGAGCTGGTCGGCGCCTTTGCGGAGCCCTTCGAGAGCGCGGCCCTGCGAAGCGACGGCGGAATCGCCGGGGCTTTGACCCTGGCCTTGCTGATCTCCTTGGCCCTGATCCCCCTGGCCTTGCTGGCCACCCTGCTGCTGGCCTTCTTGGCCCTGTTGCCCTTGACCCTGTTGCCCTTGCGGCTGCTGCCCTTGATTGTCCTGACTCTGGCCCTGCTGATCCTGCCCCTGCCGGCCGGGACTCAGCGATTTCTCGGCGTCCTGCATGGCCTTCTGCGCGTCTTTCAGACCGGATTGGTTCTGTCCGAACCGCTTGAGTTCGTTTTGCAATTTTTGCAGCTCCTGACGAAGCGCCTGCTGCTGATCGTGCAATTGCTGCGCGGACATTGGCTGCTGCTGGCCGCTCTGGTCCGGCTGATCCGAATCCTGCGAATGCGCGAGCCGCTGCGTCTCGTCGCGCAACTTCTGTTGGTCATGTGTCAGCCGGTCGAGGTCGCGCATCGCCTGATTTAGCGCCTGTGTCGTCGGGTCCCGATTTTGCTGCCCGGCCTGCTGAAGATTTTCGAGCGTGTTCTGCAATTGCTCGAGCATTTTCTGCGCATCTGCCTTATCGCCGGCATTGGCCATCTGCATCAATTTGTCGATCATCGACTGCAAATCTTGCCGGCTGACGGATTGCGGGGCGTTGGGCGAGCGCGCGCCTTCTTGTTGACGTTGCTGCTGTTGGCGGGCGGCGAATTCGCGCAGGAACTTGTCCATCGCCGCGCGCAGATTGTCGGTCAGCTTGCGGATTTCATCCTGCGAGGCGTTGCGTTGCAAAGCGTCGCGCAACTTCTGCTCGGCCGAACGCAAATCCCGCTCAGCGTCGGCGAGGCTGCCGTTCTCGATCTGCAGCGCCATCGCCCAGAGAAAATCCGCCGTGTCGACAACATCATGATCGCTTTGCGCGTCTTGTACCATGTCCTCGGCGACCGAGAGGCCGAGGAACACGGACGCCGGGACGCCAAACACATCCGGTGCGATCATCAGCCCATCGAGCGCCGTCCCCACCTTGTCGCGGGCTTCGGGATAAAGGACGAGATTGCGCCGCTGCTCGACAAGCGCCTTGGCGATCGGCTTGACGAACGGGCGTTGCGGCAACGTAATTTCAATCGGATCGCTGCGGCCAATATTGCCGCCTTCATCATGCGCGACGAGCGTCATAGTCACGCGCGCACCGGACCACGGATGATCGGACAGATCGCCGGTCGTCTCGGCCTCGCCGATGCCACCTTGCGGCAGGACCAGGGAGAGACGCGGCGCCGAAACGACCGAACGCACCGTCCCGGCGACACCATCGACATGCGGATCAGCAAAAACCGCTTCGGCGGAAATGGCCCCGTAATCGTCGTTGATCTTGTAGGTGAGCGTCAGCGAACCCCGCGCATTGTAGCGCGGCGCGTCAGTCAATTCGATTTCCGGCGGATTGTCGGGAATGACCGAGATGGCGAAGCTGCCAACCGTCGCGCCGGCATGTTTCAATGTGAGCTGCGCATCGCCGCGAAGAGTCAGGCGATGTTCGGTCTCGCCCGGCGCTTGCGGTGCGTCGTGTTCTTTCGCGGCCTCAAGACCGCCCTGGGTCTCGATGCCGACGTCGCCGCCTGCGCCGCGCACGATCAGCACCGAATTGATCGGCGCTTCGACTTTTGTCGCCTGATCGGACTGGCCGAGTTTCAGCAACACCGGCGGTTTGCCGGTATAGGCGGGCGGATCGAGCCACGCGTCGATCCGATAGCTCGCTTCGACCGGTGAGGCGGCGCGCCAATCGAACGCGGCAGCGACGCGCGCGTATTTTTCCGGGCCCGCGATGAACGCGCTTGCGACCAGGAAGACGAGAACCGCGGCGCGGATCGCATAGCGATCGAGATTGGCGACGCGCGGCGCGGGCGCGCCGACACGAAGCTGACTAACGCGGCTCAGAAGCCGCTTGCGATGCAAATTCCAGAGCGCCTGCGTCGTCGGATCGGCACCCGCATTGGCGAGTTCATCGTTGAGGCCGGAAGCCGGACCGTGCGTCAGATCGGAATTTTGATCGATCCGGGCGAGCGCGGCCTTGCGCGCTGGGGGACGCAGACCAACGAACGGCCCGAGGGCGGCAACGAGGGCGATACCAAAAAGACCGACGCCCAATTCACGCCAGAGCGGGCCGATCTCGAGCCAGAGACCGGCGAAGGAGACCGCAACGAAGAGGCCGACCACGACCAGCGGCGGCACCAGCGCCCGCCAAAGCTGCTCCCAGAACAGGACGGCACGGGCGCGCGCGACCAGCCGGTCGAGCTGGCGCATCGGCACATTCCCATTGTTATTCTTTTTGGTCTCGGCCAATGACGGCTCCGGATGCAGCCTCTTGCGCAGAGATAGATCGCAATTGGGTCCGCGAAAGGGCGATTATCGGAGCCAAGAGGGCAATTTGTCGAGGCCGATCAATTGCTCATAGGTCTCGCGCGGCCGCACCAGCGCATATTCGGGTCCGTTGACAAGCACTTCCGGCACCAGAAGCCGCGAATTATAGGTGCCAGCCTGAACCGCGCCGTAAGCTCCGGCTGACAATATGGCGAGAAGATCGCCGGGCCGCTGTTCCGGCATTGTTCGGTCGAGCGCGAGGAAATCACCCGTCTCGCAGACCGGGCCGACGACATCGGCGACAATCTCCGGTGCGCCCGAGCGCGGCCGAACCGGGATGATTTCGTGATGCGCGTCGTAAAGCGTTGGCCGGATCAGATCGTTCATGCCGGCATCGACGATGACGAACAGTCTTGGCCTCAGCTTTCTTCACATAGAGGACGCGTGTGACGAGGATGCCGGCATTGCCGGCGATGAGCCGCCCGGGCTCGAAAATCAATTGCGTACCGAGGCCGCCGAAGTGACGCCGCACGATCTTGGCATAAAGATCGGGATGAAAGGCGTCGCCCTTGTCGGTCGGCCGGTAAGGAATGCCAAGGCCGCCGCCAAGATCGATATGCTCGATCTTATGGCCATCGGCGGCCAGCGCGCCGAGAAATTCCGCCACCAGAGCGAAAGCGTTGTCGAACGGTTCGAGGTCGGTGATCTGCGAGCCGATATGAATATCGATGCCGGTGACTGCGATCCCCGGCAGCGCCGCGGCGTGCGCATAAACCTCGCGTGCCCGCGCCAGCGGAATGCCGAACTTGTTCTCCGCCTTACCGGTCGAAATCTTCGCGTGGGTACGGGCATCGACGTCCGGGTTGACGCGCAGCGCAATGCGGGCCGTGCCGCCTCGCGCCGAAGCAATTTGCGAGATGGCCGCAAGCTCCGGCTCCGACTCGACGTTGAAGCACATGATGTCTTCGTCGAGCGCATAGGCGATCTCGGCTGCTGTCTTGCCGACGCCGGAGAAGGTGATCTTCGCCGCCGGAACGCCCGCCGCGCGGGCACGCCGCAACTCGCCTTCCGAGACGACATCCATCCCGGCGCCCAATTGCCCAAGCGTCTTCAGCACCGCCTGATTGGAATTGGCCTTCACCGCATAGCAGACCAGAACCGGCAGATCGCCGAATGAGCGTTTGAAGACCTCGTAATGGCGGGTCAGCGTCGCGGTCGAATAGCAATAGAACGGCGTTTCGACCTCCGTCGCCAGACGGTCGATATTGACCCCCTCCGCGTGGAGAACGCCGTCCTTCAGTGCGAAATGATGCATTAGAGCGTTTTCCAGCGAAGTGGATACCGGTTCGCGTTAAGAAAACGCGTCAAAACAAAAAACCTAGAGCGGAGGATGCTCATATCGAATCGTCTGGCTTGTAAGTCTTTTTTACCGCATCGGATTCGTCCGAAAACCGCTGCGCACTTTTCGGTCCGATGCTCTAGGCCGGCTATTTCACCAAGGGGTCGAGGAGAAAGGTGTTGCCGCTCACAGCCTGCGCCCCGGATTTCGCGGGCGTCGGCACCTGTCCCGGCTGGGCCGGATCGCCCGCCATCGGATCGATGTTCTTGACCTGCGTCGGCACGACCTGGCTCGCGGGCGTACCCGGCGGCGGCTCCAGATCACCACGCCGGCCGCAGCCGGCAAGCGCCAGCGCGAGAAAGACGAGGCCGAAGACGCCGCATCGACGGCAAAAAGAAGGATTCACGCAACAGCTCCGGTAAGCCTCGGCCTTATAAACCAAGCCTTTGGCAAAACGAAGCCGCTGGCCGCGCATCGCTCTTAATTCCCTGGTTTTTTCAGGCGATCGAGCCAGGCTTGTGCCTGCTTTGCCACGTTCTCCGGCGCCGTACCGCCGTAGCTCGTGCGGCTCGCGACCGAATTCTCGACGCCGAGCACGGCAAATACCTCTTCGCCAAGCCGCGGTTCGACCTTTTGCATATCGGCAAGGCTCAAGGCTTCGAGGCCGATGCCGCGTTCGGCCGCCAAAGCCACCAGATGGCCGGTGACATGATGCGCCTCGCGAAACGGCAGGCCGAGTTCGCGGACGAGGTAATCGGCCAGGTCCGTCGCGGTCGCATAGCCGGCGCCTGCCGCTGTCTTCATCCGCGCGAGATCCGGCGCAAAATCGCCGACCATGCCCGTCATCGCCGCAAGGCAGAGCGACAAGGTCTGCAGCGCGTCGAACGTGCCTTCCTTGTCCTCCTGCATGTCCTTGGAATAGGCGAGCGGCAGGCCTTTCAGCACCACCAGCAGACCGGTCAGCGCACCGATCACCCGTCCGCTCTTGCCGCGCACGAGTTCGGCGGCATCCGGATTGCGCTTCTGCGGCATGATCGAGGAGCCGGTCGAAAACCTGTCGGAGAGCCGCAGGAAGCCGAATTGCGGCGTCGTCCAGAGCACGATCTCTTCGGCAAAGCGCGACAGATGCACAGCGCAGAGCGCCGCCGCGGAGAGCGTTTCGATCACGAAGTCGCGATCCGACACGCTGTCGAGCGAATTGGCGGTCGGCCGGTCAAAACCGAGCGCCTTGGCGGTCGCGAACCGGTCGATCGGAAACGACGTGCCGGCGAGCGCCGCCGCGCCAAGCGGGCTTTCATTGAGGCGCACCCGCGCGTCATGGAAGCGGCCGCGGTCGCGCGCGAGCATTTCGACATAGGCCAGCAAATGATGGCCGAAGGTCACAGGCTGCGCCGATTGCAGATGGGTGAAACCGGGCATGACCGCCCCGGCGTAGGCCAGAGCCTTTTTGGCCAGCGTCTGCTGCAAGGCGTGAATCTGTTCATCGAGCGCGTCAATTGTCGCGCGGATATAGAGCCGGAAATCGACCGCGACCTGATCGTTGCGCGAGCGCGCCGTGTGCAGCCGCCCGGCGGCGGCGCCGATGAGATCGGCGAGGCGCGACTCGATATTCATATGAATATCTTCGAGCTTGCGCGAATAGGCGAATTGGCCGTTCTCGATTTCGCCACGGATGCGGCCTAGAGCCTCGGCGATAGCGGCGGCATCGGCTTTCGAGAGAATGCCGGTTTCGCCCAGCATCGCGACATGGGCGAGCGAGCCTGCTATGTCCTGCGCCGCGAGCTTCTGGTCGAAATCGATCGAGGCATTGATTTCTTCCATGATCGCGTCGGGGCTGTCGGCGAACCGGCCGCCCCACATCTTGTTGCTCATTGGTTCCGCTTTCAAAGATCGGCCGAAGATCATTTATGTCAGATCAAGAGACACCGAAGCGCGGCCTGCCGTCGCCAGCCACATCGATCATCGCCTTCGGGCTCGTGGTGATGTTCATATACGGGATGAAGGGCTGGCACCGCAACGAAGCCGCGGGCGCCGATAGCTGCCCGGCTGCGCATGCGATTGCCGCCCGGCTCGACGCCTTTGGTCCATGGCGAGGTCGCGGCGCTGGCGATCGACAGCAATCCGCAGCCGATGCCGGCGCTCACCTTCACCGGCCCCGACGGCAAGCCGACGACGCTCGCGGCCTTCAAGGGCCATAACGTCCTTCTGAACCTCTGGGCGACCTGGTGCGTGCCGTGCCGGATGGAAATGCCCTCGCTCGATAAGCTACAGGGCGCGCTCGGCGGCGATGATTTCTCTGTCGTCGCGGTCAATATCGACACCGCCAAGCTTGATCGCCCGAAAGCCTTCCTGAAGGAAATCGGCGTCAAGAATTTGAGTTTCTATGCTGATAATACCGCCAACATCTTTTCGACCCTGAAGCAGGAAGGCAAAGTTCTCGGCCTGCCGACGACGATCCTCGTCGCCAAGGACGGCTGCGACATCGGCACGATGGCGGGTCCGGCGAAATGGGATTCACCTGATGCCTTGAGCCTGATCAGCGCGCAGAAGCAGGCGGCCGAGACGCCGAAAAGCTGATGGGCGCGTGTCCGAACAATCGAAGATAGGAGATGAACATGCGGCTGCTGATTTCGATGGTTTTGGGCGTCTCGCTGTCGGCGGCGATCGCGGCGCCTTCATTCGGCGAGCCCCTCGCGCTCGCGCCTTGTTCGAAGTTCACCTCCGCCCGTGACGATAAGGCGGCAGCACTCTTCTCCGGCTACATTTATGGATTCGTCTCGGCGCGCATGGGCTACAAAGATGAGAAGCGGCTCACCGCCGCAGCGGTTAAAGTGAAGAACGCAGCGCTCAGCGTCTGCCGCAAGACGCAAGATGCCTCCTTCGTGAAGGTCATCGATGCGCTGACGGCCGATCTCGCCAAGAAATCCTGGCTGCAGAAATTGTAAGGCTTGAATTGTAGGCTTGGGCCGCGCGCCGCCCTGTGCTACCCGCCGCCATGCTCGAAGGTCTGCCGCCCAACAACGCCGCTTATCTGATGCGCCTGCGCTGCGCCGATTCAACCACAGCGCAGCGCGTCGCCGACATCATCGTCGAGACCTTCGACCCCGCTGAGACGGCGGCCAGCGCCTTCGAGGAAACAGGCGACCAGCCTGACGTCGAAGGGCCGTGGCTTGTCGAAGCCTATTTCGGCACGGCGCCGGACGAAGCCCAGGTGCGCGAGCTCGTCAGCCTCGCCGCCGGTGAGGAACTTGCCGCCGAAGCGGAGTTCGGCCGTGTCGCGAAGACGGATTGGGTCGCCGCCTCGCTCGCCGGAATCGCGCCCGTACGCGCCGGGCGTTTTCTGCTCCACGGCGAGCATGACCGCGCCATCGTGCAGCCGAACGATCTCGCCATCGAAATCGAAGCGGCGCTTGCCTTCGGCACCGGCCATCACGGCACGACGCGCGGCTGCCTGATTTTTCTCGATGCCATCGCGAAACGCAGACGGGCGCGCAAAATCCTCGATGTCGGAACCGGCACCGGCGTGCTCGCGATCGCTGCGGCCAAGGCCTTTCGCCAGCGAGTCGCAGCGGGTGACAACGACCCCGTTGCCGTCGCCACCGCCGAGGTCAACGCCGGTCGCAACGGCGTCGGCGGTTTTGTCCATATCGTGCAGGCGCGCGGTCTCGATCACCCGGCCCTGCGCGGCGATTACGATCTGATCACTGCCAACATATTGGCAGCGCCCTTGCGCCGTCTGGCACCGGCGCTCGCCCGGGCGCTCACGCCCGGCGGCGACATTATTCTCTCAGGCCTTCTCGGCCGCGATGTTCCGGGCATCATCAGCGCCTATCGGACGCAGAATTTGCGCCTCGTCGCGCGGCTTGACATCGACGGCTGGGCGACGCTTTTGATGCGCCGCTAAAAGGGACGAAATAAAAAATGAGTTCGGATACGATTGTCATCGTCGGCGCTGGCCACGGCGGCGTGCAGCTTGCGGCTTCGCTGCGCGAGGAGGGATATAGCGGAAAGCTAATCCTTCTCGGCGATGAAAAAGATCTGCCGTATCAGCGCCCGCCACTTTCCAAAGCCTATCTCAAACGCGCAACGCCGGAAGACGGCGTGCTGCTGCGCGGGCCTGATTTCTATGCCCAGAAGAACATCGAGCTTCTGCTTGGCGAGCGCGTCACCGAGATCGACCGCGCCCAACGCAAGCTGCATCTGAAATCCGGCAAGACGCTCGATTATACGAAGCTCGTGCTGGCAACGGGCGGCGTGCAGCGTCATTTACCAATCGAAGGCGCGCATATCGACGGCGTCTATTCGCTGCGCACGATGGAAGAGGCGCGCGCGCTGCGCGACAGGCTCGAAACGTCGCAGAACGTCATCGTCATCGGCGCCGGCTTCATCGGACTTGAATTCGCTGCAACGGCCGCGTCGCAGGGGCGCAAGGTCGATCTGTTCGAATTGGCCGACCGGCCGATGGGGCGCGCGGTGACGCCCCAGACGTCGGCGTTCTTCGCCGAGGCGCACAAGGAGTTCGGCGTCAATCTGCATCTCGGCCAGAGCATCCGTGCCATCAAGGGCGACGGCATCAGCGTCACCTGCGTCATCTTGAACGACGGCACGACCCTGCCCGCCGACATGGTGCTGATCGGAATTGGCTTGGTGCCGAGCGATGAACTTGCGCGCGTCGCCGGGCTCGACGCGCCGAACGGGATCAAAGTTGACGAGAAGCTCGCGACATCGGACGAAAACATCTTTGCAATCGGCGATGTCGTCTATCATTACAACACGCATCGAGGCGCCGAGATGCGGCTTGAATCGGTGCAGAACGCGACCGACCAGGCGCGCACGCTGGCGAAGCTTCTCGTCGGCAAGCCGGCGAATTACGATCATGTGCCGTGGTTCTGGAGTGACCAGGGCGATCTCAAATTGCAGATCGCAGGTTTCCTCGATGAAAGCGACACGATCGTGCTGCGCGGCTCTTTTGAAGAGCGCGCCTATTCGCTCTTCGGCTTCAAGAACGGCGTGCTGACCGGCGTCGAATCCGTCAACAGGGGCGGCGATCACATGCTGGCGCGGCGTCTGCTCGGCGAGCACATTCCGGTGACGCCGGAGTTCGTCGCTGATCCAGCGTCGGATCTGAAGTCGCTGGTAAGGCCGAAGCGGTAGCTCGTCAGGCGTGCCTGCCGAGCACTTCGCGCACGGCCTTCAGCAGATCGGCCTCGGGCACCGAGAACTGCGCCTTGGTGCGCAATTCGAGATAATCCGCGCGCTCTTTCGATGACGCGGCAAGTTCTGCGCCAAGCACCAGATCGCGGATGGCGATCTCACCCTTCTCGCGTTCGTTCGAGCCCTGGATGATCGCGCAAATTGCATTGCGCTTATCGGCATATTTCAATTGCGCGTTCATGCCGGATGAACCGAGATAAAGTTCTGCGGCAATACCTTCATTGCGCAGCGCCGAAACAAAGCCCTGGTAGCGGGCGAGTTCGCTCTGATCGAGAACGAGGACGATTACCGGACCGCGTTGCGTTGTCCCCGCGACGACCGGCGAATCGATGGCCTTTAGCGCCGCATAAAGTCGCGAGACTCCGATGGAAAAGCCCGTCGCCGGCACGTCTTCGCCGCGGAAGCGGCCGACGAGGCCATCGTAGCGCCCGCCGCCGCCGACCGAGCCGAAGCGCACGGAGCGCCCGTCTTCGTCCTTCACCTCGAAGGTCAGTTCGGCTTCGAAAACTGGGCCGGTGTAATATTCTAGACCGCGTACGACGCCGGAACTCATCATGATGCGATTGCTGCCGTAACCCGCAGCGACAAAAATATCGTTCATTCTTTGCAGTTCAGCGAGACCTTCTAGACCGATTTTCGAGTTCGCCAAGACTTTCCCCCCACTCGCCGAGAGTAACGTTATTGAGAATCGCCCCGTCAAAAGCACCTCGTTTATCATCACCTAAAATTGGATACGGCGACGATCCTTTCCCGACGACCGAATAGCCCTCGCCAGGCGCGACAATCCTCAAAATTTCGACAATTGATGCTTCGCCTAGGCCCACACCACGCGTGAAGTCGCCGCTTTGATCTTTTCGCCCTTCGCCAAGCAATTGCGTGACGCCGGCAACTCCCAATCGATCGAGCTTGTCGATGGCCCGCATCGCTGTTAAGCGCCGCGCGGCATTCTGGTCGCCGCCTAGACCTGCCGCTTCCATCACGCCATCGAGCACCTTGCGATTGTTGACCTTGATGACGTAATCGCCGCGCTTGACGCCAAGCCGCTCCAAAGTATCTGCCGCCATCATGCAGAGTTCGGCGTCCGCCGCGATGGAGCTTGTACCAACCGTATCGGCGTCGAATTGCATGAACTGGCGAAAGCGTCCCGGCCCCGGTTTTTCGTTGCGAAACACGTAACCAGCACGAAACGAGCGATAGGGCTTCGGCAGCCTGTCGTAATTCTCCGCGACATAGCGGGCGAGCGGCGCGGTCAAATCGTAGCGTAGCGACAGCCATTGCTCGTCATCGTCCTGAAACGAGAAGACGCCCTCGTTCGGCCGGTCGAGATCGGGCAGGAACTTACCCAGCGCCTCGGTATATTCGATGAACGGTGTCTCCACCGCCTCGAAACCATAGAGCCGGTAGCTCGCCTTGATCGCCGCCAGCATCCGCTCGGTCGCGGCGATCTCGGCCGGGCCGCGGTCGCCAAAACCCCGGGGCAATTTGGCCTGTGTGCGTGGCGTCTTTTTAATGTCATTCATTCTGCGCAAACCTCTCCGGCGCGCTTCTAAGCTATCGAAGAGAGAAGCGGAAGCTGGCCCCCAAGACCTTGCCCCCCAAGACTTGGCCCCTTGGTGGCGCCGCAATCGCCTCCCATATCTTCGCCGCGGGGAAGCCCGAACCACGGGAGAAAGTCATGTCACCCGAAGAACGCCAGTTGCTCACCGGTCTTTTCGACCGCATACGTGCGTCGGCCAATACGCCACGCGACCCGGAAGCCGAGGCGTTGATTGCAAACGCCGTCAAAGCCCAACCCTATGCGCCCTATTTTCTGGCACAGGCGGTCATCGTCCAGAATCAGGCTCTGGAAGCCGCCAATCAGAAGCTCAACGAATTGCAGGCGCAGCTCGAATTGCAGCAGCCGCAGCAGGGCCAGCCGGCGGGCGGCGGCTTTCTGAGCAGTCTTGGTTCGATTTTCGGCGGCGGCCCTTCGGCACCGCCCGAGCCGCCGCGCCCGCAGCAGCCGCTGCCCGGCGGCCCCTGGGGGCAAAGTCCGCAGGCGCAGGCGCCGCGGTCCTACCCGCCGCAAACCCCTTGGGGCGCCCCGCCGGTCGGCGGCGGTGGCGGCGGATTCCTGAGTGGTGCCTTGCAGGGCGCAGCAGGTGTTGCCGGCGGCGTGCTGCTGGCCGATTCCATCCGTAGTCTTTTCGGCGGCCACGGTGGTGGTTTCGGCGGCCTGGGCATCGGAACTGGTGTCGGCGGCTTGGGAAGCGGCGTTGGCGGCGGCGAGACGATCGTGAACAATTATTATGATGACGACAGCAGCAAGAACGGCGCCGACAGCTTCGATGTCTCCGACGATTCGAACAACGGCGCGGATAGTTTCGACACGGGCAACGACGATAACGGCTCGTTCGACGTCTGAACGCGCTATCTGAAACGCCACAAATCGATAAGCCTCGCCGTCCGCCGGCGGGGCTTTTTCTTTACTTATCGGGATACGGCAAATTTCTGACAGCTAGACCGGAACGATTTTGCTCTCCGGCTGTTATTGTGCGGGTGCGTTATGCATTGGCGCGCGGATCTCTCATACCGGCAACTCATGACGGCCCGCCAGGGCCGCGGCCGGATGGCCAATGAGCACCGTCAGCCGAGGGCGTGATTTATGGAGAGTCTTTTGCGGGATAACAGACCTTCCGCGCCGCCAACGCCGGCACGGAACTGGGCGCTGTTTCTCGACCTTGACGGAACGCTGCTCAACATCGCGCCGACTCCCACGTCTGTCATCGTTCCTCACAGCCTTGTTAGTGATTTACAGGGCGCCGCGCGTGCACTGAACGGCGCCGTCGCAATTGTCAGCGGCCGCGCATTGGCCGACATCGACCGCCTTCTCAGCCCTTTGCGACTTGCCGGCGGCAGCGAACACGGCGTTGTGGTCCGGCTGCCGGACGGCACCGAAGAAGGGATCGGCCAGCCCGTCCCAGTAAGCTGGACCCAGGCCTTTATCGACTTGCAGGAGACGTATCCGGGCGTGGCGGCGGAAGTGAAACCGCATAATGTCGTCGCGCATTTCCGCAACGCGCCCGAGCGCGAGGGCGAAGTGATGCGACTGGCGCACGAATTGGTCGCGCGCAATCCGCGAGATTTCGAATTGATCGAGGCCAAAATGGCAGTGGAAATTCGCCCGCGTGCGATAAGTAAGGCGCGCCCCGTTGAGCGTCTGATGTCCGTGCCGCCTTTCAAGGGCCGGTTCCCCGTCTTTGTCGGCGACGACGTGACGGACGAGGATGGATTCGAAGCCGCGCGTGCGCATGGCGGCCTTGGCCTCCATGTCGCGACAGAATTCGACGGCCAGCCGCAGAATGTGCGCGACTGGCTGAAACGCGTTGCCGACCTCTGAGGCGCCCGGTCCATGGCTACGCTTGATCTCGCGGCTATCGGCAATTGCGCCATCGCAAGCCTTGTCGATCGCAATGCACGGCACGTCTGGTTCTGCTTTCCGCGCCTAGATGGCGATCCTGTCTTTTCAGCACTCATCAATGGCGAGGATCCGCAGCAGGGCTTTATGGATGTCGTTGTCTGCGACGCCGTCGAAGCCACGCAGCGTTACATCCGCAACACCGCCGTGCTCGAAACCATCATCACCGACAAAAACGGCGGCCAGGTGCGCATTGTCGACTTCGCGCCGCGCACACCGCGTTTCGGCCGCAGCTTCCGGCCGCCGATGCTCATCCGTCGCATCGAACCGCTGACCAAGCGCGTGCGGCTTAAGGTCCGCATCCGTCCGCATTTCAATTATGGTGCAACCAAACCGACGATCAGCGTTGGCAGCAATCACGTCCGTTATACCGGTGGCCAGACGACCTTGCGCGTCACGGCCGACATGGCGATCGCGTATATTCTGGAAGAAGCCGAATTCGCGCTCGACAAGCCAGTCAATTTATTCATCGGCCCTGACGAATCCGTGCCGGAAGCGCCTGACTCACTGGCGCAAAGTTTTCTTGCCGCGACGATTGAGGATTGGCAGTCCTGGGTGCGCGGTCTCTCCATTCCCTTCGAATGGCAGAACGAAGTTATTCGCTCGGCGATCACGCTGAAGCTCTGCAGCTGCGAAGATACCGGCGCCATCGTTGCCGCGCTGACGACTTCCGTACCCGAGGCACCACACACAGCGCGCAATTGGGATTATCGCTTCTGCTGGCTGCGCGATGCGTTCTTCACCGTCGCCGCGCTGAACCGGCTTGGCGCGACGCGGACAATGGAAAATTTCATCCGCTTCATCATCGATGCAGTTTTGCGCGCGGACGATGTCGCCATTGCGCCGCTTTATCCGATCTCGCCCGCGACGAGTTCCGAAGAGCGGCTCGCGTCGGCGCTCTCTGGCTATCAGGGCATGGGGCCGGTGCGCATCGGCAATGCCGCCGTATCGCAAATCCAGAACGACGCTTATGGCTCGATCATTCTGACATCCGCGCAGATATTCTGGGATGCGCGACTGGCTTATAAAGGCCAGGCGACGCTTTATCAGCAACTGCATGGCGTCGGCCGCCTTGCCGCGCGCTGTGCGCTCACCCCCGATGCCGGGCCGTGGGAATATCGCGGGCGCGCGAGCATCCATACCTATTCGGCTGCCATGTGCTGGGCGGCGCTGCATCGTCTCGCGCTCATAGCTGAGCGCGTCGGCGAATCCGCCGAGGCGCAGGAATGGGAAGCGCTCGCGACGAAGCTGCGCGCCGAGATTCTGAACCGGGCGACAATGCCGGAAGGCTGGATTTCCGGCGTGCTCGATGCGCCATTCGTCGACGCCACCTGCCTGCTTCTGGCAGAGGTCGGTCTTCTGCCCGCAAACGACCCGCGGGTCATCAAGACGCTCGATGTCGTCGGCAAGCGGCTCGTGCGCGACGGCTTTGTCATGCGCTACGACGAAGCGGATGACTTTGGCCATCCCGAGACCGCGTTTCTCGTCTGCACGTTCTGGTATGTCGATGCCTTGGCCCTGGCCGGCCGGCGCGATCAGGCGCGCGAGATCTTCAACAATGTCCTGGCCGTCCGCAACGGCGCCGGTCTTCTCTCCGAAGACGTGATGGCGGGAACGCAAACACTCTGGGGCAATTTCCCGCAAGCCTACTCGCACGTGGGACTCATTCATTCGGCGGCGCGGCTTTCGCGCAGCTGGGAGGAAGCGTTATGGCGCGCGTCGTAATCGTCTCAAATCGCGTGCCCTTGCCTTCGAAAGGCGCGAAGGCTGGCGGCCTCACGGTAGCTTTGAAGGATGTCTTCAAGCAGGGCGCGCTTTGGCTCGGCTGGAGCGGCGAGATTGCCGCCGAAACTGCAACCTCCGCTAAAATTCTCAAAACCGGCAAGCTCGATTTTGCGACAATCGATCTTTCGGAGGACGACTACAGGCAATTTTATGTCGGCTTCGCCAATTCGGTGCTCTGGCCTTTGCTGCATTTCCAGACGGGATTGCTCGAATTCGACCGCGAGGATTTCGCCGGCTACCTTGCCGTCAACCGGACTTACGCCAAAGCGCTCGCCGAATTGCTGCAGCCTGACGATCTCATCTGGGTGCATGATTATCATCTGATCCCGCTCGCCGAAGCTTTGCGCGCACTCGGCGTCAAGAACCGTATCGGCTTCTTCCTGCATGTGCCGTTCGTGCCGGCCAGCGTCTTTGCGATTGTGCCTCCGGCCGAAAAGCTTTTGCGGATGATGCTGACCTATGATGTCGTCGGCTTCCAGGCGCGCCAGCATTTGCACGACTTCGAGGATTGCCTGCTGAGCTTCCTCAACATCGCCCGGCAATCCGGCGAACCGATCTGGTATGAAGGGCGTCCCGTCGTCGTCGATGCGATCCCGATCGGTATTGATTTACGCGGCTTCGCGCGACAGGCGAAAAAGGCCGAACAAAGCCGTGCCGCGCACCGACTCTTCGACTCCATCGAGGGCCATGCCTTCATGATCGGCGTCGATCGCCTCGATTATTCCAAGGGCCTGCCGAACCGGTTTGAGGCTTTTGGCTATTTGCTCGATCGTTACCCCGAACATCGAATGCATGTGACTTATCTGCAGATCGCCGCACGTTCGCGCGAAGACGTCGCCGAATATCAGCGACTGAAGCGCGAACTCGACCGCCTGTCAGGCGACATCAACGGCCGTTATGCGGATTTCGATTGGCAACCGTTGCGCTACATGACGCGTGCTGTTGCACGCGCGAGCCTTGCCGGATTTCACCGGCAGGCACGGGTCGGCCTCGTCACGCCGCTGCGCGACGGCATGAATCTCGTCGCCAAGGAATATGTTGCCGCGCAGGACCCCGAAAACCCCGGCGTTCTCGTGCTTTCGCAATTCGCCGGCGCCGCGGAGGAATTGACCGAGGCGATCGTCATCAATCCCTACGACCCGGAAGAAATCACCGAGGCCATGCACGAAGCGCTCATCATGCCGATCGATGAACGCAAGGATCGGCACGAAAAGCTTTTCGAGAAAATCTGTCAGACGACCGCCGTCAGCTATTGCCGCGATTTTCTCAATGCACTGGCGGGTGGCACCAACGGCCACTCGTTCACATCACAATGACTTTAGTACCGACGCCAACGCGACCGTAAAGATCGATGACATCGTCGTTCATCATGCGGATGCAGCCGGACGAAACGCTCGTGCCGATCGAGTAAGGCTCATTGGTCCCGTGAATGCGGTACAGCGAGCCGCCGAGATAAAGTGCGCGTGCGCCGAGCGGATTGCCGACCCCACCGGCCATATGCGTCGGCAGGTCGGGGCGCCGCTTCAACATTTCCACCGGCGGCGTCCAATCTGGCCATTCGGCCTTGCGCGAAATGCGCTCCGTGCCCGACCACGCGAAGCCCTCGCGGCCGACGCCAACGCCGTAGCGCAGCGCCTTGCCGTCTTTTTCCACCAGAAAAAGAAATTTATGCGCCGTGTCGATAACGATCGTGCCCGGCCGTTCGGAGCCGGCATAGGCTACCTCCTGGCGCATGAATATGGGATCCATCGTGCGTTGCGGCTCGGCCGGCGTCGCACTGGCGTAATAGCCAGAATTCGGCTGGTTGTAGGCGACGCTATGGCCACCCGACATGACGAACTCGAAGAAACCGCCGCCGTAGCGCCCGGTCGGCGCTGCGCTTGCGACCTGTTGTGTCTGAGGGGCGTTGTAAGTTTGCGCGATGGCCGGCGAAGCCAGCAAACAGATGCCAAAGATAGTAGACAAAACCCGTAAGGACGCAGGCTGCTTCGACATCGAAATCCACAACCGGAAAGCTGACGATGCTTTTGTTATAATGCGAAACGAGCCTTTACGGCTCAAATCCGCGCGGTGTGGTTAGGGAATTGATAATGTTAACACCCTGCCCGTCAGAGTAAAGGCATTGTTAAATTCGCAGCGAGTTCTTTCAGCAAATTTGCGGTTCTTCATTGGCCCGCGGAGCCTCCAATGCTAAGACCTTTGTGTGACGCGATTCATGCGACTTGCCCCCTGGTTCGCGATCTTGTTGATCGCCGTCCTCTCGCTGACCCCCAGCGAGTGGCGCCCGTATGCCGCCCATTCGATCCTGACTGAGCGTTTCGTCACTTATTTTCTGGCAGCCTTGATCCTCGCAATTCGCTTCCCGCGCCCGGCGGCCGGCATCGAAATCGCAGCCTGGCTCAGCATCTACGCCGGCAGTCTTGAAATCATCCAGCTTCTTATTCCGGGGCATTTCGGACGCTACGGCGATTTCGTGATGAGTTCGCTTGGCGCGCTTTGCGGTGTTGCCTTCGGCTTGCTTGCGACGATCTGGTGGGAACATTGGCACGTGCCGACGGCGCAGGACGCCTCTGAACATTTCGAGACGCCCGGCGGCAGCGCCGAGGATGTTGCTCACACGCGGTTATAGACGTCTTCGAGCCGCACGATATCGTCTTCGCCGAGGTATGAGCCGGTCTGCACTTCGATCAATTCGAGATCGATCTTGCCGGGATTGGCGAGCCGGTGAACGGCGCCGATCGGCAGGAAGATCGATTCGTTTTCGTGCACCTGGAGGATTTCGCTGTTGCGCGTGACCTCCGCCGTGCCGCGCACGACGACCCAATGTTCGGCGCGATGAAAATGTTTCTGCAACGACAATTGCGCGCCGGGCTTCACCACGATGCGCTTGACCTGATACCGTGGGCCATTGTCGATCGATTGATAATAGCCCCAGGGCCGATACGAGCGTTTATGCTCCAAAGCCTCGCGCCGGTTCTCGGCTTTCAGTTGATCGACAAGCTGCTTGACCTTGTCGCCGTGGGCGCGATCGAGTACCAGCACGGCATCCTGCGTCGTGACGACGATGACATTATCGACCCCGACCACCGTCGTGAGATGATCGTCGGAACGGATATGGACGTTCTTCGCGTACAGAACGATGCCATGACCCCGCACTGAATTGCCGTCGCTGTCATGCGACGATAATTCATCGACCGCAGCCCAGGTGCCGACGTCCGACCAGCCGATATCGGCCGGCACGACGGCGGCCTTGCCGGTATGTTCCATCACGGCATAATCGATCGAGATTTTCGGCGCGCGCGAGAACGCGTCCTTGTCGAGAAGCAGGAATTCGAGATCCTTGCGCGCCCTGCCCAGCGCTTCGGCCGCCGCATCAAGGACGAGCGGCGCGTGCTGGCGCAATTCCGCCTGCATGACATCGGCGCGGAAGATGAAATTGCCGGCATTCCAGAGATAACCTTCGGCGCAATACCGGGCCGCGGTTTCAGCATCGGGCTTTTCGACAAAAGCTTCGGCCTGCAAAACCGAACCGTCATCCATGACCGGCTTGCCGGTCTTGATATAGCCATAGCCGGTCGCAGGCCCCGCAGGCTTGATGCCGAGCGTCACGATATAACCCGCCGCCGCCGCCGCGGCCGCCGCGCGGCACGACGCGATAAACGCCGCGCGGTCCTTGATGACATGATCGGCGGCAAAGATCGCGACGATCGTGTCCGGCGCGATTTCCACCGCGAGTTCCGTCCCCACGGCGACGGCCGGCGCTGAATCCCGCCGCGTCGGTTCCAGCACCACGCGCGCGGCGCGGCCGGTTTCCTTCACCTGCTCGGAGACGAGGAAACGATAATCCTGGTTCGAAATCACGATCGGCGTCTCGAACAACGGATCGTCGATGTTCTCCAGCGCCAGTTGAAAAGTTGACCGCGCGCCAAACAGCGAAATGAACTGTTTCGGCAGGCTCTCGCGCGATTCCGGCCAAACCCGCGTCCCAGAACCGCCGCACATGATGATCGGGAGAATTTTCAAATCGTTATTCCGAAAGTTAAAATTGCAGCTTGGGCCTTGCCGCATCGTCGTACTGCAAAAAGGCCGGATTGCATGAATAAGCTAATGCCTTGCCAGATCAAGCCAAAATGGCTTTACCTCAAAAAGGTCCCGGCGCGCTTTTGCGACCGTTTTATGAAATTTCCGTTTGCCGCTCGGGCGCAAATGAGCGGCAATGGTGGTGCCCGCGGCCCTAGCGGCTTCGTCCGCGGCGACGGGATCTTTGTCCCGGCCGAGACCTGCGAAATAGGAATGTGCCATCAGCATATCGTTTTCCTCACCCAGGAACCCTTGCAATCGTTTCAGGGCGCTGACGAAGGCGCGCTGATCTTTTCGTAGATTCTTCCGGCCAACGATACGCAAAAGATTGTCGAGAAACTCCATGCCGTAGCGCAGATTTTTCGCATAGATCCGCGTGCGATGGCGCTCCGTCGCGCTTGCCTGTTCCAGATCATCACAGCGCCGCGCAAACTTTTGGATGAGCTTGCTGAATTTGCGCTGAACGAAAATCGCGACTGGCTCATCGCGGTCTTTTGCGCGCGCCGCGTTGCGCGTCCATTCGCCGGCATCGATCCAGGCGACGATGCGCAGTAACAAAACCTCGGTCTCCGGCGCTTTGAGCGTCGAAACAAGCGCGCCGTATGCCTTTTCCCGTCGCGCCTCGAGAAGCTTACGGACGGGGGGCACCGGCAGTGCGGAATTCTCGACCAAACATTTCGCGAGATCGCCCAAAAGCACGTCGAGGTCACGGGTGGCCCGCAACGGGTTTTTGATGTGCTGCAAATCTTCTTTCAAGACATCGGCATCTTCGCCTGCAACGAGCGGTGAAAACAGACGCCATGCCGCGGAAAATCGGCGCAAAGCGACGCGCCCCTGATGCACGCCGTCTTCGTCGCCCAAAAAGCGCACGCGCGCCTGTGCCAGAAGGAAGTGGTCGATCGTCGCGTGCGCGATTGTCTGAAATGCCGTTGCCGCCGACATGTCCAAAGTCAGCCGCGGCGTAATCGCGCCGGGCAGCGCAACGTCACGCCGGCCGAGATGCCGATAAGCTTCGAGTGCAAGCAACTCACCAGTCATCCGCATTGGAACGGCTTTTGCCGCGGCAGAAATGAAGGCGAATACGGGTGCGGCAAGAGCGACGGAATAGGTCACGGTCACGCGCGCGAGCCGCGTGTCGCTCATGCCCGCAATAGCAGCCTGTTCCAACACCATGCCGGCTTGGCCGCCGGCAACCGGGAGAGACCAGAAGCTGCGTTTGGTCTCGCTCTGGAATGCGACTTGAAGCTGCTGCTTCGTGTTCGCGGCACGCAGCAAGCCTTGCAATTTCCGCCCATCGGATGGCGCCGCGACAGACATCGCATGCCGAAATATCGTCCAGCCCTTTTGCCCCGGCAAACCACGCATGAAACGATCCAGCGCCTGTTGCGCGTCGTTCAGCGTCGCGTCGCCCCGGCGGCGAATGCCATAGGCGAAGCCGAGCTTACCGATCGCACTCTCCGGTGTGTCGAGATAAAGCGACAGCACCTTCGTCTCTGCCGTCCAGCGCGCGCCCGCGAGGCCAAGCTGCGCAACCAATTTTTCGCAATCGCTTGGCTCAAGAGAAAATGCCAGGCTTCTTTCAACTCTGTCGGCCATGATCACATCTCAGACGCTCTGGGCGACGCGCGTCGCCTGACGCAAGTTACACCAGCAATCTAATGATATTCAAAGACGGGAGCTTGGCTTATGATCTGCAACAAATTCTTTCTGCAACGAATGTCGCACGCGTGCAAATGCCTCTTTATCCAACGTGGCAAGATATCGCGCTACGCCTCGCGCTGACGCTGATTGCCGGCGCAGCCGTCGGCATAGATCGCGGGGTGCGCGGCCATGTCGCCGGCTTACGCACCACAATCCTCGTCGCGCTGGCGGCAGCGCTTGCGATGATTCAGGCCAATATCCTCTTGCCGGTCGGCGGCAAGACAGCCGATTCCTTCGGTGTGATGGATCAGATGCGTCTGCCGCTCGGCATCCTGACCGGCGTCGGCTTCATTGGCGCCGGGACGATTTTGCGCCGGAACGATCTCGTCACCGGCGTTACCACTGCCGCGACATTGTGGGTAATGACCGTCATCGGCCTTTGCTTTGGCGGCGACCAGATCTATCTCGGGATTGCCGGAACGATCCTCACGGTCCTGACGCTTTCTGTTTTGCGATGGTTTGACGCGAGAATTCCGCGCGAACAGCGTGCCGTTCTGGTGATCCGCGCGAACGCTCACGACGATCTCTCCGATCGGCTGAATGCCCTGCTGGCCCCGCTCGGCTATCACGCTACGTTCCAGCGCCAAAGCCAGGTCGGTAACGAAACAAAACTTTGGTTCGAGATTTTAGGCAAACGCAGGGAAGCGGCGGGACCGCCCCGCGAACTTATCAAGCGCGTGAACGAGACGTTCGATGTTGCAAAATTGGAGCTGACAACCGAACCGCACAATTAGCCGGTTGAGGATTTTGGCCGCAGCGGATTTTGAGCGATGTTTTATGCCGCCTGCTGTTTCGGCCGCACTTCGTTCGAATAATCTTCGACGAACGCGCGTGAGAGCGCACCGGGCACGAACTTATAGGGACCGATCTCGGAGACCGGCGTGACCTCCGCCCCGGTGCCCGTGACGAAACATTCGTCGAAATTGGCAAGCTCTTCGGGCATGATCCGTCGCTCGATCACCTCGACGCCGCGGCGGCGTGCAAGATCGATAACTGTGCACCGCGTGATCCCGTCGAGGAAGCAATCCGCGATCGGCGTATGCAGCGCGCCGCCGATGGCGAAGAAAATGTTGGCGCCGGTACACTCGGCAACACGCCCCTGCCAATCGAGCATCATGGCATCGGCATAGCCGCGCCGCTCAGCGCGATGTTTCGAAATCGTGCAGATCATATAAAGGCCCGCGGCCTTGGCGGCGGTCGGCGCCGTCTGCGGATCGGGGCGGCGGTATTCAGCGATATCGAGGCGGATGCCTTTCATCTTTTCTTCGACGTTGAACATGCTCGGCCACGCCCAAACGGCGATCGCCGTGTTGATCGTCGAATTCTGCGCCGCGACCGCCATCATCTCGCTACCGCGCCACGCGACCGGACGCACATAACAATCCGTGAGGTTGTTCTTATCGACGACAAGCTGCTTGGCCGCGTTCAACTCGGCAACGGAATACGGAATTTCAAAATCGAGCACATTGGCGGAACGTTTGAACCGCTCCGAATGCTCGGTCGATTTGAAAATCTCCCCGTCATAGGCGCGTTCACCCTCAAACACACAGGAGGCATAATGCAGGCCATGCGACAGTACATGCAGCTTTGCCTCGCGCCACGGAACCAGAGCGCCGTTCATCCAGATGAAACCCTCACGCTGGTCGAACGGCAAAACGGACATGACGCTATCTCCTTCCGCGCGGGCTGATCTTGACCGCGGCGCATTCTGACTCTGATCAGGCCGCCGCGCAAAAAGTTTACATGCCTTTGGCGACCGGAATCGGCATCTTGACGGCTATCAATCCTGTTGGAATATGTCAACATCACTGACTTAATGCCCGGACCTTCCGGGGGCCTGACGGCGCGGCGCCAGCGTGCTATGGGCCATGAAATTCTGCCTGGACCATGCTATTCGGGAATTCGGCTGATGGAATCTTTGTCACGGAGAAAAAACGCCGAACCCATCCCGCCGGTTGCGGGGCGCCTGACGCCTGCGGCGCAAGCGGAAGCGGAGCCGATGTTCGACCTGATCGAACTCCTGTTCTTCGCCTATCGGGATTTCGTCAGTGACGCCGACCGGCTGCTCGAAAATTACGGTTTTGGCCGCGCGCATCACCGCGTCCTGCATTTTGTCAGCCGCCGCCCAGGCCTCACGATTGCCGAACTGCTCGACATTCTGAAGATCACCAAGCAGAGCCTCAATCGCGTTCTCAAGGAATTGCGCGACGAGGGCTATGTCGAAGTGCGCGCCGGCGCCATCGACCGGCGGCAACGCCAGCTCTTTCCCACGAAGACGGGCGTCAATCTCGCGCTCAATATCGCCAAGCTTCAAACCCAGCGCTTCCGGCGCGTTTTCGGCCATCTGCAAAAGAATGCCCGGCCTGACGCCATCGCCTTTCTGCTCGCCATGATCGACCCGCGCGAGCAGGAGAAGGTCGCGACTCTGGTTGCTTCGGGGGCGCGGCTCAAATCGCTTGGCCGAGAACTATGACCGAACCCGAGATCGAACGCGAAGCCGAATCCGGCGAGCCGACGATCCCGGCCGACGACGCCGCGCACCTGCTGATCGTTGACGACGACCGGCGCATTCGCGACCTGCTGCAACGCTATCTGACCCGCGAGGGCTATCGCGTGACGCTGGCCGGCAATGCCGAGGAAGCGAATGCGGCCCTCAAGAATCTTTCATTCGATCTTATCGTTCTCGACGTGATGATGCCGGGCGAGAACGGGTTCGATTTCGCGGCGCGACTGCGAACCGACACATCCGACCGGGGCCGCGTACCAATCCTCATGCTGACGGCGAGGGCTGAAACCGAAGACCGGATCGTGGGGTTCGAAAACGGCATCGACGATTTTCTCGCAAAGCCTTTCGAGCCGCGCGAGCTTTTGCTGCGGATCGGCTCGATTCTGCGACGGGCTCAGCCGCCCGCGCCGCCGACGCAAATCACGCATGTCTATTTCGGCGGCTTTGTATTCGACCTGCACCGCGGCGACCTGCGACGTGGCGAGGAAGTCATTCGGCTGACCGAGCGCGAACGCGACATGTTGCGGTTGCTTGCGGCCAAGCCTGGAGAAACCGTGAGCCGCGAATTGCTCGCCGGCCCCGGAGCCGCCGGGAACGAGCGCACCGTGGATGTTCAAGTCAATCGACTCCGCCACAAAATCGAACGCGACCCAGCCAATCCGCTGCATTTGCAGACCGTGCGCGGCGCCGGCTATCGCCTTCTCATCGACCGCTGATGACCCAAACTTCGACCAGCCCGCCACTACAGGGCTCTCTCGCCAAGCCACGCGCCCTTTGGCGCAGCGTTGCACAGCGGCTGAAATCGCTGATGCCGAAGGGCCTCTACGCACGCTCGCTGCTCATCGTCATTTTACCGATGCTGATTCTGCAGACGGTGGTGACGTATGTCTTCCTGGAGCGGCATTGGCAGCTGGTGACGCGGCAGCTTTCGACCGCACTGGTTCAGGACATCGCGGCGGTGATCGACGTCCACAATTCCTACCCGCAGGATAAGAATTACGACACGCTGACCCGAATCGCGCAGGAGCGCATGAATATCGATATCGAGTTCATGCCCAAAGGGCCGTTACCGCCGCCGCTGCCGAAGCCTTTTTTCTCGATCGTTGACGGCGCATTGTCGAACGAGATCCAGCGCCAGATCGGCCGCCCCTTCTGGCTGGACACGGTCGGGCGCTCCAATTTGATCGAGATTCGCATTCTTCTCGACAATTCGATCCTGCGTGTCGTTGCCTATCGCAGCGCCGCCTATGCCTCGAACTCATATATCTTTCTGCTCTGGATGCTTGGCACATCGCTTGTGCTGATCGTCGTCGCCATTGCTTTCCTGCGCAATCAGATCACGCCGATCGTACGGCTCATGACGGCAGCCGAGGCCTTTGGCATGGGCCGCGAGGCGGAATTCCGACCGCGCGGAGCGCGCGAAATCCGCCGCGCCGGCTACGCCTTTATTGAGATGAAACGCCGCATCGAGCGCAACATCGAGCAGCGCACGGCGATGCTCACTGGCGTCAGCCACGATCTGCGCACCATTCTCACGCGTTTCAGACTCTCGCTGGCGCTGATCGGGGATACGCCGGAAACCGGCGACATGCAGAAAGACGTCGAGGAAATGCAGCGCATGCTGGAGGCTTACCTTGCCTTCGCCCGCGGCGATTCCGGCGAAGCGGCGGCGCGCACCAACATGAACGATTTTCTGGCGGGACTTCGCAGCGAGGCCGAGCGCCACGGCGCGGAAGTCAGTTCCTCCTACCACGGCGATCCCATCGTGATGGTGCGCCCGGCGGCTTTCAAACGCTGTCTCGCCAATCTTGTCGGCAACGCCCTGGTGCATGCAAAGAAAATCCGGATCGACGGCCAGCGCGATCATCGGTTTCTCACCATCAACGTCGACGACAACGGCCCCGGCATTCCAGTGGATCAGCGCGAAGACGTCTTCCGCCCGTTCTACCGGCTCGACGCCTCGCGCAATCAGGATCAGGGCGGCACGGGGCTCGGCCTCGCCATCGCGCGCGATATCGCACGCTCACACGGTGGCGATATCACGCTCGGCGAAAGCCCGCTCGGCGGCCTGCGCGCGACGGTTCGCGTGCCGGTTTAGACCAGGGCCTAGTTGAAGGTCGTCGGTGTTTCTTCTTTGCCGGATTCATGCATGCCGCTGCCGCGGCGGCGGTCGAGAAACGAGCGCGCGATCGAGAACAGCGGCGAGGCCAGACGACCCATGTCTTCGACGCGCGCGAGAACGGCGCTGCCGCGCGCGAGTTCGCGTTCAAGTACGGCCTTCGTCGGCGCGAGATCGGGGCTATCGTCCGTGAACCACGTCGCCAGCACCCGCCGCCACGCCAATGCCAGGCCTTGCAGCTTCACCACGCCAACGGGACCTTCCGAATCTATCCCGGCCGCTTCCAGCATGAAGCGCATGGAATTCATCGATTCCTTGTTCAGCGCCGCGGCTGCGAACGGATCACGCACGCTCCATTCGCTGATGCTCTCAAGTCCCGGCCGGTAAGGTTTCAAAACCTCGAGACGGAGCATAAGCACGTCAAAGAGCCGATCCTTGGGTGACTGATCGGGCTCCGGCGGCGGCACGCCATCGAGAACTTTCTTATCGATCTTGCGCATGAAAGCCCCGAGAACCGCACCCTTCGACGGAAAAGCATCGCGGAACGCAGACAACGAGACATTGGCACGCATGGCAATGTCGCTCAGCGGGATGTCCTCCCAATGCCGTTCGCCGGCAAGTTCGAGCAGAGCCTCGACAATGGCGTCACGCGGGGACGTGGCTGCGGATTTCTGGCTGATATCGGCCTCGGTCACGCTGACCTCCTGCGTTTGGAACGGATGAAACTAGGCTGCGGCGCTGGCCAGTCAAGCCAGACCTCGCGCCTCACTGCAATTTGTAGGCTTAGTGCAAACGCCCGGCGGTCCCCGCGGGTTGCCTCAGCCAGACAATTGCTGCGCCCGTTGACGGGCCGCCGCCACCGCGCGGCCGATGAGATCGGCCAGCGCATTGCCGCCCATCAATTCCTTGAGGGCCGCCTCGGTGGTGCCACCGGGCGAGGTCACATCGGCACGCAATTTTACCGCTGACGCCTCGGGCAAGGCGCCCAGCAGGGCGCCGGCGCCTTCAATCGTCGCCCGCGCCAGCCGCTCGGCAACAGCCGGGGCAAGCCCTTGCGCGATACCGGCCTCAGCCAGACATTCCGCCAGATAAAAGACATAGGCCGGTCCTGAACCTGAGATCGCGGTCACGGCATCGATCGAGCTTTCGTCGTCCAACCAAACGACGGCGCCGCCAGCTTCGAGGAGCGCCTGGGCCGTCGCCTTTTGCTCACGTGTAACCGCGGCATTGGCGACCGCGCCGGTGATGCCAGCGCCGATCGCAGCGGGAAGATTGGGCATGGCGCGGACGATCGCGCGCGCTCCAGGCAAATGATCTGAAATTCCTTGCAGTGTCTTCCCCGCGAGGATCGAAACGACAAGCGTTTGAGGGGCGACGAAAGCCACCAAGCCCGGCGCAGCGCTCGCAAATGTCTGCGGTTTGATCGCTAGCACGAGAACTTCCGGCGGCCCAGACGGCGCACCGAACTTTACGCCCTGTGCGGCGCAGAACGCTTGCATCTCGGCTGACGGCGCGGGATCGAGCACATGCACGCGGGCCGGATCGAGCCCGAGATTGAGCCAGCCCTGCAGCAAAGCGCCGCCCATGCGGCCGGCGCCGACGAGCAGCAGTGAGGCGGGGAAAGTTCCCCCGCCAGATAGAGTCATTTCAGGCTTCGCCTTTGGTTTCGAGCAGCGCGGTTTCGAGCGCCTCACGGCCGCTCTTACCGGCCCAAACCACGAATTGAAAGGCTTGATAATAGCGCTCGCAGGCGGTCACCGCATTACTCATCGCGGCTTCGCACTGGCTGGAGTTGAGCACGGCGCCACCGGTCAACAGGATCGAGTGCCGGAACATGACCACGCCATCCTGAGGCCAGATGTCGAAATGGCCGATCCAGAGCTGTTCGTTAACAAGTGCGATCAACGATAGCGCGTCGGCGCGCCGCGCCTGCGGAATTTTCAGATCGAAGGCGCAGGCAAGATGCAGCGCCTCGATGTCCGAGAGCCAGGTGAAGGCGATGTTATAGTCCGTCCAGGTGCCGGTGACGCAGATCGAGATTTCGTCTTCGTCCTCGCGTTCATAGGCCCATTGATTTTGAGTTGCGATCCTTTCGATCTGATCGACGGGATTTTCGGATTCAGTCTGGGTGATTTCAGTCTGCGAGAGCGACATGCCTTTGCCCTGGGACATCGCGGCTGGCGCCGCGATCAAAATTTAACTGCCACGGGAGATTTCCCGAGACGGCTCACGCAACGGCGACACACAACACTTCGCTCTAAGGCTCTAAGCGCGGCAATTTCCATCGTCAGGGCCCGACCGCACGGCGACTCATATCGCGAACCCTGAAACTGAATCACATCGTCAGGTGATTCTGCAACATGGTGACGACGGGGATAACGCGGACAAAATTATCTTGCGGCCTTGCGTGCTGTTACGGACTCAGTCAGCCGCAACGATTCGTTAAAGATTCAAAGAGGAGCCGCGCCGGCGCATGGCTGAAACCGCAAAGCGCAAGCCTTGCCCGAAGCTTATCCGCGAAGCGCCGCGAAAACGGTGGATAAGCGTTGGCACGTCCCGGCGACTCAGATCGACCAATCGCCTGAATCGTCGAACCGCTCGATATGACGGCGCTCGACCAGCCAGCCGATGACACGCGCGACCGACTGCGCCGGTGAAGCGCCCTCATGGCCGAGTACGAGCTCGGCCTTTTCCGGCGGCTCATAGGCTTGATCGACGCCGGTGAAATTCTTGATCTCGCCGGCGAGCGCCTTCTTGTAGAGGCCCTTCGGGTCACGCGCGATACATTCCTCAAGCGGTGTATCGACAAAAATTTCGACGAACTCGCCCGGATTCAATGCGTCGCGCACCATCTGCCGGTCCGCAGCGAAAGGCGAGATGAAAGCGCAAAGCACGATGAGCCCTGCGTCAGTCATCAGCTTGGCGACCTCGCCGATGCGGCGGATGTTTTCAACACGGTCGGCCTCGGTGAAGCCCAGGTCCTTGTTGAGGCCGTGGCGGATATTGTCGCCGTCGAGCAGGATCGTGTGGACGCCGCGGGCGTGAAGCTGACTCTCCAGCATATTGGCAATGGTCGATTTCCCCGAGCCGGAGAGGCCGGTGAACCACAACACCGCCGGGTGCTGATGCTTCAGCCGCGCCCGCGCGTCGCGCGTGACGGTCAAATCCTGCAGATGGACGTTGGTGGCGCGCCTCAACCCGTGCTCCACGAGGCCCGCCGCGACGGTCGCATTCGTGTAGCGGTCGATCAGGATGAAAGCGCCGGTGCCATGATTTTCCTTATAGGGATCGAAAGCGATCGGCGTCGTCGTGGCAAGGTTGCAGGACCCGACTTCATTAAGCGCCAGCGATTTGGCAGGCATCTCGGCAAGACTTGTCACGTCGAGCCGATATTTGATGGCCGTCACCGAAACAGGCACCGTGCGCGTGCCTATCTTCATGAGATACGAACGGCCCGGCAGCAGCGCCTCGTCGTTCATCCAGATGAGCGAGGCGGCGAACTGATCGGCCACTTCGGGCCTTGCCTGCGGTGGTACGAAAATGTCGCCACGGCTGACATCGATCTCGTCGGTCAGCGTCAGAGTCACGGCATCCCCCGCGCCCGCGCTTTCGAGATCGCCATCGGCTGTGACGATGCGGGCAACATGCGACGCGCGGCCGGAGACCGCGACCGTCACCGGATCGCCCACGTTCACGGCGCCGGACACGATGGTGCCGCAGAACCCGCGGAAGTCGAGATGCGGCCGCGTGACGGCCTGCACTGGCATACGAAACGGCAGGCCGCTCAGATCTTCATCGACCTCGATCGTTTCGAGATAGTCGAGGAGCGCCGGCCCGTCATACCACGGCGTTTTCTCGCTCTTCTTGGTGATGTTCTCGCCAAAGCGCGCCGAAAGCGGGATCGGCTGGATGGTCGCGAAATTGAGCTTGGCCGCGAAAGCCTCAAACTCGGCCACGATCTTGCTGAAAACCGCCTGATCGTAATCGACGAGATCGATCTTGTTTACGGCCAGCACGACGTGGCGAATGCCGAGCAACGAGACAATCGTCGCATGCCGATGCGTCTGGGCCAGCAGACCCTTGCGCGAATCGACAAGTAGGATGGCGAGATCGCAATTGGAGGCGCCGGTCGCCATGTTGCGCGTATATTGTTCGTGGCCGGGCGTATCGGCGACGATGAAAGAGCGACGCGGCGTCGAGAAGGCACGATAAGCCACATCGATGGTGATGCCCTGCTCGCGCTCCGCCTCCAGCCCATCAACGAGCAATGCGAAATCGATGTCTTTGCCGACAGTGCCGTGCTTTTTCGAATCGCGATCGAGGGCTGCGAGCTGATCGTCGAGGATGAGCTGCTGATCGTAAAGCAGGCGGCCGATGAGCGTCGATTTCCCATCATCGACCGAGCCGCAGGTGAGAAACCGCAGCGCCGGCAGATTGGCTTCAGCGCTTTGTGCTGACACCTCCGGAAAGACGCTGATTTCGGCCAGTTGGTCCATCAGAAATAACCTTCGCGCTTTTTCTTTTCCATCGACCCCGATTCATCGTGGTCGATCAGCCGGCCCTGGCGCTCCGACGTATTGGCGCTGCGCATTTCGGCGATGATGCCATCTAGGGTTTCTGCATCCGAGCGGATGGCGCCGGAGAGCGGGTAGCAGCCAAGCGTGCGGAAACGGACGCGCTCCAGCCGCGGCGACTCGCCGGCCCGCAGCGGCAGGCGCTCGTCATCGACCATGATCAACGTGCCGTCGCGATCAACGACCGGGCGTTCTTGGGCGAAATAAAGCGGCACGACCGGAATCGACTCCGCCGCCGTATAATCCCAGATATCGCGCTCCGTCCAATTCGACAGCGGGAACACGCGCATCGATTCGCCCGGCTTGATGCGCGTATTGAACAGACGCCAAAGTTCCGGACGCTGATTGCGCGGATCCCATGCGTGGGTTTCCGAGCGGTGCGAAAAGATACGCTCCTTAGCGCGGCTCTTCTCTTCGTCGCGCCGCGCCCCGCCAAAGGCCGCGTCGAACCCGTATTTATCCAGCGCCTGACGCAACGCTTCGGTCTTCATCACCTGCGTGTGCAAGGCCGAGCCGGAGGCGACGGGCGAAATGCCGCGCCGCAAACCGTCTTGATTCGTGTGGACGATGAGTTCGACGCCTAGCCGCTTTGCCGTCGCATCGCGAAAGGCGATCATTTCCTTGAACTTCCAGGTCGTATCGACGTGGAGCAAGGGAAACGGCAGTTTGCCCGGATAAAACGCCTTCTGCGCAAGATGCAGCATGACGCCGGAATCCTTGCCAATCGAATAGAGCATGACCGGCTTGGCGAATTCCGCGACGACTTCGCGCATGATGAAGATGGATTCGGCCTCGAGACGGCGCAGATGCGGCGTCAAAGTACTATTTACAGTCAGCATAAGTTATATACCGAATTCTACAATTGCGGTTGCTCATAAGCCCCTCACTTAGGCGGCGCAACGCCGATTTGCGAGCCCTCGTTAGTCTACAACTTTGGTGCGGTGTGCCCACTTGGCTTCAACGTCAGAGGCAGCCCTGCGGCGACAAGCACGACCATGTCGCACGCCGCGGCGGCGATCTGGTTGAGCCGCCCCTGTGCATCACGAAATTCCCGCGCGAGGCGATTGTCCGGCACGATCCCAGTGCCAACCTCGTTGGAAACAAAAACTGCCGGCCCTGGGAGCGATCGGATGGTTTCGGCGAGGCGAAGGCCCTCTGCCGCCACATCACAACTGGCGAACATAAGGTTCGAAAGCCAGAGCGTGAGACAATCGACGAGCACGATCGTGTCCGCCGCCGCGGCCTGGCGCAACGCTGCGTCGAGCAGCAACGGCGCCTCGATTGTGCGCCAGTCCGGTCCACGCTCGGCCTTATGCGTGACAATCCTGGCGGCCATCTCGCCGTCTCCCGGCTGTGCCGTCGCGATGAAGATGCGTGTCTTGCCCGATTGCTCGACCACGCCCTGCGCGTAACGGCTCTTGCCGCTGCGCGCACCCCCGAGCACGAGCAGAGAGCGAATTTCACCTGTCATTTATTCCATCCCATCCGACCCGTCCCTGCCGAGGCTTGACAAAGGCCGCCCGGCGCCGCGACACCAAGCAGATGAAACCCTGTCGCCTTGTTTTTGCGATCTTACTATTTGCGGCGCTATCGGGCGCGAAACCTGCCTGTGCTGAAAACCAGGTCAATATTCTCGGCTGGGCAGATTATGTTGATCCCCATGTGCTAGAGGATTTCACTAAAGAGACGGGCATCAAGGTTGTCTACGATACATTCGATTCGGAGGCCGCGCTTGAAAGCCAGCTTGCGAATGGCAACGGCCAATACGATGTCGTCATGCCGTCCGCAACATCGCTGCATCGGCTGATCCGCGACGGACTTTTACAGCCGCTCGACATGAGCCGCCTGCCAAATGCCAAAAATCTTTGGCCGCAGATCATGGCCCAGCTCGCCCGCGACGATCCCGGCAATCAATATGCCGTCAATTACATGTGGTTCACGGCCGGCATCGCTTATGACGCCGACAAGGCGAAAGACCGGCTAGGCGATGTGGCGCCGGAACTCGTGGGATATCGTCTTTCAACCGGATAATCTGGCCAAATTCGCCGATTGCGGCGTTGACGTTCTCGACGACCCGCACACGATGTTTGCGCTCGCGCTGATCTATCTGAAGCGCAATCCGGCAACGCGAAATTTTAACGATCTGCACCGGGCCGCCGACCTGCTGGCAGGCCTCCACCGCAACATCACCCGCTTCACGTCGACCGATTATGTGAGTGCGTTGGGCAATGGCGACATCTGCCTCGCGGTCGGCTGGTCGGGCGATGCATCCCAGGCGCGCCGTGGCGCGGAAGAAGCAGACAACGGCACGGAGCTCGGCGACGCGACCCCCAAAGAAGGCAGCGTCCTCGGCCTCGACAATCTGGCGATCCCCAAGGATGCGCCGCATGTCGCCGCGGCTTATGTCTTCCTCGATTATCTAATGCGGCCCGAAATCGCCGCGCGCAACAGCCAGGCGACGGGGTTCGCCAGCGGCGTTCTCGCGGCGAAAGCGCTGCTTCCGCGCGATCTCGCCGACAACAAAGCCATCTATCCCGACGACGATACGATGGCACGGCTCTACGCACTCACCAACCCCGACCCGATGGTCGAGCGCTATATCACCCGTGTCTGGTCGCTGATCAAATCGGCGAAATAAGCGCATCAAAAATACAGGGCGGTTTGGCCGCGTCGCAAAATGGCACTTCACCGCGGCGGTATTGTTTGCACAATGGGCTGCGCCGAGCCCAAAATCGTCGCATGAATATCAGCCGGAGTCCGCGTGCCGAACATTCTTCTTGAGCGTTATTCGGAGCGCGTGAAACGCGGCGAATTCGAGCGCGATCCGGCCCAAGAGCAAGTGCTGGGGCAATTACAGGCGCTTTCGACGCAGCTTGCCTTTTACCGGCCTACACGCAAAAGCGCCGCGCTCGGCTGGCTCGTTGGTGCGCGCCAGCAGGCGGCGCCTCTGTACGGCATTTACATCTGGGGCTCGGTCGGGCGCGGCAAGACCGCGCTCATGGACATGTTTTTTGAGGAGACCGAACTCAGCCATAAACGGCGGACGCATTTCCACGCCTTCATGGCCGACGTCCATGCCCGCATCTTCGCCGTGCGGCAGCAGATCAAAGACGGACGCGTGAAGGGCGATGATCCGATCACGCCGGTCGCGGAGGCGCTGGCGCGCGAGACATGGCTGCTGTGCCTCGACGAATTCTCCGTCACCGATATCGCCGATGCGATGATCCTTGCGCGGCTGTTCAAGGCGCTGCTTCAAGCCGGCGTCATCGTTGTTGCGACGTCGAATGTCGCACCCGAGGACCTTTATAAAGACGGCTTGAACCGCGCGTTGTTTTTGCCGTTCATCGAGATACTCGACGCGCATATGGACGTGATGCGGCTTGATTCACGCACCGACTTCCGGCTCGAAAAACTCAAGGGTGAACCTGTCTATCACGTTCCTGCCAACGATAAGGCTTACGCGGCCCTCACGCGGGCGTTCGCTGCCCTTACCGGCGTCGAAAAGGCTAGCGGCAAAAATCTTGAATTTCTCGGACGCAGTCTGCGCGTGCCGCAAGCCAAGAACCGCGTTGCGCGGTTTCACTTCACCGACCTTTGTGTCGCCGCGCTCGGTGCGCGCGATTTTCTCGCTATCGCCGAGAATTTTCACACAATCATCATTGATGATATTCCAGTGCTGGACAATGCACAGGTCAACGAAGCCAAACGTTTCATTCTGTTGATTGATGCGCTTTACGATCAGCGCGTGAAGCTGATCGTCTCGGCGGCTGCCGAGCCGCAAGAGCTTTATCTGGCCAAAGCCGGCCGCGAAGCTTTCGAATTCGCTCGAACCGTTTCGCGGCTCACCGAAATGCGCTCTGCCGCGTATCTGGCTTTGCCGCACGGCCAATTCGGCCCCGCGACGCAGAGCGGCCTGGCCGAAACCTGAGGCGAATATGGCGCTGCGCACCCTTCCGCCAAAGCCATCGACTGATCTGCGCCTTCTTGAACTTGCAACCGAACACGTCCGCCGTCGCGGCGCGGCGCGCCTCACTGTCACCGAGATTGCCGACGCAGCGGGCATGTCACACGCCAACGTCTATCGCTATTTCCGCTCAAAAACGGCGCTGCTCGAAGCCGTCACCACGGCCTGGCTGGCGCCGCTCGAAGCAGGGCTACGCGTGATCGCTGACGCGCCGGATCCTGTCTACGACAAGCTTGAGCGGCTTCTGTTTGCGATTCATCGCGCCTACAACGACAAGCTCGCGGCCGACCCGAAAATTTTCGATCTTTTTTACGTCGCGACGGAGATACACTCCGAAGTCGCGCGCCGGCACCAGCAACGCATCGTCCAGGCCTTGCATCGTATCCTTGAGGAGGGCAGCGCCGGCGGCGCTTATGCGATCGACGATCAGGCCGCTGCGATTCATTTTGTTCTTGATTCCATGCATCGATTTTTATCGCCTGCTGCAGTGCGCAACGACGTCGATATCCCTCGTTCTATCCTTGAAAAGAGGGCCACCCGGCTCCTCCGAGCCATGGGCCGGATTCTGGCAAGCGGTGGCCTATAACGCGTTACTGATGACATATTTTGTCATTTGAAAGAGCCTATTTTCAAGGCATACGTGTGGGATTTGTTAGGCTAATAGATTGAATATTGGCTGTTTTCGGCTCTCGTGCTCAATTTCGCCACAAACGTGAGGCTTAGCCGAAAAGCCAAGGCGTGGCTGACTTGCTTTTGCCACCGAGATTGGCGAGAACCCGCCGTCACCCGAACTAACGCGGTTCGCCGCAGTGCCGAAGTCAGGGAAGCAAAATGGCTCGCCGGAAGATCGCATTGGTTGGTGCTGGGCAGATCGGCGGAACGCTGGCCCACATTGCGACACTTAAAGAATTGGGTGATGTCGTCCTGTTCGACATCGCCGAGGGTATCCCGCAGGGCAAAGCGCTCGACCTCAACCAGGCGGCCGCCGAGCAGGGCTTCTCCGCACATCTTTCCGGGACGAACGATTACGGCGCGATTGCCGGCGCCGATGTTGTGATCGTAACCGCCGGCGTGCCGCGCAAGCCGGGCATGAGCCGCGACGATCTTCTCAGCATCAATCTCAAAGTCATGGAATCAGTCGGCGAGGGCATCCTTGCACATGCACCGACGGCCTTCGTGATCTGCATCACCAACCCGCTCGACGCCATGGTCTGGGCACTGCAGAAAAAGACCGGCCTGCCTGCGAACATGGTTGTCGGCATGGCCGGCGTGCTCGATTCCTCCCGCTTCCGGCATTTCCTTGCCGAAGAATTCAATGTTGCCATCAAAGACGTGAGCGCGTTCGTGCTGGGCGGCCACGGCGACGACATGGTTCCCTCGCTGCGCTATTCGACCGTCGCCGGCATTCCCCTGCCCGATCTCGTCAAGGCGGGCTGGACGACGCAGGCACGGCTCGATGCGATTGTCGAGCGCACGCGCAAGGGCGGCGGCGAAATCGTCTCTTTGTTGAAGACTGGCTCGGCTTTCTACGCGCCGGCTGCGTCGGCGATTGCAATGGCGGAATCCTATCTGCGCGACGAGCGCCGCGTGCTGGCCTGTGCGGCGCAGCTCAACGGCGAATATGGCGTCAATGGTCTCTACGTCGGCGTGCCGGCTGTGATTGGCGCCAACGGCGTCGAGCGCATTGTCGAGGTCAGCCTCGATGCCGATGAAAAGAAAATGTTCGAGAAATCGGTCGCCTCGGTGCAGACACTCGTCGAGGCCTGCAAGATCATCAACCCCGCCTTTGCTGCTTAAGCATCCCGCGCGTCGGGGTACGGCGCCGAACTGTGGCTACGATGAATATTCACGAATATCAGGCCAAGGCGATCCTGCGGGATTTCGGCGTGCCGGTTTCGTTGGGCGTCGCAGTCACGGACGCCGCGCAGGCCGAGACGGCGGCGGCAAGCCTGCCGGGTCCCGTCTATGTCATCAAGGCGCAGATCCACGCCGGCGGCCGCGGCAAGGGCACGTTCAAGGAAGCTGAGGCAGGAACGAGCGGCGGCGTCCGCCTGGCACGCTCGCCACAGGAGGCCGGTGCCGAAGCGACCAAGATGCTCGGCAAGACCCTTGTGACGGTGCAGACCGGCGCCATCGGCAAACAGGTCAACCGGCTCTACATCGAAGATGGCTCGGCCATCGCGAAGGAATTTTATCTGGCCCTGCTTGTCGATCGCGCGACGAGCGAAGTCGCCTTCGTCGTCTCGACCGAAGGCGGAACATCGATCGAAGACGTCGCTCACAAGACGCCGGAAAAGATCGTCAGTTTCGGCGTCGATCCGGCCACGGGGATCATGCCGCATCATGGCCGTGCCATCGCCGCTGCGCTGAAACTTTCGGGCGATTCCGCCAAACAGGCAGTCGGTCTGGCAGAAAAGCTCTATGCCGCCTTCATCGCCAATGACATGTCGCTGCTTGAGATCAATCCGCTGATCCTCGACCAGAACGGCGTTTTGAAATGTCTCGATGCCAAGATCGGCTTCGACGACAACGCACTGTTCCGCCACCCTCATATTCTCGCTTTGCGCGATGAGAGCGAGGAAGATTCGAAAGAGATCGAGGCCGCGAAGCACGACCTTTCTTATGTCGCGCTGGATGGCACGATCGGCTGTATGGTCAACGGCGCCGGCCTCGCCATGGCCACGATGGACATCATCAAACTTTATGGGGCCGAGCCTGCCAATTTCCTCGATGTCGGCGGTGGGGCGACAGCTGAGAGGGTGACGGCAGCCTTCAAGATCATCACCGCCGACCCGCACGTTGAGGGGATTCTGGTGAATATCTTCGGCGGCATCATGAAATGTGACATCATCGCCGAAGGCGTGATCGCCGCGGTGCGCGAAGTCGGCCTTAAAGTGCCGTTGGTGGTGCGTCTCGAAGGCACCAATGTCGAGCTCGGCAAGGCGATCATCGCCGAGTCCGGCCTCAACGTCATCGCCGCGGACGATCTCGACGATGCCGCACAGAAAATCGTCGCCGCCGTGAAGAAGGGCTGACGCACATGTCCATCCTCATCGGCAAAGAGACGAAAATCATGTGCCAGGGCCTCACCGGCCGCAACGGCACGTTTCATTCGCAGCACGCCATCGCGTATGGGACGAAAATGGTTGCGGGCGTCTCTCCGGGGCGCGGTGGCACGACGCATTTGAACCTGCCAGTCTTCGACACTGTGAAAGAGGCGCGCGACGCGACCGGGGCCGAGGCCAGCGTGGTCTACGTGCCGCCGGCCGGCGCCGCGGATGCGATCTGCGAGGCGATCGAAGCCGAAATCCCGTTGATCGTCGCGATCACCGAGGGCATTCCGGTGCTCGACATGGTTAGGGTGAAGCGGGCGCTTTGCGGCTCGAAATCGCGCCTGATCGGACCCAATTGCCCCGGTGTGGTTACGGCTGGCGAGAGCAAGATCGGCATTATGCCGGCCAACATCTTTCTGCCCGGCAGCGTCGGCATTGTTTCGCGCTCCGGCACACTTACCTACGAGGCGGTGTTCCAGACGAGCCGCGAGGGTCTCGGCCAGACGACCGCGGTCGGCATCGGCGGCGATCCGGTGAAGGGAACGGAGTTTATCGACGTGCTCGAGCTGTTTCTTGCCGACGATAAGACGCAATCGATCATCATGATCGGCGAGATCGGCGGCGGCGCGGAGGAAGACGCGGCGCAATTTTTGCGCGATGAGCGCAAAAGAGGCCATGCGAAGCCGATCGTTGGCTTCATCGCCGGGCGGACCGCCCCAAAGGGCCGGCGTATGGGGCATGCGGGCGCGATCATTTCCGGCGGCAAAGGTGGCGCCGAGGAAAAAATCGCCGCCATGGAAGCGGCCGGGATTGTGGTTTCACCCTCACCGGCCCGGCTCGGCAAGACTTTGGCGGACGTATTGAACCGATAGTTGCAAGCCTCGGTACGGATCGGAAGTCTTCGCCGTCCGAGCAAGATTTATGAGAGCGCAAGCTCGGGGAATGAAATGGCAAGACAAGGCAGCAATGGGCAGAACGGCTCCGGCGGCGCAGCGTTAGCGCGCTCGACGAGCAACCACACCTTTGCTCTCACGTCCTTTCTGGACGGCAGCAACGCCGCTTATGCCGAACAGCTTTACGAAAATTACACACGCGACCCCAACTCGGTCGATCCGCAATGGCGCAGCTTCTTCGCCGAATTGAAGGACGACCCGATCCTCGTTGGGAAAAGCGTGCAGGGACCGGCGTGGAAGGCTGAGGTTGCGCCGCCGCCGCGTGATGAGACGCTCGCCGCGCTCGACGGAAACTGGGACGCGATCGAATCCGCACTCGGCGCAAAGCTCAAGGACGTCCACAAGGACGGCAGCCACAGCGATGCGGAACTGCGCCAGGCGACGCGCGATTCGATTCGCGCCCTCATGATGATCCGCGCCTATCGTATGCGCGGCCATCTTGAAGCGGATCTCGATCCGCTCGGCTTGCAGGCGAAGGGCGAGCAGGAGCTCCTGCATCCGTCGAACTTCGGTTTCACCGAAGCTGATTACACAAGACAGATTTTCATCGACGGCGTGATGGGGCTGAAATTCGCGACCATTCCGCAGATGCTGACGATCCTGCGCCGGACCTATTGCGGCACGATCGGCTACGAATTCATGCATATTTCCGACCCCGCGGAAAAATCCTGGCTGCAGGCCCGCATTGAAGGACCGAACAAGGAAATCACCTTCACACGCGAGGGCAAGCGGGCGATCCTCAACAAGCTGATCGAGGCCGAGGGATTCGAGAAATTCATCGATCTGAAATTCACCGGCACCAAGCGGTTCGGTCTCGATGGCGGCGAATTGATGATTCCGGCGCTTGAACAGGTCATCAAGCGTGGCGGCGCACTCGGTGTGAAAGAGATCATCTTCGGCATGGCGCATCGCGGGCGCCTCAACGTCCTTTCGCAAGTGATGGCGAAGCCGCATCGCGCGATCTTCCACGAATTCAAGGGCGGCTCGTTCACGCCTTCAGAGGTCGAGGGCTCGGGCGACGTCAAATATCATCTCGGCGCGTCCTCGGACCGCGACTTCGATGGCAACCACGTCCATCTGTCGCTGACTGCCAATCCCTCGCATCTCGAAATCGTCGATCCGGTCGTGCTGGGCAAAGTGCGCGCCAAGCAGGATCAGCTGCACGACTATGTCGAGCGCAGCAAGATCATGCCGCTGCTCATCCACGGCGACGCGGCCTTCGCCGGCCAGGGCGTGATTGCGGAATGTTTCGGTCTCTCCGGCCTCAAGGGCCATCGCACCGGCGGCTCCATCCATTTCATCATCAACAATCAGATCGGCTTCACGACCTATCCGCGCTATTCGCGCTCCTCGCCCTATCCATCGGATACGGCGAAGATGATCGAGGCGCCGATCTTTCATGTGAATGGCGACGATCCGGAAGCGGTTGTCCATGTGGTGAAAGTCGCCGTCGAGTTCCGACAGATGTTCCACAAGCCGGTCGTAATCGACATGTTCTGCTATCGCCGCTTCGGTCACAACGAGGGTGACGAGCCGTCATTCACCCAGCCGTTGATGTACGAACGCATCCGCGCGCATCCGACGACATTGCAGATCTATGCCGAGAAGCTGGTCAAGGAGGGCGTCGTCAGCGAGGCCGACGTTGACGGGATGAAGGCAGGCTGGCGCAAGAAGCTCGACGAAGAATTCGATGCCGGCCAGCAGGCCTATAAGTCCAACAAGGCGGATTGGCTCGACGGCCGCTGGGCATCGCTGCGCCCGGCCGATCAGGTGGACGAAGCGCGCCGCGGCAAGACCGGCGTCGCTATTGCCAAGCTGCGCGAACTCGGCGTCGGCCTCTGCGCCGTGCCGGAGGGTTTTCATCTCCACAAGACGATCCAACGCTTCCTCGACACGCGCAAACACGCGATCGAATCGGGCCAGGGCATCGACTGGGCAACGGGCGAGGCTCTGGCCTTCGCGAGTCTGCTCGACGAGGGCTATCCGGTCCGGCTCTCCGGACAGGACAGCGAGCGCGGCACCTTCTCGCAGCGTCACAGCGTACTGATCGATCAGCAGAGTGAGGCGCGCTACGTGCCGCTGAACCATCTGCGCGACGGACAGGCGCGCTACGAGGTCATCAACTCGATGCTGTCGGAGGAAGCCGTGCTGGGCTTCGAATATGGCTATTCCCTTGCAGAGCCAAATGCCTTGACCATGTGGGAGGCGCAATTCGGCGACTTCGCCAATGGCGCGCAAGTCGTCTTCGATCAGTTTATCTCGTCCGGCGAGCGCAAGTGGCTGCGCATGTCCGGCCTCGTCTGCCTGCTGCCGCATGGCTACGAAGGCCAGGGACCGGAACATTCGTCGGCGCGGCTCGAGCGCTATCTGCAGATGTGCGCCGAGGACAATATGCAGGTCGCCAATTGCTCGACGCCGTCGAATTATTTCCACATCCTGCGGCGGCAATTGAAGCGCGACTTCCGCAAGCCGCTGATCCTGATGACGCCGAAGTCGCTGCTGCGCCACAAGCGCGCCGTCTCGACGATCGAGGAGTTCGATGCCGACAAGACCTTCCATCGCCTACTTTATGATGATGCCGAAATGCACGAGGGTGGCGAGATCAAGCTCGTCCGCGACGACAAGATCCGCCGCGTCGTCCTCTGCTCGGGCAAGGTCTATTTCGACCTTCTGGACGAGCGCGCGAAGCGCGGCATCGACGACGTCTATCTCTTGCGCGTCGAACAGCTTTATCCGTTCCCGCTCAAGGCGCTGATCAAAAAGCTGTCGCTTTATAAAAAAGCTGACATCGTCTGGTGTCAGGAAGAGCCGAAGAACATGGGCGCCTGGAGCTTTGTCGAACCCTATCTCGAATGGGTGCTCGGCCAGACGGGCGGCAAAGTGAGCCGGCCTGTCTATGTCGGGCGTCCGGCTTCGGCAGCGACGGCGACGGGTCTGATGCCGAAACATTTGGCGCAATTGAAAGCATTCGTTGACGAAGCGCTTGCCGCTTGAGGGCTAAAAATGACTATTGAGATTCGCGTCCCGACTTTAGGGGAATCCGTCAGCGAGGCCACGATCGGCCGCTGGTTCAAGAAAGCCGGCGAAACGGTAAAGGCCGACGAGCCGCTGGTCGAACTTGAGACCGACAAGGTGACGCTGGAAGTGAACGCGCCGAGCGCCGGCGTGCTCAGCGAAATCGCGGCGGAAAGCGGCACAGTGGTGAAGCCCGACGCCTTGCTTGGCGCCATCGCCGAAGGCGCGGGCGCGCCAGCGGCTCCGGCCGCTTCGCCGAAACCGGCGGCGACGGTTGCCCCTGCTCCGCCGCAAGCCGCAGCGGCGCCCTCTATGCCACCGTCGCCTGCAGCAGCAAAAATCGCTGCCGACAACAATCTCGATCCCGCAACGATCTCCGGCTCCGGCAAACGCGGTCAGGTCCTCAAGGGCGACGTGCTCTCCGCGCTTGTCGAAGCCCCGACGGCGCCGCTCGTGCCCGAGCCACCGTTGCCGGCGCGCGCGCCTGTCCCGGTCGAGGATGCGCCGCGCGAAGAGCGCGTACGGATGACCAAGCTGCGCCAGACGATCGCCCGCCGCCTCAAAGACGCACAGGATACGGCTGCGATGCTGACGACCTTCAATGAGGTCGATATGAGCGCGGTGATGGCTTTACGCGCCCGCACCAAGGAGGCATTCGAAAAGAAGCACGCGATCAAGCTGGGCTTCATGGGCTTTTTCGCCAAAGCCTGCGTCGCGGCGCTAAAGGAAATCCCCTCGATCAATGCCGAGATCGACGGCACCGACCTCATCTACAAGAATTACTACCACCTCGGCATCGCCGTCGGCACCGACAAGGGTCTTGTCGTTCCGGTCGTGCGCGATTGCGACCTTCTGAGCCTCGCCGAAATCGAGCGTAGCATCGCCAATCTCGGCAGACGCGCCCGCGACGGTTCGCTCAAAATCGAGGACATGCAGGGCGGCACGTTTACGATCACCAACGGCGGCGTCTATGGCTCATTGATGTCGACGCCGATCCTCAACGCGCCGCAATCGGCGATCCTCGGGATGCACAAAATCGAGGACAGGCCGGTCGCGATCGGCGGCAAGGTTGAAATCCGCCCGATGATGTATCTCGCCTTGACCTACGATCACCGCATCGTTGACGGCAAGGAAGCGGTGACCTTCCTCGTCCGGGTCAAAGAGGCGCTCGAAGACCCGGCGCGGCTGCTGCTCGATATTTGATCGCGAAGTAAACGAGGGCCGTCGTCATTGCGAGCGAAGCGAAGCAATCCAGGCGAACCTTTCTGGATTGCTTCGTCGCCAACGGGTCCTCGCAATGACGCAGTTTCTCATCCCATCTAATCGAAAGCGCGTTCATGGCTTATGATCTCATCGTCATCGGCACCGGTCCCGGCGGTTATGTCTGTGCCATCCGCGCCGCGCAATTGGGCCTGAAAGTCGCCGTCGTCGAAAAGAACAAGACCTTCGGCGGCACGTGCCTCAACATCGGCTGCATCCCCTCGAAGGCGCTGCTCGCGGCGTCGGAAAAATTTGCCGAGGCGGATCATGCGCTCGCGGGCTTTGGTGTCATCGTCGACAAGCCCCGGCTCGATCTCAAAGGCATGATGAAGCACAAGGACGATACCGTCGCGGCCAACGTGAACGGCGTCGCCTTTCTTTTCAAGAAGAACAAGATCGATAGCTTTATCGGCACCGCCGAGATCAAGAAGTCCGGCGTCGTCGAGGTGACGGCGGACGACGGCGCCCACCAGAGCCTGGTGACGAAGAATATCGTCATCGCAACGGGCTCCGATGTCGCGCCGCTGCCCGGACTCGAAATCGACGAGAAGCAGATCGTGTCTTCGACAGGTGCGCTTTCACTTGGCAAAGTTCCGGGCAAGATCGTCATCGTCGGCGCGGGCGTCATCGGCCTCGAATTGGGCTCGGTCTGGCGCCGGCTCGGCGCGGAAGTTCTTGTCGTCGAATTCCTCGATCACATCCTCGGACCGATGGATGGCGAAGTCGGACGGCAGTTCCAGCGCATGCTCGAAAAACAGGGCTTCGAATTTCTGCTCGGCCACAAGGTCACCAAAGCCGACAAGGCGGCATCCGGGATCAAGGTCACGATCGCCCCGGCAAACGGCGGCGACGAGATCGTCCGCGACGCGGACATTGTCCTCGTCGCGATTGGCCGGCGTCCGTTCATCGCGGGGCTGGGACTTGAGGCTGCCGGAGTCGCGACGGAGCGTGGCCGCGTCGTCATCGACGAACATTTCGCCACCAACGTGCCGGGCATCTATGCAATCGGCGATGTCGTGCGCGGGCCGATGCTGGCGCATAAGGCCGAGGACGAAGGCATTGCCGTCGCCGAGATCATTGCCGGCCAGCATGGGCACGTCAATTACGAGGCAATCCCCTCCGTGGTCTACACGATGCCGGAGATCGCCTCAGTCGGGGCGACCGAGGAAGAGCTGAAAGCCAAGGGCGTTGCCTACAATGTCGGCAAATTCCCCTTCACCGCGAATGGCCGCGCCCGCGCCAATCGCCAGACCGAAGGCTTCGTCAAAATCCTTGCCGATGCCACGACCGACCGGGTTCTCGGCGCGCATATTGTCGGTGCCGGTGCCGGCGAAGCGATCGCCGAACTTTGCGTGCTGATGGAATTCGGCGGTTCGGCCGAAGATCTGGCCCGCACCTGCCATGCCCATCCAACGCTCTCCGAGGCGATCCGCGAAGCCGCGCTCGCCGTCGCCAAGCGCGCCATTCACATTTGAGAACCTTTTAAGCGGGAACCCCTACGGCGCCGCAGCATTATTGCGGTAGCGGTACGGCTTCGCTCCGCTTGAGGGGGAATTGACCGCCGATGTCTTTCGTACCTGTTGACGTCACCTTGTTTCGCTACCCGGCGATCCTGCTGTCCGGGCCCGTCGATTACGCCATGTACAATAACTTTCGCTTTCAACTCGGCAACGCGCCGGCCGAAGGCACAATCGTCGTCGAGCTTTCGACATTGGGCGGCGACCCAGAGGTTGCGCGAATGATGGGCGAGGATGTCCGCTACCACAGCGACATCGCGCCGAACCGCCGCTTCGTCTTTCTCGGCAAGGCGGCGATTTATTCCGCCGGCACGACCTTTATGAGTTTTTTCCTGCCGGAAAACCGCTTTCTGACGCGCGGCACGCGGCTGATGATTCACGAACGCAAACTCGCCAAGACCGTCAACATCAATGGCCCACTGACAACCTGCGTTGCGACCGTGAAGGCGCTGCTGCACGAAATCGAAGCCTCGATCATCATCCAGAACGAGGGCTTCGAAAATCTGATCCGCGGCTCGCAGGTAACGATGGAAGAGGTGCTCGAAAAGACGCCCAATGATTGGTACATCGAAGCGTCCGAAGCGCAGCGGCTCGGACTCATCGCCGCGGTGGTATAGCCCACTTTATTCGACCGCCTCGTAAAGCCGGGAATCATAAAGCGCGCCGAGCATGGGCGCGAGCTTGGTACGGAAGTCGCGCGTCGCCTTTGCCGCTTCATGCATCTCAAAAGTGGAGCGCGAGGCCCAGACTTCGATCAGCGTAAAATGGTTGGGATGATTCAATTGCGCGCCGGCGATCGTGCGCAGATGGCCCGCTTCACGCGCGTTGGTTTCGCCGAGTTGTTTTAGCATGGTTGCAACCTCTGCCGCATAATCCGGCATCGCATCGACATGCGTCACGACCCATAGCGCGTGCGGAGGCATTCGCATCGCAGCGCTGGTCCAAATCTCCAGCAATCGGCGTGTGTCGGGCGGCGCCAGGAGAACTTCGGCCGGCAGCGCCGGCTGCTGCGGGGGCGCGGAGGCGTCATAAGATTCATAGAGCACGAAACGGTCCCTGTCGCTCTCTTTCAGCGCCGCGGCTTCGTCACAGACATGGCTCGCCAAGCAACCGCGCGCGTCCGATTTCAAGGCCGTCGCGACAGGAGATGACGATTGCGCTTCGACGAATGTGACGGAGAAGCTTTGGACAGCGTTCGCTCGCGAGTTCGACGCAGAAAGGATGTCGGCCGCTGCCACGACTCCGAGAATCCAGAACTTGCCTCGCATTACGCACTCCGCACGCAATCGAATTGAGTCGCTGAATTGCGCGCTCCAGCGGAAGGACTCAATTCACAAAGCCACGATCAAAGATCCCGAAAAGCGAACGGCGCAATCCGGCGCATCGATTCATCGACATGCAGCGCGCGCAGCGCCGGCGGCGCGGCACGTTGCGGACAGGCGGGACGCTCGCAGACCCGGCAATTGACCCCGATCGGCGTCGCCTCGACCGCATTGAGATCGAGCCGTTTGGCATAGACGAGACGGCTCGCGTAGCGCATTTCGCAACCGAGGCCGAGAGAATAATGCGCCGCGATCGCGCCATAGGGCGTCACCGCCGGACGCACAGTGCGGGCGATCGAAAACCAGCGGGAATTGTCGGTCAGTTCGATCACCTGCGTCAAAATCTTGCCAGGGTCCGCGAAAGCGGAATGCAAATTCCACAAGGCGCAGGTGCCGCCGAATTGCGCGAAGGGAAATCGGCCGGATGCCAGCCGTTTCGAGACATTGCCGGCGCCATCGACGCGCAGCATGAAAAACGGGATACCTCGTGCCGTCGAACGTCCCAGCGTCGTCAGGCGATGCGCGACCTGTTCGTAGCTCGCACTAAATTTCGCGCCCAACACGTCGAGGTCGTAGCCCGAAAGCTCCGCCGCCTCATGAAACTTGCCATATGGCATCATCAAAGCGGCGGCGAAATAATTGGCGAGTGTAACGCGCATAAGCCGGCGCTCGATGTCGCCTTCCGGCAGCAGCCGCAGCGCAGTCTCGTTGAGGAGCGCGTCATAATCGGCGAAAGCGAGCTGGTGTGCGGCCTGGAAGACCCTGCCAGCGGGATCGAGGATCTCCGAAATCAGCAATTGCCGGCGATGGTGATCGTACCAGCGTAGCCGCTCGCCCATGACTTCGAGCGGCAGCACGCGCACGCGGACACCGTGGCGGGCGCGCAGATGTTCGCTGATCGTGTAGAAAAGCTCATGCCCGGTCAGCGCGAAATCCGAGGCAAGCGATTCCGCCGCCGCATCGATCTCGGCGAAATGATTGCGTTGCGTGTGCAACACGGCGCGGACGCGATCGATCGGGCTTTCGCGCATGATCGCCTCGGTGCGGTCGGCGTCCGCGCGTTCGTTGACGCTTGTCTGGCTTGCCTCGCGGGCCGCGACATAGGCGCGGTAAAGCCGCTGCATGGCGGCCAGCAGGAAGGGCGAATTTTCGGCGGCATCCTGCACCTCAGCGCGCGGCACTCCGGCGTCGCGCAAAACCGGATCGGTGAGAAGCTGCTCGATCTCGCCTACCGTCTGGCTGGCCTCACCCTCCATGAATTCACGCGGATCGATGCCATAGACATCGGCGAGGCGGATCAGCACCTGCACGGTGATCGGCCGCTGATTGCGCTCCATTAGGTTCAAATAGCTTGCAGAAACGTCTAGCTCTTCAGCCATGCGCGCCTGCGTCACCTGGCGCTCGCGTCGCAGCCGTTTGAGCCGCGCGCCGGCGAAAATCTTGCGAGAGGACGTGCTCTGATCTGACATGACAGCAAATTAGCTGAGTCAATTAATTTACACAATTACAAATTTACAGCGTATTGAATTGACAGAATAACTCTATTTCACACTGCTGGAGGGTTGCGAAACGCACCGCTTTCCTAGCTATAGCGGGGAGAGATCGCGGGCTTGAAACGCGCCGATTGTCAATCGTTGTTAAGTCTTGAAACAACCTGTGAGGGACACCCACGGGGCGATCTAATGTTTTATTTGGAGACGAACGGATGAGCAAAGCAACGACTTTCCAGGATTTGGTGCCCTCGGCGCCGAAGGGCCGCTTCGACGGCATCCGCCGCAGCTACACCCCGGCCGACGTTGAGCGGCTGCGCGGCTCTTTCCCGATCGCCCACACGCTGGCCGAGCGCGGCGCCAACAAGCTCTGGGAGCTGATGCACACGGAGCCGTTCGTCAACGCGCTCGGCGCGCTCACCGGCAATCAGGCCGTGCAGCAGGTTCGCGCCGGCCTCAAGGCCATCTATCTCTCCGGCTGGCAGGTCGCGGCTGACTCGAACATCGCTGGCGCGATGTACCCCGACCAGTCGCTCTATCCTGCAAACTCGGGCCCGGAACTCGCCCGCCGCATCAATAACGCCCTGAAGCGGGCCGACGAGATCGAGCATGCCGAAGGCAAGATGAGCCGCGATTGGTTCGCCCCGATCTTCGCCGACGCGGAAGCCGGCTTCGGTGGCGCGCTCAACGTCTTCGAAATCATGAAGGCCTATATCGACGCCGGCGCGGCGGCAGTTCATTTCGAAGACCAGCTCGCGTCCGAGAAGAAGTGCGGCCACATGGGCGGCAAGGTGCTGATCCCGACGGCGCAGCACGAGCGCAGCCTCAATTCGGCGCGTCTCGCCGCCGACGTTTCCGGCGTGCCGACGATCGTCGTCGCCCGCACCGACGCGGAATCGGCCAAGCTCATCACCTCGGACATTGACGAGCGCGACCAGCAGTTCATCGAGAAGGACAGCCGCACGGCGGAAGGCTTCTTCCGTCTGAAGCCCGGCACCGGCCTCGATCATTGTATCGCCCGCGGCATGGCCTATGCGGAAGTTGCCGACGTTCTGTGGTGGGAGACCTCGCACCCAGACCTGAATGACGCCCGCAAGTTCGCCGAAGCGGTGCACAAGAAGTATCCGGGCAAGCTGCTCGCTTACAATTGCTCGCCGTCGTTCAACTGGCGCGCCAAGCTCGATGACGCCACGATCGCCAAGTACCAGCGCGAACTCGGCGCCATGGGCTACAAGTTCCAGTTCGTGACGCTCGCCGGCTTCCACGCCCTGAACCTGTCGATGTTCGACCTCGCCGATGGCTATCGCGACCACGGCATGGCCGCCTACACCAAGCTGCAGCAGGCGGAATTCGACGCCGAGCCGCGCGGCTATTCGGCGACCCGTCACCAGCGCGAAGTCGGCACCGGCTATTTCGACGCCGTGGCCGAAGTCCTCTCGGGTGGCAAGTCCTCGACGACGGCGTTGGCCGATTCGACCGAGGCGGATCAGTTCCACAGCGCCAAGAAGGCGCAAGCCGCCGAGTAAGATCAAAAAGCTTCGGCTCACAAGTTCGCTTGTGAGCCGGGCGTGAAAAGGTTATAGGGGCGCCTCGCTTGCGCGCTTTCCGGTCGCCCGGCATCGGGCGACCGACAAGAAATCGCGCCACTTAAGGTGGAGCAAATTCTGGTCGAAAAAGTCGAGCAACTTTTTCGGAATTTGCTCTTGGCGCCCCTTATTTTTGCGGCCTGTGTGCCGCCCCAACATCTGGATTTTTGACGATGAAATCGGAAGGTCATCCGAACTATCACTTCATCAAGGTCGTCACGACCGATGGAACGGAATTCTACACCCGCTCGACCTATGCCGAGGAAGGCGCGACGCTGAACCTCGACATCGACCCGAAGACGCATCCGGCCTGGACTGGCGGTTCGCAGCAATTACTCGACCGCGGTGGCCGTCTGTCGCGCTTCAACACGCGCTTCGGCAACCTTGGCATCGCCGCCAAGAAGTAAACGGACCTAGGCGCACGTCATACGCGGACTTGATCCGCGTATCCAGGCGCAAAAGCCCAAGGTTCGGCTCGGCTATCTAGCAAGAGAAGATGCTGGGATGCGCGGGTCAAGCCCGCGCACGACGCAGTTCTTTGCAGTAGGCGTTATTCGCCCGCGCTGAAGGCCGCGCGCAGAAGCTCGAGCTGCGGCTCGAGCGGCCGGCCGAGCACCGGCGCTTCATCCACTGCCTGATAGAGCACGCGATCGAGGTGCAGGATGCGGCTTTGCAGCCGCAGCGAACGATCGATGATCGAGACAAACCGTTCCGGCAATTTCTTCACGGCGTCCGGGCTGATTCCCGCTTGCTGTTCGCTCAGGCGGACCTTTCGCTTCTCCGACGCCGCTTCGGTCTGGGTCAATTCGCCCTCGTTCACCGCCCGCTGCAGCAGAAGCCAGGAGGCTGTCTGCATCAGCCGTGTCGTCAGCCGCATGCTCTCGGTCGCATAGGCAAGCGCGGCGAGACGCGGCAATTTCTTGGCGTCTTCGCGCCCGTCGCCGTCGAGATAAGCCGCGGTTTCCTCGACGAGCGTCATGCCGTCGCGGAATAGGGTTTTGAAGGATTCAGACGACACCAATTTAGTGGCGAAGGACAATGCGGCGTCTGGCTCGTTCGTCGACAGCTGGATCATTGCGGCGCTCTTACCTAACTCTTTCCCGGGCAGAATTTCCGCACGGATATTAGGACCTTCGGCGGGCCGCAGGGCATTAAGTTTTAAGTAAGGTTAACGTGCGAAGGGTCGCAAAAATCGCCGCGCGACGCGACGATACAAGAAAAAGAGCCGCCGAAGCGGCTCTGAAAGTCACGGTGTTGGGGAGGGAGAAACTGCGGCCGAGGCCGAAGCTCTTTCCGGTTAGCTCACCGGCTGACTTTTACGATGCGCGCGAAAAATTTAATTAAAGGTTAACGATTGCCAACGGCCCGGTTCAGGGCGCCGGCTTGAAAAAAGCCGCCGCGCTGGCCTGGCTGGCGGCCTTCGCGCGTTGGGCCTCTTCGAGCCTGGCGATTTCGGTTTTCAGCGCCTCGATGCGCAGTTTCAGTTCCTCAATCGACAGATCGTCGAGGAGCTGGCCGAGAACATGCTCCAGTGGCTTGCGAACTGGCGCAAAAGGATCGTCCTCCTCGTGGCGGGCCATGGCTTCGCTCCCTTGATTGTCGCTCGGTTCGCGTCGATCCGCAGCGCAATTTTGCTCGGAACGTATTATATTCAATCTCGAATGCGGCGCATTGCTTTGCGCCGCCGGGTCGCTTAGAAAAGAATCGATCCCCCAAATTCGGACCTTAGGTGCGGTGTTTATGGCCGCGCTCAAGTTCGTCCCGCCGCATCGGAGGATGCAGGCACCCATAATCCGGTCTTGCCGCCGAGCCCCCTGTACCGCTCAAGCGCCGCCGAGACCCAAAGGAGACTGGAATGACCGACGCCCCGCTCATGCCCAAGGCGACGGCCGTATGGCTCGTCGAGAACACTTCGCTCAGCTTCGATCAGATCGCCGATTTCTGTAAATTGCATCCCCTCGAAGTGAAGGGCATCGCTGACGGCGAAGTCGCCGCGGGCATCAAGGGCCATGATCCGATCACCTCCGGCCAATTGACCCGCGAGGAGATCGCCGAGGGCGAGAAAGACCCGTCGCATCATCTGCGGCTGGCGCAGTCCAAAGTTCGGCTGCCGGAAGTCAAACGCGGCCGCGGGCCGCGCTATACGCCGCTTTCGCGGCGGCAGGACCGCCCCAACGCAATCCTCTGGCTCCTGCGCAACCATCCGGAATTGAAGGACGCGCAGATCATGCGGCTCGTCGGCACGACGAAAACGACGCTGCAGGCGATCCGCAACCGCACCCACTGGAACTCGGCCGCCCTGACGCCGATGGACCCCGTCACCCTGGGGCTTTGCTCGCAGATGGATCTCGATTTCGAGGTCAATCGCGCCGCCAAGGAACGGGTCCCGGTCGAAGAGGACCGCAAACAGACGCTCGTACCCGCCGAGATCACGACCGCGCCGCGCCCCGAAGGCCAGCATGACGGCGACGTCTTCTCGCACAGGCCAGCGGCGCCGCGAGAAGAGGAAGACCATTTCGACGCCGAATCCGTCTTCGCCAAGCCCAAGGCTTAAAGCGCGCGGCTTAAGCGAGAGGCAAGCTTAAGGCGCCATTGTCCGGCGAATCGTGCGGGATCGGCCGCGCTGGAGCCGGACGAATGGCTTTTGTGGTTAAAAGAAAAACAACCCGCTGGCTCCGGCTTGGCCTCGTCCTGGCCGGGCTTTTTGCGGTGGCGGAGGTCCAGGCCGCCGACCTCGATTACCCCTATCACCGCTACCGCCGGCATTCGCCCCCGCCTGTCGCCTTTCTGCCGACACCGCCGAGCTGCAAGGTCGTGCCGCTGCCGCAAATGAACCTCTTTAACGAGGTGACCCGGGCAGGCATTCAGAACGTCTGCGTTTCGCGCGGCGTCTATGCCGACAGCTTCTGGCCCTACGCGCCGTCATATTGGCGGCCAAATCACCGTCAAGGTTACGGGCCGGAATCCTGGCTGCCTTGATTGAAGTAACCGGCAGATAAGGATAACGCATTTAGATGGCGGCAAGGCCAGGGGGCCTTGGGTCAAGAGCTATGCCGATGCCGTTCCCTTTCTCTTCGCTTCGTCGTTTGGCCGCGATCGCCGCGGCTGTGACTCTGGCCGCACTTCTGAGTGGCTGCGTCGAAGAGGAGGAGTCCAGCGGTATTGTCGATCGCGCTTATGCGCCCCTGTCGCCGCAAATGCTCGCCCTGATGCAGGCCAAGGGCACCAGCCCGGAGGCGCCGGTCCTCTTTCGCACCTATAAGAAGGAAGCGGAATTCGAGGTCTGGAAGATGCGCTCGGACGGGCGTTATACGCTGCTCCGAACCTATCCGATGTGCCGCTGGTCCGGCCAGCTTGGTCCCAAGAAGAAGCAGGGCGACCGCCAGGTGCCGGAAGGGTTCTATGCGATCTATCCGTCTCAGATGAATCCGCACTCGAACTATTATTTATCGTTCAACGTCGGCTATCCGAACCTCTACGACCGCGTCCACGGCTACAGCGGCGACTCGATCATGGTGCATGGCATCTGCTCGTCGGCCGGCTGTTTCTCGATGACCAATCCGGAGATCGGCGAAATCTACACGATCGCGCGCGAGGCCTTCGCCGCCGGCCAGCCGGAAATCCAGATGCAGTCCATGCCGTTCCACATGACTGCGGAAAATCTGGCTAAATACCGGCTCGATCCGAACATCGACTTCTGGCGCGAATTGAAGAACGGCGCCGACAATTTCGAGGTCACGAAACACGAAGTCGCCGTCGGCGTCTGCAACATGCATTACATGTTCAACGCCAGACCGGCGGACGGCCAGAGCTTCGATCCGACCGCGCCCTGCCCCGTCCTGCGCCGCGATGAGATGGTGCATGACGAAGTCGTCGCCAAGGAAGCCCGCGACGACGCGCGCATCGCCGAGCTTGTCGGCACCGGCGTCGCGGCGGTCCATACCGCCTATTCCGACGGCGGTCAGAATCCGATCTTCAAGGGCGCGAAAATCGACGACGTGAGTCGCCCGGAGGCACTCGCCGCCGGGCCCGTCGATGTCGCGATCAAGCACCACGGCAAAACGCCGACGCTCGCGCAATTGAAAGCCCAACGCGCCAAAGACCTTGCGGCGGCCATCGCGGCGGAGAAAAAGGCGCAAGCATTGCGTGTCGCGCGCGGCGAAACCGGCCCGGTCGACACACAGCCGACCGGTAGCACGGGTGCGCTTACAGCGGGGGCTCTCCCACCCCCCGCGAAGCCCGCGCCATTCTCGAACTTCTTCGGCTTCAACAAGCCGGCGGCGCAACCTGCTACGACGGCCCCAGCTCCGGCCGTCGCGGCGGCTGAACCGGCGCAAGGGCAAGCGGCCGCACCCACCACGCTGCAGCAAGCACAGCCGGCATCAGCGCCATCTGCGGCGCCGGCAGCGAGCCACGGCTTTTCCCTCACGAACATGTTCGCGTCGAAACCGGCGCAGCAACCCGTCCCGACCACGCAAGCCGCGAGCGCCACGTCATCGGCAGCGCCCGCCAACGCGCAGAATCCGGCGCCCGCGACATCTGCGAACGGGCAATAATTTCCTCGCCTAGGCTGCGGCTTCGGCGCGATATTTCGTCCAGCCCTGCGCCCGAAGCTTGCAGGCCGGGCAGGTGCCACAGCCATAGCCCCATTCATGCCGCGCACCACGCTCGCCGAGGTAACAGGTGTGCGTATCTTCGAGAATAAGATCGATGAGTGACCGGCCGCCAAGCTCCTCGGCCAATGCCCAGGTTGCTGCCTTGTCGAGCCACATCAGCGGCGTCTCGATCACGAAATCCTTTTCCATGCCGAGATTGAGCGCCGTCTGCATCGCCTTGATCGTCACGTCGCGGCAATCGGGATAGCCGGAGAAATCCGTCTCGCACATCCCGCCGACGATATGCGTGAGGCCGCGGCGATAAGCGACCGCCGCGGCGAAAGTCAGAAAGACAAGGTTGCGGCCGGGGACAAACGTATTCGGCAGGCCATTCTCCTGCATGACGATCTCGACATCGCGCGTCATTGCCGTCGCTGAAATCTGACCGAGGACGGCAAGATCGATCAGGTGGTCTTCGCCAAGCCGCCCCGCCCAGTCGGGACGCAGGGCGATGATCTTTTCACGGATCCTCGCCCGCTGATCGAGTTCGATCCGGTGGCGCTGGCCGTAATCGAAGCCGATCGTCTCGACATGATCGAAGCGGGCGAGCGCCCAGGCGAGGCAGGTCGTCGAATCCTGCCCACCGGAAAAAAGCACGAGCGCCTTGGTCATCATTAATTGCCTTCTATTGCAGATCGCGCGAACAGCCGAATTGATCGACGATCGTATAAGCGCGGATGATCTGGTCCGGATTCTGCGAATAGAAAAAGAAATTGCCTTCCCAGAATTCAATACGATCGGCGCTGTCTGGCGACAGCAACCAGCCATCCGATTGGCTCATCATGACAAGGCCGGCCAGTCCTATCAGCTCCCCCATATTTCGTGCCGTCTCAGCCGAAACCTCGGCCTGATCTTCAGCGGCCCAATTCTGAGCTGCGAACAAATATCCGGGCGCTTCGTCGAAAGGGCGGGCCTCACCCAATCCGGCCCGGATCGCGCTGATAATCGCGCGATCGAATCCGTGAGCGCCGGGCTCCCAATGATCGATCCAGAGCAGCCTTTCGCCATCCGGGGACAGCCATCGATTCAACGCACGGATGAAATCGGGAAGGACGGCGATGTCGCCGGGCGGCCGCGCCCCAAGACGATCGATCGGCGCCGTGGGCCGAATGGAATAGCCGCGCGGGTCGAGAATCGTTGCGGCTTCGGCCTTGGACAGACAACGCATTGAAAAACGGTCCTATTCTCGCTGCGGCACCCTTCGACCTCGGTCGATCGACAATCTATTGCGGATTTGGCTTCGATAGTCCAAATAAGAGCCGGGAGGTTGGCGGTGGACGCACCACTCGCCAACCGGGTCAGGTCCGGAAGGAAGCAGCCCAGACGAGACCGGGCGGGTTTCTGTCCAGCCTCCCACTTCTTGATTTCAGGCCGTCTCGACAGGATATGGCTGGGGCGCTGCGTCATTGCGAGGAGCGCGGCGCAGTCCGAAATTTAGAGACCGGCAATCCAGATTTAACTTGCTGTTTCTGGATTGCTTCGCTTCGCTCGCAATGACGACGAACGCCGAGAGCGAATGGCCGAAGATCACAGCGTCGAACCTTCCCTTCTGCCGGCTGGCAGCGAGACGGCCCCCGCCGCGCCGTATCGCGTGCTGGCGCGCAAATATAGGCCGACAAATTTCGACGATCTCATCGGCCAGGAGGCAATGGTCACGACGCTGTCGAACGCATTCGACCTCAGCCGCATCCATCAGGCCTATATTCTGACCGGCGTACGCGGTGTCGGCAAAACGACGACCGCGCGCATCCTCGCCCGGGCGTTCAATTATGAAGTGCCGGCCGAAGGCGACAAAGCCGCGATCACCCAGCCGACGATCCACATGCCCGGCCTCGGCGTCCACTGCCAGGCGATCATCGATTCGCGCCATGTCGATGTGATCGAGATGGACGCGGCCTCGCATACCGGCATCGACGACATTCGCGAGATCATCGACAACGCCCGCTACCGGCCCGTTCTGGCGCGAACCAAAGTCTACATCATCGACGAAGTTCACATGCTCTCGAAGGCCGCGTTCAACGGCCTGTTGAAGACGCTGGAAGAACCGCCAGACCATGTGAAGTTCATCTTCGCGACGACCGAGATCGAGAAAGTGCCGGTGACGGTGCGCTCGCGCTGTCAGCGTTTCGATCTGCGGCGCATCGAGGCCGACCGGCTCGTCGCGCATCTCGCCGTCATTTGCGAGAAAGAAGAAATCGCCACGGAGCCGGAGGCGCTGGCGCTCATCGCCCGCGCGGCGGAAGGTTCGGTGCGTGACGCTCTTTCGCTGCTCGACCAGGCGATTGCTCATGCCAAGGGCAGCCTGCGGAGCGAGGTGAAGGCCGAGGATTTGCGGCAGATGCTCGGCCTCGCCGATCGGACGCGGCTCATCGATCTCTTTGCCGATGTCATGCGCGGCGACATTGCGACGGCGCTGAATGCGATGAAAGCGCTTTATGACGCTGGCGCCGATCCGCAGCGCGTGCTCGGCGAATTGGCGGAATTCACCCATGTGGTGACGCGTCTGAAGCTCGTGCCCGAGACGGCGAAAGATCCGGCGCTGAGCGAAGCGGAACGCACACGCGGCAGCGAATTTGCGCAAAAACTGTCGCTGCCCGTGCTGACGCGCGCCTGGCAATTGTTGCTGAAGGGCCTGAGCGAGATCAAAGATTCGCCGCGCCCGCTCGCCGCCGCGGACATGATTTTGGTGCGGCTCGCCTATGCCGCCGATCTGCCGACGCCGGATGAGGCTTTGCGCCGCCTCAGCCCGGGATCGCCAAATGCGGCGCCTCCAGCACCCGCTCGCGAGCCCGTCTCGGCAGGCGGTCCGCCGCCGTCGATGGCTCGGACGAGCGGCACCGCGGTCCGCGCAACGGCGCCGCAGGCGCAGCCCGCCGAGCCCGGATTGCGGCTTTCGCGCTTTGAGGACGTTGTGGCGCAAGCGGCCGCGACCCGCGACATCCAATTGAAGATGGCGCTCGAGCGCGATGTCCGGCTCGTGCGCTTCGACGAAGGGTCGATCGAATTCGCCCTCGCCCCCGGCGCCTCGGCGCAGATCGCGCAAACGCTCATGCGGCGGCTGCAGGAATGGACCGGCCGGCGGTGGATGGTCGCCGTGTCCCGCGAGGACGGCGCGCCCAGCCTGAGAGAACAGGCCGAGGCGGCCACGGCCGCGAGCCTGCATGGGGTGCGCGCAAACCCACTCGTGCGTGCGGTGATGGATCAGTTCCCCGGTGCGGAGATTGTCGCGGTGCGCGAAACCGAATCCGCCGAAACCCCGGCAATGCCGGAAGATATCGCTTATATAGATTCAGCGATTACCGAAGACGATCTGTAATTTTTTGAGGAAATGACATGGCCGGAATGTTCGACTTGATGAAGCAGGCGCAGGCCATGCAGACGAAGATGCAGGAGGTTCAGGCGGAGCTTGAACGCGTCGAGGTGGAAGGCCAGTCAGGCGGCGGCATGGTTCGCGTTACCTTGACGGCCAAAGGCCAGATGAAAGGGGTCACGCTCGACCCTTCGCTGCTGAAGCCCGAAGACAAGGACATGCTCGAAGACCTGATCGTCGCCGCGCATGACGATGCGCGCAAGAAGGGCGAACGGGTGATGGAAGAGCGGATGCAAAGCCTCACCGCTGGCCTGCCTTTGCCGCCCGGTTTCAAGCTGCCATTCTAAAATGGCTGAACGTATCGCCGGGCCGGAGATCGAGCGCCTGATCCAATTGCTGGCGCGTCTGCCGGGCCTCGGCCCGCGCTCGGCGCGCCGCGCCGCGCTGCATCTGATCCGCAAGCGTGAGCAATTGCTGGGGCCGCTCGCCGAGGCGATGCAGGTTGCGCGCGAGCGCATTGTCGTCTGTAGCGAATGCGGCAACGTCGATTCGTGCGACCCATGCACGATCTGCCGCGATGGACGGCGCGACGGGAAGTTGCTGATCGTCGTCGAAACTGTCGCCGATCTCTGGGCGCTGGAGCGCGCGGGCGCCCTCTCTGCGCGCTATCACGTGCTCGGCGGAACCTTATCGCCCCTCGATGGGATAGGGCCGGATGATCTCAATTTGAAAAGTCTCGCCGGACGCGTTGCGCGGGATGAGGTCACCGAGGTCGTTCTGGCCGTCAATGCCACGGTCGATGGGCAAACCACCGCCCATTACATCACCGACCTGCTGGCCCCGTTTAACGTGCGCGTGACGCGCTTGGCGCATGGCGTTCCTGTCGGCGGCGAGCTCGATTACCTCGATGAAGGCACTTTAGTCGCGGCAATCCGCAGCCGGACCGACTTTTAACTTCGGCCGCGTCATTTTACGCACATCACATCCAAGTTGTACGCCAAAAGTAACTTCAACCAATCTGATTGCATCTAATTTATTCACTCTTTTCACCTAGAAACATCTTGGCTGCGTGGGGCAGACAACTCGCTCGTTAACAAGGTCGCCATTCTCGATGGCGCCGATGTCCCCGGCCGCGCCGCGGGATCGCGGCGATCGCTGAATGGAGGCTGGCGTGGCGTCGAAGAATTTACCTATCTCGAAAAAACTTATCGTTGCATTCGCGGCCGTGCTCGGCGTCGTAGCGACCACATCCGTCGCCATCGAAGTCGCTGTTCATCACGCCGAGTCTTCGATCAAATCGCGCGCTGCTTCGTTCCGTCTCGTCGATCACCTCGACAACGCCCTGGCCGCCCAATACGACCTAAGCGGTGTCGCGCGGGGGCTTCTCCTCGCCGATGACAAGGCGCACTACAGGGCGCTTTACGCCACCGCCACGCAAATATTCACCAACCAGATCGCCGATGCGCGCGTTGAAGCGAATGACGACCCAGAGATGCTCGCCGCGCTGGATAAATTTGCCGCGGCAAGCGACACCTGGCACCGCGAAACCGGCGACCGGGAAATGCAGCTTGGCAGTGACCCCCAGACTGCGCCGCAGGCGCTCGCGCTCGCCCGAACCTCGACGGGCGGCAACGCGATGAGTGATGTTCGGGCTGCCAGCGATGACGCCCGCGCCCGCGCCCAGGAAATTTCGGCGGCAGCCGCAAGCGCCGAGGCGAGCGCGATCTGGTTTGTTCACCTCGCGCAAATCGTTGGCGGCCTTCTCGCCCTCCTCGTCGCCGGATATGCAGGCTATCAATTGGATCGCCGCATCGCTTTCCCGATCCAGATTTTGAACGATTGCATGAAGCGGCTGGCACAGGGCCGGCTCGATACCGGCATTCCGCCCATGGGCGAGGGCGACGAGGTCGCCGAAATGTCCCAGCGCATCCAGGTCTTCAAGGACAACGCCATCGAGAAGGCCCGGCTTGAAGCCGCAGCCGAGGCGGCGCGTCAGGCCGCGCAAGAAGAGCAAGCGCGCCAGGAGATCGAGACACAGAAGTATATCGACGCGCACAATGTCTTCGTCACTTCGATCACCGAGGCGTTGCAGCGCCTTTCGGACGGCGATCTGACCTTCCGTCTCGTCAAGGCCTTCACCAGCGAATACGAAAAAATCCGCACCAATTTCAACGCCTCGATCGAGCAATTGCAGCAGGTCATGGTGCACGTTAACTCGAACACGATGGCGATCCGCTCCGGCACGCAGGAAATCTCCACGGCGGCAGACGATCTTTCACGCCGCACGGAGCAGCAGGCCGCAAGCCTCGAGGAGACCGCAGCGGCGCTCGACGAAATCACCGCAACGGTACGCAAGACCGCGGAAGGCGCGAGCCACGCCCGCGAAATTGTTGCCATCGCAAGAACCGACACGGAGAAGGGCGGCAATGTCGTCCGTCAAGCGGTCAATGCGATGAACGCCATTGAAAAGTCTTCGCAGCAGATCAGTCAGATCATCGGCGTCATCGACGAGATCGCGTTCCAGACGAACCTGCTCGCGCTCAACGCCGGCGTCGAAGCTGCCCGCGCGGGCGACGCAGGTCGCGGCTTCGCCGTCGTCGCCTCGGAAGTTCGTGCCCTCGCGCAACGCTCGGCCGAAGCGGCTAAAGAGATCAAGGGGCTGATCTCGACTTCGACGACACAAGTCGGACAAGGCGTCGATCTCGTGACCGAAACCGGCAAGGCACTGGAGCGCATTTTCACGCAAGTCGCCGAAATGGACACGATCGTCACCGACATTGCGACAAGCGCACGCGAACAGGCGACGGGTCTGCAAGAGGTCAATACCGCCGTCAATCAGATGGATCAGGTGACGCAGCAAAACGCCGCCATGGTCGAGGAATCGACCGCCGCGAGCCACACGCTGTCACGTGAGACCGAGGAGTTGACCAAACTCGTCGGTCACTTCCAGGTCGGCGAGATTGAAGCGCCGCAAAAGCGAGCCGCAAAAAACACCACGCGGCCGGCCATGAAGACGGTCGGCGCCCGGGGTGGTGCCGCGCCGAAGCCCGCCAATGATGAGTGGGAAGAATTTTAAGGCCTTTACCGCAAACTCTAGCTAAGCAATTTCCAAAGGAATGTCGCGATGACCAAAACGGTTCTCACGGTCGACGATTCGCGCACCATGCGCGACATGCTTCTGCTGACGCTTTCCGATGCAGGCTACCGCGTGGTGCAGGCGGAAGATGGGATGCACGGACTTGAGGTGCTCGCGGGCGAAACCCCGGATGTGATCGTCACCGACATCAACATGCCGCGTCTCGATGGCTTCGGCTTCATCGAGAAAGTTCGCCACAACGCTAAATATCGCGCGCTGCCAATTCTCGTTCTGACGACGGAAAGCGACGCGGAGAAGAAAGATCGCGCCCGCCGCGCCGGGGCCACGGGCTGGATCGTCAAGCCCTTCGACCCGACGAAACTCGTCGCCGCCGTCCGTCGCGTTGCAGCCTGATATAACGGAGGCGAGCCATGGACCCGATGGCGGCCATTAAACAGACGTTCTTTCAGGAATGCGAAGAACAGCTTGCTGAATTGGAGACCGGCCTGCTCGCCATGGAAAGTGGCGACCATGATCCGGAGACGGTCAACGCCGTCTTTCGTGCCGTCCATTCGGTCAAAGGCGGCGCCGGGGCTTTCAGCCTCGAAGATCTGGTGCGATTTGCACATGTGTTCGAGACCGCGCTCGACCACGTCCGCGCCGGCCGGCTTGAAGCGACGCCGGACCTCCTGAAAGTTCTTTTGCGCGCCGCCGATGTGCTGGCCGATCTCGTCCGCGCCGCCCGTGACGGCGGCAGCGTCGATGAAAGCCGCAGCCAGAAGCTCGCCGACGAATTGCGCGCGCTCAATCCCGGCAACGCAGCCGAACCCGAGGACGATCTGTCGGGCATCGAATTTCAGCCGGTGCTGATCGATTTCGATCTTGGCGACGAGCCACCGCTGCCGCCCGACGAAAACGTCTTCACCATCAACTTCAAACCTAAGCCCAGTCTCTACGCCAAGGCCAACGAGACGGCCTTGATCCTGCGCGAACTCGCCGAACTCGGCACGGTCGAAACGTCTTGCGACATTTCCGATCTCCCGCTCCTCAGCGAACTCGATCCGGAGGGTGCTTATCTCTCCTGGATGATCAGGCTCACGACAACGAAAGATGAAGACGCGGTGCGCGACGTCTTCGATTTCGTCAGCTGGGATTGCGATCTTGAGATAACGAACGAATCCGCAGCTTCGTCAGGCAGCGTAGGGATCGACGACGAGCTTGCCGCGCTTCTCGCGAGCGTCCAGGCACCACAGGCCGAGATTCCCGCTGCCGGCACGCCGCAAATCGATGCGGCGCCCGTCGTCGCCTCTCCCGGCGGTGAAGCACGATTTGGCCGAGCCCGCGACGCCCGCGCCTGCCGCGACAGTGGCAAAATCCGGCGACGCCGAAAGCAAAGGCGCGACGGCGACGATCCGCGTCGACCTTGATCGCGTGGACCGGCTGATCGACCTCGTCGGCGAACTCGTCATCAATCAGGCGATGCTGGCGCAGCGCGTGACAGAAGCCGGGCTTGCCCGCGCCTCGGGCATTGTCATCGGCCTCGATGAACTTGAGCAATTGACGCGCGAGATCCAGGACAGCGTGATGGCGATCCGCGCCCAGCCGGTGAAATCCGTTTTTCAGCGGATGCCGCGGCTTGTGCGCGAACTCGCAGTGATGACCGGCAAGTCAGTGCGTCTCGTCACCGATGGTGAAAACACCGAAGTCGACAAGACAGTGATCGAGCGCTTGTCAGATCCGCTTACGCATATGATCCGCAATGCCATCGACCACGGTCTGGAAAAGCCGGAGGCGCGCATTGCGGCCGGCAAGCCGGAAGAAGGCACCGTACGTCTCTCCGCGCTGCATCGCTCCGGTCGTATCGTCATCGAAATTTCCGACGACGGCGCCGGTATCAACCGTCCGCGCGTGCGGCAGATCGCGATTGACAAGGGCTTGATCGCCGCCGACGCGCAGCTCAGCGACGACGAGATCGACAATCTGATCTTCTTGCCGGGATTTTCGACGGCATCGGAAATCTCCGACATATCCGGGCGCGGAGTGGGCATGGACGTGGTGAAACGTTCGATCCAGGCGCTTGGCGGCCGCATCTCGATCTCTTCGCGTCCCGGCCGCGGTTCGACCTTCACGATGAGCTTGCCGCTGACCCTCGCGGTGCTCGACGGCATGGTCGTCACGGTCGCCGATCAGACGCTCATCGTTCCGCTGACCGCTATTGTCGAAACCTTGCAGGCCAAGCCCGGCGAGGTGCACAGCATGGGCGGCCAGGCGCGCGTGATCTCGATCCGCGACAAGTTTACGCCGTTGATCGATATCGGCCGCGAACTCGGCTATCGCGGCGTGGCGAGCGACGCCTTCGCAAGCGTGGTCATCCTGGTCGAGACCGAAGGCGGCGGCCGTAGCGCTTTCCTGGTCGATGCCATTCAGGGGCAGCGGCAGGTTGTCATCAAGAGCCTCGAAGCAAATTATCGCCACGTGCCCGGCATTGCCGCCGCGACCATCCTGGGCGACGGCCGCGTCGCACTGATCCTCGACGTCGACGCCGTGATCGCCAACACCCAAGAGAATATTGGCGCGGGGGTTAGCGAGGCGGCATGACAAGCGTGCCCACTAAAGCGATCGAGGCGCAGCGGGCTTCGGCTGCGATCTCGGCCGAATTTGTGATGACGGACGCCGACTTTCGCCGGATCGCCGAGATGCTGCATGCCGATGCCGGCATCCATGTGTCGAGTGGCAAGGCGGCGCTTGTCTATTCGCGGCTGGCGAAAAGATTGCGCGCGCTGGGACTCGAAAGCTTTCGCGACTATTGCGAACTCGTCTCGTCTCACGCGGGACTCAGCGAACGCCAGCAAATGCTGGCGGCGCTGACGACGAACGTCACGCGTTTTTTCCGCGAGCCGCACCATTTCGAGCATTTGCGCAAAAAAGTCCTGCCGTCGCTGATCGATAAGGCGCGTCACGGTGGCCGCGTGCGGTTCTGGTCTGCGGCGTGCTCGAACGGCGCTGAGCCCTATTCGATTGCACTGACAATTCTCTCGATGCTCCCGAGGCCGCCAAATACGACATCAAGATCTTGGCGACCGACATCGATCCCAACATGGTCGCCGAGGGGGCGGCCGGCGCCTATAGCGACACATTGATGGAGCCCGTGCCCTCCGATCAGCGTCTGCGCTGGTTTTCATCAGCACGCGGCGCCGGCGGCAAAGTCTGGACCGCGAGCGACGCATTGCGGACGCTCGTTTCATTTCGCGAACTCAACCTCATCGGCAATTGGCCGATGCGCGGCCAGTTCGACGCCATCTTCTGCCGCAACGTCGTGATCTATTTCGAGGCCGACACGCAGGCGCGGCTGTGGAGCCGCTTTGCACCGCAGCTCGTACCGGGCGGTCACCTCTACATCGGCCATTCGGAACGCGTATCAGGACCGGCCGCAACGCGCTTCGAGAGCGACGGCATTACTACCTATCGTCTGAGACAAGAGGCGCGCAAGTGAACCCGCAAAGTAAGACCAAGGTTCTCGTTGTCGATGATTCGCGGACGATGCGTCATCTGATCAGCCAGATTCTGGCGCAGGATCCAGACATCGAAATCGTCGGCCAGGCCGCCGATCCGCTTGAAGCACGCGAAGCCATCAAGGCGCTCGAGCCCGACGTCGTGACGCTCGATGTCGAAATGCCGAACATGAACGGTATCGATTTTCTCTCGAAGATCATGACACTGCGGCCAACGCCGGTGATTATGATCTCGAATCTTACCGCACGCGGCACCGAGGCGACGATCAAGGCGCTTGAGATCGGCGCATTCGATTGCATAGCCAAACCTGCGCCGGGCGACCGCGAATTGTTTCCCGATCTGGCCGCGAAAGTGAAAGCCGCCGCCGCTGCACGGCTACACCTCGTGAAGCCAGCACGCCCCAGCGCGGCGCCGGCGCCGGCACCGCGGGAGAGTGCTTATGAATCCGATGGACGCATCGTCGCGATCGGCGCCTCCACAGGCGGCGTCGAAGCCTTGATCGCGGTCTTGTCGAAATTTCCGGAGAATTGCCCGCCGACGGTCGTGACCCAGCACATGCCGGCGACATTCACCAAGAGTTTCGCCGAACGGCTCGACCGGCTGTGTGCGCCGCGCGTGAGCGAGGCCAGCGATGGTGCCCGCCTTACCGAGGGTCAAATCTATCTTGCGCCCGGAACGTTGACGCATCTCGAAATCGTCGCCGGGAGAGGCTTAAGCTGCCGTCTCAGCAACGCCGGACCGGTCAACGGCCATCGGCCGTCCGTCGATGTGATGTTCAACTCGGTCTGTATTGCTGCCAAATCGAAGGCCGTCGGCGTGATCCTCACCGGCATGGGCCGTGATGGTGCTGATGGGCTTCTCGCCATGCGCCGCGCGGGTGCCATGACGATCGGTCAGGACCGCGCGACAAGCCTTGTCTACGGAATGCCCCGCGTCGCCTTCGAGGTCGATGCCGTGGAAAAGCAATTACCGCTCGAAAAGATCGGCCATGAGATTCTACGTCTGACAAGCCGAGACGAGGAAGGAGGAAGGGCATGCCGTTCGCGTCAGCCATAAGGGCGATCATCGTTGACGACCAACTCACCAGTCGCGCGCTCATCCGCGACGGGTTGCAGCAGCTCGGCATCCAGGATATTGAGCAAGCTGGCGATGGCGAGCAGGGGCTGAAAGCGCTGCTGCAAAAGCCCGCGCATCTCGTCATTTCCGATCTCAACATGCCAAAGCTCGACGGCTTGCAGTTTTTGCAAGCGGTGCGCGCGCATCCGACGACGCAAAAGGCCGCCTTCATCATGCTGACAGGGCGCGGCGACCGCGCCTTGATCGAGCGTGCAATCAAACTCGGGGTCAACAATTATCTCGTCAAGCCATTCACCATACCGGTCCTGAAGGGTGCGATCGAGGCCGTCTTCGGGAAACTCAAATGACCCTTCACCGCGCAGCACACCGAGCCGAAGACACCGAAGAGCGCCAGCAAAAAGTACACATCATTCAAGGCCAGTATTATGTTTCCGACCAGCCGAATGTTGTGCTCCTGACATTGCTTGGCTCCTGTGTCGCCGCCTGCATTCACGACCCGCTGGCGCGCGTCGGCGGCATGAATCATTTTCTGTTGCCGGGTGCCGACCGCGACACCAACACACGTGAAGCGGAACGCTACGGCGTGCACCTGATGGAGCTTTTGGTCAACGGACTGTTGCAGCGCGGCGCCCGCAAGGATCGGCTTCAGGCAAAGCTTTTCGGCGGCGCGCGGACGCTTGAAAGATTATCCGACATCGGCCGTCAGAATTCGATTTTCGCCGAACGATTTCTCAAGACCGAGGGCATAGCCTATCTCGGTGGCAGTTGTGGCGGCGAGAGCGGACGGCGGCTGCAATTCTGGCCGGTGTCGGGCCGCGCGCGGCAAGCCATGATCGCCGGTCAGGAAGTGCCGATCGTTGTGCCGCCGCCGGCGCCGCGCGTCGATGGCGATGTCGAATTTTTTTGAGGATTGAATTGCCGATGCCGACCGATGCCGACGATTCTGCCGATCGCGAAACCGTTCCGGTCGCCGACATTGCCGATCGGGTCGGCGAAGCCCTGGAAGATGTCGGAGAAGCCGTGCATCGGCTGCAGACCTTGATTGCGCCGATGGTACTTGAAGCTGCTTCTCGCAACCCCGTGCATCTGCGCGAGTTGCAGGATTTCGATCACATCTCGCAGAAGCTCAAAAATCTCGCCGATTTTCTCGGCGCACTCGCGCTGATCCTGCCCGACGATTGGCGGCTCGACCCCGGCGTCGCCGCCAAAGTTCTGACGCTCGCCGATTTATCGGTACATCTTAGCTTTGCCGAGAAAAGCGACGACGCGCCGCATGAGCCCGGCGATTTCGAACTGTTCAACTAGCCGCGACGTAAAGCCTTACATCGCGGGCTCGACAGCGCCACCTTTCGCGAATTTCGTGCCCTTTGTATCGGATGCGGTGACGTCCACCTTGCCCGAGCCATCGGCAATATAGTCGAAACGGAAATTGGGATTCTCAGAGATAGAGATTCCACCCGTCACCGCGAAGATCAAGCCGTCGCCCTGGCTTATGCGCAAGGTCTCAATATAGCGCGCCGGGATGTAGAGATGCGTTTCCTGGTCCATCTGCATCCCCGTATTGTTGGGATGCCTGATCATCACCACGGCTTCCTTGCGTTGTGAATCGTTGCTGACATATTCGGGTTTGATGGCGCGAACGCGAATTGTGCCAAGCGGCGGTCCGTTCGCAATATCGGTTCCGCCGCCGGGCGCCGAACAGCCGCCCGCCGCTGCGACAAAGGATTCGCTGACGTAATATTTGCCGCCGATCGTCTCGGCGACCGCATGAACTTTGGTGTTCTGATTGACGCGCACGCGCGTTTCGATCTTGGTGACACCGGCTTTCGGGCCGAACTCGAAGACAGCGGCGACCGGTGACGGATTCTCGTCGATAACAAGCGTGACTTTCTTCACGCGGCTCGGATCGTTCGCGGGGAGATCCGGGTCTGTGTAATTCATATGCAGTGTGACGGGAACGAGCGCCGCGTCTTCCGCCGAAAGCGGCGTGCCAAGCTTGATGATCGTCCCATCCTCGGTCATCGTCTGATGCGGAAAAAGAGCGCCAGCCAGGCCTTTCCAGGTTTCATCGGCTGATGTATTCGCCGCCATTGCTGGCGCAAGCGCCATGCAACTTGCGGCTATGAACGCGGCCAAAGCCGCTAATCTCCGCAATCCATTCATGTTGTCTCTCCCTCTTCGTCTTATATCGCTTTTGTCGGCTTTTTTCATTGCCATTCGAGTTCGGCATAGCCCGCAGTCGCATTGCGCGGATTATAGACGCCGAAGAGCTGCCATTTCGACGCCTCCGATTTTGCCGCGTCTTTGGCCGCGACATTGATATCAGCGCCGCGCGCGATGAAGCCGCGCAAATCCTTCGTCAGCCTGGTCAAATAGGTTTGCTCCGCGGCAAGCGCCTGCGGCCAGTCGACGTCGATCGTTCCGTGTCCGGGGACGGCGCGCTTGGCCGGAATTTTCGCCAGCTCAGGCATCGCCTTCAGCCAGCCGATCACGCTGCCATCGACGACCGGCACGTGCTGAAGAAAGACGAGATCGCCGGTGAAGAGCGTCGCGGTCTTCTCGTCGAAGATCGTAACATCGCAATCGGTGTGCATCGGCGGCCAGGCACGCAGATCAAGCACCCGACGGCCAAGATCGAGCTTCACATCTTTATCGGTGCCGACGAGGAGCGTCGGTGGCACGAGCTTGATGCCGTTCACAAGGTCCGGCGTCATGACCCGCCGCCAGGTTGCGAGATAGGCAGGGCCGCGCTCGGCCATCGCGCGGGGCAGGTTCTTGTGGCCAACGAACGTCACGCCGGGGCCAACAAAGGCGGCATTGCCAAAAATATGGTCGGGATGTTCGTGCGTGTTGATGACGTAACGGACGGGCTTATGCGTGACGGCTTCAATCGCTTTTTTGAGCCGCTCGCCGATGATCAGCGCCCCGCCCGTATCGATGATTGCGACCGCATCGTCCCCGACGATGAAGCCGATATTGGCGATGTCGCCGCCGCTTGCGGCGTTCATGGCCGTCACCGGCGCCTGGTGCGCATAGACGCCCGGCGCGATCTGGCGAATCGGCAGCGGCGCGATCGCATCGTCGCAATAGGCTGGGCGAAAGCCGCAGAATATCGCTGCGCTCGCGAGCGTCATAATGGCTAACCAGTTCAGGCGTCTTGCCATAAGCCCTCTGCGCTTGCGCAACGCGACCCTAGGCCAGGGAGTTCGAAGGCGTCGACCGCACGGGCCGAATAAACGAGCGCTGCGCCTTCGTTGAGCGCGATGGCAACGCCAAGCGCTTCGACGAGCTGCTCTTTCGTTGCACCGGCCCTGCGCGCCGCCTCGGTATGAAAGGCGATGCAACCGTCGCAGCGCGTTGTCACCGCGACGGCGAGCGCGATGAGCTGCCGCGTCTTTTCGTCGAGGGTCCGCGGCGTGGGTGCGGCATTGGAAAGAAGATGATCGCCCTTGAGGATATCGGGGCTCACACGGGCCACGCCGGCAAGGGTCTTCTCGAGCTGTTGGCGATATCCCGCCCAATCTTCCATTTGCTGATTCATGACGTCTCCTCTTTGTACCTACCTTCTAGTTGGTAGCTTCGTGCGCGTCAATGTCTGTGACTGGGAATTCGCGCTGACTTGACGATCCTGCCTATCAGTAGGTAGGCAATACTATGTCCAATGCGACCCGCGAAAAATTACTTGGCCGAGGCCGAGGTGCTGGTGCGCCAACGCGGCTGGTCCGGCTTCAGCTATGCCGATCTTGCCGCCGCCGTCGGCCTGCGCAAGGCGAGCATCCACCACCACTTTCCCGTCAAGGAAGACCTCGGCGTTGCGCTGATCCAGGCCTACGGCCAGCGCTACGATGCCGCACTCGAGAAAATCCTTGCCGCCTGCGACGATGGACTTGTCCGCGTCGAAGCCTATGCCAAGCTCTATCTGCACGGCCTGGAACAGGAGCAAGGCTGCCTCGCCGCTGCCATGGCGGCGGAACTCGGCACCCTGCCCGCGCGCATCCGCGACGGCGTCGCAGCCTTCTTTCGGCGCCATATCGCCTGGCTGCGCCAAATTCTGACTGAAGGGCGAGCCAACGAGACGATCAGCCGGAACGTCAGCCCCAGCCAATCGGCGCGCATGATTGTCGCGACTCTGGAAGGCGCCTTGATGATGGAGCGCCTGCTTGGCGGGCCGCCCGGGTTCGAGGCAACGCTGGCGGCGCTGCGCAAAAGTCTGAAATAACAATAATCCCAGCTGGAGGAGCCCAAGGATGAAATCGACCCGCCGCTTGGCCGCACTGGTTTGCCTGGGAATTGTCGGGAGTCTCGCCGGCGCGCGCGCAGAGCCAACCACGACTGTCCCAGAGCCAAGCACCTACCGGATGTCGGACTACCGCGCTGCCGTCCCCGCAACACTCGACGGCAAACCCACGCTGACCGTCGCCGAGGCGCACGCGCTCTGGAACAAGAAGGCGGCAGCCTTCGTCGATGTTCTTCCACAGGCGCCGAAGCCCGCCGGTCTCGCGCCGGGGACGCTCTGGCGCGACAAGCCGCGTTTCGATATTCCCGGCAGCCTCTGGCTTCCCGACACAGGCTATGGCGCACTGGCGCCAGTCACGCTCGATTATTTCCGGCGCGGGCTGAGCCAAGCGAGCGGCGGAGATCTCAACAAGCCGCTCGTCCTCTACTGCTCGCATCATTGCTGGATGTCGTGGAACGCGGCTAAACGCGCGAAGACACTCGGATATACGCACGTCTTTTGGTATCAGGACGGCACGCAAGGGTGGGAAGCAGCGGGCTACCCCCTCAAAGAACAAACGCCATTCCCCCGACCTTGACCCCGGAATTGGCCTCCTGCAACTTCTCCTATAAAGGAGGCCGAACAAGGTAGCCCCGCGCCGCCGCTAGGAAAGTTTGGTGCCTGATGACGCTGATGCTCGCGAGCGTCGCCGATGCGGCAGAAGCCGAAATTGCGCTGATCGAAGGCGCCGATGTTCTTGACCTGAAAAACCCGGCCGACGCCCCGCTTGGGGCGCTGCCCCGCGCCGCGATTGATGCCGTCGTCGCGACGATCGGCGGGAGGCGCTTGGTGAGCGCCGTCGCCGGCAATCTGAGCGATCCGCAGAAACTTGCAGCCGCAGCCGAAGAGATCGCGAACACCGGCGTCGATTATGTCAAAGTCGGGCTCGACGCGAACGCGCCGGCCTGTATCGAAGCGCTCAAGCCGCTCGCGGCCAGGACGCGCCTCATCGGCCTTCTGTTCGCCGATCAGGATGCCGATGTCAGCCTGATCCCACGCCTCGCGGCCGCCGGGTTCAAGGGCGTCATGCTCGATACGGCGGTGAAGGACGGCTCGCGCCTCATCAATTATCTCGACATCCCGCGCTTGCAGCAATTTGTCGGCCTTGCCCATGCCTCCGGCATGATCGCCGGTCTTGCGGGCTCGCTCGAAGCGCCGGACATCGCCCGCCTTTTGCCGATCGGTCCCGATCTTCTGGGGTTCCGCGGCGCGCTGACCGGCGGCAAAGGCCGCGCGACGCGCATCGACGCGGCGCATGTCCGGCTGATCCGCGACCTCATTCCACGCGAAAACCATCCCGACGATCTCGGCGACGAGTTCAAGGTCGATTGGCGGCTGCTGTCAGCGCGTGGCTATGCGCCGGGGCGTGATCAGGAAGCCGAGACCGATCGCGTTTTTGTCCACGATCTCATCCTCCCGGTTTCGATCGGCGCCTACGATTTCGAACGCATCAAGACGCAGCGCGTTCGCTTCAACGTCGATGCCGACGTGCGCCGCGCCGGACACCACGCCGAGGACATGCGAGACGTATTCTCCTACGATGTGATCGTCGATGCGATCCGCCTCATCTTCAGCCGCGGCCATGTCGATCTCGTCGAGACCGTCGCCGAACGCATCGCCGATGCGCTGCTCACGCATCCGCGGCTCGTCGCGATCAGGGTGCGTGTCGAAAAGCTCGATGTGATCGACGGCAGCGTCGGCATCGAAATCAGCCGGGCGCGCGCGAGTTAGGCCGTCAAGCTACATCAGCTTTTCGCCGGCGATCTCGGCGCGAAATCCGGCGGCTGACGTGCGGCCGCGCGCAGCGCCGCGGCCATTGGTGGCAAAGCTCGGCGGCAGCCTTGCCGGAACGCCGGCGCTCGCGGATTGGATCGTGGCGCTCGACGTTTACCCCGACCCGCTTGTCATTGTGCCGGGCGGCAGCGGCTTCGCCGATGCCGTGCGCACGATGCAGACGAAGATGCGCTTCGATGATGATGCTGCGCACCACATCGCCCTCGTCGCCATGGAGCAATATGGGCTTGCCTTGGGAGGATTGTGGCCGCGCCTCACAATGACGGCGACGCCCGCGGCCATCGCCCGCGCACTGCGCACCGGGCGCATCGCCTGCTGGGCACCAGCGCAGATGGCCATGGCTTCGTCGCTGCCGAAATCATGGGACGTGACGTCGGATTCGCTCGCCGCCTGGCTCACAGCGCAATTGCGCGCCGAGCGTTTGCTTCTCATCAAAAGCGCGCCCATCGATGAAGACGCGGACCTTAGCCTTCTCGATCTCGCCAATACCGGAATTGTCGACCCGCTGTTTCCGCATTTTGCCGCGGCGAGCGGCGCTGATACGTTCATCGCCGGGCCGAACGCGTTAGCGGACGCGGCGGCGAAACTGTCACGAAACCAAATTCCCGGCCTGCGGCCGCGCCGCCGTTAACAGATTGAACCGAAGCATCGTATGACCGAACGCATCCTGCTGCTGACCGGACATCTCGCCTATCCGCGTCTCATCAAGACGATGAACAGCCTTGGCCCGACGCCCTTCGTTTGGAAAGTGTTCGATATCGGCGTGAAAGTCGCGGCGCTGATGACGGAGGCGATCATATTGCGGCGAGTGGCGCGACCGCTCGAAGCCGATCGTATCATCCTGCCCGGCCGTTGCCGCGCCGATCTGAATGCGCTGTCGCGCGAGCTTGGCGTCAAGGTCGAACGCGGGCCGGACGAGATCAGTGATCTGCCCGCCTATTTCGGCCGTGGCGGGCGTCCCCCCGATTTGTCGCGCTACGATATCCGCATCTTTAGCGAGATTGTCGATGCGTCGGCGCTGTCCGTCGAGGCCATTGTCGCGCGCGCAGCAAAGATGCGCGCCGACGGCGCCGATGTGATCGATCTCGGCGCGCTGCCTGATACCCCGTTCCCCAATCTCGAAGATTGTGTACGCGCGTTGAAAGCCACTGGACATAAAGTCAGCGTCGATTCCGCCAATGCCGAAGAACTCGAACGCGGCGCCGCGGCCGGCGCGGATTTTCTCCTGAGCCTCACCGATGCGACGCTCAATATCGCGCGCAAATATCCGGTGACACCGATCCTGATCCCGCAGCCGCATTCCGATCTTCAATCGCTCGTGAGGCTGGCGGAAAAAGCACACAACGAAGACATCCCATTCATTGTCGATCCGATCCTCGATCCGATCCATTTCGGCTTCGGCGCTTCGCTCGAGCGCTATATCGAAGCCCGGCGGTTGATGCCCGACGTCGAGATGATGATGGGCACGGGCAATCTGACGGAACTGACAGAGGCGGATACGAGCGGCATCACAGCCATGCTCCTTGGCCTTTGCTCCGAACTTCATATCCGCAACGTGCTCGTCGTCCAGGTGAGCCCGCATACGCGCCGCACAGTCGCTGAACACGATGCGGCGCGGCGGCTGATGTTCGCGGCGCGCAGCGATGATGCTTTGCCCAAGGGCTATGGCGCCGGACTCGCGCAAGTGCATGATTTGAAGCCGTTCGCCACCCCGCCGCCCGAAATCGCCGAACGCGCGGCGGATGTACGCGACATGAGTTATCGCATCGAGGTCGCTGACGACGGCATCCATCTTTATAATCGGGACGGCCATCATATTGCGCGCGACGCGATGGCGCTGTTTCCCCATCTTGCCGTCAAAGGCGACGACGCGCATGCTTTCTATCTCGGCACCGAATTGATGAAGGCCGAACTCGCCTTCAATCTCGGCAAGCGCTATGTGCAGGACGAGCCGCTCGATTTCGGTGTCGCGACGGAGAGCGCGGAAGAAGATCTGACGCGTCTGCGCGACATGGGCCATACATTGCGCGCCGGTGCATCTCCCGCCCGGCCGGAATTGTCCGGGCGATGAGGAGATGCACCGTTTTAAAGATGGGAGCATGTTCTTGTCGAAAAAGTCGTGCAACTTTTTCGGAACATGCTCCGAAGGAGACCTGAATGCCGATGATTCGCGAATGCGTGGTGACGACGGCCGATGCCCAGGGCAACGTGCATATCGCGCCGCTTGGCCTGATTGCCGACGGCAATAATTGGGTCATTGCGCCGTTCCGGCCCTCGACGACGCTGGACAATTTACGCGCCGTGCCGTTCGCGGTTGCCAACTATATCGACGACGTCCGCATCTTCGCCGGGTGCCTGACCGGCAGGCGCGACTGGCCGCTGGTTGCGACGGAGGATTTTATCGTGCCGCGCCTTCTCGCAGCGCTGACACATGCCGAATTTTCGGTCGCGCATGTCGAAGAACACGAGCAGCGGCCGCGCTTTCACTGCCAAGTTACGAAGCAAGTTCAGCACGCGCCGTTCGAGGGTATGAACCGCGCCAAGGCCGCCGTGCTCGAACTCGCAGTGCTTTCAAGCCGTCTCGATTTTCTGCCGCGCGAAAAGATCGAAACGGAGATGGCCTATCTGCAAATCGCCATCGACAAGACCGCAGGGCCCGACGAAGCGGAAGCCTGGAGTTGGCTTGTCGAGAAAGTGCAGAGACATTACATGGCTGAGTAGCCGTCATGGCCGGGCTTGACCCGGCCATCCATGCGCCGCGGTCTAATGTAAAGCGCGTTGCTTGGATGCGCGGATCAAGTCCGCGCATGACGCGGCGTTACTCCGTTTGCAATGACGTTGCTGCAAGCAGCGCCACCGCACAGGCCGGCAGACAATCGGCGGCTTTGCCGCGCAATGCCGTCGCGACGGGGAGCAGATCAGCGACATCAATGTAAGCGCGCCGGAGGCGGGCAGCGAGCCGTTCGATAACGAAGCGCCCCGCCCCTGCGCCGACGACGGGCGCCGTGTTCTTAAGCAACGCGTCCGACGAAACGAGAGACGCGCCATCGAAAATTTCGCGCAATTGCGCTTCGGCGAAGTAAGCCGCGATTTGTTCAAGTGCTTGTGCGCTGACATCCCGCGCATCGATGCCGATCTGCCGCGCAAGCCGCGCGCGCGACGCCTCGACTGTCTTTGGCTGACCATCGGCCGTCGGCATGAGATCGGCATCTGCCGGAAGATCACCGAGAATGCGATAGATATCGCTCGACGTGGCGAATGCCTCGTTCATGATCGGCACCCAGCGTCCGCCGAACGGCACGAGCCGCAGCCCTGCCATCAAGAAGCTGCGCACGACGCCGGCATAGACCAATTCGCCATGCGCCATGCGCGTCGCGTCGCCGTAACCTTGCGACGCAACCCGACTGTCTTTCAGCGGAATGATATCGGTCGTCGTCGAACCCATATCGACGAAGAGCGCCTCGCCGATATGTTTGGCGACGAGCGTTGCGCTCGCGTGCCAGTTTGCGGAAGCGATCATGGTGACGTTCTTCGCTGCGGCCTCCGCCGCGACGAACCCTGCCGCTCCGGCATAAATCTGCGTCGGACCGAGGGCGTGCACCGCCGCCGCCGAAATCGCCGCGACGCCCGACGCGCGGTCGGCAAAGGCGTCGGATAATTCGCCGGTCATCGTCGCGAAATTGAGCTCTGTGGGGCCGAGCCGCGCCTTGGCCTCGTCAAACGCTTTGTGTAATTGATCGAGACCCAGCCAGAGCGGACAGGCGATCTGCACGACATCAACGATCATGCCGCCTTCGAGACGCGCGGCTTTCAAATGCGCGCCGCCAATGTCCCAGCCGATGATGCCCGGCATTTGAACCGTCCTGAAATTACGTTACGCAGGCTCTATCACGCGGCACGCAAGAGACGAAAGCCGCGCAGTGATGAGGCGGCATGGACATTATCCCGGTGATCGATCTCAAGGGCGGCGCGGTGGTGCGCGCGCGGGCCGGAGAACGGGCGCATTATGCGCCGATCGAAACGCCGCTCGCGCCGACGAGCCGGCCGCGCGATATCGTCGCAGGTTTTCTCGCACTGCATCCGTTCCGCAAAATCTACATCGCCGATCTCGATGCGATCACCGGCGTTGGCGATCATTCAATTGTCGTTGCCGAACTTGAGGACGCATTCCCCGACATCGAATTCTGGGTTGATTCGGGACTCGCGACCGAAACGCAGGCGACGAATTGGCTCAATCGGCATCGCGGCATACTTATCATCGGCAGCGAGAGCCTCGATGAGTTTGAGACACGTCCGCAGCTTCGCGCCGAATCGCGACGCGTGCTGTCGCTCGATTTTCGCGGCGATGTGTTTCAGGGGCCGACACAATTGGCGGCTGACAAAATGCTTTGGCCCCAGCGCATCATCGTCATGACTTTGGCCAAGGTCGGCACCGGCAGCGGGCCGGACTTCAGACGCCTCGAAGCGAATTCGCGCGCAAGCACCCAAGCGTGAAATTTACGCCGCGGGCGGCGTTCGTCACGGCGATGATTTGCGCGCACTGGCAAAGGCCGGAATTGATGGCGCACTCGTCGCAACAGCCCTGCACGACGGCAAGATCACCAGGCAGGATCTGCGCGATTGCGAAAGCAATTCCAGCAAAAGTGCTTAGCGGTTTTGCGTCCGGAATTGCGTAAAAAGTAAAAGAGTATCGGCCCGCAATAAAAAGGGGAGCCGAAGCTCCCCTTTTCGAAACCCAGGATCGAACCGATTATTCCGGCGAGAAGGGGTGCTTGGCGGTGTTGCGCTTGGCAACGACTTCCGAAGCCTTCGGCTCGCCGGTGACGGCGCGCAGAATGGATTCTTTCGTGGCCTGATAGTTATAGTCGTGGATCTTCTTATCGTCGCTGGCATCCCAATGGATGAACACGCCGACGCAGATGAACAGGTCATCGGCTTCTTCGACCGGGATCACGCCTTCGGCGACGCTATCGGCAACGGCCTTGGCGACCGCATGCTGCGCCGGGCCAAACATCTGGACGGCCTGCTTGGCGCCCTTGATGGTGACCTTGTTGAAGAGGATCGTGTTGGGCTTGGCGAGCAGGTTCGGGGCGACCACGGCGAGCAGCGTAGTGAACCCGTCCTTGTTATTGACGAGCGCGTTGGTGAAGGCCGTTTCCGCCGAGCTACCGCGCGGTCCGATGATGAGATCGATATGCGCGACCTCGTTGCCTTCGCCGACGAGCGATTCGCCAACACCAAGTTTGGTTATCTTGGCCATATGTACTTCCTCCGATGGAACAAAACACAGACATCCCGCCGAGGACTCGACGAGACCAATGACCTATCCTTGTTATCGACGCCCGTCAGATCCCGGCATTCAATTGCAGTATGCCGATCACCTTGGGACAGGCCGGTTGGCCAGATAGCGGCGGAGCCTTCCGCACGGCGCGCAATCAACCATCATTGCGGCGGATCGGCAAGCCATTGCGCAGCCGATCGGCGAAAAGAGTCGCAACGGTCAGGTCCGCGCTGGTTCCGGGATTGAGACCACGTGCCTTGAGCCTCGCATCGAAGGCCAGAAGCTCGGTCAAACAATCGTGTGGGCGCGCCTTAAAAAGCGGCAATATCTCGCCGGCTTCCTGCTGCACTGCGGCAGCCGCGTCTGCGCCAAATTTGCGAAAAATATGCGTGTCAGGGAAGCGGCTGAGGAAAGAAAGATACACATTCACGGCTCGCAGAGGAGGATTTATCTCCGCTTCTTTCGCCTCTTCAAGGGACGCAAACCCCGTCACAAAAATATCATCGAAATTCGACGCATATTGATAGGCGATCCGGTCGCGCGGCGCGGCCTCGCGCATGGCCTCCATGAGATCGATATCCGCCGGTTTGCGCACGTCGTAACGCGCGGCATCGCCCAGGCCGCCGGGGCTCGCAAGCGCGATCGCGCGGAAGACATGCGCGGCATCCTCGCGATCGAGACCGGCCAACACATCGGCAAGCGTGAGATGCAAATCGCCGCGGCGTTCCGCCGCTGCCGCGAGAGGCGCGCAGAGCAGAACGATTCCAAGATTCGTATTCATCCCGACCGCGGCAAAGCGCGCCTGGACTGCCGTGAGGATACGCGCTCCGACCGAAGCGCCAGCGGCGGAAATCGGGCCTGCAGACACGTCGGCGCTCGTCAGGAAATGCGCCGCCTCCATGTTGTGGCCGCCGGCGAAGACATGGACATTGCCGGGTTTGGGCGCCTCGATTTCCTCGCGGCAGGCCGCGCGGAATGCGTCAGCGATCTGCATCGCTTCGATCAAGACGCCATCTCGGCCGCGCCGGCCGCAAGCCCATGCCGTGTGAGCAGCAAGGCCGCTAGTTCATCGGCAATCGAGAAATCCGTCACGCTTTGCAGGCCCTGCCAGCCAGGCATGGAATTGACTTCGATCACATACCAGCGGCCATCGGCGCCGCGCAGCAGATCGACGCCGGCGAATTCCGCCTCGACCGCCGCAGTCGCTCGCACGGCAAGGTCGCGCATCTCATCGTTCAGCGTCACAGGTTCCGGCTTTGCGCCAAGTTTGACATTGGTGATCCAATGATCGGCGCGGCGGGTCATCGCCGCGAGCACGCATCCGCCCGCAACCAGCACGCGGCAGTCGGAGAAGCCGTCGCGCTCGACGCCGATATAGCGTTGCAGATAATAGACCCCCGCCGTCTCGGCGATATCGGGCAGATCGGATTCTTGGCGGATCAGCTTGAGGCCGCGGCCCTGCGCACCGAACAAAGGCTTGAGCACCAGCGGCCCGCGCGAAGATTCGCGCCGCACCAGCGCGCGTGTCTGTCGCGGGCTTTCGAGTGCAAAGGTTTCCGGCGTGGCGATACCTTGATTGAAGCAGCGAAAGCTCGTCGCGGCCTTATCGACACAGAGTTCGATCGACCGCGGTGAATTGGCGACCGGCACGCCCATGCCGACGAGCGCATGCAAAAGCCCAAGCCGCAGCGTGATCGATTCGAATGTGCCGAGGCCGACTGCGCGGACGAGCACGAGGTCCGGCAAGCGCGTCCCAAAGCCGGGAATGGCGATGCCGCTCGGCCGCCGCGTATCGAGGCTGAAGGCCGCAGAGTCGCATCGGGACCGCGCGCGCCCCAAGTTTGGCGAAGGCGCGCGTCAGTTCCCTGGCGTGAAATTCGATCTTGTCGACGAGAAGCGCGATCCGGGGACCGGCCTCAAGAGAAGGAGGCATTCAGGGCGCTCTCGTTGATCTCGCCGCCGAAGAAAGTTTCGCCGCTCTCGACCGCCGTCACCACCGCGACTGCGGGACTGAACAGCATCGGATCGATCTTATAAAAATCGCCTTTGAATTTTTTGAAGATGTCAGAGAAGGGTTCGCCATAATCGCGCGACGTCTTGCTCGGCAATTTCTCGGCAAGCGCGCGCGCTTCATCAGCCGGGCCGGTGACGAAGAGATGCGTCAGGCCACCATAGATGATCGCATCATTGGTGCGGCCCATGGCCTGCACAAAATCCGGATGCGGCGGTGACAATGGCGCCGTACCGATACCATCGACGATGCGCGACAGCGGGAATTTCAGTTCATGCGCCTTATGCAGCGCGACTTCGAGCACCCGCGCCACGACCTGCAAACTGCCAGCAAGGCTGCGCGTCGGCGCATAAACGAAGGTGAGATGACGCGCATCGACGCCGGTATCCTTGGCCACCTTCGCGACCACCTCTGCCGGCGGCGGCTTGTCGCCTTCGATGATCAGGGTGGCGCGATTGGCTTTGTCGGCATAGCCAAGATCCTGGAATAGCGGCTCCTTGAGCGCCAGAGCCCGGGCCGGCCCGGAGCCGAGCGCGAACCATTTTTCATGGGAGAGAGCCCAGCCGGCATATTGGCTGGCGAGGCAGGCGATGACCGGATCGCAGGTGCGGACCGTCAGATGGAACGGCCATTTCGCCGTCGCGGCATAAGGCGTCAGCGTCACGGTGCCGAGACCGCCGAGGCAGATTTCCGCCATCAACAGACCGACATCAAAACCGCCAACGGCCTTGACGCCGGCATCGATCAAAGTTTCGCCGAGCGAGCCCTCGGACACGATGATGCGCAGCTTGTCGGCCTCGGCGACCATGCGGTCGACGATCGTGCCGGCGAGGCTGTTGACGCTGATTTTCGGGGCTTCGGTCATGCGGCGCATTCCTTTTGAGCTTCACGCAACAGATAATCGTCGAAGAGCGCGAGACGTTCACCGACGCGCGCACGGGCAGCAGCGGCGATGTCGGCCTCGGCCGAAAGCGTGCAGACGGGATCGCCCGCGCGCAAAAACGTTCCGGGCCTCTGCCGGTCCTTGCACCAGTCCGGCCACGCGAGATGAGGCATGGAGGGAAGTTCGCGGGGCGCATAAGCGATCGCTGTTGCGGCTGCCTTGGTAAAGACCAAAGGCTGCCGCGGCAAGTGGCCGCGACATGCGGCCAAATGTGCGTCGAAGAGCGCGCCATCGCGATCCATAAAAATGTCGAGAGTTGCCCCAGGGCGCGGGTTCACTTCGAGCAGGTGAAAGCCGTCAGCATCGGCGAGGAAATCGACGCTGTTCAGGCCGACCAAGCCGAGCGCGGCGACGATCTTCTGCCCAGCCTCGCTGATGGCCGCAAGCTGCGCGTCGGCGCCTAAAGCCGGACGTACCGCTCCGCCGAATCGATAAGGCAGCTCCGGTGACTCCGCCGTCCATTGCGAAGAGGTGCCGAGAATTTGCGCCGAGGGGCCGTCGGCCAGCAGCAAGACCGAGACGGGCACACCGGGCAGGCGGCGCTGATAATAATCGCCTGACGCAAGCGGCATATCCGCCGGGCGGATATGAATGCCGCCACCGCCACCTTGTCGCTTGATCAGCCAATGTTCGGGATCGGCCGCCGGATCGAAACGGATATCCGGATGTGGAATGTTCAGCTCGCGGCAGAGCGCCTCGAGCCCACGCGGATCTTTTGCGCGCACGACATTCGAGGCTTTGTTGCCGAAGATGAAAAGTTCCTTCGCCAGCGCAGCGAGGATTTCTGGCCTGTCCTCGAAGCCGCTGCCGTAAACAAGTCCGATAGGGTCTTCGCTGCCCGCAAGCTTGCGCAAACGTGAAATCAGATCGTCGGCGGTAAACCCTTGCGCCGGATCGGCGATCGAATCCGTCGCCGATGCCAGCGCCCGCGTATCGTCGTCGTCGAAAAAATCGACGACAAACGGACGATAGCCCGAAAGCCGCGCCGCGGCGGCGAGTGCTCGCCCCGAGGCAGCGGCGATCAGAACGGCTTTCGCCTCAGACAAGCTCGCGCGCGAGTTTGAAAGCGTCGCGGAAGTCGATGCAGAGCGGCGCGTCGGACGTCGCCATCTTTTTGAAGAGGCGGAATTCCGTCTGATACTTCACATTGCCGATCGCGAGCGCGCCGATGCCGTAGCTGCCGCCGGGCAATTCCTTGCCGTCGTCATGCAGACCGACGCCTTCGATGCCGAGTGGCGGCACGGCGTTGACGTCGGCGCAAACGAGCAGGCCGGTTGCCTTGCTGATATCGTCGGCGGACAGAATTTGCACGCCCGCACGGCCGGCGCAGAGCGCGATTTCCGAATTGACGAGGAGGTTGAGCACCTTCTCGTGATCGCTGGCGTCGGCGAAGTGGGTCTCGACACCGAAACGCTTCTTGATTTCCTGCGTCGCTTTTTCGACGCGATCGGGGCCGTTGTAGCCGGCGAGCGTGACATGCGCACCTTCCAGCGCGGAAATGACCGCCGATGAGAAACCGACGACGCCGGTCGCGCCATAAACAACGACCTTGGTGCCGGAGAGCGCGCGCTTCTTCTTTTCCTTCAGCACTTTCTCGACACAGGCGACCATCGCCGCCGCAGTTGTGAACGAGCCGGCCGGATCGGCGAAAAGCGAAATCTCAAACGGCTTCAGCAGGGTCTTCTTGGCCTTCTCGAGCATGTCGAGAGCCTGGATCGCATCCTTGCCGCCGATGAAGACGCCGGTGCGCACGGCATCGCGCGGCGAGCGGGAGAACATCGCGTCCTGCACCAGCGGCTCGATCTCATCGAGCGTGACGTTGGTATAAGGCGTCACGGAATCATAGCCGGCATCGAGCGCCATGTTCACGTCGAATGGGCTCATGTGTTTCAGCGGGCTAAGCATGTGCAGGATGAGTTTTGCCATTATTTTATTCCCCGTCTTAGGTCTTAGGCGTCTTGGGCCTTAGGCGTTTGAATGGTGAGGCGCGCTTTTATATTCCTGGGCGGAAGAATTCAGCGTGATTTTGGCGCCGTGATTGATGGCTTTGCAAACGACCAAGACCGGGTCCCCCTCGTTCTCCGTCCTTTGCGTGGGCCTTTCTTCCCGAACACGGCGCACAAGTCGCTGCGCTTCATCGTCGCTGGCGGCGAAGGCAAAGCCTGTCGGCCCCCAGGAGCTTTGACCGATACCTTGCGCGCCGAAATGTTCAAGCCTCGACATGACCGCACCGACGGCGCCGCTGGTGTAGCGCCCCCCGCCCTGGGCAGGAGCGAAATAATCGCCGAGGATCGCCTGGATATGACTGACGGCGCCCGCCGAATTGGGCCAAATCCCGCTCGACCAGCGCCGGAAGCGCCTGCATGAGCAGTCGGTGGCAGATGTCGGCTGACGCAGACGCTGAAAAATTGGGCAGCGCCGCGAAGGCCGCGCGTTCCTCAGCACCGTGAACGCCCGTAAAGGTGCTGTCCATCACGAGAATGACCCGCCAATCCTCGGGGAACGGCAGATGGCTCAGATACCGGCGGCAGGACGGTGCGCGGGCCGTGGCCGCCATCGACGACAAGGCCGCCGCGCGAGAATAAAGCGGCGCCTATGCCGGAGCGCCCGCCCCGCTGCAGCAGCAGAGCGTCACCCGCGAAATCCTCCGGCAAACCTTCGAGCCGGCGCAGCCCTGCCGCCAAGGCAAAGGCGAGTTGCGTGCCTGAACCGAGACCCGCATGGGCGGGAATGGCCTGCTCGACCCGGACCCCATAGGCCGCGTCGAGATGAAGATGCGACCGCAGTGCCTCGATATGGGCACCGACGCGGTCCGCATCCGGACCGCCTAGGGTGAGTTCGGGGGCGCGAAAAATCGTCAGCGTCGTGACCGGCCGGTCCAGCGCCAGGCCGAAACTGCCGAACCGGCGGCCAAGGCTTCCGTTAAGATCGAAAAACCCGAGATGAAGACGGGCAGAGGTCTGAACCGACACGCGAGTTTGCATTCGTCTTCAACCTAACGTCAAAAAACCTGCGCCATTTATCCGGCGATTCGTCACGCCCGTGTGTCAGCCAGCAGGCGCGGAAACAACCCCGCCTTATACGCTGCTCTGCAAAAGGTGCCAGACTGGACCTATAAGATCGATGGCGCCATAGTGCGCGCCGCGGACGGAGGCTGAGATGAGTGAGCGTCACGAACACACCTACGACGAAGCCGAGATCAAGGCGCGCCTCGAACGCGAATTGCCGCATTGGCACTACGAAGATGGTTGGATAAAACGCAAGTATCGCACCCATAGCTGGAAGAGCACGCTGATGGTGATCAATACGGTGGGCCACCTTGCGGAAGCCGCCTGGCACCATCCTGACATCACGGCGTCTTATGCCTGGGTTGAAGTCCGCTTGAAGAACCATGCTGCCAAAGGCATCACGGACAAGGACTTCCAACTGGCGAAAAAGATCGAGGATGTCGTGCATTGGCAGCCGGGCAAGGAAGGCACCGCGCTCGAAGGCACGCCTGCTGACGATCAGCGCTTCGCTTATATAAAATACGACAAGAACTGAACTTCTCTCCATGACCTCGGATCGCGGCAGCGACGACGTGAGGATTAAATGACGGCTTATGTTGATGGCGCGGCGGTCCCGCTCGAAACGGCGATCGCGGAGGCGGCACGTTTGCTCGGCGCGGCGCGTCTGCCTCTTGTCGCGGGCTTGCAAACCGATGTCGCCGGCGCACGCGCGGCAATCCTTCTCGCTGAGAAATTGCGCGGCGCCTACGATCACGCGGCGAGCGACGCCTTGCTGCGTGATATCGGCGTGCTGCGTCAGGCCGGTCGCATGGTGACAACGGCGAACGATGTGCGGCTTCGCGCCGACACAATTTTGCTGATCGGCCCGCGCCTGACCGCGCTGTGGCCGGAGCTCGCCGAGCGGCTTGCACTCAAGGAACCGCCGCGGCTCAGCGCCGATAAAGCGGCCCGCAAAATTTTCTGGCTCGGCGGTGAACCGGGCGCTGCGGCGAGCATCGGCGCGACCGAGATTGCGGTTCCCGTCGGTCAATTGCCGCTGGCGGTCGCTGCATTACGCGCAGCCGTCGCGGGGCGCAAAACCCGCACGGGGGGCGCGCTCGCCAAAAGCGTGGCGGAACTCGCAGAGACTTTGAAGGCAACGCATTTCGGCGCAGCAGTCTGGTCGGCTGAATTGCTCGATGAATTGACCATCGAGGCGCTCAGCGGCCTTGTCCTCGATCTCAATAACAAGACGCGTTTCACCAATCTGGCTCTCGGCCCGTCGCAGAATGCGACCGGCGTTCTGCAGACTTCGGGCTGGATGACGGGCTTCCCGATCCGGACCGGTTTTGGCCGAGGCTACCCCGAACATGACGTCTGGCGCTTCGATGCCAACCGTTTGGTCGATACTGGCGAGGCCGATGCGGCTTTGTGGATTTCGGCCTATGGCGCGACAGTGCCGGGCTGGCGGCGCAGAGTGCCCTTCGTCGCGCTGACCACAACGGGCACGACATTCCCCTATCCGCCGAAAGTGCAGATCGAGGTCGGCGCGCCGGGCCATGATCACGATTTGATCGAATGGGCGCGCGAAATCACGACCTTCGCGTCTACGCCCGCTAAGGCCGCGAGCGAGGCGCCGCGCGTCGCCGACGTGATCGGCCAGATCAGCGAACATCTGAAAGGAAACGACGCATGTTGATACGCCTGGCCGGCGGCCATGTCGTCGATCCCGCCAATGGACGGGACGGCGTAGGCGACCTCTGGATCAGAGATTCGCGCATTATCGACGCCCCGCAGGGCGAGACTTCCCGACCACGTCTTCGACGTGTCCGGCAAGATCGTCATGGCCGGTGCGATCGACATCCATTCCCACATCGCCGGCGGCAATGTGAACACGGCGCGCCTGCTGCTGCCGGAAAATCATCGCGCCCATGTCGCGCGCCCGGCCGAGACGCCGCTTTCGACCGCCGGCTGGTCGACCTTCGAGACCGGCTGCCGCTATGCGGCGATGGGGTTCACCACCGTCATCGAGCCGGCGGTGCCGACGCATACGGCGCTGCATTCGCATCTCGAACTTGCCGACATGCCGATCATCGACAAGGGCATTCTGGCGGTCGTCGGCGAAGATGATTTCCTGCTCACGCTGCTGCGTGATGCCGGCAAGAACCGAACCGCAATCGCCGATTATCTCGCCTCGGCGCTGGCTCAGACCAAGGGGCTCGGCATCAAGAGCATCAATCCCGGCGGTTCCGTCGCTTTCGCCGACAATGCCCGCACCTATGATCTTGACGATGTCGTGCCGTTCTATGGTGTCAGTTCGCGTCAGATCACCCAGGCGTTGCAGCAAGGCGTGATGGACATTGGCATCGCCCATCCGCTGCATCTCCACACCAATAACCTTGGCATCGGCGGCAATGTCGAGACAGCGCTGCGTACCTTGCAGGCGGCCGAAGGCAAGCCGCTGCATCTCGCGCATCTCCAGTTTTACGCCTACGGCAAGGACGGCAAGCGCGGCTTTTCGTCGGGCGCAGCGCAGCTCGCCGCCGCGGTCAATGCGACGCCGAATGTCACGATCGACGTTGGTCAGGTGATGTTCCGCCAGACTGTGACGATCTCCTGCGATGTCATTCGCCAGTTCGCGTCGGTCGGCACCGCCAAGCCGCGCAAATCGGTGATCTTCGACGGCGAGGTCAATGGCGCGGGCGTCGTACCTTATCTCTACAAGGCCGACAGCTTCTACAACGCCATCCAATGGGCGGCGGGCCTCGAACTCTTCCTGCTCATCACCAATCCCGCGCAGGTCTTCTTCACCACCGATCATCCGAACGGCGCTCCGTACACGACCTACCCTGAACTTTTCGCACTGATCATGAGCCGCGACCTTCGCAATAAATGGCTTGCCGATCTGCCGAAGGAAGCCGTCGAACTGACGACGCTGACGTCGATCGAACGCGAATATTCGTTCAGCGAGATCGCGACCATGACGCGCGTCGCGCCGGCGAAACTGCTCGGCCTCAAGGATCGCGGCCATCTGGCGGCGGGCGCACTCGCCGACGTCGCGGTCTATAATAACGATCCAGCAGATCGCGCCGAGGCCTTCCGCCACGCTCATCTCGTCTTCAAGGACGGCGACCTCGTCGTGCGGGACGGCAAGATCACGCATTACCGCACTGGCCGCGCCTTGACCGTGCAGCCGAGCTACGATTCCAACATCGACCGCCGCTTGTCGCGTTATTACGACGAGGCCTATGGCCTTTCGCGCGACCTGTTCAAAGTGCCTGAGCACGCGATCGGCGTCGACCATGCCTTTGAGGAGGTCGCATGTCAGGGATAACGCGCAACGGCGTGCGCATCGACGACAGCTTCGCCGAAGCCTTTCCGATGCGCGGCACCGCGCTGCTCATCACCGGACCAAACCGGAAATGGGCGCGCCAGGCCGCCGTGACGATGACGGGCTTTGCCACGTCGGTCATCGGCTGCGGCGTTGAGGCCGGCATCGACGGCGAAGTCGATCCGCGCGACACGACGGACGGACGGCCGGGCGTGCGCGTGCTGATGTTCGCCATGTCCTCCAATGAATTGCAGAATCAGCTTACGAACCGCGTTGGCCAATGCGTGCTAACGTCGCCAGGTTCAGCGTGCTTTGGTGACCTGAAGGCGCCTGATGAGCTGAAGCTCGGCGATCTTCTACGCTATTTCGGCGACGGCTGGCAGATCTCGAAGAAATTCGGTGATCGTCATTTCTGGCGCATCCCGGTCATGGATGGCGAATTCCTTTGCGAAGCGACGACGAGCTTCACCAAGGGTGCTGTCGGCGGCGGCAATCTCCTGATCTGTGGCGCCGACTATGAATTCGACGCTGCGCGCCGCCGAGGCGGCGAAGGAGGCGATGGACGCGGTGAAAGGGGCGATCATGCCTTTCCCCGGCGGCATCGTTCGCTCCGGCTCGAAGGTCGGCTCACGCTACAAGGTGCTGCACGCTTCGACCAACGACGCCTTCTGCCCAACGCTGCGTGGTCAGGTCGCGACCGATCTCGATGACGATCTCAATTGCGTCCTTGAAATCGTCATCGACGGGCTCACCGAAGCCGCCGTTGCCGATGCCATGCGCGCCGGTCTCGCCGCCATCGTCAAACTCGGTGCGAAACGCGGCGCGCGCCGCGTCAGCGCCGGCAATTACGGCGGCAAGCTCGGACCCTTCCACTTTCATTTGAAGGAATTGGCGCCGTGACGCTTGTTCTGACGCTCAAAGCACAGCCGCCGCAGCGGCTCGATCTTTCACCGCTCGTCCCCAATCTCCTCAAGGACAGGAGCGCCAAGGAAATCGCCGCGATCGATCTGGCGACGACGAAAGAGCCGGCGAAGGTCGGTGACATTTTTGGCATTCGCGCCGGCAGCGCGGACGAAATCCGTTTCGAGGGCGGCTCCGAGCGGTTCGACAATGTCGGCGCAGCCGCCACGACCGGCCGTGTCGTGCTGACCGGTGACGCCGGCAGCAATCTCGGCCGCAAGCTCGCGGGCGGCGAAGTCGTCGTGAAAGGGCATGTCGGTCCTTACGCCGGCTCGGGCATTGAAAGCGGCCGGCTCGAAATCATCGGCGATGCTGGAGATTTTCTTGGCGCGCCGCGCGAAGGCGAAATCCACGGTATGAGCGGCGGCCTGTTGATCGTGCGCGGCACGGTTGGCGATCGCGCCGGTGATCGGCTGCGGCGCGGCACAATCATCATCGAAGGCGACGCGGGCGATTGGCTTGGGAGCCGTCTCGTCGCCGGGACTTTGATCGTGCTCGGCGCGGTCGGCCTCAATCCGGGCTATCTGATGCGTCGTGGAACGTTGGCGCTCGCCAATCCGCCGGATCTGCCGCCCTATTTCGTCGATTGCGGCACCTATTTCGCCGCGTTTGCCACGGTTATCGGCCGTGCGCTGAAGCCGGAAAGCGCCGGGGTAGATAGATTTTTCCGCGGCCCGCTGCACCGCTTCGCCGGCGATATGTCGGTGCTCGGCAAGGGCGAGATTTTCGTTCCCGGCTGACGCCTTTGCCTCTGCGCCGGTTTCCTCTAAGTTAAGAAAGCCTTAACCAGGGAGCCGGCATTGGAAAGCGCATCCTCGCTGCCAAACGGAAGTCACCCCTCTGAAGCGGCGGCCGAACTGCCGCTGGCGGCGGAACGGCTTAAGCGCGCCATGCGTCAGGCCCGCGTTGATGATGCCGAGCGTAGCCGGGTCGTATTCGAATTGCGTGGCGCTGAGATCGCGCGGCTTGAAATGCTGCGGGATGAATTGCTGCCTGTCATCGCCGAAGTGCCGAAGGATGTCGATCTGTTCGATGTCGCGCTTGTGCCGAGCGAACGGCCGCGCCTTTTCGTCGATATGATCGCCTTTGTCGAAATGGGCCGCGACCGGCGCGCCTATCGTTTTCTGCAAGATACACGCCTTGGCCGCGTGACGATCGCCGAGGGCGAGCGGCTTGAGCCGATGGTCGAAGCGATCACCGATTATATCGCCCGCCGACTGATCGAGCGCGACAAGGCGCTGGCCGGCGATACGACGCTCGATCAGGCCGCGCGGGCGCAGACCGAGACGCAGGAGAAACTCGCCGCGCGACATCAACTCGCGACAACTGCGCCGAGGCCGAAACGCCGGAATGTCTTCGGCATGGTCTTTGGTTTCTTCATCGAGTTTTTCGGCTCCGCCGTTCTCGTCGCGTTGATCGGTCTCGGCGGCTGGACCGCGTGGAGATACATCGCGCCCCTGCTCGCGCATCATGCGGCAGGGCATTAGCGAAGCCCATCCGTCATTGCGAAGGAAGTGAAGCAATCCAGCTCTCTGGATTGCTACGTCGCCAAGGCTCCTCGCAATGACGACGCGGGATCACACGCCCTTGCCGTTCCGCGCAGCGAGAAAGTCGGCATGGCGGCGGATCAAATTCCCCGCCAGTGCATCGGCGATCAACTGCCGTGTCTCGGAAAGTCCATACAGCGCGACGAATGAGCCGAAGCGCGGCCCGCGGCTTTCTCCAAGTAGCACCTGATAGAGCATGTTGAACCATTCGTTCGACACGCCCGGCCGCTCCGGCGTCGCGCCCTTCGCCTTCAAATCCTGATAACGCGGAATGGGCCGCGCGATATCGTAAAGCGTCGTCTGGATATCCTCCGCGCTGACGTCGCGCGGCAGCCCGGCGAGCACATGCGAAAGCATCTCCAGCGCCTTGCGCTCAACCTCGTCCGCTTCGCGATAGATTTTATTTGGCCGCACGAAGTCACGGAAGTAGCTCACCGCATAGACGATGAGCTTGTCGAGCTGCGGATGCGTCTGCGGCGTGACATCCGGCGCGTAGCGGCGCAGAAAACCCCAGAGCACTTGCGGGTCTTCGCTGTTGGCCACCGCGGCGAGATTGAGCAACATGCCGAACGAGATCGCCGTGCCGCGACCTTCATGGCGCAACAATTCTGGCGTTGGCGGATTGCCGGCATGAATATGCCAGACGGGATTACCGAGCTGCTCCTTCACGTCCTGGCGCGGATAGGCCTCAAGAAAAGTCAGATAATCGTCGACGGTGCGCGGAATGACATCGAAATAGAGCCGCTTCGCCGCCGTCGGCTTCTGATACATGAAGAGCGAGAGGCTCTCCGGGCTCGCATAGGTCAGCCATTCTTCTATCGAAAGGCCGTTGCCCTTCGACTTCGAAATCTTCTGCCCCTTCTCGTCGAGGAAAAGCTCGTAATTGAAACCTTCCGGCGGCGTCCCACCCAGCGCGCGGACGATCTCGCCCGAAAGCTTCACCGAGTTCGATGAGATCTTTCCCCGCCATCTCATAATCGATGCCGAGCGCATACCAGCGCATGGCCCAATCGGGCTTCCATTGCAGCTTGGCGTGACCACCGGTCACGCGCGTGACGAAACTCTCGTTCGTCGCCGGATCATTCCATGCAATCTTGCCGGCGGCCGCGTCGACAATCTCGATCGGTACCTGCATCACGATGCCGGTCTTGGGGTGGATCGGTAGAAACGGCGAATAGGTCGCTGCGCGCTCGTGCCGGAAACTCGGCAGCATAATCGCCATTACCGCCTCGTAACGCGCAAGCATGTGGAGCAAGGCTGCATCGAAACGGCCCGACGTGTAATAGTCTGTTGCCGAGGCGAATTCGTAATCGAACCCAAACTGATCGAGAAAGCCGCGCAGCCGCGCGTTGTTGTGCGCGCCAAAGCTCGAATGCGTACCGAAGGGGTCGGGTATCTGCGTGAGCGGCTTGCCGAGATGGGCGGCAATCATTTCCTTATTCGGGATGTTGTCGGGCACTTTGCGCAGCCCGTCCATATCGTCGGAAAAGGCGATGAGCCGCGTCTTGATCTTGTCGCCGGTGAGAATGCGGAACGCGTGGCGTACCATGGTCGTGCGCGCAACTTCACCGAACGTGCCGATATGCGGCAAGCCGGAAGGACCGTAGCCTGTCTCGAAAATCACTTCGCTCTGACCGGTGCGGGCGACGCGTGCGACAATTTTGCGGGCCTCTTCGAAAGGCCACGCGCTCGCAGCATTCGCAGCATCGTGAAGGGCCCGCGCGGCGGCTCGATCGTCTGGGGCAGGCATATTGATACGTCCCGGATGTGTGCGCCGGCACGCAGCCAGCGGAACAGGAGGCCCTACTATCAAATTGCCGACTCGGCAATTACTGCGTCGGCGCGGCGTCGGAACGGAGAATTGTCAAGAGGGAAGATGGGTCAGTTTGCCTCCACCATATGGCCAGCTATTCAGCCTCGCCGTTGCGATTACAAGCTCCTCACGCGGTGACTTGCTGGGCTCTGAGCGGAACCATGACCATGAACCAACCTCCACGCTCCCCCCAAGGCTCCTCCCCTCCGCCAACGCCGACCTGGCGCTCAGCCGAAACAAAGATTGTGCTTGAAGGACTTTCCAAGTCTTTGCGTCAGGCCCTGGCCGACCATCAATTGATGCTCGACGTCCTGCTCCAACGCCGGGCGGAATTACCTCTCGAACTCGGCGAACTCTTCGAAGATGCGAGCAATGCCTATATGGAGATGTCCGAAAGCGTTAGCCGAAAATTCTTAATCTCCCGCGGCCGGCACCAGCGGCTCGACTAGCCGCCTTCGAATTACGCCGCCGCGCATCCCGCGGCGGCCCCGCCCGTGTTCCGTTTTCAGCCAATGATGCGGACGTCGGGCGAGGTCATACAAAGCGGTCCACGCTGCCGCGCAGATAATGAGCGAATAGGCAGGCAGCAAAAGCAAAACCGGCCAAACGTGCAACAGCCCGCGGCGTTTCACCCCCTTCAACGCCGGCCACAAGAACGCCGGAACGCCTGCTACAATCACTGTCGTCCATAAAGCGGCGAGCACATCCCCCCAGATATTGGTTGGCAGGGCTTTGGCGCCCAGCAATAGATCCGCGCCGAGGCAGATGGCACATAAGGGCGCGGTCAGCGAACCCAAAATATTCGCCAGCAGAACCAAGGTCAGCGCAAAGCTGCGCGCAAATCCGGTTTGCTGCAACAGACGACGCGGCTGGCGCCAGAGAACGATAAAGGTCTGATACCAGCCCTTGCACCAGCGCCGCCGTTGTTTGAAGAATGCGCCAAGCGACATCGGCGCTTCCTCATAGGTCGTCGATGTCAACGTCTCGGACTTATAGCCAAAGCGCGCAAGGCGAAATCCGATGTCGGCGTCTTCGGTGACATTCCAGGCGTCCCAGCCGCCGACGCGCCGCAAGACATCCGTGCGGAAATGATTGGATGTGCCGCCCAAAGAAAACGGAATCCGCAGGGCTGAAAGTCCGGTATTGATCACATCGAAAAGCGCCGTGTATTCGATCGCGAAGAGCTTCGGCAGCCAGCCGTCGCCGATATTATCGATCGCGAGTTGTGCCTGAAGGCAGGCCAGTCGCGCCGGCGCCTCGCCGAAACGCGAAGCCGCGAGGCGAAGCTGCTGCGGATCGGGGATGTCCTCGGCGTCGTAGATGGCAACAAATTTGCCCCGCAATAATGGCAACGCGACATTGAGCGCGCGCGGCTTTGTCCGCGGCGCCCCCCGCGGCGCGACGATCACTTCACAGAACGGCGGCACGCCGAGACGCTGCAAGGCTTCAAACGTTTCGTGATCGTCTTGTTCGAGAATCAGTTTCACGTCCAGCTTGGCGCGCGGATAGGCGAGCGCGTCAACGGCGCGGAGAAGCTGCGGTACGATGCGCGCCTCGCGATAAAGCGCGATCACGATGGAATATAGGGGCAGTTCGTCATCGCTTAGCGCGCGCGATAATGACGGACCGGGTTTGGGGGATGTGGCGCAAGCGGAAAGACGCAGCCAAAATGTTGCAAGAAGGATGAGGCCGAGGAAAGCGGCGCCTATGGTGACGGACGCGGCCGGGGCCAGAGGCAGAAAAAACGCCGCGATCTTCAGAAATTTGTGCTTCGGCGAGGAGAACGCGGTCCGCCGTGACGCCTTGGGCGCGGGCCGTCTCCACAGCATTTGCCAAACGCGCGAAGGAGACGCCATAGTGCGCGAGAAAACCGATCTCGCTCGGCAGGTATGACGTGACGCGTGCGGGCGAAAATGTCGAAGGCGAGAGGGCGAGAGGTTCGCTTGATTTGGCGGTAGAGGTTTTTCGCGTAGAGAGGGCGTTTGCGCGTATCGACCTGCCCGGCTGCATGCCATCGCGGAGGGACGCCTGCTGTGACCATGTAGGGGACAAGACAAACGCCCTGGAAAACGCTGACGCCAAATACTGGAACGGATTTTTACTTTAGCTTAACCATGAGCATTCTCAGCAAAACATATTTTCGTGTGCGGCGCGTAGCGGCGATTCTTCTTCTCGTTGCGTTAACGACGCCGACTCTCGTACTTGGACAGGCCGCGACCGTTCCCGGCTATTTCGATCTGCAAAATCGCCTGGAAAAACCCGACCTCGGTAGCCTCCATACTTTGCGGTTTTTGACGGATGACACTTACCCGCCGTTTCATTTCGCTTTGGCAGACGGAACGCTGACGGGTTTCGATGTCGATCTGGCGCGCGCGATTTGCGAAGAACTCAAGATTGCCTGCACCATCCAGGCGCGCCGCTTCGACCTTCTTGAAAATGCACTCAATGCGGGCGATGGCGACGCCCTCATAGCCTCATTGCGGATCGATGCCGCAAGCCGCGCGCGGTTTGAATTCACCGCGCCCTATTACACGACGCCGGCGCGCTTCGTGGCCCGCGCCGGGGCGACTTTCGAGGCGACACCGGAGGGGTTGGACGGCAAGAAGGTCGGTGTCATCGGCGGGACGGCTCACGAAGCTTATCTCAAGGCCTTCTTTCCGCACGTCCGGCGAGAGGCCTTTGCCAACCGCGGTGAACTCTATGCCGCGCTGCGCGGCGGCCAGACCGACGCCTTTTTCGACGACGCGATCACGTCGAGCTTCTGGCTTGCGGGTAAGAACTCGAACAATTGCTGCGCCTTTCGCGGCGGTCCTTATACGGACAGCCATTATTTCGGCGAGGGCGTCGGTATCGCAGTGAAGAAGGGTAACGATGATTTACGCCGGGCGCTTGATTATGCCCTGGTGGATCTCGCCCGGCGCGGCGTCTATACCGACATCTATCTCAAATATTTCCCGATCGGATTTTACTAGCGCGCTTTCCGACCAGATGAATCGTCTGGTCGATAAGAAATCGCGCCAATTCATAATGTTGGAGCATGTTCTGATCGAAAAAGTCGTGCAACTTTTTCGGAACATTCTCTAAGGCGCGTTAGAGATAGGCTTCGAGATCCTGCGCCGCGACCTGCGGCGGCCGCTCGATATCGAAAGCCGAGACGAACTGGCCCTGCTTGTCCATCAGGTAAATGACAGCGGTGTGGTCCATCGAATAATCCTTGCCGTTCGCGGACGGCACCTTGCGGGCATAAACGCGATATTCCTTCTCGACCGCATTGATTTGCGCCCGCGTCCCCGTCAGGCCGATGATGCGTGAGTCGAAGCTCGACAGATATTGTTTCATAACCGGCGCCGTATCCCGCTCGGGATCGGCCGTGATGAAGAGGACCTTAAGCGGCTTGTCCGCCCCGGCTGCCTTCAACATCTGCGACATCTGAAACAATTCCGTCGGGCAGATGTCGGGGCAATGCGTATAGCCGAAGAAGACCAGGAACGGATGCCCCTTGAAATCGGCGTCGGTAACCTCGCCCCCGTTTGAGGACGCGAGCCGGAATGGACCGCCGATGGACGGAACCGGCGCGCCGGCCTGTTTCGAAAGAGTCAAGAACGATCCGAGTCCGACACCGGCGAAACCGAGGACGAGGATGGCGAAGGGAAGAAAAAGACGTCGCGACATGTGCAGCGATTAGCCGAAAACTCAGGCGATAAGAAGACTCGGGCGATAAAAAGTCTGTAACCGCCTGACGCGGGCGTGGCGCGCTTCATAAAATAATCGTGACCCGCAGGATGCCCGAAGATTGCCATATCTGTTATAGTATAACGTATAACGGTTTTGCCCGTGGCCAGTCTAATGAGGTTTTCCATGCCGTTCCCCATCGGCGCGATGCGCGCGCATCGCCAAAAGCTTTTCTTCGCTCTCGCCGTCGCCAGCGTGGCCCTCGGCCCTGCCGGAGCACAGGCTGCCCCGGTCGCGGTCGTCGCAGCGGAAAATTTCTATGGCGACGTGGCCAAGCAGATCGGCGGCAACGATGTCAGCGTAACGAGCATTCTCAGCAACCCTGACGAGGATCCGCATCTTTTTGAGGCGAGCCCGTCCGTCGCACGGGCGATTTCGGGGGCCAAGATCGTCATCGCCAGCGGCGCCGATTATGACCCCTGGGTGCAGAAACTTCTGAGCGCCAGCAACAGCGCCGATCGCAAGACGATCGTCGTCGCCGATCTCGTCGGCAAGAAGTCCGGCGACAATCCGCACATCTGGTACGACATCGACATCATGACCGCCTTCGCCAAGGCTTTCGCGGCCGATCTCGGCGCGATCGACCCGACGCATAAGGCGGCTTACGACAAGCGGCTGGCGCAATTTGAGGACTCGTTGAAGCCGATCCGTGCCAAAATCGTGGCGCTCCATGCCCGGCTTTCGGGCCGCGCCGTGACGGCGACGGAGCCCGTTTTCGGCTATATGCTCGATGCGCTCGGCCTCACCAGCCGCAATCAGGGCTTCCAGATCGCGGTCATGAACAATGCGGAGCCGAGCGCCTCCGATGTGGCCGGCTTCGAAGACGATCTAAAAAACCACAAAGTGGTCATGTTAGTATATAACAGTCAGGCTTCCGACCCGGTTGCGGAGCGCATGGAGAAACTGGCGAAGCAATCCAGCATCCCTGTCGTCGGTGCGACCGAAACCGAGCCGCTTGGTGTCGCCTATCAGCAATGGATGTCGAGCGAACTCGATGCTGTCGATCACGCCCTGCCGAAATAGAGGCTCATGAACGCCATCGAATTGCGTGACGTCACACTGGCGCTCGGCGGGCATAATGTCCTGGCAAATATCAGCCTGAATATTCCCGCCGGCCAATTCATCGGCGTGCTGGGGCCAAATGGGGCCGGCAAAACAACGTTGATGCGGGCCATTCTCGGTCTGTTGCCCCCGGCGAGCGGCACGATTCGCGTCCTCGACAAGCCGGCGACACGCGGCAATCCAGCCATCGGCTATCGGCCGCAGACCGCCGCCGCCCTTCCGGCGCTGCGGATCAGCGGCTGGGACTTCGTCGCCTGTGTCGCAGACGGTTTCCGGCCGGGCCTACCCATTCTCAAGGCCGAGACCCGCGCGCAGGTGCGCCGTGCGCTCGAACTGGTCGGCGCCGAGCAGCTTGCGAGCCGTCCGCTCACAGAACTGTCCGGCGGCGAGCGCCAGCGGCTGCTGCTGGCGCAGGCGCTGATCGGCGACCCAAAATTGCTGCTCCTCGACGAACCTCTGATCAGCCTCGATCCGCGCCGTCAGCAGGAGGCCGTCGAACTGGTCAAACGTCTGCAGACCGAGCTTGGGGTCACCGTGCTCTTCAGCGCGCATGAATTGAACCCGCTGCTCAACGCCATCGATCAGGTGCTTTATCTCGGCAGCGGACATGCGGCGCTCGGGCCGGTCGAGGACGTGGTAACGCCGCCAGTCCTGTCGAAACTTTATGGGGCGCCGATCGACGTTATCCGTATTCGCGATCGCATCTTCGTGATGTCCGGCAGCCACGATGTCGAGCGCGACGACCATCGCCATGAACACGATCATGCGCACGACCACGCGCATAGCCACGCCCACGAAGATCATTCGCATGTTTGAATATGATTTCATGCGCAACGCCTTCGCCGCGGCGACGGTGGTCGCGATCGTCGCTGGCTGCGTCGGCTATTTCCTGGTTCTGCGCGGGCAGACCTTCGCCGGTCACGCGCTGGCGCATGTCGGCTTCACCGGCGCGACGGGCGCCGTGCTCGTCGGCATCGCGCCGCTCTGGGGCCTCGTCGCGATGACCGTCGCCGCCGGCATTCTCATGGGATTCATGAGCGAAAAACTGGCGCAGAGGGATGTCGCGATCGGTATTGTGCTCGCCTTTTCGCTCGCGCTGGGCCTGCTCTTCCTGCATTTCTTCACGAGCTTTGCGACCCACGCCACGGCCCTGTTGTTCGGCAATGTCCTCGGCGTCGATTTGCCAACGGTCGGAATCCTTGTCGTTCTTGGCGCGATGTGCCTCGTCACGCTCGCGATCGTGTCGCGCCCATTGCTGTTTGCTAGCCTGCAGCCAGAATTGGCCGAAGCCAAGGGCGTTTCCCTGCGGCTTTATTCTGTCGTGTTTCTCGCCATCGTGGCGCTGGCGACGGCCGAATGCGCCCAGATCGTCGGCGTGCTGCTGGTCTTTGCCCTGATGGTCGGCCCCGCCGCGACGGCGCAACGGCTGGTGAGCGGTGTCGGCGCCGGCGTTCTGCTCTCGGCCGCACTGGCATTGGCCGAGGCCTGGGGCGGCCTCACGCTCGCCTTCTACACGGACTGGCCGACCAGCTTCTGGATAACGGCGCTCAGCACCCTTATCTATGCCCTGGCCGCAGCGCCGCGCCAGATCAGCGCCTGGCGCGCGGCCTGAAGCGTTTCGAGCGACAAAACAAAAACCGAGTCCCCAATTCTCGCCACGATGCGCGCTAGATTGGGCGCCTGCGATCATTTCCCCGGAGTTTGGCATGGCCGAAAAAATTCCCGTCACCGTTCTCACCGGCTATCTCGGCGCGGGCAAAACGACGCTGCTCAATCGCATCCTGAGCGAACCGCACGGCAAGAAATTCGCTGTCATCGTCAATGAATTCGGCGAGATCGGCATCGACAATGATCTCGTCGTCGGTGCCGACGAAGAAATCTTCGAAATGAACAACGGCTGCATCTGCTGCACTGTGCGCGGCGATCTGATCCGCATCATCGAAGGGCTGATGAAGCGCAAAGGCAAGTTCGACGCGATCATCGTCGAGACGACTGGCCTCGCCGATCCCGCGCCGGTGGCGCAAACTTTCTTCGTCGATGCCGATGTACAGGAAGCGTCAAGGCTTGATGCTGTCGTCACCGTGGCCGATGCCAAATGGCTATCGGAACGGCTGAAGGATGCGCCGGAAGCCAAGAACCAGGTCGCCTTCGCCGATGTCATCCTGCTCAACAAGAGCGATCTCGTAAGTCCGGAGGAATTGCGCGAGGTCGAGGCGCGTATCCGCGCGATCAACCCTTACGCCAAACTGCACAAGACGGTGAAATGCGACGTGCCGCTCGACGCCGTGCTCGGCCGCAACGCCTTCGATCTCGACCGGATTCTGGAAATCGAGCCGGATTTCCTCGAAACCGACGAGGACGATCACGATCATGATTATGGGCATCATCACGGTCATGACCACGATCATCATCATGCGCACGACGATCACGCGCATCATGACCACGGTCATGAGCATGACGGCCACGCGCATAAGCATGGGCTCAAGCATTATCACGACGAGGACATGCAATCGGTCGCGCTGTCGCTCGACGGCGATGTCGATCCGGAGAAATTCCTGCCCTGGCTCAACGATTATCTGCAGAAGGAAGGTCCGTCGATCCTGCGCTCGAAAGGCATTCTTTCGTTCAAGAACGAGCCGAAGCGGTTCGTCTTTCAGGGCGTGCATATGATGCTCGACGGCGACGTGCAGCGCGAATGGCGCCCCGACGAAAAGCGCATGAGCCGCGTCGTCTTCATCGGCAAGCATCTTAAGGAAGACGAGATCCGCCAGGGCTTCCTGGCCTGCGCCGCCTGATGGATGACACGGCATCCCTGACCGAGAGCGTCAGCCCAATCATCGCGGGCGCGCATGTCACCGCCGCGGCCTTTCTCGGCCCGGTCGGCGTGCTTGCGCTCGGCGACGGCACCGTCGTGCGGCTCGACGATCAGAGCGAAGACCGCATCCCGCTGCATCCCGATGGCGCGATCCTCACCGCCGCAATCGCTGGCAAACGGCTTGTGACCGGCGGCGATGACGGACGCATCGTCGCGCTCGATGCCGACGGGACTCATGAGGAAATCTTCCACGAGAAGGGCAAATGGATCGACGCGCTCGCCGCGCGCGAGGATGGCGCGCTCGCCTGGTCGTGCGGCAAGCAGGTCTTCGCCCGCGATGCGCAAGGCCGGCTGAAGAACTTTACTGCGCCGTCGACCGTACACGGCCTCGCCTTCGCGCCGAAAGGCTACCGGCTCGCAATTGCCCATTATAACGGCGCGTCGCTCTGGTTTCCCGACACCAACGCGCCGCCCGAACTGCTCGACTGGAAGGGCGCGCATCTCGACGCGACGTTTTCGCCGGACGGGCGCTTCCTCGTCACGTCGATGCAGGAAAACGCCCTGCACGGCTGGCGGCTCTCGGACAAGCGGGACATGCGCATGTCGGGTTATCCGGCGAAGACGCGATCCTTCTCCTGGTCCTATGACGGCCGCTGGCTTGCGACCTCGGGCGCCGAGGCCTGTATCATCTGGCCGTTCAAGGACAAGGACGGCCCGATGGGCAAGCAGCCGCGCGAATGCGGCGTGCGCCGGGTCAAGGTTTCGCGTGTCGCCTGCCACCCCAAGGCGCTCGCCGTGGCAATCGGCTATGAGGATGGCTGGATTTTGCTCTGCCGCATGACCGATGGCGCCGAAATCCTGATCCGCCGGACCGAAGCCGGAACGCAGGACCCGATCACTGCGTTCGCCTGGGACCGCGACGGCCGCAGTCTCCTCTTCGGCACCGGCGCGGGAGAAGCCGGGCTTCTCGAAATGCCGGGCTGATCGCCGGGTGCGTCACGATCGCTTATAGTGACGCGGCGATAATGATATCGGAGCGCCGGTCAGCGGCGCCGGCGCATCGGGAGCCCGCATGATCCTCAACCGCATCGCGCTCTTCTTCGCCTTCGTTTTCGGCTTCGCCTCGACCCAGGCGCCGGAGTTCTGGCAGCAGTATCAGCAGCGGCTGGGCGGCGCGATCGACGAACTTACGACCATCGTCAACCAATTCGACAGCGATGCGGCCGCCCAACACCTCAGCGAATTGCAGGCTGTCAGCCGGCTCGAAGCTAATTCCGATCCGTTGGCGCAGGGGCGCGGCGCGGAAATGCAGCGTATCGCCGACCGGCTGACACGGCTCCGCAAGGCGCAGGCAGCATTCAATTCAACGAACGTCATCTCGAAATGGATTGCGCTCGCCGGGAACTTCGATCCGACCATCGCCGCGCGTGCTTATGATGCTTACCAGCCCGCCGTGCCGACGACGCCGGACGGATTTATTTCGGGCGTTATCGGCTTCGTCCTCGGCTGGATTCTGACGCATCTGATCGGTCTGCCTGTGCGCCACCACAAGAAGCTTTTCGGGCCACGGCGGAAGCCGGAGGTCATCGAAGCCTGATGATTGCGAATGTCCTGACCATCGCCGGGTTTGACCCTTCGGGCGGCGCCGGCGTGTTGGCCGACATCAAGACTTTCGCTGCCCTGCGCTGCTATGGCGTCGCGGCCGTGAGCGCCTTGACCGTTCAGAATACGCAGGGCGTCAGCGCGCTCATGCCCGTGCAGCCGGAGTTCCTCGCCGCGCAGATCGACGCACTTTTCGCCGACATCCATATCAGCGCGGTCAAGATCGGCATGTTGGGTACGATCGCCAATATCGAAACGGTCGCGCAGCGGCTGGCAGTCCACAAGCCCGCCCATGTCATACTCGATCCCGTGATGCACGCCTCAAGCGGCGATGCGCTCGCCACGGAAGACCTCGCGGCGGGCCTGATCCATTATCTCGCGCCGCTGACGACGCTGGTAACGCCCAATCTCGCCGAAGCGGCAAAGCTTGCCCAAGCCCAGGTCCCCACCTCGATCGCGCGGGTGAGCACGCTCGCCGTTGAGCTTCGCCGCGCCGGATTCAAAGCCGTCCTTATCAAGGGCGGTCATCTTAAGGGTACCGAGTCTGTCGATTTGCTGCGCGACGGGGACGCGGAGCACGTTTTCGCCGCACAGCGCGTCGCAACCCAAAACACGCATGGGACGGGCTGTACACTCTCTTCGGCCATCGCCGCGGGCCTCGCCAACGGCCTATCGCTTATCGATGCGATCGAAGCCGCCAAAGGCTATGTTACCGCGAGCCTGGCGGGCGCCAATAAGCTGAGCGTCGGCCAAAGCGCCGGGCCGCTTCATCATTTCCACAGCCTCTGGTAATCATCAGAAGCGTGCGATGCGGCACTTCGAGGATGCTTTTTCACCCCGAATAAGAACCCCATTCAGCCGCAAATGACGCAGGATTCTAGGGCGGCTTCAAAGAGGGGTGGGAGCATGTGGAAGGAATTTCGTGACTTCGCGATGCGCGGCAATGTCGTCGATCTCGCCATCGGTGTGATCATCGGCGCGGCCTTCGGCAGGATTGTCGATTCGCTTGTCAACGACATGATCATGCCGGTCATCGGCGCAATCACAGGCGGCCTCGATTTCTCGAACTATTTCGAGCCATTGTCGCACAATGTGACTTCACATGTTCTGGTCGATGCGAAAAAGCAGGGCGCTGTACTTGCGTGGGGTAACTTCGCAACGATCGTGATAAATTTCATGATTGTCGCCTTCGTGCTTTTCCTTGTGGTGCGCGGCATCAACATGCTGCGCGCGAGAATCGTGCAGGAAAAGAAAGTCGAAGAGGCTGCCGCGCCTCCGACAAAGGAAGAAGTTCTGCTGACGGAGATCCGCGACCTTCTCGCCAAGAGCGCAAAATAATCTCGCGTGTCGCCTTCGCCCATGCGCGGGCGAAGGCAAATCATAAAAGTTCCGACTTACTGAGAATCACCGCCATCGGGCGCGTGATCGCTCTCGTCGTCTCCGCGCTGCCCTTGGCTTTGCAAATCATCGCCGCCGCGGTCTCCATGCCAATCGTTCTGGCCGCGCCAGCCGTCATTGGCGGCAAAACGGCCGCCAAAGAAATGAAACCGCGCGGCATGCAGCAGAAACGGCAGCCGGTTTTTCTGATCGTCATTCAGCGATGAATACAATGGCCCGGCGGCATCGGCCAATTTCTTCAACGCTTCGCCGCGCGCCATCGTGTTGTCGCTGACGCGCTGCAGCCACGTGACGGGATCGGCGGGGCGCGGGCCGTTGCGGCGCGCGGCGCGTTGATCGGCGATGACTTTATGCGTCTCGCGCAAGGCGCTCTCGACCGACGGCCAAAGCTTTTCCTGCGCCGGCGTCAACACGAGGCCGGCATGAAGCGCAGCGATCCGTGCATCGAGAAAGGCCGCACGATCCGCGTCGGAAAAATGGAAATGCGCGGGCGCCTCGTTCGACGATGACTGCTCCGTCGTCTGATTCGCGACAGGATCGGCATAAGCATTGATGGCGAGAGACGTAAGCCCGCAACCGGCGAGCCCGGCAAAAGCGAGAACGAGTGGCAAACGTGATTTCATCGATGACCTCCCTATCGACGTGAATCGATAGAAGAGAGCTAGGCTGGCGCAGCGATGCCTTCAAATTAAGCTTTCGCAATCTCGCACCGAAACGCGCGCGATTACCGGCGAATCACGAAGACTTGATACGCGCCACCGAGCGGCAAGAGCTTTAACCACGCTGGCGGCGTATTCGTGACAACGTGCATCGCAAGCGAGTTGGGCGCGCGTTTCGCCAACGCATCCAATTCACCGAATCCGGAACAATTGACGACGTATTGCACGTTGTTCGCGCGCAAAATGCTCTGTGCTTCGCTCGGCAGAGCGAGGAAGGCGTCAAGGGCAGCGCGATTTCCATGATTGTCGCGATGATACGGCGCGGCCAGCACGGAATGCGGTGTCAGCGCCAGAATGTGCGAGCCCGCATCGATCGGACCGGCGATCAGCCCCGGCGGCAAATGCGCCAGCGGCACGAAGGCGGATGAGGCAAGGCAGGCCGTGCGGGCGCGCTCATGCTCGTGCGTCGGGCTCGCAAAGCCCATCGCGGCAAGCGCCCATCCAATCGACGAAAACGGAAGAACGAGAACGAGCGCGAGCGCCGAGGACTCGTGCCAGCGGCCCAGCGAAAGCCGATCACGCCAACGAACAATCGCCCAGGCGCCGCCGAGCAACGCGACAGGTTGGACGAAACTGAAAATGCGGATCTGCCAAAAACACAGAAGCAAGCCGGCGGCAGCGAGCGAAGCTATTGTCAGCCATCGCTGACGGGCGAGGCCCTCTTCTATGCGACAAGCCGCGACCGCCGCCGCGAAGCCGAGCAAAACAGGCATCAGCATAATGATCGACGCCGCAGGCCGCATGGCGACATAGCGGTAAAACGGCAAGGCTTCTTCGACGTGTCTCAGCCAGAGATCGCGCAGGAGCGGATCGATACCGGCATAGGGATCGAGAAAGCAGATTGGCTTGCCGAATGCGACCGCTGTGCAGACGCATAGAGTGGCGGCAAATGCGGCGCCGAGGCGCGCCGGCACGCTTTTGAGCCAGGGCGAGGCCACGCCGAGAAAGACAAGCATCGCGGCGCCCGCAAGGCCCGGTACGAAATAAACGGACGAATACGCGTCGCAGCTTGCATCCAGCCAACGTGCAGGCCCGATCGTCGCAACGTAGGTGAGTGGCAATGCGACACCAAGACCCGCGCCGAATGCGATGAGCTGCGTCCGCATCTCCGGGCCACGGACCACAAAAAATGCAATGGCAAGCGCAGCGAAGACGAAAATCCAGGGCAGATCTTCCAAGCTTATCGCAAGCGAGATCGCGGCGAGGATGCCGACGAAAGCTGCCCGGCGCGCCTTCGCCGGGTCGAGCGCGTCGACAAAACCGCCGAGCATGAAAATGAGCAGAACGATTTGTGAGGCGGAGTGATTGATGCGTCCGATCTGGAACTGCGTAAAGATCATACCGCTCAACAATGTGAGCACAATAGCAGGCAGAACGGCCGCCCGTCCCGCGAGCAGACGCGCGAGTCGTGCAACGCCGACATAGAGCACGCCCTGCAGCAAGAGCGGGAAACAAATACGCGTCGCCCGCTCGGCTGCGTCGGCGGGCATGAAAAGTTCAAAGGTTTTGATCATGAGCGCGAGCGGCGCATCGATAAATCGCGACCAATGCATGAAGACGCCATGCGGCGGATCGAGCCGCGCGACCGTGAGGTCGAACCAGTTCTGTCCCGCAAGAAAATTGCGGACTTCGACAAGCTGCATCGCATCGTCGGAATCCGCGAACGTGCCGTGTTGCCACACGCTGAAGAGATCGGCCGATGACATCACGAGCCCTAGAGCCAGGGCCAAGAGAATCAGAAGCGAAACCGACAGAGACTTGCCCTGCGCCGCCGCGGGCAGCGTTTTGGTTGTGGCTTCGGCCATCTCCATACTTGTCACATCGCGCTCTTTTGAGTCCGCCGAGCAAATCTTGTGCGACAAAAGCTTTTACACCGCGTTACGGAAGACCGGGATTTGCGGACGCTTACCCGGCGCGCTCGGGATGTTGCGTAGTTAATTCAATCTTAAGCGCCAATCGTTTGAATGCGGCCAGGAATCAGCCGGAGTTTCTCATGCCGCCGATCAGGCAGCCGTCGTTCGCCGATGTCCTCGAAGATGTCGCACTCGCGCCGCATGAGGAGTTCGTCGAAGACGAAGGCCCCTCCGCTCCCGTCAATCAGGATTGGCTGTTTAACATTTTCGTAGAAGCGGCTGAGGCCGTCGCCACACCGAAACGCCCGGACGCCTATCGCGAAAATGCCGCGGACATTTTCCAAGTGCCGCTCTTCGACGCGACAGCGGATGAAGACCGTATCGCAGAGGAACTTGATCTTCCGGCCGCGAAAAATCTCGATGATCTCGCTCGCATTCGCCGCGGCTTCGCGCGCCGCAACCATCCGGACAAGCTCCATCCATGCCTCGCCGAACTCGCGACAGCGCGGATGAAAACTGCCAATATGCTGATCGACCGGCGCGAGCACGAATTAAAGCAGCGCAGCTAAGGCGCTCGTTGCGGCGACGGCGTGCCGCGCGACCGCGCTAGTCGCTCCCTGTCTTGGACAGGTGATGGCTGACGGCCATCGGATCGTTGAGCGGCCAATCTTCCTCGTGGCCCAATTCGCTTGTCGAATGGATCGCAAGAATTTCAGCAAGGCGATTGCGCGCGCGATTGACGCGACTTTTCATCGTTCCGATCGCGCAGCCGCAAATGTTAGCGGCTTCTTCGTACGAAAGACCCGAAGCACCGATCAGAATGAGCGCTTCGCGCTGATCGCTCGGCAATTGCTGCAGGGCGTCGTGCAGATCGCGCAGGTCCATATGTCCGTTCTGCGCCGGTGCCGTCGCGAGCTTCGTCGCGATCACGCCATCGGGATCGGCGACCTCGCGCCGGCGTTTGCGATATTCGGAATAGTAGAAATTGCGCAGGATGGTGAAAAGCCACGCGGGCAGATTGGTGCCCTCGACAAAAGAGTCGAGATTGCCCCAGGCCTTGACCAGCGTTTCCTGCACGAGATCGTCGGCCCGGTCGGGATTGCCGCACAGAGAAACCGCGAAAGCGCGCAAATTCGGAATGACCGCGATCAAATCCGCTTTGATCTGCGCGCTGGCCTGGCTCGGCCGCGAAATGTTGTTCGGGACGCCTGTCACCCACGCTCCTCTTTTACGGATTTTCGGGTCGGCTCGTCTTGACCTTCGCCGGCCTCTAGCTGAGCCAGCAGATCGAGGAAACGGTCAGGAATCGGCTGCGCAAGCACCGAATTATAAACCGACGCAAGACGATGACCGATTTGATCGATGATTTCGGGGCCTGGAGCCTGTTTGCGACGCGAAACCGGCAACACGCTCACGCCCGCCAAACCCTTGGGCTCTTCATGAGACGCGGGCGCAGAAGACTCGCCGCGCTTGGCCTCATTAGATTGGGGGGAGTCCGAATGGCGTGACGACAAAGCAACGTTCCGGGGTTTAAGGTTTATAGGTCTCGTCACTGGCGTGCCCTTATTTCGTTTTCCGTTCTGATCCATCGGCGAAACCCTACCCCTTCGGCGGAAAACCGCCTCTACGCGGGCACCCCGGGCCCTTTACTTTCATTCGGTCCTTTTTACCTGAGACCGAAGCATTTCAGAATTTCGGGCCGAAACCAGACCTAGCGATATTACGATTTAGTCTACCCCCGACCGGAAACGCTATGTTCTGGCAAAGGTTCCTTTGACGGGAACTAAATTTCTTCCCAAGCATTAGCTTCCGAGTAAATTGGTCCGGAGGAATTTAAGAATGTCCGTATCGAAAGCGATATCCGCGCATGTCCCGTATTTGCGGCGCTTCGCCCGGGCTTTGACCGGAACTCAGGCCGGTGGCGACGCCTATGTCCTCGCGACGCTGGAGGCCGTTGTCGCCGAGCCGGCGGCTTTCTCAGGCGACGCGGATATACGCGTCGAGCTCTACCGGCTTTTTTTGAAGGTCTGGGAGGCGATGCCGATCAATGGTTTCGTCGACCAGGGTCCCACATCGCCTGATGAGAAGGGCGCATTGCGAAACCTCGAAGCAATCCCCCTGCAGCCGCGCGTTGCCTTTCTCCTGAGTTCGCTTGAGGGTTTCGACACGGTCGACGTCGCCCGCATTCTCGAATGCTCGCCGGAGGAAGCGACATCGCTCATCGATCGCGCCGGCAAGGAAATTTCGCGCCAGATCCATTGCGATGTTCTCATTATCGAGGACGAGCCGCTGATCGCCATCGACATCCAGATGCTGGTGGAAGAGTTGGGCCACCGCGTCGTTGCGATCGCGCGCACCCGCGACGAAGCCACCGCTGCAGCGAAAACCTCGACCCCGGGCCTGATTCTCGCCGATATTCAATTGGCGGACGGAAGCTCCGGCCTCGATGCCGTCAACCAGATCCTCAACGATTTCTCGGTCCCGGTGATCTTCATCACGGCCTATCCGGAACGTTTCCTTACCGGCACGCCGCCGGAACCGGCTTTTCTCATCACCAAGCCCTTCGGCGTCGACAGCCTGAAGGCGGTGATCAGCCAGGCGCTGTTCTTCGACCGCCGCTCGCATCGCAAAGCGCCGCCAGAGCCCAGGGCCGCTCTGGTCTGAAATTTTCCGGGATCGTCGCCGACTAGGGAGCCGGCGGCCGCTTTTTGTCGCCGGCGACTTGACGTGCTGCCAGAAACCCCGCGCCCAACGCGAGGGCGACGAGGCCAAAACCGCCGGTTTGCTTGGTGAGCTCTGCAACGATCCGCAGGATGAGCTCCTCCGGCTGCCTGTTAGCTTGGTGCAGTGCGTCGAGGACGGGCGCGAGGCTTTCGTCGATATTGGCAGAGAGCGCCGCGCGCCGCGCGGCTTTCTCGGCCGCCGCCTCCACCGACGCCGCGGAAGCAACTTTTTGCTGTTCTATCGCGGGTTTTGGCGCGGCCGGCTTGGCTGGCTGCCGAACACGCAGAATCAGCAAGGCGATGAGCGCCACCAGAATGAACGCGCCGCCCACCGCAAGCGCCGCGTAAACGGCGCCGGCGAGCGCGGCGACCTTGAGAAACAGGGCGACGGCCAGGAAGGCGAGCCCGGCCAGCAGGGCGAGCGCCGCAACCAGGGACACTACAACGCTCACAACCAGCCGGCCGCCCGCCGCCTCGACGGTCGCTGTGATTTCGCGCAATTGGCGCGCCAAAAAACCGTTCATCGGGTCGGGCGCACCAGAATACCGATCAGAAAACCCGCGAGCGCACCGGCGAAGATCGCCGTGAAAGGATTGCGCTCGATCGTCGATTCCAGGTCGTTGGTGAGGGCGCCGAGCCGATCCTTGGCCTCGGCCGATTGGTCTGCGAACCGCTGTCGCGCGCCATCGACCGCGTCGAAAACCTGACTTTTGGTCGTCGCAGCCTGCTGCTGCACCAGTTCCAGCACCGAGGCCGAAAGCCTCGAAATATCATCGCGCAGAGCCGTCAGGTCTTCGGCCAAGTCGGTCGTCGCCTGATCGCCGATGCTTTTTAAATCCGCCATGGTCATCTCCATCTCCCATGCTTGAAGTCCACTTGTAACGCCTGAAGGGGCAAATCGTCTCGACCTCCTGGCGCCTAATAGAAATTTAACGCTAACGGCGCCGTTTCGCAGGACTGCGACAAAAGGCTTATTCGACCATCAAATTTGGAACCTTCGCCGGAACCATGCGTTGCCCACCCACATCTAGGCCTTATCGAAGAGGGCAATTCATGACACATTCGACTGATATTCCAACGAGATCGTCGACGCGGGGGTTCGCCTCGATGGACCCAGAAAAGCAGCGCGCCATCGCCCGGAAGGGCGGCGAGAGCGTGCCGCATGAAAAGCGGAGCTTTTCGCAGAACCCAGGACTTGCCGCGCAGGCCGGCCGCAAGGGCGGACAGAGCGTGAGCCCCAATAAGCGCAGCTTCTCGCAGAACCATCAGCTCGCGTCCGAAGCCGGCCGCAAGGGTGGTCATGCGTCTCATGGCGGGGCCAAGCAGCCCGTCAAGAATTGATCGAAACCCGTCAGGACCGATCAATCGCTAAACTTAAGCAGCGTGCGCGCGGCGCACCCTGCTGGTATGGGTGCGGACAGCGTTCCAATCCAACTTGCCCCTGGCAGGATGATGGTTTATTGCCGCCTCGTCGCCTGTGTGGCGGAAGCGGATAGAGTTTGAATTTGCCTGAACGCGGCACAATCAACTGGTTGCATGTTTCAACGCTCATCGCGGTCGCCATTCTTGTGGGGACCGAGATGGTTGGTGCGTCCTGGGCTGCGGGCTGGGCGCTCGGTGGCCTTTTGCAGCTTTCGCCGGTGATCAGCCACCTTCTTGAGGGGTTTTTCGCGCTATGTGGCGTCGTGCTCCTCTATTATTTCATGCGCACGGCAATCAGCAACGAATCGGTTCGCAACTAGGCCGCACTTATCAAGCCGCGGCGCGGCAATTATAGTGATGTGACTTGCTCGGCTGCGGAACCCTTGGCATGCGCTTCCTTCTAATTTCAGTTCTTCTTTTCTCGGGGTTGGTCGCGGCGAAGGCTGCGGGCACGGACATCGGCAAGCCGCCCATTTTCGGTGATGGAATTGCCTGCGACGCGAGTCTGCTGCCCTGGCGCTCGGTCTGGTACGGGCATTTTTCCGGCGGCACGGCGATGTATGCGCCGAATTCGCCGGCAGCGCAGGTCAATTGGCAAGACGAAAAGCTGTGCTTCCCCTCGCGGCACGCGTGCCTGCGCTGGCAGCACGCGGAACGGCGCCTTTATCGGGACATTCACGGCGACTGGACGTGTCTGCCTTTGCGCTGATGTGACCGCGCGGATGTAGTGGAGAGTAATGTTCGATCGCCTCAAAAATTTCGTCGCGGAATTTGCCGGTACACCTGAACGGCGCGATTTCTCCCCGGATGACTTTCGCCTCGCCGCCGTTGCGCTCCTCATCCATCTCGCCGGAGCCGACGGCCAGATCGACGCATCGGAGCGCAAACGGCTGCGTGAACTCGTCGAAAACCGGTTTGGTCTCGATGCCGAGACGACGACGCGCTTGATCGAGCTTGCCGAAACGCAGGATCGCCAAGCCGTCGATTTCTACCATTTCACCCACGCGCTGACCAAAGTCCTCGATCAGGAGGGCCGGCAAAAGATCATCGCGATGATGTGGGAGATCGCTTTCGCCGACGGCACGGTTTCTGAAGTCGAGGAAAGTATCGTCGCGCGCATCGCCGATCTTCTCGGAGTCTCAAGCCAGGACCGGGTGCGGCTGCGCCATCAGGTCGCGGCCGAGGTCGCCTCGGGCACGGCATTTGCTGGGCCGTGGTCCCCGGCGATGCCTTAGGCAAAGGAAAGTCTGCCTTAGTCTTGCCGATCATTTCCGGAGAAATGGTTCTCCCGGCAGTCTTTATGGGCGACATGATTCCTGAAACGCCGAGCACCGGCAGGGTGCTCATCGTTCTACATCAGCAAGACTCTTCCCCTGGCCGCCTCGGCAGCCTGCTAAGCGCCCGCGGCTTTGAACTCGACATCCGCCGACCGCGATTCGGTGATTCCTTGCCGGAAACTCTTGCCGACTATTCCGGCGCTATCGTCTTCGGCGGCCCGATGAGCGCCAACGACGAGGAAGACTGGCTGCGCCGCGAAATCGATTGGATCAAGGTGCCACTCAACGAGAACAAGCCCTTTCTCGGGATCTGCCTTGGCGCGCAGATGCTCGCCCGCCATCTCGGTCACCGCGTCTATGCCCATCCCCACGGGAAGGTCGAAGTCGGCTATTATCCGATTCAGCCGACGGACCACGGCCACCGAATCTGCGAATGTCCTTTCCCCAAGCAGGTTTATCAATGGCATCGCGAGGGCTTCGATCTGCCGGCCGGCGCGATCCTGCTGGCCTCAGGGGAAGATTTCGAGGCGCAGGCCTTCCGCTATGGTGCGGCGGCCTACGGCTTTCAATTCCATCCCGAGGTCACCTTCGACATGATGTGCCGCTGGAGCATCAAGGGTGCGGACAAGATGGTCCTGCCCGGCGCCCAGCCCCGCCATCTCCATATCGAAGGCTGGCATCGCCACGATGCGCCGATCGCACGATGGACGGATGCATTTTTGAGCGCATGGGCCGCGCGCGTGCCGATGTCCGCCGTCTAATCCTCGTTCAGCGGGTGCAGATCGCGCACCATCGCCTTCATCCGCGCGTCGAGCACATGCGTGTAGATCTGGGTGGTCGAAATATCGGCGTGCCCAAGCAATTCCTGAACGACGCGAAGATCGGCCCCATTCTGCAAAAGATGGCTCGCGAAAGCGTGGCGCAGCACATGAGGGCTGACGCGCGCTACGCTGATCCCTGCCAGCGCTGCGATTGTCTTCAATTCGCGGGCGAAGACCTGCCGGCTTAAATGGCCGCTTTCGCTGTCGGCGGGAAATAGCCAGGGGCCGGCAGCGCTCTTTGCGGCGTGCGCCTCCAGCGCACCGCGATAGGCTGTCATCGCTCGGCGCGCAGGCTCGGAGAGAGGTACCAGGCGTTCGCGCCCGCCCTTGCCACGGACAAGGATCAGCGGCTCACTGCGCTTCGCAGCGGCCTTGGGCAGCGCAACGAGCTCCGAAACGCGCAGCCCCGTCGCATAGAGCAATTCGAGCAGGCAGACCGCGCGCAACGCACCGACGCGCTCGGCGGATTTTTCCGGCGCCTCGGCGGCGGCCGTGTGGGCGGCGGCGAGGAGCCGCTCAACCTCTTCGACCGAAAGGACTTTCGGCAAGGCCGCGGCGCGGCGCGGACCTTCGAGGATAGCGGCCGGGTCGTCGCCGCGCAGGCCCTCGGCATAGAGAAAGCGATGCAATTGCCGGATCGCCGAGAGCCGCCGTGCGCTGGATGAGGCGGCGAAACCCCGTCCCGTCAGCCCGCGCAGATAGGCCTTGATGTCATCGGTCGTTGCGCCGCCAGGGATTTTGCCCGTTTCGCGCAGGGCGTCCTCATAATCTTCGAGGTCGCGCCGATAGGCCTCAAGCGTGTTGGCGGCGGCGCCGCGCTCGGCGGCCAGCATGTCCAGAAAGGCTTCGATGCTGCGCACTTTGGCCATGCGGCGCCTATTGGTTGAGACGCGCGGGCGGCACCGTCTGGACGATTTCGTGCGGGACCGGTGTGACGAAGGTCGCGAGCGCGACGATTCCGGCGTAGACGAGCCCGGCCAGGAAGGCGACCATGAAAATGAAGCGAAAAAAGCTCGGCAACCTCGGACTCCAAAGCGATTCGGCAAATTTCGCCGCCTGATATAAGAGCAAAAACGAAACAGGTTGCCCGCATCGGCGAAGGCCGGTGCTTAAAACGGCCTCCTCGCCGTGATACATCAACAAAATGACTGCCGGGATAAAATCCGTTTACGAGGACAGGCTGAGCCCACAGCATAGCGCGCGGGCGGCCGCCATTGTCGCCGCGCTCGGCCAGCGCGCGCTCGTTCTCGTCGGGCTCATGGGTTCGGGCAAATCGGCCATCGGCCGGCGGCTGGCGCAAATCCTCAGTCTCGAATTCGTCGATTCCGACACCGAAGTCGAACGCGCCGCGGACATGCCGATCCCGGAAATCTTCGCCCGCTATGGCGAGCCATATTTTCGCGACGGCGAGCGCCGTGTCATGGCCCGGCTGCTGACCGGGGGCCCGCGCGTGATCGCGACCGGAGGCGGCGCCTTCATGAGCGAGGAGACCCGGGAGCGAATCAGGGAAAACGGCATCTCGGTCTGGCTCAAAGCCGACCTCGACGTGCTCTGGCGGCGCGTGCGCAAGCGTAACCACCGCCCGCTCCTGCAAAATGACGATCCCGAAGGCGTGTTGAAACGACTGATGGACGAACGCTATCCGGTTTATGCGCAGGCCGATCTCGCGATTGTCTCACAGGACGGCCCGCATGATTCCGTCGTCGAGGATTTGCTTGTCACATTGCACAAATATTTATGCGCCGATGGCGCGGAGGATGGATTGGTGAGCGAGGTGCAGGAAAAGCCCGCGATCTTCGAGCGCGTCAATGTCAATCTCGGATCGCGCAGCTACGACATTCTGATCGGCGAGGCGATCCTGCCGCAGATCGCGGTTCACGCGGCGGGGCTCGCTCCCGGCGCGGCAGTCGCGATCGTCACCGACGAGAATGTCGCGCGCACGCATTTGCCCGCGGTCACCGCCGCGCTGGCAGAAGCCGGGATTCGGCATCGAAGCGTCGTCGTCGCGCCGGGCGAGGATTCGAAATCCTATGCCACATTCGAGAAAGTCTGCGACGCCATTATCGCCGGCCGTTTCGAGCGTGGCGATCTCGTCGTCGCGCTGGGCGGCGGCGTAGTTGGCGACCTCGCCGGGTTTGCGGCGGCGAGCGTGCGCCGTGGCATGCGTTTCATCCAGGTTCCGACCTCGCTGCTGGCGCAAGTCGACTCCTCTGTCGGCGGCAAGACCGGAATCAATTCGCCACATGGCAAAAATCTCATCGGGGCCTTTCATCAGCCGCGCCTTGTCCTGATCGATACGCAGGTTTTGCAGACCTTGCCGTTGCGTGAATTCCGCGCCGGCTACGCCGAGGTCATCAAATACGGCCTCATCAACGACCGCGCCTTTTTCGAATGGCTGGAAGATCATTGGCAGGGCGTGTTCGGCGGAGGCGCTGATCAGGTTTATGCCATCCGCAAGAGCTGCGCAGCCAAGGCTGCGATCGTCGCCGCCGACGAGCATGAAGCGGGTGAGCGCGCGCTGCTCAATCTCGGCCACACCTTTGCCCATGCTTTCGAGCGGCTGGTGCATTACGACAATAGCCGGCTGGTGCATGGTGAGGCGGTGGCGATCGGCCTCGCCTGCGCCTATCGCTTTTCCGCAGTGCGCGGCCTACTGAGCGCGGCAGACGCAGAGCGTGTTACAAAGCATCTGCGCGAGGTCGGGCTACCGGCACAAATTCGTGATATTCCCGGCTGGAATGTCGGCGCGGATGCGATCGTCGAGGCCATGTTGCAGGACAAGAAAGTGCAACGCGGTGTTTTGACATTTATTCTCGCACACGGCATCGGTGAAGCTTTCATCGCGCGCGATATCGCCGCGGCGGATGTTTACGCTTTTCTCGCTGACGAGTTCAACGGGGCGTAAGACGGGACTTTCAATCATGCACGGCGTTCACGCCGACACATCGACCCTCAATCTCTGGATCGCCGCTGCCATCGTCATTTTCTGCATTCTGATGGCGGCCTTTTTCAACGGTTCGGAGACGGCGCTGACCGCGGCCTCGCGAGCGAGCATGTACGCGCTTGAAAAAGGCGGCCACGCGAATGCCGCGCGCGTCAACCGCCTGCTCAGCCGGCGCGACCGGCTCATCGGCGCGATCCTGCTCGGCAATACGCTCGTCAGCATCGGCTCTTCGGCGTTCTTGACGAGCGTCCTTGAAACGCTCTTCGGCTACAGTGGCGTGCTTTACGCCACCGGCCTGATGACGTTCCTTCTGCTCGTCTTCGCGGAAATCCTGCCGAAGACGCTTGCGATCAGCTATCCCGACCGTGTTGCGCTGATCGTCGCGCCGGTTATCGGCTTTTTCACCGCCATTTTCGGACCAATTCTGGCTGCGGTGGAGGCGCTTATCCAGGGCCTGCTCAAGCTTGTCGGCATCGACACAAAGGTCGAGCACGCGCTTTTGTCGGGCCACGAAGAACTCATGAGCACCGTCGATCTTATGCATCGCGAGGGCGAGGTGCAGCGCTCTGAGCGCGACATGTTCGGCGGGTTGCTCGACCTGCGCGAACTCACCGTCGAGGATGCGATGGTGCATCGGACAAAAATGTACACGATCGATGCCGATCTACCGCCGCGTGACTTTCTGCGCGCGGTCGTCGAATTGCCCTTCTCGCGTGTCCCGGTGTGGCGCGGTGAACCCGACAACATCGTCGGTCTGCTGCACGCGAAGGATCTCCTGCGCGCGATCGAAGATTCAGGCGGCGATCTCGGGCACATCAAAATCGACGATGTGGTGCTCGACGCCTGGTACGTGCCGAATACCACGAGCCTGCAGGATCAATTGCAGGCCTTTCTCAAGCGCAAGTCGCATTTCGCGCTCGTCGTCGACGAATATGGCGTGGTGCTCGGGCTTGTCACGCTCGAAGACATTCTCGAGGAAATCGTCGGCGACATTTCCGACGAACACGACCCCGTCGTGCTCGGCATACGGCAGAACACCGACGGCTCGATCACTGTCGATGGCTCGGTGCCGATCCGTGATCTCAATCGCATCACGGGCTGGCAATTGCCGGATGAAGAAGCAACGACGATCGCGGGCCTCGTCATTCACGAGGCCCGCGCGATTCCGGAAATGGGGCAGATTTTCACCTTCCACAATTTCCGCTTCGAGGTTTTGCGTAAAACCCGCAATCGCCTTGCCGCGCTGCGGATCACGCCGATCGGCGCGACGTTGGCACAGGCGCAGGCCTGACCGCTGACGATTTCGGCTCAGAAGGTTTCGCCGACCATGTCCTCGCTTTTCGTCCACAGCGCTTTCGCGTGTTCGGGGTCGAGCGCGTAGGACCGTACGCCGCCCAGCATCAGCGTCTCGCCTTCAACGACCACGGCCACATGGCAATCTTCGCAATAATGTCCGCCCACAGCTTCCGCCTTTGCCACGACCCCAGCCCAGACCGTCGTCGCGGTGCCTTGCGGAATGGTCTTCAATTCAAACGGTGGTGAACCCGCGGGACGCTCCGCATTGATATGGTCGAGCCGCTCCTGAAGTCCGTTCGGCGGAAGATGACGGGCAAGTTCAGTCAAGATGCCGCCGGGATGCACCGCCGTCGCACGAATACCCGCATTCTTGTGCCGCCGGTCAAACTCGACCGAGAAAAGAATGTTCGCCGTCTTCGACCGGCCGTAGGCGATGAACTCGCTATAGGGCGTGTGCTCGAAATTCGGGTCATTGAGGTCGACATCGGCATAGCGATGCCCCGCCGACGATAGATTGACGAGCCGCGACCCGGGTTTGAACAACGAAATGATCCGGTTGACGAAGACGAAATGGCCCAGATGATTGGTGCCGAGCTGCGTCTCGAATCCGTCTTTCGTAAAGCTCTTTGGGCAGGCCATGACGCCGGCGTTGGCGATGACGAGATCGAACTTGCGGCCATCGGCGACAAGCGCATCGGCGGCGGTACGGACGCTTTTCAGCGAAGCGAGATCGAGTTCGATCAGTTCGAGACCGCCGCCGTGCGCGGCCTGAGCACGCACTTCCTCCGTTGCGGTCTTTGCTTTGACGAGATCGCGCGCGGCGCCGATGACCTGCGCTCCGTGCGCTGCGAGCGTGCGCGCCGTTTCTACTCCCAAGCCAGCTGAAACGCCGGTGACGAGGACGCGTTTGCCGCTGAGATCGACACCTTCGAGCACTTCGTCGGTCGTTGATTTCGCGCCAAATGTTTTGGACATATGATTCTCCATTGAAGGTTCAGTTTCACCAGGCTTCAGCGCCCTGGTCGTCGAAAAACCCTGCATTCGGCCCATCGGCCGGGAGCGTCGCGAGTTTAATGATGACTTCCGCGGCCTGTTCGACAGTGCGGTAGCCGGTGTTGCCGTTGAGATCCGTCGCCGTGTAGCCGGGGTCCGCCGCGTTGACCTTGAAGCCAGCCGCCGCGAGCTCCTTGGCGAACGACACCGTGATGGCGTTCAGCGCCGTCTTCGAGGAATTGTAGCTGAGCAGATTGATCCCATAGAACTCGCTCGCAGGATCGGTCAGACGTGTGAGCGAAGCGAGGCCACTGCTGACCATCACGATCCGCGGCGCGGGTGCCTCTTTGAGCAAGGGCAGTAACGCCTGCGTCGTCCGGACCGGCCCGAAGACATTGACCTCGTAGACCGCCTTGATAGCCGCAAGCGCCTCCACGCTCGGCAATGTGTGAAAAGCCGACGCGACAATGCCCGCATTATTGATCAGGACATCGAGCCGATTCGTCTCCTGCGCGAGCGCATGTGCCGCGTTGGTCACGCTCGCGTCTTCCGCCACGTCAATCTGTAAAAGACGGACATCGAGCCCGGCCTGCGCGAATTGTGCAACGGCCTCCTCGCCCCGCTGCTTGTCGCGGCTCCCAAGCCAGACTCTGTAGCCGTCCTTGGCGAGGCGGCGGACCACCTCATAGCCAATGCCCTTATTGGCGCCGGTGACCAGCGCAGTCTTTGGTTTGGTCATGTCACGATTTCCCTTCGTATGACCAATATCTGAGGGCGCGGATCGCATTTCGCGTCCGCAATCGCGTCGATCTCTTGCCTGATCCTCTCAAAAAGCGGCACAGAGGGCCGAATGGACCTTGCTCCATAGGCGGGACGCGCCAATGTTCATCTCATGTTTGAACAATTGACTCTTCTGCGTGCCCTGGCCGCGCGCCATGCCGGCGGCCAAAGCAAAGAGACGCCAATTCCGCGCGTCGCAATCCACAAAGGCTGTGGGCCGACGCAAAATTCGTCAGCGCTCTTCGAGCCGAAACTCTGCCTCGTTCTGCAAGGCGCGAAGCAGATCATGATTGGCGATCAGCTTCTGTTTTACGACTCGGCGAACTACTTCATCGCGTCCGTGGAATTGCCGGCCACGGGGCGAATCATCGAGGCGAGTCCCGAGCGCCCCTACCTCGGCCTGACCTTGACGCTCGATTGGCAAAATCTCGCGGCGCTTATCGCTGATACGACTGAGCGCCGCGAAACGCCGGGGATGGGCTTTTGCGTCAGCCCGGTGACGCCGCAGCTTCTTGATGCGTGGCTGCGCCTTATGCAGCTTCTCGAAACACCCGACGACATCGCCGTGCTCGCGCCGCTTTGCGAGCGCGAAATTCTCTATCGTCTGCTACAAGGCCCGCAGGGCGGTGTGTTACGCCAGATCGTCAAAGCCGACAGCCGCCTCGCGCAGATCAGGAGGGCCGCTGCGTGGATTCGTGAGAACTTCGATCAAACCCTGCGGATCGAAAATCTTGCGGCTTTATCCGGCATGAGCCCCGCCTCGTTCCATCGCCATTTCAAGGCGGCGACGGCGATGAGCCCCCTGCAATATCAAAAGACATTGCGCCTGCAGGCGGCGCGGCGGCTCTTGATCGCCGATCCGGATGCGACACGCGCCGCGTATGCGGTCGGCTATGAAAGCTCCTCGCAATTCAGCCGTGAATATGCGCGCATGTTCGGCGCGCCGCCGGCCCGCGATGCACTCCGGCTGCGAGGATCGGAGACTTCTGCAGAAGACGCGTCGGTGAGCGCTTAAGCGCCTACTTGAAGGCCACCTTGAGCACTTCGTAGCTCTTGCCTCCGCCGGGCGTATTGACCTCGACAGTGTCGCCAACCTTCTTGCCGATGAGGGCGCGGGCCGTCGGCGAGGTGATCGACACACGGCCGGACTTCACATCCGCCTCGCTCTCACCGACGATCTGATAGACTTTCTTTTCTTCCGTATCCTCGTCGACGAGCGTGACCGTAGCGCCAAACTTGACCGTTTCACCGGACAATTTCGAAACGTCGATCACCTCGGCGCGCGAAAGCTTGTCCTCAAGCTCGGCGACGCGGCCCTCGTTCAGCGACTGAGCTTCTTTTGCGGAATGATATTCGGCGTTTTCCGAAAGGTCGCCATGAGCCCGTGCCTCGGCGATAGCCTGGATGATACGCGGCCGTTCCACCTGCTGGCGCCGCCTCAGCTCCTCCGTCAGATCGGAATAGCCTTGCGCGGTCATCGGAATTTTTTCCATTCTTTCAATCTCTTCTTGGCCCGGCGGTCATCGCCGTTGTTGAACCCTGATATTCCGTCCGCTCACGCGGATAGCGACACCGGCGGGACGCAACCTCGCGTGCCCGCTGTTATGCCTCCAAAAACAGGATCTTTCGCCGCTCGGCTGTTCGACGCGGCAACGGATCAGACAGTTTGATGTATTCTTCCCGCGAAATGCGACGGTTTCAATTGCAAATGCAAAGGCAAGCCATCGGTTGCCAGCCACCGTGACCGAACGCCGCGGCGGCGCGACACTGGATTGGGCCTCCCGCGCCTTATGCCTTATATAACAATGACTTAGGAACTGTCTCCTAGCCTCAGGCGAAATAATCCTGCAACGCCTTGACCTCCAGGTCGCCCGCTTTGTACCCGGCGATCGCCTCGCTGGCCGCAATCGCTCCGGCGAGCGTCGTATAATAGGGCACCTTGTGAAGCAGCGCGGCGCGGCGCAACGAGCGCGAATTGGCCAAGGCCTGCGCCCCTTCCGTCGTGTTGAAGACGAGCTGGACACCGCCGTTCTTGATCGCATCGACGATGTGGGGCCGGCCCTCCGAAACCTTGTTGACCTTTTGCGTCGGGATGCCCTGACTTTCGAGAAAGCGGGCGGTGCCCCCCGTTGCGCAGAATTTGAAGCCAATCCCGAGCAATTTCTTCGCCGCCGGCACGATGCGCAACTTGTCGCCATCACGCAGCGAAACGAAGACGGTGCCGGACACCGGCACTTTGGTCCCGCCACCAAGCTGGCTTTTGGCGAAGGCGATGGCGAAGGATTGGTCGAGGCCGATGACTTCGCCAGTCGAGCGCATTTCCGGCCCGAGCACCGTATCGACGCCGGGGAACCGCGCGAAAGGGAACACCGCCTCCTTTACCCCGACGTGACCGAGCGGCTTCGAAACAAGATGGAAGCTCGCAAGGCTCTCGCCGGCCATCACCCGCGCGCCAATCTTGGCGATCGGAATTCCAACCACTTTGGCGACGAAAGGCACGGTGCGCGAGGCGCGGGGATTTACTTCAAGGATGTAAATCTCGTTATCCTTGAGGGCATATTGCACGTTCATCAAGCCGCCGACATTGAGCGCCAGCGCCAGCTTTCTCGTCTCTTCTTCGAGCCGCGCGATCATGTCCGGCGCGAGCGAGTGCGGCGGCAGTGAACAAGCGCTGTCGCCGGAATGGATGCCCGCCTCTTCGATATGCTCCATGATGCCGCAGACGAAGACGTCCTTGCCGTCGCAGAGCGCATCGACATCGATCTCGACCGCATCGGACAGATAACGATCAAAGAGTAACGGATTTTTGCCGAGCACGGTGTTGATCTGCCCAGTCTTGTCATTGGGATAGCGCGCCTTGACGTCGGACGGAACGAGGCCTGGCAGCGTCTCGAGCAGATAATCGTCGAATGTCGTCGCATCGCGAATGATCGCCATGGCGCGGCCGCCCAGCACATAGGACGGTCGCACGACGAGCGGCAGGCCGAGATCGGCGGCGACGAGCCGCGACTGCTCGACCGAATAAGCAATGCCGTTCATCGGCTGTTTCAGCCCGAGCTTGTCGAGCAGGCGCTTGAAGCGATCGCGGTCCTCGGCAAGATCGATCGAATTGACGCTGGTGCCGAGGATCGGAATTTCAGCCTGCTGCAAAGCTGCGGCGAGCTTCAGCGGCGTCTGCCCGCCGAACTGCACGATGGCGCCACGCAGCTGTCCGGCCGAACGCTCGACGTCTAAAATCTCCAGTACGTCTTCAGCCGTCAGCGGCTCGAAATAAAGCCGGTCGGACGTGTCGTAATCCGTCGAGACGGTCTCCGGATTACAATTGATCATGATGGTTTCGTAGCCCACCGCGCGGAGCGCGAAACTCGCATGGCAGCAGCAATAATCGAATTCGATGCCCTGCCCGATGCGGTTTGGGCCGCCGCCGAGAATGACGATTTTTTCGCGCGATGACGGCTGTGCCTCATTCGCAGGGACTCCGGCAAACGGCATCTCATACGTCGAATACATATAGGCGGTGGGCGAGGCGAATTCGGCGGCGCTCGTGTCGATGCGCTTGAAGACAGGGCGCACATCGAATTCGTGCCTGAGTGCCCGCACGCTCGCTTCGTCGGTGCTGGCGAGCGTTGCCAGCCGCGTGTCGGAAAAGCCCGCGGCTTTCAGCATCCGCAGATTTTCGGGATCTTGCGGCAGGCCAAGATGTCTCACCTTGTCCTCGAGATCGACGATCTCTTTGACGCGGGCGATGAACCAGCGGTCGATTTTGCAGGCGTCGTGAATTTCATCGGGCGGCATGCCGTAGCGCAGCGCCTGAGCCACAACGAGGAGGCGATCCGGTGTTGGCCGGCCAAGCGCCGCGCGCAGAACCTTGAACCTGTCATCAAGCTCGATGCCTTCGATCTCGACTTCATCGAGACCGGTGAGGCCCGTTTCGAGCGAGCGCAGTGCTTTCTGCAAACTCTCCGCGAACGTGCGACCGATCGCCATCGCTTCGCCGACGGATTTCATCGCCGTTGTCAGGAGCGGCTCTGCGCCGGGAAATTTCTCGAAGGCGAAACGCGGAATTTTGGTGACGACATAATCGATCGTCGGCTCGAACGATGCCGGCGTCGCGCCGCCGGTGATGTCGTTAGCGATCTCGTCAAGCGTATAGCCAACGGCGAGTTTCGCCGCGACCTTGGCGATCGGAAAGCCGGTCGCTTTCGAGGCAAGCGCCGACGAACGTGAGACGCGCGGATTCATCTCGATCACGACGAGACGGCCGTTCTCGGGATTGACCGCGAATTGAACGTTCGAGCCGCCAGTCTCGACGCCGATCTCACGCAACACCGCGATCGAGGCGTCGCGCATGATCTGGTATTCTTTGTCGGTGAGCGTCAGCGCTGGTGCGACGGTCATCGAATCGCCGGTGTGGATGCCCATCGGATCGATGTTCTCGATCGAGCAGATGATGATGCAATTGTCCGCCTTGTCGCGGACCACTTCCATCTCGAATTCCTTCCAGCCGAGCACGCTTTCCTCGACCAGCACTTCGCTGGTGGGCGAGGCATCGATGCCGCGCTCGATGATCTCGATGAATTCCTGCTTGTTGTAGGCGATGCCGCCGCCGGTGCCGCCGAGCGTGAAGGACGGGCGGATGATCGCGGGCAGGCCGATATCCTCCAGCGCTTCCAGCGCCTGGATCAAGGTCTTGACCTGATGCGAACGTGGCGTCGCGAGGCCGATGCGGCTCATCGCTTCACGGAACCGTTCGCGATCCTCGGCCTTGTTAATGGCCTCAGCGGTCGCGCCGATCATCTCGACATTATATTTTTCAAGGACGCCCATTTTCTGCAACGAGAGCGCGCAATTGAGCGCCGTCTGGCCGCCCATCGTTGGCAGCAAGGCGAAGCCGCCGGGCACCGCGTCGCGTTCCTTGGCGATGATCTTGGCGACGATTTCCGGCGTGATCGGCTCGACATAGGTGCGATCGGCCAGATCCGGGTCGGTCATGATCGTCGCCGGATTGGAATTGACGAGGACGATCCGATAGCCCTCGTCACGGAGAGCCTTGCAGGCCTGGGTTCCGGAATAATCGAATTCGCAGGCCTGCCCGATGACGATCGGGCCGGCACCAATGATCATAATTGTCGAAATATCCGTCCGGCGGGGCATAGGTCGGGTTCGTCTCCTCATCCGGGCGCGCCGGAAGGCCGCTCCGCAGAGGCGGCGCGGCGAAATTTGCGAGTTATGGGCTAGAGAGATTGCTCTAAAGAAGAAAAGCCGCCGTGTGAACCCCCGGCTTTTGGGGACAAATCGCCCGCGCCGGACCCGGATCGGCGCGACCGGAAGGACTCTCGGGGCGGATCGCCAAGGCCTAGGCGACCTGACGCCCCCGGATTTGCAGACAGAAGTCGCGCGACCGGATGAGCAGCCGCTCCGTCTGTTCCGACAAGGAATTGGTTGCCTGCAGCATTTCGGCGGCGATCCGCTGGCTTTCACCGGTCGATTGGGCGACCGCCTCCAGAGTGCTCGAGAGTTGATGCGCTTCGCCGGCCGTAGCCGAAACAAATTCGCCGATCTTTCCGGCTGCCTCTTCACGCAGCGCCGTGCCTTCGCGGATGGTCTCGGTGATCGCGCCGATGCGGCCGATACGCTCGACCGTCACGCCGACCGCCCTGACGACATGTTCCGTCGCCGAGCGGACACCGCCAAGGCGGGTCGCAATATCGGCCGCGGCGCGCGACGTCTCTTGTGCGAGGGCTTTGACCTCGCCAGCGACGACAGCAAAGCCGCGCCCCGCCTCGCCGCAACGCGCCGCCTCGATCGTGGCGTTGAGCGCGAGCAAATTGGTTTGGTAGGCGACGCCGCCGATGAAATCGGCGATCTGGCCGATGGTTTCGACAGCCTGGGCAAGATCGCGCGCCGAGGTAGACGTGACCTGACCATCGTTTGCCGCCTTCATGGCGATCTGATTGGCGTTGAAAAAATCCTGATTGGCTGTGTCGATAAGCGTGCTGAATTCTCGCGACGCGGAGGCAAGAGCCTGCACCATTTCGACGCTGCCGCGGGAGGAGCGGACGACATGCTTCGTTCGATCGTCCGTCGAATGGGCAATATCGCGCATCGCGGCCGCGTAGCGTTGAAGTTCAGCGGTTGCCGTCGATAAAGCGTCGATGACGCGCAGGACATCTTCCTGGAAGAGATCGACGAAATGTTCGCGCTCCGCTTGCAGCGCGTGATGTGCACGCGCTTCGGCTGAACGGGTCTCTGTCTCCAGCTTCTTCAACGCAAGGCCATTGTCGCGGAGAACCCGGATGGCGCGCGCCATATCACCCACTTCATCCGTGCGGCGCGTATAACCAATCTCGGCATCGAACTGCCCTGACGCGATCGCGCGCATCGCGGTGGCAAGCCGCAAAATTGGCCGCGCCACGGCCAGCGAAGCCCAGATCAGCGCGCCCAAAAAACAGACGATGAAGCCCGCCGCGAAAAACGCGGTCAGGCGCTGGAAGTGCGGATTTATAACATCGTCGACATGGACGATGCGGTCGTTCATGTCGCCGGCGATTTCATTCGAGACGTGGTTGAGCGACGCTTCGAGATCATCGCGCAGCGGGCCGAAGCGATAATCGATCTGAAATTCCGGCGCTTCGCCGCCCGCGGGCCGGTGCGCGAACGTTTCGAGGAACGCGAGCATCTTGTCGAAGCGCGTGGATATGCCGTCGAGGTCGTCCTGGGAGTCAGGAAGAAAGGCGCGGGCAATCGCAATCCAGTTGCGGAAACGCTTTGCTTCGTCGCGGAACGCTCCAATGGTCTCCACTGTGGTATCCGCATCGGCGTGTACAAGCTCATAAGCGAAGGCGGTGAAATTCGCTTCCGAAGCCTTGGCTTCGACGATCGCGACGCGCGCGGGATATTGGCGATGAATAATGTCCAGGCGGAGATCCCGGAGGACGCCGAACTCATGCCAGAAAATAGTAGCGCAGATGGCCGTCAGGACGGCGAATGTAATGATAACCGCGGCAAACCGGTGGATGAGCCGCAACTTGGGTACGAATGTTTGCACGGGGATCTGCTGGGACTGCGAATCGGATGCAGGGGCACCCTATCTGCAAAGGAGTTAGCGAAACGTGTTGCTTCGGTGTGACAGCGTTTTGGAAGGGCTGCGCCGCTACGGCTTTGCCATCCCATTGTTGTCCAATTGCAACAGACTTCGGCGGACGGCTTTGCTATATCCAATCGCACTGGCTGCCTGTTCTACCGGTCGGGGGCGACGGCACAGACACAGGGCGTTGGGGGGCAAAAGCCCGGTTCCGAGGGGGGAACCGGGCTTTTTCGCGTCTGGGCTGTCCGCAAGGCATCGCGCACAGCAAAACGGCCCGGTTTGACTTGGGCCGTCTTGGATTATCGAGCATAGCGTTGGCGCAGCCTAGACAAGACTTGCGCAGAACCGCTGGATCTTGGTGCAAGCGCCTTCGAGCGCCTCGGTCGAGGCCGCATAAGACACGCGGAAGTTCGGACCCAGACCGAAAGCCGAACCCTGCACGACGGCGACGCCTTCCGCCTCCAGCAGCGCCGAGACGAAATCCTCGTCAGTGGAGATTTTCTTGCCGTCCGACGTCTTGCGGCCGATCGCTTCGGCAATCGACGGATAGACGTAGAACGCGCCCTCCGGTGACGGGCATTTCAGGTATTTGGCCTGGTTCAGCATCGAGACCACGAGATCGCGCCGCGTCTCGAAAATCTTGCGCCGTTCGGGAATGAAATCCTGCGGCCCGTTGAGGGCTTCGACGGACGCCCATTGCGCGATCGAACATGCGCCGGAGGTCTGCTGGCCCTGCAGCATATCCATCGCCTTGATGAGCTTGTCGGGGCCGGCGGCATAACCGATGCGCCAGCCGGTCATTGCATAGGATTTCGAGACGCCGTTCATGGTCAGCGTGCGATCCATGAGGTTTGGCTCGACCTGCGCCACGGTGACGAATTTGAAATCGCCGTAGATCAGATGCTCGTAGATGTCGTCGGTCAGCACCCACACGTGCGGATGGCGCAGCAAGACATCGGTCAGCGCCTTCAACTCGTCGTGCGTGTAAGCGGCACCGGAGGGATTCGACGGCGAATTGAGGATGAGCCATTTGGTCTTCGGCGTAATCGCGCGGTCGAGATCGGCGGGCTGTAATTTGAAGCCATGCTCCATCGTCGTCTCGACAGGCACAGGCGTACCGCCGGCAATCGCGACCATGTCGGGATAGCTCACCCAATAAGGCGCCGGGATGATCACTTCGTCGCCGGCATTGAGTGTCGCAAGAAACGCATTGAAGAGGATATGCTTGCCGCCGGTCCCGACGATCGTCTGCGAGGCTTTGTAATCAAGCCCGTTCTCGCGCTTGAACTTTGCCGCGATCGCTTCGCGCAATGGCTGGATGCCGAGCACCGGCGTATATTTCGTCTCGCCGCGCTCGATGGCGGCGATGGCAGCGCGCTTGATGTTGTCGGGCGTGTCGAAGTCCGGCTCGCCGACCGACAGCGAGATGATGTCGCGCCCGGCGGCTTTCAGTTCGCGCGCTTTCTGCGTTGCCGCGATGGTCGCGGACGGCTTGACCCGCAGCAGGGCGTCGGAAATGAAGGCCATCAGTCGTATCCTTTTTTGCGCGGCAAGACGGCGGCCGCGAACGCGGGCGGAACATATGTTCGCGCCTGCGGCAGAGCAATATGCAAAAGGGCGCGGGGGCTCGACCGCGCACCGGCTACTGGCCTGCACGGCGGTGGTCAATGCCGAGCAATCGCCCAATTCACAGCGTCGATACGGATTAAGGAAAGGCGAACGTGGCCGCGTGGATTTAAGTGCCGCAACTCGATCAATTTTAGCGTTACCGCCAAAGAATTTTCCTTGAACTTGCCCGTAACCATATCGGCGATTCAGCCATGAAAATTTTCATCGATTTTATCGCCGCGGCCCCCGCCGCTTGCGCGCTAGCGGGCAAGGCAAGAAATAATTACCTTAAATTGTTGTTTTTATTAGATTTTTACCGCGAGATGCGCGCCGCCGGTATTAGCAACCGCGGGGTGATGGAACGTAAAAGACAGCCAGAGATTGAATTGAAGAAGGCAAAAGCGGCCTCCAACTGCGCCATTCAGATCACTGTCAAGAATTTTGACCTGCGTTTTGAAACCTTTTTTGCCGATGTGGCGTTCGGGAGACGTACGAGATGTTTACTGCCAGGCCAGCAAACATAGTCGCGTCAAGACCGCAGGCGGGCTCCCCAATGTGCTTTTGCGCACAGGCAAAGGAGGGGGAACCCAATAGCAATAAGTGGTCTTCGAGGCTGGGTGCTGAGAGGAGTTGGGAATGTCAATCGCGGATCACTTTGATCATACGCCGGATGCGGGCTTCGTCCGCAGCTACGATTCGCGGTCCGCGCGCCGACAATTTCAGGTTTCGGTGGCGCTGGTTGTCATTCTCGGCATCTCCGCTTTCGCTCTGGGTTTTCTGGTCCGCTTCGATCCGCCATCCAGCGTTTCGCAGGCGCCGATCGCGAGCCATGACGTTCATTTCGCCGGCGTGACGCCGGGTCTTTTCGGTTTCGCGCCGCACTCCTAGGCGGCGCAAAGTTACCACGACCCCCGATGCCCCCCGTAGGAGGTCGTGTCTGAGGGCCGCGCTCCCTAAAAGGACGCGGCCCTTTCTTTTTTCTGCCGCCCGTCAACCGAATTTCCGCGATCATATCAATCGTTTCGTAGGAGGCGGTTGCTAGCCTGCGGCCATGTCAACGCCGCCTGTAAAATCTTTCGGCCACCGCACCTGGACGCAAAGCCCTCCGCGCCCCGGCCGCACCGTTGCGAATTCTCCGCGCGCCACTGTCGCGGTGGACTTGCCACCGAACCTGTCGCCGGATCTCATCGCGGCTGTGGTTCGCGGCTCCGGACCTCGCCCGGCGGCCTCCATGAGCCGCGCCGCGGTAACCAGCGTCAGTTGGTCGGTGCGCGCTGCCGTCCTCGCGGGGCTCATTGTCGGTCTCATCAACGCTGCGGCACGCGCCACGACTTTTCTGAGCTTCGGGTCGCTGGGTGCCCTCGACAAATTGCCGCTTGGTCAATTTTCCCTCGGCCAAGCGACCATGCCGATCGCCGTGCTCGTCGCAATGGCCGGCCTCTGGAGCGGCGCCCGCGCCAGCGCCTTCGCGCTTCTGTTCGCGCATAAAATTCTGGCGCGGCTCGGCCAGACCAGCCTCGTCACCTACAGTCTGGCCGGCGCGGCGGCATCTCTCGCCTACGCGCTCATCGCCGCGCTCTTATGGGCCGAGACGACGCCCGTCTCGATTGCCTTGGAGACGCTCTCGGGGCTCGGCGCCGGCTTTTTCTACCGGCTTTTTGCACCGACCGAGCGCGGCTGATTCCGCTTCACACGCAGGCGGCGCGCACCCATATTGGGCCTATGCCCAAACCACCCCGTAAGGCCAGCCGCAGCAAGGCCGGAAAGCCCGAACTGAAGCCGCTCGGCGACCATCTGGCATCGCTGCTGAACCCGGCGCTGACCAGCACGCTGCCCACCGGCTTTGCCGAGGCGCCTGCGAGCTACCTCGCCGCGCTCGGAACGAGCGGGGTTGAGGCCACGGCCGCGTCGCTGAAAGATTTGCTCGAACGCGGCGATCCCAATCTGCGCGACAAGGCGCCGTGGATGCCGCACCGGCCACCGCGGCCGGAAAAGTCGGAAGGCGGCGTCGAGTTCAAGCTCGTTTCGGAATATGAGCCTCGCGGCGATCAGCCCACCGCGATCGAGGAGCTTGTCGCGGGCGTCAACAGTGCCGAACGCGACCAGGTGCTGCTCGGCGTCACCGGCTCCGGCAAGACCTTCACCATGGCGCAGGTGATCGCCCGCACGCAGCGCCCGGCGCTGGTTTTGGCGCCGAACAAGACGCTGGCAGCGCAGCTCTACGGCGAGTTCAAAAGCTTCTTCCCCGAGAACGCGGTCGAATATTTCGTCTCGTACTACGATTATTACCAGCCGGAAGCCTATGTGCCGCGCTCCGACACGTACATCGAAAAGGAATCTTCGATCAACGAGCAGATCGACCGGATGCGCCACGCGGCGACGCGCGCGCTGCTCGAACGCGACGACGTGATCATCGTCGCCTCCGTGTCCTGCATATATGGTATCGGCTCGGTCGAGACCTATACGGCGATGACCTTCACGGTGAAGGTCGGCGAACGCATCAACCAGCGGCAATTGATCGCCGACCTCGTCGCGCTCCAATACAAGCGCTCGGGCGGCGATTTCTTCCGCGGCGTCTTCCGCGTCCGCGGCGATACGATCGACCTGTTCCCGGCGCATTATGAAGACCGCGCCTGGCGGATCAATTTCTTCGGCGACGAGATCGAGTCGATCGTCGAATTCGATCCATTGACCGGGCACAAGACGCAGGATCTCGAATTCATCAAGATCTACGCGAATTCGCATTACGTCACGCCGCGCCCGACCCTGATCCAATCGATCAAGGGCATCAAGGAAGAGCTGAAAGAGCGTCTTGGAGAGCTTTATGCGACGGGGCGCTTGTTGGAAGCGCAGCGGCTCGAACAGCGTACGCTCTTCGATCTCGAAATGATGGAGGCGACCGGCTCCTGCGCCGGCATCGAGAATTATTCGCGCTATCTGACCGGGCGCCGTCCCGGCGAGCCGCCGCCGACGCTCTTCGAATATCTGCCCGACAATGCGCTCGTCTTCGCCGACGAATCGCATGTCACCGTGCCACAGATCGGCGGGATGTATCGCGGCGACTTCCGCCGCAAGGCGACGCTGGCCGAATACGGCTTCCGTCTGCCCTCCTGCATGGACAACAGGCCCTTGCGTTTCGAGGAATGGGACGCGATGCGGCCGCAGTCGGTTCACGTCTCGGCGACGCCCGGCAAATGGGAAATGGAACGCACCGGCGGCGTGTTCGTCGAACAGGTCATCCGACCGACAGGCCTTATCGATCCGCCGGTCGAAGTGCGGCCCGCGCGGGCACAGGTCGACGATCTGCTCGGCGAAGTGCGCGAGGTGTCGCAGCAAGGTTATCGCTCGCTGATCACCGTGCTGACCAAACGCATGGCGGAAGATTTGACCGAATATCTGCATGAGCACGGCGTGCGTGTGCGCTACATGCATTCCGACATCGATACGCTGGAGCGTATCGAGATCATCCGCGATCTGCGCATCGGCGCCTTCGACGCGCTCGTTGGCATCAACCTGCTGCGCGAAGGTCTCGACATTCCCGAATGCGGATTGGTCGCCATTCTCGACGCCGACAAGGAAGGTTTTCTGCGCAGCGAAACATCGCTGGTGCAGACGATCGGCCGCGCCGCGCGTAACGTCGATGGCCGCGTGATCCTTTATGCCGACCAGATCACCGGCTCGATGCAGCGCGCGATGGCCGAAACGAGCCGCCGGCGCGAGAAACAGGAACAGTTCAACATCGAGCACAACATCACGCCCGAATCAATCAAACGCGGCATTCAGGACATTCTCGGCTCGGTTGCCGAACGCGATCACGTGACAGTCGATGCCGGCCTAGCGCAGGCCGGCAATCTCATCGGCCATAATTTCAAGGCGACGATGGCCGATCTCGAACGCGAGATGCGCGACGCCGCCGCGGATTTGAACTTCGAGAAAGCGGCGCGGCTGCGCGACGAAATCAAACGGCTGCAATCGGTCGAACTCGCCATCTCCGACGATCCGCTGGCAACGCAATCCGATGTCGAACGCGAAGCCGGCGGTTATCGCGGGCCGCGGCCGTTCGGCGACGCGGCCAACATGCCAGCGAACCGGCCACACAAGCCGACCGATTCCGAAATGGGGCCGCATAATTTCGGCGGCGGCGAAGCCAAACCGCGAAGCTCGGCCGGGCGCGGTGGGACACGGGCGTGGAAGGGCAAGAAGCGGGGATAGGCTTGGGCACGTCATTGCGAGCGAAGTGTGCGGATTGGGCGCGTCATGGCCGGGCTTGACCCGGCCATCCAGACAGGAGCGCTTGTCGGTGGCTTGGGCGCTTGGATGCGCGGATCAAGTCCGCGCATGACGAGCCTGACACTTCGCTCGCAATGACGCTTCCGCATCGCAGAATTATCGCCGCAACCATTTTGCTGCGCGGTCGCGTTGAGTCGCGGCCATGTTTCACTTTCGCTCCAAGCCCGAGACCGCAGCGGCCCTCTGCGGCGGCAGCCTCTATAAGCTGAGCTATAGCGGCGGCACGCCGCATATCGACATCGAGATCGGCGGCGTCCGGTCGCGTACCATGCTCGATTACGGCGCCACGAAAAGCTCGCTGCGGGCCAAAACGCCTGCGGACGTCGGCTACACGGTGAAAATGGAAACGTCGCTGCCGCTTGCCGGCGAAAGCGAATTCCTGAGCCGCCATACCGACCCGGATACGGACGCGATACTCGGCACTGATCTTCTCGGGCGCTTCACATTGGCGCTCGATGCGCGCACAGCCGCGATTTCAACGAAGCCCTGCGCCGCGGCGGGCCTGAGGGCCGCCGGTTTCGCACCGATCGATCAGCGCGGCTTCTTCGCGCCGGACCGCACGCGCGTCGCCAGGGACCGGCCTAATGTGCCCGTGGTCTTCATTCAGCTTGGCGAGACGAAAACCTGGGCGCAGATCGACACCGGTTATGACGACGATCTCTATCCCTATTCGCTCGACATCAACCAACCGTTTTACAACGAGTTGGTGGCGAGCGGCGTGACGCTGACGCCGGAAGGCTTTGTGACGGTCAGAACCTGTGCCGGCTTCGAGAGCCGCCCGATCTATTCCAGCGCTCAATCGCTTGTGATCACTGATGAGACCGGCATACCTGTTACCGAGACGCGCAAATATTATCTCATCGTCAAGCCGCTCAACATCTGCGGCGGCATCGCCAACCGGACGACACCCGCGGCGCAGCTTGGCAGTTCTTTCATGAACCTGTTCCAGTCGATTGTCTTCGATCCCAATGGGCAAATCGTCTGGCTCAAGAAGAACTGAAGCTTCGCGCTACGCGCCTGCCGCTCTCGATGAGGAGCGCAAACATGATCAGAACATTGGCGCTGGCTGCGATCCTGTTCGCGTCGGAAATCTTCGCTTGGCCAGCCTTCGCCGCTCAGCAATTGATGCCCGCACCCTATCCGGGCCAGCTTGGCGGCAATGCGCAGGAATCGCAGCCCTCCGGATCAGGCGGCAGCGCGCATCAGGAACTCGTACCCGAACCTGCGCCTCAGGCCAAAGGCCCCGATGCGCTCGACGATCCGCAGCCCCTCGCGGGAGGCACGCATCAGCAGATGCAGCGGCATCCCTACCGGCGTCAGGATTGGTGTAATGGCGCGAGTTCGTGCTCTATCGAGCGTTGATCTGATCCGGCAGCATCCGCGCCAGATAACCATCCTTGCGTAAGGCGACATGCCAGACGATTCCGCCGAGATGCGCGGCCAAAAAGAAATAGACGAGATATTGGCCGGCCAGATGAATATCGTTCGCGGTCTTGGCCAGGCTCTTGTCTTCCGGCAACAACGGCAGAGGCAACCCAAAGAATGAGACCGCGTGTCCGCTCGCGCTTGAGGCGACATAGCCGGTCACCGGCATGACGATGAAAATCAGATAGAGAAAAACGTGCGTCGCGTGTGCGAGGCCGATCTCCCATTTGGCGGTCCAGTCCGGCAGCGGCGGCGGCTTGCGCAAACCACGCCAGATAAGCCGCGTGATGATCAGCGCGAGCGCCAGCATTCCGAAGGATTTGTGGAAGAAAATAAACGCATGATGGTTCGGCGTCTCACGGCCCATATGCGCGATGATCCAGCCGAGCGGGATCGTCGTGAAGATGACAAGCGCGGTGACCCAATGGAGAAGCTGCGCCAGCGCGCTATAGCGGCCCGTCGTGCCACGCCCGATTTTTTGCAACATGAATGACGCCTGCCCGAATTGCGATAGTGGCGTCCTTTAGCGCGCGACGGCGTGCGGCGGAAAGAGCGCAACGTCGCACCGCCGTAGAATGTGAACGGCCTCGATCACGATGGTTTTGGGTCAATTCGATCCAAAACTATGAACGTGATCGATTTTCATAACTTAAGAGCGGGATTTACGCGAAAAACCGGTATCCACTTTTTCGCATCCCGCTCTAGCCCGCGGCCTCCTTCCAGGCCGGAAACGGGTCGGGCAGCCGTTTCCACGCCGCTACAGGCATTTCCCTGGCGTTGCCATCGCCGACGAGACAGGCATCGAGCTCTTTGCGGATGGCGGCCTCATCCATGCTCGCGCCGATGAACACGATCTCTTGCCGGCGGTCGCCATAGACCTTGTCCCAATTTTTCGCGACCGCTTCGCGCCATTCGGGATGATCCGGCCAGCGGTTCTTGGGCACTGCCGACCACCAGAAGCCCATTGCCTCATTGCGCACGAGAGCGCCTGCCTGGCTCAGTTTCGCCGCACCAGTCCGGCCGTGTGGCGAGCCAGAAATGGCCCTTGGCGCGGATGACGCCCGGCCAGCTTGAATTGATGAACTTATGGAATTTTGCCGGATGGAACGGACGTCGCGCGCGATAGACAAAACTGCGGATGCCGTATTCCAAAGTCTCCGGTTTGTGATCGGCGAAACCGTAAAGCTCTTTGTACCAAAGCGGATGCTGCTGCGCCTTCTGGTAATTGAAGCGGCGCGTATCGAGCACGCGCCCAAGATCGACTTTGGCCATCGTGGTTTCGATCAAATCCGCATCGGGGTTGAGCGCCCGCACGATCTTGCGCGCCGCGTCGAGATCTTCGGGCGACGCGACATCAGTCTTGTTCAGGATGACGACGTCGGCAAATTCGATCTGATCGACCAGCAGATCGACCAAAGCGCGTTCGTCCTCCTCGCCAAGCAACTCGCCGAGATCCTTGAGGAAGTCCGCTGACGCATAATCCTTGAGAAGATTCACAGCATCAACGACCGTGACCATCGTGTCGAGGCGGGCGAGATCGCTGAGGCTGCGGCCGTCTTCGTCGCGGAAGTCGAAGGTCGCGGCGACCGGCAGCGGTTCCGAAATGCCGGTCGATTCAATCAGCAGATAATCGAACTGCTTATCTTCCGCCAAACGCCGCACTTCGGCGAGAAGATCATCGCGCAGCGTGCAGCAGATGCAGCCGTTGGTCATCTCCACGAGCTTCTCGTCGGTGCGCGACAGATTGGCGCCGCCTTCACGCACGAGATCGGCGTCGATATTCACTTCGCTCATATCGTTGACGATGACGGCGACGCGGCGGCCGGTTCGATTGTTCAGCACATGGTTGAGCAGTGTCGTCTTGCCAGCACCAAGGAAGCCGGAAAGCACGGTTACGGGAAGTCTTTCGTCGATCGCCGTCGTCATCCATCACCATTGATCATGTTCGCCGCGCACGAATTTGCGGCCTGCCTTCTCGTTTCTGAGCGGCTGGATATGTAACAATATAACATATCGAGATGCAAGTCGGGAAAGTGGGCGCAGGGAGATGGATTATTGCTGCATATCCCAATCGGCAGGCCGGCCTTCCGGCACAAAGGCGCCATCGGCACGCATGGAGCCTCTCTGGGGCGCGGCATTCTGGGACGGCGATATCGGCTCCGGCGGCAGGTTGTCCGACGAGAGCGCCTGATACGAATGTGTATAAGAGTGCGGTGGCGAGTATGCGTAAGACGATTGCGGCACATCGGCATCGAGCGAGCCCGGCCCCGTGTGCAACGCGACTGGCTGGTCGGCGCCGCTGCCCGCTTGCGAGACGTCCATCTCTTCATCGACCGGCGGCGGCTCTGGCAGGCCATCCGGCGCATGCGTTTGCGGCCAGATGTCGGGATGCGGTTTGCAGACACGGCGCGGCCCGGTCGACATATTGCCGCGCATCGCGAGATCGAGATGGAAGTGATTGTAGTGCAGGAAGTTGTAACCCGGCCCGAGAACGGTGGTGAAATCGCCGCAGGCGCCGTTATCGACATCGCGCAGGAAAGCCTGGGCCTGTGGATCGCCCATCGTCCAATCATGCACGATCAAAATATTGCGACCGTCCTGCAGCCGGAAGCCGCGCACGTCGATGGCATTGCCGAAAGCATGTTCGGATAAGCGGCCACCCCATTCGCCGTTGATGCCGCGGCAGCTATAGGTGCCGAATGTCTCGATCTCGACGACGCGTTCATTGTAGCGCGTCTGGGCGGCGGGCTCGACTACGTCCTTGACCCATGCGTTCAGTGCCGCAATCATCGGGCAATCGAGGATATAATCGCCGTCGAGCATCACGTTGCCGTCAAGCAGAGCTGCGACTTTGAACGGATGCGTCAGGCCGCAGATGCCTGGCCCGTCGATCGCCTCGACCGGGCGGACATAGGCCGACGGCTGAACCAGATTTTCCGCGAGGCAGGCGTTCTCCGCCTCGGCGCGCCAAGCCGGCCGCTGTGCTTGATAATTCGAGCAGCCAGCGAGTTCGAGGAAAAGCGCCGCCGCAGCGGCGAAAGGCAGGAGGCGACGGCACATTGCCTCAAATTGTGCGAAATATGTTAAGTGCTCTTAAAATAACGCGGTTAACGTGCGGCCCGGGTCGCCCGGCGGCCTGGATTCACAACAAGATTGGTCTTTCCGATGGACGATACAGCCGCCACTTCGTTGCCGCGCGCGCCTGGCGCGCAAACCATGCCCGGGCTCGTCTGGGCTTTTCGTATGCACGCCGACGGGACGCCGCAATCGCTGCCGGTCGATAAGCCGATCGATATGAATGACGACGGCTGGCTCTGGCTGCATTTCAACCTCGCGGACGCGCGCGCTTGCGCGCTGCTACCGCGGTTCGAGGATTTGCCGCCGGAAGCCGCGGTTGCACTCACCGCGCCCGACGGCGCGCAGCAGCTGCATGTCGAAGACACCTGTGTGTACGGAATCTTCGCCGACTTGATCGCCGATCTGGACGGCGCCACGAGCCATTTCGGTTATCTGCATTTCGCGATGACAGACAAGCTGCTGGTGAGTGCGCGGCGCCGCGCGATGAACGCGGCCGAATCCGCCCGCCAGGCGCTTGACCGCGGCCACAAGCTGCATCGCGTTTCGTCCCTGTTTGAGCTGATCGTTAACCACGTCGCCGATTCGATCGACAAATATTCCGATCAGCTTGATGAAGACATGGACGATATCGAGGACGAGCTTTGGCAGCGCGCCGCAACCGACCAGCGCGCCAAGCTCGCGAAAGTCCGTAAGGGCGCGGTGCATTTGCATCGCCAGATGCAAGGCCTGCTCGCCCTTTTCGAACGTGTTGGCCACAAGCTCGACACCGCGCCGCCACCCGAATTGCGACTGAAGACAAGCATTCTGATGCAGCGGCTCGAAAACCTCGATCGCGATATCATCGCCATGCGGGAACGTGCGCATATGCTGCAGGAGGAAGTCGCGCTCAAGATCGCCGAAGACACCAACCGCAGCCTTTATCTGCTGACGATCATCACCACGTTTTTCCTGCCCGCGAGTCTCGTCGCCGGCATTTTCGGCATGAACGTGAAGAACCTGCCTTTCACAGACATCTCCAGCGGCTTCTTCTGGTCGATGGTGATTCTGGTCGGCGCTTCGCTCGCCATTCTCATCTTCATGCAGCGTATGCGCATTCTTTTGCGCTAGAACGAGGAGCCGTCGCAAAGCGACATGGCCAGAATCGCGATCGCCAAAAACCTGTCGCTCGATGAGAACGAGCTGGAGTTTACATTCCTGCGCGCCTCCGGCCCGGGTGGACAGAATGTCAATAAAGTCGAGACGGCGGTGCAATTACGCTTTGACGTGCGCAATTCGCCGTCGCTTGACGATTATGTGAAGCGCCGGCTGCAAAAGCTCGCTGGTAGCCGGCTGACGCAGGATGGCATCCTAATTATTTCGGCGCAGAGATTTCGCTCTCAGGAGCGTAACCGCGAAGACGCATTGGTCCGGCTCGGTGCGCTGATCGCCAAGGCCTCTGAGCGGGTGAAACGACGCATCGCGACGCGGCCGACATTCGCATCGCAGCAGCGCCGTCGCGACGCCAAGCAAAAACGTGGCGAGATCAAAAAACTGCGTGGCGCGCCTTCGGATTGACCCAAGCCGCGTGAAGTGGATTGCCAGCGCCGCGCGTGCTATGGCCAGCGTGAGCGAGAGGGAGAAACGTATGCGTGTAACTTTTGTGACAGCCGTGGCGCTGGCTGCGATCTTTGCAACGGCTGCGGCCGCAGACGATTATCCGCCGCGCAAACCGGGGCTTTGGGAAGTCACCGTGCACAATTCGGCGATACCCGATGTCACCACGAAAATGTGCCTCGACGCCGAAACCGATCAATTATTCCACAAGTTCAGCGACAACATCCGCACCCAGCATTGCGCCAAGCACGATATGAAAGTTACCGGCGGTACGGTGCTTATGGATACGAGTTGCGTGCTCGGTGGAACGACGGTGACGACAAACTCGGCGACCACCTTTACCGGTGACAGCGCCTATCACGTCGACGTCAAAATGCATTTCGATCCGCCCAAGCTTGGCCAGAGCGACATGTCGACGACTCAAGATGCCAAGTGGGTCAGCGACTGCCCTGCCGACATGAAGCCTGGCGACCTTCTGTTGCCGCATGGCATCAAGATCAACATCAAGACGATCGGAATGCTGAAATCGCTGCTCCACGGGCACAGCAACCAGTAAGTCGCGTCTTTCTTAAGCCCGTTAATTATGAGCAAGCGAAGCAATCCGGTGTGTAGGTCCGGACTGCTTCGTATATGCGTTGCCCGCCATGACGGGCAGATCAATCAGCTCGCCGGAGGATTCGGCGCGCCGTTTTGCGGCGGCTGATTGTTGCGCTGGTTCATGAAGCGATCGAATTCCTCGCGATCCTTGGCGCGGCGCAGGTTTTCTACAAAACTCGTGAATTCCTGTTCAGCCGCGCGCAGCTTTTCGCGCTCCGCTTCGAGACGCGTCAGTTCCGCCTCGCGCCATTCATCAAACGCGAGATTGCCAGTCGAAGACGGTTTCCATTGCCACGGCGGCCCGCCAGCGCCACGCCGGTCACATGCACCGGCAAACGACCAGTTGTATAAATCGTGCCGGCGCATGCCGCCGAAACCGTGACGACCCATTTTCTGCTCCCATTTCTCGCGGAATTTCTGCTGCATCTTGGCGCTGACGAAACTCGGTAGATCGCCGGCATAGGCGCTCTTCTTCTGCCAGACCTTGGCGATCAGGATCGCGAGGCCGATCGGCCAGTAAAGAATGAAGCCGAGAACCATCGCGACGATTTCGATCGGCCGCCAATCATGCAGAGTCGGAAGACCCATCGAAGCGCCATTTGGCGCGCGGTCAAAGCTGCGTGTCACACACATAAGCTCCTCCATGCAGCAAGAGCGCTGCAATGTAAAAGTATATTACATTAACATTCGGGTTTGTCGAGATGGCCGCGGTTCAAATCACGTAACGTGCTGCTTGCAGGTTATTTTCTATGAAGCGCCGTGGCGATTAACGCTTCCGCGCCCCGTTCGAGAATCGCCGCGGGGTCATCTCCGCGCGCCGGATCGAAATGGCCGGCGAGGGTCAGCATGGCGGTGCCATGTGCCAGTGCCCAGATTTCGAGCGCGAGGCGGCGGATGTCGGCGGGATCGCCGCCGCCCGTCAGGATCACGCCTGCTGCGGCCCGCGTCAGACCATCGAAGGCCTTATTGGCGACGAAATGCACCGCCCGCCCTTGCAGGCTATGGGCGTTGTCGAACATGGCCGTATAGAGGCCCGGCTCGCCGGTCGCAAAAGTGAGATAGGCGCGGCCCATGCGCTTCAGCGCCGCGCGCGGTTCCGGGCGTCCGTCGTCCCAGGCGCCGGCAAGCCGCTCGCCGAAAAGATCGAAGCCACGGCGGGCAAGTTCCCCCATCAGATCTTGCCGGTCGGCGAAGTGCCGGTAGGGCGCCGCTCCGGTGACGCCAACGCGCTTGGCGGCTTCCGCCAGGGTAAAGCCGCCCGGCCCGTGTTCGGCCATCAACGCCCGCGCGGCCTCGACCAGAGCCTCCTTCAGGCCGCCATGATGATAGCCGCGACGCTCCGGCCCGAAATGGCCGCCGTGTTTCCAATTTCGTTTCATATGCTTCGGAATCATGGACCTAGCTTACCCGCGAGGGCCCGCGCGTGCGAGGCCCCGTGGTCCGCCTATATGGTTAACCAAATCTTTGGTTCTTGGCGATAACGTGCGTTCCAAGGCGCGAGCATAACGACAAGGCGCCGCGGGCACCAAGGATCGTCGATGTTTCCGCGTCTCTACCGGAAGCAATATGTCGCGCCGTTGCAAGTCACGGCCGATGAAGACCGTTTTGCCCAAATTCTGGAAGACCTGCCAAACTCCGTGAATGCCGCGCGCTTACCGAACGACCGTTTTGGCCGGGCAGTGGGGCGTCTTCTGCGCGGGGTACAAACGACAGACCTCGACCGCCTTGATCTGATTGCCCGGCTTTCCAAGGAGGCTTCCGAAACCGCCGTGAATGCGGTCTGGATGGCGCATGACCTCAAGGAGATGACACGCTCGGCGCGGGCAATTTCGGGCGCTGTCGAAGAGCTTGCAACTTCGATCGATGCGATCGCCGGAAACTCGGCCGACAGCGCTGCACTCGCCACTCGTGTGACCGGCGCCATGACGCAATGCGCGATAGATAGCCACGCGGCGACGGAAGCGATGGCGACAATCGAGCGCCGTACCAGCGATATCGACGCGCGCCTCGACAATCTTGAGGGTTCCGCGGCACAAATCGGCGCGATGGCGAGCCAGATCGAGGCAATTGCCGCGCGAACGAATATGCTCGCGCTCAACGCGACGATCGAGGCTGCACGCGCTGGCGAAGCGGGGCGCGGCTTTGCGGTCGTCGCGGGCGAAGTGAAAGCTCTGTCGCGTCAGACCAGCGGTGTGACTGAGGAAATACGTCAGCGGCTCGGCGCTTTCGCGTCGGAAATGGCCGACATCCGCGCCGCCGTATGCGATAGCCGCGGCGCAGTCGGCCAAGGCCGCAGCGTTGTTGTGAGAGTCGCGGAGCAGGCTGCCGCTGCAGGCGAAGAGATGGGCGAGGTTGCCCAGCGCGCCCGCCACCTCGCCGATTATCTCGCGCATCAGCGCGCGGCGACCGAGGAGATCGCCGAAGGCACCGAAGCCATCGCCGGCAAGATCAGCAAAACCGAAACCGAGATCGGCTCCATCGATAAGCGGCTCGCGGGCTGTGAACAGATCGCCGCAAAAAGCCTGGAGGATGCCGCAGCGGGCATCGCGCGAATCCCCGCCGATGCTGCAATATTCAAGCGCAAGCTCGCCGCGATTCTAATCGGTGCCGAGCCGCCGATCCTCCCGCCGACCTGGTTGCAGCGCGATGCCCTCACGGCGAGCTTGAATAACTTTCCCGAGCTTGATGCGAGCGAATTCATCGACCGGGTGCGCCACGCCGCGGTCCAGACCGAGCAACTCGGCAGCAGCGCGATGAGCGCAGTCGTCAGTAAGGATTGGGGGACGGCGACGCGTCTCTACGAGACGTGCGAAGCGGCACTGGACGAGGTCTCAGTCGCGGCCATTCTTCTTTCACGCGCACTTCACGATCGCGCGTAAAATACTCTAGGCTCGATGCGGCTTTGTGCTGAGGATGCGGCTTATGCGAAGAATTCTGCTCATTTGCCTGTGCGGGCTTTGCCTCGCCGCGCCTGCCTTCGCGGACGAACAGGCCTCGCCCGTTCCGTTCCAGAACCGGGGCGCAAAAGTGCCGTCCGACGTCTCGGTGCTCGCCTACGGCGCGGCGCATCCCGAATGTCTCGAATGGACGGACAGCTGCCGGACCTGCCTGCGCAGCCCCGACGGGCGCGTCGGCTGCTCAACACCCGGCATCGCATGTCAGCCGAAAGAGATCGTGTGCAAGAAAGAGAGCAAGTGATTGCTCAAGCGCTTGCGTGTCGTTCACGCCGCCTGAACAAAACTCTCCAGAACCATCTTGCGGCCGGCCTTGTCAAAATCGACCGTGAGCTTGTTGCCATCGACCGCCGCGACCGTGCCCGGCCCGAATTTCATGTGAAACACGCGCGCACCCTTGTTGAAGGATGACGACGCGGAGGATTTGGCGACGAGTTCGCCTTCGATCGTCATCGGGCCGCGACGTGCGGCACTGTCGCGTGAGAAGCCCGGCTGCTGCGTCTCCTCGGCATTGCGCCGCTGCGCGCGCTGCCAACCCGGCGTCGAATAAGACGAGCGATAGGTATCCATGTTGGCAAAGCGCGATTGCGCATAATTGCCGTAGCTGCGGCCGGACGCCGAATCGACGACTTCGACATGTGCCTCCGGCAGTTCATCGACGAAGCGGGACGGGATCGTCGTCTGCCACAGGCCACGAATACGCCGATTGGTGGCGAAATAGATTTTCGCCCGGCGCTTGGCGCGCGTGAGCCCGACATAGGCGAGGCGGCGCTCTTCTTCGAGCCCGGCGCGGCCCTGCTCGTCGAGCGAGCGCTGATGCGGGAAGAGACCTTCCTCCCAGCCGGGCAAAAACACCGTTTCGAATTCGAGACCCTTTGCGGCGTGCAGCGTCATGATGGACACACGCTCGGCGGAATCCGCGCTGTCGGTATCCATCACTAGCGAAATATGCTCGAGGAACGCGGCGAGGCTCGGAAATTCGTCCATCGCGCGGACGAGTTCCTTCAGGTTCTCGAGCCGGCCGGCCGCTTCCGCGGTACGATCCTTCTGCCACATGTCGGTGTAGCCGGATTCCTCCAGAATCATTTCGGCCAATTCGCCCTGCGGCTTCTGCTCGATGAGACCTGTCCAGCGATCGAGATCGGCGAGGAAATCGCGTAACGCCTGACGCTGCTTCGGCTTCATCTCCTCGGTTTCGATCATCATCCGCGCGGCTTGTGTCAGCGAGATGCGTTCGCGCCGCGCGTAATCGTGCAGCAATTGCAGACTCGCGTCGCCAAAGCCGCGCTTCGGCACATTGATGATACGCTCGAACGCGAGATCGTCATCGTTCTGCGCGGTGAGCCGCAGATAGGCGAGCGCATCGCGAATTTCGGCGCGCTCGTAAAAGCGCGGGCCACCGATCACGCGATAGGGCAGGCCGAGCGTGACGAAGCGTTCTTCGAATTCGCGCATCTGGAATGAGGCGCGCACGAGGATGGCAATTTCGTCGAGATGCGCGCCCTTGCGCTGCAATTGCTCGATCTCTTCGCCGACGACGCGGGCCTCCTCTTCGGAATCCCACACGCCGGAAACCGTTGGTTTGTCGCCCTTGTCGCCATCAGTGAAGAGCGTCTTGCCGAGCCGCCCCTGATTGCGCGCGATGAGGCCCGCGGCAACGTCGAGGATATGGCCGGTCGAACGGTAATTGCGCTCAAGCCGGATGATTTTCGCGCCCGGGAAATCCTTTTCGAAACGCAGGATGTTATCGACATCCGCACCGCGCCAGCCATAGATCGACTGATCGTCGTCACCGACGCAGCAGATATTGTTGCGGCCCTGCGCGAGCAGTTTCAGCCACAGATATTGGACCGTGTTCGTGTCCTGATATTCGTCGACGAGCATATAGCGGAAGCGATCCTGATATTGCTTCAGCACGTCGGGATTTTCGCGGAAGAGCCGCAGGCTTTCGAGCAGCAGATCGCCGAAATCGGCGGCGTTCAAAATCTTCAGCCGCTCCTGATAGTGCTGATAAAGCTTGGCGCCCTTGCCATCGGCGAACGCCGCGGCCTCGCCCGCCGGCACGTGCGCCGGATCGAGGCCGCGATTCTTCCAATTGTCGATCTGATAGGCGAGCGTGCGTGCCGGCCAGCGCTTGTCGTCGATGTTCTCGGCCTGCAAAACCTGTTTCAGCAAACGAATCTGATCGTCGGTGTCGATGATGGTGAAAGAACTTTTCAGCCCGACAAGCTCGGCGTGACGGCGCAGGATTTTGGTCGAAATCGCGTGGAACGTGCCAAGCCAGGGCATGCCTTCCGCGGCCGGGCCGACGAGGGTCGCGATACGCTCCTTCATCTCGCGCGCCGCCTTGTTGGTGAAGGTGACGGCGAGGATCTGACTCGGGAAGGCGCGGCCGGTGCCCAGAATATGCGCGATGCGTGCAGTCAGCACCCGCGTCTTGCCGGTGCCGGCCCCGGCGAGCACCAGAAGCGGGCCGTCGAGCGTCTCGACCGCGGCGCGCTGCTCGGGGTTGAGGCCTTCGAGATAGCGCGCACCCGCACCCGCGCTGGCCCGCGCGGCGATCCCGCCCGGCCGCAAAGCCGGTGCGTCGAAGCCCGAGCCCGCTTCCTCAAAACTCTCAGGAATGCCCAATCCCACCTATCTCCGAGGGGAACGAAAGACGAATCATTGCAGCTATTGCAGCTAATGTGGGGTCTTTGTCCACCTCTGTCGACTCGCTGGGCGCCCGTGCTACACAGTAGAAGGTTGAGAGCCACCGCTCACATTCCTGCTCGCCCGGAACCCGCCGCGCCATGCGCCGTTGGCGGGCAGACGACCCCCAAAAATGGCAGGAGCTTGGCAATGAAAGGCTTGGTCTATAACGGTCCGCGCGATGTGCGCGTTATGAACGTTCCAGACGCAAAGGTTGAGAAAGAGACCGACGCCTTGGTGAAGATCACCGCGACGAATATCTGCGGCTCCGATCTTCACATGTTTGAGGGCCGGACCAGCGTCGAAAAAGGCAAGATTCTCGGCCATGAAAATCTCGGCGAGGTGATCGCCGTCGGCAAGGCGGTCGATCGGGTGAAAGTCGGCGACTGGGTTTGCCTGCCTTTCAATATCGGCTGCGGCTTCTGCAAGAATTGCGAGAGCGGCATGACCTGGGCCTGCCTTACCGTCAATCCGGATTCGGCCGGCGCAGCCTACGGGTATGCCGAAATGGGCCCGTTCTCCGGCGGGCAGGCGGAATTACTCCGCGTGCCCTATGCCGACTTCAATTGTTTCGTGTTGCCACCCGATGCGGAGGAAAGGCAAACCGATTACGTGATGCTGACCGATATCTGGCCGACAGGCTGGCACGCGACGGAACTCGCAGGACTGAAGAGCGGCGAATCCGTCGTCATCTACGGCGCCGGTCCGGTTGGGCTATTTGCCGCCTATTCGGCGATGATCAAGGGCGCGAGCCAGGTGATGATCGTTGACCGCCATCCCGACCGGCTGCGGCTGGCCGAGCAAATCGGTGCCATTCCGATCGACGATTCAAACGAAGACCCGATCGACGCGGTTATGAAACACACGAAGGGCGAAGGCGCTGACAAGGGGTGCGAATGCGTCGGCTGGCAATGCCACGATCCCGCCGGGCACGAAGTGCCCAACGATACGATGAACAAGCTGGTCAAATCAGTGCGTCCGACCGGCGCACTGGGCGTTGTCGGTGTCTTTGTGCCGCAAGACCCGAAGTCGAAGGACAAGCTGATGCAGCACGGCCAGATCGCGTTCGATTTCGGGCTTTTCTTCGAGAAAGGGCTGCGGATGGGATCGGGGCAAATGCCGGTCAAAGCCTACAACCGCCAGCTTGGCGCGCTGATCGAGAAGGGACGGGCGAAGCCCTCGTTCCTTGTCTCGCACGAACTGTCGCTGGACAAGGCGCCGGACGCCTACAAGCATTTCGACTGCCGTGAACACGGCTGGACCAAAGTGGTGCTGCGGCCAGCCGCGTAAGACAAAAGGGGTCGCGTCGCTGCGGCCCCTTTTTATCGCGCTAATGCTTCTTCGAGCGGCCCTCTTTCTGCTGCATGGCCGTCTCGCCGTGGCGCTCTTTCTCTTTGGTCTTTTTCAGATGCTCGCGATTTTTTTGCGGGCTCTCGAATTTCGATGCGCCAGCCTCCTCCAACGCAATCGCGACGGCCTGCTTGCGGCTCTTCACCTTGCCGCCGCGGCTTGATTCCAATTCACCATGCTTGAATTCGTGCATGACACGGCCGACGACTTCCTTCTGCGCCTTGGTCTCATGTTGCGCCATGATCGTTCTCCAAAAAGATTCCGATTGCTATTAACGCGCGACCCATCAGAACCGATCCACGGCAAAACTCACGTTAAATTTGCAAGCCAATCGTCCAGCAGGCTCGCCGCAGCGCCCTGCATCGCAGGGCAGTAAAGCGCAGCGTCTTTCCGCATTGCGCGTGGATCGAGCTTGGATGCCGCCAGATCGCCGGCGTAACCGATGAGCCAGCGTTCCAGCCCGGCGGCATCCGGCTCGGGATGGAATTGCAAGGCCAGGATATTTGGGCCGAGGGCGAAGGCTTGATGCCGGCAAAGCTCCGTCGAGGCCAACAATTTCGCGCCATCCGGCAGCGCGAATGTGTCGCCATGCCAGTGCAGCACCTCGACCCCTTCGAGATGGCGAAGCGGGCTCGCCTGCCCCGCGTCATTCAGCGTGAGTTTGGAAAAACCGACCTCGCTATGTCCGGATGGCGCGACCTTCGCGCCGAGCGCCGCCGCCATCAATTGCGAGCCGAGGCAGATGCCAAGCGTCGGCCGTCCCGCTTTTAGCCGCGTCTCAATCAGACGGAGCTCATCGGCAAGAAACGGATAGGCCTCTGTCTGATAAACGCCGACCGGGCCGCCCAGCACGACCAGGAGATCGGGCGCCACCAGATCGAGCGACGTCAGCGCGCCGCCGTCGACATCCAAATAGGTGACATCGTAGCCCGCGCGTTGCAGCCCCGACGCAAGCGTGCCGAGATCTTCGAATTGAACATGCCGGATCGCGATCGCGTTCTTCATATCATCTCCAAAACAAAGCGCCCGCCGTGTGGGGCGGGCGCAAATGAAAGTCAAAACAAAAGTTCTAATTGCGCCAGCAGTGCCGGCCGCCGCCGCCGATATGCCAGCCGGGAGGACACGGACGTCCGCGCCAATAGCCGCCGGCCTGGCCGCCCGCGCGGCAATGACCATAGGGACCACGATGGCCATAGACTCCGCAGCCGCCATAAACGAGCGTCAACTCCGGCGATGATGCGCCGCTGAGCGACGACAGCGGAAGCGCTTCAACTTGAGACGCAGCGAACGCGAACCCGGCAACAACCGAAAGTGCCAATGCTTTCTTGAGCATCCGTATCTCCCGTAATGCTGAGGCCCCGGCCGGACAGAAAAGCTATAAAATGTAACGGCCCAAAGCCGGGCGCAGCTATACGGAGACCGCCGCCAACCTTCAAGGCTGGCGGCGGTTCATCCCCGGCGTTCTTTCGTTCTACATCGCGTGTCATCACGTCGTCATCTTCACCAAAGCCAGACTGAACGTCGCGATGAACAGAAAGGAACTGAGGCCAAGGAGTAGTGGCCGCAAACCCTTGGCGCGCAGCTTACGGATATCGGTCTCAAGTCCCATAGCCGCGAGCGCCATTGACAGCAGGAAGGTCGTCACGGCGACGATCATCGGCTTCAAGGCGCCGGGAACAGTCACCACGCTATTGATGCCGACGAGGGCAATGAACCCGAGCACGAACCAGGGAATCGGCGCTTTGGTGTGATGCTGCGTTCCGCCCTGCGCGCGCGACCGCGCCAGGAAGCCTAAAGTGATGACCACGGGCGCCAGCAATGTGACGCGCGAGAGCTTCGCGATCGTACCAAAATCGCCGGCCGCCTTGCCATCCTGGAAAGTCGCGGCGACGACCTGCGCGATCTCGTGAATCGACGCGCCGGCCCAGAGGCCATAGGCATGGGGCGACAGATGCAGCAGGCCCGGCAGCAGCGGATAGCCGAACATGGCGATCGAGCCGAAGACCGTCACGCAGGCAACCGCATAGGCCACATCCTCGTCATGCGCGTTGGTGACGGTGTTGGTGGCGATTACCGCCGAAGCGCCGCAAATCGACGTTCCCGCGGCTATCAATTCGGCAAGCTTGCGCTCGACGCCGAGAAGCTTGCCGAGCCATTTCGTAAAGACGAACGTCGCGACGAGCGTCAGCACGATCACGCCAAGCCCCTTCGGCCCAACCTCCACGACTTGCTGCGCGGTCAATTGCAGGCCGAGCAGAATGATGGCGAAGCGCAGAATCCGCCGCAGCGAAAAGGTGACGCCGGCTTTCGCCCGCGCCGGCGTCCCGACGAGATTATGAAACGCAATGCCGATGACGATCGCGAGAATCATCGGGCTGAGCGCGCCGACGCCCGGCATCGCGTGCAAGGCAAAACCTGTTGCCGCTATCGTCGCGGTCAGCAACACGCCGGGTGCGATCCCAAAATCGAAACGGCGGCTGGGCGCCCGGACCCGCGCCGTCGGCAAAGTGATGTTTGAAGCTGTTTCCATTTTCGACTCCCCTTTCGGGGCCGAAATTCGCTGAAATCGATCGATAAATATAACGCGTTATTTTTGTCGAATCGATCGAATCAAATGATTGATTATTAGAGCTCGCCGGTCAGAAATTGCGCCCGGCCGTTACCGAAAGACCAGTCCTCATCGCTGTTCTGGACGAGCGAGATCATCACGTCGGAGGTCGCGATGGCGCAATGCTCCCAAAGCTCCTGACAGAGCAATTTATAGAACGTCTCTTTCTCGGCGCGCGAGCGCGGCCGTGTCGTCACGCTGACCAGAACGAATTTCTGCGTGCGCGGAATGTTAAGGCCGGTGTCCTGCGCGATCAGATGCGATGCCGGATGTTCCGTATAGACCTGATAGCGGTCGCGCTCGGGGACTTTGAACGCCGCGAGCATGGCGCGATGCGCGGCATCGAGCAGCGTCTGAACTTCGCCTTCTGTGCGGCCGGCGATGGCATCGATACGGATGAGCGGCACGTGAGTGACCCCCTTACTGGCTTTCGCGGCGTCGCGGTCCGGCCCGAGGCGCCGCAACGCCGCATCGATTGGCCGTCTTTAATGCGACTTCTTGATGAAAGCGAGCTACGCTTCCGATGGCGAGGTCTGCGCGGGCTTCACATCTGGTTCAGCCGCACAGACGATCTGAAGCTCGGCGATTTGATCCGAGATGCATGCGAATCGCAGCGTGATCTGACTGTCATCTTCACGCTGCTACAACAGAGCACGAACGTCGACCACGGCTTGACTTTGCCTAGACCGAATGGTCTATAAATTACCGATCAGTACAGGAGGTTGTCATGGCAGCACTCGTTCCGCCATTCACCCGTGAAACCGCAATTGCCAAGGTCCGCGGCGCAGAGGACGGCTGGAACAGCCGCGATCCCGAACGCGTATCGAAAGTTTACACGCCGGATTTGGTCTGGCGGAATCGCGCCGAGTTCCCGCGCGGCCGCGCCGAAATCATCGCGTTTTTGACACGCAAATGGGCGCACGAACTCGATTACCGGCTGATCAAGGAGCTTTGGGCTTTCACCGGCGACCGCATCGCTGTGCGTTTCGCCTACGAATGGCACGACGACAGCAGCCAATGGTACCGCTCCTACGGCAATGAGAACTGGGAATTCGATGCCGAGGGCCTGATGCATCACCGTTACGCGTGCATCAACGACCTGCCAATCAAAGAGGCTGATCGCAAATTCTTCTGGCCGTTGGGCCGGAGGCCAGACGATCATCCGGGGCTTAGCGACCTCGGGCTTTGATCGCGCTAGCTGACGAAATGGGCGCTGTCGCCACCCGTCACCGAGAACGAGGCGCCGCTTACCATCCGTGCAGCGTCCGATGCGAGAAAGACAACCATTGGCGCAACATCCTCCGGCTTGATCCACGGGACGCCGAGCGGTGAATGCGTCGTCAACATGGCTTTTGCTGTCGCCTCATCGCGCACGACATCATGCGCGGGCGCTCTGCCGGCGTCTTCGATGACCTGCGCATAGCGATCTTCGTGTCGCGTAAGCGCTGTATCAATCAAACCTGGAATCAGCGCGTTGACGTTGATCTTATGCGGACCGAATTCTAGCGCCGCGGATTTCATGAGTCCGATCAGGCCCCATTTCGAGGCGGAATAAGCCGCTCCGAATTTGGTGCCGTGCTGCCCTTGCGTCGAAGACGTGATGATGATGCGGCCGCCGCCGCGTTTGACAAGCAGCGGCGCAAAGGTCCTCAGCACATTCACCGTGCCGGAGAGATTGACATCGATCTGATCGTGCCAATCGGCGTCCTGCATTTCGAGGATCGGCTTGAACGCCTGGATTCCGGCATTGGCGAAGAGAATGTCGACGCCGCCGAAGTCCTTTTCGATCTGCGCGGCCGCGGCGCGTAACGCCACGATATCGCGCTGATCGAGAATGACCGAACGCCAGCGCCGCCCGGCATCTTTGACAAGCCGGCCGGTCTCGGCGAGATCTTCCGGGCTTGCCGGTGCAAGATCAAGGATGGGGCTCACGAAGGCCGCGATATCGATGCCGATGACGTCGGCGCCCGCTTGTGCCAGCGCGACGGCCCCCGCGCGGCCGATGCCGCGCGCGGCACCCGTGACGACAGCGATTTTTCCATCAAGCTGAAACATTGCAGCCATCGCTCAACTCCTATTCGACGGTTCCTGTTTGCGTGATCTCTTGCGCCGCATCGCGGTCCATACACTCCCAATAGGGCGGCCGGCCGAAACGCGCGGCGAAGAAAGCGAGAAAGGCACGCACCTTCGGCGCGACGATGCGCTTTGGCGGATAGACGCCCCAGATGGCGCGCTCCGGCCCTGCGGCGATGGCCCAATGCCAATCGTCGAGAATTGGCACAAGCCGCCCCGCCGCGAGTTCGTCCGCCATGATCCATGTCGGCAGCAAAGCGATACCCAGACCGTCGCGCGCCAGTTGCAACAAGGCCTCGGATTCATTGGCGCGGACGTCGCCGCTGACAATGATATTGGCGAACTCGGTCGCGGCAGGTCGCCGGAAGTACCAGGTCTCGCCCTGTTGCGGCGCAAGGATGAGACAGGCATGACGCGTTAAATCGTTTGGCTGGCCCGGCGCACCGTGGCGCCCTAGATAATCGGAGCTTGCCACAGGAATACGACGCTGCGGCGCCAGCTTCTTGGCAACCAGCGTTGAATCTTCCAGCGCGCCGATGCGGATCGCGACATCGGTGCCGGTCTCGATCAAATTCACGACCGTATCGGTCAACGAGATGTCGAGCCGCACCTGCGGATGCAGATCGTGAAAATCCTTGAGGTGCGGAACGACGTGCCGGCGCCCGAAGGCGCTGGGAATGTTCACGCGCAACACGCCACGTGGGCTGGCGTTGAGCGTATGCATCGCCAGACGCGCTTCCTCGACCTCGGCGAGGATCGCGACCGCGCGGCGATAGAAATCGGCGCCACCTTCCGTCAGATGCAGCCGTCGCGTCGAGCGGTTGAGGAGCGCGACACCGAGGTCGGCCTCAAGCCCGCTGACATAGCGGGACACCGTCGAGACTTTCAGCTCCTGTTCCACCGCCGCCTTGGAGAAACTTCCAAGATCGACCGCGCGCACGAAAGCCCGAACCGCAGCAAGATAGTCCATCGGTCTCTGTCTGTCTGCGCAACAATGGCGGCGTTGCTTGCCATCTTATCAGGCTTTTCGTCGGCATTATGCCTATTTTTGCAAAAGAGATTTGAAATGCGAGCTATTTCGCACCGCAGTGCGGCCGCGCATGTATTTGGCAGCAGGGAGGTTTGCCATGTTGGCCGCCGTCTTCGTTCTTCTCGCCGTCGAGCTTTTGGGCGAATTATTGCGTAGCGCTTTACATGTGTCGGTGCCCGGTCCGGTGATCGGCATGATCGCGCTCGCGGCCTGGCTTATTTGGCGCGGGCCGACCGCACAGCCCGAACCGAGCACACTCGCCCGCGTGGCGGACGGCATTCTCGGCCATCTGGGTCTGCTCTTCGTTCCAGCAGGCGTCGGCATTGTCGGCGAACTTGCCGTCATCCGGCATGAATGGCTGCCGATCCTCGGCGGTGTCATTGGCTCGACAATCTTGAGCCTCGCCGTCACGGGGCTCGTCCTGCATCACCTGCTTCGCCGCAAGGCGGCGCCGAAACCGCCGGCAGTTCTCGCGATAGGAGACAAGGCATGTATCGCGAAATCCTAGCCGTCTGGACGCCGCTCGCGCCCTCACCCCTCGTCTGGATCGTTTTGACAATCGGCGCCTATCTCGCGGGCGGCTGGCTGCAGCAGCGCGCCGGCGGCGCG
>CAWAIN010000002.1:0-1037398 GCA_963782195.1 uncultured Pseudomonadota bacterium | reverse complement strand
CGGCAAAAGACGGGTTGGATTTGGTCATTGGAACACCTCCAGCGCATCAACGCTTGAGCCAAGCCAGAGTTGCTTTCAATGCTTAGGATTACGGTACAAAGTGAAAATGTCTTTGGTCGATGGGGATGGCTGACGCGATGGAGTTGGTCAAGCCGCGTACCCTCCCGCTTTTTAGCGACGCCATTGGGCCGGAGGCAAATACAATGCCGATTGACGTCTGCCGATGACAATGCGGAGGGGTTATTGAAGCCGGTGGTTGATATTTGTTTCGTAGAAGGTGTTCCCAACTAGGCGAACTTAAACGTTCCTAAGAATATATCGGGTGTTGCGGGATTATTTGGCTGATCGAGAGGGGTAGGATAGACATCATCAGACGGTTTAAATTTGTAAAGGCTCCGGTTTGCGTATGTAACCTCGAGTACGTCAGGAACCGGAATGTTATCCACGTTAAAGATCATCCCATAATTATTTGCGTGAATGTGGACCGGCTGTGTGCGTCTCGTAAATCGTCGAAAAGGTTCTCCTGATCCGATCATGCTGAAGAGGGTTTGAAAGCTCATTGAGGCCGTGGAACTCGCAAACGATTTGAGAAAATCTTTTCATTGTTTGCGAGTTTGTGTGCGGAATTACATCCCATTCGCTCCTTCTATATCCATCTTTAAAGTGTAGCTTCAGGGAGATCCGTCGCAAGGCGGTCGAGCGCATCCTTTAACGTAATTTCCCCGGCGTTCGACCCTGTCGCGATCTTGAGGGGGAAGAGAGTAAGCTGCTCATGGTGTGTGGGAGGCCTGCGCAATTGAATAATCATATTGATCAATACGTAGCCCCTTCGGACCATGTCCAAATCCGAGGAATCATCGCCTGAGATTCCTAACGAAAGGGCTTTTGTATATCTCGTCCAAGTCAGACAGCATGACATAGCCGCCATCGAAGTTACGGCCGACCCGGATTTTATGGAATCTCGCGGCCACATAGGAGAGAGCAGAGAAAGCGTATCCATCACGGTTGAGCGAAGAGGCGAACGGCGCAAATCTAATCGCGAAGCTGGCACCTTCGGATAAGACGAAGCACTCGGATGAGGATCTATTGCTACACCCACTGTATTATTAGAACGATTTAGAAGGTGCTTAAACACGACGAAGATCCATTTAACTGTCATAGAGCTTATGATCATACTGTCTACGGGCGGCGGTGATCCTCAGGGCATTGAACTATATCGCGCCTGATTTCTCCCACATCGTACTCATATAATAATCCATAAATAGGCTGTAGCGACTTTCCTTAGCTATCCAGGCTTAAGCCAACCCAGCCGCGGTAATTTCTTGCGATCGGCTTGCTTAGCGTACTCATGCAGTACGCTGTACCCTTCGTAGGAAAAATAACCGCTGCATTGAAACCCAGCTAGCTCGTCAACAAGCGCGGGGTCCGACACGTCGAAGTGCTCGAAGAATTCGGTTAGCGCAATCTTCTTGGCTTCAAACTTTCCGGGGATGCGTTGATTGTTGCTGCCGTGAATTCGATAACGGATCAAGGACTTTTCGAATATTGCAAACTTGGATACGAGGAAGGAGTTGACACCAAAGTTCGTAATCCTCCTCCGTCGCTAAATCGCTGCGGTATTTGAACAGACCTTTGTCGATAAGCTCCCTACGGAACATTATGGTTGGGTGGATTATGGGATTATTGAGAGTCATCTCGTTGATTAAGCCGAGATGCCCCCACGGCGGACGGTAGACGTCATTTACATCACCGAAAACGTCCGCACCCGATCCAACAACATCAACGAGATCGTATTCGAGGAGGAAATGACTCTGCCTTTCTATACGATTAGGCCGCATGAAATCGTCCGCATCAAATCGAGCTATGTACTCTCCTTTTGCTGCAGCCATGCCCTTATTTAGTGAAATGGCCACACCTTCGTTTTTTTCGTTTTTGATGTACACCAGCCGTGTGGGATCAAATTGCATGAGGATGTGCTCGGTCGAATTTAATGAGCCATCATTAATCGCGATGAGTTCGAAATCCTTATAGGTCTGATTTTGGATACTGATCAGAGCGTTACGAAGATGCTTTTCGCAATTAAAGCATGGCATCACGATCGACACGAGCGGGTTCAGCACGACGCACCTGCAAGGACAGCGCGCGCAAAGTGCGAATAGACCGATTTAAATTCTCAAGACGAATTTATCGTCGATCTTTTCAAGGTCTTTTTTTGTTATCGTGTTCCACAAGTGGAAGCTGTAGGAATGGCCCAAATGTGGAAGCCACTTTTCAACATCGTTGCTCAACAGAACGCGGGGAAGGTCAGTCCACAACGGATAGAAAAAGTGATCAAAGGGCAGAATCTCAATTTCGCTTGGATGATAAAATGATAACAACCCAGGAGTTTTAACGGAGTGGTAGTCCCAGCGAGAGTCCATGCCGCTCGAATAAAAACTTCGATATTTGCGAAGCCAGCGTTTAAGAAATTTATCGCGTCGAGGCGAAACTATCGTGGCGTTGCAAAGGCCAGGTGCAGCATTATAGCATGAAGCTTGTATTCCCATTACAATCTTGTCTTTGCGAAGCGGCGTAAAGGACTTCGCTGTCAAGGTATCGCAGTCGAGATACGTGCCGCCAATCACCTCAAGGGCTAAGAGTTTTACAATGTCCGCCTTATGTGCAAAGTGATGGAATTCCGCAATTCCAAACCGCTCGAAATCTTCGACCTTGTTCAGTATGACCTTCGACTTTATCCGGTCCCAAAACTCACCCGACGGTTCCTTTCCATAATGAAAAATAGCCTTCGCGTCGGGATTATAAAAAAGGGCTGAGGCAACTGCCATGTAGGCATAGTAGGGAAAAACTTCCGACTTTCCGGACAGGCCCCAGACGAAGTGAAAAATATTTGGTGCTTTGCCATCCGTTGGTGCGTTGTCTCGGGCAAGGGACTTCAGGCCGGACTTGATCTTGCGGATGACGTGCAGATCACAAAGAAATTCGCGCGGGTGTAGAAGCGCGTTTAACGAATTCAAAAAAATATATTTTGCGTCGGCACCGCGGCGATGAAGTCGGATATCGCTAAAAACTCTCATGATAATAATGCTGCCAACTCGGTGAAGACGATCTAGTCTCTGGTTCGAAGCGTGAGTTTTGGATTAGGACAACTATCGGGAACCGACGGTGTGTGTTCGAAGATCGTGGTGCATAAGTCTGAGGCTCGCATATCCGAAGATTTTAGATCGCGACCCCGACGGCGTGGGGATGAGGTTTTTCCCAGGCCATGCCCACGTTGTAAGCAACCGAATCGAGCACCGGCCGGACTGCGCATAAGTATAGCGATATCGTTAGCGATTACAACCCAAAGTTGTAGTCCGACTAATATATTGTCCTGCCAAAGTCTATGGGAATGCCGAGAATTTGAACTGCGCCGGGCTGAGAAGCCGCCGGGGAACATAAATCATCGCCGGCGAGCCAAAATGATACCGGCCCGTCGCGACTGGTTTGCGTTGACTGCGCATCGGCCGCCTAACGATTGCCTGCCTCACGGGCGGCCCTAGTGCGGGCACTTGGCGTCCAATATTTTTGCCTCGTCCGTGTCCTTGAAGGTCATGCCCGACGTGGCGTTTCCGCCGACCACGATGGTTCCGACCTCCACCCATGTTCCGTCGCTATTATGTTTCCACGCGTCGCAGGGAACTTTGTTGAGGTCTTGAGGCCAGTTTTGAATGGTGTATGTGGCTGCGGAAGCGGAGCCAAGCGATCCGACAAAAATCAAGGCGGCTAGATAGTTTCTCATGGCTGCCTCCAAAGTTGTTGGGTTGCAAATTCTGCAGCGCCCGAAGATGCGCAGAAATTCGTGAATCTCCACCAAAGTATAATGCTGAGCGAAACGACGGCAAACAGCGCCAAGCTGCGCAGTTCGCCGAACCCAACCTTGTATAGCTTAAAGATTAATGGTGGCCGTGACAGGGATTGAACCTGTGACCTCTCCCGTGTGAAGGGAGTTGTGCAAGTAGATAAATGCACAAGGTAGCGTCCCCCCCTGGCGTTTTCCCGCATAGTCAAGGCAGGTCGATCGGCGCGTCACATGCCGGATCGGTAGCTTTCCCAGAAAGGGATGAGCGATGAGGCTGGTCGAGGTTCCCGGCTTTCTAACCTTCACTATCGCTATCGTCGTTTTTTTCGCCGGCGCGGGCATTAACCGCCTGATCGCGCCGCTGCGGCAATGGGACATCCCGGAAGCCGCGACCGGCGGCCTGCTAGCAGCGCTGGCGATGCTCGCCGCGCGCCAATTGTTTCACCTCGACGTTCGGTTCGACGTCGAGGCGCGCGACCTGCTGCTCCTCTACTTCTTCACCGGCATCGGCCTCAATGCCAAGCTTGGCGATCTGCTTTCCGGCGGCCGGCCGCTGGCGATTTTCCTCGCGCTCACCATCGGCTTCCTCGTGATCCAGAACCTGATCGCAGTGGGCTCTGTCGCCGCCCTCGGCCTGCCGAAAGGCCTCACTATCTTCCTGGGCTCGGCCTCACTGATCGGCGGGCACGGCACCACCATCGCCTGGGCCCCTCTGGTGAGCAGCCTTTATGGCCTGCAGAACGCCTTGGAAGTCGGCATCGCGGCAGCCACGCTCGGCCTTGTACTGGCGAGCCTCGCCGGTGGCCCGATCGCCCGCTACCTGATCGCCCGCAACAAACTTAAGAGCGCCAGCACCGACGAGCTGATCATGGGCGTGCCAGAAACCGTGCCGGCCGAGGCGGCGGATATTTCCCACATCAGCCTTCTGCGGACGTTGCTGGTGCTGAATATCGCCATCCTCATCGCCTACGCGCTCGAGGAGACCGTCGAAAAGATGGGGCTCAAGGTTCCCCTATTCGTCGTGTGCCTGCTCGTCGCCATCGCGCTGACCAATCTCGTGCCGCGCTTCATGCCACGTCTGCAATGGCCGGCGCGCACGCGCGCCCTCGCCCTGATCTCCGACGTCAGCCTCAACATTTTCCTCGCCATGTCGCTGATGAGTATGCAGCTCTGGGCCTTGGGCGGCCTCGGCCCGGCATTGCTGCTGGTGCTGGCGCTGCAAACGCTGGCAGCGGTCATCTATATCGTCTTTGTCGTCTTTCCAGCCATGGGTGGCGACTACGAGGCTGCCGTGCTCGCGGCCGGTTTCACCGGCATCAGCCTCGGCGCGACGCCGACGGCCATCGCTAACATGACGGCCGTGACCAAGGTCCATGGTCCGGCGACTCGCGCCTTCATTATCCTGCCGCTCGTCTCGGCCTTTTTCATCGATATCGCGAATGCTGTCGCGATCAGCCTTATGACGCGGTAGCTCGCACGCGAGAAACGCCTGCTATGCAGAAGACAAACGTGCATACTTGTTCGGCTGTTCGAGTATCGTTACTATTCAACCACTTAAAATGGTGGGCGCGACAGGCATTGAACCTGTGACCCCTCCCGTGTGACGGGCGTTTTATCTTCCTATTTATTCAACGGCTTACTTTCCGGCGTGACCGTTCGCACGCGTTACCTTCTGCCAATCTCCGAAGTCCTGCTTCGTGCTTAGTACTTGGACACGACCGGCGCCGGCGGCGCGAACATGTCGAACTTGTACGAAAAACCAGCCTGCACGCGATTATCGGTCAGGTGTTGATGTACAGTGAACGGGCTGCCAGCCAGCGTTGTATAATTAATCCCGCCGGCTCTGTAATCGATGTAGCGGTACTCCCCGCGGACCGACCAGTTGTTGTCGATGGCGTATTCGAGGCCGCCACCAACGGTCCAGCCAATGTCCCCGCGGTTGTGGCTCTCAACAACACCAAACGGGTCGGTCACGCTGGAATTAAAATCTCCGAAGACGGCGCCGCCTGCCGCATAGATCAAGATTCGATCAAAAGCGACACCCGCCCGACCGCGGATAGATGCATCGAACTCTTCGCGACCATTGCCAACAAAGCCGAAGTTCGTCTCGTTGCTGTGACCGGTCGAGCCGTTCACGTCGCCTTCAAGGCCAATCACGAATTGGCTGATCTGGTAATTATAGCCAGCATGGCCGCCGCCAACAAATCCAGAGGGGTTAGAACCCACGCCCCGGACGACAGCGCCCCCGGGAAGCAGGGTGTAATCAGACTTATGTCCCCATCCATAGCCAGCCTGCGCGCCGATATAGACGCCAGTCCAGGAAAAGACCGGCGGCGGTGGCGGCACATAAACGGGCGGACCCTTTTCCGACGGTAGATCCGCGGCTGCCGCAGATGCAGCCAGGGCAAGAAGTAAACTTGAAGATAAGAGGAATTTGGAAAGCATTGTCACTCCTAACGAGAAGCGCCCGCATACTGATTGTTGGTGCTTTACGCCCGAAGGGTTTACGAACTGCTCAAACCGCATTGAGCGATCGCGATTTCCGCATCCCGTGCTTTTCTTGCAACAAAGCGACTCCCCCTCAGACAGGGGGCGCATCTAATACGGAGGCGTCACCCGGTCGGCAAATTGCAGCGGCGATCAAGTGCGGCGACGAGCCTTGGCCGATGCAACCAAGCGGAGGCTGCGGAGTTGTCGCGGCATGATTGAGCCGCGAAAAGTCGAAGTCGCCTATACCGACGGGCATTGGCTGGCGGAAGTCGCGCCTGATTACGACGAGCCATTCGATTGCCGGACGCTCCAGAAGCTTATTGATAAGGTCCAGCGGGACTGGCCTGATCAACCACTGATCTTCGTCGTTGATCAAGCGACAGTCGAAGGCCATGTCGGGGCCGAGTTCTAGCTACTGGAGGCTAGCGAGAAAAGCGGCGCGCTTATTGTGTCGTCCACGCGGCTTTAGAGCACCCCCTCGCGCTTTAACGCCCTTTGCGTTTGCATGGTCGCGGCTTCAATCGTCTCGTCTGTGCCAACTTCGGCCGCCATCATGAGTAGTTCCGCCGCGGATCGATTCCACGCGCGGCCCTGTATTGTCTCGTGAAGGTTCGTAATCAGCTCGGCCGCATCACCAAGCGTGCGCAAAATGTGGCCATCGCGCAGAGTGATGGTGGGCGCGACAGGGATTGAACCTGTGACCCCTCCCGTGTGAAGGGAGTGCTCTCCCGCTGAGCTACGCGCCCTCAGCTCGTTGGGTTTACGCAGCCCGGCGCGGCGAAGTCAAGCCGCGAAGCCCCCAGCACTCAGCCGGTGTCACCGTGCGGGGTGAAACGTGCCAATGTCCGCGACCGCATCCCATAATGCGTCGAAATGCGAGATCACGCGGTTCGGCTTGTAGGTGGCGACATGCTGGTCGGTGTAGCCGAAATCGACGGCCACGACCGGAATGCCCGCGTTCTGCGCGGTCTCGATATCGGTCTTGGAATTGCCGACCATGATCGTGCGGTCGCGCGCACCGCCGGCCTTGTCGATCGTCGAGAGCAGGGCGCGTGCGTCGGGCTTGCTGACGGGGAACGAATCCTTGCCGCAGATCGCAGTGAAACGGTCGGCGACGCCGAGCGCCTCCAGCAGCAGTTCGGACGATTTGGTGATCTTGTTGGTGCAGACGGCGAAGTGCCAACCGGCTGCCTCGAACCGATCAAGCGCCGCGACAACGCCGGGAAAGAGTGTCGAAGCATCGGCGATATGCGCGTCGTAATGGGCAAGAAAATCGTCGAACATCTGGTCGATTTTCTGCCTCGGCAGCGAAACGCCGGCATGGGCAAGGGCGCGCTCGATCATCAAGCGGGCGCCGCCGCCCACCATGTCGCGTGCCGACTCGTAGGTGACTGGCGCGACGCCGATGTCTGCCAGCACCTGGTTGAGGGTAGCGACAAGGTCGGGGGCCGTTTCTGCGAGCGTACCGTCGAGATCGAAGACGAGGAGGGGCTTGGTCATGGCCCGAGGGCATAGGCGTCCCGCGGCGAAGGATCAAGTTTCACAACCGCCCTGCGCTGGCGCGTCGCAGTTTCCACCCCTCTCGCGTATAAATAGGGGCCGATTTGCCGGAGCGCCCGATGCTGAAATTTCGTCTTCTTGCCTGCCTAAGCTTCGTACTGGGCTTGCCGGGCCTGGGCGCGGTCCACGCTGATGCTGCGAACTACGACTTTCTTGCCGCACCGGAGCGGGACCTGAACCGGGTTTATCATCTCGACCGCGCGACCGGCGAGATTGGCGCCTGCCAATACGGCCTGAAAGAGGGCACAATCGGCGTCACGCTTTGCTATGAGCCGGGCGAGGGCGCCGGGCCACAGCCTGCGAGCGATTATTCGCTCATCGCCTCAAGCCATGAGCATGAGGGCGGTGTGTTCCGTGTCGATCTGCGCAGCGGCAGGATGTCGATCTGCTACGTGCTCAACGACAAGGTCGTCTGCACGCCGCCAGCGAAATGACAATTCGCGCTGTTGACGGGCGTGCGGCGAGGGCCTAGCTGCCTCGCATGAGCAATGCCGACGATCTGAAACGCCAGGCGGCCGCCAAAGCGCTGGAACTGGTTAAACCGGGGATGCGCCTGGGCCTTGGCACAGGCAGCACAGCGGCGCATTTCGTCGATCTGCTCGGGCAGCGTGTCGCGCAGGGTCTCGATGTTATCTGCGTGCCGACGTCGGAACGTACCCGCGCACAGGCGCAATCGCTGGCCATTCAGCTGGCGGAACTCGACGACCTGCCAGAGCTCGACTTGACAGTCGATGGGACCGACCAGTTCGATCCCAGCTTGCGGCTGATCAAGGGCGGCGGCGGCGCCCTGCTGCGGGAAAAGATCGTGGCGGCAGCCTCGCAGCGTATGGTCGTGATCACCGATGCTTCCAAGGCGGCTGAAACGCTCGGCCGGTTTCCGCTGCCGGTTGAGGTCAATCGTTTCGGCGCCGAAGCAACGCGCCGTCTCATTGTGCGGGAAGCCGCCGAGGCCGGCTGCAACGGGCCGCTCAACCTGCGGACCGAGAAGGGCGCGCCGTATGTCACCGATGGTGGCCATTACATCTTCGATTGCGCCTTTGGCACCATTCCTGCGCCGGAGGAGCTTGCCGCACGGCTCGTCGCCATTCCCGGCGTTGTCGAACACGGTCTGTTCATCGGCTATGCGCAGGCGGTGATTTCCGTGGGTGCGCAAGGCATCGAAATTTATGGGAGCCTCGATTAATGGCGGACTTCGACGTCGATCTCTTCGTCATCGGCGCGGGCTCAGGCGGCGTGCGCGCCGCACGGGTCGCGGCGGGCTATGGCGCCAAAGTCGTTGTGGCCGAGGAATATCGGATCGGCGGTACCTGCGTCATTCGCGGCTGCGTTCCCAAGAAGCTGATGGTCTATGCCAGCCGTTTTGCGGATGATTTTGCGGATGCGGAAGGTTTCGGCTGGACGGTCGGCGAGGCCTCGTTCGACTGGGCCAAACTCATTGCCGCCAAGGACAAGGAAATTTCGCGGCTTTCGGCGATCTACCGCGCAAATTTGGAGAAGGCTGGCGTTACATTCGTCCAAAGCCGCGCGGTGATCGAAGGGCCGCATACGGTTCGCATTCTGGCTGAAAACCGCAGCGTCACGGCGCGTTACATTCTGATCGCGACCGGCGGTGCACCCTTCCACGGGCCGGAATTTCCCGGCCGCGAACTGGCGATCACCTCGAACGAGATTTTCGATTTGAAGGAACAGCCGAAGCGTATCCTAATCGTCGGCGGCGGCTATATCGCCGTCGAATTCGCCTCGCTGCTCAAGCGCCTCGGCAGCGACGTGATCGTCGCTCTGCGCGGCGAAAATATCCTGCGCGGCTTTGACGAGGATGCGCGCTGCTTTTTGCGCGATAATTTAACGGAAAGAGGAATTCAATTTAAATTCAATGATATGCCGACAAGATTGGAGAAAAAGGGTGAAGCGATCCAAGCGACCCTCGCGCAAGGCGAGTCCCTTGAAGTCGATCAGGTGATGCTGGCAATCGGCCGGCGTCCGGCGACGCAGGGGCTTGGTCTTGAAAAGGCTGGCGTCCAGCTCGATGCGGTCGGCGCGGTCCGCGTCAATTCCTTCTCGCAATCCTCGGTGTCCTCGATCTATGCGGTCGGGGATGTGACCAATCGCGTCGATCTGACCCCTGTTGCGATCCGCGAAGGGCACGCCTTTGCCGATACGGTCTTCGGCGGCAAGCCACGCGGGGTCGATCACATGCATCTGCCGACGGCCGTGTTCACAACGCCGGAACTTGGCACCGTGGGCATGACCGAAGAAGAGGCGCGGCTGAAACATTCCGTCGTGGACGTCTTCAAGACGAGTTTCCGGCCGCTCAAGGCGACGCTTTGCGACAGCTGCGACCGGGTTTTCATGAAGATCATCGTCGATGGCGAGACCGACCGCGTGCTGGGCGTCCATATTATCGCCGGCGACGCGGGGGAAATGATCCAACTTCTCGGAATCATTATCAAAATGGGCGCGACGAAGGCCGATTTCGATGCCACGATGGCTGTGCATCCGACCTCAGCCGAGGAATTGGTAACGCTGCATACCCGCACCATGCGCTATGAGCAGCCCAAGCTCGATCCAGGCGAGGCGCCGGCGCTGATGGACGAGGAGCAAACTCCTTAATCGAGCCACCTGGGCGCGACCCCACCCGGACGTCCAAGTTGCGGGTCGCAATCGGCTTCACATATGTGTTAAAGACGCCGCACGTTTATTTGCCTCGGCAAGTGCTGCCAACTGGATGAGACTCATGCCTTCCGAACCCTGGTCGCCGAAAACCTGGCGGACAAAGCCCATCGAACAGGCGCCGGTTTATCCGGATAGCGCCGCGCTCGCGGATGTGGAGCGGCAGTTGGCGTCGTTTCCGCCGCTCGTCTTTGCTGGCGAGGCGCGCAAGCTGAAGGCGCTGCTGGCGAAGGCGTCGAAGGGAGAGGCTTTCCTGTTTCAGGGCGGCGATTGCGCCGAAAGCTTCGCCGAGCACGCGGCCGACAATATCCGCGATTTCTTCCGCGTCTTCCTGCAGATGGCGGTGGTAATGACTTTTGGCGCGGCGCTGCCGGTGGTCAAGGTTGGCCGCGTCGCTGGCCAATTCGCCAAGCCGCGTTCGGAGCCGTTCGAGAAGAAGGGCGATCTGTCGCTGCCGAGCTATCGCGGCGACATCGTCAATGACATTGCCTTCACCGAGGCGGCGCGGATCCCCGATCCGCAGCGCCAGCTCGACGCCTACAGGCAGTCGGCTGCGACGCTCAATCTTTTGCGCGCCTTCGCCTCGGGCGGCTACGCCAATCTCGAGAATGCGCATCGCTGGATGCTGGGCTTCATCAAGGACAGCCCGCAATCAGCCCGCTATCAGGAGCTTGCCGATCGGATCACCGAGACGCTCGGCTTCATGCGGGCGATCGGGCTTGACCCCGAGTCGCATCCGGAATTGCGGCAGACGGATTTCTATACGTCGCATGAGGCGCTGCTGCTTGGCTTCGAGGAGGCGCTGACCCGCGTCGATTCGACGACCGGGGATTATTACGCGACCTCGGGTCATATGCTCTGGGTCGGCGACCGTACGCGCCAACTCGACCACGCGCATATCGAATATCTGCGCGGGATTGAAAATCCGCTCGGCCTCAAATGCGGCCCGTCGCTGACGCCGGAAAACCTGATCGAGCTCATTGATCGGCTTGATCCGGCCAATGAGCCGGGACGGCTGACCCTGATCTGCCGGTTCGGTGCCGACAAGATCGGCGACCATTTGCCGAAGCTGATCCGCGCCGTGCAGCGCGAGGGCCGCAACGTGCTCTGGGCCTGCGATCCGATGCATGGCAACACGATCAAGGCGGCCTCGGGCTACAAGACGCGGCCCTTCGAACGCATCATGAGCGAAATTCGCAGCTTCTTCGCAGTGCATCATGCCGAGGGGTCTTATGCTGGCGGCGTGCATCTCGAAATGACCGGCAAGAACGTCACCGAATGCACCGGCGGTGCGCGGGCGATTTCGGAGGCGGATCTTTCCGACCGCTACCACACCTATTGCGATCCGCGCCTCAACGCCGAGCAGGCGATCGAAGTCGCATTCCTTGTCGCGGAGCTTCTGAAAGCCGAGCGGCTGCAAAGGCCGCCCGCGGAGGTTGCAGCGGAATAGTTGGGCAGCGGTGTCCGGCCTGGCTGCCGTTCGCGGCGTGTTTCTCCTGTGTTATACGAACAGGGTTCGTCAGTCGTGAGAACTGCGACACAGGAGGAATGTCCATGGCGTGGAAAATGACGATTGCGGTGCTGGCCGCCTTAACCTTTTCGGCTCCAGCTTTTGCCACTGACACGATGATGCAGAGTGGCCATCACGCGTGCGCATCCGGCGGTAAAAAGGGCGGGTGCATGGAGCATCATTCCACAGGCCATAGCGCCTGTATGCACGGCGGCAAGAAAGGTGGATGCATGACGCATCACATGATGGGCCACCATGCGACGCCATCGGGTGATAAGAAAGCCGGTGCGATGACGCATTAGTCGCGCAGCAGCGTCAGTAACATGGATTGGATGGCCGAGTGCGATTACGTGCTCGGCCGTTCTTTTTCACGCATCGTCATTTCGTTGCCGCGCCAGACGAAGTCGTTCACGAGCCACGCATCGACATAAACGATTGGCAGCATCAGATCGCGCAACAGGAACAGAAACGGCATCCGCCAGGAGAAATGCCATTTGTCCGACAAGGCCAGTGCCGTTTCGCCGCAATAGAGAACCGCAAGAACTACGCCTGCGGCGAGAAGCGGATTGAAGCCGAATAGCGCGCCGGCGTAGGCGCCGATGACGGCCGGCGTGGCCGAGCCGGACAGGATTTCCGGCAGGAAATGCAGCGGAAATGTCTTGCGCCGCATCCGCGCCCAGCGGATTTGTCGGCTCCATACATCCGGCAGCGTCCGCTTGCCCAAAGGCTGCGGGAAGGGACTATCGACGAGATTGATGTGCAGGCCGGCGGAACGCACCACCTTTGTAGAGGCGGCGTCTTCGGCAATCTCCAATGCGAGCGCGCGGATGCCGCCTGCAGCGTCGAGAATATCGCGACGCCAGAGCATATTCTTGCCTTGGGCGAAGCCCGTGCCGACGCCATCGGCGGCATATTGCCAGCGCGCCTGATAGGTATTGAGGAAGGCGATCTCCAACTCGGCCCAGATATTCTGCGGGTGCGAGCCTTGCGGCATCGAGCAGACGAGGCCTGTCGTCGGCTTCCAGGCGGCCATAAGCCGCTGGATGTAGTCGCGCGGCATGAGCACATTAGAATCGGCCAGAATGATCCAGTCGTGACGCGCCGCTTCCCAGCCGCGCACGCAATTATTGAGCTTCGGATTGGCGCTCACCCGTTCGTCGCCAATGATCAGCCGAGCCGGAACCTGCGGATTGGCCGCGATCAGCTTTTGCAACACCGGGATGACGGGGTCGTTGCTTCGGGCGACACCAAAGATCACCTCGTATTGCGGGTAGTCGAGCTTGAAACTCGACCCGAGCGTGTCCTCGCAGAAGTTATCGATGCCGCAACAGGGCCGCACGATCGTGACGGGGGGCGCGTCCGGAGCAGGAGGCATCGGCGTCGCGCGCGGCTTTGAATGCCAGATCGCAATGCCGTCGCTGATCAGATTGAGGACGACCAGAACAAGACATGTAAGGGCCACGGCCCAGGCTAGCGTCATCAGCGGCGCCTCCGCACCTTTTCAGTTTGCTTACGTTGGTCCGGGAACGCAATCCGGAGGCCGAGAGAAAGTTGGTGACCGAGCATCAGCCTTGCGATCTAGCGGTTGCGAGGGTAGGCGTTAGCCAAAGGAAGATCATGCCACCCGTAGTCCGTTTTGCTCCTTCGCCCACCGGTCGAATCCATATCGGTAACGCCCGGACGGCGCTTATCAATTTTCTTTTCGTAACAAAAGACCGTGGCCGATTTATTTTGCGTTTCGATGACACTGACCTGGTTCGTTCACGGGAAGAGTATGCGGATTTCATCGAAAACGACCTGAAATGGCTGGGGATCGCGCCGGACGCTATTGTCCGCCAATCGCAGCGATTCGCCCTTTACGATACGGCTGCGGAGAAATTGCGGTCGGCCGGGCGGCTCTATCCCTGTTATGAAACGGCTGAAGAGCTTGAACGGCGCCGTAAGCGCCAGCAGGCACGCGGGCTGCCGCCTGTCTACGACCGTGCTGCGCTTTCGCTAACAGCCGAAGATCGGGCGGCGCTCGAATCGCAGGGGCGGAAGCCACATTGGCGTTTTTTGCTCAATCAAACGGTCATCCGCTGGAACGATCTCGTCCGCGGCGACAGCCATATCGATTCGGCCTCGCTGTCCGATCCGGTACTGGTACGGGAAGACAAGACCTATCTCTACACGTTGCCCTCTGTCGTCGATGACCTCGACCTCAAGATCAGCCACATCATCCGCGGCGAGGATCATGTCACCAATACCGCGGTCCAGATTCAGCTTTTCGAGGCTCTGGGGGGTGCTGATGCCGTGCCGGTGTTCGGCCACCACAATTTGCTGACCACGGTATCTGGCGAGGGATTGTCGAAGCGCAGCGGTGCGCTCTCGATCGGGACTTTGCGGGACGAGGGGATCGAACCCTTGGCTGTCGCTGCCTTCGCCGTTCTGACCGGAACCTCGGACGCCGTTCATCCCGTTCAATCGCTCGATGAGCTTGCCGCGGATTTCGATTTTTCGCACGTCAGCCGCAACCAGGCAAAGTTTGATCCGGCCGAGCTCAAAAGCCTCTCCGCGCGTACCCTGCATCAGATGAGTTTCGAGGCTGCCGAAGCCCGGCTTGCGGCCGCTGGAATAGAAGGGCCGAAGGCTGCGCCTTTTTGGCTGGCCGTGCGGGGCAATCTCGAAATATTCGCGGATGTTGCCGACTGGTGGAGCGTTATTGCGGGGGAAATCGAACCTGCGATCGAAGACCGGGATTTTATCGCCGCGGCCCGCGAAGCCTTGCCCGCTGAACCCTGGGATCTGACGACCTGGTCAGCCTGGACCAGCGCGTTGAAGGCCCGCACCCACCGCAAGGGGCGGCCTCTGTTTCATCCTCTAAGGCTGGCTCTGACAGGGCGAGAGCAGGGGCCGGAACTCGCCGGGCTCCTGCCGCTTATTGGGCGGGCGAAAGCTGAGGCCCGACTATCCGGACACGCCGCTTGACGCCATCGGCGCCGGTGACCTCGGTCGTCTCGCCGGCACCTTGCGGATAAGACGTCTGATTGTTCACGCCACCCGCGGAAATGCCCGCCGAATTGGTACCAGCCGTTGGCACCTGCGCGGCAGCAGCGGCGTCGCGGTCCGTCATATCGTCGCCATTGTCGTCCGTCGCATCCGTATCGTCCGTGGCCGGTTTACGGGCCTTTTTGCTGATCGGAGCAGCCGGCCGCGCCATTTCGTCGGACTTTTCCTGTGTCACGACGATCTCGCCCTTTTTGCTGTGACTCAGCATGGCTTCCGCATCAGCGAGCGTCGTCGCCCATGAGGCACCGGCTGCCCGGCACGAGCAAGATGGATCGAGCGTCTTTTGATATTTGAGCGCTGCCGGCAGGCTCATATAGGGCTTGCCGTCGAGCCCGACCGCGGTCTGGATCGCCGAACCCGGTACGCGCGAATAGACGCTCGCGTCTGTGTTGGGGCAGGAGGCCTTGCAGAAGTCCGCCAGCGTGTCCTCGTCGCGGCCGGGAGCATAGGCGATCGGGAAGAACGCGCCGTCGCAATGGCGGACACAAAGCAGTTCCGATCCCCCCGATGGCCCCTGTGCGGTTTCCGGCGGCGGCGCGGCCGCGTCGGGGAGAGGCACCGCGTCAATCCCAGGCTCGCCCTGATCCTGGTTTGGGCCGCCGAAAAGACCGCCGAGGAATCCACCGCCTCGATTGGCCGTCTGCTGGCGACAATAGGCATTATAGCTCGCGACCAATTGCTGGCGCTGGGGCGAATCGAGCACATAGTGGGCGCTCGACTCGAGCTGGCCGACGCTCGCCCGCAATTGTTCGATCTGCGCGTTGACCTGACCGCATTGCGGCGGCGGTGCTGAGCCGAAAAAGAAAAATTGCTGTCGGTCGCAGCCGAGCCTGTGGCCATAGGCCTCGGCGCGTTGGAGACCTGCGCGCTGGCTGCGGATCTGGCCCGCATAGGGATTGGCGCGCATGTTGGACCGGTCGAGCGCCGCGATCTGTCCCCGCAATAAATTGCAGTTCGCGCCTTGCGCCGCCGCGGGGTGCGAAGCGTCGTGAAGGACGGCAAAAAATACCAACGCCCCCGCGAGCGCCAGTGCGCTGGCGCCGCAGAGCGAACGGGATTGGCGAAGGGCGAAAAACCGGCGCGAAAAACGCGTCATTCCAACCTCGTCACGCGGACACCGCTGGCGGCGCGCAGCCTCTGCATGGGCCGAAGCGCTCTGCCCTGCGCCCGCAAAACGTGCATCGGCGCTTGCCGCGTTTAGCCACGCGACCGCGACCTTTTCAAGGCCACGGCGCCGGCCTCAATGCAGCAGGCGCTTGAGGCCGGCGATGTCCTGCTCGACGAGTTCGTCGCCAAAGGAGCCCTTGACCTGCGATTTGAGCACGATCTCAGACGCCTTGGCGGCTGCATCCGCGGCCGCGCCGCGAACCTGGTCGAGGGCCTGCATTTCGGCCGACGCGATTTTGTCTTCCGCCTGTTTGGTGCGGCGCTGGACGAAATCGGCGGCGCGCTCGTGTGCTTCCTTGGCGATGAGTTCCGCCTCGACCCGAGCCTGCGCAATGATCGCTTTGGCCTCGTCTTCGGCTTCTTTCTTCTTCTGCACAAATGAGGCGAGCAGAGCCTCCGCCTCCTTGCGTAACGCGATCGCTTCGTCGATCTGCGACTTCACCCGCGCGCCGCGCGCGTCAAGCGCATTCGCAATCTTCTTGTGCAGGCCGAAATAGCCAAGCAAACCGGCGAAGACGATGAAAGCGACGGTATCCCAAAATTCTGCGTCAAAATGCATGGCGCCGCTCCGCTCTCAGACCTTGAGTTTCGCAATGGCATCAGCAACGGCCGCAGGGTCCGCCGGCTTGCCGGTGATATGTTCGAGGATGGCGACAGTCGCCTCCTGCGCGATCTGGCCGACATTGGCCATCGCCTTGGTTTTGGTCTCTTCGATCTGCTTTTCGGCAATTGCCAATTTCGCCGAAAGTTCGCTCTCAAGTGCGTGACGCTTGATCTCTGCCTCGGCGGCGAGCTTGGCGTGTGTTTCCTGCGCCAGATTCTGCGCATTCGCGCGCGCATCGGCGAGAGTCTTCTGATAATCCGCCGAGGCCTGATCCGCCTCTTTGCGCTTGGCATGTGCCGCCAGCACATCGGCATTGATCTTGTTATGCCGGGTTTCGAGAATGCCCGCGACACGCGGCAGCGCGATGCGCGACATCAGGAGATAGAGCGCGCCGAAAGTCAGCACCAGCCAGATCAATAGCGACGCGAAATTAGTCGTGTCGAACGGGGGAAATGGCTCTCCAGCCGGGGCCGGCTGCGTTTGTGTGGCAGTCGTATTTTCGAGACCGTTCGCCATGACTCAATTCTCAATCAAGGTCTTAATCGCAAAGGCAAACGCGGGCCCGCATGCGAGCCCGCGTCAATTCAATTAATGAAGTGCGAACAGGAGCAGCAGCGCGATGAGGAAGGCGAAAAGCCCGAGAGCTTCCGCCAAGGCGGCGCCAACGAAGGCGCGACCAAACTGCGCGTCCGACGCCGTCGGGTTACGCAGCGCACCCGACAAGAAGTGGCCGAAAACCAGACCCACGCCGATAGCGGCGGCACCCGTACCCACGGCCGCCAGACCGGCGCCGATATATTTCCCCGCCGTGACGATATCGCCGGGGCTGGCAACTGCATCTACCATATTAAAACTCCTGCCTATTTTGAAGGGCGACCGATCTGTTGTTGCGCTCTTTATTCAGTGGCCCGGATGAATTGCGTCATTCAGATAGACGCAAGAAAGAATGGCGAAGATGTAGGCTTGCAAAACCGCGACGAAGAGTTCGAAGCCCAGGAGAACGACGTTTGCGGCGAAGGGTAGTATCGCGACGACCCACAGGGAAGCGCCTGCGCCGAGCAGCGCAACGACGAAACCCGCCATCACCTTCAGCGTGATATGGCCGGCCAGCATATTGGCGAAGAGACGGACGGAGAGGGTCACGGGCCGTATCAGGAATGAAATAACCTCGATAACGACGATGAATGGCAAAAGCCATATCGTGATACCCGACGGCACAAACAGCTTCAGAAAGTGCAGGCCGTGTCTGGAGAAGCCGACTGCGAGCACGACGAGAATAACAACGAGCGCCAGCGCGAAGGTGATAATGAGCTGGCTCGTGATCGAAAAGCTGAACGGCAGCAGGCCGAGAAGATTGCAGGCCAGCACAAACATGAAGATCGTGAAGATCAATGGGAAGAACTTCATGCCCGCGGTGCCGGCGCTCATCTTCAAAGTCGAGGCGACAAACTCATAAGACATTTCGGCGGCAGACTGAAGCCGCCCGGGCACCATCGCATGCTGCGATGTACCGATGAGCATGACGACGCTGACGAGTGCGACGACGAGCACCATGAACAGCGATGCATTGGTGAAGCTGAGATCGAGCCCGAAAAGATGCACGGGCACGAAAGGTTGGACGGCAAACTGATGAATTGGATCCATTGCTAAACCCGCACCCTTACGTCTCGACCCGCGCCGCCGCGCCGGCTCAGCTGTTTTTCTAGCGCTCGGGCTTCTTCGGCCCGAGTGCCGTCCGATAAATGTTCAACATTCCGGCCGCTAGCCCCAAAAAGAGGAAAGCGATCAGAAAGATCGGGCGCGTATGCACCCAGGTGTCGATCTGCCAACCAATGAGAGCTCCGACGGCGATCGCAGAGATGAACTCGACGAGCACGCGAAGTCCGAGATTCGCCGCGCCAAGCGATTGACCGGAAAGGACCGGCGTATTCATCGTCTCCAATTCGTCCGGATTTCGATGCTCGGCAAGCGCATTCGACAATTTGGAAAGCCGCGCCTGCAAAGCGGCGTCTTCTTCAGCCTTCCGCCCCTCATTGATATGGCCAGTACCCCGCCGGCCGTCCGAGTCCTCACCCTGTGTCATCGCCATTCCGCCTTGTCATCCAGCGGGACTGGCGCTCTATAATGTGTCGCGGCACAAAAAGCGAGCGCGACCATAGTGCCGTTTAAGGGCAGGGCCGGCAGCGATCTATGCCTTCGGAAGCGGCGGCACCATAAAAATGCCGCCTGCTGCTGTCAAGCTGGCGAGGATGCTTCTAAGACTATGACGGGGCTTGAATTTTCGCTACGCTTGCTGCCGCTATGATGGATATGACAAAAGGCTCGGCAACGTGTGGAAAAACGGCCTCGGGCCGTCCGTGCCAGCCCGAATTCTCGCGACAGCGGCCACAGATTTTTCAGCAGGCGATATGAAAGCGGCCCGGTGACCGACGCGCCTTCGATTTTGCAAGAAACTTTGCAAGAAACCTTGGTGGTGACCCCAGAGGATCGGCCGGTTGATTTCGCCGATCCGTTCTGGCGAAAAGCACGTCGCCGGTTTCCTCAGCTGCTCATGGCCTGTCTGGCGTTGCATCTGACGATTCTGCTTCTGCTGTTTTTGATGGACCAACCCGATAACGTCGGCGCCCCGCCGGTGAAGGAAATTCCCGTCCAGATTATCGTTCAGCCGCCGCCACCTCCGCCGCCGCCACCGAAGTCGGAGCAGAAAAAGCCCGAGCCGAAGCCGAAACCGAAGCCAAAGCAGGAGCCGCCGAAACCGAAGTACCTGCACGAGGAACAACCCGCTTTCGATGCCCCCCGTGCGGCCAATCAGGAGACGATCAAGCGCGAGGCGCTTGACGACAAGACCCGTGCGCCGGTGCAGGCGAAACCAGCGCCTGCCAATGAGACGAAGCCCACGCCCGAGGCGCCGAAGCCCGCGCAGAACGCCGCGCCCGAGGCCGCGCAGCAGACGACCTCGCCCGAGAAGCCGGAGCCGGACAAAAAGGACGCCGAGGCTCTGGACAAGGCCGCGCCGGTCCAAGCAAAAAAATCGCAACGCCGGATACGGGAGGCCAAGCATCATGCGACGCTGCCGGATGATGAGCGCGGTGCGGTCGCACGTGAACTCGCGTCTCTGGAGCCGTCCCCCAACTTCACGTTTGCTGCGAAAACCGAAGTCTCGCCAGTCTCGGGCGGCACGGAAGATATGCGCTATCTGTCGGTTCTCTTCGGCTTGATCATGCGGCAGCGGCACATGCCGCCCCGTGTTCTACATAACGATGTCGAAGTCGTCGTTGCCTTTTGGGTGGATGACAGCGGTGCGCTGGTGCAGACAGAACTTTATCGAACGAGCGGCTATCCCGAATATGATCACGAAGCCGTCTCGGCCGTCCGCCGCGCCGCGCCGTTTCCACAACCGCCCTATGGCGAGCCACACGGCTTTATTGCCAAGATGGATTTTCCGGCGCGGTAGGAGCGGAAACGAAAACGGTCTCCGCAGCCGCGCTGCGAAGACCGTCTGACAGAAAATGACAAATATGTCAGGAGGCGCTGGCTTATTGCGCCAGCAAATCTGCGCCCGCTTTGTAGATGCCGTCGATGACTTTCTTGGCGGCGTCGTCAGTCGCGCCCTTCGCTTTGTATTTGCCGGTCCAAACGATATCCGAACCGTTGCCATCCGCGACGACCTTGATTGTCGAGAAATAGTTCTTTATCGGCAGCGGGCTCGAAATGATCGTATAGCTATAGCTCTTGCCGCTATCGTCCCACTTCAGAAGGCGCTCGACGATCGTGCCGCCGCCTTTCAGCGTGAGAGTGCGGACTTTTTTGCCATGCGAAAGGACACATTTGGCAACGGCGGGATGCCAACCGCCGATACCGCAAAAGTCACCGACTTTCAGCCAAGAGGTATCGGGTAGATTGTCCGACTTTGCAGAATAGCTCAATTCAATAGCGAACGCGGATACGCAGGATAACAACAACGCGGCCGAGCCGGCCGCGAGAACTAGCACCTTTTTCATCGGGCATTTCTCCCTTTATTCCCATGATCTCTGGGCTTTTTAGCTTAGCCTCTGGCGCCACGTGCTGGCAATCCCGTGGTCTGCCGCAATATTATTCGCCTGGCGCCAAAAAAAACGCGCCGGGAAAGCTCCCGGCGCGGGTACTGACGTTAATCTCTGTCGTCTGATTACATGTGATCGTGGTGCATCATGTGGTCGTGGTGATGGTGATGCATCATATGGTCATGATGCATCATCATGTGATGATGATCGTGATGGACAACGACGACTGCGTCGGCCATCGCCGCGACAGGCGCGAAAGCGACGCTACACGCCAGGATGGTCGCCGCGATAATTTTCTTCAACATCGAGTTTCCCTTGTTTACTAGAGAGTCGCGGCGGTGCCACGACAATCTCACGGAAATAATCCCAATTACGTCCTTAACGGCAGCTGAACTTAACCGTGCGCAGCAACCGCTCGGAGGTGGTTGGCGCGTTGGTCTTGGACAAACTGCTTGCGGGTGTTATGCGGACGTAAAGGCGAAGAGGAAACGAAATGGACGAGATTTGGTTGCGTACAGGCGAAGCGACAGTTTTGGCTGCGAGAGGGCCAATTCACCGATGCAATGCCCGAGGTGATGATCGGCGACGTACGCGGGCCTGTCGGGCAAGCATTCGCCTCCATGGCGGGGCAGGTGGCGGGCCATCCGCGCATGTTCGTCATTCGCGATCTCAATCAGCAGGTACGCCCGGCGACCATGATGACCACCAAAATGACGGTGCGGTCAGAAGCTTATGTCGAACTGCTGGGTGGAATCGTGCAGGCGGCCACGGGCGATGCGATCGTCGATTGCCTGTCTGAAGGCGTCTTGCCCAAGGACAAGGCCAACGATCTTTGCATGATCATCATGATCTGGCTCGATCCGCGCTGCGCCACAGATGAAAACCTCGATCGCCGCGACCTTTATCGCACCAATTACGACGCGACCAAGCTCGCGATTTCACGCGCGATGAAGGGCGAGCCGACGGTTGAGCAATTGATCGCCAATCGCAAGACGGTCAGCCATTACGCGCTCGAAGGCGTGTTCGACTGATCACGGCCATTTGAAGATCAGAACGCGCGCCAGAAAGTTCAGCGCGCGGAAGCAATAAAATGAGCGCGGGTTCGCGCTCATGCTCGGCGTCTTATTCACACCGCCTCGAGGAAGTGTTCGATTTCGGTCAGCTCCACCGACACCAATTGGCTGATGCCGCGTTCGGCCATTGTCACGCCGAAGAGTCGATCCATCCGTGCCATCGAGATCGGGTTGTGCGTGATGGCGACGAAGCGCGTGTCTGTACGCTTCACCATCTGCTCGAGCAGATCGCAGAAGCGTTCGACGTTTGCGTCGTCGAGTGGTGCATCGACCTCGTCGAGCACGCAGATCGGCGATGGATTGGTCAGGAAGACAGCGAAGATCAGCGAGAGCGCCGTCAGCGCCTGCTCGCCGCCCGAAAGCAGGCTCAGTGCCTGCATTCGTTTGCCCGGCGGCTGCGCAAGAATTTCAAGTCCGGCTTCGAGCGGGTCTTCGGATTCGACAAGTTTCAATTCCGCCGCGCCGCCGCCAAACAGCGTCGTAAAAAGATCCTTGAAATGCGCATTCACGGCGTCGAAGGCGCTCAGCAGCCGTTCGCGCCCTTCCTTGTTGAGGTTCTGGATCGCCTGACGCAGGCGCCGGATCGCTTCGGTCAAATCCTCACGTTCGCTCGTCAGGTTTGTCCGGCGTGTTTCGGATTCGGTCAATTCTTCGTCGGCGCGAAGATTGACGTTGCCGAGCCGTTCACGTTCGGCCTTCAACCTTTCGAGCTTGGCTTCGACGCTTGGCGTATCGGGCAATTCATCATCGCGCTCGACACCGGCGAGTGCAGCCAGACCCCTAGGATCGCATTGCAATTCGGTTTCGATGTGATGTGTGATCGCGGCGAAGCGCTCACGCGCACCTTCGAGCCGCGCTTCATCGCGCGCTTTCTCCTCGCGCGCCGTGCTCATGGCCTCGAGCGCCTTGCGTGCCGCGCGATCGGCTTCGGCGAGGCGTTCTTCTGCCGCGGCGCGCGCGTCGGCGGCAGTACGGCGCGCGTTCTCGGCGGATTCGAGCTGATCCATCAGATTGCGGCGCAGGCGCAAAAATTCGCCCGGCGTATCGGCGAGTTTTTCCTGCTCAACTGCGGCTTCCTTGAGACGCGAATCCAATTCGCCGATCTGGGATTGCGCCCGCTCGCGCCGCGTATTCCACGAGCCGCGCTCCTCGGCAATCGCGGCAAGACGCTTCGTTCGCGTCTGCATTTCATGAATCAGTGCCTGAAGATGCGCACGCGCTTCAGCGGTCGCAGTGCGGTCCTGCGCCGCCTTGGCCCGCGCCGCCTCCAGCGCCATTGCAAGTTCGGGCGTCGCAACGAGCTCGGCCAGTGCTGCCTCAGCTTTGGCCTGATTGGCGCGGGCTTCGTCGCGGCTCGCCGTCAGGCGCTGCGCGGCTTCCTCGCGTCCTGAAAGCCGCGCCGCGACTTGCGCCTTCCTGCGTTCGGCTTCGGAGGCCGCTCCGCGTGTATGCTCGACAGCGCGCAGCGCGTCGCGATGCGCCTGCCGCACCTTGGCTTCGGTCTCGGCTTTCGCCCGCAGATCGGCCTGTGCCGCCTCGGCTTTGGCTTTGACTTCGTCAGCAGACCGGCGCGCAATCTCGGCGTCTCGCGTAAGGTCGCCAAGCCGGTTCTTTTCGGCGAGGCGCCGGGCCGCGGGCGTCGGCGCTTCGGCAGCAAGGCAGAAGCCGTCCCAGCGCCAGAGATCGCCTTCCATCGAGACGAGTCGCTGGCCCGGGCGCAACTGCGCCTGCAAGGCTTTCCCGGCGCTCTGCGCGATGACGCCAATTTGCGCCAGACGCCGCGCCAGGGCAGGCGGCGCATTGACATGCTGCGCGAGCGAGTTGACGCCCGCGGGCAAGGCCGGATCGTCATAGCCCGTGAGCAGATCCCAATAGGCCGGCGCGGTCACATCGATCGAGGCGTCGAGATCGTCGCCAAGCGCGGCGCCGAGCGCCGCCTCATAGCCTTTGGCGACGCTGATCTCTTCGACGACTGCAGGCCAGCGGCTCCCGCTCGGCGTGGAAAGCAGTTTCGCCAGGGTCTGGGCCTCGGTCGCAAGGCTTTGCGCCTTGCGCTCCGCATCCTGCCAAGGCCCGCGCGTTTCCGCCTCGACGCGCCGCAACTCGGCATGAGCGGCCTCGGCGGTGAGCATGTCTTTTTCGGCAGTCTCGGCGGCCGCGCGCGCTGCCTCGAAGGCAGCGCTCAAGCCATCGTCGGCGCTGGCTCTGTCGATCTCGTCGCGCAGGGCGGCCAGCTCCGCGCTGACCTTGGCAAGCTCGGCCTCGAATTGCGAATATCGCTGCGTTTCGTCGCGAAGGTTTTTATTCAACGCATTGCGCTGCGCTTCGACGTTCGAGAAAGCGCTTTGCGCCGTACCCAGCGCGGCCTCAGATGCGGCGAGCGCGGTTTCCGCCTCGGCGAGTTTTGCACGCGCCGCGGATTCGGCATCGGTATCGTCCGCGCCAAACGCCGCCAGTTCTTCGGCTTCGCCATCGAGCCGCGCCAGCACCGAGGCGGCATCTTCGATGAGAGCCTGCTCGCGGCCGAGGTCGGCATTCATCTGTGCGATGCGCCGCTCAAGTTCGGCCAAACGTGCCTTGGCGCGGCGCTCTTCGCCATCAAGCGTCTCGCGCGCCAGCACCAATTTCTGCAATTCGCTGCCGGCATTGGCCTCGGCTTCGCGCAAGGGCGGCAATTCATGCGCTGCGACAGCCTGCAGACGCGCAGTCTCGGCCTGGTGCAACGTCGCGTCGGCCACGAGTTTGAGATCGTCCTCGACCTTTTGTCCGGCCGCAGCGACCTGTGCATTGGCTTCGCCGAAATTGACGAGTGCAAGCAAGGCCTCGTTGCGCTTGATGTCGGTCGCGAGCGCACGATAGCGCGTCGCCTGGCGGGCCTGACGCTTCAATCCGTCGATCTGCGCCTCGATCTGCTTCACCACGTCTTCGAGACGCACGAGATTGTCTTCGGCCCCCTTCAGCCGAAGCTCGGCCTCATGCCGGCGCGAGTACAGCCCGGCAATGCCGGCGGCCTCTTCGAGAATGCGGCGGCGCTGCTGCGGTTTGACCGAGATGAGTTCGCTGATCTGCCCCTGCCGCACCATGGCCGGCGAGCGGGAGCCGGTGGACGCGTCGGCAAACAGCAATTGCACGTCGCGGGCACGCACCTCGCGGCCGTTGACGCGAAAGCTCGATCCCGCATCGCGCTCGATGCGCCGGGCGACTTCGATGACTTCGTCGTCATTGAAGGCCGCCGGAGCGGTGCGCGCGCTATTGTCGAGCGTCAGGCGGACCTCGGCCATGTTACGGCCGGCGCGATTGCCGCTGCCGGAGAAGATGACGTCGTCCATCTCGGCGCCGCGCATGTTCTTCGACGAGCTTTCGCCCATCACCCAGCGCAGGGCATCGACAAGATTGGACTTGCCGCAGCCGTTCGGCCCGACGATGCCGGTCAGCCCCGGTTCGATCAGGAAATCCGTCGAATTCGGCAAAGGTTTTGAAGCCGGCGATATGAAGTTTCTTAAATTTCATCGCCGTCCGCGACTCTCGGTTTCATCCAATTTCTCATGGCGGCCATTGCCGGATATGCGCCCGATTACGGGCAAGGGCACCCGCGAGCGCAAGGCAAGGCTGCGCTTTTTCTGTGCGCAACGCTGTTCCGGACAGATCAGGCGTTCGCCGGGACGATGGTTTTGCCGATCGGCCAGAGCGCGATACCGGCAAGCTTCAGGTGCGCCCAGGCGAAGGGCAGGCCAATGATCGTCACCGCCCAGATGGCGGCGGTGATGAGATGGCCGAGCGCGAGCCACCAGCCGGCGAGCACGAGCCACAGAATATTGCCCAGGAGACCGAGCGGACCGGTGCCGACATCGTCGTGGCCGGTGACCTGGGCACGCGGAACGGCACGGCTGCCGAAGGGCAGCAATGTATAGGCCGCGATCCGGAACGCCGCCGGCGTCCACGGCAGGCCGACAATCGTGATTGCCATGATGATTCCGGCAATGACCCATGCGACGGACATCCAGATGCCGCCGACCGCGATCCATATGACGTTCAAAAGAAATTGCAGCAGGTTCAAAACAACCTCCTGTGCATCGTTGCCGCCCGCAAGCCTACTTTACTTCTTTGCGACCAGCGGATCGAGGATTTTGCTCAGCGCATCGACCGTCATCTCGCCGCTATATTTCGTGCCGTTGATGAAAAAGGTCGGCGTCGCGTCGATGCCGAAGTCCTTGGCTGCATCTTCGCGCTCCTTGATGACCTTATCGTAGAGCTTCTGGTCGTTGAGGCAGGCCTGGAAATCCTTATTACCCATGCCGGTCTGCTTCATCAAACCGGCGAGCGCGTCGATCGGCGTGTCGGAATAGGCCCAGGTCTGCTGTGCGTTGAACAGTAGATCGATGACGGCGGTGCGCTTGTCGCCATCGCCGGAGCAGCGCGCCAGCATAAAGGCCGCGGCCGCGCGCGGATCAAGCGGGAATTCGCGCAGCGTGAAACGAACCTTGCCGGTCGCGATATATTTGCTCAGCAGCGTCGGATAGGTCTCGGCATGGAAACGGGCGCAATGCGGACAGGTCATCGAGGCATATTCGATGATCGTCACCGGCGCGTCAGCCTTGCCCTGGACGACATCGGGAAGCGCCTGTGGCGCAGCCAACTTCTCGGGCGGGACCGTCACGGTTTGCGCTTGTGCGGCCCAAAGCTGCATGGCCGAAACGCCACCGATGGCGACCGCCACGATCATTCCAAGTGCCTGCATTCCAAGCGCGCGCAAGGCGGAAGACCGCTGATATCGAGACATAAACTCCCCCGTCAAAATTTCCGATTGAAGCCGGGCAGCTCTTTCGGACGGTTTCCGATCACGAGGAGGCCTTGGGGTCAAGTGAATGTTCGATAACCTGGGCGCCAAGCCGCGCCAGGGCATCGCGCAACGGACCTTCGCTGACGTCCTGGATCATCGCTTCAGCCGTAGCCACAGCTTGCGCCGAGGGGACCAACCGCTTGCGCGCCTGCGCCCGGCGCGTCACCGGCCCTTGCCGCAGTGCAAGTCGGTCGATGCAGGCAAAGCCCAGGTGGCCATTGACGCGTTCAATCACAATCGCGGCAAGATGCTGCAATTCAAGCGCGAAGCCGGTTTCGACCCGCACCACCAATGTCGCCGGTGCGTGCTCGGTCCGCGCGTGGCCGCGGGGCGGCCATTTCAGCGTCAAAGGCTCGGACATGGCCGCGAGCCTCTCGCCGACGATGTCCTCCCAATAAAGGACGATCTGCAACTCGCCGAAGCCTTGTCGGGCGAGGACCGGATCGATCACCGCATCAACGAGATCGGCCAAGGGCCGCGACCAGGGCGAATGAGGCGGGCGTTTCGACATGCGCCTTTATAGCCCGCGGCGAAGACGGGATCAAAGATTGAGATACGCCGCTAAAGGCGCTACGAAGCGCGCCTTGGTGACCTTTGGTTGGGATGATGACGCAGATTGACGATCCGCGCCGCAGGCGGGCTTTATTCCGCTCCTGGCATCGCGGGATGCGCGAGACGGACTTGCTGATGGGCCGTTTCGCCGATGCCGAGATCGCCCATCTCAGCGAGACGGACTTGACCGATTATGAAGCGCTTCTCGAAGCGCAGGATCGCGATATTCTCGGCTGGCTGACGGGGGAACTCGAAATTCCGTCGTCCTTTGACACGCCGGTGCTGGGTCGGCTGCGGCGGTTTCACACCCATGCCGGGCCGATCCATATCTGAAGCCCTTCGCATATCGAATGATTGACCCGTGACTGACCTGAAACGCGCGACCGCCGAACTTGCCAAAAAAGGCTCGCTCGTCCTGGCCTCATTGCCGGACGGGTTCGACGCCTTTTGTATTGCCGATCTCAGCCGGGCGCTGGCGCCGACGGCGGAAGAGCGCGCCGTTGTGCTTGTCCATATCGCGCGCGATGAGCAGCGTGCCCGCGCCTTCAATGAAACGCTGGCGTTCGCGGCACCGGAAGTCGAGATTCTCGATTTTCCCGGCTGGGATTGCCAGCCCTATGATCGCGTATCGCCCAATGCGGCGATCTCGGCGCGGCGGATGACGGTGCTGTCGCGGCTTGCGCGTTCGCGCACCGCCGCTGGACGGCCACGCATTCTCTCGACGACGATCAACGCGGTTCTGCAGCGCGTGCCGCCGCGCGAAAAAGTGGCAGCCGAATCCTTTTCGGCGGCGCCTGGCAATGCCGTCAATATGACGAGCCTGACCGAATGGCTCGAGAACAACGGCTTTGCGCGCGCCTCCGCCGTGCGCGACACGGGCGAATACGCCGTGCGCGGCGGCATTCTCGATCTTTTCGCGCCGTCCATGCTGGAGCCGATCAGGCTCGATTTCTTCGGCGATACGCTCGAATCGATCCGCACCTTCGACCCCGAGACGCAACGCACCGTCGCGCCGCTTCGCGGCGTCGATCTGGTGCCGGTCAGCGAAGTGCAATTGACGACCGACTCCATGCGCCGCTTCCGCCAGGGCTATGTCGGCGCGTTCGGCGGCGGCCTTCGTGGTGATACGCTATACGAGGCGGTGAGCGAAGGGCGCCGCCATCCCGGCCTCGAACATTGGCTGCCGCTTTTCTACGACGGGCTCGATACGCTGTTCGATTATATCGGCGGCGCGCCGCTGGTCCTCGATCCGCTGACCGACGAGGCCGCGACCGAACGCCTCGAGCAAATCCGCGACTATTACGACGCGCGTAAAAGCGCGCATGAGAGCGACCCGGCCAATTCCGCCTATAAGCCATTGCCACCGGACGCGCTCTACCTGCCCGCCGACGAATGGACGAAACAGCTTGCGGCGCGTGGCACCGCGCGCGTCACGGCGTTTTCGCCGCCCGAAGGCGGCAAGACGCTCGTTATCGAGTGCGGCGGCAAGCTCGGGCGAAATTTCGCTGCCGAGCGCGCCGACGAGGGCGCCAATGTCTTCCATGCCGCGGCCGAACATGTTCAGGCGCTTCAGGCGCAGGGCAAGTGCGTCGTCGTTGCAGGATGGTCGGAAGGCTCGCGCGAGCGTCTCGGTCATGTGCTGAAGGATTTCGGCGTGCACGCGGTCGAACCGGTGTCATCTTTGGCCGATGCGCTGCGGGCGCCGAGGACAACCGTTGCCCTCGCCGTCATCGGGCTTGAGGCCGGGTTCGAGGCGCGCGATCTCGCAGTCGTCGGCGAGCAGGACATTCTTGGCGACCGCCTGATTCATGCCCGCAAGAAAGCCCGCCGCGCGCAGGATTTCATTGCCGAGGTCGGCGTGCTTTCGGCGGGCGATCTTGTCGTTCACGTCGGTCATGGCATCGGCCGCTTTCAGGGTCTCACGCCAGTTGAGGCTGCCGGCGCGCCGCATGATTGTCTCGAAATCCATTACGCCGGCGGTGACAAGCTCTTCCTGCCGGTCGAGAACATCGAGCTTTTGTCGCGCTATGGTTCGGAAGGCTCGGATGTCGAACTCGACAGGCTCGGCAGTGGTGGCTGGCAGAAGCGCAAGGCGCGGATGCGCAAGCGCGTCCTTGAAATGGCAGCGGGCCTGCTGCGCATCGCCGCCGCGCGGCAGACGCAGGCGGCACCGCGCTTGACGCCGCCCGAGCCGCTTTACGAGGCGTTCTGCGCCGGTTTCCCGTATGACGAGACGGAAGACCAGGATGCCGCGATAGACGCCGTGCTCGACGATCTGGCTTCGGGGCGGCCGATGGACCGGCTGATCTGCGGCGATGTCGGTTTCGGCAAGACGGAAGTTGCGCTGCGCGCCGCTTTCGCCGCCGCGATCAACGGCAAGCAGGTCGCGGTTGTCGTGCCGACCACATTGCTCGCACGCCAGCATGCGAAGAATTTCGCCGCGCGCTTCGCCGGTCTGCCGGTGAAAGTGGCGCAGCTCTCGCGCATGGTCGGCTCGGCCGATACAAAGGCCGTCAAGGCCGGGATCACGTCGGGCGATATCGACATTGTTGTCGGCACGCACGCTTTGCTCGGCAGTCAGATCGCCTTCAGGGATCTGGGCCTCGTCATCATCGACGAGGAACAGCATTTCGGCGTCAAGCATAAGGAGCGGCTGAAAGAACTTCGCGCCGAAGTGCATGTGCTGACGCTGTCGGCGACGCCGATCCCGCGCACATTGCAGCTTGCACTGACGGGCGTTCGTGAACTCTCAATCATCGCGACGCCGCCGGTCGATCGGCTCGCGGTGCGCACCGCGATCAGCCCCTTCGATGCGTTGTTGGTGCGCGAAGCGCTGCTGCGCGAACGTTATCGCGGCGGCCAAAGCTTTTATGTCTGCCCGCGTATCGAGGATATCGAAGAAGCCGGCGCCTTTCTGCGCCAGAATGTGCCGGAGGCGAAATTCATCATCGCCAACGGTCAGCTTCCGGCCTCGGAACTCGAAGCCCGAATGTCGGCCTTCTACGACGGCAAATACGATATTCTGCTCTCGACGGCGATCGTCGAATCCGGCCTCGACATTCCGCGCGCCAATACGCTGATCGTTCATCGCGCCGACATGTTCGGCCTGGCGCAGCTCTATCAACTGCGTGGCCGCGTCGGCCGAGCGAAGACGCGTGCCTATGCCTATTTCACGACGCCGACGAACAAGAAAATGACGCCGCAGGCGGAAAAGCGGCTCGGCATCCTGCAATCGCTCGACACGCTCGGGGCTGGCTTCCAGCTTGCGACGCATGATCTCGACATTCGCGGCGCCGGTAATTTACTGGGCGAGGATCAATCGGGCCACATCAAGGAAGTCGGCTACGAGCTTTATCAGCAGATGCTGGAAGAGGCGGTGCTGGCTTTGAAGTCGGGCATTGAAGAGCCGGTGGAAGAAGCGTGGTCGCCAGCGATCACGCTCGGCACGCCCGTGACGATCCCCGAAGATTATGTTGCCGATCTCGATCTGCGGCTCGGCCTCTATCGCCGTCTCTCGACGCTCCAAACCGATTCCGAGATCGAGGCGATGGCCGCCGAGATGATTGATCGCTTCGGGCCGCTGCCGCGTGAAGTCGAGCAATTGCTGACGCTCGTCGCGATCAAGGCGCTCTGTCTCAAGGCGAATGTCGAAAAGGTCGACGCGGGGCCGAAGGGAGTGACGCTGGCGTTCCGCGACAATGAGTTCGCCAATCCGCAAGCGCTCGTCCGCTATGTCGCGGAGCAGGGGCCGCAGGCGAAAGTGCGCCCCGACATGCGCGTGGTTTTCATCCGCGATTTCGAAGAACCGCCCGAGCGCCTCGAAGGGACGCGCACGATCCTGCGCGCGCTCGCCGCCATGGCGACCAAAAAGGCAGCTTAAGACCGATCGTGCGTTTCGGCTATCGCCTGGTTGAGCAGCGCCGCGAGGCTTTGCGCGTCTCCCGGAAATCCCGCCTCGATCCAGCGCGCTTCTAGGAGTTTCAGCGTTTCGCCGACGGCCTTGCCGTCTTTGATGCCGCGCGCGAGGAGATCATTGCCGCCGAAGGGCAGGCGCGGTTCTTTCGCGTCGCGGAGGAAACCGAGCGCCTTGCGCCAGATTTCGGCACCGCCGCGAGCCTGTGACGCGGCGAGCAACAACGCATCGCAGGCGCCACGACGGCCATAGCGAAACAACAGGGCTAAAAGCCCGCGCTCGTCCGGCGGTGTGTCGAGATCGTGCAGCGTTTCGAGCGCGTCCGCCGCTTTCACCAGACGCTGATGTTCCGGATTTGAGAGCCGAAGCTTCTCGCGGAGTCGGTGGGCGTCTTCGGGCAGATTGAGGCAGAGCGCGGCGAGATTCAAAATCGGGTCGGGTTCTTCGCCGGATCGCAGATGGAGCAAATTTTCCAGACGCCGTGGGTTCGGGGCTGAGGCGACAAGCGGACCAAGCAGGCCCGCTTGCGACATCTCGCGTGTCACTTCTCCGGCGCGGGGTGCGGCCATAAGCTTCAAGACTTCGTTTCGTACTCTTTCGCGCGACAGTCGCGCCAGCCCATCGCGGGCGCGGATGCAGGCGAGTAAGCCTTCCGCATCGAGCGGCCCTTCGGCATAACCGGCCGAGAAGCGGAAAAAGCGCAGGACGCGCAGATAATCTTCTTTGATCCGCGCCGCCGGATCGCCAATGAAGCGCAGTCTTTTCGCAGCGATATCGTCGAGGCCGCCGACGTAATCGTAAAGCACGCCGTCCCGGCTCAAGGACAGGGCGTTCATCGTGAAGTCGCGGCGCTGCGCGTCGGCGGCAAAATCGCGGCTGAAGCGCACGACAGCGTGGCGACCGTCCGTCTCGATATCCTCGCGCAGGCTCGTTACTTCGAACGGATGGCCGTCGATGATGACAGTCACCGTGCCATGCGCGAGCCCGGTGGGGACGGCGCGCAAATTCGCAGCCTGCGCCCGTGCGGCGACCGTCTCCGGCGTCGCTGTTGTGGCGATATCGAATTCCGAGACCGGCTTGCCGAGCAGCGCGTTACGCACCGCGCCGCCGACAAGGCGTGCCTCCTCGCCATTGCCGTTAAGCAGGTTGAGGATGCCGAGGAGTTCGGCGCTTTGCAGCAGGGCCAGCGCAGGCGCGGGTGCCACGATCCCGGTCACGCTCATTGCATGCGGCCGGGCACGACGACGCCGTTTTCAATGTGAGCCGGCACATAAGCGCCAAGATGCCGGTCGGCAAAAATTCCGAAGGCGAACATTCCAATCACGGCGATGACCAGCCCCAATAGCGTCAAGGTCGAAACGACGCCGCTGCCCCAATGGTCGCGGCCAAAGGGGGTTGCCCGGCGCAGAAGAAGCCAAACCGCATAAAGCATGAAGGGCAGGAGGAATAGAAGCGCGGGCCTCAGGACGACGCGCCACATTCAAAACCCCTCATGGCAAGACTAACTTGGCAAGACTAGCTTGGCCCCTAAGCTAGGGTCCCGGCGCGGCTTTGCAAAGTCGGGACGCGATTGCGTAAAAGCCTTGGACTCCACATATCTGCGTCGGTTTTCGTGTTCTTCGCGAAAATGCTAGAGCGGGATGCGAAAAAGTGGACACCGGTTTTTCGCGTAAGTCCCCTCTAAATTACGGAAATGGCGCCGAATCCGGCGGAAAATGACGTGACGGCAAAGCTGGACGGACTTTGGGTTTATAAGCTCGCGTGGCGCGAGCCTCTGGACGTCGCGCGCGCGCTCGCCGAGCGGCCGGGGTTTGCCTTTCTCGATAGCGCCATGTTCGAGCCGAAGCTTGGGCGTTATTCGTTTATCGGCCTGGAACCTTTCGGCATTTTTACCGCAGTCGGCCACCGCGCGGCTTGGAACGGAGTCGCTCTCAAGGCCGCGCCGCAGGAAGCCCTGCGCGATCTGCTGGACCGTTTCTCGTTCATATCAGATCCCGCGCTGCCGCCGTTTCAGGGCGGCGTGATGGGGGCTGTTCCTTACGAATTCGGCTGGGAATTCGACGGACTGCGCGGCGGCCGGCACGCGATAGAGCAGGACGAGCCGGTTTCGCTCGGCTTTTATGATCTCGTCCTTGCTTTCGATCATCTGTTGCGCCGTGCCTACGTTTTTTCGTCCGGCCTGCCGGAGATGGATGACAGATCGCGCGCGGCACGTGCGGCGGCACGAATCGGTCATGTGCTGGCTCTTCTGGAGCATCCTGGCCGCATCACGACTGCGCCGCCGGCAATTCGCGGCTGGGCCTCGAATTTCACGCCTGCCGCTTATCATGCTGCGATCGAGGATGTGCAGGCGCATATTTTCGCCGGCGATATCTATCAGGCCAATATTGCGCAGCGGTTTTCCGCGCGCCTGCCGGAGGATTTCGCGCCGTTCGGATTTTACGAGAAGCTGCGCGCGGCTAATCCCGCGCCCTTTGCCGCCTATCTCAATCTCGGCGAGACGGTGATCGCCTCTTCATCGCCGGAACTGTTGCTGCGCAAACGCGGCCGCGCCATCGAGACGCGGCCGATCAAGGGAACCATCAATCGCTCACCGGATCCGGCAAAAGATGTGCGGCGCGCTCAGGCACTGCTGAAATCGGAGAAAGATCGCGCCGAAAACATCATGATCGTCGACCTGCTGCGTAACGATCTTTCGCGCGTCAGCGAGCCGAAGTCGGTTGAAGTACCGGTGCTCTGCGGCCTCGAATCCTACGCAAACGTCCATCATCTTGTCTCCGTGGTCACGGGTGAACTGGCGCAGGACAGAGATATCGTCGATCTTGTTGCCGCGACCTTCCCCGGCGGTTCGGTTACGGGTGCGCCCAAGCGTCGCGCGATGGAAATCATTGATGAGATCGAAAAAGTCTCGCGCGGCTATTATTGCGGCTCGATCCTCTATATCGGCTTTGACGGCGCAATGGATATGAACATTGCGATCCGAACTGCGGTGTTGAAACCCGGCCGCGCGTCGTTGCATGCGGGCGGCGGCATCACGAGCCTCTCCGATCCGGTGGCTGAATATGCCGAGACGGAGATCAAGGTGAAGCGTCTGTTCGAAGCGTTCGGTGCGGCCGAGGAATTGGAAGAGGCGGCGCAATGAGCAATGGCGTCCTGGTCATCGACAATTACGATTCTTTTGTCTTCAACGTCGCCCGCTATTTCGAAGAGCTCGGGCGCGACGTTGTCGTGCGCCGCAATGATGAAATCGATATCGCCGCAATCCGCCGCGCCGCACCAGCGGCAATTGTGCTGTCGCCGGGGCCGGGAACGCCGCGCGACGCTGGAATTTCGGAAGCCGTCGTCGCGGAATTGACCGGCGAGATTCCGATCCTCGGCGTTTGCCTTGGCCATCAGGCCATCGGCGAAGTCTTCGGCGGCATCATTGAACCAGCCAAGCGTCCGCTTTATGGTCGCACGTCGCGGCTGACGCACAGCGGCAAGGGCCTTTTTGAAGGATTGCCACAACCTTTGGTCGTCGGACGTTATCATTCGCTGATTGTTGAACGTACGCCGGCACTCGAAACGAACCTTTCGATTGATGCGGTGTCCGAGGAGGGCGAGATTATGGCGCTCTCGCATCACACTGCGCCGGTTTATGGCGTCCAGTTTCATCCGGAATCAATTTTGACCGAATTTGGCCACGCTCTTTTCGCTAATTTCTTGCGTCTCGCAGTGGAAAGAAAGCCGCGTGTTCTGGTTTAATGGTGCGTTACAAGAGCGGCCGGTTGTTTCCTTCGATTTGACGGATCGCGGACTCAACCTCGGCGACGGCGTTTTCGATACATCGCTGGCGCGTAACGGCCGCATCTTTCGCCGCAAGTCGCACATCGATCGGATGGCGGATGCGGCCGAAATTCTCGGGATTCCTTTCGATGAAATGGCCGCTGGGACAGCCCTCGATGCGCTGGCCGGGGCAATCGGCGACGGCGCGGTTCGGTTGACACTCACGCGCGGGCCAGGACCGCGCGGGCTGTCATTCCCGAAAAATCCCGCGCCGGTTCTCTATGGCGCCGCGGCCGCAATGCAGACGCCGCTGTTCCCGGTCCTGAAACTCGGCACGACATCAATCCGGCGCAACGAAACGTCGCCAGCTTCGCGGATCAAAGCGTTGCCCTATCTCAATTCCGTGCTTGCGCTGGAACAGGCGTCCGCGCGTGGCGCCGACGAGGTTTTGTTCGAGAATACGCACAGCCGCGTGGCTTGCCTTGCGACGGCGAATATTTTTGCGATCTTCGGCCGTCAACTCGTCACGCCGCCATTGAGCGACGGCGCACTTGCCGGAACCACACGCGCGTTCGTTCTTTCCAAGGCTCATGGCCTGCATTTCGATGTCGCCGAGCGTTCGCTGCCGTTGGAGAAATTCTCTCGCGCCGACGCGCTGTTTGCGAGCAGCAGCCTGCGGCTGATCGCCCCGTGCAGCCAGCTCGACGCCATCGCCTATCCCTCCGAGGCGAACGAGATCGTGATGGAATTGCAGGCCTCGATCAAAGAGGCGATTGCGGCCGAATGCGGACGCTTCTAAACCGGGCGTCCCGCGCGCGGCTTTGCAAGGCGCCCGCCACGAGAGATAATAGCGCCGCCGGGTTCCCGGTCCGTCCTTACTCCTGCCCGGTTTCCTCATGCTGCGCCTAGCAATTTTGCGTCATGCCGAAGCGGTGCCGCTCACCGACGAGTCGGACGCGGATCGGGAACTGACCCCTGGGGGTTGGGAGATGGCCGAGCGGATGGGCCGGTATTTCCGCGATGCGGGGTTGCGGCCGGATCTCGCCCTGGTTTCACCGGCAAAGCGGGCCAAAGAAACTTTCGCCGGCCTCGAACGGGGCGCAGGCGTGACGTTCACCGTGGATTTTGTCGGTAAGCTCTATAGTGCCGATCTTCGCACACTCGAGGAGGTGGTGGCTGAGGCGCCCGGAGATGCCAAATTTCTCCTCCTTGTTGGCCACAATCCCGGCCTCGCCGAACTGGCGCATGTTTTGGCTGGGCACGGCAACAAAGCGGAACTCGCGCGGATGCGCGGCAATTTCCCTGCGCCTGCGCTGGCCGTAATCGATTTTGATGTCGATGTCTGGCAAAAGGCCCGCCGCGGTGCGGGCCAACTCGAACATTTCGTCACACGCCACGCACTCGCCAAATGAACCCATCGGAAGGTTGAGGATCGCCCGTGCCCTCTTTCGCCGATTTTCTCTTCGATACCGGGCTTGCGATCCAGAACCTCGCCGAATCCCTGTCCGGCCGGCCGCTGCGGCTCGGCGTCACCGGCCTTTCGGGAGCCGGCAAGACGATATTCCTCACCGCGCTCGTGCAGCATCTCACTCTGGCTGCGCGGGTTGCGACATTGGGCGGCAAGAACCCGTTGCCGGTCTTTCGGGTCCATGCGGAAGGCCGATTGGTTCGCGGCGCCATCCAACCCCAGCCCGACGATGCGGTGCCGCGCTTCGCCTATGAAGACCATATCGCGACGCTGACAGGGCCGGGCGGCGATGCCGACAAACGCGCGTGGCCCGAGTCGACCCGCCGCATCTCCGAACTGCGGCTGACACTTGAATTCGAACGCGACACCGGCTTCGGGCGCCGGACGTCGCAGTTGACGATCGACCTCATTGACTACCCCGGCGAATGGCTGCTCGATTTGCCGCTCCTCAGCAAATCCTATCAACGCTGGTCGCAGGATACACTTGACGCGAGCCTGACACCGGCGCGCGCCCCGCTGGCCGCGGAATGGCGGGCCTACATCACGAACCTCGACCCCAGCGGTGCGGCGGACGAGAGCGTCGTGCAAAAGGCAGCGGCGCTGTTCACATCCTATCTTCGTGCTTGCCGCGCAGAGCCGATTTCTGCGTCGGCGCTGCCGCCGGGGCGGTTCCTCATGCCCGGTGATCTTGAAGGCTCGCCGTTGCTGACGTTTTCGCCGTTGCCGGTGAGCGAAGGCAGCGAGATCGATCCGCAATCGCTCAACGGCATGATGGCGCGCCGCTACGATGCCTATCGCAATCACGTCGTGCGGCCGTTCTTTCGCGATCATTTCGCAAGAACTCGACAGGCAGGTCGTGCTCGTTGACGTACTGGCGGCGCTGAACGCTGGCGTCTCCGCCGTGCGTGATCTCGAAAACGCGTTGGGCGAAGTGCTGAATGCGTTTCGCCCCGGCAAGAACACGTTGCTGACGACCTTGCTGCGGCCCCGCATCGACAAAATTCTATTCGCCGCCACCAAGGCCGATCATTTAAATCATGTAAGCCACGATCGCTTGGAAGCGATATTGCGGCGGCTGACGGCGCGTGCCATTGCGCGGTCGGAGAATGTCGGCGCAATCATCGATGTTGTCGCGCTCGCGGCGGTGCGTGCGACGCATGAAGTCAATGTGGGACGTGGCGGCGCAGCATTGCCAGCGGTTGTCGGTATTCCGATCGCAGGCGAGCGCATCGGCGGCGAGGTCTTCGATGGCGGCACGGAAGCGGCGATTTTTCCCGGCGAATTGCCGCGCGATCCGGACGCCGTCTTTTCCGGCGATATGGGCGTCGTCGATCCGCACGCGGCGGATTACCGTTTTGTGCGCTTCCGGCCGCCGATTGCGGCGCGGGACGCGGCTGGTGCGGCGTTGCCGCTGCCCCACATTCGACTCGACCGCGCCTTGCAATTTCTGTTCGGCGACAGATTTGATTAGGAATTAAAGTCGTGCGTCATACGCGGGCCAGACCCGCGTATCGGGGCACGAAGGCCAATTATCGTGATCGGCACGTGCATGCGCGGATCAAGCCCGCGTATGACGGCGAGCTAATTTAACGAGGACACTTTGGCGACCGAAGCAAAACTCAAACCTCAGGCTTTTCGGCTCGACAAAGGGCAGGGGATCGCTGAGCCGGCGCACGAGGCGTTCACGCTCGAACCGGTCGAGGATTTTGTCGAGGCCGAAGCTGCGGCCGCAGCTTCGCTCGACCCGGCCGAGCGCGCCGTCGAATCGGCGCAGCGCCGCGGCATCACCCGCAGCGCTCTTATTTCCTGGGGCGGTCTGTTCTTTTCGGCGGCGAGCGGCTTCGTCCTTGTGGCCTTGAGCAATTGGGTCTTCGAACTCGTCGCCGATCTTTTCTCGCGCTCGAAGGTTTTGGGCTTCACGGCGGTCGGCCTCGGCGGTCTGGCGCTCCTTGCGCTCGCCGTGATGGCCGGGCGCGAAATCTGGAGCATCGGACGGCAGAGCAAGATCGCGCATATGCATATGAGTTTTGCCGCGGCGCGCGCCGCCGACGATCGCGACCCGGCCCGCCGCCTCGTCACTGAACTCGTCGGTCTGCAATCCAGGCGCGGATCGAGCGCCGCCGTGCGCGCCAATCTTCTCGATCTCACCAAGGAGATCGTCGATGGCCGCGACCTTATCGATATCGCCGAACGCGATCTCGTTCTGCCGCTCGACCGCGAGGTTTCGCGAGAGATCGCCACAGCCGCGAAACGCGTTTCGATGGTGACCGCGATTTCACCCCGCGCGCTCGTCGACGTTGTCTTTGTCGCCGCGCAGGCGTTGCGACTGGTTCGTAGAATTTCGGAAATCTATGGTGGGCGTCCCGGCTTCTTCGGGTTTCTGAAACTCATGCGCTCGGTCGGCGCGCATCTCGCTATCACCGGCGGCGTTGCCGTCGGCGATTCGCTTATTCAGCAGGTAGTGGGCCACGGCATCGCCGCCAGATTGTCGGCGCGTCTGGGCGAGGGCGTTCTGAACGGCATGTTGACCGCACGTGTCGGTCTTTCTGCGATGGCCGTCTGCCGGCCGATGCCGTTCGCGATCGAGTCGCCGCCGGGCATCGGCGATGTCGCGCCGTTTCTATTTCAGTCCGACAAGAAGGCCGCCGAAGACGCGCGCAAAGGCTAGCATCTTTCCGCGATCTGTCTGAGCCGCCGCAGGTCAAGAAAATCAATGCCGCGTTTGGCGACGCTGATGATCGCATCACGGGTGAACCGCGCCAGCGTGCGGTTCACCGTCTCCACGGTCATCCCGAGAAAATCGGCAATATCGGCTTGCGGGATACGCACAGGCACGAGTGTCGCCTCGGCATTGCGCCACGCGTAGCTTTCCAGCAGAGCGAGAAGGAATTGCGCCACTTTTGGCTCGGCGCGTTTTTGGCCGAGAAGCGCGATTTGCTGGCGCGCGCGCATCAGTTCTTCATGGATCGCGATTGCCAAAGCGGCTGAAAAGGCCGGGTCGCGCTGGAAAAAGGCGATGAAATCCTGCCGCCGAAAATGGCAAAGACAAACGGGGTCGAGCGCATCGGCGCTGTACTCGTTGCGCTCGCTCAAGGGGGAGAGCAGCAAATCGCCGGGCTTCGCGAAGCCGATCACTTGCCGCCGCCCGTTAAGATGCTGCTGATAGAGTCGCAACAGGCCGTTGCGCACGATGTAGATATTCTCCGTTTCGTCGCCCTGACGGAAAACCGCCTTGTGCGGTTCCACGGTCACGAGCCGCGCGGTTTCCGCGAGTATGGCCTTTTGAGCATCGGTGAGACGGCTGCAAAAGCCTCTGTTGCGTAGTTCGCAATAGTCACAGACGCGGACCTTCTCAGCGAACAAAGTCTTTTCCACATCGTTTTTTGTCTGGACGCTTGTCTGGTGACTCGATGACATTTTGCTTCCATCCCAAAGCGAAACATCGCGCCAACATCGGCAAGCCAAATTGATCTGGATCACATCGGACGGAGACAATTTGCCGCGATTTGACGTGACGCCCAATTGATCCTCATCACCTGTGGTGCGCGCGACGGGTGCGATCTTCCTCGACTACGGCAAAGCAAGCCGGAGGGGGATTTGCATGAAACAATCGACAACAAAATTCGCCAGGGCGTCCGCAGTGTCGGCCGCGGCGGTATTCTATATTTGCGGCGCGCGGGCCTTCGCCGATCCGGTCAGTCCTGCCGGCTGGACGATGAACCTGCCGGTCGCGGTGCCTCTGCCGGGCGGTCTCTATTTCGCCGATACCGGCTATTACATGGAGCGGCAGACCGCGGGTGCTGGCAAGGTGCAGGGCGAGGTCAACCTGCCCGCTCTTATCTGGTCGACGCCGGTTGATTTCCTCGGTGGCCATGTCGAGGCGATTGCGACCGTGCCGGAATTGAGCATCGGCGATCACACGGCCGGTATCAGCTCGACATCTTTCTACAATTCAGCAGCTCTGATTGGTGAGGTTTGGAATCTCGGCAGCGGCTGGAGCGTGTCGGAATTCGTCGGCACTTTCTTTCCGGTGAACACCTATAACGGTGAGACGCTTGGCATCGGCGGCAATTTCTGGACCTTCACCGATCTTGCCGGCATCGCCTATAACAGCGCAGATGGATGGAGCCTCGGCGCCAATCTCACGTTCGGCCTCAGCAGCAACGATCCGGCCTATGGATTCCAGACCCAGCCCGATACGCTCGATGTCGATTTCTCGGCGATCAAGCATATCGATAAATGGGAGTTGGGCTTCATCGGCAATGCCTCGGGCGATGTAAGCAATGCCTATCGTAACGGCTGGGGCGCGCATCCTTACAGCCAGGTCGCACTTGGCGGTCTCGTCGGTTACACCTTCGGAACAGTGACGACGGAAGTCATGGCGACGCGCAGTGTCGAAGCGCGCGATCAAGCGCCCTATCTTGGCAATGCTTCGCCCGGCCTCGGCCAATATGACACGCGGGTCTGGGGCCGGATCATCATTCCGTTGTGGAATCCGCCGGCGCCGGCTGCCCCGGTCGTCGCCAAATATTGAGAGTGGAAAAAACCGCCTATCGTAATGATTGGACCGGCTTTACGCCGGTCCTTTTTAATTCACGCCGAGCTTCTTTTGCAGGCTCGTCGAAGACGTCGTGTACTGGAAGGTGAGCTTCTTCTCAGGGTACACGTAGCGGTGCACCTTCTGTGCCGCCAGCGAACCTTCGTGGAAGCCGCAGAGAATGAGCTTCAACTTGCCCGGATAGAAGTTGATATCGCCGATGGCGAAAATGCCGGGAACGCTCGTCTCGAATTTCTCGGTGTCGACCGGGATCAGATTCTCTTCGAGGTTGAGACCCCATTCGGCGATCGGGCCGAGCTTCATCGTCAAACCGAAGAAGGGGATAAGCCGATCGACCGGGATTTCAACCGGTTCTTCCTTGCCGGCCTTGAAATGCGCGCCGCTGAGTTCGCCGTCGGCGCCCGCGAGGCCGATGATCTGGCCGATGCGCAGGTCCATCTTGCCCGTGGCGACGAGTTCGCGCATCGCATTGACCGAATGCGGCGCAGCACGGAATTCGTCGCGGCGATGGACGAGCGTGATCTTCTTGGCGATCGGATGCAGGTTCAGCGTCCAGTCGAGCGCCGAATCGCCGCCGCCGACGATGAGTACGTTCTTGTCGCGGAATTCTTCCATCTTTCGCACGGCGTAGAAGACGGATTTGTCTTCATAAGCCTCGATGCCGTCGATCGGTGGCTTCTTCGGCTGGAACGAACCGCCGCCCGCGGCAACGATCACCGCCCTTGCGGTGAAGGTGGTGCCCGCGTCGGTCTTGAGGCGGAACAGCGGCGCCTCCGGCGTGCCGAGACTTTCAAGTTCAGTCACCAATTGATTGAAATGGAAGGTGGGCTTGAACGGTTCGATCTGCGCCATCAGGTTTTCGACGAGACCAATGCCGGTCACCATCGGGTGGGCGGGAATGTCGTAGATTGGCTTCTCCGGGTAAAGTTCGGAGCATTGGCCTCCGGCGCGCGGCAGAATGTCGATCAAATGGCAGCGGATATCGAGCAGGCCGAGTTCGAACACTGTGAATAGAGCGGAGGGACCGGCGCCGACGAAGACAACGTCGGTATCTATATTGTCAACCATCAAGGGCTCCTTGAAAATTCATGCTGCGCCTGGGCTGCAATGCCCGGCGGCTTGGCAGTTTTGCCGATACGTCTTGCAGGCACGTCCTGGCGCGATCACCGTGGAAGAAGCGCCGGGAAATTCCCTCGGGAATTAGCCTTGGCGTGCCGGCGTCCTGACGACCAGGCCGTCAATCTCGGGTGCGATTTTGATTTGACACGAGAGCCGCGAATTTGGCTGCACGTCATAGGCAAAATCGAGCATATCCTCTTCCTGCGGGCTAGGCTCGCCCGTCAAGGCAACAAAAGCTTCATCGACATAGACATGGCAAGTGGCGCAAGCACAGGCTCCGCCGCATTCGGCCGTAAGCTCGGGGATCGAATTGCGGATAGCCGCCTCCATCACCGTCGAGCCTTCTTCGGCCTCAACCGGTCTTTTTTCGCCAGATGAATCGATGAAGGTAATATGGACCATTGATGCTTTCTCAGGAGAGCTTCGGGGAGGATTGCGCGCTTTCTTAATGAAGAGCTTGCGCGATGAACAGCCTTGTCTTCGCCGGGGCGGCAATTTGCCGGCAAAATCGCGATTTTGAGTTAGTTTTTATGCTGCGACGCAGCAAAGCGGAGTTTAATCGCTCTGGGGAAGCCTCATTAAATACTGGCTGATGCCGGCAGAGGCGGCGTCGACGTCAGAGGAAAGATCGTCAAGCGCCGGAGGCGTCGTATCGCCAGCCCGCAGGCCGGTTTCCACCGCTTCCGCCGCTTTGGCCAGGCCGAAAGCGCCGACCGTCCGGGCCGAGCCTTTTAACTTATGGGCGAGATCGGCACGGGCCTGGGGCAGGGCAGCGTCATCCCGGAGCAAAGCAAGAATTTCCCGCGATTGGCGGACGAAAAGCGTCAAAATCTCGCGTTGAAGGGCGTGATCGCCGCCGGTTTGCGCCGCGAGGTGGCCGAGATCGAGTATTTGCGCCGATTTATGCACGCCGTTCCCCCGCGCAGCTTTAGGCGCCTTGTATCCATCCCCAGCTAATTATCCCGCCGGCCGCAAGTGTGGCTTGCCAACGCACGGGTTTTGCTCGACAAATTCTGGATAGCGCACGCAAAGCCAACTGGAACGCTGACTTGGCGGCAAATTTCTCCGCCTATGGTGAATGACGCGTTAACGACGTTTCCAAACCTTTGGCAGTGGCGGTTTCAATCGCTTGGGTCCGGATGTAAACTGCCCTTGGTTAATGGAATATTTGTGTTTTCGCCGTCGGCGGACGGAGAATCCCTGCCGTAGCGTTCTTGTTCGGTGCGTATTTCGTTTGCGTAAGAGGTCAACATGGCGACGTCCAATAAGGCGCAAGATCCGGCGGCTGCAGCGCTGTCGGCAATTGAAGAGGCTCTAAACCTCTCCGACAGCGCGCCGGCTGCCGAAGAAGATAAAGCGCCGGAAATTTCGACGCCGATTTTTCCCAAGGCCTCGGACCCCGACAAGACACTGAAAATCAGGAAGCGCTATCCCGAAGGGCCGGCTCTCGGCGCGCCGCTGCCTGCGTCGCCGTCTGATCTGGATCGCGCACCGCCACGACTGCCTGAGGTGGAAGACCACCCGCTGTTCGCGCCGCGCCGCACCGACAGCAACGTCGAGACGGGGCAGGGCGACTTCAACGCCAACCGTCCCAATCTTCAGCCTTCCGCCACCCCGGCCAATGATGATCGCCATTCGGTCGGCGCGATCCTGAAGGCGCTGAACCGGCGGCCAAGCCCGGCGCCACTCATTGCCGCGGGCGTTGTCTCAATCGTTTGGCTGGCTTTGGCCGGTTTCTTCTTCATGGCGCATCGCGCCGATTATTTCGCGCATGTCTCGGTATCGCGGCCGGAGACTTTGATCTTCGCGCTTTTGGCGGTCGGTCCGGTCATATTCTTCATGGTCACCGGGCTCTTGGCGCGCCGCGCGCAGGAAATGCGTCTCACGGCGCGCTCGATGGCTGAGATCGCCGTACGGCTTTCGGCGCCGGAGACGATCGCGAGCGACCAGATGGTGACGCTGTCGCAAGCCATACGCCGCGAGATCGTCTCGATGGGCGACGGCATTGAGCGCGCTCTGGCGCGCGCCGGCGAGCTTGAGACGCTTGTCCGTTCGGAAGTCTCCAATCTCGAGCGCTCCTATTCGGAAAACGAGCGCCGCATCCGTTCGCTTGTCGATGAGTTGCAGACCGAGCGTGAATCGATGCTGGCCAACAGCGAGCGCATGCGCTCCGCCGTGGGTGGCGCGCAGGAATCCTTCGCCCAGGAACTCGATACCGCTGCGGTTCGCCTCTCCGAAAATCTCAACAGCGCCGGGAATCGCATCACGACCTCTCTCGGCTCGACCGCGGAGGAGATTCGCTTCTCCATCGCCCGCGTCGGCGAAGACCTGCTCGGGACATTAGCCACGCACGGCGAACAGATCATCGGCCGGCTTGAGCAGACCCGCGCGTCAGTTGACGAGACGCTGACGCGTGCCAACGGCGCGCTCGCAGACACCTTCAATCAGCGCCTGGGCGACGTCGACGCGCATCTGCATGAGACGAGCGAGGCATTCGCGAATCATATCGTTCAACGCCTCGATGATGCGGGCGGCCGCGTTGCGACGCTTCTCAGCGGAACGACGTCTTCCTTTGAGGAGATATCGCAGAGCTTTGCGCAACGGCTTGAGGATGTCGATGCGCATTTGCGCACGACGGGCGAAGCCGTGGTCTCCAGCATCGTCCGCGAGCTGGACGAAGCCGCGGAGCGTGCGGCAACGGCGCTCGGCGGGACAACCTCAACCTTTGACGACATCTCGCAGGGTTTGAGCGAGAAGCTCGCGGACGCGAACGCGCAATTGCGCGGCAGCAGCGAGAACGTTGTTACGGAAATCACGCAGAAGCTGGAAGAAGCCAGCGCCCGGATCGCGGCGGTCTTTGATGATTCGTCTTCGTCCTTCGCGGCGCATTCCGACAAAATGCATGAGCGCATTGCGACCACAGCGCAGGAATCGTTCGATCATTTTGCCTACCACGCAGGTACACTCAACGATCGCTTCGCCGAGACAGCGGGGGACGCAATCAGCGCCATCGCGACGCACAGCGAGCGTATCAATGAAACGCTGGCCGAACGGTTGGCGCGCTTTGAAGATACGATTGCCGGGCACGGCAACGAGATCGCCGACCGGCTCGGCGAGAATGCTGATGCGCTTGCGGGCCGGCTCAGCACCCATTTCGAAACGCTCCAAGGCGTGCTCGACAGCCAGGGCGGCGATCTTGATCGCAAGCTCGCCGAGCATACCGACCGGACAGCAGAAGTCTTTGCGCTGCACGCGCAGACGCTCGATGACCGGACCGCAGCCAGAGTGCAACAAGTTGCCAATTCGCTCGATGGCTTGTTCGGCCGTGTCGACAACGCGCTCGACGGCCGCGCCAGATCGCTGCACGAAACATTGGCGGCGCGGACGCTTGAGATCGCGCGCGTCCTGAGCGACGGCAATCGTGACATCACGCAGGCGCTTGATGCACGCGCGGAAGCGATCAACGCCGAGATGGCGCACCATGTCGCCGCTTTCACCGAAAGCTTCACGGAAAAGGCCGACGCGGCGAACCAGTTGCTGAGCGACAGCACGGCCGGTATCGGCGAGACGCTCGCAGCGCAGGCCGAAGCGATCAACGCCGAAATGGCGCACCACGTCGCGGCTTTCAGCGAAAACTTCGCAGAAAAAGCCGCCGTGGCGAACCAATTGTTGAGTGACAGCACCGCGGGCATTGGCGACACGCTTGCGGCGCGGGCCGAGGAAATCAGTTCTCTGCTTGGCGGGCAGGCCAGCGATATCAGTTCGGCCTTCGACGCACGGGCTGGGGAAATCAATTCAACTCTCGGCAGCCGTGCGACAGAGATCGCATTGCTGCTCTCGGCCAAGGCCGACGAGGTCGATCAATTGCTTGGCGCACGTACAACGGAAATCGCACAGACGCTGGCGGTCAAGGCCGATGAGGTCAATCACCTGCTTGGCGGCCGAGCCCACGAAATCGCGCAGACCTTATCCGATCAAGCCCAGGACGTGAACGAAGTCCTTGGCCTGCGCGCCAGCGAGATCGCCGATACGCTCGATGGCCGTATCGCCCGCTTTGAGGAGCAGATCGTCGGCCGTCTCGATAACGTCACAGCCGATCTCGATCAGCGCGGCCGTGAGCTGTCCGAGAATCTCGGGCAGCGAGCGCATGAGATCGATCAGACATTGGCGCACCATACCGGCAACATCAGCGCGGCGCTCGATCATGAATCGGGTCAGCTTGAGGGGCTTCTGAGTGGCCGCGCCGATGCGCTGCGCACTTTGCTCAATCAGGCAGGACAGGATCTCGATTCGACGCTTGCCGGACGGATCGGAGAGATCGGCGGCGTTCTCGCCGGTCGGGTCAACGAGATCGGCGCGACCCTGGCGGGTCGTCTTGCTGAACTGCAAGCCGCGCTCGACGAACGCAGCGGCAATTTGCACGCGACGCTCAGCGAGCGCTCGCAGGCCATCGATACCGTGCTTGATACCAAGGGCGCGGACCTTGTTGACAAGCTGGGCCGCAAACAGGCGGAACTGGCCGCTGCGCTCGACCAGTCGACTCAAAGCCTCAACGACGCGCTTGCGGCCGGTGCCGCAGCTTCGGTCAATTCGCTGGTCTCGACCCATCATCAGGTTCGCGGCGGTCTCGGCGAGGCGCTTGGCGCACTCGACGAGAAGAACTCGGCCGTGCAGCGTACCGTCGAAGGCGCGCAAGCGGCCTTCGCTGCGATCGAGTTCGGCTTTGAGCGCCCGCATCGCCGATTTCGAGCACGCGACGTTCGACATCAATCGCCGGATAGACATGCTCGGCGACAACGCAAGTTCGACCGTCGGCAGCGCGCAGGCGCTGTTCGAGACGATCGCGCATCAGCAGGAGGCGCTTACGGCCGCCGCTGCCGATCTTACGCATTCGCAGGCCGAACTGGATCAAAGCCTCAAGGAACGCCGCAGCGCACTCGAAAGCCTCCTGGCGAATGTGCAGGCGCGGCGCGAGGAAATCGACTCGGTCACGAGTTCGTTCACGAATCTCATCGAGGAAGCGTTCCATCGCGCGGAAACCCGCGCGCACGAGATCGGCACGTTCCTCGCCACTACATCACAAACGACGGCCAGCCAGGCCGAGCGCCAGTTCGGCGACATTCGCAACTCAATCAGCAGCGAGCGCGACCGCACGGTCGACCTGCTGCGGACGGCCTATGAACAGGCCAGCGCCGAAATCGAGGATATTTTCGGCCAATCGACGGCGCGCTTTCAGGCGGCCGCAACCGACATGCGCGGCATGGCGCGCGAGATTCAGCGCGAACTCGAATCGACCCGTGAGGAATTGCGTCGCAACACCGTCACCCTGCCGCAGGAAACGGCGGAGCAGACGGCCGCCATGCGCCGCGTCGTTGCCGACCAGGTCAAGGCCCTGAACGAACTGACCGACATCGTCGCGCGGTCTGGTCATGGCTATGATCTGTCCGATCCGTTGGCGTCGTCCGCACGGGACGTCGCACCGCCGCGCCGCAACGAGCCCCCGCGGTCCGAAGCACCGCGCTTCTCAGAGCCGCCGCGCGCCGAAGCGCCGCGCTTCTCTGAGCCGGCACGTTCCGAAGCTCCACGCTTCTCCGAGCCACAGCGCGACAACCGCCAAGAGCCGCTGCGTCCGGCGCGGCCGGCCTCTGGTGCGCCCCGTCAAACCCCGCCGGCTGGCGATCGCGGCCCGGGCTGGCTCTCCGACTTGCTGGCCCGCGCGTCGCGCGACGAGCAGCCGCGCCGTCCGGCGGCGCAGGAAGAGGCACCGCGCATGCTGCCACCGATCGGGCGCAGCCCCGCCGCCTCGGAACCGCTTGAAACGATCTCGCACGACATCGCGCGGATGGTCGATCATGCTGCCATCGCTGACGCATGGGATCGTTATCGTGGTGGCGAAAGTGGCGCCTTCGCGCGCGGGCTCTACATCGGACGCGGCGCCCAGACGTTCGAGGAAATCCGCCGCCGCTACCGTGCCGATGCGGATTTCCGGGTCACGGTCGATCGCTATATCCAGGAGTTCGAGCGTCTGCTCGCGGATGTCGGCCGTGACGACCGCGACGACACTCTGACGCGCACCTATCTCACGTCGGAGACCGGCAAGGTCTATACGATGCTCGCGCATGCGGCGGGCCGGCTGAGCTGAGCATCGGCGAAATCCGATGCGCCCTCATCCTGAGGAGCGATTTCTTGTGCTTCGCTCCCCGTAGCCTTCCGTATAAAATCGCCAGTCGGCCTATAAGCCGGGTTTTGTATGGCGCGCCGAAGCGCGCGTGACGGCCATTCCTCTAGGACGGCCGTTGCCGGCCGTCTCAAGCAACCTACCCGGGCGCGGGTCCGGAGACGGCCCTGCGGTCCTCTTTCGAGGCCGCCTGCGCCCCTATTCGGTTTTGCTCCCGGTGGGGCTTGCCATGCCGCGGCTGTTACCAGACGCGCGGTGCGCTCTTACCGCACCGTTTCACCCTTACCTGCCGGCGAACCGGCGGGCGGTCTCGTTTCTGTGGCGCTATCCCTGGGGTCGCCCCCGCCGGACGTTATCCGGCACCGTGTCTCTATGGAGCCCGGACTTTCCTCCGCAAAAGCGGCGGCCATCCGGCCGACTGGCTGCGCCGGGATAGGCGCGTGGCGGGCTGTCGTCAACCGAAGCGGGTTATCCACATGCCGGCTGCTCATCGCGATGCCGACAAAATTTTAAGGGATTTCTGCACCACCTAATAAGGCACTCCATTCTCGGTAGGGACGAAAATGAAAATGCGCGGAGCCCTTTCGCTTGCGATGCTGGCACTTCTTCTTGCCGGGTGCGGCTATACGCCGGAGCAGCGCGCGACATCGGGCGCGGCGATCGGCGGTGCGACCGGATTGGCGCTCGGTGCGGCGGCTGGCGGCTCGCCTGGCGCAGCGCTCGCAGGCGGCGTCCTGGGCGCAGCGACCGGCGCCATCATCGGTGCCAATACGCGCCCGCCGCCACCCCCGCCGCCCGGCTATTATCCGCCACCACCCCCGCCGCGGTGCGCGCATTGGGGCTATGATGTCTATGGCCGCCCGGTCTGCGTTGCCTATTACGGATATTGAACGCCGGCATGGCGTAGGTCATGAGCGATTTCATCCCAGACTCTCCGCTCGCCGAGCCGCTCCCTTCACCCAATTATGGGTTAAGGCATGGGCGCGAGCCCAATGCGATCGTCTTGCATTATACGGGAATGGCAACGGGCGCTGCGGCACTTGAACGGCTGTGCGATCCACATTCGGAAGTCTCTGCGCATTACGTCGTCGAGGAAGACGGGAGGATATTTCAACTCGTGTATGAAGCTTACCGCGCCTGGCACGCCGGCAGAAGTTTCTGGGCGGATGAAACCGATATGAACGCGGTTTCGATCGGCATCGAGATCATCAACGGCGGTCATGATTTCGGCCTGCCTGCCTATCCCGATGCTCAGATCGACGCTGTGATCGCGCTTTGCCGCGATATCGCGCAGCGGCGCGGAATTTTGCCGGAAAACGTTCTCGCGCATTCCGATATTGCGCCGGACCGCAAGGCCGATCCCGGCGAGCTTTTTCCCTGGGCGAAGCTCGCCGCGGCCGGCGTTGGCCGCTATGTGCCGCCACTTCCGATAGGGTCCGATGCCGGCTTGAGCCTGGGCGACGGGGGCGCAGAGGTCTGGGACCTTCAGCGTAAGCTTGTCGCCTACGGCTATGGGCTCGAAGTCACCGGCGTCTACGACGACAAAACCGAGAAAGTGGTGACGGCCTTCCAGCGCCATTTCCGCCCGGCGCGTGTCGATGGCAAAGCCGATCTTTCGACACGGGAGACGCTGCAGGATCTTTTATTGAGCGAGCCGCGAGGCTGAAGCCGAAGCCAAAAAAAAGCTCAAAAAGAAATAAGTCGTCAACTAAACCATGGTACTAGCGTGATATTACAGCACGGAGCCGAGGCCATGCCCTTCATCCGTAGCACTCTCATTACATCAGTAATCGTCGGTGTTATTTTTAGTCTGGACTTGTTCGTTTTTGGGTCGTCAATCGACAACGAATCCGACCTTGCTCAATACCTGTTCCGCGAACAGCAGAGGGGTAAGGCGGTACATGATCTGCGCCAATACAAGACCGATCCCGGTGACTACATCCCGGTCAATTGGTCCCTCAGACGCGTGCAATTCACCAGGTGAATGATTGCCGAGTTGCGGGTGTTGAGCTTTTGGCTTCGGGACCTTGCCGAAATCTCAAAGCCGCTTTGTAAAGCGCACAATACGCTTTTAAGCTGTGAGGGTTGTTTACGGCCTATTCGGCCGCAACGGGCGTACGGTCGTAGTTGAGGACCGGCGCCAGCCAGCGTTCCGCTTCGTCTACGGACATGCCCTTGCGTTTGGCATAATCCTCGACCTGATCGCGCTCGATCTTGCCGACGCCAAGGTAATACGCGTCAGGGTGCGCAAAATAGAGTCCGCTGACCGAAGAGCCCGGCCACATCGCGAAGCTCTCGGTCAGTTTCACGCCGATGCGCCGTTCCGCCAGGAGAAGATCGAACAGCGTTCCTTTTTCGGTATGGTCAGGCTGCGCCGGATAGCCCGGGGCAGGGCGGATGCCGCGATATTTCTCCGTGATCCGGTCGTCATTCGTCAGCGCTTCGTCTGGCGCATAGGCCCAGAATTCGCGCCGCACGCGCTCGTGCATCCGCTCCGCCAAGGCCTCGGCGATGCGGTCGCCCAACGCCTTGACGAGGATCGAACGATAATCGTCGTTGGCCTTGGCGAAGCGTTCGGCGAGCTTTTCTTCGCGCGCGCCGGCGGTGACGACGAAGCCGCCGATATAATCCGGCTTGCTGCCTTCCGGCGCGATGAAATCGGCGAGCGCGACGTTGTGGCGTCCCTCGCGTTTCGTGAGTTGCTGGCGCAGTGTATGCAACGTCGCGAGCGTCTCGCCGCGCGACTCGCCCGTATAAAGCCGGATGTCGTCGCCCACCGCATTCGCGGGCCAGAAACCGATGATGGCCTTCGGATCGAACCAGCGCTCAGTAACGATCTGCTTCAGCATCTCTTGCGCGTCGTCGTAGAGCTGGCGCGCAGCCTCTCCCTGTTCCTTGTCATCAAGAATCTCAGGATAGCGGCCGCGCAGTTCCCAGGTGCGGAAGAACGGCGTCCAGTCGATATAGGGGATCAACTCTTCGATATCGTAGGAGCGGAAGACGCGCGTGCCAGTGAACGTCGGCTTTGGCGGTTCATAGTTCGCGAAATCCAACTTCAACCCATTGGCGCGCGCCTGCACGAGCGAAATGCGCGCCTTGTCGCGTTCGCCGCGCGCATGAGCTTCGGCAACCTTCTGATATTCGCCGCGCACCTTGTCGATATAGGCGACGCGGTTATCGCGCGAGAGCAGCGATTGCACGGTGCCGACCGCACGGCTCGCGTCGGTGACATAGACTGCCTGGCCGCGATGGTAATTCGGATGAATTTTGACCGCCGTGTGGACACGGCTCGTCGTCGCCCCGCCGATCAGCAGCGGCAGGTCGAACCCTTCGCGCTCCATCTCCGACGCGACGAAGCACATTTCATCGAGCGAGGGCGTGATGAGACCGGAAAGGCCGATAGCATCGACATTCTCGGCTTTCGCCGTATCGAGAATCTTCTGTGCCGGCACCATGACACCGAGATCGATGATCTCGTAATTGTTGCAGGCCAGAACGACTCCGACAATGTTCTTGCCAATGTCATGCACGTCGCCCTTGACGGTCGCCATCAGGATCTTGCCGGCAGTCGAGCGCGCGCCGGATTTCTCCGCCTCCATATAGGGCAGGAGATAGGCGACAGCTTTCTTCATCACGCGGGCGGATTTGACAACCTGCGGCAAGAACATCTTGCCCGAGCCGAAGAGATCGCCGACGACATTCATGCCGGCCATCAGCGGCCCTTCGATGACGTCGAGTGTCCGCGTTGATATTTGCCGCGCTTCTTCGACATCGGTGTCGATATATTCGGTGATGCCCGCGACGAGCGCATGTTCCAGCCGTTTCTCGACTGGCAGTTCGCGCCAGGAGAGGTCTTTCTCCTTCGCCTCCATGCCTTTGCCCTTGTAGCTTTCGGCAAGGGCGAGCAGGCGCTCCGTCGAATCCGGGCGTCGATTCAGCACGACATCTTCGCAGGCTTCGCGCAGTTCGGGTTCGATATCCGCATAAACCGCGAGCTGGCCGGCATTGACGATGCCCATGTCCATGCCCGCGCTGATCGCGTGGTAGAGGAAGACAGAGTGCATCGCCTCGCGCACGCGTTCGTTGCCGCGAAACGAGAAGGACAGGTTCGAAACGCCGCCGGAAATGTGGACGAGCGGGAAGCGCCTGCGAATTTCGCGCGTCGCTTCGATAAAATCGACGCCGTAATTGTTGTGCTCTTCGATGCCCGTCGCGACAGCGAAAATATTTGGGTCGAAGATGATATCCTGCGGCGGGAAGCCGACCGTCTCCGTCAGGATTTTGTAGGCGCGCGTGGAAATCTCGACCTTGCGCTCGAGCGTATCCGCCTGGCCCTTTTCATCGAAAGCCATGACCACGACGGCCGCACCGTAGCGGTGGACGAGCTTGGCATGTTCGATGAAGGATTCTTCGCCTTCCTTCAGTGAGATCGAGTTCACGATCGACTTGCCCTGAACGCATTTGAGGCCGGCTTCGATCACCGAGAATTTCGAGGAATCGATCATCACCGGTACGCGCGCAATGTCCGGCTCGGCGGCGATGAGATTGAGATAATCGACCATCGCCTGCTGTGAATCGAGCAGGCCCTCATCCATGTTGATGTCGATAATCTGCGCGCCGTTGCTCACCTGATCGCGCGCAACATCGAGCGCCGCCGCGTAATTGCCTTCCTTGATCAATTTGCGGAAGCGTGCGGAGCCGGTGACATTGGTGCGCTCGCCGACATTGACGAAGCGGATGTCCGGAGTGAGCGTGAAAGGTTCGAGGCCGGAGAGGCGTAGGCGCGGCTCGATCTCCGGAATCTCCCGTGGCTTCAGTCCCGCGACGCGTTTGGCCATTGCGTGAATATGCGAAGGCGTCGTGCCGCAGCAGCCGCCGACGATATTGACGAGACCCGAGTTGGCGAATTCGCCGATCAGCTCCGCCATATATTCCGGGCTTTCGTCGTAAAGACCGAATTCGTTCGGCAGGCCCGCATTCGGATAGGCGCAGATCAGCGTATCGGCAATGCGCGAAAGCTCAGCGAGATGCGCGCGCATCTCGCGTGCGCCGAGCGCGCAATTGAGCCCGATCGACAAAGGTGCCGTGTGCTGCAGCGAATACCAGAACGCCGTCGGCGTCTGGCCCGAGAGTGTACGGCCCGACAGATCGGTGATCGTGCCCGAAATCATCACCGGCAATTTGCGGCCGATCTTCTCGAACACATCGTCGATGCCAGCATAAGCCGCTTTGGCATTGAGCGTGTCGAAAATCGTTTCGATCAGCAGAACATCCGAACCGCCTTCGATAAGGGCTTCGGCCGCCTCAGCATAGGCGGCGCGCAACTCGTCGAAACTGACAGCGCGAAAGCCCGGATTGTTGACGTCGGGTGAGATCGAGGCGGTCCGATTCGTCGGACCGATAGAGCCGGCGACGAAACGGCGGCGGCCATCCTTCGCCTGTGCGCGATCGGCGGCATGGCGGCAGAGGCGCGCCGCTTCGCGGTTCAATTCCGGCACCAGATCTTCCATGCCGTAATCGGCCTGGGCAATGCGGGTCGAAGAAAACGTATTGGTTGCGATGATATCGGCGCCGGCTTGCGCATAGGCGAAATGGATCGCCTCGATCGCATGCGGCTGCGTCAGCACGAGCAGATCGTTGTTGCCGCGCAGGTCACGCGGCCAATCGGCGAAACGGGTGCCGCGGAAATCTGCCTCGCTGAATTTATGCGTCTGGATCATCGTGCCCATCGCGCCGTCGAGCACAAGAATGCGCTCAGCGGCAGCGGCGCGAAGTTCGTTATGGCAATCGGACGCGGGCACTTTGGACATCAAGCAACTTTCGTCTCGGCCTTCGGCCGCAGGCCGAGCAGGTGGCAGATCGCATAGACGAGATCCGCGCGGTTCATCGTGTAGAAATGGAAATGCTCGACACCCGCGTCAACGAGGTCGAAGACCTGTTCGGCGGCGACGGTCGCGGCGATCAGCCGTCGGGTCGTCGGATCGTCGTCGAGACCTTCAAACCGTTCGGCAAGCCAGGTCGGCACCGTGGCGCCGGCCCTTTGCGCGAAGCGCGCCGTCTGGCGGAAATTCTGCACCGGCACGATGCCGGGGATGATCGGGATGGTGATGCCGCGATCGTAGGCCTTGTCGAGAAAGCGAAAATAGACCTCGTTCTCGAAGAAGAATTGGGTAATAGCCCGCGTTGCGCCCGCATCGATCTTGGCCTTTAGCACGTCGATGTCCTGATCGAGCGAGCGGCTTTCGGGATGGCCTTCGGGGTAGGCCGAAACCGTCACCTCGAAATCAGCGAGGCGTTTGAGCCCGGCGACCAGGGCCGTCGAATTAACATAGCCATCTGCGTGCGGCTGAAAGCGGCCTTCGACGCCGCCTTGGGGATCACCGCGCAACGCCACGATGTGGCGCACGCCTATGTCCCAATACGAGCGGGCGACCTCATCTATTTCCGCACAGGTGGCACCGACGCAGGTCAGATGCGCCGCGGGCTTGATCGTCGTCTCCTGGACGATGCGCGCGACGGTCGCGTGCGTGCGCTCGCGCGTGGCGCCGCCGGCACCATAGGTCACCGAGACGAATTCTGGCGCGAGGGGCGCCAGCCGTTCGATCGAGGTCCATAAGGTCCGCTCCATCTCCTCCGTTTGCGGCGGAAAGAACTCGAACGAGACGTTCATTCCCGAGCAGATGCGGTGGCTGGCGCGGGGCGCGGGTTCGGAAAAATCGGCCAAAGCCATCAGGCAAACTCGCGGTTGGTTTGGGGGATCGGATCGGCGATGACGCGGCGGTCACGGCCGAACCAGAGGGAGACGGTCAGCTTGCCGCCGTCTTTCTTGCTCGGCACGAGGTCGCGCCGGCCGATCACGTCCAGTCCTGCCTCTTCGAGGAGGCCGGCGATCTCCTCTCCGGAAAAGCCGAGCCGGCGATGTGCATGCTCGCTGCGCAAACTCTCTTCTTCATGTGGCGCGAAATCGATGATCAGCAAACGGCCGGAGGGCCGCAGGGCGCGGGCAGCCTCGCGCACCGCGCGGGCCGGATCGTCGAGATAATGCAGCACCTGATGGATAATGACGAGATCGTAGTGATCGTGCTCCACGGGCAGGGCATAAATGTCGCCCTGGCGAAGCTGGACGTTGCGCAGGGCGGCCTTTTCGAGCCGGTCCCGGGCAAGCGCCAGCATCTGGGGCGACTGGTCGATGCCGACGGCACGGGCGGCGCGCGGCGCGAGAAGTTCGAGCATACGCCCGGTCCCGGTGCCGAGATCGAGCAGGGCATGAATTGGCGCCCGTCCGATCAAATCTGCGATAGCGGCCTCGACCCGTTCCTCGCGGATATGCAGGGCCCGAATCTTGTCCCAATCGGCCGCATGGGCAGCGAAATAGCGGGCCGCCTGCTCGGTGCGGGCGCGGCGCACTTCGGCGAGCCGGCCGCGATCGGCGGCGCGGGTCGCATCGTCCGGCGCAAGCGTCCCGAGGACGGTCGAAAGCAATGATCCCACCGCCCCGCCGCTCGCGGCGAGGAAAAACACCCAAGCACCCTCGCGGTGCCGCTCGACCAGGCCGGCCTCGACTAATAGCTTGAGATGTCTTGAGATTCTTGGCTGTGACTGTCCCAGAATGGTGACAAGTTCGGTCACCGTCAGTTCGGCCTCTGCCAGCAGAGCCAAAAGACGCAGGCGTGTTGGCTCCGCCGCGGCGGCAAGCGCCGCGAGCACGGAATCGAAGGCAATTGTCTGGTTCGGCAACGGGCTCACGGCACAGAACATATAAAGACATCTTTATATTGTAAAGTGAAAACCCTGTTATTAGTGCGGTCCTACACGCGGCGCGGCCGTTCTTTTTTCTGCCCAAATGTATTCGGCTGCCGTTCAGTTTCACGCGCCTATACGCATAGGTGTCATGCAGCGGAACGTGTTTTAAATTACAGAAGCGATACACAAGTTGAGCTACTTGTCGCGGAAGTTGGCTGCGGCGCATGGCACGGATAACACAGTCAGAGGATAAACAACGCGGCGCGGCCGTTTCAAATAGCTTTCGTTAACTGCGCGAAGCAAATTGTCGGCAATCTCGTCAATGTCGCATGTGTGATTCGAAACGATGTTTTAACGCGTTGTGAACGCATAGTTACCGAGAAGCCGACAATGCACTGATGAAGCCACAATCTGATCAAGTTTGCGCCTTGGAGCGCTGGCAATTGAGAGGAAAGTGGCGAGCGGCAAGTTCTCGGAGAGAACCGGGCGCCGCGAGGGAAGAAGCCCGAAAGGCCTGAGAAGAAAAGGCGATGGAGCCGAACAGGCGGATGTTCAGCACCAACGCAAATGAAGGACGAAGAGGTTATGCGGATCATTTACGATAACGACATCGAAGGGGTGAAAGTCGTGCCGATTGGCCGCATTCACGCTGCTTCGGGCTGGCACGGGCGCCGGTCGGCTGTGACTCAGGATTTCTACAAGGCCAAGGCGCTTGAGAACCTGGTTGACGTGGCAGAAGACTGCGACGCAGACGCGATCATCGAAGTCGATTACGGCGTCGATCATGCCGACGACGGCGACCTCCCCGGCGCCGCCACTTTGCAGCGGGTTAGCGTCAGCGGTCTCGCCGTTAAATTGATGCGGGCCTGAGTTCCGGTCTACGGACTTCACGCTTACGGACGAGGAACGCGAAAATCGCGTTCCAGTTCCGATTATCTTGAAAATTTCTTATATTTCATCCGGTGCGGGATCAGCTCCTCGACACCCAGCCGCCGCTTCTTGTCTTCTTCATAATCGGCGAAATTGCCCTCGAACCATTCGACGTGGCCCTCCCCCTCGAAGGCGAGCATGTGGGTGGCGATACGATCCAAAAAGAAGCGATCATGCGAGATGATAACGGCGCAGCCGGCGTAGTCGGTCAGCGCGTCTTCCAGCGCGCGTAGCGTTTCGACGTCGAGATCGTTGGTCGGTTCGTCGAGCAGCAGCAGGTTGGCGCCGGTCTTCAGCATTTTGGCGAGATGCACGCGGTTGCGTTCACCGCCGGAGAGCTGGCCGACTTTCTTCTGCTGGTCCGGCCCTTTGAAGTTGAAGGCGCCGGTATAGGCGCGTGAGTTGATCTCGCGCTTGCCGAGATAGATCACGTCCTGGCCGTCGGATATCTCCTCCCAGACATTTTTAGTGCCGTCGAGTTTGTCGCGTGACTGATCGACGTAGCCGAGCTTGACGCTCTCGCCGACGCTGATGTCGCCCTTGTCGGGCTTTTCCTGGCCGGTGATCATGCGGAACAGCGTGGTCTTGCCGGCGCCGTTGGGGCCAATGACACCGACGATGCCGCCCGGCGGCAGCTTAAACGTTAGATCGTCGATCAGCAGCTTGTCGCCGAAGGCCTTGGAGAGGCCAGTGAACTCGACGACATTGTTCCCGAGCCGCTCGGCGACCGGGATGACGATCTGCGTCGCGCTCGGGATACGATCGGCCTGTTTCTCAACGAGGTCCTGGTAGCGCTGGATGCGCGCCTTTGACTTCGCCTGCCGTGCCTTCGGCGAAGAGCCCATCCACTCTGCTTCCTGCTCGATCTGCTTCTGGCGTGAGGCGTCTTCGCTCTTCTCCAGCGCGAGGCGCTTGGCCTTCTGCTTGAGATAGGAGGTGTAATTGCCCTCGTGCGGGATGCCGCGGCCGCGATCCAGCTCAAGGATCCAGCCCGTCACATTGTCGAGAAAGTAGCGGTCGTGGGTGACGATCAGGATCGCGCCGGGATAATCGCGCAGATGCCCTTCGAGCCAGTTCACCGTCTCGGCATCGAGATGGTTGGTCGGCTCGTCGAGCAGCAGCAGGTCGGGTTTTTCGAGCAGCAGCTTGCAAAGCGCGACTCGGCGCTTCTCACCGCCTGACAGTTTGTCGACCGGCCAGTCGTCGGGCGGGCAGCCGAGGGCGTCCATTGCCTGTTCGACCTGAGAATCGAGATCCCAGAGGTTTTTCGCCTCGATCTCGTCCTGCAGCCGGGTCATCTCGTCCGCCGTCTCGTCCGAATAATTCATCGCGAGTTCGTTGTAGCGGTCGAGGATTGCCTGTTTGTCGGCGACGCCGAGCATCACGTTTTCCCGGACATTGAGTTCGGGAACGAGTGGCGGCTCCTGCGGCAGATAGCCGACCTTTGCCCCTTCGGCGACGAAGCCTTCGCCGGTGAATTCCTTATCGATTCCGGCCATGATGCGCAGCAGCGTCGATTTACCGGAGCCGTTGATGCCGAGCACGCCAATCTTGGCGTCCGGGTAGAAGGAGAGGTGGACGTTGTCGAGCACCTTCTTGCCGGTCGGATAGGTCTTGGTCAGGCCTTGCATATGGTAGATGAACTGCCGCGCCATTGAGGGCTTTTCTCGCATTTTTAACTGTTTCGAGATTGCGGGCTTTCTACCCCTGCCGGGGCGCCGGGTCCAGCGGCATTGGTATTGTGTAAACAGTCCGATTTTTGATGACAGGGCGGTCTTGTCGCCGTCACAATCAAATGGTGACCTGCGCGCCCTTGAGGCCCCATGGCCTGCCGACAAACCCCATATGGATGTGCTTGAAAGGAACGGCAACGTGACGGATGTCGATACGCGCGACCTCAATAAAAATGCCGCTCGCGCCGAGCCGATCGCACCAAGCCTCCCGGCGATGCCAAGCCGTCCGGGCACGAGCGTGACGCCGGGCGCCCCTGCCTCGCCCAGTGCCGCGCAAAAGCCGCGTCCGAGCGTTTTCGCGGCGGATATCCCGCTGGGAAGTGACGCTTTGGGTCAGACGGGTGCGCTGCGCCCGCTCGCGGAGCTTGCTGCGCATCGTGATGCCGAGACGCCGCTCGCAATTGGCCTTCTCGGTGGCCCCGGGTCCGGCAAGAGTTTCGCGCTCGCGACGCTGCTGGCCGACGTCGAAGCTTTGAGCGCGGCGTCGAATGACACGATGGTGCGGCGGGTCAATATTGTGAAAATCGATGCCGCGACGCTCGATGGCGAACCGAGTGTTGCGCTGGCGGCTGCGGTCTATGACAAGCTCGGCACCGCCTATCCGGAATTTGTGCGTGAGGCGGCCCATGCTGCGCGCGACCCGCATGTGGTGGCTCGCGAGGCGGCCCAGCGGCTCGACGATGCGCGCAGGCGGCTCGATTCCGAGCGCCAATCGCTACACGAGATCGAAAATCGGCGCGGCCGGCTGACCGAGACGGTGCTTTTTGAGTCTGCCGGTTCGCAGGTCGATACCTATGCGCGCACCAATCGCGGCAAGATCGAGAGCCGGCTGGCGAGTTTCGGCATCACCGGCGATCCGATCGCGAATTACAAATCCATGGTGCGCGATGTCGCCGACGCTGGCGGCCCGATGGGGCGCGCAGGCGCGGCCTTGCGTGCCTTCTGGGCCTTCGCGGGGCAGGGCAAGCTGCTCGTCGCGGCGATCATTCTTTTGCTCGTCGGCATCGGCCTCGACGATGCCGTCGCACAGCACGACGTCTGGCTGAATTCTTTGGCCACAGGCAGCAAGGGATTCGTGCCGCTGGGACATTGGCTCGGCGCGCATATGGGCTGGCTGAGCTTTGCCGCGAAACTCGCCTATATTGGCGCGGCGATCGCCCTGGCCGTGAACATTGCCCGCGGCGTGATGTTTCTCAATCCTTTGTTCCGCGGCGTCAGCTTGCTCGGGAACGATGTTGCGACCCGGCGTCAGGCAATTGATCAGCTTTTTGCGCATCAGACGCGGCGCGTGGACGGACTGGAAGCCGATGTCGATCTTGCCGCGCGCGCCGCGGCGGAAGCCGACCGGCGGGCTGGCAATGCCGCGCGCGGCGCGCTGCAGAGCGAGCCGTCGCCGTTTGCGGACCGGGGCGCGAAACCGCAGGCGGAAAGTTTCTTCGCTTCGCTCGCGGCGTATCTCGTGGGTGCGCAGAAGGCCGGAGCCGGGACGCCGACGGGCGCTCTTTCTGTGCCGGACCGTATCCTTGTGGCGCTGGACAATGTTGACGCGCTGCCGCCGACGCAGGCCCGCGCACTGCTCGATGCCGCGCACCGCGCTTTTGCACACAATGGATTCGTGACCATCATCGCCGCAGACCCTGCGCGCGTGACGGACGACGCGAGTCTCTTCGACAAATGGATTCAAATTCCCTTCTACCTCGACGCCTTTACCGCCAGACGCGATTATTCGAGCTTCGTCGAACATCTGATTGCGCGCAGCGGACCGGCGGAGACGGCCGCGAAAGCGCTGCTCTCACCCGCGCACGATTGGTCGGTGTCGGCGGAGGAAGCCACGCTTCTCGCCGGCCTCGCGCCGCTTGCGGGCGGCACGCCCCGTGCCGTCAAGCGGTTCGTCAACCTCTATCGAATCGCGCGCGGACAAGCCGGGAATAACAAAGGCACGCTCGCGCTGTTTCTCGCGCTCTTCAGCGGCGGCACGCCGGATGAAATCGGCGTCCTGCGGCGCGCCCTTGCCTGGCGGGACGACAATGCGCCGCTCGACCTGTCAAGCGGAAGCGTCCGCCTGACACAGGGACTCGATATTGCGCAATCGCTCGACGGTCTCGTAACTGTAGGGGCCGCGCGCCGCACTGCAGCGATCGCGCGGATGTTTTCGTTGAAAGCGGACGCCTAGATCAGCGCCGCCGCCTTGGACAAGGCGATGTAGAGCCCGATCAGGAAGGGGATGCCAACGGCGGCCCAGGCGATGATGCCTACGACGCCGAATTGGCCGCGCGCCGCGGTCGCCGCGTTGGCCGCAACCTTATCTTCCTTAAGGTGCGCTTTCTCGCGCGCCGATTCTTCTTCTGTCATCCAGTGTTTCGAATCGACCGGCCGTACCAGCGCGTTGCAGATGAGGCCCACGAACAGCAATCCCGCCATGATGTAGAGCGTCGTATCGTAAATGCGCGTATGGGCGACGCCGTGATCGATTTCGAATTGTCGGATATAGGCAATGACGAAGGGACCGACGACGCCGGCCGCCGACCAGGCGGTGATAAGGCGGCCATGAATGGCGCCCACCATCTGCGGACCGAAAATATCGGCGAGATAGGCAGGCACCGTCGCGAAGCCACCGCCATACATCGTGAGGATGATGCAGATCGACGCGACGAACGCCGCGGCGAGCCCCAAGTGGCCCCAGGTCGGCAGCAGGCAGTAGAGAACGATCCCGAGAACGAAGATCGCAAAATAAGTCATCTTGCGACCGATCTTATCGGACAGCGATGCCCAGAAGAGGCGGCCGAGCGAATTGAACAGGCTTATGAGCCCAACGAGGCCTGCGGCCGCAGCGGCGATCGCGGCCTTTTGCGCCGTGGTCAGTGCCACCGCCGCCGACTCGACCCCCACGAGCTTGGCCCCAAAAATGTCCTGGAACATCGGGCTCGCCATCGAGATCACGGCGATACCGGCCGTCACGTTGCAGAACAGCACACCCCAGATGAACCAGAATTGCGGTGTCTTCCACGCCTGATTGAGATGTACACTATTATGGCTGATGAGGCTTTTGGTAGCGCCTGCGGCCGGCGCCGTCCATCCAGCCGGAAGCCAGCCGGACGGCGTGACGCGGAAGCCGAAAGCGCCAAGGCTCATTGCGATGAAATAGATGACACCCATGGCAATCAACGCTTGCGATACGCCGGGAATGCCGTTGGCGCCGAACTTGGCCATGAGCCAGACTGCGAGCGGTGCGCCTATCATCGCGCCGCCGCCGTAGCCCATGATTGCGAACCCGGTCGCCATGCCGCGCCGGTCGGGGAACCATTTGATGAGAGTTGAGACCGGCGTAATGTAACCGAGGCCTTGGCCGATTCCGCACAGGATCGCGACGAGATAAACGAGCCAGAGCTGATGCGTCATGACGGCGAGGCCAAGCAGCATAAGGCCGCCGCCCCAGCAGATCGCCGAGAAAAAACCGGCCTTCCGTGGGCCCGCATGTTCAAGCCAGCCACCCCAGATTGCCGCCGAAATGCCAAGCATGGCGATGAAAATCTCGAAGATATGCGTCTCCGAAGGCACGGTCCAATTGCAACTCGTTGTCACGAGTTCGGCGAAAAACCCCTGGCCCTTGCAAGCGGCGGCGTTGGCCGCCGGCAGTAGTTTCGTCATCGGCAGCCAGAATACCGAGAAGCCGTAAGCCATACCGATACAGAGATGAATCGCGAGCGCTGCCGGGGGGACGAGCCAGCGGTTGAACCGCGGACCGGCAACGGTGCGCGAACGACCGAGAAGTCCGCCACCCGCGGAGGGGGCAGAAGAAACCAAAGTGCTCATGGGCGTTCCTCATTCCATAAGACGGGGCCGGTTTTACTGACCGCATCTTCTTCGGCACCATTTTCGGTGCATTTTGACACATAGATAAACTGCACAATTGCTTGGGTCGGGCAAGGCATATTCTTCGGCCATCGGTCGGTTTGCGGCGCAAAAAAGCGCTGTCGTTTAGCTGTTCGCTATTACGGCATCGCTGAGTTTTACGCGGGGACTACTGGCGTTTTCGTACGGGGCAAGCCGTGCGCAATGTTCTCGTCGATATTCAAATGCGAGGCGACGAGTTCGTTGAACTCGCGGAGCTTGAACCGCGGCAGGGTCTGCCGGATTTGGGACCGGTCGAATTCGTTCTCATGAAAGCGCGGCGTTCGCCGGCGCGCTCCGTCGCCGCGCTTAGCGCCGCCATCCGCGCCCGCGCCAATCTCGAAACGGTATAAACTCGCGTTTGGGAAAGGCTGCATTCCCTCATCCTGAGGGCGATTTCCCAAGAAATCGCGTCTCGAAGGATGAGGAACTAACCGCCCCCCGATGCTTCGAGACGGCCGCTCCACGGCCTCCTCAGCATGAGGGCTTAGATGACGAAGTTTTCAAGTGGCCCTAAGGCCATGGCGCCGCAAGCTGCAGCACAAGCGATGCGACAGCTTCGATATCATCGATATCCGCATGCGCCAGATGCGGTGGCGCGTCGTTCGCAGGCAGGTCGCTCACCAGCGCCTTGATGTTGGGATCTTCGGGGTAGAGCAGCGGCTTGCCATTGGCGGCGCGATACACTTCGAGCTTCATATGCGTATCGCGTTTGAAGCCCTCGACAAGAATGAGATCGACCGGCGAAAGTTTGCCGAGCAAGTCGGCGAGCGACGGCTGCGGCGCGCCGCGCAGTTCGTGCATGAGCGCAAACCGTTGATCCGAGGCGACGAGAACTTCCGTCGCGCCCGCCACGCGATGTTCGTAGGAATCCTTCCCCGGCTTATCGACATCGAAATTGTGGTGCGCGTGTTTGACCGTTGAGACGCTAAGCCCGCGCGCGAGAAGCGCTGGGATGAGTTTGACGATCAGGGTTGTCTTGCCGGCGCCGCTCCAGCCTGCAAAACCAACGATGCGCATCAGGCGTCCCGCGACACTTCGAATGCGGCGGTATCGATGGTGAAACTACCGTCAGCCTCAATCTCGAAATGCTTGGTAACATCTTCGGACATCTGCACTTGCAACGCGCGGATCGCCGCTGCCTGCGCATCCGGCGTTGCTATGCGTGCGATCCAGGTGCCGAAATCGAGGCGCAATCGCCGCGTCGTGACGTTCTTCACCGCGAAGCCAGCGCCGGTGAGCGCATTCACCCATTCCGCCGCGGAATAATCGCGCACATGCGAGGGATCCCGGAGCAGTTCGACAGTCTGAAGGTAGGTATCGAGCAGTGCCACACCGGGCGAGATGGCATCCATGAACAGCCCCCGGCCGCCCGGCCGCAATACGCGATGCGCCTCGGCGAGTGCGCGGTTGAAACCATGCCAATGATGCGCGCTATAGCGGCTCAAAACGAAATCGAATTCCGCGTTAGCGAAGGGCAGGGCTTCGGCACTGCCCTGGCGTGTCGCGATATTCGTGAGTTTGCGCTGCGCGGCGGTTCGCGCCACAGCCGCCAGCATGTCGGTGGACAGGTCGTACGCAACGATGTCGTGCGCGAGCGGCGCGGCGCGAAATGCAACATGGCCGCCGCCACAGCCGAGATCGAGCACGCGCGCGTCGCGGGCGTCTGCGAGAAAGGCGGCGGCCTGATCGAGATCGGCACCCTGCGCGTGGACGCTGCTTTCGACATAGGCGTCGGCGCGGCTGCCGAATTGATTGATCACCAGCGTGGCATGGCCTTTAGCCATATTATTCTCCATCTCGCCTGGTTCAGTTTGATCTGTCTATATGCATCGCATGGCCGAGCGCGTCAAAGAGCTGGATTTGCGAGGGCTGAAATGCCCGCTGCCGGTATTGCGGACGCGGAAGGCGTTGGCGCGGCTTGATCCCGGCGCGCGCCTCGTCGTCTCCTCCACCGATCCGCTTTCCCGCATCGACATCGCGCATCTCATTCATGAAACGGGCGATGTGCTCGAACAAAACCGCATGGACGGCGGCGTGTTTATCTTTCACATCTTGCGGCGTTAGTTGCTGCGGTCTGCCAAGATCTGCTCCGCAATGCGCAAGTCGTCCGGCGTATTGACGTTGAAGAATGGGTCGAAAGGCGCGGCGCTCCAGTCCGCATAGGCGCAACGATAGCGGCTGAAGAAAGTTGTGACGCGGTGCAAATCCTCATCGACAAGTGCTTCGCGCAGATCGGCGCGCACGCCGATGGGCCACAGCGCAAACGTTGGGTGGACGATATTGTCGGAGCGAGCGATTGCGATATCGGCTTTCGCCGTAAGTCGAGCCGCGTCGAGCTTCGCCACGAGATCGGCGGGCAGAAACGGCGTATCGGTTGCGGCACTCACTGCGTGACTTAGGTCGGGATGCCGCCCCGCCAAATGATCAAGCCCGGCCAGGATGCCGGCCAGAGGCCCGGCAAATCCGGGAACGTCATCCGGCACAACGGGCACGCCCAAAGCCCCAAAACGCGCCGCATCGCCATTGGCGTTGATGACCATCACGCCGCACTGCGGTTTGAGCGCCGCAAGCACATGCGCGATGAGCGGCTTTCCACCGAGCATTTGCGATGCCTTGTCGGCGCCGGCCATGCGCGTGGCGCGGCCGCCAGCCAGGATGATGGCGCCAGTTGGCGAGGCCATGCCGGGATTCAACTGTGGACCATTCTTACGTTGATTTGCACAAGTTTATGTCATCCAAGCCTGAGCCTTAATGGCTACTCCGTAGGCATTATGCTAGCGATTTAAGCGGAGCGTTCCGCAACATTAATGCATCGGCCGGGCGCTTCGGAAAAATATCTCAAAACTCCGGGGAGAAGCGTCGATGTCGCAATTGCTTGCTTTATCAATCAGTGTCGCTGTCCTGGGCGCGGTTTGGGCCTATCTCGCGTTGGGTCCGCTGGCGCCTTACGTTCTCGTGTGGGCGGGCTTCATCGCCGCCGGCTGTTTCTTCGCCGCGGGTGGCGACAACAATGCGCTGCTGAAGACGCTCGCGGGTATCGTCTATGGTGCCATCGTGGGGTGGATCACGCTGCTCGTCATCGACAAAGTGCCGGTGCCGAGCCTCGGCACGATCTGGCCGGCTTTGGTCGTCGGCTTCTTCGTCTTCTTCTTGGTTATCGTGGCGTCCGTCGAACAGCTTTCTGTCGTGCCGGCGAACGTCTATGGCTTTGCCATGGTTGTTGCTTACACGCTGTCGGCCGGCAAACTTGCGTCCGTAACGGAAACGAGTGCTGCCAATCCTCTCGTCCTCGTCATTCTCTCGGCGATCGCCGGCGTAATCCTCGGCTACCTCATGGGTCAATTGGCCAGCGTGCTCAAAACGAAATAGCACGAGTCCCACATGTCCGCGCCGCCGTTTCGCGGCGACGCGGGCGATTCTAAAAATGATACCAGAGCGCGGCGGTCGGGCCGAGCTCGCGGCCAGCCTCGCCGCCAGCGATGGTCTCGAAAAAACCGCCCTCCAGGGACCAGCGTGGCGAGACATCGTAGACGGCGCTCTCTTGCAACTTGACCCAGGTATATCGCGGGGAGGCTTGCGTCGCCTGTGACGCTATCGTCGCGAAGCTCTGCACAACCAGCAGAATGTCGCGGCGCAGCCTTGCGCCGAGCGTTGCGTCGGCGTGCCATTCACCGGGTTCATCATCGCCTTCAACACGGTAGCCGCCTTCAAGATCGGCGAACCAATCAAAGCCGTCGAGTCGGAAAGAATGGCCGAGCAGCAGACGGAAATCGCCGGCGGGAGCCGTGTCTTCGTCGAAGTTGACGAGCGGCGTGCGGGTCACGAAAGGTACATGCGCCGTCGCCTGCGCGGAGATGATTGTGCCCTCGAAGTTGCCCAGGCCAGCGCGCAGGCCGATATCGGTTCCGCCGGTCGTCAGCCGAGTCGGCGATGGACTTGTGGCCTGCTTATCGGAATCGAAGAACGGCTGTGCGACGAGCGTGAATTCATCGCTCAGGCCATATTCGATATAGGTTCCGAGCGAGAATTTCTGATAGTCGGGGATCGGGATCAGCTTGCCGTGGCTGTCGAAATAACGGGTCGACTCCGAAAAATCGGTAGTCGCAATAGCCAATCCTTCGCCTTGCGGTTGTAGCCAGGCGCCTGCGTTGGCCTCGCTTTGCGCCAAAGCATTGCTGGCGAGCGCAACCCCGAGCAGCAAACAGGAACGCCGGACACGCAAGGGAACTCACACTATCGAATAAATAACGTGCGAATTCACGCTGGCATTTACGGCAAAGCTTGCCAAGCGGAATTCGTCTCGCTCGCGGCTTCGTTTGTTTTGGGTCGGCACAAGCTTTAGAGAAACACCCAGCTCGAATGTTTGCGGGAGTTCATCTTGGCCCTTCCAAAGCTCATGCGCGAAATCGCCTTCGACGGAGCTGGCGGCCCGGATGTCATCCGCGTGCGGGAGGTGCCCGTGCCCGCGCCGGGGCCGGGAAAGGTATTGATCGAGGTCGTGGCCGCAGGGGTCAACAAACCCGACTGTTTTCAGCGGCAGGGTCATTATCCGCCGCCGCCCGGTGAAAGCGACGTGCCGGGGCTGGAAGTCGCAGGTCGCGTCGTGACGGTCGGCGAGGGGGTCGCGAAATCTCGCCTTGGCGAAACTGTTTGCGCGCTGCTCGGCTCGGGCGGCTATGCAGAATATGCTGTCGCCGATGCACGGCTTTGCCTGCCGGTGCCGCGTGGCTTGAATTTGACGGAAGCGGCGGCAATTCCAGAGACTTATTTTACTGTCTTCGACAATGTGTTTACCCGCGGGCGGCTGAAACCCGGCGAAACCATTCTCGTTCATGGCGGCTCCGGCGGCATCGGGACGACGGCCATACAACTATCCAAGCTCTTCGGCTCGCAGGTCATTGCGACGGCAGGCACAGCCGACAAATGCGCTTTCTGCCGGACGCTCGGTGCCGATCACGCGATTGATTACAAGACGCAAGATTTCGTTGCGGAGGTGAAGGCCTTGACCACCAAGCGCGGCGTTGATGTCATTCTGGATACGGTCGGCGGCGCCTATATTCAGAAAAATCTGTCGTTGCTTAGCTTTGAAGGACGGTTGGTGCAAATCGCGTTTCTTCAGGGAAGCCGCGTCGAGAATTTCGACTTCATGCCGCTGATGCTGAAGCGGCTAACGATAACCGGTTCGACCATGCGTGCGCGCAGCATCGAGCAGAAGGCCGAGGTCGCCCGCGCACTCCACGATAAAATCTGGCCATCGCTCGACCGCGGCAAGGCTTTGCCCGTCATCCATGCGACCTTTCCGCTGGAAGACGCGCGCGCCGCGCACGAACTGATGGAAAGCTCACGCCATCTCGGCAAGATCGTGCTCGAGACGGGGAAATGACGACCATGAGTTCACGAAGCCATCGTCAGGCGGCAATTCCCTGATATCTGAATTCTGTCATCATGCCGGTCATCATGTGATAGAGGTTGTGACAGTGGAACGCCCAGCGGCCGGGATTGTCGGCGTCGAAGGCGATCCGAACGCGGCCCATCATTGGCACCAGAACGGTATCGCGCACAGCGCCTTGAATTGGCCGCCCATCGATGGCGACCACCTGGAACGCATGGCCATGCAAATGCATCGGATGCGTCATCATCGTATGGTTGATGAGATCGATCTCGACGCGCTGCCCCTTGCGCAGCATGAGCGGTGTAATCTTCGGCCAATATTCGTCGTTCAAAGCCCAGGCATAGGGCTTCATGTCGCCGCCAAGATTGATCGTCCGGATCATATCCGCGGCGCGCGGCGGTAGCGGAGCGACCGAACTTAACCGGGCTTCCAGTGAGTTATCGACGGGCGGCGTGTCGTGCCCGTTTTCCGCGATCCGCGGAATTGGCGCGCCCGCTGTCGCGAGGACGATTCCAGTTTGCTCGCGTGAGCCTTCGAGCCGGGCTAGAATTGGAAATGCACCAGCGTTCGGCAGATTGATCACGATGTCGAGGCGCTGCGCCATCGCGATCGGAAAGCGGCTGCCGGCGACAGGATGTACAGAATGGCCATCCGTTGCGACTACATGGCCGGTGAGTCCGCCAAGATCGATCCAGAACTGACTTGAGGACGCGCCGTTGATGACGCGCAACCGGACTCGGCTGCCGCGTTCGACGCGTACGACCTCGGGATCGGCAAGGGTTCGATCGTTGGCGAGAAAGGCGTCGTAGCGAATATCGTTGAGATCCATCTGCATGTCGCCTGACCCCTGCATGGCCATGCCCGGCATGTCGGCCATACCTGGCATGTTGGTCATCCCAGGCATGTCCGCCATTCCCGACATATGAGCCATGTCGGACATAGACATGGGCGATTTCGCCGTTTGGCCGTGGTCCTTGTCATTTGGCGCGCCGGTAAGTCCGGCGAGCACCTCTTCCGGTGTCCGAAAGGTGAAATCGTGCAGCATCAGAACGACGTCCTGCCTGTCCTCGCGAAGCGAAGCGGCGTCTTGGACGATCAGCGGCGCGGTCATCAAGTTTTGTTCCTGCATTTCGTGGTGCGAATGCATCCAGTACGTGCCGGGAATGGGAGCATAGTCGTAAGCTTGCACGGCGCCGTTCGCGATGGATGGTGTCTGCGGCCAGGGAAAGCCGTCTTGCCTCCAGGGTGGAAGCTGCCCATGCCAGTGAACAATGGTGGAAGTGCCGGCTTCGTTCGCGAGTTCCACCTGGAACCGTTCACCAGGGGCGAGGCTGAGGCCAGAACGTCCGTCGGGCCCGGTAAGCCCGAAGACTTTGGCTGGGCGGCCATTGACTTCGAGCACGCGCGTTCCCGCGACAAGACGCTTCAAATTAGGGGATGTCGCTGCCGCCGCGGTCAGAACAGGCAATACGCTCGTCGCGAGAGCGGCGCCCACAAAGTCGCGCCGCGAGAGAATTGTGCTCATGGCTATCTCCTGCCTTCATCGGAGCCGTGGTCGTCGGCGTCGAACATCAGTCCCATCAGCCGAATGTTCAGGCCCGATGGTGCGAGAATATCAATCATCAATGCGACGCAGCCTCGACGGTCCGCTGCATCATTAATCCGACTTGATATCCAGATTTTTGCGACAAATGCAGCCGTCGCGATAGGAGGAAAATGGTCGCCCACGTACGCCCGACAATCCGTCCGAAGCGTGATTTGCCGTTGCGCTCGCAATGACAATTCCAATCACATGCCATGATTGTTCCCTCTTGAAGCGGGCGACTTCGGAAGGTTTATACTCGGCGGGGACGCGGGCGAATGGCCGCGCGGCTCATGCATATAGCTGCGCGCATCAATTCGAGGCTCAGAGATGGTTCCCGGATCGGCCGATACTTTGAGTGGCTTGGCGCCGCTGCTCCGCGTGCGCCCGGAATTGCAGCAGGTGTGCCGGTTCGGCGCGCAATGGCTCTCCGATCATCCGGCTGAAACGGGACGCTGGGCGCAGTTTCACTTCGTTACGCAAGGCGCCTGCGTTATCGAATTGAATGAGCTCGGTCGCTCGGTCGCTCTTTCGGCGGGCGACGTTGCCGTCCTGCCGCGTAGGACCCGTCATCTTGTGCGAGGACCGACGACGCCGGCCGACGCGCCGGGGCCGTTCGGGATCAATTCATGCGCACTCGGCACCGTCGAGCTTAAGTCAAACGTCAATGGAGAACCCGAGACGGCGCTCATATGCGGTCGATTGTGCTTTGACCTCGCGCCCGACAATCTCGTGCTTACGGCACTCCCTGAGCTTATCGTGGTTTCCGCTGGCGCCCATGGACCGGCTGCTGCGCGCCTACGTATGCTGATGTCCGCGATCAAGGAGGAGCTTGAAAGCGCTCGCGCGGGGGCCGCCGCGGCCATCGCCACCGATCTCGCGAGCGCATTGTTCGTCATGATCGTGCGCATCCATTTCGATCGTGAGGGCTGCGACAGTGGACTTTTGGGACTCCTTGCGCATCGGCAGGCTGGGCGGGCGGTGACCGCGATGTTGGATGATCCCGCGAAAAGCTGGACCCTGGACGAACTTGCCGCATGCTCCAATGCCTCGCGCGCCAGTCTTGTGCGCATGTTCCAGCGGACGGCGCGGCTGGCACCACTCGCATTTCTTGCCGGACTGAGGCTCGATCTTGCCCGATGTAAATTGTCCGCTACCGCTCTCTCCATCGCGGCAATCGCGGAGGAGGTCGGGTATAAATCGGAAAGTGCGTTCAGTCGCGCCTTCCATCGGCGCTTTGGCATGCGGCCCGGAGAGGCGCGCGCGGCGGCTGCGCGATCTAATATCGCTGACTGAGGACCGACCCGGCGGCGCCATTCCGCCGCCGGGCCTTCATATTACTTGGCCACGCTATAGGAATGTGCGCCCACGCCGGCGAGATGGCCGCCCTGGACGATGAGATATTCGTCGCGGATCGGCTTGCCGGCGAAGAAACATTCGAGGATTTCGCGCGTGCCGGCGGCGTAACGGGCCTGTGCCGAAAGCGTCGTGCCGGAGGTGTGGGGTGTCATGCCTTCATGCGGCATAGTCCGCCACGGATGATCTTTCGGTGCCGGCTGCGGGTACCAGACGTCGCCGGCATAGCCCGCGAGTTGTCCAGTTTCGAGCGCGCGCACGATGGCGTCGCGATCGGCGAGTTTGCCGCGGGCGGTGTTGACGAGGTAGGTGCCCCGCTTCATCGTCGCGAGCGTCTTGTCGTTGATCATATGCTCGGTTTCAGGGTGCAGCGGCGTGTTCAGCGTGATCACATCGCAGACCTTGAACAGGTCTTCGCGGTTTTCGTGGAACGTCAGGCCGAGCTCCTTTTCCACCTCGGCCGGCAGACGATGCCGGTCGGTGTAATGCAGCTTCACGTCGAATGGTTTCAGCCGGCGTAACACGGCGGTGCCGATGCGGCCCGCCGCGACCGTGCCGACATGCATGCCTTCGAGGTCGTAAGCGCGCTCAACGCAATCGGCGATGTTCCAGCCGCCTTTGCGCACCCAATCATGCGACGGGATGTAATTACGCACGAGGCTCAGGATCATCATCACCACATGTTCGGCGACACTGATGCTGTTGGAGTAGGTAACCTCCGCGACGGTGACTCCGTGTTTGTTTGCAGCCTCAAGGTCGGTGTGGTCGGAGCCAATGCCCGCGGTGATAATGAGCTTCAGTTTCTTTGCCTTGTCGAAGCGTTCGGCCGTCATATAGGCCGGCCAGAAGGGCTGCGAGATGACGACATCGGCGTCATGAAGCTCTTTGTCGAGCGTCGAATTCGCGCCTTCCTTGTCGGAGGTCACGATCAGTTCGTGGCCGTTGTCCTTGGCCCATTTCTTCAGGCCGAGAGCGCCGGACACGCTGCCGAGCAATTCACCGGGTGTGAAGTCGATCGCCGAAGGCGTCGGTGTCGTCTGGCCATCGGGATAGGATTTGATGACCGGGATCGTGTCGCGGGCGTAGGTCTTGGGGTAGCCGTCGACCGGATCGTCATAGAGAACGCAAATAATCTTCGCCATATTTCTCTCCCTGGATGATTAAATAGCTATATCGTTAGAGATATAGCTCGGGGAAACTGGCGCCATTTGGAGCAAATTGCCAATTGATTGTTGGGTATGTCTATTGCTGTTTTCTATTAAGCGGCGCCAGCGAACCGTCGATGATCTGCCTCTAAACGCGCCCTCGCGAGGGCGCGTTCCCCGTATCGCATCATCAAATGCGGGTGGAAGTCTCCGCCTTCGGAACGGCCGTTGCAAGGCCATCCGGAAAACTCTTCTGGCCCCTTATGGCAAATAAAAACTGGACGTTCGCAGGGGCCAGAGACCGTGGTCGTTTAGCCTTGGGCCCATCAACGATCGATGATGTCGAAGCGCGAGCCGTTCCTTTCTCGAATACTGACGTTCCCGATCAAGTCGCTCGATCCTGTCGAGCGCCGGCAGGCGCGTGTTTTATCCAGCGGCGCCCTGGAACATGACCGGACCTGGGCGCTGTTTGAGGGCAACGGCAAATTCGTCAACGGCAAGCGCCATGCCGCGGTCCACCGCTTGCGCTCCCACACCGATATGGGGGCGCGGACCGTCACGCTTGACGATGAGAACGGGCGCGGGCTGAGCAGCGGGCGTTTTTCGATCGACGATGTCGATGAACTCGAAGCCTGGCTGCGCGCCTATTTCGGTTTCCCGGTCGCGTTTCGGACGAACGGCGATGTCGGCTTCCCGGACGATATGGATTCGCCTGGACCAACGATCATCAGCGTTGCGACATTGGCGGAAATCGGGCGCTGGTTCGGCTTGAAGATCGACGACGTGCGGCGGCGCTTCCGCACCAATATCGAAATCGATGGCGTGCCGGCGTTCTGGGAGGATCGGCTCTTCGGCGCGCCGGGGACGACGGTCAAGTTTTGCATCGGCGACGTGATTTTTGAGGGGATCAACCCCTGTCAGCGTTGCGTCGTGCCGCCGCGCGATCCAGTGACCGGTGAATCCGACGACACATTCGTGCGCCGTTTCACAGAACTGCGCGCCCGCACCTTGCCCGCGTGGTCTACGCGCGAGCAATTCAATCATTTCTACCGCGTCGCGATCAACACGCGAACGCATGGCGATCAGGGCGGCAAGATTTTGCACGTCGGCGATCGCGTCGAAATTCTCGACGTGCCGGCGGACAACGCAGCCGAGCGCATTCCCGCCATCTCGGATTTTTGGGCTGGCGACCTCATCGTCGATGCCGTGCGTGATGAAACTGCGGCGGTGAAAACTTTCCGCCTGCGGCATCCGAGCGAGGCAGCGATTCCGTTTCGCTTTCTACCGGGTCAGTTCCTGACCATCACGCTCGACCAGGGCGCAGAAGTTTTGCAGCGCTGCTATACGATCGCTTCGTCGCCGTCTGAATCTGGCTTCTGCGAGATCACGGTCAAGCGGGAGGGCGCGGCGTCGAGCCTGCTGCATGATCTTCTGGTCGCCGGTTCGCGCCTTTCGGTGACCGGCCCTCTCGGGCGTTTCACCTTCGACGAAGACAAGGCAGACGAGATCGTTTTGATCGCGGGCGGCGTCGGTATCACCCCCCTCATGTCGAAGATCCGCTATCTTACGAGCCGGAGCTGGAAGGGCCGCATCGATCTCATCTATTCGGTGAAGACATCAGGCGACATCATCTTTCGCGATGAACTCCTGGCGCTTCAGCGCACGTTCCCGGCGCTTAAAGTGCATTTGACCGCAACGGCGCCGGACGAAAACTGGCGCGGCGCCCGTGGCCGCTTGTCGGGGCAGTTCATTCGCAATGCAGTGCCCGACATTGCGACACGTACCGTGCATATCTGCGGCCCGGCGGCGATGGCAGCCTCGGTGCAACAGATGTTGCATCAACTTGGCGTCGAGCCATCGCAGATCGAGGTTGAAGCGTTCGGCGGCAGACCGGCCATGTCGCCGGGGCAAGATGCGGTCGATTGCGAGATCAGGTTTGCCCGGTCGGAGACCGTGGCTGTCATCTCGTCGCCGGCGACGCTGCTCGATGCGGCGCTTGCGGCCGGGGTTCCGCTCGATTACGGCTGCAGGGCCGGTGTTTGCGGGCGCTGCAAGGTCAGAATCATCGACGGCGAGGTCACGACCGACTGCGATTTCGTGCTCACGCGGGCGCAGAAAACGGCTGGTTTGGTGCTCAGTTGTCAGAGCCATCCGGCCGGCGCCGTCACGCTAGACGCTTGACTTACCGCCGGTTCCTTTTTAAACGATCCCGGCAGGCGCTCTTCGGGGCGCCTTCTTTCATGGCGAATTTCGCCATGCGCACCCGTGGCGCTCTTCGAGCTTAGCTTTGAAAGAGGGCCTGTCGGCAAGGTTTCCTTGCAGAGGAGGGCGCGGACCTCCGCCAAGCATGTCTTTGTAAAGACAAGCTTATTTCATTGGCGGGGACGCGATGTGGCGGGACGCTTTGGCGTCGGCGCGCGCGTTCTCGCTTGCAATTTTGAGGACGCGATGACCAAACGCGCAGAAGCAAAGTATAAAATCGACCGCCGCATGGGGCAGAACATTTGGGGTCGCCCCAAGAGCCCCGTCAATCGCCGCGAATACGGCCCCGGCCAGCACGGGCAGCGCCGCAAGGGCAAGCTTTCCGACTTCGGCACGCAGCTCAAGGCCAAGCAGAAGCTTAAGGGCTATTACGGCAACATTTCCGAGCGGCAATTCCGCAAATATTACGCCGAAGCGATCCGCATGAAGGGCGACTCGGGCGACAATCTGATCGGCCTGCTTGAGCGTCGCCTCGACGCGGTGATCTACCGCGCTAAGTTCGTGCCGACCGTGTTTGCCGCCCGTCAGTTCATCAACCACGGCCACGTCAAGGTGAATGGCAAGCGCGTCAACATCGCATCGTATCAGGTGAAGATCGGCGATGTCGTCGAGCTGAAGGAAGCCTCGCGCCAGCTCACTTTGGTGCTCGAAGCGATCAGCCTCGCCGAGCGCGACGTGCCGGATTATTTCGACGTCGACCACGGTAAGTTCAACGCCAAAATGACGCGCATTCCGCTGCCGCGCGAAGTGCCCTATCCGGTGGTGATGGAACCGAACCTCGTCATCGAATTCTATTCGCGCTAAACACTAAGTTATGCGCAACGAAAAGGCCGCCCTTTGGGCGGCCTTTTTGTTTCATCGCCGCGCTTAAGAGGCCGGGAGCGGGTCGATTTCAATGATCGTTATCGGCAAGTTTTGAGCAGCAGCGCCGACTTTTTGACTGCGTTGAACGAGACGCCACGAGAGGCCAAAAACCGCCAGAAGTGCAAGTCCGGCTACGGAGATCGAAATATCTTCGCCGGGCATTTTCGAAGCTTGCGATCCTAGTACAAACGTCGCGGCGAGCCCGAAGCCGCAGGTGAAGAAGCACAAGGCGTAAAGGCTTCCCCGCTCGGACGCGCTGCCAAATCTCACAATATCCGGCAACAGCAGGGCGAGCCCCACGCCCATGATCGGCAAATCATAATCATAGGCATAAGGGCTGACGAGCAAGGAGGCGATCGCCGTCAAGCCCAAGGCTTGCTGAACAGAGAAGCGATAGCTCGCGATAATAACCAGAACCAGAGCGACTATCGCAACTATTACCTGGCCGATCATCGCCAGAGACGCCGGCAACCCGAATGACCTGAAGACGGAATAAAACGAAACCATTCGAAATAAGGGATAGAAGCCGCGCTCGAGAAAAACGCTGGCCTCCCGGATGCCGTGGAAAAAAGCAGCCCACACATCGGTGCCCAGGATAAGAGTGGCAGCGACCATGGCTGTAATCGCCGTCGCTAAGGCGATGGCAACCACTTTCCAGCGTCGATTTGCGATGGCGTATACTGCCAAGGCAATTGCAAGATGCGGTTTGATGATCATCAAGCCTAACGGCAGGCCCGCTAATGCGCTTTCCTTCCTCAGATAAAGACAAGTAAGCCCGATAAGCACGCCGGTGAGGAAGCCGTTTTGCCCGCACCGAATGTTTATGATGAGCGCCGGGAACGTGATGATGAGGATCGGCACGTAACTTTCACATGCGATACGTCGCAAGGTGAGAAAATACGCAGCGAGCGAGCCGCTTATAAAGAGGCTATACGCAAGCCCGCACGAAAAGCACGCAAGGGCAGCAACAATGAGGTCGAATGGTGGAGGGTAAGTCCACGGAAGGAAGGCGTGAGATCCGGAGACGGAGTTCTGCACTTCGGCCATGCTGCGAAAATGATAAGCTTTCTCTATTTCGCCCTGCCGGGCCAGTTGGCCGGCAATATAATAGGCGTCGAAATCGACCAGTTCGCGTGGCCTGGTCTTTGTGCCGACACCGAAAAACTGGATCGCCGATAACGCGATAACGACAGCTACAGCGATGAGAATGATCTTCTGGTAAAATGCCCGTTTGCTACGCGAATGATAACCGGCCTCAACCGCCTCAAGCAGGGTCATTGTGGAGTATCCCACCATTTGGCCGGTCGTCTGCCTACGTGCATCCGCGTAGGATATAGCCCTCCGCCTCCTAAGAATTGCCTTATGCGATACGAATGGCGAACAATAACGCGTTTACAAATTCTTCAGAAATCCCGCGAGTTTCATCAATCCTTCTGGCCAAGGCCCGTGGCCGCTTGCAGCATTGATGTGGCCGGCATTACCAGCGTCGGCGATCTCGGCCTGCCAGGCACGGGCGAAATCTTCCGATTCCCCAAACGTTGCGTAAGGATCGTCGCGGCTCGCCACGAGAACCGACGGGAAGGGCAGGGCCGCAAACGGCATGTCCGTAAATCGCGGATCGACGCCTTCGATCTCTCCGATCGCACGCACGGACGGCGGCGCAACGAGAAAGCCGCCTTTCACCCGATCGCCAAGCTCGGCGGCGATATCGGCGACAGTGATTGCACCGAGACTATGTGCGACGAGGATGACCGGCCGCTGCGCCTCTGCCACGGCGGCGGCGATGGCCCCGCGCCAGTCCGCAAGCAGCGGACGGTCCCAATCCTTCTGCTCGACGCGCCGTGCGGTCGAGAGTTTGGCTTGCCAGCGAGACTGCCAATGGTCCGGGCCCGAGCCGCCGAGGCCGGGGATGATGAGGATATCGGCGTCGCTGGTCCGCATCGTCAGAGGCGCACTTGTGCTGGCGCAACGTCTTCCGCCAGCGCTGCGACGAAAGTATCGAAGAGGTCTTGCTCGAACGCCTCAAGCGCGGGGGCCCGCGTCGCATGTTCGGGATCGCCCGCGGCCAGTCCGGCTTCGACCTGCCGCAGATGTCCGATTTCCTCGGCGAGCAATTCGTCGAGCTGGCCGGCCAGCGGCGACGCGCCGAGCGCGTCCTTATAGCGGCCATAGACGTCGAGCGCGCGCCGCTCGATCAGCCAGGTCACATAGAGATAGACGATCTTCGATCGTTCGACATCCGGGAGCGCGGCGAATTTCTCGTCGCAGCCGTGATCGAGATTCTGGAAATAGGCGCTCGCCGCCTCGGGGCAAAGCATGCTCTCCGGCGTGTAGAAATCGAAGGCTTTGCCGCCGACCTTCACCGCCAAATTCTTGAGCAGGAAGGCATGCCCGCCTTCTTCCAGCGCGTGATTGAGAAAAGCGCGACTAAGCCCATCAGCACGCTGGCTTTTGACGATTTTCCGGAAACCGACATATTCGAGATAGGAAAACGTGTTTAGCCAGCGCGCATGAAGCTGATCATTGTCGATGACGATCGGCATCAAGGTGGACAGACGGTCGGAAGCGTTCATGTTTCTCACTTCAATTCGGCGCATTATCTTCTTGGAATGCGGCAAGTTTTTCGGATCGCTCTAGCTCGCGCCGAAGACACGGTCGAAGATGAAATCGACATGTTTGAGATGATAGCCGAGATCGAACAGGTCTTCGAGTTCGGCATCGCTCAGCACCGCTTTCACGTCGGCGTCTTTCTTCAATAGATCGAGGAAATTGCCCTCGCCGCGCCAGACCGGCATGGCGTTGCGCTGGACGAGCGAATAGGCGCGTTCGCGCGACAGGCCATTTTGCGTCAAGGCGAGCAGCACGCGTTGCGAATGAACGAGGCCGCCCAACGCGTCGAGATTTTTCTGCATGTTCTGCGGATAGACCAAGAGCTTATCGATCACATCGGCAAGTCGCCCCAGCGAGAAGTCCAGCGCGATTGTCGCATCGGGACCGATAACGCGCTCGACCGAGGAATGCGAAATATCCCGCTCGTGCCAGAGCGCGACGTCTTCCATCGCCGGGAGCGCCATGCCGCGCACGAGTCGCGCAAGGCCGGTCAGGTTCTCGCTGAGCACTGGGTTGCGCTTGTGCGGCATGGCCGAGGAGCCCTTTTGCCCCTCGGAAAAATATTCTTCTGCCTCGAGCACTTCGGTGCGTTGCAGATGGCGGATTTCGGTCGCCAGCCGCTCAATCGACGAAGCAACGACGCCGAGCGTCGCAAAAAACATCGCATGCCGGTCGCGCGGAATGACCTGGGTCGAAACCGGCTCCGGCCGGAGGCCGAGCTTTTGCGCGACATAGGCTTCGACACGCGGGTCGATATTGGCGAACGTCCCGACCGCGCCGGAAATGGCGCAGGTCGCGATCTCTTCACGCGCCGCGGCAAGCCGAGTGCGGGCGCGAGAAAATTCAGCATAAGCCTCGGCCAGTTTCAGCCCGAATGTGACGGGCTCGGCATGGATACCATGTGAACGGCCGATGCTCGGTGTTAATTTATGTTCGAGCGCGCGGCGCTTCAGCGCGGCGAGCAGCGCGTCAGTATCCTTGATGAGCAGATCGGCCGCGCGGGTCAATTGCACGGCAAAGCACGTATCGAGCAAGTCGGAAGACGTCATGCCGAGGTGGAGAAACCGCGCCTCGGGCCCGATCTCTTCCGCCAGATAAGTCAGGAAGGCGATGACATCGTGTTTCGTCACCTTTTCGATCGCGTCAATCCGGGCGACGTCGAAATGAAGGTCTTTGCCTTTCTGCCAGATCATCTCGGCTGCGGCCTTCGGCACGACGCCGATTTCGGCCAATGCGTCGCAGGCATAGGCCTCGATCTCAAACCAGATGCGAAAGCGCGTCTGCGGCTCCCAAAGCAAAGCCATCTCGGCGCGGGAATAACGAGGGATCATTGAACCTGTCTCAATTAGGCGGCTTCGCCGCGCGCGAATTGCGCGGCCTTGCGGATGGCGGCGATATTGCCGGCGTAAGCGTCCGGGCCGCCTTTGAACACGGCGGAGCCCGCAACGAGCCAATTGGCGCCAGCCCCGGCGACCAATCCGGCGGTCTCGGACGTGACACCGCCGTCGACCTCGATATCAATATCGCGGCCGGCTGTCATGGCCCGCACGAGTTGGAGCTTTTCGAGCGACGAGCGGATGAAGGCCTGGCCACCGAAGCCGGGGTTGACGCTCATCACCAGAATAAGGTCGAGCTCGTCGAGCACATGTTCGATCGCCGAAACGGGCGTCGCGGGGTTCAACGCCACGCCAGCTTTCTTACCGAGCTGGCGAATGGCGCCGAGAGAGCGGTGCAGATGCGGTCCGGCTTCCGGATGGATGGTGATGACGTCGGCGCCTGCCTTGGCGAAGGCCTCGATATAGGGATCGACCGGGGCAATCATCAGATGCACGTCCAGCCGCGCGTCCGTGACACCACGGATCGCTTTCACCATGTCCGGTCCGAAACTGATGTTGGGCACGAAATGTCCATCCATCACGTCGAGATGCACGATGTCGGCGCCGGCGGCGATCACCTTTTCGACCGAGTCGCCCATGTGAAGCCAGTCGGCGGCGAGAACGGACGGCAGAATGGCAAGCGGACGCATCGAGCCTCTTCACCGGCGCGAACGGCGCATTTAGCAAGAGGTCACTGAAAAGACTGGCTTTTCTGGCTCTGGCGGATCTGCGGATGCCGGATGCCACGCCAATAGCACGTGCGGTGCGCGTGCGTCGAGAGGCGGACAGGAAGGTTAGACGGCTTCGCGTTTCAAGCCGTTCCATTCCGTGAGCAGGCGCGGGATTTTGTTTGCCGGCACGGGGCGGCTGAACAGATAGCCCTGCGCCTCGTCGCAGCCGGTGGCCCGCAGCCAGGCGAGCTGTTCGTGCGTCTCAACGCCTTCCGCCGTCGTGCGAATGCCGAGGCTGCCGCCCATCGCGGTGATGGCGCGGACGATGGCACGCGAACCGTCCTTATCCGACATGGTGCGGATGAAAGATTGGTCGATCTTGATCTTGTCGAAGGGGAAGCTGCGCAGATAGCTCAGCGACGAATAGCCGGTGCCGAAGTCGTCCATCGCGATATGAACGCCGAAATCGCGCAATTGATGCAGCTTGGCAAGGGTCGCGGTCGTATTGTTGAGCAACAGCGATTCAGTGATCTCGAGTTCAAGCCGCCGCGGCGCGAGATTTGCCGCGCGTACATTGTTCGTCACCATCGGCACGAAAAGCTCGTTCTTGAACTGAACGACGGAGACGTTGACCGCGAGCTTGATATATTTTGGCCAAGTGGCCGCCTCGGCGCAGGCGGTCTGCAGAACCCATTCACCGAGTGGCACGATGAGCCCGATTTCCTCCGCGAGCGAAATGAATTCCGTCGGCGCGACAAGGCCGCGCGTCGGATGGTTCCAGCGCAGCAGGGCCTCGAAACCGCCGATCTTGTTTTCGCGCAGATCGTAGATCGGCTGGTAGAAGACCTCGAATTCGTTGTTCGTGAGCGCATCCCGCAAATCGAGTTCCAGCGCGCGGCGCACTTGCAGGCGGACGTCCATTTCCGGCTCGAAGAACCGCCAGATCGCCCGACCATCGGCCTTGGCGAGGTAGAGCGCGACGTCGGCGCTTTTCAGCAATTTGTCATACGCCTTGCCATCGCCGGGCGCGATTGCGATCCCGATGCTTACGCTGATCGTGAGACGATTGCCTTCGGTCTCGTAAGGCGCGCTGAGAACTTCGACAATGCGGCGGGCGAGGACCGCCGCATCTTCCGGCTTATCGAGGCCGGGTTGCAAAATGGCGAATTCGTCGCCGCCAAGGCGTGCGACCGTGTCGACTTCGCGCACGCAGGCCTGCAGCCGCTCCGCCACCGAACGCAGCAGCGCGTCGCCAACAGGATGGCCAAGCGTATCGTTGACTTGCTTGAAGTGATCGAGATCAAGGCTCAACACAGCGAAGCCACTATGGCCACGCCCGATCTGGCTGATGGCGGCCTCGATCCGCTCGGCGAAGAGCATGCGGTTTGGCAGTCCAGTCAGCGCGTCATGACGCGCCATGAAGACAATGCGCTCCTCCGCGCGGCGGCGCTCGGTTGCGTCTTCATAAGTCGCCACCCAGCCGCCATCAGCAGTGGGCTGACGCGCGATAAGGATGACGCGGTTCTGGCTTAACTCAAGAAAGCGCGTTGCCGAGATGCAGCTGCTGATCAGCGGGATTTCCTGCGCATAAAGATCATCCGCGGTCTCAGCACCGTGATTGCCGGCTGCGACACTCAGGGAGAGAACATCGCGGAAAACAATGCCCGGACGCAGTTGCGCGGGCGAGAGGCGGAAGATTTCGCAGAAACGGCGATTGACGACTTTCAACCGCTGCTCGCTGTCATAGAGGCAGAGACCCTGAGACATATTGTCGAGCGCGGCGTCGAGAAGCAGATTTGTCGCTTTGAGCTTTGCTTCCTGCTCTTTCAGAACAGTGATGTCGCTGTAGAGGGTGATGAAGCCTTCGTCCTCAGTCGCGCTGCGGCTGACGCGCAGCCAACGCCCATCTGGCAAGCGGATTTCTTCGGTGCCCGGGGAGAGGCCTTCGAGCGAGAGTGTGGCCGAGGCCAGATCATTGGATTGTGTGGCCGCGTCGGCTGATTTGCCCGGCTCCAGAAGTCCCATTGCTTTGCCGAAGAATTCCTTGGCCTGGGAATTGGCGAGCGCGATGCGATGATCGGCATCAACCACGACAATGCCGTCGCGCGAGCTTTCAAGCGCATCGGCGAGCCGAACCTGGGCGGTTCGGCGCTGCGCGACCTCGCGCGCCATCATGGCGCGGATGTTGTCACGCATGACGCGCATGGCGGCGAGCAACGCACCGAGCTCATCGGCGCTCCCGGCGGGAATTTCGCCTTCAAGCTCGCCACTGGCGATCCGTTTGGCGACGGCGGACGCCGCGGCCACCGGCTTGGTGATCCGTCGCGACAAAAACAGCACCACAAGACCCGACAAAACGAGCGCGGCGATCGTTCCGACCAGAGCGAGTTCCGTCGCCACGGCAACCTGCTGGCGCGCGCTTTGACGGTAGGTAAAGCCGTCGCCAGCCGTGTAATTGACGAGTAGATCGATTTGCTGTGACACCGTCTCGGCGTAGGGATCAAGCGCACCCCAGGCGGCGTTGAAGGAAATGTTTTCGGGGAGGCGGCGGCGCGCTTCACTCCAAGTATCGGCCGCGTTCTGGACTTTCGCAGCGGCACGCGCCGCACGCAGGGATTGCGAACGTTCAGCCGCGATCTGCAGGTCTTCCGTAAGGTTTTCTTCGAGGTCCGACATCGTCTGGTCGAGTTTGGCCCGGGTTTCGGGCCTCGTCGCGCTCCAGCGGCGCGCGAAAGCGACCTGCATATCGGCAAAATCAGCCGATGCCGCACGCGCATAATTAATCGACATTAAGGATTTGTCGAAGGTTTTGGTGACCAATACGCCAGCGCGGCGGATCCCAAGCGCGGCATAGCCACCGAGCGCGGCGGTAATGATGCTCATCGCCAAAAAGGCTGTTAGAATACGGCCGCGGATCGTTTGCGTTAATTGAGCAAAACGCACAAACGGCGAGCGCAACGTTATCACCGTACCATATGCGGGCGGCGATGCAGGACGGACATTCATCAAAACAACTCGAATTGAATGGTTTCTTTTGCGGCCTTGGGAGTTAAGACGAGGCTAAATTCGCTTGTCTAACCACGCGAAAAAGTGGTGATTTTGCTTTTAGTTAACCGATGAGCGAATCAGTTCTCGTGAAAGTTGTGTCGCTTGCGGGCGACGAAATCGAATATTCGACCTCTGGGATTAGGATGTCTGGCAAGCATGTCCGGGTTTCGATGGCGATATTGGCGGCAGCCTTGATCTTGACCGCTGGCGGAGCTGCGCGCACGCAGCAGGGCCCGTCGCAATACGTGATTTCGCAGCGCGGGCGCGCCTTCAACCCAAATTTTCTCAGCATCAAGCAGGGCGATACCGTGCGGATCGTGAACGACGACGGTGACCTGCTGCACCATGCCTATGTCGAGTCGGATACATTTAACTTCGATTCGGGCGATCAATTGCCGGGAAGCAAAACCGATGTCGTGTTTTCAGTGCGCGGCACGTTCAACGTCCTTTGCGGCATTCATCCGAAAATGAGGCTCGTCGTCGTCGTCAAGTGACCAAGGGACAAAAAAGAAGCTCCGAAGATTTTTCGGAGCTTCTTGCAGAACGGGTTATGAGCTGAGCCTTCAGGCGATGTGCGTTCCGTAGAGCACGGAATGCAGCACATAATAGAACGCCAGGAAGGCTGCGAGCGCGGCGCAATAGGCCGCCGGGATCAAGACAAGATCCCAGCTCGACATAGCCAATTTGAACCTGGCAAGATTTTCCTTGATGCCGAGCCACAGGTGGATCGGCCGGCGGCTCACTGAATCATCGGCGATGATCCCGAACAGGACCGCGATAATCGGCGCATGCCCGATGGCATCGATCTTTCCGAAGGCCGGCACAGCTACAATGAACATCGCCGCGAGGATAATGGCTCCGACGCGGCGCACGAGCGGCGTGAGGATCAGTGCGAAGGACAAAGTGAATTCCACCATGCCCGCGGAGCGCATATAGAATTCGCGGTCAAAACCCATGCTCATCGCGGGATGACTAATGAACAGCGGGAAGGTCCATTCCGGGTAGGCCCATTTCTCGATCGAGGCCCACATCAGCGTGATGGCGGCGCTATAGCGAACGACATCGAGAGGTCGCATGCCGAAAAGATCGCGTTTAAGGCTAGTCAGCCCAAGGTATGCGGCGATGCCGAGGAAGATCGGATAATCCAGCAGATGGAAGATGCCGTATTGATAGACGGCATAAAAGAAAAGTCCGACGATGCCGAGCGCCGTAAAGATCAATGTCTCGCGCCAGATCAACCCTGCTGCAAGGGCGAGTTGAATCCAGGAGATCAATGCCACATTGGTCTTAAGTTCGGGCGTCAGAATGACGCCGCCATTGGCCCAGGCTGCGACAAAGAAAAAGCCGCAAGAGGCGCGGATGACCACTTCAGTGTCGTCACGTAGACCGCGCGTCACACGATTGAGCGCAGCAAGCAACGCAGTTCCCACCGCGCTCCATTCAACGATGTACCCGAACAAAAGCAGAGTGAACGCCGTCAACATCAACATTTCAAAATTTGGGCAAAGAACATTCTCAAGGCCGCGGGGTTGCCCCGCGACATTGTAGAAGCAGAACCATTTCACGTGAGCGCTGGCCTGTGTCGTCAGGCAAAAACTTCCGACCCCAGCGAGGGCCATCACGGCTGACAACTGACGCCAGCCCCACCAACGCAATTCCATTTTAGTCCCCGTACAAATTCAATAAGAATAATTTAATCGAATTTTAATACTGAGTCTTTGCTATTCCTAACAAGTGGTTAACCGCAACATAAAGAATCGGCAACGTTAACGTTAACCGACGAAATCCGCACCGAAAAAGGGAGTTGGTAAGGCCCTCGCGCGATCATCGTGCCTCTTCAGTTTCCGAATGAGGAACAGATGATTTTCGCCTTGAGTCTCTTGAGCATTTTTCTCGGAACCAGCTTGGCCTATGCCGCGCAATGCGTGCCGAATTACAATGTGCGCCTCGAACAATCGGGCGGTGCACTTTTTATTTTGGGGTTCGCTCTTGTTGGAACACTGCTACCGCGCTTTTGCTGAGGTTCGACGCGTTTAGCGCGCGGACGCGGGCAGGCTGACGACCTCGCTATCGCCGCCAAGCGTTTTGAGAAAGGCGATGAGATCGGCCTTTTCGCCAGCCGACAGTCCAAGCGGATGGATCAGTTCCGAACGGCTCGGACGATCGACGCCGCCTTGGTTGTAAAGATCGATCACCTCTTCGAGGGTTGCGACCGAACCATCATGCATATAGGGGCCGCGCTCGGCGACATTGCGGAGAGTTGGCGTTTTGAATGCGTAGCGCAGCTTGACCGAAGTGGGGAAGAATGCGCCGCGACCAATATCTTTTCCTTTGCCGATGCCGATATCGTGGAACGATCCGTCGGTGAACGACCAGCCGCTGTGGCATTGCGCGCAATTGCCTTTGCCGTTGAAGATCGCGAAGCCGCGTTTGGCAGCAGGACTGACGGCGGTTTCGTCGCCCATGATCCAGCGGTCGAATGGCGCCTGTGTTGAGCGGATAGAACGTACATAAGTCGCAAGCGCCGCCGAGATATTTTCGCGATCGATTTTCTTGTCCGGGAACGCCTGCGCGAAAGATTTGACATACACGGGCTGGGCCGAGAGCCGCGCGATCAGTGCCTTTTCCGTCAGATTGAGATTTCCCGCCGCCATGATCGGGGCGAACGAGACTTTCTCGAGTGTCGGGAACTTGCCGGTCCAGCCGTAGACGTCGATAAAGGCCACGTCCAGGAGGGTCGGCGAGCGGACCGCCATCGGGCGCCCTGCGTCGCCGATAGCGCGCGGAAGGCGATCGCCGAATGACAATGACGGGCTGTGACAGGTTGAACAGCTATGCGTGCCGGAGCCTGAAAGCAGGTGATCGAAAAACAGCGTGCGGCCAAGCGCCTCCTTCGCCGGCGAATAAGGATCGTCGTCGGGATAGGGCGTCGTAATTGGACGCACATATTGCTGGCGCAGCACGGCATCGATCGGGTCAGGCGCCTTCTCGGCGCCGGAGGCGGCCATTGAAAGCGGCAGAAGCGTCGACACCAGTAGACTGCGAAGGCTAAAAAACATCGCGGTCTCCGAGGCTGAAGCCTAGCGCGGAGACCGTTGATGATTCGTTATTTTAACTGCTTTTATGTCACGAGATGACGCGGTCTATTCCGCTGCCAGGCCCGGCCGCGCGAGGCTGGCGAGCGCATGCGACAAATCCCCGATCAGGTCGTCGGGATCTTCAAGGCCGACCGACAGCCGCAGCATTCCATCGCTAATCCCCATCTTCGCCCGTGCCTCCGGCGTCAGCCGCTGGTGGGTCGTCGTCGCGGGGTGAGTAATGATGCTTTTCGCGTCGCCCAGATTATTGGAAATTTTAATGATCGACAGCGCGTTCGACACCGCAAAGGCGCCTGCCTTGCCGCCGGGGACCTCAAACGTCACGAGGGTGCCGCCGCCCGTCATCTGCCGCCGGATGATGTCGGCCTGAGGATGGTCCGGACGTCCCGGATAGATCAAACGCATCACGTTGGGATGCGTGGCCAGTACGTCGGCAATGCGCGCAGCACTCGCGGCCTGATGGTTGACGCGCAGAGGCAGGGTTTCGAGCGACTTCAACATCACCCAGGCGTTGAACGGCGAGAGCGCCGGCCCGGTCTGACGAAGGAAAGTGTGGATGTGCGTGTCGATGAATTCACGGCTCGACAGGATGATGCCGCCGAGGCAGCGCCCCTGACCGTCGATATGTTTGGTTGTTGAATAGACCGTACAATCGGCGCCGAGTTGCAGCGGCTTCTGCAGGATTGGCGAGGCAAAGACGTTATCGACGACGAGGCGCGCCCCGTGCCGGTGCGCAATGTCGGAAATCGCTTTTATATCATAGACTTCAAGGCCGGGGTTCGTTGGGCTCTCGAGGAAGAAGATCTTCGTCTCCGGCCGTACGGCAGCTTCCCATTGGGCGAGGTCGCCGCCATCAACGAGCGTTGATGCCACGCCAAATCGCGGCAGCAATTCTTCAACGACATAAAGACAGGAGCCGAACAGCGCCCGTGCCGAGACGATATGATCGCCGGCCTTCACCTGGCCGAGCAGGGCGGCGGTCACCGCGGCCATGCCGCTTGCGGTCGCGCGCGCCGCCTCGGCGCCTTCGAGCAGGCACATCCGCTCCTCGAACATGGCCACGGTCGGGTTGGAATAACGCGAATAGATGAATCCGGGGTCCTGGCCGTTGAAGCGCGCCTCGGCGGCTTCCGCCGTCTCGTAAACGAAGCCCTGGGTGAGAAACAGCGCCTCAGAGGTCTCGCCATATTGCGAACGCAGAGTGCCGCCGTGGATGAGGCGGGTCGCCTCGCGCCAGTTCTTCGGATCCTTGAGCGCCGCGTCGGCCTTTTTATCCGTCATTCTCGTTTCCTTCTCGCGCCGCTCGACGAACGGCGCGCAGTCAGCACGGGCGCGGCCGGTCGGGCGAATTGAAAAGGGCGGAATGCTTCGCAGCCTCGGCCCTTTTAGTCCCTTGTTTAACGTGGCGGCAAGCCGGCCGGCCCAAATGACCACGAGCCAACAGAATAGGCCTTGCCTTCGGCTCGCTCAAGGGGAAATAGCTGTTCGCCAATCGTCTGGCGGCAGCTTGGCGCCTTGACGCGGCGCCCCGCGCCGGGCGTGGTTGCTCCGGTGGGGTCACAGAGCCAGATTTTCATGGAAACAGCGCCGGGTTCAGTCCTTTTTGAAGATGAGAGCGCGTCGCTTCTTTTCGGGAATGCGTTCGGCCTGCTCGGCCGCGAAAAAATAGACGTTATGCAGCAGCGGCGCATGATCCTCGCCCGCGACACGATTGAGCGGAGCCAGATGCAGCCGGCGAGCCTGGACTTGCGGCTCGGACCCAAGGCCTACCGGGTCCGCGCCAGCTTCCTGCCGGGCAAAAACCGGACGGTTGCCGAGCAATTGCAGAATTTGAAATTCGACGAAATCAGCTTAAGCGGGGCCGGTGCGGTTCTGGAACGCGGCTGCGTTTATGTCATTCCGCTCCTTGAATCGCTTGTCCTGCCCAACAGCATTTCTGCCGTCGCCAACCCGAAAAGCTCGACGGGGCGGCTCGACATTTTCACCCGTCTCATCACCGATCGCAGCGAAATCTTCGATCACGTCGAACGCGGCTACAAGGGGCAACTCTATGCCGAGGTCTCGCCGCGCAGCTTCAGCGTCCGCGTGCATGAAGGCAGCAAGCTGAACCAGATCCGTTTTCGGCGGCTCAACTCGTCCCAGTTTTCGCATACCGACTTCACGCTGACCGACAGCCAGCTCGCAGCCCGGCATCGCGATCAGAAGATGGTCGACGGCGACGAATTGAATTTGCGCGACGGTCTCGTGCTGCGGGTCGCGCTCAGCACGGAGACGATCGGTGACATCGTCGGGTATCGTGCACAGAAACATACTGATATCATCGACGTGGACCGTGTGGGCGCTTATGACGTCGCCGACTTCTGGGAGCCGGTGCACTCAAGGCCGGACAAAAGGCTGATCCTCGACCCGGACGAATTCTATATTCTGGCCTCGCAGGAGAAGCTGCACATCCCGCGCGACCTCGCCGCCGAAATGGTGCCGATCGATCCGGCAATGGGCGAGTTCCGTGTTCATTACGCCGGCTTCTTCGATCCCGGCTTCGGTTACACCGAGAGCGGGCATCCGGGCAGTCGGGGCGTTCTCGAAGTGCGCAGCCATGAAGTGCCCTTCATCCTCGAAGACGGGCAGGTCATCGGCCGTCTCGTCTATGAGAAGATGGCGGAGGCGCCGCAATCCCTCTACGGGCAGAGCGGCGGCTCCAATTATCAGGGGCAGGGGCTGAAGCTTTCAAAGCACTTCAAATAATCAGATCACCTGCCCGAACTGCGTTCACTTCGCGGCTTCGATTGCACGATGAGGAAGCTTCCAGTTCGGCCGCGGAAAATGGCAGGTATAGCCGGCGGGGAAGCGAAGCAAGTAGTCTTGGTGCTCGGGTTCCGCCTCCCAGAAATCGCCGACGGGTTCGACTTTCGTCACCACCTTGCCCGGCCAAAGACCAGAGGCATTGACATCGGCGATCGTGTCCTCGGCCACATGTTTCTGCGTCTCATTCGTATAGAAGATCGCAGAACGATAGCTCGCACCGACATCATTGCCCTGCCGGTTCAACGTCGTCGGATCATGGATTTGGAAAAAGAACTCCAGAAGATCGCGAAACGTTGTCCGGGCGGGATCGAAGAGGATTTCGATCGCTTCCGCGTGCGTACCGTGATTGCGATACGTCGCGTTTTTCACATCGCCCCCTGTATAGCCTACGCGAGTCGAGAGAATGCCCGGCCGCCGCCGGATGAGGTCCTGCATGCCCCAGAAACAGCCGCCAGCAAGAACAGCGCGTTCGGTCTCGGCCATGTTGATCTCCCTTTCCATAGCCCGCACCCCGCCGAGGGGGAGGCGTAGAATGCCTGAATTCACATCGCTTCTTTATGTATTCCACTCCAGGTGATTATGAAGACCCATGAAGGTCATGTTGAAAGCGCCCGTCCGTTAAATATCGTCAATAGTTGGCGGATGAACACGCGATGAGCAACGGTCTGCCCGATGTCCTTGCGCCCGGACTGGCGGTCGTGTTCATTGGGATCAACCCCGGCGCCCGTGCTGCGGTCGCCAGTCACAACTTTGCCGGCAGCAACAATCGGTTCTGGCGAGCGGTTCATCTGGCCGGGTTTACGCCGGTCGAGCTCTCCGCCGAACAAGACCAGACTTTCGTCAAATATGGTTGTGGCCTGACCACAGCTGTCGCGCGGCCGACTCGAAGGGCGGAGGAGGTGACGCGGGCCGAGATGATCGCCGGTGTCGCCGTCCTTAAGGCGAAGATCGAGCACTATGCACCGGGCACCATCGCTTTTCTCGGCAAGGCTGCGTTCGCCGCGATCAATGGACAGCGCGAGGTGATCTGGGGTCCGCAGCCGGCGCGCTTCGCGGGTGCCGCGGTCTGGGTTGTCCCAAACCCGAGCGGCCTCAACCGCGGCTTCAGCCTGGATGAACTGGTTACCGCATATGCCGCCCTGCGGCGCGCAGTCGCGAAAGATTTGCCCGCGCTCTAGGCCAATGAACGCTCCACAAGCTTCCTATTAGAATAATAAACCTCGTCGCACGGCAGGCCCTTTCCGTCATCGGCGATCGCGTCTTAAAAGGACTTGGCGCGTTCCCGACGCGCCCCCGCCCACCTGGACCCGCGATGCCGCACGCCGCCCTGATCGCCTTTGCCCTTATCGCGCTGACCGTGATCGGTGCGATTATGGCGCGGCGGTTGCGGGTCCCGTCGTCAATCTTTCTTGTCGTCTTCGGCATTGCCGCAAGCTTTCTGCCGCATCTGCCGCAGATTCCGATTGAGCCGAACGTCGTCATGCAAGTGTTGCTGCCGCCGCTACTCTATATCGCGGGCGTTGGCGCGAGCTGGCGCGGCTTCAAGCGCGAGTTCGGTGAGATTTCTCTGCTCGCGGTCGGATGCGTCTGCGCCACGGCCGCCGCCGTGGCCGTCACCGTGCACGGCCTCCTCGGATGGCCGCTCGCGCTCGGCTTCGTTCTCGGCGCGATCGTCGCACCCCCGGATGCCGTGGCGCCGCTCGCTATTCTCGACGGACTCGCGCTGCCACAACGCATCACGACCGTTCTGCAAGGCGAGGGCCTTGTGAACGACGCCACGGCGCTGATCATTTTCAGTTTTGCCCTGACGGCCGTGGAAAAAGGAACCTTTTCTCTACCGACGGCAGCAGCGCTTTTTGTTGTCGTCGCAATCGCCGGAATTGCCTGGGGCATCGCCGTCGGCTGGGGTACGCTACGGCTGCGGCGTCATATCGGTGACCCCGAGATCGAACTTACGATCGCGTTGCTCGCGCCTTACATCGCGTTCTGGCCCTTGCAGGCGCTGGGCGGCTCGGGTGTTCTCGCCGCCGTCGTCGCAGGGCTTTACGTCAGTGCCAATGGTGCGAGTACAATCCCCCCGGCCACGCGTCTTCAGGGCTATTTCTTCTGGCGCCTCGTTGTCTACATTACAGAAGGTTCGATCTTCGTCATCACCGGCTTGCAGGCCCACCCGATCATCGAGGCGATGCGAAACAGGTCGTGGGAGAAGCTGCTGCTGCCGGTCGGCGTCGTCATCCTCGCGGTGGTCGCGGTACGTCTGATCTGGGTCGTTGTCCTGACGCGTTTTCCGCGCGACCTGATCCGCAAACGCCACGGCAAGCCCATACCGCCCTGGCAGCAGGACGTTTTCATCGGGTTCACCGGCATACGTGGCGTCGTTTCGCTGGCAGCGGCGCTGTCGATTCCCTTCATGGTTCAGGGAACGCCATTTCCGCAGCGTGACTTTGTGTTGATCATCACCTTCGCGGTGATCCTGGCGACGCTGGTGGGGCAGGGCCTCACCCTCCCATTCGTCGTGCGCAAGCTTGGGCTCGATGCCGATGGCCGGCGCGAACAGGCCGTGGCCAAGGATCGCGAAATCCGCGCCCGCGTTGCCGGGGTCGAGGCGGCGCTTGGACGCCTTAATGCGCTGGAGCCGGATGGCATCCCGCCCGGCACATTGCGCGTTTTACGCAACCGCAATCGCGATCGCCGCGACACGCTCATCAGCGCGCTGAAGCGCGTTGATAATCAATACGGTGATTCTCTTGCCCTCCAGCTCCGGCTCATTGAGGCGGAGCGCAAAAAGATCGCCGACCTTTACGCTGAAGACGCATTGACGGACGAAGCGCGACGCCGCATCGAGCGCGAACTCGATCTCGAAGACGCGCGCGTGCGGCACGCCCACGACAGCGCCTTGCCGTTCAAGATTGACGACCCGCTGACCTGAACGGCAGCGATTCAGGGCGGCGGCTAATCTTTGTGGTGATTGCGAAGATATTCGTGCAGCGATTCGGAGCCGGTTTCTTTCAGCAGCGTCGCGAGATGCATGTCGCCGCGCCGGCCGGCGGCAAAATGCTCGCCATAGGTTTTACGGAGCGTATCGATCCGCGTGTTCCCATGTTTGCGGCTGATCTTGCCGCGCTCCTCAGCCCGCCCGTCGAGCCCTTTTTTATGTGCCTTCTTGACCGCCTTTGCCATTTTCACCGCTCCATTGCGTCTGCAATACCTGGGCAGAATGGCGTTGTTTCGTCAGGTGAATGCGATAATTCGCACATGTCGTGACGCGCGATGGAACTTTGGGAAGGCGGGCAGCGCGCCGATGGTACCAGTTTGCGAGACCGGCTAATTTGCGCGGATGTTCAGAGTAACGACTTTCTCTGTTCTAATGTTGTAGGTGCAATATACCGTAGAAGGGACCCACGCGCTGAAGCTATTTTGCACTTGTACATGATCGTCGATCAACGTGATCAATCCGTTATCTGGCGCATCCGCGCCCATCTGATAGCTGGCAAAATCCTCACACAACCAGCCACTGCACCATTTCGGGCGGCCATATTTTCCGGCTTCATTCACGGCAGCAACGCAGGCGTGCCGTGCATCGTTCGCCTTTGAACTGTAGTTGACGAGATCGGCGTTATCTCGACACATTGTCCAAGCCTCAGCGCAATTTGCCTCTGGATCGCTCTCTGCGATTGCTTCTTTGCCGCCTCCTGAAGAGCCCATCCCGAACGTGAAGTATGCGACGCACGCTATCACGGCGATGCCCGTGAACACCCAAAAAGTAAAACCCAGAGTGAAGTGACGCTGGGCCATAATTGCCCCAAAAATTGTCGCGGCTCGAAGAGTTTTCGATTAGAGACTTTCGACGCTATGCCGGAAAAGCCGGGTCGCTCAACGCAGGATAAGACTTCGCTCCGGCTGTGCAATGGGCAGTTGCACATCCAGAGCACGCCATGGGACTTTTCACGGGACACTTTGCGTCGGCAAACAAATGTTTTCGTCGGGTTCGTTCGGCTTACGTGCCCATTTACCCTTTGCCAAAGCTCAGGCATAATGCCTTCGTCGATGTGACCTAACCCATTGAAAAAATTCACGCGAATGGGAGCCGGGGAATCGACGCGCGGGCGTAGTTCAATGGTAGAACGGCAGCTTCCCAAGCTGCATACGAGGGTTCGATTCCCTTCGCCCGCTCCAGTTTTGCACCAGTTGCCTGTTTTTGCTGTTCTCTTAGAAACCGGCGGGTTCTGGCGCGTCACAGCTCAAGACGCTGTGCCATAAAGCCGGTGCACTTCGTCGCTGGCAGTAAGCTCCCGAGCGCAATAACGTATATTCATTCGAATGCGACGACTTAACAAGTTTAGAATGCCCGAAAGGAGTTTTGTCCCGTGCGGTTCATTCCTGTCCTTGCGAACGTTGTTATCGTCTTCGGTTGCCTCCTCGTCGCGTCGCTAATCCCGTCGCAATCTTTGGCGTCAGACATTCCGGGCTGGTTGAGGGATCATGTCGGCGACGGCGTAGGCCAGATTGATCGGGTCGTCTTGCAGCGCGCGCGCGCGCTCTACTTGCAAAAAGTCAGCGATGGCGAGGTTAGAAATGGCTGCTATTTCGCTATGGATGCGACGCGTCCGAACGATTCGGGCGGCCGATTTTATATCATATGCGAATCCCGGCAGGTGTTTCGGGCAATAGCGGCGGGGCACGGGGGCGGCCGCGATCTGGGAGGCCGTGCGGATTTCGCAAACGGAAGACAATGCGCGAGGAACTTCGGCAACGCGATGGATTTCGGACCTGACGGCCGGTGGGTCCTACGTGACTGCTGAAACAAAAACGTCCTTCAAGGGCTATTATCGCGCTTCCGGCGGATACGCGGCTTTTATACGCTCGTTCCTTCAGTTTAACGGCGAAGGCGAAACTGCGGACGCCAGGGAGCGCGAGATCGGCGGCCACGCGTCGGCCACCTTAAAGGGAATATGCCTAATGAGAAATCCAGAAAGCCCGCACGCAAATCCGCAAGGATACGTTCCACTCGGGAATCTAGTGGACTATACGGGCGGCCGCAGCAATGGCTGCACCAGTTGGTCGCCTTCGGACGCTCAGCGAATCATGGCAATGGCGAGCAACAATCCGACGACGCTTTATATCTACCCGAGCGCCGCAGACATTGCCGGCGTGGCACACGCGGTTGCAGCAGGCATGTCACCGTCGCGCGCGGGTTTATATTGGAACGCGTCCTGTTTGCGAGCCATCGGCGCACCGAGATTTTGGTCGAGGGAAAGCCTCGAGCCGATCATTGCTGAATACAAAAGGGATCATCCGGCGCCACCGCCAAGGCCCGTGCCGATTTGCAGAGGCCAATGAAAACCAGTTTTTCTGGTTTGTCGTGCCCCCTAGGGCGTCTTGGAATTTCAACGCAAAAGCGATTTCGAAAACGCGGACGACATCCGCCGCGCGCTGGATCGTCCCGCGCAAGAAGACGCGGCTGTGCTCCGGCGGAATAATCCTCGCCCTGATCAAGGCATCGTCCTGGGAGATATTGACGAGCGTGCCCTCACGCAGCGTGCCGGTGTGGTCGAGGTATTGGCACCTTTTAATGGAGGGCTCGACCGTCGAGATTTTTGACGCCGCGCTCGTGCCACGCTCGACGGCAACGGCATGATTTGCGGCCATGCGTGCCAGCCTGTCGCGGATGGCCGGCCGATATTCGCTATCGACCCGCACGTCGAAGCCCTCCCGCTTCTTGGCGGCGACAGTGCCGGCGAGGCTGCCGAGTTCCTCGACATGCAGACGCACGCCGGAGCCCTCAGGCAAGCTCTCGGCCTGTTTACGCAACGATTCGGGAGATTGGCCAACCTTCGTGTCGTAGACGAGATGGACGGCATCCGCCGCGATCTTCGTCGTTTTGCAGTATAAGGGGGCGCCGGTGACGCTCTCGCATGTTGCCTTCAATTGCGCGTTGATCAGAGGGTGATAGTCATAAAGAGCCATGATAGTCGTCAGCTCCTCGGCCTGAATCGCCGGCGAGCGTTCGCGACTTTGCAGCACTCTTTTCTCGACCGCGGCCGCAAACCGCGGTTCGGTGGTCGATGACGATTCCTGCCCTAATTCCCAAATTCTATAGCGATGCTTGTCGCGGTCGTTCATTGGGTCTTCCTCGCCTGGAGCGGAGGTGCCAAATGCAACAATTCAGGTTATTTCCCAAGAAATGGTAAAGCGGACTTCCCAGGAAGTCACATAAGCGCCCTGGACACTCGGAACGGGGCGCGCACACAGCTTTTAAAGCCGAGCAACAACCTTAACGCGGCACGAATTTACGACAAGGGAATTTCTTAATAATGCGGCTTCGCCCACCGTCGTTAGCGGGAACGCTCGGATCGGCGCACACCGGCTACTGCTGAAGAGGCTCGCTTATCCGAGAAGCCGTTTTAGTCTTGCAAGGCGAGGCGATAGCCGACGCCGGTTTCGGTGAGGATGTGGTGCGGGCGCTCGGGATCGCGTTCGATCTTCTGCCGCAGCGCGCGGATGTAGATTCGCAGATATTGGACATCGGCATCGCCGCCCCAGACCTCGCGCAGAATGAAACGATGTGTCAAAACCTTGCCAGCATGCGCGATCAGCAATCGTAAGACATCATACTCCCGCGGCGAAAATTTCACCTCCTGGCCGCGGACTGTAATGATCCGGCGGACAAGATCGGCTGTCAGATCGCCGTTGCGGAAAATCGCTTTTTCACCTTGCTGCTGAAGACGGTGGCGTTGCGCCGCGCGGATGCGCGCCAGCAATTCGTCAATGCCGAAGGGCTTGGTGACGTAATCGTCCGCGCCCAGATCGAGCGCCGCGACCTTCGCCCCCTCCGTCTCGCGGCTCGACAAAACGATGATCGGCAGGGTTTCGCCGGCACCGCGCAATTGGCGAATAATCTCGATTCCGTCCATGTCGGGCAGGCCGAGGTCGAGGACGACCACATCGGCGGCCTTCGCGCGGATCGCATCGAGTGCGCTGCGCCCGTCCTTCGCTTCGGAGACGACATAGCCTTGTGTCGCGAGACTTGGCCGCAGAAAGCGCAGAATGGCCGGTTCGTCATCGACGACCAGCACGCGCAGCGGTGCTGAAAGCGTAGTCATGCAATCGCCTCTATGTCGGATGGGGGTGGCACAGGAAATTTGAGCGTGAAGATCGCGCCGCTGCGGTCCGTCCGGTTCGCAGCGGTGATCGTCCCGCTCATGGCTTCGACAAAGCCACGGCAGATGGCGAGGCCGAGGCCGGTGCCCGCGCGCTGGTGGTCGCCACGATGGACGCGATAGAACTTATCGAAAATATGCTCGTAATCGGCGGGCGGGATGCCTTCACCCTCGTCGGTAATCGTGAGCAGAACGTTGCCATTATCGCGGCGCGCGCCGAGCGTGATCTTGGTACCGGGCGGCGCGTATTTCGCGGCGTTGTCGAGCACGTTGAAGAGGACCTGCTCGGTCAGCACGACGTCGAGCGAGAGCATCGGCAGCCCCGGCGCAATGGCGATTTCGACTTTGTGGTCTTTCAGGATTTTCTGCCCCCGCTGGAGCACGGCGCCGACGAGATCGGAGACATCCACCAGATCGGAATTGGGTTTGAGCGACCCCGATTCGAGCCGCGTCATGTCAAGCAGATTGCCGATGAACCGGTTCAGCCGCTCGCCTTCTTCCTGAATAGTCCGGGCAAGACTGATCTGCGTCAGGCGGTCGAGTTCGGCGCCATGCGCTACGAGGCTTGTCGCCGATCCGATGACGGAAGCGAGCGGTGTGCGAAGATCATGTGAGATCGACGTCAGCAACGCCTGCCGCAACCGGTCCGTCTCCTCAGCGAGCCGCGCCTTTTCGATATCGGCGGCAAGATGGATGCGCTCGATCGCCAGCGCCGCCTGGTCGGAGAGTGAATTGAGCAGACGGCTTTCTTCCGACCGCAGCAGCGGACCCGGGCGCTCTGAATCGATGCCGATCACGCCCACGGCGCCGCGTCCCGTACGCATGGGAATAAAGAGCCGCTTGGCGCCGGGGAGCGTGTCGGCGCCGCGGCCGGCGGCATGATTCTTCTCGAACGACCATTGCGCCGCGGCGAAATCGGCTGCGTCCAGGCGATCCTCGGGCGGATAGCCGCCCATCGGCTCGAGCTTGCCGTTGCGCGGCAACAGCAAAACCACGTTCACTTTCAAAAGCAGCGCGATCTCGTAGACGCTTGCCCAGATGATGTCGTCGAGCGACGCAGCCCCGGCCAGCTTGCGGCTGAAAATATAAAGCTCTTCGGTAATGCGGGCACGCGCCCGCGCCGCGATCGCCTGCGTCCGCAAACGCGCCGCGAGATTGCTCGCGATGACGGCAACGATCGCGAAGGTCGCGAGCGCAACGACATTTTCCGGATCGGCAATCGTAAACGTGTAAAGCGGCGGCAGAAAAAAGAAATTATAGGCAAGCGCGCTCGCCAATGCGGCGACAAGCGACGGGAACAGTCCGTAGCAGACTGCGCTCGCCAGCACGCCGATGAGGAAAATCAGCGCAACGCTTGAAATGCCGAGCGCCTCGCGCAACAGGAAAGCGAAAGCGCCGGCGCCCGCGACGAAGACGAGACTCTTAAGATAGACGGTCCAATCGCGCGCCGAGTTGGGCGTCACAAACGCAAAGCGCTGTGTTTTGCCGTACATTGGAATCCGCTGTCGCAATATGAATGTTAATACCGCCTGCATTCTGGATCAGTTTGGTGACGGTCGAGCCGCGCAGGAATATCAAGCCAGCTCGCGCGGCCGGTCTGTGTGACGAGAATATGCGTAATATTGTGTGTTTGCGCGTAGTCGAGGATTGTCGCCGCGGCGTCCTCGCCGGGAAGAGTGACGGCGGTTCCACCGAGGCGGGTTGCAAGCTGCAAGGTTTCGGCGACCGCTTTGCGCTCTGCTTCGTCACAACGCAATTCGTGTGATGTCTCGACATGCAGCGCAGTCCACGGCGCGCGAAGATATTCGGCGATAGCGCCGTGCACGTCGCACCAAAGCCGCCCCGCCGCCTCCACCGTCAATCGGCGACCAGCAGACGCTCGCCAGCAGGCCAGGGCCCGTCGATCGCATGCGATTGCATGTAATCGACCATTTGCGCATCGACCCGCTGCGCGGTACGGCGCAGGGCCAATTCGCGCAAAGCTGTCAGATTGCCGCGCGAAAAATAATTTTCGATTGCGCGCGCGGCGCGATCGCCGACATAGACTTTACCCTCGCGCAGCCTGGCGAGGAGATCGTCCGGCGTCAGATCGATGACCTCGATGTCGTCGGCATGATCGATAATGGAGTCGGGGACTGTCTCGCGCACGCGGGTATGCGTGATCCGCGCGACCACATCGTTGAGACTTTCGATATGCTGGATATTGACGGTGGTATAGACGTCGATGCCGGCGGCAAGTAATTCCTCGACATCGAGGTAGCGCTTCGGATGACGGCTCTCGGGGGTGTTCGTATGGGCGAGTTCGTCGACCAGAACCAGTTTGGGATGGCGCACCAGAATGGCGTCGATATCCATCTCGGTCAGCACTCGGCCCTTGTAGACCACATTGCGGCGGGGGATGACTTCGAGGCCGGCGAGGAGCGCCTCGGTTTCCGCGCGGTCGTGGGTTTCGACGACACCCACGACCACATCGACACCCTCGCGCTGCTTCGTCTGGGCCGTCGAGCAGCATTTCATAAGTTTTGCCGACTCCCGGGGCCGCGCCAAGAAAGATCTTGAGCCGTCCGCGGGTGCCGTTTTCGGCTTCGCGGAGCAGGGCCTCGGGAGACGGCCGTTTGTCGCCGGATGAAATATCCATTCCACCGATCTTATCTCATAACCCCGCTGTTCAGGACTTTTTCAGCGCGTCGAGGGCGAGGTTCAGGTCGAGAACATTAACATGCGGCTCGCCAATAATACCCAGAAGCCGGCCCTCGATATGCGCCGCGACAAGTGTCTTGAGTGCGTCCTCGGTGACGTTGCGGGCTTTGGCGACGCGCGGCACCTGGAAATAGGCCGCCGCCGGCGTGATGTCAGGGTCGAGACCGCTGGCCGAAGTCGTGACGAGATCGACCGGGACCGGGACCGAGGGGTTTTCCTTATGCAGCCGCGCGGCGTCCGCCTGAACGCGCTGGATCAGGGCTTTCGACGTCGGCCCCAGATTCGAGCCGGTGGAATTGTCAGCGGCATAAGGCACGGGATCGGATTTCGTCGGATCCTTGGCGTCGGGTTCCGTGGTCGCGGAGAGGCGACCGTGGAAATATTTGTCGCTGACGAAGTTCTGGCCGATAAGCGTCGAGCCGATCACTTTGCCATCCTTCTCGATCAGGCTGCCGTTCGCCTGATGTGGAAAGAGAACCTGGGCAATGCCGGTCATACCGAGCGGGTAGGCGAGGCCAGTGATGATTGTCATCAAGACGATCAGCAGGATGGCAGGGCGGATTTGTTTCAACATTGGAAAATCCTCACGCAAGACCGATGGCAGAAACTGCCATGTCGATAAGCTTGATGCCGATGAATGGGACGATGATGCCGCCGAGCCCGTAGATGAGCAGGTTACGGCGCAGGATGTTGGCCGCGCCAAGCGGGCGGTACGTGACGCCCCTCAGCGCCAGAGGCACCAGCGCGATGATAATCAGCGCATTGAAGATAATGGCCGAGAGAATCGCGCTTTGCGGCGTATGCAGATGCATGACGTTCAGCGCCTGAAGCTGCGGGTAGAAGGCGAGGAACATGGCCGGGATGATGGCGAAATATTTCGCCACGTCGTTGGCGATCGAGAAGGTCGTCAACGCGCCGCGCGTCATCAGCAATTGCTTGCCGATCTCGACGATCTCGATCAGCTTGGTGGGATCGCTGTCGAGATCGACCATGTTACCGGCTTCGCGTGCCGCCATCGTGCCTGTGTTCATCGCCACGCCGACATCGGCTTGCGCCAGTGCCGGAGCGTCGTTGGTGCCATCGCCGCACATCGCGACGAGTTTGCCCTGCGCCTGCTCGGCGCGGATGAGCTTCAGCTTGGTTTCCGGCGTCGCCTGGGCGAGGAAGTCATCGACCCCGGCTTCGGCGGCGATGGCCGCCGCCGTGAGCGGGTTGTCACCGGTGATCATCACCGTGCGGATACCCATACGGCGCAATTCCTGGAAGCGCTCCTTGATGCCGCCTTTGATGATGTCCTTGAGGTGGATGACGCCAAGGAGGCGCCCGTCCTTGGCGACGCCGAGCGGCGTTGCGCCGGCCTTGGCGATTTCGTCGGCTTTGGCAATGAGTTCGCGAACCGAGGCTTCGATGTCCGTAGTGCTATGCGCACGGGCATAGGCGATCACGGCATCGACCGCGCCTTTGCGGATCGAGCCTTCGCTGCTGTCAATGCCGCTGATGCGTGTTTGCGCCGAAAAGGGAATAAAGGTCGCGTTCAGGCTCGAAAGATCGCGGCCGCGAATGCCCTGTTTCTCTTTGGCGAGAACGACGATCGAACGGCCCTCCGGCGTTTCGTCGGAGAGCGACGCGAGTTGCGACGCGTTGGCGAGATCGGCCTCGCTGACACCCGCCAACGGAATGAAGGCCGTCGCCTGACGATTGCCGAGCGTGATCGTGCCGGTCTTGTCGAGCAGCAGCGTATCGACGTCGCCGGCGGCTTCCACCGCGCGGCCCGACATGGCCAGCACTTTGAAGCGCACGAGGCGATCCATTCCCGCAATGCCGATCGCCGAAAGCAAAGCGCCGATCGTTGTCGGGATCAGCGTCACGAACAAAGCGACGAGAACCAGCACGCTCAGACTCCCGCCCGCATAAGATGCGAAGCTCGGGATCGTCGCGACGGCGAAGACGAAGATGATCGTCAGGCCGGCGAGCAGAATGTTCAGCGCGATTTCGTTCGGCGTTTTCTGCCGCTCCGCGCCTTCGACCATCGCGATCATCCGATCGAGGAAGGTCGAGCCCTGCGCGGCGGTGATCTTCACTTTGACCCAGTCAGAGATCACCAGTGTGCCGCCGGTGACGGCCGAACGGTCGCCACCACTTTCGCGGATCACCGGCGCAGATTCACCGGTGATCGCGGATTCATCGACGGACGCGACGCCTTCGACGACATCGCCGTCGCTTGGGATCAGATCACCGGCTTCGACGAGCACGATGTCGCCGGGTTTCAGCGAGACGGCTGGCACCGAGCGCCAGGCCGTGCCTTTCGCGTCCGGTTCGCCGGCGGCGCGCAGCAGCTTGGCGTCGGATTCCGTCTTGCTGCGCCGCAGGGTCGCCGCTTGCGCCTTGCCACGGCCTTCTGCGACCGCTTCAGCGAAATTGGCGAAGAGCACGGTGAACCACAGCCAGAGGATGATCTGGAAGGCAAAGCCATAATGGCCGTGCCCCGTGATCAGATCGCGGATGAAGAGCAGCGTCGTGAGTGCCGCGACGACTTCCACAGTGAACATCACCGGATTGCGGATCTGCACACGCGGATTGAGTTTCTTGAACGAGTCGCCGATGGCGGTGAGGAGAATATGCGGGTCGGCCGTACCGGCGACAGGCATCCTCGTGCGAGTGGATTGGTCCATAGCTTGCCTCTTGGCTTAATAGAGATTGCCGGCGTTCATCGCCAGATGTTCGACGATCGGGCCGAGCGCGACAGCGGGGAAATAGGTGAGACCGCCAGTGATCAGGATCACGCCGATGAGGAGGCCGACAAAGAGAGCGCCGTCGGTCGGGAATGTGCCTGCCGAGGCTGGCACGATCTTCTTCGCCGCGAGCGAACCGGCGATCGCCAGCATCGGCGCGATCATCAGAAAGCGGCCGATGAACATCGCGATACCCAGCGTCGTATTGTAGAAGGGGGTATTGGCCGAGATGCCCGCAAAGGCACTGCCATTGTTGCCCGTCGCCGACGTAAAGGCATAAAGGATCTCGCTGAACCCGTGCGGACCGGAGTTGGCCGGGCCGGCGAGACCTGCCGGCAGAACGGTCGCAAGCGCCGTAAAGCCGAGGATCGAGAACGGCAGAATGAGAATGGCGAGCATGGCCATCTTCACTTCCTTCGCATCGATCTTCTTGCCCAAATATTCTGGCGTGCGGCCGACCATCAGTCCGGCGATGAAGACCGCGAGGATGGCGAAGATCAGCATCCCGTAGAGGCCCGAGCCCACGCCGCCGAAGATGATCTCGCCCAGCATGATGTTGACCATGGGCACAAGACCGCCGAGCGGCATCAGGCTGTCATGCATATTGTTGACAGCGCCTTCTGATGCATCGGTTGTCACCGTCGTGAACAAAGCCGAATTGGCGACGCCGAAACGCACTTCCTTGCCTTCCATATTGCCGCCGGCCTGAAGTGCCGAAGACGCCTGGTCGACGTGGAACGCGGCAAAAGCCGGATTGCCGGGTGCCTCGGAATGGTAGACGGTTCCGACGCCAGCGAGACAAAGAACGCCCATGACGGCGAAGATCGCCCAGCCCTGGCGCTGATTGCCGACCATCCGGCCGAAGACATTGGTCAGCGCCGCGCTGATCGTCAGAATCTCGATCATCTCGATGAAATTGGTCAGCGCGTTCGGGTTTTCGTAGGGATGCGCTGAATTGACGTTAAAGAAGCCGCCACCGTTGGTGCCGAGCATCTTGATGACTTCCTGCGAAGCGACCGGGCCTTGCGCGATGACCTGTTTTGCGCCTTCCAGCGTCGTTACTGCCGTATAGGGATTGAGGTTTTGCGGCATCCCCTGCCAGACGAAGAAAAGCCCGACCACGATCGAGGCGGGCAGAAGAATGTAGAGCGTGCAACGAGTCACATCGATCCAGAAATTGCCGATCGATTGCGCCGAGCGGCGCGCGAAGCCGCGAACCAGCGCGATAGCAAGAGCAATGCCGGTCGCTGCAGACAGGAAATTATGCACCGTCAACCCCGCCATCTGCGTGAGATAGCTCATGGTTGTTTCCGGCACATAAGATTGCCAGTTCGTGTTGGTGACGAAGCTCACCGACGTGTTGAAGGCGAGGCTTTGCTCGACGGAGCTCTGACCTTGCGGATTGAAAGGCAGGACGCCTTGCAGCCGCTGAATGGCATAAAGCACGACAAAGCCTGCCGCGCTGAAGAAAGCCATCGCGATCGCATACGTGACCCAATGTTGCTCTTCGGCTTCGTTGACGCCGCAGACCGCGTAGATGGCGCGCTCAACCGGCCGCAGGATGGGCGAAAGGAAAGTCCGTTCACCCGAAAAGACGCGCGTCAAATAGAAGCCGACCGGCTTCGTCAACGCGATGATCACCACTGCATAGAGTGCGATCTGAATCCATCCGTTCACAGTCATAGCAAAACTCCTAGAAGCGTTCGGGACGGACGAGCGCGTAGACGAGGTAACCAAGGATGAAGATGACGGCGAGGCCGCCGAGCGCGTAATCGATGATCATGGTCGGCTCACAATCTGTCGCAGGCGAAAACGTAAAGGGTGAGGATCAGAAACGCCGCGATGCCGATCGCGAGATAAAGAATATCAAACATGCGGACGACCTCCATGGCGCGCGCTGGAAAGAGCCGGCGGGCGATCGCGGGACGCAATCTGCCGCCTGAGGCTCGTGGTCGTGATGTGGCGCAAGGCGCATAAAGGTTCGAGCCGTCTTCGCGGCTGCGGATATATAAATCTCATATAGACGCGCTGTGCGGCTCTCTCGCAGCGGCTTTGATGTGCATTTGCCGCCAGAGGCAGCAAGGCATTCTGTGCCGTATAAGAATGCGGCCTATTCATCCGCGGCCGCTGTGGGCAGCAGAGCAACATTCGCCAGGTCATGCGGGTTGTGCACGGTCAGGCGTTCGTGGGCGAGTGAAATCAAGCCTTCGCGGCGGAGAGTGCCCAGGGTGCGACTTGCATGGGTAATTGTAATGCCGAGTGCGTCGGCAATATGCACGAGGCCGAGCGGAAACGGGACGACATTCCCTTCGGCGTAGCCACGTCTTTTTAGCTCATGGAAGAGCGAGAGCAGAAGCCAGGCCGTTCGTTCCTGCGAACTACGGTGGTTGATTTCCGCCAGTCTCGCCTCGCCGTCAACGAGGCCGGCGGCGCAGACGATCTCGATCCGGCGTGTCGCCTCCTTCGAGATCTGCGCTTGATCGGCGATCTCCTTCAAAGCAAAGGTGCAGAGCTTTGTATCAGTGAGCGCGTGAACGGTGTAGGGCAGGCGCGGCACGAACAGCAGCGGCAAAAGGATCGGATCGCCGGGCAACAAAAATTCCAGAATCTGTCGCCGGCCATTTGGAAGAACGGTGAAGCGAAAAGCCCAGCCTTCGCGCAGGATGTGTACCTGGCCACCGGCATCGCCATTGTAATAAATCGAGCGGCCTTTACGGCAGATATGAACGCCGACGCCGTCGTGTGCGATTGCCATCTGCTTGCCGGACGTTTTGCAGATTTCAAGCATTGGGCATCGCGCGCAAACGCGCAGGAGCCGAGAATCGCCAAAGCCGGTCATGCTGTCACCATTACCAAAGTATGCACGCAACGAAGCTTCCGGCGCGAGGGTCGAGAGGCTTTAGCTTTGAAATCAATGCCGCCGTGATCCCATTGCGGGCCTGTGTGCCGAGTTTTCTCTATAGCCGTGGCCGACCGGCAACCTTGCGAAATGTCAAACCCATAAATCAAATATGCGCTGCCACGTGTCGCAATGGTCTTGCCGGGCGCGGCATGGGATTGAGATTTGGCTTCTTCGGAAGCTTTGGAAACGCCAATCCCATAATAGGGCATCAAAGCTCATCAATGACCAAGCGACAGAGATTGATTCTAGGATCGGCGTGCTGCGTGGCCGCGATCCCGCGGGCGGCCTACGCTCATAATCCTTTCGAATTCCAGGTACCGGTCACGCCGATCGCGCGGGAAACTCTCTATGTCCATGATCTCTTTCTGACGATCATCGCAATTCTTTTCTCGGTTGGTTTCGGCTTTCTTCTCTTCTCGATCATCCGCTATCGGCGCAGCCGCGGCCATCAACCGGCGACGTTCTCGGCGCCGCGGACACCGTTGCAATGGGGGCTCTCCGCTGTCCCGATCCTGACCCTTATTGTCATCGATTATGTCGTTATGGGCATACCCGCCTATCACGCGGTTCTCACGCTCGCGGACACGCGCGACGATGCTGCGCTGGTCGTGAAGGTAACAGGCAGCCAATGGCGTTGGCGCTACGACTATCCCGATGCGGGAATTTCCTTCATCAGCAATCTGACAACTCCGGCCGAGCAGCGCGATAGTGGCGCGCCGACCGACGCGAATTATCTTCTCGAAGTCGATAAGCCGCTGGTTCTGCCGGTCGGCAAGAAAGTGCGTGTGCTCCTCACGTCGACCGATGTGATCCACGCTTGGTGGATTCCCTCCTTCGGCATCAAGCAGGATGCGGTGCCGGGCTTCCTGCGCGAAACCTGGGTGAAGATCGACCGGCCCGGCATCTATCGCGGCCAATGCGCCGAGCTTTGCGGCGTCGGCCATGCGTTCATGCCCATCGTCGTCGAGGCCAAGGCACAGCCGGATTTCGATAAATGGCTTGCCGATGCGCAGACGGTGGCCGCGCAGGCGGCGGCTGTGACGACGCTGAGCAAAGCGGAGCTCCTAAAGCGCGGCCAGCAGGATTATGCGAATTATTGCGCGATGTGCCATCAGTCGACCGGGCTTGGCATGCCGGGCGCGATCCCGCCGATCGCGGGCAACAAACCGTTCAGCGCGCCGCCGGCCATGACGGATCTGCTTGCGCAGCGCGGATTCTACAACAGCGGCAAGATCGTCATTGGCTCAGTGGCGCGTCACATCGACATCGTCCTGAAGGGCATTCCGGGCACGCCCATGCCTGCCTTCGGCACACAGCTCAACGATGCCGATGTTGCCGCTCTCGTGACCTACGAGCGCAACAGCTTTGGAAATCAGACTGGCGACGTCGTCCAGCCCTCCGCTGTGAAGGCCGCGCGGGCAAAATAAGATTTGGTGCTTGAGAAGAGGAAACCCGATGAGCAGCGCCGCAACCGACCTCGGCCATCACGACGCCCATGACGAGCCGCAAGGCTTGGCGCGCTGGCTGACGACGACCAATCATAAGGACATCGGCATCCTTTACATGCTGTTCGGGCTGACGATGTTTCTGCTCGGCGGCTTCTTCGCTGAACTGATCCGCGGCCAGCTTATCCACCCGGCCAATCATTTGCTGACGCCGGAAGTCTACAATCAGGTCATCACGCTGCACGGCTTGGTCATGGTGTTCGGCGCGCTGATGCCGGTGACGGCGGGCTTTGCCAATTATCTCATTCCGCTGATGATCGGCGCGCCGGACATGGCGCTGCCGCGGCTTAACAATTGGGGCTTTTGGCTGCTGCCGCCGGCGGCCATCGTCCTCGTCCTGCCGTTCGTCTTGAAGCTGATCGGCATCGGCAACGGCCCGGTCGATACCGGCTGGACCATGTATGCGCCATTATCGGTGCAGGGCGGCCCTGGCGTCGATTTCGCGATCTTCGCCATCTTCCTGCTTGGCGCCTCGTCCCTGATGGCCTCGATCAATATCGTCGTGACGATTTTCAACCTGCGCGCGCCTGGCATGACGATGATGAAGCTGCCGCTCTTCGTCTGGAGCTGGCTGATGACCTCGTTTCTGCTGATCGCGGTCTTTCCCGCACTCATCGCGGGAAGCGCAATGCTGCTCGCCGACCGGCATTTCGGCACGCATTTTTTCAGCGCTGCCGGTGGCGGCGATCCCGTCCTCTGGGAGCATCTGTTCTGGTTCTTCGGTCATCCGGAAGTTTACATTTTGCTGTTTCCGACTGCCGGGATCATGTCGCATGTCCTGCCGACCTTCGCGCGCAAGCCGGTCTTCGGATATCGCGCCCAGGTCTATTCCTACTGGGCGATCGCGGCTTTATCGGTCGTGGTCTGGGCGCACCACATGTTCACTTCGGGCATGCCGGTCATCGCGCAGCTCTATTTCATGTATTCGACGATGCTGATTTCGGTGCCGCTGGGGATTCTGTTCTTCTGCTGGATGGGCACGATCTGGAAGGGTTCGCTCAGCTTCGAGACGCCGATGCTGTTTGCGCTCGGCTATATCGTTCTTTTCGGCATCGGCGGCCTGACCGGCCTCGTTCTCGCCGATGCCGTCGCCGATCAGCAATATCACAACAGTTTCTTCCTCGTTGCGCACTTTCACTATGCGCTGTTTGGCGGTCCGATCATGGGTGTCATTGCGGGGGTCTATTACTGGCTGCCGAAAATAACCGGCCGCATGTATAGCGAGCGCCTTGGCAAATGGCACTTCTGGCTGACGATGATCGGTTTCAACATCACCTTCATGTCGCAATTTTTCCTTGGCGTTGCCGGCATGCCGCGTCGCATTCCCGACTATGCGCTGCAATTCGCGCCGCTCAACATGGTGTCGAGCCTCGGCGCCTTCATCCTCGGCGCGGCGCAATTGCTGCTCGTCTACAATGTCATTCGTGCCGCGGCCGGCTACGGCAAACCGGCAACGAACCAGGTTTGGGACGGCGCGGAAGGACTCGAATTCACGCTGCCGTCGCCGCCGCCGCATCATACGTTTGAAGAACAGCCGGTCGTCGCATGAGCAACGAGGCCGGTGCCACGACGATCACGATGCGGCGCGCCGCAAACCGGCGGCTCGCTTGGGTTTTGGTTGTCGTGGCGCTGGGCTTCTTCGGCTTCGGCTTCGGCCTCGTGCCGCTCTATAACACGCTTTGCCATTTTACCGGGCTCAACGGCAAAACGGATGAAGCGAGCGCGCGGCCCAGCGGCGGCGTCGATCTGTCCCGCACCGTGACAGTCGAATTCATGAGCACCGTGATGCCGGGCCTGCCGTGGCAATTCCGGCCGATAGTGCGGCGGCTGCGCGTTCATCCCGGCGAGCCTTCGACAGCAACCTATCTCGCCACCAATTTCGGCCGCACGCGGCTCTATGGCCAAGCCATCATGAGCGTGAGCCCGGAGCAGGCGGCGACGCATTTTAAAAAGATCGAATGCTTCTGCTACCACAAGCAGGGGCTCGATCCGCAGCAATCGCGCATCATGCCGGTCGTGTTCTTTGTGAGCCGCGATCTGCCGCCGGAAATCTCGACGATCACAGTGTCCTACTCGGCGTTTCCGGTTGCCGACGAGGCCGCGTTAGGGGAGTTAACCAGGTGAGCGCAGATGTTGCCGCAACCCGCCGCTATTTCGTCCCGCGGCCGAGCCCCTATCCGGCGCTCATGTCGTTTTCGATCATGCTGCTTGCGATCGGCCTCGGCCTCGGCGTGAACGGCTATCCGGCCGGCCGATGGTTCGCCGGCGTCGGGATAATATCGATCCTCTTCGCGCTGGTGCGCTGGATCGGCAAGGTCATCGCTGAGAGCCAGGGCGGCTTTTATCATCATTGGGAGGATCGTTCGTTCCGGCTCGGCATGATCTGGTTCATCGTCTCCGAAGTGGTGTTGTTCGCGACGCTGTTCGGTGTCTTGTTTTACGAGCGCGAAGTCTCGCTTCCTTGGCTTGCGTCGCTTGATGCGCATTTCACGCCCTGGCCGCATTTCACCGGCGCGTGGCCATCTGCCGGGCCGGCCGGCAAGAACTTTTCGACTGTCTATCCCTGGGGCATTCCGGCGCTCAATACGCTGCTGCTCGTCAGTTCAGGCGCGACGGTGACGCGGGCGCATTATTGGCTGCGGCGTGATCGCCGCGATGCGCTCACCTTCTGGCTGGTGCTGACGATCTTGCTCGGCGCGATCTTCCTGGTTTTGCAGGCGCGGGAATTCTACGAAGCCTATAACGAACTCGGCCTGACACTCGGCTCCGGCGTCTATGGCGCGACGTTTTTCGCGCTAACCGGCCTGCACGGATTCCATGTCACGGTCGGCGTCGTGATGCTAACGGCGTTGCTCGCGCGCATCTTGCGTGGCCATTTCGACGCGAGCCATCATTTCGCTTTCGAGGCGGTGAGCTGGTATTGGCATTTTGTCGACGCGGTCTGGCTGTTGCTCTTCGTCTTCGTCTATTGGCTTTGAGCCGGCTCAATCCGCGTCCTTGTCGGAGTTTGCGCGCTGCATGGCCTCGCGTAGTTCCGACCAGCGGCGGTAGCCTTCATTGGCGCCGAGCAGCGCAAAGGCGAGAACGAACGGGATCAGATAATATATAATGCGGAACAAAAGCAGCGAGGCGAGCACGCCTTCCTGCGATGGAATCGGCAAAATCTTCAGCATCGTCGCCTCAAAGACGCCGATGCCTCCGGGTGCATAGCTTGCGATGCCGAGCGCGCAGGCGAAAACATAGACCGCCGCAAAGGTGAAGAAGTCGATGCCGCGTGGCTCCGGCAGCAGGACGTAAAGCACGCCGGCCGCCGCGCAAAGATCGATGACGCTGAGGACAATCTGCGCCGTCGTCAGTTTGAACCCCGGCAGTTCGAGCTTGAAACCTTGAATGCGCGTCCAGCGATGTTCGACAGATACCCACGCGAGATAGGCGAGCAAGCCGCCGAGCGCGGCGAAGCCGATCAACATGTTGATGTGAGGTTCGAAATGATCGAGCTGGCTGATCATCTCGGCGCGAAAGATTAGACCGATCGCGAGGATGAACACCATGCCGAGCCAGTAGGTGACGCCTGCAATCACCGTGAGGCTGGCGATCTTTGCCGGCGAAACGCCAGCTTGCGAATAAATCCAGAAGCGCACAGTGCCAGCGGTGATCAGCGGGAAGCCCAGCGTGAAGCAGATCGCGTAGCTCGTGAACGAGGCAAGCGCCGTTGTCGGATAGGGCACGCGCTGGCGCAATTGCAGCAGAGCGACGCCATCGTAGCCGGTCAATGCAAGGAAGGATAAAGCCGTCAGGCCGAGAGCGGCGAGAATCTGGGTGTTTTCAGTGGCGTCGAACGCGGCCCGCAATTGGCCAGGGTTGATATGCGCCAGGGTGTGGATAAGGACGAAAATGGCAAGGGCCGCGATGCCCAGGCTGAAACACGCGCCAACGTAGGTCGCGATCTGTCGTCGGCGCTTGTGGTCTTCGCCGCTGCCCTCCGCAGAAAAGCTCGCCAGCCAGGAGCGTAGATTGGGCTTCTGCGGCAGACGGCCCCCGAGACCGCGCCGGCCCTTCATGCGTTCGGGGCGTACTTCCTCATTGATCGCCATTCATTTTCCGTCGTGCAAGCGCTCTGGCTGGCGGGTTATGTGGGCTGAACGCGCCGGGAGCAAGTCCCGTTGCCCTTATCTGTAAATGAGTTGCGGCGTGGGCAGGTCAAGCGCCACGGCGTGTCCGGCGCGGCCTCGCGCTCGCAGGTTAACCATCTGATAAAGCAAGCCGTTAACCCGAGCCGTAACAGATGGTTCGATTATTTTGTGTCAAAAACCAACCCCATCCTTGCCAATTCGCACCGCTCGTTGCGAAATCACCACATTATTTTGCCATCCATTGGCGGTGCGGCAGCTTGGGCGTGCCCCGCCGCGGAAAATCGGCGCCTTTGAACGGACGGAGCGAATATGCGCGCGGTCGCTGGCTTCTTGTGTCTGGTGCTGATTCTCACTGTCTCCGGCAGCGCCGAGGCTCTGCAAGGCGATTATCGCAATGCCGATCTCGCCAGCGATGCGGTTCGACTCGCAACCCAAGTGGCGCAGGACGGCGACGATCTGACGGATCAGACGCCGGACGCCCTGCGCCAGGCGGCCGCTGCGGCCTTGGCCAAGCGCGATTCGAAGGGCATGCTTCATGCTCTCGCCGGGCTGATCGCCATTAATCCGAACGATGCGACGAGTTGGCTCGCTTATTCGCGCGCGGAAATTGCGTCCGGCAATTCCGATGACATTCTGCAAGCGGCAACGACGGCGGCCTATCTGGCTTACCTCAAGGCCGCCGACAAACCGCAAGCTTCCGTCGCTCTGGCGCAGCTCGGCGCCATCTTTGCGCAGCGCGAATCGTGGCGTCCCTCGCTCGACGCCTATCACGCGAAGTCTCGCGCTCGTCGACGACCCGACGGTGCGGACGACCTATCAAAAAGAGCGCGAGACCTACGGTTTTCGCATCCTCGACTATAAGGTCGATAAGGATTCCGCCGCGCCGCGCGCGTGCTTCCAGTTCTCCGAATTGCTGGCCGGCGGCCATGTCGATTTCGCGTCCTACGTAAACGTCGCCGGCATCGATCGGCCGGCAGTTTCGGCGGAAGACCAGCAGATCTGCGTCGATGGCCTGCAACACGGGGCGCATTACACGATCGTGCTGCGGCAAGGGATTCCGTCGGCCGTCAATGAATTGCTTTTGCGCACGGCGACCTACAACATTTACGTGCGGGACCGGTCGCAGCAGGTACATTTCACCGGCAAGAATTATGTCCTGCCGCGCGTCGGCCAGCAGGGCATTCCGGTTGTCTCTGTCAATGTCAAAAAGATCGCGGTGCAAATTCTGCGGGTCGGCGACCGCAGCTTGCTGCCGATCATCACATCGAGCGATTTTCTCTCCCAGCTTTCGAGCTACCGGCTTGATCAACTCAAGAACAGCGATGCGCGTAAGATCTGGAAGGGCACGCTCGATGTCGCGAGCCTGCTCAACAAAGATGTGACGACGGCCTTTCCGGTGCTTGAAGCGGCCGGCACCTTGCAGGCGGGCGTCTACATTATGACGGCGAAGCCCGGCGACGGGCTCCAGTCTTCGGATAGCGACGACGATAATGTCGCGACGCAATGGTTTGTCGTGTCTGATCTCGGCCTCACCGCGCTTTCGAGCCGCGACGGTCTGCATGTCTTTGTGCGCTCGCTGACGAGCGCGAAGCCGCTTGCCGGCATTTCGCTGCGTCTCGTCGCGCGCGACAATGAAGTGCTGGCGACCAAACAGACTGATTTCGAGCGGCTATGTCCGTTTTGAGCCGGGCCTCTCGCGCGGCAGCGATGGTCTCGCGCCGGGTCTCATCGTCGGCGAGGACGGCAAGGGCGATTACGGCTTCCTCAATATGCAGCAGGGCGCGTTCGATCTGACCGATCGCGGCGTCACAGGCCGCGACGTGACGCAGCCGCTGGACGCAGAGGTTTTTACCGAGCGCGGTGTCTATCGTTCCGGCGAGACCGTCTATGTCACCGCGTTGCTGCGCGACACCAAGGGCAGCGCCAAAACCGGTGTGCCGCTGACGCTCGTCGCCAAGCGGCCGGACGGCGTCGAATACAAGCGCATTCTGGTCGCGGATCAGGGCGCTGGCGGGCGCAGTTACGGGCTGGCGCTCCTGCCGTCGAGCGCCAGCGGCACCTGGCGCGTCGAGGCCTATGTCGACCCAAAAGGCGCACCAGTCGGCGAGGCGACGTTCCTCGTCGAGGATTATGTGCCCGAACGGCTCGATTTCAAGCTCAAGCCGCAGGAGACGCAGGCGCGAGCCGGCGACACAAGTACGATCGACACGAATGCGCGCTATCTCTACGGCGCACCGGGCAGCGGCCTTGACGTCAGCGGCGATGTGACCGTCGAGGCGGCGGGCAATCATGGCCTGCCGATCCTGCAAGGTTACGAGGCGGGTCTTCAGGACCAGACGTTCACCGCGGTCAGCAAGGATCTGCCGACGACCGTGACGACGGACGACAAGGGCGACGCAAAGATCGATGTGCCGATTCCCGATGTCGCCGCAACGCAGCCTTTGGAGGCGAAAATCACGTTACGTGTCGGCGAGCCGGGCGGCCGTGCCGTCGAGCGCAACGTCACGCTGCCGATCCTGCCGAAAGGCGGTCTGATCGGCGTGAAGCAGGATTTCGTCACGCTTGGTGACGGCGATATCGCCAATTTCGATGTCATCGCCGTCAATTCGAGCGCTGCGCGTGTTGCGAGAAAGGGCGTGACCTGGTCGCTCTATCGTCTTCTTACCGATTACCAATGGTACAATCAGGACGGCCATTGGGATTTCGAGGTGGTAAAATCCTCGCGCCGTGTTGCTTCCGGCACGATTGATCTCGCTGCCGATGCTTTGGGCAAAATCTCCGCGCCCGTCGAACTCGGCGACTACCGTCTCGACGTCACGAGCGCCGATCCGAACGACGCGCCGACAAGCGTCACATTCGGTGTCGGCTGGTCCGGCGATGCGAGCGCCAATGCGCCCGATCTTCTTCAAGTCACGCTCGACAAGAAGGACTACGCGCCGGGCGAGGCGATGAAAATCAAAATCGCTTCCCGCTTTGCCGGCACGGCAACGGTCGCAATCCTCAACGACCAGTTGAATTATTCATCGCTCGTCGATCTTAAGAAGGGCGACAATCTCGTCGGCGTGCCGGTGAACGCCGGCTGGGGCGCGGGCGCTTATGCCGTTGTCTTTGCGCATCGGCCTCTCGATCAAGCCGCACAACGCAATCCCGGCCGCGCATTAGGACTCGCGTGGTTCAGCGTTGCCGCTGCAAGCCACAAGCTTGGTATCGCGTTCGGCACGCCGGACAAGCTGCGGCCGCATCAGCATATCAGTGTGCCGATTACGTTGGCCGGCCTCGCGCCCGGCGAACAGGCCTATGTCACGCTGGCTGCTGTCGATGTCGGTATCCTCAATCTCACGCATTATCAGACGCCCGATCCGGGCAAATATTTCTACGGTCAGCGCACACTCGCGTCCGAAATCCGCGACATCTACGGCTTCCTGATCGATGGCATGCAGGGCGCGCTTGGCGCCATCCGGTCGGGTGGCGATGCCGGCGGCGATCTGCAAGGCAACAAACCCACGGAAGCGCCGCTGGCACTCTTTTCCGGCGTCGTGAATGTCGGGCCGGACGGCAAGGCGGAAGTCGGCTTCGATCTGCCACCCTTCAACGGCACGATGCGTCTCGCGGCCGCCGCATGGACTGCCACGAAGGTTGGCAGCGCCAGTGCCGATATCATTGTCCGCGATCCGGTCGTCGTGCAGCCGACGCTGCCGCGCTTCCTGGCCCTGAAAGATCATTCGCGGCTCTATCTGCAAATCGACAATGTCGAGGGTGAAGCAGGCCTCTACAATTACGATGTCGCCGCGCAGGGGCCTGTATCGATTGCCGGCCGTGGGCGCGGCACGATCCGTCTCAAAGCAGGCGAGCGCACGTCGCTGTCGGTGCCGATCAACGGCACGGGCATCGGCGAGGCCGACATTGCTTTCAAGATGAGTGGCCCGAAGTTCAAGACTGAACGCAATTTCGTGCTGAATGTCGAACCCGGCACGCCGAACGTCTATCGCCGTATCGTGCGGCAATTGGCACCCGGCGATTTATTCCTCGTCACGAAGGACCTGACGGCGGAGTTCCTGCCGGGCACTGGCCGCGTTTCGGCAGCCGTCGCAAGCCTCACCGGCATCAACGCAGCGGGCAATCTGCAAGCGCTCGCCGATTATCCGTTTGAATGTTCGGAACAACTCGTCAGCCGCACGATGCCGCTACTCTATGTCGGCAAGCTCGCCGACCCGGAGGCGCTTGCGTTCGATACCGGCATGGCGAGCCGCGTCAATCGCGCCATCGCGCTATTGCTGGCACGGCAGGATTTCGACCGGCGCTTTCGGTCTCTGGTCGGCAGGCAATGCGGATGATGCGTGGCTCGATGCGTTCGTCACTGATTTTCTCACCCGTGCGCGGGAGGAAAATTACGACGTGCCGCAGGAAGCCTTCGCCCAGGCTTTGGAACGGCTCCGCAATTACGTCGCCAACACGAGCGAGGTCGAGGCGGGGCAGGCGCCAGCGCTGGCTTATGCCATCTACGTTCTTGCTCGCAACGGCAAGCCGGTGATGGAAGATTTGCGTTATCTCGCTGATGCACAGCTTTCAGCCTTCCGGACGCCGCTGGCGCGCGCGCAACTCGCCGCCTCGCTCGCGCTTCTTGGCGATCGTGGCCGTGCGCAAAAAGTTTTCGCGGCCGCCGGCGAAAGTCTGGCGCAGGTGAAGGATAGCGATAGCTTGACGCGCACCGACTTCGGCTCGCGCCTGCGCGATGGCGCCGCGCTTCTGACATTGGCCGTCGAGGGCGGCGCTGACAATGCGCAGATCGACCAGGCGGCGCAGATTGTCGAAAGCGCCCGCGATGCAATCGATTATGCGAGCACGCAGGAAGAATCCTGGATGGTGCTTGCCGCCGAGGCCTTGGCCGCGCGCGATGCCTCGATCTCGCTCGCCATCGATGGCACGGCGCATAGCGGCGCTTATTATCGAACCTGGCTCGCCGATAAACTTTCGGCGCAGCCCGTCAAAGTCGCCAACCAGGGTTCGCAACCCGTCATCTTGGCGCTGACAACGGCCGGAAATCCTATCGTTCCGGAACCTGCGGCCGGGCAAGGCTATACGATAGAACGCGGCTATTATTCGCTCGACGGCAATCCGATCGACCCAACGAAGATCAAGCAGAATGATCGCTTCGTTATCACTTTGAAAGTGACGGAAGACGCCGCCGCCTACGCGCATCTTGTCCTCGACGATCCTTTGCCGGCGGGACTCGAGATCGACAATCCCGATCTCTACGATGGCGGCGATGTCGATGCGCTCTCGTGGGTGAAGACCGACGTTCAACCGACCCATACCGAATATCGCGACGACCGCTTTGTCGCGGCCTTCGACCGCGATGGCCAATCGGCGGCGACGTTCGCCGTTGCCTATATCGTCCGCGCCGTGACGCCTGGCCGCTATGTCGCGCCCGCGGCAACAATTGAGGATATGTATCGCCCGCAACGCTACGCGCGCACGGCTACGACCGCCGTCACGGTCGCGGCGCCGAAATGATTCTGCGGCGCTGGCTGATCTTTCTCGGCGCGGCGTTTTTCGTCGCCGTCTTCAGCCTCTCATGGGCGTGGGACGATTATTTCGCGAGCCTGCATCCGCTTGACCTCGCTTTGGCAGAGCGCGCCTCGCCCGTGGTGCTCGATCGCGACGGCCAATTGCTGCGCGCCTTCACGATGCCGGATGGCCGCTGGCGTCTGCCGGTCACGGCGCAGGACGTCGATCCACGTTTCATCGCCATGCTTCTCGCCTATGAGGACCATCGCTTTTATACGCATCGCGGCGTCGATCCCGAGGCGCTGGGCCGCGCCGCGCTGCAATTTGCGACCCGTGGGCGGATCGTTTCCGGCGGTTCGACGCTAACCATGCAGGTCGCGCGTCTGCTTGAGCCGCGCAAGGAGAAATCGGTCGCGTCGAAAGTGCGGCAGATGGCACGCGCGCTGCAACTCGAATCGCAATATGCCAAATCGATCATTCTCGATCTCTATCTTGGCCTCGCGCCCTATGGCGGCAATATCGAAGGCGTGCGCGCGGCGAGCCTTGCTTATTTCGGCAAGGAGCCGAAACGCCTGAGCGTTGCTGAGGCCGCGTTGCTCGTCGCTCTGCCGCAATCGCCGGAAGCGCGCCGGCCAGATCGTTTTCCGGTGCATGCGCGCGCCGCGCGCGACCGCGTGTTGGAGCGCGTCTATCGTCGCGGGGTCATCACTTTGGCCGAGCGCGATGAGGCCATGCAGCAAGACGTGCCGCACGCGAGGCTGGCCTTTCCACATCTCGCGCCGCATGCGGCCGAGGCGGCGTTGCGTGCGGATAAAGAGCATGGCGTCCATCACCTGACCTTGTCCGCGGCGTGGCAGGCGCCGCTCGAACAATTGGCGCACGAAAGCGCGCAGCGTCTCGGCCCCAAAATTTCGGTGGCAATCCTCGTCATTGACAATGCGACAGGCGAAATTCGCGCGCATGTCGGCGGCGCGGATTATTTTTCCGCCATGCGTAAGGGTGCGATCGACATGACCAAGGCGTTTCGTTCGCCAGGGTCGGCGTTGAAGCCATTCATCTATGCGCTCGCTTTCGAGTCGGGCGTCGCACATCCCGAGACGGTTCTCGACGACCGGCCTGTGCATTTCGGCGAATACGCGCCGGACGATTTCGATCTCGGCTTCGAGGGCACGGTGACGGCGCGGCACGCCTTGCAGATGTCGCTCAATCTGCCAGCAGTCGAATTGCTCAATGCTGTCGGGCCGGAGCGGTTTCTCGCCCGCTTACGCAGCGCCGGCGCCGAGGTGAAACTTCAGGACGATCAGCCGCCAGGATTGGCCATTGGCCTCGGTGGCGTCGGCATCAGGCTCGTCGATCTCGCAAAACTTTATGCCGGGCTCGCGCGTGGCGGCAGTGTCCCGGTTCTGCATGAGCGTTCGATGGGCACGCTCACCTCGCACGCACGCATCTGCGAGCCGGTCTCGGCCTGGTATGTCGCCGACATTCTGCGCGGTGCGCCGCCGCCGGACAACGCGCCCTATAATCGTCTCGCCTTCAAGACAGGCACGTCCTACGGCTATCGCGATGCCTGGGCCGCCGGTTTCGATCGCAGGAATACGATCGCCGTCTGGGTTGGGCGGCCCGACAATGAACCCGTTCCCGGCCTTATCGGCCGCGTGGCGGCCGCGCCAATCCTGTTCGATGCTTTCGCGCGCATCGGCAGCGAGTACGAGATCATCCCAAAACCCGCTGACGCACTCGTCGCGCGCACGGCAGACTTGCCGCCGCCGCTCACGGCAATTGCGCGACGATCATGTCGCCGACGCCAGCAATGGCGATACGCAGGAGCTGAAGATCGTCTATCCGCCGAACGGCGCGCGGGTCGATCTCGGCCTTGCTGCGCCCGACGCGAGCGACCTCGCATTGAAGGCGGAAGGCGGCGTGCCGCCGTTCCGCTGGATGGTCAATGGTGCACCCGTCGGCGCACCTGACCTGCGCCACGAGTTCCGAATGGACGCCGGACGGCGCCGGCTTTGCGCGCATTTCGGTGATGGATGCAAAAGGACAGTCGGACAGCGTGCGCGTGCGATTGCAATAAGGTCAGTTCTTCGGATAATCCGTGCCCACTGAGACCGGTGCCCATTTCATGATCTCGGCCTGCAAGGCGCCAAGCTTTTCGCCGACGAATTGCAGCGCGTCCGAGCCGAGCAGCAGATGCAGCGGCGGCTCTTCCACTTGCGTGATGTGCAGCATCGCTTCCGCCGCCTTGCGCGGATCGCCCGGCTGTCGCCCGTTGCGTTGAGCGAGCCGCTTGCGCGACCAGCCAGCGGATTCCTCGTAATCCTCGATCGTCCGTTCGACATGGCGCATGGAGCGGCCCGCCCAATCGGTGCGAAAGCCGCCCGGCTCGACGATCGTCACCTTGATGCCGAGATGCTTCACTTCCTTGGCGAGCGATTCCGAAATGCCTTCGAGCGCGAACTTGCTGCCGTGGTAGGCGGCAATGCCGGGGAAGGCCATGAGCCCGCCCATCGAGCTGATGTTGAGGATGTGGCCGGCGCGGCGGCCGCGCAGATAGGGCAGGGTCGCCTGCATCATGGCGATGGCGCCGAAGACGTTCACCTCGAACTGCTGACGGAAATCATCGAGTGTCGCTTCTTCAAGCGCACCCTCGAAACCATAGCCGGCATTGTTGACGAGCACTTCGATGCCGCCGAGCTTTTCTTCGGCTTCTTTGACGCCGCGATGGACCGCGGCCTCGTCGGTGACGTCGAGCAGGATGCCGAACGCGCGGCCCGGCGCAAGCTTTTCGAACTCGGCTTTGTCCGCGTCCTTACGCACGGTGCCGGCGACTTTGCCGCCCTTTTCGAGGATCAATTCCGACAGCGCACGGCCGAAGCCGCTGCTGACACCGGTGATGAGCCAATTCATGGCGAACTCCTTATTGAAAACCGACGATCGGATGCGGGACGTAAGGCGCTTCGAGCCTGGCGATCTCCTCCGCCGTGAGCTTCAGCGACAGGGCCGCCACCGCATCGTCGAGGTGGTTGAGTTTGGAGGCGCCGATGATCGGCGCGGTGATGCCGCCTTTCTGCAAAAGCCACGCAAGCGCGACCTGCGCGCGCGGCACGCCGCGGGCTTTCGCGACTTCCGCGACTTCTCCCGCGATCTTCTTGTCGGACTCGAGCCCGTAAAGCGTCTTGCCGAAGACGTCGGTGTTTTGCCGTTCGCTCGTTTCGTCCCAGTCGCGTGTCAGGCGCCCGCGCGCGAGCGGGCTCCACGGCAGCACGGCAATCTTCTGATCGCGGCAGAGCGGCAGCATTTCGCGCTCTTCTTCGCGGTTCAGGAGATTGATGTGGTCCTGCATGGAAATGAATTCCGTCCAGCCGTTGAGGCGCGAGATATAAAGCGCCTTGGCGAATTGCCATGCGTACATGGAGGACGCGCCGATGTAGCGCGCCTTGCCCGCCTTCACGACATCATGCAGCGCCTCAAGCGTTTCTTCGATCGGCGTACCGTGATCCCAGCGATGGATCTGATAGAGATCGACATAATCGACGTCGAGACGTCGTAAACTGTTATCGATCTCCGCAAGAATGGCACGGCGCGACAGGCCGGCACCGTTCGGGCCGGGATGCATCCGGCCATGCACCTTGGTCGCGATCACGACATCCTGGCGCGAGGCGAAATCTTTCAATGCGCGGCCGACAATTTCTTCCGACGAGCCATCCGAATAGACATTCGCGGTATCGAAGAAATTGATTCCGAGTTCGATCGCCTTTTTGATGATCGGCCGGCTCTTTTCCTCGTCGAGCGTCCACGGATGCGGGCCGCGTCCGGGCTCGCCGTAGGTCATGCAGCCGAGGCAGATGCGCGAGACCTCAAGTCCGGTGTGGCCAAGTTTTGCGTAGTCCATATTCGTCTCCGAAAAACAAACGGCCGCGAGAACCGCGGCCGTCAAGGCGAAGCGCGCGCGGCTCAGACGAGCTTGAGGGTGACCTGGACGTTGCCGCGCAAGGCGTTGGAGTAGGGGCAGACCTTGTCCGCCTTCTCGATCAATTGTTCGGCTTCGTCATGCGGCAGGCCCGGCAACGAAACGTCGAGTTCGACTTCGAGGCCGAAGCCGCCTTCCGAGCGCGGGCCGATGCCGACAATCGCCGAGACCGCGGTGTTTTCTGGAACTTTCGGGCCGCCTTGCGACGCCACAAATTTCATTGCGCTGAGGAAGCAGGCTGAATAGCCGGTCGCAAACAGCTTTTCAGGATTGTTGCCGGGCGTGCCCGGGCCGCCGAGTTCCTTCGGAATGGTCAGTGTGACATCGAGCGTCCCGTCTTCCGTGTGCGCGCGGCCGTCGCGACCACCCGTGGCGGTGGCTTTTGTACGATAGAGAACATTGACCGACATGGCTTACTCCTTGAGGTGATTTACGCAGCGAGGCGCCAGCCGTTTTCAAGCAGGCGCCCTTCAAATGAAGCGTATTGGAGCGGTTTTCAACGTAGCCCTGCGGCGGGCGGAAGGTCTCGCCTGTATAAACGAATCGGGGGCGCCCCGCTTGTCGGATATTGCCGAAATCCGGTAGGAGCCGCATCGCGGGGCTTCTTGCATCGGCGCGCCGGAGCGGCGATAATTGCTGTCGACTACGGCGATTCTCATCCTTATCGCCTTGAAAGAGGCCGAATTTCCCGCCAAACATCCCGTGTCCTCAGCAATTATACGAACAAGGGACTAGCGGGCTTTTGTCGTCATCCTTTCGGATTTATACACGGTCTCCCATGCGCACCGTTTCCGCCTGCTCGTCGCTCGTCGCTCTTCTTCTTGTCATGACGCTCGCGATTGCCCCCGCTGCGGCGGAAGTCATTGCGGCGCGTTATGCGGTGACTCTGGTCGGGTTCCGGATCGGCGAAGCCAGTGCGCGGGGCGCTGTCAGCGCCGCGGCTTATCGCGTCGCGCTCGACGCGCATCTCACAGGCTTGGCCGAATGGCTCGCGCATATGCGGATCGCGCTCGCCTCGTCCGGCGAGATTCGCCGCGGCAATGTGCTACCGAATGCTTATGCGACAACGGCCGCGTCGGAGCGCGATACGCGTACCGTTCGCATGGCGCTCAATGCCGGCAATGTGCGCGCGGTCGATATTTCGCCACCGCTCGAAGATGAATCGATCCGCATCCCCGTTTCGTCGGCGGAAAAACGCAATGTTCTCGATCCGACAAGCGCGCTGATCATGGCGGTCCCGGCCGGGGAACCGCTGGTCGGGCCCGCAGCCTGTAACCGTACGCTGCAGATATATGACGGCGTGGTACGTTTCGATCTGATGATGAGCTATACGGGGACGCGTGACGTAACAGCCATCGGCTACAATGGCCCGGTGTCGGTCTGCGCGGTTCGCTACAAGCCCATCGCGGGCCATCGATACGATTCGCGCTCGACGAAATTCATGGCGCAAAATCACGATATCGAGGTTTGGCTGGCGCCGATCGAGCGGGCGCATGTCGTCATCCCGTTCCATATCGGGCTGCGGACGATGGCCGGGATGGCCACTGTCGATGCCGTCGAGCTTCATTTGCAGCAAAGCGGCAAGACTTTGAAAGCCGACCGCTAAAGATCCGCACACGCCAATTCACGGCGCTTTGAAACGATCGATGATTTTTTAGCCCAGGCTTGACAAAGCGCGGCTTCGGAGTCCGCCCCGAGTTCGGACGCGACGACGCCTGCGAAGGCCCAGAAAAACTTGAGATTCACAATCCGTAGCGCTGAATCGATCTCGCACCCAACATCTTGCGGTGAACAAACGCGGATTCCGGCCAAGTCAGCGATTCGGGCGCGATTCGTTCGCGGCGCGTTCGAAGTGTCAATAAAAATAGCAATCTCTCAGGGTGTTTGCCACAGATTGAAACAGGCGCGCCCGCGCTTCGCGGCATTTCGTAAGTGGGAATGCCACCGCTGGCGGCTTGCCGCGCGGCCATCGGAAGCGCATATGTCACCCGCCGGCGCCGGCGCGCGATTGCCGCCGCTGAAAGTTAGTCTCGATGAACCTCGCCGTTCCTGGCTCTCAAATTCATCCTCTCGATCGTACGCGTGGCGTGAAGATCGTGTTGGGGCCGACCAACACCGGCAAGACCCACTATGCGATCGAGCGCATGCTGGCCCACCCGACCGGGATGATCGGCTTGCCGCTGCGCCTGCTGGCACGTGAAGTCTACAATCGCGTCGTCGAGAAGATCGGGCCCGCCTCCGTCGCGCTCGTCACCGGCGAAGAAAAGATCAAGCCGGAGTCGCCGCGCTATTGGGTTTCGACAGTCGAAGCGATGCCGCGCGATCTCAATCTCAGTTTTGTCGCCGTCGATGAGATCCAGCTTGCCGCCAATCTCGACCGGGGCCACGTCTTCACCGACCGGCTGCTCAACCGTCGCGGCCTCGATGAGACTTTGCTGATCGGCGCTTCGACAATGCAGCGTCCGCTTGAGGCTTTGTTGCCCGGCGCGCCGGTCATCTCGCGGCCGCGATTTTCGAAGCTGAGCTTCGCAGGCGAGCGCAAGATTGCGCGCCTGCCGCCGCGCAGTGCGATCGTCGCGTTCTCGGTCGAGGAAGTCTATGCGATCGCGGAATGGATCAGGCGTCAGCGCGGCGGCGCCGCGGTGGTCCTCGGTGCTTTGTCGCCGCGCACGCGCAATGCGCAGGTCGAAATTTATCAAAGCGGCGATGTTGATTATATTGTCGCAACAGACGCCATCGGCATGGGCCTCAATCTCGATGTCGATCACATAGCGTTCGCCGCCGATCGCAAATTTGACGGCTGGCAATTTCGGCGGCTGACGCCGGCGGAATTTGGCCAGATTGCCGGGCGTGCCGGGCGGCATATGCGCGACGGCACGTTTGGCACGACGGGGCGCTGCGCACCTTTCGATAATGATCTCGTCGAAGCGATCGAGGAGCACCGTTTCGAGCCGGTCACAATGTTGCAATGGCGCAATAGCGATCTCGACTTTGCGTCGATCGCCGCGCTCACAGCCTCGCTCGACCGGCAACCGAAGGATCGGGGGCTGACGCGTGCCCCGCTCGCCGAAGATCAAATGGTGCTTGACATTGCCGCGCGGGACGAGAATGTCCTGCGGGCGACCAAGACCGCGGCTGACGTGGCGCGGCTTTGGGACGCCTGCCAAATTCCCGATTACCGCAAGCTGTCGCCGGCGGCGCATGCCGAACTCGTACTTTCGATCTATGGTTTTGTCGTCCGGGCGCGTCATATTCCCGAAGACTGGTTTTCGCGCCATATTCAGGAGCTCGATCGCGTCGATGGCGACCTTGACACCTTGTCGGCGCGGCTGGCTCAGGTCAGGACATGGACATTCATCGCCAACCGGCCCGATTGGCTTCGTCAGCCGGAGCATTGGCAGGAGGTCGCGCGTCAGGTAGAGGACAGGCTGTCGGACGCGTTGCACGAACGTCTCGCCCAAAGATTCATTGACCGGCGCACAAGCGTGCTGATGCGCCGTCTGAGAGAGAACGCGATGTTGGAAGCGGAAATCACCCCAGGCGGCGATGTGCTGGTTGAAGAACAGCATGTCGGGCATTTGTCGGGATTTCGTTTCACCGCCGATCCGCTGGCTGATGGCGAAGCCGCCAAGGCCTTGAACGCGGCTGCACAAAAAGCCCTCGCGAGTGAAATCGAAGGCCGCGCGCGCCGGGTGCATGAAGCGGTCGATGAGGCTTTCGTCCTCGCCAATGACGGCGTCATTCGCTGGCTCGGCGAAGCGATCGGCAAGCTCGTGCCGGGCGAGCATATTTTGCAGCCGCGCGTTACCGTTCTCGCTGACGAGCAATTGACGGGCGCGTCTTTGGAAATTGTCCAGAAGCGTCTCGATTTGTGGCTTGCGCAGCATGTTAAAAAACTGCTGGGTCCGCTTGCGGAACTGGAAAGCGGCGAGGGGCTTGAGGGCATCGCGCGCGGCGTGGCTTTCCGTATCGCCGAGTTGCTGGGCGTGCTTGAGCGCTCGCAGGTTGCGGAAGATGTGAAAAGTCTCACGCAAGAGGCGCGCGCGACATTGCGCAAGCTCGGCGTGCGGTTTGGCGCCTATCACCTTTATCTGCCGGCGCTGTTGAAGCCTGCGCCGCGGGCCTTCGCCGCCCAGCTTTGGGCCTTGCGTAATTCTGCTGCGGAAAGCGGCCAGGGGCAGGCCGAAGTGCCGCATCTCGCCGCCTCGGGCCGCACATCTTTCGTCGCCGACAAAGACATTCCGAAGGGCTTTTATCGCGCCGCCGGTTTTCATGTCTGCGGCGAGCGGGCTGTGCGCGTCGATATATTGGAGCGGCTTGCCGATCTCATTCGCCCGGCGATTGCCTATCGTCCGGGCACGACGCCGGGGGATCCTCCGGCAGGCACGGCGGATGGCGACGGCTTCATTGTGACCGTGTCGATGACGTCGCTCGCGGGATGTTCCGGCGATGCTTTCGCCTCGATCCTGCGCTCGCTTGGCTATCAGAGCCAACAGCGCAAAGGCCCGGCGATCACCGTGCCGCTTGTTCCAAAAGCTTCGATCGAACCCATCACGCCTGCAACGGCGGAGACCGCATCGCAAGATGCCGCCTCGACGGAGCCTGCGGTGGCGATTGTCGAAGACGGTTTGATGGATGCGGCTTCAATGCCCGAGGTTGTTTCGGACGAGGCGCCAGCCGCGCCTGCGGACGAGGTGGCCGCTGCGGCTGAACCCGCCCCGGTTGAGACGATCGAGGCCGAGAGTTCCGCGCTCGTTATTGACGAATTGACCGCGCCGGAGGCGTTCGCGACAGAGTCCGCCGAGGTTGCAGCGGCCTCAGAGTCTGTGGAAACAGTATCCGTCGAAACGGCGGCTGCGGTGGAGGTGGCCGAAAGCGCCGCTACGGAAGCCCCGGCTGAGCCGGCGACGATCGAAATCTGGCATCCGTTCCGGCATCGCCAGGTCCGGCGCCCGGCGCGGCCGCAACGGCAGGGACAGGGACAAGGCCGGTTTCAACGTCCGGCGCAGATCGCCCCCGAGGCGCCAACGGGCACGGCGGCCGTTGCGTCGCCGGATGCAGCGGCAGCACCGGCTGAAAGCCCGCGGCCGCGGCCTGAGCATCGCCGCCGCCACAATTTCGAAGGTATCCCGAACGGCGCCCCACGCCCGGACCGGAAGCGCGACTTTTCGCAAAAGGACGCACATCGCGGGCCGCGCAATGGCGACGGTCAGGCCAAGGGCAAATGGTCGTCCGCCGAAAAGCCGCGCGAGCGCCAGCCAGATCCCAATTCACCCTTCGCCAAGCTGCTGGAATTGAAGCAGCGCATGGAAGAAGGAAAAAATTGAAGTGGGTTTAAATTCCGCAATCTGACGTGTGGAGGCTGCCGAGCACGGGGCGACATAAGGGCTTCCCCGGCACTGCGGCCCCGTGTTATTCCGGCAGAATTGATTTAGGCTATTAGTCTGACTTCCGCGCAGACGTTCTCGGAAAAGGGGATTATCGGTGGACACGCAGAGTTCCGAGCAGAAGGACGAACTCGTCAACCAGATCGTTGATGTGATCGTTTCGGAAGGGATGATCGATCGCGACAAGGTCAAAATGGATGCATCGATCGAGAGCTTGGGACTGAAGTCCATCGATATCGTCATGATCCTGACGGCGCTTGAGGAAAAGTTCGACGTCTATATCCCGATGGACGGCCCATTCCACGAGGCCAAGGACGTCAAGAGCCTGATCGACGCCATGGCCAATTACATCAGCAAAGAAAAGACCGCCTGAATGGCGCAAAGGCGGGTCGTTATCACGGGCATAGGCGCGGTTTCGTCCTTAGGAATTGGCGCCAAGGCACTTTGGGAAGCTGCACGCGACGGTCGTTCCGGCGTGCATGAAACCACTTTCAAGCATCCTTACCCCGGCCGTATCAAGATCGCGGCGCAGGTGCAGGATTTCGATGCCACTCTCTATCTCGACAAGAGCACATTGTCGCTTTGCGATCCGGTGATCAAATATCTGCTCGTCGCTGCCGATGAGGCGGTGCAGCAGGCGGGCCTTTCGCGCGAAACGTTGCAAGGGCCGCGCACGGCCTCGATCATTGGGACCGGCATCGCCGGGATGAACACGATCGAAGACGGACTCTATACGGTTTTCAAAAGGGAAGTGCGGCCGGATCCGCTGACGATTCCGCGGCTCATTCCGAGTTCATGTCCCGCGATGGTCAGCATGCGTTATGGCACGACAGGGCCGTCGTTTGCGATTGGCAGCGCCTGTTCGTCGGCGACGCAGGCTATCGGCCTTGGCATGCAGATGATCCGCGCCGGCATGATCGATCGCGCCATCGTCGGCGGCACGGAGGATTGCATCACGATCGGCACGATGCTGGCGTGGGAAGCCTTGCGCGTGCTGACGCCGAATTTTTGCAGGCCGTTCTCGAAAGACCGCAACGGTATGGTGATTGGCGCTGGCGCCGGCGTCTTCATTCTCGAGGCGGAAGAGATTGCTGCCGAGCGTAACGCTTATGTCCTCGCTGAACTCGCCGGCTACGGCACGACGAGTGATGCCAAAGATCCTGTGCGGCCCGATGTGTTTGGCGCTGCCTCGTGCATGCGCAATGCAATCGAGGATGCTGGCGTGACGCCGGATGAAATTGATTACATCAACGCGCACGGGACGGGTACGACGGTCAACGATCTGACCGAATCCGAAGCGATCGGAGTCGTGTTCGGCAAGCGCGGACCGCATGTTCCGGTGTCCTCGACGAAGCCCATACATGGCCACGGCCTTGGCGTCGGCGGTGCCTTTGAATTGGTTGTCACGCTCGGCGCGCTTCGCGAAAACGTTGCGCCGCCGACGATCAACTGGCAGGTCACCGACGAAAAATGTCCGGTCGATTGCATCCCGAACGAAGCGCGGCCGATGCCGATCAATGTCGCCATGTCGAACTCGTTCGCTTTCGGAGGCATCAATGCGACGCTGGTCGTGCGCCGTCTCGCTGCCTGAGCCGATCGAGATTGGGCGACGCCATGTCCAGTGAACGCGCGCTCGGGACGTTTGTGGTCTGCGCGACCGCTGCGGAAGCGGCGGCATTCCGGCGCGAAACCGGCGGCACAGGGCAGGGCGTTCCCTTCACATTCCCCGTACGCTGGCTGGCACGGGCGGACTTCCAGGCTGTCGCTGTCGAAATGATTGGCGATGCCAATTGGGTGCCGATTCACGAATCGCAGAGCTTCGATTATCAAACGCCGCTCGCGTCCGACACCGACTACGAAATGGCGGTGATCATGAAACGCGAAACCGAGCCGTCGCGGATCGTGCTGACCGCTCGGATCGGGGTGCCCAACGGGGCGCCGCATCTCACGATGGAAATGATCCTGCGGATCACTCCCTTGCCGTCGGAGCAGGCCGCGTGACGGTTCTCGCTAAATCCGCGCAAGAGAGCCTGCGCGCCGGCGATAAGTTGCCGCCGCAAACATTCGGGCCTTTCGAGATGGCGCATCTCGCGCGCTATGCGGAAGTTTCCGGCGATTCCAATCCGATTCATCTCGATGAGAACCTCGCGCGTAAAGCCGGGCTCGCCGCGCCGCCAGTACAGGGCATGTTGCTCATGAGCGCGTTCGAGCCGGCGCTCGTGGCGTGGCGGCCGGATTTCGTCCTGCAGCGACTTTCGGCCAAGTTTCTGCGTCCCGTTCTGGCCGGCGAGAGTATTATCGTATCGGGCCGTGTCGGCAGCGTTTCTGACGAAGGTGCGGGTCGCGCAACGCTGCGTCTGATGGCGCATAACGAGCGGCGCGAAATCGTCGTTCTGGCGGAAGCCGTGCTCATCGCGGCAAACTAGCGGCAATGCAGCAGCCCCGCGCCATTCTCATCACCGGCGCTTCGAGCGGGATCGGGCGGGCCCTGGCGCTGGCCTATGCCGCGCCAGGATTGCATCTTACTTTGCTCGGCCGCAATCAGCAGCGGCTGGCGGATGTCGCAGCGGCGGCCGAAGCACGCGGTGCGGCGGTCTCGGCGATTCCGGTCGATGTGCGCGACCGTGAGGCCATGCACGCCGCAATTCTCGCAGCCGACAACACTCATCCGATCGATCTCGTCGTTGCAAACGCGGGAATCACGACCGGCCTCGCAGACACAGCTGTCAGCGAGGACCCGGAGGCAGTTCGCGCGTTGCTGGCGACGAATCTGTTCGGCGTTTTGAATACGATTGAGCCGTTGATTGGCCTGATGTGCGCGCGGGGCCGGGGACAGATCGCCGTCATCGGTTCGCTCGCCGGGCTGCGTGGCTTGCCGTTTTCGCCTGCCTACAGTGCGAGTAAGGCGGCGATTCATGCTTATGCGGAATCGCTGCGCGGACGGCTCGAACGGCGCGGCGTGCTGGTCAGCCTCGTCGTCGCGGGCTTCGTCAAAACGCCGCTGAACGATTCGATCGAAGCCGTCAAACCGTTCGAAGTCAGCGACGTTCGGGCGGCAGCCATTATCAAAAACGGTCTGGTACGGGGACGCGCGGTGATCGCCTTTCCGATGACACTCTATTTCGCGACGCGGCTGGCGCGTATTCTGCCGCCACGGTTCGTCGACTGGCTCTTCACACGCTTTTCGGTCAATGTTCCCGAAACGCAAGAAAGAGTGAAATCATAAGCTTAAGGTCTGCCGGGTTTTCCTTGTTTCGATTATTGTTTTCGTGCTTCAAACGCAGGCGAGCCCCCGAAGGCCGCTAAGATCAACCGGGAAAGGCGCGCAGCTTGATCCTCATCGAAATTGTGCGCTCGATTCTCGAAGTCATTCTATATGTTGCCGTTTTCGGTCTTGTCGCCGTCGGCGTCAGCTTTCTTATTCTCATCGTCATCAACATCGTCGAGCTTGCGACGGGCAGGCTTTGGCGCGAACCCGTGCCGCCGCTCAAATTGAGCGATGAAGAATTGCCGCACGTGCTCGTCCAGATTCCCGCTTTCAATGAAGGCAAGATCGCGGCAGATGCGCTCTTCGCCGCCGCGACACTCGATTGGCCAAAGAACAAGCTGCATATCCAGCTTCTCGACGACAGCACCGACGAGACTTCGGCGCTGGCGGAAGTGGCGACACAACAATTGTGCGCGCAGGGCTTCGACGTTCTGCATGTGCGCCGTGATGGTCGCGACGGTTATAAAGCGGGCGCACTGGCGCACGGCTTGACGAAGAGCGATGCACCGGTCATCGCCGTGCTCGATATCGACTTTCGTGCATCGCGCCATTGGTTGCGCATCGCGGTGCCTTATCTTGTCGCCGATCCAAATGCCGGTTTTTTACAATCGCGCTGCGAATTTTCCAATTACCGGACAAATTGGCTGACGCGCGTCCAGGGCCTGATGCTCGACGCGCATTACGTAATGGAGCAGGCGACGCGCTATCGCGCCGGTTGGCTGTTCCAGTTCAACGGCACGGGCGGTCTCTGGCGCCGCGAGGCGATCGAGGCGGCCGGCGGTTGGATGGGCGATTCCCTTTGCGAAGACCTCGATCTGGTGATTCGTGCGGAACTTGCTGGCTGTCATGGCATCTTTTTGATGGAGCCCGCTGTGCCCGGTCTCGTACCGGATCGACTCGACCATTGGCGGGTGCAGCAGCGGCGCTGGTCGAATGGTTTCGTGCAGGTTGCGCGTAAGCTGCTTGGTGAAGTGTGGGGCTCGGATTGGGCATTGCGCCGGAAGATCTCGGCCAGCGCACTGATCCTCATTCAGGCATTCTATCTGTGCGCGGCGACGGCGACTTTGGCGCTACTCGCCTGCGTCGTACTGCGGGGCTTTAATATCGTTCCCTATTTGCCGGTAATCGAGTTCTTGTTGGTCCTGATTGCAATCGTCGCCCTGGGTATGACGCTGCTGCCTTATCTTATTTTGCGTCGCGGCTCGGTCTGGCAATATCTCACCACCGTCGTGTCGGTGCCGCCGATGATGGTCTATATGAGCGTTTCCAACGCGCCGTCGATCCTGAAGACGGTTTTTCGCGGCAGCCGCGACAGTTTCATGCGGACGCCGAAATCGCACCAGAACACCGGCACCCGGGAGCTTGGCTGAGAGCGCTTGGCTGAGGCCAAGCGCTCTCACTCTGGCGTCACTGCGTCACTGCGCGGAGGCCTCGTTAGCGCGGCGCAGGATCGAGCGATCGACACGCGAATAGAGTGTGTAGCGCGGATCGAAGATGAAGTTGAAAAACAGCTTCGTCAGCGATTTGTGCGCTTGCAGATCGTCGTAGAACTCTGGCGCCATGCGCTTCAATTCGGGCAGAAGCCGCCACGGGATTTCGGGAAAATCGTGGTGCTCGTTGTGGTAGCCGATGTTGAGCGCCACGAGATTGAGCGGCCCGTAGTAATCGTAGGTTTCCTGGTGCGGATCGAAGGTGAAATGCTCCTGGATCCAGCGCGCGCCGAGCGGATGAAGGCCGACGGAAAACCAGAACGAGGCGAAGAGATAGAGCAGCGCGTTCCAGCCGAAAAGGTAGAGGACGATGAGATCGTAAGCGATGACGACGAGCGCGTTGATATAGGTCCACTTGCCCCAGATCGGCACTGTGCCTTTAAGGCGGCCGAGGCGGGAAAGCTGCCAGAAGGCAAATCCGAAGAGCCAAAAAGCTTTGCCATACCAGCGATTGCCCGCGATCCTGGCTTCGAGGTGACCGGGCAGGTCGGCGTCGTATTCATAGTCGCCGAGATGCGAGTGATGCTTCTGATGGTAGCAGCGAAAGCCCATAGCAGTGGGAAAGGCATTCGGCAGGTCGGCGAGGATTGCCACCCATTTGTTGGCATCCGGTGTCTTGAAAATCGTGTTGTGAACCGCGTCGTGGATGACGACAAACATCGCGTGGTTCGCGATAGCGCCGACGAGATAGGCGACGATCAGCGTCAGCCACCAATAGCCCAAACCGAGATGGCCGAAATAAGCCGCAATCGCGGTCTGGCCCACGACAACGCCGAGCGTGATGTACGCGGTGAGCGGATCGGTGACGAAGAGTTTGGCGACCTCGGGGTGCGCGGCGAGAATGGCGCGCCGGCGCAGCGGATGCGGCCGCATCGGCTCCGCGACGAGGAAATCATGCGGGGGCTGGTTGGTCTCAGCCCCGGTGTCTCGAACCGCTATATTCATCTGCGAAGCCTCGCTTATCGCGTCCCGAGTTCTCGCCCCCCAGCGAATTCATCTCTACCAGTAACCAAAAACCCGCGCCTTGCGAAGGTCTACGGTCAACTTTGGAAGCGAACCAATCGTCCAAGACGGTCCGATTGCCGTTTCTTCAGGCCGCGACCGCCTTGGGCGCCGTAGCCGCCGTCAGATCCTTGCCGTAGATGCGATGGATTTTGTCGATCTCCGCGCCGGACATTTCGATCGGCTTGCGCATACCCGTGTTGTCTTCCAGCACCCAGCCGAATTCGCAATGCTCGATCGACGGATATTGTGCTGATCGGCGGCGGATTTCCTGGATGAAGGCAAGGATGACTGCACCGCCGATGGCCTTACGCTGCAAGGTTTTGCGGATGCCAAAGAGCATCAGACGCGCAGTCTTGTACCGGTGGTTACGAACGCGCGAGATCACCTTAGGCAAACCGAAGGGAAGCAGTTTGCCTTCAAGATCTTCGGTGATCTCGTTCAAATTCGGCAGGACGACCGCGAAGGCCTGCGCGACGCCGTCGAGCTCGACCATGAAGCCGCATTCAGGCGGCACGAAATATTTCAGCGAATCGGCCGAGGCCATAAATTCCTCGTGGGTGAACGGCACGAAGCCCCAGTTCTCGCTCCAGGCGTCGTTGAAAATATCAACGATCAGTTCCGCTTCGGCCTTGATGTTTTTGAGGTCGATTGTGCGGATCTTCAGCCGTTCGCGCCATTCAGGCCGGGCGACGATACCGGCCCCCTGATCTTTATCTTTCTCGGTGATCGCATAGCGATAGGAGATCAGATCGCGGGCTTTCGCGTAGCCGTGGCGTTCGAGCATCGCCGGCAAATAGGACGGGTTCCAGGGCATGAAAATCATCGGCACGGCCGCATAGCCTTCGACGAGCATACCCACTTCGCCCCAGATGTACGGCGAGAAAGGTCCGTTCACCATTCCGGCGCCGCGATCGCGCAGCCAGGTTTCCGCCGCTTCCAGCAGGGCGCCGAGCACGGCGTCATCTTCGATCGTATCGAGACAGCCGAATTGCGCCGGCGAAGCGCCAAGCGGCACGCGCTCCTTGTAGATTTGCGCAAGGATACGGCCGGCGATTTTGCCATCCTTGTAGGCAAGCCAAGCCTGCCAATCGACCGACTTGAAATGCGGATTGAGCTTTGAGCCGTACAAGGCCCAACGCTCGGCGTCGAGCTGCGGGGCAAAGCCCTTCATGCCCGTGTAGATGAGCCGTTGGACTTTGCAGAACTCAAGGAAGCCGCCAAGCCCCTTGACGGGAACGATCTTGATTTCACTCATTCCGATTTCCGTTGCCGGCGCTCATCGAGACGCGGAGCGGCGCTGATTACGAATTCTTGTCTCGAAGCGCTCACGCGGCCGAAAAGTCTCACTTTTCCGGCAACGGCTTTCAGGGCGCGGCACTGACAGGCTCGCCCTTGACCAGCGCCTGGTTTTGCGGCCGAGCAAGGAGATTAATGACACCGCGGATATCTTCTTCGCGATGTGTGGCGGAGAGGAAAAAGCGCAGCCGCGGCTGATTTTTCGGCACGCCAATCTGGAAGATCGGCGGTACGTAATAGCCGTTCGCCCCAAGATGCCGCGAGGCTGCGACAGTCTCAAGACCGTCGCTAAAGAGGATCGGCACAACGCCGCGGCCGATCGCAGGGCCCGTATCGAGCCCCGCTTCATGCGCGAGTTCGAGGAACAGCTCCGCGTTGTGGCGCAGTTTTTCGAGACGCCAGGTTTCTTTCTGGACAATATCGAGCGCCGCCGAAGCCGCCGCGGAAATCACCGGCGAAATTCCGACGCTGAAAACAAAACCGGGCAAAGTATAACGCAGCCAGTCGGTGACAGGCTTCTTGCCGGCGATGAAGCCGCCGCACGAGGCGAAGGTCTTTGAGAGCGTACCGACGATGAGATCGATCTGGTTTGGATCGACACCGGTATGCTCGCAAAGCCCGCGGCCGTCCTGGCCGAGAACGCCGATCGAGTGTGCTTCGTCGACCAGGAGCCAGCAATCATAGCGGTCCTTGATCTCGATAAGTCGCGGCAGATCGACGATGTCACCGTCCATGCTGTAAAGCGATTCGACTGCGATCAGCACATGGCGGTAGGAGCCACGCTTCTGTTCGAGCAGCGATTCCAGATGATCGAGATCGTTGTGCTGGAAGAAATGGCTCGTCGCACTTGCGGCCTTGGCGCCGCTGATGATGCTGTTGTGGGACAATTCGTCGAGGAATATCGCATCATGCGTGTTCATCATGTGCGAAATCGTCGTCACATTGGTCAGATAACCTGAGACCAACGTGAGAACCGATTCGACACCGAGGAAACTGGCGAGCTTGTCTTCCAAGATATGATGGGTCGAGCGTTGACCGCCGACGAGGCGCGAGGCGAGGGCGCCGACGCCCTGTTCCTCAAGTGCGTTGAGCGCTGCGGCCTTCACGGCCGGATGGCCGGAGACGCCGAGATAATCGTAATTGGCGAAGCTGACAAAATGGTCCCCGTGAGCTTGCGCCTCGTGCCGCGCCTTATCGACCTCAACAAAAAACGGATTGTATTGTTCGAGATAGGCTTTGCCGGCGAGCCCGAAGCGTTTGTTCGCATAGTCTGCGAGACTTTTTATGCGATGTGCCAAGTCAGATTGTCCATATGTTCGAGTCCTGCCTTGCGAGAATCGACAAGGCGGACCATGCCTTCTTTGTCCTTGGAGCCATAACATTCCCGACGGCGGTCGGCAAAAGACGCGAACAATCGACCGTGGGCTGCGCCGAGCTATAGTGCCCGCGATTAGCTTAACGTCTTTAGAAGCACAAGCTTGGGATGATAAGTCAAATCGGGTTACAAAGCGTAACAAAAGCAACGCACAAAGCAGAAAAGGGCCTCGCGCGTGGCAAGTGACACGATTCTCGTAGAAAGGCATGGGAAGGTTGGGCTGATTTGGCTCGAACCGCCCGCAGGCGCTGAATGCCATCAATGCCGAACTGATGGCGGCGCTGAATGAAGCGCTCGATGCCTTCGAGGCGGACGCCGGAATTTCCGCCATTGTGCTGACGGGTTCGGCAAAGGCTTTCGCCGCTGGCGCCGACATCAAGGAAATGCAGCACAAGACCTATGCCGAGGCGCTGATACCGGATTTCATTGCCAATTGGCAAAGGCTGTCGCGGGTGCGCAAGCCGACGATTGCGGCGGTCGCGGGCTTCGCGCTCGGCGGCGGCTGCGAAATCGCGCTGATGTGCGACTTCATCATCGCGGCCGACACTGCTAAATTCGGCCAGCCGGAGATCAAGCTTGGGATCATGCCGGGCGCCGGTGGCTCGCAGCGTATGACGCGCCTCATCGGCAAGGCCAGGGCGATGGAGCTTTGCCTGACTGGCCGGATGATCGATGCAGCGGAGGCCGAGCGGGCGGGGCTTGTCGCCCGGGTCGTGCCGGCGGACCAATTGGAGGCGGAAGCTCTCAAGACCGCAGCAGCGATTGCCGAGCATTCGCTGCCCGCGTTGCTGCTGACGAAGGAAGCGGTCAACCGCGTTGCCGAGACGAGCCTCGCGGAAGGGCTGCATTTCGAGCGGCGCGCCTTCCAGTCGCTTTTCGCCACCCATGATCAGAAAGAGGGGATGGCGGCTTTTGTGGAGAAGCGGCCGGCCAAGTTCGAGAACCGCTGATTTATCTTGTGTTTTCGGGTCTGCTTTGACGCAACCAGGTATTTACGGCGCGGTGTGAAAAATTCTGCGGGCGCGTTGACGGCCCGCGTGGGCGCAATTATAACCTGCCGCTTCGAGTTTGCGCATCCGCCGATGCGGCCCTTTACGGTTGACTTCGGCCGAGCCTTTCCAGGACATTTCTATCTATGGCGAATACCTCGTCGGCCAAAAAGGCCGTCCGTAAAATTGAGCATCGCACGACGGTCAACCGTTCCCGCCGTTCGCGCATGCGCACCTTCGTCCGCAAGGTCGAAGAAGCAATTGCCGCCGGCAATCACGAAGCCGCCGCCGAGGCGCTTAAGGCCGCCGAGCCGGTGATTGTCCGCGCCGCCCAGAACGGCATCATCCATAAGAATACGGCGTCCCGGAAGGTCTCGCGGCTGACGCACAGCGTCCGGGCGCTGGCCAAAGCGTAATCCCGAAAAGTCGCAGACTTTTCGGGCAAGGTTTGCTTTGGAGAGCCTTAGCGTGCCAGCCCGTAGGCGTAGTCGAGCCACGCGGTGAGCTGCGTGAGATCGCGGGCCTCCACCGTCGGTCCGCACCAGATGCGCAGGCCCGGTGGCGATTGCCGGTAGGCACCGATATCGTAGGCGACGTCGGCTTCTTCGAGAATTTCCAGCATTTCTTCGACCAGAGCCTGCTGCTCCGGGGCGGGCAGTCGCGCCACCTCGGGCTCGGCCAAGGTTAGGCACAGACTTGTATTGGATCGAATTGCGGGGTCACCGGCGAGGAAATCGACCCAGTCCGTCGTCTCGACCCAGGCGCCGAGCGTGCGCGCATTGGCGTTGGCACGCGCGATCAAAGCATCGAGACCGCCGACCGAATCCGCCCAGGCCAGCGCGTCCAGATAATCTTCGACACATAGCAGCGACGGCGTATTGATTGTCCAGCCCTTGAACAGGGCCTCGTCGAGCCGGCCTTCCGCATCTACCAGACGAAAAATTTTCGGCATTGGCCACGCCGGGCGGTGGCTCTCGAGCCGTGCGATAGCGCGGGGGCTGAGTACCAGCATCCCATGCGCCGCTTCGCTGCCGAGCGCTTTCTGCCAGGAGAAGGTGACGACATCGAGCTTCGGCCAATCGAGATTCTGCGCGAAAACGGCGGAGGTTGCGTCGCAGATCGTCAGACCCTGGCGGTCGGCGGCAATCCAGTTTGCGTCCGGCACGCGCACGCCGGTGCTGGTGCCGTTCCAGGTGAAGACAATGTCGCGGGCGGGATCGGTTTTGGTAAGATCCACGATCTTGCCCGGCGGGGCGCGGAAGATGCGCAGATCCGCGAGTTTTAAAACCTCAGCGTCACGCGCCCAGCTTTCGCCGAAAGCGTCCCACGCCAGAACATCGACGCCGCGCACGCCCAGCAGCGACCAGAGAGCCATTTCGATCGCGCCGGTGTCGGAGGCCGGCACGATGGCGATGCGATAATCCGCCGGGATGCTGAGAATTTCGCGCGTGCGATCGATGGCTTCTTGCAGCTTCGCCTGACCTGCGGCGCTGCGATGCGAACGGCCAAGGACTGCCCCCTTGAATATCTCCGGCGTCCAGCCCGGCCTCTTGGGACAGGGACCGGAGGAAAAGAAAGGCTGGGCGGGCTTGGTGCGCGGTTGGGGGGGCGCGAGGCTCATGCCTTGTTTTGCGGCCAGAAGCGAGAAAGTGCAACTGGCCGCTTCAATGCGGGCGTTTTAATCGACGATGTAACGAAGGCCGAGGCGGACTTCCTGCGAGGTCAGAATTCTTGTCGAATGCCGAACCGAGAAGGGACTTAAAGGTCATCGAACCGAAATTCACATAGCGATAACCGAGGTCGAGCTTGAGGTTCTGCGATATGTCGTAGGAAAAACCCGCCATCAAAGCGAAGGCGAAATTCCATTTCCAGGTCGACTGCGAATAGTCCCAATTCTGCGGGCCGTAGTTATAATGCGGCTGATTTTGGAGCGGCGCGGTTTGTTGCGGCCCGATCGGCGAATAGAAAACGGCCGGGTAGCCGGCTGGTAAAGTCAGTGTGGCGCGATAGGGGCTGCCGTCATTGACGTTATAAAAATTCACATTTTGCGTGCTGTTTATATAGGCGGTACCAATGCCACCGCCGATGTAAGGGGTTACGCCCCAATAATTGCCGAGATCGACATAGCCGTTCGCGAGAAAAAGGTTTTTCTGCACGGAGGCACTTTCTCTGGGGTTGCAAGCATTGCCGTCGGCAAAGACACCGATTGGTGTGCCTGCAGGAATCTCTGCGGTCGCGATGCCTTGGTATAATCCCCTGATCTCGCTCGGACAGTTTACCTGCGGCCCGTTACCGCTCACCGGCTGGCTACCGTAGTAAGTATACGTCGCATCCGTTCGGAACCATTGATTGATTTGATAGCCTGCGCCGGCTTCCACAAACCAATTGAGCTTCTGTGTGAACCCCACATTATTGGGGTCGGAAAGCAAATCCGGCATCGCCTGCACCGCGCCGCCGACGCTGCCGCGAATGTACCAGCCGGTGCCGAATTCGACCGGCTGCGTCGGGGCATCCGCATCTTGCTCTTGCTGTTGGCCGCCAAAAAACGATCCAAGATCGGCTGCTTTGGCCGGAGCGGCCGTGCCGATTGCAGCGGCAGCCGTCAATGCAAAGCTGCAAAAAATAGAGGCGCGATTCGACATCGCTTATGTTCCTTTCGGCTCCCAACTGAAAGGAAGTCTGAAGGATATTTCTTAAGCTCCGCTTAACTATAAAAAATAACACCTCGAAAACCATAAGTGCGCGGCGATGCCATTCGAGGCGCAGGCAAGCGAACAAAAAAAGCGGGCCAGAGGCCCGCTTTTCTTTTCGAGGATATCTTTCCCGCTCAGTATTTGGTGACGAGCGGCAGGGATGGAGCCGGAGCCGGAACTTCGGCGAACATGTAACGCACGCCGATGCGGATGTCGTTGGAGGTCAGATCAAACTTCTGCACCTCATGTCCGCAAGCGGGCGTATTCTGGCAGACGATAGGGCCCGAGATCGGTGTTCCGAGGTTCAGGTAACGATAGCTGAATTCGAGTTTCATATTCGGTGTGATCGAGAAGTCGAGACCAGCCATCGCTGCCCAGGCTAGGCTGAAGGAGCTGTGCTCCGAGCCGAAGCCAAAGCCGCCGGTTTCGCCGGTATCGGTGATAGCCTGGAAGAAGTTGTCGGCGCCGCCAACGCCCGCGCCGACGAACGGCGTCACGCCCCACCAAGTGCCGATATCGACATAACCATTGGCGAGAAACACGGCGCTGCTGACCGAGCCCTGATCGTTGTCGTAGCAACGCGTTGTGACCCCGAAGCAATTAAAAATGGCGCTTTCGATCACATGGTAATTCGAGTTGCTGCGGTATTCGCCCGTGGCGTCGAAGCGGAGCCATTGGTTGAATTGATAACCGGCGCCGAAGCCGATGATCGCCGAGTCTCCGACTGATTGGGAGTTGAATTGGTCGGCGATGACGCCGGGTGCGAAGTCCGCATCGAATGAACTACGCACATTGTTGACGTTGGCAATGCCGACACCGACGTCGCCGCGCAGATACCAGCCACCGCCGACGATGGGGGCGGGTGGGGGCGCCTCGACGGGCGGGGGCGGCGGCAAATCGAGATCAGCCGCATAGGCGGCGTTGACAGCGCCGATCGCCACGGCGCCTGCGATGATGACGGCTCTAAAGCTGGCCATAACGATCAGTCCCCTCAAAGAGGCGCGAGCGGTCGTGCCCGCGCCGGTTAGTGGAGGGAAACATGTCGCAAACAGCTTAAAAGGGTCTTAACCCTAACACTTAACCTTGATGACGCGTGGTTCGCTGCAGCGCGTTGCCGAACCGCGGCACTTTTTGCGGATTCGAAGCGGGAACTAGGCTGCGACGGCGCTCAGGGCGTCGCAAACGTCATCGACAATTTTCTCGACAAGGTCGCGGTCGTCGCCTTCGCCCATGACCCGGATAACCGGCTCCGTGCCGGACGGGCGGATCACGAGCCGGCCATTCGCGCCCAGCATCTGGCGCCCGGTTTCGATGGCGCGGGAAACACGCTCTTCCTCAAGCGGCTGCCCGGTGCGGAAACGGACGTTCTTGAGCACCTGCGGCACGGGCTCGAATTGATGGCAGACTTCGCTCACCGGCTTTTCGCGGCGCTTGACGATCGAGAGCAATTGCAATGCGGCGACGAGACCATCGCCCGTCGTGCAATAATCTTTCAGGATAATGTGGCCCGATTGCTCACCGCCAAGGTTATAGCCGTGCTCGCGCATATGTTCGAGCACGTAACGGTCGCCGACCGCAGTGCGGGCGAGTGCCAGGCCGATGCTCGAAAGATAGCGCTCGAAGCCCAGATTCGACATCAGGGTGGCGACAATGCCGGGCCGCGACAGCCGCCCATCCTGCTGCCAGCTTTCGGCGATCGCCGCCATGAGCTGGTCGCCATCAACGATCTTGCCGCGTTCATCGATGATAATCACCCGATCCGCGTCGCCATCGAGCGCGATACCGATATCAGCGCGCATCTCGCGGACCTTGGCGGCGAGCGCCTTGGGCGCGGTGGAGCCGACTTCGCGGTTGATGTTGAAGCCGTCGGGGCTATCGCCGATGGTGAAGACCTCGGCGCCGAGCTCCCAGAGCGCCTCGGGAGCAACCTTATAGGCGGCGCCGTTGGCGCAATCGACGACGACGCGCAACCCCTCGAGCGACGTATTGCCAACGAGGGTGCGCTTGGCGAATTCGATATAACGGGCGCGGTCGCCCTCGACGCGCATGGCGCGGCCCAGATCGCCCGGCTTCGACAATTTCAGCGGCTGCTCGCCATCGAGGATGGCCTCGATCCTCGCCTCGACCTCATCGGAGAGCTTATAGCCGTCGGGGCCGAACAATTTGATGCCATTGTCCTCGAACGGATTGTGCGAGGCGGAAATCATCACGCCCACGTCGGCGCGCATCGAATGCGTGAGCATCGCAACGGCGGGCGTGGGCATCGGGCCGAGCAGCAGCACATCGACCCCGACCGAGGTGAAGCCCGCGACCATGGCGGTCTCAATCATATAACCGGAGAGCCTTGTATCCTTGCCGATCACCGCGCGGTGACGATGATCGCCGCGCTGAAACAGGATGCCAGTTGCCTGTGCCACCTTCATCGCCAGTTCCGGCGTGATAACCTTATTGGCGAGGCCGCGAATTCCATCGGTCCCGAAATGCTTTCCCAAAAGCCTGGTGCTCCTGCATTCGCTGGGTTGTCGAGCCGCTGCGCGGCGAAAACGGCCCTAAAAGGCTCGTAGGACACTATCTCAATCACAGTCAGATGCCCAATATTAAGCAAAATCAGTTGGGCGTTACAAACCCACGGTGGGGCCGCCGGCCGTTCCCGATGAATTTCTTCTTAAAAACCTAACTTTGGTCGAACTGTGCCGTATGATGTGTTTAGACAATTCGGATTTTTAGCATGACTCGATTGAACACCTGTGTGACGGCTCTGGCACTCGCTGGCGCGATGATCCTGAGCGCGACTTCGTTCAGCTTCGCGCAAAACTACGGCGTGCCGCCGGATAATGTCGGTGGTGGTGATTCTCAGGGCAATGGCGGCGGTTATGCGCCGGATGCAACCGGCGGCGGCTCCGACTCCAGCCTGATCGTCCGCGTCGAACGGCTCGAGGATCAAATCCGGCAGATGACCGGGCAGATCCAGCAGATGCAGTTCGAAAACAAGCAGCTTCAGGATCAGCTCAAGAAATTCGAGCAGGACGTGGATTTCCGGTTCCAGGACAGCCGCGGCGGCCATCCGCAGCGCCACAGCGAAATGACGCCCGCCTCGCCGCCGCCAGCGACGGACGCGGACAATGGACCTGCGCCGTCCGATACCACCGCTGATTCGACCGATTCGGCGGACGCGAGTGCGCCGAGCGATACGCCGCCGCCGCGACATGGGGCTGGCGGCGATGCCTTCGACCCGGCGGCCGATCCCAATGCCCCCGGCGCCCCAAAGCCGCTAGGAGCCGGGGAAAGCGCGCCACCGCCCGTCGCCGACAATGGCGGCGCAGCGGCCAACAGCGATCCGAACGCGCCGCTCAACCTGCAGAGCGCGTACACGCCTCCGGCCCCCAGCGTGCCAGCTGGCGGCGTTTCAACGCCTGCCGACACGCAGCCCGTCAGTACGCAGCAGTCAGTTTCGCCACGTCAGGAATTCGACGCCGCGCTCGGCTATTTCAAGCAGAAGGATTACGACAACGCCGAGCATGGCTTTCAGTCGTTCCTCGACAAAAACCCCAAAACGCGTCTGACGGCTGAGGCACTCTATTTTCTCGGCGAAACCTATTCGGCGCGGGGACGCACACGTGAGGCGGCCGAGGAATTCCTGAAGATTTCGACGAATTACGCGGATTCTGCACGCGCGCCGCAGGCGATGCTGCGGCTGGGCGAATCCTTGCGTACCCTTGGCGCCAAGGAGCAAGCCTGCGCCACCTTCAGCGAGGTGCCAAACAAATATCCGAACGCCTCGGCAGGGGTGAAAGCGGCCGCGCAGCGCGAAGCCCAGCGAACCAAATGCGGCGCCTGAGCCGGAATGGGCCAGCAATTGCTGAGGCGGAGATCGCGCCGCTTTTCGCGCCGCTTGCCGGCCGGCGCGTCTTGCTCGCTGTTTCGGGCGGACCGGATTCTGTCGCGCTGATGCGGCTCGCGGCGCAATGGCACCGACAGGGCGCACCCACCGGGACAAGCTTTTTCGTCGCCACGGTCGATCATGGCCTGCGCGCCGAATCGCTGGCGGAGGCCGAAACGGTGGGCCGTTGGGCACAGGCGCTCGGTCTGCCGCATCAAATCCTTGTCTGGCAGGGCGCGAAGCCCGGCACGCGCATCCAGGAGCGAGCCCGGGCGGCCCGCTATGCGCTGCTGCGGGCGCATGCCCAGTCGCTCAGCGCGGAGTGCCTGCTGACGGGACATCACGCTGACGATCAGGCGGAAACGATTCTGTTTCGCCTCATGCGCGGAAGCGGCCTTGGCGGCCTCGCCGGCATGCAAGACCTGACAAAGCAGGAGGGCATTGAACTTTATCGGCCGTTGCTTGGGGTGCCGAAAAAGCGGCTGATCGATTATTGTGACGCTTGCGATCAGCCCTATTTTCGCGACCCTTCAAACGAAAACTTAGCCTTTGCACGCACGAGGTTACGGGCGATTCTTCCCATTCTTGATGAGGCAGGTCTGGATGCCGCCGGCCTGGCCCGGCTCGGCCGCCGCGCTGCCCGGGCCGAGCGCGCGTTAGCCGCGCAGGTGGACCTCGCGCGGGCAAAACTGGATCGGACGTCTGCACCCGATATTGTCCATATTTCCGCCGCGAGCTTGCGCGATCTGCCGGAAGAGATTTTGCTGCGTGTGATCGGCGTCGAAGTCGCCAATTTGGGGGGCGGGACGCCGCGTCTCGAACGGCTCGAAAGTTTGGCGCAAGACCTATGTGCAGCATTGCAGTCACGTACGGTCTGGCACCGGACGCTCGGCGGGGTGAAATTATCGCTCGACGGGGAGGGATTGCTGACTCTCCGGCGCGAGGCGCTTCGGCGGGGTGGGCGGGTCACCACGTCCACTCCTTCGGTGACATATGAAACCGCTTTTCCGGGTGGCCATGCCGTATCTTAAGTTCCCTTGGCAAGCCTTCCGGTGGCGCCTACATTAGATCAACGCGTTCTAAGAGAGCGCCTCCTTTAACGGGCTTGTCTCAGAGGGTTGGAGCCAGCCTGTCGCGAGTAGAATATGCATCCGAATTTCAGGAATTTTGCACTCTGGGTCATCATCTTTCTGCTCGTCGTCGCGCTCGTGATGTTGTTCTACAACCCGAGCCAGCGGACGGCCGCGCAGGACAGCATTAGCTTCAGCGAGTTCTTGAGCGACGTCCAGGGCGGTCAGGTCCGCGAAGTGACGATCGTCGGCAACGAAGTGTCGGGTCATCTCAAGAACGACAAGGCGTTCGAGACCTATACGCCGAACGACCCGTCGCTGGTGCAAAACCTCGTCAAGAATGGCGTGACGATCAACGCCAAGCCGCCATCTGACGGCAATAGCTGGCTTTTGACCTTGCTGATCAACGGCCTGCCGATCCTTGCCTTTCGTCGGCATGTGGATTTTCGTCACCCGGCAAATGCAGGGGGCGGGCGGCAAAGCGCTTGGCTTCGGCAAATCCAAGGCGAAACTTCTGACCGAAGCGCACGGGCGCATCACTTTTGAGGATGTTGCTGGCGTCGATGAGGCCAAGGAAGATCTGCAGGAGATCGTCGAATTCCTGCGCGATCCGCAAAAGTTCCAGCGGCTCGGTGGCCGGATTCCGCGTGGCGTGTTGCTCGTCGGCCCTCCCGGCACAGGTAAGACGTTGCTTGCCCGCGCCATCGCCGGCGAGGCGAACGTGCCGTTCTTCACGATCTCGGGTTCCGACTTCGTCGAAATGTTTGTGGGCGTCGGCGCGAGCCGCGTGCGCGACATGTTCGAACAGGCGAAGAAGAATGCGCCGTGCATCATCTTCATCGATGAAATCGACGCGGTCGGCCGCCATCGCGGTGCCGGCCTGGGCGGCGGTAATGACGAGCGCGAGCAGACGTTGAATCAGTTGCTCGTCGAGATGGACGGCTTCGACGCGAACGAGGGCATCATCCTCATCGCCGCGACGAACCGGCCGGACGTGCTCGACCCGGCGCTGTTGCGTCCGGGCCGTTTCGACCGGCAGATCGTCGTGCCGAATCCGGATGTCATCGGCCGTGAGCGCATCCTGAAAGTGCATGTGCGCAAGGTGCCGCTGTCGCCCGATGTCGATCTCAAGACCGTCGCGCGTGGCACGCCGGGCTTCTCGGGCGCCGATCTGATGAATCTCGTCAATGAGGCGGCGCTGCTTGCGGCGCGGCGCGGCAAGCGCATCGTCACGATGGCTGAGTTCGAAGACGCCAAGGACAAGATCATGATGGGCGCGGAGCGCCGCACTTTGGTGATGACGGAGCAGGAGAAAATCCTGACCGCCTATCACGAAGGTGGCCACGCGATCGTCGCGCTCAATGTGCCAGCGACCGATCCGGTCCATAAAGCGACGATCATTCCGCGCGGACGTGCGCTCGGCATGGTCATGCAGCTTCCGGAACGCGACAAGCTGTCGATGAGCTACGAGCAGATGACGTCGCGCCTTGCAGTGCTCATGGGTGGACGCGTCTCGGAGGAGGTCATCTTCGGCAAGGACAAGGTCACGTCCGGCGCGCAATCGGACATCGAGCAGGCGACGAAACTCGCCCGGGCGATGGTCACGCGCTGGGGCTTCTCCGATCAACTGGGCACCGTCATGTATGGCGAAAACCAGGAAGAAGTCTTCCTCGGCTATTCAATGGGCAAGCAGAACAACATTTCCGAATCGACTTCGCAGAAGATCGATGCGGAAGTTCGACGCCTCGTCGAAAGCGGCCTCGCGGACGCGACCCGCATCATCACCGAAAAGCGTCAGGATCTCGAGACTCTCGCCAAGGGGCTCCTGGAATACGAGACGCTGACCGGCGAGGAGATCTACGGTCTGTTGCGCGGTGAAAAGCCGATCCGCGACGCGGGCGATGAGCCGCCGCCGGCGCCAGCACCGCGTCCGTCGCCTGTCCCGGCGAGCGGCCGGCAGCCAAAGGCTGGCCCTGAGACCGGCGGTCTCGAGCCGCAGCCGCAGACCTAAAGAGTTCTGCTTCGCTATAAATTCCAAATGCGGCGCCCACGGGCGCCGTACTTTTTTGAAATGTCGCGGCCTTTTTCGTTCGCGCTTAGTCTGGCCTTCCGTAAGCGGTGCAAATCCTCGGAGGCTCGGACGATGCCAGGTTTACATTTTAATCTCGCGACTGCGGCGGGCGTCGTTCTCGCGACCGCGGCAACGGACGCGGTCTATGTCATGTTCACATCGTCGGTCGCCGCGCGCCGGCGATTTTCGGCGGCGAGCTGGAGCAGCTTTTGGTACCTGCTCTCGTCTTACGCCGTCATCAACTACACGGAAAACTGGATTTACGTGTGCTTTGCCGCTGCCGGTTCGTGGGTCGGCGCGTTCTTTTCTCTGACTTTCCTGCGCGCGATTCCCTCGCGTCCGCCCGCGGGCGCGTCCCCGGAATAAATGACGAGCCAAGCGAAGGGCGTTGGCGCTGACGAAGTCGAGTCAGGACGCAGCGTCTCGCATGGGTAACGTCAAAACAAAAGGCCGGTCTGCGCGACCGGCCTTTTCGTAATCTGCGAAGCGGCCAGGCTTACGACTGACCCGGGTTCAGGTCGGTGACGACGCGGCGGTTCTGCGACCAGCAGGAGATATCGTTGCAGACCGCAACGGGGCGTTCCTTGCCATAGCTGATGGTGCGGATGCGATCAGCCGAAATGCCGTGCGCGGTCAGATATTCCTTGACGTGTTCGGCACGCCGCGCGCCCAGCGCGAAATTGTATTCGCGCGTGCCGCGCTCGTCGGCGTGACCTTCGACAACGAAATTATAGCGGCCGTATTGCTGCAACCAGGTGGCTTGCTTGTCGAGAGTCGCTTGCGCGGTCGGCGTCAACTCGGTCGAATCTGTTTCAAAGAAAACGCGGTCGCCGACGTTCTGGCTGAAATCCTGCGGCGAACCAGGCGTCGCAATGCCGTTGCCAGCGAGACTGTCAGCGCCGGGATTTTTGGCGCAGGCCGCCATGGCGAGGGCAGCGCCTAAAGCTACGACGAGCTTGAAAGCGGCCGCGCGCGGGTGAAGGCTCATGACAAAACTCCTTTCATGGCACTCGATCCGATAGTCCTACCGAGCGATGGTTAAACGAAGGTTCCGTCAACCTTTATGAGACCTTCTTGAAAAGCGTTGCATTTGGGCCATCGGCTAAGATGGTTAAGTTGGCCTTGATGGCAGTAATACGGCCAGCGACCCGCTTTGACGCACATAAGGGCTTTACGTCCCCAAGCGTGCCCAAAAAACATCATTTCGCGACTGCGGTCGCGCTTTCGCTACGGAAGGGATGGGGCGCGTAGACGCCCAGAATTTTGAATTCCTTGCAGAAGAAAGCGAGTTCCTCAAAGGCGCGCGCGAGCTCGGGATCGTCAGGGTGACCGTCAACATCGGCCAGAAATTGAGTCGCAGTGAATTCGCCATCGACCATATAGCTTTCGAGCTTGGTCATGTTGACGCCATTGGTGGCGAAGCCGCCGAGCGCCTTATAAAGCGCAGCCGGAACGTTGCGGACGCGGAAGAGAAAGGTTGTGACGGTCGCAACAGTGCCGCGCTCCGGCCAATGCGGCGCACGCGCCAGAATGACGAACCGGGTCGTATTGTGCTTCTCGTCTTCGACGTCGGTCGCAAGGATATCGAGGCCGTAAATCTCCGCGGCCAAAGCCGGCGCGAGCGCGGCCTTGGTCGGATCGCGCCAGTCGGCGATCTCCTTCGCCGAGCCGGCCGTGTCGCCGCTGATGTGGGCAACAAGATTCAGCTTACGGATGATTTTCCGGCATTGGCCGAGCGCGTGAACGTGGCTGTAGACGGATTTGAGCCCATCGATCTTCGCGCCCTTGATCCCCAGCAACTGGAAATGCACGGGCAGGAAATATTCGCCGACGATATAAAGTCCCGCGGTGGGCAATAGCGCGTGGATATCGGCGACGCGCCCGGCGAGCGAGTTCTCGATCGGGATCATCGCGTATTCGGCGGAGCCGTCGGAGACAGCCGCAAGCGCATCCTCGAATGTTGCGCTGGGCAGAGGTTCGAAATCCGGATAGACGGCGCGGCAGGCGATGTCGGAATTCGCGCCAGGCTCGCCCTGGTAAGCGATTTTTCTGTTCGTCATCTCTTGTCTCAGAAGCGCACGTCCGCCGAGGACGCTTTTGCAGCCTTGGGCGCTCTCAGTCGGGACAGCCGTTTGGATAAGTTGCCGAACTTACTGGCGAAGCCTTTACAGGCAGGAAAATTATTGTTGGCCGCCTTATACGGGTTGCCAAGGCCGCGGCAAAGCGACTAATCAACGAGCACTAATATGATCGCTGCCGTCAAAGCCGGCGCTGCGGGGGAGTGCGTAAGGCCATGAATTCTTTTGAGTTCAATAAGATCGCGGGGGGCGTTCTCGGCACGCTTCTTTTTGCTCAGGTCATTTATCTGGCGTCGAACGCGCTATTCTCTCATCCGGCTCCGCCCAAGCCAGCCGAGTTGCAGGCCGCAGGCGCAAAGCCGGCGGCGCCGGCTGCCGCGGCTCCCGCGGAACTTCTCGCAACCTATATGGGCAAGGCCGACGCCAAGAAGGGCGCCGACGATTCCAAGGCTTGCCAGATCTGCCACAATCTCGCCAAGGGCGGCGGTGTGATCCTCGGGCCGCCGCTCTATGGCGTTGTCGGCCGGCCGCGTGCCTCCATCGCCGGTTTCCAATATTCGGATGCGATGAAAGCCAAGGGCGGGACGTGGACGCCGCAAGATATTTTCATCTTCATCAAGGATCCGCAGGCTTTCGTGCCGGGCACGAAGATGACCTTCGCCGGCGAGCCCGACGCGCAGAAGCGCGCTGATATCGTGGCTTATCTCGACACACTGTCGGACCATCCGGTGCCGCTGCCGGCCCCCGCCGGGCATTAAAAAGTCCTGGCCGAAGCGCCGTAAAAGATACCGGCCGCGCTTGCGCGGCCGTTTTGTTGTCGAAGGCGGCGTTGGTTGCGCTGCCGAGTTAAAAAGCGACATAATCCTCGGACAGTCTGACCATAGCTCGCTCGCATAGCGTCAGAGAGGCTTTTTTGACATCGCAGCAACGTTCGGTTTTTTCCCGCCGCTCCGTTCTCCAACTTTGCTCCGGCCTTATCGGCGCCAGCATTCCACTCAGGTCCATCCGCGTTCTGGCCGATGTGCCGCCCGGTGGCAGCGAAACGCATGGATTGTCGATCTTCGGCGATCTGGCATTGCCGAAGGATTTTAAATCCTTCGCCTATGTCAATCCGCAGGCGCCGAAGGGCGGCCAGATTGCATTGCAGCCGAGTGGCGGCGGCGCCAACGTCAGTCCGACGACGTTCAATTCCTTCAACGATTATATCCTGAAGGGTGATGGCGCAGCCGGCATGGGCGCGATCTTCAACTCGTTGATGGCGGGCAATAGCGACGAACCGGACGCGCTTTATGGCCTTGTCGCCGAAAAAGTTTGGGTGTCTGCCGACAAGCTGACCTATCGTTTCTTCCTGCGCAAGGAAGCGCGCTTTCACGACGGAACGCCGCTGACGGCGCATGATGTCGTCTTTTCGCTGAACATTCTCAAAGAGCAGGGACATCCGGCCATCGCGCAATCCTTGCGCGACCTTGAAAGTGCGGTCGCCGAAGCCGATGACATTGTGCGCGTGTCATTGCGCAAGGGCCACGGTCGCGAAGCGGCGATGATCATCGCCGGCCAGCCGATTTTCTCCGCCGCCTATTACGGCAAGAACGCGTTCAACGAGACGACGCTGCAGCCGCCGCTCGGCTCCGGCGCCTATAAGGTCGGCGCTTTCGATGCGGGTCATTTCATCGTCTTCGAGCGCGTCGCCGATTATTGGGGCAAAGATCTTCCGGTCAATGTCGGGCAGAACAATTTCGATCGCATCCGCTACGAATATTTTGCCGATCGCAAAGTCGCTTTCGAAGCCTTCAAGGCCGGTGTTTTCACGTTCCGCGAGGAATTCACCTCTGCGGTCTGGGCGACGCAATATAACTTTGCAGCAGTGAAAGACGGCCGCGTAATACGCGAGACTTTGCCGGATCAATTGCCGCTTGGAACTCAGGCGTGGTTCCTCAATATCCGCCGCGACAAGTTCAAGGACATCCGTATCCGCGAAGCGCTTGAACAATGCTTCGACTTCGAATGGACCAATCGCAACATCATGTACGGGCTTTATCACCGCACGACGTCCTACTTCCAGAATTCGCCGATGATGGCGGCGGGCAAGCCTTCGCCTGAGGAGCTGGCCATTCTCGCGCCATTCAAGGCCAAACTGCCGGCGGCCGTCTTCGGCGACGTGCCGGTGCCACCCGTCTCGGACGGCTATGGCCAGGATCGTACGCTGCTGCGCAAGGCCAACGATCTGCTCATCGCCGCGGGCTGCAAACGTGACGGCGACAATTTGCTGCTGCCTGACGGCAAGCCTTTTGAAATCGAATTTCTTGATTTCGACAATGCGCTCGAGCCGCACACCGCGCCCTTTATCCGCAATCTCAATCTGCTCGGCATAACGGCGCGCTTCCGCGTTGTCGATCCCGCGCAATATAAGGAGCGGACGGACAATTTCGATTATGACATCGTCACCTCGCGCTTCGGCCTCGGCCTGACGCCGGGTGAGGCGATGCGCGCCTATTTCAGCTCGCATACGGCCAATGTGCCGGGCTCCTATAATATTTCCGGCATTGCCGATCCGGTGGTAGATGCCTTGATCGAAGAGGCGCTGGTCGTCGATACGCGCGAGAAACTCACCTACATCTGCCGCTGCATCGATCGCATTCTTCGTGTCGGGCATTATTGGGTGCCGATGTGGAACAAGCCCAATCATCTCGTCGCCTATTGGGATCTGTTCTCGCGGCCCCAACGTAGCGCGAAATACGATATCGGCGTCGTCTCGACCTGGTGGTACGACACAGCCAAGGCGGCGCGCGTAAACCTCCCCGGCCAGTGATATGCTCGCCTACATCGTCCGCCGCATCCTTTTGATGATCCCGACGATTTTCGGCATCCTGCTTATCTCGTTTGTGATCGTGCAATTCGCGCCCGGCGGCCCCGTCGAGCGCATCCTCGCGCAATTGCAGGGGTTGGAGACCAGCGCGACCGCGAATTTTACCGGCGGCGCGGATACGCGCGCGGGAGGCGGTGGCTCGGCAGAGTTTGGCTCGCGCTATCGTGGCGCGCAGGGGCTTGACCCGAAATTTATCGCCGAACTCAACAAGCAATTTGGTTTCGACAAACCGGCACCAGAGCGTTTCTGGATCATGTTGAAGGACTATCTGCGCTTCGATTTCGGCAAGTCCTATTTCCGCGACACGTCCGTGCTCGAATTGATCAAGGAGAAGCTACCGGTCTCGATTTCGCTCGGGATATGGATGACGCTGATTTCCTATCTCATCTCGATCCCGCTCGGCATTGCAAAGGCGGTGCGCGACGGCTCGCGGTTCGATGTCTGGACGTCGAGCGTCATCATTGTCGGCTATGCGATCCCGAGTTTCCTTTTCGCGATCTTTTTGATCGTGCTCTTCTGCGGCGGCTCATTCTGGCAGATTTTCCCGCTGCGTGGCCTGACGTCAGAGAATTTCGATACGCTGTCGCTTTTGGGAAAGATCAAGGATTACTTCTGGCACATCACCTTGCCGGTGACGGCGCTGACGCTCTCCGCGTTCGCGACGATTACCTTCCTCACCAAGAATTCCTTCCTCGATGAAATTCGCAAGCAATACGTGCTTACCGCGCGAATGAAGGGCCTGAGCGAGCGGCGCGTGCTTTACGGGCATGTATTTCGTAACGCGATGATGATCGTCGTCGCCGGATTTCCGGGCGCATTTATCAACGCGTTCTTCGGCGGCGCCCTACTGATCGAGACAATTTTCTCGCTCGATGGCCTCGGGCTACTCTCTTACGAATCGGTCATCAACCGCGATTACCCAGTCGTCTTCGCCAATGTCTACATTTTCGCCTTGCTCGGCCTCGTGGTGAATTTGATTTCCGACCTGACCTATACCTGGATCGATCCGCGCATCGATTTCGAGACGCGGGAGGTTTAGGAATGAGCGCGCCGGCGTCGAGCGCCGCCACGAAGAGCGAATTTCGCCGCGCGCCGCCGCTGAGTTCAAGCGGCTTGATTCGCCTGTCCCCGCTCAATCGGCGGCGGCTCGCCAACTTCCGGCATAACAAGCGCGGATATTGGTCGTTGTGGATTTTCCTGATCCTCTTTGTCCTGTCGCTGTTCGCCGAATTCATCGCAAACGACAAGCCACTTGTGGCGTCTTACAAAGGCGAGCTTCTGTTTCCCATCTTTCGCGATTATCCGGAATCGCAATTCGGCGGCTTTCTCGCCCGGACGGATTATCGAGATCCATTCATCTCTGACGAGATCAACGCACATGGCTGGATGATCTGGCCGCCGATCCATTATTCGTACCGCACCATCGAGCGTGCGCTGCCGACTCCGGCCCCGTCGCCGCCGACGTGGATGTTGACGAAAGCGCAATGCGAGGCGGCAGCAGCGCGCGTCTTGCCGCCGGGCCAGCCAAACCGCGGCTGTGCCGATATCGAATGGAATTGGCTCGGCACTGACGATCAGGGCCGCGACGTCGCCGCGCGGCTGATCTACGGCTTCAGGATCTCGATTCTCTTTGGCCTGGCGCTCGCATCGGTTTCGTCGGTTGTGGGCGTGGCGGCGGGGGCGGTGCAGGGCTATTTCGGCGGCTGGATCGATCTCATCATGCAGCGGCTGATCGAAATCTGGTCTTCAGTGCCGCAGCTCTATTTGCTGATCATCATATCCTCGATCATCACCCCTGGCTTTTTCATTCTGCTCGGCACGTTGCTGCTGTTCTCGTGGGTCAACCTCGTGCATGTCGTGCGCGCTGAATTTCTGCGCGCCCGGAATTTTGAATATGTGACCGCGGCGCGAGCGCTTGGCCTCAGCAATGCGCGGATCATGGTCAAGCATGTGCTGCCCAACGCCATGGTCGCAACCCTCACGTTTCTTCCCTTCGTGCTCAACGGCTCGATCTCGACTTTGACGGCGCTGGATTTTCTCGGCTTCGGTCTGCCGTCGGGTTCGGCGTCGCTCGGCGAACTGTTGCTCGAAGGCGAGTCGAATCTTCAGGCGCCGTGGCTCGGGCTCACGGGCTTCTTCGTCATCGCGATCATGCTTTCGCTGCTGATCTTCATCGGCGAGGCGGTGCGCGACGCGTTCGATCCGCGAAAGACGATCGCATGAGCGACGCGCCGCTTCTCGATGTCCGCGATCTGCGTGTCGTCTTCCGTCAGGACGGCAAGGAATTCGATGCCGTCAAAGGCATTTCCTTTTCGGTCTTGCGGGGACGCACGCTGGCGATTGTCGGCGAATCCGGCTCAGGCAAATCGGTGACGGCCATGTCGATCCTGCGGCTTTTGCCGGCGGCTGCCATTGTTTCCGGCGCGGCGCTGCTCAAGGGCGAAGACATTCTGAAATTGAGTGAAAGACGGCTTCGCGGCATTCGCGGCGCGGCCATCACGATGGTCTTTCAGGAGCCGATGACGTCGCTCAATCCGCTGCATACGATCGAGCGGCAGGTCGGCGAAATTCTCGAATTGCACGCCGGCATCAAGGGCGCCGCGTTGCGGCGGCGGATCATCGAACTGCTCAATGAGGTCGGCATTCCCGATCCGGCACAGCGCCTGTCCGCTTATCCGCATCAGCTTTCGGGCGGACAGCGTCAGCGTGTGATGATCGCGATGGCGCTTGCGAACAGGCCTGACCTCTTCATCGCCGATGAACCGACGACGGCGCTCGACGTCACCGTGCAAGCCCAAATTCTCACTTTGTTGAAGGATTTGCAGCAGCGCTACGGCATGGCCATGCTGTTCATCACGCATGATCTGAATATCGTCCGCAAGCTCGCCGACGATGTCGCAGTGATGCAGAAGGGCGAGATCGTCGAGGCGGGAAGTGTCGCGGAGATTTTCAAATCGCCGCAGCATCCCTATACAAAGGCGCTCCTCGCCGCCGAGCCGAAAGGGATGCCGCCGCAGAGCGATCCGTCAGCGCCGGTCGTGCTCGAAGCACAGGACATACGCGTCCATTTCCCGATCCGGCGTGGACTCCTGCGGCGAACGGTCGGCGCTGTGAAGGCCGTCGATGGAATCTCACTCACCTTGCGGCAAGGCGAGACACTCGGCATCGTGGGCGAGTCCGGGTCCGGCAAGACCACGCTTGGCCTTGCCGTGCTGCGGCTCATCCGCTCGCAGGGGCCGATCGTCTATCTCGGCCAGCGCATCGATGGGCTGTCGTTCCGGGCCATGCGCCCGCTGCGGCGCGACATGCAGATCGTGTTTCAGGACCCTTACGGCTCGTTGTCGCCGCGGCTGTCGATTGCCGACATTGTCGCCGAAGGTTTGATCGCGCAGGGCACGCGGCTCAGCCTTGACGAGCGGCGCGAAATCGTCGCCAAAGCGCTCGCCGACACGGGACTCGATCCGGCGGCGATGGACCGTTATCCGCACGAATTCTCAGGCGGCCAGCGGCAGCGCGTGGCAATCGCACGGGCGATGGTGCTGGAGCCGAAATTCGTCGTCCTCGACGAGCCGACATCGGCCCTCGATATGTCGGTGCAGGCGCAGATTGTCGATCTCTTGCGGCAATTGCAGCAGAAGCGCGATCTCGCCTATCTGTTTATCAGCCACGATCTGCGCGTCGTGCGCGCGCTCGCCAACGAGATCATCGTCATGCGTCACGGCAAGGTCGTGGAGCAGGGCGTCGCGAGCGAGATTTTCGCCAATCCGCAGAGCGACTACACGCGCGCACTGTTCGCCGCGGCCTTTGCCATAGAGGCTGACCGCGGCGGTGTGGTGGCACAATAGCTCGACCCAATGCCTCACATTTTTTCGGTGAGCGAGCCTGTCCCCTTAGGCGTCTTTATCGCGGTGCAGGTGCCCTTGGGGACGAGTTTGAAACGACGGCCATCGTAGTCGATCGCCTGGGTCCCGGCGCAGGTCGTGCCGACACCGGCGGCGCAGTCGTTCTGGCCCTTAAGCGCGACGCCGAAGCATTTCTCGGATTTTTTGGTCTCGGCCTGCGCCTGGATGGCGACCAATGCGACGGCGGCGGCGAGTGAAGAGGCCAGGGTCACCTGGGTCAGCGTGGATTTGGTCGTCATGATTTGCTCCTGAGAAGGGCTGCGTTAAAGCTCAAGACGGTTTCCGCCGAGTACTGCTCCGGTACGGCCAGTCTTTGCGGAGCGTTACCCCCCGAAGCCGGCAGATTTTAGATCACGAAGGCGTGACAAGACGTAGGTAAAAAGGCATGTAACGCCGAACCGGGATTTTACGAACGCCAAAGAGGAAGCGTGCGGGTAGACCGAAACAGCGAGTGGAGCGCTCTTCTACGCGCCGCCAACGCGGGGGATTCCCGGGCCTATCAACGGTTCCTGCAAGAGTTGGCGCCGGTACTTCGGGCGTTTGTGCGGCGTTTGCTGATGCGAACGAGTTCGGGGGGTGCTGAGGCTGAGGACATCGTGCAGGAAATTTTGCTTGCCATTCACCTGAAACGACAGACCTGGATAGACACAGCGCCAGTGACGCCCTGGGTCTTTACGATCGCGCGGCATAAGACCATCGACGCGTTGCGGCGGCGTGGCCGCCACATCGATGTGCCGATCGACGATTTCACCGATATTCTGGCTGCCGAGAACGACGAGCCCGATCTTGCGAGCGTCTATATAGACCGCGAGGTTGGAACGCTGCCCGATGGCCAGCGCAAGGTCGTGCAGGCGATCGCGGTCGCGGGCGATTCGATCGCCGAGGCGGCGGAGAAGCTGACGATGACGCAAGGCGCGGTGCGCGTAGCTCTGCATCGCGGGTTGGCAGCGCTCGCGGCGCGCACAACCAAGAGGAGCGGCAGCGCATGAAGACGGATGATCTGATCCGTAGTCTTGCCGCCGACAACGGCCCGCGCATCTCGCTTGGGCGGGCGCTCCTCTACGGCTTCTTGCCAGGCGTTGCGATTTCCCTGCTCATCTACGCCGTGCGGATGGGCCTGCGGCCGCATATCTTCGACATGTTTGCGGAGCCACGGCTCCTCTTCAAGATCGGTTTTCCGATAGCGGTCTTTGCCTGTGCCGGGCCGTTGGCTTTGCAATTGGCGCGGCCCCGCGGCAATCCGCGGCCGCTTGTCATCACGCTCCTGGTGCTGCTGGCCGTGCTTGCCGCGGCGGTCGTGGTTGAGCTTTCCGTTTTGCCGCCGGATCTTTGGCGCGTTCGGCTCATCGGCCATAATGCGCGCTTCTGCATGGTGATGATCCCGCTGCTTTCGGCCGCGCCCCTCATTGGCGCGTTGATTGCGCTGCATCGTGGCGCACCGCAGAATCCCGGCCTCGCCGGCGCCGGGGCAGGCCTCTTCGCCGGCGCTTTTGCCGCGTCGCTTTATGCGACACATTGCCCTGACGATTCGCCGCTCTTCGTCGCCACTTGGTACACGCTTGCGATCCTGATCGTGATGATCGTCGGAGCGCTGGCGGGCAGCCGTTTTTTGCGCTGGTAGCGCGACTTCACGCGCTCACTTGACTTGCCGCTTTTCGAGCTTGCGGGCGAGGGTGCGGCGGTGCATGCCGAGCCGCCGCGCCGTTTCCGAAATATTGAAATCGGCTTCGACCAGCGTGCGGTGGATGTGCTCCCATTCGAGCGTCTTGATCGAGGTCGGCCGTTCGGTGAGCGGCACCTCAATATTGCCGGCCGATTTCTTGAAGGCTTCCTCAATATCGTCGGTGTTCGATGGCTTGGCGAGATAATGGCAGGCGCCGAGCTTGATCGCCTCGACGGCCGTGGCGATGCTGGCGTAGCCGGTGAGCACGACGATCAGCATGTCCGGATCGTGCGTATGCAAGGCCTCGACGCAGGCGAGGCCTGAGCCGCCACCAAGCTTCAGGTCAACGACCGCATAACCCGGCGTCTGCGCCTGCAAAAGCGAATTGACTCCGGCGAGGCTCTCCGCGAGCAGCACCTCATAGCCGCGCCGCTCGAACGAGCGCTTGAGCGTATTGGCGAAAGCGGAATCGTCCTCAACGATCATCAGCAGAGGCTCATTCGGCATAATGCGGCGCTCCAATTGCCAGCGCGGTCAGCGGCAGGCGCAACGTGACGATGGCGCCGCGGCCAGTGCGGTTACGCGCTTCGACGACTCCGCCGAGCTTCCTGACCACGTTCACGACGAGGAACAGGCCCAGCCCCCGACCGGCGCGGCCCTTACTCGATTGGTAGGGACGCCCAAAATTGGCGAGAATCTCGGGCGTGAACCCCGACCCAACGTCGCTGACTTCCAGGATGAGCGAGTCCGAGTTGCGCGTCGCATTGAAGCCAACCCAAGTCGGCGATGCTTCCACGGCATTGTCGAGCACGTTGAAAACGATCTGCTTTAGTGCCGAGTTGGAGACGATGGGCAAATCGGCGCCGAACTTGTTCTCATAGGTGAGAACCGCGGCGGGTCTGCCCTCGCGCCAGCTCGCAACGATATCATCGAGGAATTTCGTCACCGTGGTGATACTCGGGGCTTCACCGCGCGCTTCGCCGGCCGAGAGCAGGATATCGGTCACGATCGCCTTGCAGCGATTGACGGCCGCCTGCATTTCCTCAACCTCCTGGCGCATCTCGGCATTGCCTTTGATCAACGGCATACGCCGCCAATCGCCAAGGATGACGGAGAGAGAAGCGAGCGGCGTTCCAAGCTCATGCGCCGCACCCGTCGCGAGTAGGCCGATCCGGACGATGTGGTCCTCTTCGATCGCACTTTGTCTGAGCGCGGCGAGACGCGCATCACGTTCGCTCAAATTGCGCGTGATGCGGGTCAAAAACACGACAAGCAGCGCCGCATTGAGAATGAAGCAGACGAGCATTCCGAAAATATGCAGCGAGAACATGTCGCCGGACCAGCGGCGCGGCATCTCTAATGGCTGGTGGAAGCTCACAAGCACGACGAAGCCGGTGAAGGCGAGCGCGACGACCAGCCACGTCGATTGCGCGTCCAGCAGGATCGCCGCCATCGTGATCTGCAGCAGATAAAGCGAAACGAACGGGTTGGTGGCGCCGCCGCTCAACCAAAGTTGCGCCGTGAGCGCGAAGACGTCGAGCATCGACACGAGAAGCAGAGCGGCGCTGCTGATATCCTCATGCAGGCGGAGCCAGATGAAGCTCACGACATTGACCAGGATCAGCGCGCCGAGCACGGCGAGCATCGCCGGCAGCGGCAGGGGGATGCCGAGCCCATATTGCACCATCACAATGGTGACGAGCTGCCCGATCACCGCGACCCAGCGAAACTGGATCAGCAGAACCATGTTCTTGCGGTTGGCGGCGTTCGAGATCGGCGGCGCGGTTTTCGGCTCCGCACGGCTTGAGGCGTGCGGCGCGTCTTCGGGCTCCGGCTTCACAATATGAGTGTCTTCGCGCGCGAGCATTTGGTCCGGCATCAATTGCGTTGACGGACATTATAGAGGGTTGCGCCGGCCAACATCAAAGCCAGGCTGAACCAGGTCAGTGCGTAGAGGAGATGGTTATTCGGGAAGTCGAGGACGGTCAGGCCTCCGCGTGGCCAGGCTTCTGGATCTGAGCTAGCCTCGGCATCGATGAAATAGGGCGCAACGCCGGTCAGCCCGCGGGTTGCGGCGATGGCGGCGACGTCGCGGGAATACCAGCGGTCCTGCACCGGATCGTTCTGGCGCAAAAAGCGCCCTTTCGGCTCCGTCATTCGCAGCAGGCCGGTCACTGTGGTTTCGCCATTGACCGCGCCGTGCCCGGCAGGCGGGCGCCGCTCCGGCGGAACAAAGCCGCGATTGACGAGGATAATGAAGCCTTGGTCCGTCTTGAGCGGCGTCAGGACCCAAAAGCCGGGGCCGAGCGCGGTCAGAGCCTGGACATCGGTTTCATGGCCATTGAGGAAATGTCCGGCGACGCGAACCCGCAGATATTCGTCCCGTTCAGCGGAGACCTTTGGCCAGTCTGTGGGTCCTGGAGGTGCGATGGGCGCCGCATGGACGCGCGCATCTACGCGGGCGATGAGGCTGAGTTTCCAGACGCGGCGTTCAAGCTGCCAGACGCCGAGCCCGGTCAATCCGGCGATGACGAGAAGTAGGGTGGCGAAAACTGCAAACCGCGCGAGCAGCGAGCGTTGCCCGCCGCCGCTGGCGATTGTCATGGCATTTCGCGCATCACGGCAGGGGTGGGCGCCATGTTGGAGGTCAAATGGAACATAACCCACAAGGAGCCGCTGAGCGTGATGAACAGAACGATCCCGGTGAACATGAGCGCCATGAATGTCCAGCCGCGCTCGGACCTGAAGTTCACATGCAGGAAATAGATGATGTGGACGACAATCTGCACGCCAGCGAATGCCATGATCGTGATCGCCGCGATGGCCTTGTTCGCGATAACGCCCGACATGATCAGCCAGAACGGAATGACCGTCAGGACGACCGAGAGACCGAAACCGATCAGATAGCTTTGCAGCGTTCCGTGCGGAGGGGCGTCATCATGGCCGTGATCGGCGTCGTCGATCGCGTGCGCGTCATGGCTCATCGCAACATCCCCAGGAGATAGACAAAGGTGAACACACCGATCCAGACGACGTCGAGAAAGTGCCAGAACATGCTGAGGCACATCAGGCGGCGCTTGTTGGCGACGATCAGGCCCTTGGTCGCCACCTGCGACATCAGCACGAGCATCCAGACGAGGCCGGAGGTGACGTGCAGCCCGTGCGTACCGACAAGGGTGAAGAAAGACGACAGGAAGGCGCTGCGCTCCGGCGTCGCGCCCTCGCGGATCAGACCGGCAAACTCATGCAATTCGATCCCGACGAAGCTCGCGCCAAAGAGTGCCGTGACGGCGAGCCAGCCCAAAGTGGCGCCGGCTTTGTCCTTTTCCATCGCCAGCATGGCGAAGCCATAGGTGATGGAGGAAAGGAGCAGCATCGCGGTGTTGACCGCCACGATGGGCAGTTCGAATACATCCTTCGGTGCCGGACCAGCGGCATAATTGCCACCGAGCACGCCGAATGTCGCGAAAAGGCACGCGAAGATGAGACAATCGCTCATCACATAGATCCAGAAGCCCAGATAGGTGCTTCCGCCCTCGGGATGCTCGTGCTCGTCGACGACATAAAAAACGGGCGGCTGCTTGCCCGCAGCGACGGTCTCGGTCGCAACGCTCATGAGTTAAACCTTCGCCGAAAGATGACGGGTGCGCTCGTCTTCCGTAAGGCTGACTTCAGCCGCTGGAATGTAGAAGTCGCGGTGATAGTTGAACGTGTGCGCGATGCCTGTCGCGATGGCCGCGGCAAAGCTCGCGATCGCCAGCCACCAGATATGCCATATCATCGCAAAGCCGAAAGCGGTCGCGAAGCCCGCAAGGATGAGGCCGGCGGCTGTATTCTTCGGCATGTGGATCGGCTTGAACCCTTCGAGCGGGCGAACGTAGCCATGCTGCTTCATGTCCCACCAGGCGTCGATGCTATGCACCACCGGCGTGAAAGCAAAGTTGTAGGAGGGCGGTGGCGACGAGGTCGACCATTCCAGCGTGCGGCCGTTCCACGGATCGCCGGTCGTGTCGGCCAGGGCTTCGCGATTCTTGATGCTGACGGCGATCTGAACCAGGAAGCTGATAATCCCGAGGAAGATCATCACGGCGCCGAGGAAAGCGATGATGAACCAGATGTGCAGGGACGGGTCGTCGATGACGCGCAGGCGGCGCGTAACGCCCATGAAGCCCAGTACATAGAGCGGCATGAAGGCAAAGTAGAAGCCGACGACCCAGAACCAGAACGACATCTTGCCCCAGAACGGGTCGAGCTTGAATCCGAAGGCCTTCGGGAACCAGTAATTGACGCCGGCAAACATGCCGAACAGCACGCCGCCGATGATCACGTTGTGAAAATGGGCGATCAGAAACAGGCTGTTGTGCAGAACGAAGTCGGCCGGCGGAACGGCGAGCATCACGCCCGTCATGCCGCCGATGACGAAGGTGAGCATGAACGCCACCGTCCACATCATCGGCAGTTCGAAGCGGATGCGGCCGCGATACATCGTGAACAGCCAGTTGAACATCTTCGCGCCCGTCGGGATCGAGATGATCATGGTCGTGATGCCGAAGAACGAGTTCACGCTCGCGCCGGAGCCCATCGTGAAGAAGTGATGCAGCCAGACGAGGTACGAAAGGATCGTGATGACGAGCGTCGCGTAGACCATCGACGTATAGCCGAAAAGGCTTTTGCCGCAGAAGGTCGCAGTCACTTCGGAGAAGACGCCGAAAGCCGGCAGGATGAGGATGTAGACTTCCGGATGGCCCCAGATCCAGATGAGGTTCACATACATCATTGGATTGCCGCCGAAATCATTCGAGAAGAAATTGAACCCGAGATAACGGTCGAGCGTGAGCAGGGCGAGCACGGCGGTGAGCACCGGGAAGGCGGCGACGATGAGGATATTCGCGCAAAATGCCGTCCAGGTGAAAATCGGCATGCGCATCAGGGTCATGCCCGGCGCGCGCATCTTGACGATCGTACAGATCATGTTGATGCCGGAGAGCAGGGTGCCGATGCCGGCGATCTGCAGACCCCAGATGTAATAATCGACGCCGACGTCCATGCTGTAAGCCGCTTCTGACAGCGGCGGATAGGCGAGCCAGCCGGTACGCGCATATTCGCCGACGAAGAGCGAGATCATCGTCAGCACCGCGCCAGCGACCGTCATCCAGAAGCTGAAGCTGTTCAAGAACGGAAAGGACACGTCGCGCGCGCCGATCTGCAGCGGCATGACCAGATTGATCAATCCGGTGATGAACGGCATGGCGACGAAGAAGATCATGATGACGCCGTGCGCCGTGAAAATCTGGTCGTAATGGTGCGCCGGCAGATAGCCCTGGCCGCCGCTGGAAGCCAAGAATTGCTGCGTGCGCATCATGAGTGCGTCGGCAAAGCCGCGCAGCAGCATGATGATGGCGAGGACGAGGTACATCACGCCGATCTTCTTGTGATCGACGCTGGTGAACCATTCCTTCCAGAGATAGCCCCAGGCGCGCAGATATGTGATGGCGGCAAGAACGACGAGGCCGCCGACCGCGACGCCGGCGAACGTCACGATCAGGATAGGCTCGTGATAGGGGATCGAATTGAGGGTCAGACGACCGAAGATTTCTTTCTGCAGGGTCGGATCGAGCATAGCCTGTTGTCTTAGCTTGAGAGCGTCATTCGGCGGAGGCTTGCGGGGACGCAAGATGCACGGGTTCGGAAATCCGGCGCGCAAGATCGGCCACATTGGCGTCGGTCTCTGGCGCTCCGTTACGCTGGCAGAGCGCGGCCACGTAGGCGCGCATCGGCCCCGAACCGCGCCGGGCATATTTGTCGTAAACGAGCGGCATGATGTTGTTGACGCCCGCGAGGCCGAGGCCGCCCCTGGCATCGATCGCCATCATTTCATCGAGGCACATCTTGCCGGGTTCGACGCATTGATTGAGCGCGAGTTTGAACAGCGTGGCATCGACCGTGCCCCAGGTTCTGGGCGGCAGATTCTCGCTCGGCCGTTCAAGTTCGAGATAGGTGTTGCGGTCAAGCGCACCGCCGTCGGCCCTGACCTTCGCGACCCATTTGTCGAAATCGGCCGCGCTCAGGCTGGTGTAGGGGAAATGCATCCCCGGGAAACCCTCGCCGCTGTAATTCGCCGAAAAGCCCCTGTAGGTGCCCGTCTGGGTCATCACGGCGTGAAGCTGCGTTTCCATTCCCGGCATGGCATAGATCATGCCTGCCATCGCCGGGACGTAAAACGCGTTCATGACGCTCGACGAAGTGATGCGGAACTGGACCTGCCTGTCGATCGGAGCGCTCGCCTGATTTAGCGTGGCGATGCCATATTGCGGGTAGATGAAGAGCCATTTCCAGTCCAGCGCCACGACATCGATTTCAATCGGCTTCGCGTTCGCGGGAAGCGGCCTGTCCTCGGCGATACGATCGATCGGCCGGTAGGGATCGAGCAAGTGCGTGCCCGTCCAGGTGATCGCGCCCAGCGCGATGATGATGAGCAGGGGCGCACCCCAGATGACCAGTTCGAGCTGCGTCGAATGATCCCACTCCGGCTCGTAACGGGCGGACGTGTTGGATTTGCGATAATGCCAGGCAAAAAGCACCGTCAGGGCCATCACCGGGACGATGACGAGCAGCATCAGCCAGACGGAATCGAGCAGAGCATCGCGTTGTTGAATGGCGACATCGCCGGAGGGATCCAGTACAACCGCTTTGCAGCCGCCGAGGAGGGCGAGGCACGAAAGCAAAACGATGGAGCGCAGACGTCTCACGGCAATCCCATCCTTCGGTCCGGTCCGCCCTTTGGCCGGACCTTTATGGTGACGACTGGCTAGCTGCACTGCAAAAGAGCGGCTATTGGACAATTTGCCCAATGCCCGGATAACGCGTTGCAGCAGAAAAGAAGCGAAATCCTTGTGGGCCCTTGCGCGTCCGCGTGCAATGGCCTTGCCACTACGGAGTAAGATCGACCCATGAGCGCCGAATCCGCAGCGCCCCACGCAGTTCTCCCGGCCGATTCCGTATTGCCTGGGGTCGATCCTCACGGCGATGTGAGGCCGGCCGATGTCGCGACAGGTGTGATCATCGGGCGCACGTCGGAATATTTCGACTTCTTCGTCTACGCGATCGCGTCGGTCCTCGTCTTCCCCAAGTGGGTCTTCCCGTATGCCTCGCCGCTGAATGCCACGCTTTATTCGTTCGTGGTTTTCGCCATCGGCTTCCTGGCGCGGCCGATCGGCGACGCGATGTTCCTCTCCGTCGAGCGGGCCTGGGGCCGTGGCGTGAAACTGACGGCCGCCTTGTTTCTCATGGGCGCCTCGACCGTTTCGCTCGGCTTTTTGCCGGGTTACGCGCAGGTCGGCTGGGCTTCGGCGCTGATCCTGACGATCTTGCGCATCTGCCAATGCATGGCGTTCGGCGGCGTCTGGGATGGTCTGCCGTCGCTGCTCGCGATCTATTCGCCGGAAAAGCAGCGCGGCTGGTATGCGATGATTCCGCAGCTTGGCGCCCCCTTGGGGCTGATCGTGGCGAGCGGTCTTTTCGCCTATTTCATTACTTATCTGTCGCAGCAGGATTTTTACGATTGGGGCTGGCGCTATCCGTTCTTCGTCGCTTTCGCAATTAACGTGGTGGCGCTGTTTGCGCGCCTGCGGATCGTCGCCGCACCTGAATATCGCGAGAAGTTCGAGGCGCTGGAACTGCAAGCCGCGCCGGTGATCGAGACGATCGAGGCGGAGGGCCGCAACATTCTCATCGGCGTGTTTGCGCCGCTGGCGAGCTTTGCGATGTTCCACATGGTGACGGTGTTTCCGCTCTCCTGGGTCTATCTTTTCACCAAGCAAACGCCGGAGACATTTCTGGTCATCGAGCTCATTGCCGCGATCTTCGGTGTCGTCGCAATGGTGGCATCCGGCTACCTCGCCAATAATATCGGCCGCACGCGCGTTTTGCTTATCACGGCCGCGGCCATCGCAGCATTCAGCGGTTTCGCACCGCAATTGCTTAATACCGGTGTTGTCGGCGAAACGAGCTATATGATCATCGGCTTCATTCTGCTCGGTCTGTCGTTCGGGCAGGCCTCGGGCACGGTCGCATCGAACTTCGCGCCGATCTATCGCTATACGGCCTCGGCCCTGACGTCGGATCTCGCGTGGCTGTTCGGCGCCGGCTTTGCGCCGTTTCTTGCGCTCGCCCTTTCGGCGCGTTTCGGCGTTATGGCCTCGGGCGTCTATCTGCTCTCCGGCGCAATTGCGACGGTGACTGCGCTGGCCATCAATCGCCGGCTTGAGGTCGATTAGCGCTTCGGCGTTTTAATCGAGCAGCATGCCGGCCAGGTCGGCGAGGTTCGACGCGGCGAAATCGACAGTCACACTTGGGGCCGTTTCACCGTGGCCCAGCCCATGTTCGTCGGGGCGCGCGATGTGTGCGGTTCGCAGGCGGTGGCTTGCCGCCGCGGCGAGATCGGAGCTGTGACAGGCGACCATCAAACATTCTCCGGCTTTGAGGCCGAAAGCATCCACGGCATCGAGATAGACTTGGGCCTTGGGCTTGTAATCACGCGAAAAATCACCGCCGAGAATTGCGTCCCAGGGAAAATTATTGCGGCGCGCGAGATCGACCTGCAAGGCGATGTTTCCGTTGGAGAGGGGCGCAATACGAAACTGGTTTCGTAGCCGCGCCAGCGCCGCCGGGACTTCCGGCCACGCGTCAAGCCGATGCCAGGCGAGATTCAATTCAGCGCGCGTATCCTCATCGAGATGTTCGAGGCCGAAGCGCGGGAGAATACGATTGAGGTTGCGGCGATGGATGACATCGAGCCGGACGTAGGCTTCGCGCCCGGAGCGGATTTCTTCCATACCTGCCTGATATTCGCCGCGCCAGGCATCGGCGAAAGCGCCCCAATCGAGACTCTTGCCTTTGGGCGCGATGAGCCTTTCTGCCTCACGTGCGATGCCGCTGTGGAAGTCAACGAGCGTGCCGAAAACATCGAAAAAGAGGGCCTTTATTGATGTGTCGAGCAACGTCCACCTCTCGTAATTTGAGGGTCCTTCATTGCCGCGGTTTTGATTATTCGTCCAGCAGTCGGGGTGAGTTTGTTCAACGACGGCGAGCGAATGAAAGGTATTGGCCTGTCAGACCACTAGGCAATTTGCGTCAATCGGAGGGCCGCCGAAAGCAAGAGCGTGATGAGCAGCATGACCGCTGCATGATCCCAAATGCAAAGGCTCGTCGGGGAAACCGGGCGACGAAATAAAACGGCACCGCCGAGCGCGCCGAGCGCCGAGAAGCCAAACATTTCACGGGTGACCAAAAAGAAAAGCGCCGGCTTGTGCTGATCCAAGAACAGGGCGGGCACGCTAAACAGCACCACGAAAGCAGTTTGACGCGCGAACAACCTTAGATGAACTCTGGAAAGCTCATTGGGCTCGCTAAGCATCCTCGCCCACCGAAGTCGCGCAATATCCACAAGCATTTAGATTTGCCGCCGATTGCTAAACTATATGAGCGAGTTTGATAGCGACCTGTATGCCGCCCGACAGCAGCACGAAAGCGCTAACGGCTAGAATAATACGACCCACCACTGCGCCAGGCCGGTTATTCGCCGCCGCGTCGCGGACATATTCGTTCCAGTCCTCAGGTTGTGAATTTGCTGCACCGCGTGCGTAAAACGTGTTCCGCTCCGCATGTGCGTGGTCAATAGTTGCGCTACGCATTGTCTAGCTGCCGTCAGTCTAAATCCATCGTCAGCCTAGACCCGTTGCGCATATAAATTCGATGTGCGTCCCACCGCTGGAAAATATATGCCACCATTCGCTTTGAACTGCCCTGTGCCGGGACGCCAGGGTTTAAGGGATAGGGAATGTTACGATGGCTAAAGAGCGCGAGACCAAGCAGTCATGAAACGCATATGGCCATGGACGGGGATGACGCTTCGTGACATGGCGATCGGGCTGTGTATGTGCGTGTTCGTCGCCGTACTGATCGCATGGTCAGTCTTCTATCCCAGCTGGCAAAGTCGTGGAAATTACGGTTTTGGTCCAGAGTGGGATTGCAGCACTTCTTCGCCCGGACAAATCTCGTCGCTTAAGTGCATCAAGAAGTAGGCTCTGCCTGACAGCCCGCACCAAGGACACCTGGGTATGGTGGGGAAGGGACGGGGTATGAAACTACGAGCGCTCATGGATGGCAGCGGTTAGGGGTTGTTCTTTCGCCACCGGCCTTCATCGGGTGCTTCGGCTATCTATTGAAGAGCGCGGCGGACGAAGTCGCGAAAACCAATGCGGATAACCTCGATTTTTGTTGGAAGCTCAACCCCATGCCGCACGGTTGCTACATGCCGGGTTTTTTCTCCCTGTCTTTGGAAACGCTAGCCACTGACGCCGCCATATCAACGATAGTGGTTGCGTTAAGTTGGTTTCTTCCATGGCTGTTTAGTCGCTGATGCACCCAACCCCGCCGGATGACGCGCTCTAACCCTGGGGACCCCGGATCGATCCGAAGCGCGCGGCGCAGGCGGGATTACGGACTGTCGGTGCGATCACCGTGCGCGGGACGGGCCGGAGTTGCCCCTGACCCTCCATTCAATCCGACCCACGAAACCACGGTGCGCAACCGCGCGAAGACTTATCCACCGTGCTTCCATATTGCTTCCCTGGAGTTGGGGGAGGGTGAAGCTTAAGGTCTAAGTCTTTGTTTTTGATGGTGGGCGCGACAGGGATCGAACCTGTGACCCCTACGATGTCAACGTAGTGCTCTCCCGCTGAGCTACGCGCCCTCAATGACGGCCTCTCGGCCGCGGGAAGCGAAGCCTATATCGGCTTCGCACACGCCGCGCAACTGCCGATGTGCAACGTTTCAGGCGGCCGCAAGCAGCCGGTTCACCTCGTTCACGAGGTCTTTCAGATGGAAGGGCTTCGACAGGATTTTCGCCTGCCGCGGCGCGTGATTGTCGGGGTTGAGGGCCACGGCGGCGAAGCCGGTGATGAACATCACCTTGATTTCCGGGTCGAGCTCGGTCGCGCGGCGGGCGAGTTCGATGCCGTCCATCTCCGGCATCACGATATCGGTCAGGAGAAGCTCGAACGGTTCCTCGCGCAGCCGGTTATAGGCCGAGAGGCCGTTGTCGAAGGAAACGACGGCATAGCCGGCATTTTGGAGCGCCTTGGCCAGGAAGCGACGCATGTCGTTGTCGTCTTCGGCGAGCAGAATCTTTTGATTTGGCGAAAAAGAATTATCGTTCATCGGAGCCCCTGATTTACCCTTGATCAAAGCCCGATCCGGTAAAAATCGAGTGAAAATGATCATATAATGAGCGGGTTTCGGTCACTTTCGCGGAGATTTGACCGGCGCCCGGTGCATCGACAGATGGGTCGTCTGATGTCAAACTCCCTTGACGCCGACGCCTCGGCCGGTGCTGGCGGCCCTTACTGGAGCTTTAATGGCCTCATTTATTCCCGGCAACCTTTCGTCTTTGCCGCTCGCGTGGGACATTCCCGTGCATGAGCCGGAACTCGACCCGCCGTTCGAAATCATCGACCCCTCGCGTCTGACGTCGCCACTGGTTCTCTCGTCGCCGCATTCGGGCTCGGTCTATCCGGCGCAATTCCTGGCCAGTTCCCGGCTCGATGCCGCGACGCTGCGGCGCTCGGAAGATGCTTATGTCGACGAGCTTTTTATGGGCGGCGTCCGCTCCGCCGCGCCGCTGATCCGCGCGCGCTTCCCGCGGGCCTACCTCGATCTCAATCGCGAGCCCTATGAGCTCGACCCGCGCATGTTCGAAACGCGCCTGCCAAGCTTTGCCAACACGCGCTCCGTGCGGGTCGCCGGCGGCCTTGGCACCGTGGCGCGCGTCGTCGGCGATTCGCAGGAGATCTACGCTCACAAACTGCGCCTCGATGAAGTGCTCGCCCGGATCGAGACGCTTTACAAGCCGTATCATCGCGCGCTTGAGACACTGCTGTCGCGTGCCTGGCAGACATTTGGGACGGCGGTTCTGATCGACTGCCATTCGATGCCGTCGGTCTCGACATGCCCGCCCGGGCGGGAAAGCGAGCGCAGGGTCAAAGCAGATTTCGTTCTGGGAGACCGCTATGGCACGAGTTGCGCGGCCGATCTCATCGATCTCGTCGATCACGAATTGCGCCGCATGGGCTACACAATCTACCGGAACAAGCCCTATGCCGGCGGTTTCATCACGGAGCATTACGGCGACCCGATCAATCATATTCACGCGATGCAGATCGAGATAAATCGCGGGCTTTACATGAATGAGACGAACCTCGCCAAGGCGCCGCGTTTCGATACGATCGCGCGTGATTTGTCGAATGTTGTCGCGGCGCTCGCCGCGTATGTCGCCTCCGGCCATTCCGGCACGACCCGCGCCGCAGCCGAATAGGGTGACCTGGAAAGAAAGAGGCCGCCTGCAATAAAGCAAGCGGCCCAAGTCTAGGGAGGAAACGCCCAAGGAGGGCATCGGCGACAACCGGGTTGTCGCACCGCAATAATATGGACGTGCGTCGCACAAAGCGCAAGTCTTATTGACCTATTTGTGGGTTGTGCGGCGGTGCGACGCATCGGGTGCGTTAAAGCATTATTTATACACGTACTTTCCCTCTGAAATCTTGAGTTTTGGGCGCTCCGGGCGCGTTGCCATTGTGCCACGCCGGCGGAGTTAAAGGGTTCAGCTTGAGTTCGGCGCGTCGTTCAAAATCTCTTCCTCTTTGTCCGTTCGAATCCAACGAGTCTCGCATGACAGCCGTCGATCTCACCGCCTTTATCGAAAAGCTCGCCGACGTTGCGGGGCAGACGATCTTGCCGTTTTTCCGCACCACCTTTGGCGCCGAGGACAAAAGTGGGGGCGGTGTTTTTGATCCGGTCACAGAAGCCGACCGTGCCGCCGAGGTCGCGATGCGCCGTCTCATCCGGGAAACTTTTGCGCATCACGGCATCATCGGCGAGGAATTCGGCAATGATCGCGAAGATGCGGAATATGTCTGGGTGCTCGATCCGATCGATGGCACCAAGAGCTTCATTTCGGGTTTTCCGACTTGGGGAACCCTGATCGGGCTCTTGCATCAAGGCCGGCCGATCTATGGCGCGATGGCGCAGCCGTTCACGCGCGAATATTTTTTCGGCGACGGCAAAGTCTCAATCTGGCGCGGGCCGGGACACGATCACAAACTGACACAACGCCGGCTCTATGTGCGTGCCTGTGAGGCCCTGTCGCGCGCGACATTGCTCACGACCTCGCCTCTGCTTTATCCGCCGGAGGCATTGGCCAAATTTCGCCGCGTCGAGGGAAAGGCCCGCCTCTCGCGTTACGGCTATGATTGCTACGCCTTTGCAATGTTGGCCGCAGGGCACGTCGATTGCGTCATCGAAGCCGGCGTAAAGGCTTATGACATCGCGCCGCTCATTCCGATTGTGGAAGGGGCAGGGGGCGTGGTGACGACCTGGACCGGTGGCGATGCAGCGGCAGGCGGCAATGTCATCGCCTCGGGCGACAAACGCCTGCATGAAGCGGCGTTGGCGTTGCTTGCTTAAACCCGCGCGGCCAGCGGCCAGCGCAAAAAACCACGCCGGCGGCGGCGAGGCGGCGCGGCGCGCAGCGTCTTTGCCATTTCATCTTCCGCACCGGGTACGAAGGCATCAAACGCTGCCCAGAACTGGCTGCGAAAAACGTCGCGCTCCATCAGGATGTCGTGGCGTGCCTGAGGCAGGGTGATGAAATGGCCGGCCTTGAGGCGGCTGCCGAACGCTTCGATCGCCGGCGTTGCGACGACACGGTCGGCACCGGCGGCGATCACGAGCGCGGGAGTCAGCGTCCTGCGTGCATAATCGGGATTCTCGAACTGGCGCATCAATCGCAGTGCCGCGTTCGCCCAGCTCACGGTGGGGCCGCCGATGGCAAGTTGCGGGGCGGCGCTGAGCGTCGCGACGGTGCGCGCATGGCGCGTTTCATCTGATGTCAGGACTTGCTGCGCAAAGGGCCGCAGGTAGGGCGACCGGCCGGTGGCGCCGGGAATGTAAGAGCCGCCGAGGCCGATAATATCCAGGCCTTCGATGAAGAGCCGCGCGCCGGCCTTGAAGCGCAGCAGATACAAATCGATCATGGGCGATGTCAGAACGAGCCGCGCAAAGGGCGAACGCCCCGCATGCGCCTGAGCGAGCAGCACGGCAGCGCCCATGCTGTGGCCGAGCGCGAACCACGGCTTCGGGCACAAAGGCGTCAGAATCTGGTCACGCAGCGCGACGAGATCTCGCTCGTAGATTTCAAAATCGTCGATATGGCCCTTGCGGGAATTGCCCAGCTGACGTTCGGACAAGCCTTGGCCGCGCCAGTCCAGTGCGATGACGGCAAAGCCGCGGGCGAGCAATTCGGCGACGGTTTCGAAATAGCGCTCGATGAATTCGGCGCGTCCCCCAAGAACCACGACGGTGCCGCGCGGCTTCGGAGGGCCCTCCCAGCGCGCAACGCGTAAGCTCACGCCATCCTGCGCGATCAGTGTGGTGAGGATAGCGCCGTCGGGAACGGGATTGGCGGGGATGCTGATCAGGTCCAAGACGAAGCCTTACCTTCGCAATATTGCTGGCGCGTTCGGCGCTCTGGAATTGTTGCGAGAACCATCCTTGCAACGGCCAAAACCCCTACCATATCGAGATTGCGCGGGCCAATCGGACGCGCAGAAAACTGGGTGCAGTCAGGGCCTTAGGCCGGCTGTTGCCTGCTCGCTTTTTTGAGGAGAACGAAAATGCGCCAACTGGATCTTACGCCACTTTACCGCTCGACCATCGGCTTCGACCGCCTGTTCAATCTGGTCGATCAGGCCGCCGGCTTTGAGGCGGCTCCATCCTATCCACCCTACAATATCGAACGGACGGGCGAGGATTCCTATCGCATCTCCGTCGCGGTCGCCGGCTTCAGCGAAAGCGAGCTTTCGGTCGAGAGCCGCGAGAACAGCGTGATTCTCCGCGGTTCGAAGGAAGCTCGGGTCGAAAGCGATCCAGCGAAGAAGGAAGTCCTTTATCAGGGCATTGCCGCGCGCGCCTTTGAGCGCCGCTTCCAGCTCGCCGATCATGTCTACGTAAAGAGCGCGAGCCTCGAAAACGGCTTGCTGCATGTCGATCTCGTGCGCGAATTGCCGGAGGCGCAGAAGCCCCGTCAGGTGCCAATCGGCAAAGCCGCCACCGGCCCGAAGGCTGTCGAGACCAACTCGTCGCCTAAAGCTGCGTAATCTCGCGTAGCGCATCCCAGCGGATCGGGAAGGGCGCCCGCGTTGGCGCCCTTTTCATGTCGGCGCACTTTTATTGACCGGCTTGCGGTGCGGATGAGTGCGGCGCGCTCTTGCGGGGCGGCAATTTGGTGTTTTCGATCAAACGGCCGCTGTCGGCATCGAAGACCATCCGATGGGCAACTCCGTTGGGGTCCTCGGCTTCCGCGAGGAAAATATTGTCCTTGCGGCGCGGTTTCGCGACGAGATGGAGACCGAGCCGCGTCACGCGGCGCCGCACATCCGCGACCGTGAAACTGCGCGGTGCTTCATACCCGCCGTCCGGATAGTCAGGACCTGGCGGCCCTTCGTCACCTGGCGGACCAGGCGGCGGCGGATAGCCGCCGTGGTAGTCGTGGTAATAGGGATAGGCCCAGGGCGGTGGCCCGTATTGTGCGTTTGCAGGATGGATTGTGAGAGCCGTCAGAAGGCTGCCGGCAAGTGCAAGGACGCCTCTGCGCGCGGCACGGGAGCTTAGCGTATGGGAGCCAGCCATATGTCCTCCATCGAGTCGGCGCAGATCATAACCTTCACAAGAATTCCGGCGAAAGTCGGCATGGATTACGGCGGCGCGGCGACCCGCGGCGCCAGAGCGAAGAAGGGCAAAGAGATGCGCCGGAGTGTGGTCGGTTTCATGCGGCAAGATTGCGGCGCGATATTTTGCCCTCGGGGCTAAAGTGTGCTTGTGTTTTCATTCTAAATTTGAAAAGGTCCCGCCACGTATAGGACAGCCTTGTTGACCTTTTAAGATGCTGGCACGTTTCCAGCATTTTTCCGGGCACAGGCCGGTCACGACGGCGGGCATTCTCAGACAATGGGCGAATTCGACCCGGCTTTGAGTTTTGGGGACGGAGCATGACGGCTGCAGAAAAGCATCAGCGGACAGGGTCGGAACTCGGGCGCGAGGTGGCCAATAAAGCCGCTTTTTCGGCCGGCGCCGGTCTCGATCCCGGCCTGCCGCCGGCGCAGGGCCTCTATGATCCGCGCCAGGAGCATGACGCGTGCGGTGTCGGCTTTATCGCCAATATGCACAATCAGAAGTCGCACGACATCATCGGCAAGGGGCTGGAAATCCTCCTCAACCTCGACCACCGGGGTGCCGTAGGAGCCGACCCGAAGGCGGGCGACGGCTGCGGCATGCTCGTGCAAATGCCGCATCGGTTTTTTGCGGCCGAGGCCAGCAAGCTTGGATTCCGGCTTCCGGAGCCGGGCGAATACGCGGCAGGGCTCATGTTCTTGCCGCGCGATCCCGAAATCCGCAACAAGATCGAATCGTTGATTGCATCGGTCGTTGCAGCCGAGGGGCAGGTTTTGCTCGCGTGGCGCGACGTGCCGCGCGATTCGTCCGGACTTGGCGAGAGCATCAAGCCGACTGAACCCGTTATCAGGCAGATTTTCATTGAGCGCGGTCTCGATGCGGGACGTCCGGGCACAGACTATGACGAGTTCGAGCGTCGGCTGTTCATCCTGCGCAAGGTGATCTCGAACAGCGTGCGCGATCTCAACGATCCGCGCACAAAGGGATTCTACATCGTCTCCCTGTCGTCGCGCACGATCGTCTACAAAGGTCTGCTGCTCGCAACGCAGCTCGGCGAATATTTCAAGGACCTGCAGGACCCGTTGTTCGAATCGGCGCTGGCGCTCGTGCATCAGCGTTTCTCGACCAACACGTTCCCGACCTGGCAACTTGCGCATCCTTACCGGATGGTCGCGCATAATGGTGAGATCAACACCGTGCGCGGCAATAACAATTGGATGGCCGCGCGCGAAGCGTCGGTAAGCTCGCCGCTATTCGGCGATGACATCAAGAAGCTCTGGCCGATCTCTTACGAAGGCCAGTCGGATACAGCCTGTTTCGACAATGCGCTCGAATTTCTGGTGCGCGGCGGCTATTCGCTGACGCACGCGATGATGATGCTGATCCCGGAGGCATGGGCTGGCAATCCGTTGATGGATGAGAGCCGTCGTGCGTTCTACGAATATCATGCGGCGCTGATGGAGCCGTGGGACGGCCCCGCGGCTGTGGCCTTTACCGATGGCCGGCAAATCGGCGCGACGCTGGACCGCAACGGCCTGCGTCCGGCGCGTTATGTCGTGACCGACGATGGCTTCGTCGTCATGGCGTCGGAGGTCGGCGTGCTGCCGATTCCGGAAGAGAAGATCGTTACCAAATGGCGGCTTCAGCCGGGCCGGATGCTGCTCGTCGATCTCGAACAGGGCCGCATCATTTCGGACGACGAGATCAAGGCGGAAATGTCGAAGCTGGCGCCTTATGGCGACTGGCTGGCGCGCACGCAGATCAAGCTCGAGGAATTGCCGAAGCCGTCGGGTCAGCGCCCGCCGCGTGGCGATGCCTCATTGCTCGATCGTCAGCAGGCCTTCGGCTATACGCAGGAAGATATCGCGCTCCTGATGGAGCCGATGGCGGAGACGGGGCAGGAGGCTGTCGGCTCGATGGGCACCGACACGCCGATCTCGGCGCTCTCGTCGAAATCGAAGCTGCTCTACACCTATTTCAAGCAGAATTTCGCGCAGGTGACGAACCCGCCGATCGATCCGATTCGCGAAGACATCGTCATGAGCCTTGTCTCGTTCATCGGGCCGCGGCCGAATATCTTTGACCGTGAGGGCAATTCCAAGCGCAAGCGGCTTGAGGTCAAGCAGCCCATCCTGACCGATGACGATCTCGAAAAGATCCGCAACATCGGCATGGTCGAGGATACATTCGACACGCGCACGCTCGACGTGACGTATGGCGCCGATCAGGGCGCCGAAGGCATGGCCGAAGCGCTAGACCGGCTCTGCAAGCGCGCCGAGCAGGCGATTACGAGCGGCTATACGATCATCGTTCTGTCCGACCGTCTTGTTGGGCCGGACCGGATTCCGATTCCGTCGCTCCTCGCGACGGCGGCGGTGCATCATCATCTGATCCGCAAAGGCTTGCGTACCTCGGTCGGTCTCGTTGTCGAGACGGGCGAGGCGCGCGAAGTGCATCATTTCGCGCTGCTCGCCGGCTATGGGGCCGAGGCGATCAATCCCTATCTCGCGTTCGAGACGTTGAATGTGCTCGCGGCCGATCTGCCGGCGGATGTCGACGGCAAGGAGGCGGTGAAGCGCTACATCAAGTCGATCGACAAGGGCCTGATGAAGGTCATGTCCAAGATGGGCATTTCGACCTATCAGTCTTATTGCGGCGCGCAGATCTTCGATGCCATCGGCCTCGCGGATGATTTCGTCGCGCGCTATTTCACCGGCACGGCGAGCCGCATCGGCGGCATCGGCCTGGCCGAGGTCGCGCAGGAATCGGCACGCCGGCATCAGGATGCTTTCGGCAATGCGCCGATCTATCGCAACGCGCTCGATGTCGGTGGCGAATACGCCTACCGCATTCGCGGCGAAGTGCATTCCTGGACGCCGCAGAGCGTTTCGCTGCTTCAACATGCGGTGCGCAGCAATTCCGTAGAGACCTATAAGTCCTATGCGGCGCTGCTGAACGAAGAGAGCGAACGGCCGCTGACGATCCGCAGCCTCTTCCGCATCCGCCCGGCCGAGGAAGACGGCCGCGCGCCGGTTCCGCTTGGAGGAAGTCGAGTCGGCAGCGACGATCGTCCGGCGCTTTGCGACCGGCGCCATGTCGTTTGGCTCGATCTCGCGTGAGGCGCATACGACGCTCGCCATTGCGATGAACCGCATCGGCGGCAAGTCGAATACGGGCGAGGGCGGCGAGGAATCCGATCGCTTCAAACCGTTGCCGAATGGCGATTCGATGCGCTCGGCGATCAAGCAGGTGGCCTCCGGCCGCTTCGGCGCGACGGCGGAATATCTCGTCAACGCCGACATGATCCAGATCAAGATGGCGCAGGGTGCGAAGCCCGGCGAGGGCGGTCAATTGCCCGGCCACAAGGTCGATGCCGTCATCGCCAAAGTGCGCCACTCGACGCAGGGCGTCGGCCTCATCTCGCCGCCGCCGCACCACGACATCTATTCGATCGAAGATCTGAAGCAGCTCATCTACGATCTGAAGAACGTCAATCCGCGCGCTGACGTGTCGGTGAAGCTCGTCTCGGAAATCGGCGTCGGCACGGTTGCCGCCGGTGTGTCCAAGGCGAAGGCCGATCACGTCACGATCTCGGGCTATGAGGGCGGCACCGGTGCGTCGCCGCTGACCTCGATCAAGCATGCGGGTTCGCCGTGGGAGATCGGTCTCGCCGAGACACATCAGACGCTCGTGCTCAACAAGCTGCGGTCGCGTATCGCCGTGCAGGTCGATGGCGGCTTGCGTACCGGCCGCGATGTTATCGTGGGCGCGCTGCTTGGCGCCGATGAGTTCGGTTTCGCCACGGCGCCGCTAATTGCGGCCGGCTGTATCATGATGCGCAAGTGTCATCTCAACACCTGTCCGGTCGGTGTCGCGACGCAGGACCCGGTGCTGCGCAAACGCTTCGTCGGCCAGCCGGAGCACGTCATCAATTATTTCTTCTTCGTCGCCGAGGAAGTGCGCGAATGGATGGCCAAGCTCGGCTATCGCACGTTCGATGAGATGGTCGGCCAGATGCAGATGCTCGATCGCGCCAAGGTGGTCGAGCATTGGAAGGCGCACGGCCTCGATTTCTCGAAATTGTTCCACAAGCCAACCGCAGATGCGCCGGATGCGATCTATCATTCCGAAGGCCAAGATCATCAGCTCGAGAAAGTGCTCGACCGTGGCCTGATCGCAGAGGCGCAGCCGGCCATCCAGCGTGGCGCGAAGGCGCGCATCGAAACGACGATCCGCAACAGCGATCGCACGGCCGGCGCCATGCTTTCGGGCGAGATCGCGCGCATCTACGGCCACACCGGTCTGCCGGACGAGACGGTCCATATCAAAATGAAGGGTACGGCCGGGCAGAGCTTCGGCGCGTGGCTCGCCAGGGGCGTGACAATCGAACTCGAAGGCCAGGCCAACGACTATGTCGGCAAGGGCCTTTCAGGCGGAAAGATCATCATCTATCCGCCGGCGGAATCGCGCGTCGTGCCGGAAGAGTCGATCATCGCGGGCAACACTGTGCTCTACGGCGCGATCGCGGGAGAATGCTACTTGCGCGGCGTCGCCGGCGAGCGTTTTGGCGTGCGCAATTCCGGCGCCATCACGGTCGTTGAGGGCACCGGCGATCACGGCTGCGAATATATGACTGGTGGCATTGTCGTCGTGATCGGCAAGACGGGGCGCAATTTCGCCGCCGGTATGTCGGGCGGCATTGCCTATGTCCTTGACGAGGACGGGGATTTCGCCGAGCGCTGCAATCTGGCGATGGTCGAACTCGAACCCGTCGTTGCGGAAGAAGAGAAGATGCAGGAGGCCTATCACCAGGGTGGCGATCTCGACTTCCACGGCCGCGTCGATGTCATGCGTGACATGACCCGGTTCGATGCCGAGCGCCTGCATCAGCTGATCAGCAATCACGCGGCTTATACGGGCTCGACGCGGGCGCGTCTCATCCTTGACAATTGGGATGAATACAAAGGCAAGTTCCGGAAGGTGATGCCGGTGGAATATCGGCGCGCGCTGGCTGAGCTTTTGGCGCAGGAAGAGGATGCGCCGCCGTTCGCCGCTGCGGGCGAATAAACGTCAGGGCATTCGCAGGTAATCGATTTCGCCCGCCGGCAACGGGGGCGCGTTTGGGGCTGATATGGGCAAAGTTACGGGCTTCCTCGAAATCGACCGGCGCGACCGGCGCTATGCGCCGGCGTCCGACCGCATCCGCAATTATAGGGAGTTCATGATCCCGCTTTCCGAGGAAGCGACGAAGGATCAGGCTGCGCGCTGTATGAATTGCGGCATCCCGTATTGTCACACCGGCTGCCCGGTCAACAATCAGATCCCGGATTGGAATGACCTCGTCTACAATTCCGATTGGGAAGAGGCTGCGCGCAATCTTCATTCGACCAATAATTTCCCGGAATTCACTGGCCGCGTCTGTCCGGCGCCTTGCGAGGCCGCCTGCACGCTCAATCTCACCGATCAGCCGGTGACGATCAAAACGATCGAATGCACGATCGTCGATCGCGCTTTTGCAAAAGGCTGGGTCAAACCGGAGCCGGCGGACCGCCGCACAGGCAAGAAAATCGGCATTGTCGGCGCGGGTCCCGCGGGCCTTGCCTGCGCGCAACAACTGGCGCGCGTCGGCCATGATGTGCATGTCTTCGACAAGCATCTGAAAATGGGCGGGTTGCTGCGCTACGGCATTCCCGACTTCAAGATGGAGAAGCATCTGATCGAGCGCCGCGTCCAGCAGATGGAAGCGGAGGGCGTGAATTTTCACGGCGGCGTCAATGTCGGCGTCGATCTCGATCCGCTCAACCTTGTCGGGGATTGCGACGCTGTCGTGCTGGCGGGCGGGGCGGAGAAGCCGCGCGATCTGCCGATTCCCGGCCGCGATCTCGCCGGCATCCACTTCGCGATGGATTTTCTGCCGCAGCAGAACCGCCGCGTCAGCCGCGAGCCGTTCCAAACCAACCAGCCGATCCTCGCGGCCGGCAAGCGCGTCATTGTCATCGGCGGCGGCGACACGGGTTCGGACTGCATCGGCACGTCGGTGCGTCAGGGCGCCGTGAGCGTCACGCAGCTTGAAATCATGACGATGCCGCCGGAGAAGGAAAACAAGCTTCTGACCTGGCCGGATTGGCCGCTGAAGCTGCGTACCTCGTCGAGCCACGAGGAAGGCGCCAAGCGCGACTTCGCGGTCATGACCAAGGAATTTCGCGGCGAGAACGGAATCGTCAAGCAGCTTGTCTGCGTCCGCCTCGACGACAAGATGAAAGAAATTCCCGATAGCGCGTTCATTCTCGAAGCCGATCTCGTGTTGCTCGCGATGGGCTTTGTTTCGCCGATCTATGAGGGACTGTTGGAAAAGCTCGGCGTCAAGCTCGACGGGCGCGGCAATGTCGAAGCCAATGTGAAGGACTATAAGTCCTCGCTCGACAAGATTTTCGCGTGCGGCGACATGCGCCGCGGCCAGTCGCTCGTCGTCTGGGCGATCCGCGAAGGCCGTCAGGCGGCGCAGTCGGTTGACGAATTCCTGATGGGCGAGAGCGTCCTGCCGCGGTAACGCGCGGTGCGAGCGAGCTGGCCGCGTAACCCTTCTCCCCTTGCGGGAGAAGGTGTCATGCGAAGCGTGACGGATGAGGGGTCTTCATCGCAACCCCTCACCCGGTCGGCATCGCCGACCACCCTCTCCCGCAAGGGGAGAGGGTTCGCCAACGTCCATCGCTTTGCTATGAAGTCAGTATGGCCAGGGAAATTCCGCGCTCGACAATGATTGAATTGGCGCGGAAGCAGCGCCAAAACTCCGCGACCGCCGAGTCTATTATCTGGCGCGCCCTACGCGCCCGGCGAGCCGAAGGCTTTAAATTCAGGCGGCAAGTGCCCATTGCCGAGTATATCGCCGACTTCATTTGTTTCGAGAAAAGATTGGTCATCGAAATCGATGGTCCTTCGCACGAAACTCCCGAACAGCGCCTCCATGACGCAAAACGCGATGATTGGTTTCGGCGAGAGGGCTTCAAAATCCTGCGCCTGTCGAACGACCTCGTGATCGGCTCGCCCGATCTCGCAGTCCAAAAAATTATCGAAGTCTTGAGATGAACCTCTACGCTTTGTTTAAATGACTGTGTTTTCGGCCGTAGAGGAAATAGATCGCGAGCCCGATCACCAGCCAGACCGCGAGCCGAATCCAGGTATCGGGCGGCAGTCCGATCATCAATAGCAGCGACACCGCCGCGCCGAGCGGACCAACGACGATGATCGCAGGCGCTTTGAAGGGCCGTTCAATGTTCGGATGCCGGAAGCGCAAAATCACCACGCCAATGCAAACGACGACGAAGGCGAACAGCGTTCCGATCGAGACGAGTTCGCCGACAAGGCCGATAGGCGCGAGGCCGGCAAGAATGGCGACGATGATGCCGGTTGTGATTGTCGTAATATAGGGCGTACGAAATTTCGGATGTACGCGCGCGGCGAATGGCGGCAGAAGGCCATCATGCGCCATCGTGTAGAAGATGCGTGATTGGCCCAGCAGCAAAACCAGGACGACGGAACTTAAGCCGAGGATGGCGCCGAGTTTTACGATCGGTGCGAAAAAGCCGAGGCCGATGTGATCGACGCCCACGGCGATCGGGTCCGGCACGTTCAGTTGGTCGTAGGGGATGATGCCCGTGATCACCAGACCGACGAGCGCATAGAGGAGCATACAAAAGAAAAGCGAGCCGAGGATTGAGCGCGACATATCGCGTTTCGGATCAATTGCTTCTTGTGCTGCGGTCGAGATCGCATCGAAGCCGATATAAGAAAAGAAGACGACGCCAGCGCCGCGCAGCACGCCGCCCAAGCCGTAATGTCCGGGCCCCAAAGCCGGGGGTATGAAGGCGCCATGCGGATTGGTTGCGGTGACCCAATTCGATGTGTTGAAGAAAAACGCGCCGATTGCAATGAACAGAATGATGATCGCGAGTTTGATTGCGACGATCACATTGTTCACGGTCGCCGAATTGCGGATGCCGATCACCAGCAATGTACTCATCAGGACAATAATGAAAGTCGCAGGGAAATTGAAGATCGCGCCGGTATGCGACCAGTGCCCGCTTATGGGATCGAACGCGAAGGGTGCACTGGCATAAGCTGACGGAATATGCAGGCCGATGTTGTTGAGGAAACTCGTGACATAGCCGGACCAGCCGATCGCGACCGTCGTCGAACCAAGTGCATATTCGAGGATCAGATCCCAGCCGATCATCCAGGCGATGAATTCGCCCATGCTCGCATAGGCGTAGGTATAGGCACTGCCGGCGACGGGAACGGCGGAGGCAAGCTCGGCGTAACAAAGTCCTGCCAGCGCGCAGGCAAAGCCAGATAACAGGAAGGAGAGGACGATCGCCGGGCCGGCATATTCGGCCGCGGCGTGGCCGGTGAGGACGAAAATGCCCGCACCGATGAGACCGCCGATGCCGATCGCGGTCAAACTCAACAGGTTGAGTGTGCGTTTGAGCGGCGGCCTGCCATGGCCGATTATGGCCTGCGTCTCGGCACTGGCAGCCTCGGCTTCGAGCACCGCCAGCGATTTGCAGGCAAAAAGATCGGCCATGCGGTCCCCCAAGGTTTGGTTCAGTTTACAAGTTGAAGCCGTTCAGGAAAGGCGGCTGCCAAAGCGTCTTTTCGTGGCGCGACGATGCCGCGTTCAGTGATGAGTCCAGTCACAAGGCGCGCGGGCGTCACGTCGAATGCCGGATTGGCGGCGCGGCTTCCCTCCGGCACGATGCGGATTGTTTCGAGCCGCCCATCGTCCGTTCGTCCGCGCATATGCGTGACTTCGCGCGCGTTGCGTTCCTCGATTGGAATGTCGCGCACACCGTCGGTAATCGCGAAGTCGATCGAGGAGGAGGGCGCAGCGACGTAAAACGGCACGTCGTTGTCCTTCGCCGCGAGGGCTTTGAGATAAGTGCCGATCTTGTTGCAGACATCGCCGGTCGCTGTCGTGCGATCCGTGCCGACAATGACAAGATCGACGCCGCCATGCTGCATGATATGGCCGCCGGCATTGTCGACGATGACCTGATGCGAAATGCCTTGCTGCGAAAGTTCCCAGGCGGTGAGGGAGGCGCCCTGATTGCGCGGCCGCGTCTCGTCGACATAGACATGGAGATCGATCCCTGCGTCCTGCGCCTTGTAGATTGGCGCGGTCGCCGTCCCCCAGTCGACCGCACAAAGCCAGCCGGCGTTGCAATGGGTGAGGATGTTCACCCGTCCTTTGCGCCCGGCGATCTCGGCGATGAGTGCAAGGCCGTTGACGCCGATCGAGTTGCAGATCGCGACATCGAGATCGGCAAGCTCTTCCGCCTTGGCGAAGGCGGCCTCCGCGCGCGCCCCGGACGGCAGCGGCAATAGCGCCTCGCGCATGACATCGAGCGCCCAGGCGAGGTTGACCGCTGTCGGCCGCGTTGCGAGCAGTTTGGCGCTTGCTGCGGCAAGACCGGCGTCGCTCGGGTCCTCGCGCAAAGCGATGGCTAAGCCATAGGCTGCGGTTACGCCGATTAGCGGCGCGCCGCGTACTTTCATGTCCTTTATGGCTACGGCGAAGTCGTCAACCTTGGCGAGTTCCGAAATCACGAATTCGTGGGGCAGACGTGTCTGATCGATGATCATCACGTCGCTGCCATTTGCAGCGGGCCAGATTGTGCGGGTCGGCTTGCCGTCAACGCGCATGTAACATCCTGATCAAATTGCGGTTTGGGGAAAAGGGTCGAGGATTTGTGCGGCGAAAGCATGGGCAGGATTGGCAAGCAAGCCGCGCGCCGGAAATGTGCGATTTGTCGCAAACCTGCCGCCCGCGGACGGGGAAATGCCGATTCTTCAACAAGCTTTTAACGAAATCCCCTGCAACGTTGCAAAAGTCTTAATCTGCTGCCGGGACACATGCCATGGATTCCTCTGCCGATCCGCAAGCTTTCGACGATAAGAAATCCGAAGCTGTGCCTGAAGGCGCGGCCGACGCCGCATCCGCTGCGCCAGGCGAGGCGAACAGCATGTCGCACGCGCTGACGCCGTTTGAACCAAGGGCTGCTGCATCCAGCGAAGCTGAGAACCAGGAGCCGCCGAAAGTCGAATCGTTTCCTGGTTCGGCGCTCGTCATTCTGCCGCCGAAGAAAGAAAAGATTGGCAGCGGCTTCAGCGCCGGCGAGCGTCTTGGCGGTCCGGCGCGGGCGAAACGAAGCTCCCTGACAAGCAATGCCCTGCGCGCGGCGGCGGTTCTGGTTTTCGCTGGTAGCGCTTATGCCGTCGGCAGCCATTATCTGTCGGCTCCCAGCGCGTCGGAGCCCGCCGCGCATCTCGCAGCGGCGGCGCAATCTGCAACACCGGCTGCTGTCGCGCCACCTGCGCCAGAGGCCGCTCCATCTGCCGCGCCTCCCGGTGCGGACGAGCCGCAACTCGATGCGCTTCGCCACGAGACGGTTGTGCTCAACAGCGAAGTTCACAAATTGCAGGCGCGTCTCGCGACTCTACAGGGCGAACCAGACCAAGTGCGCAGCCTCAGGAAAAGTCTCGACGGACTGAAGGCTGGCTTCGAGACTGAAAAAGCCGATTACAAGGCGCAGATCGCGCAACTGACGGCCAAGCTTGACCACGCCCACACGGGCGCAGCCGAAAAGGCGCGCGTCGCACGTCTCGACGCGCAAGCCATTCAAGCGACGCTCGACCACGCGGCGCGGACCGAGACAGCATCGGGCGACGCAACTGGCTCGATCCCGAATGCGGCCGCGGGCGGCCCCGTCACGCTCGCCTCCGCCGAGACGCCCCGCCATACATCGCAGCCGCTCAACGATTGGGTGGTGCGCGATGTTTATCGCGGCATCGCGTTGGTCGAAGGTCCGCAGGGCGCCGTCGAAGTTATGCCTGGTGACACGCTGCCGGGTGCGGGAACCGTCCGCGCGATCGAGCGGCGTGGCGACGGCTGGGTCGTGGTAACGAGCCGCGGCTACGTCGACTACGACCACGATTAGAGTCAGGGCGCGCTCTCCGCGCCGTCAATAACGTAGCAGCTTCAAGTGCGGCCGGAGCGAAACTGCGCACGGCACAGCGGGCTTAGTCTTGAAAAGTTCGCAATCATACAAGCCTTCACCGGGCGCTCCCAAGGGATGTATCGGCGGCACAGGCGAAAGGCATCCGCGCGGCAGGCACGTCGTTGCTGCGGCGTTCCCGCCGCGAAGGCTGGCGCTGCGCAAACGCAAACCAGTACAAGCGGGATACACGTGCGAAGGGTCCGATTCATCGCTGGCCTCACTGCTAACCCTCGTCAGCTCGATACCAACGATTCGTGACAACAGGTGTATCGCGTTCTTATCAGTCAGGTCGATGCCGCATCTCTAGGGTTAGCGGGTTTGCGACGAAATATGCGCCCGACAGTTCTCCATGCCACGAAGATCATTCCACCCGTTAAAATGAGCAATCCGACCGCCACCGCACCCGAAAGATAGGGGTATGCATAAATCACGTAGAGCAACCCGCTCGTGGCGACGTCCTCAGTTGTAGAAAGGGCGATATTGCTGAAAGGCTCGGGGCTGACGTTGACTATCGCGCGCGCCCCGGCTTTGCCGCTGTGCGCCAGTAGCGCCCCACCGCCGCCGAGAATGAAAGCCACGACCTGCATCGTGGGGTCGGATGGATCGACGATGGCGGCGGCCAAGAGGGCGCCGCCTATCGGTCGGATTGCCGTGTGGACCGTATCCCAGACCGAGTTGATCCACGGCACTTTGTCGGCAAAGAACTCGCAGAGCGTTGCCAATGTAGCGGCGCCCATCACCCACGGGCTGGCCAGCACGCGCAACGCCTGCAGATGCTCGGGCAGCGGCACGATATGCCAGCGCATCGCAAGGCCCGTCGCAAGAATGCACAGATAGAGCCGCCAGCCTGAAAGCAGGCTGACGCTGGCGGCGATGCCCAGCAACGTCGTGATTCCAGGATGTGCATCCATGGCAGCGCCTCGCTTCGGAATCGAGCCGTCACACGGCTTCGGTCAGCTTAGCTTAGCGCTTGGCTTTTTTCTTCAATTTCACAACGTCTCGCCGCGGCCGCGCGGCGCGGTCAATCGGGGACCGCCGTATTCAGACAATCGGCTGAATTAAATGGATATCGAAGTTAAGCTAGAACTTTAAGCCCAAACTCGGCGGCGCTTTCGCTTAGCCAATGGCAGAAAGCGCTCGCGAAACTGCGCGGCACGGCGACGTCATAGGTTGGTGCGTCGTCGATCTGCCAGATGACGACATTGAGATGCGCGCAGGAGGTCGAGGCGGCGTCTCCCGGTTGGAAGGCGCGCGGATGCAGATCGACGCCAATGCCTTTTTCAAACGTGGCCCGCGCCTTTGGACCGGCGATCCGCAAAACGGCGTAACCGCTCGATTGATCCGTGATCGCCGCTGTCTCACCCAGGCCTTGACGCAGCGCGTTCACAAGGTTGTCCGTGCCCTCGCTGAGCGCGAGCCACGCGCGGGGACCGGTCGCGACCAACACAAGGCCGCCGCCTAAACTCGTTTTGCTCCCCGGCACGAGTTCAACACCCAAAGCCGCTTTGAGGCGTTGGGCGAATTCGGCGATTGGGCCGCGCGCGATGATTGTCGCGATCTGCGGCGCGCGTTCGCGCACGCTGACGCCCGGCGCACCGGCAAGTCCGATATCTTTCAGAACGCCGACGCAGGGCGAGCGAAATTCGAGCAGGTCACTCATGCAGCCATTTCCCTTCGGGATCGACGAAGATCGGGGAGACGACTTCAACCTCGACATCGCCGTTTCGGACAGGATCATAGGCGCGGACATATTCGCCGATGCGCGTTGCACCGTGCTTGAGCAGCCCGAGCCCGACCCAGCAGCCGGCATGCGGCGAATAGGCGACGGAGGTCATATAGCCTTCGTCGTTCTCCGCGCTCTCCGTGGCATCGAGCGGCAAGAAATGCGCGCCGGAACGCAGCCGCTGGCCCGGATCGACAGGCTTGAGGCCGACTAGCCCGGGCCGTTCCAGGTCGGTCAGCGCGGGCCGATTTGCCAGCACGCGGCCAATGAAATCTTTTTTCTTGGAGAGCATCTTGCCGAGACCGAGATCCGCCGCGGTCGTCTGGCCATTGAGTTCGGGCACCGAGACGTGACCCTTCTCGATACGCAAGACTCCAAGCGCCTCGCTGCCATAGGGCACGACGCCGAACGGCGCGCCGGCGCGCATCAACGCGCGCATGAGGCTGTCACCGTAATTCGCCGGCACGGCGACTTCGTATGCAAGCTCGCCCGAGAAGGAAATGCGATAGAGCCGTGCCGTTACGCCGCCCCAGACGAATTCGGCGCAGGCGAGGAACGGAAAGGCTTCATTCGACATATCGAACGCATCGCCGAAGAGGTTCTTCAATAGCTCGCGCGCTTTTGGTCCGGCAACGGCGTATTGCGTCCATTGCTCTGTGACGGACACCATCGCCACATCGAGTTCGGGCCAGAGGACCTGATGGCAGAATTCGAGATGCTGCATCACCTTGCCGGCGTTGCCAGTGGTGGTCGACATCACATATTCCTCGGGGCCGAGCCGCGCGGTCGTGCCATCGTCGAGGACGATACCGTCTTCGCGTAGCATCAGCCCATAGCGCGCCTTGCCGACGGGCAGAGTCGAGAACATGTTGACATAGACGCGGTCGAGGAAAATGCCGGCGTCGCGGCCTTGAATGTCGATCTTGCCGAGGCTCGACACATCGCAGATGCCGACTGCTGCGCGCACCGTCTTCACTTCGCGGGTGACGCTTTCGAGCCAATCACTTTCGCCGGGCTGCGTAAACCAGCGCGGCCGCAGCCATTGCCCGGCTTCGACCATCGTTGCGCCGTTTTCGAGCGCCCAGTCGTGGCCGGCGCAATAGCGTGTCGCCTTAAAATGTTTGCCGACATGGCCAGCGGCCAAAGCTCCGATCGCAACCGGGACATGCGGCGGCCGGAAGCGCGTCGTACCGGCCTCGTGCATCGTGCGGCCGGTTAAATGCGACATCAGCGCCTGACCGTTGACGCTCGACGTCTTGCCCTGTTCCGTCGCCATGCCGAGCGTCGTGTAGCGCTTCAAATGCTCGACGGCCCGGAAGCCTTCGCTCTTGGCAATGGAAACGTCTTTAGCCGTCACATCATTTTGGAGATCGACAAAGGCTTTTCCTTTGCCGCCCTCGATATACCAGATCGGTGACGTGGTGCTTGGCTCGTCATCCGCGTGCGAAGCGTCCGCGGGCACAGCCGCAAAACCAAGGTCGGCGGCGAGCGTTTGGCCAGCTTGCGTCCCAGCGTTGAGACAGGCGCTGAGGCCGAAATCACCAGCTGCGGCTCCGGCGACTCGCATTCCAGGCGGAACTTCGCCGGGGACAAAAGCGCTGTGTGCGTCGGACCAGACAGGTTTGCCGCCAAGATGTGTCGTTAGCCCCACCTGTGGATTGTAGCCGTTGGAGACCGCCAGCACGTCCACGTCGAATTGCAGCGCTTTGTCGTTCTTGCGCACGTCGATGCGCTTCAATCCCAAATGCCCATGAGTGTTGGTGACGACGGCGTCGAGCAGAACGCGGACGCCTGCGCGGGCGATTGGTCGCGTTAGCGCGTCCGCGACGCTGCTTCGCGAGTCGATCATGATCTCGATCTTGAGGCCCGCGTTCAGGATGTCCTGTGCGGCCAGCCACCCGTCGTCCGACGACACGAAGAATGCGATCTTCTTGCCGGGAGTCGTTGCAAAGCGGTTGACATAGGTGCGCAGCGCAGAAGCCAGCATTACGCCCGGACGATCGTTGCCGTTGAAGACGATTGGCCGCTCGATCGCGCCCATCGCATTGATGGTGCGGCGCGCAACGATCTGCCAGAGACGCTGGCGCGGCTGATGCGGCGCCGGTTGAGGCAGATGGTCGGCGACGTGTTCGAGCGCGCCAAAGACGCCGCCATCATAAGCGCCGAAAACGGATGTGCGGCGGAAAACGCGCACATCTGGCATTGCGGCCAATTCCGCTTCAGCGTTTGCAGCCCAATCGGCGCCAGGCATGGAATCGATTTCGCGCGCCTCCGACAACAGCCGGCCGCCGAGGCGAAAATCTTCCTCGCAAAGGATGACGCGTGCGCCAGCGCGCCCGGCCGCCAAAGCCGCGGCAAGACCCGCCGGTCCCGAGCCAATCACCAGCACGTCGCAATAGGCGGTCGCGTGCTCGTAATGATCCGGATCGGGGAAGCCGCTTGCCGCGCCTAGGCCGGCAGCACGGCGGATCGCGGGCTCATAGACCTTCTCCCAGAAAGAGGCCGGCCACATGAAGGTCTTGTAGTAGAAGCCGCCGACGAAGAGCGGCGCAAAAAGCTGATTGATCGAGAGAATGTCGAGGCTCGGCGAGGGCCAGCAATTCTGGCTCGTCGCCACGAGCCGGTCGAAAAGCTCGATCGTCGTCGCCTTGGTGTTCGGCTCACGCCGCGCGCCATCGCGCAAAGTGACCAGCGCATTCGGCTCTTCCGGCCCGGCAGTGAAGATACCCCGCGGCCGATGATACTTGAAGGATCGGCCAACAAGCTTGACGCCATTCGCCATCAAGGCCGAGGCCAGTGTGTCGCCGGGATGGCCGAGGTAATGCCTGCCGTCGAAAGTGAAAGCGATCTCGCGGCGCCGGTCGATGAGACCGCCATTTGGCAGACGCAACGGAGCGCTCATCGCGCACCCTCCCTGGCGAGGACAGCGCTTTCGATCGCATGCGTGCGCGTGTCACGCACGACCTTCAGCCAGGAGCGGCAGCCGAACGCGTGATACCAATATTCCTCGCTCGGGCCGGCTGGGTTGGCGCGCAGATAGGCATAGTCGAAGAATTTCTCCGCCGCGTCGGGCGCTGCGGGGTCGGGGCGCGGGCCTGTCGATTCGCCGATGGTGACGAATTCGGAGAGGTCGCGGAAGCCGCAATAAGGGCAGGGGATGCGCATGGCGTCTACATCACGATCGTTTTAGAGCGGGATTGAAACAAAAAACCGGTGTCCACTTTTTTGCTCCCGCTCTAGTGCAGGTTAGGTTGCGGGCCTTGGCCCTTTTCGTCGAGGACCGCGCCGCGGGCGAAGCGATCGAGCCGGAAGGCCGCGGCAGCGGAATGCGTTTCGTCGCGGGCGATGAGATGTGCAAAGCACCAGCCCGCGGCTGGCACGGCTTTGAAGCCGCCGTAATTCCAGCCGGTGTTGAGATAGAGGCCGTCGATCGGCGTCTTGTCGATGATCGGCGAACCATCCGCCGACATATCCATGATGCCACCCCAGTTGCGTAGAACGCGGAGGCGCCCGATCATCGGCATCAGCGCCATGCCGCCCTCGCACACATCTTTCACCGTCGGTAGATTGCCGCGCTGCGCGTAGGACTTGTAGCCATCGAGATCCCCGCCGAAGACGAGGCCGCCCTTGTCGGATTGGCTGATATAGAAATGCCCCGCGCCGAACGTGATGACGTTTGGAATGAGAGGCTTCAAACCCTCCGAGACGAAAGCTTGGATGACATGGCTTTCGATCGGAAGGCGCAGGCCGGCAAGCGCCGCAACGCGCGAACTGTTGCCGGCAACGGAGAGACCAACCTTTTTCGCCCGGATCGGACCTCGCGTCGTCTCGACGCCGGTGACGCGGCCGTTCTCGATGATCAAGCCCGTCACTTCGCAATTCTGTACGATATCGACGCCGCGGTCGCTGGCGCCACGCGCATAGCCCCAGGCGACAGCGTCATGCCGCGCCGTGCCGCCGCGTTTTTGCAAGAGGCCGCCCTGAATTGGGAAGCGCGCATCATCGAAATTCAGGAATGGCAGCATCGCGCGCACTTGCTCGCGATCAAGCAGGTCCGCGTCGACGCCATGGAGCCGCATTGCATTGCCGCGTCGCGCGTAAGCGTCGCGCTGTCCGTCGGAATGATAGAGGTTCAACACGCCGCGCTGGCTGACCATCGCATTGTAGTTGAAATCCTGCTCCAGCTTTTCCCAGAGCTTCATCGACCATTCGTAGAAAACGATGTTGCCCGGCAATAGATAATTAGATCGAATGATCGTCGTGTTGCGGCCGATATTGCCGCCACCAACCCAGCCTTTTTCGAGCACCGCGACATTGATGATGCCGTGCTCTTTGGCGAGATAATAGGCGGTCGAAAGACCGTGGCCGCCACCACCGACGATGATGGCGTCATATTCGGGCTTGGGTTCAGCATCGCGCCACGTCGGCGTCCAGCCTTGATGGCCGGTGAACGCGTTTTTCAGCAGGGACAAGAAAGAATAATGCATATCGATCGCAAAGGGCGGCGGCGCAACGGCCTTGACTTCGGCCAGCATGGACGCGGATAAATCGAAAATCTTGCCCACGAGCGCCATTTCCATGACCAAGGACGACATAGCCGCCGGGCAGCGCGATGAAGTGCGGAAGCTGGGCTTTTTGCTGATCGACGATTTCGCGCTGATGTCCTTTGCGTCGGCCATCGAGCCGTTCCGCGCTGCCAATGTGCTTGCCGGACGCAGCCTCTACGAATGGATCGCGATCGGTGTCCATCGAAACGGTGCAGCCGCATCCGCGGGGCTCTTGGTGCAGACACAGCATCTCGTGGGCGCCGATCTCGATCTCGACACGCTTTTCGTCTGTGCCGGCGGCAACCCGGCGGAATTTGCCGACGAGGCGACGTTGCAATGGCTTCGGAGATTGGCGCGGCGCGGTGTGCGGATTGGCGGTGTTTCCGGCGGCCCTTTCATCCTGGCCCGCGCCGGCCTTCTCGAGGGCTATCGCTGCACGATTTACTGGGAACATGTTCCGGCGTTCCGCGAGAGCTTTCCGCAGCTTGCGCTGCGCCGCTCGCTTTATGAGATCGATCGCGACAGGCTCACTTGTGCCGGCGGCATTGCCGCGCTCGACATGATGCATGCGCTGATTGCCGCGGAGCAGGGGCGCATCCTGGCCGACAAGGTCAGCGACTGGTTTCTGCAAACCGACATCCGGCTTGGAACGGGCGCGCAACGCCGCTCCTTGCAGGAGCGCTATGATACAGCCAATGCGCATCTTTTGACAGTTCTGGAGTTGATCGAGCGCCATGTTGAGCGCCCGATGAAAAGGCGCGCCCTGGCGCAGGCCGCGGGCGTCTCGGTCCGCCAGCTTGAGCGCTTATTCGCGCATCATCTCGATACGACGCTCGACGGACATTATCGCGAAGTCCGGCTCGAACGGGCGCGAACACTCTTACGGCAGACCGCGATGCCAGTGGCGGAAGTGGGCTTGGCGAGCGGCTTTCAAAGCGCCAGCCATTTCTCGCGGCAATTCAGACAGCGTTTCGGTCACGCGCCGCTGCAAGAGCGGCGAACGAAGACGAAGAAATAGTGACGGGAAGCAGGCGCAGGAGCTAAAGCAGCTTGCGAAAATAGACGACCCGTTCCGCTTCGTGAAACCCGAGGGCGCGGTGAAATGCATGGCTTGCCGCATCCTCGACATAGGCGTCGGACGCAAATTCGCTGCAGCCCTTCAATCGACCCCAGGATGCCACCGCCTCGCACAATGATGCGCCGACGCCCTTATCGCGCGCAGCCGGTCGCACATAGATGCTTTCCAGAAACAAGACTGGCGAGGTCTCGCAACCGTTTACAAAATCGTGCCGCAGAGACGCTTCCGCAAAGCCGACAGGAGCGCCGGCTTCGGACAAAGCGATAAAGGCGACGCAGCGCGGACTCGATCCCAGAAAGAATTTGGCGATGTCGGAAAGATTGGATTCGACGGACAGCTCCGGCCATAGCGCCGCACGCATTTCGGCCCAATCATCCAAATAGGCGGCACTGGCGGGGGCGATCTTCATTCTTGCAACATAGCAGCGGCATGAACGGGGAGGGCGTCAGGCCCGGTCGCGCTGATAAATGATGATCGAGAGATAGGTCATTGGCAGTTCAAGCAGAGCCTCGGGCCCATGCATGGCGCTCGAATCGAAGAGCAGTGAATTGCCCGGCGCCAGCCGATAAATTTTGTCGCCGTGCCGGTAATCCACGAGCCCTGTCAGCATGTAGATGAATTCGCGGCCGGCGTGCTGGAAGGCCGTGTAGGGCGCAGCCTCCTTCTCAAGCGTAATGAGATAGGGTTCGACAGCGATGTCGCCGCCCAGCGCGTGGCCGAGAAGCTGGTAGACGTGGCCGACCTTCGATCCGCGCCGCTCGATGACGACGCCCTGATCTGCCTTCACGAAAGAGCAATCGCGCTGTTCCTCAAAGGCGGCGAAGAGGGAGGTCATCGGCGCGCTGAGCGCCGCGGCGATTGATTGCAGCGAGGCAAGGGAGGCCGAAATCTGTCCCGTCTCGATCTTCGACATCATCCCGGTCGAGATTTGCGCGGCGCTGGCGAGGTCGGCGACTGAGAGATTGAGACGCCGACGCAACTGCCGGATCTGGCTGCCGATCGCGCGCTCAAGGCTTCGCGCCTCTCCCGGTGGAGCGTTGGAGACCGTCAGTAGATTTTGCGCGATGGCAGCAGAATTGTCTGCCACCGCGACTGCGTTTTTCGTCTTGCGATCCATGCTTTCGACCGGCGAATGAGAACGTCGATAAGCATTAACGCTTAACTTGCGCGCGACATCAACCGCAAGGCGCGAAGCGCCTCGGTGCCGATATTTTTACATCCATCCACTGGGGATAATAAGCCGACGCCCAAACTTACCCGAGCGGTCCTGTTTCGAGTGCCCTTAGGTCAGCAATCAAGCGTGGTCTCGACCTCCCACTTGCTGAGATGGCGCATGTATTCGTTCCAGCTGTCGGTTTTGAGCTTGACGTAGGCGGTAATGAATTCGGTGCCGAAAGCCTTTTCGAAGAGAGGAGAGGCTTCAAGCGCCCGCAGCGCGTCCAGGAGGTTGAGCGGCAGCTTCTTGGCGCCTTCGACGAGGTGCCCGTGCGTGTACATATTGATATCGAGGCGTTTGCCAGGGTCGCGTGAATGCGCGATGCCGTCGAGTCCCGCCGCCAGAAGAGCCGCCTGAAGCAGATAGGGATTGGCGGCCCCATCGGCGAGGCGGAATTCGAACCGCCCTTCATCCGGGATGCGCACCATATGCGTGCGGTTGTTGCCCGTGTAGGTGATCGTATTCGGCGACCAGGTCGCGCCGGAGAGTGTGACCGTGCCGTTGATGCGCTTGTAGCTGTTGGGCGTTGGGTTGGTCATCGCCGTCATGGCTTCGGCATGGGCGAGAATGCCCGCGAGGAAGTTATAGCCAAGCTTGGAGACGCCGAGCTCGCCTTTGGGATCCTCGAAGACGTTCTTGCCGTTCTTCCAAAGCGAAACATGGGCATGGCAGCCATTGCCGGTGAGGTTTGAAAACGGCTTCGGCATGAAAGTCGCGCGCAAGCCGTGTTTCTCGGCAATCGACTTGACCATATATTTGAAGAACGAATGCCGGTCGGCCGTGACGAGCGCGTCGTCGTAATCCCAGTTCATTTCGAACTGGCCGTTGGCGTCCTCGTGGTCGTTTTGATATGGCTTCCAGCCCAATTCGAGCATGCTGTCGCAGATTTCCGAGATCACGTCATAGCGACGCATGAGAGCCGTCTGGTCGTAACAGGGCTTCGCCTGGAAATCGCTCGGATCGGAAATGCAGTCGCCGGCCGGCGAAATCAGGAAGTACTCGCACTCGACGCCGGACTTCATTTGCAGGCCTTGTTCGGCGGCGGCAGCGATTTGACGGCGCAGAACATTGCGGGGTGCCTGTTCAACTTCTTTGCCGTCCATCCAGGGATTGCCAGCGAGCCAGCCGACTTCTTTCTTCCAAGGCAATTGGATGAGGCTGTCTGGATCGGGGATCACGAACGTGTCGGGATCGGCCGGCGTCATATCAAGCCAGGTGGCGAAGCCCGCAAATCCCGCGCCGCTTTTCGCCATCGCGGTGATGGCCTCTGCCGGCACCAGCTTGGAGCGCTGCGTGCCGAACAGATCGGTGAACGAGATCAGAAAGTATTTGATGCCGCGATCCTTCGCGATCTTCTCGAGATCTTTTGACATGTCCTTTTCCTATCCCAAGCTTCTGTTATCAGCGTCCGGCTCGCGCCGTTTCGTCTCGCTGCAGACAAGTCGTGAATGTTGATTGCCCGTGCACAGCCTACGGGCCTTCGATTTCTGCAAAGGCGGGGACGTCAAGATCGGCTGTGACGGCATGTTTCTCTTGCGGGTTGACTGCACGTCCGGCGTCTCGTGGCGGTCGGTCAAAAGCACATGCAAGGCGGCGCTAAGTTTGTCCATTCTTGCATTAGGGAGATCGACGCTGGGCATCAGCCGCGCACTTCCAAGGGAATGAAATCGTCGAACCGAGGAAGGGCCTTCCTGCATTTCATGAGAGAACCAGCAATGCCGTACATACTTTTTATCCTCCCTAATCACACGCTATTGGCAAAAATCATCTCCGTCAACTGAAGAGAACTAATTTTTCGTATCAGGAAATTATCGTCGCCGAGTCTTGCCAAAACGCGAAGGATTTACACGGCCATACCGTTGGCACCGTTGCGTGTCGACGCAGCATGCGCGCCTGCCGCAGCTTCGCCGGCGACGACAAGATAGACAGGTGGCTCAGCCAAGCGACGCACGCGATAAGGCTCCTGTTCCCAGAAGAAGTGCGCGATCAGCCAATGACGCGGCGGCGGTGCCGCCATGACGATGGCGTCGGGTTTGCGCCGTTTGGCCTCCGCCAAAATCCGACCCGACGCGTTGCGCGTGCTGATGACAGCGGCGGTGGCTTCGACACCACGCCGCTGCAATTGCTGCAATATTTCGGCGACTTTATCGCGGTGTGCCTGCCATTCACGCTTCGTCGGCATCAGTCCAGGATGGGGCAGGCCGAAGCTGCTGCCCCAGACTCGTGCGATCATGAGCACGTGCACGGGCGCGTGCGCCTTTCGCGATAGACGTGCGGTGAAATCCAAAGTCTCTGGTGATATCGGCGCGCCCTCCGAGGCGAGGAGGATGGAAGCCGGCGCGGCTTCTTGCGGGTCGGGCGGTTCTGGCGACGGGCTCCAGGGCCAGCGCCGTGCGAGTTTCAATGCCATGGCGCAATCCAAGTGAGAGTTGACGAAAGGTTCGATCAGCAGCCCGCGCGGGCCGCTGATCGTTTTGATTTACGTCTCGCTTTGCTTACGACGTTGCGTTGGCTTCGATCGCCGGCTTTCGCTTGTCTTCGTACTTCCGGTACCAATAGAGCGGGAGGTAAGCGAGAAGCGTTACCCAGCCGGCCCAATAGTAGATCTCGACATTGCCGAGCTTCGAGTACCAAAGGCCGCCGAACAGCCAGAACACGAAATAAACCACCGCCAAGAGCAGGGCGACATATTTCATGAATTCCGGCAGTTTGAACGGCCGCCGCAACTCTGGCTTGTCCTGCCGCAGCAGGAAGTAACCGATCAGAACCGGGATGAAGGAAATCGTGTAGCCGACATTCGAGAAGCTATAGATTTCCACTGCGCCGCCCGCCAGCACGACGAGGAGCGAAGCGACGACATTGAAGGCCATTGCCCGCGCCGGCACGCCATGGTCGTTGAGCTTGGTGAACCAGGTCGGGAACTCGCCATCGAGCGCCATCTGATAGAGTGCCCGGCCCGACCCCATGATCGCGTTCAGCGCTGAGAGACCCAACGCAACGATGAGCATGGCGGCAATCACCCAATTCAGGAACTCACCAGCGACGCCCGGGAATATCTTGCCCGCGAAGGTCACGAAGATCGTTTTTGGATCGGACAACGCCGAGTTGGACAGAGCCTTCGCGCCCAGTACAATGATGAAGGCGATCGGCACCAGCGTATAAATGAAGACGCCGTAGCCGCCTTCGAGATTCATCGCGATCTTGGCATCATGATCGGGATTGGCACATTCGCCGATGTAACAGGCGGCCGCTTCCATCGCGATCACGTTCCACGTCAGCAGGAAGCCATAGGCGATATAAACCTGCATCCAGTTGAAGCCGCTGATCGGTGAAAAGAAGCTTGTCCCGTCCAAATGTTTGAAGCCGGAGAGTTCGCTGAAGTGCACAACGCCCGGATTGAAAATCCAGGCAATTGCAATGAACGTCAGCGGGATCATCGACAGCAAAGCCAGCACTGTGGCGAAGGCAGCGCCGAACTTGATCCCCCGATAAGCCGGAATGAAGAACAGCAAGATGCCGATCACCGAGATGATCAACGTCGACCAGGCGATGAACGTATGGATCGGGGTAAAGCCGGCCGTGGTGTTGAAGCCGAAACGGTCGGCCAGATAGGCCGCAGCCAGGATCATATTGAGCGGCGCCACCGGAAACCAGCCAAGCCAGTAAGCCCAGGCCGTGAAGCCATTGACGTGCTTAGCAAATTTTGGCCAGCGGGATACGAAGGCAGGATAGGCATAGGAGGGCGACCCGCCGGTGCGTTCCGGCATCATTGCCGCAAGCTCGGCGAGGAAGAGGCAGAGCAGCCAACCCGTCAGCGTGATGAACACGGTGATGGGAATCGACGCTGCGCCGAGGGAGGTAACCATTACCGGGGCGATGCCCGTCACCAGAATGGTGCCGGCCAACCCGATAACGAAGGCGCCCCACCATCCGGTCTCGCGCTTCAGGCCGCCCGAGGTGTAGCCCAGGTGGTCGGTTGCATGGGAATCTGTGCTTTGATTGGACTGAATTGTCATTGTTCTCGCGCTCCTTGGTTGCCGGCGCCGGACGGCGATTGTTCTTATTTTTAGTAACGGTCGAGCGTGCCTTGTAAGGGCACGTCCCATCCGCGATGCCATTTTTGGTCTATCGCGGAAGGGAAGATATCTCGATACCGGCTCCTGCCCTATTTCGTTTCCTCACGATCTCAGAATGCTTCGAAAAATCATTCTCGTAAAGAAACTGTTTTTCCTAATTCAAAGAATATGCCGTTTTTGTCGAAATTTGCGCGTCTGCTTCGACGCCGGCTTGTGCATCGCGTTGCCCAGCTCCGGTGCAATTGGCGCGATCTTTGGCAATCGCTGCACAAATGGCGGTCAAACGACGTGCTAGCTCGTGATTTCTGCCGCATTCAATGCTTCGCACCGCAACGCAATTTTTGCACCGCAAAACGATCCATCGGGAGGCGCCAATGCGTGTCCCTGGCGCACATGATATAAAGACCCACGGATTGTCGTGAGGCCTTTCATGCTTGTTGCAGATGATGAAATCCTTCAGACCGCCATCGAATGGCACGCGCAAAGTGGCCAGGTGGCAATTGCGACCGTTGTCGAGACGTGGGGCTCGGCGCCGCGCCCGGTCGGCAGTCAATTGGTCGTCGGCGGCGACGGCCGTTTTGTTGGCTCGGTGTCTGGAGGTTGCATCGAGGCCGATATCGTTACCGAGGCGCTCGATGTCATCGCAAACGGTCGGCCGAAGCTTCGCGAATTCGGCGTCAGCGATGAAACAGCGTGGCGCGCCGGTCTGTCTTGTGGCGGCCGGATAAAAATTTTCGTCGAGCGCGTTGACTGATGCGCGCTTCTCTTCTCGCCGAGCTGAATGCCGAGCGTGACTCACGCCATGCATCCATATTGATCACCGACATTGCGACGGGCGCGCAACGCCTGGTCCGCGACACGGAGGTAGATCGCGATCCACTCGCGCCGCAATTGCGTGAGCAGCTTCGTCTCGGCAAGAGCGCATTGGTTGAAACCGGGGAGACGTCGTATTTCCTGCGCGTGCGCGTACCGAGGCTGCGCATGGTCATTGTCGGCGCGGTTCATATCGCGCAAGGCCTGACGCCTATCGCGCGTCTTGCCGGGTATGACGTGACGGTGATTGATCCACGCAGCGCCTTCGCAACCCCAGAAAGGTTTGCGGATTGCGAAGTGATTGCGCAATGGCCGCAAGACGTGTTTGCGACCCGTCCTGTCGATCGCTACACCGCGATGGTGGTGCTGTCGCATGTTCCCGACATCGACGACGAAGGCATCAAGGCGGCGTTCGCTGGCGAATGTTTCTATATCGGGGCGCTGGGCTCGCGCAAAACCAACGCTGCGCGGCTTGAGCGCCTTCGCGCGCAGAATATTCCCGAGCCAGTGCTTGCGCGAATTCATGCGCCCATCGGTCTCGACATTGGCGCCGTTGGCGCGACGGAGATCGCGATTGCGATCGTCGCCGAGGTCATCGCCGCGCGGCGTCAAAAGCCGCTGCGTTCGGAACAAGCGGCGTGACCAAAATCGCCGCGATCGTTCTTGCGGCAGGACGTTCGACGCGTTTCGGCCAGGGTAGGGTGGCAACAAAAGCCGTCGCGAAATTCCACGGCGCACCCCTCGTGCGTTGTGTGGCGGAGGCGGCGCTGGCATCGCACGCTTCGCCTGTCCTGGTCGTGACTGGCCACGCCGCAGGCTCAATCGCGGCGGCGTTGGCAGACTACGATGTGCGGTTCGTCGATGCGCCGGATTATGCCACGGGACTTTCGCGATCATTGCGTGCCGGCGTCGCCGCAGTGCCCGCTGATGCCGACGGTGCGATCGTTTTGCTCGCCGATATGCCGCTCGTCACGGCGGCGCTCATTGATGCTTTGATTGCGACGTTCGACGTGGTGCCGAATGCGAAGGCGGTCGTTCCCACCTATGCCGGCCGCCGTGGCAATCCGGTCCTTCTCGCGCGGACGCTCTTCGCTACCGTTGCTGAACTCGATGGCGACCGCGGCGCCGGGCAAATTCTTGCGGAGATTGAAGGGGTCATCGAATGCCCCGTCGCGGACGAATCAATTTTCGTTGACGTCGATACGCCGGAGGACCTGCGTCAGCTCGCCGATTCCAGGGGGTTAAAGCGAGTTGAAACGTCAAACAGGTTGCCGCAATCTTCACCCAAGGCCAAGCTCCCGTAAGTGAAGATAGTGCGGGCCAGCCACGCCCGCCACGCGAAGAGCCACCACGCATGATCGACTTCATCATCGCTTCGCCGCTCTGGGTGCAGACCTTCTGCATTCTAATTGTGCCGTCGATCATCTTTATGTTCGGGCCGCTCGTCGTTCGTCGGTTTGTTGCGATCGAGAGCCTGTCCACGAACAATGAAGTGGCGGGATTCAAATTCGCGACCGTCGGTGTGCTCTATGCCGTTCTTCTCGCCTTCTCGATCATTGTCGTGTGGGAGAAATTCAACGATGCCGAGGCGACGGTCGAGCGGGAGGCAGCCGCTGCGGCGACGATTTATCATTTGCTTCCGGGCCTCGATCCCGCGCAGGCTGTCGCGACCCGCAATGCCTTGACCGCCTATCTGAAATCGGTCGTCACCGATGAATGGAGGGCGATGGAGCAGGGGCGGGCGAACCACCCAACTTGGCAGGCTCTCGGCAACATTTACACCGCGTTGCTCTCGAATCAGCAGACCGCGAAAGGCGATGCAGCAGTTAAAGCAGAAATCTTCAATCAGCTTAACACATTGACGCAGGTGCGCCAAATCAGGCTGCGCGCAGCCGAAGGCGATGTGCCCAAGCCTCTTTGGGTCGTTCTCTTCGGCGGGGCGATTCTGACGATCGCTTTCACTTTCTTCTTCGGCACAAAAAATCTGCGCGCGCAGACGTTGATGACAGGCCTCTTGAGCGTGCTGATTTTCTCCGAGCTGCTGATCGCTGTCGCACTGGACCGCCCGTTCACCGGTGGTATCCGCGAAACGCCCGACGCCATCATCCACGTCCTGAAGGACTTCTCACCCTAGTTTACGCTGCCGCCCCGGGGCCGTAATTCAAGCGTCTTTGGACAGTTTGAAAATCCGAATCGGGGGACAGATGCGCAAAGCTCAGCTCGTGACTGTAAGCCTGCTGATGGTCGCTGTGCCGACAGCACTTGCCGCACAAGAACGTGCGGTCGATGGAACGCTCGGGGCCGTGGCCGGCGCAGTCGTCTTTGGTCCGCTCGGTCTTGTCGCGGGGGCTGCGGTCGGCGCGACGGCTGGGCCGGGCATCGCATCAAGCTGGGGTCTGCGGCACCATCATCATTATCGCCACGTCCGCTACGTCAGGCGTTCGCAGCAATAGAATATCGACGACCGCCGAAGCTCATTGCGAATCATACCAGCCTTGATCGTGCTGGCCGCCGCATTGACGGCGCATCAGGCAAACGCAGCGCCCGCTTTGGTCGCACACCGGTTTACGATCCCCACTGCAAGGATATTCGCGGCCATCGTAGCCACGCATCGCGCCGCCGCAAGCACCTTCCCAATATTGCGCTTTCGCAGGCGAATAGGCGATGAAGCAAACCAGCGCAAAGACGGCGGTCGCGAAAATCCTCAAGCCCATTGTCCGATCCCGTTGCTGGTGCCGGTTGCAGGAATCGAACCCGCGACCTACTGATTACAAATCAGTTGCTCTACCAACTGAGCTAAACCGGCATTTTCGCTGCGGTGTCCCCAGACGCAGGGAGCTAGCAGCGTCGGCCCGCGCTGGCAATGGCGTCTGCGGGCAAAAATCTTAAGTAAAGCTTCACCAAATTGCGAAAAATTGAGCAAGTGTCGCGTTCTTGCCGATTCCCGCGTCGGGCGTTGGCCGCATCCTTGCCGTAATGGCGACCTAGCTTCGCCATCGATTGCCGTTGGGTAGGCCGCCGGAGACTTCTTGCGCATACGAGCGCGCTCTCTGGATCGACGGTCAGGAGTTCTAGGGCGTCGGTGCGGCGCGCTTTCGGAGGGGAGATATGTCGGATCAAGTGAAGTCTGCGTTAAAGTCGGGCGTCGCGCTCGTACTTGCCGCAGGTCTTGTGACGGCCGTCGCGCTGCCGGCTCAAGCTGGTGGGGACGGGGGCGCTTTCGCGGCCGGCCTGATTGGCGGCGCCGCTCTTGGCGTCATCGCGGGCAGCGCTGCTGCCGCTGCGGCACCACCACCGCCTCCGCCACCACCGCCTGGCTATTACGCGCCAGCCTATGCAGGCGGTTACCCGCCGCCCCCGCCGCCGCGCTGCTGGTATGAGCCACAGCAGGTTTGGGACGGTTATGCCGGCGCCTATGTCGTGCGGCGCGTCAGGGTCTGCCAATAAAATCAATTGATTCTGTGGTCTAAGCGCGTCCCGGCCAGCTGAACGCTGGACCCGGGCGCTTTGGCGCGTTAATCCTCTTTGTTTCCGTTAATGGTTTATTAACCTATGGCGGACGCGAGGGAGCGTGCCATGCGTATCAAAGTCCTTCTGATGTTTGCCCTGGCTGGATTTTACTCGGCCGGTCCCGCCACCGCGGGATCCAGATTTGTCGTCTTGTCGGCGCCGCACAGTTTTTCAGTCCCGCGTATCCCTCACGGTGCCATGCTGCATAATCATCGGCATTTCTTCGGTGGCGCCGAGGTGACTTACGATCCTTTGCTGGGTGCCGGTTACCCGATAGGGCCGGACGATTCGACCGGGGCGATTCCGCCGCCACCTTATCCGCCGGCAGTCTTTTATCCGGCTTATTATGCGCCGCAGCCCCACTGTGTCCGGCCGAAGATTATCTATCTCACAGATGTGAAGCCGGCTGCCAATCTGCCGCGCATCATTTATGGTACGGCGCCGCTGCAATGCCCGTAATAATTATTTCAATATGATAGTCTGGTTTGTTCAGATTTTTGTTTAGCTTGGCAAGCGGCTCCTTACTAGGGTGAGGGCGACCGCGCAGGCGTTCGAGACGTTGAGGCTCTTGATCGCGCCCGGCATATCGAGCCGGGCAAGAAGATCGCAGTTTTCCCGGCTCAGCCGCCGCAGTCCCTTGTCTTCAGCGCCGAGCACGAGGGCGACGGGCCGCGCCAATGCCGCGTCCGCGAGCGACACGGGACCCTCCGAATCGAGCCCGACCCGCTGATAGCCAAGCTCGCCCAGTTCTTCGAGCGCGCGGGCCAGATTAACGACGCTGACGATGGCGACATGCTCCAGGCCGCCCGAGGCGGCTTTGGCCAGGGTGCCGGTGAATTCCGGCGAGTGGCGCTCGGTCGTCACCAGGGCATCGACGCCGAAGGCCGCGGCCGTGCGCACGATCGCGCCGACGTTATGCGGGTCGGTAATCTGATCGAGCACCAGAACGATGCCGCTTTTTGATTCGATCCCGTCGAGATCGCAGACGGGCAGGGGCTCGGCCTCGAGCATGACGCCTTGGTGGACGGCCTCGCCGCCGAGGCGTCGGTTCATATCTTCAGGCGCCACGATCTCCGGCACAATCCCGGCAACCGCAGATTCGGCCGCGAGCCGTGCCGCGGCGGCGGGCGTCGCGAAGAGACGCAGCGCGCGGCGCCGTTTGGTCCGCAAGGCCTCGCGCACGGCGTGGAAGCCGTAAAGAACCGCGACCTGCGACGAAGGCCGCCGGAACGACGGCCCGGCGCTTCCTGCGTCTTTGCTGCCGTCATGGGGGCGGCGTTGTGGCGGGCGAGGGCCGGCTTTTTCGGTACCGCGATGCCGGCCGGCGTCGGAATGGGGAGGCTTCTTGCGCAAGGCCTTATCCTGTTTGAGGCGCGCGCTTCAGGGGTTGACGAAGCGCTGCCGACTTTCCATAAGCGCCCGATCAATCCGCGCAAAGCAGTACGCTGACCGCGGCTGTGCGGGGGAGTGTCCCGAGTGGCAAAGGGGGCGGACTGTAAATCCGCTGGCTATGCCTTCGTAGGTTCGAGTCCTACCTCCCCCACCATTTTGAATTTCCTAAACTTTCAACTTTCCAGGCCTCAGGGCCGATGGCCACAAGGGAATGATCGTCCGTGAATGAAGAGAATCGTCACAGACACACGCGACAAGCCGCGGCGCCGCGGCGCGATTGGCGGCGTATTCATCATTCGCCTCTGTTCTGGCTCGGCGTTTTGATGTTCGTGGCCGCGATCGGGATTTATGTGTGGTCGGACGATCTCGCCTGGCGCCCGCGAATCGAACATCGCTAAGGGCAGGTCCCGCTTGCGGGTCAGCTTCGCGCAAGAATCCAGGAGCATCCTTTGGCCTAGAAACTGTTTGATTCATATTGCCCCCCAACTCATTGCGCGCATTTCAGCCCCGTTCGGCCATGAAGGCTCAGCGGGGCATTCTTTATTCCGCGAACGGCTCACGACTTTGCTCGCCATCGGGCATTCTCGAATGGAGTGAGCCGGGCAAGCTCGATTTTTCATATTGCAGGCTTTGCCGCAAAATCATCTGATTACAAAAGGTTTTCAAAAAGCGCCAGCACTGCGCGACTTCGAAGCAGGAGAGCCCGATGTTAGACGGCGTGATGCTGCTGTGGTTCCTGATGACCGGGCTGGCGCTGCTATTCGTAGCGATCGATATCCGCTCTACGCCAGAATCACCGGTGCTGAAGTGGGGCTTTTTGTTGCTGACCGTCTACACCGGTGTTGTCGGCGCGTTCCTTTACGTCCTCGGTTGCCGCGAGCCCTTACCCGGTCTGCACGAACGCTACACGGCCGCCCGCTGGCGGCAGACGCTGGGGTCGACGATGCATTGCGTAGCCGGCGACGGCCTCGGCATTCTCGCCGGCGCCGTGCTTTCGAGTGTCCTTGGCCTCTCGGGATTGACCGAAATCATCGTCGAATACGTTCTGGGCTTTGCCTTTGGCTGGACGATTTTCCAGTCCCTGTTCATGCGCGATTCTTTGGGGGGCTCTTATCGCCGCGCGCTGGAGGCCACGTTCGTCGCGGAACTCTTGTCGATGAATCTCCTGATGGCCGGAATGCTCCCGACGGTGGCCGCGTTCAGAGCCCATATCGCATCCGCGGAGAACCCCCTGACGCCAGCCTTCTGGTTCGTCATGTCGATGGGGCTTCTCGTCGGCTTCATTGTTGCCTATCCGATGAATTGGTGGCTGGTCGCCAACCATCTCAAACACGGGATGATGACTATCCGTCCGGCCGATACGGCGGCCAAAGAAATTGGCGGCAACGCCATGCCGGGGATGGAGATGCCCGGCGCCAACCCTGAGATGTCTATGGGGGCAGGCCGGCCTACACGCCCGCCCGTGCCGGTGATGGCCTTATTCTCGTTCCTGGCGCTAATTGCAGGCGTGGCGACGAGCTTCCTTTTGCGGCATTCTTGAGGGCAAGATGGACGATCACGGTGCTGATGCCGCTAGGGCGGAGCCTGGTGTTTTCGAAGCTCCCGCTCTTTCCTGCTACCGCATAAGAGACGGCGCGCCTCCCATTGTCCCGGCGCGATCCGAGCGCGAGTGGATGGATGCGACCGACCAGCGCTTTGCTTACCGTTGCATACCGCTTTCGATCGCGAATGCGAGCGGTTGGGAAATCTTGCTGCCTTGCTCTATTGAAGCCACCTATTTCGGCGGCAATAAAATCGAAGATCTGCAGGTTCGTTCAGCCGATGCCGGCGATAATGTCGGCCAGATTGCCGTCTCCCATTTTGGCCACGGCATTTTGACGTTCCACCCGGGCTATCTCTTCCGCACATCTCCAGGCTGGGCAATTTGGGTGCGCGGCACGCCGAATTCTTATCGCGACAAGATCGTGCCACTGGAAGGTTTGATCGAAACCGATTGGCTGTCGATGACATTCACGATGAATTGGCGGTTCACGAAGCCCGGCACGGTACAATTCCAGAAGGGCGAGCCATTTTGCTTCATCACGCTCGCTCCACATGGGTTGCTCGATTCCGTCGAGCCAAAGCTGGCAAATCTCAGCGACGAGCCCATCCTCAAAGCTGAGCATGATGCCTGGACGGAAAGTCGCAACAAATTTAATACCGGGCTCCGGCAGCTTGAGCCGGAAGCTGTCGCTCAGGGCTGGCAGAAAAGCTACGTGCGCGGCGAACCGGTGCCCGGTGGTGCGGGCCCGACATTTCACGTTTCAAAGCGCCGGCTCAAGGCGCCAAAGTAATCCGCATAAAAAAGCGGCCCGGTAAACCGAGCCGCTAGATTATTCAAATCAGTATTTGGCGACCACCGGCGGTGCAGGCGGCGGCGGTGGCTCGAAATTCCAAACGATGCCCGCTCTCACGATATTTACGTCCGTGCGCACGCGCTCGGGAATGCCGGGTACGATGTCAAAGAACGTCTGGCGCGCGAAGTCCTGATAAAGATATTCCAGTCGCACCGAGATCTGCTCCGTAATTTTGTAATCAATTCCGGCGCCCGCGGTCCAGCCGGCTTCCCAGTGTGTGCCTGACGTCCCAAAAAGGTTGTCGTAAGCCCGGATGTCATCCACGGCGAGACCGCCGGCGATGAAGGGCATGAACTGACCGAGCGGCAAGCCGAGCCGTGCGCGCACGTCCGCCATGGCATAAACGTTGCCGCCGCAGGTGTGCAGTCCCGTTCCGGAACCGCAGGCAGCCGAGCTCCCCGATAGTGTTGAACCGGCGATATCGCCTTCGGCGCCGATGATGAATTGATTGAACAGACCGAAATTGGCGAACTGGCTGAATGCGATGTTGTAGCCAATCAACGCGCCGCCGAGTGCACCGTTTACGTCATAATGCCCGTCCGCGATTGGCGGCGGCGGAGGCGGCGGGGGAGGCGGTGGTGGTGGAGGCGGAGGCGGAGGCGGCGAAGCGGGCGGTGACGGCGGCGGTGAAACCACGACCGGGATGCCGCTGTCATGTTGACCCTGAGAGCCGAACCCATAGCCGCCAAAGGCGCCGATGTAAGGGCCGGTCCAATTTGCCGGCGCGGTTTGGGCAAAACTCGGCCCCGCAAAACCTGCCGAAAGAACGCTAACGCCTACAATGCACCAATTGTGCTTTTTCATCGTAGTGCCCCCACAAATTGCTATTTCAAAATTTAATTCTCAATGGGTAGCACACGGGTGCGCGTCATTGACCCGATTTCGGGGTATGGAAGCGCGTTTTGACAGACCTGTCACATTTGTGCGACGGCGGTTGAGGCTTCTCAATTCCTGGGACTCTGGGGAAATTTAGCGTCCCGAGAAAGGAACCGCCGGCGTGCTGGCATAAATCGGCTTAGCGGACGAAGCTCTTGCAAACCTTCACGCTATCGAGCGCCTTGCTGGCCTCGTCCCAGGACGAGAACGTCTTGTCGCTGACAACCTTCATGCCCGGATAGCCTTTGTGAGACGTGACGACTGCCACACAATTACATTCCACGGGCCGCGCCAACGCGCGAACCCGAGTTAAATCAAATACGAAATCCGGTGGAATGGAGCAGCAAATTATTGTGAGAGCGGGTAAAATCCGCTCCCCGTAGGTCGCAATTCCTCAAAACTTGAAGAATTTTTCCCGCAGCGCATCCTCGTATTGATGCTTGGCGTCGATGACCTTGTTGCGCGCATCGTCTTCCTTGAAATGCGCGTCTTCCCAGGCGTCCAGATCTTCGATCGATTGCGGCGCGGACGAAACCAGCGCCTCTTCTTGCCGAATGGTGGCGATCCAGGCTTCGACAGCGGCTTTATATGCGACTTGAAGTTGGTCGAGTTCGGTAGCGACGTCAGACATGGGGCACCTCCCGTTGGCTCCTGCTTAGGTTGCGATCATGAACCTTGCGTGACGCGGCCGAACTTCCTGCGTCCCTAGCCCTTCGCCGGTTTCGGTGTGCGCACAAAACAGATTTTCGGGTCGAGCGGCAGCTTCTTGCCGGAGTTCATTTGAAAGATCGTGAAACCGGCCGGACACTCGCTAGCCTTCGACCTCATGATGATGGTGGTGCGGATCGTCGTATCCTTATCCGCGGCGCTCTGGGCGACGGCCGGCACTATTGCGCTTCCGATACAAAGGATAACGCCCAGCGTAACTGACGTGTGTCGCATATTGCTCCTCGTTCGCGGCGCGTCTGCGAGCTTGCATCGGCGCCGGTTGCAATGACTTTGGCGCCATAGCATAGTCCGCCGCGCGCGGGTGTAGCTCAATGGTAGAGCAGCAGCCTTCCAAGCTGAATACGAGGGTTCGATTCCCTTCACCCGCTCCAGCTAAGTACGCTGAAAACATTATAGGTTTTCGTCGCGCAAATTCCCTTCAGCCGGTTGTGGAATAGCCCGATAAGGTGACGAAAACGGGCTTTAGCACCAAGTCGCTTCGGATTGCTTGCCCCTGCAATTCGACAGATGTGGGCGAAGTTTGCCGGGCGCGTCGCGGCGACGGCGCTGCGGGAAAACCGCTACAAGGGCGGCCCGCGCAGTTTTGCGCGTCGTTCAGAAATGCTCGTAGAGCTTCTACCGAACGAGCTGGGCGCGTAGACGCGTGAATTCGGCGTCGCTGATTGATCCTTCTTTTCTCAGCCGGTCGAGCTTGTCGATTTCATCTGCAACACTGAAGCCAATCGCGCGCCGAAGTTCCTCGCGCGCAAGCTGGGCCTGCTGAACATTGCGCTCCGCCATACCTCTTCCTTGTGAAATTAGATAAGCAAAGACGCCGATGTATGGGAGCAATATCAAGACTATTATCCAAATTGCCTTTCCCCAGCCCGAGATGTCGTGGCGCCGGAAAAGGTCTCCAGTAATCGAGATGAGCAGCCAGAACCACATGATGAAGACGAATATCGAGATGACGTCCGTCAAGAAATTTCGATAGGTGAAGCCTTCGTGGAAAAAGAACATTGTGATCCCTCCTTGCGCCTTGGCGTTTAGTTCCCCGCGGAAGTCAGCGACCTAAGAGTTCACTGGTCATCGTACTTGTTTTAAGAGCGGTAGACCATGCACCATGGAAGTTTTAAGCTCGCACTATCAAGCTTTAATCGCCTTTCAACGCCGCATGCACTCAAAACGGAGCGTGTCGCATTGCAATACCGCGCGGGCTTTTTCCGGATAGGACATCGTTTGAAGCAAAGGCCGGTCTTGCGCGCATCATCGCCGCTGACGAAGCGTACTTTCCTCGGCCGTTGTCCATGGCGGGTACAATTGTTACGCGACGCCAACCTGCCGAGTCTTCATTCCTCATGAAATCCGACGCGGCGACCACCATCCATAGGTCAACCAAGCAGCGCCGTGAATTATTAAATCAAAAGCGAATACAAAACCCAACACCCACATACCGGTCCGCGGGAACCCCGTCAGAATAACGAGGCCCGCCAAAATTCCAAATAATCCAGACACCAGGAAAACCCAGCCGATTTGTTTCCAATGTTTGATGCCGAGGAACACACGTACGAACCCCGAGATGATGAGCATTATCCCGAGAGCGTATGTGAGCACGAGAGCTCCGACCAAAGGCCTGGTTACGAGTGTCACGCCGAACGCGATGTATAAGGCGCCCAGCAGAATTTGCCACAGCGACCCCGCCCATTTCTTGCTCCAGAACGCTGTAATGACTTCAAATGCTCCCGCGGCAATCGATAACCAGCCGATCAATATGGTGCTGACGACCGTGAAGAGTGCGACGTCGCCCAATATCAGAAATCCCGCGACGAGCATTACGATTCCCAACAAAACGCGGCCCCAAGACGGCCGCGAGGACGGGTCACTCGCATACTGCCCCAGACCATCGTCAGAGATCGTCATATCTACCTCCGTCGTTCTAGCTCCGGAGCGCCTCGGAATGTTATGTCGGTATCTCCGGTTATGACGTGCGCATCGAGGTCGATTAGGTTGCCTCGCCAGAAATTATGGATGCGCCTGCTCCATGACGTTTTCTCACGAGCGATCGTCTTTTATTGCCCAGTCTTGCGGTGTAGCGACAACGATAACTCAAGAGCCCGAAAGCGCTCTGCCGCTTAGCTGGTCCCGATAGTTTCCTGGCGACTAGAAAAAATTACCAAGTGCGCCATCGACAAATGCGGCGGCCCCGATGCCACCAGCAAACGCGTCGCCGGCGGCGAGTCACAACGACTTGGGTCTTTTGAACAAAATCGACGCCGGTCTCGGCATCGATTTTCTTTTGCGGAATCGAAAGTGCTTCGGCTACCGTTGGTTTTAGCAGATAGCTCCACGTGGTAGCCCCGGCAACCGTCACGACGGCACCGGGCAGCATATTTTTAATCAAAGTACGACGATCAGGGGCGGGCATATTTCTCTCCGACTTTTCCCGGAGGAAGTGTGGATTCAAGGAATCCAAAAGGCCAGTCCGTTACGGTCCTTCAAGTATGAAGGCTATAGCGCATCCTTCGAGATTGCAACTTTCTGCGTTGATGGCATGCGTGTTTTGAATACACGATTGGCCTCGCTTCGTTCGTTTCTCGAACTCTCAAGCTGACGTTTGCCCCGAGTCCGCTAGAAGCCAGCCGAGATACATTGCGTGAGACAGATAATCCGCCAAGCTTGAATGCGTCTTAGGTGCGGATGCGAAAGTTTCGTGGCGGGGACTTTGCGAGTGACGGCAACTTAGACGATCCCCGACGAGTTAAGTGTACTTCCGCCGACCCTTAGGTTATAAAGAGCGCGAGATAGGATCCCCAGATACCCGGAACGTCGCGCGAGGATCGTCGCGATTATGTTGCACAACGATACCAATTTGTTGGCCTGTTTCTGGTCTTTGTAGCTAACGCTGAGTTCGTCGACGTTGGATGCAATGAAGAAGGTGGAGGATCACCAATGTTCAAGATCTGTCTGACTAGTTCAGCGGCAATGTTGGTCGCGACAGCCGCACTGGGCCAAAATACCATGACGTCTGGACGCCCGAGTGCGGTTCTGACCCCCGCGCAATGTCAGGAAGTTTGGAGTGAGGCCGTACCCTCGGGCAAATTTCTTCTTAAGAAGGATGCGGCGCCCTATATCGTCAATTGGCACATGGCTGATGGCAGGGACCATGACGGCAAGCTGTCAAAGGCTGAGTTCGAGTCCGCCTGCAAAAAGGGCCTTGTGAAATACATGCATCATTGAACTGAAGGGACAAGCGTTCCATTGGTCTTGAAAACATATCAATCTCTACATAACCCCCCGGCGCCGCCTAAGGCGCTCATTTCTGAGTGTCCGGCTGCGCATCAATACGCTCGCCGGGCGCTCTATCGCCGGTCACTCAATTGATATGAATTAATTTCAAACTTGGATCACCTGATTGGGGCAGGCCCGCGTTTGCGAAGCCCACCTTGGCCAAGATAACGTTTGCTCTCCGGTCGACTTCCGGCCGGCGGAGTTGATAGCATGGCGATTTGATTTCGGACGCTCGCATCTACAGCGCGCGAGGCAAAGCGGATATGCAGCAAGAAGCAAGCCCCGTGCTGGTAGATTTGGCTCTTCAAGGCGGAGGCTCGCATGGCGCGTTTACCTGGGGCGTCCTTGACCGTTTGCTTGAAGAGCCGTGGATTCAAATTGCGGGCATATCGGGAACGTCGGCGGGGGCGATGAACGCCGCCGTGCTTGCAGACGGCTGGACAGAGGGCAGGGCGGCTGGCGCACGTGAGGCACTAGAGAAGTATTGGCGAAGCGTCTCGCGCGCCGCAGCGTTTAGCCCGTTGCAACGGTCGCCGCTTGACCGCCTCATGGGACGATGGTCGCTGGACACCTCCCCAGCTTATCTTTTCATCGATTTGATGTCGCGGATGCTCTCACCCTATGACGTCAACCCGCTCGGCTTCCATCCGTTGCGGGAAGTCTTAGCCGAATGCATTGATTTCGAGCGTCTTGCCCGCGCGCCGATCCAGCTTTTCGTGACTGCTACACGTGTACGGACAGGCCGGGGAAGAATTTTTCGCAATGCGGAGTTGACCGCAGACGTCTTGCTTGCGTCTGCTTGCCTCCCAACGATGTTTCGGGCGATCGAGATCGACGGAGAGCCCTATTGGGACGGTGGTTATGTCGGCAACCCCACGATTACGCCGCTCGTTCGCGAAACGGACGCGCACGACACGATCATCGTACAGATCAACCCGGTCGAGCGGCTCGAGGAGCCGCGGACGGCCGCTGATATTCTCAACCGCGTCAACGAAATCTCATTCAATTCGCCCTTGGCAAAAGAGTTGCGCATGATTGCGCTTCTCCGCGAGGTTGCTAACCCCGGCACTGGAGAGGGCGGTCGCTGGGCGCAGATGAAGACGCACCGGATCAAGAGCGACATGCTTGCGACATTTGGCGCATCTTCAAAACTTAACGCCGAATGGGCGTTCATAAGCAAGTTGCGCGAGGAAGGACGACGCGCCGCCAGCGAGTTCCTTGAGATGCATGGTGCAGATCTCGGCGTGCGCTCAACGGCCGATCTGGAAATATTGCTAGCGGAGTGCTGAAGCCATGGGTCTGGTCGGCGTTCTTGTCGGGCTTGGTTTGCTTATTTGGCTTGCTTTTCGCGGTTGGAGCGTCCTCTTGCTTGCGCCGCTTTCGGCGCTTATTGCCGCCAGTTTCGACGGCCAGCCTCTGCTTGCCAGCTGGACGCAAACCTTTATGGGCAGCGCGGCGGAGTTTCTTGCGCAGTTTTTTCCTATTTTTCTGCTTGGCGCCGTATTCGGAAAGCTCATGGACGACACTGGCTCCGTCACCGCCGTTGCGGGCTTCATCATCCGCTATCTGGGGGAGCATCGGGCCGTGCTTGCCGTCGTGCTTGCGGGCGCTTTGGTAACCTATGGCGGCGTCAGCCTCTTCGTCGCGTTCTTTGTCATAGTTCCGATGGCCGAATCGCTTTTTCGAACGGCGGATATCCCTCGTCGTCTTGTCCCGGCGGCTGTTGTTCTGGGGACATCAACCTTCACCATGTCTGCGCTGCCAGGTACCCCATCGATACAGAACGCGATCCCGGTGCCCTTCTTCGGCACGACGCCCTTCGCCGCGCCGGGCCTTGGCTTGATTGCGTCGGCGATCATGCTGGGGGTCGGGCTGTTGTGGCTTCGTCATGCGCAGAAGGCGGCGGGACACGCCGGTGAAGGCTACGGAGCGTCGCCGTCGACGACGATCGATGTAGCGGACGATGAGTTTTTGCGCGAGCGGGCTACGACGGCGCGGGAGTTCGACCCAGCCGAGATTCGTCATGGGAACCACAACAAAACTGCGGTCCCCGTTTTTAACGCCGTCTTTCCTCTGGTCGTTGTTGTGACCGTCAATCTCCTGATGTCTCTTTTTATCTTGCCGAGGTTAGACGCGTCATTTTTGGCGGAACACCGTTGGGGAAGCACATCGCTCCCCGCGGTCGCGGGTGTCTGGTCGGTCATCGTTGCCCTGGCGGCAGCGATTGTTGCGGTCATACTTTGCAACTGGTCGCGGCTGCCGGCGCTGCGTCAAACCGTTGACGCGGGTGCAAACGCATCCGTCCTTCCCGCGCTGAGCGTCGCCAGTCTCGTCGGATTCGGCGCCGTTGTCGCCTCGCTTCCAGCCTTCGCCTCTGTACGTGACTGGGTGTTGGGAATTCAAGGCGGCCCCCTCGTTTCGCTGGCCGTTGCCACGAATATGCTCGCGGCGTTGACGGGGTCTGCATCCGGAGGCCTTACGATCGCACTTGATGCGCTTGGTCAAACATACAAGCACGTCGCGGCGGAGCGGGGAATCGATCCCGGCGTTTTACATCGCGTCGCAGTTATTGGATCCGGGAGCTTGGATATTTTGCCTCACAACGGCGCCATCGTGAGCCTGCTGGCGATTTGCGGATTAACGCATCGCGAAAGTTACTTTGACATCGTGATCGTGGGGATAGTCAGCTCTGTCGTCGCTCTCGCCGCAGTGATATTGCTGGCGACGGCATTTGGCTCATTTTGACGTAGGCGGAAACCTCCTACCATAGCTGCCTTACGGTGAGCCGCACGGTCTGAGAGTAGGGCTCGCTTGCGGGTTTGGCGACGACGCGTTCGTAGTTCACGCCGAGGTCCGCACCGCGCCATAGGCGCAGTCCCATTCCGCCTCCGATCCGCAGGGTGTTCGCCATATTGTCCTGCGCGATCTCGTCGATGCGCGTTTCTCCGCCAAGGTTATAGTATGCATCCGCCGACAGCCATAAGGCGTCCGTGAGATTGCGGCTCACATGTTCCTCGAGCCGCAGGATCGGCCTTTGGGATAGCGTCTGCGATCCATTCACGAGGTAATTGTTGTTGTCGCTGAAAAGTCGTCCCGAAACATAGGTCTCGATCCAGGTCCAGCCGCGATCCGGGGTGTAACTGTAGTTGACGGTGGGGGAGACCATCCAGCGGTTCGCGCTCGGGTTGACCGGGGAGCTTGGCTGATAGGTTCCAAGCGGCGTCGTCACCAGCAGATGAAAGCTCGAGAAGGTTTGGGGCACGAAAGATCTAAATTGTTCGCGAGTCAGCGCTGGGCCGCCGAAGATGTTCGTTTGCCAAAGAAAACCGACATCCGAAACGCCATTCGTGCTGGCGCTGGAACGGGCCGGCGCTGGTGTCGACGAATGCATAGGGAAGAACGAGCGACAAGCCCCCGGTACGGCCCCAGTAGTCCATAACGCGAGTCAAAACGATCGACTGGGCAAACACGTTGGACCGAACCGCGGGAACCGTATCCGTGCCGTCCTCGGGTGTGACGGAAGTCGAGTAGTTTGCACTGTAGTTGAGAAGCCAAGTATCAACTGGCGCGTTCAGATAGTCGCGTGCTGAGCCGGCATAGGCGGCCACGGTAGCCCATAGACTCGCCGCGGCGCCCGCGCTGGCGAGCATCGTCAATCGCTTCGCTGGATGCATGCTTCTCGTCTGCATAAAGCTCTCCGTAGCCCGCACCCTGGTTGAAGGGTGCGGGTTTCGACGGGACACGCTACGCGGACCGCGAGAATCCGATATCGTCGTCAATCACTGCGCCAGGGCCGACCGGAACCCGTGCAGGTGTTGGCTGATTGAGAGTCTGGAAGACAATTTTGTCGTGCCAAACCTTGCGCAGAAAATCTGCGAACACATCGATCGTCAGTTGTTCGCCCGGGCAACGTCGATAGCCGAAGCCGAATGGCGCGAATCCAGCGTAGTCGCAGACCGGCGCCGGTTTTCCGTCCGTCACTGCAAACACCGTGCCGAAGCCGCTGTTGGTAATACCCGTCTTGCGCCCATCGCTGACAGGAAGCGTCGTAATGTCGAAGGGGCAACGCGGCAGCCCGATCTGCTTGCACTTCGCCTCATCGATCTCGGCGCTGGTCGCCACGCTCAAGTAGCGCTCTGGATCGAAGCGTTGGGGATCCTTCCAAAGCCGTGGATCGAAGCTTGTTTGGGTATGGGGCGTGTTCATATACGCGTGCCGCTCGTAGGGCAGCCCGAATTGGGCAAACGGCGAGCCCCCGTAGAATGAGCCGGCCCTCGTGTCGGTGATCGCTGAAATGCTGCCCCCGTTCGGCGAGATGACGCGGAAGAGTTCCATCACGAGGCGCTCAAGGGGCGTGTACGCCGTTCCGTTCGCGTTATCCAGGTCCCCGCTCATCGTCTTTTCGAATGCCGCGCGTATCTCTGCATCGCCTCCATTTTGGTTGAGGCGATTCATGATGCCGAAGATGGAATTGCCCCATTGGCTCAGCGCAACGAAATTATGGAAGCATTCGAAGACAACATCTTTTTTGGCGAAATATTTTCCGTCGCCCGCGTTCTTGAGCCAGTAATAGGCGATGGTCTTGTCGGGATCGGCGATCCGGCCGTTCTCGATGTCTTCGAGGCGGCCATTGATCCATTCCGTCAGGAACGGCCGAAGCGCTCTCACGGTCATATAATTTTCGTAGACGATCTCATGCAGGGGATTGCGGTACGCGAGTACCGTGTTGAAGCTCTCCCCAATCGCGCGAACTTGAGGGGGCACCGCGTCGCCTTTCACGCCGAGATGCAAGTCCCAATAGATGTCCCAATAATAGTCGAGGTAATGCCGCATGAACGGCTTGCCAGCGTACTTTGGATCTAGAAGCTTGTCGAAAAAGGCGACGACCTTGGCCTGATACTTCGGAGCATAGAGGTCCGGCGTGACGCCTGTGAAGTAGATGCGCTTGCGCAGATTATTGTCGCCGCGGTTCTCCAATCCCTCGAGGAAAACGGTGACTCCGTCCGCCGGCGTTGGCTTCCAGTCATCATAGAGCATCCCCCAGAAGTCGTATGGGATAGCGTTTTGCTTGGTAAGAGGAAGATCAATCATCGGGAGGATTGGACGCTCGCCTGCGAATACGCTGCCGAGAAAAAACGGGACCACGGCTTTCTCGACATACTCCCGGTCGAAGTGGCTAGGAATTGTGGCGCGGAATTTAGCCAATGCAGCGGACAGATCAGGAGCCCCAGGTTCAGCGGATGCCTGAGACGAAAGTGCGCCGACCACAACAGCTGCGGCGGCACCCACAAGAAGCGTTCGTCTTTCTACGGAGAGCTGGGAAAGATCATCTGCGAATCTTTCCGGGTGCTTCGAATTGAGAGAGAGAGACTCGGCGGGTGTTTCATGCTCGGACATGGCGTTAACTCCCTAGAGCTGCAAATCAGGTTGCGCTTGAATGAGCGTTCGCTTGTCGGAGCCATGCGTCACTTTAATTCAACTCGGTGACATAACTCCAATTTTCTCGAATATCGCGAGGTCGCTCCCAATCGATTGGGCTCGACGCATTTGGAACCATTCCACCTTTCGCTCTCAATCAGGTCGAACAGCTATTCCTCAGCTTGGGAAATGAACATCGCACCTTTGAATAACTCTAGCTATTCTACAACCCAGCATACCAGTTTAACAAAATTAATACCCCGTGCCCCCTTAACGGCCGAAGCACTCCCTTTCCTAAATTTGGTACAAATGCTATCGGAAAAAGGCGCGGCTTCGGGCGCGTTACGGCGGAAGCGAAATTTCCGAAGCCCTTGATTTTGCTCGGCCGGTTAACACCCTTCCAAGCTGAATACGAGGGTTCGATTCCCTTCACGCTCCAAATCTGGGGAGATTCATGAAAATCAAAATGTTGGCAGCGTTTGCTGCGATTGCGCTCAGCATGAGCACTTCGGCCGTGTTTGCTGCGCCCGTTGACGGCGCGGCGATCTCGGGCATGTCCAGTTTTTCCGCGCCGATCAGCAAGGCCCATTGGTGTCGCGTCCATCGCTGGTGCGAACACGGCCGCTGCTGGGTACATCGCCACTGCTGGTAAATAACTGCCGCTTTATTGCGAACCGGGGCCGCGCGATGAGCGCGTCCTCGGAGACTTGGAGACTTATTGGTATTCGAAAACATTTTCGACGCGGGAGAGGGCTATGATCGTCGCGACGACCAATGATATCGCCGGCTACAGAATTGTTCGCCATCTCGGCCTCGTCCGCGGGATCACCGTGCGCTCGCGCAGCGTGGTCGGCAATTTCGTCGGCGGCCTGCAATCTTTCTTCGGCGGTCAGATCAGCGCCTTCGTTCACCTCGCTGAGACGGCTCGGCAGGAAGCCTTCGATCATATGTGCGAACATGCGAGCCAGGGCGGCGCCAATGCCGTCGTCGGTATGCGCTATGATGCCAACGAGATCACCGACGGGATCACCGAAGTCCTGGCTTATGGCACGGCGGTCTGGGTCGAGCCGGTCTAGCTCGACGGCCCTTTCAACGCGCGCCAGCCTTTTTCCGCCCGCGCCAGGTTCGTGTGCGGCGCATCGAGGAAGTAGACGAGCGACGTCGCGCTCGTGAAGCAATAGAGCTTGTGCGTATCGGGGTCGGTCCAGTTGATCGAGCAATCGGCCGGGATCAAATGACCTGCTGCCAAGCCGATGGGATCGTGATCGTCGAAGCCGCCCTTCATCTTCACCGGGGGCACGGCCCATTTCCAGGTGCCCATGCCCGACTTTTGCGCCGCCGTGATCCGAGGGTCGTTGACGGTGTCTGTCATATCGCTATTCGAGACTTGGTTGATTTCGGGCGCTGGCACGCCGCTGCTTTGCGCCAACACGGCGGTGCTCAAGCCGTTCGCGAGCCACGCGCCTGCTGCGCAGAGCGAGACTCGTGCGAGGCTTCGCGTTTTCCTCATGAGAACCTCCAGACGTCCATGACCCCAAATGTAGGCCAGTCCTACTCATAACGCATCACCATCGTTGAGGGTTTTCGCGATGGCGGTAAATCAATGAGCGGTCTTGAGGATTGCGAGCAGCACGGCGGTCGCAGCGGTCAACACGACGGACCAGGCGACGAACACGCGGAATCCGCGAAAGTCTGTCGGCGCGAGGCCAGCGGCCAGCGCATAGAGCAGGATCGGCAGGATATCGAGCGTGAAGCGTTGCACACCGTACTGCACGAAGCCGTTCGAATGGTAGAAAAGCATGATCGCGGTCACGAGCAATACTGCGACCGCGCCGAAGATCATTTCGCGCCCGTAGCGCGCGAGAAACAGAAAGAAAATCCAGGGGCTTGCGGCCAACAGGGCGGCGCCACCCTTATCCATGCCGGTGATCGCCGTCATCTCGGGATTGCCGCCGAAGGCGACATGCGGGCCCTGATAGAAGAGATAGAGCACGTTGTAGAGGAGATAGTGCCGGCTGAAGAGGCCATGTGTGCGCAGCCGGGCGCCAAGCAGCGAATTCGGATCGAAGACGATATATTCGTAGCCGGTGTCGAAGGGGCGGCCGAAGCGGGCATAATTGTAAGCGAGGCCGGCCATGACCGCGAGAAGCACCGGCAAACCGAGCCGGAGCGTGCGCCGCCAGGCGGCGCCATCGATCCGCCAGAGCTTCGCTTCGTCAGGTGCTGCCAGCGCCCAGAGGAAGGGCAGGGTGAAGATCGACATTTGCCGGCAGAGGAAAGCCGCGCCAATCGCCACACCCGCGGCGACGAGCCAGCCACGCAGCGTCGCATAGAGTGCGAGCGTAACCAGCAGGAAGCCGCAGATCTGCGCGAAGAACCAGACCGTGTCGGCGCCAAGGAAGACGACATAGAGCGGCGAGCCGGCGACGGCCGCGAGCGTCACCCAGGCGGCCTCGTCACGGCTGCGGCCGATGAAGCGGGCAATCTGCCACCAGAGCCATGCGGTCAGCAGGTAGAAGGTGTAGGAAAGCGCCAGCGTGCCCGCGAAGGCCGTCCCGAACGCGGCGACGAACGGCACCAGCACGACAGAGGGGAAGGGCGGGAAGATATTGTAGAAGAGGTCGTGCGGCTTGACGCAATCGGTATCCCAGCAACCAGGCACATCGAGGCGCCCGTGAAGCCAGCTCGACGCCTGGAGCACATAGGAATTGGTTCCGGCGTGCTCATGCATCAGCCGCAGAACGGCGAGGGCGTTGAGGCCGAGAAAAACCAGAAGCGTAGCAGCGAGCAGTAGAGTCCAGCGGTCGAGGGCAGGGCGCCCTTGAGGATGGTCTTTGGCTTCGACGATCGGCTGGCTGACTTCACGCATCTGTCTTTTTCGGGTGGCCACACGATCTTTTTGCCCGAGAGGGTTTAAAGCGGCGTGAAGCGGCCGTGATATTGCTGATGGCGTTTCGCTTGCTTTGGCCGCGCACCTGCGGCAAATACGGGGCGCCTAGGAGTGTAGCTCAATTGGTAGAGCACCGGTCTCCAAAACCGGGGGTTGGGGGTTCGAGCCCCTCCTCTCCTGCCACGGCTCATTAAAAGACCGCGCCTCCATATGCTCTACTCTGCTTCCCCACGGCTCGTCGCTGCGCTCATTCCCGAGCTACTTCGAGGGCGTACGCGGCTTCAGCGGCACGACGCCAGGCGGTAAAATGGGATCGGACAAGGCACGTGCTTCCCGTGTCGCCTCGATCGCGACGAGGCCCAGCAGGTAATGCACAGTGGCAAGCTGCGGCGTGTCCGAAAGGCTTTGGGCCTCGAGGATCAGGCGGGCAACTTCACGGGCGCGCTCATCGTCTGTCACGACTGAAAACCATTTGGACCGAACCACGGTCTCGGTCGCTGCGCGAATGAAGAGGCCGCTGCCGGAAGGGTGAAACTAAGCATCACGGCGAAATACGTTTGCCTGACGCAATGGCCACCCTAGGCCCAAGGCTTTTACACAGAAAAGGCGAAAAAGATCGCCTGCGGCATTCTATGCATTGGTGTGTCTTTACAGCCTCTTATTTCATGTTGTTACAGTAGCGTGATGCATACGAACGACGCCACGTGAAAAGCCCCGCCGGCGGGCAAACCGGACGGGGCTCTGGGGTGGGCTATACGCGAACACACTACTCGAACGAGGCGAAAACGCTGCGGCCGCGGAATGGTTCCCGGCGCTCAAAAGAAAAGCCCCGACGAGCCGAAGCCAGACGGGGCGCGAGGTCGTGATTTTCGGGTGGGATGCAGACTGAACGGGAAAGTGGCAACGAAGTTCCGCCCATTTTTCGAATCGTTGACACGCTTCTTTGAATGGCAAGCAATTGGCCCGATCCTTGCGTGGATTCCGCCGCAATAGAACTCCCCATGAATCGCAAACTTCAGGCCCCGCCGTGCAAGCCGGGGCCTTTTCTTTGTCAGCCGTTCGTCAGGATCGCGGCGGCGCGGCGAGCCAGTGCTGATCCAGCCAATCGAGCCGGGTCGCCTTTTGGCGTGCATCGTCTTCGGCGCGCAAAAAATACTGCAATTCGCTAAGGCGCCTGTGGGCTTCTCCCTTATCACGCCTGCGCTTTGCTGCTTTCAGACTTTCGAGGATCGCCCTTTTTTCGGCGACAATGCTGCCTGATGGCATAGGATATTTCCCAGCACGTCCCCCGCGCCCAGGACGCAACCACGGGTGGGGGCCCCTTCAAAGCATCGATTCGGGTTTTCCCCGCTATCCCCAATTGGTCTCGGCCAACCTCAGGCTAGGGGTTTTCGAGCCTTTCCTCGCCAGCCAGATCAATGAAAATATTCGATTTATCAGAGGGTAAGCAGGGTTGACCCTCACCCCGAGGCTGTAATTTTGCTGCGCGTGCCGAAAAGATAGATCAGTGCGCAGGCGAGCGAGATGATCCCGGCGAGGATGAAGGCTGGCGCGAACGATCCCCTGGCCTGGATGAGCGCGCCGGTTACCAAAGGCGCGAGCGCGCCGCCCACCGAGCCGCCGACATTTTGAATGGCTTCGAGCGTCGCAACGACGTTCGGTGGCGCAATGACAGCCGGCAGAGCCCATCCGCAGCTCGAGGCGACGTTCGCCGCGAAAAGCCCGCAGGCGATCAGGGCAATTGCGACATAGACGTTTCCGCTCTGCGACGCCGCGATTGTGAAGAATCCGGCCGCCAGCAGGCCGAAGACGGTGGGCCAGCGGCAGGCCGTTGCCGGACTGAGTCCGCGCCGTATGAGACCCTCGGATATGAAGCCGCCGCCAAGCGCGCCGAAAAAGCCGGCGGCAAGCGGCACGGCCGCCCAAAACCCGGCGCTGGCGACGCTCTGATGGCGCGAACTTTCCAGATAGGCCGGCAACCACGTCGCATAGAGCCAGGAAATATAGACGACGCCGAAGAAGCCGAGGAACATGCCCCAGGTCGTCGGAAAGCGCAGGAGCCATAAGGCTTGCCGAAAGCCGATGTGCGGAACATCGGCCGAGTCCTGCCGGCGAATTTCCGCGAGATCGGCCGCGGGCACGTCTGCGTTCTCCGGCGCACGATAGAAGACAACCCAGAGAGCCGTAACTGCGAATCCGCCAAGGCCCGCGATCAGAAACATCTCGCGCCAGCCGAAAGCCAGCATGAGCCATGTTAGCAGCGGTGGCGCCAGCGCCGGTGCGAGCCCTGACGACGAATTGAAAATGGCGATCGGCAACGCGCGCTGGTCGAGCGCAAACCAGTCCGTGCAAACGCGCGTGCCGCCGATATACATCGGGGACTCGCCGAGGCCCAGTGCGACGCGCGCGACAATGAATTGACTGAGCGAGCGCACGAAGGTCGCACCGAGCTGGGCCAGCGACCATAAGACCAGGCCGACGCCCAATGTCCGGCGCGCCCCGAAGCGATCAAGCAGAGTGCCTGCCGGAATTTGTGCCAGGCCATAACTCCAGGCGAAGGCCGAGAGCAGCACGCCAACCTGACCGTAAGAAAGGTGAAGTTCCTGATGAATTTGCGGCTCTGCGACCGCGACCGCGGCGCGATCGAGATAATTGATGCATCCGGCGGCGACGAGCAGGCCCACCGCAATGACGCGCAGGCGATGCGTCGTCGGCGAATAGATGAAAAAGGAGGGCGTGAAGCTTTGGCGTTCGGCAGCGCGCTCGGCTGACATGTTATACGGATGCGACAGGCAAGGCCGATAATAAGGTCTTTTCCACTGAACGCCCCTTCATGAGTGCCGCGAGCTGAAAGCGAGAATGAATATGCCGGACCGTATACTCGTAATTTATGGATCGTATCGAGTTCGACCGCCTGGGCATAAGGCTCGCGAACTATCTCGTACGAGGCCTCAGTCTGCGCGGCGCCGAGGCGGAACTCATCGATGCCAAAGCGATCGGCCTGCCGATGCTTGACCGCATGTATAAGGAATATCCGAAGGGCGCGGCGCCAGCGGCGATGGAGGCGCTGGCCGAAAAGATCCGCCGCGCCGACGCGTTCATCTTCGTGACTGGCGAATACAATTGGGGGCCGCAACCTGGTCTCAAAAACCTGACCGACCATTTTCTGGAAGAATGGTTTTGGCGCCCGGCCGCCGTGGCGAGCTATTCCGCGGGACGTTTCTCGGGTGTCCGTTCGGGAACGATCTGGCACGGCATTCTTTCGGAAATGGGTATGGTCGTCGTATCGAGCACGCTCGCCGCCGGCCCGATTACGCAGACGCTCGATGCCAATTCGCAGCCGGTTGGCGAAGGTGGCAAGGCGCTCGAACAGAGCTTCCCGCTTTTTGCCGACGATCTCGCATGGTGGACAGAAGCCGCGCGCGAGCAGCGGGCGCGCCGCGCGCCGCCTTATTGAAGACCCGTTCGGTCAGGGGGATTTATTTCTTGTCGTGAGGTAATGTGGCCCAACCAGGCCTCGTTATGAGAAGATCTGGATGACATGCTCACCCAGCCAAAGGTGTGTCCGCCGAAGGCTAAACGAACGTCAAAATGAACGAACTGTTTCCTGCAAATCCGTCAATCGACCAACTTGCGCGCATCATCGGCAATGTCGCCGCGCCGGCATTCCTGCTGGGTGCCGTCGCATCATTCATTTCAATATTGATTTCGCGGATCAGCCACATAATCGAACGTTCGCAATATTTGCACAGCATTGCCGATGACGATGCCACCAAGATCTATCTCAAAGCCGACATCCCACGCCTCAGACGTCGAGCCGCACTTCTAAACCGAGCGCTATTTTACGCGATCGTAGCGGCGATACTGACTGCCCTCATCATCATCGTCGCGTTCGTTAGCGCTTTCTATCGCGTCGCCCATGAATATGGCGTGGCGTTCTTGTTCATAGCTGCGCTGGTTACGTTTTGTGTCTCGCTGATCGATCTCGCACGGGAGACGCGAATCGCCCTTCGCGATAATGATCTTCAGAAATAGATCATGCGGAGCGAATGAGGGTGCAGCGCATGGCTGACGAGCCGTCATGCGCCATGCTTATGCGGCCGCGCTCAGCCCGAAGAGCGCAAAACGCTGCCCTGAATCCGTCCAGATTGCGCTGACGCGCCAGCCGCTTTCGATCACGAGTTCGGAAAAACTCTCGATGCTATATTTGCGCGAGCTCTCGGTATGAATCGTCTCGCCCTCGTCGAAAGCAAAGGTCCGACCCGCAACGGTGACGGTTTGCTCTTCGAGACTGACGAGATGCATTTCAACTGCGGATTCGGCCTCGTTCCACCGAGCCTGATGTGCGAACCGATCCAGCGCGAAATTGCCAGCGAGCTCGCGGTTGATCCGCGCCAGAAGGTTGAGATTGAACTCGGCCGTGACGCCGTCGCGATCGTCATAGGCAGCGATCAACGTCGGGATGTCCTTCTTGAGGTCTGCGCCGATAATCGCAAGGCCGCCTGGGCCGACGTGGCGGCGCATGCGCTGCAGAAAGGCCAAAGCTTCGGCTGTATCGAGGTTGCCGATCGTCGAGCCGGGGAAGAAAGCAACACGGTGCTTCGCCGGCACATGCGCCGGAATGTCAAAATCGGAGGTGAAGTCCGTCGCGATCGGATGGACGTGAAGCCGCGGAAAGCGGTCACGCATCCGCGCCGCCGTCTGATCCAGAAAGTCCGCCGCGATGTCGATCGGGACGTAAAGCTGCGGCGTCTCCAGCGCGCCGAGAACGATCTCGGTCTTCACGCCCGCGCCCGCGCCATATTCGAGGAGTACGGCGCCGGGGCCGCACAGATCGGCGATCTGCCGGGCGTTGTCCTTTAAGATCGCGGTTTCCGTGCGCGTTGGATAATATTCGTCGAGCTGCGTGATCGCCTCGAAGAGTTCGCAACCGCGGTCGTCGTAAAGCCAGCGGGCGCGAAGTGTTCGCTGCGGGCGCGCGAGTCCCGCCAACACGTCGGCGCGTAGGGCATCGAGCTGACGCGTTTTAGCATCGACGTACTCAAGCATCAGGCATCCTCCGCCAAGCGCAGGCCCGAGAACTGCCAACGGGCATCGGGGGGAAAGAAATTACGATAGGTTGGGCGAATATGGCTCGCTGGGGTGACGCATGAGCCACCGCGCAGCACGAACTGGCCGCACATGAATTTGCCGTTGTATTCGCCGACCGCGCCTTCCGCCGTGCGGAAGCGCGGGTAGGGCGAAAAGGCGCTGCGCGTCCATTCCCAGACATCGCCATACATCTGCCGCAGGCCGCCCGTGGGTTTGGGCGCGGGCCGCGGGCGCAGCCGTTCGGCATCGAGCAAGTTTCCGTTTTGCGGAACATCGCGCGCCGCATGTTCCCACTCGGACTCGGTGGGCAGACGGCGCCCAGCCCATGTCGCGAAGGCATCCGCCTCGAAATAGCTGATGTGAGTGACCGGGGCCGCGGGGTCGACCGGCTGCGCGCCGCGCAACGTCATCGTCCAATAATTTGCATCGCCGCGGTCGTCCCAATAGAGCGGCATGGTCCAGCCCTCGGCCTGGGTTTTCGCCCAACCTTCGGAAAGCCAGAGCAGCGGATTGCGATACCCGCCATCGGCGATGAACTCGATCCATTCCTTATTGGTGACAAGGCGATCTGCCAGCCGGAACGGTTCGATGAATGTTTTATGCCGCGGGCCTTCGCAATCGAATGAAAAGCCCTCGCCATCGTGACCAACATCGATGAGGCCGCCGGGCAGCGATAAGAATTGCAGAGCATCCGCGCCATCGGGTTCGACGGCGAGCGGCTCGGCGCTTTTATATGCCGGGTGCAACGGATTTTGGGCGAAGAGGTGCAGAATATCGGTAAGCAGAAGCTCCTGGTGCTGCTGCTCGTGATGACACCCAAGCTCGACAAGTTCTGCCGCCGCATTCGGCGCAGATTTTTCGAGGAGACGCGCAACGCCGGCGTCGACATGTTCGCGATAGCGATAAATATCGTCGAGGCTGGGGCGGGTGATCAGACCGCGCTTCGGCCTTGGCTGCCGCGTGCCGATCGAATTGTAGTAGGAATTGAAGAGGAAATTGTAGGTCTCGTCGAAACAGCGATATTTCGGGAGAAATGGGACGAGCACCATTTTCTCGAAAAACCATGTCGTATGCGCCAAATGCCATTTTGCCGGACTCGCGTCCGGCATGGATTGGGGTGTGGCGTCTGCGTCGGATAATCTGGCCCCGAGACATCGGCTTGTCTCGCGTACGATCTGATAGAGAGAAAGAAGTTGAGGGATCTTCAGACGCGATCTGAATAGGGCAGCCGTCATTCCTCAGCTCCTCCGTTCTTTGCCGCTATCATTTGGTGTGGCCGGGCCGAAAGGCAAGCTTTTCCTATACAGGACGGGTTTCGCGCGAAAATCGTTCTCCTGCGGGAACCCTATCGCGGGCCGCGAATTATGGTGAGCTTAGCTTTGCCGATGCGCCATGGCGTCTCGACGGAAGCTTAGCTAGCCCGGGGGAGATCGCATGCGCCGTGCCGCCCGCGCCGTATCGCAGGTTGTTGCCAGCAGAGTTATGGATTTTGCCAGATATTTTGCGCCGCGATTAATCGGGGCCGGTATAGTCGTTGCCCTCGGTGGGTTTTACGTCACCGCAATGGCCGATACGAAGACGTCGCAACAAACGCCCGCACCGCCGTCGGCTTCGCCGCAACCGCCGGTCCCGAAACCGGCTGCGGCGCCCGCGCCCGCCAAGGATGCCGTCCCCGCGGTGGTGCTCGACGATAAAGACATCGAAGGCGTGATGGGCCGGGAGATCTACAGTATCGCCGGTGACGACATGGGGCGGATCGTCGATATACTTGTCGATCATAAGGGAAATCTTCGTGCTGCAATCATCGACTTTGGGGGATTTCTTGGTGTCGGCAGCCGGAAGATTGCTGTTGATTGGCACGCAATCCAGTTTGGGCAGGATCGGGCACTTCTGTCATTAACTCGCGATCAGGTTCGCGTGGCGCCGGAATATAAGGAGGGGGAACCGGTTGTCATTTTGGGACCAAGCTCGTCGGCGCCGCCGCAGCGGGTGTCGGCACATCAGCAGCAAAAACCTGCGGTGACGGCACCGGCAAAATGATCGACTGAACGAAGACATTTCGCCGCGCTGAATCACTGCCGGAATTTTTGCCGTCGTCCGAACGAGAAGGTCAGTGACGCAATTTCCGGTTATCAAGGCGAATACGACGAGCCCCCATCCGTCGCGCCGAAGCCTCATCGGTCTCGACTGGTTCACGTTTTTTCTGGCCGACGTCCAGACGGGCTTCGGGCCCTTCGTTGCGGTCTATCTGACCACAGCGCAATGGACGCAGCAGGATATCGGTTTCATCCTGTCCATCACGGGAATTATCGGTCTGATCGGCCGAATGCCGGGGGGTGCCATCGTCGATGCCGCGCGCTCCGAGCGTAACGTCGCTGCCATCGCGGTTGTCTGTATCGGCATTAGCGCACTGATGCTTGCCGCGTGGCCGCTTTTTCCGCTGGTCTTTCTCTCCACTGTCCTCAGTTCCAGCGCAAATTGCGTGCTCGCACCGGCAATCGGGGCGATCAGCCTTGGCCTTGTTGGCCATTTTGCGATAGGGCCGCGTCTCGGGCGCAACGCGCGCTTTGCCTCGCTTGGCACAGTCGTCGCGGCCGCAGGGATGGGCATAGGCGGCCATTTTTTCTCAAGCCGATCCGTCTTCGTCATCACGGCGCTTCTTCTCGGCCCGACCCTGATTGCGCTCTGGCAAATTCGCCCGGCGGAAGTCGATCCGACGCGCGCCCACGGCGGCAGGGTGCCTCTAGCGCATCAGGAACAGAATCTCGTGCGTCTCGCGTTGAATGGGCCGTTGCTCGCCTTCGCGGTTTGTAATGCGCTCTTTCAATTGGCCAACGCGGCGATGCTGCCGCTTATGGGCAGTATTTTGACGATGCGTTCGGCCAATTGGGCGACCGTTCTCATTGCTGCGTGTATCATCGTTCCGCAATTGGTCGTTGCGGCGCTCTCGCCGTGGGTTGGGCAGCGTGCCGACAAATGGGGGCGTCGGCCGATCTTGTTGATCGGCTTCGGCGCATTGCCGCTGCGCTGTCTTCTGTTTGCATATGCGCCCGACCCGAGCTTCGTCGTCTTCGAGCAGGTTTTGGATGGAATTTCGGCCGCGGCTCTTGGCGTGATGGTGCCGCTGGTCGTCGCCGATATTTCGCGCGACACCGGGCGTTTCAATCTTGCGCAGGGCGTCATCGGCACCGCGGTCGGGATCGGTGCCGCGCTCAGCACATCCTTAGCCGGTTATGTAAGCGATCATTCCGGCAGCCAGGCCGCTTTTCTCGATCTGGCTGCCATTGCCGCCTGCGGTTTTGCCTTTGTCTTGTTCGTGATGCCCGAGACGCGTCCGCGTTGATGAAGATCAAGACCTCGCGACAGCCAACGGGCGGGGCGTCGCCGCTCTGATCAGTTCGTTATAAACTTCAATATAATCGTTAGCCATGCGGCGCGCCGTAAACCGCTCTTCAAAGTGTCTGCGAATTCGTGGCCGTGAAAGCTGTGGCAAACGCCTCACCGCGCCCACCGCGCTCGTTTCATCCTCCACGATGAAACCGGTGACACCATCCTCGATCACTTCGGGGACAGAGCCGCGATTGAAGGCGATCACCGGCGTACCGCATGCCATGGCCTCGATCATGACGATCCCGAACGGTTCCGGCCAGTCGATCGGCACGATCAGGGCCATTGCGCCGCTGAGGAACTCGGGCTTCTGTACGTCGCCAATTTCGCCGATAAACTCGATGTTGTCATGGGCGAGGAGCGGACGAATCTGCTCCTCAAAATAATCCAGATCCGCCGCATCGACTTTCGCGGCGATTTTGAGCGGCAAGCCGGAACGTATCGCAATCCGGATCGCGCGATCGACACGCTTTTCGGGAGAGATACGGCCGAGGAATGCCAGATAGCCTGGCTCAGCCGGGGTCGGCGTCAGCAGATTTTCTGGCATCCCGTGATGGATCGTCCGCGCCCAGCGCGCATTGGGCGCGGGGCGGCGTTGCGAATCCGAAATCGAGATGAGGGGCAGCGAGGAGAATGTTTTAAAAACCGGCTGTAGTTCGGGCAGGTCGAGACGGCCATGCAACGTCGTCACAAAAGGCGTCGATTGCCGGGTAAACAGCGAAAACGGGAAATAATCCAAATGAAAATGGAGAAGATCGAACTCGTGCGAGCGTTGATAGACGTGTTCGAGCATAGTCATATGGAGCGCGCCTGGTTCACGGACCGATCCGTCAAGACGCAGAGCGCAAGGCCACATGGGTGCGAGTGTTGCCGAGGTGCGCGAGTCGCCGCTCGCAAATAAGGTCACATCGTGTCCCAGCGCGACGAGCTCTTCGGTAAGCCAAGAAACGACACGCTCGGTGCCTCCGTAGAGACGCGGCGGAACGGCTTCATAAAGAGGCGCAATCTGGGCAATACGCATTGGAATAGGTCCCTCGTGAACGACATTTCGAGCGCTGTCGCGGATTGGGGGCAGTTACGGAATTAGCGATCTGTAAATCGCCCGCAATCACGCCCCCGAAACTGCAAAGACAACGCGCAACGGCCTGTTTTGTTCAAACTTTTGGCGTCGCAAACGTTCGACAGGAACTTAAAGCCGCGCTTGGCGTTTACTGTTCGCCGGTCGAATAAGCAGGGCTCTGTTCAATAATCGCCGGTCTTCTATTTGTAGCAAATCCCGACCGGGGGAAGGTCCCGAATGGACGATCTTTGCCACTACGCCAATCGGCCGACGGGGTTTCTTTTTCGCTATGTCAGGCTTCAGCCCCTCTCGCATTTGATCATATTCGTCTGCGTGCTCGCGGCTGTGGGTTGCTCGGTGAGTACGCAGTTCGGCATCAAATTTCTGGTCGATAGCCTTTCGAAAGGCGTCGGCCATGCCAATCCCTGGACGGCCTTCGCGCTCTTGTGCGGCTTCATCGCGGCGGACAATCTGCTGTGGCGCGTTGCCGGATGGATCGCGTCCAGCTCATTTGTTCGCGTGACAGGTGATATGCGCCGCGAAATGTTCCAGCATCTGATGGGTCATTCGCCGAGCTATTTTTCCAATCGTCTGCCCGGCATGTTGACGAGCCGCATCACGGCGACTTCCAACGCGGCATTCACGATTGAAAATATGTTCATCTGGAACGTGCTGCCGCCGTGCGTTGCGACTGTGGGCGCCATCGCGTTCATCGCCGCCGTAAATCTCCAAATGGCCGCGGTGCTGAGCCTCATCGCTGGTATCGTCGTCGCAGTGATTTTCAGAGTTGCGGCCAAAGGCCGCCCAATCCACCAGGATTTTGCCGAGAAAGCCGCCGCGGTCGATGGCGAGATGGCCGATGTCGTGGGCAACGTTTTGCTCGTCAAGGCTTTCGGCGGCTTTACCAGCGAGCGTAATCGCTTCGCCGGCAAAGTGGGGCAGGAAATGGGCGCGCGGCGGTGCAGCCTGCGCTACCTTGAGAAATTACGCCTGTTCCACGCTTTAGCGACCGCGATCCTGGTCGCAGGCCTTCTGGGCTGGGCCATCATGCTTTGGCAGCACGGTGCGGCAAGCACGGGCACGGTCGTTCTCGTCTGCACGCTGGGCGTTTCGGTGCTCGCGGCGACCCGCGATCTGGCCGTGGCGCTCGTGGACATCACCCAGCACATGGCGCGCCTCGCCGAAGCCCTGCGAACCTTGTTGGTCCCGCATGAACTTGGTGATCGCCCCGGCGCGGTTCCGCTCGCGCGCGCTGGCGCGGAAATCACTTTCCAGGATGTGTCCTTCCATTACCCTCGCGGCCCGCAAGTTATAAAAAACTTCAGCTTGCACATTCGCCCGGGCGAGAAGGTCGGCCTTGCAGGGCCCTCGGGTGGCGGCAAATCGACCTTGCTGGCTCTGATGCAGCGTATGCACGACGTGCAGACCGGGCGCATCCTGATCGATGGTCAGGATATCGCGATGATTACGCAGGAAAGTCTGCGCGCGGCAATCGCCGTCGTCCCGCAGGACATCAGTCTGTTCCATCGCTCGCTGATCGAGAATATCCGCTATAGCCGCCCGGATGCGTCCGATGGCGAGGTGATGAAGGCCGCCGCCGCGGCGCATTGCGATTTCATCGACGATTTGTCTGACGGGTTCAATACGATGGTCGGCGATCGCGGGCTGAAACTGTCCGGCGGTCAGCGTCAACGTATCGCGCTAGCGCGCGCGTTCCTGAAGGATTCCCCGATCCTGCTGCTCGACGAGGCAACCTCGGCGCTCGATCACGAATCCGAGGAAGCCATTCGCGAAGCTTCGGTGCGGCTGATGAAGGGGCGCACGGTCATTGCGATTGCGCATCGCTTGACGACTCTACGAGACTTCGACCGGATCGTGATGCTCCAGGACGGCGAGCTTGTCCAGGACGGACCGCCCGGCGAATTGATCGACGCCAACGGCCATTACAGCGATTTCGCGCGGCGGAAGATGACGGCGCGGCGAAAGTACCATGATCACGCCGCCGGATCGGCCCGTCACTACGCGATCGACGCCTAGCTGATCGTTGTCGCCCAGATGTCGCCCTTGCGTGACAGCACATTGACGGCAACGTCGGTTCCAGTGCGTCGAAGCTGAACGGACATGCTCGCGTCGTTCAGCGTTAAGCCGTGGAGCGTTACCTCTTCGAGAAAATCCGGCAGGTGCGGCCGGTTGAAGATGACGTGACGATTGGGCGGATCGAAGCTGAGGCCGAGTGATGCGGCAAGTACTGCCAGGGGGGTCGCAGCCGCCCAGGCCTGCGGCGAACAGGCGACCGGATAGAAGGTCGGTCCCTGGCCACGCACGCGCCGGAAGCCGCAGAACAACTCCGGCAAGCGGCGCAGATCGATATAGATCGACGCTTCAAACAGGCCTTTGAAAATCCGTGTGACTTCGGCGCCGAAGCCATAGCGGGCGAAGCCTGATGCGATCAGCGCATTGTCGTGCGGCCAGACAGAGCCGTTGTGATAGCTCATCGGATTGTAGCGCGCCTCGGAAGCTGCGACGGTTCTGATGCCCCAGCCGGAAAAGCCGTCATGGTCTGTGAGATTGCGAACGATCTGTGGCGCGCGCGACGGCAGCGCGATGCCGGTGAACAGCGTATGGCCGGCATTTGAGGTCAAGACGCGGCAGGGGCGCTTTTCACCGTCGAGCGCCAGGACGTAGGTGCCGAGTGCGTCGTCCCAGAACTGCGCATCAAAATGTTTCTGAAGCTGTTCGGCCTCATGCTCGAGCTTCAAAGCGCGATCATGATGGTCGAGGCGCATCGCGATTGTCGCCGCGGCGCGTTTTGCAGCATAGACGTAGCCTTGCACTTCGACGAGTGCGATCGGACCTTGTGCCAACGTGCCATCGGCATGGAAGACGAAATCGTGGCTGTCTTTCCATCCTTGATTTAGAAGCCCATCGTCGCTCTTGCGGCCATATTCGACGAATCCATCGCCATCGCGATCGCCATAAACGTCGATCCAATTCAGCGCCGCTTCGATATGGGGCCAGAGCTGCTTCAGTGCACGCGCATCATCCGTTCTTTGCAGATAAGCCCCGGCAAGGACGACAAACAATGGCGTGGAATCGACACTGCCGTAGTACTGGCGGAAGGGGACTTCGCCCAGCTCGGCCATCTCGCCGCGGCGCGACTCGTGTAAAATCTTGCCGGGCTCGGCGTCGGCCGCCGCGTCGGTTTTATCGGCCTGATTTGCCGCCAGATAGAAGAGAACGCCACGCGCGAGCGCCGGGTCGATCCAGAGCGTTTGCAGAGCCGTGATCAAAGCATCGCGGCCGAAGACGGTGCTGAACCACGGAATCCCGGCGTAAGGGTAGGGGCCCTCGGGCAGGTCGGTCGTCAGCATGTGGAGATCGGCGACGGAGCGGCGGACCACTTCGTTGAAAATGTCGTTGGAGGTCTCGACCGAAGCCTCGCGTGCGAGCGCGGCGCGGAGATCACGTCTTGCATCGCGCAGCGAGGAAAAGAACAGCCTCCACGGCGGGATATTGGGCGACACGTTCTCGCAGCGAATTTCGATGAAAATCGAGGCGCGCTCGCTTGGCTCGAGATCGACCTCGAAGATCGCGCGATTGGCTGTCAGCTGTGTGGGCTGTGGCGAGAAACGCAATTGCGTATCGCGCCGACGGTCATCAGAGTCCCGTGTAGGACATGACAACCGAATCTGCTTTCAGTGAGGTCGGGTGATAGGTGCCGCGCTTTTCACGCTTGCTGCCGCGAACCTCGAACAGATCCGCGAAATCGGCGGCAAAATCGATTTGGATTTTGACGCGCTCGCGCCGCTCGCTGAAGTTGCGCACGGCCAGCCGCTCGAAATTCGCGTTCTGCCATACGAATTTCAGCCGCCGTAGATGAATGAGGTCGTGTTCGAGAGCGATATGATCGCCCTTGTGCAGATCGGGATTCGTCAGGTCGCAGATCAACGCGCCATTGTCGTCGCGCAATGTGGAACTGAGCAGAATCGGCCGCTGGCCAAAGATCGACAAGCTCAGGTGTGACAGATGCCGCGTGTCGCGATGAAAGACGCCTTCGGGGCTGCCGAGTGAAGACAGCACATCGCCATTATCATCGAACATTGCGAACGTATCGCCATGCTTCAGCGTGCGCGTGCGGCGTTCCCGAAGCGCCGGAATTGTAAATTGGAATTGCTCGTCTTGAACATCCGGCAAAGTGTCTTCCATCATACGTCGGCCTTATTCCTGAAGGCGTCAGCGGAATCTCTGTCTCAAGATATCCAGCTAACCAAAAGTTCGACATGTCCGGAAGGCAGCCGCCCGGAGGTCCCATGTCTGAAGCTTGAACTGAAGTATTGTCGCTCCGGAGGCCCATTTTTTGATAGGCTCATCGGACGATTCAGCTGCTATCGCGGATAGCTCGCGTGTGTGACGATATCAATCCGTAAGTCGATGTTCGGAGTGGATTGCAACTATTTTTTGGCGCTCGCAGAGATACGAACAGCCCTATGGAAGATGTGCATATCGCTGGGGTCCGATTGTTGAAATACGAGCTTGGGCGTGAGAGCTTTGCAAAATGATCTTCCGTCTCGATACCCAAGCCGATCTGAAAGAGGGCGTCGCGCATCTCGTTGCGCTGGATGAGCGTTTCGCGCCGATTGTCGCGACGACGGGCGTGCCGGGGCTGCGCCGCCGCGAGACGGGTTTCCCCGGGATCGTCGCGATCGTCTGTGCGCAGCAACTTTCGACCGCGAGCGCCAATGCGATCTGGGAGCGGTTGCGAGCAGCCTTCGATCCGATCACGCCCGCGGCCATCGCCAAGGCGCGTGCCGACAGGCTGGCGCGGCTGGGCCTCTCGGCCGCGAAGATCAAGACCCTCAAAAGCCTTGCGCGCGAGATCGTCGCCTCACGTTTCGATCTCGACGCGCTCGCTGACGAGGACGCCGAAGTCGCGCACGCAAAGTTGACCGCATTACATGGAATCGGGCCCTGGACGGCGGACGTCTATTTGCTGTTTTGCCTGGGTCATCCAGATGCGTGGCCGGCAGGCGATCTCGCGGTGCAGGAGGCGGTTAAGCTCGGATTGGGGCTTCCCATCCGGCCTACGACCAAGGAGATGATGGTGCTGGCAGAACCTTGGCGGCCATGGCGCGGTGTCGCGGCGCATGTTTGGTGGGCCTATTACAAGGCCGTCAAGCAGCGTGAAGGAATACTCACTGCAACGCCCGCCGCCAAGACGGGGCGCCGGCAGACCGCGCGCGCGGACGCATGATGCAGCCTGCATTCTCATGGCAGGTTTGGGCAGCTCTTTCCGCGGTTTTCGCGGCGCTGACGGCGATTCTGGCGAAACTCGGCGTCGAGAATATCAACTCAAATTTCGCGACGCTGATCCGCACCGTCTTTATTCTCATCCTCGCCGCGATCATCGTTTCCATCACCCGGGCGTGGCAGGCGCCGAGTTCAATCTCGCCACGAAGCTTCCTGTTTCTGGCGCTGTCGGCTTTGGCGACGGGTGCCTCATGGCTTTGCTATTTTCGTGCGCTTCAATTGGGCGAGGCCTCCAAAGTCGCGCCGGTCGATAAGCTGAGCGTCGTCCTCGTCGCGCTTTTTGGTGTCACATTTCTCGGCGAAAAGCTTTCCGCGATGAATTGGCTAGGGGTCGTACTCGTCGGCGCCGGGGCAATTTTGCTGGCGTTTAAATTTTGATGCGGCCGGCGGGGATCGGCGAGGGGGAAACATGATCGAAGAGATTTTTATCGGCGTCCTGATTGTCTTCGGCATAATTGTGGTGCTGCCGATCTTCCGCTCGATCTTCACCATCCAGCAGGCGCATGCGGGGATCATCGAGCGGTTCGGCAAATTCAATCGCGTTGTCGACCCCGGCCTGCACGTGAAGATGCCTTATATCGACCGGCTCGTTGCGCTGCTGTCATTGAAGATCGACCAGAACATCATCACCGCTGACACGAAGACGAAGGACAATGTCTTCGTGAAGGTCAATATTGCGGTCAATTATCGCGTGGTCGCTGGCCGTGAACGTGAGGCGTTTTATGTGCTGTCGGACGCCAAAGGGCAGATCCAGGCTTATGTTCTCGATGTCGTGCGTTCGAAAATTCCGGCGATGACGCTCGATGAAGTTTTCGAGAAAAAGGACGATGTCGCTCAGGCGGTCACGCAGCATCTCTCGGAATTGATGCAGCAATACGGGTTCGAGATCGTCAGTTCACTCGTTGTCGATGTGCAGCCGGATCCCACCGTTGTTGCCGCGATGAACGAAATCCAGGCGCAAACGCGGCTTCAGCTTGCGGCGCAGGCGAAAGGCGAGGCCAACAAGGTTTTGGCTGTGAAGGCTGCGGAGGCGGAGGCCGAGTCCAAGGCCCTGCAAGGCAAAGGCATTGCCGACCAGCGCAGGGCTATTGTCGGAGGGCTCAACGATTCCGTCGCCAGTCTCGCCTCGACCGCGCAAACCTCACCTGCAGAAGTGCTGCGCACGCTGCTCATGACGCAATATTTCGACACGATCCGCGAAATCGGCGTTCAATCTGGCGCCAAGGTCATTTTGCTCCCGCACACGCCCGGCGCGATGACCGAGATTGGCGAGCAAATTCGCAACGCAATGATCATTGCGAATGAAGAGCGCAAGTAGAGCGCGAGTGATGAAATTTCTAGCCAGATTAGGGTAACATACTGACGATGTTGCATGAATTAATAGTACATAAAAAATATAGAATGATATATTGACTTCTCGCCTGAAACCCGTTTGTTAAAGGCAAAGCCTCAATTTTGCGGCATTCATTTCGGCTGGGACGGGAATTTTATGCGCGTTTCTGGGTGGAAGACGGGACTGACGATTACCCTCACGGCGCTTACCGCGTTGATGATTGGCGGCGCAAGATATGCCGAGGGCGCTCAAGCGGTCACGCTGCTCAACGTCTCCTATGATGCGACCCGCGAGTTTTATGAAACGATCAACGATGCGTTCGCTGCCGATTATCTGAAGAAGACCGGCACACAGGTCACGATCCAGCAATCGCATGGCGGCTCGGGCAAGCAGGCGGTGTCCGTCGTCAACGGCCTCCAGGCCGATGTGGTGACGCTGGGGCTGGCCTGGGACATCGACGCGATCGAGCGGGCAGGGCTGCTCAAGCATGGCTGGCAGGCCAAATTCCCCTACAATTCCGCGCCTTATACCTCGACGATTGCGTTTCTGGTGCGTAAGGGCAATCCCAAGCACATCCACGACTGGAATGATCTACTGAAACCCGGCGTGCAGGTGATCGCCGCCAATCCCAAGTCGAGCGGCGCGGCGCGCTGGGTCTTCCTCGGACTTTGGGGCGCAGTCGGAGGGGCAAAGACCTACGATCTTTCGACCAAGGATGGTCTTGCGGCGTCGATCGCGGACGGGAGCGCCGCGAAGGATTTTCCGATCTACAAGAATGCCGCGGCCCTTTCGGCCGTCACCGAGCTTTACAGGCACGTACCGGTTCTCGACACCGGCGGGCGCGGCGCGACCGTGACCTTCGCCCAGAAGGGTATCGGTGACGTGCTGGTCAATTGGGAGAACGAGCTTTATCTGGCCACCGACGAATTCGGTAAAGACAAGTTCGAGATCGTCTATCCCTCCACCAGCGTCCTCGCTGAGCCGCCAGTCGCGGTCGTCGATTCCATCGTCGATAAGAAGGGGACGCGGGCGGTCGCGACGGCCTATCTCGATTATCTTTATACGCCCGAGGCGCAGGACGCGATCGCGCAATACCATTATCGGCCTCGCAATATCGATATCTATAAGAAATACGAAGCCACCCTTCCGCCGGTGAAGCTGTTTACCGTTGATCAGGCATTCGGCGGCTGGCCGCGTGCGCAGAAGACTTTCTTTGGCGATGGCGGCGTCTTCGATCAAATCTATAAGCCGACGAAGTGAGGACCTCGGCTTCGCTTTGGCACAAAGCCGGCGCAATTGCGGTCTTGGAACGCGGCGGCTAATAGGAGATCGGCGATATTGAACGCGGCGGCCACGGGCTTGCGTCTTACGAGAGTTTGGAAAATGGCGGGCGCGCGCAAGGTCATTCCGGGTTTTCGGCTGACGCTCGGCTATACGCTTTTCTATCTCTCGCTTCTGGTGCTGATCCCGCTCGCCGCACTGGTCATCAAGACCACGCAATTGTCCTGGTCCGAGTTCGTCGCGACGATCACCGATCCGGTTGTCGTCGCCGCGTATCAATTGACCTTTGGCGCCGCGGCTCTGGCGGCGATCATCAATGGTCTGTTCGGCCTGATTGTCGCCTGGGTTCTCGTGCGCGAGCCGTTTCCGGGCCGGCGCTATTTCGATGCGCTGATCGATTTCCCCTTTGCGTTGCCAACGGCTGTCGCCGGCATCACGTTCTCAAATCTCTATCTCACCGACGGCTGGATCGGCGGCTTCGGCGATCATGCGGTTGCGTTTCTGAATGGGCTTGCGGGCCATTTCGGCCATCCGGATGCTCTGTCGGCCGGAGCGCTGTCCTGGCTAAACTTCCCGTATAGCAACACCAACACCGGCATCGTCATCGTCCTGATCTTCGTCGGGTTTCCGTTCGTCGTGCGCTCCGTGCAGCCGGTGCTGCAGGAATGGGATCCGGAATACGAGCAGGCGGCGTACAGCCTTGGCGCGAATGGGGCGACGACGTTCCGACGCGTGATCTTTCCGGAGATTTTCCCAGCGTGGCTCAGCGGCGTCGCGCTTGCCTTCGCCCGCGCCATTGGCGAATACGGCTCGGTGATCTTCATTGCCAGCAACATTCCCGGCAAGTCGCAGATCGTGCCATTGCAGATCGTCACCAAGCTCGACGAGTTCGAGCCAGCCCAGGCCACCGCCATTGGCGTCGTGCTCCTGTTTTTCTCGCTCTTGATTCTGTTGGGTATCAACGGGATCGAAAGCTGGTCGCGGCGACGGTCGCAAGCGGCGGTCTGAACGATGTCCGGGGCGCCCATTCTCCAAACGCAGATCGCTCCGGCGCGCACGGATAAAGCCAAGCGCGGATTGGCCGGGCGTGTGCTCGTCGCCGTCGCGGTTTTGTTTCTGACGCTGTTCATTGTCTTGCCGGTCGCCAATGTATTCACGCAGGCACTCTCGAACGGCGTGGCCGCCTATTGGCATGTGTTCTTTCCGCCGCCGGTCGATACCGCGACGCATCTGACCATCTTTGAAAGGCACAAGCAGGTTGCTGCGGTTCGGCAGGCGGCCGATACTTGGAGCGCGATCCGCTTGAGCTGCGGGGTCGCTGCCATCGTCGTGCCGCTCAACATCATCTTCGGCATTGCTGCGGCATGGGCCATTACCAAATTCCGCTTTCGCGGCCGGCTGCTGCTGCTGACGCTGATCGACCTGCCATTCTCGATCTCGCCGGTCATTGCCGGCCTGGTCTTCGTGCTGCTCTTCGGACGCGGGGGTCTGGTCGGGGATTGGGCGACGAACGTGACCTGGCCGGACCCGACTTCGTTCACCTGGCAGGGCTTTTCCGGTCATTGGTGGCCCTTCGCCTTCGCCAATACCTACACCGGCATCATCTTCACCCCGATTGCTATCGTGCTCGCGACATCGTTCGTGACCTTTCCGTTCGTCGCACGCTCCTTGATTCCGCTGATGGATGCGCAAGGATCGGACGAGGAACTTGCCGCGCTTTCGCTGGGTGCCAGCGGCTGGCGAACTTTCTGGACGGTGACGCTGCCGAATATCAGGTGGGGCCTGCTCTATGGCGCGATCCTGTGCACGGCGCGCGCCTTCGGCGAATTCGGCGCCGTCTCGGTCGTCTCCGGTCACATCGATTCCAACGACACGATTCCGCTGCGGGTCGAGAAGCTCTGGGACGGCTATGACATGCAAGCCGCCTTTGCGGTTTCGACCTTGCTCGCGCTGCTGGCCGTTGCGACCCTGGTCATCAAGGCCGCGGTCGAGATCAGGACCAAACATACCGAGGCGACCGCGACCGCGGCCCATGAGGTGAAGCCCGATGAGTATCGAAGTACGCCAGATCAGCAAGACCTACGGCTCGTTTCAAGCGCTGAAGGGCGTAAGCCTTAAGGTCAACTCGGGCGAGCTCGTCGCATTGCTTGGGCCAAGCGGCTCGGGAAAGACGACGCTGCTGCGCGTGATTGCCGGGATCGAGGCGGCCGATCCTGGTGGCGAAGTCTTGTTCGACGGTCTTGACGTTTCGGACACCGACCTCGGCAAACGCAAGATTGGCTTTGTCTTCCAGCATTATGCTTTGTTCAAGCAGATGAGCGTCTTCGAGAACATCGCCTTCGGTCTGCGCTCGAAGCCGTGGCGGCGGCGCCCGTCGAATGCCGCGATCAAGCGCAAGGTCGAGGAATTGCTGGGGCTCGTCCAACTCAGCAATTTTGCCCAGCGCTATCCTTCGCAATTGTCCGGAGGCCAGCGCCAGCGCGTCGCGCTCGCCCGCGCGCTCGCCGTCGAGCCGCAGGTTTTGCTGCTGGACGAGCCATTCGGCGCGCTCGATGCCACCGTGCGGCGGGAACTCCGCCGCTGGCTGCGCAAGCTGCATAATACGATCAAGGTCACGACGATTTTCGTCACCCACGATCAGGAAGAGGCGCTCGAAGTCGCCGACCGCGTTGCGGTGATGAACGCGGGTAACATCGAGCAATATGATTCGCCCGAGGAGGTCTACGAGCATCCGGCGAACCCGTTCGTCTTCCGCTTCCTTGGCAATTACAACCTTTTCCACGGCCGGCAGGCCAGCCATGCCTGGGGGCAGGGGCACGCCGAGGGCGAAGCCATCACCTTCGTTCGGCCGCACGACATCGAAATCTCTCGCCAGAGCGACGCTGGCGCGATCGCAGCCAAGGTGACCCATATCGGCTTCGCCGGCGCGGCGGTGAATGTCGAACTCATCCGGCTCGACGATCAACAGTCGATCGATGCGGAGCTGACGACGCAGGCCTATCGCGATCTGGCGCTGAAGGTCGAAGACCAAGTCTTCGTCCGTCTGCGTAACGCCCATTCCTTCGCAGAGGATTACTCGATCTAAGGCCGGGCCGGGGCTAACTGAGAATTCGCTTGCTGAGAATTCACTTGGCGCGGCCAATCGCCTGCATTATATACTCCTTGTGTGGCGCGTGGCCTTTTGGCTCCGCGCCCTGATTTTTTTAGCCGGGGCCACATAGGCGATACCGGCGGCAGCGGCCGCTGGAGTTTGCCGCGGCCGGGCGAAAAATTCCTGCAAATTGGGTGTTGAGCGATTATGGCCGATCCGCTGCAATTCATTCAGGAGGTCCGTCAGGAGGCCGGCAAGGTCACTTGGCCGACCCGGCGCGAGACGTTGATCACGACCGGTCTGGTCATCACGATGGTCATCCTCGCGAGCCTGTTTTTTCTCGCCGTCGATGAAATTTTGCAATTGGTTGTCCGCTTCGTCCTGAACATCGGACATTGATTCGAGGGGTTTTCCGGTTTCGTCATGAGCATGCGCTGGTACATCGTCCACGCCTATTCCAATTTCGAGAAGAAGGTCGCCGAATCGATCCGCGAGCAGGCGGCACAGCGCAATCTGTCCGAGAAGTTCGAGGAAATCCTCGTGCCGACCGAACACGTCGTCGAGGTGCGCAAGGGCCGCAAAGTCAATTCCGAGCGGAAGTTCTTCCCTGGCTATGTGCTCGTCAAATGTGACCTGACGGACGACATCTATCACCTGATCAAGAACACGCCGAAGGTGACGGGCTTCCTTGGTGCCGACAAAAAGCCGATGCCGATTTCCGATGCCGAGGCGGACCGGATCAAGGGCCAGGTGGCCGACGGTGTCGATCGGCCGAAGTCGACGATCTCCTACGAGATCGGCGAAACGGTGCGGGTCGCCGACGGTCCGTTCGCGTCCTTCAACGGTACGGTCGAGGAAGTCGACGAGGCCCGCTCGCGCGTTAAGGTCGCGGTCTCGATCTTCGGCCGCGCCACGCCGGTCGAACTCGAATATTCGCAGGTCGAGAAGGTTTAAGAATTTTCGGTGCTTGCACCGAAATGGGCGATGCCCTAGAGCACGTTCCGAAAAAGTTGCAGGCTTTTTCGACAAGAACGTGCTCGGGTCTTTGACGTGACGCGATTTCTTCTCGGCCGAATGTTTCATTCGGCCGGAAAGCGCGTTAAGGCTCGCCTTCCGCTGTGGGAGAAAGGTCCGGTCTGCCGCCGGGTTGCCTTTTGCACCACAATCCGCAACCCCGATCTTAGGATCGGCTTGTAGGAGATTGAAATGGCAAAGAAAGTTGCCGGTTATATCAAATTGCAGGTGCCGGCCGGCGCCGCCAATCCGTCGCCGCCAATCGGCCCGGCGCTTGGTCAGCGCGGCCTCAACATCATGGAGTTCTGCAAGGCCTTCAACGCGAAGACCGCGCAGATGGAAAAGGGGACTCCAATCCCCGTCGTCATCACCGCTTATCAGGACCGCTCCTTCACCTTCGAGATGAAGCTGCCGCCGGTGACCTTTTTCCTGAAAAAGGCCGCGGGCATCACCTCAGGCTCGAAGACCACGGGTCGCGGCTTCGTCGGCCGCGTCACCAAGGCGCAGATCAACGAGATCGCCGAGAAGAAGCTGCCGGATCTCAATTGCGCGACGGTCGAAGCCGCCGCCAAGATGATCGAGGGCTCGGCCCGCTCGATCGGCCTCGAAGTGGTGGGGTGAAGCCATGACCCATATTGCAAAGCGCGTAGTCAAATCCCGCGAGGGAATTGAGCGCACCAAGCTTTATCCGATCAGCGAGGCGGTAAAACTCGTCAAGGAACGGGCGAGCGCGAAGTTTGACGAGACGGTCGAGATCGCCATGAACCTTGGCGTTGACCCCAAGCATGCGGATCAGATGGTCCGCGGCGTGGTCAATCTGCCGAACGGCACGGGGCGTACGCTGCGCGTCGCAGTCTTCGCCCGCGGCGCAAAGGCTGACGAAGCCAAGGCGGCTGGCGCGGATATTGTCGGCGCCGAAGATCTGGTGGCGACCGTCCAAGGCGGCCAGATCGACTTCGATCGCTGCATCGCGACCCCGGATATGATGCCGCTCGTCGGCCGGCTCGGTAAGGTGCTGGGCCCGCGCGGCCTGATGCCGAACCCCAAGGTCGGCACGGTGACCATGGACGTCACAGCTGCGGTCAAGGCGTCAAAAGGCGGCGCGGTCGAATTTCGTGTGGAAAAGGCCGGCATCATTCAGGGCAGCGTCGGCAAGGCCTCCTTCGACGAAACGAAGCTGGTCGAGAATATCGCAGCCTTCGTCGATGCCGTCGCCAAGGCCAAGCCGCAGGGCGCAAAAGGCACCTATATTCAACGGGTTGCCATCTCGTCCACGATGGGGCCTGGAGTCAAGGTCGATCCGGCCACCGTGCATATGTAAGGGCTCGCGGGATTGACCATCGGGGCTTCTTGACAAGCTGAAAAAAAGCTGAATCAGCCCCTTGGCATATTAGGCTCTTACGTTTAAATAGACAGTTCGGGGTTGTCGGCACGGCCGCAACCCCGAACCCATTTAGCTTCCGCGTCTCGACACGCAGTCTTTGATTAGGCGGCGTGAACCAGACGCGGCGGAATGACCGGTGAGCCGGCGGATTTCGATCCACTGGTCCAAGCCGGTCATGTCCTGTCCGAGACTGCAGGCGTCCGCATGGGGTTTTCGAACCTCGTAAGGACTTAATGTCGAAGACACGCTTCCGGTTCCGATGTTTCGGGTCGGGTTGCGTGTTCGAGAGGCCAGCATAGACGGGGTCGAAGCGGAATACGAAGCGCAGGTGCGGCAGTAAGTCTTTGCGGCAGTTTCTGCAGCCTTTGATTTTGGTCGAATCCCTCTGTCCGGGACGCTGGACGTTCCGGAGGACAGGCGTAGCGCCGTGCGACAGCCGGCTGACGCAACCAAGCGGGTGAATCCCGCGAGACAGAGAGAGTATTGTGGACAGAGCTGAGAAGAAAGCCGCTGTCACCGCTCTGAACGAGGTCTTTAGCAAGACGTCGGTTGTGGTGGTAGCGCATTATTCCGGCTTGACGGTGGCCCAGATGCAAAATCTGCGTAAGCAGATGCGCGACGCGGGCGCCACGGTTCAAGTCGCAAAAAATCGCCTTGCCAAGATCGCCCTGGAAGGGACCGACACGGGCTCGATTACGAGCCTGCTGAAGGGACCGACCCTGCTTGCCTATTCGCAGGATCCGGTGGCGGCCGCCAAGGTCGCCGTCGGCTTCGCCAAGGATAACGAGAAGCTCGTGATCCTCGGTGGCGCGATGGGAAAAACGGCGCTCAATCCGGAGGCCATCAAGTCGCTTGCGACTTTGCCGTCTCTGGACGAATTGCGCGCCAAGCTCGTCGGGCTCATCCAGGCGCCGGCGACGAAACTCGCGCAGCTTTCGACGGCACCGGCTGCCAAGCTGGCGCGCGTCATTTCTGCCTATGCGAACAAGGACGCCGCCTGACGGCCGTCTTCAAATTTTCAGCTATTCACGACCAAATTCGAAGGAAAACTTGCAATGGCCAATCTGGAAAAAATCGTCGAAGACCTTTCGAGCCTGACGGTTCTCGAAGCTGCGGAACTCGCCAAGCTGCTTGAAGAGAAGTGGGGCGTCTCGGCCGCTGCGGCGGTTGCCGTCGCTGCGGGCCCAGCTGCCGCTGCTGCGGCTCCGGTCGAAGAGAAGACCGAGTTCACGGTCGTTCTCGCCGCTGTCGGCGACAAGAAGATCGAAGTCATCAAGGAAGTCCGTGCCGTCACCGGCCTTGGCCTGAAGGAAGCCAAGGATCTCGTCGAAGGCGCGCCGAAGCCCGTCAAGGAAGGCGTGACCAAAGAGGAAGCCGAGAAGATCAAGGCGACCCTCGAGAAGGTCGGCGCGAAGGTCGAGCTTAAGTGAGTTGCGGCGGGGTCGCGCGCGATCCCGTTTTCCGATCGAGCGGCTCCGAGGCGTGCTTCGGGGCCGTTCAGCCGTTCCTTATCCGGTCGATCGGTTGAGTTTTTTGATGGGGAAGGGCCCAAAACACCCTGCGGACGTCTGTCGCCGCGCAATGTTTTCGGGATGCATGCGGCATCCTGCGCAAACTAACCTGCGAGGAGCACGATGGCCCAACCCATAACGCAAACTTTCTCTGGCCGGAAGCGGGTTCGCAAGTTTTTCGGACACATTCGCGAAGTGGCGGAAATGCCGAACCTCATCGAGGTTCAGAAGGCATCCTACGATCAATTTCTGCTCGTTGACGAGCCCGAGGGCGGCCGTCCGAACGAGGGCCTTGAGTCGGTGTTCCGCTCGGTCTTTCCGATTTCGGATTTCGCGGGCGTGTCGCAGCTCGAATTCCTGAAATACGTGTTCGAGCCGCCGAAGTACGATGTCGACGAGTGTCGTCAGCGCGGCATGACGTTCGCTGCGCCGCTGAAAGTCACGCTGCGCCTCATCGTATTCGATGTCGATCCGGAAACCGGCGCCAAGTCCGTCAAGGACATCAAGGAGCAGGACGTCTATATGGGCGACATGCCCTTCATGACGTCGAACGGCACCTTTGTCGTCAACGGCACTGAGCGCGTCATCGTCTCGCAGATGCACCGTTCGCCGGGCGTCTTCTTCGATCACGACAAAGGCAAGAGCCACTCCTCGGGCAAGCTGCTGTTCGCGGCGCGCATCATTCCGTATCGTGGCTCCTGGCTCGATATCGAGTTCGACGCCAAGGACATTGTATATGCGCGTATCGATCGTCGCCGGAAAATCCCGGTGACGTCGCTGCTTTTCGCGCTCGGCATGGATGGCGAAGAAATTCTCAGCACGTTCTATAACACCGTCATCTATACTCGGGACGGTGAAGGCTGGCGCGTGCCCTTTGACGCGGAGCGGATGAAGGGCGTCAAGGCCACCGAAAACATGATCGACGCCGATACTGGCGAAGTTGCGGTCGAGGCGGGCAAGAAGCTCACCGTTCGCGCGGCGCGCCAATTGGTCGAAAAGGGCCTCAAGGCGGTCCGCGCGCAGGACGTGGACCTGCATGGCCAATATATCGCCACCGACCTCTACAATCCCAGCACAGGCGAAATTTTCGCCGAGGCCGGTGACGAGATCACGGCGAAGACTCTACCGGCCTTGATCGATGCGGGCTTCGAGGAAATCCCGGTGCTCGACATCGACCATGTCAACATCGGGCCCTATATCCGCAACACGCTCGCGGTCGACAAGAACTCCTCGCGCGAGGAGGCGTTGTTCGACATCTACCGTGTCATGCGTCCGGGCGAGCCGCCGACTCTCGATACGGCGGAAGCGATGTTCCATTCGCTCTTCTTCGACGACGAGCGCTACGATCTTTCGGCCGTCGGCCGCGTCAAGATGAACATGCGCCTCGATCTCGATGCGCCGGATACGATGCGCGTCCTGCGCAAGGCCGACATCGTTGCGGTCGTGCGGGCGCTTGTCGATCTGCGCGATGGGCGTGGCGAGATCGACGACATCGATCACCTCGGCAACCGCCGGGTACGCTCGGTCGGCGAATTGATGGAAAATCAATATCGCCTCGGCCTGCTGCGCATGGAGCGCGCGATCAAGGAGCGTATGTCCTCGGTCGATATCGACACGGTCATGCCGCAGGATTTGATCAACGCGAAGCCAGCGGCAGCGGCGGTGCGCGAATTCTTCGGTTCGTCGCAGCTCTCGCAGTTCATGGATCAGACCAATCCGCTGTCGGAGATCACCCACAAGCGGCGCCTGTCGGCGCTTGGCCCGGGTGGTTTGACGCGCGAGCGCGCCGGCTTTGAGGTGCGCGACGTGCATCCGACGCATTACGGCCGCATCTGCCCGATCGAGACGCCGGAAGGTCCGAACATCGGCCTGATCAATTCGCTTGCGACGTTTGCGCGGGTGAACAAGTACGGCTTCATCGAATCGCCGTATCGCCGCGTCAAGGACAGCCAGGTGACTGATGAGGTCATCTATCTTTCGGCGATGGAAGAGTTGAAGCACTACGTCGCCCAGGCCAATGCGCCGATTGATGGCCAGCGCCGTCTGACGGAAGACCTCGTTGTCTGCCGTCATGCCGGCGACGTCATCATGGTTCCAGCCGAGCGCGTCGACTTCATGGACGTGTCGCCGAAGCAGCTTGTCTCGGTGGCCGCGGCGCTGATTCCGTTCCTTGAGAACGACGACGCGAACCGCGCGTTGATGGGCTCGAACATGCAGCGCCAGGCGGTGCCGCTTGTGAAGGCTGATGCGCCGTTCGTCGGCACGGGCATGGAATCGATCGTTGCGCGCGATTTGGGTGCTGCGATTGCTGCGCGCCGGACCGGTTACGTCGATCAGATCGACGCGACCCGTATCGTCGTGCGTGCGACCGAAGAGGCCGACCCGAGCAAGCCCGGCGTCGACATCTACCGGTTACTGAAGTTCCAGCGTTCGAACCAGTCGACCTGCATCAACCAGAAGCCGCTGGTGCGTGTCGGCGATTACGTTCGCAAGGGCGACATCCTTGCTGACGGCCCCTCGACCGATCTCGGCGATCTGGCGCTCGGCCGCAACGTGCTCGTCGCGTTCATGCCGTGGAACGGCTATAACTTCGAGGACTCGATCCTTCTCAACGAGAAGATCGTCAAGGACGACGTTTTCACTTCGATTCACATCGATGAATTCGAAGTGATGGCGCGCGATACCAAGCTCGGTCCGGAAGAAATCACGCGCGACATTCCCAACGTCTCGGAAGAGGCGCTGAAGAATCTCGATGAGGCTGGCATCGTCTATATCGGCGCGGAAGTGCAGGCCGGCGACATCCTCTGCGGCAAGATCACGCCGAAGGGCGAGAGCCCGATGACGCCGGAAGAAAAGCTGCTGCGCGCCATCTTCGGCGAAAAGGCGTCCGATGTGCGTGACACGTCGATGCGCGTTCCGCCGGGCGTCCAGGGCACGATCGTCGAAGTGCGCGTCTTCAATCGGCACGGCGTCGAGAAAGACGAGCGCGCCCAGGCGATCGAGCGCGAGGAGATCGAGCGGCTCGCCAAGGACCGCGACGACGAACTCGCGATCCTCGACCGCAACGTCTACAGCCGCCTCGCGGAATTGCTCGCCGGCAAGACGGCGATCTCAGGCCCGAAGGGCTTCAAGAAGGACACGGTTCTGTCGCGCGACATCCTCGACGCGCATCCGCGTTCGCAATGGTGGATCTTCGCCGTCGAGGACGACAAGCTCATGGCCGAGACCGAGGCCATGCGTAAGCAATACGACGAGGCCAAGAAGGGGCTGGAAAGCCGCTTCCTCGACAAGGTCGAGAAGTTGCAGCGTGGCGATGAATTGCCGCCCGGCGTGATGAAGATGGTGAAAGTCTTCGTCGCGGTGAAGCGCAAGATTCAGCCGGGCGATAAAATGGCCGGCCGTCATGGCAACAAGGGTGTCGTTTCGAAGATCGTGCCGCCGGAAGACATGCCGTTCCTCGCCGACGGGACGCCGGTCGATATCGTGCTCAATCCGCTTGGCGTGCCAAGCCGCATGAATGTCGGCCAGATTCTTGAAACGCACCTTGGCTGGGCCTGCGCCGGTCTCGGCAAGCAGGTGAGCGACGCGGTGAATGCCTATCTGCGGACCCAGGATTCGGCGCCGCTGCGTGGCACGCTGAGCCACATCTATGGTGCCAAGAAGGAAATCGACGCGCTGTCGGAAGAGACCTTGCTCGAAGTCGGCGAAAATCTGCGGCGCGGTGTTCCCATCGCGACGCCGGTCTTCGACGGTGCGCATGAGAAGGACATCGTCGAGATGTTGCATGAAGCCGGACTCGATGCATCGGGTCAGGTGGTTCTGCACGACGGACGGACCGGCGAGGCCTTCGATCGCAAAGTGACGGTCGGCTACATATATATGTTGAAGCTGCACCATCTGGTGGACGACAAGATCCACGCGCGCTCGATCGGGCCCTACAGCCTCGTCACCCAGCAGCCGCTGGGCGGCAAGGCGCAGTTCGGCGGCCAGCGCTTCGGCGAAATGGAAGTCTGGGCGCTTGAGGCCTATGGCGCCGCCTACACCTTGCAGGAGATGCTGACGGTGAAGTCGGACGACGTCGCGGGCCGCACGAAAGTCTATGAGTTGATCGTGCGCGGCGACGACGCGTTCGAATCCGGCATTCCGGAAAGCTTCAACGTGCTCGTCAAGGAGATGCGTTCGCTCGGCCTCAATGTCGAGCTGACGATGGCGGCGAAGCCGGAGGAGCTGCCGCCGGCAGAGGCAGCCGAATAAGTCTGGCATCGAATGGCTCGCTGGTATCGCGAGCAAAGCGAAGCGATCCGGTTAATCCGGGTTGCTTCGCCGCCGAGCGCCTCGCAAAGCGCGTAATGCATGAGTGAGCGTTTTTAGAAATTTCGCCCGCGGCCCGGTGGTCGCCCGCGCGGGCAGGTCAGGAGAAGACGATGAATCAAGAGGTCATGAATCTCTTCAGTCCGGTCGTAGCGCCCCAAGCGTTCGACCAGATCCAGATCTCGATCGCGAGCCCGGAGAAGATTCTCTCCTGGTCGTTCGGCGAAATCAAAAAGCCGGAGACGATCAATTACCGGACCTTCAAGCCGGAGCGCGATGGCTTGTTCTGCGCCCGTATCTTCGGGCCGATCAAGGATTACGAGTGCTTGTGCGGCAAGTACAAGCGGATGAAGTATAAGGGCGTCATCTGCGAAAAGTGCGGCGTTGAGGTGACCCTCTCGCGCGTACGGCGCGAGCGCATGGGCAATATTTCGCTCGCCGCGCCTGTCGCTCACATCTGGTTCCTCAAATCACTGCCGTCGCGCATCGGGCTTCTGCTCGACATGGCGCTGAAGGATCTCGAGCGCATTCTCTATTTCGAGTCGTATATCGTTCTCGACCCAGGCCTCACCCCGCTCAAGGACCGTCAGCTCCTGAACGAGGACGAATATCTGCGGGCGCAGGACGAATATGGGCAGGATTCCTTCACCGCCATGATCGGCGCGGAAGCGATCCGCGAAATTCTGCGCTCGCTCGATCTGCAGAAGATCGCCGAGCAGCTTAAAGTCGAAATCTCCGAGGCGACGACCGAGCTGAAGCCGAAAAAGCTCGCCAAGCGGCTGAAGATCATCGAGGCGTTCATTCACTCGGGCAACAAGCCGGAATGGATGATCCTGACCGAGATTCCGGTCATCCCGCCGGATCTGCGCCCGCTCGTGCCGCTGGACGGCGGCCGCTTCGCGACCTCGGACCTGAACGACCTCTATCGCCGCGTCATCAACCGCAACAATCGTTTGAAGCGGCTAATCGAACTGCGCGCGCCGGACATCATCATCCGCAACGAGAAGCGCATGCTTCAAGAGGCGGTCGATGCTTTGTTCGACAACGGCCGCCGCGGCCGCGTGATCACGGGCGCCAACAAGCGGCCGTTGAAGTCGCTCGCCGACATGCTGAAGGGCAAGCAGGGCCGCTTCCGTCAGAACCTGCTCGGCAAGCGCGTCGATTATTCCGGCCGCTCGGTCATCGTCGTCGGTCCGGAACTCAAGCTGCATCAGTGCGGCCTGCCGAAGAAGATGGCGCTCGAACTGTTCAAGCCATTCATCTATTCGCGGCTCGACGCCAAGGGCTTCTCGGCCACCGTCAAGCAGGCGAAAAAGCTCGTCGAGAAGGAGAAGCCGGAAGTTTGGGATATCCTCGATGAGGTCATCCGCGAACATCCGGTGATGCTGAACCGCGCCCCGACGCTGCACAGGCTCGGCATTCAGGCCTTCGAGCCGAAGCTCATCGAGGGCAAGGCGATCCAGTTGCATCCGCTCGTCTGCGCGGCGTTCAACGCCGACTTCGACGGCGACCAGATGGCCGTTCATGTGCCGCTGTCGCTCGAGGCGCAGCTTGAAGCGCGTGTCCTGATGATGTCGACGAACAATATTCTGCACCCGGCCAATGGTCAGCCGATCATCGTGCCGAGCCAGGATATCGTTCTGGGGCTCTATTACTCGACTCTGATGCGCGACGGCGAGCCGGGGCAGGGCATGGCCTTTGCCGATATCGGCGAGCTTGAGCATGCGTTGAATGCGAAGTCCGTGACCTTGCATACGAAGATCAAGGGCCGTGCCTGGGCCTTCGATGAGCAGGGCAATCGCGTCGCGAAGATTTTCGACACGACGCCCGGCCGAATGTTGCTTGGCCAGCTCGTGCCGAACCACAGGAAGATTCCGTTCGACGTCGTCAACAAGCTAATGACGAAGAAAGAAATCTCCAACATGATCGACGCCGTCTACCGCAATTGCGGTCAGAAGGAGACGGTGATCTTCTGCGACAAGATCATGGCGCTCGGCTTCCGCGAGGCCTTCAAGGCCGGCATTTCGTTCGGCAAGGACGATATGCTCGTGCCCGAGACCAAGAAGAAAATCATCGAGCAGACGACGGCGCTCGCCAAGGAATATGAGCAGCAATACAACGACGGTCTCATCACCCAGGGCGAGAAATACAACAAGGTCGTCGATGCCTGGGCGAAGTGCTCGGACAAGCTCGCCGAAGAGATGATGGCGCGTATTTCGGCTGTCCATAAGGACGAGCATGGCCGCGATAAGCCGATCAACTCGATTTATATGATGAGCCATTCTGGTGCGCGCGGTTCGCCGACGCAGATGAAGCAGCTCGCCGCAATGCGTGGCCTGATGGCCAAGCCATCGGGCGAGATCATCGAGAGCCCGATCATCTCGAACTTCAAGGAAGGTCTGACCGTTCTTGAATACTTCAACTCGACCCACGGTGCCCGTAAGGGCCTCGCGGATACGGCATTGAAGACGGCAAACTCCGGCTATCTGACGCGGCGTCTCGTGGACGTCGCGCAGGATTCGATCATCACGATGGTGGATTGCGGTTCGACCCGCGGCATCCGCATGCGTGCGATCATCGATGCCGGCCAGATCGTCGCTTCGCTTGCGTCGCGTATCCTGGGCCGCACCGCCGCGGAGGATCTGAAGACCCTCGACGGCGAGATCATCGTGCCTGCCGGGACGATGATCGAAGAATGGCACATGGATAAGATCAATGCCGCCGGCATTCAGGAGGTGAAGATCCGCTCCGTTCTCGTCTGCGAGGCGAAGAACGGCGTCTGTGGCACTTGCTACGGACGCGATCTTGCACGCGGCACGCCGGTCAACATGGGCGAAGCCGTCGGCGTCATCGCGGCGCAGTCGATCGGCGAGCCGGGCACGCAGCTCACGATGCGCACGTTTCACATCGGTGGCGCGGCGCAAATCGCGGATTCGTCGTTCCTCGAAAGCAATTTCGAGGGAACGGTGAAAATCCGCAATCGGCATCTGGCGCGGAACTCTGAAGGCGATCTGATGGTCATGGCGCGTAACGTCGCCGTCGTCATCGAAGGACCGGATGGAGTTGAGCGTGCGGTGCAGCGCGTGCAATACGGCGCGCGGCTCAAGGTTGACGACGGCGACAAGATCAAGCGCGGCCAGCGGATTGCCGAATGGGATCCCTATACGCGCCCGATCCTGACCGAGGTGGATGGCAGCGTCGGCTTCGAGGACCTCGTTGAAGGTGCCTCGATGTCGGAGGCAGTCGACGAATCCACGGGTATCGCCAAGCGTGTTGTCGTTGATTGGCGGCTCAACCAGCGTTCCGCGACGCTGAAGCCGGCGATCGTGCTGAAGGGCGCTGACGGCAAGGTTCTCAAGCTGCCGCGTGGCGGCGATGCGCGCTACACCTTGCCGGTGGACGCGATCTTGAACGTCGATCCCGGCGCCAAGATCAAGGCTGGCGACATCGTCGCGCGTATCTCGATGGAATCGGCCAAGACCCGTGACATCACCGGCGGTCTGCCGCGTGTCGCGGAACTCTTCGAGGCGCGCCGTCCGAAGGATCACGCGATCATCGCTGAAGCCTCAGGCACGGTGCAATTCGGCCGTGACTACAAGAACAAGACGCGGATTTCGATTGTCCCGAACGAGGAAGGTGCGGAGCCGATCGAATATCTGATCCCGAAGGGCAAGCACATCCATCTCCAGGATGGCGACATCGTGGAGAAGGGCGATTATATCGTCGACGGCAACCCCGCGCCGCACGACATCCTGGCCATCAAGGGCGTCGAGGAACTCGCCGCTTATCTCGTCAACGAGATTCAGGAAGTCTACCGGTTGCAGGGCGTCAACATCAACGACAAGCACATCGAAGTGATTGTTCGGCAGATGTTGCAGAAGGTCGATATCACCGATCCGGGTGATACGGACTTCCTGTCCGGCGAGCAGGTTGACCAGATGGAGCTCGATGAAGCCAACGAGAAGGCGCTGTCCGAGGGTGGCAAGCCCGCCAGTGGCACGCCTGTGCTCCTCGGCATCACCAAGGCCTCGCTGCAGACGCGCTCGTTCATCTCCGCCGCCTCCTTCCAGGAGACGACGCGGGTGCTGACCGAGGCGGCCGTCAACGGCAAGACCGATACGCTTGAGGGCCTGAAGGAGAACGTCATTGTCGGCCGGCTCATCCCGGCGGGCACGGGTGCGGCGATGGCGAAATTGCGCCGAATCGCAACGACCCGCGATGAGCTCATTATCGCCCAGAAGGCGACCGACGCCCCGCTCGCGCTGCCTCCGGCGGAAGCCGTCAAGGAAGGCGCTGCAGAATAAAAAGCCTGGTGCCGCCCTTTTCCGACTGTGGAGAAGGGCGGCACCGTGCCCGTGACGCGAAATTCCCCTCGGAAAGGGGTTGACGCATCTCGGGTGTGTCATTAAGTTCCGCCCACTTTCGACAGGTCGTAGGTTCTTTGTTCATCAGGACGTCTCGTCCGGAACGCAGTGAACCTAAACGCTGTCGGTTTCAGCGTCTGACAAACCACATCGGGTCCGCGGTTCGGCCGTAGACCTCCAGGAGGCAAGACCGAGGCCATGCCGCGGTCCTCTGCGATGTTCCAGCGCCGGAAGCCCTGTCGGGCCGAAGGCGCTGATTTGTTTATGCGCGACCATGGTTTCGCCGCCCTGCGTATCGGGCGGAACGCGTTGAAGTTTTAATTGCCGCTCCGGCGGCGCGCTTTGGGATTTGAAGGGCGAATATGCCGACGATCAGTCAGTTGATCCGCAAGCCGCGGCAAGAAAAGGTCTATCGTGAGAAGGCGCGCCATCTGGAGGCTTGCCCGCAGAAGCGCGGCGTCTGCACGCGCGTCTACACGACGACGCCGAAGAAGCCGAACTCCGCGCTGCGTAAAGTCGCCAAGGTGCGTCTGACCAACGGCTTTGAGGTCATCGGCTATATTCCGGGTGAAGGCCACAATCTGCAGGAACACTCGGTGGTCATGATCCGCGGCGGCCGCGTTAAGGATTTGCCGGGCGTGCGCTATCACATCCTGCGCGGCGTGCTCGATACGCAGGGTGTCAAGAACCGTAAGCAGCGCCGTTCCAAATACGGTGCCAAGCGGCCCAAGTAAGAGCCGTCAAGTGAGATTGGCCGGGCGCGTTCCGCGGGTCCGGTTTGGTTAAGAGAATTTAACGGATGGCCGCTTCGGCGGTCGACGCAAAGAGAGTGAAGCAATGTCGCGACGTCATCGCGCCGAGAAACGGGAAGTCATTCCGGACGCCAAGTTCGGCGATGTCGTTCTGGCCAAGTTCATGAATTCGATCATGTACGACGGCAAGAAGTCGAACGCCGAATCGATCGTCTACGGGGCTTTCGATGTCATCGAGGGCAAGCTGCGGTCCGAGCCGTTGCCGGTCTTCAAGCAGGCGCTGGATAATGTCGCGCCGGCGATCGAGGTTCGTTCGCGTCGCGTCGGTGGCGCCACCTATCAGGTGCCGGTCGAAGTGCGGCCCGAGCGTCGTCAGGCGCTTGCCATTCGCTGGATCATCACTGCCGCACGCGGCCGTAACGACAAGACGATGGTTGACCGGCTCTCGGCTGAGTTGATGGACGCTGCCAACAATCGCGGCAACGCGGTGAAGAAGCGGGAAGACACGCACCGGATGGCGGAGGCGAACCGCGCCTTCTCGCATTATCGCTGGTGATTTTTCCGAGCCCCTGAAGGAATTCGTTCGATGCCGCGCGTTCATAAAATCCAAGACTACCGAAACTTCGGTATTATGGCGCATATCGACGCGGGTAAGACCACGACGACCGAGCGCATCCTTTTCTATTCCGGCAAGTCGCATAAGATTGGCGAAGTCCATGAGGGCGCCGCCACGATGGACTGGATGGAGCAGGAGCAGGAGCGCGGCATCACGATTACGTCCGCCGCGACGACGACCTTCTGGAATGGCCATCGTCTGAACATTATCGACACGCCCGGCCACGTCGATTTTACGATCGAGGTGGAGCGTTCGCTGCGCGTGCTCGACGGCGCGGTCTGCGTTCTTGACGGCAACCAGGGAGTCGAGCCGCAGACGGAAACCGTATGGCGCCAAGCTGACAAATATAACGTGCCGCGCGTCGTCTTCGTCAACAAAATGGACAAGATCGGCGCCGATTTCTTCCGTTGCGTCGAAGAAATTCACACCAAGGTTGGCGGTCGCCCCATTTGCATTCAGCTGCCGATCGGTTCGGAGTCGAATTTCAAGGGCATTATCGATCTCGTACGGATGAAAGCCGTCGTCTGGGAAGACGAGGCGCTCGGCGCCAAATACCATGACGAAGACATTCCGGCCGAGTTGAAAGAGCAGGCGGAAAAATATCGCCATGATCTGGTCGAAGCGGCTGTCGAGCTCGATGATGATGTGATGAGCGCTTACCTCGACGGCACCGAGCCGGACGAGGCGACGCTGAAAAGGCTCATCCGCAAAGCCGTTCGCCATATCTCCTTTATTCCAGTGCTTTGCGGCTCGGCCTTCAAGAACAAGGGCGTGCAGCCTTTGCTCGATGCCGTTGTCGATTATCTGCCGTCGCCGCTCGATCGCGAAGCGATCAAGGGTGTCGACGTGAATACGGGCGACGAAACCGTCCGTATCGCTGGTGACGACGAGCCGTTCTCGATGCTTGCCTTCAAGATCATGGACGATCCGTTTGTCGGGTCGCTGACCTTCGCCCGCATCTATTCCGGCAAGATCGAGTCTGGCACCACGGTGCTCAATTCGACCAAGGACAAGCGCGAGCGTATCGGCCGTATGTTGCTGATGCACGCCAACAATCGCGAAGATATCAAAGAGGCTTATGCCGGCGACATCATCGCGCTTGCCGGCCTCAAGGATACACGCACTGGCGACACGTTGTGCGATCAGCAGAAGCCCGTGATTCTCGAGCGGATGGAATTTCCCGAGCCGGTCATCGAGATCGCCATCGAGCCGAAGTCGAAGGCCGATCAGGAGAAGCTTGGCATTGCGCTGTCGAAGCTCGCCGCTGAGGATCCGTCCTTCCGCGTCTCGACGGATCAGGAATTTGGCCAGACCATTCTGAAGGGCATGGGCGAACTGCATCTCGACATCAAGGTCGATATTCTTAAGCGCACCTATAAGGTTGATGCCAACATCGGCGCGCCGCAGGTCGCCTATCGCGAGCGCCTGACCAAGCGTGTCGAGAAGGATTATACCCATAAGAAGCAAACTGGTGGTACGGGTCAGTTCGCGAAGGTGACGATCATCTTCGAGCCGAACGAGCCGGGTGCCGGTAATGTGTTCGAGTTGAAGATCGTCGGCGGCGCCGTTCCGAAGGAATATATTCCCGGCGTCGAAAAGGGCATCAACAGCGTCATGGGCTCCGGCGTTCTCGCCGGCTTCCCGGTCGTCGATGTCAAGGCGACATTGATCGACGGTGGCTTCCACGACGTCGATTCGTCGGTTCTCGCCTTCGAAATTGCCGCGCGCGCTGCGTTCCGCGAGGCGCTGCGCGAGGGCGGTTCAGTGTTGCTCGAGCCGATCATGAAGGTCGAAGTGACGACGCCGGAGGATTACACCGGCTCCGTCATGGGCGATCTGCTTGGCCGGCGTGGGCAAGTGCAAGGCCAGGACATGCGCGGCAATGCGGTGGTCATCAATGCGATGGTGCCGCTCGCCAACATGTTTGGTTATGTCAATCAATTGCGGTCCTTCAGCCAGGGCCGTGCTAACTACACAATGCAGTTCGATCACTACGAGCAAGTGCCTGCGGCGGAAGCCGCCAAGGTGCAGGCGAAGTTCGCCTGAGGACTGGGAAAGGGTTGAAGGAGCCGAGTCATGGCCAAGGAAAAATTTTCGCGCAACAAGCCGCATTGTAACATCGGAACGATCGGTCACGTTGACCATGGTAAGACGTCGCTGACCGCGGCGATCACCAAGGTTTTGGCTGAAACGGGCGGTGCGACCTTCACGGCCTATGACCAGATCGACAAGGCGCCGGAAGAAAAGGCGCGCGGCATCACGATCTCGACCGCGCATGTCGAGTACGAAACCAAGGCGCGCCATTATGCGCACGTCGATTGCCCCGGCCACGCCGACTATGTGAAGAACATGATCACCGGCGCGGCGCAGATGGACGGCGCGATTCTCGTCGTGTCGGCCGCCGACGGCCCAATGCCGCAGACCCGCGAGCACATTCTGCTTGCGCGGCAGGTCGGCGTGCCTGCGCTTGTCGTGTTCCTGAACAAGGTCGACATGGTCGACGATCCGGAATTGCTTGAGCTCGTCGAGCTCGAAGTCCGCGAGCTTCTGTCGAAGTACGAGTTCCCCGGCGACGATATTCCGATCACTAAGGGCTCGGCGCTTTGCGCGCTTGAAAACCGCAGCCCCGAGATCGGCCATGACGCCGTTCTCGCGCTGATGACGACGGTTGACGATTACATTCCGCAGCCGGAGCGTCCGATTGATCAGCCGTTCCTGATGCCGGTTGAAGACGTGTTCTCGATCTCGGGTCGCGGTACGGTTGTCACCGGCCGCGTCGAGCGCGGTATCATCAAGGTCGGCGAAGAAGTCGAGATCGTCGGTTTGAAGCCGACCGTCAAGACGGTTGTTACCGGTGTCGAAATGTTCCGCAAGCTGCTCGATCAGGGCCAGGCGGGCGACAACATCGGCGCGCTGCTGCGCGGCACCAAGCGTGAAGACGTCGAGCGCGGCCAGGTGCTGTGCAAGCCCGGCTCCGTGAAGCCGCACACCAAGTTCAAGGCTGAGGCGTACATCCTCACCAAGGACGAAGGCGGCCGTCATACGCCGTTCTTCACCAACTATCGTCCGCAGTTCTATTTCCGTACGACGGACGTGACCGGTGTTGTCACGCTGCCGGAAGGCACGGAAATGGTCATGCCGGGCGATAACGTGACGATGAGCGTTGAGCTGATCGTGCCGATCGCGATGGAAGAAAAGCTGCGCTTCGCTATTCGCGAAGGTGGCCGCACCGTCGGCGCCGGCGTCGTGGCCTCGATCCAGGAATAAGGTAACTCGGCCGGACGCGGGCTTTAGGTCCGCGTCCGATCGTCAGGGAAAAAAGAAGATGAACGGCCAAAACATTCGCATCCGCCTCAAGGCGTTCGATCACCGAATTCTCGACACCTCGACCAAGGAGATCGTGTCGACGGCGAAGCGGACGGGTGCGCAGGTGCGCGGCCCGATTCCACTGCCGACGAAGATCGAGAAGTTCACAGTCAACCGCTCGCCGCATGTCGATAAGAAATCGCGCGAGCAGTTCGAGATCAGAACCCACAAACGGGTGCTCGATATTGTCGACCCGACACCGCAGACAGTCGATGCTTTGATGAAGCTCGACCTCGCTGCCGGTGTCGATGTGGAGATCAAGCTTTAAGCGTCGCCGGCGAGAAGCGCAGACTTCTCCGATTTTGGCGATGCCATAGAGATTTATGCACTGTCTTATGACGGTGCGATGAAAAGGACGAACGGGCCGGGCGGAAGCTTTGGTCTTGAAGGACAAAGAACATGCGGTCAGGTGTTATCGCACAGAAGCTGGGCATGACCCGCGTCTTCACAGACGGCGGCGAGCATGTGCCGGTCACGGTTCTGAAGCTCGATGGCTGCCAAGTCGTCGCGCAGCGGACCAAAGAGGTGAACGGCTACACGGCCGTGCAGCTCGGCATCGGCCATGCCAAGGTGAAAAACGTGTCGAAGGCCGAGCGCGGCCGGTTCGCGATCGCCAAAGTCGAGCCGCGTCTGAAGCTGGCTGAGTTCCCGGTCGAGGAAGCGACGCTGTTGCCGGTCGGCGCGGAGATCACTGCGGATCATTTCGTCGTCGGTCAGTTCGTCGATGTCACGGGCACAAGCATGGGTAAGGGCTTCGCCGGCCCGATGAAGCGCTGGAACTTCGGTGGTCTTCGCGCGACGCACGGCGTGTCGATCTCGCACCGCTCGCATGGTTCGACCGGCGGCCGTCAGGATCCGGGCAAGACCTTCAAGAACAAGAAAATGGCCGGTCATATGGGCGTTGACCGTGTGACGACGTTAAATCTGCGCGTCGTGCAGACCGATGTTGAGCGCGGCCTCATCCTGGTCGAAGGCGCCGTGCCTGGCACCAAGGGCGGCTGGATCTATGTTCGCGATGCCGTGAAGAAGGCATTGCCGAAGGACGTTCCGCAGCCCGGCAAATACCGTTTGGCCACGGAAGCGCAAGGCGAGACGCCTGCAGAGGCGCCTGCGGCGCCGGCGGAAGGAGCTTCGTCGTGAAGATCGACATCACCTCGCTCGAAGGCGGCAGCGCCGGCGAAATCGAATTGAATGATGCCATTTTTGGCCTGGAACCCCGCGCGGACATTCTTGCCCGCATGGTGCGCTACCAGCTCGCCAAGCGCCGCGCCGGCACGCATCAGACGCAGGGCCGCGCCGACGTCGCGCGGACCGGCAAGAAAATGTACAAGCAGAAGGGCACCGGCAACGCCCGCCACGGCTCGGCCCGCGTGCCGCAGTTCCGCGGCGGCGGTCGTGCGTTCGGTCCGCTGACGCGTTCGCACGCACATGATCTGCCGAAAAAGGTGCGCGCGCTGGCGTTGAAACATGCGCTCTCGGCCAAGGCCAAGGACGGCGGCATCATCGTTTGGGAAAACACTGATCTTGCCGAGGGCAAAACCAAGGCGTTGCTCGGCCATTTCGCCAAACTCGGTCTGACCAATGCGCTGATTATCGATGGTGTTAGCGTCACGGAGAATTTCGGCCACGCGGCGCGCAACATTCCGCATATCGACGTTCTGCCGGTGCAGGGCATCAATGTTTACGACATCCTCCGCCGTGAGAAACTCATTCTCACGAAGGCGGCCGTCGATGCGCTGGAGGCGCGTTTCGCATGAGCACGTCGAAGAGTTTCGCTGCGGCGCGCCACTACGATCTGATCGTCGCTCCGGTCATTACCGAGAAGGCGACTGCGGCGTCCGAGCATAACAAGGTGATTTTCAAGGTCCGCAAGGACGCGACGAAGCCTGAGATCAAGGCGGCGATAGAGAAGCTGTTCGATGTCAAGGTCGAGGCCGTGAACACGCTGGTCCGCAAGGGCAAACGCAAGGTGTTCAAAGGCGTGCGCGGCGTGCAGTCGGACGTCAAGCAGGCGGTCGTGACGCTGGCCGAAGGGCACAGCATCGACGTGACCACCGGGCTCTGAGGGTAGGATCATGGCACTCAAGACATTCAAGCCCGTCACGCCCAGCCTTCGCCAATTGGTGATTGTTGACCGGTCGGAGCTCTACAAAGGCAAACCGCTCAAGCAGCTCACCGAAGGCAAGTCCTCGTCTGGTGGCCGCAACAACAACGGCCGGATAACTGTCCGCTTCCGTGGCGGTGGCCATAAGCAGACCTACCGGATCATCGACTTCAAGCGTCGTAAGCTTGATGTACCGGCGAAGGTTGAGCGTATCGAATACGATCCGAACCGCACGCCCTTTATCGCGCTCATCCGTTACAGCGACGGCGAGCAGGCCTATATCATCGCGCCGCAGCGGCTTTCGGTCGGCGACGAAGTGATCTCCGGCCAGCAGGTCGACGTGAAGCCGGGCAACGCCATGCCGCTCGCGTCGATGCCGGTGGGCACGATCGTGCATAACGTCGAAATAAAGATCGGCAAGGGCGCCGCCATGGTGCGTTCGGCCGGCAATTTCGCGCAGGTCGTCGGCCGCGATCAGGGGTACGTCATCGTCCGCCTCAATTCCGGCGAGCAGCGGCTCGTTCACGGTCAATGTTTCGCGACGGTTGGCGCGGTATCAAACCCCGATCACATGAACGCTTCGGTCGGCAAGGCCGGCCGCAGCCGCTGGCTCGGCCGCCGTCCGCATAATCGCGGCGTTACCATGAACCCGGTCGATCACCCGCACGGCGGCGGCGAAGGCCGCACCTCAGGGGGCAGGCATCCGGTCACGCCGTGGGGCAAGCCGACCAAAGGCAAGAAGACCCGCTCAAACAAATCCACCGACAAATTCATCGTGACCTCGCGTCACAAGAGCAAGAAGAAGGCGTAAAGCAATGGCGCGCTCGCTCTCCAAAGGTCCGTTCGTCGACGGCTATATGCTGAAAAAGGCAGATGCCGCGCGCGGTTCGGGCCGCAATGAAGTTATCAAGATCTGGAGCCGTCGTTCGACGATCCTCCCGCAGTTCGTCGGCCTGACGTTCGGCGTCCATAACGGTCATAAGCACATCCCCGTTATGGTGAGCGAGGATATGATCGGCCATAAGTTCGGCGAGTTCTCGCCCACCCGGACGTTCCACGGACATTCGGGCGACAAAAAAGCCAAGAGAGGCTGAGGCGCATCATGGGCAAGCAGCAAGCACCGCGCGCGTTGAAGGACAATGAGGCGAAAGCGGTCTGCAAAATGATCCGCGTCAGCCCGCAGAAGCTGAACCTCGTCGCGCAATTGATCCGCGGCAAGAAAGTGGAACGCGCTTTGGCCGAGCTCGAATTTTCGCGCAAGCGCATCGCCGTCGACGTCAAGAAGGCGCTCGAGAGCGCGATCGCCAACGCTGAAAACAATCATAACCTCGATGTCGACGATCTCGTCGTCGCCGAGGCGTTCGTCGGCAAGGGCCTCGTGCTCAAGCGGTTTTCGCCGCGTGCGCGCGGCCGCGCTGGGCGGATCGAGAAGCCGTTTTCGAATTTGACCATCGTCGTGCGCGAGGTCGAAGCGCCGGCACCGGCCGGGGCTTGAGGAGCAAGCAATGGGACAGAAAGTCAATCCAATCGGCCTGCGCCTCGGCATCAACCGGACCTGGGATTCGCGCTGGTACGCCAACAAGGGCGAATACGGCAAGCTGCTGCATGAGGACATCCGCATCCGCGAGCTTCTGTTCAAGATGCTCAAGCAGGCTGCGGTGTCGAAGGTCATCATCGAGCGGCCGCATAAGAAGTGCCGCGTGACGATCTACTCGGCGCGTCCGGGCGTGGTCATCGGCAAGAAGGGCGCGGACATCGATAAGATCCGCAAGGCCGTGGCGAAGCTCACCGAGTTCTGAGGTCGTCATCAATATCGTCGAAGTGCGCAAGCCCGAGATCGACGCGACATTGATCGCCGACTCGATTGCCCAGCAGCTCGAGCGGCGCGTGGCTTTCCGCCGAGCAATGAAGCGCGCCGTGCAATCGGCGATGCGTCTTGGCGCGGAAGGCATTCGTATCAATTCCTCTGGTCGTCTTGGCGGCGCCGAAATCGCGCGTCTCGAATGGTATCGCGAGGGCCGGGTGCCGCTGCATACGCTGCGCGCCGACATCGATTACGGCACCGCGACCGCGCATACGGCTTACGGCACATGCGGCATCAAGGTCTGGGTGTTCAAGGGCGAAATCCTTGAGCACGATCCGATGGCGCAGGACAAGAAGATGGCCGAGCAGGATCACGGCGGCGGTGGTGGCGGTGAACGTCGCCCACGTCGCGACCGCGACGCGGCCTGAGAATACGCGAAAGATTTGAAAGACTAGAACCATGTTGCAACCTAAGCGCACGAAGTTCCGCAAAGCTTTCAAGGGCCGTATTCACGGCGACTCGAAGGCTGGGTACAACCTCGACTTCGGCGAATATGGGCTGAAGGCGATGGAACCCGATCGCGTCACCGCACGCCAGATCGAGGCTGCCCGTCGTGCCATGACGCGTCACATGAAGCGCGCGGGCCGCGTCTGGATCCGCGTTTTCCCGGACGTGCCGGTGTCGAAGAAGCCGACCGAAGTCCGCATGGGTAAGGGCAAGGGCGCGCCGGAATTCTGGGCCGTGCGTATCGCGCCTGGCCGCATCATGTTCGAGATCGGCGGCGTGCCGACCGAACTCGCGCGTGAAGCGTTGACGCTGGCGGCTGCCAAGCTGCCGATCAAGACGCGCTTCGTACAACGTATCGTGGAATAGGAGGCGCACCGTGAAAAACAAGCAACGTTTGTCGGACCTGCGCGTCATGTCCGCGGATCAATTGGAACATGAAGTGCTGAACCTCAAGAAGGAGCAGTTCAATCTGCGCTTTCAACGGGCGACCGGGCAGCTTCAGGACACGGCGCGGGTGCGCATCGTCCGCCGCGATATCGCGCGGGCGAAGACGATCGCCGCCACGCAAGCTAAGAAAAAGGTTTAAGTCATGCCGAAACGCGTTCTCCAGGGCGTCGTCGTCAGCGACAAGCAGGATAAGACAGTCGTGGTGAAGGTCGAGCGGCGTTTCACCCATCCGCTGTTGAAGAAGACTGTGCGGCGGTCGAAGAACTTTCACGCGCACGACGAGGCCAATAAGGCCAAGGTCGGCGATACGGTGCTGATCGAGGAAACCCGTCCGATCTCGCGGCTGAAACGCTGGATCGTGGTCGAGGGTGCTTCGACGGCCACAACGAATTAAGCCAGGTCCCGCGAGGGATCGGGCATTGGAACAAGGAAACTCAGGCGAAGTCCGGCAACGGAAACCTGTCTGATAAGAAAGGCGCAAGGCCATGATACAGATGCAGACCAATCTCGACGTCGCCGATAATTCCGGCGCGCGCCGCGTGATGTGCATCAAGGTGCTCGGCGGTTCAAAGCGGAAGTATGCCTCGATCGGCGACATCATCGTCGTTTCGATCAAGGAGGCGATTCCGCGCGGCCGCGTCAAGAAGGGCGATGTGATGAAGGCGGTGGTCGTGCGGACCGCCAAGGACATCAAGCGGCAGGATGGCTCGGTCATCCGTTTCGATTCCAATGCGGCGGTGCTGATCAACAATCAGTCGGAGCCGGTTGGCACCCGCATCTTCGGGCCGGTGCCGCGCGAATTGCGCGCCAAGAACCACATGAAGATCATTTCGCTCGCGCCGGAGGTTCTGTGATGGCCGCGAAAATTAAGAAGGGCGACAAGGTCGTCGTTCTCACGGGCCGCGACAAGGGCCGCGCCGGCGAGGTGCTGCAGGTATTGCCGCGTGAAGAGCGTGCTGTTGTGCGTGGCGTCAATATTATCAAGCGCCATCAGCGTCAGACGCCGAGCCAGGAAGGCGGCATCATTTCGAAGGAGAGTACGATTCATCTCTCCAACCTCGCGCTGGCCGATCCGAAGGACGGCAAGGCAACGCGGGTGAGCTTCAAGATTCTCGACGACGGCCGCAAGGTCCGCGTTGCCAAACGTTCGGGAGACCTGATCGATGGCTGAGCCCAAAAACGAAAAGGGCGCGCCGAAGGGCGGCGCCAGGAAAGACGCAAAGCAGGCCAAGGGCGGTGGCGAAACCCGTTCGGCCCGCGCGCGCGAAAACGCCTCTGCTGAGCCGTTCACCGCGCCGGCGGATTACGTGCCGCGTCTTAAGAAGCATTACAACGAGGTCGTGCGCGATCAGCTCGTCAAGCAGTTCGGCTACAAGAATGCGCTTGAAGTGCCGGTGATCGAGAAGATCGTGATCAACATGGGCGTCGGCGAAGCGGTCAATGACACGAAGAAAGTCACCTCAGCGGCGGCCGATCTTGCTCTGATCGCCGGGCAGAAGCCGGTCATCACCCGCGCCCGCAAGGCGATCGCGACCTTCAAGGTTCGCGAGAACATGCCGATTGGCGCCAAGGTGACGTTGCGCAAGACGCGGATGTACGAATTTCTCGATCGTCTTGTGACGATTGCGCTGCCGCGCGTGCGCGACTTCCGCGGCCTGAACCCGAAGAGCTTTGACGGGCGCGGCAATTATGCGCTCGGCATTAAGGAACACCTGGTGTTCCCGGAAATCGATTACGACAAGGCTGAGAATATGCTCGGTCTCGACGTCATCGTTTGCACGACGGCGAAAACCGACGAAGAGGCGCGCGCCCTGTTGCGCGCATTCAACTTCCCGTTCCGGCAGTGAGACCCGGTCTCAAACGCGGAGCCAAGAGGTAGGCATATGGCTAAGAAAAGTTCGATCGAAAAGAACAAGCATCGCGAGAAGCTCGTCAAGCAGTATGCGGCGCGCCGCAAGCGGCTGAAGGCTGTGGCGGATGACCAGAATCTCACGGCTGAAGAGCGCTTTGCCGCGCGGCTGAAGCTTGCCGAATTGCCGCGCAATTCGTCGGCGACGCGCATTCGCAATCGTTGCGAAGTGTCCGGCCGCCCGCGCGGCTTCATCGGCAAGATGAAGATGTCGCGTATTGCAGTCCGTGATCTCGGCTCCAGTGGCCAGATCCCGGGCCTCGTGAAATCGAGCTGGTAAGGAGGGCCGCATGTCCGTGAACGATCCGCTCGGCGATATGCTGACCCGTATCCGCAATGCGCAGATGCGCCGCAAGGGCAAGGTGAACACGCCTGGCTCGCGGCTGCGCGCGCATGTGCTCGACGTCTTGACGCAGGAAGGCTATATCCGCGGCTATTCGGCCACGGAATATGGCAATGGCCGCACCGAGTTCGAAATCGAACTCAAATATTATGACGGCGAACCCGTCATCAAGGAATTGGAGCGGGTGTCGAAGCCCGGCCGGCGCGTCTACGCGGCAGTTGCTGAGATGCCCCAGGTCGCGAACGGCCTCGGCATCACCATCGTGTCGACTTCGAAGGGCGTGATGGCCGACCATTCGGCGCGCGATGCGCACGTGGGCGGTGAAGTGCTCTGCAAAGTCTTCTGATCGGAAAGTAGGATAGCGATATGTCTCGCGTCGGAAAAAAAGCCGTCGTTCTGCCAGCCGGCGTCACCGCCAAGGTTGAGGGTCAGAACATTGCCGTCAAGGGCGCGAAGGGCGAATTGCGCTTCGAGGTTCCGGGCGACGTCAACATCAGTTTCGCTGACAACCAGATCAAAGTTGATCCGCGCAACGAGACCAAGCGCGCCCGCGCGCTCTGGGGCATGGCCCGCGCGCAGGTGAACAATCTCGTTGTCGGCGTCACCAAGGGCTTCGAGAGGAAGCTTGAGATCAACGGCGTCGGCTACAAGGCCGCGGTGGCCGGCAAGAATTTGCAATTGTCGCTGGGCTACAGCCACGACGTGATCTTCCCGATTCCGCAGGGCATCGCGATCACCACGCCGAAGCCGACCGAGATCAACATCGTCGGCATCGACAAGCGCCAGGTCGGGCAGGTGGCAGCGGAAATCCGCGCCTTCCGGCCGCCGGAGCCCTATAAAGGCAAGGGCGTGAAATATTCGGACGAATTCATCTTCCGCAAGGAAGGCAAGAAGAAATAAGGCGCAAGCCTTCAGGAGTTTGGAACTATGGCGAAGGATATCAAGACAGGGGCCCGTCGCAAGGCGCGCGTCAGGCGAGCAGTCAAGGCCCACGCCTATGGCAAGCCGCGTCTGTCGGTGCATCGTTCGTCGAAGCAGATCTATGCGCAGATCATCGATGATGCGGCTGGCCGCACGCTGGCCGCTGCCTCGACGCTTGAGAAGACCAATCGCGATGCGCTGAAGACCGGCGCGACGATCGAAGCGGCGCGCGAGGTCGGCAAGCAGATCGCGGCCCGTGCACTCGAAGCGGGCGTGAAAGAGGTCGTTTTCGACCGCGGCGCTTACGTCTACCACGGTCGCGTCAAGGCGCTCGCCGAAGGCGCGCGCGAGGCGGGATTGACCATTTAAATTATTCGAAGCGAGCGGCAGCAGGACGCCGGCCGCGCAAGTGACGAAAGAACGGAAGAGATTATGGCACGTGAAGGTGAAGGCGGCGGACGCGGCCGCGATCGGGATCGGGAAGAGCGCGACAGCGAATTCGTGGATCGTTTGGTCCACATCAATCGCGTCGCGAAAGTGGTGAAGGGCGGCCGGCGTTTCGGTTTTGCCGCGCTTGTCGTCGTCGGCGACCAGAAGGGTCGCGTCGGCTTCGGTCATGGCAAGGCCCGCGAAGTGCCGGAGGCGATTCGCAAGGCGACGGAAGCCGCCAAGCACTCCTTGATCCGCGTGCCTCTGCGCGAAGGGCGCACGCTCCATCATGACGTGACTGGCCGCCACGGCGCGGGTCGCGTCGTGCTGCGCGCTGCACCGGCTGGTACTGGCATCATCGCCGGCGGCCCGATGCGCGCTGTGTTCGAGACGCTCGGTATGCATGACGTCGTCGCCAAGTCGCAGGGTTCGTCCAATCCCTACAACATGGTCCGTGCAACTTTCGATGCTTTGCAGCAGGAAGATTCGCCGCGCGCGGTTGCCGCGCGCCGCAGTCTCAAGGTTTCGACGCTGCAGGCGCGCCGCCTCGGCGGCGATGCCGAAGCCGCGGCTGAGGCGTAAGGAATTTTGCCATGACGAAAACGTCGAAATCGAAGCTCCTTGTTGAGCAAATCAAGAGCCCGATCGGCCGTCCGGCCGTACAGCGCACGACGCTGATCGGCCTTGGCCTCAACAAGCTTGGCCGCCGCGTGGAGCTTGCCGATACGCCGGCCATCCGCGGAATGATCGATAAAGTCGCGCATCTCGTGCGCATCGTCGAGAACGCGTGAGGATAGCCAGATGAAACTCAACGAGATCACCGACAATCCCGGTTCGTCGAAAGACCGCATCCGCGTCGGACGCGGCATCGGCTCGGGCAAGGGTAAGACCGGCGGCCGCGGCGTGAAGGGCCAGAAGGCGCGCACTGGCGTCGCCATCAAGGGCTTTGAGGGCGGCCAGATGCCGCTGCATCGGCGCCTGCCAAAGCGCGGCTTCACCCCGCCGAATGCGAAGGATTATAACGAGGTCAACGTCGGCCGCATCCAGGAGGCTGTCGCCGCTGGCAAGCTCGCCGCTGACACGCCGGTTACCATCGAGGCTTTGGTGGCCGCTGGCGTTATCAGCAAGCCTCGCGATGGCGTCAAAATCCTTGGCGTCGGCGAGATCAGCGCCAAGCTTGCTTTCGAAGTCGCGGGCGCCTCGAAATCTGCCATCGCTGCCATTGAAAAGGCGGGTGGTTCGGTCAAGCTTCTCAATGTCGTGGCGGAGGCTGCGGCGGGCGCCTGAGTGACGGTTGCGGGGGAGCCTCTGGCTCCCCACATCTTGAGCTTCAGGTTATCTTGTGATTTGGCGTCGAAAGCCAGGCGGAGCACTTTATGGCATCGGCCGCAGAACAACTTGCTGCTAACGTCAACTGGGGCGCTTTCGCCAAAGCCGATGAACTCAAAAAGCGGATTTGGTTCACGCTTGGCGCGCTGATCGTTTATCGGCTCGGCACCTATATTCCGTTGCCGGGGATTGACCCCACCGCGTTTGCCCACGCCTTCAATGGCAACAGCCAGGGCGTCCTGCAGCTTTTCAATATGTTTTCGGGCGGCGCCGTGCAGCGCATGGCGATCTTCGCCCTGAACATCATGCCCTATATCTCTGCCTCGATCATCATCCAGCTTCTGACGAGCGTCTTTCCAACGCTTGAAGCGCTGAAGAAGGAAGGCGAGTCGGGCCGCAAGATTCTCAATCAATATACGCGCTATCTGACTGTCGTGCTGGCCGGGTTTCAGGCTTACGGCATCTCTGTGGGTCTGCAAGGACAGGCGGGCATCGTCACCAATCCGGGTATCTTCTTTACGATCACGACGACGATCACGCTGGCCGGGGGCACCTTGTTCCTGATGTGGCTCGGCGAGCAGATCACCGCGCGCGGCATCGGTAACGGCTCTTCGCTGATCATTTTCTCCGGCATTGTTGCGGCCTTCCCGGTAGCGATCGTCCATACGCTGGAACTTGGCCGCCAGGGTCAGCTCTCGACATTTCTCATTCTCGCCGTCGTGGTGATGGCGATCGCTGTCGTTGCCTTCATTGTCTTCATGGAGCGGGCGCAGCGCCGGTTGGTCATCACCTATCCAAAACGCCAGCAGGGCAATCGCACCTACGACCGCCAGACGTCGTTCCTGCCGTTGAAACTGAATACATCCGGCGTCATTCCGCCGATCTTCGCCTCGTCATTGCTGCTTCTGCCCACGACGATCGCCAATTTCTCAAGTCACGGGGGCACCACCGGGGGCATCCTTTCGGCCATCTCGCTTTATCTCGGCCACGGGCGCCCGCTCTACATGATCCTTTACGTAGTGCTGATCGTCTTCTTCGCGTTCTTCTATACGGCGATCGTGTTCAACCCGACCGAAACCGCCGACAATCTGAAGAAGCACTCGGGGTTCATTCCCGGCATCCGGCCCGGCGAGCGCACCGCACAATTTATCGATAAGGTCTTGATGCGGATCACCGTCCTGGGTGCCGCTTATCTCTGCCTGATTTGTATTCTGCCGGAGCTTCTCGTCTCCTACGCCAACATGCCGTTTTATTTCGGCGGCACCTCGCTCCTCATCGTAGTTAGCGTTATGATGGACACCGTGGCGCAGATCCACGGCCACCTTCAGGCGCACCAGTATGAAGGTCTGGTCAAGAAAGCCAGATTAAAAGGGAAGAAGCGATGAGGTTGATTCTGCTCGGACCGCCCGGAGCAGGCAAGGGGACACAGTCGGCACGCCTCGTAAAGAAATACAGCATCCCGCAACTCTCGACCGGTGACATGCTGCGCGCCGCTGTCGCGGCCGGCACGCCGGTCGGCCTCAAGGCCAAAGCGGTGATGGACGCGGGTGGCCTGGTGTCGGATGAGATCGTGCTTGGCATTATCGCCGATCGGATCGACGAGCCGGACGCTGCCAAAGGTTTTATTCTGGACGGCTTTCCGCGGACGGTGAAACAGGCCGAGGGGCTCGACCGATTGCTCGCCGACAAGGGATTGAGCCTCGATGCGGTGGTCGAGCTGAAGGTCAACGAAGCCGACCTTCTGGGCCGGATCGAGAAGCGCGCGGAAGAGACGCTCGCCGCGGGCGGTACTGTCCGTGCCGACGACAATCCGGAGGCCTTTAGGACCCGGCTTGACGCCTATCGCGAGATGACGGCGCCGGTTTCGGCCTATTACGCCAGGCGGGGTGAGCTGAAGATGGTCGATGGCATGGCCCGGATCGACGACGTGAGCGCGGCCATTGATGACGCCATCGCAGCGACCCAGAACGTGTAAGGCATGTTGCGGATAAACCTCTGATTTTTCCGCAATTTGCTGTTGACGGCGCGCGCTCGAAACACTACGTAGAGCGCTCTAAGCTGAAATAAACCGGTCCGGCCTCTCTGGCTAGCCATGAGAGGGCGGTTTGTTGTTATCAGATATCCCCGCAAGGGCCGGCCTCCACCGGACGCGGGATTTCCCGCCGCCAATATGCGGCAGACATGGAGAAAAAAGTGGCTCGTATTGCTGGCGTTAATATTCCGACGAACAAGCGTGTCGTCATCGCCCTTCAGTATATTCACGGCATTGGCCCGAAGAAGGCGCAGGAAATCATCGAGAAGGTCAACATAGCGCCGGAGCGTCGTGTGCATGATCTGACCGATGCGGAAGTTCTGCAGATCCGCGAAACGATCGACCGCGATTATCAGGTTGAAGGCGATCTGCGCCGCGAAGTTTCGATGAACATCAAGCGGCTGACCGATCTCGGCGTCTATCGCGGTCTGCGTCATCGTCGCCAGCTGCCGGTGCGTGGTCAACGGACCCACACCAACGCCCGCACCCGCAAGGGCAAGGCGAAGCCGATTGCCGGCAAGAAGAAGTAAAAGCCTATAACGCACGCGCGTCCCGGCTGCCCTGATGGGCCCGGGGTGGGTGTGATTTTGACGTTTAAACCAAGAAGCCCGAGCGCCTGGTATTACGGGCGCGCTGGAAGGACAGAGCAATGGCAAAAGAAGCAACCACACGCGTCCGCCGCCGCGAGCGCAAGAATATCGTCTCCGGCGTGGCACATGTGAATTCGTCGTTCAACAATACAATGATCACCATCAGCGACGCACAGGGCAACACGATTTCCTGGTCGTCGGCCGGGACGATGGGATTCAAGGGTTCGCGTAAATCGACGCCTTATGCGGCGCAGATGGCGGCCGAGGATGCGGCGCGCAAAGCGGCCGAGCATGGCATGCGTACGCTTGAAGTCGAAGTCTCCGGCCCTGGTTCGGGCCGCGAGTCTGCGCTTCGTGCTTTGCAGGCGTCCGGATTCACCGTCACTTCGATCCGCGACGTGACACCGATCCCGCATAACGGCTGCCGCCCGCGTAAGCGCCGCCGCGTCTAATTGTTTTAACTCGCAGAGGCTTTCGGTATTGGCCGGATGCCCCTCATACCCCCATGAGGATGCTCTCGTGATTCAGAAGAACTGGCAGGAGCTCATTAAGCCGAACAAGCTCGAGGTTTCCCCGGGCGACGATTCCAAGCGTCTCGCAACTGTCGTTGCCGAGCCGTTGGAGCGTGGTTTCGGCGTGACGCTCGGCAATTCGCTGCGGCGAATTCTTTTGTCGTCGCTGCAAGGCGCGGCAATTACCTCGGTGCATATCGACGGCGTGCTGCATGAATTCTCGTCGATCCCTGGCGTGCGCGAGGACGTGACCGATATCGTCCTGAACATCAAGGACATCGCGATCAGGATGCAGAGCGAGGGTCCGAAGCGCATGGTCTTGAAGAAGACCGGCCCCGGCAAAGTGACCGCTGGTGATATCTCGACCGTTGGCGACGTTCAGGTGTTGAACCCCAATCTCGTCATCTGCACGCTCGACGAGGGCGCGGAAATCCGCATGGAATTCACCGTCAACACCGGCAAGGGCTACGTAACGGCGGATCGCAACCGCAGCGAAGATGCGCCGATCGGCCTGATCCCGGTCGACAGCCTCTATTCGCCGGTACGCAAGGTCAGCTACCGCGTCGAGAACACCCGTGAGGGCCAGATCCTCGATTACGACAAGCTCACCATGCAGCTTGAAACCGATGGCTCGGTCTCGCCGGAAGATGCCGTGGCTTATGCCGCGCGCATTCTGCAGGATCAGCTCAATGTCTTCGTCAATTTCGAAGAGCCGCGCCGCGAGGAAGTCGCGCCGTCGATCCCAGAGCTCGCCTTCAATCCGGCTTTGCTGAAGAAGGTCGACGAGCTCGAACTGTCGGTGCGTTCGGCGAACTGCCTGAAGAACGACAACATCATCTACATCGGCGATCTGATCCAGAAGACGGAAGCCGAGATGTTGCGTACGCCGAACTTCGGCCGGAAGTCCTTGAACGAGATCAAGGAAGTCCTGGCGCAGATGGGCCTGCACCTCGGCATGGAAGTCACCGGCTGGCCGCCGGAGAACATCGACGAACTCGCCAAGCGGTTCGAAGAGCACTATTGAGTGACGCCTTTACCTTCTCCCATTGGGAGAAGGTGCCCTGCGGAGCAGGGCGGATGAGGGGTTACAGACTGCAAATTGAGGGGGTAACCCCTCACCCGGTCGGCTACGCCGACCACCCTCTCCCAAAGGGAGAGGGTCGATCATAACACCCGGCCGTACCTTGGCACGGCGGCCGCATAAGGAGACTGGCCATGTATCACGGTCGCGCGAAGCGCCGCTTCAATCGTACAGCCGAGCATCGCAAGGCGATGTTCGCCAATCTTTCGCAAGCGCTTATCAAGCATGAGCAGATCGTCACGACGCTGCCGAAGGCAAAAGACCTTCGTCCGGTCGTCGAAAAGCTGGTGACGCTCGGCAAACGTGGCGACCTGCATGCGCGCCGTCAGGCGATTGCGCAGATCAAGGATGTCGATCTCGTCCGCAAGCTCTTCGATGTTCTTGGCCCACGCTACAAGACCCGTCATGGCGGCTATACACGCGTGCTGAAAGCCGGCTTCCGCCAGGGCGACAACGCGGCGCTCGCGGTCATCGAATTCGTGGATCGCGACGAGGATGCGAAGGGCAAGGATTCCGGCCCCGTGCAGGAAGCGGCTGCGGAGGCGTAAGCGCCATGCCCTTGGCATCGGGTGCTGTCGTCGGCGCGCCGAAGTTGATTTTACGTTTGGAAAGGGCGGCGCTGGCACTCGGCGCCGCCTTTTTCTTTTGGCGCGACGATGGCTTTATCTGGCTCGCCCACATCGGGGCCGACCGGGCGTTGGGCCAAGGGCTTAAATATGCCACGGCCTTCGGTGACACACATTTGGGATATATCGGCCGCTAAATCCGATTGGTGGAACTCACGAGGACCGTATGAAAGAGATGTCACGCTTCGGTATTGTCCTGGCTCTGGCTCTTGGCACGGCGCTCACCGCAGCACCTCTGGCAGCCGATCCTGCCGTGCCGTCCTCGGCCGGCGAGATCACTTTATCTTTCGCGCCCATCGTCAAGAAGGTCGCGCCCGCCGTCGTCAACGTCTACGCGTCGCGCACCGACGTTCAGCCGCGCAATCCCCTTTTCGACGATCCGGTCTTCCGCCATTTCTTTGGAGATTCGCAGGAGCAAAGACCCGGAGGCCCGACCGCGCAATCGCTCGGCTCCGGCGTGCTGATCGATCCGAGCGGCCTCGTCGTCACCAATTATCATGTGATCGCGGGGATGACCGACGTGAAAGTCGCGCTCTCCGACCGGCGCGAAATGCCGGCGAAGATTGTGCTGCGCGATCAGCGCACCGATCTGGCCGTCTTGCGCCTCGACGGCAAGGGCCCGTTCCCGTTCATGGAATTCGACGATTCTGACAAGCTCGAGGTCGGCGATCTCGTGCTCGCCATCGGCGACCCCTTCGGCGTCGGTCAGACCGTGACGCAAGGCATCATCTCAGCGCTGGCGCGGACGGAAGAGGGCATTTCGCACTATGGCTTCTTCATCCAGACGGATGCGGCGATCAATCCCGGCAATTCCGGCGGCGCGCTGGTCGATATGCGCGGCCGCCTCATCGGCATCAATTCGGCGATCGTCTCGCAGACCGGCAGTTCGGTCGGTATCGGCTTCGCTATTCCGTCCGACATGGTGAAGGTCATTGTCGCGACGGCAAAGAGCGGCAGCAAGGAAGTGCGGCGGCCGTGGCTCGGGGCGGGCCTGCAAAACATCACCAAGGACATCGCCAATTCCCTCAATCTCGATCGCCCGGTCGGCACGCTTGTGACCGACGTGACAGCGAAGGGCCCCGCCGAAAGAGCAGGACTTCAGCATGGTGATCTGATCGTCGCCGTCGACGGCCAGTCCACGGATGATCTGGAAGCTTTCAGTTATCGTTTCGCGACCGTACCGCTCGGCAGCAATGCCGTCTTCTCGGTGATCCGTGACGGCAAGCCGCTCAAGCTCACGATCAAGGCGGAGCCCGCGCCAGACCTGCCGCGTGATCCGATAAAAATTTCTGGATCGTCACCCTTCGCCGGGGCGACGGTTATCAATATTTCGCCCGCGGTAGCGGAAGAGTTTTCGCTGGAATCAGCGCAGCGCGGCGTCGTCATCAGCGATATCGACAATGACTCGCGCGCGGCGGCGGTGAACCTGCAGAAGGGCGACATCGTGATCGCGGTCAACAATACGAAGATCAATACGACGCACGACCTGGAGGCGGCGACGGCGGGCGAGCATTATTTCTGGAAGGTCAGCATCGGCCGCGGCAACCAGATCATCACCACGGTTGTCGGCGGCAACTAACGATGACACGGACGAAGCAGCCAGTAGAGTTGCTTCGTTCGCTTTGAATACTCAGGCTGCGCGGCGTCCGCCCTTTTCAGCCGGCTTCAGGCGGCTGAGGCGGCGCTTCAACGACGACCAGAGATGGGAGATTTCTTCGGCGGCCTTGCCCTCGGCGTCGATTTCCGTCGCGCCCATGCCTTCACGAGCCGCTTCCTGATAATCGACGCGCGCGACGATGAATGGGCGTAGCAAGCCGCCCATTGCCTCGACAGCCGCCGCGCCGTCGTTGACGCGCTGGCTTTCCTGCATCGGCGGGCATTGGTTGAGGATGAAAGCGTAATCCTTGGCGAGCGTCTTGAGCTTGCCGCGGGTCGCTTCGCTCGCCCAGATATCGAAGATCGTCGGGCGGGCGGGGATCAGGCAAAGATCAGCGACGCGCATAGCGGCATCGGCTGCAGGCGAGTCTGTCGCTGGAGTGTCGATGATCACGAGCGTGACGCGACCGCGGGCCAGAGCCGCAACCGCCGCCTCAAGCTTCGCCGGCGTCACGGCTTCGCACGGCATGTTTTCGTCCTGCCGGCGATGGCTCCATTTCAGCAATGATTTCTGGGGGTCCATATCGAGGAGGAAAACGCGCTCGCCGCTTTCCTGCGCCGCGACGGCGAGGCAGGCCGCCAGCGTGCTCTTGCCCGATCCACCCTTTTGATTGACCATTGCGACAACACGCATGTGGAAGCTCCCGCGATTTCGACTCGGAATATACTTCCTATCAATTCTCATCGAAACGTTAACTGACTGATAAAGATTTGGATTTCGTATCAGAGTCGGGGCGTGCGATGATCCGCGCGGATGCGTTTTTGCCCTTCATTTCCGAGGCTTTCACGCCCAAATTGAAGCAATATGTCCGATCTTTTCGCCGCCGCTCATTTGTCTGATCAAGCCCCGCATCCGCTGGCCGATCGACTGCGCCCGCAGCACCTCGATGAGGTGGCTGGGCAAGATCATTTGCTTGGGCCTGAAGGGGCGTTGGGCCGTCTGATCCGCGCCGGTTCGCTCGGCAGCCTGATCTTTTGGGGCCCACCCGGCACGGGCAAGACGACCGTCGCGCGGCTTCTGGCGGCGGAAACGAAGCTCGCTTTCGTGCAGATCTCGGCGATTTTCACAGGCGTTGCCGAACTCAAGAAAGTCTTCGAGGAAGCCCGCAAGCGCCGCGCAATCGGGCAGGGCACGCTGCTCTTCGTCGATGAAATCCATCGCTTCAACCGCACGCAGCAGGACAGCTTCCTGCCGGTGATGGAAGACGGCACGATCACGTTGATCGGCGCGACCACCGAGAACCCGAGCTTCGAGCTGAATGCGGCGCTTCTGTCGCGGGCGCGGGTGCTGACGTTTCGCGCCCTCGACGAGCTGGCGCTCGACAAGCTTTTGGTGCGGGCCGAAAAAGTCGAAGGCAAAGAGCTGCCGCTGACGCCGGACGCCCGCGAAGCGCTGCTGCGCATGGCAGATGGCGACGGCCGCGCCATCCTGACGCTTGCCGAGGAAGTCTGGCGCGCCGCGCCCCCTGCGCCGCTTGATGTAGAATCCCTGACCGAGATCGTTCAGCGCCGCGCACCAATCTACGACAAGGCGCAGGAAGGCCATTACAATCTCATCAGCGCGCTGCATAAATGCGTGCGTGGCTCGGACCCCGATGCGGCGCTGTATTATCTCGCGCGGATGCTTGATGCGGGCGAGGCGCCGCTCTTCATTGCACGGCGCATCGTGCGCATGGCGGTCGAGGATATTGGCCTCGCCGATCCGCAAGCGCTTGTCGTCGCCAATGCCGCGAAAGACGCTTACGACTTTCTCGGCTCGCCCGAGGGCGAACTGGCGTTGGCCAATGCGCTGATCTATGTCGCCACCGCGCCGAAGTCGAACGCCGCCTATCGCGCCTATGGTGCCGCGCAGCGCCTCGCCAAGGAACATGGCTCGCTGATGCCGCCGAAGGTCATTCTCAACGCGCCGACGAAATTGATGAAGACCGAAGGCTATGGCTCGGGCTACGAGTACGATCACGACGCGCCGGAAGCGTTCTCGGGTCAGGATTATTGGCCGGAGAAGCTTGGGCGGCAGGACATCTATCGTCCTGTCGAACGCGGCTTCGAACGCGAGATCAAGAAGCGGCTCGAATATTGGGAAAAGCTCAGGAAGGAACGGGGACGAGGGTGAAAAAAGCACCTGCAAAAGTTGGCGCGAAGAGTCGTCCGTCCGAAAAAGGCGGCTTGCGGAGTAAGCCGCATCGCGCGCCGCAAACGCAAAAGAGCGAACCCTCTCGCCCGGCTGCCCCTGTCACTCAACCTCACGCCGAGGAAGAGGTAATTCACAGCTCCGTCCAAACTCTCTTAGTCAGTGAAGACGAGGACGGCCTGCGCCTCGACCGCTGGTTCAAGCGGCGGCTGCCGACGCTCTCGCTTTCGCATCTGAACAAGATCGTCCGCACCGGCCAGGTACGTGTCGATGGCGCCCGCGCGACGGTATCGACGCGGCTGGCCACCGGCCAGAAAATTCGCGTTCCTCCCGTCAATGTCGCGCCGCCCGCGGCAAAGCCGGCGATCAACGAGGCCGACCGCAACGCGATCCGCGACATGATCCTCTACGAGGATCAGGACCTGATGGTGCTCAATAAACCACATGGCCTTGCGGTGCAGGGCGGCTCTGGCACCAAGCATCATGTCGATGGCATGCTGGCCTCGCTCGCAGACGAAAAGGGCGAGCGCCCGGTGCTCGTGCATCGGCTCGACCGCGACACGGCGGGCGTGTTGCTCATCGCCAAGTCGCGCCGTGTCGCGGCCAAGCTCGGCGAGGTTTTTCGCTCACGTCAGGCAAAGAAAATTTACTGGGCGCTCGTCGAAGGCGTGCCGAAGCCGACGCAGGGGCGCATTTCGCTGTTTCTCGCCAAGGGCGACGGAATGGGCGACGCGCGGGGCAAGAAAGCACCCGGCGTAAAACGCCGATCGCGAGAAGATGCAGATCGCCAAGCACGGCGACGCTGAAGCGCAACATTCAGTGACGTATTACGCGGTCGTCGACAAGGCCGCGCCGCGGCTTGCGTGGCTCTCGATGAAGCCGATCACCGGCCGCACGCATCAATTGCGCGCTCACGCCGAAGCCATCGGCCATCCGATCGTCGGTGACCCGAAATATTCGGGAGATGCCAATACGCCGCGACGTCTCGACCCGATACGGCAAATTCCGGACGGCGTTGAACATAAACTGCACCTGCTCGCGCGCCGGCTCGTGCTGCCGCACCCGCGTGGCGGTACGCTTGATGTGACAGCGCCGCTGCCGCCGCATATGCAAAAGAGCTTCGATATGTTCGGCTTCGACGTGAAAGGCCGGGACCCGATCGAAGACGCGCCGGAATAATTATTCCGCGTAGGTGCCGTAGACCGGCCGGTAGGCGCGGCTGCGAATGTGAGCGGAAATGTCGGTCGGGCGTGGGACGCCGGCAAGGTCGTGATCGAAGATATATTCCGCGATACGCGCCGCGACATGCAGCGAGGCTTCGAGAATCTTGCTCTGCGGCGGATAAATCAGCCCGTCGGCGAGGTTTTTCTCGGTCACCTGTTCGGCAACCGCTTTCGCCGCAACGATGAACATTTCCTCGGTCACGCGCTTGGCTTCGGTGGCGAAGATCGCCATGCCCATCGCCGGGAAGATATAGACATTGTTGCCCTGACCAGGTGTAAAGCTCTGGCCTTCGATTTCGACGGGCGGGAAGGGACTTCCGCTCGCAAAAATCGCGCGGCCCTGGGACCAGCGATAGGCTTCCTCCGCTGTACATTCCGAGCGCGAGGTCGGGTTGGAATAAGGAAAGATGATCGGTCGTTTATTGATATCCGCCATGGTTTCGATGACGGCTTGATTGAACAGTTTCGGCACCGTGCTGACGCCGATGATACCTGTCGGGCGCAATTCCTTGACCGCATCGACGAATTTGGAAATCGGCGCATGATCGAGTGCGAATGGCCGTTGGAAATCGGCGAGGTCATTGCGCGTGCGCACCACAAGGCCGTTGATATCGAAGAGGGCGTTGCGTGCGCGCGCCGCTTTGAAGTCCAGTCCTTCGAGCGTCATCGCCTCGCTGATGAGTTCGGCAATGCCGGTCGCCGCAGAGCCGCCGCCAAGGAAAAGAAATCTCTGGTCGGTAAGCTTCTGTTTCGTAATCCGCAAAGCGGCGAAAATGCCGGCGAGCGCGATCGCCGCCGTGCCTTGGATGTCATCGTTATAGGTGCAGATCTTGTCGCGATAGAGTTCGAGGATCGGCACGGCGTTGAAGTTAGCGAAGTCTTCCCACTGAATGCAGCATTTGGGATAAAGCGACTGCACGGCTTCGACAAACTCATCGATGAAGGCGGCATATTCGGCGCCGCGCACGCGCTTCTGGTTGAGGCCGAGATAGAGCGGGTCTTCGAGCAATTCCGGATTGTTGGTGCCGACATCGAGGGTGATCGGCAGACAATATTGCGGTGGCGTGCCGGCGCAGGCGGTGTAGAGCGCGAGCTTGCCGATCGGGATGCCCATACCGCCGACGCCTAGGTCGCCCAGACCCAAAATCCGCTCGCCGTCGGTGACAACGATGAACCGGACATCTTTTTGCGGCCAGTTGCTGAGTAATTGCTTGATCCGGCCGCGCGCGGAGATTGGCAGGTAGAGGCCGCGCGGAACGCGGAATATCTGATCGAACTTCTGGCAGGCCTCGCCGACAGTCGGGGTATAGACGATCGGCATGAAGGTCGCCGGATCCGACATCAGGATGGCGTAGAACAAGGTCTCGTTGCGCGCCTGAAGATCCGACAAAAACATATATTTCTGCAGGTCGTTATCGAGATTGGCGAGCTCCGAGTGGATGCGCGCCATCTGCAGCTCGATCGCGAGAGGGCGTGGCGGCAGCAATCCCTCGAGCCCCAGCGCGTGGCGCTCGGCCTCGGTAAAGGCGGTGCCCTTGTTGAGCCTGGCCGTGCGGAGGAGTTCGTAGCCGGCGGTCGTGATTTCAGAGGACATTTTCAGGTCCGGGTTTAACGGATTGCGTGAGAGCTACCATAAAACACGCAAAACCGCGCCGCGCCGAGAGAATTTTCGGGAGCGCAGCGCGGCCATATTTTCTTGTCCGCGGGATCAACCGCTGTTGCGCAACCCGGCTGAAATCCCGTTGATCGTGATCTGCACGCCGCGCAGGATCGATTCATCCTCATTGTCCGCGGCGCGATGTAATTTCAGCAGTTCGACCTGCACGTGGTTCAGTGGATCGAGATAAGGAATGCGCATGCGCAGTGACGCATCGAGCATCGGATTATCTTGCAGCAATTCCTTCTGATTGGTGATCTGCAGCAGCCCGTCAACTGAGGCCAGCCATTCCGTGCGGATAGCCTGGAAGATTTTGTCGCGCACGTTGCGGTCGGGGACGAGTTCGGCATAGCGCGAAGCGATGCCGATATTGCTCTTGGCCAGCACCATTTCCATGTTCGACAGCATGGTGCGGAAGAAGCCCCATTCGCGATACATGTCCTGAAGGAACTTCAGGCCGGTGTCGGGATGCTTTTCGGTCCACGCCTTGAAGGCCGAGCCGAAGCCGAACCATCCCGGCAGCATGAGCCGGCATTGCGCCCAGGAGAAAACCCAAGGGATGGCGCGCAGATGTTCGATCTTGCGCGTCTTCGTCCGCGATGCGGGGCGGCTGCCGATGTTCAGCGTCGCGATTTCGGTGATGACCGTCGAACCCCAGAAATAGGATTCGAATTCAGGCGTATCGTAGACGAGCGCGCGGTAGGCCTTGAAGGCGTAGCCCGAAAGCTCTTCCATCGCCGAGAGATATTCCTCGCGCGGCGCATGTTTCTCTGGCATCAGCAGCGAGGCCTCGAACGTCGCGGCGACGAAGGTTTCGAGATTGCGCCGGCCGACATCCGGATTGGAATATTTGGACGAGATGATTTCGCCCTGTTCGGTGACGCGGATCTGGCCGCCGACGGCGCCGCTCGGCTGCGCCAGAATTGCCTCGTAAGCCGGGCCGCCGCCGCGGCCGACCGAGCCGCCGCGACCGTGGAAGAGACGCATCTTGACCTTGTGCTGTTTGAACGTTTCGACGAGGCCAATTTCGGCCTTGTACAATTCCCAGCCCGAGGTGATGAAGCCGCCGTCCTTGTTGCTGTCGGAATAGCCCAGCATGATTTCCTGCGTGTCGCCACGGCTTTCGACGAGGCGGCGATAGGCGGGCAGGGCGAACGCTTTCTCCATCACGCCCGCGCAATTGCGCAAATCTTCGATGGTCTCGAACAGCGGCACGATGTCGATTTTGCTTTTGCCGTCCGGCGCTATCAGGCCGACTTCCTTGAGAAGGATCGCCAGCTCGAGCATGTCGGAAACGGATTCTGCCTTCGAGATGATGCTCGTGCGGATCGCTTCCGCGCCATAAGTCGCGCGGGCTTCGACGGCGGCATGGAAGATCGCGAGTTCTTTTCGCGTCTCGTCCGAATAGGCGAAGAAGGGCGAGATCAGCGGGCGGACTTCGCTCAGTTCCTTGGCGAGAATCGCGACCCGCTCATCCTCGTTGCGCGAGGCATAATTGGTGCCCGGCGCGACAGCTTCGAACAATTCCGCGATCGTGCGTTCGTGCACATCGGAATTCTGCCGCAGATCGACTGTCGCCAGATGGAAGCCGAAACAGCTTGCCGCGCGCCGAAGCGCTCGCAGCCGCCCGCGTGTCACAAGCCGCGCCCCATGCAATTTCAGCGATTGATCGATAATATGCAGATCGCGGCGAAACTCATCCGCATTCCGATAGGGCGGCATGAAGTCGTCGCGCGAACGGATCGGATATTGATCGTCGATCGCACGCAGATTTGCCGCGATACGGCCGCGGATGGCCGCGACGGCGCGGCGGTAGGGCTCCGCCATGCGGTGCGGCGAGGAATCCGGGGAACTCGAAGCGAGCTCACGCAACTCGTCGGTGATTTCGACGAGTTCGCCGGTAATCGAAAGCTCCATACCGAGCTTGCTCAATTCGTCGAGATAATGCGTCAGAATGCGTGCGCCATGCATCTGCGTCGTGGACCGCAGGACCTCGGCATCGACAAAGGGATTGCCGTCGCGGTCGCCGCCGATCCAGCTTCCGAGCCGCAGGAACGAGGCGATCGGCACATCATCGAGAGACGGATCGTAGGCGCGCACCTGCCGCTCGACTTGCTGATACAGTCGCGGCACTTCGTCGAGGAATGTGTAATCGTAGTAGGCGAGGCCGTTGGTGACTTCGTCGCGTACGTTGAGCTTCGTCCGGCGCAGGAGGCTTGTCTGCCACAACAGCAGGACAGCGCGGCGGATTTTGTCCTCGATCTCCTGTTCCTCGTCGGGGGTCCATTTCTGCCGGTCGCGCCGTTCGAGCAGATGCGCGATCGCCATCTCGCGCATCATCGTGCTCTTGCGCCGCACCTCGGTCGGATGTGCGGTCAGAACCGGAACCATGAAAGCGTGATCGAAGAAATCCTGTAATTGGGTCGCGGTGATCCCGGCCTCGCGGGCGCTGGAGAGGGCGCGCGCCAGCGTGCCCGGCTGGGCGGGGACGTTGGCGATGGCATCGCGCCGCATCTTGCGGATCTGGTTCTGATCTTCCGCGAGATTGGAGAGATGCGAGAAATAGCTGTAGGCACGAACGATCTGTACGGATTGCGTCGGTGTCAGCGAGCGCAGGATGGTTTCGAGCTTAGCGCGCGCTTCCTGGTCGCCGTCGCGATGGAAGCGCACAGAGGTCTGACGAATGAGCTCGACCAGGTCGAATATCTCCTGGCCCTGCTGATCGCGCACCGTATCGCCGAGAATGCGTCCCAGAAGCCGAATGTCGTCCTTCAGCGCACGATCGGGCTCACGATCGGCGGTAAAGTCGGTTCTGTCGGTCTCTTTGTTCATCTTTTGCTCCGGCGCTTCCTTTATTCCCGCCCCTTCTATAGCCGCTGGCGGACGGTCGTGCTGCGTATTTTTCGGTCTGCCGCGCGCGACATTTCACCCCTAAAGGGTTCTGCGCTAAAGGGAACTGATGCGCGACGATCTCACGATACCGCAGCCTCAGCCGGCCGATCCCGTGGCTCTGGCGCGGCGCGAACTGCAAAAACCGCTGCCCAGCCGTTTCTACAAGGACGTGCGTGCCGAAACTCTCGGCCAAGGCTTCGCCATCGCTCTCGACGGCCGTATTGCCAAGACGCCGGCCAAGCACGACTTCGTCGTGCCGACATTGGCATTGGCCGAAGCCATCGCGGACGAATGGCAGGCGCAGAGCGAGAAGATCGATTTTACCGCGATGCCGCTGACGCGCCTCGCCTTAACCGCCATCGACGGCATCGCGGGCAAGGTCCAGGCCGTAATCGACGACATCGTCAAATATTCGGAAACCGATCTCGTCTGTTATCGCGCGGCTGAGCCCGCCAGTTTGGTTGCCGCTCAGAGCGCGGCGTGGGACCCGGTCCTGGACTTTGCTGCAACGCAACTTGGGGCGCGGTTTCTGTGTGCCGAGGGCGTCATGTTCATCGCCCAGCCGGAGGCCGCGCGCGTTGCGATCGCGGCCCGGGTGGCGGAGGTCGGGGGGCGCATCGATGCGCCCTTCGCGCTCGCGAGCCTTTCGACGATCACGGTGCTGACTGGCTCCATCCTCATTGCGTTGGCGCTAACCGGCGGCGAACTGAGCCTCGACGCGGCTTGGGCCGCCGCGCATGTCGATGAGGATTTTCAAGCCCGGCAATGGGGCGAAGACGGGGAGGCGAGGGCGCGGCGCAACCTGCGTTTTGCCGACATGGCCGCTGCGGAAAAATTCTGGCGGCTGCTCCAAAAGCCGGAAAAACGCCCGGAAGACCAGCACAATCCTTGAGTTCCTCCGGCCGGAAGCATAGGTTCCGGGCAGACTGAAAAGGAGTCCGAAATGGGATCGTTGTCGATCTGGCATTTGTTGATCCTCGGTGCTGTCGTGCTTCTGCTGTTTGGCGGCAAGGGCAAGATTTCAGACATCATGGGTGATTTCGCCAAGGGCATTAAGTCCTTCAAGAAGGGCCTTGCTGACGAGGACACGCCGGCTGCCACGACCGCGTCGCTCGATCACCGCCAGGCCGTTGAAGCTAATCCGGTTTCCCAGTCGCAGAAGATCAACTGATCCTTCGGCGCCAATGGCGTTCATGTCCCGATGTTCGAATTCGATGCCGGTAAGCTGCTCATCATCGCTGTCGCGGCGCTGATCTTCATTGGCCCCAAGGATTTGCCGCGCGTGATGCGGCAGGTCGGCCAGGCTGTTGGCAAACTGCGCCGCATGGGTGCGGACTTCCAGGCCCAGTTCATGGAGGCGATGAACGAAGCCGGCGTGGAGGACGTGAAAGCGGGCGTCAGTACGTTGAGCGACAGCGCCAAGATCAATCTCGACTTCGACCCCCTGAATGTGGCGAAAGGCGAAGCCGCGCAGATGGTTCGCCAGATCGAGGCGCCCGTTGGCGCGCCGGCCTCAAGGGGCCCTGTGATGGTGCCGGAGACAGCCGCCGAAACCGAATCCGCAGCCGGGCGCGCTGTCAGCGATTGATACCATCCCTATGACCGACGCTGACATCGAGTTCGACACGCGCGCCGCTGATCGAACATCTGATCGAATTGCGAGCGCGTCTCATCAAGGCACTGCTCGCCTTCATCGTCATGTTCGTGGTCTGCTTCTTCTTCGCCAAAAACATCTACAATATCCTGCTCGTTCCCTACGAGCATGCTGCCGGACCCGGCGCGAAGCTGATCTTCACCGCGCCGCAGGAATATTTCTTCACGCAGATTCAGGTCGCCTTGTTTGCTGCCGCGTTTCTGGCATGCCCGGTGATCTTCGCGCAGATTTACGCCTTCGTCGCGCCGGGGCTTTACCGGCAGGAGCGGCGCGCCTTTGTGCCTTATCTTTTCGCGACTCCGATCTTTTTCCTGCTCGGCGCCTTGATGGTTTATTTCGTGGTCATGCCCAACTTGCTGAGCTTCTTCCTCGGAATGCAGCAGGCAGCTCAGCCGGGCCGAGCGCAAATCGAGCTTTTGCCGCGTGTCAGCGAATATCTGGCGCTGATCATGACGCTCGTTTTTGCCTTTGGCATTGTCTTCCAACTGCCCGTCGTGCTCACGCTCCTCGGCCGCGTCGGCCTCGTCGATGCGCCCTTCCTGCGCCGCCAGCGCCGCTATGCCGCGGTGCTGGTTTTCGTCGCCGCGGCGATCCTCACGCCGCCAGATGTCTTTTCCATGATGGCCCTTGCCGTCCCCGGCCTGCTCCTTTACGAGCTTTCGATTATCGCCGTCGCGTTCATCGAGAAGCAGCGCGCGGAAGAGGCGGCCAAGGCTGCGACCGGCACCTGATCCAGAGTACGCCCCATGCATGACATCAAATGGATTCGCGAGAATCCCGAGGCTTTCGATGCCGGATTGAAGCGGCGCGGATTAGAGCCACAATCGGCGGCCTTGCTTGCGCTCGATGACAAGCGTCGCGCCGCGATCGCCAAGGCTCAGACCGCGCAGGAGCGCCGCAACGCCGCCTCCAAAGACGTTGGCGCTGCGATGAAGATAGGCGATGGCGCCAAGGCGGCCGTCCTGAAGCAGGAAGTGGCCGAGCTTAAAACGGCGCTCACCACCTATGAGGACGAGGAGCGCAACGCCATTGCGACGCTCGACGCCGTGCTCGCACAAATTCCAAACATCCCGCTGCCCGACGTTCCCGATGGCAAGGACGAGAACGACAATCCGGAGCTTCGCGCCGTTGGCAGCAAGCCCCAATTTTCCTTCGCGCCCAAAGAGCATTTCGAGATTGGCGAAAACCTCGGCCTGATGGATTTCGACACGGCGGCGAAATTATCCGGCGCACGTTTCGTCGTGCTGAAAGGCGCGCTTGCGCGGCTCGAGCGGGCGCTCGGTGCGTTCATGCTCGATCTGCACACCAGCGAGCACGGCTATACCGAGGTCAATCCGCCGCTTCTCGTCCGCGACGAAGCAATGTTCGGCACGGCGCAATTGCCAAAGTTTCGCGACGATCAGTTTCCGACATTCCTGGAGCCGATTGCCCGGCTTGACGGAATGCTGGAATACGAGCGCCGCCGCGGCGAAGAGAGAGAAGCGATCGAGGCCGAGGCGGAAGTGCGGGGCGAGCAGTTCGTCGAAGATTTCATCCGTGGCGCCAAGGGCCGCGGGCTTGACGAGCGCTATGCCAGAAATCTCGCGATGCGCGACGCGCGCTACGATCTCTACGCCGAATTTGATCTCAAATATTGGAATCATCAGCTCGCGAAACGGGCGCTCTGGCTCATCCCGACGGCCGAAGTGCCGCTGACCAATCTCGTCCGCGAGTTGATCCTCGACGAGAAAGAATTGCCGCTGCGCGTCACCGCCTGCACGCCGTCGTTCCGCGCCGAGGCGGGCGCCGCGGGGCGCGATACGCGCGGCATGATCCGTCAGCACCAATTCACCAAGGTCGAACTGGTCTCGGTCACGACACCGGAAGAAGCACCCGCCGAGCACGAGCGCATGTTGGCCTCTGCCGAGGAAGTGCTGAAGCGGCTTGGCCTGGCTTATCGCATCGTTACCCTTTGCACCGGCGACATGGGTTTTGCCGCGCAGAAGACCTACGATATTGAAGTCTGGTTACCGGGGCAGGGGCGTTATCGCGAAATTTCGTCCTGCTCGCTTTGCGGCGACTTTCAGGCGCGGCGCATGAACGCCCGTTTCCGGCCGCAGGACGATAAAGCAACGCGTTTTGTGCATACTTTGAACGGCTCCGGCGTCGCAGTTGGCCGCGCGCTGGTCGCAGTTCTGGAAAATTATCAGAACGAAGACGGTTCCGTGAACGTGCCTGATGTTTTGCTGCCATATATGGGCGGTATCAAGCGGATCTCGAAGTCAGCCTAGGCGAATCGCGATTAAGATGCGCATTTTGGTCACCAATGATGATGGCATTCACGCGCCGGGGCTTCAGGTCCTTGAGCGAATTGCCGCGCAACTCTCCGACGATGTCATCGTCGTCGCGCCGGAGCATGACCAAAGCGGCGTCTCACATTCTCTCTCGCTCAACGATCCGCTGCGCTTGCGCAAGATTTCCGAGCGGCGTTTCGCGGTCAAAGGCACGCCGACGGACTGTGTCATCATGGGCGTGCGCGAAATTTTGCGGACACGGGCGCCGGACCTCGTTCTTTCGGGCGTCAATCGCGGTTCAAATGTCGCCGACGACGTTACATATTCCGGCACGATTGCGGCGGCGATCGAGGGTACGATTCTCGGCGTTCCGTCTATCGCGCTGTCGCAGACCTACCATCCGGCTGACCACGATGAACTGGATTGGGATTGCGCTGAAGTTCATGCGCCGCGGATCATTGAATCCTTGCTCGCTGAGGGTATCGACCGCGACGTTCTGATCAATCTGAATTTTCCTGGCTGTCCAGCCGAAGATGTCGAGGGCATCTCCGTCACCCTGCAGGGACGCCGCGACATGCAGCTTGCTCGGCTTGAGCGTCGCCATGACGGACGCGGCAACCCTTATTATTGGATTGCCTTCGACCGGGATGTCAGCGCACGCCGGCCCGGCACCGATCTCGATGCGCTTTGGAACAACCGCATTTCCGTGACGCCGCTTAAGCTCGATATGACGGACGAAGTGTCGGTCACGCGCTACACGCGCATCTTCGACAAGCCCGAATTTCTTCCCCGCTCCAAGGAACGCGCCGAATAGCTGTTGGCTCTTCGGCGGCACGCTTTAAGCTTGGTCTAAATCATGAAACCATTGCCCTCCGTCTGATTCGGCTGCGGCGCCAGCGCGGCGACCGTCGCTGCGTCGCGTGGGGAACGCAGAACGTGAGGAAAAGCAGATCGCTGGCTGTCGCGGAGGAAAATGCTGCCGCCGCGCGTGCTGAAGAGAAAGCAGCCTTTCTGCTGCGTTTGCGCTCCGGCGGAATCCGCGATCTCGACCTCTTGCGGGCGCTTGAGAAAGTGCCGCGCGAAATGTTCGTGCCGCATCGGTTTGTCGATCTTGCGCGGCGCGATCTCGTTTTACCGATTGGTTGCGGTCAAACCCTGTCCGAGCCTTCCCTGGTGGCGCGGATGATCGCGGCGCTTGCTATCGAGCCCGATCATCGCGTGCTCGAAATTGGCACGGGCTCCGGCTATGCGACGGCGATCCTCGCTGAATTGGCCGCGCAGGTCGTTTCGATTGAGCGATTTCAAACATTGGCTTTGGCGGCCCGGCTGCGGCTCGAACGCCTGGGTAAGCAGAATGCCGAAATCGTTTTCGCCGATGGGCTCGCGCTGCCCGCCTCTGCCGGGCTGTTCGATCGCATTTTGATTCATGCACGCCTTGAAAGTTTACCGTCGTCGCTCGCCGCGCTTTTGTCGGCGAAAGGGCGAATTGTCATGGCGCGTCCCGCGCGCATTCCGTCGCGGCAGATGTTGATTGAGCTGCGCCACGGCGAGGGCGGGGAAATGCACGAAACGGAACTCGGCGCATGCCGCTTGCAGGCGTTGTTGCCGGGTGTGGCCGAGGTTCTCTAAGGCCACGCAAATTAAGCTCGCGTTAAGCTAAAATGCGACTGAATTAGGTGAAGCGGCGTTCATCTTAAACGCTCCCTTAACTCGCTTGCTTCCTTAATGCGATCCACGATTTTCGTCTGTGGGTTGCGTCATGGCCAGTTTTGCGTCGGCTTTAAGCTCGGGTTTTACGATACGCCTTTTCATGATCGGCGCCTGCGCCGGTCTGCTTGCCGGTTGCGCCGATTCAGATCGCCTCTCCAACCCGTTCTCGGACCCTTTCCGCGGCGATGTTGATCGCACGCCAACGGCGAGCATATCCGAGCCGACCCAATCCTACGCACCGACGCATCCGGTCGAGTCGCGTCCCCTGACGCCCCCGAGCAACAATTATTACTCCAACTCAAGTGCGGCCTATTCCGCGCCGGCTTACCAGAGCCAGCATGTCGCCTCGCGTGGCTGGACCGGCAGCGACACCCAGATGAAGCCCGTTCACCAGAATATCGCAGGCTGGACGGCTGAAGGCGGCATGCCGGTCGTCGTTGCCTATGGCGAAAGCGCGGAGATCATCGCGCGCCGCTACGGGATTCCGACCGAAGCTTTGGTTCGCACCAACGGTTATGCTTCGGCGGGGCAAATTCGTCCCGGCGCGCATATCGTCATCCCGACCTATAACGCCGGACTCGCGGCATCGAGCGGCGTAGGCTTTTCCGCGGCGCATGAAGAACAGCGCCGCGCAGAAGCGCGCCTGCATGCCGAGCATCTGCACTTCGTCCGCGGGCCGGATCCAGCGGATACGCGCCGCAGCCGCATCGCGGAAGCCAAAGAACGCGCGCACGAAAAGCAGGCGCTCCGCGAAAAGCAGGAAAAGCTGGCGCATATCGCGAAGTCGCACGCGCGCCATGACGCCGAGGCCGATCCGATCATGCCGGTCCATACAAGGATGGCCAAGCTCCCGCCGCCGACGCATTCGGTCGATCGCATGCCGACCGCGAGCCTGGAAACCGAGCATGACCAGCAGGCCGCGCTCGCCAGTGCAGCGCCGGAGTTCCGCTGGCCCGCGCGCGGCCGTATCACCGAAGGTTATCGCCGCGGCTCCAATGACGGCATCAATATTGCGCTGCCGGAAGGCACCGCCGTCAAAGCGGCCGAGGCGGGTGTTGTCGTCTATGCCGGCAACGAAGTGCGCGGCTATGGCAACCTTGTTCTGATCCGCCATCCCAACGGCTTCGTGACAGCCTATGCCGACAATGGCGAGCTCGATGTCAAACGCGGCGAGGCCGTCCGGCGCGGGCAGATCATCGCCAAGTCGGGCGAGACCGGCAACGCCACGTCGCCGCAGCTTCATTTTGAAGTTCGCAAGGGCGCGACGCCGGTCGATCCCACGCAATATCTCGCCGGGCTTTAAGCCGCGGCCTCATGATCGAAAAAAAGCAGTCCAGAGTTTCTGGACTGCTTTTTATTTCGCGTCTTGCGATGGCGTTCGCTGTGTTTAGTTCGCCGGCTGGCCGGCGTCGGCGTTGCGGCGTGGGCGGCCGCGGAACGCGGGCCGTTTCGTCGGCCGGCCGGGTTGTCCGGGCTTTGCCTGCGGCGCGCCACGATGGTTTGCGCGTTGCGGATGACGTTTCTGCTCGTGCGAATTCGGCCGTTGTCTCTGGCGATCGGCCGGCTCGGCACGATGGGCGCCTGGCGTGCGCCGATCCGTGACTGACAAAGTCTGCCGGGTCAGCTTTTCGATCGCCCGCAAAAGGTGCTTTTCGCTATCGTCGCATAGCGAGACGGCGATCCCCTCCGCGCCGGCACGTGCGGTCCGGCCAATCCGGTGCACATAGGTTTCCGGAACGTCGGGCAGCTCGAAATTCACGACATGGCTGACGCTGTCGACATCAATGCCGCGCGCAGCGATGTCGGTCGCGACCAGAACCTTTGTGCGTCCGGCCTTAAAGGCGTCGAGCGCGCGCTGGCGTTGCCCCTGGCTTTTGTTGCCGTGGATCGCCGCGGACGGAATGCCAGCGGCTTCCAGATGTTGCGTGACCTTATCGGCGCCGTGCTTGGTGCGGGCGAAGACGATGGTGCGTTGAAATGCCGGCTGTGCCAGCAATTCGACAAGCAGGCTGCGTTTTGCGGACGCGTCGACGAGATAAACCTCCTGCGCAACGCGCTCGGCGGTCGCCGCCACCGGCGTAACTTTGACCTCGACGGGATCGCGCAAAAAGTCGGCGGCAAGGCCAGCGATTTCCTTCGGCATCGTGGCCGAGAAGAACAGGCTCTGACGCTCCTTCGGCATCCGCGAGATAATCTGGCGGATCGGAATAATGAAACCGAGATCGAGCATGTGGTCGGCCTCATCAAGCACAACCACCTGGGTCATATCGAGCCGGACGTTGCCGGTGGAGAGATGATCGAGAAGCCGTCCAGGAGTCGCCACCAAGATGTCGACGCCACGGGCGAGCGCCTTGATCTGGCCGACGCTGCTTACGCCGCCGACGACTGTCGCGACGCTCAAATGGCCAAACCGGCCGTAGGTGCGGAAACTCTCGGTGATTTGCACCGCCAACTCGCGCGTCGGTGCCAGCACGAGCGCACGGACGCTACGCGGCGCGGGCCGCTGTTTGTCGTGGAGGAGACGATTGAGGATCGGCAGGGCAAACGCGGCGGTTTTGCCGGTGCCCGTCTGGGCAATGCCCAGCAGATCGCGGCCTTGGAGCAGGGACGGAATAGCCTGCGCCTGGATCGGCGTTGGATGTACATAGCCCTCCTGCTGGAGGGCGCGAAGCAGCACCTCGGAAAGGCCGAGGTCGGAAAATTGTGTCACTGAATGTCTTTCTTCAAGGCAGACCCCGCGCCGCGACCAAAAGGGCGCACGCGAACTCATACGAGGGTTGAGACCGCCCCGCGTATCGGGCTGCCGGCTGGATGTGGGGAGGCGCTCAACAGATCGCCGATCTTTTGATCAGCCTACGCGACTGGAGCACATCATGCTGCGATGCAGCGATTCAGGCTTTACAGGTTTTGCTCCGCCGCGTCAACGAAGGGCCAATTATATCCGCGCAGCGAACACGAGATAGGCCGCGATCTCGGCTGCCTGCTGGGCAGCGCCGGCGACATCGCCGGTCTGGCCGCCGAGCTGGCGCCGTGCCAGTGCCGTGACGCCATAGGCCGCGGCGGCGCTAATCAGCAGGCTACCGAGAACGCGCCAAAGGCTGACGCCCGCCAGCAGCGGCAAAAGACTGACGACGAAGGCGAGGACGGCCGCTGTCCGTAACGGCGGCTGATCGCTCTGCGCCGAAAATCCTGCGCCTTCCGCGCGGGCAGGCGGCAACAGAGCAAGCGGCAGAAGCCCCAGCGTGCGGGAAACGGCACCGGTCGCAATCAGAATGAGACCGGCCAAAGCGATATTGTGGCGCGCTAGAATCGAAACGCTGAAAATCCGCAGCAAGACGCTGGCGAGCAACGCGAGAGCACCAAAAGTGCCGATCCGGCTGTCTTTCATAATCGTCAGACGCTGCTCGGGCGTAGCGCCGCCCGTCGCGTCGGCGAAATCTGCAAGGCCGTCTTCATGAAAGGCGCCGGTGACGACGATGAGCGTGAAGATCGCGAAAATCGCGGCGATCTGCGGCGTCAACCCCAGTTCCGCGACGAGCAGCAGAACGAGCGCTGCAAGGCTGCCGATCAGCGCACCCGCAAGCGGCAACATTTTCACGCGCGCGGATATTTCCGCGCCATGTGGATTCGACTCGAAGCCGAACGGCGGGATCGGCAGCCGCGAATAAAAGCGCAGGCAGGCCACGAGATCGGAGGCGAGTTCGGTTAGGACTTCACGTACGTCAGGAAAATTCATGCGAGCAGTTTCGGGCGGCGTGCTTGTTTTGTCGAGCGTCCGTTTTCGCTGAATCCACCGCGTTTCTGACGATTCCAAAAAATACCATCTCACGCTGTATCTGACGGGCGTGTATGGTCGAGGCGCAAAGCAGTCTCGCAGCAGACGGGAACGCCGCGCCAGAAGCGTCAAAATGAAAACGACGCTCGAGAGTATCCAGGGAGAACGTCATGGCTGGGGATGTCAGATCCATCGAGAATAATCCAAAATTTCAGGAGCTTGTTGCCGCGCGCAAATCGCTCAGCTGGTCACTGACCGCGCTGATAATCGTGATCTATTTCGGGTTTATCCTGCTGATCGCGTTCGATCCTAAATTTCTCGGTACGCCGATCGGCAGCGGCGTCATGACAATCGGTATTCCAGTTGGTCTCTTCGTCATCGTTGCCGCGTTTGTCCTCACCGGCATTTATGTCGCGCGTGCCAATGCGACTTACGACGCCTTGACCCAACAGATTGTCGAGGAGAGCAAGTGATGTCGCGCTTAAAGCTCTGCACGGCGGCGACCCTGCTTGCCTGTATCGTGCCTTCGCTCGCCTTTGCCGATGCCCTGGCCGGGCATACGGTCAAACAGCCGACCAATTGGACGGCAATCGGCATGTTCGTCGTTTTTGTCATCCTGACGCTTGCGATTACGAAATGGGCGGCCAGCAGGGCGCGCTCGCGGTCGCAATTTTATTCGGCGGGCGGCGACATCACCGGCCTGCAGAACGGTCTTGCCATTGCCGGGGATTTCATGTCGGCGGCATCGTTTCTCGGCATATCCGGTCTTGTCTATCTTTCCGGGTATGACGGGCTCATTTATTCGGTCGGCTTTCTCGTTGGCTGGCCAATCGTGACCTTTCTCATTGCCGAGCCGCTCCGCAATCTCGGCCGCTATACGTTCGGCGACGTCACATCGTTCCGTTTTGAGCAAACTCCGATCCGCGTTCTCGCGGCCTGCGGTACGCTTGTCACCGTCGCGTTCTACCTGATTGCTCAAATGGTCGGTGCTGGCTCGCTTATCAAATTACTCTTTGGCCTTGATTATTGGGTCGCAGTAGTGATCGTCGGCGTGCTGATGATCATCTATGTGACCTTCGGCGGGATGGTCGCGACGACCTGGGTGCAGATCATCAAGGCCTGCCTGTTGCTTGCCGGGGCGACGTTCATGGCTTTCATGGTGCTGGCGCATTTCGGCTTCAGCCCCGAGGCGCTCTTCGCCAAGGCTGTCGCGGTGCATCCGAAGAAACAGGCGATCATGGCACCGGGGTCTTTCGTGACCAATCCGATCTCCGCCGTGTCGCTTGGCATCGCGCTGATGTTCGGGACCGCCGGCCTGCCGCATATCCTCATGCGGTTCTTCACGGTCCCTGACGCCAAGGAAGCGCGCAAGTCGGTGTTCTACGCCACCGGCTTCATCGGCTACTTCTACATTCTGACCTTCATCATCGGCTTTGGCGCGATTGCGCTTGTTTCAACCGATCCCGCCTATCTGACCGATCCGGCCAAGGGCATTCTGGCTATCAGGGGCGGCGCGAACATGGCGGCGGTCCACCTCGCAGCTGCGGTCGGTGGAAATATTTTCCTCGGCTTCATCTCGGCGGTCGCTTTCGCCACGATCCTCGCGGTTGTGTCGGGGCTGACGTTGTCGGGCGCATCCGCGATCAGTCACGATCTTTACGCGACGGTGATCAAGGGCGGGCAGGCGAATGAGAAAGATGAAGTCTGGGTCTCCAAGGTCGCGACAATCGTCCTTGGCATCGTCGCGATCCTGCTCGGCATCGTTTTCGAGAAACAGAACGTAGCCTTCATGGTTGGCCTCGCATTCGCGATCGCCGCCTCATGCAACTTCCCGGTCTTGCTCATGTCCCTGGTGTGGCGCGATATGACGACGCGCGGCGCGGTCATCGGCGGCTTCCTAGGACTCCTCACCGGGCTCGTCGGCGTCATCCTGTCGCCAAGCGTCTGGGTGGAGGTACTTGGACATCCGAAGGGCACGGCGCCGTTCCCCTATACCAATCCGGCGTTGTTCTCGATGACGATTGCCTTTATTGGCATCTATGTCTTTTCGAAGCTCGACAACAGCGCCAGAGCCGCCAAAGATAAGGCCGGCTTCGATGCGGAGTTCGTTCGAGCGCAGACAGGCATTGGCGCAAGCGGCTCGTCAGGGCACTAGATCGTGAGATAAAAGGGGCACGGCGACCATGTCCGCGCCCTTTTTTCGCCATATCCGCCGGCCCGCGGTGTGGCTTTAAAGCCCTAGCGACGGCGGCAGCGGGGGGCCATACTCCGCAATCACAATAAGTTTAAACCGGGGTGCGGAATGCTCAAAAAAATCGCGCTTGCACTTCTCGCGCTTGGGCTTGCCGGATGCGGCCCGCTTGCGTTTCCGTCGGCATCGACCTCTGCGTCCAACACCCAGCCGCATTACTCAAACGATTTCTCGGCTATGCGCTGTGGCGATGCGTCGGGGCCGACGACAGGATGCTGACATTACTATTCGGCGACCGCCGTTTCGGGTAGGTCGGAATAATCTTCGGCGCGTGTCTCGTCCCGGGCCGTGTTGGGCAACAAGGCCGAGAGCGCCGAGGCAACCAACACGTTCGCAATGAAGGCCGTGATGCCGTTATAGACGGCAGTGTTTGACCCGAAGATGCTATGCACCGGCACCCAGGCTGCCGGGGTCCATGCGAGCCAAGTGCCAAGTACCATGCCGGTCACCCAGCCGGCGAGAAGCGCCCAGCCGTTGAACCAGCGCGTATAAAGCCCGAAAATGACCGTCGGGAAGACCTGCGCCATCCACATGCCGCCGAGCAATTGAAGGTCGAGCGCGAATTTTGTCGGCACGAAAAGGATGAAGGCAAGCGCGCCGACCTTGACGATCAACGACATCAGCTTGGCGAGCACGGCCTCTTCCTGCGAATTCATCGCCGGATGAATGAACGGCTTCCAGATATTGCGCGTGAACGTATTGGCCGCGCCGATCGACATGATCGCGGCGGGAACGAGCGCGCCGATGGCAATTGCGGCGAAGCAAAAGCCGACGAACCAATCGGGAAAGACGGCGAGGATCAGATGCGGCACGGCGTCTTGCGGATTGGTGACGTGAACGCCCGCTGCCAGCGCCATATAGCCCATCAGAGCGATGAGCGCGAGCATCACGGAATAGGCGGGAAGCGCGACGGCATTGATGCGGATCGTATTGCCGCTTCGTGCTGAGAGCATCCCGGTCATCGAATGCGGATACATCAGCAGTGCGAGACCTGAGCCAATGGCGAGCGTGATGAAGGGCAACATTTGCTTGGGCGAAAGCAACAGGCCCGCAGCGATCTTGCCACCGCTCGCCGCAGCTTTCTTGGCAAGCGCCGCACCCGCGGCATCGAAGATCGCGCCATAGCCGCCGAGCTTCATGGGTACGATGACAATCGCGGCGAGTACAAAGACGTAGATCATGATGTCTTTGACGAACGCGATCATGGCCGGCGCGCGCAATCCGCTGCGATAGGTGTAAAGCGCCAGGATGACGAAGGCGATGGTGAGCGGCATGTGAGCCATGATGCCCTCGCCATGGAAGCCGAGAGCGGCGATTACGCGTTCCATGCCGACGAGCTGCAACGCGATATAGGGCATGGTCGCGAATATGCCGGTGAAGGCGACCGCAAGTTCGAGCCAATTATTGCCGTAGCGGCCCAGCACATAATCGGCGGCGGTCATATAATTCTTGCGATGCGCCACGGCCCAAAGTCGCGGGAACGTCGCGTAGAGTAAGGGATAGATGATGATCGTATAGGGCACGGCGAAGAAGCCGTAGGCGCCGACGGCATAAACCACCGAAGGCACCGCGATCACGGTATAAGCGGTGTAGATATCGCCGCCGATCAGAAACCAGGAGATCCAGGCGCCGAACCGGCGTCCCCCGAGGCCCCATTCATTGAGATCGTTGAGGTCGCCACGTTTCCAGTGTGCAGCAACGAAACCCAGAACCGTGACGAGGAGGAAAAAACAGATGAAGACGCCGGCGGCTATCCAATTCAAATGATCGATCACCGCTTCTCCCCCTTATAGACGAGATACGTCACAAGGCTGGAGGCTGGAATCAACACGATCAGAAACCAGTAGAAGAATGGAAATCCGAACAGACGCGGCATGGCGGAATTATAAAACGGCACCAGCAGGGTTGCTAAAGAGGGCAGACTCAAAAGTAGATATTTCATTTCCCCTCCCGGTGCGGCGGTACGCGTAACAGTGCGTTCTCTCGCTGGACGGCAAGACTTACAGAAGGGTGGAACCGCGATCAAGCAGGGGAAGGTCATCTTGAATTTCGGCCGCATCGGATATCTCCGAAAACCGCTTCGCACTTTTCGGTCCGATGCTTAGCGCGCGACGACCTCGACGTCGCGATCATGCGTCGATTCGACCTTGAAGGTCGCCTGATAGGTCTTGTCGCCGTGCCGGGCGATGGCGACGTATTCGCCTTCCGCCAGAACGAGGGAGGGAAAGGCGCCGATCAGTTCGCGGATCACGTCGCCGCCGGGCGTGAGAATGGTGAAGGCCGAATTGGCCAGGGCTTCGCCGCCGGGCGCATTGACGAGCTTCAATGTCATCACGGCGGCGCGGTGGCGCAGCGTCGCATCGGTCAGCTTGCCGGGCTGAACACGTAAGTCCGCGTTGACGACGGAGTTCGTCGCATTGGCGATGCCGTTCTGCGCCATCGAGCCAAAGCCAGTCGTGTCGAGTAGCGTCGAGACAATGTGATAATTGCCTTCGGGCAGGCCGATGACATCGCCAGCGCGGGCCTTGGAAAGAATGAGTTTGGCTTCCGCGTTATTGTGCTCGGGCACATAGATCGAAATCGTCAATTTTGCGGGATTGATCGGCTGGTCGCCGAGCACCGGCACGATCCGCAGGCCGCCAGCATTGAGCAGCAGGCGTTCACTCGTCGGCGCGCCAGCCATCATGACACGTTGCGTCATGCCTGCGAGGCCCATCGCACAATGGACGATGTAATTTCCGTCCGGCAGCGAGAATGACGGAGACGCCTCGTTCGATTCCGCGACAAGCCGGTGCGACCCATCGGCCTCTGTCGCTTCATCGAAGACGCGCCATTTGAGACCCGATGTGACCGGGTGCAGGTCCGTCGCGCTGAGCAAGGCCGAAAGCAGCAAGGTATTATGCGGCGTCTGTGCTTCGTTATCGTGGCGCGGGCCCATAAGGCCGCCGCGTGGAATGAGCGGCGCGATGGCGTCGGAATCACTGTCCTGCGCAACGGCGCGTAATGAAGCGCTTAGCGCGAAAACAAGGGCCAATGCCGCGAGAGCGGACATGCGGCGGCGGGCGAACCGGATCATCGGGAGAATCTAACAGGAAATCCGGCTTTGTCATGGCCGCCGCAAAGAGCAGCATTGCGCGAAAATGACGTGCGCGGCTCGGCGTTCCGTGCCATGAGCGGCGCGAATTAGCGAAGGAAGGCTGTAGATTTGAACAATTCCATGATCGAACTTTTACAGCACCGCCGCTCGGCGCCTCCTGCCACGATGGCGGGACGTGCGCCGAGCGCCGAAGAACGTGATCTGCTGCTGAAGCTCGCGTCCCGCGTTCCGGACCACGGCAAACTCGTGCCGTTTCGCTTCATCCTGTTCGAAGGCGAAGCGCAGCAGAAGGCCGGCGATATCATTGCCAAAGTTTATGCAAAAGCGCATCCGGACGCGAGCGCATCCGAACTCGAGAAGGAACGCCGCCGTCTGACGATGGCACCACTGGTGATCGCGGTGGTTTCGCGTACAGAACCAGAGCACAAAGTTCCTGAATGGGAACAAGTGCTCTGCGCGGGTGCGGTCTGCTTTAATCTCGAAGTCGCCGCCAATGCGCTCGGCTTCGCCAGCATCTGGCTGACGGAATGGCACAGCTACGACCGCGCTGTACTGAAACGCTTTGGCGTCGGCAAGGACGAGAAAATCGCCGGTTACATTCACATCGGCCACGATTCGGGACCGCGCGAAGACCGCCTGCGGCCTCGACTTGCGGATATCGTCACCAAGTTCGAGGGATAAGGGTCCGATCGTGTTCTATGCGCCGGAGCACCGCGACAGACATCTGCTGCCCCACGACCCCTTCAAGGCGCTGATCGCACCGCGGCCAATCGGCTGGGTCTCGACGAAAGGCAAAAGCGGCGCGCTCAATCTCGCGCCTTACTCTTTCTTCAATGCGGTTGCGGACCATCCGCCGATCGTGATGCTGTCGTCCCAGGGCTGGAAGGATTCTGCGACCTTTGCCAGCGAGACGCGGGAATTCGTCTGGAACATGGCGACTTACGATCTGCGCAATCCTATGAATCTCTCATCGGCAAATCTGCCGCGTGGCGAGAGCGAATTCGCCTATGCGGGGCTGGAAACCGCGCCGTCGCGTTTCGTCGCACCGCCGCGTGTTGCGCAAAGCCCGGCTGCACTCGAATGTAAGGTCACTGATATTCTGCTCTTAAAGGATTTGGATGGCGCTCTGACAGGCAACGTTCTGATTTTCGGTCAGGTCGTCGGTGTCTATGTCGACGATTCTTTCATCAAAGACGGGCGGGTCGATACATCGGCCATGCGGCCGATCGCGCGCTGTGGCTATATGGACTATTCCGTTACCGATAAACTGTTCGAAATGCCGCGGCCGCGGGGCGTCTGACGACTCTATTTGAGGGTGGCGCGCACGGTCGCAATGTCGGCAGGATCGCGCACGGCAATGGCGTCGAAGCCATCGTGCTTCGCCGCTTTGTAGGTCACGGCTGAATTTGCCGTCGCATCAACGAAAATAGCCGCGACGCCAGCGGCTTTGGCCGCAAGGAGCGTGAGATCGCGCGCAAGGTCGAGCGGCGGTGCGCTGAAATCGGCGATTCCCAGCGATGCTGCGAATGCCTGCGCGTCGAAGGCAAGCGCCGCGAGCCGTGGGCTTGCGCCCACGAAACTGCCCAACTGAAAAATAGCGCCGGGCGCGGCAATGAGCGCAATGATCTGGGTTGCGCCGTCGGCAAGTCCCAATTCGGCTTCGCGGACGGCCAGTTTCACGCCGAGATGCTGCACATCCGCGCCAGCGCTAGCAGGCAAAACGATTCCGTCTGGCGCCGCGGCCGTTGCCACATCGAGATCGTCGTCGAGGCCGCCCAAGCAGACGTAAAGCTTCAAGTTCGCCGCCTGCTGCCGTGCGGCGCGCAGGGCGCTCGCTTCAACCGGGCCTTCCAGCCACAGGACGTCGGCACCGCTCGCCGCCGCGTTATGGAGCGCTACCGGACCGGACCGGACGAAAAGATGAACGCGCATGTCTCTGCCTTAACAGTACGTTTACCATGATCGGGGATGGTGAATGAGAACTTAAGACGCCGCGGGTTGCCGCCGCGTTCAGGACATTCCGATGATTGTGCGTCGATTTATGAATTGGGCGCGAACCGCCAGCGCAGCACAGCGGGCGGAGGCAGCGGCGGCCCTGGCCCGTGTCTATCTCATCACCGATCTGGAGCCTGCCGAACGGGAAGAGGCGGATCTGGCCCTGACCGGTCTGCTTGACGATCCTTCGCCACTTGTGCGCCGTGCGCTCGCCGAGGCCTTTGCCAGTGCGACGGATGCCCCGCATCATATCGTTCTCGGCCTTGCCGATGACCAATCCGATATTTCCTCCATCGTTCTCGGCCGTTCGCCGGTTCTCTCCGATTCCGATCTCATCGATTGCGCAGCGATCGGCGATGCGATTGCCCAATCCGCGATTGCGCTGCGCCCCGTCGTTTCGCCGGCCGTTGCGGCGGCGATTGCCGAAGTCGGCGCCCGCGAGGCGCTGATCTCGCTCGCCATCAATCCCGGCGCCGATCTGCCGGCATTTTCGTTGCGCCGCATGGTCGAGCGCTTCGGTTTGGACGCCGAAATGCGTGAAGCCCTCCTGATGCGGCCCGGCCTGCCGACCGCCTTGCGGGCCGACCTCGTCTCCGCCATGGCGGATGCTCTACGGACTTTTGTGACCGAGCGCGAATGGATGTCCGGCGAGCGGGCGCAGCGTGTCATGCGCGATGCTTGCGAGCAGGCGCGAGTTATCATTGCCGCGACGAGCGAAGAAGGCGACGGCGCAATCGCGCTCATTGCGCATTTGCGCGCCTGCGGCCAGCTAACCGCGAGCCTGCTTCTGCGCGCACTGCTATCCGGCAATGTCAGCCTGCTTGAAGCGGCACTTGCCGAATTGTCCGGCCTGCCGATCATGCGGGTGAAGGGCCTGACGCGCGACTGGCGCGGCGCAGGCTTCTCCGCGCTTTACCGCAAGGCGGGAATGCCGGATGCCTTGCTGCCCGCCTTCCGCGCGGCGATCGAAGCGCTGGGCAACGGCGACATAGGCGACGCGACGGGTGCGAGCCTGTCACGCCAGAGGGTTGAGCGCGTGCTGACGGCCTGCAAGGCCGAGAATTCTGGCGAACTTGATTCGCTGCTTGCAGTTCTCCGCCGCTTCGCGGCTGAAGCCGCGCGGGACGAAGCCAGACAATTCTCCGCAGCTCTGCCCGCCACGACGGCGGGTGTCGAGCGTATCGCGATTCCTGACGTCCCGGCCTTGTCCGGTGAGGATGAACCGCCGCTTCTGCTTGTCGATCAGGATGCAGTTGAGACGATCCAAGTCGGCATCGCCATCGATCTCGCCGCTATCGAGGCCGAACTCGCAGCGGCTTAACGGCGCGTCTCGTTACTTCTTTCCTTCGAGACGCGCCTTCGGCGCTCCTCAGGATGAGGGCGTTGGGGCTAGTCAGCGCATCCCTCATCCTGAGGAGCAAGCGAAGCTTGCGTCTCGAAGGGTGAGGACGTCAATCTTTCCCCCCCGCGGCCTCAAACGTCCATCAATTTATGCATCACGGCGTAATGGATGAGGAGGATCGTCTTGGCATCCTCAATCTCGCCGCGGGCGATCATGGCCAGGGCTTCCTCGAGACTCGGTTCGAGGATTTCGATGTCCTCGCCTTCGTCCGCCAATCCGCCGCCGGCTGCGATCCTGTCCCCGGCCGAATAGCGCACGGTGAAAAAGCTGATTTTCTCGGCATAGACGCCGGGGCTCATATAGGCGGAGAAGAGATATGTCGGTGCACCAATCCTGACGCCGGTTTCTTCCAGGACTTCCATTACGATCCGCTCCGGCGCCGCTAAACCCTCAAGCTTGCCGGCGCAGGTTTCAATCAGACTGTCGCGTCTTTCGACGAGATAGACCGCGGGTCGGAATTGTCGCACCAGCAGAATGCAGCGCCGTTCAGGGTCGTACAGCAGGATCGTTGCGCCGGGCCCGGTATCGTAGAATTCGCGCTCAATTTCCTGCGGCACGCTGTCGAATTTGCGCCGCCAGAAGGTAATACGTTCGAGCAGCCCATAGCCGCGCCAGATTACGTCGCGGCGAAGAATTTTAACCGCGTCGTTCATCTTCAAAGCCGAATTGTTCGCGCAGGATTCGCTCATCGAGCGAATGGCCGGGATCGTGCAGAATGACGAGGTTCGTCGCATGGTCCATTGCGATTTCGACCTTGATGACTTCCTTGAATTCAAAATGGTCGGCGACGGCGGCGACGGGCCGTTTGACGGCTTCAAGAACGTCGAGCGTCACATGCGCCGAATCGGGCAGCAGCGCACCACGCCAGCGTCGCGGCCGGAAGGCTGAGATCGGCGTCAGCGCCATCAGCGGCGAATTGAGCGGCAGGATCGGCCCATCGACCGAAAGATTATAGGCCGACGAGCCGGCGGGGGTTGCAAGCAGCACCCCATCGGCGATGAGCTCCATGAGGCGCTCCTTGCCATCGACCGAGATGCGGATTTTCGATGCCTGATAGGATTGCCGGAGAACCGAGACTTCATTGATGGCCATCGCGGTCGCGATCTTGCCGTGAATGTCGGTCGCGATCATCGCCAATGGGTGGATCACAGAGGATTCCGCATCGTCGATCCGCTGGATCAGATCTTCTTCGCGGTAATCATTCATCAGAAAGCCGACCGAGCCGCGGTTCATGCCGTAGATCGGCTTGCCGGTATGCATGAAGCGATGCAGCGTCTGCAGCATCAGCCCGTCGCCGCCCAATGCGACGACGACATCCGCCGTCTCGGGGTCGCTGTCGCCGTAAAGTTCGATCAGGCGTAAGCGCGCCGCCTCGGCCTCGGGCGTGCCGGCGCTGAGAAAGGCGATGCGCCTCCCGGATGCGTTGGCGTTCGTGTCGGTCATCATCGGGTTGTAATCCACCGCATGTTGAACACCGCAGCCGGTTGCCGCCGGCCTTCGCCTGGCTCAATAGGCGGCGTAGCTTTTTTCCTCGATAATCGCGCTTTGCAACAAGGCGTTGATTTCGCGCTTTAATGCCGCACGCCGGTCGTTGGTCTGATAGACCGAACGGGCGAGAGCGATGAATTCGGGGCCGAAGTCTTTGGCGCGCTCACGCTCGCGAATGTCATCCTCGATGTGCCACAATTCCTCATTGGCGGCCTTGAGTGCGGCGGTAAGCTCGGAAAGCTGTTCGCCGGGCGTGATCTGCTCCTGGAGAACAGCGCTCAGCAGTTCATATTCGCGGCGAACATTGACGCGCTTGGCCGTTTCGTTGATCTGATCGAGCTTGATCTCAAGAATCGTGATCTTGTCGATCAACTCGCCGGCGGCGATTTCGACAAAAATGGGCATAGGCAGCCCCCCTGCGGATGCGTTTCGCTCTTAAACGCTCCCACGCTCACCCGCAATACGTTGAAATGCAAGCCGCCCGCCTATAGAAGCGCCTCGCGCCCCGAATGCGGCTTTGCGTGGACCTTATGCCCGATTTTTTGCTTGAGCTTTTTTCCGAGGAGATTCCGGCCCGCATGCAGGCGCAGGCGGCGGAGGATCTGAAAAAGCTCGTCACCGATGCTTTGGCCGCGCAGAACATTTTTGGCGAATCCGCCGGCAGTTTCGTCACGCCGCGGCGTCTCGCGCTGCATATCGAGGGCCTGCCGCCGCGCCAGCGCGACACGAAAGAAGTCCGCAAGGGCCCCCGCACCGACGCACCGGCTGCGGCCATCAATGGTTTTCTGAAGAGCGCGGGTCTCACTGATATCGCCGAGGCGCAGATCGAGAGCGATCCGAAAAAGGGCGATTTCTATGTCGCGACAATCGAACGGCCGGGCCGGGCGACTGAGGAGGTTCTGGCGGACATCCTGCCGCCGATCCTGACCAATTTCCCTTGGCCGAAGTCCATGCGCTGGGGCGCGCGGTCGGCGCAGCCGGAGGCGTTCCGCTGGGTGCGGCCGCTCCATTCGATGCTCGCCACGTTTGGGCCGGAGACCGAAGAGCCGGAGATCGTCGCATTTTCCGTCGCCGGCATCACGGCTGGCAACATCACGCACGGCCATCGTTTCATGGCACCCGGTGCGATCCGCGTGCGCCGCTTCGACGATTACGTGGCGTCGCTCGAAAAAGCCAAAGTGGTGCTCGATGCGGCGCGGCGGCGCGACATCATCCTCTACGACGCGCGCAATCTCGCCCATGCGCAGGGCCTGGAACTGGTCGAGGACGCAGGGCTTCTCGATGAAGTGGCCGGCCTCGTCGAATGGCCGGTCGTCCTGATCGGCGCTTTCGATGCCGAATTTCTCGCCCTGCCGCCGGAAGTGATCCGCGCGACGATCCGCGCCAACCAGAAATGTTTCGTCCTGCGCGATGCCGCGACCGGCGCGCTGGCCAATAAATTCGTGCTCGTCGCCAATATCGAGGCCCCGGATGGTGGCGCCGAGATCGCGGCCGGCAACGCCCGCGTCGTGCGGGCGCGGCTCTCGGACGCAAAATTTTTCTACGACACCGATCTTCAAGTGAAACTTGAAGATCGTCTGCCAAAGCTAGAAAATATCGTCTTTCATGCCAAGCTCGGCTCGCAGGGGGAGCGGGTCAAAAGGTTGGCACGAACTTGCCCGTTTGAGCTGGCGCCGCATGTCGGCGCCGACTGCCGATAAGGCGGCGCATGCCGCGCGCCTCGCCAAATGCCGATCTCGTCACCGAAATGGTCGGCGAATTCCCCGAGCTGCAGGGGCTGATGGGCCAATATTACGCCCGCGCCCACGGCGAGGCAGCGGATGTCGCGGCGGGGATCGGCGAGCATTATCGCCCGCAAGGCCCGTCGGATTCGATTCCGACCGCGCCGGTTTCGATCGCGGTGGCGCTGGCTGACAAGCTCGACACGCTCGTCGGCTTCTTCGCTATCGACGAGAAGCCAACCGGCAGTAAGGACCCTTATGCGTTGCGCCGCGCGGCGCTTGGCATCATCCGGGTCATCCTCGAAAATAATCTGCGGCTGCGTATTACGGCAGCGATAGGCGCGGCGCGCGAAGGCTATTCAAATCTTGAAAGCGTTCCGAATGATCTTGCATCGAGCGTGCTTGGCTTTTTCGCCGATCGGCATGAAAGTCTATCTGCGGGACAAGGGCGCCCGGCATGATCTCATCGATGCCGTCTTCAGCCTGCCGGAGCAGGATGATCTATTTCTCGTTGTCAAACGCGTCGAGGCCCTCGGTGCCTTTCTCCAGACCGAAGACGGGTCAAATCTACTTACTGGCTATCGGCGAGCAGCCAATATTTTGCGAGCCGAAGCGAAAAAGAAGCCCGCAGAAGAATCGCGCTATGAAGAACCGTATAATCCGGAGCTTTTTGAGCAAACTGAAGAACGCGACTTGGGCCACGCTTTGGAACGGACAAAAGTTTTGACCGCAAAGGCCATCCAAGAGGAAGCCTTTATACCAGCGATGGAGTACCTGTCGTATTTGCGCGCCCCGGTCGATGCGTTTTTCGACAAGGTCACCGTCAACGCCGATGATCCGGCGCTGCGACTGAACCGGCTGCGACTGCTCAGCGCTTTGCGTGACGCGGTTCACCGCGTCGCCGACTTCTCCAAGATCGCGGGTTAAGAGATCGCCGGGTAAAGAATTTTCCTGGCAGTCATTTTCCCTATATTCCGCGCCGTTTCGATCCCTCTCGAATCTATATGGCCGCTTCGCCAGATTCCGGGCGCTGCCGAGGTTTCGGCGTTGGAGACCAAGATGAGATCGAGAGCACGTGCTCGGAATGCGGATGCGGAACCGAGTATCATCATAAGACCCGAAGTTTTATTCGCAGGCGCCGTCGCCTGCGTCGTCGTTTTCTGCATGCTTTTGCGTGCTGCCGATCTTCTGTCCGGCCATTGAGAGACGGCCGATGCACATCGAAGAGCAAGGCGAGGCGGCTGCCGATTGGCCGCATTTTGTTGTTGGGCGCGATCAATTGGCGCGCTGGGTTGTCATCGAGACGCATGGCCTCTGCGGCGGCGTCTTCCGCGATCAGGCGGCAGCGCTCCGCTACGCCGAGGAAGAATGCCAGGCCTACCAAGCTGATTTCGAGATCAGCCGCGAGCCGGTCAGTCTGAAATTTCCATAAAAACGTCGCCCTCGACTTTCTCCGCCGATTCGCTACCAAAGCCGGATCGGCGGAGGTCGCGCTTATGGCGAACGAGAAGATGAGGAAGCTTAGGTCGGCCGGCATGACGGTCCGGGGCGGCGCTTTCGTGCTGCGCGGACGCGATTCGCGCCGGCTCGATTGGCGCGATCCTTATCATTTCGCACTGGCGATGAGCTGGCCGCGTTTTGCGGCTTTGTTTCTCGGCGTCAATCTTTCGCTCAACTTTCTCTTCGCGCTGCTTTATCTGGCGCAGCCGGGCAGTCTTGTTAATGCGCGGCCGGGCTCGTTGATCGATGCGTTCTTCTTCAGCGTCGAGACACTGGCGACAGTCGGCTATGGCGTGATGTCGCCCGCGACGCTTTACGCCCATTTTGTCGCGACAACCGAAATATTCGCCGGGATGACCTTTATGACGATCATGACCGGTCTTGTGTTCGTGCGCTTCTCCCGGCCTCGCGCGCGGGTGATCTACGCGGAGCACGCGGTCGTCGGGCATTTCAACGGCGAACGCACGCTGATGATCCGGATCGGCAATGGACGTGCTCACGCCATGGCGGAGGCCAACGCGAAGCTTTCCGCGCTGATCAGCGAATGGACGTCCGAAGGCCAATTCTTTCGTCGCGTCTATGATCTCAATTTGTTGCGGTCGCAGATCCCGATCTTCGGCCTGACATGGACGCTGATGCACAAGATCGACGAGACGAGTCCGCTTTACAAATATGATGCGGAAAGTTTTCCGAAATTCGTGATGCGGCTGTTTCTCTCGATCGAGGCGCGCGATCCGATGCTTTCGGCGTATGTCTACGATGGCAAGGATTACGATCCGAGCGAAGTCCTGTTCGGCAGCCGCTATGCCGATGCCGTCGCGGTGGACGAGCAGGGACGTACGATCGCCGATCTGTCCCGTGTCGGCTGGACCGAGCCGGAGAATACGGCCCACGAACCCGAGTCGAATTGACTATTCGGCGTCGAGTGGCGCGGTGCCAGCCGGCTTGCCGTCGGCGCCGAAGGTGATCTTCTGAATTTTTTCCTCGGCGTTTTTCAAAAGATCGTCGCAGCGCTTCTTCAAGGCCTCGCCGCGTGCGTAGATCGCGATCGATTCCTCCAGCTCGACATTGCCCTTTTCCAGCCGCTCGACAATCGATTCGAGTTCCTTCATCGCCGTCTCGAAGCTCAGCGTGCTGATGTCGTCGTTTTGATCGGTGCTCACATTTGGCTCGCTTCGGAAAGAGGATGATCAGTCGAGTTCAAGTACGAAAGGTTCGGCCTCGAAACAGTCCGCGCCGCGGCCGATCTGCTTGATGGCTGCGCTCATGCGTCCATCGCGGGCCAGGATACGGTCCGCCAAAGCGACAAGATGAGCATTCGGCGTGGCGGTGGGCGACGCGCGCCGCAATTGCTGCGCGATAGAAGCCTCGTCCGCGCCGGAATTGAGCGCGCAGGCGGTGATGTAGGCTGCCGCCGTCGAACGGCTGACGCCGGCATAGCAATGGATCACGATCGGTTCGCTCTGGTCCCACGCGCGGACGAAGTGGATGAGACTGTGGACATGATTGTCGTTGGCGAGGATATGGCCGTCCACGGCTTCGCAAATATCGGAGATCGCCACATGGAGATGGCGCTCCGGCGGGATGGCCGACGGCCGCGACACGCGAATGTCGCGATTGACGAGGGTGACGAGCGATCTGGCGCCGGTCGCCTCGGTGACGTCGGCAATCCGCGACAGCGAGCAGACGTGAATACGCGGCACCGGGCGATTCCTCTCTCGAATTGGGCGGCGGCCGAGTCGTCGCCGCGGCGCCATTCTAATCGTCTCGTCGGAGCCGGGCGAGGGGCATCGTGTCGTTCGATGCGATAACTTTTTTAAACGGCTGATTTTTCTAGCTTATTTTTCACGCGCGGCCGCGCGGCAGCCTTGGTCAGCGTGCGTAATTCAGCCAGAAAGCGCTCAGCCGCCAGTTGCGGCGGCCAGGGCGCGAAGGCGGCGTCGCCATAGACGGGCTGTAAAGGGTCGAGCGCCAACGGGTCGTAGGGGATGCGCAGGACGCGGCGAACTTCGTCCTCGGTCCAGCCGACGACGCGCACCGCTTCGGTTGCGGCGGCGGTTCGGTCGTCTTCCTTGTGGAGGCGCTTTTCCTTCGCCGGCCAGGCCGGCAAGCCATAGCGCACGCCGATGGCCGTCTGCAGACGCACGACGAGATCATGATAGGCCTCGCCAAGGAACGGCTTCAGCGGCGAAATAGAATCGAACCCGAGCAGGCCCTCGTCGGCATCGTGCAGCAATTCGCGTAGATCGGCGCGGGCATCCTTCGCTTCGGGGAAGCGCCGCCGCCGCAATTGCAGCACGAACAGCGAATGTTGCGCGACGGAGAGAGGCAGCGGCCACGCCGAATGTCCGCCCCAGCGATAGGTACGCGCAAGGCCCAGCGCCAGATCCTCGTCTTCCCAATCGAAAGGCGTCGGATTGAGAAGATCGAGCCGCTTGCCCGAAGGCAGCCGAACCCAGGCGCGTGCCGCCATGTCAGCTGCCTTTGGTGTGGCGCTTGGCGAGCGCTGCGACGGCATCATGCCGCCAGCAAGGCACGATGTGATCGTTGACCATGCCGACCGCCTGCATGAACGCATAGACGATCGTCGGGCCGCAAAATTTAAACCCGCGCTGTTTCAAATCTTTCGAGATTTTGGCCGAGAGTGGTGTCTCGGGCGGAATCTTGGCCTGACTGCCAAACTTGTTCTGGATCGGGGCGCCGTCGACGAAATCCCAAAGATATTTGCTGAACCCGCCTTGCTCCTGCAAAGCGAGATAGGCCTGCGCAGAGGAGACCGAAGCTTCGATCTTGGCGCGATTGCGGATGATGCCCTCGTCCTGCATCAACGCCGCAAGTTTCGCCGGCTTGTAGCGGGCGATCTTTGTCGGCTCGAAATGGTCGAAGGCTTTGCGAAAGCTCTCGCGGCGGCGCAGGATCGTGATCCACGAAAGACCTGCCTGAAAGCCGTCAAGAATGAACTTCTCGAACAAAGCGCGGTCGTCGAACTCCGGCACACCCCACTCATCATCGTGATAGGCGAGATAGATTGCGTCGACGCCGGGCCAATGGCAGCGGGTTTTGCCGTCGGAATGTTGATGTTCGTGTGTCATTGCGGGAGCGCCGGTGCGACATCGAGTGCCGTGGAACCGGCGGTGAGCCTGGTGCCGGCTGCTCGCGCGTCTTCGACGCGATCGAGCCGCAGCATGGCAAGGCCCTGCGCTCCGGCGACGGAGCCGATATGGCCAATATTGATGTCGCCCATCATCACCTCACTGCCCGAAGCCGGCGTCGGCCCATCGAAATGCACTTTGACGATTTGCTTGCGCGCCGATTTGCGGAAATGCACACGCGCCACGACCTCCTGACCAGGGTAGCAGCCCTTGTTGAAATCGACGCCATGCAGCCAATCGAGATCGGCATCATGCACGAAAGCGTCGCCATACGGAAAATCGACACCGCCCTTGGGCACGCCGAGCGCAGTGCGATGCGCCTCATAGGCATCTTGAGGCGTTGTGGTGAAGGCAAGCGCCTCAGGTGGGGCTATGAGCCGAAGCCCCATGTCCGCGGTGCGCGGATCGGCAAAGGCGAGACCGGAGAAATTTGCCGGAACCGGCTCGCCCCAAAAGGCAGCGACGGCAAGGCTCGCGCTCACGTCCTCGATCGTCACCGGGGTGCGCAGCTTGTGCAGCGTAAGCTTGCGGATGAGATCGGGGATTTGCGCGCGTGGGCAATCAAGCAGGCAGCTATCAGGCACCGGAACCACGAAGAAATCGAACAGAAGCTTGCCCTGGCCGGAGAGCAGCGCCGCATAGCGGGCCTCGCCGGGTTTCAGGTCGAGCAGACTGTTGGTGACCAGCTTATGCAGAAAGCTCAGCGCCTCGGCGCCTGAAATCCTGACGATGCCGCGGTCGGCGAGAAGGCTTGCGCCCTTGTCCATGATCTATTCCGGCTTGCGTTGCGCACCAATCGTATTTAATCGGCCCGAACGGGGCCGCAAGGCAAGTTTTGGCGCGTCTTCAAGCAGCGAGACCCATGTCCCAGACTTTCGATCTGATTCTCAAGGGCGGCATTCTGGTCAATCAGGATGGAATCGGCGCGCGCGATATCGGCGTCAGCGCCGGCAAAATCGCCGAGATCGGCGACCTGTCGCGGGCCTCGGCCGGCGAGATCATTGACGCGAAGGGTTTGCATATCCTGCCGGGCGTGATCGACACGCAGGTGCATTTCCGCGAGCCGGGCGCGACGCATAAGGAAGATCTCGAGACGGGTTCCCGCGCGGCGGTCATGGGCGGAGTCACCGCCGTCTTTGAGATGCCGAACACCAATCCGCTGACGACCGGCGCGACGGAACTCGAAGACAAGGTGCGCCGCGCGCATCACCGGATGCATTGCGACTTCGCCTTCTGGGTCGGCGGTACGCACGAGAACGTCAAGGACATTGCGGAGCTTGAGCGGCTGCCGGCCGCGGCGGGCATCAAGGTCTTCATGGGCTCGTCCACCGGCGCGCTACTTGTTGCCGACGATTCCGGCGTCGCGGCGATTCTTGGTCAGACGCGGCGGCGCGCGGCCTTTCATTCCGAGGACGAATACCGGCTTGAAGAACGCAAGGATTTACGCGTGCCGGGCGATCCCTCGTCGCATCCTGTCTGGCGGGACGAAGAAGCGGCGCTCAAGAGCACGCAACGGCTTGTCCGCATCGCACGCGAACAACATGCCTCGATCCATGTGCTGCATGTCTCGACCGCGGAAGAGATCGATTTTCTGGCGCAGCACAAGGATGTCGCCAGCGTCGAAGTCACGCCGCAGCATCTGACGCTCAGCGCCGACGATTATGCGCGGCTCGGCACGCGGTTGCAGATGAATCCGCCGATCCGTGCGCCACGCCATCGCGATCGAATCTGGTACGGCTTGCATCAGGGCATCGCGGATATTCTTGGCTCCGATCACGCACCGCATACGCTGGAAGAGAAGGCGAAGCCCTATCCTCAAAGCCCCTCGGGCATGACCGGCGTACAGACGCTCGTGCCGATCATGCTCGATCATGTAAATGCGGGGCGGCTCAGCCTCGAACGTTTTGTCGATATGACGAGCGCCGGGCCGGCACGGCTCTTCGGCATCGCGGGCAAGGGGCGCGTTGCCGTCGGTTACGACGCGGATTTCACGCTTGTCGATCTCAAACGTCGCGAAACGATCACCGATGCATGGAGCGCCTCACGCAGCGGCTGGACGCCTTACGATGGCGTGACGGTGACGGGCTGGCCGGTTGGCACGATCGCGCGCGGCAAGCAGGTGATGCGCGACGGCGCGCTTACAAATCCGGGGCAGGGTGAAGCAGTGCGATTCTGGAATTGCGCCTGACCTACGATGTCCCGTAACGATGCGTGACATCGCGCGCGATCTTGCCCGTTTCAACGAGGAAGCGGCCGATCACGAGTTTCGCGTTCGGCGTACACTCTCGGTAGCTCAATTCGTAGCCGTTGAAGCCGCGGTTATAAGCGCCGGCCAGTCTTGAGCGGCGCGACGCGTTTTGCGTCTCTGCGTCCATCAATGCACTCATCTTGTCGCGCCAGATCTGGGCATCCTGACTGCCGCACAGATGCTGAAGATAGGTCAGGGCGCCGAGCAATTCCGACAGACGCAAAAGCTGCGGCTCATAAGGCGGCGGCGGTTCATCGGGCGGTGGCGGCGGTGGCGTGCCGGGCTTGGCGTTGGCGACGCCAGGCTTGGGCAAAGATGCCGAAGGGTGCGGGTGAGGATGCGGCCGCGGGCGGCGCGGGATCGCACGCGGCCGCTCGAACTCCTGCGGCCGGTATTGCGGGGGTGGCCCAAAAAGATTGAAACCGCCGCCGCCGCCGCCAAACCAGCCTTGCGCCTGTGCGGCCAGCGGCGCGGCGCTGCAGAGCACACTGAGGAAGATAATCGCGTACCGTTTGACCACGCGTTCAGCCCGGACGTTTCTGCATCAAAACCTTATGCGCATTGGTCACCACCTCGATGAGCCGCGGCGATGTCGCAAGTTGCGCAATTTCGTTGGGATAAGTCCACAGAATTTCGCCCGCTTCAGGGCCGGGTGTGCCTTCGCCGGAAATCCATCGCGCCACGAAGGACAGAATGACAAAGTGCCGGGTCAGGCCTTCGGCATCCGGCGGGGCGATGATTTCGACATATTGGTTGAAGCCGACAAGCTCGGCCTTGACGCCGGTTTCCTCTTCGAGTTCGCGCAAGGCGGCATCGGCGACCTTTTCGCCAGCCTCCAAATGGCCGCCCGGCAGAGTGAAAAGCCCCACATACGGTGGCTTGGTGCGCGTTGCGAGCAGAACGCGGCCGTCGCGGAAGACGGAAATGCTCACACCGACGTGCGGACGCGGGGCGTCGTATCGCAATTGGCTCACGGATAAAGCCGCTGCTTCTGCCAACTGTCTTCGGGTGTCGCGCGGGTGAAAACGATTCGATCGTGAAGCCGGAACGCACCGTCCGACCAGAATTCGATCGCGATGGGCACGATGCGATAGCCGATCCAATAAGGCGGCCGCGACACCGCGCCGAGGGCGAATTTGGCGGCATATTGCGCTGCCGCCTTTTGCAGCGCGAAGCGGCTTTCGAGCGGGCGCGACTGCTGGCTGGCCCATGCGCCGATGCGGCTTTGCAGGGCGCGGCTTGCAAAATAAGCGTCAGCTTCGGCGTCGCTCGCTCTTTCGACGAGGCCCCGGACACGCACCTGGCGGCGCAGCGACTTCCAGTGAAACAGCAGCGCTGCTTTCATGTTCTGCGCTAGTTCCTGTCCCTTGGCGCTTTCCGAATTGCTATAAAAAACAAAGCCGCCGGAATTGTATGACTTCAGCAAAACCATGCGGACATCAGGCAGGCCATCAGTGCCGGTCGTCGCCAGCGCCATCGCATTTGGATCATTTGGTTCGGCCTTCTCCGCCGCCGCCATCCAATCCGCGAAGAGCGCGAACGGCGCGTCAGTCTCAGTAAAGTCACACACAGTTAATTTATCCATGCCTAGGCTTCAGCGCCCTTGATTAAGGGGGTAAGCTCGCCAGTCAGACGGGGGCGTCGGATGCGTTATACGGGAAATAGAGTCGGTCTGACGAGGACTTCAGCGTGGTCCCTGCTTGCCGTTCTGTTTGCCACTGCCGCACTTGGCGGCTGCTCTGTGTCGATGCCGATGGGCTCGCTGTTGGGCGATGACGACACGACCGGCTCGATCCAGAAATCATCAGTTCGACGGTCTCGTTGGCGAGGATTGGCGTCGGGCCAAGGCGGCACTCGCCGCGGCGCTTGGCGGCGCCCAAGCCAAAAATACCGTGGCCTGGGCAAATCCCGATTCTGGTGCGAAAGGCTCGTTCGCGCCTGTCGGCTCGGCCTATCTGACGGCTTCGGGCACCTGCCGCGCCTTCGCCGCGGCAGTCGATCGTCACGATGCCGACGACTCGCTGCAAGGCACGGCCTGCACGGGCAAGGACGGCAATTGGCTGGTCACAGACGTCCACGCGGTCGGCAAGGGCTGAACTCACTGCATTTTTGCAGAAGGCTCGCGTGAGGCTTGCGCCAAACGCATGAAACCCCCAAGTTGGCCGTGAGACATTTGCGCCCGTGCCATAGCGCATGTTCCGAAAAAGTTGCATGACTTTTTCGATCAGAGCGGGCGGGCGCGCTAACGGGCTCGAAGATGCGTGATCCTTATACTGTTTTGGGCGTAGCGAAGACGGCCAGCCTCGACGAGATCAAGAAGGCCTATCGAAAGCTCGCCAAGAAATTTCATCCCGATCAAAGCAAAGACCCCAAGGCGAAGGATAAATTCGCCGAGGTGAGTTCTGCCTATGAAATTGTCGGTGACGAGACGAAACGCGGCCAGTTCGACCGCGGCGAAATCGACGCCGAGGGCAAGCCGAAATTCCAGGGATTCGAGGGCTTCGGCGCGGGAGCAGGGCCGGGTGGATTCACACGCCGTGCGCCGGGCGGCGGATTCGAGCACTTCGAATTTCGTAGCGCACCGGGCGGCGGCGGGGCTGGCGCCGGTGGGTTCGACGCGAGCGACATTTTCAGTGAATTGTTCGGCGCGGGGCGCCGCAGCGGTGCTGGTCAGCAGAGCCGCCCCCTGCCGCGGGGCGAGGATGTCACGGCGGACATCACGGTGAGTCTGCGCGAGGCGGTGCATGGCGGCAAAAGCCGCGTCAGCCTGCCGACTGGCCGGACGCTTGAAATTACGGTCCCTGCCGGTATTGAAGACGGCAAGACGATCCGCTTGAAAGGGCAAGGCCATGCAAGCGCTTACGGCGGCGAGGCAGGCGATGCGCTGGTGACCGTCCACATCGCCAAGCATCCCTATTTCCGCGTCGACAATCGCGACCTGCGGCTCGATCTGCCGCTGACCCTCTACGAAGCCGTGCTTGGCGCGAAGGTCAACGTGCCGACGCTCGACGGCAAAGTGGAATTGACAGTTCCGGCCGGATCGAACGGCGGCCGTACGCTGCGACTCCGCGGCAAAGGGCTGCCCAATCCGGGCGGCACGGCCGGCGACCTGCTTGTGACCTTGCGGATTGTCCTCCCGGACGGGTCCGATCCCGACCTCACCGCCCTGGCGGAGAAATGGCAGAAGCAGCACCCGTACGATCCCCGTCAGGATCTGACCTGAGCGAGGCCAGCCGGCCGAGATCACGATTGCGGGCCTTGTCTGTAATAATCGCAAGCCATCGTGATTTATTCGCCCTGGACCGCCTGCGATCGCAGCAAGTTCAGCCCTGAAAGGTGGGAGTTTGCTGGAAAGGCGGGACGACATGGGCTTGGCCAATCAGCGTAAACCGGGTTAAAGGCTTCTGGCCCGGCGGCGTCGCCCGCGCGCGGCCTCTCAATTATTGCCAGGACCCAGAATGACGCAGCCGGAGCGCCTATCCGCAGAGACGATCGCCCCCGGAATTTTGGCGGGTAAACGCGGCCTCGTGCTGGGCGCCGCCAATAATCGCTCGATCGCCTGGGGCATTGCCAAGGCCGCGCGGGCGGCAGGCGCTGAATTGGCCTTCACCTATCAAGGCGAGTTGCTCGAAAAGCGCGTGCGTCCGCTTGCCGAGGAATTGCAGGCCGCCGTCGTCGGCCATTGCGATGTGACCGACGAAGCGACCATCGACGCGGTTTTCGGCGAGATCGAGCGGCTCTGGGGTAGTCTCGATTTCGTCGTCCATTGCATTGCGTTTTCCGACAAGGATCAGCTCACGGGCCGCTATGTCGAGACGACGGCGGAAAATTTTGCCAATACGCTGCTTGTCTCCTGCTATTCGTTCACCGCGATCGCACAGCGCGCCGAAAAGCTGATGACGAATGGCGGCTCGCTGCTGACGCTCACCTATTACGGCGCCGAGAAATGGATGCCGCATTATAATGTGATGGGCGTTGCCAAGGCGGCACTTGAAGCCTCCGTGCGCTATCTCGCCGCCGACCTTGGTCAGAAGAACATTCGCGTCAACGCGATTTCGGCTGGACCGATCAAGACGCTTGCCGCGTCGGGCATCGGCGACTTCCGCTACATCCTCAAGTGGAACGAATATAACGCGCCACTGCGCCGTTCGGTGACGATTGACGAAGTCGGCGAGAGCGCCGCCTTTCTGCTCTCGCCTTTGTCGCGCGGTATTACCGGCGAGATCATGCATGTCGATGCCGGCTATCATATCGTCGGCATGAAAAACCCGGCGGCGCCGGATATGTCCGCCCTCATCAAGGAGTAGGCGCATGGTCCCGAAAAGTTGCAGACTTTTCGGAGAAGATCATGCGTTATTAACGCCGCTCTCCCGCCATGTCGCATAATACGTTCGGCCATCTGTTTCGGGTGACAACCTTCGGCGAAAGCCACGGGCCGGCGATCGGCTGCGTCGTTGACGGATGCCCGCCCGGCATCGCGCTCACCGAGGCCGATATTCAGCATTATCTCGACGAGCGGCGGCCGGGCACGTCGCGATTCACCACGCAGCGTCAGGAGAGCGATAAGGTCCGCATCCTCTCCGGTGTGTTTGAACATCGCACGACCGGCACGCCGATTGGTCTGCTGATCGAGAACGAAGATCAGCGCTCGAAGGACTATGACGCGATCAAGGACAAGTTTCGTCCGGGCCACGCTGATTATACTTACGAAGCGAAATACGGCATCCGCGATTATCGCGGCGGCGGCCGGTCCTCGGCGCGCGAGACGGCGATGCGCGTCGCCGCAGGCGCGATCGCACGAAAAGTTCTTGGCAATGTCATTGTTCGCGGCGCGCTCGTCGCGATGGGCAGCGACTGGATCGATCGCGCCAAATGGGATTGGGAAGAGACGCGGCGCAACGCCTTCTTCAGTCCGGATGCGGACGCCGCACGCGCGTTCGAGGCGAAGCTCGATGCGATTCGCAAGTCAGGCTCGTCGATCGGCGCGGTGATCGAGATCGTTGCCGAAAATGTGCCGGCCGGCTGGGGTGCGCCGATCTACGGCAAGCTCGATGCGGAACTCGCCTCCGCGCTAATGTCGATCAACGCGGTCAAGGGCGTCGAGATCGGTGATGGCTTTGCCACGGCGGCCCTGTCGGGCGAAGAAAACGCGGACGAGATGCGTATGGGCAATGACGGCCTGCCGATCTTTTCGAGCAATCATGCCGGCGGCATTCTCGGCGGCATTTCGACGGGGCAGGAGATCGTCGCGCGCTTCGCGGTTAAGCCGACATCTTCAATCCTGGCGCCACGCAAGACGATTGATCGCGCCGGAGCGGAAACAGAGATCGTCACCAAGGGACGTCATGACCCCTGCGTCGGTATTCGCGCCGTTCCGGTTGGCGAGGCCATGGTTGCCTGCGTGCTGGCCGATCAGTTCCTGCGCCACCGCGCGCAAATAGGCTAACGCACGCCGCCATCGTTGACCGCGCCGACGATTGGGCCAAGCGGCAATAAGGCATCGTTGCGACCGACGGTGGGCGCATAAAGACTCGAAACCGAGCCGTCGAGAAAGAGCGCGTTCGGACAATTCAGGCGGTCGCGAAACAACGTGGCGAATTGATAGAAGGTCACCGGGTCATCCGAAATCGCAAAGACGACGATATGACCGTCGCGCACCCCAACGCCGTTGCGGATTTTCTCCGACGTGCCCGAGGCTTCAATCTTCGGATGCAGCGCGCCGTCGATCACCAGCATCGGGCCGGACTGCGTTGCGTATTCGGGATGCAGATGCGCCTCGAGATAGCGGCTCGTCTCCATGATGCCGGCATGTCGCGCGCCGAAGTAAAAAATGCCGTTGGGTTTCAGGTGAAAATTGCCCGAGCCCGCGCGCGTGTTGGCAGACATCACTTGATGGCCGCCCTCAACATAAAGGCCGACGGGGCGGTAGTCGGTCCCGAACATGCCCGCGTTCATCGCGAACGTGAGCGAATCGCCATGCGTTTTCAAAGCCTCGGCGATCGCGGCAAAATTGCCATAAGGCTTGCCGTCCGCGCCTTTCAGGAAGAGCCGCAGCCGCGCCGTACGCATGTCGAAGGTGCAAATCGTGTAATGCTGCCCGGCTTCGCTGATGGCATTGCAAGGTCCGCTTTCCTGAGCGCGCGCCGATTCCAGTGCAGCGAATAGGAGAAGGGCGCCGAGCGCGATGCGTAGCGACAGCGCGTAAAGACCAGTTTTGCGCAGCATTGTCCGAGCGGCCGATGTTCCTTATTTAGCCTAGATAACAGGATTCGTGGAGTTTTCAGAATGCGTCATACCGTGACAGAGGCGATCGAGGCCATCGCTCGGGGCGAGATCGTGATCGTCACCGATGACGATGATCGCGAGAATGAGGGCGACCTTATCTGTGCGGCGTCGCTCTGCACACCGGAAAAGATGGGCTTTATTATCCGCCACACGAGCGGCATCGTCTGCGCGCCGCTGCCGGCGGAGGATGCGCGCCGTCTCAATCTGCAGCCGATGGTCGCCACAAACGATGCCCCGATGGGCACGGCCTTCACGGTCTCCGTCGATGTCCGGCACGGACTGACGACCGGTATTTCCGCGGAGCAGCGCGCCAATACGGTGCGGGCATTGGCCAATGGCAATATGGGCGCCGCGGATTTCGTCCGCCCCGGCCACGTGTTTCCGCTCATCGCGCGCGAGGGCGGCGTCCTGATGCGCTCGGGACATACCGAGGCGGCTGTCGATCTCTGCCGCCTTGCGGGCCTGCCGCCGGTCGGCGTCATCTGCGAACTCGCCAACGATGACGGCAGCGTGATGGCGGGCGCGCAAATCCAGATGTTTGCCGATACGCACAAACTCAAGCGCATTTCGGTCGCGCAGCTCATCGCTTATCGTCAGGAACGGGAAAAACTCGTCGAGCGCGTCAAAGTGTTTCCGGTCAATGGGCCGAGCGGCCCGCTGACCGGTTATGCCTATGCGACGCCCTATGAGCCTGTGCATCACTTTGCTTTCGTTCAGGGCGAAATTGGCGACGGCCGCAACATCCCGGCGCGCCTGCACCGGGTGGACCTCATCGCCGATGTCATCACTGGCAGTGCGCAGATTCCGAAGACATTGGCGTGCTTCCGCAGAGAAGGCCGCGGCGTTCTCGTCCTGCTGCGCGATGGCACCGCAGGCGTTCCGGTCTTGTCGGATGTGAAGGAAAGCGCCTCGGAAGCGATGCGCACCAAGGAATGGCGCGAGATCGGCGTTGGCGCGCAAATCCTGCGCGACCTCGGCATCTCGTCGATCCGGCTGCGTACGTCCTCGCCACTGAATTACGTCGGCCTCTCCGGCTTTGGGATTGAGATCGTGGCTTACGAGCCGGTCGAAGGCGAAAAATAAAGCTTCGGTTCTGATGGAATCACAACCGAAGCTGAGTTTCTTGTTCGACGCGTTTTCTTGACGCGAACCGGATTCCACTTCGCTTGAAAACGCTAACATTTGCCCATCAGCGCCGCGACATGCGCGGCGGTGGAGCGGCCAAGCCCAACAAGATCGTAGCCGCCTTCGAGCAGCGACACGACGCGGCCGTTGCAGCAATGCGCGGCAACCTCCATGAGCTGCGTCGTAACCCATGCAAAATCAGCCTCGGTGAAATTGAGGCCGGCCAAAGGGTCGCGCCAGTGCGCGTCAAAGCCCGCCGAGATGATCACAAGATCTGGCGCGTAAGCGATGAGCCGCGGCAGGACGACGGATTCGATCGCTTCGCGAAAGACGAAGCCATCGGCGCCGTGTGTAAGCGGCGCGTTGACAATCGTTCCATGCGCGCCGGTTTCCGAAGCAGCGCCGGTGCCGGGGAACAACGGCATTTCGTGCGTCGAGCAATAAAGCACGCTCGGGTCGGCCCAGAAGATCGCCTGCGTGCCATTGCCGTGATGGACATCGAAATCGACGATGGCGATGCGCTCGGCGCCATGCGCCACCTGGGCCTGCCGCGCCGCGATCGCGGCATTGTTGAAAAGGCAAAAGCCCATCGCATTGGTCTGGCTCGCGTGATGTCCGGGCGGCCTTGTCACGACGAAGGCGTTATCGGCGTGGCCGTGCATGACGGCATCGACGGCTGCAACGCCGCCGCCGACGGAATGCAGGATTGCTTCCCAGGAGCCGTGGCTGACCGGCGTATCGGCGTCGAGATAGACAATGCCTTTCTCGGGAATGACGCCTTCGATCGCTGCGGCATATCCCGGCGGATGCACGCGCAGGATCGGTTCGAGTTCGGCCTGTGGCGACGCTTCGCGTTTGAGATCGCGAAATGCATCGGCTGCGAGGGCCTCGCTGATGGCGCCAAGCCGCGCCTGGGATTCCGGATGGCCCGGGCCGGTGTCGTGGCCGAGGCTGGCGGGATGGCTGAAGAGCAAAGTTGTCACAGGGGCCCGATGCAATCGGAGTGATTCGCCTGAAACGTAGCATTGGCACGCGTCAGGCCGGTCAACGCACCGTCCCCCGGGCGCGGATTCAGGCCCTTAAAATGTTTCATTTGCGCCACAGCATTTCCTCTTCTTGCTGTGCCAGAGGCTACGAACGCTCGTAGCAGTGGCGAGACAGCAGCCGATGCGTTATTTCCTTCATAAAGGCGGGGATCGTTGAAATGAAGTTTCGCAAAATCATTTGGGCATTGCCACTTTTTGCTTTTTTGGCTGGCTGCGCGGCCGACGGAACGTCGACCCCCGATCCGAGCCTTTCGGGGCGCGATCAGGAATTCCTCGCCCTTGCGCCGAAAGCCGACATCCCGTCGCAATTCCAGCGCTATGAGGTCGAAGACCCGACGGGCCAGGCGCCTGGAACAGTCGTCGTCGATACCAAGCACATGTACCTCTACTACGTCATGCCGCACGGCAAAGCGATGCGCTACGGCATTGCCGCCGGTTCCGAGGCTGCCGGCTGGACCGGCACGGCCAAGATCGGCGCCAAGCAAGAATGGCCGCATTGGATGCCGCCGTCCGACATGCTGAAGCGCTGGCCGCATCTGCAGCCGACAGCCGACGCCGGCGGTCTGCCGGGCGGCCCGGAGAATCCTCTCGGCGCGCGCGCCATGTATCTCTACCAGGGCAACAAGGACACGATGTACCGCATCCACGGCACTAATGAGCCGGAGCAGATCGGTCAGGCGGTGTCGTCGGGTTGTATCCGTATGTCGAACATCGACGCGATCGACCTCTACAACCGGGTCAAGGTCGGAACCACCGTCATCGTCGAATAGCCGAACAAACAAAATATACGGCAAATCAAGAAGACTTGCGCCTGCATCGTGGATGCAGGCGTTTTTCGTTAGGCGGGGGCGCTCGCGCTGCCGATATTGAGCAGTACGATTTCCGGTGGCCGGAACAGCCGCACCGGCGCGATGGACGTGCCAAGCCCGGCGGAAATAATCATGTGGCGGCCGTCTTCAACGATGTGGCCATAGACTTTCTTCATGCCGAATTCGGACTCGGTGTAGCGTTCCGTGAGGATCGGCAGATTGACCTGTCCCCCGTGCGTATGGCCGCAAAGCGTTAGCGACACGCGCTCCGGAACTCGGGGAAACACGAAGGGTTCGTGCGCCAGCAACAGAATGGGGGCGCCGTCGTCCGCTTGCGCCAGAGTTCCGTCGAGATCGTCGTTCCCCTGAAAGCCCTGCCAGTGCGGGTTCGGGTGGGCCAATTGATCGCCGAGACCGGCGACCCAGAAGGGCAGGCCGTTCTTCATCAGCCCGACCGCCTCGTTTTCCAATAGTCTGAAGTCCGCCTGGCGCATCGCACTGCGGATGCCCGCGGCATCGTCGCTGCGCATATGCGGCAATGCGCCGTGCCACCAATCATGGTTGCCAAGGATCGCGAAAACGCCGAGCGGCGCGCGCAGAACCGACAAAGCCTCTGCCCATTGTTCCGGATAGACCGGACCCGTCACGAAGCGATGCCCGGCGTTGAAATCGCCGAGCAGAAACACGACGTCCGGACTGAGTGAATTGGTGACTTCGGCGATATGGCGTATCCGTGCCGCGGACATCTGCGGCTCGCAGGCATGGATATCGGCTATAACCGCAGCTTTAAGATCGAGGCCCGGCGTCCAGTGCGGCGGCGTCAGTCGATAGGTGGTGATATCGAGACGAAAGCCCGGCTCGATCACGCAGGCATAGACGCCCACGCCGGCGCCGGCCAATGTCAAGGCGCCGGCGCCTTGAAGAATGTGCCGGCGGGTTAGCAAGGTCATTAGGAAAACCGGTCGAAGTGCACTGGGCGCTTATATATGGCCACCATAAGTGAATCGGCGACCGGAAGCGTCAGGTTTTCCTAGGGATGGTTAGGGGCCAAAATTTGTCCGCCCCGCGCTTTAAGCTGCGCGTCCATCGAAGCGGCGTGGCAGCGGCCGATTGGCCTCTTCGGCCTGCTTGTCGATGGGCTTCGGGTGTGTCGCCTGAAGCGCCGCCGCAACCGCCGAGATGCCGATTTCGCGATAGAGGCGAGCGAGAATATCGCGGGCATCGCCCGGTGCCTCAACGTAGCGGAAATTCGGATCTTGTTCCTTCATGGGTCTTCCTTCACTGCCTTGGCGCGCAAACGCATCACGTGAACGCGACCTTCGGGCGGGGCAGTAAACAGAACCTTTCGAATTTAAGTTAAAGCCGACCGAATTTTGTTTTGCCGGCATTTGGCCGCAGGTTGTGTCCGCGCGTCAACATCCGTAAATTTTGCTTGGGGCCACGAGTTCTTTCATGCGCCATCTGATTATCGAGGAGCCGTTTTCGGAGAGCGCGATCTGGGCGCGCCGGCTCGCTGTCTTCGCAGTCGCCGTGGTGGCTACAGGCCTTGGCCTCGCACGCCTCGGTCTCGATCCAACGGCTGTTCTGGCGGTCATCGGTTCGGCCATTATCCTCGCCTGCCTCGCCATCCTCTGCGTCGGCGCCGCGAGCGTCGAAATCTGGCGCACCGGACGCAAAGGCGTCGGCCTCATCCTTGGCGGCGCTCTTCTCGCGGTGCTTTTGCTCGCCTATCCGGCCTATCTCGGCGTGCAGGCGGTGCGGTTGCCGGTACTGAACGACATTTCGACCGATACCGACGATCCGCCGGCCTATTCCCTCTCGCGAAAAGCTCTGACCGCCCGGCACGGCTGGATCCCGCCGTCCATTCCGGACGCGGCACGGGAGGCCCAGACCACAGCCTATCCGAATGTGCAGCCGATCTATCTCGATCTGGAGGCCGACGATGCCTATCAGGCCGTGCTCGCCGCTGCCGAGGCCCTGCGTTGGAAGATTATCAATTCAATTCCGCCCGGGGGACGGCTGGGGCTCGGACATGTGGATGCGATTGCGCATGGGATGGTCCTCGGCTTTGCCGATGACGTCACAATCCGCATCTGGCCTTTAGCCGGGGAGACGCGCGTCGATATTCGCTCCGCGTCGCGGATTGGACGGCATGATTTCGGCGGTAACGCTTCGCGGATCGAAGCCTTTGCCGATGAATTGAAGACCCAGGCCAATGCGAAATAGTCAGGCGCGGCTATAGAAACCCGTTAAGCCGTCGCCATCCGGCGCATGTGCGAGCCCGCGGTCTCTCAAATCCCGCAGATGTGCGAGAACGGAAAGCCCGGCGGCGGCGCGCAGACGCGGGTCGAGGCCCTGATAGAGTGCCGCGACGAGCGTCGGGATGTCCGCCGGTCCTTTTTCGAGCGCCGCCAGAATCGCGGCCTCGCGCAGCCGGCGGTGATGGAGCAGCGCGCGGACCATGCGTTGCGGTTCGGCCAAACCGCCGCCGTGGCCGGGCCAATATTGCACGTCGTCCCGCGTCAGCAGTTTTTCGAGCGAGGTCATATAGTCGCCCATCTTGCCATCGGGCGGAATGACCACACTGGTGGCCCAGGCCATGACATGATCGCCGGAGAACAGCGCGCGCTCACCCAGCAGTGCAAAAGCGAGATGATTGCCTGTATGGCCGGGGGTCGCCACGGCCTCGAGCACATAGCCCGGGCCCGCGATTTCATCGCCGTCGGCCAGCATTCTGTCCGGCCGATACGTGCGGTCATGCGCAGCCTCGAGGTCCGAACGGCTTCCATCCTCGGACGCGATGTATGGCGCACAGCCGACGATTTCGGCGCCGGTCGCTGCCTTCAAGGTGACAGCGCCCGCCGAATGGTCGCGGTGCGTATGGGTCACGACAATATGCCGGACCCGCTCACCCTTTAAAGCATCGAGCAGTGCGGCGAGATGCGGGGGAGAATCCGGCCCGGGGTCGATGACCGCTACATCGCCCGCGCCGACGACATAAGTGCAAGTACCGGTGAAGGTCATCGGGCCGGGATTGTCGGCGGTAATGCGCCGCACCAGCGGCGAGAGCCGGACGAGTTTATCTGGGACGCCCGGCGGGCGGAGGTCGAACGGGATTTCCGGATCGGTGCTGCTCATTCGGGCGGCGCGTCAGTCTTGCCGGCTTTGTCCAGAAAGACCTGTGCAAGAGCGTGATAGATGCTGTCCTTGCAGATCGATTTTGAGACGGCATCGGCAATGAGCGCCGCAAGCATCAGAGGGATGATCATCCTGTGGTTTTGCGTCATCTCTGACACGATGACGAACGACGTGATCGGCGTCTGCACCACGCCGGTGAGATAGGAGACCATGCCCACCAGTGCCAGCGCACCGAGAGGCACATCCTGAAACAGCGGATGAAGATTGGCGGCAAGCCCTGCGCCCACCGCCAGCGACGGCGCGAAGAGGCCGCCCGGGATCCCGCCGATCGAGGAAAACATGCTCGCTAAGAATTTCATGAGGCCGAAGTCGGCGGAGGCTGGCATGGCGCCATGCACGATCGCGCGTGCCTGTTCGTACCCGGTGCCGTAGCTCGTATCGGCGGATAGCAGACCCGTGAGCGCAACGCCAAGTCCGCATAACATCGCGAAAATGATCGGATATTTGGCGATCAGCCGGCCGACTTGACCCGGCAGGCCGCGCGCGAAGCTGACGACGATGCGGCTGAACAGGCCGCCGGATAAGCCGCCGAGAACCGCGCAGACGGGGACGACGAGCCACGCGCGGCCAAGCGGTAGCACCGCAGCGGTCGAGCCGAAATAAGTATAGTCGCCGACAAGACCGAGCGAAGTCAGACCGGCGGCGATGATCGCGCCAAGAACGAGCCCACTTGTTCGCGATTCAAACGAGCGGCTCAGCTCTTCGATGCCGAAGACAATACCTGCAAGCGGCGTGTTGAAAGCCGCGGCAATGCCCGCCGCCGCACCCGCGAGCAGCAGCCCCCGCTGATACTCCATCGCGCGCCGCCCCATCGCATACATGAGCGCGGCCCCGACTTGAACGGTCGGTCCCTCTCGGCCAATCGAAGCGCCGAAGAAAAGTCCAAGCGTGACGGCGACGATTTTTCCGACTGCGACGCGCAATGACACGAGCGCCGTGCGTGTCGGGCCCTCCGGCAGTTCGCGCGCGGCGATCACTTGCGGAATACCGCTGCCCTGTGAATTTGGAAAAACGCGCAGGGTGAGAAAGACGATCAGCCCGAAACCGAACGGCGTCAGCACCAGCGACAAATATCGAGATATGCCGAGCAAGTGATGGAATTCATGCTGTGCGCGATCGGCAAGCATCGCCATCAGGATGGCCGCCGCGCCGACGAGAAGACCGCCAATGACAAACAGCGTCCGGCGCCCCCAGGGCTGCAACGCGGCGTGTGTCCTGATTCGAAGATGGGTCAGGCGGGTTGGGTCGGTCATCCGCGGCTGCTGTGTGAATTTGCGATGTTTGTCAGATGTTTCATGCCACAGAAGACGCTAGCGGCAAAAATTCCATAAGTTTCTCGAATGCGGAAGTGTAGGGAGCATTTCGCGGGATCGTCACCATGGATCCCTTCCAGAAATGGCTGAGGCTCTCGCGAGTTGCCTCGATTGTCACGTTCGAATTTTTTGTTTCATTGAGGACGAGCGCGGCGATTTGCAGATCACGCTTTTGTGCGACTTCTAGCGCTGTGAGCGTATGGCTCAAGCTGCCGAGATACGTGCCCGCAACCAGAATTGTTGGAATTTTGAGCGCCGCGATGAGGTCGCAGACCGTCGATTTCGCATTGAGTGGCACCATCAAGCCGCCGATGCCTTCGATAAGCAGCACGTTATCGGCTTCGGCGATTGCGTCAGTGCAGAAACGATGAACGGCCGCAACGTCGATGACCTTGCCTTCCTGTGTCGCTGCCATATCGGGTGAGAGCGGCGCCGCAAAGCACCAGGGTGAAATCGCTGTGATCGCATCGAGGTCAACCTTGCGCCCGCAGGCTTCGAGCAAGAGAGCCGCATCGCTGGTGGCGAAATTTTTCTCGTCGAAGCCGGTTGCTATCGGTTTCAATGCGGTGACCTTGCGGCCATGCTGGCGCAAAGCGCGGATAAGGCCGGTCGTGACGAAGGTCTTGCCGATGTCAGTTCCAGTCGCGGTGATGAAGAGAGTGGGCACGACGACGGCTCCCCTAAGCCAGCGCGCGAAGATCGAGCCGCGCGACGGCGTCGGCGAGCCGTGCCACATCCTCGTCGCGATGTGCGGCAGAAAAGGCAAAGCGAAGCCGGGCGGAGCCTTCAGGCACCGTCGGCGGCCGGATTGCGACGACGAGAAAGCCTTCGTCTTCCAGAATCTTTGAGGCCTTGAGTGCTGTTTCCGCCCGGCCGAGCACGAGCGGTACGATCGGGCTTTGCGCATCCGGCAGCCCGAGTTGCCGCGTGAACGCGCGGGCGTGCGCAAGGGGACGCGCGCAACGCGCCGGGTCTGCGGCAATGATATCGAGCGCGGCGATAGCCGCCGCTGCACTCGCCGGCGGCAGCGCCGTCGAATAGATGAGTGGGCGCGCCCGCGATGTCATAAGATCGATTACATCACGCGACGCGCAGAGATAGCCGCCATAGCTGCCCAGCGCCTTCGACAGAGTGCCCATTTGAAGCGGTGCGTGGGCTGGATGACTATCCGTGTCGAGAACGGCGAGGCCGTGCGCATCGTCGGTCATCAGCCATGCATCATGCGTTAAGCAAACATCTGCCAAGGCGGCGACAGGGGCGCGATCGCCATCCATCGAGAAAACGTGATCGGTGACGAGCAAGGCATGCCGATGCCGGGCGCGCTCGGCTTTCAGAATGGCATTTGCGTCATCCACATCGTTGTGACGAAAGACGCGAGTCATCGCGGGGGAAAGCCGGCCGCCAGCGAAGATGCAGGCGTGTGCCAGCTCGTCGATGAGGATCAGATCGCCATCTCCGGCGAGCGCCGGAATGATTTCCAAGATTTGTCAGATAGCCGGAGCCGAAAACGCTCGCGGCCTCGGCATGTTTCAATTGGGCGAGCCGCGCCTCGAGCGCATCGAGCAAAGGATAATTGCCAGTCACGAGCCGCGAGGCGCCGGCGCCCGCGCCATACGCCTTGATCGCAGCAATGGCCGGGGCCTTGACGTTGGGATGCTGCGACAGTCCAAGATAATCGTTGCACGAAAAGGATATGAGGCGGCGTCCGTTGCGCATGACAATGGCGCCACCCGCGCGCTCGGTTTTCACCAGGGCTCGCCGCATGTTCGACTTGTCGAGTTCTGCCAGTTTGCGGCGCGCAAATGCGTCGAGGGATTTCACGGGCTTTCCTTCGTTGCCGTTGCGGTTTAACCGTGGCGCGCGGCTCTGGCAACAAGGCGTGTCTTTTGACGCAAGATATTGATTGGCAAGATATTGATTGGAAAGAGGCTTGGCGCGACCACATCTGGCTGCCCTATGCGCAGATGAAGGATATGGCGCCGCCGCTTGCGGTTTCCGCAACGCGTGGTTCACGCATCGTGCTTGCGGACGGGCGCGAGCTTGTCGACGGGATCGCAAGCTGGTGGACGGCCTGCCACGGCTATAACCATCCGCATATCCGCGCCGCGGTCGCAAGGCAGCTTGAAACCATGCCGCATGTCATGTTTGGCGGCCTGATCCACGAGCCGGCGGCGCAGCTTGCATCGCGGCTTTCGGTGCTATTGCCGCCCGATCTCAACCGCGTGTTCTTCTCCGACAGCGGCTCTGTCGCGGTCGAGGTTGCACTCAAAATGGCCGTGCAATATTGGCTCAACAAGGGCGTGCGTGGCCGAACGAAAATGCTCACGTTTCGCGGCGCGTATCACGGCGACACATTCGCGACGATGGCGATCTGCGACCCTGACGAGGGGATGCATAAACATTTCGCTGGAATTTTGCCGGAACAGATCATTGCCGATCTGCCGCGTACCGAAGACGAGATGGTGGTGCTCGATGCTTTAATCGCGCAACATGCCGACAAACTCGCCGGCATCATCGTCGAGCCGCTGGTGCAGGGTGCCGGTGGCATGATCTTTCATGATGCGATTGTGCTATCGCGGCTGCGCGCTCTCGCGGACAAATACGATCTTCTTCTGATCTTCGATGAGATTTTCACCGGCTTCGGCCGCACCGGCACGATGTTCGCGTGCGAATCTGCGGAGGTCGTGCCGGACATCATCTGCCTGTCGAAAGCCCTGACGGGGGGCACCATGTCGCTTGCCGCAACGGTTGCGCGAGAAAAAGTCTTCGACGCTTTTTGGTCCGACGATCCCACCCATGCGCTGATGCACGGGCCGACTTATATGGCGAATGCGTTGGCTTGCGCGGCGGCGAACGCATCTCTCGACCTTTTCGCCCAAGAGCCGCGGCTGGCGCAAGTCGCCGAGATTGAAGCATTGTTGAAGGTGGGGCTTGAGCCTTGCCGCGATGTACATGGGGTGAAGGATGTGCGCGTCCGCGGCGCGCTCGGCGTCGTGGAATTTGCGAAACTTGACGATCTCGCAACGTTAAAGCGACGCTTCGTAGAACGCAGCGTTTTCATCCGGCCATTTGGCGATATTATTTATCTCACGCCGGCCTTAACCATCAGCGGCGACGATCTGCGGCGGCTGACGGACGCCATCGTTGAAGTCGTCCGTGATGAAGTCAACTGATTAAGCTTGGCTTTTGCCAGCCCTTGCCAAATGCGCGTTTCGCCCGCATATAGCAGGCCTCGCTTTTGGACTGACTTCTGAATCGCTTCGTCTGGACTGCCGGCGCACGTTTCAGCCACGTTACCAAATTCGACTGAAACAAGCGGCCGCGCTCTTGCGGCCGTTGAGTAAATGCCGGGAAAGGGCGATCGATGGCAACCGGAACTGTTAAATTCTTCAACGATCAAAAAGGTTATGGTTTCATTCAGCCGGATGACGGCGGCAAGGATGTGTTCGTGCATGTCAGCGCCGTCGAGCGTTCCGGCCTGCGCGGCCTTGTCGAAGGCCAGAAGGTGAGCTTCGAGGTCGAGACCGACCGCCGTTCGGGCAAGCCGTCTGCTGTCAACCTGTCAGCCGCCTGATCGTAAAGATTTGAATTGAAGAGCCGCCGTTCGTCCGAACGGCGGCTTTTTGCTGGGTCAAGGCATCGAACTAACTTGGCTACCATTTTAATGAAAATTCCGGCCCTTCGGTAGAACGCGATGGATGTCGTCGCGCTTATCGGTCGTGGTTTGTGCGGTTTTTGTGTCGAATAAAGTGGGTGGCGTAAGGCGCATTTGATTGCGAGGATGGCGCTGCGGATTTTTAATTGGTTGCGTAAAACTGTTGTCCGGCCTGGATAAAATTCCGAGCAATGGTGTCAGATCGTCGAGTCGTTCGACGACGACGTGAATGACCCCCGATTCCGATTGCAACCGTCCAGTGATGGCGACGAAACGGGCCGCGATAACGATCGGCCGGTAGGATTCGAAAATTTTCGGCCAGACGATTGCATTGGCGATACCCGTTTCGTCCTCAATCGTCAGAAAAATCACCCCGCTTGCCGTGCCCGGCCGCTGTCGGATCAGCACGAGTCCGGCGGTGCGCACGCGCTGCCCCGAAACCATGAGCGCGAGGTCTTGCGTGCGGACGATCTTTTCGGTCTTGAGATGCGGCCGCAGAAAGCTGACTGGATGCGCCTTCAGCGAGAGCGACAGATGCCGGTAATCCTCGACAACATGTTCGCCGAGCGACATGGGTGGCAGATGCGCTTCCGGCTCCAACGCGCGGAAGCTTAAGTCTTTCAACAAGGGCAGGTCGTCCTTGTCACCGGCGCGATTCAGGCCGCGCACGGCCCAGAGCGCGTCGCGCCTATCGAGACCGAGAGAGCGGAAAGCATCGGCTTCAGCAAGCGCCGCGAGAACGCTCGGCGCAAGACCTGTGCGCAGCCAGAGATCGCGGATCGAGTCATAGCCTCTGCCGCGATTGACGACGAGCGTTTCCATATCCGTCTTGCCAACACCCTGAATCTGGCGAAGGCCGAGGCGCAGCCTATGCGTCGAACGTATGTCGTTTCGCATCGACGCATGGCGGGTATGAAGGCGGGAGATGATTTTATGCGAAGGCACAAAATTTTCCACGTCATGGCCGGGCTTGACCCGGCCATCCAAACCTGATGCCTCCTGTTTTTCAAAGTTCTGCGCATGGATGCCCGGCTCAAGGCCGGGCATGACGCACACATCGGTTGATGCCTCTTCGTGTACGGTTTCGTCCGCTTCTAATGTGCAATCCCATTCGGAATAATTGACGTCTATTTCTTCGACCGCGACGCCGTGTTCGCGCGCGTCGCGCACAATCTGCGCTGGCGCGTAAAAGCCCATCGGCTGGGCATTGAGCAGGGCGCAGGCGAAGACATCCGGATAACGGCATTTGATCCAGGCTGAAGCATAGACGAGCAAAGCGAAAGAGGCCGCGTGGCTTTCAGGAAAGCCATAGGAGCCGAAGCCCTCGATCTGTTTGAAACAGCGTTCGGCGAAATCGCGCGAGTAATGGCGCGCGACCATGCCTTCAACCATTTTAGTGCGGAACGTATCGATAATTCCGACGCGCTTGAAGGTCGCCATGGCACGGCGTAATTTATCGGCCTCGGCCGGGGTGAAGCCTGCGGCGACGATGGCAATCTTCATCGCTTGTTCCTGGAAGAGTGGAACGCCAAGCGTCTTGTTCAGCACCTCTTCGAGTTCTTTCGAGGGATAATTAACAAGCTCCGGATTCTGCCGCCGCAGCAGATAGGGATGCACCATATCGCCCTGAATGGGTCCAGGCCGGACGATCGCGACTTCGATGACAAGATCGTAGAACGTCTGCGGCCGCAGCCGCGGCAGCATCGACATTTGCGCGCGGCTCTCGATCTGGAACACGCCGATCGTGTCGGCATTCGAGATCATGTTATAAACCGCGCGTTCTTCCGTCGGAATGGTGTCGATCACATGATCGATGCCGTAATGCAGACGCAGGAGGTCGAAACCCTTCCTCAAACATGTGAGCATACCAAGCGCGAGAACATCGACTTTCAGGATGCCGAGCGCATCGAGATCGTCCTTGTCCCATTCGACAGTGGTGCGATCGTCCATCGCGGCATGGGCGATGGGTACGGTTTCATCGAGCCGGTCACGGGTAATGACAAAGCCGCCGGTGTGCTGAGAAAGATGGCGCGGGAAACCGACAAGCTCCTGCGCCAGCGCGAGGGTTTGCGCGAGGCGATCCTCGCGCGGATCGAGGCCCAGGCGGCGGATTTGTTTTTCCTGCGGACCTTCCGATGCGCCGCCCCAGAGCGAACTTGATAAAGCTGAAATCGCATCTTCCGAAAGGCCGAAGACCTTGCCGACATCGCGCAGCGCCGAGCGGCTGCGATAGGTGATGACTGTCGCGGTGAGCCCGGCGCGGGCGCGACCATAGCGATTGTAGATATATTGCATCACCTCTTCGCGCCGCTCATGCTCGAAATCGACATCGATGTCGGGCGGCTCGCCGCGGTCTTTCGAAATGAAGCGCTCGAAGAGCAGCGAGGATCGCGCCGGATCGACATCGGTGATGCCGAGGCAATAACAGATCGTCGAATTGGCCGCGGAGCCGCGCCCCTGACAGAGAATGTCTTTACTGCGCGCATAGCGCACGATGTCATGCACGGTGAGGAAGTAAGGCGCGTAATTCATGTCCGCGACGAGCGCGAGCTCGTAAACGAGCGTGTGTTTCACCTTCTCCGGAACCGATCCTTTATAACGCTTCTCTGCACCTGCCTGCGCAAAAGCTTCGAGTGCCGCTTGCGGCGTGGCATAGCCCTCGCGCAATTCTTCCGGATATTGGTTTTTGAGATCGTCGAGTGTGAAATTGAGGCCTTCGAGGAAACACAAAGTCTCGTCGATGGCCTCAGGTGCTTCGGCGAAAAGCCGCGTCATTTCGCGGCCGTCTTTCAAATGCCGCTCGGCATTGGCTTGCAACTTCCGGCCGATCGCGTCGAGCGTTGTGCGATTGCGGATGGCGGTGAGCACATCCTGCAACGGGCGCCGTGCGGCATCGTGCATCAGGACATCATTGGTTGCGAGCAAAGGCAGGTTGAGGCGTCGCGCGAGTGTCACGCGTTCGGCGAGTGCATGACGCATGTGCGAGCCATAAGTCATGCTTGCCGCGAGCCAGATGCGACCGGGTGCGACGGCGGCAAGGCGTTGTAGAAACGTTATTTTGTTCGGGACTAATCTAAGCGCGATTTCGCGGCCATCTTTCGCTTGCAAGGGAGCGATGGACGCGGTGTCGGCCTCATCTTTCAGAAAATCCGCATAGACTTTGCCGGGCTTGCTGGCGTCGTCTTCAGGCTCCCAAGTACTCGTTGGCAGAACGGCGAGTTGCAGGCCTTCGCTCGCGTCGAGCAGATCATTTGCCTCAAGCCGGCAAAGGCCTTTCTGTCCCTTCAGATTGCCGCGCGTGATGAGACGCGTGAGCCGCGCATAGGCGGCGCGGTCTTGCGGATAAGCGAGAACGTCCGGCATGCCGTCGCAAAAAACCAGACGGCAACCGATGGCGATGCGCAAAGCCTCCGGCTCAATCTTATTTTCGCGTGCGAAGAGATGCGCGCGCACGACGCCGGCGAGCGAATTGCGGTCGGCGATGCCAAGGCCTCTGAGACCTAGCTTATAAGCCTGTTCGACGAATTCTTCCGGATGCGAGGCGCCGCGCAGAAACGAGAAATTCGTCGTCACTCCAAATTCGGCGAAGGGGATGATTGGTTTTTCTTCGGACGTTCTGTCATTGCGAGGCGCAAAGCGCAGCAATCCAGTTTTTGCGTCTGGCTTGCCGCGCGTCGGGCGCGGACGTACATCGCCGCTCATGCGAAAAGTCCATGCATGAACCAGCGCGGCCGCGTCGTCTCGGTTTCGTAAAGCCCCTCGCGGAACAGCCAGAAGCGGCGCCCCTCGCTATCTTCGGCGCGGAAATAATCGCGTGTGAGGGCCTGATGGCGCCACCATTCCGAGGCGATCCGTTCTGGCCCTTCGATGGCGGCCACTTCATGCAGCACACGCCGCCAGCGGAAGCGGATGGGCGGCCCGTCCGGCACACTGGCGACAGCCTCGATCGGCTCGGGCTTTTGCAACAGCCGGATGGGGCGGACGGGAAGTTCGTTTTCGGCGTCATGCCCGGCCTTGTCCCGGCCATGACGTTCGGGGGGCGAAGACGAGACAGGCATCGCCGTCACCGCAAACTCCGGCCAATGCGAGTCAGCGAGCGTCAGCCGGGTCACGCGCCGCACGCCGAGCCGCGCCCCCAGCCGATCAATGAGGTCGGCCAGGTCTTGCTCTGCCGCGGGCGTCAGCCAATTGGTTTGATCCTCATCCTGCCGTTCGACCGCTTCGGCGGACAGCCGCACGACATCGAAACCGAAGCCCGCATCAAGCGGATCGCGCTCATCGATATTGCCGGCGGCTTCGATCTTCTCGCGGAAGAGTCGGGCAATCAAAGCCGGATCGCGCAAAGGCCTGCTGGTGCCGGCGCGCAAATGCCGTACGCGGCCATCGACACCGAAGAGGCTCACATCGAGTTGGCGCGCGCCGTCGCCCTGTCGCGTGAGCAGATGTGAAAGTTCCTGGGCGAGAGCGAGGATTGCCGCTTCAATCGTCTCGCGTTGGACAATCGGCTCGGCAAAGCGTCGCTCGGCGAGATAGGCCGGCACTTCGAAGCGCGGCGTGATCGGCGTCCTGGCGCGGCCCAGCAATGCATCGAGCCGGTGGAAAAGAGTTTGGCCAAACCGTGCGGCAAGCGGCGCGCGCGGCCGCAGGATGAGATCGCCGATACGGCGCAGGCCCGTCTGGGCGAGGCCGGTCAAGGTTTTGTCGTCAAGCCGCAGAGCCGCGAGCGGCAGCGCGCCGAGCTGGCGGCAGAGATCCGCCTCGTGGATATCTTCGGGCAAGAGGCGCGCCTCGGCGTAGCGCGCGAGCGCCCAGGCGGCTTCCGGTGTCGCGGCGAGCGCGGCGCGGGCGGCAAAGCCCTGCCTCGCGAGTTGCCGTTCAATCTCGCCGAGCAGCTTGGTTTCGCCGCCAAAAAGATGCGCCGCGCCGGTGACATCGAGCATGGCGCCATCGGGCGCATCGAGCGCCGCAAGCGGCGTGAAGCGGCGGCACCAATCGGTGATCGCGGCCAGTGTCGTGGCCTCCGCCGCTTCGTCCGCTGCGCAGCAAACGAGGCCGGGGAGAATGGCGCGAGCATCCGCCAGCGCCAGACCGGGTTTCAGTCCATGCCGCGCAGCGGCGCGATTCACCGCGGCAAGCCTTTGCCCGCTTTTGACTTTGGCAATCGTGGCGAGCGGCGCCCTACGCGCTTCGACGTTGCGGCGATTGATCCGGTCCGTCGCCAGCGACGGCAGCCAGAGGGAGAGATAACGCGTCACGGAACAAGACCTCTCGATGGCTCCAAAAAATGGGATGAAATTTTTCGCGGTCGATGAAAAAGCCGCCCGCCCCGGCGCGTGCCTTGGCGATGCGGACATCGAAGGCGGCGGGGCCGGGCAGGGATGCGCGACCGCCGGCGGAAGCCGAATGCAGGCTTGGCCGGGTGCGGACCTCGAAACGCGTCTCGGCGCTGCTCGAAAGAGCCTCGGCCCTTGCCGGGCCGCCGAGAAATAGGAGGCCGGCCGTGCCGTGTTTCTGCGCGGCTAGAACGAGCCGGCGCGAAGCGGTGAGGTCATAGAGTTTGGGGGAGAAGATTTCGCCGATCACGGCGGCGGGCGCCCGGCATTTCAGTGCTTCTTCCAGTGCCCAAAGTGCGTCTTTCGTATTCGCTGCATGGACGAGAACGAGTCCACTGGGATCGATCCCATAAAGTGCGAGTCCGGGACCATAGAGCGCGCCTTGTTCGAGGCCGGCGAAATCCTCGCCGATCCAGATGAGCGGCGCCTTGCGGCTGGCGGCAAAGCGCGCGGCCAGCGCCAGGACGAAGCCCGCTGCGGCCGGGGCATCGCCCGGACCGGCGGCAGTGACCTCATGCAGTGCGCCGTTGGCAAGGCCGCCCGCGAGCAGACGATCGAGCCGCGTCTCGCCGAGAGAGATGCGCCCGCGCGGGTCGCCAGACGCCGGGTGAGGCGCTGCGGCTGCGGCAATGCCGGCGATCTCCCGGCGCAAAAGGCTGAGCCGCCCCGCTGCACCGCTCCCATGCGGAAGGGTTTGGCGAAGCCGCAAAAGCTCCCCGGTCATATCTCTCGATCCAGTGTTCCGTATTTGTTCTAATGGATTCCCCTTTTTGAGGGGGGAGTCAAGACCGGATGGAGGGGGGTAGTGTATCAGTTTGAAATTTAGCGGGTCTGAGCTGAATTCCCGGGCGGGTTTTCCCAATCTTTACCAACCGCAGGCTTTGTCACTTGTTCGTCACACGTTTTCGGATACAGTTACCTTGCGTCAAGGCACACTTATTTAGCTGAATACGCTCGATTTTTTTAGCTGATTGGAACGGCCCTTGGGTCTGCCCCCGGAGGGCCGTTTCTTTATCCGGCTAAAGGTTCCCAATCCACAGTTGTGAATTTCGTGGAAAAGCCTTTGCTTTCCGGTACATCCTGCTAACTGGCGACAATTTGCCCCGAACATAGCGCGGACGCTTTCTAACAGCGTTCAATTGAGCGAATTTTCATGATGTCAAACGAGCCCCAACACTGGGTGGTAGTGCCTCAGTTTGAAGTTTTTGAAGCCGGGCGCGGATTAGACGCGCGTTTTTCCTATCTTTACCAACCTTGAGCGGTGTCAATTTCACTGTCGCACAACTTTTGCTACGCTTACGGAGCGTCAGGGCAGTCTTTTAGTCTGAAAACGCTTTATATTTAGCTGGTTGGGAAACGGTCCTTTCGGGGGCCGTTTCTTTTATTCGGACGGGCACTCTGCGAGATTCTAATCGAAGCGCTTTTGCATCCGCGCAAAATTATAGACCGTGGAATAGAGCCACAGCGCGGCTTCTTCTTCGATCTCGCCGGTTGCCAACTTGGCAACGCAGATGTCGTCGCCGATCACGTTGGGGGCGCTTTTGCCGGCGGGCGCTACGCCAATTCCTCAACTCTCACGGCCGGAAAGCGGTCGCCGGTCGCTTTTCTGATCAACTCGATTGTGTGCCGTGCATATTCGTAGGTTTCAAACTTGGCCGCTTCGTCGACATTGGCCAGCCATATAAGACCTCCGCACCACCAATAGCTGCGACCGTCCTCGCGCTCGTCCGCGATGGCAAACATCGTAGGTCCTCCCCTAAATCTTTTTATTTAGAAAAGTGTCACACTAAGATCGTCCACAAAACGAACAGAGAATACGTCTGCGGCTATCGCGTCGCCAAGCAGGATCAGAAACTCATCCTCGGGTAATTCGAGCGGGCGCATAGGCCCGAGCTAAAGTTGCCGCGGTTATCGTCGGTTTTTTGAAAATTTCCTGCTACGTCGTTATCTGGTGTTTACGGAACGGACGAATGACGGACATAGGGGTGGGCATTGCATACACAGAAGCGAATTTTAGTGACCGGAGGGGCAGGGTTCCTCGGTTCTCACTTGTGCGCCCGTCTATTGGCACGCGGAAACCACGTCCTGTGCATGGACAATTTTTTCACAAGCTCGCGGCGCAACGTTCAACATCTTATGAATGATCTGAATTTCGAGCTGATACGTCACGACGTGACATTTCCTTTCTATGCCGAGGTCGACGAGATTTACAACCTCGCTTGTCCGGCCTCGCCGATTCACTATCAGCACGATCCGGTTCAAACGATCAAGACGTGCACGCATGGCGCGATCAATATGCTCGGCCTGGCCAAACGGCTCGGGATCAGGATTTTTCAGGCATCGACATCCGAAGTCTATGGCGACCCCGATATACATCCGCAGCCGGAGAGCTATTGGGGCAACGTCAATCCAATCGGATTCCGCGCTTGCTACGATGAAGGCAAGCGGTGTGCCGAGACTTTATTTTTCTCGTATCATCGCCAGCATCGGCTTCCCATTAAAGTCGGACGTATCTTCAATACCTACGGCCCGAACATGCACCCGAACGACGGCCGGGTCGTCTCGAACTTCATCGTGCAGGCGCTTCGCGGCGATCCGATTACCCTTTATGGAAATGGCGAACAAACGAGATCGTTTTGTTATGTCGATGATCTCATCGAGTGTATGATCCGTTTGATGGAATCGCGGCCCGAACTTATCGGGCCGGTGAACATGGGGAATCCTGATGAGTTTACAATCCGGCAGCTGGCCGAATTGGTCATAGAGCTCACCGGCAGCAAATCTCCATTGATTCAGGAGCCGTTGCCGTCGGACGATCCCAAACAGCGCCAGCCCGATATATCTTTGGCGCGTGCTGAGTTACAGTGGGAGCCGCGTATAAAGCTGCGGCAGGGGCTCAAAGAGACGATCGCCTATTTCGACAAGCTTTTAAGCGAGTAACGGCCTTCAGAGGCCGGCATGTCCGGTTCACAAAGTCGCGATTTTTGTAACGCGCCTACGCGCCTGGACGTATTAAGGGGGGCTGCCTGGAGACTCGGCCAATGTCCTCGCCCCATCTGTTTTATCGCCATCCGCTTTGGATCCGGATAACGCATTGGATCAATGTCATTTGCATGGCCGTGCTCCTGATGAGCGGCTTGCAGATTTTCAATGCTCATCCAGCACTCTATTGGGGCCAGAAGTCGGATTTCGATCATCCGTTTCTGTCCATCGGCTCGGTCGAGGACGCGCAGGGCAACGAGAGCGGCGTCACCACGATCGCCGGGCACAGCTTCAACACGACGGGCGTACTTGGGCTTTCAAAGGGCGATGATCGCGCTTTTCCGGACTGGGCAACATTGCCGCACCAGCAATGGCTGGCGATAGGACGACGGTGGCATTTCTTCTTCGCCTGGATTTTTGTGATCAACGGACTGATCTATATGCTGACCTCGCTGATCGGGCGGCATTTGCGCGGCGATCTCGTGCCGACGCGTGCCGATCTCGCGCATATCGGTCGCTCCATCTGGGAACATGTGCGGCTGCGCTTCCCTAAGGGCGACGAGGCGAAGCGCTATAATGTGCTGCAGAAGCTCGCCTATCTCATCGTCGCCTTCCTGCTCGGGCCGGTGATGGTATTGGCGGGGCTCACCATGTCGCCGCGGATCGACGCGAGTTATCCGATTCTGCTCGATATTTTCGGCGGCCGGCAATCGGCGCGGACGATCCATTTCATCCTGGCCTTCTCATTCCTCGGCTTTTTTGCCATCCACATTGTCATGGTGCTCTTATCGGGCGTGTTCAACAATCTGCGGTCGATGATCACCGGCTGGTACAATCTCGGAGAAAATCGTGAGCACGCCTAAGGAGATCGGGCGGCGTAACTTTCTGCTGCGCGCGGCGGGCGGCCTCGCCGCTTTGTCGCTCGGGGGGTGTGACGACAGCCTGTCGCAAAACCCAAAGTTCGTCGACATTCTTGAAAGCGCTGAAAATCTGACGCGCGTGTCGCAGAAAGCGATCACGGGCGCGATGACCCTCGCGCCGGAATATACCGAAGCGGATATTTCCATGGATTTCCGCGCCAATGGCACAACCGATCCGAGCGACGACAAATACAAAGCGCTGGCGAAAAACAATTTCGCTGATTACCGGCTCAAAGTTGGCGGTCTTGTCGAGGCACCCGCGCAATTTTCGCTCGCCGATCTGCGGGCACTGCCGTCACGGACGCAGATCACCCGGCACGATTGCGTCGAGGGGTGGAGTTGCATCGGCAAATGGAAAGGCGTGCCGCTCTCCATCGTGCTCGATAAGGTGCGCCCGAAATCAAACGCACGTTATGTCATGTTCTATTCGGCCGATCCGATGGACGACGATGATCTGGGGCCGAACAGCCTCTATTACGAGAGCATCGACATGCAGGGCGCCCACCACCCGCAGACGATCCTTGCCTATGACATGAATGACCAAATGTTATCGGTGCCGCATGGCGCGCCGCTGCGCCTGCGCGACGAACGCCAGCTCGGCTACAAGATGGCGAAATACATCATGGAGATCGAGCTGGTCGAAAGCTTCGCCCATATCCGCGGCGGCAAAGGCGGCTATTGGGAAGACCAGGGCTATGAGTGGTATGCGGGGATTTAGACCGGTCGCGACCCTCACTTCTTCGCGTAATAGCTCACCGTGCCATCGATCCAGTCCTGCCGCTGCGGCGAGAAAATATCGATGTCGATCGTGTCCTCGGTGAAGTAGAATTCATGCGGCACGTTAGGCGGGATAATCATCAGGCTGCCAGCGCGCAGGAGATATTTCTTGCCCTGCGAATAGACTTCGCAGGCGCCTTCGGTGATCCAGGTGATCTGCTCGTTGATATGATGATGCAGCGGCACGATTGCACCTTTCTTCATCCGCCATTTGACGAAGGTCGAATGCGATCCGTGCAGATATTGGCGCGAAATCAGCGATGACATCTCGTCGATCGGCTGCGCATCGAGTTCGTAGAGATTGGGCAATGCCGCGATATGGCCGCTGATATTCGAGTCGATGCCGCGGCCGGGCGCGTCCGTGACTTGAGGCGGCGCGATTAGCACCGGTGCGATGTCCTTTGTCATAATCCCTCCCATTTGCTCGATACATAGAACATGGAAATATTATTCCGCAATGGCAGTCCCCGCCCTGTGCTGCGCGGTCGCGGCTAGAAAATTCGCGCCAAGGCCGGCCAATATTCCAGGCGCAGCTTCGTTGAGGATCGCGCCAAAGCCGAGAAACTTCCAAAGCGCGGCGGTGGCGAAACCCGCAAGGATGGCGGCGATGACCGAGCCTCCGGTCCGCCGCCAGCCGAGCACGCGAACCATCATCGAAGGCGCGAGCGCCGCGCCGAGGAGCGAGATAGAGGACAGGACCAGGCTCACGACCGAACTGTCGAGCTTCGCCGAAATCGCCATCGAGAAAATGCCCAGCAGCAGGACGATCGGCCATAAGGGTGGCGCGCGCGGCGTCAGCATTTCGATGATGTCGAATTTCATCGTCTGCGCCATCGCGACGAGCAAACTGTTAGAGGTGGCGGCGATGGTCGCGAAAATATCCGCGACGATGAGGCCGGTGAGGATAGGTCCCATATCGGTGCGGAAGAAAAGGCTCAGGCCTGCTTCTGGATCATGGATCGCAGGCATGATTCCGCGCAACGCGATGCCGAAGATCGTCATGCTTATCCAGGTGAACTGGATGAAGCCGATGAATATCCACCAGGCGCCGCGCGTCTCGCTCGGGGTGCGGCCGGCGAGATAGCGTGAGGTCATCTGTGGCTGGCCAAGGCCAAAGCCAAAAGCGGATGCAGCAAAGCCAAACATGAAGACAAGCGCGGCCAGAAGGCCATGTGGCAAGAGATGAAGAAATGCCGGACCGGCCTGCGCCGTATTTTGCCAGAAAGTTTGCGGATGCTGTATTGCCACGAAGACGACGGCGACGAGCGCGAGGCTAGTGCCGAAAATGCGGATCAAAGCCTGCAACGTGTCGGCATAGACCGAGCCGCGAAAACCGCCGATCCCGGTATAGAGAACGATCAAAGCCGCGAACAGAATAAGCGACAGGACATGCGAAAAGCCGAAGGCGCCTTCGAGAAATTTTTGACCCGCGATCCATTGCGCGGAGATGTAGCCGGTGAGGCAGAGAAGGATCAGCGCGCCAGCGAGCAGTTTGATGTAGCGGCGGGCGGAGGCGGGCAGGCCGCTGGCGATCACGTCTGTGAGCGTGGCGGCGCGCGTTTCCCGGCCGAGGCGGTTGATCTTGTTGGGGAAAAAAGTCCAGAACGCAATATCGCCAAAGAGCCAGCCAAACGGCAGAAGCAAAGCCGATACGCCGAGCGTATAGCCCAGACCCACGACGCCGGTGACAATGAAGGCGCTGTTGCCCGTTGCGCCGGCGCTGAGGCCAACAAGCCATTTGCTCAGCTTCTGATCGGCGAGTGCGTTCGAATTGAGTTTGCGAGCATCGGCGCCGCCGAGAAAAGAGACGGCAAAAGTTCCCATCAGCGTGGCAAGAAAGATGAGGATCGATAGATCGCCAGCGTCATGCATAAAAGGGTTCCGCGCGCGGGGGTTGCAAACCATAAAGCGCGCGTCGACAGATCGAAAGGCAGCACTGAAATGAGTTTCAGCTTCTGTTCGCTGTCAAAAGAACGGCTCATAAAGAAATGCCGGCAGGAATCCCGCCGGCATGAATATTCAAGCGAAAAAAGCGGGCCGATTACCGGCGACGACCGCCGCCACCCCTGTGTCCCCCGCCGCCGCGATGTCCACCACCCCGGTGTCCGCCACCATGCCAGCCGCCGCGATGTCCGCCACCATGCCAGCCACCCCGGTGTCCGCCGCCGTGCCAGCCACCACGATGTCCACCGCCATGCCAGCCGCCGCCGCGATGCCAGCCACCCCGGCCGCCATGCCAGCCACCACCATGCCAGTGGGCTCCGCGACCCCAATAGCGGCCGCCATGCCATCTCCAGCCGCGCCAGCCGAAGCCGCCGCCCCAGCCGAATCCGCGCCGCCAGGCGAAACCGCACCAATACCAGCCTGGGCCGCGCCAACCGCTGTCATACCAGCAATAAGTCCGGCCACCCCAGATGAAAGCTGTCTTTTCAATGCTGCCGAGCTCAGTGGCAGATTGTGTAACCGCAGACTGACCGGCTATTGGCGCGCCTTCCGCCGTCGTAGCCAGCGAGCCGACGGCGATGATCATCGCCGCAAGCATCGATAGAAGATTACGCATCTCGATCTCCCCATTGAGATTTACGACGAGACCACCCCCGGTTCAGTCCAAGGCGAGATCCCGCCCTCAGGCTAGAGACGGGCCGATGAACGGGGACTGAAGAAAAAGATCGAATATGGGCTTCGTACGGATGCTGCCTGATCCGGTGCTTGCGCTGCGCGGCCTCCGCGCCATGGTAATCCGTTTGATAACAGATCGATGTCACAAACCACCCTGACGCATAAGGTTAATTAATTTTTCTGCATCAGAAATAGAAGCTGAGTGCGAACCCTTAAGCCCACGTTAACCGTGACATCGTTTGCTCACTGGAAAAGCGGGAAGCGCCCTCGGAACGGCTCGGTGATAGATGATGCAGCAGACATCGGCTCTTAGCTTAAACGACATCGAGCATAGTCATCCGGCTGCGGTCGCCATAGCGCTTAGAAGCGGCGGTGATTTCAGGATCGCTGTCGATCCGCTTAGCGGCCGCAACAAATACGGCGTCCCACCAGCGCCTGCCGAGGAAGAGATCTGGTTCTCGTCATCGACGGCTTCGGCGATCTCGCCACTGGGTTTTGACGCCGCGACCGCAGCTTACGAAAGATTGTTCGCCGGCGATGCAAGCCATGGGCTCGCGCCGGGACGTTGGTTCGACGATCTGCGCACGCGTATCGCGGCATTGTCCGGTTGCCTGGGGACTCAGGTCATCCTCTGCGCATCCGGAACCGAAACCGAAATTCTTGCGCTCACGCTCTCTCGCCATCTTCTCCGCCGGCCTTTGACGAACATTGTCGTCGCGACGCAGGAGACCGGTGTCGGCGTCATGCATGCGGCTGCCGGCACGCATTTCGACAGCACCGCGGCATTGCAGCCCGGCGTCGAAAAGGGCACGCCTCTGCAGGGTTGGGAACATGAGGCGATCCAGGCGGTCAAGGTCGACATCAGGGATGCGAACGGCCAACTCCGTTCGCTGGATGACGTCGATCAGGCAATCCGGGACGAAGTCTCGCATGCGCTTCGGTCGGGGCGCGATGTGCAATTGCATGTTCTCGATACTTCCAAGACGGGGCGGGGCGGTCCCAGCCGCGCGGCCGCCAAGGCGATCATCGCGGCGGATCCGAGCCGTGTGATGGTTGTCGTCGATGCCTGCCAGCTGCGTTGTTCCTTCGAAGATGTCCAGGCCGATCTTGAAAGCGGCTTCATGGTAATGATCACCGGATCGAAGTTTGCCGGCGGACCGCCGTTTTGCGGCGCACTGCTGATTCCACCGGCACTTGCCGATCAGCTGGAAGACCTGGAAGCGCCGGCGGGGCTCGCCGCTTATTCGGCGCGTTTTGATTGGCCAAAGCGCCTCCGCGTGGCTCTTCGGGGAACCGAATACACCCCGTTCAATCTTGGTCTTGGTCTGCGATGGGAAGCGGCACTTGCCGAAATCGAGGCCCATGTCGCGATCAGACCTGAGCTGCGGAAGCGCATCGCTTCCGCCTTCGGTGACCATGTCCGGGAACTCGTCGCGGCTCGCCCGCATCTACGTTTTCTTGATCCTGATGCTCCGTATTTGGGCCGTATGCCGACGATACATTCGATCGTCTCCGGCGACGGAAACCCCGTGCGAACCTCGGCGCTTCACAAGGCGCTTCGTGCGCCGATCATCGCCGCGGGCGCTGGTAGGGCCGGCGAAGCGCTTGCGCGCATTTGCCATTTCGGGCAGCCCGTCGCCATCGGGGATTGCGCCGCCCTGCGCGTTTGCATCGGGATGCCCACGATCCGCAGCATCGCGCAAAGGCTCGATCGCATGCCAATGCAAAGCGCCTATCTTCCTGTCGCGCAGGAACTGGACATTGCTTTCCGCAAGTGGGACGTCCTCGAACAAAGAGCAGGCCGATGAGCACCAGCAATCTTGCTCATATCGACGTATCGGAAAACTCAGCGCCGCAGCGCCAAGGCTTGTCCACCACAACCGCTGGCACCCGCGACGCGCCAACCCTGTTCGACACGGCGCATGCGGATAAACCAATCGATAAACTCGACGCCTTCCGTCGCATTTGCGCGGAGAGCGGCCGCAAACCGACGGACATCGTCAAAGAGTTCTTTGCCCTGTCGCAAGGCCGCGGCCGGCTGACGTTTCGAGATTACATTGCCTATCGGCTCTACGACGATAACTTTATCGGCGACGTGGATAAAACCGCCTTTGTCGGCCGCCGCCGCAATCAGGAGCTTGTCGGAGAGATCAACTACCGCCACGAATGGAATTGCCTCTCCGACGATAAAATCGCCAACGTCAGTTATCTGGCCAGCTATGGACTGCCGGTCATTCCGACAAAGGCGATCTTTGCGCCGAACATGGGCCGAGGCGCGAAGAACCTTTTGAAAACCCGATCAGAACTCGGACGCTTTCTATCGGATCCGGCACAATACCCGATGTTCGGTAAACCGCTCGATGGCTTCCAAAGCCTGGGCTCGATGGCCCTGGTAAATTTAGATACGGAGACTGGCCGGATTACAACTTCGCACGCCGTCGTGTCGGTCGATGCTCTCGTCAATGCAATCGATGCGAATTTTAACAACGGATATATCTTCCAGACGAAGCTTCGTGGTCATTCCGATCTCGTGCCGGCGGTGGGAACCCGTCTCAGCACTGCGAGGGTCGTCACGATCGCCACTGAGGACGGTCCGCGTCTTTTCTCGGCGGCATGGAAAATCATTGGAGGCGCCAACGTCGCCGACAATTATTGGCGCCCCGGTAACATTCTTGCGGCGCTGGATCTCGGGAGCGGTCGCGTTTTGAAGGCCGTGACGGGACATGGTTTCGAGATGAAAGATATCGATCGTCATCCGTCCACCGGCGCCGTGCTGCAGGGGCTTGCGCTGCCGAGGTATCAGGACGTGATAGAGAGTGCCATCGAGGGCCATCGGACGCTTCGGAATATCGGCATCATCGGATGGGATATTGGCGTAACCGACGACGGACCCGTGATTGTCGAGACGAACATCATGCCGGATCTGATGCTGGTACAGGCCGCCCATCGCTCTGGCGCGTTCAACGACGATCTGGCGGCGCTGCTAGCGCGCCAGAAAGCCGGGGCGGAGGCTCACAAACGCGCAATGTTTGCGACGCTCGTCAAGGACTGACGGCCTTGTTGCTTCCCTTTTATGAAAACATCGAGACAAGGCTCCAAATCGTCATGATCAGGCCGACGCAGACGGTTGCGATGGCGCACGCGAGCACGATGTAGAACGCCCGGATCATTTGCGGCGTGCCGGAGTCCGTCAGAAATGGCGACATCACCGCAGCGAACCCGCCGCCAGCGATCAAAATTATTCCAAAAATGCAGATGATGACCAACTTGATTTTCATCGCAGCGATGTCTCCCGCGGGCAGGCGTTCATCATCTTGCTTCGGCCTCGCGCGGGGGTTAAGTGGGTTTCGAAGCTTTGGAGCTTCATCGCACACGAAGGATGGTTACTGCTCGTTGAGTCCTTCAGACGCTCGCGGGCCGCACGCCGGCCAGAAGGACCGTGCCGCCTCGTAGCTCATGCGACCGGGGACGCCGCGAAAGGGAGGATAGCCGCCGCGCCTCCTGATCCATGCGTCCAGATCGCGTCCAAGCGGAATAGGATCGCCATAATTCGTCCGATGAAACGCAAACACGGCGCGTGGCGTGATGCACACGTAGGGGCGCGCCTCGCTCGCGAGTGTCATGCATGATGAGCCGCAAAAGCCGTTGATAACGACTTGTATCTGCGCGGCGCGGGCAGCGTGCGCCGCTTGCTCAAACCATGCGACATGACCTCCGCGACTATACTCTACGACACAGGGGTCCTGGCATGGGCCGAATACGCGGGCGAGCAAAACGAGGGCGACGGAAGCTTGGCTCATCGCCGGCGATCCTTGCAATTATGATGCTACGTTATCGCCCATAACACCAGGATGGGGCGCCTGGCGTCGCGCGCGGCTGCAAGGGCTCGGGGCTTCGAACGGGGGGTACACTACAACTTCGGCGTCACGTCCTCGATGTCCTCAGCTTTTATTTTGTCCAGCGGGAAATGCTCAATCTGGTTAAACGAACTAAAGTCTATTTTATTCAGGTCGATCATACGTACGCGGCGGTTATGCTGTGTGTGGTAATAAAAAATCTTGTCGCGCGTATCGGAGGCGCTCGTCCAAATCGTTGCGCTTCGCATGCCTTGCGTCCGATCATCGCCGCCTGCTCCTTCAGCTGCTCCGAGCGGCACATTGAAATTGTCGAGAATACGGAAGATTTCGTAGATCGTCTCCGCACCATTTGGCGTCGGGCGCGCTGTCTTGGAGAAGGCAACCGCGCGCACGAATCGCGAAGGCGGCGTGAAATCGCCGGGCAGGCCGATCATTCCGCTACCGCCACCAAGGGGTTTGAAATTCAAGTCGCCGATATTTTTCCCCGGCAACCCAACCGGTGACAGGTTGATGTAATTACGCAGATTGGTCTCATGCCAATCGTAGCTCGGCGCGTTGGTGATAACGCCAAGCGGCGCGTCGAAGATCGTGAGTTCGCCTTTGAGATATTCGATGACGATAGCCTTGCCACTCGGCTCTGTGACAATAAAGTGAACCGGCGCCGCAAAGCCGAGCGCGGGTTCGACCACGGGCACCACGTGGATTTTGGAAATCGCAGCCCGGACTTCGTCGACGTTTGCGCAGGTCGTGAGCAAATATTGCCCGACGTCGGTGGGGCCTATCGACTGCGCAGCGAGCGCGGGATCGTAAGCTTGGTAGACCGCGAATCCGGGATGATAAAAGAGACCGACCGAAAGGCCTTTTTCGTTTATGCCCTCGACGACGATGTCTTTTCCGACTGCATCGATTCCGACGACGCCATATCTCGCCGTCCATGCAAAGCCGGTTTTCCCGTCGGGCATATGCGTCGCATATTTGTAGCCACGCGGAATGACAGTCACGCGTGAATGCAGATCGAAGGATCCCCATTCGAGCGTTCGACCGAAAACAACTGAACCGTCCAACGCCTTCAAAGTGATCCCGGTGCATGCCAGCGCGGATTGCGCGACAGCGCTGAGCGCCAGAACGCCGGCCAACAGAGCAGCAACAATTTTTCCGGAAATTCGGCTTGCTTTCATGGGTTTTGCTCTCGGAAAAGCGGCGACGCGGCGGCGTTTAGCGTTTAATTAAAAAGAATATCAGCGAACTATAGCGCAACTATTGAAGCACAACCTAAGGCCCGCACCAAATTGCTTTGGAAAAGCGATCGCGAGAAACTATCATTCATGAAAGCTAGAGGCTCGTCGGCCCGGCTTAGCGCAACAATCGACTGGGTCCAGTCCATACCGGGTATGGGCGATCTTCGGGAGGAATACCGACATCGTATCGCTGATAGCCAAGATCATAGGCGGGCGCGCCGGTGCCGGGAATTCCGCCTGAGCTACCGCCGAAGTAACCCGCCTCGCCCATATCATGCGGCATGGGCCACGCCGTAAAATAACCAGGCGATTTCTCGTAGGGCAGGGGGGCATAGATATCGCGCGCCTGGGCTCCTACGGCAGAGACGACGCAGAGCGCAATGGCGCAGTTAGCGATGCCAAAAGCAGTCTTATACATGGCCAAAATCCTTACATTGGTGGCAGCCAACGGCTACTTTCCGTACGAGTTCCCCGCGGATCGAAAGTTTGCGCTCTTCAGTCTAAACGCAATGGTAATGGCAGCACGTCAAGAATTCTCATAGTCGTATCTTGGTGCCGCTCTGCAGCCGCCGGCAAATAAATAAGGGTTTAGGTTCTTGACTGGGCGGGTCCCGGCATCTGCGCCTAAGGACGCCGCCATCAGCGTCTTGTCACATCGCCGAGATATGGCCTAGAAAGCCTTTGCCTGAGCGCAAATTCCGGCCGCTGTCAGTATGTTCATAAAAGTGTCAAGTCATCACGGCGTTTTAAGTCTAGCTGCGCACCCGCCGTACCGGGAATGGTCTACCCAGATTTGGGCGTGGCTGTTCCTTGCCGCGATGGTTCTATGCTGTGCGAGTTCGTACAGCCGTAGCGCGGAATTTTCGGCGTCCGATGTCAAGACGATCGCCTTCGATATCCCGAGCGAACCGCTCGCCGAGGCACTTCAAGATTTTAGCCAGCGCAGCGGCATAGAATTATTTTATGAAAGCGCGATTACTGCCGGCCTGAAATCATCGGCCCTGAAAGGCAGTTTCACGCCACGCGACGCGCTACAGCAATTGCTCGCGGGGACCGGTTTCATCGTTCATTACAACCTCCATAACGCCGTATCGTTGTCGCTGCCCACGGCGGCGAGTTGGGCTGTGCAGCAGGACCATTCTATGGGCAATGCGTCCCTGTCGCTCAACCCGTTGAACGTCGTCGCAGGCGATCGCCCGGATGACGAACAGTTGCGAGAATTTGGCGAGGCTCTGCAGAACGATGTGAGCGCCGCGCTCACGAAAAATACCGATGTTCGATCCGGCAATTACAGGATCCGAGTCAAATTGTGGATTGATCCGTCGCGGGCGATCCGTCGCGCGGAAGTGACAGAGACGACGGGCGATTCAGCGCGCGACGCGGCCATCGTCGCGGTGTTGGAAGGTCTCATGGTCACGCGCGCGCCGCCTTCGGGATTGCCGCAGCCGGTTCGCATTATTGTCGCGGTGGATTCTCGATGACCGCCGATACTGCAAAAGCGCAGCAAAATCAGAGAAAGCAGGTCCTTGAGTTTCCGAGGTCTGATTTTGAGCGCAATACGTGGTGGACGAGCACTTTTGTTCGATTTTTTGTCATCCCGACGTTCGTCACGGTCTTTCTTACGAGCGGCGTCTATTTGCTGCATAGACTGCCTTCGGGGGCGCCGGCTTTGGACGATGGCGCCGCCGACGTGCAGGTTCGGCTTTTGCCCGCCCTGAAGCCGACGCCTTTTGTCCAACCCGCGGGCGCGCCGGCTCAGCCGCATAGGACATGCGTCCGCGATATCGCATATCGACGACGAAGATTTGCAGGATGAAAAGTTTTCCACGCCGCCGGCACCAAATTTAACATCGGACGAGTCTTTTACCGGCCCCGACGACGGAATGCTCCGTCCGGCTAAATCTTCCGACGATCCTGCGGCCCAGTTTGAACGGGCGTTGCTGAGCCATTTGGCTCGCTTTCAAGATTATCCCCCCCTTGCGCGCGACGCGAAACTGCAAGGAACTGTGCAGGTCGTCTTCGTGATGCGGCGCGACGGGACCATTTCGAGTGCCTGGATCAGTTCAAGCTCCGGTGCAAGGATCCTCGACGAGGAGGCAATGGCGATCTTGCGCCGCGCCGAACCGTTGCCGGACGTTCCGAGTAAATTGCCGGCGCCGCTCAATATCAAATGGCCGGTCGTTTTTAGTCTCGCCAATTCCCGGTAATCATATCTACGGCGCTTTACGAGCGCGCGGGAGGCGGTCGGGCGGCCAGTGGCGCGAGCCAGTGCGGCGTGTCGCAAAGGCAACGGCCACGCAAAAATGCGGCGCCGATCTTTCGCCTCTGGACCCGCAGCAATGGAAATATTGCGGTTTTTCAAAAAGATAGAGTTTAGGGTCAGGTTCTTGCTTTGGGGTAAATGGCGCGGATCTGTCACATAAGTGTTGCCCAGCATAGGTAGCGCTAAGCTTAGTCAGTCCGCCGTGTCCTGGTGTTCCGAGAAAGTATTGCAGCGTGTCAGACGTAAATCAGGCGAACCTGCGCGATCTTCTCGTCCTAAATTATGAGAGCCTTAACTCAAAAGCTGACGTCGCGTCTTGGATCGAGTGATAGTGCGCGCGAGGCCCTTCAGGACACTTACCTGCGGCTGGAGAAGGCGGTACCGCCGACCCAGATCCGCAGTCCACAGAATTATCTGTTCCGAATTGCGCTCAATGTTGCCGCCGACCGCCGTCGGTCGGAAGCTCGCCGACTGAAAGATACTGAAATCGACGCCCTGATGGACATTCCCGACGAGGCGCCCGACCAGAGCCGCGTCGTGGAGGCCCGTTCCGAGTTGCAGGTCCTTGGGCCGCGCCTTGGAAGAATTGCCGCAACGACGCAGATCAATCTTCGTGGCGGCGCTGGTCCATGAAATTCCTAGACGGACGATTGCTAAACATTATGGTGTCACGGTCCGAACAATTGATTTTGAGAATTCAGCGCGCCCTTGAACATGGTGCCCGCCGCCTGAACGAAATTTTAGAGCCCGCGGGATTTGATTCTTTCGCTCCAAATCGTCTAAGGATTAGGGACTACTCCCGCCGGGCGATTTCTCCGCGGCGGCGGCGCCTGCCATTTGGAGCTATCGGGTCTTGACCGAACCCGCAGATAAATTGTCCGACCTCGACCCGGTGATGCGCGAAGCGATCGCTTGGGTCGCCCGGCTGCGTTCGGGCGAAGCGACGACGGCTGACGCGGAGGCCTTGAACGATTGGCGTAACCTGAGTGCGGCACCATGAGGCAGCTTTCCGCCAGGCCGCGCTTTTGTGGCGCAATTTCGCGGCCGTTGGCGTGGGCACCGATGACGAATTCGATCACATAGGCCGCAATCGTCAAATCTCACGCCGTATTTTTATCGGCGGCTCTCTTGCAACCGCCGCGGGCGTCGCCGGTTTGATGGCCGTGCAGCCGCCTTTTGGTTTGTGGCCATCCCTGCAGGAATTTTCGGCAAACTACCGAACCGGGAAAGGGGAGCAACGGCAAGTGACGTTCGGTCCCGCGATCTCGTTCAAACTCAACACTCTTACAAGTATAGCGGATAAATCCACGCCGGGTCAGCAACGGATTGAGTTGATTTCCGGTGAAGCCCTGATCGACGCGAGGCTTTCAAAGCAGAAGCCGTTGATTGTCATCGCCGGTAACGGGCGTGTACTTGCGAGCAGCGCTAAATTCAATGCGCGCTGTATCAATGGGTTGACGTCGATCGCCTGCCTCGACGGCGCGGTGGAGATTGAGCAGCATACGCACGCTGTTCGGCTCGAAGCAGGTCAAGAACTTGCCTATTCGGCAGAGAAATTTGGCGCGCAGGACAAGGTCGATCTCGCGGAGGTCACGTCTTGGGAGACGGGCCTGCTCATTTTTCATGATCGGCCGCTCACGGCCGTCGTTGACGAAATCAACCGCTACCGGGCAGGGCGGATCATCGTCCTCAACCCAGAACTTGGTCAGCGGATCATCGACGCGACCTTCCATGTCGATCATCTCGACAATTTCCTTGTCCAGGCCCAGCAGCTCTTTGGCGCCAAAGTGACCAATCTGCCTGGCGGCATTGCCCTTCTGGGCTGAGCGGTCGGATTCCATACAAATCAGAGTTCGCTGCCCCTGCAGGTTCAGGGACTGGTTGCAATCCGATCACGCCGTTCCGGCACTTGCTATTCCTTGCAAAAAATTTTTGCGTCGGGATTTGCGCCGTCCTTTTTCGATACGTCTAGGTCATGAGAGGCCGGTGCGGAGATGGTTCCGCGCGGCATGTTGTGAAGTGGGTCGTCGTGGGGCGGGACGAGCGTATGATTTGCGGCCGTGTGGGGCTGATCCCGCGTTGGCGTTTTATTTTACCGGCGGTTGCTTTGTTCAGCAGCCTCGGCATGGGGACGCGCGCGGTCGCGTCACCCGACTTTTTTTCCACGACATCTGATGGCCAGACGTCGGCCTCGCGTCAGACCGGCGCGGAAGCGCCCTACGATGATCCGCGTTCTTCGGATACTGCGGATTCGGATGATTCAGACGATTCCGATGCGACCCAGCCGTCGAATAACGGCTCGGACGCGCCTCTGGGGACCGCCGGGACTTTCTTCGCCGCGCCGGGGAATTGGATCAGTGCGGGCCATGTGCGCGCCAAACCGTCCTTCGGCGATTTTGGAACAAACGCGGCGTCCGACAAAAAAGCTCAAGCGGCGCGGCGAGCACTGCGTCTTCCAGCGGTTCGCAAGCCTCTGGAAGTTCCAAGCAGGATAAGGCCCATCCGGGCGCGCGCGGCGCTGCCGCAAGCGCCGCTGGCGCGGACACAAAGGCTGGCGCAAAGGAACAGCCGGTAGCGGCGAAGCCACAGCCCGTGCAGCATTTCGAGATCGGTCAATATGCCGTCGAGGGCGCTGACGCGCTTCGCGAGATCAACGTCGAGACGGCCGTCTATCCATTCATGGGCCCGGGCCGGACGGCAAAAGATGTTGAAGCGGCTCGAGCGGCTCTGGAAAAGGCCTATCACGATAAAGGCTATCAGACAGTCTCGGTTGCCATCCCGCCGCAGAATCCACAGGGCGGCGTTATCGTCCTGAAAGTGACGGAGCTCAAAGTCGGCCGGCTTCGCGTCAAGAACGCGCGTTATTTCGATATCGATAAGATCAAGCAACGTGCCGCGTCATTGAAAGAAGGTACGCTGCCTGATTTCAACGCGGTGACCAGCGATATCGTTGCGCTCAACCAATGGCCCGACCGGCGCATCACGCCGACATTGCGCGCTGGCGTCACACCAGGCACCGTCGACGTCGATTTGAATGTCGATGACACAGATCCGTTTCACGGCAGCCTCGAAATCAACGACCGCCAATCGCCGGGAACGACGCCGCTTCGCATCACAGGGATTGCGCATTACGATAATTTGTGGCAGATCGGCCATTCGCTGACCTTCACCTATCAGGTGGCGCCGGAACGCGTCTCAGACGCGCAGGCTTTCTCGGGTTCTTACCTCGCGCGTATTCCGACGATCGAGTGGCTGAGCATCCTGCTCTACGGCGTGTATTCGCAAAGCGACGTGGCGGCGATCGGTGGACTGAATGTGGTCGGCCCCGGCCAGATCGCTGGCATCAGGGCGGTGATGACGTTGCCCTCGCGTGGCGGTTTCTATCAGACGCTGTCGCTTGGCCCTGACTACAAACATTTCGAGGAATTGGAAGGTTTGGGGGCGACAGGATTCAGTACGCCCGTCACGTATATGCCGATTACCGCGAGCTACAGCGCCTCCTACCAGGAGACAGAAGCTCTTACCCAGTTGGACCTCGGCCTGACGGGCGGTCTGCGCGGCGTCGGCAGCGATCCAAGCGAATTCGACAACAAGCGCTTCGAGGCACGCACTGACTTCTTCTACTTGAAGGGTGATCTCTCGCGGTACCAAAATCTTCCGTAAGATTTCCAGATCTACGGCAAGATCCAGGGGCAGGTTGCCGATCAGCCGCTGGTTTCGAGTGAGGAATTCAGCCTCGGCGGCTTCGACACCGTGCGTGGGTATCTGGAATTGGAAGAGCTGGGCGACGATGGTGTCGCTGGCACGATCGAGGTACGAAGCCCCGATCTCGCACCCAAGCTGCGCAAAGTTCTCAAAGATGCCGATGGTCACCCGGCCTTTGATGCCTGGCGGTTCTTCGGCTTCGTCGATGGCGGCGTGACGACAATCAACGATCCGCTCCCTGAGCAGCAGGCCACTTTCGTTGAGTGGAGCACCGGCGTCGGCACCAATTTCCAGATCTATACGCATCTCAACGGCATGGTCGCTCTGGCCATGCCGATGATCACGCAAACCGACACCATAGCCAGGGACCCGCGCGCTCTGTTCCGCGTTTGGGGGGAGTTCTGATGCTCAGCACAATCGAGATCACGTCGCATTTTTCAGTGCCGACCCTTTTGCCAAAGAAGACTTTGCCGGCAACGGCGAAATCATCCTCCATACGAGCGGCCTGCTGCTGACGGTCCTCGTCGCGCTCAGCGCCTATTTCCTTTTGTCTTCACCGGCTGCGGCCTGGTGGAATGACGATCGGTCGATGCGCAAGAAGATCAGCATCGATACCAGCGCGACAGGCGCCGACATCACCGACTTCATCGGCACACAAGCGGTGCTGGTGCGCCTCCACGCTGGTAATTTTCGTTTTGCGCAAGCGAAGTCGGACGGCAGCGATCTGCGCTTCATCGCTGACGATGACAAAACGCCGCTAAAATATCACATCGAGATGTTCGACTTGCTTCTTGATGAAGCGCTTGTCTGGGTTCAGGTGCCCGACCTGAAGGGCGGCGCGAAGACAGACCGGTGGCTTTACTACGGCAACAAGAAAGCCAGTGCCACGAGCGATGCCAAAGGCACGTACGATGCCGCTACTCTGCTCGTCTATCACTTCAACGAGCACGGCACGCCGCCGCAGGATCTCTGGTCTGGGCCAATGGCGCACAGAGCACCGGCCAGGCTGCGGAAGGCTCGATCATTGGGACGGGGTTGCAGCTCAACGGCCGAAACCCGCTGACCATTCCCGCATCGCCATCGCTTGCTCTTGCCAACGGCGGACCCTTCAGCCTGGCACTTTGGTTCAAAGCGGCGGCGCTGCAATCCAACGCTGCTATCTACAGCCGCGACGGGGCCAACGGCCTCGTTATCGGCCTCTGATATGCCTTTTGTCGCTGTGAAAATCAACGCCGGCGTTACGCGCCGCACCTCCGCCGGTCTGCCGGTGGCGCCAGGAGGCTGACCACGGCCAGTTACCGCGAGCCCAGGCTTTCTGACGCTCTATCTCGACGGCAAAGCCATTTCGACGCTTGCCGTGACGTTGCCGGCGCTGAATACGATTGCACTTATTGGCGGCGACACAGCGGTTGCGCCGCCGCCTGCGCCTGCCGCTCCAGCGCCCGCTGCACCTGCAACCGCCGCCGCTCCGGCAGCGTCACAGAGTTCGTCGTCGACTTCCTCCCAAGGCACCACGACGGCGGCTCCGGCCGGGGGTGGTTCGGCATCGCCATCCCCGGCTACCGCCGCGGCGCCTGCGCCGGCGCCCAGTGGTGGTGGCGCCCGCTCCAGCGCCTACGGCAATGGCTGGTTTTGACGGTGACATCGACGAACTTGACATTTTCCAACGTCGCGCGCTCCGCCGGCTTTATCAAGGCGCTAGCCGTCGGGCAGGGGCCCGATGGTGCGAAGTTCATCTCGTTCAGCGTCGACGAACAAACGGCGAGCTGGTTCTCCGGCTATTTCGCAGTGATCCTCAAATCGGTGACGATCGACGGCTGGGTCGTGATCGGTTTCCTGATGATCATGGCGGTGATCAGCTGGACGGTGATGGTTGACCGCGCCCGCTATGTCGGTCGTCAGACCAAGGCCAATAATCGGTTCCTCAAGGCGTTCCGCAGTCTTGGCGGCGATCTTCGCCTCCTCGACCAGGGCGACGCCGAAGATATCGCGACGCTTGGCGGCCGGGTTACCGGGCCCGATACGCGGATGCTCATCCGAGTCTTCGCTTTACCGGCTCTATCACATTACCGCGGTCGAGATTTCGACGCGCTTTCCGGAAGGGTCGGGTCCCTCCATTCGGGCGCTTTCCGGACCGGCTGTCGCCTCGATCCGCGCTGCCCTCGACGGGGCACTGGTACGAGAGATCCAGAAGCTCAACCGGTCGATGGTGATGCTGACGATCGCCATCTCCGGCGGTCCGTTCCTAGGTCTTCTCGGCACGGTCGTCGGCGTCATGATCACCTTCGCGGCGATCGCAGCCTCGGGCGATGTCAATGTCAACGCGATCGCGCCGGGCATTGCCGCCGCGCTCGTCGCTACAGTTGCCGGCCTCAGCGTCGCGATCCCGGCACTCTTTGCCTACAATTATCTCATCTCGAAGATCAAAGACCTGACCTCTGACATGCAGGTCTTCGTCGACGAGCTCGTCACGAAAATTGCCGAGACTTATGCACCGTCCGACCTCCCGGATCCGGTTGCTGAGCCTCGCTTAGCTGCGGAGAGGACGATGCAAGTCCAATCCGAGGCGTAAAGCCTGATGACGATATCAACATCACGCCGATGCTCGATCTCGCCTATGTGCTGCTCGTCATCTTCATCATCATGACGACAGCGACAGTACAGGGCATGAAAGTTAATCTGCCGAAGGCTTCTGCGGCGCCGTCGCTTGCTGACACAGACGACCAAAGCCATCACGGTCACGAACGACGGCAAAATCTTCCTCGACACAATCCCCGTCACGATGTCCGAGCTGAGGCTGCGCCTGTTGCAGCAGAAAGCTTTGACGCCGGAGTTTCCGGTGGTGCTGCGCGGCGATTTACAAAACGCAATACCAGAATGTCATGGATGTGCTCGATCTGTTGGGACAGTTGAACATCACCCAAGTCGGTCTTGCGACCAAGGCGTTGGTGAAGTGATGCAATTGGCGCAGCGCATTCAGATAGACGCCGTCGGACGCGCTTCGCTGCAGTATCGGAGTCGGCCATGATGGTTGCCGCGCACGAGAACCAGTTGGATCTTCGCAATGCAGGCCGCGGTGCGCAATCGTCGTCCGCAGACCGAAACGCCATCGTTATGGCAGCGCGCGCGGATTTCGGCGGCGGTCGTCGCCGTTACCGGTCTCATCGTCGCCGGTCTCGCCTGGTATCTTTTCTCCGGCGACAATTCTCCGCCGCCGCGTCAAGTGCGGGAGTTCAGCGTCGTTCGGATCATTCCGCCGACCTCCGCCTCCGCCGCCGCCACAACCGCAACAGCCGAAAATGATCGCGCAGCCAAAAATGCTGACGCCGGAGATCAAGCAGCCGGACAAGCCCGACGACAAACCGCTCGAGAAGCCGAAGCTCGCCGATGCCAAGAACGACGCGCCGCCTCCCGGGCCGCTTGCGCTTGACGCCAAAGCCGAAGGCCCCGGTGATCTTTCGGGCTGGTATGCGTCCGAAGTTCAGAACGCGATTTAGCAGGCCTTCGACAACAATGCGAAGACCCGTGTTTCCGTGATGCAAATCGAAGTGCGCGTCTGGCTCAATCAAAGCGGCCGCGTCACCCGCGTCGTGCTCTCGAACTCGACGGGGGATGCGGACGTCGATGCAGCGCTGCGCGATTTGGTTTTGCCCAGCATTAGCCTGCGCGACCCACCACCAAGCGATATGCCGATGCCCATCGTCGTGCGGATGACCGCGCGGCGTCCAACCTGATGCGACCAGAGATTAGATCTTACGACATTAAACGTGCGGTACAGGAGCGAGAGTAACATGTTGAGACATAGCGGTGCCAAAATGCGCCGGCACCGGGGCACTTTGCTTCCTCAGAGGAATCAGCGTCACGACATCAAGCTTTGCGCAAAATGCCAACCGCTCGGACCCAGGGCGGCGAGCACGACAAAGCGCAACCGATCATTCGGGCGGCGAGCAGTGGCGAGCTCAAGGTTTCGCGGCGCCACCCAGTTTCGCCGGACGTTGTTATCAACCTGATCAATTTGATGGTTGAGAACAAAATGATTAAACAGTCCCAGGCCGATGCCTTGATCAAGCAGGCGCAGGACGAAGCCTACGTCTCGCGCCAGGCAACGAAAGAGGCGGCCATGAAGGCCGCGCAGGCGACGCGCGAAGCGGACGCCGCCGCGGCTGCCGTCACACCGCCTGGTACGAGGCGCGTCGTCTATGTGCCGGAGATCGTGAAGCACCAGCTTCGCGAAGAGATCAAGCGCGAGGTGTTGCGCACGGCTCAAAGAGAAGCGTGGGCCTCGCCGTGCGTTATCCGGAATGGGCATCCCGGATTTGATTCAGCGGCGATTTCCGCCTGCGCGAAGAAGGCATTCTCTATCCGAAGGGGAATGCACCTGGACAGTTTTTCCCGAACTTCAATGCGCTCAACACCGGCACGGCATACGATCTTTCAGCAGGGAATTTGGTTCTCTATCCGAACCTCAATACCAACGCGAATTGCGATGAGACGCGCATCCAGGCCCGTCTGGCGATGGACGCCAACCTTTTCGACGGCTTCACGACAGGATTTCGCATCGCCAGCGGTAGCGATTTCGCAGCCGGTTTCAACCAATCAAACCTTCGGCGGCTCTGGCGCCAACTTCAGCAAATCTGCCGATGGTTCTACCTGCCTTTCCGTTACTATCACCCAGGTCGCACAGCCCCCGGGCGATCTCAACATCAGCCTTGGCCGCTTTGCCAATCCGTTTTTTTCGGCGACCGATCTCGTCTGGTATCATGATCTCGGCTTCGATGGCGCCGCGTTGCAGGCGCGCCGCCATATTCAGGATACGGCTTTCACGCTCTTCATCGTCGCCTGCGTGGCCCCCACGTTCAATACCGATCTGAATTTCGGCACCACCAACGACGTCAAATACGGCAGTCAGGATCGTTATCTGCTCGGCGGCCAGATCGGCACGGCCTGGGCGATCAATCCGCATATCAACGCGCTCTTTGGCGTCGCCTATTACGATTTCACCAATATCCAGGGGCGGCTGTCTACGCCGTGTAACGTTCTCAGCACCGCCACGGTCTGCTCGACCGACGATCTGCGCCCCTCGTTCGCGCAGAACGGCAATACCTACATGACGCTGCGTAACATCATCCCAACCCAGGGCACCGGGAGCAATATGAACGACACCGTGAACCAATTCCAATACTTTGGATTGGCAAGCGCCTTCCGCGAGGTTGATGTCTCCGGCCGCGTCGATTTCGGCTATTTCCACCCGATCAACATCGTGCTTGATGGCGAATTCGTCGACAACACGGCCTTCAACAAGGCGGCAGTCGGCGCGGTCGCGGTCAACAACATCGGCGGTTTGCTCTCCTCAACCTCGCCAGGGACTTATGCCGGCGGCAATATCGGGTGGATGACGCGGCTCACGGTCGGCCACGAAGAGCTGAGGCAATTCGGCGATTGGAACGTCAACGTCGGTTATAAATATCTTCAATCCGACGCCGTCGTTGACGCCTTTGCCGATGCTGATTTCGGCCTCGGTGGCACGAACCTCAAAGGTTATCTGCTCGGCGCCAATCTCGCCATCACCCCCAGCGTCTGGACCAGTCTGCGTTGGCTCAGCGCCGACAGCATCGCTGGGCCGCCCTTCGCCGTCGATGTCCTGATGCTCGACCTCAACGCCAAATATTGAGTTCCGACATCATGCGCGCCCTCACTCTTATCCCCGCACAACTTTCGCTCAACGCTTTCGGCTCGCCATCCGGTGCTCTGCCTGGCGGGCGGCCGGCCTCGCCGTGCTCGTTGTCTCAGTATTTTTATGCAACTTTTGCGTCGGCATTGCCCGCGCCGACGACACGGAGAGCGAGACGGACCGGTTGCGCGATGCGCTACGCGACGCGCTCCAGCAACAACGCTCGCTTGAAGATCAGCGCACCACATTACAGGCGCAGCTGACGGACATGACGCGCGATCGCGACCGGCTGTCGCACGACGTCGACACCTATCGCACGCGCATCAAATCTCTGCAGTCGGCCTATAACACGGCCGTCACCGAGTTCAACCAACACCTCGAGGAACGCAATCAGGTGCTGGAAAAATGGAAGGCGGCTTACGAAGACGCCGCGGATGTGGCCCGCGCCAAAGATGCCGAGCGCGCAAAATTTCAGGGCGAAGCCGCAGCCTATGAGGCCGCCAATAAAGTTTGCCGCGACAAGAACGCCAAGCTCGTGCGGGTCAGCAGCGATATCCTCGCTGGCTACGACAAACTCAACATGTGGAAGGTACTTGCGGTGCGGGAGCCAATGATCGGGTACGGTGGCGTCGCCCATGAAAACCAGGTTCAGGCCTATCTCGATCGAATCCTCGACCAAAAGGTTCAGCCATGATTTTTTCGATGAAGACGGCGGATGCAGGCCGCAAAGATGTGCATCGCCGTTCTGCAATTGGGTGGGTAGTTCCCCGCTCGGCGCAATATGCAATTCTCTTTGCAACGATCGCCGGCACGACGCAGGTCTTTGCGGCACCGCTGCCCGGTCATGAACATCGCCATCGCCCCACGCATAACGTCGTCGCGCAACCGCAGACCGCGGCCACCGCCGTCGGTGCGGCCGACACGAGCCCGGTTATCGCCCGGATGGGCGACATCGAGGTTCATTCTGACGACGCCCAAAAGCTCATCGCCAATCTTTCGGCCGCCGATCGCGCCACGCTCGACCGCGATCCGAAGTCCTTCGCCCGTGTCTTGGCTGGCCTTCTTTCGGATCGTTTTCTTCTGAAAGAAGCGATTGCCAAACATTGGGATCAACAGCCGGCGGTTGTCGCGGCGCTCGAACGGCTGCGCGAAAACGCAATCGTGCAAAGCTATCTTCAGACCCAGAGCATGCCGCCGGCAGATTTTCCGAGCGAGGCGGACATTCAGGCCGCCTACGACGCGAACAAGGCGGCCCTTGTCGCACCAAAACAATATCGGCTTGCTCAGATTTATGTCTCTGCCCAAGACAACGTGGACCCGGCGAGCGAGACAACGGCACGCAACAAGATCCTTGGCGCCGCTCGTCTTCTCCGCGTGCCCGGCAGCGATTTTGCGGCAGTGGCGCTTGCGCAGAGCGAGGCCAAAACGACGGCCGCCCACGGCGGCGACATCGGTTGGATTTCCGAAGCGCAGATGGTCCCCGAGATCAAGTCGAAGGTCCTGAGCCTCGCCAAAGGCGGTGTTTCCGATCCAATCCGGCTCGCCGACGGTTGGCAGATTATCAAACTGGTCGACGTGAGGCCGGAACGTACCTTGACGCTCACCGAAGTCCACGATGCACTCAAGCAGCGGTTACGGCAACAACGGGCCTCCGAGCTCCAACGCGCTTATATTGCGAAGATTATCGAGGCCAATCCAATCGCCATCGACGAGATCGCACTCCAGAAGCTCGTCGGTGCGTCCGGCCAAGCCCAGCAATAGTCCCGTGGGCAATTCGTCTCTGATGTCCCCGCCAGTGCAGGCTCTTGTGGCCAGTTATGGCTACACCGGCTCAGCCAGCACGATATATCGCCGGACGTCGTCGGGCTGGAGTTTGGCGGTGCACTTCGACGACCGTCTGACGATTGCTTCGGACGGCAGGGGGCAATTTGCCTTGCGCGTTGTAGCCGAAATCGGAGCGCCCGATGCGCCTGACGGCAAGGCGGTGCATTTCACGCTCCATAAAACGGCCTTGAGACAAGCGGCCCATGAGTGGATCTGGTTGAGCCTCGAGATCGATGTCATCGTGCCAAATGGTATGGCCGTACATGATCTTCGCGCTCGGCCGCCGTTTCTCGGCCGCCTGCAAACGCTTATGGAAGACGTTCTCGTCACGCTGGATGGATTACCGGAGCATAACGGCGCGTCGTGTCCCGGTCCGCGGCTTCGTGTCGAAGCGCGCCTCCTCGGCGATCTCTTCGTCAGCCGCAATGGGTTTGTTTCGGGCAAGGGTGCGGAAACGGATGGGCGATATCGCGCCGCCTGCCGCTGCGCCTGCACCTGGCTGGCCTATATTCTTTTGCCGGAGTTTGCTGCGATCCTTCGCCTTGAAAACTTAGCGACGCCGAGCGCATCGACGGGTCGCGAGCGTGGACTCGCGGTTCTCCCTAATTCGGGCGATCTGAGCCGTCGTAACAATACCGTCGCAACTCGTGCGCAAATGAATACTGGAGCGCCCGCCAAAAATACGGGCGCTCAAACGCCGAAATTGCCGCGCGCGCCTGCCGGCGAGCCAATCCCACAGGACGACACGTCGCTGCCGCAAACCAAATCCATGAAGCGAGCGGAAACCAAGCCCGCAGCTGACAATCTGAAGTCCGAAGTTTCGGAATCCAGAGCCTCAGTGGCCGACACGGGCGAAATTCTGGCAGCCACCACGCCACAAGCAGCCGAGATTGTGGCCATCAAAGGCGCCGCCGCTTCACCGCGCCGCAAATCAACTCGTTTAGCAGCGCGTCCGCGCGCTCTTTTACACACATAGGAGCCGCATATGGCAGAGCAAACCACCGATCTCATCCAAACGATTACCCTCGAGCGGCTCGGTGAGCTCCTGCAGCGTTTTGGTTACCGTGCCGAGCTCGTGACGCAGAAGCCCAGAAGACGACGTTCCTGCGTTCCGCGACGGCCGGAATGGCCTTCGATATTCGCCCAGGCAATCGCCTTCTTGGCGACACGGCTGCTTTTGCCGATTTCTCGTTCCTCGCGCTTTTCACGATCAAGGGTGGCGAACTGCCGTGGGCGCTTGTTAACAACTGGAACAACCAGCGCCGCTTCGGCCGCCTCCATATCGACCAGGGCTTTCTCATGCTCGACATGGATGTTTCAGTCGGCGGTGGTGTTCGCGCCGATCATTTATCCGCGCAGTTCGCCATTTGGGATCAGCTTCTTCAGGGCCTCATCACCTATTTGCGGACGGAATTGCCGCGCTTCGCCGCAAACGGCGGTGCCAGCGTTCCCGCGCTCGACGCGACGGCTCCTGCCGTAGCCGTCTAAAAAACGCGGCATAGGCGAGTATGGGCATCGTCACCGATCAACGAGTCCAAAGAATGAGACAATGAAGCTTCCAGCTTCGAGAACGGGCAGGGCGGCCGCGAGCGAACCGGGCAGAAATTTGTGCCGGGTTGCGGAGCGTGCCGCCTTTGCACTTGGTTTGCTGGTCGCTCTGTGGCCATTTGCGTTGCGGGCCGGCCCTGCGCTGACCCAGACAGCCGACGCGAGCGACGCACTACCGGCAGCATCATTGCCGTCCCCGCCGCCAGCGGGCGGTGTCGAGGGCTATCGCGCCCTCGTGAAGATGGAAGCTCTGAACGACGGCCTTCCATGGGAAATCGCCGACGCGGTGATGGCCGTTGAAAGCGGCTATAATCCCGGCGCAATCGGCACCTCTGGCGAGATTGGGCTGATGCAAATTCTGCCCTCGACCGCGCGCGTGGCGGGCTTCGCTGGCTCCGACCTCGATCTCGCGGTGCCAGAGACCAACATCCATTACGGCGTCAACTATCTGGCGGAAGCTTGGAATCTGGCTGGTGGCGATCTTTGCACTGCGGTGATGAAATATCGCGCGGGCCATGGCGAGACGCGCTTTTCCTATCGCTCCGTCGATTATTGCCTTGCCGTGCGCGGAAAATTATTTGCGCGCGGTTATCCTGTGACCGGCAACGTGCCGGTTGCGACATTTGGCGAGGCCGACGGCGTTAGTTTCGGGGGGCACAGCGGCTCTCGCTGCCGTCATTGTCTTGGCGATGCCAGCGGTCGCGTCAATCTGGCTGCACTTAATACCCAATTGAGCGCGCTCGTCGCGCAAGTTCGCTTTGGAAAGTGAAGTTCATGCGCAAGGACGTGCCTGACTGGCGGCGCAGGACCATATCGCAGGATGGATCGTCAAGTGCGGAGGCTGTAATGCGGACAGTTATGCTCGCCGTTGGTATGCTGATCGCTCTTAGCGGTCCGGGCTTCGCGCAACAAAACGAACCGCTTCCACCGATTGACGTGCTCGGAAAACGCCCCCCGCCGACCAATGATTGCTCAAAGATCCCCGCGGGCTCAAAGCAAAACCTTGATTGCCTTAATCGGAAACTTAAACAAGACGTCGATCGCGTCAGTCCTCCTTCCATCGACGTGCCGGCCAGCGCCAGCTCGCCGGATACAAAAATTGGTATTGTCAATCTGCCGGCTGTGCAGCAGCAATATGGCCAGAATTACGGGCATTCGGTTATTCCGTTCCGGCCGCCGGCGCCTACATTCGGTACTGGGCTTGGACACCATTAAATCGAAAGGTTCCTTAATGTGCGGGTGTCATCCGGAACCGTCGACATCGGCGCACTGAACCTATTATGCAAAGGACTTCATGAGGCTTTATCTGGACGAGCCTTCTTGCATAAGTGGCTGCGCTCTTGGCTTTTGGTGGTTGTTTTGCCGAAAATGATTTCATTTGGCCGTCAGAGCATCACCCGATGGTGTTTCCTTATCGGGCCTCGATTCATTGTTTCCGGCCTCTGTTTAATGCTCGCTGCAAATCCACTGTCTGCTCGACAAAAGCTCTTAGCGCATGAGCGGCAATCGAGATTTGAGACAGCCACCGGGCCGGTCACGGGAAAAAAGAGCGGTACGGCATTCTTCGTCGACGACAGCGGTGACCTTTTGACCGCGGGTCACATTGTTGACGATTGTCTTAGCGTCGTCGTCACCAAGGAGGGCCGGGTTTTGCCGGCGCAAGTCGAGGCTTTCTCGCGCCAGCCGGATCTTGCCTTGGTCAAGGTCTCAACGACCCTCGGAACTCGCCGCAGTCTTTCCGCGCGATATAACGCCCTCCACGAACGACATGGTCTTTGCCGCTGCCTACGATAGTCTGCCTGCGATGATTGCAGCGGGGAATATTCTCTCCAATGCAACAGTTGTCGCGGAGGATGCGGGCTCGGGATTTCTATCCATCGATTCCAGCGTGACGTTCGGCGCGAGTGGTGCGCCGGTTCTTGACGGACGCGCGCTCGTCCAAGGGGTGATAAGCCGCAGAACCCCGGAAGATCACGTGGATGCCGTCAGCGCCGCGCAGGCGAAGGCCTTTCTGGAAGCGAACGGAATTGCGGTCGCGGAGGACGATAGACCGCAGATTGCGGCATTGGGCTCGCGAGCCAATCGCGCCGCCTCGATTTCGGCAGGTATTACCTGTTTCCAACCTTGAGTGAACCGCTGTGACCAAGCCGCGCAAGAACCTTTTGGAAATGTTGACTTGGAACCGCGGTTTGCGTCGCCTCCGCGTTGTCGAACGCGTATCGATGTCGGCCTTTATTTTAGTTGCTTTCGCTATTCCCAGCCTCGGCCAGAACCTTGGCTCGAGTTATATTTCGGCGGCAGACGCACCGCCATCCTGGGCGCAATTTTCCAAACTGGTAAAATATCGCTTTGAAACTTGGATCGGCGCCAGCGATCCCGTCGCAAACCGTTTGAGGGCCTATCTCACCAAGCGTGCCGGACAAGACGATGGGCCGCCGCGGACGTTGGAAGTCCATGCCTGGGTCAATCCTGACGGGACAATCGAGCGCGTGTCCTTTTCGCCTTTAAACGACGCGCAAGCGGATGCCGATTTGCACACCATCCTCAAGCGCGGCAACGTCGGCGAGGCGCCGCCGCCAGAGATGTTGCAGCCCCTTCGCCTACGTTTTTCGCTTAAGTCGAAAAAGTAGAGTTCTAACCGATTTCAGATAGTTAGTTTGGCGGAGCGTTAATTTGGCTGGGGGACCTGGATTCGAACCAAGATTGACGGAGTCAGAGTTCGCAGTTCTACCGTTGAACTATCCCCCAAAACGCTGAAATGTCAGCATTTTAGGCGAGGGCAGCGCTCTTGAGGGGGCGCCAATCACCTCGGAGGGCCACACACCTAAGACATTTGCCGCGTTTTTCCAAGCGCGAAGGCGGGGTGGCGATCAGATATTGACCTTATTGAACATTGGCGCCGGCAGGCCGCGGATGACCAGCATGATCCCGCGCCAAAATGCCGGCGCATAAATCGCCGGACCACCTTTTTCGCCAGCGCGGACGATGACCGCGGCGACGGCTTCGGGCGTCGCCCAGAGCGCACCCTTGTTGGTGACAGCCCCCGTCATCGGCGTATCGACAAAGCCCGGTTTGATGATCACGGCGCGGGCGCCAAGTGGCGCCAGCTTATGCGCGATTCCTTCGATGAGATGGGCGAGACCGCCCTTGGTTGCGCCGTAGATGTAATTGGAGCGGCGGCCGCGGTCGCCGGCAACGGAGCCGATCACAAGGAGCGTGCCGGCGCGCTGTTTTTCCAGAATTGCACTCGCCGCAAGGCTCCATGCTGCGGCGCTTGTAAAATTCGTGGCGATGAGCTTCGCCGCAGCGGTGGGGCTGCGCTCGAGTTCGGCATGGTCGCCAAGCGCGCCATAGGCGAGGAGCAGAATGTCGAGGCCGCCGAGATGCTCGACCATTTTGGCGAGTTCGGCGCTGGCATCCGCACTGACAAAATCGAGCGGCCAATCGATCGTTTCGCTCGCGCCGCGCGCTTTCAGATCGGCGGCGATTTCGTTGAGCCGCGCCTCATTGCGGCCAGCAAGGACAATTCGCGCACCGCGCGTGGCCCAAAGGCGGGCGGCTGCTTCCGCGATGGCTGACGTCGCGCCGAGAATCACAATTCGCTGCGGGGTCTGCGGCGCGACAATTTCCTCGGATGCGCTGCTCATATCGCCACCCTTCGCCAGAAGTCGGAACTCATCAGAGGGTCCCTTTGCAGTTCGTGCCAGCGCGGAAACGAGCGCTGGAACATCTCGCTCGAAATGCGGCCGTCTTTGGCCGGATACAGCGCGCCGTCGGCCTGCGCAACGATTGTATCAAGCCGCGTCAGCAAGGCGAGCGTCGCGGCGCCGCGATTGGGAAAATCAAGCGCCAGCGTCGTGCCGGCGCGGGGAAACGACAACAATCCGACGGGCGGCACGTCGCCGAACGTCTTGAGGACAGCGAGAAACGAACCCTGACCATCGGCTGCCACGGTTTCGAGCAGCGTGCGGATCGCATCGCGTTCAGTCCCGCGGGGAACGACGCATTGATATTGGAGAAAGCCTTTGCCGCCATAGAGCTTGTTCCAGCCATGCACGGCATCAAGCGGATAGAAGAACGGCACGTAATGCTGAAGTTTTTTTCCGCTGCGGGCTTTGTTGACGCGATAATAAAGCTCGTTGAACGCGCCGATGCTCATCCGGTTGAGCACAAAATTCGGTGCGTCCGCTGGTACACGTTTCAGCGTGCCATCGCGATGGCTGTTATAAGATCCGTAAGGTGTCCATCCGGCGCGGGAAAAGATGCCGCGGCCCAGACTGGGGCCGCGCGCAAGACAATCAACCCACGCAACCGTGAATTCAAATTTCTCGGCGCTCGTTTCGGCGATGTCCCAGAACGCGTCGAGATTTTCAAAAGGCAGGGTTTCGGCTTCGAGATAGGCGCTGTCGATCTTGACGAGATCGATTTCCGCCCATTCGATAAGTCCTGTGAGGCCGAGGCCGCCGATCGTCGAGGCGAATAGAGATGGCTCGGTTTGCGGTGTCAGTGTCAGCCGGCCGCGGTCGCTGCGCAGAAGACCGATGGCGCGGACATGCCGGCCAAAGGTGCCGGCCGTGTGATGGTTTTTGCCATGAACATCGTTGGCGATGGCCCCGCCGAGCGTGACAAAGCGCGTTCCCGGCGTCACGGGGAGAAACCAGCCGTGCGGCACGATGAGCTGCAGGATCGCAGAAATGCTTGCGCCGGCGGCGGCGCGTAGAATTCCTTCGACAGGATCGAAGTGGATGATGCGATCGAGCTTCGACATGTCGATCAGATCGCCGTCTCCATTGAGACAGGAATCGCCGTAGGAGCGCCGCAGACCAGACGCAAGCAGGCTTGAGTTTCGTGCTGCGTCCACCAGGGGAGGGAGCTGATCGAGGAAGCGCGGCGTCGCAACGTGTTGCGGCTCACGCACGATACGGCCCCAGGACGTTATGTCGTTGCGAGTAACGAAAGGTTCGCTCACGTTCGGACTTTCCTGACCAGAGGCATCAATCTTTCGGCATATGCCGAAGGGCGATGCAAACCGAAAATCTCATCGAGCGCAATACAGCTTCGCCGTTTAATATATCGTAGCGCGGCAAGAGAGAAGACCGCGAGATGATAAGTTCGGAGAAAATGCTGCTTTGATGAGTTCAGGGAGCATTAACGCCGCCTTGTTACGATCATATGCCAGCCATCCTGCCCGAAGAGAGAAATGTCTGACCCGCCCGCAATTGGCACGCCGGACCGGCATTTTGGGCTCACGGGCGCCCAGATCGTGGCGTTGCTGATCGGGACGATGGCGATTTTGAAGCTGATCGCGGTCTGGTTTTCTGTCCCCGCATCGCGGACGATTTTCGATCTCGGCTTCAGCTTCGATCCGTATGTTCATATGCTCGTCGATGGCAAAGGCTATATGTCTTGCGGCCGCGGCGGATGCGATGTTGCCTCGCGAATGCCGGGATTGCCACTATTTTTGGCAGCCTTCTCGCCGCTGACGACCAGTTTGCGCATCGCCGACACGATCAAAGTCGTGCTCTTGAGCATCCTCGTCTATCTCGCGTTTCGCGGTATCGACCGGCGGCTGTTTGCGGCCCGCTGCTGGCAAGGCGGTCTTTACATCATCCTCGCCCTTTTTTTGGTCTTTTCGCCCAATCTCATCAAACATGCGTCGGCGGCATATTACGAAGAAGGCTACGTGCTCGAACTTCTTGCGATCACGTTCGTCTGTCTTTTGTTCGTGGCGTATGATCCGCGCGAAGCACATTGGAGCCGCTATGGCGCTGCCGTGCTTGCCGCGGCGATTTGCTATCTGTTCAAGTCATCGCTCATCCTGGTCCTGGGCGCCGTGACATTTCTGACTGTCACCTTTGCCTTGAGTGCCGGCCGGCGCGCGCTTGCCTTGATACTCCTCGCCATCGCGCTCGTCGCGCCCGCTGGTTGGCTGATCCATAACGAGGTCGAAAGTCACAGGCTTTCATTCATGTCGAGCACCGACGGCGAGAATATGTATCGCGGGTCCAATTCCTATACGCTGCAAATCTACCCGCGATGCAGTCTCGACATGCTGTTCGATCCGGTGACGATTTGTGATGGCAAGGTGATCGAGTCACCGCATGAGCTGGGCCGGCCGGGGTTCGCTTCCGAATGGGCGTGGAACGATTCCTACAAAGCGCGGGCAACGCAATGGATCAAACAGAATCCTGTCGCAGCGCTCAAGACGCTCGCGGTCAAGGCCTATAATGTGCTGCTCGCGCCGCGGCTCGTGCCTTATTTCAATTATGTCTCTTCGCCCGACGGCAGCCGTCTGATCGAGACGCCACGCGGACGCGCCGAACAGATCGTCGGCGATTTGTGGCTTGCGCTCGGTCGCATCATCGAGCTTTTCGCCATCGGCGCGAGCTTTTATCTTCTCGTTCGCGGAGATGGCCGCGCGCGGCGTATGGCTCTGGTCAGTCTCGCCGTCATGGTCTGCTATGCGACGCCGTACATTCTCGGCTTCGGCTACGAGCGTCATTTCTCGATTCTGATCATGCTCGCGACGCTCGCAAGTCTGTTTCTTATTTCGGCCTTGGTGCGCGGCGAGGCGGCGTCGGTTCCTGCGCAATCACTTCCGTAGAAACGGCCGCATTCCCTCGCGCGCCAATTCGTCGGCGCGCTCGTTCATCGGATCGCCGGCATGCCCTTTGAGCCAATGCCACACGATCTTATGCGGCGCGGCGGCGTGTTCGAGCTCCTGCCACAATTCGACGTTCTTGACCGGCTTTTTATCGGCGGTGCGCCAGCCGTTCTTCTTCCAGCCCGCAAGCCAGGTCATGATGCCGCCGCGCAGATAGGCGGAGTCTGTATAGAGGTCGATGTTGCAAGGCCGCTTCAAGGCCTCAAGGGCGCGGATCGCGGCGGTGAGTTCCATGCGGTTGTTGGTCGTCGCCGCTTCGCCGCCGGAGAGTTCCTTGCGATGTTCGCCGAAAGTCATGACCGCGCCCCAGCCGCCGGGGCCGGGATTGCCGGAACAGGCGCCGTCCGTCCAGATCGTGATTTTTTCGCTCAACGCGTCAACCCGAGATCCTCCGCGCCCATAGTCCGCTGGTGAAAGCGCAGGCGGCGTGCATATTCGCGCGGATCTTTCGGCCGGACGAGGGCGCCGGGTGGAACATTCAACCAGTCGACGAGGCGCGTGAGGGTGAAGCGCAGGGCGGCGCCGCGGGCAAGAACGGGCAAGGCAGCGGCTTCTTCGCCGGTCAACAGCCGACAGGTTTGATAGGCGTCGATCAGCGCCTTTCCTTTGGCGATGTTGAACGAAAAATCCGCTTCGAAACACCAGGCGTTGAGACAGACAGCGAGATCGTAGGCAAGAAAATCGGTGCAGGCGAAATAGAAGTCGATCAAGCCTGAGACGTCGTCACCGAGGAACAGAACGTTATCTGGAAAGAGATCGGCGTGAATGATTCCGCGCGGCAGGCCCTGCGGCCAAAGGGTGGCAAGCGCCGAGAGCTCGGTCGCCAGAAAGTCGGCAAGTCCAGGCTCAACGCTGTCGGCGCGATCTTGTGCCTGGGCGAAAAGGGCAGGCCACGCGGAGATTGAGAGATCGTTCGTGCGCTCATGCGGGAAATCGGCGCCCGCGAGATGCAATTGTCCGAGCGCCGCGCCAAGTGCCGCACAATGCGCGACCGTCGGCATACGGGTCGAGACGCCTTCGAGAAAAGTCACGATGGCTGCTGGCTTGCCGGCGAGCGTGCCAAGCAGGGCGCCGTCTTTCGTTTTGACCGGCTGCGGGCAGACAAGACCTCGCGCCGAGAGATGTTCCATCAGTCCCAGGAAGAAGGGCAGATCGCTGGCGCGGACACGTTTCTCATAAAGCGTCAGGATGAAGAATCCGGCGGCGACATGCAGCAGAAAATTGGAATTTTCGACGCCTTCGGCAATGCCCTTATAGGCAAGCAATTGGCCGAGATCGTAATCGGCGAGAAAGTCCGCTAGGGCCGTATCGGAAACTTCGGTGTAGACAGCCATGAGCGTGTGCGTCTCGGAATAGGCGGCAAACTTGCCCGCAGGTTTAGCACTTGGGAAGGGGAGAGAAGATCGTGAGGGCGGCGTAAGTCTTAGTTGGTATTTTTACCTGAAGGGGGAGAATAAAAAAGAATTTTTGTGCCTTTTTTGAGAGCAAGATGCCCTATTGCTGCGTGACAATGCGTCACGCGTGAGCTACAAACGCCCACCATCCAGTTGAGAGCGTTCGAGTTCTCCTGAATGGGTACGTAGTCCAAGTCGTGGGAGGAACCCCTTTCGCATCGTCTGCGTGGAAACGCGCTATCCCCAAAGGGGAACAGACGGGAAAGGGTCTAGGACGAGGGAGCGGAAAGGCGAAGCGAGGCCCTTGAGCCCGCTTCGCCTTTTGCTTTTTATCGGGTTCGCTCCGACTCGCCGCGTGACCATTTAGCTTTGGTCTCCGCACAGAAGTCTGCATAGCGCCCGGCGGCGATTGCAGCGCGAGCCTCGGCCATCAGCGTTTCGTAATAGGCAAGATTGATCGTTGTCAGCAGCATCATCGCGAGAATTTCGCCGGCTTTGACGAGATGGTGCAGGTAGGCGCGGGAATAGATGCGTGCTGCTTCACAAGATGATTCAGGATCGATGGGCCGCGGATCGTCCGCATGTTTTGCGTTGCGCAGATTGATCCGGCCGAAGCGGCTGTAGACGAGGCCGTGGCGGCCCGCGCGCGTCGGCATCACACAGTCGAACATATCGATGCCGCGCCGCACGGATTCGATGAGATCGTCCGGCGAGCCCACGCCCATCAGATAGCGCGGACGCTCGGACGGGAGATGTGTGACGCTTGCCTCGATCATGGCCAGCATGACCTCTTGCGGCTCGCCCACCGCGAGGCCGCCAAGCGCATAGCCGTCGAAGCCCATGGCGACCAGCGCCTCGGCACTCGCGCGGCGCAGCGCCGGATTTTCGCCGCCCTGGACAATGCCGAAGAGAGCATGGCCGGGTTGCACGCCGAACGCGATCTTGCATCGCTCCGCCCAGCGCAATGAAAGCCGCATCGCACGCTCGACCTCGGCCTCCGGCGCCGGCAGCTTCACACATTCGTCGAGCTGCATCTGAATGTCGGAGCCGAGCAGGCGTTGAATCTCCATCGCGCGCTCAGGCGTCAGATGATGCCGCGCGCCATCGATATGGGATTGAAAAGTCACGCCGCTTTCGTCGAGCTTGCGCAATTTCGAAAGCGACATGACCTGAAAGCCGCCGGAATCCGTGAGGATCGGCCATTGCCAGTTCATGAACTTATGCAGGCCGCCCAGCGCGGCGACACGCTCGGCGCTCGGCCGCAACATCAGATGATAGGTGTTGGCGAGGACGATATCGGCGCCGAGCGCATGGACATCCTGCGGGAACATCGCCTTGACGGTCGCGGCTGTGCCGACCGGCATGAAGGCGGGCGTGCGGATGCGCCCACGCGGCAGGCTCAGCGTGCCGTTGCGTGCTTCGCCATCCTTGGCGTGAATTTCGAAGGTCAGCGTTTCCGTCATGATTGCGGGGCGAGCAGGCAGGCGTCGCCATAAGAGTAGAAACGATAGCCACTGGCAATTGCGTGTTGATAAGCGGCACGCATCGTTTCAAGGCCGCTGAACGCTGAGACAAGCATGAAAAGCGTCGAACGCGGCAGATGGAAATTGGTGAGCAGGAGATCAACGGCTTTGAAGCGATAACCTGGCGTGATAAAAATCGCGGTGTCACCGGAGAAGGGCGCAATCTGACCGTCTGCCGTCGCCGCGGATTCAAGCAGACGCAGCGACGTCGTACCTAGCGCGACGATGCGGCCGCCTGCCGCGCGCACTGCATTCAGTCGCGCCGCTGTCGCAACGTCGATCTCGCCCCATTCGGCGTGCATGTTATGCGCGCGCGTATCCTCTGATTTCACGGGCAGAAAAGTTCCGGCCCCGACATGCAGGGTGATCTCCGCGATTTCGACGCCCCGCTTGGCGATCGCAGTTTTAAGCGCGGGCGTGAAATGAAGGCTCGCGGTCGGCGCCGCGACGGCGCCGCGATGCGTCGCGAAGAGACTTTGATAGTCGTCTGTATCTAGCGCATCCGCCGGGCGTTTGCCGGCAATATAGGGTGGCAAAGGCATCGCGCCGAGTTTTTCGACGGCGCGGTCGAGATCGTCACTTGCGAGCGCAAACGCGAGCAGGACTTCGCCTTCGCCGCAATTTTCGAGCACTTCGGCTTCGAGAGCCGCCGCAGCATCGCGCGTGAAAGCGATCGTGTCGCCGCGCTGCAGTTTCTTGGCACCCTTGGCAAACGCGCGCCATGTGTTGGCGGAAAGGCGCTTGTGCAGCAGCACCTCGATCTTCGCTTGGGACGCGCCGCGTTGACGGATGCCTTCGAGCCGGGCCGGGATCACGCGCGTATTGTTGACGACGAGAACATCGCCGGGGCGCAGAAAGTCCGGCAGGTCGCGGATCGTCCGATCTCTGAAAAATTCAGATTCGCCCGGCGTGACGATCAGCATTCGGGCTGCGTCGCGCGGTACCGCCGGGCGCAACGCGATCCGCTCAGGCGGCAGATCGAAATCGAAAAGATCGACGCGCATTTCATCCAGCCATTAAGGCCTCCGTCATGCGCGGACTTGATCCGCGCATCCAAGCACCATTCCTTACGATTAAGCCATGGTGCCTGGATGGCCGGGTCAAGCCCGGCCATGACGTGCGGGGGAGCCATTTGCGCTTTGCTTTAACGGCTTGCTTGACGCTCCTCGCAATGACGAAATCGCGCAATGGATGTTAGCTCAATTTGGCGGAGATGATCCGGTCCGGATCGCGCACCGGCTCGCCGCGCTTGATCGTGTCGACGTTCTCCATGCCCGAGACGACCTTACCCCAAACCGTATATTGCTTGTCGAGGAAGCGCGCATCGTCGAAGCAGATGAAGAATTGCGAATTGGCGGAATTGGGACTTTGCGCCCGCGCCATTGAAACGGTGCCGCGCACATGCGGCTCCGAATTGAATTCGGCCTTCAGATTCGGATATTTCGAGCCGCCGGTGCCAGTGCCATGCGGGCAGCCGGTCTGCGCCATGAAGCCGTCGATGACGCGATGAAACGCGACGCCGTCGTAGAAGTGCTCATCGACGAGCTTCTTGATATGCGCAACGTGATTTGGCGCGAGATCAGGCCGCAGTTCGATTACCACGGGGCCCTTGGTCGTCTCGAGAGTTAGTGTGTTGCCGGCTTCCGCCATGCCGATGCCTCCAATTTTGTGTTGGCGCTTCCCATAGTCGAAGCCAGCCGCAAGGTAAACCTTGCAAGGGCCAGCGTGGGCTTGGCCGCGCTGGCTGCAAAGCGTTACTTGGCGTCGGTCGCGAGTTCCATCTTCACGATCTTGTCGGGGTCGGTCACCGTGCCATTGTCGGCTTGCGAGCCCTTCTTGATCTTGTCGACGACATCCATACCGTCGATCACATCACCAAAATTGGTGTACTGGCCGTCGAGAAATCCAGCGTCGGCAAAGCAGATGAAGAATTGCGAATTGCCGGAATTCGGATCGTCCGCGCGGGCCATGCCGAGCGAGCCGCGTTTGAAATGCGCCTTGTTGAATTCGGCGGGAACATTCGGCAGATCGGAGCCACCAGTGCCGGTGCCCGTCGGGTCGCCTGTCTGCGCCATGAAGCCTTCGATCACGCGATGAAACTTGAGGCCATTGAAGAAGCCGCGCTTGGTCAAAGTCTTGATCTGTTCGACGGTCTTCGGCGCGAGGTCCGGCCGTAGCAGGATCGTGACCTTGCCGTCTTTCGTATAAAGATAGATTTCGTTCTTCAGATTGGCCGCGCTCAGCGGCCCGGTCAGAAGTGTTAGGGCGAAGACAGCCAGAAGACTGCGGCGGACGAGGCGCATATTTCCTCCTTGGAAAGTTTAAGGCGCGTTGTTGAGTTTTACGGCGAGGGCTTTGGCGACGACATCAGGCACGAAAGGCGCGATATCGCCCCCGAGCAGCGCGATTTGGCGCACCAATGTCGCGGCAATGTGACGAACTTGGGGAGAGGCGGCCAGGAAAATCGTCTCGATTTCCGGCGCCATGATCGCATTCATGCCGGTCATCTGCGCTTCATAGTCGAGATCGGTGCCGTCGCGCAGGCCGCGGACCAGAAGCGTCGCCCCAGCTTCGCGCGCCGCCGTCACGGCGAGGCCGGAGAACGTCAGCACCGACAATTTGCAGGAATGGTTCGCCGTGAGGCCGCCGCAAGCGGTGCGAATGAAATTGGCACGCTCGGCCGCGGAAAACATCGGCGTCTTGCCCGGATGCACACCGATCGCGACCACGAGTTCATCGCAGAACCGCGCCGCACGGGCGATGATGTCGACGTGCCCGTTGGTCAGCGGGTCGAACGTGCCGGTGTAGAGCGCCTTGATGGTCATCGCCGACTTCTAGCTGAGGGCACGGGCAGGGGCAAATGTTCCGCCCGCGCCGCGGCTCAATTGCCTGCGGCCTCGTCGGAAGGCTCGCCATTTTCCGCCGCCTCGTCCTCACTGATGCACTCGACGCTCGCAACGCGCTCATCCTCGGCGGTATTAAAGACGATAACGCCCTGCGTGCTGCGGCCGGCGACGCGGATGCCCTCGACAGGGCAACGGATCATCTGACCGCCGTTCGTGACCAGCATGATTTCATCGCTCTCTTCGACCGGCATGGAGGCGACGAGCTGCCCGTTGCGCTGGTTGACCGCCATCGCGACGATGCCTTTGCCGCCACGCCCGGTGATGCGGTACTCGTAGGACGACGTGCGCTTGCCATAACCGTTCGCGGAAACCGTCAGGATGATTTCCTCCGCGGCCGACATTTGCGCGTAACGCTCGGAAGAGAGCGCGGCGGCGGCTGCCTCTTCGCCATTCGCGTCGTCGTTTACAGCCTCGGTGGCCTCGGCTTCACCGGCAATGGCACGGCGCATCTTGAGATAGGCCGTGCGCTCGCCGCTGTCGGCTTCGATATGATGAAGGATCGCGAGCGAAATGACGCGATCGCCCTCGCCAAGCGCGATGCCGCGCACGCCCATCGAATCGCGGCCCTTGAAGACGCGAACGTCCGTCACGGGGAAGCGGATGCATTGGCCGTCCGCGCTCGTCAGCAATACGTCGTCGTTCTCGTTGCAGATTTGGACATTGACGATCTCTTCGCCAGGGTCGAGCTTCATGGCGATCTTGCCGGCGCGATTGACCTGCGCGAAGTCGGAGAGTTTGTTGCGCCGCACGGTCCCGCGCGTCGTCGCGAAGATGACATCGAGCTTTTCCCACTGCTCTTCGTCTTCCGGCAGCGGCATGATGGTCGTGATGCGTTCGCCCTGTTCAAGCGGCAGGATATTGACCAATGCCTTGCCACGCGCCTGCGGGGCGGACGCGGGGAGGCGCCAGACTTTTTCTTTATAGGCCTGCCCAAGCGACGAGAAGAACAACACCGGCGTGTGCGTCGAAGCGACGAACAATTTGGCGACGAAATCCTCGTCGCGCGTCTGCATGCCGGTGCGGCCTTTGCCGCCGCGACGCTGCGCGCGATAGGCCGAGAGCGGCACGCGCTTGATGTAGCCCGCATGCGAGACGACAACGACGACGTCTTCACGCTGGATGAAATCCTCGTCCTCGAAGTCGGCGTCGCTATCGAGGATGATCGAACGGCGCGGCGTTGCATGCGCGAGTTTAACCGCCTGCAACTCATCCTTGATGATGCCGAAGAGCCGCGCACGTGACCGCAGAATGTCGAGATAATCTGCGATCTCGGCAGCATGCTTTTCGAGCGCCTGGCCGATTTCATCGCGACCGAGCGCTGTAAGGCGCTGCAAGCGTAGCTCCAGGATGCCACGCGCTTGCGCCTCGGAAAGCCGGCACATGCCGGCTGGCGAGAGCACATGGCGTGGATCGGCGATCAGCGCGATCAGCGGCGCCATATCCCGCGCCGGCCAGTCGCGGCTCATCAAGGCTTCGCGCGCCGTTGCCGCGTCGGGCGACGTGCGGATGACGCGGATCACTTCGTCGATATTGGCGACGGCGATGGCAAGACCGACTTGCAGATGTGCCGCATCGCGTGCCTTGCCGAGCAGGAATTTGGTGCGACGGGTGACCACTTCCTCACGGAAATCGACGAACGCGCGCAGGAAGTCCTTGAGGTTGAGCGTCTCGGGCCGTCCGCCGTTGAGCGCAATCATATTGGCCGGGAAGCTCGATTGCAGCGAGGTGAAGCGCCAGAGCTGGTTGAGCACGACATCGGCCACGGCATCGCGTTTCAGTTCGATGACGATGCGCATGCCCTGACGATCGGACTCATCGCGCAGATCGGAAATGCCTTCGATCTTCTTTTCGCGCACGAGTTCGGCGATTTTCTCAACCAGCGTGGCCTTGTTCACCTGATACGGAATCTCGGTGACGATGAGCGCCTCGCGCTCCTTGCGGATTTCCTCGACCTCGACCTTGGCGCGTACAAGGATCGAGCCGCGCCCATTGAGATAAGCGGAGCGGATGCCGGCGCGGCCAATAATATTGCCGCCTGTCGGGAAGTCGGGTCCGGGGACAATCGCGATCAGCTCTTCGATGCTGATCTCTGGCCGGTCGATGAGCGCGAACACCGCGTCGATCACTTCGCCAAGATTGTGCGGCGGAATGTTCGTCGCCATGCCGACGGCAATGCCGCCTGCGCCATTGACGAGCAGGTTTGGAAATTTCGCCGGAAGAACGACCGGCTCGCGCTCGCGGCCGTCATAGTTTGCCTGAAAATCGACTGTCTCATTGTCGAGATCGTCAAGAAGCGGCAGTGCGGAGGTCGCAAGACGCACCTCGGTGTAGCGTTCCGCCGCGGGCGGATCGCCATCGACCGAGCCGAAATTGCCCTGGCCGTCGATGAGCGGCAGCCGCATCGAAAACGGCTGCGCCATGCGCACCAGCGCATCATAAATCGCGAGGTTGCCGTGCGGATGGTACTTGCCCATCGTATCGCCCGTGACACGCGCCGATTTGTTATAGGCGCGGTCCGGCAGATAATTGTTTTCATACATTGAAAAGAGGATGCGCCGGTGCACCGGCTTCAGGCCGTCGCGCACGTCGGGCAGTGCGCGGCTGACGATCACGCTCATCGCATAATCGAGATAGGAGCGGCGCATTTCGTCAGAAATAGAAACCGGACGGACGTCGGAATCGGAAGGTCCGGCGCCGTTTTCGTTATTATCGGCCAAGGTAATTCATCCAGACTTGCGAGGAGATTTTTATATAATCAATTCCGCTCAAAAAAGCCAGCCGCCGCGGCTTTGGGCGCCTCAAAAAGGTTCATAAATTTCAATGGCTTATTATGGCGGGTTGGAATGCTAACAGGTGGATGCGGCGCGAGGCCGCGCACGGCCTGTGAATGGGCATTCCTCGCGGCAAGCGGCGTGGTGAAATCGCCGCTTGATTCGGCTGATAATTTTGTCGGCGCGGGCAGAAACGCCGCCTAAGCCATCAGAAATTCTCTGATCTTTTCGCCAAGCGGCGCTATGGCGAAGAGGCCATTGCCGTGGCCGAAGGGTCCAAGGATTTCGCCGGTCTCGATCGGTGCTCCGCCCTTGGCAATCGCCGCCGCCGTCGCGCGGCATCGCTCGGCACGAAAGACCTGATCTTCCGGCGCGTAGAGAAGGAGAGTTTTGGCCTTTATCTTTTCCAGATCAGCCAAAGTGCCGGTCGGCCCGGCGGCGAACGTCTGATTGGCTTTCACGAGATAAAGCAGGTGATTGGCGTCGGATATTTTCGCCCGTTCAGCGGCAATGCCCGACACCGCTGCCCCGACCTTGAAATGATTGCGCAGCGCAAGTCCCGGATCGGCGCCCGGATCGGCAAAGTTGCGGCCAAATTGCGTATCGGCCCATTGCCAATGATTGGCTTGCAATGTGACGAGTTCCAGCGCCAGTTTCAGGCCGTTGAGCGGCTGTTCCTCGACCGCATAGGCGCCGTTTTTCCAGGCGGGATCGGCGATAATCGGCGCTGCCCACAGGCCGAGCCATGCGATAAGCCACGCATCCATTTCGCCTGCGCAGATAACAGAGACGATGCGATCCATCATGTCGGGATAGGTGGCCGCCCAGGCGAGCGTCTGCAGGCCGCCCATCGACGGTCCCATCACCGCATGAAGTTTGCCGATGCCCAGATGATCGACGAGCGCTTTCTGCACGGCGATGAAATCGTGGATCGTCACCAGCGGAAAATCGAGGCTGTAAGACCTGCCGGTCTCGGGATTGATGCTCGCCGGGCCCGTGGTGACGACATGGGGATCGCGGGCGTTGAGATTGACCAGCGTGTCGGACGAGAAGACGAAATAGCGGTCGGTGTCGATCGCCTTGCCCGGACCGATGAGAGTGTCCCAATAGCCAGGGAAGACATCTTCTTTGGCGTAGCGGCCGGCGGCGTGACTGGTGCCGGAAAAATAATGCGCGATGAGGATCGCATTGGAGCGCGCCTCATTGAGCGTGCCATAGCTTTCCCAGCCAACGCGGACATTTTTGATAAGTTGGCCGCCGGACGTTTGAAACTCCGGCAGTTCAAAGACTTTTTTCTCGACGATCATGTTCTGACACCCGGTACATGACCGCGATTGGTCCTTAGCAGTCTATGGCGACATAAAGCTGCAAAGGGCGAAAGAGAAAATATATTCTGGCTTTTTCCGCTCGTCGCATCGCCTCGGTGAATTTTAAGTCGTTTTCGCGTGCTTATTCCATCCGTGAAATCGCGACAGGTCACCCGCGTTCCACGCCTCGCGGAGCCCCGGGGCACTCAGATCCCAGTCAGGACGGACCTCGCTCGTGACCGCACGCAGGTCATGCCAGAGATCGACGACGGACGGGCGGCCCCAGAACCAATAGCCGTTGTAGATGCGATGGATGACGAGGCCCGGTTTAAGCACCAGTGTGTGCGGAATCATGGGATTGTTTTCGGGATCTGTGTACTCCTGGATCTCGAGATCCTTTTGCACCGTTCGTTCAGGATCGGACAAAAAAGTCCACTGGGCACCGACAGACGCTCGGAACTCCTGGAGTGTGTGATGATCGTCGGTAGCGATCGTCACTATCTGAGTGTAGGCCACGGCGATTTTCGGATAGAAAGCGGCGAGTTCCAGATGTTGCTGGTGCTCCTTTGGGCAGTAATGGCCGCGCGCCAGCGTGAGGATCAGCGGGTCATCTCCCTGGAGTTCGCTGAGCTTCCGCGACACCCGCGTATGGTCGGGTAGCTGATAGTCCGGAAACGTGCCTCCCGGAACGATGTCAGAACGCATTTGCGAACTCCTTAAATGGAGGTGGCGATGGCGGGTAATGGCGACGGCCCGGCATGCAGATGACTTTCTCGCACATGGTGAAACTAGAGGATTATAGGTCTAAGTCGATTGGCGATTCCGGTGTCGAGCAACAGATCAGAGCGTTGCCCACGGCTGGTCGATCAAGCGGCTCCGGCGCGTAATGGAGCCGGCCCGCTAGAATAGCGCACTCGCATGTGTGACACACGCCTGTTCTGCAAGACCACCTGACAGGGACATCGCACGCCTCGGCCAATTCGAGTATGCTCTTGAACCTTGTGTCCCATGGCACAGCTAAACCGCTTCGTGTAAACGACACGACGGATCCGGTTCCGGGGGGGACCGGAGGATGTGGGCGCTTCATTTCTCTCTTGGTTACGCCTGGCTCGATTCCGCTGGCGGGTCCGAATATTTCGGAATGTATTGCTTCTTGCGGCACTCCCAAAGAGGTCAAATCGCGGTTCATATCTTCGAGAAAGGCGGATGGTCCGCAGATATAAAAGTCGGCTCCAGTGGGAATTGCGAATTTTTCCAAACTCGCGAAGTTCCAGCGTCCTTGAATGTCGAAGTCGTCGCCGGGCCGGTCCGCCGGATCTGGTTTGCTGTATGCGATTGCCGAATGACTTCCGGGAATAGTGGCCAGCAGTTGCCGGGCTTCTTGGGCGAAGACATGATCCTTCGCGCTGCGCGCGGCATGGATCCACCACACGTCCCGGGGCGAGTTTGCGTTTCCAGACGCAAGAGCATGAAGCATCGAAAGAACCGGGGTGACGCCAATTCCGGCGCTCAACAGAACGACCGGCTGCCGGCCCGGTCGTAAAATGAATTCACCGCGTGGGGCACTGATCTCGAACTTGTCGCCAACCTGCGTTGCGTCCACGAGATGTTGGCTGCCGGGACCCATCTCACGCTTCACGCTGATACGATAGGTGCCCAGATCCGAAGCCCCCGAAATGGAATAACTGCGCACAACGGGTGGTGAATTCTTGTCGGACAGGTAACGCAGCACCAGATATTGACCCGGAAGCGCGGGCGGGAAGGGAGATCCTTCCAAATTTGCGAAAACAACTGAAGCAACCTCGCTGGTTTCGCGATGCACTTCGGCGACCTTCGCCCATCGGAAACCCTCCCATGCAGGCGGAGATGAAACGGGCGCTGTTAGTCCAGGGTTGCCGTTGTGGATTCCCTTTTTATCTGCTTGGAGGAAGGCTTCCAACGCGCCCTTCCATCCAGGAACTCAGGGCAGGGATGCGTGCTGCGATCGCTATGCGATTAAGATCGTGATTTGCCAGATAGAGAAGAGAGTCAATTTCGGCGACCGAGATTCTATCCGATCCCTCCGTGATCTTCTGAATTTCGTCTCCGGCACCAACTTCACCTTCCACGATGACACGGAAATAGAATCCTGGCCTCCTGTGTGAAACAACCAAGGACGGCATCTCAGGATTGTTCATTCGAATTCCGAGGCGATAGCAGGTGACGCGAGGTTGAGTCACTTCGAAGACGGCAGTACCGATCCTGTACCGATCTCCGATGCAAACCTCATCGTCGGGAAGACCTTCGACGGTGAAATTCTCTCCGAACTGTCCATACGAGAAATCTTTCCTGCCGAGTTCGCGTTCCCAATACTGATAGGCGTCGATTTGATAGACCATTACCGCACGCTGTTCGCCCCCATGACCTGCGAGGTCGCCCTGAGCATCGCCGTCAAGATTGAGCCGCCGAGCAAGAACGCGATGAGAAACCGGGTACTTCCAGATCGCGGTGCGGACTGTTCTGCCCGTCCACTCAAAATCGCGCGGAAGGCCGACGTTGACGGATAGAAGTCTTGGCATTGGCTCCTCCTGTGCAAAGTGGCTCGTCCGCCTGGATCGGGTTGCAGAAGGGATAAATTGCTGCTTCGGTGATGCCTGCCGGAATAATGCGATTTCTACTGGTGGCGGGCAATCTTTCCGGTCAGGATGAGTAGCGGCCTTTGACGCCCTCCGTTTCTACGCTTGCAACGGTGTCCGACATGACCGAGCAAAGCGACGAGCCGGGTTCGATCAGTTCGCCGCCGGCAACGAAGGGGGATGCTCCGGCGGCCCACGACGCAACATCTGCGCAGACACCGCCGGGGTCCGGCCCCGTGCCGCAGGAGGCCCGAAAGCCCAAGCGGAAACGAAACCTTGTCCTCGGTATCCTCGGTATTGCCGTTCTGGCATTTCTCGTCGTGTTCGGCATCCCGTGGGTCAAGGAGATGCTCAACACCGTCTCCACCGACGACGCATACGTGAATGGTCACGTGACGTTTGTTGCGCCCCGCGTTGCAGGACAGATCTCCCGCGTTCTGGTGGATGACAATAACCGCGTGCATAAGGGAGACCTCCTCGCCGAGTTGGATAAGGAGCCGTATCAGGTTGCCGTCTCCGAGAAGCGGGCAGCAGTCGACACGGCGAAAGCGGACCTGCAGGCAGCCATTGCAGCGGTGCGCGCGATCGAAGCGCAGGCGAGGAGCCGGCGCTGGAACCTGCAAAACGCCGTGCAGGACGTCGACAATCAGGTCGCCCTCCTGCATGTGCGGGTCGCCGCTGTCGACAAGAGCAAGGCTGCGCTGGTGCTGGCGCAGCTTGAATTTGATCGGGCTCAGCAACTGGTCGCCAAGGCGGATGTGCCGCGCGAGGTGTACGACGAGCGTCAAGCGGAGCTGACGACGGCCCGCGCTGCTCTCACGCAGGCTTTGGCCGGGGTCTACCAGGTTCGCGTGTCCCTCGGATTGCCGGCCCAACCTGATGCGGGCGCAGCGTTAGACCAAGTGCCGCCTGATCTCGACGAAACGTTTTCGTCCGTCCTCGAGGCGCAGGCAGGGCTGATTCAGAGCGCCGCTCAGCTCGGCGTCCTGCACTCCTTCGACCAGGGTCCGAAAGCGATGCTCGACCAGTTCGAAAAACTGGGCGACATCAATGCCACGTTCGGGCGGTACGCGGCCGGGGCTCCGGCGGTCAAGCAGGCCGAGGCGAAACTCGAAGCCGCCAGGCGCGATCTCGCGCAGGCTGAACTGGATCTTCGCTACTGCGATATCATTGCGGAGATCGACGGCGTCGTTACGCGGCGCAACGTCAATCCGGGCAATTATGTTCAGGTCGGCCAGAACCTGATGGCGGTTCGCTCGCTCAACGAAATCTGGATTGACGCAAACTTCAAGGAAACGCAGTTGCGCGACCTGCGCATCGGGCAGCCCGTCGATCTGTACGTCGACGTGTACGGCGGGAAGCACGTCTTCCGGGGCAGGGTGTCCGGCTTCACCATGGGGACCGGATCGACTTTGGCATTGTTGCCGCCCGAGAACGCTACAGGCAATTTCATCAAGGTGGTCCAGCGATTGCCGGTCCGGATCGATCTCGTCGATTACAATCCAGATCAGGCACCGCTGTTTATCGGCACCTCCGTCGTTCCCTATGTCTACATCAATAAACCGCCAACGGGACCCGACGCCGGAAAGTTTCTCCAGACCAATGTGCTGCAATCTTCAAGCGCCGGTTCAGCCCCCAATGCGTCGAGCACCCCGCAATGACGGGCGCGGTTCTGTCGTCGCCTCTGAGTTCCCGATCCCGCGCGCCGATAAACCCCTGGGTCGTCGCCGCTGTTGTCGTGGTGCCAACCTTCATGGAAGTGCTGGACACCACGATCGCGGTCGTGGCGTTGCGCTATATCGCGGGCGGGCTGTCGGCGACGGTCGATGACGGCGAATGGGTCATCACCAGTTACCTTGCCGCCAACGCGATCATCCTGCCGATCACCGGCTGGCTGATCGCGCATCTGGGGCGCCGCAACTATTTCCTGCTTTCCATCGCCGTCTTTACCCTCGCCTCGGCGCTATGCGGCATGGCCACATCGCTCGGCCAACTGATCCTGTTTCGCGTGATCCAGGGTCTTGCCGGCGGGGGTCTTCAGCCGTCGAGCCAGGGCGTGCTCTTGGACGCCTTTCCCGTCGAAAAGCAAGGCATGGCCATGACGCTGTTCGGTCTGGCCGCGCTGATCGCGCCCGTCGTCGGTCCGACACTCGGCGGCTGGATAACCGACAGCTACTCCTGGCGGTGGGTGTTTTGGATCAACGTTCCCGTTGGCCTCCTGGCCTTCGGTGCGTGTGCCTTGACACTCCGCGACCCGGAATACCTCACGGCGGAGCGCAAGGAACTACGAAAGCAACCGTTCAGCTTTGATGGCGTTGGCCTGTCGCTGCTGGTCATCGTCATCGTCTGTTGGGAGGTGACGCTCAGCAAGGGTCAGGAATGGGACTGGCTGGGCGACCCGTTCTGGCGTGTGCAGACCTTGATGATCTTGTTCGTCGTGGGCCTCGCCGCGCTGATCTTCTGGGAACTGCGTCATCCGAGCCCGGTGGTCAATTTCCGTCCGTTGCGAGAGCGGAATTTCATTGCCTGCTGCATCATCATCTTCGGCGCCTACGCGGTACTCTATGCTGCCAGCACCTCGTTGCCTGCCTTGCTCCAGTCGCTTTTCGGCTACGATGCACTGAGCGCCGGACTGATCATGTCGCCGGCCGGCTTCTTTGCCGTCCTCACCATGCCGCTTGTGGGGCGCGCGCTCGGACGGGGCATCGATGCGCGCTGGGTGATTGCAGCGGGTCTCTTGACCATGGCCGCCGGGAATTACTCGATGTCGCAGATGAATCTGGACATCAGTCCGGAGCAGGCCATCTGGCCACGCGTGGTGCTGATCGTCGGGCTTGCGATGTGCTTTGCCCCGGCAAACGTGGCGGCCTACCTTTATACGCCGCTCGCGTTACGCGGGGCGGCGGTCGGCCTGTTGAGCCTGCTGCGCAACGAGGGTGGCAGCGTTGGGACCTCGCTGGCTCAGACGATGCAGGAGCGCCGCGACCAGTTCCACAGCCTGCGCCTCGGCGAATGGCTCGATCCCTTCAACGCGGCGGCGCGATCTTTTCTCGCTAAGGCTTCGGGACCATTCTTGCAGCAGAGCGGCGACCCAGTCGCCGCGAAGCAACTGGCCTTACAGTCGCTCGCAAATCTGCGCGAGCAACAGGCATCGGCGCTTGCCTATTTCGACGTATTCTGGGTGATGGCCGTTGTTACGGTCGCGCTGGCGTTCGTCGTACTGTTGATGAAACGCTCCGTCGCAGAGAAAGGCGCTCGGATCGGATCCGAGTAAGATGCTCCCGAGGTAGGGAGCGGCCGTTGCATTATCGTAGGGCGGCGGGGGCGGCGACGAGCGTTGCATCGGAGATCTCCCAGCCGCCGCCAAGCGCGCGATAGAGATTAACGAGATCGGTTGCGATCTCCGTGTCGGTATTGGCCAACGCATTCTCGCTATCCAGCAATTGCGACTGCGTCGAATTCACATTCAAAAAATCGATGTCCCCTTCGATATAGCGCTGTGTGGCCGCGCCCAATGCGATCCTGTTCTGCGCGACGGCCTGTATAATTTGCGCGCGCCGGCGTTGCGCCTGCTCATAGGCTGTCATCGCATCGTCGACTTCCTGCCAGGCTTGTAACACTGTCTTTTGAAATGCGATGGCCGCTTCCCGTTGCTGGGATTCCCGTAGGGTGAGCGTTCCGTGTAACCGACCGCCCTCGAAGATCGGAATTGAGATCGACGGCCCGACCGCAAACGCAACAGAATTTGGCGAGAAGAGATTGGCTAAATGCAAACTCTCGACATCGAGGCTGCCATTTAGTGTGACGTCGGGGTAGAAGTTTGCAATCGCAACGCCGGTTTGCGCCGTTGCCTCATGCAAACGTGCCTCGGCTTCGCGCACGTCCGGGCGGCGGCGAATGAGCGTCCCCGGCAAACCTACAGCAACGTGACGTGGCACCACTGGTATGGATCTGGCGCCCAGCTCCGCTTGCAGCGCGCGGGGTGGTTCGCCGAGCAGCAAGCCAAGGGCGTTGATGAGTTCAATTTGCTGCGTCCGCAGCGGCGGCAACGTCGCGGCGATCGTTGCTTTCTGAGCCCGAGCCTGCGCAAGGTCGAGCGTGGTGGCAACGCCGTTACCGAGTCGAGATTGCACAAGTGCCACGTTTTCATCGGCGATCTTCACATTGCGGACCGCGATGGCAAGCCGCACCTGCACACCGCGCAGCTGCATATATGTCTGTGCCAACTCAGCCGTAGACGCCAACGCAATCGCGTGGCGATTCTCGATCGCAGCCAAAGTCGCGGCATCCGCAGCTTCCACGGCGCGCCGCACGCGGCCGAAAAAATCGAGTTCCCACGCCGACGTCAATCCGCCGGCGAAGAATCCATACGCCAACGGAGCGCCCGGCGCTGGGGTCAACAACGAAAGCGTACCATTCTCGCTCACCCGGTTGTAAGTCGAGTGCGATTGCCCCTCGATGTGGGGCAAGCCCTGCGAAACCGCGATCTGCCGTTGCGCCACGCTCTGCACCACGCGCTCGGCTGCCGATTTGAGATCCAGATTCTGGACTTCAAGCCGGTCAACGAGCGAAGAAAGCTCCGGGTCGCGAAAACGTTTCCACCACGTGCTGTCGATATCGTTATCGGATATTTGGCTCGACAAGTTCGCCGGCGCCGGGGCCCATCGAGCCGGCGCCGCGACGGGTATAGGATCATGATAATCTGGTCCGACAATGCAGCCGGATTCGAGCACTGCGCCCAACAGGCATGCGGTAAAAGCCAGGACACGCTTGCTCATGGACCGCTCAATGTTCCGTCACGCGGCGCGATGTGTCGCGCTGCTCACCAACGACATTCTCGAGCCCGGTATGGATGGTGGTTTCCACTGAAAATCCCACACGCAGAAGTTTGGCGAGCGGCTGGCCAGGCTTGAGCACGATCTTAACCGGCAGGCGCTGCACAATCTTTGTAAAATTTCCGGTCGCGTTGTTGGGTGGGATCGGCGAGAACGATATGCCGGAAGCAGGCGGCAAGCTGTCTACAATCCCATCCAAATCGATGTTGTAGGCATCGACGTGAATGCTCACAGGTTGCCCGCTGCGGACGTGGCGGAGATCCACTTCCCGATAATTGGCATTTATATAAAGCTGATCGAGCGGCACGACGGTCATCAATGTCGTACCCGGACCGACGTAATTGCCGACTTGTACGGAACGCTCGCCGACCATGCCGTCAAGCGGCGACCGGATGAGCGTATAGGAAAGATTGAGCTCTGCTTGTTCGAGATAGAGCCTGGTCGGACTTGACGGTCGCCGCGGCAGCCGATCGCTGCGCCTTCAGCACTTCGAGCTGTTTGACTGCGGCGTCGAGAGAAGCCCGCGCGCTGTCCAGCGACGCCTGGTCTTGCTGCAGCGTCGTGTCGGCTTCCTGGTGTTGTCGGACTGTGCCCGCGCCGGTCGTGGCGAGGTTGCCATAGCGACGCGCGTCATCATGCGCGAGTTGGAGTCTTGCGGCGGCGGAGGCGACCGCAGCCTTCTCCTCTTCGATGATCGAGATCTGGCGGATAACGTTAGCGGAGACTTCGTCGAACGTGGCTTTGTCGCGAGCAAGCGTCGCCTGCGCTGATGCGACAGCTGTTTCATTGTCGCGAGGGTCGAGTGTCACGAGCACCTGGCCGGTCTTGACGACCTGATTATCATCGACAAGCACGGTCGCGACCTGACCGGAGATGCGAGGCGCAATCATCGCATAATGGACCGTCACGTATGCGTCGTCGGTCCACACGTTGGGGCGCGGTCGAAAGATGATGTACAGCACCGCGCCGATGAAGATCGACATGATCAACACGGCTAGTAAAAGCGGCCAGACCGGCCGTCCACTCGCCTGCTGCTTCGCCTCTTTCTGTCCACGCTCGGCCGCGATCTCTTTTTTGTTTTCGCCGCCGCTGCTTGGCCCCGAATCTTGTTTTTGGGTTCCGGAGGGGGTGTTGTGCTCCACGTCTCCCACCAATCCAGCTCCTAGCGCTTGCCGAACAGGATGCGTGGCGGCATCGTGCGCACCGGCAATATCAGCAAGACGACGATCAGGAATAAAGTCAAGAATGCCAAAACCAGGAACGTATCGCTCGTCGTGAGAATCGCAACTTGTTGGTCGACCGCGCGAGCGAGAGCATCGAGACTTAACGGCGTGCGTGGCTGCCCATTAGGCAGCAGCGCTGGTGGATATTGCGGTAATGGTCCGTAGCCCTGGATCACCTGCCAGCGCTCTTGGCCGATCTGATCAACGATCCGATCCGAGTGAAGCCCGCCGCGCCACCGATCGATCAAGGCGAATAGCCAGGCAGCGGCCGCCTCTGCCACGGCGCGAGGCGTGTTCACCATTGCCGAGGCGAACGGACCCTCAGCCGGGTTGGTGACGGTATTCGTGGCCATCATCAAGAGTGGCATGATCACCATCGGCTGCCCGATAGCCTGACATGCTGCCCAAACGAAAAACTGGTCGCGGGTCCAATATATCGTCACGAACGCCGAACCGACACAGGCTGCCAGGATAAGGATAAAGCCAATAAGGCTGACGACGCGCGAGTCCACCGCTTTGTGATCCAGCAGGAGTGCCATCGCAGGCAGCATGACGAGCTGTGAGATCGCCACCACCAATGTAATCACATGCGATTGCAATGGCCGATAGCCCTGAACCTGTTCCAGGAATTGCAGAGGCACTGTGGAACCCGACTGGCTGATAATTATGAAAAAGAAGAGACAGATCACGCCATAAGCGAAATTACGCCGCTTGAGCATCTGCAATTTGAGCAGCGGCAGAGGCTGGAACCATTCATTGACAAGGAAGAGCGGAATGGCGATCACGCTTACCAATGCGAGAACGCCGATCAAGGGAGAGTTGAACCAGTCGAGTCGGTCCCCCTGGTACAACATCGTGCTAAGAGATCCGGTACCGATGATTAAAAGCACCAGGCCGCGCCAGTCGGCAATCTTGAAGCGTTCGTAGTGAGGCTCATCCTGCGGAATCCCGTACCAGACGAGCGCGCCAGAGAGCACGCAGAGCGGGACCGCCTGAAAGAACACGAAACGCCAGTCCACAATGTCGGTCCAAAGAGCGGCCAGAGTCGCAGCCAGCGCAGGCGTAAAGGTCGCGGACAAAGCGTAGATGGCTAGACCGAAGAGCCGTACGTTTGGCTTCAAGACACGCAACGCCGCCGTCATTAAAAGCGGAATGACCAGTCCGCCTGAAAGCCCTTGCAGCAATCGCAGGGCATAGATCGCCTCGATATTGGGGCTGAACGGCACCAGCACACTCGAGGCGGCGCACAGCACGATAGCGATGAGTGTCCAGCGGCGCAAAGTGAGTGTGACGGCTAACCATGGTGAGGTCGCCATGCCGACGATTTGGGCGGATACGTAAAGGCTCTGGATCCAAGTTCCTGGATCGTGGCTGATTCCGAACGCGCCGCGGATGTCGACAAGTGCGATTGATGTGACCTGGTCGTTAAATTCCGTCGTCATGGCGGCTATTAAAACGCCGACAAGGCCCATCAATGGCTTGATATCCACTTACCCTCCAAGCATTGCAAAAGAAAGCCAGCTTTGGGTAGTTACGCCAGATGATCGCTCAAGTCCCATCCTTGAGACAACTGTCTCATTTCGAACTAGCAGTCTAGATAGGCCGTGGAACTATAATCCCTCGCCGCCACTCTCGTGTGACATGCGTATTTGCATTCAACGCCGCTGGCCTAGGGGAGGGTAAGTATCGCTTCATTTCGATCCGAGCCGAGCCCTTTTCTCTGCGAGGGAGCGTCTCATCAGCAGCACAAGAAAGGCAAGTGCAACCGCGACGGCGGGCGTCACGAGAATACATCGAAATAAGCAAGCGCGATGCCGTTGCCGGCACAGGTTTGCAAGCGATTGTGAGGCCGGTCGCCGCGCATATGCGCGCCGCGGAGGGCGAACATCGCAGCCAAGACCAAGATTTTATTGCAGAAATGACTGTGGACTTTAGGTCTCTCGGATAACCAAGAGTTAGAACGGAATGTCGTCGTCGATCATTTCCGCAGCGCGGCTTGGCCGCTTGTCGGAGTCCATCGGCGAAGAACGGCCGAAACTGCCACCGCTGCTTGAGGCTTCGACTGCACCGCCGCGCTCGTCGAAAGATTCGCCACGCGCACCGCCGCGGCTGTCGAGCAGCGTCAGCTCGCCGCGGAAACGCTGCAGGACGACTTCCGTCGTACGGCGCTGGTTCCCGTCCTTGTCGGTATATTCACGCGTCTGCAATTGGCCTTCGAGATAGACCTTGGAGCCCTTCTTGCAATATTGCTCCGCGATCTTCCCCAAATTCTCATTGAAGATCACGACATTATGCCATTCGGTGCGATCCTTGCGCTCGCCTGTCGCTTTATCGCGCCAGGATTCGGTCGTCGCCAGACTGAAGTTCACGACGGAATCGCCGGAATTCATCCGCCGCACTTCCGGGTCGCGGCCCAGATTGCCGATCAGAATGACTTTGTTGACGCTGCCCGCCATGACTCTCTCCGTTACGCGCTTTAGCCGTGGACCTTAGGGCCGTAGCCGCCTGCCGTAGAACTCCAAACAGCCCTTCAGATCGGGTTTTCCACGGAAACGCACTGTTCTTTGTTTGTTCTTAACAATTCTGCTGTTACATAGCAAGTTGGAAATTGACGCTCGAGGCGTCGCAAAATCTTGGCAAAGGAACGTCGCGCGGCCTAGGCTGAGCAGCAGACGAGGCCGCATCGCGGCGGGGAAGCATTCATGTCGCAAAAGCCGCTCGACTTCAGTCTCTTGTTGAAATCCAAGTTGCCCCGACGCTCGTTCGTCGCGGACGACGTGATCTTCCGCGAGGGTGACAAGGCCGAAGCGCTCTTTGTCATCGAAAAAGGACAGGTGGAAATTCAGGGTGGCCGGCGCGTCGTCGCCATCCTGGGGCCGGGCGAATTTTTCGGCGAAATGTCGCTCCTCGATCCGGCGCCGCGAAGCGGTACGGCGGTCGCGGTCACCGACGTTACGCTCGTGCCCGTCTCCGAGAAAGAGTTTTTGCGGATCGTCGGCGAGACACCGAGCTTCGCGCTCGATCTCATGCGCCTGTTCGTGCGTCGCATCCGCGCGCGCGATGGTTATTATTGAGGCGGCGTCCAACACGGCCGGCAAAAAATGATCTCACGTCTCGCTGTTTCCGGCTACCGGTCGCTGCGCGAGATTGTGCTCGGCCTCAGCGCCCTGAATGTCGTGACGGGCGCAAACGGCAGCGGAAAATCCAATCTCTATCGCGCCTTGCGCCTTTTGGCCGAAACTGCGCAGGGCAGTCTTATTCATTCGCTCGCGGCGGAAGGCGGATTGCAATCCGTTCTTTGGGCCGGCCCGGAAAATCTGTCGCGAGACATGAAAGCCGGAAGGGTGCCCGTTCAAGGTACGGTGCGCAAAGGGCCAATCAGCCTGAAGATGGGATTTGCCGGCACCGATTATGGCTATGCCATCGATCTTGGTCTGCCTATTCCGGCACGAACTCTGTTTTCACATGATCCCATCATCAAGGCAGAGAACGTCTGGACGGGCGAACTGCTAAAGCCGTCGAATTGTTTCGCTGAGCGGCGCGGGGTGTCGGTGCGCGTTCGTGATGAAACGGGTAAATGGCGACAGATCGCGACTGATCTTCCTGCCACTGATAGCATGATCACGCGTTGCGCCGATCCGCGTGACTCGTTTGAGCTGCTGCTCCTGCGCGAGCGAATGCGGAACTGGCGCTTCTACGATCAATTGCGGACAGATCGCGAAGCGCCCTCGCGCCGTCCACAAATCGGCACTTATACGCCGGTCATGGCGAGCGACGGCTCCGACCTCGCGGCGGCGCTGCAAACGATCATTGAGATCGGTGACAAGCAAGCGCTCGCCGCGACGATCGAGGACGCCTTTCCCGGCGCGCACGTCAAAGTCGAAGAGATCAGTGGTTATTTCGAAGTGTTGACGTCACAGCACGGCTTGTTGCGGCCGCTGAAAACCGCTGAACTTTCCGAAGGCACGCTACGCTACCTTTTGCTCACCGCTGCGCTGCTGTCGCCGCGGTCGCCCGATTTGATGATCCTCAACGAGCCCGAAGCGAGTCTTCATCCCGATCTTTTGCCGCCGCTGGCGCGGATGATCGCCGCGGCAGCCAAGCGATGCCAGATTATCGTGATTACTCACGCATCGGCTTTGGCGGAAGCGCTTGCCGAAGAGGCTGAAACCTCTCAGTTTCAGTTGGAAAAGTCGCTTGGCGAAACGCAAATCCGCGATCACATCCCCCTGTCGTGGTCATGGCCAGCGCGGTGATTGGGCGACTCGTCCGTCGATAATTCAGCTTCCGAAAGCTTCAAAGTCTAGCTTATTCGGACGCGCAGGGCGATGAAGGTCCGCCACGTTGAGTCTCGCTAGGGAGACGAAGGACGGCGCGGCTGTTGCTCGCGCCGCCTCAGCATCCGGGGCTCCGTTAATCGTTGGCGGCGCGGAGCGCCGTCGACGCGTCGATGACGGTCTGCTGCGAATCCATCGAGATAAATCCCACCTTCTTGCCCGCCAGCGCCAAGGCGGCGTGGAGGTCGATCATGCGGATCGCCTGGTCGTTGTATGTACGGAAGTACCATCGATCATTCTGCAGATCGGCAACGCTCGTCCAGACCGTATAATCCACATGGAGCGCGTTGCCGCTCTTGTCGCGGACCAGCCCAAGCGGAATGTCGAAATTGTTCATGATATGGAAGACCTGCAGCACGGCTTCGGCGGCGGTGGCCGGCCGCAAAGCGGTCTGCGAAAAGGCGACCGCGCGGACGAACCTGGCCGGTGGCGTGCTGTCGCCCGGCAGGCCGAACATGCCGCTTCCCTGGCCGAACGGCCGCAGCGTGACGTTGTTGGAGAGATGAAGCGGCGCTACGTTTTGGTCCGTCAGCGTGACGTAGTTGCGCAGATTGGTCATGTGCCAGTCAAAGCCGGGCGAATTGGTCATCACGCCCAGCGGGTCATCATAGACCATCAACTTGCCGTTGATCGGCTCGATGACCAGCGATTTGCCGGAGCGATCACGGATGATGAAGTGAAGCGGGGGCGGTCCGCCCAGCACATCGACGGGAGTTGAGACAAGCACAATATCTTGAACATGCGCGCGTACTTCGTCGACCGTCGCGAAATTGCCAAGCAGCCAATTGCCGAATTCGTAGGAAGCCATAGCGTGTGACGCGTTTTGTGGCGTCGCCTCGGCGTAACCGGCATATCCCGGGAAATAGAGATCGCTGACAAAAAGCCCCTGATCGTTGATGCCATCGACGATCACTGGAAAGCCGAGTGCATTGGCACCCATCATGCCGTATTTCGTCGTGTAGCTGATACCGGTAGCGCCGTCGGGCAGCGAGCCCTTCATTTGTGTTCCAGCGGGAATGACGACGACTTTCGATTTCACGTCGATGGCGAATTCCATTGTTCGCCCGCTGACAACGGCCCCATCCTTGGCCTTGAGCAGGAGCGTCGTGCAGGCCTCAGCCGCTGGCGTGAGGGCAACAAGAAACGTGAGAGCGAGAGCGGTGCGCATTTGCATGGCTGTTCTCCTCGATGAGGAAGTTCCGCGCGCGAGAGGAACCGCGGTAGTGAGCGGTTGCCCGTGTGCGTAGGACTCTGAGAGGGCTTATGCGGCAGGCGGCAGTTTGCCGCAATGATCCACCTCAAAACCCGCGCGGCGGCGGCCTTATTCCGCCGACATGCTTTCCGGTGGGTGAAGCAAGTCCTTCAAATCGGCGCAAAGGCCAACGTAGGGTTGGCGTACCCGTTCGGGCGTCATCTGCCGATTCCCTGCAGCTCTTCCATCGCCATTTGCCCCGCATCGAGCGCTGCATTGAGTTTCCCGCGATCCAACTCTCCTTCGGACGCAGAGATGACGATCGTCGCGACGCCATTGCCGATGAAATTGGTCAGCGCCCGGCATTCGCTCATGAATTTGTCGATGCCGAGCAAAATGGCCATGCCGGGGACGAGGGCAGGCGAGACGGAGGAGAGCGTCGCCGCCAGCGTGATGAAGCCGGCGCCCGTGACGCCCGTAGCGCCCTTCGAGGTCAGCATGGCGACGAGCAGGATCGTCATTTGCTGGCCGAACGAAAGATTGACGCCGAGCGCATGGGCGACGAACAGCGTCGCCAGCGTCATGTAGATGTTCGTGCCGTCGAGGTTGAACGAATAGCCAGTGGGAACGACGAGGCCGACAACCGAGCGCGAGCAGCCGAGTGCTTCAAGTTTTTCTATGAGGCCCGGAAGGCCGCTTTCCGATGAACTCGTGCCGAGCACGATCAGCAATTCGTCTTTCAGATAAGCGAGAAACTTGAAAATATTGAAGCCCGCCAAACGGGCGATCGTGCCGAGCACGACGACGACGAAGAGCGCGGCCGTCAGGTAAAACGTCGCGATTTCGCCGGCGAGCGCTCCGAGCACCTGCGTGCCGTATTTGCCGACCGTGTAGGCCATGGCCCCGAACGCGCCCACGGGCGCTGCCCGCATCACGATGTTGATGACACCGAAAATCGCCAGCGTTGCCTGGTCGAGCACGTCGGTCAGAAGCTTGGCGCGCTGGCCGAGCGCCATCAGGGCAAAGCCGAACAGGATCGAGAAGAGGAGCACCTGCAAAACGTCGCCGCGGGCGAAGGCGCCGATGATTGTATCGGGGATGATGTTGAGCAGATATTGGACCGGATGCTCTGCGCCCGCCGCCTTGGCATAGGCCGCGACGGCGGCGGCGTCGGCACGTGCGGCGAAGCCCGCGCCGGGGTGGATCAGATTGCCGACGAGGAGGCCGATCGCCAGGGCGAAGGTCGAGACGATTTCGAAATAGACGATCGCTTTGATTGCGACGCGGCCGACTTTGCGGGCATCGGAAATATGGGCGATGCCGGCCGTCACGGTCAGGAAAATCAGCGGCGCAATGACGATTTTGATGAGCTTGACGAAGCCGTCGCCCAGCGCCTTCACCCAATCGGCGGTGGCGGCATGGGGTGCGAGCCAGCCAAAGATCGCGCCGAGAGCGATGGCGAAGAGGACCTGCGCATAGAGCAGCTTATAGATCGGCGTTCGGCTTTTGGCGGCGGGGACGGCGGAATCCATGGCGTTCCGTGGCTGACGTTCTTATTCCGGGCCTGGCGACCCGCGCCGAAAAGGCGCTCTTGGCCTTGGCCCGGCGAGTCCCTATCTTAAGGCGTTCCGATCTTCGACGAACCTTAAGCCGCGCGCAACTTGCTGCGACTTCCAGCCTGATATTTCCTCTCTCCGGGAGAGGCCAAGATATTCTACGAAAGTCCATGAAAGCACCGCGCAAAACTGTCCCCCGCAAAGCCAAAGAGCCCGAACTCGATCTGCCGTTCCCCAAGGACGACCGGCGACTCATCGTCGTGCGCGGCGCGCGCGAGCATAATCTGAAGAACGTCGATCTTGTCATCCCGCGCGACAAGCTGGTCGTGTTCACCGGGCTCTCCGGCTCCGGCAAGTCGTCGCTCGCTTTTGATACGATCTATGCCGAGGGCCAGCGCCGCTATGTCGAATCGCTTTCGGCCTATGCCCGGCAATTTCTGGAGATGACGCAGAAGCCGGACGTCGATCAGATCGACGGACTGTCGCCAGCGATTTCGATCGAGCAGAAGACCACGTCGCGCAATCCGCGTTCGACGGTCGGCACCGTCACCGAGATCCATGACTACATGCGTCTGCTCTGGGCCCGCGTCGGTATTCCATATTCCCCGGCAACCGGCCTGCCGATCGAGAGCCAGACGGTCTCGCAAATGGTCGATCGCGTGCTGGCGCTGCCGGAGCGCACGCGGCTTTATCTGCTGGCGCCCGTGGTGCGTGGCCGCAAGGGCGAATACCGCAAGGAAATCGCCGAATATATGAAGCGCGGCTTTCAGCGGCTGAAAATCGACGGGCAGTTTTATGAGATTGCCGACGCGCCCACGCTCGACAAGAAACTCAAGCACGATATCGAAGTGGTGATTGACCGCATCGCCGTGCGGCCGGACCTCGCGGCGCGGCTTGCGGAAAGTTTCGAGACGGCGCTGGAGCTGGCGGACGGCATCGCCATCATCGAATATGCCGACGAGAAGGACGAAAACGGCAAGGCGAAGCAGATCGTCTTCTCGTCGAAATTCGCCTGTCCGGTTTCGGGCTTCACCATTTCCGAAATCGAGCCGCGGCTGTTTTCGTTCAACAATCCGTTCGGCGCCTGTCCGGTCTGCGGTGGTCTGGGCAGCGAGGACACGGTCGATCCGGAATTGATCGTGCCGGACCCGAAACTCACCTTACGCAAGGGTGCGATCGCGCCGTGGGCAAAATCGACGTCGCCGTATTATCTGCAGACGCTGGAATCGCTCGCGAAGCATTACAAGTTCCGGCTCGATACACCGTTCGAGGCGCTGCCGAAGGAAGTTCAGGAGATCATCTTCTATGGCTCGGGCGATGATCCGATCCGCTTTTCGTACAATGACGGCCTGCGTTCCTATGACGTGAAGAAGCCGTTCGAGGGCGTCATCAGCAATCTCGACCGGCGTTATCACGAGACTGAAAGCGAATGGGCACGCGACGACATCGCCCGTTTCATGACGGCGACGCCGTGCAAAGCCTGCAAGGGCTATCGGCTGAAGCCGGAGGCGCTCGCGGTCAAGATCGAACATAAGCACATCGGCGAAGTCTCGGAACTCTCCGTGCGCGAAGCGCGGAGCTGGTTCGGTGCGCTGCCGGAGAAGCTGGACGAGAAGCGCGCCGAAATCTCCCGCCGCATCCTGAAAGAGATCAACGACCGGCTCACGTTCCTGATCGACGTCGGGCTGGACTATCTGACCTTATCACGCGCGTCTGGCACGCTCTCCGGTGGCGAAAGCCAGCGCATCCGCCTCGCCTCGCAGATCGGCTCAGGTCTCACCGGCGTGCTCTATGTTCTCGACGAGCCATCGATCGGTCTGCATCAGCGCGACAACGCCAAACTGCTCGAAACCTTGCGGCGGCTGCGCGACCTCGGCAACAGCGTCATCGTTGTCGAGCATGACGAAGACGCGATCCTGACTGCGGACCATGTTGTCGATGTCGGGCCGGGGGCCGGGATTCATGGCGGCGAGATCGTCGCGCAGGGCACGGCGACCGAGATCATGGAAGATCCGAAGTCGCTGACCGGGCAATATTTGTCGGGACGTTTGCAAGTGCCCGTACCGCGGACACGGCGCAAGCCTGATCCGGTGCGCAAGCTCAAGATCCTCAACGCGACCGGCAATAATCTGAAGGATGTGAGCGTCGATATTCCGCTCGGTCTCTTTACTTGCGTCACCGGCGTTTCCGGCGGCGGCAAGTCGACGCTGATCGTGGATACGCTTTACAAAGCCGTGGCGCGCAAGCTCAACGGCTCAATCGAGCATCCGGCGCCGCACAAGGCGATCGAGGGCTTGCAGCATCTCGATAAGGTCATCGACATCGATCAATCGCCGATCGGGCGCACGCCGCGCTCCAATCCGGCGACCTATACTGGCGCCTTCACGCCGATTCGCGAATGGTTCGCGGGTCTCCCGGAAGCGAAAGCGCGTGGCTATCTGCCGGGACGCTTTTCGTTCAACGTCAAGGGCGGCCGCTGCGAGGCCTGCCAGGGCGATGGCGTCATCAAGATCGAGATGCACTTCCTCCCGGACGTCTATGTGACCTGCGATGTCTGCAAAGGCACGCGCTATGAGCGCGAAACACTGGAAGTGAAATATCGCGACAAATCGATTGCCGACGTTCTCAACATGACGGTTGAGGAGGCCGGCACGCTGTTCAAGGCCGTGCCGTCAATCCGCGAGAAGATGGAGACACTGAGCCGCGTCGGCCTCGGCTATATCAAGGTCGGCCAGCAGGCCAACACCTTGTCTGGCGGCGAGGCGCAAAGGGTGAAGCTCGCGAAGGAACTGGCGCGCCGCGCGACCGGACGAACGCTCTATATTCTTGACGAACCGACAACGGGCCTGCACTTCCACGATGTCGCGAAACTGCTCGAAGTGCTGCACGAACTGGTTGAGGGCGGCAACAGCGTCGTCGTGATCGAGCACAATCTCGATGTGATCAAGACCGCAGACTGGATCATCGATCTAGGCCCGGAAGGCGGCGTGGGCGGCGGTGAGATCGTCGCGCAAGGGACGCCCGAGGCAATCGTCAAAGTCCCGCAGAGCCATACCGGCCATTATCTCAAGCCGATCCTCGAGCGTCGGGTGACGCAGAGGAAAGACGCGGCAGAGTAGCAGGTCGGCGCCGGACTGCGACGAAAATGCCCTTCGTATGCGTATTTCACATATGTTTATTCAAATTTTCTATCGGCATGTTGCCATAGATTGACGAATTGCCACCACGGTGGCGCGCGAGACTTGATTACAATAGTGTCACAATCATTCGATGCATGCGTTTTAGGCATAACAGTGCCGCGATCTTTAAACTTCTGCTCGCGTGCGGAACCATTTAATAAAACCCCGACGCCGCGGTTGGGCCTTGAGGTTTCTCCCTTTCCTCGGTCCAGAGTGGCCTTGCTGCGAGAGCTTTATTCCCGCGACTCGCGTGCAAAAACGCCCGCCGGATCCTCCTCCCATCCGGCGGGCGTTTTTTCTTTTTGGCGTCGCTTTATTCTGCGCCGGCTTTCAACAGTTTGTAGGTGATCGCATCGGTCAGCGCCTGGAACGAGGCGTCGATGATGTTGGCCGATACGCCGACCGTCGACCAGTTTTCGCCGCTACCGTCGCTGAATTCGATCAACACGCGCGTCACAGCATCCGTGCCGCCCTGGAAAACACGGACGCGATAATCGACAAGTTCGAGGTCCTCGACGAAGGGTTGATACTTGCCAAGGTCCTTGCGGAGTGCGAGATCGAGCGCGTTGATCGGGCCGTTGCCTTCCGCGACTGAGATCGATGTGTCCTCGCCGATCCGTAGTTTCACGACCGCTTCGGAGACGGTGACATATTCGCCCTTGGCGTTATGGCGGCGCTCGGCGTTGACGCTGAAACGCTCGACCTCGAAATAGTTTGGCACCGTGCCGAGGCTGCGCCGTGCCAGAAGTTCAAACGACGCTTCGGCGCCTTCGTAAGCGTAAAGCTGCGCCTCTTTTTCTTTGACTTCATCGAGGAGACGCGAAAGGCGCGGATCATCCTTGTCGAGCGCGACACCGAAGCGTTCGAGTTCGGCCAGAATATTGGATTTGCCCGCCTGACCCGAGACCAGCAGCCGGCGATGATTGCCAACGGTCTCCGGCGTAACGTGCTCATAGGTCGCCGGCTCCTTCATCACGGCCGAGGCGTGGATGCCGGCCTTTGTCGCGAAGGCGGAGGCGCCGACATAAGGCTGATGCCGGTTCGGCGCCCGGTTCAGGAGTTCATCGAGCGTATGGCTGACTTTGGTCAACGCGGCGAGTTGATTGGGCGACACACCGATGTCGAACGCATCGGCGTAATCTTTCTTCAAAAGCAGCGTCGGAATGATCGAGACGAGATTGGCATTGCCGCAGCGCTCGCCAAGCCCGTTTAGCGTGCCCTGAATTTGCCGGGCGCCCGCGCGCACCGCGGCGAGCGAATTCGCGACCGCGTTCTCCGTGTCGTTATGCGCGTGGATGCCGATGCGATCATGCGGGATGTGCTTCGCGACCTCTGCGACGATGCGCTCGACCTCATGCGGCAGCGTGCCGCCGTTGGTGTCGCAGAGGATGATCCAGCGCGCGCCGGCCTCATAGGCCGTCCGGGCGACCTCTAACGCATAGGCCGGGTTGGCTTTGTAGCCATCGAAGAAATGCTCGCAATCGAGCATGGTCTCGCGTCCGCGCTTGACCGCGAGGCCGACCGATTGCGCAACGCCGGCGATATTGTCTTCGAGCGTCGTGCCGAGCGCGACGTGGACATGATAATCCCAGGATTTGGCGACGTAACAGATCGCGCCGGCTTCGGCATCGAGCAGCGCGGCGACCCCCGGATCGTTTGCGGCCGAGCGGCCGCTGCGGCGGATCATGCCGAAGGCGGCGAATTTCGCGTGATGGAATTTTGGCTGCTTTGAAAAGAATTCCGTATCGAGGGGATTGGCGCCCGGGTAGCCGCCCTCAATGTAATCGACGCCGAGCGCGTCGAGCAAAGCTGCGATGCGGCGCTTGTCATCGAGCGAGAAATCGACGCCCGTCGTCTGCGCGCCGTCGCGCAACGTTGTGTCGTAGAGGTAGAGGCGTTCCCGGCTCATGAGTGTTCGCCTCCGGCCGGTGCCTCAAGAGTCTTCGCCATCTTGGTATTGGCGAGCCATTCGCCATCCAGCGCGATGCTCTGGCGAAGCTGCGGCTTGAAACCAAGCTTATCGAAGAAGGGCAGAGCGGTGTCGCTCGCATCGACGCTGAGCGTCTTGGCCTTGCGCCCGCGCGCCAGCGTCTCAACGGCATTTGCGAGAAACGTGCCGACGCCTTCGCCAGCAGATTCCGGCCGCACATAAAGCATGTCGATGTAATCGTTTCCCTTGAGACTAACGAAGCCGACAGGTTCGCTGTCGCGCAAGGCCAGCAATGTCGTTTGCGCAGCAAGGCGCTTGGCAAAACTCTCTTCGTCGTCGGCGCTTGCAGCCCAGGCGGCGCGTTGCGCCTCGTCGTAATCGTCTTCGGTCAGTTCTTCGATCGCATCGCGGAAGATCTGCGCAACTGTCGCAATGTCCTGCGGCAGGAAGGGGCGCAGTGCTGGCTTAGTGGTCGTGCTCATCGCTTCACCTCCCAGCTTGTTGTGCCGTCCTTGTTGTCCTTCAGCACGATGCCCATGCCGATCAGTTCGTCGCGCAGGCGATCGGATTCAGCCCAGTCTCTCGTCAGGCGCGCTTCAAGCCGCGCCTCGATGAGGCTTTCGACATGGCTCTTGTCGAACAGGATGGGCGCCGGGTTCCAATCTGCGAGATCGGATTGAAAAAGCCCGATGAAATGTCCGGAGGACGCAAAGCGCGTCCCGGCGAGCGCCACATCGCCGCTTTGCGCTTCGCGATAAAGCCGGCGCAAAACGGTGATCGCCTCGGGCGTGTTGAGATCGTCTTCGAGCGCGAGAAGAAACTCTGGCGCCAGGGTCGCGGAAGAAACCGCGAACTGCTTGGCCACGGGATAGAATTTATCGAGTTCGCGCTGGCTTTCGTTGAGGCTCGCAAGCGTCCAGTCGATTGGCTGGCGATAATGCGCCTTCAGCATGTTGAAGCGCAGCACCTCGCCGGGCCAATCTTTCAGCGCTTCGCGGATCGTGATGAAATTGCCGAGGCTCTTCGACATTTTCTGGCCTTCGACCTGCAGGAAGCCGTTGTGCAGCCAATAGTTCGCCATCACGCTATGGCCGAAGGCCGAGCAGGTCTGGGCGATCTCGTTTTCATGATGCGGGAAGACGAGATCGATACCGCCGCCGTGGATGTCGAAAACTTCGCCGAGGTATTGCCAGCTCATGGCCGAACATTCGAGGTGCCAGCCGGGGCGCCCATAGCCCCAAGGACTTTCCCAGCCGGGCTCATTCGCGGCTGAGGGTTTCCACAGCACAAAGTCCATCGGGCTTTTCTTATAGGGCGCGACTTCGACGCGGGCGCCTGCCACCATCTCGTCGAGCGGACGGCGCGACAGGCGGCCATAATCCGGCATCGAGGGCACGTCGAAGAGGACGTGTCCTTCTGCGGCATAGGCGTGGTGCGTGAGAATGAGCCGCTCGATCAGCGTGATCATCGCCGCAATATGTTCGGTCGCGCGCGGCTGGATGTTCGGCTCAAGGCAGCCAAGCGCCTTGGCATCGGCCTGGAAGGTCGCGTTGGTTTCTTCCGTCAGTTCGCGGATCGAAATATTCCGCTCCGCGGCACGCGCGTTGATCTTGTCATCGACGTCCGTGATGTTGCGGACATAGGTGACGTGATCCTCGCCGTAGAGATGGCGCAGCAGCCGGTAAAGCACATCGAAGACGATGAGCGGCCGCGCGTTGCCGATATGGGCGAAGTCATAGACCGTCGGCCCGCAGACATACATGCGCACATTGTCGGCATCGATCGGCTCGAAGACCTGCTTCTGCCGGGTCAGCGTATTGTAAAGCTGCAAAGCCATAGCTTCCCTTTACAGCCTCGGCTGGCCGGGGGAGGTCCAATCTGAACTCGGGAAGAGGACGAGACGTCTCCGGCCAGCGCGAAGCTAGCGAATAATAATCCGGCGAGGGCGGATGGAGCACGTCATCGCCGGAACATGGGCGAGAAGAAGCCGCCGGTCAAGCTGTTCCGAACGGCACACTTAACCGTTTTTTAGCCCCGCCCGGAGAAAACTCATTTGCCTGCGGGAGTCCGATTCCCGGCCTCCGCAGTCGTGGACGCGGAGTGCCAGTCATGCGCTCAGGGCGTTTGGGGGGCGTGATGACGTTTATAATGCGCGATTACCGGCGGCTCGTGCCGATCGGTCTATCGGTTTTGGCTGGCCTCATCGCCCTGGCGGCGATGCGGACCGAGGCGCGCGCGCAGGATAAACAAGCTCTCGCCAGCGAGACATTTGTCATCCCCGCCGACGACGGCTACGGCACCGGAGACTGCCTTGGCAAAGACAAGACCTGCGGCCAAGTCGTCGCCTCGGCCTGGTGCGAAGCTCACGGGATGTCCGAACCGATCGCTTTCGGACCGGCGTCCGATGTGACGAGCGCGACGCGGGGTCTGAAGCCGGTCAAGCTCGATCCGAATTCCTTCGTCATCACGTGCCGGGAATAATTTGCCGCGAATAGGCCGCGCGTCAGCTTGCTGAACTTGTGATCTGCAAAAGTGCCTGCGCGGCGAGGCCGGCGGCGAAGATCAATCCCGCGTCGCGATTGGAGCGGAAGAGTTTCAGCGCGAGGCTGCCGTCAGCCGGAGCGAGCCGCGCAATTTGCCAGGCGAAATGCGCGCCGAGACAGAGCCAGCCGAGCAGGGCGAAGCCATGTGCCGCGCCAGCAGCAAAGAGCGCCGCGCCAATGAAGCCGAAGGCGAGCGCATAAAACGTTCCGACACCCTCGCGCACGCGCGTGCCGAATTGGAGCGCCGTCGATTTCACCCCGGCGATAAGATCATCTTCGATGTCCTGCAGCGCGTAGATTGTGTCGTAGCCGATCGTCCAGCAGATGCCGCCGATGTAAAGCAGAACGGCAGGCCACGCGAGGCTGCCCATTTCCGCCGCCCAGCCGACCAGGGCGCCGAAGGCGAAGGCCAGCCCCAGCACGGCCTGGGGCCAGAATGTGATGCGTTTCATCAAAGGATAGATAGCGACGACCGCGAGCGAGGCGGGCGCCAGCAGGATCGTGAAACGATTGAAGCAGAGCAGGACCGCGAGACCGATAAATATCAGCGCCGCGAGAAAGCCCACGGCCGCTTGCGAACTTACGCGGCTTGAGGCGAGCGGCCGGTTGCGGGTGCGCTCGACCTTGGCGTCGATATCGCGGTCGATGAAATCGTTATAGGTCGTGCCGGCGCCGCGCATCGCCACGGCACCGATCAGGAACAGCGCGAGATGCCAGAGGTTGGGCGGCGTGTGCCGTACGACGCTGGCGAGGAGCGAGGCCCACCAGCACGGCAGCAACAAGAGCCACCAGCCGATCGGCCGGTCGAGCCGGGCAAGCTGAATATATGGCTGCCAGGTATAAGGCGCGTGCCGCAGCAGCGTGGGACGCCTGGCGTCTGGAAGGCCTGCGCCGAGCGGAGAATTCATAGAGGTCCGGAGGGCAGTTTCTGGCCGCCGAGGGCGGAATCGCTGCCTGCTTCCTGCGCCTTCTTCTCCTGGGCGGCGAAGGCACAGGCCTTGCCCGCGATCTCGGTCGAATGTTTGTAGCTCTTGTCGAGGTTCGAGATCGCCTCGTCCGGAACCTGGCACCAATCCTTGTTCTTCACCAGATAGTCGACCATTGCCTTTTCGGCGATCGCGAGGGCGCGCAACTTCGGGCAGGAGAGGGCCGGATCGAGCTGGCCCTTGGCGGACGAATGAGCGATCTTGTTCAGGGACTGGATGATGTCCATGCGCTTTTTCGACAGATTGCCGATATCCTCGCTACATTCGGCGGCATGCGCCGGCCGACTCAGGCCGAGGAAAGTTGTGACCGGCGCTCCCCATGAGAGGGCCAGTAGTGCTAAACCGACGGCCGCTGCCGCGCCGCGGGTTGGAAGAAGCTGCATCAGCATGGCTCGTCCCGCAAATTCGTTTTGACTGTAACGTGTTGGTCTCATAGCAAAAATCCCTTGCGGGGGGCAAGCGCCCGGCGGAAAGGGAGAGAATGGCGCGTTACGACTTCACCACACATCGGCTTTTCGTCGAGGCGCCGCTTCAGGCCGGGGCGCGGATAAATCTTCCGCAGCCGGCGGCGCATTATCTGCGCAACGTATTGCGTCTTTCCGATGGCGCGGAATTGCTCGTTTTCAACGGGCGCGACGGAGAGTGGCGGGCGGCTCTGGCTTCCGCCACCAAGAAGCAAACCGCGCTCGACGTGCAGACGCAGGTGCGGCCGCAGGAGGCGCACAGGGATCTGCATTACCTGTTCGCGCCGCTCAAGCACGCCCGGCTCGATTATATGGTGCAAAAGGCGGTGGAGATGGGCGCCGGCCTGCTTCAGCCGGTCTTGACCCAGCGTACCCAGGGCGAGCGGCTCAACATCGAGCGAATGCGCGCCAATGTCGTGGAGGCTGCCGAGCAATGCGGGATTCTCGCTGTCCCCGAAGTCGCGGCGCCGGTGAAACTTGCGGCGCTTCTCGCCACGTGGCCGGCGGAGCGAACGCTCGTCTTTTGCGACGAAGGGGCGGATGTTCGAGACCCTGTCGCAGCTTTGTCGGCGCTCGCTCGGCCGACGGCTTTGGCCGTGTTGATCGGTCCCGAAGGCGGATTCGATGAAACCGAGCGCACCGCGCTTCAGTCGCTGCCGCAAGTGGTTCGAATCTCGCTAGGCCCGCGCATCCTCCGGGCGGATACGGCGGCCGTCGCGGCGCTCGCCCTGGTGCAGGCGGTTTGGGGCGATTGGCGCGATGGCGTCTGAAGCCAAACATTTGCGCCGCCACGTCCACGATATTGCCTCAAACGATTCTTAACCATTGTGTCGTCGAATTTGAAACCGAGCGTCCGGTGATTGCGCGCGATCACAAAGGACCGGAAATTGGCGCGGCGAGAGCGGCGGCAATTCAAGGATAGGACTTTTCATGTCTCGTGGATCGCACTTCCGTATCGGTCCTGTCTGTTGCGTTTCGAGTTTGCTGTTTTTTGCCTTCGCTCCGTCGAGCTTCGCGCTCGGCACTTGCGCCGCCTACGGGCCAGATTTTGCTCTGGTGGAAGGCACACACACATGCGTCAGAATCGGCGGCCATGTGCGGGTGCAGTTTTCACCCTCGGCAGAGGCCGATCCTTTCGAGACCGGCAGCATGCACGCGAACGCGACATCGGCGACGCTGCATAGCGAGAGTCTTGATAACGACTCAGGCCATGTGCGCGTCGATACGAACGACGAATTGTATCGCTAAAACACACATTCGCTGAAGGCGGGATCGACGCTGCCGTTCCACCGTGTTTTGAAAAGGTGGATCAGATTTTCGGCTTGGCTTTTTCCTGCGACGACGGCTTCGAGCGGTTCAAGAAACATCGTTTCGTCGCGCTGCATTTCATCGCGTTGGGCGCGGCGCGCGAGGCCGTGCCTGGCGACGGCCAGCACTTCGCGCGCGACATCCCGCAATAGACGGTTGCCGATCTTGGCGCCGAGACCGAGACGCGGCGCCTCGGCCCGCAAAGCCTCGCGCGCCTCGGTGTTCCAATCCTTTACAATGTCCCAGGCGCCATCCAGCGCCGGCGTGTCGTAGAACAGTCCGAAACAAAGTGCCGGCAGCGCACAGAGAAACGGCATCGGGCCGGCATCCGCGCCACGGATTTCAAGATAGCGTTTCAGCCGCACCTCCGGGAAAATCGTCGATAGGTGATTGGCCCAATCGGACAAGGTCGCGCGTTCGCCTGGAAGCGCCGCGAGCCGGCCGGCAAGGAGATCGCGGAAGCTCGCGCCGGCGACATCATGGTAATGATCGCCGCGCTTGACGAAATACATCGGCACGTCGAGTGCGTAGTCGACGTAGCGTTCGAAGCCCATGCCCGGCTCAAACGCGAATGGCAACATGCCGGTGCGTGCGGCATCGGTGTGGCGCCAAATCTCCGAGCGCATGGAGAGATAGCCATTGAGCTTGCCGTCTGTGAAAGGCGAATTGGCGAAAAGCGCGGTGATCAGCGGTTGCAGCGCGAGTGACACGCGCAGCTTTTTGACCATATCGGTTTCGCTCCCATAATCGAAATTGGTCTGCACCGTACAGGTGCGAAACATCATATCGAGCCCATGCGTGCCGACCGTCGGCATGTAGCGGGCCATGATCTGATAGCGCTGTTTCGGCATGATGGGCGTCTCGTGACGCGTCCATTTGGGGCTCATGCCAAGGTCGAGAAATTCGATGCCAAGCGGCTCGGCGACCGTTTTCAGAGTTTGAAAATGATGATCGAGTTCGGCCTTCGTCTCGTACACGCTCGCGAGCGGTGCGCCGGAAAGCTCAAATTGGCCGCCGGGCTCAAGCGAAATGGCGCCGCCCACCCCATCATAAAGGCCAATAGCGTTGCCGCTTTCGACGATCGGCTCCCATCCGAGCGCTTTCTGCATTCCGTCAATCAAAGCACGAATGCCACCCTGACTGGCGCGTCCGGCATAGGGCACCGGACGCAGATCGGAGCGATAGAACGGGAGCTTCTCGTGCTCCGTGCCGATGCGGAATTGCTCCGGCGGCTTCGCGCCGGCTTCGGACCACGCTACGAGCTGGTCACGCGACGTAACAAGCGTCGAGTCGGAAACGTCGCGGGCCATAAAAAGCTTTCGTTGATCTCGTGCGGGAAAGAGGGCGAGAGAGCTAATGCACGGAGGCTTTATGGCGGGTTCGTTGCGCCATTTCCGCAGATATTTCAGTTTGCTCGCACATATCTCTCAGAATGCACTTTAGGACGAACCGGTTCTCTGGTCTTCGGCGAAACCGGACGGGATCGCCAAAGTCGCCTAATAAGCGCAGCCACGCCTAATCCGCAAGGGACAGGCGCGCATCAGGCGGGGGCGACCGGTCAAGGCTAGTTTACTGTTTGCCGTAAAGCCAAAGTTTTGCCGGGTTGCTTAAGAGTTCCTCCATCGCCGGTATGCTACGGAGCAGAGAGGAGATTGTCATGAGCCTTATTCGGCGATTTGCCCTGGACAATAGCGGCGCGACCGCGATCGAATATGCGATGATCGCAGGTTTTGTTTCGCTCGCCCTTATTGTGGGCGCACGCGCAGTCGGCCAGGCCCTGCAAAACAAGTTTTATGGTCCGCTCTCTTCGAATCTGAGCTGACCACGTTCCCGCAAGCCAAGCCGCGAGAACGTGCGTGGTTGGCGGCTAACGATTGCCGCCGAGAATTTTACCGATTTCGTCCTGCAGGCCAGATTGCGAAATGTTCGACGGCAAATTGCCGGTCTGGAACATATTGGTCAGCGAATTGAGCGCCCCGCCAAGAGATGAATTTCCTGCGGTGCTAGCGCCCGAGCCGGAAGACTGACCGCCGAAGAGGCCGCCGAGCAAATTCGTCAAAACGCTCATCAGGCCGCCGCCGGAGCTGCCAGCCGTGGCGCCGCCGGCCGAGCCGCCGAGCACAGAACCGAGATTGCCTTGTTCGGCCGCCGTCGCGAGCTGGCCCAGCATGCCGCCGAGACCTTGATTTTTGAGCGAGGTTGCCAGACCGCCAATGACGACCGTGGCGATGACCGGCAGCATCTGCATCAGAACGTCGGGGCGGATACCGGTTACCGCAGATGCACGTTGAACGATCTGCTGGATGATGTGATTTGAGCCGAGAATTTGCGACAGCGTATCGCTGCTCTTTTCGGTCGCCGCAGGCGATTGCGCGGCGTTAGGGTCGTTGAACGAGGCCTGGTGCGTGCTGTCGTTGACCGCCGAAATGACCGAGCCGAGCGTCCCAGGATTGGCGGCGGCTTTCGTCAAGCCGGCCGAGAGCGCAGGAATGAGCGCCTGAACGGCGGATTGGGCCTGTTCGGGTGAAAGGCCGAACCGCTGCGCAATATTATTGATGGCTTCGCCGCCCTGCGCACTTTGCAGAATGTCATTTAAGTTGAACATGCACGAATCTCCTCGCTGCCGGCCGACATTATAACGGTCGCCTCGCCGGCCCCCATATCACGCGCCGTAATCCTACGTGGTTGATGGCGAATTTGCGAGAGGCGACCCCTGGCCATTGTCCCGGCAACCCGCAACATTGCGCGAGGAGGCCCTATCAGCCCGTTATGACATTGATCTTACGTTGCTTTCGAGAGACCGGCCTAATGCGCCTTTTTACCGAAGATGAATTGCTGCGGATTTTCCTGGACGGATTTGATGACCTTGTCGAGGTCTTGCAGCGTCTGGCGCCCATCGACCGCGAGCCCCTCGTATTGGCGCAATCCGGTGTTGGTGAAATGGTTGAGATTGGCGGTTAGCTCTTTCGTCCGCTCGTCGAGATGGTCGGCAAGAATATGGATCGATTTGGCCGCGCCCGCGATCTCCTCGAACGCGCCCTTTGAATCAGTCGTTTTGAAGAAGCCGTTGAGGCTGGTCAGCACGGTATCGACCTGATCGGCCGCCTTATTGAGTTTGGTGGAGAGTTCCGAGAGGTCCTTGATCATCGACTTCACTTGCGCCGGATCGACCGCCTTCACGACATGATCGGTATCGTCCGCGAGCGTCGAGAGTTTCGTCGAGAGCGGCCCGATTTGCTTGCCGACCTCTGTCATCGCCGAAAGGAATTGCTTCACGCCATCCGAATTTGCGGCGAGGGCATCGGAGAATTTCTGTATGTTCTTGATCGACGCATTCAAAGGCGGCGCGTCGTCGTCGAGCAGCTTATTTGCCTTGGTCAAGAGATCGGAGGCCTGGCCGGTGATCGAACGCGCCGCCACCAGCAAATCTTGAAAATTCGAATGTTCGGCCATGATGACGGGTGGCCCGCCGTCGGCCGGCTTCGGCAGTATCGGCGCGCTGACATTGCCGCCCGAGAGCGCGACCGATTGCACGCCAGTGAAGCCGCTTGATTCGAGCGCTGCCTTGGTATCCGCGCGCACCGGCACGCGCGCGTCGACGCTGATCAACGCATAAACATGCGAGGGGTCCTGCGGCATGAGATTGATCTCGGTGACTTCGCCAACGCGCACGCCGTTGAACAGGACGAAGCTGCCGCGCCCGAGGCCGGCGATCGAGCCTGCGAAGATCACCTTGTACGTGTGCGTGCCTTCAGGCCTTGTGCCGCCCCCGGAAAGCCAGAAGACGGAAAGGAAGCCGACGGCGATCACGGCGAGCGCGAAGGCGCCGATCAGCGCGTAATGGGCCCTGGTTTCCATATGTCCTCGTCGTTCATCGTACCGGCGGCGCCACGCGCACCTGCGGCCGCGAGGCCGCGTCCGCCTGGCGTGCGCGTTTGCCGTGGAAATAATTGCGCAGCCACGGATGCTCCGAGGCCAGCATGGTGCCGATCGGGCCGGTCGCGATGACCTTTCCATCGGCGAGCGCGGCCACGCGGTCGCAGGCCGCGAAAAGGCTGTCGAGATCGTGCGTCACCATGAAGACCGTCAGCCCGAGCGTTTTCTGCAACGTGGCGATCAGTTCGTCGAATTCGGCGGCGCCGATAGGATCGAGACCCGACGTCGGTTCGTCAAGAAATACGAGTTCCGGGTCAAGTGCTAAAGCGCGGGCGAGGGCGGCGCGCTTGATCATGCCGCCGGATAATTCCGCCGGATATTTATCAGCTGCGTCGGGCTGCAGGCCGACGAGTTCGATCTTCAGCATCGCCAGCTCGTCGGCGAGACGGCCCGTCAGGCGCAGATGTTCGCGCAGCGGCACTTGCACGTTCTGCTTCACCGTCAGGCCGGAAAAGAGCGCTCCCATCTGAAACATCACGCCGAAGCGGCGTTCGACGCGTTTGCGCGCGGCGAAATCGAGCGTGTCGAGATCAGAACCGAAGACCTCGATCGTACCGCGCTGTTTGGGTGTCAGACCAAGAATGGTGCGCGTCAGAACCGATTTGCCCATGCCGGAGCCACCGACGAAGCCCATCACTTCGCCGCGACGCACGTCGAGATCGAGACCGTCGAGGATGATTTTATCGCCGAAGGAGACGCTCAGATCGCGCACTTTGATCGCGAGGGGCGTCGCATCTACGGCTGGCGAAGCGTGAAGGAGTGGGGCTTCGATCATGGCTAGAACCGGATCGAGCTGAAGAAGATGGAAAAGATTCCATCGACAACGATGACCATGAAGATCGCCTTGACGACCGAGGCCGTCACCTGATGGCCAAGCGATTCCGCCGAACCAGCGACGTTGAAACCTTCCGTAGCAGCAATCAAACCGATGACGAGAGCCATGAACGGCGCCTTGATGACGCCGACCCAGAAGTCGCTGGTATCGACCGCATTCTGCAAATGCGTGAGAAAATTCTCCGGCGTAATGCCGCCATAGGCCCAGGCGACAAGCAGGCCGCCGAAAAGCGCGGCTGTGTTGGCGGCGATGGTGAGTGCCGGCAACGCCAGAACCAGTGCGATCAGCCGCGGCACGACGAGAACTTCGATCGGCCGCAGACCCATGACGTGCAGTGCGTCAATCTCTTCGCGCATCTTCATCGCGCCGATTTCGGCCGTGATGGCAGAGCCTGATCGGCCGGCGATCATGATCGACGTCAGCAGCACGCCGAGTTCGCGCAGCGTCAGCATGCCGACAAGGTCGATCGCGTAAGTTGGTGCGCCGAATCTTTGCAACAGATAAATGCCGCGCTGGGCGACAATGCCGCCGACAAGGAAATTGATCAGCGCGATGATCGGTAGGCTACGGAAGGCGAAATTCTCGAAATGGAAGACGACGGACGCGCCGCGAAAGCGCGATGGGTTCAGAAAGAGCCGGCCGAGGCTCGCCACCACCTCGCCGAGGAAGGAGGTCGCGTTGAAAAGATCGCGGCCCGTGGTGACGAGGCTTTCGCCGACATCTGCTGCGATCTCGAAGCCGAGATTTTTGCGCGGCTGCGGCAAGTCCGGGAAGGCGCGGTATCGCGCCTCGGTGAGAAGGATTTCGAATTCCGGCCGCACGCGTTCGAGCCGCGTCTCAACACCGCGGCTGTTCAAATCCTGCCGCGTACGGTCGATGAGAAAAGCGCCGGATGTATCGAGCCGCTCCACCTCGCCGAGGTCGAAGATCGCTTGCGTCGCGCCATGGGCGGTCGCGATCAGCGCTTCGACGCGCTCCTGAAGCCGGCGCGCGGCATCGATTGTCCAGCTTCCGGCGAAGCGGAAGTACAGGGCATCGTTACTCCAGGTGCTTGAAAAATCCGGGGTTTGCGGCATCTGCCCGACGGGCCGGAGAGTAAGCTGACGTGCGCTCGTTTAAAGCCGACATCGCGGCAAAGTCGAGGCGAAGTTATTCCGCGGCGCTTTGTGCCACAGCCCCGGCCCACGCGTCGAGATCCACCATCGCTCGTGCGCTCAGCGCGCGTTTCTTGGCTGCGGCTTTATCGGCACCGCGCAGCCGCTTGCCGTCCTCAGCCTTCAGTGCGCCGTCCAGCGGCGGAAAGAGGCCGAAATTGACGTTCATCGGCTGGAACGAGGCGCGGCCAACATCGATGACGGCGATATGGCCGCCGGTGATGTGATTGACCAGCGCGCCGAGCGCGGTGGTCGGCGGTGGCGACTCGAGTTCGCGGCCGAGACGTTCGGCTGCGGCGAGCCGCCCGGCTAGAAGGCCGATGGCGGCGCTTTCGATATAGCCTTCGCAACCCGTGATCTGGCCGGCAAAACGCAGCCGCGGTTCGGCCTTCAGCCGCAGTTTCGGGTCGAGCACTTTCGGCGAGTTGAGGAAGACGTTGCGGTGCAGGCCGCCGAGCCGGACGAAATTCGCGTTTTCGAGACCGGGAATGGTGCGGAAGACTTCGACCTGCGCCGCATGTTTCAGCTTGGTCTGAAAGCCGACCATGTTGAACAACGTGCCGAGCTTATTGTCCTGGCGCAATTGCACGACGGCATAGGGCTTCTGGTCCGGCGCATGCGGATTGGTGAGCCCGAAAGGCTTCATCGGCCCGTGACGCAGGGTCTCGCGACCGCGTTCGGCCATCACTTCGATCGGCAGGCAGCCGTCGAAATAGGGCGTGTCCTCGAAGTCCTTGAACGCGACCTTTTCGCCGGTCAGCAAGCCGTCGATGAACGCTTCGTATTGCTCGCGCGTGAGCGGGCAATTGATGTAATCGGCGCCGTCGCCCTCGGGTCCTTTTTTGTCGTAGCGCGATTGGAACCAGGCCTTGTCCATGTCGATCGTCTCGCGCGTCGACGATCGGCGCGATGGCGTCGAAAAAGGCGAGGTCAGCCTCACCAGTCAGCTTGCGAATCGCTTCGCCGAGAGCCGGCGAGGTGAGGGGGCCGGTGGCAATGATGACCTGATCCCAGTCTGCCGGCGGCAGGCCTGTGACCTCGTCGCGGGCAATCGTGATATTGGGTTCGTTCGCAAGATTGCCGCGTGACATGCTGCGAAAAGCCGTCGCGATCGACCGCGAGTGCGCCGCCGGCCGGCACTTTATGCGCATCGGCGGCGGCGAGGATGAGCGAGTCGAGCCGCCGCATCTCACGATGCAGGATGCCGATCGCGCTCGTCTGCGGATCGTCGGCGCGGAACGAATTGGAGCAGACGAGTTCAGCGAAATCGCCGGTCTGATGCGCGGGCGTCATGCGGACGGGGCGCATTTCGTGCAATACGACGGGCAGGCCGTGGCGCGCGATCTGCCAGGCCGCCTCCGATCCTGCCAGTCCCGCGCCGATGATGTGGACGGGGCCGCTCACAGGCGCGGATCGACGTCGGTTTTCGTGCGGCCGAGTTTGGCCGTCCGCTCCGCTGCTGTTTCGATCATCGGCAGAATGTCATCGACTGCTTCGGCGACAAGGTACCGGACCTCGAAGTTCGACTGAATGAAGCGCCGCTCACGCATATGCGCGAAGAGGTCGAGCAGGGGCCGCCAGAAGCCGCCAATGTCGGCGAGAAGAACGGGCTTGGTATGGCGTTCGAGCTGCACCCAGGTCAATTGCTCGACCAATTCTTCCAGCGTGCCGATGCCGCCCGGCAGCGCGACGAAAGCGTCGGCCTTCTCGAACATCAGTTGTTTGCGCGTGTGCATGTCGGGCACGACGATCAGTCTTTGCGCGGCCTCGAGTGCGACCTCCCGGTCGGACAGGAATTGCGGGATGATCCCGGTGACATATCCGCCTTCGGCGAGAACGGCGCGGGCGACGGCGCCCATAAGGCCGGTGTTGCCGCCGCCGTAAACAAGGCCAATGCCGGCGCTGGCGAGGATGCGCCCAAAGGCAGCGGCGGCCTCCACATAGATGGGCGTCGACCCTTGCCCGGAGCCGCAATAGACGCAGACATTGCGGATAAGGCCGTCGTTCGGGGTTGTGAGGGGCGAATCCTGGAAATCGGTTGCTGTTGTCATGGCGCGCTTGTCGCGCCCGCGCCCAAAAGGGTCAAGAAATTCCGGGAAAAAGTGATGTCGCGCCGCAGGAGGCGGGGGACGGCCCTCGCGACCTCTATGATTCCGCTTCACTATTCAAATAATGCAGTTAAATGAAACTGAGAAAGAAACGACGGATAAGTAAATCCGCGAGGAGGAACGCGCCGATGAGGCCACCACAGATTGCAGCCTTGGGGCTCGGCGCCGCCGCGGTCGCCGTCGGCGCTGGCCTCGTTTGGCATCAATACCGGGCAAGCGTGCCGACGCCGCAGCCGGTTCCGTTCGCGGCAATCGAGCCGACAAAGCCGGCTCCGCAGGCTGCCGTCCCGCCATCACCTCAAAAGCCGCTGCAGCAAACCGCTAAAACCGAGCCGGCGATGCCCCCTGAAGCGGCTGTGCCTCCGCCGGCGGCCGACCTCGCGCCGACCGTGCCGCAGTTCGATACGGTGCGCGTCGAACCCTCGGGCGACGCTGTAGTCGCAGGTCACGGGGCGCCCGGGGCGCAGGTCGCGCTGCTCGCCAACGGCAAACCGATCGCCAACGAAGCCTCGGACGGCGCCGGTAATTTCGTCATCATCCCGACGCCTCTGCCGCCGGGCAATTATAACCTGACTTTGCGGACCGAGCGGCCCGGCAAACCCGCGGAGGTTTCCGTTCAAATCGTGACCGTGTCAGTGCCGGCGCGCGGCCAGAAAAATCTGGTTGTGGCCGTGGCCGAACCCGGCAAACCGACGCGAATCCTCGCCGATACTTCCGTACCTGCGAAGCCGATTGCGCCGCCCGCGCCTGGCGCGGTGCAGACACCCTCGGTCAGTTTCAAGACGGCCGAAGTCGATAAGGACGGATTCTACGCAACGGGCTCAGCGACGCCGCCTGGCGAGCACTTGCGCATCTATCTCAACGGCACTCACATTGCCGATGTCGCCGCCGCGGCCGACGACCATTGGTCGCTGACCGTGAAGGGCGGCCTGTCGCCGGGCCATTATACCTTGCGTGCCGATGCAATCGACGCGGCGCAGAAGGTGAGCGCCCGGGCTGAGGTCGGTTTCGACGTGCCGCTTCTCACGGCCTCTGCGGCGCCGATCCCGCCGCATAGCGTGGCGCCACAATCCGATGCCGTGACGGCGCCCGCCGTGTCGGCGCCCGGGGCGATGCAGCAGCGGGCTGAAGTGCCTCCCGCCGCCTCGACGCTGAACGATGCCGTCGTGCCGGCGCTCGGCACGGCCACGGTCATTCACGGCGACAGCCTGTGGCGCATCAGCCGCAAAATCCTCGGCCACGGCGTCCGCTACACGCTGATCTACGAGGCCAATGCGTCGCAGATTCGCGACCCCAATCTGATCTATCCAGGTCAGGTTTTCGTCGTGCCGCCACATCCCTGAAGCGGCCCTTCAGCCGGCGGCGTCCCGCGGCGTCTCGGCGCCGCCTGGGGATTTGCTCGGATACGCCTATATGAGAGCTAGCGCCGCCGCTAGGGCGCCGCGTGCGATCGCTTGCGCCCGATCCGTTGTTCTAAGAGAAACATGCTGCAAACCAATCCGATATCGTCCTCCGCGCTCGCCAGACATTCGTGGTCCGCAAATCTCGCGGCCAGCCTTTCCGGTATTTCGGAGGTCTGGAGGAAGCTCTGGCCCTATGTCTGGCCGAGCGGCCGGCGCGATTTGCAAATGCGGATGTATGCGACTTTCGTGCTGCTCATCGTCGGCAAGCTGGTCACGGTCGCTGTCCCTTATGCATTCAAATGGGCGACTGACGAACTCTCCGGCCATCATCTCACGCATCACATTCTCGGATGGATGGTCGGGCCGCTGGCTTTGACTCTGCTTTACGGCTTGATGCGCATTATCATGGCCGCCCTCACGCAGGCGCGCGACGCGGTCTTTGCCGATGTGGCTATGCATGCGGTGCGACGCCTCGCCAACGACGTCTTCGTGCATCTGCATCTTCTGTCGCTGCGCTTTCATCTACAAAGACGCATTGGTGGCCTGACACGCATTCTCGAACGCGGGCGCGACGCAATTGAGACGATCGTGCGCACCGTCGTGCTCGTCGCGGCACCGACGGGTGTCGAATTTTTGCTGATTCTCGCGGTTGTCTTCTTTCAATTCGATTGGCGTTACACCGCCGCCGTCGCGGTCATGATCGCGGCCTATACCGCCTTCACGCTCGTCGCCACCAATTGGCGGATCGGTATTCGACGGACGATGAACGAGAGCGATGTCGACGCCAACAGCAAGGCGCTCGATTCGCTGCTCAATTACGAGACGGTCAAATATTTCGGCGCAGAAGGTCGCGAGGCGGCGCGCTACGATAAATCGATGGCGCGTTATGAAGCAAACAGCGTCAAGTCCTACACGTCGCTGACCTTCCTCAATTTCGGCCAAGCGTTGATCTTTTCTCTGGGCCTCACCGTCGTCATGGCGATGAGCATCATGGGCGTTCGTGCCGGGCACAACAGCGTCGGCGATTTCGTGCTGATCAACGCGATGATGATCCAGCTTTACCAGCCGCTGAACTTTCTCGGCTCGATCTATCGCGACATTCGTCAGGCGACAATCGACCTCGAAATGATGTTCGGTATTCTCCGGGAATATCCTGATATCGCCGACAAGCCCGGCGCCAAGCCGCTTGTCGTCTCCGGCGGCGATGTCCGCTTCGACAATGTGCGCTTCAGTTATGATCCCGAGCGCGAGATATTGAAGGGTGTGAGCTTCGAGGTTCCTGCGGGCAAAACCGTTGCCATTGTCGGTCCCTCTGGCGCCGGCAAATCGACGCTCTCGCGGCTGATCTTCCGTTTCTACGAGCCCTCGTCAGGCGCGATCACGATCGATGGCCAGAATATCGACAATGTGACGCAGAAATCGCTGCGCGCGGCGATTGGCATGGTGCCGCAGGATACGGTGCTCTTCAACGATACAATCGCCTATAATATCCGCTACGGGCGCGCCGACGCCAGCGATGCCGATATGCGCGAGGCAGCGCGCCTCGCCCAGATCGACAAGTTCATCGAGAGCGCGCCGGGCGGTTATCAAGCTCAGGTCGGCGAGCGTGGCCTTAAACTGTCCGGTGGCGAGAAACAACGTGTTGCCATCGCCCGGACAATTCTGAAAGCGCCGCCGATCCTTGTGCTCGATGAGGCGACTTCGGCGCTCGACAGTTTCACCGAGGGCGAGATCCAGGATGCGCTCGATCGTGTCTCGCGCGGACGCACGACGCTTGTCATCGCGCATCGATTGTCTACCGTCGTCAATGCCGATCAAATCCTTGTTCTCGATCAGGGCAGGATCGTCGAGCGCGGATCGCACGGAGAGTTGCTCGCGAAAAATGGCATCTATGCCGCGATGTGGAACCGCCAGAACGAGGTGCGCCGCGCCGAGGAAGTCTTGCGCCGCGCCGCCGCGGAAGAACAGAGTGTCACGCGTCCAGTGGAGGATGACACAGCCGAGCTTGCCGGCCGCTCTTATGCGGAGGATGACGCCGACATCGCATTGGGATAAAGCCTTGCAGCCATGAGCGTCATTGACTCCATCCGCAAGCAGATTCCGCCGATCCACCCGGAGGGCTATATTTTCATCGCGATTTTCGCGGTGATTACGCTCGTCGCCGGCTGGCTTTTCGATCCGTTGTTCTGGATCGGCCTGGTGCTGACGATCTGGTGCGCCTTGTTCTTCCGCGATCCGGTGCGGGTGACGCCGCAGGCGAGTGATCTCGTCATTTCACCGGCGGATGGCAAGGTTTCGGCCGTCGGTCTCGCCGCGCCGCCGCCGGAAATGGGGCTCGGTGCGGACCCCTTGCTGCGCATTTCGATTTTCATGTCGGTCTTCAATGTTCACGTGAATCGCGCGCCGATGGCGGGTCGTGTCGCCAAGATCGCCTATCGGCCGGGTCTCTTTCTCAACGCCGATCTCGACAAGGCCAGCGAGGACAATGAGCGCAACGGCCTGATCATCGATACTGCCGCGGGACGGATTGGCGTCGTTCAGATCGCCGGTCTTATCGCCCGGCGGATCGTCTGCTTTGTCGAACAGGGTGACAGCGTCGACGCGGGCGAGCGTTTCGGCCTGATCCGCTTTGGTTCGCGCGTCGATGTCTATCTGCCACATGGCACGCGGGCGCTGGTCGCGGAAGGCACCACCGCGATTGCGGGCGAGACCATCCTGGCTGATTTCCACGCCGACGATCCGGCGCGTCTCTTCAAGATGGCCTAGGGCCAAGATCAAGCCAATTTCCGCCGTGCCTCAATTTGCTTTAAGAAGGCGCCGATGAGCGATCCTTTGCCGCGACAATTTTCTGTGCATGGACGCGAGCCGGGGCAGGGCGAGCGCCGGCTTGGACTCGTGCGTGGGCGTCGCATCCGGCCGGTGCCGCTGCGCATCATCCTGCCCAACCTCGTGACGTTACTGGCGCTTTCGATGGGCCTGACGGGCATCCGTTTTGCCATCGAGGGGCAATTCCAGATCGCGGTTCTTGTCGTGATTATCGCCGCGGTTCTCGATGGGCTCGACGGGCGCCTCGCGCGGGCGTTGCGCGGCACGAGCCGTTTCGGAGCGGAGCTCGATTTACTGGCGGATTTCGTCGATTTCGGTGTTGCGCCGGGCTTGATCCTTTATCTCTGGAACCTGCATCAGCTCAAAAGCTTCGGCTGGTTTGCGGCGCTGGTTTTCGCCATCGCCTGCGCGCTGCGGCTCGCCCGTTTCAACGTATCGCTCGATGACCCGGATCGACCGAGCTGGGAAGGCCATTTTTTCACCGGCATGCCGGCTCCGGCCGGCGCGATCCTTGGATTGCTGCCGCTCTATCTCAACTTCTCGTTTCTGGGGCTTCCGGCGACGCATGCGACCGCGCCGTTCGAAATCGGCTATGTGCTGTTGATAGCTTTCCTGATGGCGAGCCGGATTCCGCATTTTTCGGCGAAGAAGGTCGGCCGCGTGCCGCGCGAATATGTCATTGTGGTTCTGTTCGCCATCGCGGCTCTGATATTGCTGCTCGCGAGCTTCCCGATGGAAGTTCTGGCCTGCCTCAGCCTGGTCTATCTCGCAACCATCCCGCTGGCAGTGATGAAATACCGGGCTTTCGCCGCGCGGGACGCAGAGGCCTCCAGTTAGTGGACGGCGTTGCCGCGGCAGTTCACAAATCCGTCGTTCTCGATTAGGGTCCGCACCGCCTGTATCCATGAAGCCGAGGCGGCCGGTTTCAGCAGAAGGAATCAAATGTCGAAAGAAGAATTGCTCGAGTTTCCGGGCGTAATTACTGAATTGCTCCCGAACGCGACCTTCAGGGTCAAACTCGAGAATGAGCATGAAATTATTGCCCATACGGCCGGAAAGATGCGCAAGAACCGTATCCGCGTCTTGACCGGCGACAAAGTCCTCGTCGAGATGACCCCTTACGACCTGACCAAGGGTCGCATTACCTATCGTTTCAAATAATTCGGGCGGCGGCCGTGAGCGGCGAGAGCAAACCCTGGCGGCCCAAGCTGATCCTCGCCTCGGCGTCCGTGCGCCGGCTTGAGCTCTTGCAGCAGATCGGGCTTGATCCCGACGCCTTGATACCCGCCGACCTTGACGAGACGCCCAATCGTGGCGAGTTGCCGCGTGTCCTCGCCGCGCGGCTTGCGGCCGAAAAGGCGGAAGCTGCGGCGAAAATCGCGGCCCAACGGCCCGAGCTTGAGGGCGCCTTTCTGGTTGCGGCCGATACGGTCGTCGCGGTCGGGCGCCGCATTCTGCCGAAATGCGAGGTCGTCGATGAGGCGACGCAATGCCTGCGGCTGCTTTCAGGCCGCGTACACCGCGTCTATACGGCTGTGACGCTCATCACGCCGAAGGGCGGACGGCGACGGCGGCTCGTCGAGTTGCGCGTGCGCTTCAAGCGGTTTTCCTCCGACGAGATAGAAGCTTATCTCGTGTCCGGTGAATGGCGTGGCAAAGCCGGGGGCTATGCGATCCAGGGGCTTGCGGGCGCTTTTGTGGTAAAGCTCGTCGGGTCCTATACTGGCGTGGTCGGTCTGCCGCTTTACGAGACGCTGTCGTTACTTGCCGGGGAGGGGTTCCCGGCGCATTTCTTCTGGTTGAATTGCGTCTAGTCGCGAAGTTTCCCTCGCAGCGTAATCCTTGGAGCACGATGCAGCCTAAGGCTCATGAAAAGCATGACAGCGCGCCTCACAACCGCCCGTGCCCGATTTGCGGCAAGCCGGCGAGTGCGGCCGATCGGCCGTTTTGCTCCGCCCGCTGTGCCGATGTCGATCTGCATCGCTGGCTCAAGGGGGCCTATGCGCTGCCGGCGACGCCGGATGATGACGACAGCGACGATTCCGGGCTAAAGGAAGCCCCGCCGGAGCAGGATTGATCCCGGTGCCGAGGCTCAGTCTGCGGAAGCGCCATGTTTTTCTTTGTCTCCAAATTGTTTTGGCTCTTCGCCGATCCGTTTAGCGTTGTGATGTTGCCGGGCGTTATCGGCCTCGTCTTATGCCTGACGCGATTTGCGCGAGTTGGCCGGGCGCTTTGCGTCCTGACCGTCTTATTGCTGACGATCGCGTGTTTTTCGCCGCTGGGCGGCATATGCCTGCGGCCACTGGAAGACCGCTTTCCGCTGCCGGGCGCGAACCTTGCCGCGCCTACCGGGATTATCGTTCTCGGCGGCGCGCTTGATGAGGATCTGACGGCGGCGCGGCACGAGCCGGTTATGATGCAGTTCGGCGGCCGGATCACGGAGGGCGCCATTCTGGCGCATCGCTTTCCTCAGGCGCGCTTGATTTTCACCGGCGGCTCTTCGAGCCTGCGCCCCAGCGGCGCCGACGAGGCGACAGGCGTCCGCGCGGTTTGGGTTGGGCTTGGGATCGATCCGGCGCGCATGACCTTCGAGACGAGGTCGCGCAATACATGGGAAAACGGGCTCTTCACCCGCAGCTTGATCAAGCCGACGCCGGACGAAAGCTTTCTTCTCGTCACATCGGCATGGCACATCGCACGCGCAATGGGAATTTTCCGCAAGCTTGGCTATAAGGTCACGGCTTATCCCACAGATTACATGACTTTTGGCGATGACCGCGATTTCGGGCTAATTCATCTCGGTTTCGGCGAAATGACCATGCTTGAATATGCCCTGCACGAATGGGTCGGCCTGACCGCCTATCATTTCACCGGCAAGACGAGCGCCTGGTTTCCGGCACCTTAACATGGCCGAAAAGCAACTTGCGCGGCGCGTCGTAAGCCAATAAATCCGCTTTGATTTTCAAGCTGAAGCACAACAAGTCGCGGACCGACGCGACGGGTAATATGGGAAGGGATTGTGATGCGTCTTTCATGGTTGGCAATTGCCGTCGTTCCGTTCGCGCTATCAACCGCGCCAGCTTTTGCCGTCGACCCGCTCGACATTCAGCATTGCCAGCAGATGGGCGATGCTGATTTGACGATCTCCGGCTGCGGCAAGATCGCCGCCGACAAGAGCATCGATGCGCATGATCGAGCCGTTGCCGCGTTTAACCTCGGCATCGGCTATTACGCGAAGAATAATATGGACGGTGCGATCAAGGCATGGACCGACGCCGTTTCATTTGAGCCGGCCTACGCTCACGCCTACAACAACCTAGCGAAAGCCTATTTGGCGAAGACCGATTTCGGTTCGGCGATCAAGAATTACGATCAGGCGATCAAGCTCGATCCGAAACATTCGCTGGCTTACAAGGGCCGCGGCATTGCCGAATTTTTTAATGGCGCGAAAGACAAAGCTGAAACCGATTTCGAGCAAGCGGTCGCGCTTGACCCCTCCGATGCCTATTCGCTCCTCTGGCTCGAATTGACCAAACGCCGGTTGGGCGCAAAAACTTTACCGGGTCTCGAGGCAGCGACAACAAAACTGAACATGGCCTCGTGGCCGGCGCCATTGCTGTTGCTCTACGGTGGTCAGATGACGCCACGTGACGTGGTCAACGCGGCGCAGAACGTCGATAACAAGATATCGAAGGCGCGGATGTGCGACGTCGGCTTCTATGCCGGCGAATTTGCTCTAGCCAATGGCGAAAAGGCCGACGCGATCGACCTGTTCAATCACTCGGTTGATCTGTGCTTCAATTCGGTCGACGAGAAAACGGCTGCGATGACAGAGCTCAAGACCCTCGGACAGAATTAGAAAAGAGGCGCGCGTGTCGCTCACGCTTCTCATGGCCAACAAGGCCTATTCGTCCTGGTCGCTGCGGCCTTACATCCTCATGCGGCATTTCGGGATCGCGTTCGACGAGATCACGATTGCCTTGGGGCAGGAGACGACCCGGGCGGATATCCTCAAATATTCCCCGTCGGCGCGCTGTCCGGCGCTGATCGACGGGGATCTCGTGATTTGGGATTCCCTCTCCATCATAGAATATGTGGCTGAGAAATTTCCCAATCTGCCGGTCTGGCCGCGCGACCGGGCGGCGCGTGCCGTCGCCCGATCGCTGGCAGCCGAAATGCATTCGGGTTTCCAGCCGCTGCGTGTCCATCTGCCGATGAACATGCGCCGCGCGGTGAAACGTCGCGATCTCACGCCGGAGGTCCTGGCGGATATTGCGCGCCTCGAAATAGCATGGTCCGATGCACGCGAAAGGTTTGGCGCAGGCGGCGACTTTTTGTTCGGCGATTTCTGTGCTGCCGATGCGATGTTCGCGCCTGTGGTGAACCGGCTCTATATTTACGATGCACCCGTCAGCGCCGCGAGCCGGGCCTATATGGATGCGGTCATGGCGCTGCCTGCCTATCAGGATTGGCGCAAAGGTGCTGCGGCGGAGACCTGGCGCATCGCCAAATACGAGGAAGTCTAAAGCGCCGGACGGTCTAATCCGGCGCAATTAAAAATGCGACGCATGGAGACCGGACGAAATGCATTATTTGCCGCTGTCGCTGCCGTTCTTTTTCATGCTCGGCGGCATTCTTGTGTTGCTGGTCATCTGGGTTGAGGTCCGGGCGCTCACATTTGCCTATCAGCGCGCCGGGATCAGTTCGCCCGCGGCCTTGTTCATGCTGTTCGCCTCCTGGATCGGCAGCTATGTGAACATTCCGCTGTTCTGGCTGCACGGTCGTCCGGTCATGTCGGATGAGCAGATTAACTTCTTTGGCGTGCAATATGTCGTGCCGGTCGCGGATTGGCAGGGGACGGTGGTCGCCGTCAATGTTGGCGGCTGCGTCATTCCCGTTCTGCTCTCCCTCTATATCCTGACGAAATACGATCTCTGGGTGCTTGGCGCGATTGGCACCGCGATCGTCGCGGTCATCACACATATGATGGCGACGCCCGTGCATGGCGTCGGCATCGCGTTGCCGATCTTCGTGCCGCCGATCATCACGGCGATTGTCGCGGTCATTCTCTCGCGCCGTTACGCCGGCCCGCTTGCCTATGTCAGCGGCAGCCTTGGCGTGTTGATTGGCGCGGACCTCTCGAATCTCAATAAGGTCGCGGACCTCGGCGCGCCGGTCGCGTCAATTGGCGGCGCGGGAACGTTCGACGGTATTTTCCTGACCGGCGTCCTGGCCGTGCTGTTGGCGAGCCTCACCGCGCCACGCTATCAGCCGGCTTTGGGCCGCTAGCTCTTGCGCTTCTTCTTCCCATCCGCCGCTGCGACGGCCGTGTGGTAGTCGCGGCGGATTTTGGCAAGATCGACGCTGGGCTTGGGATATTTCATGCCGAAGTCCGCCATGGTTTCCGCGACGATCTGGGAGATCGCCAAATTGCGGAACCATTTGTGGTTCGACGGGATGACGAACCAGGGCGCGAGCCTGGTGCTCGTCGCGCTCATCGCCTCTTCGTAGGCGTCCATATAGGCGTCCCAGAACCCGCGCTCGGTGTAATCCGCCTCGCTGATCTTCCAATTGCGCTGCGGGTCTTCAAGCCGCTGGGCGAAGCGTGCGAGCTGTTCCGCCTTGCTGATATGCAGGAAGAATTTGAGGATATGCGTGCCGTTATCGAGAAGCTCTGATTCGAAATCGCGAATCTGTGCGTAGCGTGACTTGCAGGTCTCTTTGTCGATCAGCTTATGGACGCGAGTGATCAGCACCTCCTCGTAATGCGAGCGGTTGAACACGCCGACCTGGCTGCGCCGCGGCACCTTGATATGGACGCGCCAGAGAAAGTCATGCGCCTGTTCTTGCGGCGTCGGCGCTTCGAACCGGGCGACGCTGACACCTTGCGGATTCATCGCCCGCATGACGTGCGAGATCGTTCCATCCTTGCCACCGGCATCCATAGCCTGCAGGACGATCAGCAAAGCCCGCTTGTTCTCCGCATAAAGCAGGGTCTGCAACTCGGCGAGCTTTCCTCGATATTCCTCGTTCAGATCGGCGGCGCCGGTCTCGGATTTTTGATCCGCCGTGTCGGCAGGGTCGATTTCCGAAAGGCGAAGCTTTTTGTCCGGTGCGACGATGAATTTCTTGCGATAGTCCATGACGGCTTCTAGCACGGGTATTATGTGGCCGTCATATTATGGCCGGAGCCCCGAATTGACGCTTCACCTGCTGAAACTTGCCGTCGGCGCGGAGTTGATTGCCGATCTTGAGAATTTTCAAGCGCGCCGCCGGCAACCGCCATTTCATGTGACACGCATGATGCCTAAGCGCGTCGAGGAATTGCTCGATGGCGGTTCGCTCTACTGGATCATCAAAGGGCAGATTGCCGTTCGCCAGCCGCTGCAGGCGATCGAAGCCTTTACCGGCGACGACGGCATCGGCCGCTGCCGGCTGGTGCTCGATGCGACGGTCGTGCGGGTCCGGCCAAGGCCGTTTCGGGCCTTTCAGGGCTGGCGCTATTTGCAGCCGAAGGATTCGCCGCCGGATCTTGCGAGCCAGGACGTCGCCGAGATGCCGGAGACGTTACGCAGCGAACTCGCCGCGCTCGGCTTATTATGAGGGGCCACAGCGAGTTATGACGGGCCACAGCGAGAAAAAAGGCGCAACGTGCGCAAAGCCGCTTGCCGAGACTGCGGCGGCATAGGAACGTGAGCTTCGACGCAAACGGGCAGGGCGGATGCCTTATCTCCTCGTAGGTTTTCTGATCTTTTACCTCGCGCTTTGGGGTATGCGCGCCTTTGCCCGCGCGAATCCGGCGGCGCTCGCCGTGGCGCTACGGCGTTTTGGCGGCATCGTGGTGTTGCTTCTTGCGGGATTGGCGCTTTTACGGGGTAGCCCGGATGGGGCCGTCGTCCTTGCCGCGATCGGGCTTTGGCTTCTGGCAAGTGCCGCGAAATCATGGCGCAGCCGATTGAGTACCATTGCCGGGCGACGCACCGGAGCGACGTCACGGTTGCGCTCCGCTGTCATCGAGATGGAAGTCGATCATGCCTCCGGCACGATCTGCGGAACGGTTCTCGCCGGACCCAACGAGGGCAAGTCGCTCGCGCAGATGTCGCGCGAACAATGCGAGGCGCTGCATACCCTGTGTTTGCGCGAAGATCCCGACGGCGCGAAGCTTTTAGAGGCTTATCTGGACCGCCGGTTTCCCGGATGGCGTCCGGCACGAAACGAGAGTGCGGACGCGCGGCGCTGGCGCACGCAAGGTTCTGCCCGTCCGGGCATAATGACTGAGGATGAGGCCTATGAGGTCCTGGGCCTTCACAAGGGGGCGACGCGCGACGACGTCGTGCGCTCGCACCGGTCCCTGATAAAGAAATTGCATCCCGACCACGGGGGATCGACGGATCTTGCTGCTCGTGTCAACGAGGCCAAGGACGTTTTGATGCGCAGACACAACTAACTCCCACGCGATACGCGAAGCGATCGTCGATGCAGACGATCATAAAAACATTCCACTAATTCTTCATTGCGAAGCAGGCGAAACCGGATCTTTTCAAGCTGCGGCAGACGGATTGCGCATCGTCTTCGTCGAGGCCGGCGAAACGCGCGCGATAGAGCGTTGCTTCGCCTTTCTGCACCTTCTGCGTGAAGGCCTGCGCGTCGTCGAGCGCGCTAAGCCCACGCGCCTTTGCGCGGGCCAGCAAGGCATGGGCCTTGTCGGCGTCGTCGGTCGCGCCGATCTGGATCATCCAACCGGACGGAAGCACCTGCGGCGCGTCCGACGCATCGTCGTCCTTGCGCGCTTGAGGCTTGACCTCGATCCCCGCCGCCGCAAGCTCGCTGTCGGGAATGCCGGCCGAAGCCTCATGGATTTTTGCAGGCGTCGGGCCGGTAACCCAATGCAAATTCGAAGGGGTCGCGCTCGATGCCTCGGGGTGACCCGTCGAGCCATCGAAGGCAACGCGATTCACGCTGCCGGTCGTGGTGTCGGACGCGTCGGGGGCGTCTGTAGCATTGGCGGTATCGCTGGTATCTTCCTCGGCAGAGGCCGGAGCGCTGGCGATATAGGCGGGACGCGGCCGTTCGACCGGCATGGGCACGGGCTCGGATGCCTGCAGGGCTTCCGCCTTGTCGGCCCATGACAAGGGCTTGGTGACCTCAGCCGCCGGCTGCAGGCGGGCTGTCGCCCGCTCCTCGACGACCTCGGCGATCATCGGCGCGGTCCGGCGCGTTGAGGCTTCCTCGATTTCGCGGCCGATGAGTGCCGCCATCGCCCGATCGCGGCTCGCCGCGGTGGTGCCGCCCATGACGACGGCAATGATGGCGCGTCCGTCACGATGCACCGAGGTCAGCAGGTTGAAGCCGGAGGCACGGGTATAACCCGTCTTGATGCCGTCCATGCCAGCGATTCGGCCGAGCAGGTGATTATGATTGCGGATGCGTTCGCCGTGATAGGCGAACTCCTGCAACGAGAAGTAATGATAATAGCGCGGGAACCGCTCCTGGATCGCGCGCCCGAGAATGGCGAGGTCGGCGGCCGTCGTGATCTGCGCATCGTTTGGCAGGCCCGAGGCATCGGCGTAATGGGTATGCGTCATGCCGAGCGAATGCGCCTCGCGCGTCATCATGGCGCAGAAATTCTCTTCGCTGCCGCCGATGGCTTCGGCGATGGCGACGGCCATATCGTTGGCGGACTTGGTGACGATCGCCTTGATCGCGTCATCGACGTCGATGGTCTGGCCTGGCCACAGGCCGAGCTTGGTGGGCGCCTGCGCGGCGGCATGAGCCGAGACTGTGAGGCGCGAGTTGAGATGCAGCCGCCCTTTGTCTAGCTCCTTGAAGAGCAGGTAGAGCGTCATGACCTTGGTGATTGAGGCGGGATGGCGCAGTTCATTTTCGTTCTGCGCGTAAAGGACGCGGCCGGAATTGCTGTCGACCACGATTTCGGCAAGGCCCGAACTTCCGCCCTGCGCCGCGTCTTCATGACGCCGGGCCGCATATTCATGATGCCGACGGTGGAAAACGAGGCGGAAATGCGTGTGGCGGGTATAATGCGCAAAGTGCCGGAGGTGGTGGCGATGGTGGGCTTCGGCAGGACTGCCGAGCGCGGGCAGCAGCGATGCCACGAAACCTGCAAGGACTAGAGAACGCGAACGCCCCGCAAAGCCACGCTTAAACATCACGCGCCCATTCCTTTAAGCCGTATTATCAAATACTTAGACGGCACGAGCCCCCGCCGGCGCCGTTGAACTCATCGGAGAGACCAAAAAAATCTCGCCGAATGCTCGAATAAAACTAAAATGTCCGGGTTACCCATCAGTTAAGGCGCCCGAGCAAATGCCGGGCTAACGTGCCAGGATGGGATTTTTGTTGCGTCGCAAAAAATCTTGACCATTTTTGTGCGACGCACTATATGAGGGGCGTGGCCCCGGGGCTTGGTTCCGACGCGAAGCCCTTTGGCATGGAATGCTGCAATTCACCTCAATGCACGTCAGTCAAAGGAGCAACGAATGGCGACGAATTTTGATGATTTCCAGAAATTCAGCAAAGAGCAGCTTGAAGCTGTGAGCTCGGTCGCGCAGTCCCTGGCCAAGGGCTTCCAGACGATCGCTGCGGAAACGACGGATTATTCCAAGCGCTCGCTCGAGACGAGTTCGGCCTACCTTGAGAAGCTTGTCGGCGCCAAATCGCTCGACAACGCGATTCAGATCCAGTCGGAATATGCCAAGGTCGCTTATGAAGGCTTCGTCGCCCAGACGAGCAAGATTAGCGAGCTTTACGCCAGCCTCGCCAAGGAAGCTTTCAAGCCGGTCGAGAGCGCGATTGCCAAGGTCCAGTCGGCTGCGAGCAGCGTGACATCGGCCGTCAAGTAAGATTCCGGTAGGGCCGCACATGCAGGGCAGGGCGGATTGCGTCATCCGCTCGCGAGTGCGCCTTCATCGACATATGAAGACCCGATAAGGGCAATGAAGGCTCGGCAAACGTCGGGCCTTTTTATTTTGGCTCGTGCGCCGCCAGAATTGCGAATCGCAACTAAAGCGAAATAAATTATCGCTGCGATGACACGCTATTCTAGAAATGCCACGTTTTGTCTCTATCTTGCATAGACCGGCAAGATAATTGCTGAGAGTGGCAATCGCGGTGCAGTTTCGCCTAGGCGGGCGTCGCGAACCGGAGTTATGATTGCGCGTTGACCGGAGCTGCCGGTCGGGAAAGCTTCCGGCCGCTCCGTGCCACTTAGGCGCGACAGGAGGCAAAGGCATGCCGTTACGGGCAGCCAAAGATCAGCAAAAGAACAATGATCCCGGGCCGGGGAATGGCACCGCGGTCATTACGCGCACCAAGCCGCAGACGCGGCGCCCCAATATGTATCGCGTGCTGCTGCTCAACGACGATTACACGCCAATGGAATTTGTCGTGGTCGTTCTACGCAAATATTTCAACAAAGGGCCGGAAGAGGCGACGCGGATCATGCTCCATGTCCACCAGCATGGCGTCGGCGAATGCGGCATTTTCACTTACGAAGTCGCTGAAACTAAAGTCACCCAAGTGATGGACTACGCCAGGAAGCATCAGCATCCACTGCAATGCATCATGGAAAAGAAATGAGAGATCGGAGTTTCCATGCCGTCCTTCTCACGTAATCTCGAACAAACTCTTCACCGCGCTCTCGCTGTCGCCAACGAGCGCCATCATGAATACGCGACGCTGGAGCATCTCCTCCTGAGTTTGACGGAGGATACCGACGCCGCAGCGGTTCTGCGGGCGTGTTCGGTCGATCTTGAAGTCTTGCGGAAGAATTTACGTGATTACATCGATCAGGAACTCGACAATCTGGTGAGCGACGGCCGTGAGGATGCCAAGCCCACGGCTGGCTTCCAACGCGTCATTCAGCGCGCCGTGATTCATGTCCAGTCTTCGGGCCGCGAGGAAGTTACCGGCGCGAATGTGCTCGTGGCCATTTTCGCCGAGCGCGAGAGCCACGCTGCCTATTTCCTGCAAGAGCAGGATATGACCCGCTACGACGCGGTGAACTACATCAGCCACGGCATTGCGAAGAGGCCCGGTATGTCCGATTCGTCAAAGACGCCGCGCGGTGCCGACGACGATGACGGCCGCGACGGGAAGGATAAAGAGAACGGCGATTCCAAGAAAAAGGAGGGCGCGCTCGAAGCCTATTGCGTCAACCTCAATCGCAAAGCGAAGGACGGCCGTATCGATCCACTCATCGGCCGCGAAGCTGAAGTGCTTCGCACGATCCAGGTGCTTTGCCGCCGCCACAAGAACAATCCCTTGCTGGTCGGCGATCCGGGTGTTGGCAAGACGGCTATTGCCGAAGGACTGGCGCGCAAGATCGTCAAGAGCGAAGTGCCGGAAGTGCTCGCCGACGCGACGGTATTCGCCCTCGACATGGGCACGCTGCTTGCCGGCACGCGCTATCGCGGCGATTTCGAAGAGCGCCTGAAACAGGTGATGAAAGAGATCGAAAACCACAAGAAGGCGATCCTTTTCATCGACGAGATTCACACTGTCATCGGCGCCGGCGCGACATCCGGCGGCGCGATGGATGCGTCGAATCTGCTGAAGCCGGCTTTGGCGCAGGGCACGCTGCGTTGCATCGGCTCGACGACCTATAAGGAATATCGCCAATATTTCGAGAAGGACCGCGCGCTGGTCCGCCGCTTCCAGAAGATCGACGTCAATGAGCCGACGGTCGAGGATGCGATCGAGATCATGAAGGGGCTGAAGCCCTATTTCGAGGACTATCACAAGGTCCGTTACACCAACGAGGCGGTGAAAGCGGCGGTCGAACTCTCGGCCCGCTACATCCATGACCGCAAGCTGCCGGACAAGGCGATCGATGTGATCGACGAGACCGGCGCGAGCCAGATGCTTGTTCCTGAGGCGAAGCGCAAGAAGACGATCGGCATCAAGGAAATCGAGACGACGATCGCGACGATGGCGCGGATCCCGCCGAAGACGGTGTCGAAGGACGATGCGGAAGTCCTCGAGCATCTGACCCAAACGCTGGAACGTGTGGTCTATGGGCAGAACAAGGCCATTGAGGCGCTGACGTCGGCGATCAAGCTCGCGCGTGCGGGTTTGCGCGACGGCGAAAAGCCGATCGGCTCTTATCTCTTCTCGGGTCCGACCGGCGTCGGCAAGACTGAAGTCGCGCGCCAGCTCGCCACGGCCTTAGGGGTTGAGCTGATTCGCTTCGACATGTCGGAATATATGGAGCGCCATACGGTGTCGCGCCTGATCGGCGCGCCGCCCGGCTATGTCGGCTTCGATCAGGGCGGCTTGTTGACCGACGCGATCGATCAGCATCCGCATAGCGTGCTTCTGCTTGATGAGATCGAGAAGGCGCATCCTGATCTCTACAACATCCTGTTGCAGGTGATGGATCACGGCAAGCTGACGGATCACAACGGCAAGCAGATCGACTTCCGGAATGTGATCTTGATCATGACCACAAACGCCGGCGCCGCCGATATGCAGCGCGAAGCCTATGGCTTTACGCGCACGAAGCGCGAGGGCGAGGATACGGAGGCGATCAATCGCATGTTCGCGCCGGAGTTCCGCAACCGTCTCGATGCGGTCGTGACGTTCGGTCATCTGCCGAGCGAGGTTGTCGCCAAGGTTGTCGACAAGTTCATCATGCAGCTCGACGCCCAGCTTGCTGAGCGTAACGTGACAATCGAGCTCACCGATGAGGCGCGCAACTGGCTCGTCGAGCACGGCTATGACGAGCAGATGGGCGCGCGGCCGATGGCGCGCATCATCCAGCAGACGATCAAAACACCGCTCGCAGACGAAGTGCTGTTCGGACGGTTGAAGAACGGCGGCAATGTTCGTGTCGTCGTGGTGACGGATGAGGACGGCAGCAAGAAGCTCGGCTTCGTATTTCCTGAAGGTCCGGTTCTACCGCGGCCGGAGAAGGACATCGTCGAGGCGAGCAAGAAGCGTGTGCGGCCGGAGCCGGAAGTGCGCCGTGCCCGGGCTCGCAAGCTCAAGACGGATGACGACGATGACGGCGGTCCGGAAGGCGAGCCCGACGACGACCTGCCGACCGACGATGCACTTGATAGCGAGGCGTCGGACGAGACTGCATCCGAAGGTGAAGCGAAGTCTTCGGGCATCGTGCCCAACGTCCCGCTGCAAGGCTAAAAGCTTCGCTAAAATCGAGGAAAGGGCGGCTATGGCCGCCCTTTCTATTTCAACGCCGCAGCGATTCTGGCCTGGAATTTCTCGAGAACTTCCGGCGCTTCCATCGCGCTTGCCGAGGGTTTCAACTCGATGCCTTCCCAGCGTGGCAGGATGTGAAAATGCAGGTGAAAGATCACCTGGCCGCCGGCGCTTTCATTCGACTGCAACAAAGTGAGTCCTTCGGCGCCGAGACTATTCTTCACGGCGGCCGCGACCTTTTGCACGCGTTTGATAAGTTCACCCAGTTTATCGGGATCGGCGTCTAGAAGCGTACGGGCGGGGAACTTTGGAATGACGAGCGTATGCCCATCAATACGGGGCATGATGTCCATGAAAGCGAGCGCGACGTTGTCTTCGTAGACTTTATAGCAAGGGATTTCGCCGCGTAGAATTTTCGCGAAAACGTTGTCGTTGTCGTAAGCCGGGGACATGTTTGTTCACTTCGTTGATTGCCGTGACACGATAATCGAGCTCACGTGCCGGGCAAAGCTTTCTTGAGAAATATCGCGGTTGCAATAGGCACTTAGTAAATATCGACATCGGTCGTATTGCATAGACAAAATCGAGTTTCTTTATGAATTCTTCATCGTCTTGAGCGTGACAGTCTCAGCCCTTCTTGAATGGCGCAAGTTCAGCGTATTCAGCGAGCTGTTCGTCCATGACGATACGTTCGCGGGCAAGATAATCGTCGATCGCCGATGCGAAACGCGCGTCTGCAATATCATGGGCTGAATAGGTCGGCACGGCCGCGTAACCGCGGGCGAGTTTGTGCTCCCCTTGCGCGCCGGCTTCGACACGCTTCAACTTATGCGTGATCGCGTAATCGATCGCCTGATAATAACAGACCTCGAAATGCAGAAACGGGTGTTCCTCGATCGCGCCCCAATAGCGGCCATAGAGTGCATCCGTACCGATGAAATTCAGGGCGCCCGCAATATAGCGTCCGTTGCGCTTCGCCATGACCAGCAGAATGTGTGGCGCGAGGCTTGCATTGATCTCGCTGAAGAAGCGGCGGCTCAGATAAGGCCGGCCCCATTTGCGCGAGCCAGTGTCCATATAAAACTCGAAGAACGCATCCCAATGCGCTTCTTAAATCTCGCTGCCAGTGAGATGCTCGATGCTGATGCCGTCGGTGAGTGCATCCTTACGCTCACGGCGGATCATCTTGCGCTTGCGTGATGCCAGGTCGTCGAGGAAGCCATCGAAATCGGTGTAGTCCTTGTTGACGAAATGAAACTGCTGCCCGGTGCGGCGCAGGAATTTTGCCTCGCCGAGTGCCAGCCATTCGGCCTCCGTCGGGAAAGTGACATGGATCGACGAGGCTTCTGTCTCTTCACGCCATTTTCGCAGACCGAGAATCAAAGCGGCCTCCGCGGTCGCGCCGCCTTCCGGCGTCACCAGCAGTCGCCGTCCGGTGACCGGCGTAAAAGGCACCGCGACCTGGAGCTTGGGGTAATAATCGAGTCCGGCACGCTCGTAGGCATCGGCCCAGGCGTGGTCGAAAACATATTCGCCCATCGAATGGGTCTTGAGATAAGCCGGCGCGGCAGCGAGCAGGTCGCCGTTGTCGTCTTCGACGAGAACATACGTCGGTATCCAGCCGCTCTTGCGGCCGACGGAGCCTAAATCCTCGAGCGCGGCCAGAAAGGCATGCGAAATAAACGGATTGAATCGCTCTTCGCTGCCGTCCGCCGGCATCGCCAAAGCCGGGTTGGCGCAGGCATCCCATTGCGCGGCGTTGATTTCGCGGATCGAGGCTGCGATGCGGATTTTATATTGGAAGGTCATGCCCACGCGGATTGAAGTCGGAGCGCCACTTTACACCCTTCGCGGTTGCGCCAAAACATCGCCAAAAGCTTGGCAGCTCTGGCGTTTTGGGAAGCCAGCGTCCCATTCTCGTCACCTTTTGGCGTCATTGACACCCGTCTGGCCAGTCGCGGGCGGCGGCGTGGGGTATTAGATGTCGGCCTTTTCGCGCGCATATCCATGCGGCAAATTTTTGCCTTTTCTCATCGGATTGCTTCTCGCCAGCCTCGTGGCGGGCTGCGCATCGACGACGGGAATGATGGCAAGCGCTGACGCGGGCCCGCACTCGATTCTGACCTTCGTCTGCTCAACTCGCGAGTCCGGTCCCGGCGGCGTCGATACGATGCGGGCCGACGGGCCTGCCTATTCGTTGCAGATCCTCAGTATCCCGCCGGATCATCATCCAGGCCAGATCGAACGGCCGGCCTTCGGTAGTCCGGACCCACAGCATCATATCATGGTCGCCAGCACGCAGGATCTCAGCGAGGCTGAGTTCCGCAACGAAGTCGCAACCGATATTTCCGGCCGCATCGGCTCGAACCGCGACGTGCTGCTTTATGTGCACGGATTCAACACAGGCCTTGATGCCGCGCGTTTCCGCTTGGCCCAGATCGTCACCGACGGCCGCTTCGGCGGCATTCCGGTGCTTTTCACGTGGCCGGCGAGCAACAACCTGTTGGACTACGAGGCGGCGCGGGAAAGCGCGACGGCGTCGCGCGACTCGCTTGCGAATTTGCTGAAGGATTTGAGTGAGATTCCCGACATCGGCCGCATCCATATTCTGGCCCATTCCATGGGAACCTGGCTCACCATGGAAGCGCTGCGCCAGCGCGCGATCGCCGGCAGCCCGAGCCTTAATGGCAAGCTCGGTCTTGTGATGCTGGCGGCCCCGGACATTGATCTTTCGGTGTTCCGTTCGCAGCTTTCAGAGCTCGACGCGTCGCATATTTCGGTTCTGGTTTCCGCCGATGACAGGGCGCTGTCGCTATCGCGAACGCTCGCCGGGGACCGACCGCGTGTCGGTGCGCTCGATCCGCGCAAGCCGTCAGATCGCGCGGCGCTGGCTCGTCTCGGCGTGCGCATTTACGATCTTTCGGGCAAATCGGATGGTCTGATCGACCACGATGCTTATGCCGATCTGCCTGACGTCGTGCGCTCGATCGGCGCGCAGATCGGGCGCCAGCGCATTCAGGATCAAGACGTCACAGCTGTGCTTGGGGAACGCCCGGTCGATACACAGGTCTCGGGAGCGCCCTTGCAGCCGCCATCGCAACCGGTCGCCGCAACACCCATCGGCCCCAGTGCGGGTCCCGATGCATTGCCGCAAACTGCGACGCAAACACCGACAGGTACGACGCCTGCGGCTGCGTCAGCCACGGCGCGTTAGTACTCGCGTCTAATTTTGGCGTTCGGCGTGCCAAAGGCCGCCACAATATGCCGTCGGCGACGACCAGAAGCCCTTGCCGCCGTCGCCCCTCAACTGGCCGCCGACATTGGCAATCTGATCGTCTTTGCGGAACGCCAGCGAAATCGTGCCGTCGCTTTCAATGCCGCCGGAGGCCGTCGCCGCGGCATCGCTCAGCGCAACAATGCGGAAATCGCGGACGGTGAGCGTTCCCAGGTAGGACGCCGGGCAGCTCCCGTGACCGTCAGTAGTCGTGATCTCGACGCGATACGTACCGTCGAAACCTTGCGGGCTTGCTTTCTTATGGTGGATACGAGCCGCGTCGGGAGCGGCAAATGCGGCGCAAAGCGCCACAAAAACGCAGAAGCGAAGCCAAAAGCGTGGCATGCGAAATTCCGATGGGAGCGGCTACCCGAGCCAATTCGGCGGCGTTGCCGCGAACTCCCCGAGCGAGCCTTGATGGCAGAGCCCCAGCTTTTGCCGCAGCGCGCTAATAAATCAAGAGCTTTGCTTTGGCCGCAAAGCTCTTGGGCCCTTAATCACCATCATTTGGGCCGCACCAGCCCGGCAGAAATTCCGTCTCTTTGCTTTTGGCGAAAGCGAGAGCCTTTTCGATTGCCGAGGAGAAATCGGATTCGACGAGCTTGCGCTTGATCCGCCGACGCAAGAAATCCGCCCACAGGAATTCAGCAAAGGGCGTCGTATCCTTGGCATACCCGCCCGCGCGGCGCAGTTCGCCAGCAAGCGAGCGGAACGGATCATCGACGAGATCGGAGAGCGCCTTCGGAATATCCGCGTAGGTCTTGCGTTGTCCGTCTTCGTCGAAGGGATGCATCCAAGCGCGATTGTCGAGAAAAACCCAGAAAGCTTCCTGGCTCAGCGTCCGCAGATCGGCGACGACATTGACGAGGATGTCTTTGACCTTCTCCTCGATCAGGGCGAGGCCGAGATGGTGATGGTCTATGACGTAATGGCGTTCCTTGGGCCCGAGAATGACCGGGATCATATGTTTGCCGAGGAATTCCGAACCCTTCGCCTCGGCAATTTCCTTCCAGGCTTTGCGCTTTTCCTTCACCTCGCGGAATCCGACGGTGATCTGTGTCGGACGCAAATCGGCAAGGGGAACCGGTTTCAACAGAGGTTCGCGTACGCTCATGTTACGTCTCTCACTGGTCAAGTGTGCGGCGTGCAACCTAGGCCAGAGTAGGCGCGGCGTAAACTAGGCCGCGCCCCTTTTGACGCTCAGGGAATCGCGATGTCAGATTCCGCACGCAGCGCCCGGACGACTTTGGGCGAGAGGTCGGCCCGCACCGGCAGGTGGTGGTCGCGCTCGAATTGCGTGATGGCCTTGCGCGTGGCGTCGCCTTCGATGCCATCGGGCTCCAGCACGAAGCCGAGCTTCACGAGAGCTCGCTGGACCCCCAAAACCGTTCGGCTCGGCTTTGGCGGAATATCCGAGGTTTGACTGTTCTCGCGCAGGATCTGGGAGATCGCGTCGGCGTGCGCCACGGCTGGCCGTGACACCCGTTTATTGTGAGCCCACGCGGGTGCTTCGTCCTGGCGAATGAATTGGCCGAGAGGGTCTACAGTGGGGGCTGGCGCGACCGGCGCGGCGATAACGGAAGGTGTCGGCGCGGGCGCAGATTCTGGATCTGGAACCACAGCGCGCGCGGGCGGGGTGGGCGCTATCGCCGGCGCGGCTTCGACCTGAGACGTCGTCGCGTGGCCGAACAATGGCGCGGGGTGGCGCGTCGTCTGCAATTCGAGTGCATTAACCGCGATGGCAACCGCCATTGCGACGAGCAGAGCACCGGCAACGCGGTTTGGATAATTTGCGACGCCGCCCAGAAACCGGACGGCGACGACCGCCTTGTTCAGAGGACTTTTTCGCGCGGCGGGTTTTCTGCGGCGCGGCTCAGCGACCAGAAAATCATTGTCGCTGCGGGCAAGAGCTTCACGCAATTTTCTTCACCATCATCTCGTTGCTGAAAACACGTTGATCGTCACTGCGCGAGCGGCGCGGCAAAGTTTCAATCTTGGCTGTGCCGGTCTTGCTAGCTGGCAGCCGGCGGCTGTCGAGCGGCAGGCGGACGCTGACGCAGGTGCCACGATCAGGTTCGCTCTCAATCGAAATCGTACCGCCGTGGAGGCCGACCAGGCCGCGCACGACAGAAAGCCCGAGCCCCGTGCCTTCATAAGGCCGGTCATACGACGCACCCGCCTGAAAGAACGGATTGCCGAGACTGGCGAGGTCCGTCGGTGCGATCCCGATGCCCGTATCCGCGACAGAGATGACGATGTGATTGCCATCCGGCCGTAGCTTGATCGTCACGCGGCCATGTGGCGGCGTGAATTTGATCGCGTTGGAAAGCAGATTGAGAATAACCTGCCGATAGGCCCGCTTGTCGCCGATGATCTCGTCGATCTTCTCGGGGTAGGCGCGCACGAGTTCGACACCGCCCTCGGTCGCCTTGAGTTTCACCATGTCGCAGCACAGATCGATCAATGGCGGCAGGGCCAAAGGCTCAGGCCTGATGTCGAACGCACCGGACTGAATCTTCGACATATCGAGGATGGTATTTACGACCGCGAGCAGATGCTGGCCGGATTTGTGGATGATCGCAGCATATTCGCGCTGTTTGCCGGGCTCCTGCGGGGACAATCCCTTGTCGGACAGAATCTCTGAAAAGCCGATGATCGCGTTGAGCGGCGTGCGCAACTCATGGCTGACATTGGCAAGGAACTGGTCTTTCCAAAGATTTGCATCTTCGGCGGCGGCGCGCGCGGCCTCGTAGTCCTGCTCGCGCTGCTTGATCCGCGTGATGTCGTGCAACATCGACACGACGTGCCGAGGCCGCACCGTTGCATCCTCGGCCTCGGGTGCACAGCGCTGCGCGCGCAATTCGATCCAGCGAAAATCTGTCTCGGCGGCCGCCTCGCCATTCGGACCGGGCGCCCGCAAGCGCAAGGTAGCAGTTGCGATGCGCGACGATGTCGCGGCATCGGAAATCGCCTTGAGAAACGCCGGCCGGTCGGCGACATGGATATGTTCAAAGAGGCCACGGCCCAGGAGATCGACGCTGGGAAGGCCTAAAAGTTCGTAGCAAGTCGGACTGACAAATTCCGCGGTGCCATCGCTTGCATGATGGACGATCAAATCGCCGGCCATCGCGTAGACGGCACGATAATATTCCGAACGTGCATGAACCGACTTCTCGCGCCGATGTTGGAAGGCGACCAGACCGTAAGCCACGAATGTTGCATAGGCGATCGCGGGCAGCATCAGAGCCGGCGCGTGGCCGCTTGCAAAGCCGGAGCGCACAAGGATCAGCCCGAGTGCTGCGGTCGCGGACAGCGCTCCGGCGCCGAGCACAAGCCGGAAATTCTGTGAAAGCGCGCCTTCAAATGGCGCGAGGACAAGCCAGATAAGCGCGGCTTCCCAAGGACCACCGGCCGCTGCGACCGACGCCGCAGCGCCGATGAAACTGGCGATGCAAATCGTCTGTGCCAGCAACAGATTGCCACTGCGCGACACCAAAAGAACGGCGCCGATCGGGACGATGCACCAGATGAAGACGAGGGCGTGCCACAGCGCCGGTGCGCCGTAGATCGCAAGAAACAGCGGCGCGAGGCACATGACCGCCATCGAACTCGCTAAACGGCGAAGGATGAATGTCTCATGGCGCAGGCGATCTGCCGGACGCGGCAGAACGTTTGGATGCACCAACGAGGTGATCTGCTTCTCGATATTAAACGCAAAACTCAACCGCTGAACTCCGGCTTCCGCGCAACCGAACACAGCGAACTGCGGGCGCGGCGACGAAGCGAAGGGGATCGCGCTCGTTTGCGAATCTCCGCCTTTCGACGAAAACAAACTCGCAGGCGCGTCTTAAGTGAACACTAAGCCACACCATCAAAACGCTTGTCGCGTTCCGACACCCGAGAGCGCGCGCGATAGCCGGAGAGGCGAATTCTCCCGCTATGGTTTAGAAGGTATTGCCGGATGGGGCTGGCGAATGGTCAGCAAAAGGTAAATCTCGCGGCTCCAATTGTCGTGCTGATAATCGCACGATTTTTATGCGCTGCGGCTAGGATATCGCATCGGTCGCGTTGTGGCCGCGTGAGACGAGACGAATATGTTCTTTCTAGTCCGCTGCGTTTTCTGGCTTTGGGTGGTGTTCAGCACCATTTTTGCGCAGCCTTCGGGCGAGCATGCCACGCCGCATGCGCCGCAGTCTGCGCCGTCAGCTACAGCGCTGCAGCCGATTGCTTCAAGCGCGCAGGCCTGGCTCGAAAGGGCTGCCACAAGGGTTGCCGATCGTTGCGAGAGCTCCCCGGCGACTTGCCTCGCCGTCGCCGCACAGCTCTCCAAATTGGCCGGCAGCAGCGTGCCGGCTTCCGCATGGTCGAGCGCCCAGGTCACGCAAATCGCGCCAGCTGTTCCACGCATCGCGGACGTGCCCTTACCACCGCGCCGGCCGCAAAGCTTCGCCAGAACTGCGCGGCCGACGCTGGAGAAGACAGCGCGGCATGAATATCTTATGGATCAGGAACGCGCCGAGTTCTGACCCGGCGCAGGCGCGCCGGATGGATCATGAGTTTCGACGAAATCATTGAAAACTTCAGCTATCTGGACGATTGGGAAGATCGTTACCGCTACGTTATCGAACTTGGCCGCACGCTCGAACCAATCGACGAAACTGCGCGAACCGACGCCAATAAAGTGCTCGGCTGCGCCAGCCAGGTTTGGCTCGAAACGAAAGTCGATCGCAACGGGCAGGGCGACCCGATCCTCAGTTTCCGTGCCGACAGCGATGCACATATCGTGCGCGGCCTCATCGCCCTGATCCTGGCGCTTTATTCGGGCAAGACCTCAACGGACATTCTCGCGACCGACGCGGAAGCGCTTTTCGATAAGCTTGGTCTTTCTGCGCATTTGACGCGCCAGCGCACGAACGGCACGCGCTCGATGGTCGAGCGCATCAAGCGCGATGCACGGCGTGCGGCGGAAGAAACTGTGGCTTAGCTGAATGGGGGGAGGGCGGATTACCGCTTGCGCCGGCGCTGCTGGCCAAGCCCCATTTGCTTGGCGAGGTTGGAACGGGCCTTTGCGTAGTTCGGCGCGACCATGGGATAATCCGGCGGCAGGCCCCATTTTTCCCGATATTCGTCGGGCGACAGATTATACTGCGTCCGTAAGTGCCGCTTGAGCGACTTGAATTTCCGGCCATCTTCCAGGCAGATGAGGAATTCGTTGGTTATCGACTTTTTGGTCGGTATGGCGGGCTTGGGCGCCTCGGCTACAACGATGGGGTGTCCAGATGTGACCCGCAACAGCGCCGAATGAACTTCATGAATAAGGCTGGGCAAATCGCTCGCAGGAACAGAGTTATTGCTCACATAGGCTGAAACAATTTCGGCCGCCAATTCAATGTAGTTTCCGGAAGTTGCGTCGCTCATTTGCCCGCCCTTGCTTTTAATTTCAGTCAGCATTGGTCAAAAAGTAACGGGTGCACCGCGGACATTACGTCGCGGCCACAAAAAATCTTTTGAAAAACCACTTCAATGCGATTTGTCACGCGACTCCCCAAGAATTGCAAGGAGGTGATAAAATGGAAACTTCCTCAGCACAACCGCTCGACAGTCTAAGATCGTAAAACTCCGTTGGAAAACTTAGCTGCCCTTACGTAATGCGCCAACTAAAGTGCTGAAATCGCGAGCACGGCCCAAGTCTAGGCTTTGAAAGTCTAGGCATGGAAAGATGCTTTAAGTTCGGCCATCGACTTGAAATGGCGCGTCCCTTCCGGGGATTGTGCTTCGATCGATCCATCAGCGAACATCACATAGACCGTGCCGTCGGCTTCATAGCGTCCGATGGCTTTTGGCTTGGGTGCTTCCGACGCGGACGATGCGTTTGCTTCAGCGGTCGCAAATTCCGCCGGCACCGCAGATACAGGTTCGGCTTCTGGCTCCGGCTCATGCGTTTCGGTGGCCTCGGCTTCGCGCGGCAATAACTCCGGTTCATCGATGTCAAGATCGTCGAGATGCAGCGGCGGCGGTGTCACCGGTTCCCGGTCAGGCGTAGGTTCGGCCGGGGCGGATTCGATCGGGATCGCCGGCTCGGGCGCCGGTTCGGGGCGTTGATTGAAACTCGGCCAATTCAGAGAAAAATCATCAGCCACGCGCTGGCGCAATGCGGCGATGGCCGCTGATGGCTCAGCGGTGTCTTGTGAGCGCTCGAATTGGGGCGTCAATCGCGGCCGCTCTCTGATCGATGGGCTCGGTAACGGATTTGGGATGACCTCCGGCGCCGGCGGGAGCGGCGGTTCGTCCGCCGTGACCTCTGCTTCGAAGGGCGAAATCGCTTCAGCCGCGGAGGGGCTGAAATCAGGCGCGACAGGCATCTCGATCGCCATGACAGCTGGCACCAGCGCTTCCTGGAAGGTGACGCCAGCCACAGGCCGTTCAACGCCCGCTGCCCAAAGACGCCGCAAATCTTCGAGACTTTTGACGACCCCGGCAAGGCCCAAGGTAATGACGCCGCCCGTCAGTGCTGTCGTACCGGCAATGACACTTGTCCAGCCACGCTCGACTTCGATGATGTTCGAGCCGCTGAATACGAAATAGCCACCGACCACGATGAGAATCATGCCGAGGACGAAAAGGGCGTATTTCATGGTTCCCGTCTCCGTTCTTCAAAGGTCAGCGCGAGTATTTGACTTGGCCTGTCACATTGCCTGCTATCCGTTGTGGTATTGCTAACAGCGGGGAAGGGTCGGCCAGCGGTCGTCAGGCGGCGGTCAACCACGCTTCCGGTTCGCACCTTTGCCCAGTATAAGGTTGCCGTACCGTCCCGCCTTCCTACCTGACATATGCGGCCCGATCCTTTCGCGATGGGATATTGCGGCCGCTTCATGAGTTTCCCCGTCTCCATGCCAACAAGGAGTAGACATGGCTCTCACGCTTCCCCCCCTGCCTTATGCTTACGACGCGCTGCAGCCCTATATGTCGCGCGAAACCCTCGAATATCATCACGATAAGCACCATAAGGCTTATGTCGACACGGCCAACAACCTGCTTAAGGACAGCCCGCTGGCAGACAAACCCCTGGCGGAGATCGTCAAGGAATCCCACGGCAAGAATGCGCCGCTCTTCAACAATGCCGCCCAAGCCTATAACCATACCCATTTCTGGCACTGGCTGAAGCCGAACGGCGGTGGCACAATTCCCGGCAAGCTTGAAAAAGCGCTCGCTAACTCGTTCGGCTCAGTCGATGAGGCGAAGAAGCAGCTCGTTCAGGGCGGGGTCGGTCAATTCGGCTCCGGCTGGACGTGGTTTGCGCTCAAGGACGGCAAAATCCAAGTCATGAAGACCGCCAATGGCGAAAACCCGCTGATCTTCGGTGCAATTCCAATTCTTGGTATCGATGTGTGGGAACATTCCTATTACATCGACTACCGCAATCGTCGTCTGGATTATCTGCAAGCTGTCGTCGATCACCTCGTTAATTGGGAATATGTGGCCGAGCGCTTCGAAACCGGCGAAGCTTGAACTAGGTTTCGCCTGAATTGCGGCGATAAAAGGTCGGCCAAGCACTTGGCCGGCCTTTCGTTTTCTATGCTTTCGGTCGCAAGGGCGTGCGTTTTGACTTGGATCTGAAATAAAAAGATCGTGGTCCTCCGCGATTTGCGGGGGCGGACGCCTGGATGTACAGAAACCTTTTCTCCGTCGCAGTGTTGACGCTCGTTTCGCGCGCGACGGGATTTATCCGCGACGTCATGCTGGCCGCCGTGCTCGGCGCGGGCCTCAACGCCGATGCATTCGTCGTGGCCTTCCGGCTGCCGAACCATTTTCGCGCGATCTTCGGCGAAGGCGCGTTCAACGCCGCCTATGTGCCTTGCTATTCCCAGATTCTGGCGAAGCGCGGCGCCGAGGCGGGGCGACATTTCGCCAGCCAGATATTCACGCTATTGCTGGCTTCGCAGATCGTGCTGTTGGTTGCGGCACTGATTTTCATGCCGCAATTCATCGATCTTCTGGCGCCAGGATTTCGCGCCAATCCGCAGAAATTTGCACTCGCGGTGACGCTTACACGGATCACCTTTCCTTATCTGCTTTTCATCACCCTGGTCACGCTGCAATCGGGCACGTTGAACGCGCTCGAACATTTCACTGCCGCGGCCTCCGCACCGATTTTGCTGAACGTCGTGATGATCTTCTTTCTGGCAGTGGCGTTTCTTTTCCCAAGCGCCGGGGTCGCTGCTGCGGTCGGTGTCACCGTTTCAGGCGTCGCGCAATTCGCTTTGACGTTCATGGCGCTGCAACGGATCGGCCTGCACGAACATCTCGTGCGCGACCTCTGGAATGCCGACGTCAAACACTTCTTCTTTATACTTGGCCCGGCGGTGATCGGCTCGGCTGGCGTACAACTCGCGCTTTTCGCCGATACGATTATTGGCTCGATGCTGCCGACCGGCGGCGTTTCTTCGATCTATTATGCCGACCGTATCTATCAATTGCCGATCGGCGTCGTCGGCATCGCCGCCGGAACCGTGCTGCTGCCGGAAATGAGCCGCCGCCTCGTGCGTGGCGACGCAGACGGCGCCTATCACGCGCAGAACCGGACAATGGCCCTGTCGGTGACGATTGCTGCGCCGTGCTTCGTCGCCTTCATCATGATCCCCGAGATCATCATGCGCGGCGTTTTCATGCATGGCGCGTTTAATGAGGGGGATGCACTCGCAGCCGCCGCCGTGCTGACGGCCTACGGCTTCGGCATCGTGCCGATCGTGCTGATCCGTTCGGCGGTGGCGAGTTTTCAATCGATCGGCGACACGCGAACGCCGATGTATATTTCGCTGTTCGCCGTAGCCGTGAATGTTGGGCTGAAACTGCTGTTGTTCCATCCGTTCGGCGCGGCCGGTCTCGCCGCTGCGACTGCCACAGGTGCCTGGATCAACTTGCTTTTGCTGATGGCAATTGCCTCGCGCCAGCGCCTGATGCGGCTCGATTGGGTGTTCGGCAAGAGCGCGGCAGTGACATCGATCGCCAGCTTTGCCTTGGCGCTTTTCGCTTTGATCGCGGCGTGGCCCGTGGCGGAATTTTGCGCCCGCCTGCCGCGCTTCCAGAACGAGAGCGAGTTGATCCTGCTGCTTATCGGCGGCGCAGTCGTTTATGCGCTGGCACTCGGGGCAGGACTTTACGCGACAGGCGTGCGGCTGCGGCGATCCGCCAGCGCATGAATTTCGCTTCCGTTCAGCGCCCACTCAGCTTCCGCAACAGAAGGCGGTCTGCGCGCATAATTGAAGCCTCAATATCGCCGTGACGCGCGTCAGAATTGCGATCAAAATTACTTCGGAAGTTTCCATAGTTTGAACTGCCACAGCAATTTTTATGAACCAAAAAGGTGCCCCGTCGTTTGCGCGGGAGGGCCTAGCGCCATGTGGCGGTTTCGGTTTCAGAATATTGCGTCCGCGAAAATAGAGGTCAACTCGACCGGCCAGCGCATTGTCACCGTTTTTACGCCTCTATCGACGCTCATGGGGTCACCGGATTGGGAAGAATTCCGGCTGCTGCGCACGAAGCTTCTCGCCCTCGCCGATCCTCGAAGAGGTTTCGATGAGATCCGCATCCAGTCGCTAAACTCGGAAGAAGCCGATCAAGCGCCGTTCAGCCTATACGAGCTTGGCGATCCGATTGTTTAGGCTCACGCAGGACGAACGCATGATCTTGGCTTTATGCCCGCATTCCAATTGCCGGAGGGAATGGCCCATCGTTCCGTGGCGGTAACACCGGCGCATAATGGCTGAACTGCATCGTGTAGTTGGCACGGCCCTGGCTGAAGGACCGCAATTGATTGACATAACCAAACATGTTGGCGAGCGACACCATCGCATTGATGACCACCGCACTGCCGCGCATCTCCTGGCCTCGCAACTGCCCTCGACCACGCAGATCGCCCATGACCGAGCCGGCATAATCTTCCGGCGTCGTCACTTCGACCTTCATGATCGGCTCAAGCAAAATGGAGTTCTCACGCAGGGCTTCGCGGAATGCGGAACGCGCAGCGATTTCGAAGGCGAGAACCGACGAAGCGACGTCGTGGAAGCCACCGTCGATCAATGTCGCCTTGACATCGACAACCGGGAAGCCGGCGAGAACGCCGGAGCCTATGACGCTGTTGATGCCCCTTTCGACGCCGGTAATATATTCCTTCGGCACCGCGCCACCGACGATCTTCAACTCGAACACATTGCCAGAGCCCGCCTCGTTCGGCTCGAAGATGATGACGACCTTCGCGAACTGGCTCGTGCCGCCCGTCTGCTTCTTGTGCGTATAGTCTTTTTCGACGCGCTTGGTCAGGCATTCGCGATAGGCGACCTGCGGCGCGCCGATGTTAAATGCTGTTCCATAAGTCCGTTTCAGCGAATTGATCGCGGATTCCAAATGACTTTCGCTGAGGGCGCCGAGGACGGTTTGACCGGACTCTTTGTCAAAAGAGACGTGAAGCGACTGATCCTCAGTTGTCAGATCAGTTAGCGCCGCGAGAAGCTTTTCCCGGTCAGCCAGCGCCGTCGGCTCGATAGCAAGGTCTATGAGCCGTGGCGCGGAATTCATGGAAGTTCCAATTCTCGATGAAACGGCGATGCCGTTTTACTTTTAGAACAGCCCTTCGATCTGGCCCTTATCGTCGAGCTTGATGTTCACTGCCGCCGGCACTTTCGGCAGGCCGGGCATGGTCATGATCTCGCCGGTGATCATCACCACGAAACCGGCACCGGCCGAGAGCCGCACTTCGCGCACGCCGACGATGTGGCCGCTCGGTGCGCCGAGCTTCGTCGGATCGGTCGAGAAGGAATATTGCGTTTTCGCCACGCAGACGGGCAGGTGACCGAAGCCAAGCGCCTCGATATCGGCGATCTGTTTCTTCGCCCCGGGCTCGACGGAAATGTCCTTCGCGCCATAGATCTCTTGCGCAATCTTGCGCATCTTCTCGGTGAGCGAGAGGTCATCGGGATAGAGGACGTGGAAATTGGCTTTGCCGGACTCGGCGAGTTCGACAACTTTCTCGGCGAGCTTGACCGCGCCCTTGCCGCCCTCCGCCCAATGCTTGCAGAGGATGGCTTCGGCACCGAATTCATCGCGTGAGGTCTTGGCGATGATCTCAAGTTCGTCTTCGTGGTCACCGCCGAAATGATTGATCGCGACGACGACGGGGACGCCGAACTTGCGCACATTGGCGACATGACGGCCGAGATTGGCGAGGCCGGCTTTCACCGCGTCGTGGTTTTCCTTTCCGAGATCGGCCTTCGCGACGCCGCCCTGTGCCTTGAGCGCACGAAGCGTCGCGACAATAACCGCGGCGGACGGCGCGAGACCGGCCTTGCGGCATTTGATGTCCATGAATTTTTCCGCGCCAAGGTCGGCGCCAAAGCCGGCTTCGGTCACGGTGTAATCGGCCAGCGCGAGGCCCGCGGTCGTCGCGATCACCGAATTGCAGCCATGCGCGATGTTGGCGAAGGGACCGCCGTGGATGAACGCCGGCGTGCCTTCGAGCGTCTGCACGAGGTTCGGCATCAGCGCGTCCTTGAGCAGCACGGTCATGGCGCCAGCGGCTTTCAGGTCTTCGGCCGTGATCGGCTTTTTGTCCGGGCCGTAGGCGACAACGATTTTGCCCAGCCGCTCCTGCAAATCCTGAAGGTTGCGGGCGAGGCAGAAGATCGCCATCACTTCCGAGGCGACCGTGATGTCAAAGCCGTTCTCGCGCGGATAACCGTTGGCGACGCCGCCGAGCGAGACGACGATCTGGCGCAAGGCGCGGTCGTTCATGTCGACGACGCGGCGCAGCGCGACGCGACGCGAGTCGATCGCCGGCTCGTTGCCCCAGTAGATGTGATTGTCGATCATCGCCGCGAGCAGATTGTGCGCGGCGGAGATGGCGTGGAAATCGCCGGTGAAATGCAGGTTGATCGCCTCCATCGGCACGACCTGGGCGTAGCCGCCGCCGGCGGCGCCCCCCTTCATGCCGAAGCAGGGGCCGAGCGAGGGTTCACGCAGGGCGACGACGCTTTTCTTGCCGACATGGCGCAGCGCATCAGCGAGGCCCACTGAGGTCGTCGTCTTGCCTTCGCCGGCTGCCGTCGGGTTGATGGCGGTGACGAGGATGAGCTTCGACTTCGGGCGGCTCTTGGCACGCTCCTGCGCCTCGGCGAGGAAGCCGAGATCGATTTTGCCGATCTTCGTGCCATAAGGCTCGACCGCCTCAGCCGGAATGCCGATCTTCTCAGCGATCTTCAGGATGGGTTCGAGCTTTGCGGCGCGGGCAATTTCAATATCGGTGGCCATGGCGGTCCTCGGGTTCGGCCTCGCGCTGGTTGACGCCGCGCAAGTTGTTGATGGCGGAAACTTATGAGCCTTCTTGGGCGAAGCGTGGTCCTGCAGTCAACGCGCCAAAAGGTCAATGCCCAGTTTGACGCAGACTGGCGCTCCCGCGCTGCAGTAAATCTGTGGGCGGCGCAGCATTCGCGCGCCCGGGGTCATTCCGCGCCGGCTTGAGGCCCTGAGCCGCAACTGCTACGACGCAAACGTGGTTCGAACCCTCGGTATCACGGACGACGTCGCAGGAGAGCGTGATGCATTCGAGGATTGGGACGATCATGGTCGCCGCCTTCATTGGTTTATCTGCTGGGGCTGCCGCAGCCGATGATTGCGCAACCCCTTACGACGCGATGGTCGCACAGGCAAAACAGCCGCATGTGGTGTCCGCGACGATCGTTCGCGCCGGCCTGCCTTCGATCACCAACGAGATTATCATCACGGGCGGACGTCTCTACATGCAAAGCAGGGGATCGTGGACTTCGATGCCCCAGCCCATCGCGGCGACGTTGGCGCGTCTGGACGAGGCCAAAAAGAACGGCGCCGGCACCTGTCATCAGAGTGCTGACGAAACGTTGGACGGGCAGGCTGTGGCCGTCTACGCCGTGCATCTCGTCAATAAGGATCGGGTGAGCGACAATCGCCTCTGGATATCCAAGCACTCAGGAACTCCCGCTCAGGACGGAAGCGCGCCTGCAAAGCGGCGCGACAGTGTTGGAGACGTTCCGGTACGACAATGTGCAAGCGCCACCCGGCGTGAAGTGAGCGGCACCGGCTTATCGTCGTCGGATTAATTCGCCAGCGCCGTGAGAATACGCGCCCAGCTTCGTGCGCCTTTGTGGAACGACGAAAGCTCGTACTTCTCATTCGGCGAATGGATGCGGTCGTCTTCGAGGCCGAATCCGATCATCAGGCTTTCCATCCCGAGGTCGCGTTTGAACGAGCCGACAATCGGAATCGAGCCGCCCGAGCCGATGAGCACGGCGTCCTTGCCCCATTCGTCGCGCAGCGCTGCGCGGGCACGAGTAAGCGCGGCTGAATCCAAGGGCAATTGCAACGCAGGCGATGCGCCACGCGAAATGAACTCGGCGTCGCAGTCCGCAGGCAGATGCGCCTTGATGAAGGCGCGGAAGGTCGTGGCGATCTTCTCGGGGTCCTGGGCACCGACGAGACGGAAGGAGATTTTGGCGCTGGCCTGCGCCGGCAGCACCGTCTTGAATCCTTTGCCGGTATAGCCGCCGATGATGCCGTTGACCTCGCAGGTCGGCCGCGCCCAGATCATTTCGAGCACGCTGCGGTCTTTTTCGCCGGCCGGTGCTGAAAGGCCAACTTCCTTGAGGAATTGCGCGCCGTCGAAGCCAATGTCGCGCCATTGCGCGGCAATCTCCGGCGGCAGTTCGGCGACGCCATCGTAAAAGCCGGGCAGTGTGATGCAGCCATTTTCGTCGTGCAGATCGGCGATGATCTTCGCCAGCACATGGATCGGATTGACCGCGGCGCCACCGAACAAGCCGGAATGAAGGTCGCGATCCGCGCCCTTGATGACGACTTCCTGCGTCACGATTCCACGCAGCATGGTGGTGATGGCCGGCGTGGTGCGGTCAAGCATGCTGGTATCGCAGATCAGCGCGACGTCGGCGCGGAGTTCATCCCTATTCTCCGCGAGGAAGGCGGGCAACGAATGCGAACCCGATTCCTCCTCGCCCTCGAAGAGAATGGTGATATCGCAAGGGACACCGCCGGTTTCCTTCAACGCCCGGCAGGCCTCGACGAAGGTCATCAACTGGCCTTTGTCGTCAGAGGTGCCGCGACCGACGATCTGCTTGCCTGTCGGCGTGTCGGCGAGGCGCGGCTCGAAGGGCGGGGTCTTCCAGAGATCGAGCGGATCGGAGGGCTGGACGTCGTAATGCCCATAGAACAGCACATGCGGCGCGCCCGGGCGTCCAGCTTTGGCCTTGGCCACTACCATGGGCCGGCCAGCGGTCGGCCGCACTGAGGCTTCAAAGCCGAGGCCGCGCAATTCGTCCTTCAACCATTCCGCCGCCGCTTGGCAGGCTGGCGCATAGGCCGGATCGGTCGAAATCGATGGGATCGAGACGAGGGCGAAAAGACGCTGCAACGCAGCATCCAAATTCGCATCGATCTTCGCCAGCGCGGCGTCGAGCTGAGCCATGCGGCCTCCATAACGTGTGGGATGCCGGCTGGCTTAACCGCTTGGCGCCGAAGCGGCAAGCCCTGGCGCCTCAAACGAAAAGCCGGCCCTGGGGGCAGGGCCGGCCTTTCTGCTCAGAAAGATCTTCCAGGTTAGAAGAGGTGGCGGAAGATCCAGTAGAGCGTCGCGGAAAGCGTGATCGCGCAGGGCAGCGTGAGCACCCAGGCCATAGCGATATTGCGCAATGTCGCGAGTTGCAGACCCGACCCGTTCGCGGCCATCGTGCCGGCAACGCCGGACGAGAGGACGTGTGTGGTCGAGACCGGCAGGCCGAAGTTGTCGGCAGCGAAGATCGTGCCCATGGCGACGAGCTCGGCGGCGGCGCCCTGACCGTAGTTCAGGTGCTCCTTGCCGATCTTTTCGCCGACGGTAACGACGATCCGCTTCCAGCCGATCATCGTACCGAGGCCGAGCGCCAAGGCGACGCAGATCTTCACCCAGATCGGGATGAACTTCGTCGAGAGGTCGAGTTCCTTTTTATAGGCGGTCAGCGTCTTTACGTCGGCTGCCGAAAGAGTACTCGCCTTGTCCTTGCTCAGAACGCGGATTGCTTCTGAAGCGAGGTACATGTCGTTACGGGTGTTCGAGACCTGGTCTGCCGGAACTTTGGACAGCGACCCGTAGGTCTGCACCTGCTTGGCAATGTCCCGGATCAGCGCGGCGAGCGAGGGAAAGGTGCCCTCGTTGAGCTGATGCTGAGAGACATAAGCGGTCACCGCGGGGCGCGGGTCGCCGATGATATTGTAGCCGCTCGCCTTTGAGTCGACGACTTTCGATGCCGCTTCCGAGGTGGCGACGAAGGTCTGAATGTGATGCGCAGGCACCGCGCGGTTCAGCGCATAGGCAGTCGGCACGGTGCCGATCAGGATAAGCATGATAAGGCCCATGCCCTTTTGGCCGTCGTTCGAGCCGTGGGCGAAGGACACGCCGGTGCAGGTCAGAACCAGCAGGCCGCGAATCCAGGCCGGGGGTGGCTGATCGCCCTTCGGCTCTTTGAACAGGTCGGGGTTCTTGATGAGGGCTTTGAAGATCAACAGCAGGAGCGCAGAAAGAGCGAAGCCAACCAGCGGCGACAGGAGCAGCGCGTAGCCGATATCCGTGGCTTTGCCCCAATCCACGCCCGACGTGCCGTCACGGCCCCGCATCATCGCGTTGGCGACGCCGACGCCGATAATCGAGCCGATCAGCGTATGGGAACTCGAAGCCGGCAGGCCGAGCCACCACGTGCCGAGGTTCCAGATGATCGCGGCGATCAACATGGCGAACACCATGGCGAAGCCCGCCTCGGAGCCGACCTGGAGGATCAGTTCGACCGGTAGCAGCGAGACGATGCCGAAGGCAACGGCGCCGCTTGAGGTCAGAACGCCAAGGAAGTTGAAGAAACCCGACCACACCACCGCGATGTTCGCAGGCAGCGAGCGGGTGTAGATGACGGTGGCAACGGCGTTGGCGGTATCATGGAAGCCGTTGACGAACTCAAACCCAAGCGCGATCACCAAAGCGACGCCAAGGAGGAGGAAAGGCAGCGCACTTTTGACGACCGTCCCGGTCGCCACGACGTCGTTATGAACACTAAAGGCAGCGAACAGCAGTCCGCAGCCGACAATCGTAAGAAAAACAATCACAGCCTTCATATCGATCGGATGATCGAGCTTCGGGGCCGGGCCTCGCGTCTCTTGCGGTGGGGTATCAATAGATGAAAGGGAAGTCATGGCGCGCATCCTCCAAACGGCGGCGCTAACCAAACCGAAGTGCATTGCAGTTTTGTGACAAAGACTCAAGTCTAAGCTAGGTGGGTCGAGTTTAATGCGATTGCGAAGTGATATGTGGATTGCCGCGTATTTGCGGCGCTGCGGCGTAGAGGGCGCGCCCGCTTATTTGCGCCGCCGCGGCGCGGCAGAGGCTGGCACTATCTTTGTGAAGATCGACAGGCTTGATGGGCAGGCGGCCTTGTTTGGCCCAGCGCCGCCGAGCGAAGTCGATGACGGCGTACGCCTTTTTGCCCGGCTTCATAAAGAGGATTGGCTCGATCCTGGCACCATCGAGGCACGGCTTAAACGCGAACTCGACTTCGATGTCGATCTGTGGATTGTCGAAATCGAGGATCGCCTGGGCCGTAATTTTCTGGACCTCGCGGACGCGTCCTGAAAGCCTTTGTAGCGCTTGTGCAACGCCGCGGCTTTCTTTCCAATCTTCCAAATTGTGTTGAGAAAGCATTAACCAACCTGGGGCGACGCTTCTCCTCACGCGCTCGGCGTGATGCGGAGAAGTACGGACGGACGCAGGGCCGCGTGGAGATAAAACCATGGGCGAGCTGTTAGCTTTCAGGACGCAAACGCGCGTTGCGCGTAGCGCCGCGCCACGCGCCAAAGAGGCGGAAATCCTCTTCTTTACGGGCGTGCGCTACATCCGCGCAGAGACTTATCACGAGGCCGCCATTCGATCTGATCGCGTGGACACCAAGCGCAAGACTGTCGGCCAGCACGAGAAAGCGCCGTATTAATTGTCTTGCCCGACGGTTTCGGGCGCGCAGGCAACCGATTTGACTTCCGCATCGGCCTCGGCGCGTTCGCTCGGATAGGCCGACAGAGCGTTGATCAGAACGAAGCCCTTGGCATCCGGGGCGACGAGGCGCAATTCCTTCAACGGCTGATCATTTTCGTCGTCGCCATTATCGTCATCGGCTTGCTGCGCGGCGTCGAGTTCCGCCTGGGTCATGATGGTGACGTCGATCGTTCCGTGCAACGAGGCACGATCGGTCATCGAATAAAAAACCTCTCCGGTACGGGTGCGAAACGAAATCGTCAGCAGGCGGTTGTCGGGGAGATCGGCGTGAACATGCAGCGGCCCGTCGGTGAGATCGTAAAGGCACACGGCTTGCGACAACGCGGGATCCGCAAACGGCGCAATCTCATGGCCCGGCTGAGCCCGGGGCAATAATGTCGTCTTGCCCGGTTTCGCGAGCGCCGCGAAACGTTGGTAAGCGTCATGTGAGGCGACATGCGGCATGACCAATATCGAGACGATATGGACGAGACCCGCGACGCAGAGTACGCCCATCAGATATAGCAGCAAGCTGAAGAAGCGGTCGCCCAGACTCATGAGCACCTGCCGCGTTGGATTTTCGGCAATGCCGCCGCCTCGACTTTCGTTGTGCCGAAGTCGAGCAGCGTATCGTAGAGACGAAGCATTAAGGCGAAGTGCTTTGCGTCACCGACCGGCAGCCAATTGCCGGGCCGTGCCTGGCGGCTGACATCGATGGCAAAAGTGCCATCCGCTGCGCGAACGACCTCCCGCGACGTGAAGCCAAATTTCTGTGGTTGGTTGGCAATCAAAAATCCTTTCGGCGACACCATCGTCAAAGTCCAGTAGCGCGTCGGCGGGACAGTGCCGCTGATAATATAATCGCATTGAGGCCGCAGCGGCGCGTCCTCGCTATCGGTGCGTGCGATGAAGCTCAGGCCTTCGGCGCTGCCGAGCGGCAATTCCGCTGTGCGGGCGATGATCGCATGCGCATAGGGATCGATATCCACAGTTCCGGCTTTGGGCTGGCCAAGCCAGGGGCCGGCGCGCGCCGTATCGAAACCAATGTCGCGATCAAGCACGCGCGCGGTGATGAGAAAGCCGAGCAATGTGCCGACAAGGACGGTGAGAATGAATTTAATGAGGGTCAACGCACCAGGCCTTCAGCACTCATTGCGGCGCGGGTCCATCCTGCCGGTTGCTCGCGACGTTACGTGCCGCCGCCTCGATACCGGCGAGTACATCGGCGGAATGGCGTGACAGCGCTGCGGGGTGGCGCGGCGGAGGCGGCCCAGCGTCGGCGGTTGCCGCGGGCGTCGGCGCCTTAACGGCGACGGGAGGTGGCGGTAAGCCCGGCAACGGCTTCAATTCGATGCCCTGATGTGCATAGGCCATGATGATGTGCCAGGTCATCGCCGGCAGCGAGCCGCCTGTCATTTTGTTCGTTGGTGTATCGTCGTCGTTTCCAAACCAGATCGTCCCGACGAAATTGCCGGAATAACCGTTGAACCAGGCATCCTTGGAGCCGTTGGTTGTGCCGGTTTTTCCGGCGATATCGACATTGTCAAGCTTGGCGCGCTGGCCGGTGCCCTGTTGCACGACATTGCGCATCATCGTCACCATATCGATGATATTCGACTTGTCGAAGATCTGCTGCGGCGGGGGATTGTCCCGCTGATGGCTATAAATGAGATCGCCTTGGCTGTTGTAGATCTCGACCGCCGCATAGGGTGTGACGCGTTTGCCGCCGTTGGCGAAGGTGGCATAGGCGCCAGACATTTCCAGGACATTTACGTCGTCGGCGCCGATCGGCAACGAGACTGTATCCGGCAGGGGTGTGTAAATCCCCATCTTGCGGGCGGTCTGGATAATTTTGGCCCGGCCTCTTTTGGCTTCTTCGTACGTATTGTCGTGGCCGGGCACCGGATTGGCGGCGCCAATCGCGATCGAGAGCCGCACTGCTACGCTATTCAATGAGTGGGTTAGGCCGATAATAAGGGGAATCTTTCCGTAATATTTGTCGCCGAAATTGTGTGGGCACCAATTTCCGATGCAAACCGGCTCGTCGAGCACGATCGTGTCTGGCTTGAATTTGCCTGTCTGGAGCGCGGTCAGATAAACGACCGGCTTGAACGACGAACCCGGTTGGCGCATGGCGTCCGTGGCGCGGTTGAATTGACTCTCGCCGTAATCCTGCCCACCGATCATCGTGCGCACCGCGCCCGTCGAAGGGTCCAGAATGACCATGGCCGATTGTTTGACGTGATAGCCCGGACCGAATTCGCGAAGCTGGTTAGCGATCGTCGTGTCTGCGTATTGCTGCAGATTGGAATCGAGCGCCGTCCGTACCGTCAGCACGCGATTGTTGCCGAGCTTGCCTGCCTCCGAGAGCTGACGCACCTCATTATACGCCCAGTCGAGATACCAATCCGGCGAATAGGTCTGGCCACGCGCGACGGGCGTCGCGGGATTTCGCACCGCGGCGTAGATTTGCCCTTCGGTCAGGTAGCCGGCGTCGACGAGATTATTCAGCACCTCGTTGGCACGGGCGCGGGCGGCTGGCAGGTTCACGTGCGGCGCATATTTGGTCGGCGCCTTAAAGAGGCCCGCAAGCATGGCGGCCTCGGCAAGGGTTACGTCGCGGACCGACTTGCCGAAATAGAATTGCGATGCGGCCTGAATCCCGAACGTGCCGCCGCCCATATAGACGCGGTCGAGATAGAGCTGGAGGATTTCGCGCTTGGTCAGATGTCCTTCGAGCCAGAGCGCAAGATAGGCTTCCTTGACCTTGCGGGTCAGTGTCCGCTCATTGGACAGAAAGATGTTCTTGGCGAGCTGCTGGGTGAGGGACGAGCCGCCCTGGACCACGCCGTTCGCCTTCGCATCGACCATCAGGGCGCGGAACACGCCGACGAAATCGATGCCGATATGCTCGAAGAAGCGCCTGTCCTCCGTGGCGATCACGGCATCGATCAGATATTTCGGCATTTGTTCGATCGGAACGGAATCGTCGTGTTTGATCCCGCGCCGGCCGACAACCTGGCCATAGCTGTCGAGGAAGGTGACGGCGAGGTCTTCCTTTTTCAGCCAATCCGTGCCGGCGGTGTCCTCGAAGGCCGGGATGGCGAAGAAGAGGGCGATCAGCCCGATCACGACGGCGATGTTCGAGCCTTCGCAGAAAAGTTCGACGAGCACCCGCCGCCAGCCGGACACATGCAGCCGGTCCATGAAGGCGATAAGCGAGGCATAGGCGCCGCGGGAGCGCTCGCCCGACTCGAACATTGACGAGTTGAAAAAGGCGTCGATCTCGAGTAAGGCACGGGAGGCCCTCTTATAGAGCCTGGACGAACGCAGCCTGTCCAAAACACTCATGCCGCTGTGGCTTTCTTCTGGGCCCGAGACCCGAATAGTTGCAATTTTAGAGCATCGGACCGAAAAGTGCGAAGCGGTTTTCGGACAAATCCGATGTGACCGAAAGACTTAAGGCCAGCTTCCTCTTCGCGTAAACGGGCGCCCAAGCGCTGTCCCGCAATCGCGCTGGCTCGGACGCTCCCCAGGGGCCAAAGGTACGAACATGGGCCAAGAACCACAGCGTCGCGGCAAGAGGATGGCGAAGACGGACGCCTATTGGGAGAAACCGCTCGAAGATTTGACAGCGGCAGAGTGGGAAAGCCTCTGCGACGGCTGCGGCCGCTGCTGCCTCGTCAAACTCGAAGATGAAGACACCGGCCGCGTCTATTTCACCGACGTCGCCTGCCGGTTGCTCGATGTCGAGACCTGCCGCTGTGCCGACTATGCTCACCGGCGCCGCCGGGTTCGCGACTGCCTTAAGCTGACGCCCGACTTGGCGACGTCGCTTCATTGGCTGCCGCCGACCTGCGCCTACCGATTGCGGGCGGAGGGCCGGCCCCTGGCCTGGTGGCATCCGCTCATCTCCGGCTCGCCGGAGACCGTTCACGAGGCCGGGATTTCCGTGCGTGGCCGGGTCGAACTGACCGAGACCGATCTCAAGACCGACGATTACGCAGATCATATCGTAAGCTGGCCGGGGCGCTCGCCACGTGCGGCACGCAAGCTGCCGTCTTAAAAACCGGGCAAAGAAAAAGGCACGTTGTTTCAGCAAATGCGATAGGGCCTGATTTACCAAGGCAGAAGCTCGATACCAGAGCAGGGGGCCGGACATCGCTGCGTTAATGACGTCCAACCAATTGTTATTCCATGAGAAATACCAATGTTCTTCGCGGGCTGAGGGCGAAACCGCATATTGCAAGCGATCACTGCGCTATTAACTACAAGAAGTCTTTACCAATAAGGGCTTTAGCTACGGGCGTTACGTCTGAAGGACTGCGCCCGTGACCACACGTTTCGACCCATCATCGATTTTACGCACCGGCCGTGCTTTTGCGGCCGACCTGCTTTTCCATGTCCGGCACGAGCTTCCGCGTTTCAAATCCGATCGACGCGGCAATGTCGCGATGATCTTCGCCTTATGCTCGATCCCGATCCTCTTCGCGGTCGGCGCAGGGATTGATTACACCCAGGCCACGCGGCGCAAGGCCAAGCTCGACGCGATCGCTGACACGGTCGCGCTTTCCACAGTCACGCTTTCGGGGAATCCGCCAGCCTATTCACCAATACCGGGTGAGGGATTGGATTCACAGGATGCGCAGAACCGTGCGCAACAAATGTTTAATTCGCTTGCCAGCGCGGTGAGTGGCGTAAGCGGTTTCACCGGAACAGTGACAGTTACCGACGGGACCACGTCTTCGCAGCCGCCGCGTACGACGACGGTCAAATATACCGCGAATTCAGTCGATGCTTTTGGCGGTATCATCGGCATGAAAACAATTCCGATCGGCAATGGAGCGGGCGGCACGGTGGCGCAAGTGTCCATCGCGCCGAACATCAATTTTTACATTCTGGCGGATTCATCGCCATCCATGGGTATCCCGGCGAGCGCAACCGGCATCAGCTCGATGTACACTGCCACATCGAGCGGCAGCGGCACCGGGGGCGATAACGAAGGAGGCTGTTCCTTCGCTTGCCATGAGGCGGATTATTCCAAGTGGGTCTTGCCAGGAACTTCTTCGTGTATTGGAATCAATTCCAATACAGCCTCGGTCACATCGGGAAGTGGAAAGAATAAAACAACTACGACGTTCACGTACTACACGACTGGAACGGCCAAAAGCCCCGGTATGGTCGACGATTACACCTACGCGGAATGCGTTCTGGGCCTCACGCTTCGGATCGACAATCTGCGTGCCGCCATCCAGCAGCTCGGCCCCTATGCGACCAATATGAGCCAGGGAACCGGAAGCCAGACGGGAAATGGTGCAGCGTATCAAATGTCGGTTGCGACATTCGATACCGACTGGACGACGTCCCCATGCACCTCTGGTAACCCACCGCTGCGTTTCATCTCGGGCGGATCTTCGATGACGCCGCAGAGCATGTCTACCGCCTCGACGGCTGCAGCGAATATCCAGATGTTGCAGATGTTCAATAACGGCGGCCTTTCAGGCGTAAACCAGACGTCGTCGACAAATTCAAGTCAATACCAGACGACATGCAGCAACAACGACGGCAGCACCGCCCTCAATGCGGCTCTGACGCAGGTCAACTCGCTGATGCCCACGCCGGGCAACGGAACCAATGTGGCAGGAGATACGCCGCAAGAGGTTTTGATGCTCATCACGGACGGCGTCAACGACGTACAGGTTAGCGGTGGCGGCCGAACCATTTCGACAATCAGCGCGGCACAATGCAACGCGATTAAGGCGCGGACAAGCGCTGCTGGTCTGCCGATCCAGATCGCGGTGCTTTATTTGAATTACTCGCCGTTGCCCAACAACAGCTTTTATAACAGCAACGTCGAGCCGATAGACAACAACACGTCTCCGACGCCAAATCCAAATATCGCGACCGCGCTGCAATCCTGCGCCTCGACGCCGTCCCTCTATACCGAGGTCACAGACGACGCAGATATTACGGCGGCGCTCGAGGCACTTTTCACCACGGCGGCGAACCAGGCAGCCCATCTATCGCAATAAATCGCAATTGATCTAAAGCGCTTTGGCCGGGCTTGTCCCGGCCATTTGCGTTTGTGGATCTGTTTCGAAACGTCTGAAGGACCGACTGAATGGCGCGCGGGACGCTGAAAGCCGACGCGTCACACTGCTTCCGGACTGAGAAAATCCCACGAGAGCCGATAGTGCTTCTAGTTGCGCATCAGATATGACGCAGAAATGCGCGGCCCCGGTCTGTCAAGTCGTCACTGTTAGACGAAGGGACTAACTGGCCGTACGACGAGCTGGTTCGATGTGCCAGGCCCGGATTTGAAGCTTTGAAGATGTCAAGACTTGTGGCGTTCAGGCGGCTATCGATCTTGCTGAACATTCCCCAGCGGATCCCATGCATCAATGCACCGGGCTCGGCTTGGGAAATTGGCGGCTGGCGGACGAGATCAGCTGCAGCAGGGGATATTCGTGCCTGTCCGGGGGTACAGATAGAGCGAGTCGGAGAGTGTCATCGGTTGAATGATCTTATAGCCAAGGATGGGCGTGTAGCTGTAGGTTACCTTGCCGTAGATAACATAGATGCCTTTTCCGGATAGGCTGCTCGGAAGTGTGAATGGAGCATTGGCGACCAAAGCATTTTGATTGTTCGGCCAGGATTGGCTCCAGACCACTGTCGCAGCGCCCGTATTCGGATCCGTTTTGATTTCCGACACAGTCACATTCAGAGGGGTCGACGGGTAAGGCGCTATAACCTGCGCCGATGCCGCCAGATCCGTCTGGATCGTGGTCGCCGGGACTAAGCCGGTTGAAACGGTTTCTCTGGTGACGAGATCGGTAATCGTGCGCGCCGTGATTGTCACCCTATGGCTAATCGAAACCGCTTGGCCGACCTGCGTTATGCCCACGAAGACGAACAGCATGAGCGGTAGGGTCAATGCGAACTCGACCGCCGCAATCCCTTTTGCATGGGATCTGAAGCGTGTCAGGTTATCATATAAAAGATGCGAGCGCGTCATTGTGGGCCAGGCTCATTTTTGAACACCGATGTTCCAATCAGCAGGCGCTTGCCGTTCGCGAGATCGGCGAGATTGAAGCTCATCGCGCTTCCGAAGACCGGCCATTCGTACATGACCTGGAGGATCACCGTGTTTGGGGTCAAACCGTGCGTTCCCGTGCTGTAGCTCCATTGATTTAGCTGAAGCGTGGTATAGCTCGGCGCTGACGTGTTCACGCCGCTGAATGAACTCGCAGCCTGCATGTTGACCATCAGGTTTGAACAATTGAAGAGCGCGGGCAAATAACTGCAGACTTTCTGGGTGAACTGAGCCTGTGTCAGGTAACCGGGTTGACCTGCGTTACTCGATACCTGGCCGGTCATGACGAGACGACCGGCCTCGTCAGTCGCAAAGTCCAATTCCTGCTCGGCCAGCAGAACGAGCGCGGCTTGAAGCGACGCCATAATAATCGCGAACAGCGGCAGGGCGACCATCGCGAATTCCACCGCGGCCGCACCGTCCTGATCGCGCGCGAACCGGCGCGGCAATTTCAGCCAGCGGAAGCGCTTTCTGGGGGCATGATCTGGTTCAGCGGTCATAGCCAAGCGTCGGGGTCCCGGAAGCATTTTGTCTCGGAAAGACCCTAGCCGATGGAAATTGCGTAATGGTTACGGGAACCCCTCTATTCGCGTAAACGAACCGTTGCGCCCAGGGTAGGCTTTGCAAAGCTTGGGAGCGCCTGTATAGCTTCGCTGATCCGCCCGATGTTCATCGCGCATTCACCGCGTTGAAGCGAGTCTCGACCCGATGCGGCACGCCGGCCTTGTACTCGCAGCCTTTTTCCTTGCCTGCGTCCAAGCGCTGGCCGCGGGAACCCCGCATCAGCCGGGAAGTGCGCATAATCCGCATAGCGAAGGTAGCGGCCGGCTTGCAACGAATTCACACCTTGGTAGTGCTCTCCGTGTGGCTGGTGCCGCGCGCGCGGCCTCGCCGGAGCACGAATGCTTTTCAGCTTCGCAGACGCGGGAGAAAATCGCCGCGCACAAACTTGCCGAACCGTTCAGGTTGCTCATGGGTGCCGCGCGCCACTACGAGGCCGAGCCGCTCGGCGTTAGACTTTGCCGCCACAAAGAGCAATATATCTATGAAATCAGCCTTTTACGGACAAATGGCCGGGTGATACACGTTTACACCAATGCATTGACGGGCCAGATTCTCAGCGCCAAAAACGCCAAGTAATTCTCCCACTAAACTTGCGGCTAAGGAGAACGGATTGCGGCTTCTCGTTGTCGAAGACGATAAGGACTTGAACCGCCAGATCGCGACCGCGCTGGCGCAGGCGGGCTATGCGGTCGATCGCGCCTACGACGGCGAGGAGGGATGGTTTCTGGGCGATACGGAGTCTTATGATGCCATCGTCCTCGATCTCGGTTTGCCGAAGAAGGACGGAATCAGCGTTCTGAAGGATTGGCGCGAGGCCGGCCGGGTGATGCCGGTGCTGATTCTCACAGCGCGTGACCGGTGGAGCGACAAAGTGCAGGGCTTCGATGTCGGGGCGGACGATTACGTCGCAAAGCCCTTTCACATTGAGGAGGTTCTGGCACGAATCCGCGCTTTGTTGCGGCGCGCCACCGGCCACGCCTCGAACGAATTGACCTGCGGCCCCGTGCGGCTCGACACCCGTTCAAGCCGGGTCCTCGTCGATGGCAATCAGGTCAAACTGACTTCGCACGAATACCGGCTGCTGGCTTACCTCATGCACCATTCCGGCAGAGTCGTCTCGCGCAGCGAACTAGTCGAACATCTCTACGATCAAGATTTCGACCGCGATTCGAATACAATCGAAGTCTTCGTCGGGCGCCTGCGAAAGAAGCTTGGCATCGATATCATCCAGACGGTGCGCGGGCTTGGCTATGTCGTCGCTGAGCCAGAGGCTGAGCAAGCGGGCAAAAGCGACAAGTCGGGCGCGGCCACACCCAAAACCTCGTGATGCGACGCCTCAATCCGCGGAATTGGTCGATCGCGGCGCGGCTGTTTGGTTCGGCCGCGGTGCTCAGTTCGATCATTCTGGTGATCGCCGGCGTGGGACTTTCGGCGCTCTACCGCAAATCGGCCGAGACGCGGTTTGACGAACAGCTGGGGTTCTACTTGCGCGCCCTCGTCGCGGATATCGCCTCGCCCAGCGAAGAAAACCGCCCCCAGCAGTTCGAGCTCGGCGAACCGCAATTCGAGATTCCGCTGTCCGGCTGGTATTGGCAGATCACCCGGCTCGACGGCAACGATCCGAATATCATCAGTTCGCGTTCGCTGTTTGCCGACCGCCTGCCGCAACTCGCCGCCACAGGCGTTCCCGCCGGCGTGGGGGGTGCCCGCGAAGGCTATGTGAAGGGCCCCGACGAAAAAATCCTTCGCATCGTCGAACGCACGATCGATACCGGGGATGAAGGCATCTACCTTGTGCAGGTTGCGGCGACGACCGCGCCGATGGAATCCGAAGTCGAGGGCTTCGAACTCGCTTTGATTGTGACGTTCACGTTGCTCGCCGCGGCGCTTGTTGGCTCGGCGGCGCTGCAGATGCGTTACGGGCTGGAGCCGCTGCGCCGCCTGCAGGAGGGCGTGGCATCGATCCGGCGTGGGCAGGGCGAAAGGATCGGCGGCGAGTTTCCGCAAGACATCGCGCCACTCGCCTCCGAGGTGAACCTCCTGCTTGATGCCAACCGCGAAGTCGTCGAACGCGCCCGCACCCAGGTCGGAAATCTCGCTCATGCGTTAAAGACGCCGCTCAGCGTCATCATCAACGAGGCGGACACCGAAAAGGGTCCGCTGTCTTCCAAGGTGCATGAACAGGCGGCGATCATGCGCGATCAGGTGACCTATTATCTCGACCGGGCGCGGGCGGCGGTGCGCGTCGGTGCCATCGGCAATATGGCGGAGGTGGCGCCGGTGACGGCGGGTCTGGTGCGCACATTCGAGAAGATCTATCGCGAGCGGGGAATCACGTTCTCCGCGCAGGTCGCGGAGAACATCCGTTTTCGCGGCGAGCGGCAGGATCTCGAGGAGATGATCGGCAATCTCGTCGATAACGCCGGGAAATGGGCGCGCCAGAACGTGACCATCGCCATCACGTCGCTCGCCGCCAATCCACAAGGTAAGAAATTCTTTCGTGTCGTGATCGATGATGACGGCGTCGGGCTTGCGCCGGAATTGCGCGAGGCCGCGATGCGGCGTGGCCGGCGACTGGATGAAACGCGGCCAGGATCAGGCCTGGGCCTTTCCATCGTCGCCGACCTTGCGGCACTCTATGGGGGGGCGCTGCGGCTCGATGCGAGTCCAGCCGGTGGTCTGCGTGCGGAACTCGAACTGCCGGCGGCAGCTTAATCTAATTGTTTAATGATGACATGCAACGCGATCATAAAAATGCATAAATCTACTTTTTGTGGCTCGAAGTGTTCACGCCTTTGTCGGATGGAAATTCCCGCGAAAAGGGCGTACTGAGCCTGCCGGAAGAGGCACAAGGAAAATTATGCTCTGGACTTTGTTCGCGCTTTTGACCGGCGGCGCGGTCTTCGCCATTCTCTGGCCGCTTGCGCGGCCGGCACGGCGCGACTCTACGGCTCCGGACGTTGCCTTCTATCAGGCGAAGCTCGAAGAGATCGCACGCGACGAAGCGCGCGCCAATATTTCCGCGGAGGAAGCCGCCGCGGCCAAGACGGAGGCGGCGCGCCAGCTTCTCTCGGTCAGCGGCAAAGACCCGCAATCATCCGACACAATGGCGCGAAGCCCGAAATGGCATGTGCGACTCGCTGCGATCGCCGCGCTTGTTTTCGTTCCGGCGATTGCGTTCGGGCTCTATACGTATCTCGGCCATCCCGCTTGGCCGGACTTGCCGCTTCAGGCTCGCCTCAATGCACCGGTCGGGCGCATGGACGTCAACGCAGCCATCGCCCGGGTCGAAGCACATTTGGCGCAGCATCCGCAGGATGGTCTTGGCTATCAGGTTCTCGCCCAAGCGCTCCTGATCGTCGGCCGTGCAGGCGATGCGGTCAACGCCGCGCAAACGGCGGTCCGTCTGCGTCCTAACAATGTCGATACGCTGACAGTTTATGGCGAAACGCTCGTCGTCGCGTCGAATGGCATTGTTACGGAAGACGCACGCCATCAATTCAAGAAGGCGCTTGCATCCGATCCCCACGCGCCCAAAGCCATGTTCTTTCTGGGTCTCGCGGCATCGCAGGAAAACGATGCCGTGACGGCGCGCAAATATTGGGGGGCGCTTTTGGCGTCGGCGCCACCTAACGCACCCTGGCGGCCCGATCTCGTCGCGCGGCTCGCGCAGCTCGATCGGGGTGTGCCGGCGCCAAGTCAGGCGGCACGGATTGCCGCCATGTCTCCGGCGCAGCAGCAGGCGACGATTCAATCCATGGTCGATGGGCTGGCGGCGCGGCTTGCGCAGAACGGCAACGACATTGACGGCTGGGTGCGCCTTGTTCGCGCCTATAAGGTTCTGAATGAGATCGACAAGGCGCGTGCGGCGTTGAAGACGGCGCGGCACGATTTCAATGGCGACGCCGCGGCGATCGCGCGGATCGATGCGCTGGCGCACGAGCTTGGACTTAAATCATGACACGGAAAAAGAAGCGCCTTACGCTCATCGTCGCCGCCATGGCCGTGCTCGGCACAGCCTTGGGCCTCGTGCTCTATGCGCTTCGTGACAACATCGTTTTCTTTTACGGGCCGAGCGAAATCGTGGCAAAAGACCTGCCACCCGGCACGCGCGTCCGCATTGGTGGTCTGGTCAAGAAGGGCTCCATCGTTCACGAGGGTCAGGACGTGCGCTTCGACGTCACCGACGGCAAACATGAGATTGCCGTGACCTATGACGGTGCTTTGCCCGATCTTTTCCGCGAAGGGCAGGGCGTCGTCGCGGAGGGTGTCCTGGCGGCAGGCGGCCTCGACGCTTCGGAAGTTCTCGCCAAACACGATGAGCGCTATATGCCCAAAGAAGTCGTCGACGCTTTGAAAAAGTCCGGCCGCTGGCAGGAGAATGCAGATATGGGGTCCAGTCAATGATCGTCGAAACCGGCCATTTCGCACTGATCCTGGCGCTGGCGCTCGCCTGTCTCAATGCGATCGTACCGCTCTGGGGAGTCGCGACACGCGATTCCCGCCTGATGGGCGTCGCGCCGACGGTCGCGCTTGCCGGATTTGGTTTTGTCGCCCTGTCCTATGTCGCGCTGACTTACGCGCACATCACCTCCGATTTCTCGCTCGTCAACGTTTATGAGAATTCGGCTTCGGCGAAGCCGCTGATCTATAAAATCACCGGCGTCTGGGGCAATCACGAAGGCTCGATGCTGCTCTGGGTGCTGATCCTCGCCGTCTTCGCGGCTGCGGTGGCGCTCTCGGCGCGCACCATGCCGCAGGATCTCCATGCTGCCGTGCTCGCGGTGCAATCCTGGATCAGCGCCGCCTTCCTGCTTTTCATTTTGCTTACGTCTGATCCGTTCGCCCGGATGGCCAATCCGCCGATCGAGGGTCAGGATCTCAATCCGCTATTGCAGGATCCCGGCCTCGCCATCCATCCGCCATTGCTCTACCTCGGCTATGTCGGGCTTTCGATTACCTTTGCCTTCGCCGCAGGCGCGTTGATTTGCGGCCGCATCGACGGAGTTCTGGGCGCGGCTCGTGCGGCCATGGACACTGATCGCCTGGATATTCCTGACGCTTGGCATCGCGATGGGCTCTTACTGGGCCTATTACACACTTGGCTGGGGCGGTTTCTGGTTCTGGGACCCCGTCGAGAATGCTTCGCTGATGCCCTGGCTCGCCGCCACGGCGCTGCTTCATTCGGCGACCGTGATGGAAAAACGCGAGGCGCTGAAAGTCTGGACGATCTTCCTCGCCATTCTCGCATTTTCGCTCTCGTTGATCGGCACGTTCATTGTGCGCTCGGGCGTGCTGACGTCGGTGCATTCTTTTGCCAACGATCCGCAGCGCGGCGAATTCATCCTGGCGATCCTCGTGTTCTTTATCGGCGGTGCGCTGCTGCTCTTCGCTTTGCGCGCCAACACTTTGAAACCCGGCGGCTTCTTTGCGCCGGTGTCGCGCGAGGGATCGCTCGTTCTCAACAACCTTGTGCTGACGACGTGCTGCGCGACCGTTTTCGTGGGCACGCTTTACCCGTTGGCACTGCAATCGTTCACAGGCGAGAAAATCTCGGTCGGCGCGCCGTTCTTTAATGCGACGGTCGTGCCGCTGTTTCTGCCGCTCGTGTTACTGATGCCACTCGGCCAAAATCTCGCTTGGAAACGCGGCGATTTTCTCGGCGCAGCGCAGCGGCTTTATTTTGCGCTGCTCTGCGGTCTTGCGATGGTGCTGGTCCTCGCAAGCTGGCATCATGACGGCCCGCTCACATCGATCATCGTCAGCGGGCTCGGCGTCTATGTAATCGTCGGGGCTTTCGCTGAGATCGTGAACCGCAGCTTCGGCCGCATCGCTCTGGTCAAGGGCGGTGTCGCGCAGGCCTGGCGTCACGCCACGGGCCTGCCGCTTTCGACGTACGGTACGGCGCTCGCGCATGCGGGCATCGGCGTCTCTTTGCTGGGCCTCGCAGGAACGAGCTGGGGCGCGGAAAAAGTTCTCACCATGAAGCCCGGCGATAGCGCCATCGTCGGGCCGTACCAATTGACACTGACGAGCCTTGTCAGCGAGACCGGCCCGAACTTCACCGCCAAGGTTGGCCATATCGTCATCCGCTCGGACGGACATGAGATCGCCGGGATCGATCCCGCCGTGCGCTTCTATCCAACACGGCAGATGAGCCGTGCTGAGGCCGGGATCAAGACGCTTAATCTCGGACAGGTCTATGTCGGCATCAGCGACGGGGTAAAGCCAGGCACGGTCGATGCGCGCCTCTATTGGAAGCCGCTTGTGACGCTGATCTGGATCGGTGCCCTCGTCATGGGCTTCGGCGGCCTTGTTTCGTTGAGCGACCGCCGGCTTCGGATCGGTGTCGCACACCGTTTCCGCAAGTTCGCCGGCGCGCAGGCACCGGCTGAATGAAGAAGCGGCTCTTCCGCCTCGTCGTGCTCGCAGCCCTCACATTAGGGCCGCTGCTTGCTCATGCCGTTCAGCCGGCGGAAATGTTGTCCGATCCGAAACTTGAGGCGCGCGCACGGGTGATCTCCGCTGGATTGCGCTGTCTCGTTTGCCAGAACGAGTTGATCGACGAATCCAATGCGGCTCTGGCGCATGATATCCGCGTGCTTGTCCGCGAACGTCTGCTCGCCGGCGACAGCGACGACCAGATCCGCAGTTTTCTGGTCTCCCGCTATGGCAATTTCATTCTGCTGAAGCCGCCGTTCGAGCCGGGCACCTATCTCCTGTGGCTGACGCCGCTTCTGTTGCTGCTCGCTGGCGGCGGTGCGATCTATCTCAACGCGCGGCGCAAACCGACAAATCCCTCGACTGAGCTTACGTCGGCGGAGAAAGCGCGTCTTTCGGCACTGATCCCGCCAGACTCGCACTGACACGTTGATCAGCGCCGAGCCTGCGAGGCTTTGAGCGCAACCTTACCAAAATTTCATTCCCTCGAAATAGCCGCGTAAGCCGGACGCCGTCATCTTCATGATCAGAGTCGGACGCGGCGGTGAGATTCGCCCCATCCGGTGAAAATCGCGGAGCCATCCGCAGGTTATTGGGACGCCGCTCGTGGCACAGGAGAAAGAAAAAATGGTTCAACCGGTTTCTGAAAAGAACCCGCAATCGGTGGGGAAAGCACGGCGCCCATCGCGCCTCGTCCTTCTTAGCACGGTGGCAGCCGTCGCTTTGGGCGGCGCAGTCCTTGGCAATGGTGGCTTTTCGAAGGGATCGCCCAGCGCGATCTGGACGACGCCTGCAAACGCTGAAACAGGCTCCGTTGCGCCACTCCCGGCGAATGCATTCTCTTTCGCAGATATCGTCGATCATGTCCGCACCGCGGTCGTTTCGATCAAGGTGAAGATTTCGGAAGTCGCCGATACCGACGAGTCCGACGAGGGAGGCCCGCAGCTTTCGCCGGATGATCCGCTGGAAAAGTTTTTCCGCCGGTTTGGCGGCGAGGAAGGCCAGCAATTTGAGTTTCACCACAACCGTCCGCACATTGAGATGGCACAAGGCTCCGGCTTCATCATCTCGCCGGACGGTTATGTCGTGACCAACAATCACGTCGTCGATCACGCAACTGAAGTGACGATCACGATGGATGACGGTTCCACGCATCCGGCCAAGGTGATCGGCACGGATAAGCGCACCGACCTCGCGCTCTTGAAGATCAAGAGCGGCGGACCGTTCAATTACGTCAAGTTCGCCTCGAAGTCGCCGCGCGTCGGCGATTGGGTGATCGCAGTCGGCAATCCGTTCGGTCTTGGCGGCACGGTCACGGCCGGCATCGTTTCGGCTCGCGGCCGTGACATCAATTCTGGCCCATATGACGATTATCTTCAGATCGATGCGCCGGTGAACCGCGGCAATTCGGGCGGCCCGACCTTCAACACGGAAGGCGAAGTCGTCGGTATCAACACCGCCATCTATTCGCCGTCGGGCGGCAGCGTCGGCATCGGCTTCGACATTCCGTCGGACGAGGCGCGCACCGTTATCGCCGCGCTTGAGAGCAAGGGCACCGTGACGCGCGGCTGGATCGGCGTCGAAATCCAGCCTGTGACATCCGACATCGCCGACAGCCTTGGGCTCAAGAGCGAGAAGGGTGCGTTGGTCGCGGACACCGAGAAGGATTCTCCCGCCGCGGCGGCGGGGATCAAGACCGGCGACGTGATCCTCAGCGTCAATGGCGATGCGGTCGATGGCCCGCGTGAACTTGCCCGCAAGATCGCAGGACTCGGCCCCAATGCCAACGCGTCGCTTTCCGTCTGGCACGACGGCGCGCAGAAGTCCTTCGAGGTCAAGCTCGGCACGCTGCCGAACGAGCAGGTTGCCAAGGCCGATACCGACCAAGATACCGGAACCGACAACCTCACCGCTTTCGGCCTCACCCTGGCGCCGTCCGATTCCGTTCCCGGTGCGGCGGCTGGTGGCGTCGTGGTGACGAATGTCGACCCCGACGGCACCGCGGCGCAGAAGGGCCTCAAGGTCGGCGATGTGATCCTTGAAGCCGGCGGCAAGACCGTGAAGACGCCGGGCGAGGTCGCGGGTGTTCTAGGCGACGCGAAGAAGGCTGGCCGCAAAGCTGTCTTGCTGCGGGTGAAAAGCGGCGACGAAACCCATTTCGTGGCGCTGGAGCTCAGCAAGGCGTCATGATTTCGCTTCGGCCTGTGCGCGGCGGGGTCCCCGCCGCGCCAGATGTTTTCCACTCCCCACCGGGAATCGCATAAGCCCCCCGTCTGCGATGCCGGTTTCGGAGGCGGCAGGCCCGGAGTGACCTCCGGCCTGCCGTTTTTTTGTGGAATTGGCTATATGTCGTCCATGCGCATCCTGATCATCGAAGACGATACCGAAGCAGCAAATTACCTCGCCAAGGCGTTGCGCGAGGCCGGGCACGTCGCCGACCACGCGGCCGACGGCGTCGAGGGCTATGACAAGGCACGTGACGGCGGTTACGACGTTCTCATTGTCGATCGCATGCTGCCGAAGCTCGATGGGCTGTCCCTGATTGGCGGCCTGCGGGCGCAAAAGCTCGAAACGCCAGTGCTGATCCTCTCGGCGCTCGGGCAGGTGGATGACCGGGTGAAGGGGCTGCGCGCCGGTGGCGACGATTACCTGACGAAGCCTTATGCCTTCTCCGAATTGCTGGCGCGGATCGAGGTTCTGGCGCGGCGCAAATCGAGTGGTGTTGGCGAGGAAACGGTCTATCGGGTCGGCGGACTTGAACTCGACCGGCTTTCCCACAAGCTCTCACGCAACGGCAAAGAGATCATTCTCCAGCCGCGGGAATTCCGGCTGCTCGAATATCTCATGAAACACGCCGGCCAGGTCGTCACGCGTACCATGCTTCTCGAAAATGTCTGGGATTATCATTTCGATCCGCAGACCAACGTCATCGACGTGCATATTTCGCGGTTGCGCGCCAAGATCGACAAGGGCTTCGAGCCTCAGCTTCTGCAGACGATCCGCGGCGCGGGATATATGATCCGTGACGCCGTTCGTTAAACTTCTGAAGTCGACGGCGTTCAAGATTTCGCTCGTCTATATGCTTGTCACTGCGGTGGGAACGGGCCTTGTTCTCGGCCGTGTCGGCTGGAACGTCACGCATCTGATCGATGCGCAGATTCGTCAAACCGTCGATACCGACATCACTGGCCTCTCCGAACAATATTCGGAAGGCGGCATTGCGCAGCTCGTCACGGCCGTCGAGCGCCGCACGCATCAGCCAAGCGCAGGGCTTTATCTCGTGACGACGCAGGCGGGTGAGCCAATCGTCGGCAATATTTCTTCATTGCCGGAAGGAGTTTTGTCGCAGCCGGGTGTTGTCGTGACCGATTACCTACGTTCGGGCGACACCGGACGCCATCGTGCCATTGCGCGCATCTTTCTTCTGCCCGGCGGCTTTCGCCTGCTCGTTGGCCACGACATCGAAGAAGGCATGCGGCTGCGCCGTATCTTTGTCGGCGCCCTGATCACCTCTCTCATCTGGCTCGTGATCATCGGGATGATTGGCGGCCTCTGGATAGCCCGCCGCGTGTTGCATCGCGTTGACCGCATCAACGACAAGGCGCGTGCGATTGTCGGGGGCGACCTCTCCGCACGGTTGCCGCTCGCGGGCACAGGCGATGAGCTCGACCGTCTTGTCGATAATTTGAACTCGATGCTGGATCGGATCGCGCTTCTCGTCGTTGGATTGCGCGAAGTCTCCGATAATATCGCGCATGATTTGAAGACCCCGCTGACAAGGTTGCGCAGCCGGGCCGAGCAGGCGCTGCAATTCGGCAAATCGCCGGAAGATTATCGGGTGGCGCTCGAAAAGGTCATCGAGGAATCGGATTCGTTGATCCGCATTTTCAACGCGCTGCTGATGATAGCCCGCGCCGAGGCTGGGGCAGGGCCCGAGAGCCTGATTGATTTCGATGCCGCGGACGTGGCGCGTGATGTTGGCGAACTTTACGAGCCGGCGGCAGAAGAACGTGGCTTGACCCTGACCGTTACGACTGAGCCGGGATTGATGCTTTATGGGAGCCGCGAACTTGTCGGGCAGGCGGTCGCCAATCTCGTCGATAATGCGCTGAAATACGGCACGCCGGGCGATGGCGCAGAAGGCGGCGTCAGCATTTCGGCGAAGCGCCAGGGGCAGATGATTGAAATCAGCGTCGGCGACCACGGCCCGGGAATTGCGCCGATTGATCGTGAGCGCGTGCAAGAACGGTTTGTGCGTCTTGAGAATTCCCGGTCGCGGCCGGGTTCGGGTCTTGGGCTTTCGCTCGCGGCAGCCGTGGCGCGGCTACATAAGGGGACGCTGCGGTTTGAGGACAATGCGCCGGGGCTCAAGGCCGTGCTGGTATTGCCGGCGGCTCTCTCCCTGCCGCCAAAACTACCCGCGATTGCGCCGCGCGGAGAGGCGGCCTGACGCCGGGAAGGCGGACAGATATGCCGGCTGAACTTTTGCCACTCTACGAGCGGCTGGTGAAAGCCCCTGCATTGAGCGATCCCGTTGTCGCGGAAGCACGGCTGGCGGGGCTTTGTTCGAACAGCGCCGTCGTCGCAACTTTGGCGGACGTGCCTGCCGTTGCAGCGCTCCTCAAAGGCATTGCCGATCATTCGCCTTATCTCTGGAAGCTCGCGACCGCCGAGCCGGCGCGGCTTGCGCGCCTCCTGACGGGCGTACCGGAGACAAGCCTTTCGAATTGCCTCGCCGATCTCCGCGAAGCCTTGATGGGGGCCACCGAGGCGGACGCCATGCGCCTTTTGCGGCGCGCTAAACAGGACGTGGCGCTTCTCGTCGCGCTCGCCGACCTCGGCGGTGTCTGGACGGCCCAGGATGTGATGAGCGCCCTGACGCGGGCCGCCGATGTTTTTGTTTCCGGCGCCCTCGATTTCATTTTGCGCGATGAGCACGCGGCCCGGCGGCTTTATCTGACTGATCCGGCTCATCCCACCGAGAATTGCGGCGTCTTCATCCTTGCGCTTGGCAAGCATGGCGGCGCCGAATTGAATTATTCGAGCGATACGGATCTTATCATTTTCTTCGATCCGGCGAGCGCGACCGCGCAGCATCTGAGCGCGCCAGCGACAGCCTTCGTGCGGATGTCGCGACGGCTTGTCAAAATTTTGCAAGAGCGCACCGCGGACGGCTACGTGCTGCGCGTCGATCTTCGGCTGCGGCCGGACCCCGCATCGACGGCGATCGCCATTTCGACGCCTGCAGCATTTTTCTATTACGAATCTTTCGGCCAGAATTGGGAACGCGCGGCGATGATCAAGGCGCGGCCGATCGCAGGCGATCTCAAACTCGGTGCGGCGTTTCTTGAACAGCTCACGCCCTTCGTCTGGCGGCGATATTTCGATTATGCCGCAATCGCCGACATTCACGCGATGAAGCGGCAAATCCATGCAGCGCGTGGCCATGCCGAGATTGCCGTCGCCGGGCATGATCTTAAATTGGGGCGCGGCGGTATTCGGGAGATCGAGTTCTTCGTCCAGACCCAGCAATTGATCTATGGGGGCAGGCGACCAAATCTCCGCGGCCGCGCAACGCTGCCGATGCTCGCAGAATTGCATGAGCAAGGCCTCGTCAGCCGCGAGGCACGCGACGAACTCGAAGCCGCCTATCTCTTTTTGAGGGAGCTTGAACACCGCCTGCAGATGGTCGCCGACGAGCAAACGCAGCGTCTGCCAGCCGACCCGCAGGAGTTAGAGCACTTCGCCAATTTCTGCGGCTATCCCGCGACAGCGCCTTTTGCCGCCGATCTGGTGCATCATTTCGAGCGTGTCGCCGAACATTATGCCCGGCTGTTCGAAGCCGCGCCGGCACTTTCGGGTACGAAAGGCAGCCTGGTCTTCACGGGCGTCAGCGACGATCCGGAAACCTTGGAAACATTACGCGGGCTCGGCTTCAGGCGCGCGGAACTCGCGGCAGAGACGATCCGCGGGTGGCATTTTGGCCGTCGGGCCGGTGTCGCGTCGGAGCGCGCACGCGAAGTTTTGACGGAGCTCATCCCGGCATTGCTGGAGGCCTTTGCCCATACCGCCGATCCAGACGCGGCGCTCTCCGCTTTCGACCAAGCGCTGGCGCAACGTATCGCGGCCGTCGAACTTCTTTCAATTCTGAGATCGAACGCCAACCTGCGCAACCTGTTTGCCGATCTCCTCGGTAGCGCGCCGAGGCTTGCGGACATCATCATCCGGCGGCCGCATGTGCTCGATTCCATGATCGACCGGCATCTGCTGACCGCGAAACTGGATGAGGCCGAATTTGCCCAGCGCCTCTCGCGCGTGTTGGCGGCGGGCGCCGCAGCCGAAGATGTGCTCGATGCGTTACGGGATTTCCGGCAGGAGGAATCCTTCCTTATTGGACTGCGGCTTTTGACGGCGGATCTGACGCCGCGCGACGCGGCTGAAGCTTATTCGGCGCTGGCCGCTGTGATCGTGCGCGCAATGCTCGCGAATGTCGCCAGTGATTTCGAAACGCGGTTTGGCAAAGTCGCGGGCGGACGCTGCATCATACTGAGCATGGGTAAGCTCGGCTCGCGTGAAATGACCGCGGCCTCCGATCTTGACCTTATGGTGATCTACGATTTCGATCTGGCGCATCCCGATTCCGATGGCGCCACGGCGTTGCATGCAACCCATTATTATACGCGGCTTTCGCAACGCCTCATCTCCGGTCTCACGGTCGCAACGCGGCGCGGCAAGCTTTATGCTGTTGACATGCGCCTGCGGCCGTCCGGGCGTCAGGGGCCTCTCGCGACACAGTTCGAGAGTTTCCTTCAATATCAAGCGACGGAAGCCGAGACATGGGAGCATATGGCGCTGACGCGTGCGCGTGTCATTGGCGGCGATGTATCGCTTGCCGCGGAGGTCGAAGCTGCGCTTCGGAAGATATTGACGATGCCGCCACCGGCAAAGTTGCGTAAAGATGTTCGCGACATGCGGCGCCTGATCGCCAAAGAAAAAGGTGAGAACGACCCGCTCGATCTGAAATATTCCGCTGGCGGCCAGGTCGATCTCGATTTTCTAGCGCAATATCTCTGTTTGAAACATGCGCATACGGCGCCGGCATTGGTCGCCGGCGCGCCCGCGGATATTTTAGCGCGCGCGCAATCGTTGGGCTTTTTGACGGTCGCCGATGCTGGAAGCCTTTTGGCGGCGGATCAGCTTTACCTGCACGTTACGCAGGTGCTGCGTGCGATCCTCGGCGGCGACGTCCGATTGGCGCAGGCGAACGATGCCGTAAAACGCCGCCTCGCGACGGCATTGGACCTGCCGAGTTTCGGCCAGCTTGAGGCTGAGATTTTGGAAACCGAAGCGCGGGTACGCGCGATCTTCAATGCGGCCGTCGGCTGAGCTGCACTTCAGGCCGCGTTACCCCGCCGCGCCCTGCCAGATGCGGCTGAACGCTGGTCAGCGGGCGCCGCGCCGCGGCCGGCTTGGACGCGACGGCGCAGACGGGCTTATCGATGGGAAGATGGACCTGCACGATCGTGCCGTTGCCCGGCGTCGAGCGGATGCGGATTGTGCCGCCATGCAACGCGACGAGCGAGCGCGCGATGGCGAGACCCAGGCCAGAGCCTTTCATGCCATTGGCGAGCGGCGCGTTCCATTGCTCGAATGGCCGGCCGAGCCGTTCCAAAGCCTCAGGCGCGATACCGACGCCATTGTCTTCGACATAGATGTTCAATGCGCCGTTGACCTGGCGCGCGCGGATATTCACGCTGCCATGTTCGGGCGTGAACTTCACCGCGTTATGCAACAGCCCAGCGATGACCCGTTCGAGCGCCCCCGGATCGGCATGAAGTCTGATGCTTGCCGCAATCTGGCTTGTCAGCGCAATCGACTTCTCGCGCGCCGCTTCCTCGATGTCCCGAAGCGCGGCGGAAACGACTGTACCGATCACGATCTCGGCTTTCTGCAACTGCACCCGCCCGGCGTCGAGCCGCGACATTTCGAGCACGTCTGAAATCAGCCCCAGCAATTGCTGACCGCTGTTCTGAATATCCTTGGAATAATCGAGATAGCGCGCCGGCAATGCGCCGAAGACTTCGCCGATCATCATGTCGGAGAACCCGATGATCGCGTTGAGCGGCGTGCGCAGCTCATGGCTCATGTTGGCGAGGAATTCGGATTTCGCCCGGCTCGCGAATTCGGCCTCGGCTTTTTGTTCGAGATATTTTTCGGCAAGTTCGGCAAGCTGCTGCGCCTGGTGTTCGAGCGTCTGACGCGACTTGTGCAAATCCGCGACGGTGGCAGTCAGACGCCGTTCGGATTCCAGCAATTGGCTTTCGTGCCGCTTAAGGGCTGTGATGTCCGTGCCGATCGAAACGTAGCCGCCATCCTTGGTGCGGCGTTCATCGATCTGAAGCCACCGACCGTCGCCCAGTTGCGCTTCATAAGTGCGCGCGCCGATCGAGGGCCGTTCGCCGAGAGCAAATTGTGATTGGACCAGTGGCGACGTTCCCTGCGCCATCACCTGTTGATAAGGCTGTCCGCTGACGACAGCCGTATCGGGAAGATTATGAAATCGCTGGAACTTGGAATTGCACATAACCAGCCGATTTTCTTTATCCCAAAGAACAAAGGCTTCGGAGACGGTTTCCAGTGCATCCCGCAGCCGCATGTTTGCCGTGGCTGTCCGTTCGGCAAGTATCTTTTGCTCCGATGTATCGACCGCGATACCGACGAGATGCGCAGCTTCGCCCGTTCCCTCGCGCACGATTTCAGCGCGCGCCCGCAGCCAAATCCAATGGCCATTGGCGTGGCGCATGCGGAATGAATGGTCGATGGCTTTGGCATGGGACGCGGCAAGCATTTCCGCGACATGGGCTAGATCGCCGTCGTGCGGATGAACGAGCGCATTGATCTCGCCGAATGAGAGAAAGGCCCGCTCTGGCTTCATGCCGAGCATGTCGTACATCGAATCCGACCAATAGACGTGGCCGCGGGCGAGATCCCAATCCCAAAGCCCGCAGCGGCCGCGATTGAGGGCAGTGTCGATCCTGTCACGAATGCGGTTGCAGAAAATGTCGGCCTTGCGCGCCCGCTCCGCTTGCCAAAAGTACGCAGCGGCGACGGACAGAAGCACAACGATCGTGGCAAAGAGCGCCGCGGCCATTCGTAGAACACCCTCGCGCCAATCGGCCAGCACGGCGCTGATCGGATGCACAAAGGCAATCTGGCCGTATGGCGCTCGCAAAGTACGCACGGCCGCCAGTGCATCCGTGCCGTCGTCCAGATGGACGCGCAGAACACCGCCGCGTTCGGCCATGCTCATCAACAATCGGCCGCTGCCGAGACGGTCGGCCAATGCGCCGCCGTGGCGAAGCGCGTTCGGCAGCGCCGCGATAATATTGCCTTTGCCGTTGCTAATGAAAATACTGCGCCCGTGCGCCAGAGCGCGGGCAGGGAGGGCGCGGAGCAACGCTGCATTGGGATCGCGATCCGGGGCTTTCACGAGACCGGCGGCAAAATCGCCGGCCGTTGCCCCAGCCACAATTTCCAGATCGTCAACCGCCGCGGCGATCGCGCGGTCATGCGCGTCGAGCAGGATGATGATGACAGTGGCGCTCAAAGCGGCGACGAAGAGACCGACGAGTGCCGGGACGGCCAATCTGAGCCAGGGTTCGAATTGAGTATAAGTTTGATCGGAAGCCTTCAGGCGAGAAGCCCTCGGCCGCCTGGCGTAAGACAGATCAGCGCGCGCCAACAGGCCCGCTGCATCCGCACGGATCATCGTGGAGCCCCCTCGATATGATCCGAAGTCGATGTGCCGCATCTCTTCAAATCCTGCACATCTAAATCCGAGAGCGGTGATTTGTCCAGAGATTAATGAATTCTGAAAAGAAAATTGATTTGGTCAGGCGAGCGAGCGCTCGACTATATCCTTGACGTCCGCCGACAGACGTCCTTGCGATGCGACGTGCCGCAGTGCGGTTTCAGCCAACGCACGCCGCCCCGTCTCAAGCGCGCGCCAGCTTTTGAAGGCGCCCAGAAGGCGCGCGGCGACCTGCGGATTTTTCTCATCGAGCTGCAAGACAATCGACGTAACGAACTCATAACCGCTGCCGTCCGGCGCATTGAACTGCGTCTGATTGCCGGCCGCGAAGGCACCGATTAAAGCACGGGTGCGATTGGGGTTTCCGAGCGAAAAACCGGGATGCTGCATCAGCGTTTTAACGCGTGCGAGAGTGCCGGATTCCGGAATCGCGGCTTGCAGGGCAAACCACTTGTCGATGGCGAGCGGCTCGTTCTGGTAAGTCTCATAATAAGCTTGCAAGGCCGCTTCGCGCGCCGCGCCGGGCTGGAGTGCCATGATGTTGAGCGCGGCGATTTTGTCGGTCATGAAGCGTGCGCGTGCGAACTGCGTTTCGGCGACCGCGAGACCCTCCGGATTTGCGACCGCGTAAAGATCGAGTGTTGCATTGCGCAAAGCGCGGCGCCCGGCCGCGACCGAATCGGGCGAATAGGCCCCGTCGTCGGCGAGCGAATCATAGATCGCTCGCAGTTCCGTTGCGAGGGTGCCCCCGATTGCGTGGCGCAACGCTTTTCGCGCCACGAAGATCGCATCTGGGTCGACCTCTTTGCCGATCTCCCGGGCTATATCGGCTTCGCCTGGCAGCGTCACGACTTGCGCGGCAAAGGCGGGGTCGGCGGCGCTTGTCTTCAAAACATGGCGCAAGGCTTCGATGAAACGCGCATCTGAAACCGGCCCACGTCCGGCGCGAACCTGCTCGACAGAGCGCAGAAGCAGCCGCGTCGCATAGGTCTGCGAAGCCTGCCAGCGATTGAAGCTGTCACCGTCGTGCGCCGTCTGCACAATGAGGTCATCTTCGCTTGCCGCATAGGCGAGGCTCACGGGCGCGGAAAAGCCGCGCAGCAAAGAGACGACCGGCTGTTCCGGCAACGCATGGAAAACGACGCGCCGTTGCGCCATGGTCAGTTCAATCAAACCGGCGGAGAGTTCGCTGGTGCTCGCTCCATCGCGCGGGCCGGTAACGAGATCGAAGATTTTGCCGTCGCGGCTCAAAAGGCCGAGTTCGATCGGGATGACGAACGGCAGCTTTTGATCCTGACCCGGCGTCGTTTTGCAGCTTTGGGCGAGATCGAGCTTCAGCGCCTGCGTTGCCGGATCGTAATTGGCGGTGACTTCGACAAGCGGCGTACCCGCCTGCGTGTACCAACGGAAGAACTGCGTCAGATCCCGCCCTGAAACTTCAGCGAAACAGCCAATGAACTGTTCGACGGTCGCCGCCGTCCCATCATAACGGGCGAAATAAAGATCCATTCCGGCGCGAAACTTTTCCGCACCGATCAGCACCTTCAACATGCGGATGATTTCGGCGCCCTTCTCGTAAACCGTGGCCGTGTAGAAATTATTGATCTCAAAATAGGTTTCAGGCCGAACGTTATGCGCGAGCGGGCCGGCATCCTCGGGGAATTGCTGCGCCCGCAGGGTTCGTACATCGGCAATGCGGCGCACGGCGCGCGAGCGCATGTCGGCGGAAAATTCATGGTCGCGGAAGACGGTGAGGCCCTCTTTCAGACAAAGCTGAAACCAGTCACGGCAGGTGATACGGTTGCCGGTCCAGTTGTGGAAATATTCGTGGGCGATGACGGCTTCGATCTGCGCATAATCGCTGTCGGTCGCGGTTTCGGGCGAAGCCAGGACATATTTGTCGTTGAAGACGTTGAGGCCCTTGTTCTCCATCGCGCCCATGTTGAAGTCCGACACAGCGACGATGTTGAAGACATCGAGATCATATTCGCGGCCGAAAGCTCCTTCGTCCCAGCGCATGGAGCGTTTCAGCGCGTCCATCGCGTAGGTGGCGCTGGCTTCCTTGCCGTGTTCGACATAAATGCCGAGCTTCACCTCGCGGCCAGAGGCTGTAACGAACGTATCGTGGATCGCACCAAGGTCGCCGCCGACCGCCGCAAAGAGATAGCAGGGCTTTGGAAACGGGTCGTGCCAAACGGCGAAATGGCGCGTCGTGCCTTCGATCGTGCCCGCGGCGGTCATGTTGCCGTTCGAGAGCAAGACCGGCGCTTCGCTTATTTCCGCATCGAGGCGGACCGAATAGACACTCAGTACGTCCGGCCGGTCGAGAAAATAAGTTATGCGGCGAAACCCTTCCGCCTCGCACTGGCTGCAATAGGCCGACCCGGTACGATAAAGACCCATGAGTTGCGTGTTCGCGGAGGGGTTCAGCTCGGTCTCGATCTCGAGCGTGAAGGGTTCATTTGGGGGCGACGCAATGGTCAGCCGGTCGGGGGTGACGAAATTCGCGTTAACGTCAAGCGGAGCGCCGTCGAGCGCCAGACGCTTGAGCTTCAACCCGTCGCCGTCCAGCACGAGATCCGCGCCCGTGTGGCCCCGTGGATTGGGCCGTATGCTGAGCCGGGACGTAACGCGCGTGGCTTGCCGGTCAAGCCGGATGTCGAGATCAACGCGATCGATCAGATAGTCCGGTGCGCGATAGTCCGCGAGGCGGATCGGTTGGGCGACATCGGTACGCATCTGGGCCTCGCAACGGGACGGAATCTCAACGTTGTGAGGATCATAGAGATTCCGGGGCACGGCGCAAACGGACGAAGCTCAACCGGATTTCGCCTCTGCGCCGACGATGGCGCGGCGGATATAAGCGGCTGCCGCGACATTGCCGAGGCCAAGAAGCGCCAGGAGCGCGGGTTCACTGAGACCAAAGAAACGACTTTGCAGCAACGCGGTCAGCAGCGAACCCGCCACCATGAACAAGGCATTCTGGATATTCACTGCCGCGATCGTGCGGGCGCGTTTATCCGGCGCGGCGCGGGCCTGGATAGCAGAGAACAACGGCACGACGAAAAGGCCGCCTGACGCGGCCAATCCGAAGACTTCCGCAGCGATCGCCAACCCTTGCGCGGTCGCAAAGAAACTGCCGAGACTGGCGTCGCTGGTGTGCGGGGCCGGAAGACCGCGCGTCGACAAAGCCAAGGCGACGAGAAAGCCGGCCATGCCGATGGCGGCTGCGGGCGCCGGGGCGACGCTGATGCGGCCCCTTGCGAGCAGTGCCGCCGCGATCGACCCCGCGCCGATGCCGAAGGCGAAAAAGCCGCTGATCGCAGCCTCGACAGCAATGCCGCCGCCGGTCGCTTTGCGGACCGCCACGGGCACCAGCGACAGCGCGACGGCGCCCGTCAACCAGAACCACGAGACCGCGAGTCCCGGCCGCCAGAGATTCGGCTCGGCACGTAATTCGCGCAGAAGCTCGACGGTCGAAGCCAGTATATTGCGGTGGACGGGCAAACCGGGGGCGGCGGCGCCTTTGCGTGGGATGAAAAGGCTTGTCACATAGGCCGCGCCTGCGACGAGCATAAGCTGAATGGAGATCAGCCCCGGCGCGAGAGCTTTGTCCGCCGCGAGTGCGCCAGCGACGAGCCCAAGCAGGATCGCAAGAAAGGTTGCCGCCTCGACCAAAGCATTACCCGCGGGCAGTTCTTCCGTTTCCAGATGCTCCGGCAGAAACCCGTATTTTACCGGGCCAAACAGCGCCGCGATGGTTCCGAGTCCGCAAAGCGCAACATAGAGAAGCGGCAGCGAACCAAACCACACCCCCGCCGCTGCGATGGCCTGTACGAAGATCTCGCCAATCTTCAGGCGGCGCGCGACCAGCGCCTTGTCATGCGCGTCAGCCAGTTCGCCGGCGAGGCCCGAGAGGAACACCGATGGCAGGATAAAAACCCCGACAGCCAGCGTGATCAGAGCACCTGCATTCTCACGGCCGAGGCGAAACAGGATCAGCGTCGCCAAAAGATTGCGGACGAAATTGTCGTTGAAGGCAGAGAGGAACTGGCACCAGAAGAGGCCCGCAAATCGCCGGCTGCGGAGGAGGGAAAGGAACATGCGGCCTTAGCGCAGAGGTTCGGCGTGGCCGACGAGACGCGTAATCGCCGGAAATTCTTCGCGCACCTTATGTTCGAGTGCATCGACCGCTTGGTGAACCACGGCGACGCTGGTGCGCGGATCGGCGCGGCAATGATAGTTCACGACAAGCCCTGACGCCGTCTTGCGGGCCCGGACGTTGTGAATATCTTCAATGCCGCCGCTAGCCGCGGCAGACAGTGCAGCGGCAATGGCGTCGCGTGTCTCCTCCGGTGCATCTTCGCCCGCGAGTTCGCGTGGTTCAAGCGGTTCGATATGCGTGTCGATCTCGACATCCGGGCCAAGCTCCTTGCGCGCCTCGGCTTCGAGGCCGGAGGCGATACTATGCGCCTGGCCGAGCGGCATCGTGCCATCGACCTCAATGTCGCAGGATAACGCGATCTTGCCGCAGACCTGCTGGACGATGACGTGATGAATGGCGATATGCCGCTTCGCTGCGATGAGTAGCAGCCGCTCCACGACGCTCTCGTCGTCGAGGGCGACTGGCGTGGTCTCGACGGTCAGTTCCACATCGGGATGCGTTGCCGCGATGGCAGCGCTGACATTGCCTTTGATGGCCGTCACGTCGTCCTGTGGCAGCGTGCGCGGCACGCAGATCGCGATGTCACCGAGCACGCTGGGGCCCGCTGGACGCAGCCGCAGACTATCGACGGCGATGACGCCGGGGACGCGCAGCGCCGCCGCGCGAACGCTTTCGGCGACGCCTTTCGGCGCGGCGTCGAGCAGCGAATTGATCGTGCGTCGCGCCAGCCGATAGCCCATTACGGCGATATAGATGGCAACCGCGAACGCGGCCAATGTGTCGCCCTGCATGAAGCCAAAGCGCGCGGCGATCAGGCCCAGAAGCGCAATCGACGAGCCGATGATATCGGAAAAGAAATTGACCACTTCGGCGGCGAGCGCCTCGCTCTTCGTCTTCCGGGCGATGCGCGACAGGATGAAGACGCGGGAAATGTCGACTGCCAGCGAGACGATCAAGACCGCGAAAGCAAACGCATTCGCGTCGACCCTGATGTTGCCGTGCACGAGCCGCAGCACCGCCTGGATAACCACGAAAGCAGCGAGGGCGAAAAGGAAAGCCGTCTCGATCAGCGCGGCCAGCGCCTCGACTTTGCCGTGGCCGTAATTGTGTTCCGCGTCCGCAGGCTTGACGGCGACGCGCACCGCCTGAAAGGCGATGAAGGCCATCCCCGTGTCGATCAAATTGTTGCCAGCCTCTGACAACAGCGCGAGCGAGCCCGAGAGAAGCCCTGCGACGAATTTGGCGATCGTAAGCAGCGCGCTCGCCGCAATGGAGGCGAGGGCGGCTCTTTCCTTGATCCGTTGAGCCTGGTCCATTGCGCGTCCGGCGCCTAATGAGAGATAAAGCCGCGGCGGCGGGCGGGTTCTAGCAGCCTCGACCCGCGAACGGCAAGGCTTCCAGCCCTCAGCAGGTGCGCAAATGGAATATCTCCACACAATGGTTCGGGTCACGGACCTCGATCAGTCTCTCGACTTTTATTGCGGCAAGTTCGGCCTCGTCGAAATGAGCCGCATCGTTAACGAGAAGGGCCGCTTCACTTTGGTCTATCTCGCCGCGCCCGATGACGCGGAGGCGGCCAAGACAACCAAGCGGCCGCTCATCGAACTCACCTATAATTGGGATCCGGAAACTTACACAGGCGGGCGCAATTTCGGCCATCTGGCGTTTGCGGTCGACGACATTTATGCGACCTGCGAAAAATTGCAGAAGGCGGGCGTAACGATCAATCGGCCGCCGCGCGATGGACACATGGCCTTTATCCGTTCGCCGGACAACATCTCGATCGAACTTTTGCAGAAGGGTGGCGCGAAGCCCGTGCAAGAGCCGTGGCATTCGATGCCAAACACCGGGGTGTGGTGACCTACCCTAAGCCCTCATGCTGAGGAGGCCGGCCCTATTTCGGGCCTGCCCGAAATAGGCATTCAAGAAAATTCGAAGTCGCGCAGGCACGACTTCGAAGGCGGCCGTCTTGAAGCACGAGGGCAAAGTTCTTTACCATCCTTCACGACGCGATTTTTTTAAATCGCTCCTCAGGATGAGGAAGGTGACTTTTAAGGGCGTTGGGCTCAGTCTTTCTTCGACCTGGATTTCTTCGCCGGCGCCGTGCGCGGCGCAGCAACCAGCGCCGCGACCGCATCTGACTGATAGCCGTAAGACTTGAATCGTTCGACGGTAATCGCAATCTCTTCGTCGGGCAGGATGTGCGGCCGGCCGACGCTGCGGGCGATCACATACATTTTCGCTAATGTTTCAAGTTCGACAGCGCGCCACATGGCTTGGCCAAGATCTCGGCCCGTCACAACCATCCCGTGCTGGCCGAGCAAAACGCCGTAACGATCGCGCAAGCCCTCAACGACAAGATCGGACAGCTCCTGCGTGCCATAAGGCGCATAAGGTGTGCACCGCACATTCGGACCGCCAAAGGCCGCAACCATATAATGCGCTGCGGGAATTTCCTCGCGCAACATCGAAAGCGCCGTCGCATAAACCGAATGTGTGTGGATCACCGCGCCATCATCGGGACGGGCGCGAAGAATGTCGAGATGCATGCGCCATTCGCTCGAAGGCTTTTGCGGGCCTCGCCAGGCAGCGTCGTTTGCCGAAAGTGGCATGAGGGCGATCATTTCGGGCGCCAGCCGGTCATAAGGAATGCCGCTCGGCGTAATCAGCATCGCATCGCCGCACCGCACCGAGAGATTGCCAGAGGTTCCTTGATTGATTTGGAGCTTTTCCAATTCGCGACTGGATTTAACCAGAGCTTGGCGAAACTGGGATTTTGTCATTGTGGCGATACAGACTTGATAGAGAACATCTAAAAATGCTCACACGAACGAAACCTGTCACGAGCCGGAAAAGTTATAACGCTCAAGCTCGCCGCAGAATTTGCCCTTGGACGAAGACATAAAAGTTTAGTGCAATTCGCCTTCGCCCACGCGGGAATAATTATCATTACATCGCGACGCACACAAAGCCGATGTGAGATTCTCGGCGCTTCAAACAAAGATTGACTCGACAAATGAAAAGTTCGGCGCATTCTGTCGCGGCTGACGATTGGTGCGAAAATATTTTCAATTCTAATTTGATCGCGCCCTTTGCAATTTCTGCGACCGTCAACTTCGACATTGCCAATTTTTAATATTGCATTTGGATGACAACGCCGTGAGGCGGCAACACGAAAGAATTGCGTTACCGTCACGAGTTTGCCGAGTTCGACCGTCATTGGTTTTTTGTCGCCGCCGATGACGAGATGCGGACTTGGAAACGGTAACGATGAACTAAATTCTTTCAAATTCAGAAAGAGTTCTAAGTGTCGCAAACGCTGGAGACATCCATCTAAGCCGGATGTCTATTGAGTTTGCAAAAGACAATGCAAAGGAGGCTTCAATGTCGATCGATGAAATCGTTCACACATGCTCGAACGAGAATGTTGCGCGAGCGGCTGTGGCTTCGATCGGGGTTTCCTTTGCTTCAAGAGTCCGATCGGCGGCGGACCTTTTGGGCGTCAGCACCGGCCTGTTCGCGGCGCGCGCCGTGCGTACGTTTGCTGCGGTGGCGCCTATCGACGAGCGGCGTGAAGTTGCGCGTGCGATGTTTCGCGCCGACCAGCCGATCCTGCGCGGGCTCGAGGCGATCCTGGAACGCGAATTGGATGACGTCAGTTCGCTCGATCGCCGCGAGTGGCGGCCGCTCAAGTCTGCGATGTCGAGAGACGCCGCCAGGGACTTTTGCTGTCCTTGACCTCGGGCCCTTCGCCGGGCTGGTAGAAATGCGTCATCACCGGCTTGCGGCCGGATTTGAGCAGCTTGATCGTTACGGCGTCTTTGATTTCGAGTGAATCGAAGCCGGAGCGGCCATAAAGCTGAATCTGATCGAACAGGATATCGCCGACGGCCCGGAGTTCGCCGGCGAACTTGTAACGGTCGCGCAGGATTCGCGCCGTCGAATAACCCCGCCCGTCAGTGAATTTTGGGAAGCTTACCGCGACGAGGGCCAGCCTCGGCAAATCTGCGGCGATCATCTCGGCCGTTTCGCCGGGTTCGAGCACGACACCAAAGGCGACGTTGCTGTTCTGCCGTTCCACCGCAAATCGCCGCCATTCGGAGAGGCTCAACAGCACGTGGCCTTCCTCGGGAAGTTCATCGGCCTCAAGCCGGCGCCAGGAATCGCTCTCGAATTTTCCGTCGCGATAAAGCGCCATGATCAAATATCCGCGCCCGCTTCGAGGGTTACGGGAATATGCACGCCGCATTCGGTTTTGCCTCGGCCGCGCCAGCGCCCGGCGCGCGTGTCTTCGCCGGGGCGAACCGGAGAGGTGCAAGGTATGCAGCCGATCGACAGGTAATTTTTTGCCACCAGCGGGTGCGGCGGCAGGTCGTGCTTCTTGAAATAAGTTTTTATGTCGTCCGGCGTCCATGTCGCGAGCGGGTTGAGCTTGATGCGCTCGCCATCGCTCTCAAACAACGACAACGTGGCGCGCGTCGCCGCCTGAAAGCGTTTGCGACCGCTGATCCACGCGTCGTAATTTTTCAGAGCTTTCGTCAAAGGTTCAACTTTGCGAATCGCGCAGCAGCGATCTGGGTCGCTCGACCAGAGGAATTTTTCCGGATCTTCCTCGGCGAGTTGCCGTTTGTCCGGCTTCAATTCGATGACATTGGTCAGCCCGAGGCGCGCGATCAAAGCGTCGCGGTATTCCAGCGTCTCGGCAAACAAGTGCAGGGTGTCGAGAAAGAGGACCGGTGTCGCCGGATCGATTGCCGAGACCATATGCAGAAGCACCGCCGATTCCGCGCCGAAGCTCGAAACGAGCGCGATCCGGCTCGGGAACAGATCCTCGATCGCAAGCCGCAAAAGCTTCTCCGCATCAAGCGCGTAGAAGCGATCCGCCAAGCGCGAGGCGGCTACCTGATCTCCAAACAACAGGCCGCTAGGCGTGCTCATAGACCGCTTCCTTGAAGGGCGCGACGCCGACCCGCTGATAGGCCGCGAGAAAATCCTCGTCGCGATTCTTGCGAACCTTGAGATAAGTGTCGACGATCGTCTCGATCGCATCGACCACTGTCTCGCTCGAAAAGCCGGGACCCAAAACTTCGCCGAGCGCGCAATTTTGGTCGGCGGAGCCGCCGAGCGTGATCTGATAGGATTCGACACCCTTCTTCTCAAGCCCAAGAATGCCGATGTGGCCGACGTGATGATGGCCGCAGGCATTGATACAGCCCGAAATGTTAATGTGCAGCTCGCCAATGTCGGCGGCGCGGCCATTCTGTCCGAAACGTTCGGAGATTCGCTGCGCAATCGGGATCGAGCGCGCTGTCGCAAGCGCGCAATAATCCAGGCCGGGGCACGAGATGATGTCGGTGACAAGGCCGATGTTGGCTGTCGCCAAGCCGATGTCCTTCAGCTTGTCGTAGATGGCCGGAAGATCGTCGAGCGCGACATGCGGCAGGACAAGATTCTGCTCATGTGCGACCCGGATTTCGTTGTGCGCGTAGGTTTCGGCGAGATCGGCAACAGCTTCCATCTGCTCAGCGGTAATGTCGCCGGGGATGCCGCCGATTGGCTTCAGTGAGATCGACACGACGCCATAACCCGGCACCTTATGCGCGACGATATTCTGCTCAACGAAATGCGCGAAGTCGGCATCGTGAGCGCGGCGTCCCTCAAAATTCTGAGCCGGCACCGGGCGTGGCGGCAAATCGGGAAGGGCGAAATAGGTCCTGAATCGCTCGACGATATCCGGAGTGAGAACGAGGTCAGGGTCCTGGCTGATCGCGAATTCCGCCTCGACCGCCTCGCGCATCGCCTCGGCGCCCTTTTCGTGGACGAGAATTTTGATGCGGGCTTTGTACTTGTTGTCGCGCCGTCCTTCGAGATTGTACACGCGCAGGATCGCGGCCGACGTAATTCAGAAGGTCGGCTTTCGGCAGGAAGTCTCGAATCTTATGAGCGATGAAGGGCGAACGGCCGAGGCCGCCGCCGACATAAACCGCAAAGCCGATCTCGCCGGCATCGTTGCGAACGACCTGCAAGCCGATGTCATGCACCTGGATCGCGGCGCGGTCGTGCGGCGCACCGGAAACCGCGATCTTGAATTTGCGCGGTAGATACGAGAATTCCGGATTGAGCGACGACCACTGACGCAGAAGCTCGCAATAGGGGCGGGGATCTTCGATCTCGTCCGCAGCAGCGCCTGCAAATTGATCCGACGTCGTATTGCGGATGCAATTGCCCGATGTCTGAATGGCGTGCATTTCGACGCTGGCGAGATCGTTGAGAATATCCGGGCAATCGGCCAGTGCCGGCCAGTTGTACTGGATGTTCTGCCGGGTCGTAAAATGGCCGTAGCCCTTGTCATAGCGGCGCGCGATATGGCCAAGCATCCGAAGCTGGCGCGGCGACAAAGTGCCGTAGGGAATCGCGACCCGCAGCATATAGGCATGCAGCTGCAGATAGACGCCGTTCATCAGCCGCAGCGGCCGGAACTGCTCTTCGGTCAATTCACCCGAGAGACGGCGTGCGACCTGATCCCTGAACTGCTCAACTCGCTCGGCCACGAAGGCGGCGTCGAATTCGTCGTAGCGATACATATCAGCTCCGCGTCGCCGCTACGGGCGATGTCTTGAAAGCGATCGTCGGACCGAGTTCGCGGATGGCATTCCGCAAACTGACTGCGTGAAGGCCGTCCGCGCCTTGCTCCACCGGCACCGCAAAGACGTCGATGACCTCATTGGCGGCAATGGCCGCTTGCGCCTGACGAAGCCCGGCCTCGACCTCTGCCGGCGTTGTGTAGACGGTGGCGGATGCCATTGATTCTACCCAATTCCCTAGAGAATTGAGGTAAACGACAATGCCATCGCTGAGCCGGTTGGCCGAAACGACTTGCATCACGCTGCATTTTCCCAAAAAAGTGAACGCGAGTGGGATATAGGTCATGCCGGCGAATTTCGCCAGAGATTTATGATAATTGATCTATACAACATTTTGAAATCGTAATTTGTGGTGAGGTCAACAAGCCGGGGTTAAATCCACGCCCCTGGGAGGCATTTTGTTTTTTGGGATCGACTTTCATCCATTGATCATGCGGCACGGGTACGCGGTGGTCTTCATCGTCGTTTTGCTCGAAGGGGCCGGGTCGCCACTTCCGGGTGAGACTGCGCTCGTCTTGGCCGCAGTCTATGCCGGAGCTACAGGAAGGCTTGATATCGCAACGGTCCTGCTCGTGGCCATTGCCGGCGGCATTCTTGGCGGCACTGCCGGCTATTGGATCGGCCGCAGTGTCAGCACGGAATTTTTGCGCAAGCACGGAAAGTGGATCGGATTGACCGAGAACCGTCTGGCGCTGGGGCGGCATCTGTTTCAGAGCCATGGCGGCAAGATCGTCTTTTTCGGCCGGTTCATCGCTGTGCTGCGCATTGTCGCGGCACTGCTTGCGGGACTTAATCGATACGATTTCAGGCGGTTCTTTCTGTTCAATGCGGCTGGCGTTGTCGCCTGGGCGGCGATCATGGGCCTTGGCGGCTATTTCTTCGGCGACGCGATGACTCGTGTCAGCGGTCCGCTGGGCGCGATTGGCCTTGGCTTCGCCGCGGCTGTCGTCGTCGGTTTTTTGGTTGTTCTGCGCCGGCAGGAGAAGAAATTCGAGTCGCAACTCTCCGAAGACGTTCTCACGAAAAACGGCGAAACGAAATTGGAGACGACCGAGCATTCCTGAGCAGTCTCGGTTGTGCTGGAACAGCCATGCGTCAAAGGCGTTCGCTCCTAAAGGAGACGCCGATGACGCCTATGAGAAAAACGCCAGTGTTTTCGCGATTCGGTGCGGCTTTGCTGATTGCGGCAGCACCGATGGGCGCGGCTTTCGGACAGACCCCGGGCTCCGCCGCGAAACCGAACACAACGATTCCGGACAAGCAGCATCTCGGCCCCGTCGATCCGCCGCACGCAGGCGTCATGAAGCCGACGCATGACACTGACCCTGCTATGACCAAAAAGCCGCCGCCACAGGATCCTGAAGAAACGCCGGTGATTCCGCCGTCGGCGACGCCGGGCGGCAGCGAGGCGAAATAGCCCCTAAGCTGTCGTGCCGAAGAGATCGTAGGCCTCGGCGCGCTCGATCTTGACCTGCACAATATCGCCGGGACGCAGAGGACGGCGGCTCGCGACGTGGACTTTGCCATCGATCTCCGGTGCATCGGCCTTGGTGCGGGCCTCGGCGACCGTGGGGCCGGCCTTATCGACAATCGCCTGAATATGGCGGCCGACTTTGCGCTTCAGCAGGTTTGCACTGATTGTCTGCTGATGCTGCATCAGGCGCCGGTAGCGCTGCTCGGCAGTGTCCGCCGGCACTGGGGGCAGCCCAAGATCATTGGCTGGCGCGCCGCCGACAGGCTCGTATTTGAAAGCGCCGACGCGGTCGAGCCGCGCCTCGGTGAGCCAGGCGAGCAGAAGTTCGAAGTCCTCGTCCGTCTCGCCGGGAAAGCCGACGATGAAGGTTGAACGCAAGGCGATATCCGGGCAGGCAGTGCGCCAGGATTTGATTCGATCGAGCGTCTTTTCCTGGTCGCCAGGGCGCCGCATCGCCTTCAAAATCTTCGGGCTCGCGTGCTGAAATGGAATGTCGAGGTAAGGCAGAACCTTACCGTCGGCCATCAGCTCCATCACCTCGTCGATATGCGGATAAGGATAGACATAATGCAGCCGCACCCAGGCGCCGAGGCTGCCGAGTTCGCGTGCAAGATCGATAAATTTCGCCCGCACCTGACGGTCGCCGAGCGTGCTTTCCGCATAGCGCAGATCAAGCCCGTAGGCGCCGGTGTCCTGGGATATAACGAGCAATTCCTTGACGCCGGCAGCGACGAGTTTTTCCGCCTCGCGAAGCACATCTGCGGCGGGGCGCGAGACAAGATCGCCGCGCAGGCGCGGGATGATGCAGAAAGAGCAACGATTGTTGCAGCCCTCGGAAATCTTCAGATAGGCGTAATGACGGGGTGTGAGCTTGATGCCCTGTGCCGGCACCAGATCGAGGAACGGATCGTGCGGCGGCGCGATCGCCTCATGGACGGCACCGACGACGCTTTCGTAGGCCTGCGGGCCGCTGATCGAAAGCACGTTGGGGTAGGCGCTGCGGATCGTCTCCGATTCGGCGCCCATGCAGCCCGTGACGATGACTTTCCCGTTTTCTTCAAGCGCTGCGCCGATTGCCGCGAGCGATTCGGCCTTGGCGCTGTCGAGGAATCCGCAGGTGTTGACGATGACTGCATCCGCGCCGGCGTGGCTGCGGGTCAGCTCATAGCCTTCGGCGCGCAGCCGCGTGATGATTTTCTCGCTGTCGACCAAAGCTTTGGGACATCCGAGGGAAACGAAAGAGATTTTGGGAGGGCTGGCGGGCTTTGGGGCCGCCGATGGCTCGCGCGTCATGGCGGTGCAGTGCCATGTCTCAGCCGCCGCCGCAAGCGGCGCGGGCCGGAACCGTCGAGCCGGGAGGCGGCATAACGAAAAAACCCGGCCACAAGGGCCGGGTTCTTGGATTTCCTAAAGCCGATCTCAGTACTTCGAGACGATCGGCGCCGGCGGCGCGAACATGTCGAACTTATACGAGAAGCCGGCCTGCACGCGGTTGTCGCGGACGTGGTGGCTCACGAACCCAGACAGATCCGAGAACACCGGCGAGTTGGTGATGTGCCCGTAATCGGTGTAGCGATATTCCGCGCGAACCGACCAGTTGTTGTCGATGGCATATTCGAGGCCGCCACCGACAGTCCAGCCGATACGGCCGTCGTTGAAGGTGTCGAAGGCGATACCGTCGTTATACGCCGTGTGGAAGCTGCCGTAGGCGCCGCCGCCTGTGCCGTAGATCAGGACGCGATCGAAGGCGTAACCAATGCGGCCGCGGATCGAAGCATCAATGTTCTCACGCAGGCCGTAGTTCAGGCCAGCCGAGAAGCTGCTGTCGCGGGTCGAGGCGCCGTTCACATCACCTTCGAGGCCGAAGACGAACTGCGAAACCTGGTAGTTATAGCCGATGTGGATACCGCCGATCACGCCGGACTGCGACAGGCTCGGGAACGGGGCCACATCGTGGAACGATGTCGTACCCCAGTCATAACCAACCTGACCACCGAGGTAAACGCCGGACCAGCTGAAAGCCGGCGGCGGCGGGGGCGCATAAACGGGCGGGCCCTTCTCGCTCGGAAGATCGGCCGCGAGTGCCGTGCCACCGGCAAGGCAGATCAGAGCCGTCGTCGTTAAAAACTTACGCAACATTAGGAAATCCCCTCTTCGAGTTGGCATCATGCAGCCAGCTAAATCCTACCGTTGTTTGGATCAATAGACGTGAGACTGAAAACCAAGTCCAAACCTTGTTTAGCGCCGCCATGTAGTACTTATGCAACGCTGCAAAAAGACGAACTTCGAGCGCTGGCTTGCTAGAGTGTCCAACAAGCAAAATTCAGGGCGCAAATGTGGCAAGCTCAAGAAGCAAAGTTTGATCACCAGAACTTGAGAACATGCGCGATGTGCGCGGTTCTAAACGTTCCGCTAACCGAACTCAGATCTGCGAAGCTGAAGCATTTCTCGCGATGATAAGATTTACCGCAGTGGATGCCGCCAATTCGCCCTACAGCCCCCATCTGGCATGGCGCTGGTCAAAGTTTCCTTAAACCCCCGAATATCGAAACCAACCACGGTTAGAAATCTCGCTTTAGCGTTGGGCCATTGCCGTGCCATAACGCACAACATGGAAGGGTGGCCGAGCGGTTTAAGGCAGCGGTCTTGAAAACCGCCGTGGGTGAAAGCCCACCGTGGGTTCGAATCCCACCCCTTCCGCCAGTTTGCCTTCTAAGTCACTGAAATAGCGCGTATTTTAGCCAAACAAAAAAGCTGCCCCGGCTTCTGTCCCGGATCGAATCGCGCTTGAGCGAGACGATTGCCGGACCGCTCCGAAGAAGCTTTTCAGCCGCGTTTTCGTTCCGGCTGGAAGGCAACACGTTTTAGTAATCATCGCAGAGGATTTGTGATGTGCTTGGGCGTCGTCCGAATTAGCGGAACGAGAGCTTCGTAAAACGCAGAGCAGGGCTGCGGAAAATGAGCACGACAAATCTGCGACGCGTTGTCCGGCTTAACTGCGCACGCCCCCAAATCAGGAAGAGGGAATAGTGCTGTGCTTCCTAAGGCTACTCCGGAAAGACTGAGCGCCTTTTCGGACGGGGTATTTGCGGTTCTTATAACCGTGCTGGTTTTGGAACTCCGGCCTCCAGCAGCACCGACCTTCAAGGCACTTCTGGCGCTTTGGCCAACGTGGCTCAGCTATGCCCTGAGTTATTTGTTCATCGCCATCGTTTGGATAAATCACCATTACCTGATGCGTTATGCGAACGAGGCAACGCCTCGCTTGCTTTGGTTCAACTTCGCTCATCTATTTTCCATGTCGCTGCTTCCGTTCTCCACGGCATGGATGGCAGCGAGCAAATTATCACCGCAGCCGGTGGCCTTTTATGCAATTGTCTTCTTCCTCGTAAATCTGACCTACACAGCTTTGATCTGGGAACTCATCGGTGAAGAGGGAGTCGAGGCGTCTAGGAGGCCTCGCAAAGCCCTGCGCCTGCGCTCGATTATTACCCTGGGCTTATTCGCGGCGGCTTCGCTTGTCTCCCTCGCGTCGCCGCTCATGGGACTTGCGATTTGTTTGCTTTGCCTTGCTGTCTATTTGAGACCAGAGCCCCTGTGAGTCACGACGCTAGTTCGCCCGTCGAAACTCAACGCCGCCCTTCCACCCTTGGAACAAATGCTCGATCAGTTCCGCTGCAGAGCCTTGCCAAAGATCGCCTTCGCCCGTGCCGGCCCATAGCGACAGGAAATCCGCGGAGCCGCGTGCCGCCGAGGCGTTACGGATATCGCGTGTGAATTTGTTTTGGGCCTGGAAGGGAAGAATCGCGTCGGCTTTCGCTGCCATCTCGTTCATGAAACGGTTTTCGATGCCGCGCGCCAGGCGACCGGAGAAGGCGCGGGTCGTTCTCGTCGGCCGCCCCCTAGGGTCGAGAAGTCGCGTCTTGTACGGCTTGGATGTTCCAGCTTCGGCGCAGGTCAAAAACGCCGTCCCCAACTGTACCACTTGCGCTCCGGCGCGAAGCGCCGCGTCAACATCAGTCGCTGCCATGATGCCGCCGGCAGCGATGAGCGGCGCCCGGACGCGACCGACGCATTGGGCCAGCAGATCGCGAAGGGGAATTTCCTCATCCGACGCTCTGGCGTCAAAAATGCCGCGATGACCGCCGGCTTCGAATCCCTGCAAGGCGATCGCATCGACACCGCTGTCGTCGAGCGCTTGTGCTTCCGCGGGCGTTGTGGCTGTGCCGATCAGGAGAATGCTGGCCTTCCGCGCAGCCTTGCTATGCTCGCTGCGCAGCAAGCCGAAGACGAAGCTCAAAACGGCGGGCTTGGCCTTGAGGACAGCCTCGAATTGAGCGTCGAAATCCTCCTCAAAAGGCGGCGCCACGTCGGGTGTCGAAAGACCGAGTTCGGCGCGATAGTGCGACGTAGCTTCAATGGCGCGATCGATCTGCTCGCGGTCAATCCGTTGAACGGGCGTGGGAATGAAGAGGTTGATCGCGAAGGGGCGGTCAGTCCGCTGCCTTACGGCGTCGGCGAATTGTACGATCGCCGCCGGGTTGGAATAGGCCGCGCCCATCGAGCCCAATGCGCCTGCGGCAGAACACGCCGCCACCAGTTCGACGGACGAAGGACCGCCCGCCATCGGCGCGACAATCAGCGGATACTTCAATCCGAGCTTCTGCGAGAGATCGCTTTGCGAGCCTGATACCATATTTGTACCTCCGCCGATGAATCATCGCCCGAAATTTTCTCCATCCCATGCGCGCAGCGCCGTTTAGTTTCCAGAAGGTGATGACGAGTCCGCCGGCGACGATCAGGGCGCCCCCGACAAAGATCGGCAGATCGGGACGTGCGCCGAAGAAGATGAGATTGACGATCTGTGCGACGACAAAGAACAGCGTTACATAGATGCCGAGCAGCTTGCCGAAATCCCAGGGCGGCGAATTCACCGTCACGCCATAAGCGAAAAGAACCGCCGCGCCCAACGCGAAAATTCCAACCCGCGCCGGTGTGCTCGAAGCGTGGAGACCCTTGCGCACGATAGCGTCGCCGCCGGCTTCGAGAGCCGCGGCAATTGCAAGGATCACATAGGCGAGGGCTGGGTTCATCGGATACCGCCGTTTGTTCAAATTTCAGTTAGGGACGCATCCTGCCTGAATGGCGACCCCGAATAGCCGCATAATCAGCCAACGCTTCGCCGGTGCGCCAGATCAATGCACGCAATTTTGGGAGGGATCAAATGCGCAAATCGCTCATTTTTGCGAGCCTCTGTCTATGTGCGAGCGGGCTGATTGAAAGCGCCCGCGCGCAATCCGCGCCTCCGGTTTGCGATGCGGGGACATGGGCGGTTCGTTCCTCGCGCAGCGCGACTGGGTGGGTGTGTTCAAACCAGACGCCGTCCGACACGCCCGCGAGCGATTTAAGTTCCACCACCGGGCGCCATCATCGCGGCGGCAACGGCGGTGGCTCAGGCGGGTCGCCTTATTGAAAGTCCGGTTAAGCGGCCGAACGTCTTTGTGTCATGCGCTGGATAATTGCGTCCTTCGCCCGGTCGGGGAGAACGCGCGCCAAGAATAGAAACAGCGGCGCGCCGCCCGCCGCGGCATAGCGGATGCGCGGCTGTTTTGCTGCGACGGCATTGCCAATGATTTTAGCAACGGCCTCCGGCGGCGAGGCCCGGCGCGCCGCGGCACTATCGAAAATTTCGGCCATGCGCCGCGCGTAGGGACCATAGGGTGTTTCACCGGAGCGGGCGAGGAGACTTTCCTGCGCAATGCCGCTCCATTCGGTGCGGATCGCGCCGGGCTCTATGACGATCACATCGATGCCGAACGGTTTCGTCTCTAAGCGAAGGCTGTCGCTCAGGCCCTCGAGCGCGAACTTCGTTGCGTGATACCAGGCGCCAAAGGGCATGCCGAACTTGCCGCCGATTGACGTGACATTGACGATCTTACCGCTCTTTTGCGCCCGCATCATCGGCAACGCGAGCTGACACAACCGCGTCGCGCCAAAGACATTGACTTCGAACTGCCGACGCGCCTCGTCCATCGGCACGTCTTCCACTGCGCCGTAGCTGCCGTAGCCGGCATTGTTGATCAGAACGTCGAGCCGGCCCGTGTCGCTGCGGATTTTATCGACCGCGGCGACGATGGAAGCGTCGTCGGTCAAATCGAGCGGAAGAAGCTTCGCGCCCGCTGGCGCAAGCGGCGCCATGCGATCGACCCGCCGCGCCGCGGCATAGACAATATATCCATCCGCCAGGAGCCGCCTGACGGTCGCTTCGCCGATTCCGGCAGAGGCGCCGGTCACCAATACCGTCTTGCTCATGAACCCGCTCCACATTCGAGGAAGCCTCGCCTATAAGTGTGGAGTGTAGTCTTTTTACGTCCGGTTGGGCTTGCTGACGCCGGAGGCCAACGGCAAGGGCGGCCGCAATCCCTATCAAGTCTTCACGCAGGAACATGTGCGTGCGGTGAAGTATATTCGCCTCGGGCAGTCGCTCGGCATGTCCCTGAAAGAAATCGCTCTGATCGGCGAAGAATACGCACGCGACGGCGGCATCAGCACGGCGCGTACGATCGAAATCATGAGTGCGCAGCTTAACCGCCTCGAGCAGAAGGCGGCCGAGATCGGCTTGATGGCGCGATATGTGCGCGCCAAGCTCGCGTGGCTGCAAAGCGGTTCAAACGGACCGGAACCAAACATCGGCGATTATGTCGCCAATCTGGCACCGGCCGCATGCATTGATAGCGACGCTGAGGTTACAGGAACATCCCGCCGGAAACTTCGATCCGCTGCCCGGTGAGCCAGCGGTTTTCGTCGGCGAGCAACGTCGCAATCATTGGCCCAATGTCGTCTGGCACGCCAACACGTCCCATCGCAGTCACCGAGGCGACAAACTTGTTGAGGTCCGCATTGTCGCGCACTGCGCCGCCGCCGAAATCGGTTTCGATCGCGCCCGGCGCGACGACATTGGCGGCAATGCTGCGCGGCCCGAGTTCTTTGGCGAGATAACGAGTGAACACCTCAATCGCGCCCTTCATCGAAGAATAGGCTGCATAGCCGGGCAGGGAGAAGCGCGCGAGGCCGCTCGAAAGATTCACAATCCGGCCGCCATCGGCAATCAGCGGCAATAGCTTCTGGGTCAGGAACACCACGCCTTTGAAATGCACCGATAAAGGCCGTCGAAGTCCGCTTCGCTCATCGTTGCGATGAGGCCCGGCGCGCTGTGGCCGGCATTGTTGACGAGGTAATCGAAATGCGTGCGGCCCCAGGTGTCGCGCAACGCGGCGGCGATTGTCTCGGCAAAGGCCGGAAAGCTGGCGCTGTCTCCCGTATCCAATTGTAGCGCGAGAGCCTTGCGGCCCGACGCTTTGATCTCGGTAGCGACCTTTTCCGCCTCGGCCTTATTGGTGCGATAGGTGAAGATCACGTCGATGGCGCGCGCCGCGACGGCGAGCGCCGTGTTGCGGCCGAGGCCGCGGCTGCCGCCGGTGATGAGTGCGATTTTCGTTTGTGTATCCGACATGGCTTTTGCTCCCTCTGTCCGGCATCGATATGGGCAATGCGCTTGAGGCCGTCATTGCCGGAAGACCCGAAAAACTTGCCTGATCCTCCAAACCGGCTTGGAAGCTCGGCGCGGTATCTCTATCCTTCTGCGCAGAAGAGTTCGGGGTTTTGATCCTATGCCTGACGCTTTGAAAGAGGCCATGCTGGCCTATTTTGCCGCAAACGGCAGCCACGATGGGCCTTATCCGACGCAAATCGAAGCCCTGACCTTGATGCGCAGCACGACGCAGGTGTTGCCACATCCGATGATCTATCGCCCGGCGCTTTGTGTCATTGTCCAGGGCGCCAAACAGGTCATGTTTGGCGATCGCATCTTCGATTACGAGGAGATGCAATGTCTTGTGATCAGCGTCGCGTTGCCGGCATTTGGGCGTGTCGTGCGTGCGACGCCGGAGAGGCCGTTGCTCGCGCTGCATCTCGATTTTGACATGGAAATTATGCGGGATGTCATGGCCGCGTTGGAAACGCCGCCACCGCCGAGCCGCGTGGAGGATTTCAGCGTCTTTGTCGAAGACCTGCGCGAGCCCCTGGCCGATTGCCTTGCACGACTTATCCGGCTGCTCGCGACGCCGAAAGCGATTCCGATCCTTTATCCGGCGATCATGCGCGAGATCTGCTTTTGGCTGCTGACGGGCCCGCATGCGGGCGAAGTCTGCAAACTCGTCCTGCCGAACAGTCAGACGCAACGCATTACCCGGGCAATCCACATGCTGCGAGAGCAATTTTCCAGGCCACTGCGCGTCGAGGAACTCGCTGCCGCTTCCGGAATGAGCGCGTCGTCGTTTCACCAGCATTTCAGGGCGCTCACCGCGATGACGCCGCTACAATATCAAAAGCAGTTGCGTCTGCTCGAAGCGCGCCGTCTGCTGATCGAGGGCGACATCAATGCCGCCCATGCCGCCTACCGCGTCGGCTATGAAAGTGCGTCCCAGTTCAGCCGCGAATACGCGCGCATGTTTGGACAACCGCCAAAACGCGACGTCACTGAGGTCAAGGCGCTGTCGGCATGATGGCGCCGTAGCCATACCGAAGGCAGGCGACGCTCACGAGGTAACCCGCCTCAAGATCGTCCGCGACGGCGATAATCGCAAAATTCACCTGACTCAATTTTTCACGCGGATCGGCATGCGGAAATATGAGCTGGGCGTAAAAGCCCACATCGCGGTGTGGCTCCTTGACCGTCGCGCAATAATCGCTGACGCCTTCACGGCTTGTCAGGTTCAGCGGCGGCCATGTGATCGTTGCGGCCGTCGCATCCTTCAATGTTTGTGTAATCGCGGCGACGATGACGTTCTTTTCCGGCGTCGTCAAAATGCGCCGTGGCGCAATGATCGCCTGCTGTGATGGCTCAACGAATGAAAGCCGCCCGGCGATCAGCCCAGCGCTGGCGACAAGTGCGCAGACCAGAATTTTGAAGCGCGTAGCACGACGCCCCGATGCGGCGAGCGTGTTCATCTGAATGACTTTCTAATGAAAACCAATTTATTAAATTTCCTCGGCCTTATAATTCTGGCGCCTATGCAAAAACAGCGCGTAATCTCTTTTACGTAAAAATTAATTGTGAACGCTGGCGAGCCGCCCCACGCCGGGCCCAAGTGTCAGCTTTCGAACCTAGCTTATTGCCATCGTCCGTGAGCCCAAGATAAAAATCGCGTAGCCAATCCCGGTTGCCGGGTCGGGTTTGTTGCCCGCGGGCGAGAGGCTTTCCTCGCCTTCAACCCTTTCAAAAATTCAGAATAATCTCTAGCCCAGTTCGAGCGCCGGTGGGCCAGCGGCGAGAAGTCGATTGGGTCGGCCAACACGGTTTCCTCTACGTCGTACTTCTTGCAGAAATAGGCGATGTTGCCACTTGAATCACGTCCGCCAGCGAAGAGCGTATCGTGCGGGATGTGAATGCAATAGGCCTCGAAATCGCAGATCGGGAAGACTTCCGCGAGAAACAGCCGAAAAAGGAAATCGAGATCGTCGATGCCGTAGGTTCCGTTATAGCCTTCGTCGAAGCGGCCGACTGCCTTCCAGATCGCACGCGACACGCAAAGGCCGCCATGTGCCCTTTGCCATGCCGGCAGATAGCCGTCGGTGTCGAGACCCTGCTGTTCGGCGCCATACCCCCACATGAAATTGACGGGACCGGCGCGATTTTCGGTGCCATATTCGAAGCGCGGCCCCATGCTGACGATATTTCGGTGCCGGACATGCTGCTGAAGATGACGCTCGATATAGACCGGGCTCAAAACGACATCGCCATCGATCAGCATCACGAGGCCATCGAGCGCGGTCTCGAATCCCAGATTTCGGATCGTATTCAGCCGGTAATTATCGCCAGGCGGCAGCGCGACGACGACATGAGCCACGCCGAACTCCCGGCATTTACCCTCGAAGATATCGACCGACGCGTCAGTCGAGGCGTCGTCGGCAAGCACGACCAAATCGGGGCGCCGGGTCTGCTTTGCAATTCGCTCAAGGACGACGGGAAGAACGGACGCTTTATTCTTGCAGGTTATGACGACCGAAACGCGGGCGGGGTCAGTTTCAATTCCGCGAACTGCACCCGCCAATCCCGCGGCCAGCGCCGCGAGCGCTTTAAAATCATCAAGTAAAGCAATGCGTTGCTGTTCCAGCGCCTCCCGCATTTCAGCGTCACCCCGTTCGGCAATCATTCTCCCTTATAGCCATGCAACTTTAGCGTGCAATTGGATTCGCCATCGCCGGGACATCGAAGGAGAGCCGCTATTTGCCTTCGATCAGCCTGCGGGCGTCGTCGCGCAGCGCCGCACGGGATTTATCGCGCGCGTAAAGCATATGGCCGCCGCCATAGACGACGAGCCGGACCCGGTCTGGGTCGCCCATCGGCGGGATCTGATCGAGTAGAAGCTTCGTGGTGAAATAGGGCGTCACGAGATCGGTCGCGCCATGCGCGATCAGCACGCGAAAATGCGGATCGAGCGCAAGATCCTGTTTCAGATCGTCGAGGGCTTCGGCATTGCCGTGCCCCCAATCCCAATTTTCGCTGACGCTTTCATTCAGGATTTCATAGCGCGTATCGACAAACCAGTTCAGCTTGTTTGCGGCGATGTCCGCCATCGCGCTCGCGAGCGGCGCCTTCAGTGCGTCGAGCACCGGATCGGCGTAGCGGCTGCGTGCGGCGTGCGGATGCGGGTCAAAGCCAGTAACGGTCGCATCATAGGCGCTGGCGACGCGGCCCTGCGCGCGATAACGTTCGCGTTCAAAGGTTGCAGTATCGATCCGGCCGCCGAGCTTGCGGACAAGCGCCGGATCGAGCCCAGTGAACCCCGCGACTTTTTCGCTGACGCGCGCGAGCGCGGCGGCATCGGCCTCGCCGCGCAACAGATCGACGATGTAAGGCCCCGCCGCATAAGTCTCGACATCCGCCAGCTTCGCGCGGCCATTGAGGTCGGTGATGTCGCGTGCCGCGGCGGTAAACGAGGGCAGGTGGGTCGCGAAGGTCAGCGGATTGTTGGTACTTTCGAACCAGCCGAAATCGAGCACCGGGGAGACCATGATGATCCCGTTGACGCCGATGCCTTCGTTATCAACGAGCCGCCGCGCCAGCTTCGGTGCACGAAACCCGCCGTAGCTTTCGCCGACAATGAATTTCGGGCTTGGAACACGGTGGTTTTCGACAAGCCACTTACGAATGACGACGGCCAACGCGTTAATGTCGCCATTGACGTTCTCAAAGCTCTTCACCGCATCCTTGTTGAGCGTGCGGCTATAGCCGGTCTCAGGCGCGTCGATGAAGACGAGATCGGTGAAGTCGAGCCAGGTTTCGGCATTGTCGACCGTGCGTGGCGAGGCCGAAGGAGAAAGGCCGCCGGCATCGAGGGGCAAACGCCACGGTCCGAGAGCGCCGAGATCGAGCCAGGCCGAGCCGGCGCCGGGGCCGCCGTTGAAGGCGAACGTAATCGGCCGATTTGCGGGGTCTTCGCCGTCCTTCAAAAACGCGACATAGGCGATATCCGCGACAGGCGCGCCGCTGTTTGCATCGCTCAGCCGGATGGCACCGGCTTTGGCGGTGAACTTGAGCGTTCGATCGGGGAATTTCAGCTCATGCGATGTCGTTGCAGCAGGCGGCAGCGGGTTCGGCGGCGCGGTCTCCCCCGGCGAACGCGAAGCTGAAGCGGAATGTTTCGCGCCCGCATCTTGTGCCGCCACCGGTTGTGTGGCGGCCAAACCCAAAAGAACCAGCGCTAAAAGCCTTGCCGAATTGGTCATGCCGAGATCTCCGCGTGGTGCGGAGGGCATAGGCCTGCGGAATATGGTGGCGGTGAGGCGTTCGGTTACGCGGCGGTGCGGTCTTGGCGCGTCGCAGATGGTTCCGGCGGCAGCGGCTCGGCGGGTCCGCCAGGATCGAGCGGCGGGAGCGCGTCGATCACGCGCTCGGGCGGGAAAATCACGATGACTTCGGTGCCCTCGCGGACGCGGGACTTCAGCGTAAACGTGCCGCCGTGCAATTCAACGAGGCCCTTGACGATCGGAAGCCCGAGACCCGAACCTTCTTCGGCATTTTTCTGCGCCAGCGTGCCGCGTCCGAATGACGACATGACGATCGGAATTTCGTCCTCGGGAATTCCTGGCCCGGTGTCTTTCACCGAGAAATACTGGCCGCCGGTTGAGGTCCAGCCCACTTTGATCGAAACCGTTCCACCTTGGGGTGTAAACTTCACGGCGTTCGACAGAAGGTTGATCGCGACCTGACGGACGGCGCGCTGATCAGCCCAGATACGCGGCAATTCCGCTTCCGAAGATTCGGTGATCGTGATGTCGCGCTTCTTCGCCCGCAAGGCGATCAGATGGCGACACTCATCCATGACGGCATTTAGCGCGACGGGCTCGGCCTTCAACTCATAGCGGCCGGCTTCGACACGCGACAGGTCGAGAATCTCGTTGATCAGCGTCAGCAAGTGCTGGCCGCTTGAATGGATGTCCTTTGAATATTCTTTGTAAGAAGGCACTTTGTGGACGCCGAACAACTCCGCCTGCATGACTTCGGAGAAGCCGAGAATGGCGTTGAGCGGCGTACGCAACTCGTGGCTCATCGTGGCGAGGAAACGCGACTTCGCCAGATTGGCTTCCTCGGCACGCCGGCGCGCCACGTCGCTGTTGATCTTTGCCTGTTCGAGTTCGGCGATCAATTCGTCCTTTTCCGCCTCGAAGGATAGAGAGTCGATTGAACGCGCGTAAAGCTTTTTGGCGAGGACAGCGGAATAAAGCAGCGTGCTGCAGGCAAGAACGGCGAGGGGAATTGTACGGTCGTCCAAACTCGCCGGCCATAAGAAGGCGACGGCGGCGGCCGTCATCGGCGCGAGGCCGGCATAGACGGCGACCGGAATCGAAGCGGTGATTGTTGCGTTCATCGCTGCGACAAGTAGCAGCATGACCAATACAAATGTGCGGGCGTTCGGATCCGAGGTATCGCCAATCAATGTCACCAGTTGTGCCCAGACGATGCCCTGAATCACCTCGGCGATAACGAAATTGCCGCGCCAACTGCCGACATTGACGCGCGACGGCTCAAGCGACAAAAACTTCTTGGCGAGCCAATACAGGACGGCGGTCGTGACCAGATCGAGGCCAACCCAGGCAATCAGTCGCGCCGGCGTGGCCCAGGCAAGGGCGACAAGCGCTGCGACGAGACCGTAAAGCATAAACGCCAGCGTTGAACCCTTGCGGGCCTTCGCGTAGAGCTGGAGCAATTCGACATCGAACGCACGGTGGCCGGAGCCTGCAGAGGTAAGCTTTTCACGCGCTTCGCGGACTTTTGCTGCCAGCCGTCGCCGTTCGGTCGCGACCTTCGGGTCGGTGCCGCGTCCGCGCTCGATCATCTCGGCGGTGACTTCGGTCATCCTTGGCAAAATCCGTCGATTTGTAGAACCGCGCGCAAGTTTTCGTTAGACTATGGTGAGGAAAGATTAACGGTCGCCTCATGAATTCGTTAAGATCGAGTCAATCGGCCGCCTTCCGATCCTTAATGTCTGCTGTGTCATCCCGCACATCGTGCATTTCAAATATTGGTTAAATATATGCTTCAGCCGAGTTACCCGTGCCGGAGGGGCGCGAAAAAGCGTGAGCGCGTTCGCGAATTAATGTCTCAACTTCCTGGGCGAAGCGATGTCGTTTTTTTCGAAGCTTGTTGCAAATTTCCATGTTGATTCCGGCGATGATGAGCAACCCCGCGATTTCGCTCCGCTCGACGACATGAAGGTCACGATCGTCGGTTCGGGGGATGCGTTCGGCTCGGGCGGGCGGGCGCACACCTGCATCCGTATTGACGCCGCGGCAACCACTGTGTTGGTCGATTTTGGCTCCGGTTCGATGATCGCTTGGCAGAAGCTCGGCTTCGACAGCAACGACATCGACGCGATCGTTGTAAGCCATCTGCACGGCGACCATTTCGGCGGCATCCCGGCGCTTCTGTTGCATGCCCAATTCGTTGCAGGGCGCCGCAAGCCGCTTTTGCTCGTTGGTCCATTTGGCCTCAAGGAGCGGCTTCAGGAAGTCTTCGATCTGCTTTTCCCCGGCAGCGCGGCGATCGCGTGGGATTTCGACTGGCGCGTGCAAGAGATCGCCGGCGGCGCAACAGCAACCGTGGCGGGGCTTGGACTCGAGACTTTCGGCGTCATCCATTCGCCGGGAAGTCGTCCGACGGGCATCCGGCTTTCGGATGGCAAGCACGTCTTTGCCTATTCAGGCGACACGGCCTGGACGGATGTTTTGAACACCATTGCCGCTGACGCTGATCTCTTCATCGTCGAATGTTCGTCCGGCGACGAGCCCGTGCCGAATCATTTGCATTGGCAGGAGCTCAAAGGCAAGCTCAAGGGGTTCACGGCGAAACGCATCGCCGTCACGCATATGGGCCCGTCCGCCATTGCCAAAATCCCTGAAATGCAGGCCGCCGGACTTATCGTCGCCAAAGACGAACTCAGTCTCAACCTCTGACCTTGATGGCTGCGCGGCTCGTATTCGCGCCTGCCGCTATTGCCGCGATTTGCCAGAACCGTTGCGCTTGCCGCAGGAGCCGCGCCCGGTAGTACGTGTCTCGACAAGCGCGCGGTTGGTGCTCGCCGGGCAAGCGCCCGGCACGCGCGTCAACAACACGGGCATTCCTTACAACGATCCGTCCGGCGATCGTCTGCGCACCTGGATGAATGTCTCGCGTGAAACTTTCTACGACGAGTCTCGTATTGCCATCGTGCCGATGGGGTTTTGTTTTCCCGGACTTAATGCCGCGAAGGCGGATCTGCCGCCGCGCCGCGAATGCCGCGAACTTTGGCACGACGGGCTTTTCGCGCTCATGCCGCAGGTTACCTGCGTCGTCGCGATCGGCCGCTACGCGCAGGACTATCATCTGGCGCGGGCAGGGTATGCGGTGCCGAAAGGTGCATTGCTCGCCGATATCGTCGGCGACTGGGAGAGTCATGCGCGCTTGACGCCGCGGATCATCGCCCTGCCGCATCCCTCCTGGCGCAACAACGCCTGGATCACGCGCAACCCGTGGTTCGAAAAAAAAGTCTTGCCGCTGTTACGCGCTGAATTGGCGAATGCGCTTGCCTAGATCGTCTCCTTTTCTTTTTCTTTACGTGGCAGCGCGAGCGCGATCAGTACGACAAGCGCGGCCCCCAGGGCGCCGCAGACCGACGTAAAATAGGGCCATTGCGCAGCAGCCAAATGCGGCAATGGCCACATGCCGGCGGTGAACTCGTGCGCGATCATCTGGCCGGCGATGAAGCCGAGCATCGCCGCACCCAGCCAAATGAGCATCGGGAAACGGCTGATCAGTCCCAGGACCAGGCTCGACCCGAAAATAATGAGCGGGATCGACAGGCCGAGCCCAAAGAGAATGAGGAGCGGCGAGCCTTTCGATGCGGCAGCGATAGCGATGACATTGTCGAGCGACATCACAGTATCTGCGATAGCGATGACTCGCACCGCGGCAAAGATGGACGTCTGCTCGGTGATCGACTTTTTGCCGCGCTCGTCGCGCGCAAGCTTGACGGCGACCCAAAGGAGCAGCAGACCGCCGAACAGTTTTATGAACGCCAGATTGAGCAGGTTCGCAAAGACGAGCGTAAAGATCACCCTAAGGCCGATGGCCACCACCGTGCCGAGGATTATGCCTCTGAGGCGCTGCTCTTTCGGCAGACCGGCGCAGGCGAGCGCGATGACGACGGCGTTGTCGCCAGACAAAAGCAGGTCGATCCAAATGATTTCGAGGATCGGAACGAAGAAATTCGAAAGGGCAGGATTCATTCGGCCGCCGGCGAAAGGCCCGCGCTAAGATATCCTTCGCAGAATTGCGCGGGGAAATGGGAGCGCCGGCGAGGGTTCTCCCTCCGGCGACAAGCGGCCTTCATGCGTCCCTTATCCATGAGCCGGATCGGCATTGCAAATTCTATGTGCCGCGTCGCGACGCGGCGATGACTGCGCCTTGTGGACATGAGCTGCGAGCGCGACGATGGCGATGTCGGCGGCTTCGACAATATCGTGGAAATCCGGCGCGCCGCGACGGCCCGGCAGCGGGATATGGATGAAACCTGCAGGCAGATGAGGCTGCGCGCGCAGGGTTTCATAAAGCGTCGCATTGCAGAGATAGCGTCCAGCTTCGCGCGATGTTTTGGCGGCGATGCCGGCGCTGCGGATTCTGGCGGCAATCTTCGAGGCTGGAATCTGCACGCCAATCGTTGCCGGACCATCGACATAAAGGATAGCCGAACCCGGCTGGGCGCCCCGCGCATCCACGGCCCGGGGGTAGCGTCGATTATGCGCCCGCGTTTCGACCGAGATCATCTTTCGCCGCGTGGCGACGCCGAAATGCAGGATCGCATCCGGTGCTGTTTCCTGGACGAGCGCGCTCAGACGGCCGGCGAGGCCTTCATAGACCACCGGCAGAGTGCGCGCCTCCAGCAGGATGCCGAGCTGTTTGAAATGCTTAACTCGCGCTCCCAAAGCCCGCATCAGATCGTCGGAAGGATTGTCCGTGACGCCGGGAAACGGCCCAAAGCCCGTGACGAGAATCCTGGTCATCGATGCAAACGCTCCGCAAGGTCACGTTTTGGAAAGGCTGTCTGTAGAAAAGCGCAACACATGTGCCGGAGGCTACGGCAAATGGAAGCTGGTGGTAACTTCCACCCGCCAAGTTCACGCCAAATATGCGTAAGAATGGAGCAATGCCGTGGCGGAATGGGCTGATGATCATGACCAGGCAGCGAGCCTTCCCTTAGATCCAGTTCTGGATATCAAGGCCGTCTCGCTGTTGGCCGAAAACCTTTTGGCTCATCGCGGCAGCGATATCGTCATCGATGCGGGGCAGGTCGAGCGGCTCGGGGCGCAATCGCTCCAGGTGTTGCTGTCGGCGGTCGCGACATGGCGCGCCGATGGGCATTTGCTCGAAGTTGCGAATCCGTCCGAGGCTTTCACCGAGGGCTTGCGAGTTTTCGGTGTCGACGATCAAAGCTGGTTACGCCACCCGCACGTGGCCGGTTGAGCCTCAGGCTTCGGCCGCTTCCGGTGTGATGAGAATTGCGCGGAAGTCGTTGACGTTCGTCAGCGTCGGACCCGTAACGACACTGTCGCCCAGGGCTTCGAAGAAGCCGTGCCCGTCATTGTTCGCCAGTGCATCCGGCGGCTTGATTCCAAGCTTCCATGCGCGGGCGAGCGTATCTGGGCCGAGATAGGCGCCAGCAATATCTTCCAGCCCGTCAACGCCGTCGGTATCGCCCGCCAGGGCATGAATGCCGGGATGGCCCGCGAGCGCGACGCCAAGCGACAGCAGAAATTCGACATTGCGGCCGCCGCGCCCATTGCCGCGCACCGTCACCGTGGTTTCGCCGCCGGACAGGATGAGGCAAGGGACAGTGAAGGGCTGGTTATGCCGCGCGATCTGCCGCGCGATAGCCGCCATCACCTTGCCAACGTCGCGCGCCTCGCCTTCGATATCGTCGCTGAGGATGTGAACCGTATAGCCATGCTTGCGGCCGACGTCCGCCGCGGCTTCGAACGCCATTTGCGGCGTGGCGATCATATGCACTTCGCTGTTTTTTAAACGCGGGTCGCCGGGCTTGATGCTCTCGCCGCGTCCGCTGACGAGAACATCTCGCACCTTGTCGTTCATCTCGATGCCGTAGCGGGTGAGGATCGCCAGCGCATCCTGACAGGTTGTCGGGTCGGCGATGGTCGGGCCTGAGCCGATATCGACGGGTTCGTCGCCGGGCACATCCGAGATCAACAGCGTCACGAGCTTCGCCGGATGGCAGGCGATGGCGAGGCGTCCGCCCTTGATGGCGGAGAGATGCCGGCGCACGCAATTCATCTCGCTGATCGTCGCGCCGCATTTGAGCAGCGCTTTGTTCAGCGTCTGCTCATCGCTGAGTTCGAGGCCTTCGAGCGGCAAGGGCAGGAGCGCCGAGGCGCCGCCGGAGATGAGGCAAATGACAAGATCGTCCTCGCTCAGTCCCTCGACCGGCGGCGAGCAGTCGCTTCGAGCCGGCGAGCCCGGCGGCGTCCGGCACCGGATGGCTCGCTTCCAAAACTTCGATGTCGCGGGTCGGCAGATGATGGCCATAGCGGGTGACGACAACGCCCGACAATTTGCCTGTCCAGGCCGCCTCGACAGCCCGCGCCATGGAGGCCGCGCCCTTACCGGCGCCGATGACGATCGTCCGGCCTTTTGGTGGTGGCGGCAGATATTGGGCGAGGACACGCGCCGGATCGGCGGCGGAGACGGCAGCGTCAAACAGCGACCGGAGCAAAACCTTTGGTTCAACCGACATCTTAAGAAAACCGCCCTTTTATTTGTTTTATAAGCTTATTATGGCTAAATTAGATGCGGCCGACCGCAGCGGGCGTGTCAGCCGATCATCTTCGGCCAGTGCAGCAGCCGCGTCCAGACGTCAGATCGTATAGGTGAATTCCTGCTCGCCGCTCAAGGCCAGCGCGCGCATATCGGCCAGCGTCCGATTGTCCAGAACCTGTGTGATCGCCTCGCGCGCCTGAAGCATGAGCAGCCGGACGCCGCAAGTCGTCTCGTCGGTGCAGTCGTCACAGCGCCGGTAGGCGGTTTTGCTGGCGCATTGGATCGGCGCCAGCGGCCCGTCGAGGACGCGGATGATATGGCCGACGCGGATATCCTGCGCCGAGCGGGCGAGCGTGTAACCGCCGCCTTTGCCCTTCTTCGAATTGACGAAGCCGGCATTGCGCAACTCGCCGAGGATCGTATCGAGAAACTTCTTCGGAATGTCGTTGGTCGTCGCAATATCGGTCACGAGAGATGGCTCCCCCGGCCGATAGCCGGCAAGATGCACCATCGCCTTGAGGCCGTATTTCCCTTTTTTCGTCAACATGTTCGGAATTCGCCGAAGATCATGCGTTACCCGATAGGAAACGCGTCATTCATTGTCTACTAAATTTATGATCGGAATCGAGAAATGCCAGCCTAGCATGGGTTTTCGGCCGCGCCCAAGGTGATGCCGCAAGTTCGAGCCGAAGATGAAGGGAATTGAACCATCACCGCATCGGCGTCCGCCTCCGCGGGTATGGACGGATCAATTCCTGCGCAATATGGATGGCACGTGGTCTGGTGTGACATTCCGCATTTCACCGTGTCGCCAGGGCAGGCGACTATAGGATGGACTGAAAAGACGCTGCGGACATTTTTAAGAGCCGCCTGGCGGAATGAAGCTTTCGAAGGCAGAAGGGCCGTCCCGGATTTACACCTCGGCGACGTCCTGTGCAGCCTTGAATACATCGCGTGCGGATGTCGTCCCCGCGACGTGCTCCGTATCCTCGGCTCCGAGGTCCATCCACCCCGCGTTCACGGCCTCGAACATTTCCTCGGCAGGTCCGGTGTGGCCCTTCGGGATACCGAACTGTTCGAACGCTTCCGCCCACCCTGCACGCGGGACTGCAAAGGCTTTCACATCGAGCTTCAGGACTTCACCCAATTGCTCCGCGACTTCATCCGCGCTGACCATCGAACCAAGCTCGACGACGCGACGCCCTGACCAGGCTGGCCCGCTCAAAAGACTTGCGACCTCCGCGCCGATGTCCTTCGTCGCGACCATGGTCGATTTCCGGTTTGCCGGATTGTAGGTGACCGGTAGCGTTCCGCCCTGGGCAGCCTGCAAGCCGTAGAGGAAGTTTTCGAAAAATCCGCCTGCGCGCACAAATGCGATTGGTGATGTCAAGCCGCGAAACCCTTGCTCCAGAAGCGACAAGGCCGTGATCATCCCGAGCCCGCTGGTTCTGTTCGCACCCATCGACGAAAGCGCGACCACTCGCGGCGGCGCTGCCTTGGTGAGCGCCTCGACATAGTTTGCAATCACGCCCTTTGCTTCTTTGTAGTCGGGCGATGGGGCCCAAACAGCCGGCAACATGACGAACGCGCCTTCGACGCCTTTGAGCGCCCGCTCGATGGCCGCCGCATCATTCCAATCACCGTCAACCAGTTCCACGCCCTGCTTCGCCCAGCTTGAAGCCTTCTCGCGATCGCGGACGAGCGCGCGGACTTCCTTGCCGTGCGCCAACAGATGTTTCGCTGTTGCGCCGCCAACTTTTCCCGTGATTCCCATGACTAAAAACATGCGTTTTCTCCTGATATCGAGGGACAGAGCACTGTCCTTGGTGGTTCAACGGACGAGCGGCAGAATGGCGCGGATACGGGGATCGCGTGCGTAGAGGCCGCCCCATGTCATCGCGCCCAGAAGCAGGGAAACGATTTCCGGCGGCGACCCCAACTCACCAATGCGGACATGGGCGCAGATGGCACCTCCCAAAAAGCCCGTCACGAGAATCGCGCCGAGAACGGCGGTGGCCGGGATGGCGTACAGGATGGCGCAGGCAAGTATGATCGGACCCACGACATGGGTCAGGCCCATCGCGAACCCGGTTTCCCGCAACATGCTCGCGATTTGTGCCGGCGCGAAAAGCTGAATAGTGCCGTCTACCGCCAGGGCGATAACGACAAACGCGCTCATGATTCGCCCGGCCCAAAGGGCGCGATGCACGGTCGTCGTTTCAGTCACTCGATGCAGGGTCATAGTTTCGGACATTGGTCATTCTCCGGGGTGTGGGATCCCTATTTCGGAGATTACTGTGTCTCTCAGGTATGATAAACACCGAGGAAATGAACTCACTGTTCTCTCTATGATGAACAATACCGGGGCGCGAAAATGCAGAATCTCGAACCCATCCGCATTTTCATCGCGGTAGCGGAAATGGGGAGCTTCACCCGCGCGGCCGATAGCCTGGGCATCCAGAAAGGAAGGGCCTCAACGGCGGTCCGGAAGCTGGAAGATGATGTCGGTGTCAGGCTTCTGCACCGCACGACGCGCAGCGTGCAGCTGACGGAAGACGGACGGGTATTTCATGCACGTGCGCGCGATCTGCTTGCTGAAGTCGATGACCTACACGCGATGTTCGCAGGCGATCGCGTGGCCCTTCGCGGGCGCTTACGGGTTGATCTGCCGAGCGAGCTGGCGCGCACCACGATCGTGCCGGCCCTACCCGCCTTCATGGCGTCTTATCCCGAATTGGAGCTGGAAATATCCAGTACGGATCGCCAAGTCGATCTGGTTCAAGAGGGGTTCGACTGTGTATTGCGGCTTGGACCCGATAAAAGACGAGACGCTGATCGCCCGCCCGCTGGGCCTGTTGCGGATGGTCAACGCGGCCAGTCCCGGCTATCTCTCGCGCCATGGCGTCCCCCGATCGCTAGAAGATCTCCAGCGTCAGGAACACCGGACAATTCATTTTTCGACAATGCTGGGCGCAAGACCCTTTGGATGGGAATATCCGGACGGCAACAGCTACGCGACGCTTCAACTGCCAGGTGCGCTCCACGTCAACAGCGCGCAGACCTACGAAGCCGCTGCCCTCGCCGGCCTTGGCCTGATTCAGGCGCCACTCCTAGGGTTGGCCGATACTTGGAGAGCGGAGCGCTTGTGGAGATCCTACCCGATTTTCGCCGCCGGGCGCTCCCCGTTTCCCTCGTCGTAGCGCATCGGAGCAATCTGTCGCGCCGGGTCCGCGCATTCATGAAATGGATCGAAGATGTGCTGACGCCGTATCTTGAATAGCGAGACGGCTAACTTCGCCCGGAACGGCGAGATAGGCGCAACGTCCCGTCGTCGTGGCCTTGAGGTCCATCTCCCACCCACGAGCGGAAATTCAAACTACGGCATTCATCTTAAATCAGCGGGAGGCGAGTTCGACCTCCGCCGATAGTTGCAGCCACTCATCTTCCGCTGCCGCCAGTGCCTTGGCGAGGTCGCCACGCTGGCGCGCCAGTTGCGCCGCCTGACCGGGCGATGCCGAGAAAGCCTCAGGCGTCGCCAGAGCCTGGTCGACGCGGGCGAGAAGATCTTGAAACTTGGCGATTTTCTCTTCGGCCGCCAAAACGCGCTTTTTGAGTGGCGGAGCTTTGGCCGGGCGCGGCGGGGCCGGCGTCTCAGGGCTTTCGTCTGGCTTTGCCTTAGTCCGTGCAGGCGTGTCGCTGCGCGCCGACAGCACGAGGCGCTTGTAATCGTCCATCGTGCCGTCAAAAGAGGCGACGCGGCCGTCACCGACGACCCAGAGCCGATCGGCGCAGGCGTCGAGCAGATAGCGATCGTGCGAGACGAGAATGACCGCGCCGCGATATTCGTTGATCGCGTCAATCAGGGCGGCGCGGCTGTCGATGTCGAGATGGTTCGTCGGCTCGTCGAGGATCAGCAGATGCGGGCCGTTGAAGCTCGCGAGGCCCATCAGCAGGCGCGCTTTTTCGCCGCCGGACAGCAGCGCGATCTTGGTGTCGGCCTTAACATTGGGAAAGCCAAGCTGCGCGCAGCGGCCGCGGATTTTTGCCTCGGGCTCGCCACGCATCAATTCAGCGACGCATTGATAGGGCGTCGCCGCTTCGTCGAGGTCATCAACCTGATGCTGGGCAAAAAAGCCGACATCGAGCTTCGCGCTGCGCTCAACGAGGCCATCCATCGGTGCAAGGCGCCCGGCGACGAGCTTGGCGAAGGTCGATTTACCGTTGCCGTTTGAGCCGAGCAGGCCGATGCGATCGTCCTCGGCGATGGTGAGCGACAGTTTTTGTAGCACCGGCGTCTCGCCATAGCCCGCGACGGCATTTTCCATGCGCAGGATCGGCGGACGCAGCGGCTTCTGCGGCGAAGGCAGGACGAAAGGGCAGAACCTCGCCATCGACGATCGCGGCGACGGGCTCCATCTTGGCCAGCATCTTGATGCGCGCTTGCGCCTGTTTGGCCTTGGTGGCCTGCGCGCGGAAGCGATCGACGAAAGGCTTGCAGATGCGCGCGCTGCGCGTCCTGTTTCTTCTTCTGCTTCGAGAGGACCGCCTGCTGCTCGCGCCGCTGGCGCTCGAAGCCGGCATAATTGCCGCGCCAGAGGGTAAGCTTAGACTGATCGAGATGGAGGATATGGTCGGCGACGGCATCAAGGAGGTCGCGATCGTGGCTGATGACGAGGATCGTCGCCGGATAGCGCGCCAGATAGTCGATGAGCCAGAGCGTGCCTTCGAGATCGAGATAATTGGTCGGCTCGTCGAGGAGCAGCAGGTCCGGCGACGAAAAGAGCACCGCCGCCAGCGCCACGCGCATCCGCCAGCCGCCGGAAAATTCCGAGAGTGGGCGGCCCTGCGCCTCGTGATCGAAGCCCAAACCGGCAAGAATATGCGCCGCGCGCGACGGCGCGGCATGGGCGTCGATGTCGACAAGGCGGGTCTGGATTTCAGCGATGCGATGCGGATCGGTCGCCGTTTCGGCCTCGACAAACAAAGCGGCGCGCTCAACATCGGCGGAGAGGACGAAGTCGAGGAGGGTCGTCGGGCCGCCGGGCGCTTCCTGCTCGACGCGGCCGAGCCGCATCTGCTTCGGCACCGAGATCGCGCCAGAATTGGGCGTCAGATCGCCGGCGATCATATTGAACAGCGTGGTCTTGCCAGTGCCGTTGCGGCCGACGAAGCCGATCCGCGCCCGTTCGGGGAGAGCGGCTGTCGCCTTGTCGAAGAGGACGCGGGGGCCGAGCCGGTAGGTCAATTCACTAATATGAAGCATCGGCGGGTTTTGACGCGATGCAGCGAAGATGGCAAGCCAAAGTCATCCGGCTTGCCCGTAGCCTAACCAAACGAGGTTGGACCGACGGCGCCAATCCAGCGGCGCACCTTGGTATCGTCCTTTTCATCCATGTAGAAAAAATGCGTCATCGTCGGATGAACGATGTCCCCGCCATAGTCCGGCGTCATGTCAACCACACCGCGAAACACCTTCAGGAAGCCGCCGTCCCAATATTCGGTGACATGATGCCGGGCGGTGAAACCTGTGTCGATGAAGGCCTTGAGATTGGTGCGGATGGCTTCGCGTCCGTGCCAGTCCGCCACACCGAGATTGCATACGGTATCTTCCGCAAAACAGTCGAAGCCCTTTCCGAAGGTCTTTTCGTCGATTTCTTTCCACATATCGAGGAGCCAGCGCGGCGGCTCCTTCCTGGTGAAGGTCACCTGCATTGTGCGTCTCCTAACTTTGGTAAGTTCGCGCAGCGCTTAGAGCGGCTGAGCAAGACCGAGCTGCTTTGAAATTTCCCGCGCCGTCGCAAGGCGCGCTGCAGTGAGCGGGTGGTAAGCGGACGTTACAGCCGCCAGGACGTCGCGCGGGGCGGTTTGCGGCGTGCCGGCATTGAACGGCGGGTCGGGCGCATATTGGATATCGAGCTGGATGCGCTGCGCCTCGTTATCGCCCCGCAGCAGAGCAGCAACGGTCAGCGCGCCATCGATCCCGGCTGTGACGCCAGCGGCGCTGACAATGTTGCCGTCGATGACGACGCGTTCGCGAACCGGCACCGCGCCGAAATAGGGGAGAAGATCGAAGGCCGACCAGTGTGTCGTCACGCGCCGTCCCTTCAAGACGCCGGCTGCACCGCAAATAAGCGCGCCCGTACAAACGGAAAACAATGGCTTGCCGGCGGCAACGTGGTCGCGAATGAGCGTCAGGACGGGTTCGTCATGCATCAAGGTCTGCTGGCCCGGTCCGCCAGGCACCTGAAGAAGATCGAGCGGCGGGACACCGTCAAGAGTGATGTCGGGTGTCAGAATCATTCCGCCGCGATCGCGAAAGCTCCCTGGCTGCGTGCCGATGACGTGCACCTTCGCATCGGGCAGACGCGAGAACACCTCAAAGGGTCCGGTGAAGTCGATCTGATCCATGTTGGGAAAGATCAAGACACCGATGTTCAGCGGTTTGCCGCGAAAAGCGGTGAAGGCCTTGGGCTCCGACGCCGTCACACTGTGCGCGAGCGTCGCGGAGGGTATACCCGCGGCGGCTGCGGAAAGGGTGAGCGCGGAGAGCTTTGTGAAAGTGCGGCGATCGAGGCGCAGTTCATCGTTATGGTTTGTCATGAGACACCCATTGGAAAGAGGAACAAGGTTTACTTCAGTGGTCAGTTGTCGCGCGGCGCCGCACGGATGGCGGGCTTGAGCGATCTCTGCAAGGTTCTGCTGCTGCCGAACCCAACGGACGCTGCCACGGCTTCCTGATTACCCGGCAATTCCTGGATGCGGCGCCGCGCGGCTTCGATGCGCATTTGTCGAAGATACTCGCCGGGGGTCATCCCGGTCTGCTGCTTGAACAGACGCGTGAAATTACGCGGGCTCATATGGGCATAAGCCGCCATGTCCTCGACGCGCGCGACGGACTGGAGATTATCCGGCATCCATTGTTGCAAGGACCGGATCGGATCGCGATCGGCCATGCGAAGCGCAAGCGCCGTGCTCAACTGCGGTTGATCGCCTTGACGTTGCAGGAAGACGACAAGATCGCGTGCGACGGCTTGCGAGACTGCATGGCCGCAATCCGCCTCAACGAGGGCTAACGCCAGATCGATTCCCGCCGTGATGCCGGCGGACGTGTAGATGTCGCCGTCGCGCACGAAAATAGGATCGCGCTCGACCGAAACATCGGGAAATGAATCCGCGAGCCTATCCAGATAGCGCCAATGGCTCGTCGCGTGGCGTCCGGCGAGAAGACCCGCGTGAGCGAGATAGAAAGAGCCGGTGCAGATCGATCCCATGCGCCGTGTGCGCGTCGTCGCATCGCGCAGCCAATCCAGAAAGGCGGGGTCGGCCTCGCCGGATAGGCCTTCTTCGCTGCCGGCGACCAACACAGTGTCGATGTCGCCGGGGAAATCGTAAACGGAATGCTCGCAGACGATGCCAAGGCCGAACTTTGTATCGACCTTCTTTTGCGCCGACGCCGAAACTACGGCGACATCGTAGGTGCCGGGCCTCTGCGCCTCGGCGCGGCAAAACACTTCCCACGGCCCCGTGACGTCTTGCAGCGTCACGCGTGGCGGAGCGATGATGAGGATTGTCTTGCGGCTCATAAGTGTCTGCCCGGTTTGCCCTGACACCGCGAGACTACGGCTGCCTCCCGCCGCGTGCCAGGACAAAAACCGGACAGATTGCGCCAAACCTGTCCGGCTTGGCTGACGCTTATTACGCCGCTTGCTTGCGCAACGAGTCCATGTCGATGACGAAGCGGTATTTCACGTCATTCTTCAACAGCCGCTCGTAGGCCTCGTTGACCGTCTGGATGTCGATGACCTCGATGTCGCTGACGACATTATGCTCGCCGCAGAAGTCGAGCATCTCCTGCGTCTCCTTCATGCCGCCGATGGCCGAACCAGCGACGCTCTTGCGTCCCATGATGAGGGCGCCGCCGCTCACCGGCGGTTCGAGTTCAGTCAGCACGCCGACGAGCACCATCGTGCGGTCGCGTTTCAGCAGCGCGATATAGGGGTTGAGATCGTGCGGCACCGGCACGGTGTTGAGGAGGAAGTCGAAGCTACCTGTGTGCACCTGCATGGCAGCGGCGTCGGTCGAGATCAAAACTTCGTCCGCGCCGAGCTTCTTGGCATCCTGCGCCTTGCCGGGCGAGGTGGTGATCATCACGACACGCGCGCCGAGCGCCTTGGCGAATTTGATGCCCATGTGGCCGAGGCCGCCGAGACCAATGACGCCGACCTTCTGGCCGGGGCCGACATTCCAGTGCTTCAGCGGCGACCAGGTGGTGATGCCGGCGCAGAGCAGGGGTGCGACAGCCTTGAGATCGAGGTTCTCCGGCACTTTGGCGACGAAACGCTCCTCGACGACGATCTTTTCCGAATAGCCGCCGAAGGTGAGCGCCTCGCTGTTGCGTTCCTTGGCATTGTAGGTCCAGGTCGCGCCGTGCTCGCAATATTGTTCAAGGTCATCCTTGCAGGCCGAACATTGACGGCATGAATTGACCATGCAGCCGACAGCACCGAGATCGCCGGCCTTCAGCTTCTTGACGTGCTCGCCGACCTTGGTGACCCGGCCGACGATCTCGTGGCCCGGCACCATCGGGTAGAGCGAATTGCGCCAGTCGTTGCGCGCCTGGTGCAGATCGGAATGGCAGATGCCACAATAAAGAATTTCGATTTCGAAATCGTGCGGGCCGGGCGTCCGGCGCTCGAAGGTGAAGGGGCCAACGGCGAGCTTGCGTCGCGAGCGGCGTAGCCGCGGACTTCTGTCATGGTCAGCTCTCGATTTTTGAGAATGCCGGCGCGCCGATCCTAGCGGATGAAACGCGAAGGTCCAGCCGGCCGGCTTTTGGGAACGGGCGGAGAATAGTTCGGCGGCCTGTGATCGAACAATCGCGAATTCGAGCATGGCTTGTTGAATATTGCTCAATAATCGCCGAGCACCGGCTCATCGGCGCGTCATCTCGTGGGGATGGCTTTGAGGCCGTGATCGTCTAAAAGACATCCGTCGAATACCTCCTCAGGAGAAATGTGCATGATTACGAGCGAAAAGGCCCATCGTGTCATCGCCGCTGGCGAAGCCAAGGCAAAAGAAATCGGTCAGCCGATGAACATTGCCGTCGTCGATGCCGGCACAAATCTGAAGGCTTTCACCCGGATGGACGGTGCGTGGCTCGGCAGCATCGATATCGCCATCAACAAGGCCTTCACCGCAAAGGCTTTCGACCTTTCGACCAAGGAACTCGGCCAGAACAGTCAGCCCGGCGATCAGTTCTATGGCATCCAAGAATCAAACCACGGCCGGGTCATGATCTTTGCCGGCGGCGTGCCGTTGGTTGTCGATGGCAAGATCGTCGGTGCGGTCGGCGTCAGCGGCGGCAGCGGCGTACAGGATCAATCCGTCGCCGAGGCGGCAGCGGCCGTTTGTAAATAAACAGGAGCGCGGCGCGGCGGCGAACCGCCGCGCCAACCACTTGTATTGCGAGGCAGCCTTTACGTGCCGTCCCGAGACGTTAAAAGCGCCACGGGAGGTTCTGATGCAAACCACTGACGTGCGTGCCGTCATCGCCATCGGCCTTCGCGGCCAGTTCGGCCTTCATGGTCGGCTGCCGTGGGAAGGCAATCGCAACCGCGAATTCGTTGCCGATGTCGAGCGCTTCTTCGATCTGACGCGTGGTCATGTGTTGATCATGGGCCACCGCACCTTCATTTCAGTGCCGGAGTGGGCTTTCAAGGATCGCGACATCGTCGAAATCCATGCCTCCGACAAGCCGGAGGAGGTGCTCGCGCGGTTTCGCGGCCGGTCAGTGTTCATCGGCGGCGGCCCGGTGGTCTATGCCGCCTATGCGCCCTTCATCCGCCATTGGGATATCAATCGCTTGCCCTATGACGGCGAGGCCGATCGCTGGTTCGATCCCGCCTGGCTCGTGGCGGGCGGCCATCCGGTCTAGCGCCGGCCTTTTGTTGATCGCCCCGACGAAATGGGGCACAACCCGCCAGCGTGACAGGCCGGCGCTCAAGCCGGCGATTCAGCAGAGATTTTTGCGATGTCTTCTCCCTTGCGTCTCGGCGTTGCCGGTCTCGGCACCGTGGGCGCTGCCCTCTTAAAGCTGCTCGACCGTCAGGCTAACGCTTTGGCAGAGCGGACCGGACGCCGGATCGCGGTGACGGCTGTCTCCGCTCGGGATCGTGGGAAGGTCCGCGATCTCGATCTCGCGCGTTTCGAATGGTTCAGCGATCCGGTCGCTTTGGCGTCATCTCCGGAGATCGACGTTTTCGTCGAATTGATCGGCGGCGCCGACGGCGTGGCGCGGGCCGCGGTCGAGACCGCCTTGCAAGGCGGCAAAGCCGTCGTTACCGCCAACAAAGCCCTGCTGGCAAAGCATGGACTTCATCTCGGCAAACTCGCCGAGTTCGAAGGGCGTAGCGCTTGGATTCGAGGCCTCTGTTGCCGGCGGCATCCCGATCATCAAGACGCTGCGCGACAGCCTCGCCGGCAATTCGGTGTCGCGCGTCTATGGCATCCTCAACGGCACCTGCAATTACATCCTCTCGCGCATGGAGACGGAGCAGCTTTCCTTCGCGCAATGTCTCGCCGAAGCGCAGAAGCTTGGCTATGCCGAAGCCGATCCTTCCTTCGACATCGGCGGCTATGACACGGCGCATAAGCTCGCGATCCTGACGGCCCTCGCCTTCGGCACGGAGATCGCGCCCGATGCCATCGCGGTGGAAGGCATCGAGCAGATAACGCTTGCCGATATTTCGGCCGCCGCCGAGCTTGGCTACCGGATCAAATTGCTCGGCGTCGCCGCCCGCACGCCGGCGGGGATCGAGCAGCGCGTGCATCCGACCATGGTGCCGCGCTCGTCCGCCATAGCGCAGGTGATGGGCGTTACCAATGCAGTGACGATCGATGCCGACGCCGTGCAGGAATTGACACTGGTCGGACCTGGGGCTGGCGGCATGGCGACAGCATCCTCGGTCGTTGCCGATATCGCCGATATTGCTCGCGGGCTGCGCTTGCCGCCCTTCGGCCTGGCGATGGCGTCGCTGACGCCGCCGCGCCGCGCCGCGTTGCAGACGCACGAAGGCGGTTATTACATCCGGCTTTCGGTCTATGACCGGCCTGGCGCCGCGGCGGCGATCGCGACCCGCATGGCCGAACGTACCATTTCGCTGGAGAGCATCGTCCAGCGTCGCCGTCCGGGTGAGCAGAAGGGCGCGTCGGCCGTGCCCGTGATCCTCATCACCCACGCGACGTCGGAGAAGCTGATTGGCGAAGCGTTGAAGGACGTCCTTGCCGACGGCTTCATTGCCGAGCCGCCGCAGGTCATCCGAATTGAGCGCGAATAGGAGTTTCCGTGACTGATCTTATCGTCAAGGGCCAGGACATCGTCGATCGCATCCTGACCCTCGAACTCGTCCGCGTCACTGAGCGCGCCGCTATTGCCTCTGCGCGGCTGCGCGGCCGCGGCGATGAGAAAACCGCAGATCAGGCCGCCGTCGATGCGATGCGGCGCGAATTGCATCGGCTGCCGATCGACGGCACCGTGGTGATCGGCGAAGGCGAACGCGACGAGGCGCCGATGCTCTTCATCGGCGAGAAGCTCGGAACCGGCGGATCAGCGGTCGATATTGCGGTCGATCCGCTCGAAGGCACGACGCTCTGCGCGCACGATATGCCGGGCTCGATTGCTGTGATGGCAATGGCGACCGGTGGCGCGCTTCTCCATGCGCCCGATGTTTACATGGAAAAAATCGCGGTCGGCCCCGGCTATCCGCAGGGCGTGGTCGATCTCGATCAGAGCGTCGAGGAAAATGTTGCCGCGCTCGCCAAGGCGAAGGGCGTCGCGCCTCAGGAGATTTCCGTCCTGTTGCTCGATCGGCCGCGGCACAAACCGATCCTCGAAGCCTGCCGCGAAATCGGCTGCCCGGTTCGGCTCATCCCGGATGGCGATGTCGCCGGCGTCATCTTCACGACGCGTCCGAAAGAGACCGGTATCGACCTTTATCTCGGCATCGGCGGTGCGCCGGAAGGCGTGCTGGCTGCGGGCGCCTTGCGCTGTGTCGGTGGCCAGATGCAGGGCCGTCTTATCCTTGATACCGAGGAAAAAATTGCGCGCGCGGCCAAGATGGGCGTCAAAGATCCGAAGCGGAAATACGATCTCACCGAACTGGCCGCCGGGGATGTGATCGTGTCGTTAACCGGCGTCACCGATGGCGCGCTCGTATCGGGCGTCAAATTTGACGAGGATGCGATCCGCACCGAAACTTTGATCTATCGTTCGACGACAGGCACAGTGCGCCGGATCGCCACCGAGCATCGGCAAAAGGCCCGCGGGCGCGCCTAAAGGGCTAAGGACAGACCTTCACGCCGATGGCGGCGGCTTGCTGCCATGTCATTCGCGTGAAGCTGACCTTTTGCAGCGCGTGATGTGCGGCGACCCAGCGTTTCACGTTGGGCGGATAATAGCTTGCTGCGTAATCGTTGAGATAGGCCGGCGCGAGTTTCCCGTCGATCGTCGCGCCGTGGAAATAAAGCACCGAGCCCTGGGTGACGCAGGCGCCTGAAATACCGAGCAGCAGCGTGCAAGACGAGAAACACTCGACCGGCAGGCGATAGACGTCATCGTTGCGGTGGTGCTCGACGAATTCGATGCGTTTCAGCAGATTGCCGCCATTGTCCTGCTCGACAATATCGGGCAGGCGATTGGCAGATCGATCGAGAAGGCCGGCGGCTTGGGTTGGAACGGATAGCAGCGTAAACGCCGAGGCAATCACCAAACCCAAAAACCGCATCGCGCCGTCTCCTGCTGTCCGAACCTGCATTTCAGCAGATTCGGCAAGCAATGTCCGCGCCCATGCGGCCACATAAAGATGGATTTAGGCGCTCGCCCGAGCCTTCTCGATCATGTGCCAGATGAAAAGGAGGAGGACCGCGCCGACGGTCGCGCCGATAAAGCTGGCGTTCTGGTCTTCGCGATAGATGCCTAGCGCCTGCCCAAGGAATGTCGCCAGGAAGGCACCGGCGATGCCGAGGACGCAGGTCAGGATGATGCCGCTCGGATTGGAGGGCGAGGGCGAAAACCAACGCGCTAAAAAGCCCGCAACAAGGCCGACGATGATCGTTCCGATGATATGGCCCATGAAAGTCTCCCCTTTTTTCAGCTTAGATTCGGTCGAGCCGGCTTTTGTAACGAGCTTAAGCGGGCTTTCGGACCTGTCAATCTGGCTGGCTGGACGGGTTTTAGAGCAGAACCGGCGACAGCTTGATGACTCGGCATGCGTCGCCAGCCGCCGCAGCCGGCGCGTGAGGTGGCCGCACCAGCAGGCACTGGGATCGCGCGAAAACGCTTAAAAGCGAGGAATCTTGCACATCATGAGGCGTGGCGAGAGCTAGGCCGTCGGCGCCACGGCTCAGCTTGGCACGCAGATAATCTTCGCGCGGGCCATTTGGCGGCATCGGCGCGCCGAGAATTGCGGGTTCGGATGGATCGTCCGCTGCGCGCGGATCGCCACTCAACGCCCGCAGCAAAGGCATGAGAAAGAGCAGGGCGCAGACGATTGACGAGGCCGGGTTGCCCGGCAGGCCGAGAATCAGCATCTCGCCCAGACGCCCGTGTATCAGCGGCTTGCCCGGCCGCATGGCGATGCGCCAGAAACCCAGTTCCATACCCTCATTAGTGAGAGCCGAACGGACGAGGTCGTGCTTCCCAACTGAAGCCCCGCCGAGCGTCACGAGAACATCGGCTTCGGCCTGGCGGGCCGCGAGGACGGCCGCTTCGAGCGACGCGAAATCGTCGCTGGCGATGCCAAGGTCGATCGGCTCGCCGCCGGCCTGTTGGACGAAGGCGGCGATAGCGAAGGAATTCGACGCGACAATTTGATCGGCGCTCGTCGCCTCGCCGGGCTGCACGAGTTCATCGCCGGTTGCCAGGATCGCCACGCGGGGTTTCCGCGCTACAGCGACCTCGGCGTGGCCGCTCGCGGCAGCAAGCGCGATGTCGATCGGGCCAAGCCGCGTGCCTGCCGGCAGCAGGGCTTCCTCATCGGTGAAGTCTATGCCGATCTCACGAATATGCCGGCCTTCGGCGACAATTCGCGTCGCGGTGACAATATCGCCATCGAGCAGCGCGTCTTCCTGCATCAGCACAGCATCGGCGCCTTCGGGCACCGGTGCGCCGGTGAAGATACGGACCGTTTCGCCGCGATTCAGCGTCCCGCTAAAGCCATGGCCCGCGGCGCTTTCGCCGATCAATTTCAGTGTGGCCGGCAGCGATTCCAAATCCGCGGCCTGCAGAGCAAATCCGTCCATGGCCGACGCGCGAAACGGCGGCTGCGTGCGCCGCGCGAGGAGTGGCTCGCTTAGGGTACGTCCCAGCGCTTCAGCGAGCGGCACACGTTCGGTCCCGCGCGCGCCAGCGCCGGCGAGGACACGCACCCGCGCTTCGGCAACAGGAAGAAGATTCTGTGCATTCATGTCATTCAAGCGCCGCGCCGGAAAAGGCCTGACCGGCCACCGGATTTTTCGACGAGCGCGATGCCTTCGATGAGCATCGTGCGGTCGGCGGCCTTCAGCATGTCGTAGATCGTGAGGCACGCAACGGACACAGCCGTCAGCGCCTCCATTTCGACCCCGGTCTGGCCGCTTACTTTCGCTTCAGCAACGACGCGCAGACCGGGCAGGGCGACGTCGGACTCGATATCGACCGTCACCTTCGTCAACGCCAGCGGATGGCAGAGTGGGATAAGGTCGGCGGTTTTCTTCGCTGCCATGATGCCAGCGATCCGCGCGGCAGCGAAGACATCGCCCTTTTCGGAATTGCCCGCGAGAGCGAGATCGAGTGTCTCTTTACGCATCACCACACGGCCCTCAGCGCGGGCGCTGCGGTCGGTCGCAGGCTTTTCGGACACATCGACCATATGGGCCTGACCGGCTTCGGCCAGATGGGTGAGCTTCGCCATCGCGTCAGCCGTGCGCTTTGCGCGCGGCGTGTCGCTCGCTCTCATCGCCGCACAACAAGAGATGCGCCGCAGCGGCGACATCATGCTGGCGCATCAGGCTCTCGCCTACGAGGAACGTATCGATGCTGGATTTGTGCAGGCGCAGGCAATCGTCATGCGTCGCGATTCCGCTTTCCGCCACGACGATCCGGTCGGCGGGGATTTTTGACGCGAGGCGCTCGCACGTCTCGAGTTTCGTTTCAAAAGTCCGCAGGTCGCGATTGTTGATGCCGATCAGCCGCGTCTCGAGTTCGAGCGCGCGATGAAGTTCGGCCTCATTGTGCACTTCGACGAGCACGTCGAGCCGCAGATCGTGCGCGGTCTTGTTGATCTTCTTGGCTTCGTCGTCGGTGACGCTCGCCACGATGATCAGAATGCAATCGGCGCCATAAGCACGCGCCTCGTAAACCTGGTAAGGGTCGAAGAGAAAATCCTTGCGCAGCGCGGGCAGGCGGACGGCTTTGCGCGCCGCTTCGAGATAATCGAGCTTGCCTTGAAATGACGGCGTGTCGGTAAGGACCGAAAGACAGGCGGCGCCGCCTTTTTCGTAAGCTTTCGCAAGCGCGGGCGGATCGAAATCGTCGCGGATGAGACCTTTTGAGGGGCTGGCCTTTTTGATCTCTGCGATCAGCGCGAAGCGGCCTTCGGCGAGTTTCGTTTCGATCGCATGGGCGAAGCCGCGCGGCGGATCGTGATTTTCGATCCGGCGTTCCAGCGTCGAGAGCGGCATGCGCAATTTGGCTTCTGCAATCTCTTTACGCTTATAGGCTTCGATCTGCTTCAGAATATCGGCCATGGGTATCCTCGACAGCCCCCGCAATCACTCTGCCACGAAGCGGAGCGAAGGCAAAATAGCAGGCTTGCTGGAAATCAAATCCCTTTGGCGCCGCCATGTGACGCTTTGATCAGGCGGGCGAGGACTTCCGCGGCGCGGCCGGCGTCGAGGGCGGCCGCGGCGGTGGCGACACCTTCGCGCAGGGTCTCGGCCTTTTCCGCGACGATCAATGTCGCCGCGGCGTTAAGGACGGCGATATCGCGATAAGGATTGTGGGCGCCGTGCAGCACGGCATTGAGAGCCGCGGCATTATGTGCGGCATCGCCGCCCTTGAGATCGGCCAAGCTTGCGTGTGGTAGGCCAGCCTCCTCCGGCGTGATGACAAAGGAGCGGATCGCACCATTTTCGAGCGCCGTGACATAGGTCGGGCCGGTGGTCGTGACCTCGTCGAGCCCATCCGAGCCATGGACCAGCCAGACGCGCTCCGAGCCAAGATTGCGAAGGACCTCCGCCAGGGGCTCCAGCCATTCTTTGGCGAAGACGCCGAGCAATTGCCGACGGACCCGTGCCGGATTGGCGAGCGGACCGAGCAGATTGAAGAGGGTGCGTGTGCCAAGCTCGCTGCGGATCTGCCCGACGTTGCGCATGGCGGCATGATGGACCGGCGCGGTCATGAAACCGATGCCCGCCTCGTCGAGACAATAAACGACTTCGTCCGGCGACAGGCCGATCTTGACGCCGAGCGCCGTCAAAACGTCGCTCGATCCCGATTTCGATGAGGCAGCGCGATTGCCATGTTTGGCGACGGGTACGCCGCAGGCGGCGACGATCAAAGCGGTTAACGTCGAGACATTGTAAGTGCCGTGGCCGTCACCGCCGGTGCCGACGATATCGACCGCATTCGGCGGCGCCGAGACGGGCAGCATTTTCGCCCGCATGGCCGCGACAGCGCCGGTAATCTCCTCAACTGTCTCGCCGCGCACCCGCAGCGCCATGAGAAAGGCGCCGGTCTGCGCCGGCGTCACCGTACCGCCAAGCAAAAGATTGAAAGCGTGCTCCGCCTCGGCGCGGCTGAGGCTCGCGCCGGTGGCGATCTTCGCAAGGATAGGCTTGAAGGCGTCCATAGCGTCTCATTGCTCTGGCGCACGCACAAGCGCAAGACCTTAGACGGCGCCTCGCTCGCTCGTGATGTCGACGAGAGAGCGGCTACAGATGGCGATGATGATTCCGGCTAAGGCTGCGATGGCGGCTGTGGTCAGGAAAAACTCGACCCGGGCTATTCGGCTCCAGAAGCTGCCGAGCCAGCCGGCGAGAAAATTGCCGGTGAAGCTCGTCGCCATCCAACAGCCCATGACGAGCGAGAGCATCCGTGCGGGTGCCAGTTTCGTCACCAACGATAGACCGATCGGCGACAGATAAAGCTCGCCCAATGTCAGGATTGTGAAATAGCCGATGAGCCAGAGCCAGCTCGCTTTGCCCGCGCCCGCGTGCCAAGCCGCTAGCGCCAGGATCGCATAGGCCAAGGCTGCGCCAAAGCAGCCGAGCGCCATTTTCATAATCGTAGATGGCTCGCGGCCTTTCAGCGATTGGCGCTGCCATAGCGTGACAAGGAGCGGCGTGAAGGCGAAGATGAGAAATGGATTGATCGACAAAAACCAAGTCGTCGGGATCTGCTCGTGCCAGCCGAACAGCGAGACAGCGCGGTCGGTGTCGGCATCAGCCCAAAGAATGATCGTGTTCCCTTGCTGCTCATAGACGGCCCAGAACAGCGTCGTCGGCACGAAAAGCACGGCCAGCGCGAGAAGCCCGCGTTTTTCGGCAGATGTCAGCGTCCGCGGCGGCTGGGACAGGGTTCTGGCTCTCCCATCCGGCGGCAGGTCACGCAGCCCATAAAGATAGATGCCAAGGCCGATGACCATGCCGACACCAGCGGCGGCGAAGCCGTAGTGCCATCCCGCTTCCTCGCCCAGCGTGCCGCAGACGAGCGGCGAGAAAAACGCACCGATGTTGATCCCGACATAGAAGACCGAGAAGGCCCTGTCGCGGCGCGCGTCCCCGGGCGGGTAGAGGCCGCCGACCTGCGTCGAGATATTCGGCTTGAATGCGCCTGAGCCAAGTATCAGCGCGAGCAGGGCGAAGAGAAAAAGATGCTCGACCGCCATCATGAAATGGCCGATCGCCATCAGGAGTGCGCCGATGATCACAGTTTGGCGCTGGCCGAGCACGCGGTCGGCCAGGAGGCCGCCGAGGATCGGTGTGAAATAGACGAGCGCGGTGTAGAAACCATAGATCTGCGAAGCGAGGGGCTGGAGTGCGAGCGGGCCGAAGACAAATTCGAGCCCATGATGGACCGCGCCCAGCCCAGCGACATGCTCCGCATGGCCCGGCAGCAGCAGATATTTGGTCATGTAGAGAACGAGAAGCGCGCGCATTCCGTAATAGGAAAAACGCTCCCACATTTCCGTCGCGAAGAGAAAAGACAGACCTTTCGGATGGCCGAAAAGCTCGGCCGGAGCAGCCTCGCTGGCGCGCAGAAATTCGATCGGCTCGTCCAATTAAAGACCCTATGCGACGCGAGAAGAAACCCAACGTAGCATTTCAGGGGCCAGAATCAGGCGCCTCTATGTGCCTTGTTCCATTCCTGCGCGAGTTCGAGAAAATTCGCCAGGATGCGGTGGCCGTGTTCGGACTCAATACTTTCGGGATGGAATTGAACACCGTGCACAGGCCGCGACTTGTGCGAGAGGGCCATAACGAGGCCGTCCGCCTCCGCGGTAACTTTCAGTTCCTCGGGAAATGTGTCGCGCTTGACGACAAGCGAATGATAGCGCGTCGCGCGAAACGGCCCATTGATGCCGCGAAAAATCGTTTCGGCGCGATGGCTGATCTCCGACATTTTGCCGTGTACCGGAATTGGCGCACGCACAACGTCGCCGCCGAAAACTTCGCCAATCGCCTGATGGCCGAGGCAGACGCCGAAGATCGGAATGTCGGCGCTGGCCTCGCGAATGAGATCGAGGCAGATGCCGGCCTCATGTGGCGTGCAGGGACCCGGCGAGATCACGATGGCGTCGGGCCTCGCGGCGATGACCTCCGCGACGCTCACCTTGTCGTTGCGATGCACGTCAACCTCGGCGCCCAATTCGCCGAGGTAATGCACCAGATTGAAGGTGAAGCTGTCGTAATTGTCGATCAGGGTGACGTTCATGGCAGCCTTTTGAGCCGGGCGGCCCGGCAGGTCAAGACTCAGGCCGCCTTGCGGACCGGCGGCGCCATGAATTCCGGCCCGACCGGATCCCTGATGTTGTCAGCAGAGAATCTTATCGATCGCGGTCAACGCTCCGGCGTCGAGCTTCCAGTCCGAAACGCGCGAAATCGGGTCGAGCTGGTCTGGCTTGCGTGCGCCCCAGAGCGCAATGCTCAGCGGCTGGCGATCCAGGACCCAGCGGATGGCGAGATCGAGGACCGATTTGCCGTAATTGTTCCTGGCAAAGGCCTCGATCGCCGAAACGGCGGCGAGATATTGCGCAAAGCGCGGCGGCTGGAATTTGGGGTCGTTGCGGCGCAGATCGTCGCCGGTGAAGGTCGTGTTCGCGTTCATCTTGCCGGCGAGCAGGCCACGGCAGAGCGGGCCATAGGCGAGGGACGCGATATCGTTTTTGGCAGCGTAGGGCAGCACGTCCTTTTCCGCGCCGCGTTCGAAGAGATTGTGCGGCGGCTGGATGGTGTGCAATGGCGCAACAGCGCGGAAGGCCTCCATCTGCGCAACATTGAAATTGCTGACGCCGATGGCGCGGATTTTTCCGGCATTGAAAAGTTTACCCAAGGTCTCGGCGGTCTCGGCGATTGGTGTCGCATCATCGGGCCAATGCACCTGATAAATGTCGATCACATCGGTCTGGAGACGGCGCAGCGAATCCTCGATCTCTTTCTCGATCCGCGCCTTGCTGGCGTTGCGGAAAGCTTTGCCATCCTTCCAGTCGAGCGCAACTTTGGTCGCAATGATTGTCTTCTGCCGGCGGCCGCCTTCAGCCAGCGCCCTGCCGACGATCTCCTCGGAATGGCCGAAGCCGTAGACGGGTGCGGTGTCGATGATATTGATGCCGCGATCGATCGCGCTCTGAATGGTGCGGATTGAGTCCGCGTCATCGCTGCCGCCCCACATCGAGCCGCCGATTGCCCAGGTGCCAAGTGCGACCCGCGTCGGCTGCAGGCGAGTGCCGGGAATATTGATGGTTTCAAGCTGAGACATGGCCGATCCTTTGCTGAAAGCCCCCGCTTAATATCGGACGTAAGGCCGAAGTTTCGAGGTGGCGTCGGAAAAATGCGCAAGATCGAACATGTCGTTCCACGTCATGGCCGGACTTGATCCGGCCATCCAGGCGATAGGATTCTTCAGCTTAGCCGTCGACATTTGGTCTGGATGCGCGGGTCAAGCCCGCGCACGACGCGAGTGGTGGCTTACTGCCCGCGCTTCGTCCGCGCCGCAAAACGCACCGCTTCTTCCGCCGCGCGGAAGAGAGCCTGTGCCTTGTTGATCGTCTCGCGCCGCTCGTAGGCCGCGTCGGAATCATAGACGATTCCCGCGCCGGCCTGGACATGCATCTGGCCGTCCTTCACGACCGAGGTGCGCAGGATGATACAGGTATCCATGTCACCACTCGCGCCGAAATAGCCAATGCAGCCGGCATAAATGCCGCGCTTATCGGTTTCGAGTTCGTCGATGATTTCCATCGCCCGCACTTTCGGCGCGCCGGAGACGGTGCCGGCCGGAAAGCCGGCGCACAAAGCATCGATCACATCGTGCTGTGCATCCAGTTCGCCTTCGACATTCGAGACAATGTGCATCACATGGCTGTAGCGCTCGATGGCAAACCGTTCGGTCACTTCGACGCTGCCGATTTTCGCGACGCGGCCGACGTCGTTGCGGCCGAGATCAAGCAGCATCAGATGTTCGGCGCGTTCCTTTTCGTCGGCAAGAAGATCCTCCGCAAGCCGCAGGTCTTCTGCTGCGGTCTTCCCGCGCCAGCGTGTGCCGGCGATAGGCCGTATCGTCACCTTGCCGGCGCGGGCGCGCACGAGAATTTCGGGGCTTGAACAGACGATCTGGAAGTCGCCGAAATCGAGATAACAGAGGAACGGCGCGGGATTGACGCGTCGCAACGCCCGGTAAAGCGCGAACGCGGGCAGGGTGAACGGCGCGGTGAAACGCTGCGACAGCACGACCTGAAAGATATCGCCAGCGCGGATATATTCCTTCGCGCTCTCGACCATCTCGTAGAAACGTGACTCGGACGTGTTGGACTCAGGATTCGCAGTCTGGAGATCGGCGTCCAGACCCGTAGTGCTTGACGGCAGCGGTGCTTCCAGTGCGGCGACGATCGCCTCGATGCGTTCGATGCCGCGTTCATACGCGGCCCTCGCAGCAAGGCCCTCGATCGGACGCACCGGCGTCACGACAAAAATCTCGTCAGTGACGCTGTCGAAGACGACCATGATCGTGGGCCGCAGCATGATCGCATCGGGCACGCCGATCGGGTCGGGTTTGGCGGGTGGAAGTTTCTCCATCTGCCGCACCATGTCGTACCCGAGATAGCCGAAAACGCCGGCTGCCATCGGCGGCAGATCATGCGCTGTTTCGATGCGGGATTCGGCGATGAGCGCGCGCAAAAATTCTAGCGGCGCATTGGCGCAGGGCGCAAAGGCGGCGGTCGTAGTAAGCGCCGTCCGGTTAATTTCCGCACGGCCATCCTGGCAGCGCCAGACGATATCGGGATCGAGTCCGATCATCGAATAGCGCCCGCGCGCGCCGCCGCCTTCGACCGATTCCAGCAGGAAAATACGGCCCTTCCGGCCTGCCGACAATTTGAGAAAGGCGGAGACCGGCGTTTCCAGATCGCCGACAAGCCGCGTCGCGAGCAGCGCTGGCGCACCCGAATCGTAAGTCGCGGCAAAAGTCTCGTAGGCCGGCGTGATCATGCTTTTACTGCTGATCCGTCGGCGCGCCTGAAATCTGCTGCCAGGCTTGCTGATTGATCCTTGTGTTCAGCCCCGTTTCAAGATTGGTGACGAATTGCGCCGTCATGTCGTCGTCGAGCGCGGTCTTCATTTGATCGAGGACATTGGCGAAGTCGTTCCGCTTGACGTCCAGCGGCGGGACGCTGGCGCTTGCGACGCTGAAAATGATGCGGCCTCCGTCTTGTGCTTCAGCCGAGCCGGCCTTTCCAACTGCACGGTTGAACACTTCATCGCGCAACGTGCTTGAGAGTCCCTGGGGATCCAGCCGCGAGATTTTTTCAACATGTTTGACCGGCAGATTACCCTGCGCCGTCGCGACGGTGGCGATCGGTGTGCCACTGTCGAGCTTCTTGGTCAGGTCCACGGCCTTGTCGACAAGACGCTGGGATGTTTGATCAGCAGTCCAATCCTGCGTGACGCGGCTCTTGACCTCATCGAAAGTCAGATTGCGCGCCGGATCGATATTCAGAATGTCGAACCAGATTCCGCCGCCGTCCTTGGTTGTAATCGGATCGTTATCGACACCGATGTCGGACGCAAAAATGGCCTTCAGCAAGGCTTGCTGGTCATTACCCAGATCAGGCACTGCGTTGCCGGCTTTGTCGCGACCTTGCGAATCGATGTCATCGACCGTGCGGGCCGACAGGCCGACAGCCTTGGCAGCATCGGCGACGGACTTGCCACCAGCGCGCTGGTCTTCGATCTGATCATGAATCTTGCCAAGCTGGCTCTTCGCGCGCTCGACGGCCATATCGTGGGCGATCGAATCCTTCACCGCCACGAACGGGATGACGATCTTGGGAATGATCTTCTGGACGCGCAGGATTGCCCAGCCGAATTCCGTCTTCACCGGCTTCGAGACACCGTTGGCCGGTAAAGAGAAGACCGTGGCCGCGACAATCTTGTCGATCAGGCCCGCTTCGGTGACGGTGCCAAGGTCGGTATCTTTCGGCGCCAGCTTGCGTTCGGCAATCAGCGCATCGAAGGTCTCGCCACCAGCCAGCTTGGCGGCCGCGGCGTCAGCCGTCTTTTCATCCGGGAAGACGATTTGCTGAACCTGGCGCTGCTCGGCCTGCGTATAAGTATGATCCTTTACTTCGTCATAGCGTTTTCGAATATCCGCCTCGGTAATCGGGTGCGCAGCGTTTTCGGCCTCCGCCAGGGTCGCGGGGGTTACGACCAGCAGGCTGATTTGCGATACTCAGGCTTGCGATAGAGATCGCGATGCGACTCGAAATAGCTCCTGAGCTGGGCATCTGAGGGCGCCGGGATCGCGCCGGCCGCGGATTTCGGCAGGACGATGTAATCGATATTGCGGATCTCGTGGTAGTAGCGGTTGATGATCTCGAGCATCGCGCGCGGTGCCGCCAGATTGTCCGTGAGCGTCGCAACGATTTCCTGGCGCAGCGCCGCGGCGCGGGTTTCCGCGACATAACCTTGTTCGGTTAGCCCATTGTCTTGCAGACGCGACTCGAACGCCTGCTTGCTAAATTGGCCATCCGGACCCTTGAAGGCGTCGTCCTGCATGATCTGGCGCGCGATGACGCTGTCGGGCAGGGCCAGTCCGAGGCGCTGCGCCTCCTGGTCGAGCGCCGCGTCGCTCAGCATGCGGCTCAAAACTTGCCGGTCAATCCCGCGTTCCCGTGCTTCTTCGCTGCTGATCGCGCGGCGCTGTTGTTCCTGCATCTCAATGAGCTGGCGCTGATAGGCGGCCTGGAACTGTTGTGGCGTGATCTCGGTTGACCCAACGCGCGCCAAAGTATTGGCGCCAAAGCCCCGGAAAACGTCCGCAATCCCCCAGAAGCCGAAGGCGATGACCAGAAGACCCATCACCACGGCCATGATTGAGCGGCCAACCCATGTCTGGCTGGAGGCACGCAACGCATCGAGCATATTTTAGAATCTCCGTCAGCCCGGGGGTCGATTGGGCGCCGGACTATAGGGAGGCGCTTTCGGGCTGGCAATGTATGAAGAACGGGCGTGGCCAGCGTCCGAAATATGCCGATTTTGCCATTCCCGCCACGAATGTTAGGGCGTAGCCAAACGCGGGGCATTTGAGCATGTCGGAAAAACCGAGGCCGCTGGTCGCCGGAAACTGGAAGATGAACGGCCTGACCGCCGATCTCGCCGAGATCGTGGCGATTCGCGATGCAGCGGGGAGAGCCACGGGCGGCCCGGAGATTGTCATTTGTCCCCCGGCGACGCTGATCGCTGCCGCCGCGCAACTCTGCGCCGGCTCATCGATCGCCATCGGCGGACAGGATTGCCATCCCGAACGTCACGGCGCTTACACCGGCGACATCGCCGCGGACATGCTGCGCGATGCCGGCGCCTCCTACGTGATTGTCGGCCATTCGGAACGCCGCCACCATTACGGCGAAAGCGACGTGCTGATCTCGGCCAAGGCAGAGGCGGCCCTGCGGGTGGGGCTCAAAGTCATCCTGTGCGTCGGCGAGACGGAGGCGGAGCGCGCCGCCGACCGGGCGCTTGACGTGGTTGCGCAGCAGCTTGAGGCGTCGTTGCCGTCCGCGCCGCATGGTGACGACCTTATCGTCGCCTATGAGCCCGTCTGGGCGATCGGCACCGGCGTGACGCCGACGCCCAAGGATGTCGCCGAGATGCATGGTTTTTTGCGCCAAAGGCTGAGCGCGTGTCTGCCGGAAAGCAGCGACGTGCGCCTGCTTTATGGCGGTTCGGTCAAACCCGATAATTGCGCGGAATTATTGCATCTGCCGGCGGTCGATGGGGCGCTTGTCGGTGGCGCGAGCCTCAGGGCGGCGGAATTTCTGGCGATCGCCGCGGCCTATCGTTAAGCGCAAATGGCTGAATTTGCGCAGCTTTCAATCTGGCCGCCGAAAGCGGGACGGAAATTACTCTAGCCAGACGGAAGGTCGCGGTATAAGAGCGGGCCGAATAAAATTTTCGTCCCGCCGATAGGCTTTTCGCAAAGATGCAAACCGTTCTGATCGTCATTCATATCATGGTCGTTCTCGCGCTGATCGCGACCGTTCTTCTGCAGCGCTCCGAGGGCGGGGCCTTGGGTATCGGCGGTGGCGGCGGGTTCATGACCGGGCGTGGCCAAGCCAACGTGCTGACCCGCGCGACGTCGATTCTGGCGGCGCTGTTTTTCGCGACAAGCCTTGGTCTGACGCTCTTGGCCAATGCCGAGCGGTCGCACGGGTCGATTTTTGAAGGTGCGAGCCCGGCGAGTGCGCCGACCTCGCAGGGCACTGTTCTGCAGCAGCTTCAAAAGGAGCAGCAGCAGCACCCACCCGGACCGCCAGCCCAGCCGGAGCCGCCCCGGTCGCAATGATCTGGCTGCTGCATGCGGCCGCCTAGCGGCGGTTTCGGCGCGTCGTTTTTGACAGACTCAAGACAAACCCCGTCGCAAACGGGTTCTGTGTGGATGGCCGATAAAAAGGCTCCCCAAACAGTTTAAAACAGGATATTCACCGAGGCCCATGGCGCGGTACATTTTCATCACCGGCGGCGTGGTCTCTTCCCTCGGTAAAGGGCTTGCGTCGGCGGCTCTCGGGGCTTTGCTTCAGGCACGCGGCTATACGGTCCGGCTTCGCAAGCTCGATCCTTATCTCAACGTCGATCCGGGGACGATGTCCCCCTATCAGCACGGCGAAGTCTTCGTCACCGACGATGGCGCCGAGACCGACCTCGATCTCGGTCATTACGAGCGGTTTACCGGCCGCGCAGCAGTGCGCGAAGACAACATCACCACCGGACGCATCTATCAGGAAATCATCTCGAAAGAGCGCCGCGGCGACTATCTCGGCGCCACGGTGCAGGTGATTCCGCACGTGACGAATGAGATCAAAGAATTCGTCCTGCGCGGCAACGAGGGTGCGGATTTCGTTCTGGTCGAGATCGGCGGCACGGTGGGCGATATCGAGAGCCTGCCGTTTCTCGAAGCAATACGCCAGCTCGGCAACGATCTGCCGCGCCAGCACGCGATCTACGTCCATCTGACACTGATGCCCTACATTCCGAGCGCCGGCGAATTGAAGACCAAACCGACGCAGCATTCGGTGAAAGAGCTGCGCTCGATCGGCATTCAGCCGCAGATCATTCTCTGCCGGACGGATCGCGAAATTCCGCGCGAAGAGCGGCGCAAGATCGGGCTTTTCTGCAATGTGCGCGAGAGCGCGGTCATCGAGGCGCGCGACGTCGAGTCGGTCTATGACGTGCCGCGTGCCTATCACGCTGCCGGGCTGGACCAGGAAGTGCTTGCCGCCTTTGGCATCGAGCCGGCGCCGAAGCCCGACATGAGCCGCTGGAATGCAGTAACCGAGCGCGTCCACAATCCCGAAGGCGACGTGACCATTGCGATCGTCGGCAAATACACGGGGATGAAGGACGCCTATAAGTCGCTGATCGAGGCACTCGCGCATGGCGGCATTGCCAACCGTGTCAGGGTGCATCTCGATTGGATCGAGTCCGAAGTTTTCGAAGGGTCCGATCCGGCGCCGCGGCTTGAGCGCGTGGATGGCATTCTGGTGCCGGGCGGTTTCGGCCAGCGCGGCGCTGAGGGCAAGATTTTAGCGGCGCGTTTCGCGCGCGAGCGCAATGTACCTTATTTTGGCATCTGCTTCGGCATGCAGATGGCGGTGATCGAAGCGGCCCGGTCGCTGGCAGGCATCGCCGATGCCAATTCGACCGAATTTGGCGCGACGAGTGATCCCGTCGTCGGGCTGATGACGGAATGGATGCGCGGCAACGAATTGCAGATGCGCGCGGCGGAGGGCGAACTTGGCGGCACGATGCGGCTTGGCGCCTATTCCGCTCTCCTCAAGCCGGGTTCGAAAATCGCCGGCATTTATGGCGAGACGGAAATCTCCGAGCGCCATCGGCATCGCTACGAAGTCAACATGGCCTATCGCGAACAACTCGAAGAAAAGGGCATGGTTTTCGCCGGCCTGTCGCCGGACGGGCTACTGCCGGAAACGATCGAGCTTGCAAACCATCCGTGGTTTGTCGGCGTCCAATATCATCCGGAGCTGAAATCACGGCCCTTCGAGCCGCATCCGCTGTTTGCAAGCTTTGTTGCCGCCGCCGTCGAACAGAGCCGGCTGGTATGATCACGCCTTCGATTGCACGACATAGGCCGCGAGGCCTTCGCTGAGGTGATCCATCATCAGTCGCAGGCGCTTGTTCGTGCGCAGATCTTCGTGCAGCGCCAGCCACATATCGAGCGTGATGCCGATCTCCTGCGTGAACACCGGGACGAGATCAGGATCGCGGCGCGCGATCCCGTGCTGGATGAATCCAATTCCGACGCCGGCGCGGATCGCCGCGAGCTGTCCGAGATCGCTGTCGCAGCGCAGAGCAAAATCGGCGTGCGTCATCGGCATGCGTGCCAGGAAATCGTGCAGAAGTGGCGTCCCCCGGTCGAAGCCGATTAACGCATGATCGCGGGCAAGCGCCGTGACATTCGTTAGCGGGGGCGCAGAGGCGAGATAATGTCGATGCGCGTAAAGCCCGATCCCGATTTCGCCGACGCGCCGCGCGACGAGCGCGTCCTGACTTGGCCGCACCATGCGTACGGCGATGTCTGCTGCACCGTGCAGCAAATCTTCAACCCGATTGGATAGGTCCAGTTCGACTTTGATAGCCGGGTGAGCATGACGGAATTGGGCGAGCAAAGGTGGCAGCACTTCCGCGCCAATAATTTCGCTTGCGGTAATTCGCACGACGCCCACCGCATCGTTCGTTCCGCCGGACGCGGCCCGCTGAATGGCGCCGGCGGCGGCTTCCATCGCCTCCGCGTGCGGACACAGGTTCTGCGCGATGTCGGTCGGCAAGAGCCCACGGGGCGAGCGCGTGAAGAGCGCTGCGCCGAGGGCACGCTCAAGATCAGCGATTTGACGGCCAAGTGTCGGCTGCGTGAGGCCGAGCGTCCGCGCTGCGCCAGAGAGACTGCCCTCGCGCAGGACCGTCAGGAAGGCGCGATAGCTGCTCCAGTCGGGCTCTGTCATTCAAATATGTATAGCTGTTCAATTTAGATATGCAATTTTATTATAGATGAGCTCAGGCGATATTGATTTCAGGATTTCTCCTGAAGGAACGCGACCATGTCCCAATCCAATAAAATCGCTCTCGTAATCGGTGCGAGCGGCGGCGTCGGCGGTGAGACGGCAACCGCTCTGAAACGGCATGGCTGGATTGTGCGGGCGCTGACACGGCGGCCGCAACCAGCCAATCCGAATGTCGAATGGATAATTGGTGATGCGATGATTGCCGCAGATGTTCTCCGCGCCGCGCAGGGCACTTCGCTCATTGTTCATGCTGCCAACCCGCCCGGTTATCGCGACTGGGATAAGGTGGTGCTTCCCATGCTCGACAATACGATTGCCGCCGCAAAGGCGAACGGCGCGCGGATCGTGCTGCCGGGGACGATCTATAATTTCGGTCCTGACGCTTTTCCTGTTTTGCGCGAAGACTCCCCGCAGCATCCGCTGACGCGAAAGGGTGCGATCCGGGTCGCGATGGAGCAGCGATTGCAGACGGCGTCGATGGATGGTGCGCCGGCGTTGATTGTGCGCGCCGGCGACTTCTTTGGGCCGACCACGACCGGCAACAGCGTTTTTTCAGCCGTGATGGTTGAGCGTGGCAAGCCGGTGCGGCGGATCATCGACCCAGCTCGTGCAAGCCACGGCTACGCCTATTTGCCCGATCTCGCCGAGACGATTGCGCGCCTGATGGACCGCGCGAACAACCTGGCCGCGTTCGAACGATTTCATTTCGCCGGCCATCAATTGGCGCGAGGCGAAATGGCGGCGGCGATCCGCAGGGCTACAGGTAATCCGCGCCTGCGGGTTTGGCCGTTTCCCTGGTTTCTGGTTGTTGGTCTGCAGCCTTTCGTCCCGCTGTTCCGCGAGATGTCCGAGATGCGTTACCTTTGGCGTGAACCGATCTCGATGGATGAGTCCAAACTCAGGGCTTTTCTCGGCAATGCGCTTCCGGCTATGCCGCTCGACAAAGCTGTACGCGAGACGCTGATCGGGCTGGGATGCTTGCCGGAAGGAAGCAAGCAGTCGGATGCGTGACAGGCTCTGCAGAGACACACCGGCTGGTTTTGCGGTTTCGCGTACCTACATGTAAGGTGCGGCCGCTTAGGCTCGCGGGATGCGGAAAGGTCATTCGATGAAAATCTTATCTACCGTGCTCGCAATGTCGGCGCTGGCCGCCGCATGGGGACCTGCGCAGGCCACGACTGTTCATCACCACGTTCACTATGTTCACGTGGTGCATCATTACCATCATCATTACTATGCTGGCGGTGTGAGCTATTACGGAGCACCGGCCGGTTATTATCCGCCGCCGCCCGTCTATTATCCCGCGCCAGGCCCTTACTATGGCGGAGTATACGTCCCGGGCTATTTCTACGCGACGCCTGAAGAACCCTTGGGAAATCGCGGTTTCGGCAAGGCGCTGATCGATAGCGAATGGGATCCGCCGTTTTCGGGACGCTAATTCACCGCGACACGACCTAGCCGCGTCCGCGATAGGGAGCGACGCCCTGGTCCGGCGCCCAGACGCCGTCGGGCAATTTCCCGTTCTGCCAGAAAACGTCGATCGGCATACCGCCGCGCGGATAGAAATAGCCGCCGATGCGCAGCCACCGCGGCTTGAGTAACGCGGCCAAATCCTTGCCAATGCGGATCGTGCAATCCTCGTGAAAAGCGCCGTGATTGCGGAACGAGCCCAGATAAAGCTTCAGCGATTTCGATTCCACGAGCCAACCGTCCGGCACATAGTCGATGACGAGATGGGCGAAATCCGGCTGGCCTGTCACCGGGCAGAGCGAGGTGAATTCCGGCACCGTGAATCGTGCGACATAATCCGCGTCGGGATGCGGATTGGGCACGCGATCGAGCTTTGCCTCGTCAGGCGAGGCGGGCAGGGCGGTCTGGTGGCCGAGGGCGGCGACGGGCTTTTTGCTCATGGGCGCTTATAACGTTGCGGGTGGCAAACGGCCATTGCGTCTAGGCATCGCCGAGATCGGCCGCCGCCACGTCATGGAGGATTGCGCGAAGGTCGCTTGCGCGTTTGGCTCCGAAGGCTTTTTCGAACTGGGATTGGGCTTCCAGCCAGCCATCCACGGCGCGTTTCAGCCTGTCGCGGCCCGCCGGGGTGAGCGTCAACTCCTTGCTGCGCTTGTCCTTGTCGCTTTGGGCGACTGCGATCAGACCTTCGCGCTCAAGCGGCAAAATATTGCGACCCAGTGTCGTGCGATCCATGACCATCGCTCCGGCCAGGGCATGGATGCTCATGGGGCCGGATTCATCAAGCCGCGTCAGGATTGAAAACTGCGTCGTCCGCAACGCGACGGGCGCCAGAAAGCGATCGTAGAATTGCGTGATGCGCCGCGCGGCCTGCCGCGCCGCCAGGCAGTTGCAATCCGATGGCGTGCTCTTGCTCAAAGCCACTCCAAATTTCCGAAAAACCTTATCTTATCAGGAGATAAGAGCATATGCGCGCATGTCAACTGATCTTGATCGGCGCTGGTTAGCTAAAGGCCACCAAAAATGTTTAAAGACGGCGGTCCAGGAGTGAGTTTATGCGGATTCTTGTAATTGGCGCGGGCGCGCTTGGCGGCTATTTCGGTGGCCGCCTTCTCGCGGCGGGCCGCGATGTGACGTTTCTTGTCCGGCCACGGCGTGCGGCCCTGCTTGCCGAACATGGCCTTGAAATCATTAGCGTGAAAGGCGGGTTGCAAATCGCAAATCCGCCTACAGTGACCGCCGACAAGCTCGCGCAGCACTATGATGTCATACTCCTGAGTTGCAAAGCCTTCGACCTCACCGACGCAATCAAGTCCTTCGCGCCCGCCGTCGGCCCGCAGACAATGATCCTGCCGGTACTCAACGGCATGCTGCACCTCGATATTCTCGCCTCGCATTTCGGCGCCGAGCATGTTCTCGGCGGCCTGAGCAAGATTTCCGCGACGCTCGACGCCGAGGGCCGTATCCATCATCTGAGCAGTTTCCATTCCATCAGTTTCGGCGAGCAGAACGGCGCGCGCACGCAGCGCATCGAGGCCTTGGCCGAGACTCTGCATTCCAGCGGCTTCGACGCACCTCTGAGCGAAAATATCCTTGCCGAAATGTGGAACAAATGGGTGTTCATCGCCGCGGCCGCGAGCCTCGGCTGCCTGATGCGAGCGGAGGTCGGCGACATCGTTGCCACTGGTGCCGCCTCTTACGGGAAGACCCTGTTGAACGAGTGCACGGCGATTGCAGCGCGGCATAATTTTCCACAGGACGCGCAAGGCTTACAATTCGGCGAGAAGATGCTGACCGAAGCGGGCTCCGCCTTCAAACCATCGATGTTACGCGACATCGAGCGCGGCCAGCGGACGGAGGCGCATCATATCGTCAGCGATCTGTTGCGCCGTGCCGGAGATCTGCCGATGCCGATCCTGCAGATCGCCGACACACATCTCAAAGTGTACGAAACGCGCCGCGCCCGCGAGGCCGGTGCCTAGCTTCAGTCGAGCAAAGGAAAACGCTCATGCCTCTCGTTCGCGTTGATCTGCCGCGCGGCAAGTCCGCCGACTATAAGCAAGCCATCGGCGATGTGATCTATGCCGCGATGCGCGCCACAATTAACGTACCGGAGTGGGACCGCTTCCAGATTTTCGCCGAGCATGCGCCGGAAGATCTGTCCATCGATCCGAGCTATCTGGGCATATCGCGATCGCACGAGGCGCTCCTCATCCAGATCACGCTCAACGAGGGCCGCACCACCGACCAGAAGCGCTCCTTTTACAAGGCCATTGCGGACGGTCTTCATAGCCGGCTCGGTGTGCGGCGCGAGGACGTGATGATCAATCTCGTAGAAGTGAAGAAAGAGAACTGGTCATTCGGCAATGGCGAAGCCCCATATGCCTGAGCGACACTGAAGTGAATGAGGGAAGTATGGAATATCGGCAATTAGGCGGTTCGGGTTTCAAGGTTCCGGTCCTGAGCTTTGGCACCGGCACATTCGGCGGCAAGGGCGAATTTTTTGCTGCCTGGGGATCGAGCGACGTTGCAGAGGCGACACGGCTCATTGACATCTGTCTTGACGCCGGGCTCACGCTCTTCGATAGCGCCGATATTTATTCCGCCGGCGCAGCTGAAGAAGTTCTTGGCGAGGCGATCAAGGGCCGCCGCGACAAAGTGCTGATCTCCACCAAGGCCACCTTTCGGTCAGGACCGAGCGCGAACGATGTGGGCTCCTCACGCTTTCATCTGACCCAGGCTATCGAAGGGTCGCTTAAGCGTTTGCAAACCGACTATATCGATCTCTTCCAGCTTCACGGCTTCGACGCTCTGACGCCGATCGAGGAAGTGCTTTCGACGCTCGATGACTTCATTCGCGCCGGCAAGATCCGTTATATCGGCTGCTCGAATTTTTCCGGCTGGCATCTGATGAAATCGCTGGCCATCGCCGATCGTTACAACCTGCCGCGCCATGTCACACACCAGGCCTATTATTCGCTGATCGGCCGCGAATACGAATGGGAGCTGATGCCGCTCGGCCTCGATCAGAAGGTTGGCGCGCTGGTTTGGAGTCCGCTCGGCTGGGGTCGTCTCACCGGCAAGATCCGCCGCGGCCAGCCGTTGCCGGAAAAGAGCCGCCTGCACGTAACTGCCGATATGGGGCCACCCGTCGATGACGAATACCTCTACAAAGTCGTCGATGCGCTGGACGAGGTGGCGCAGGAAACAGGCAAGACCGTGCCGCAGATCGCCTTGAATTGGCTGCTGCAACGTCCGACCGTCGCGAGCGTCATCATCGGCGCCCGCAACGAAGAGCAGCTTAAACAAAACCTTGGCGCGGTCGGCTGGGCGCTGACACCGGACCAAGTGAAAAAGCTCGACGCCGCGAGCGAGCGGCCGCTGACCTATCCCTATTGGCACCAACGCGCCGTCTTCACGGATCGGAATCCGCCGCCGGTCTAATGCCCTTCATAAAAGAGCGTCATATCGTCCTTTCGGCGGCCCGGCCGAGCCGCCCCCTTTTTTCGGCAGCATGTTCGTCGTAGAACCCGCCGCAAACGAGGAAACCCGCCGAAAGGACGCATCATGACCGCCATTGTCGATATTGCTGGCCGCGAAATTCTGGATAGCCGCGGCAATCCGACGGTCGAAGTTGACGTCACCTTGGAGGATGGGTCTTTCGGGCGTGCGGCGGTCCCATCGGGCGCCTCGACCGGAACGCATGAGGCCGTCGAATTGCGTGACGGCGACAAGGGACGCTTCGGCGGCAAAGGTGTCCTGAAGGCGGTCGAATCCGTCAATCGCGATATTTTCGACGCGCTTGCCGGCATGGATGCCGAGGACCAGATCGCGATCGACGAGGCGATGATTGCCCTCGACGGAACGCCGAACAAATCGAACCTTGGCGCCAATGCGATTCTCGGCGTGTCGCTCGCCGTTGCGAAGGCCGCGGCCGATGTCAGCGGGCTGCCGCTGTTTCGCTATGTCGGCGGCACGCAGGCGCGGGTTCTGCCGGTGCCGATGATGAACATCTTGAACGGCGGCGTTCATGCCGACAATCCGATCGATTTTCAGGAATTCATGATCCTGCCTTACGCCGCGCCGTCGTTGAAGGAGGCGGTGCGCTGGGGCGCCGAAGTCTTTCAGGTTCTGAAAAGCGCGCTGAAGAAGGCCGGCCTTAATACCAATGTCGGCGACGAAGGCGGCTTTGCCCCCAACCTTCCATCGGCAGAGGCGGCGCTCGATTTCTGCCTCAAGGGCATCGAAGGGGCTGGCTTCAAGCCCGGCAAGGACATAGCGCTTGGGCTCGATTGCGCGGCGACGGAGTTTTTCCACGACGGCGCCTATCGCTATGAAAGCGAGGGCAAGAGCCTCAAGAGAGAAGAGCAGGCGCAATATCTCGCCAAACTCGCCGCCAATTACCCGATTGCGACGATCGAAGACGGCATGTCGGAGGAAGACTGGGAGGGCTGGAAAATCCTTACCGACCTTCTCGGCAAGAAGATCCAGCTCGTCGGCGACGATATTTTCGTCACCAATGTCGAGCGGCTTAGCAAGGGCATTGACGAGGGCGTCGGCAACTCGATCCTGATCAAGGTCAATCAAATCGGCTCGCTGACCGAAACGCTCGCGGCCGTCGATATGGCGCAGCGCGCCGGCTACACGGCGGTCATGTCGCATCGCTCTGGCGAGACGGAAGATTCGACGATCGCCGATCTCGCAGTTGCCACCAATTGCGGGCAGATCAAGACTGGCTCGCTGGCTCGCTCCGATCGGGCCGCCAAATACAACCAGCTCATCCGTATCGAAGAAGAGCTTGGTGCCCAGGCGCGCTATGCGGGCCGCGCTGCGCTCAAAGCCTGGGCGGGCTAGAACGGTTCAGGCGTTCCGGCGTCGGAATGCGTGCGTGCTGGAATCCGGCTGAGCACGCAGAAAATCAGCGACCTTCGCAGCGGGCATCGGCCGCTCGAACAAATAGCCCTGGCCCTCTGAGCAGCCGCGTGACTGCAGCCAGATACGTTGCTGCTCGGTCTCAATCCCTTCTGCTGTCGTGCGCACATCAAGGCTGCGCGCGAGGTCGAGCATCGCTTTGATGACCGCCATCGTCTCTTCATGTTCGTGGATTTCGCCCACGAAAGACTGATCGATCTTCAATCGGTCAAACGGGAAAGAGCGTAGGTAGGACAAGGACGAATAACCAGTACCGAAATCGTCGAGCGCGATACAGATGCCGTGCCGTCTGAGACCGTGCAATATTTCACGCATCGCGGCGTTTTCGATCAGCGGAACGGTTTCCGTGATTTCGAGTTCGAGCCGTTTGGGCGCCAGACCGCTGTCGCCAAGGACACGTTCAATTTCTTGAACAAAACCGTGGCGGCCGAGCTGTAATGACGAGAGATTGACGGCAACTTTGATATCCTGCGGCCAGGTCGCCGCCTCGATGCAGGCGCGGCGCAATATCTGCTCACCCAGTTCGCCGATGATGCCCATTTCCTCGGCGAGCGGAATGAAAAGGTTCGGCGGGACAAAGCTGCCGGAGGGCAAAATCCAGCGAGCCAAAGCCTCAAAGGCGATAATCCTCCCGGTGGCAAGATCAACGATGGGCTGGAAATATGGCACAAGCTCATCGTTCTCGATCGCTTCGCGCAGATCGCTTTCGATTTCCCTTCGGATGAGAAGCTGCTGACCCATCTCTTCGTTAAACGGGCAATAGGTCGCGCGCCCCGCGCCCTTGGCGCGGTAGAGCGCGACATCCGCGCGTCGAAGCAGATCGGTGAAATTGTCGCTATCGATCGGCGCGCGGGCAATGCCGATGCTCGCGGAAATTGTGATCTTGCGACCCTCGATTTCGAACGGATCGTCGAAACAATGAAGGAGTTTTTCTGCAAGACGATCGATGTCTTCAGAAGTCTTGAACGGGAACTGCAATACGGCAAATTCGTCGCCGCCAAGTCGGGCGACATATTCGCCGTCCTGGCAAGCCGCGAGAAAACGTCCGCCGACCGCGCGCAAAAGATGATCGCCGACAACATGTCCGAGCGTATCGTTGACGCCCTTGAAGTCATCCAGATCGATGTAATGGAGCGCGAGGGCGTGACCTGTGCCGGGAATTTGCTGCAGCACCGCGCAAGTGTGTTGTTGAAATGCGGTCCGGTTTGGCAGATCGGTCTGCGAGTTACGATAAGCAAGCTTCAGAATACTTGAGTGCGCGTTATCGTGATCGATGGCGATGGCGCAAAGATGAACACAGGCTTCGACGATTTGACGCTCGAGCATATCCGGTCCGCGTGGTTCGCGGTAATAGAAGGCGAACGTGCCGAGCACCTGTTCGCTGCGGCCCTTGATCGGCGTTGACCAGCAGGCGCGCAGGCCATACGGCAGGAATAGATTCTTGAACGGTTCCCAACGCGAATCGGTCGAGATGTCTGTCGCTTCGGTGGCCTCGCCGTAAAAGGCAGTGTTCCCGCATGAGCCTATGCCGGGCCCGATCGGCACACATTGGGTGGCGTCCTGGACTTCTTGTGGCAAGCTTGGGCCGGCTAATGGAGAAAGACAATTGGCGCCGAGATCGGCGCGCAGGACTGAACAGATAACCCCCGGCGACATGGCTTCGGCGCGTCGGCAGAGCAGGTCGACAACGTCCGGTAATGGCCAGCCGATCGCTACAACTTCGAGAATTTCTTTTTGCAATTGCTGCAGCAATTGCGAATTGCTCACGGATGGGTGCTTGATTTCGACGGACGCCAGACGCCCCTGCGCGCCGAAGACCGGCGTGACGCAGACATCGTAATTCGGACCGGCAGAGCCTGACCCTCTTCGCAGGGTGACAGTCTGCCCAGCATCGAGCTTCAGCCAGGTCTGCGCCCAAAGCGCGTCATCGATCCGCGGAAGAACGGCGGAGATATGAATATCACGCCGGAGGTCACTTGCGGAGACGTTGGCAGCAAAAGCGCCGTTCCAGCCCGTGAGCGAGCCGGAGCGCGTGAAAAGCGCGTGCGCAAAATCGGCGGCTTCGAGGGACAAGCCAGCACGAGTGTCGGGTAGATCGGCGCCAACGCGATGTGCCACAAAAAACTCGTGCTTCGTTCTCTCTTGCTTATCTATTTTACGACACACCAATAAAGACTTGGTTACGTTGAGCTTGGCTGATTTGCTCGACTGATCGGTATGGCCGTTTAAGGGAGCGCTAACTTTGATCGGCGAAGCTTAGAAAATGGTTATTCGTCGTCGCGTTCGCGCTGTTCTTCTTCCTCTTGCGCTCTATTGCTTATCCGGTGCTGCCGGCAGCTATTTTCTTTGGCATGCCGTCAACGACGACCGCGGCCTCCGCGCGAATGAGAATTATGAGCGTCAGATCAGAAGCTTACGCGCTAAAGTTGATGCGAAAGAAAAAGAGCGCCAAGCCTGGGCCCGGCGTATCGCGCTTCTGAGCGGGACCACGATTGATCGCGACATGCTTGATGAGGAGACCCGGGCGCGCCTCGGACGGGTCAACAAAGACGACCTCATCGTCCTGCTCAAGCCCGACCCGGACGCCCAACCCTTTCCGGCGACCCCTTAGCCCCACAAAACGCCCTTTGCCGTAAAAATCTTTTGCGCAAAGCGGCTGGTTTGCGCGTGGATTTGCCTGCGCCATTAGGATAAAAACTGAGGCGGAATCGATAGAGGTTTGCTTTTATGCGAAGGCGCAAGTCAGCTTTGCGGCGCGCCTTCGGAATGGAGAAATGATGGCAGCGAAATCCGGGAGCCAGGTCAATGGCTCGACCGCTGCGGCTGACGTCAGCCATTTGAGCCTTCCCAATGCGGGGCTTGTGCAATTCACCCTCGATCAAGAGCTCGCCGTCTACCGCGCGATGCTGCTGATCCGCCGCTTCGAGGAAAAGGCCGGCCAGATGTATGGCATGGGCCTCATCGGCGGTTTCTGCCATCTTTACATCGGGCAGGAGGCGGTCGTCGTCGGTGTCATGCGTTCGGCGAAGCCGGGCGACCAGACGATCACCGGCTATCGCGACCATGCGCATATGCTCGCCTGCGGCATTCCGCCGAAAGCCGTGATGGCGGAACTGACCGGGCGCCGCGACGGCATTTCCAAGGGCAAGGGCGGCTCGATGCATATGTTCTCGAAGGAACATCATTTCTACGGTGGCCACGGCATCGTCGGCGCGCAGGTGCCGCTCGGAACCGGTCTCGCTTTTGCCAATCGCTACAATGGCGACAGCAATATCAGCTTCACCTATTTCGGCGACGGCGCCGCCAACCAGGGCCAAGTTTACGAGAGCTTCAACATGGCGGAGCTGTGGAAGCTGCCCGTCGTCTACGTGATCGAAAACAATCGCTACGCCATGGGCACGTCGGTCAAGCGCGCCTCGGCCATGGCGGATTTCTCCAAGCGCGGCCTGTCCTTCAACATCCCCGGTGAACAGGTGGACGGCATGGACGTCCGGGCCGTGACGGCGGCGGCGGAGCAGGCGGCGCAATGGTGCCGTGATGGCAAGGGACCGATCATTCTGGAAATGCTGACCTATCGCTATCGCGGCCATTCCATGTCCGACCCTGCCAAATATCGGACGAAGGAAGAGGTGCAGAAAATGCGCACCGAAAGCGACCCCATCGAGCAGGTTCGCGAACGTCTCCTCAACAGCCATCAGGCGAGCGAGTCGACTTTGAAGGATATCGACGCGGAAGTGCGCGCCCTGGTCAATGAGGCGGCGGATTTCGCGACCCACGATCCCGAGCCGGATCCGGCTGAGCTTTACATCGACATTTGGAAATAACCCATGTCCGTCGACATCCTGATGCCGGCCCTGTCTCCGACCATGGAGCAGGGCAAGCTGGCGAAATGGCTGAAAAAGGAAGGCGATCCCATCCGCGCCGGCGACGTGATCGCTGAGATCGAGACCGACAAAGCGACGATGGAAGTCGAGGCGGTCGACGAGGGCACGCTGGCCAAGATCATCGTGCCCGAGGGCACGGAGAACGTCGCAGTCAATTCGCCGATTGCCGTGATTGTCGCCGACGGCGAGACGTTCAGCGGGTCAACGCCCGCCGCTAGCCCGTCGGCCGTGCCGAAGACGGCTGACGCTCCAGCCGCCTTTATTGCCGTGGCACCGCCGGTCCCAGCTCCAATTTCGGCTCCCGCCGAAGCCGAGCCGGCAACCGACGTAAAGACCGTCAAGATGACGGTGCGCGAAGCACTCCGCGATGCCATGGCGGAAGAGATGCGCCGCGACGCCGGCGTCTTCGTCATGGGCGAGGAAGTTGCCGAATACCAGGGCGCCTACAAGATCACGCAGGGTCTGCTTGAAGAGTTCGGCGATAGGCGTGTCGTTGATACGCCGATCACTGAGCATGCTTTTGCGGGCATCGGCATTGGTGCATCGATGGCTGGGCTGAAGCCAATCGTCGAATTCATGACCTTCAATTTCGCCATGCAGGCGATCGACCAGATCATCAATTCCGCCGCCAAAACGAATTACATGTCGGGCGGCCAGATGGGATGTCCGATCGTGTTCCGTGGCCCGAACGGCGCCGCCGCGCGCGTCGCAGCGCAGCACAGTCAGGATTATGCCGCTTGGTATTCGCACATACCGGGGCTGAAAGTCGTCATGCCTTATACGGCTGCCGATGCGAAGGGCCTTTTGAAGAGCGCGATCCGCGACCCCAATCCTGTCATCTTCCTCGAAAACGAAATCCTTTACGGCCAAAGCTTCGAAGTGCCCGAAGGCGACGACGTTCTGGTGCCGATTGGTGTCGCGAAGATCGCGCGACCGGGCAAGGATGTGACGCTTGTCTCGTTTGGCATCGGCATGACCTATACTTTGCAGGCGGCAGATGCTCTCGCAGGCGAGGGAATCGAGGCGGAGGTGATCGATCTGCGCACCATTCGTCCGCTCGACATCGAGACGGTCCTTGCCTCGGTACGCAAGACGGGCCGTTGCGTCACTGTCGAGGAAGGCTGGCCGCAGAGCGGTGTCGGTTCGGAGATTTCCGCGCGAATTGTGGAAAGCGCCTTCGATTATCTCGACGCGCCGGTGCTGCGGATTACCGGCCGCGACGTGCCGATGCCCTACGCGGCAAACCTTGAAAAACTCGCGCTGCCGAATGTCGCCGAAGTCGTCGCGGCGGCGAAAGCCGTCTGCTACCGCTAGGGCTCGCCATGTCCATCAAAATTCTCATGCCCGCGCTGTCGCCGACGATGGAGAAGGGCAATCTCACCCGTTGGCTAAAAGCCGAAGGCGATGTCGTGAAATCCGGCGATGTGATCGCCGAGATCGAGACCGACAAGGCGACGATGGAAGTCGAAGCGGTCGACGAAGGCACGCTCGGCGAGATTCTCGTGCCCGCTGGCACGAATGACGTGCCGGTCAATGAAATCATCGCACTGATCGCCGAAGAGGGCGAAGACGTGAAGGCGTTAAACGCCGGACCGGCGACGCCAACGTCGCAACCCGCCGCCGCCGCACCGCCGTCTGCTACCTCGGCACCAGCCGCGCCGCAGACCAATGTCGTCGCCTTTCCGCAGACCGCGACCGAAAAGCCCGCGCGCCGTTTCGCCTCGCCTTTGGCGCGGCGGCTGGCGAGCCAAGGCAATCTCGATCTGGCGCTCGTTGCTGGCAGCGGCCCGCATGGTCGCATCATCGCGGCAGATGTCACGGCCGCCTTGGCGAATGGCGCGGCGAGAGTAGCCCCGGCCGCCGCGGCTGTGCCGTTACCCAAGCCGACCCAATCCGATGCTATCATCGAGCAATATTTTGCACCGGACTCCTTCGACGAAATTCCGCATGAAGCAATGCGCAAGACCATCGCGCGCCGGCTCGTCGAAGCCAAATCGACCATTCCGCATTTCTACCTGAAGGTCGAATGCGAGATCGATGCGCTCTTGAAATTGCGCGGCGAATTGAACGCGTCGGCGCCAAAAGCCAAAGACGGGACGCCGGCTTACAAACTTTCGGTCAATGACATGATCGTTAAGGCGCTGGCCAGGGCGCTCATCGACGTGCCGAATGCCAACGTTACGTTCCTCGAAAATACCATGCTCAAACACCGCCATGCCGATGTCGCGGTCGCGGTCGCGATTCCGGATGGCCTTATTACGCCGGTTTTGAAACAGGCTGATCTCATGCCGCTTTCGGTGATCTCCAACACGATGAAGGATTACGCCGCGCGCGCTAAACAACGGCGTTTGAAACCAAGCGAATATGAGGGCGGGGTCAGCGCCGTCTCCAATCTCGGCATGTTCGGGATCAAGGAATTTTCGGCCATCATCAACCCGCCGCAGTCTTCGATCCTCGCGGTCGGTGCCGGCGAGGCGCGGCCTGTCATTCATAACGGCCAGATCGTTCCGGCAACGCTGCTTGGCGCGACGCTTTCCTGTGATCACCGTGCCATCGACGGCGCGACTGGTGCCGAACTGCTTGCCGCGTTCAAACATAGAATTGAAACGCCGCTGACCTTATTGGGCATTTAGAATGGCCAACCCATACGACGTCATCGTCATCGGCGGCGGGCCGGGCGGCTATGTCGCTGCGATCCGCGCCGCGCAACTCGGGCTGAAGACGGCTGTCGTCGAGCGCGAACATCTCGGCGGCATCTGCCTTAACTGGGGCTGTATCCCGACCAAAGCTTTGTTGCGGTCGGCGGAAATCTTCCATTACGCGCAGCACGCCAAAGACTATGGCCTCAGGATCGAGGGCAAGATCGGCTACGATTCCGAAGCGATCAAGGATCGTTCGCGAAAAATCTCCGCTCAACTCAATGCCGGCGTCGGCTTCCTGCTCAAGAAGAACAAGGTCGATGTCATCTGGGGCGAGGCGCAACTGACCAAGCCAGGCGAAGTCAAGGTCGACAAGCCATTGAAGGCTGCGCACCAGCCCCAGGCGCCGCTGCCCAAAGGCATATTGGGCGAGGGCAATTATCAGGCGAAGCATATCGTCGTCGCCACCGGCGCGCGGCCGCGCGTCCTGCCGGGGCTCGAACCCGACGGCAAGCTCATCTGGACCTATTTCGAGGCGATGATGCCGGATGCCATACCGAAGAGCCTGATCGTCGTCGGCTCCGGCGCCATCGGCGTCGAATTCGCCTCGTTCTATCGCGACTTCGGCGCCGAGGTGACGCTCATCGAGGTGCTGCCGCGCATTCTGCCAGCGGAAGATGCCGAGATTGCCGCGCTCGCCCACAAGCGCTTCGAGAAGCGCGGCATTAAAGTTCTCACCGGCACCGAGGTCGTGAAGGTCGAAAAATCGGCCAGCAGCGTCACCGCCACTGCCGAGGATGCCAATGGCAAGAGCCAGGTTTTGCAGGCCGAGCGGCTGATCTCCGCCGTCGGCGTCGTTGGCAATGTCGAGAACCTTGGCCTCGAAACGCTCGGCGTGAAGACCGAACGCGGTGTCATCGTCACAGACGGGTTTGGCCGCACCAATGTGCCGGGCGTCTATGCCATCGGCGACGTGGCCGGGCCGCCCATGCTGGCGCATAAAGCCGAACATGAGGGCGTCATCTGCGTCGAGGCGATTGCCGGCGGCGACCCGCACCCGCTTGAGCGCAACATGGTTCCCGGCTGCACCTATTGCAATCCGCAGATCGCTTCGGTCGGCCTCACCGAGGAAAAAGCCAAGGCGGCGGGCTATCAGCTCAAGGTTGGCCGGTTCCCCTTCATCGGCAATGGCAAGGCGATTGCACTGGGTGAGCCCGAGGGGCTGACCAAGACGATCTTCGACGCCGTGACCGGACGGCTCCTCGGCGCTCACATGATCGGTGCGGAAGTCACGGAACTTATTCATGGATTTGTCGTCGCCATGAATTGCGAGACGACCGAAGCGGAGCTGATGCACACGATCTTCCCGCATCCGACCCTGTCTGAGACGATGCACGAGAGCGTGCTCGACGCCTACGGCCGCGCCATCCATATATAGCCGGCATAGGCGGGCCCGGAGATTGAGATGACCTTAGTGGATGCGCCCAAGATGCCTTTGCGGCATCCGGAGAAAGCGCACCGGCCGGACCAGCCGGTGGCCCAAAAGCCGGACTGGATCCGCGTCAAGGCGCCGGGTTCGCCCGCCTGGCGCGACACCGCCGCGATCGTGAAAGAGCACCGGCTCGTCACGGTCTGCGAGGAGGCGGGGTGCCCGAACATCGGCGAGTGCTGGGAGAAAAAGCACGCGACGTTCATGATCCTTGGTGACATTTGCACGCGCGCTTGCGCCTTCTGCAACGTCAAGACGGGCCTGCCGGGCGCCGTCAATCCGCATGAGCCAGCACATGTCGCGGAAGCCGTCGCCAAGTTGCGGCTCGCCCATGTGGCCGTCACCTCGGTCGATCGCGATGATCTTGACGACGGCGGCGCCGCGCATTTCGCGGCGGTGATCGGCGCGATCCGTGCGGCGAGCCCGACGACAACCATCGAGGTTCTGACGCCGGATTTCCTCCGCAAGCCCGGAGCGCTGGAGATCGTCGCCGCGGCAAAGCCCGATGTTTTCAACCACAATCTTGAAACCGTTCCGTCGAAATATTTGAGCGTGCGCCCGGGCGCGCGCTATTTCCATTCGGTGCGGTTGTTGCAGCGGGCGAAAGAGCTTGATCCGCAGCTTTTTACCAAATCCGGCATCATGGTCGGGCTTGGCGAAACGCGCGACGAGATTTTGCAACTCATGGACGATTTGCGCAGCGCCGATGTCGATTTTCTGACCGTCGGCCAATACCTCCAGCCGACTCGCAAACACCATCCCGTTGTCTCGTTCATGCCGCCGGACGAGTTCAAGGCACTTGAGGAAGTCGCTTACGCCAAGGGCTTTCTCATGGTTTCCGCATCGCCGCTGACGCGCTCGTCCTACCATGCGGCGGAAGATTTCGCTAAACTGAAGGCCGTGCGGACGAATCGGCAGCAGAGTTAACCAGCGTGCCGCACCGCACTGCAACCGCGCTCATTCGCTAAAATTATCACGACAAAGATGCCCAGTTTTCGGACCAGCCGGATCGTTCCTTATCCCGCCAAGGCGATGTTCGACCTTGTTGCGGATATCGAATCCTATCCGAAATTCCTGCCGCTCTGCCGCGCGCTTAAAATTCAGCGCCACGAGATTTTACCCGATGGGCGCAGTTTGCTCGTGGCGGAAATGGAAGTCGGGTACAAGGCGATCCGCGAGCGTTTTACCAGCCGCGTTACCTGCGATCCGGAGAAGCTTGAAATTTTCGTCGAATATATCGATGGACCATTTCGCCAACTCGAAAACCTTTGGCATTTCGTGCCGCAGGGCGAGCGTTCGTGCAAAGTCGAATTCGACATTTCTTATGAATTCAAAAGCCGGACACTGGCGATGCTCGTCGGTGGCATGTTCGAGGCGGCATTCCGGAAGTTCGCAGAAGCCTTCGAAAGCCGTGCCGATCTCGTCTACGGGCGCTCCTAGAACAACGCCACGTTAAGCAGAAGATCGAGCGCGGTCTCGACAGAGGCGAGGCGCACCTCGCTACGGCCGATATCGCCAAACTTCTTTTTCAATGTCGCCATCTGCCCAGCACGGCCATAGCCGAAATAGACAAGGCCGACGGGTTTTGCCGCCGTGCCGCCGTCAGGACCCGCAATACCTGTTACCGAAAGTGCAACTGTCGCTGCGGAATGTTCCAGGGCGCCTTCTGCCATCGCCGAAGCCACTTCAGCGCTGACCGCGCCGAATTGGTCGATAAGGTCAGGAGCGACGCCGAGCGCCTCTTCTTTGGAACGATTGGAATAGGTGATGAAGCCGCGCTCGAAGACTTTCGACGAGCCGGGCGTCTCGGTCATCAGCCCTGCAATCAGGCCGCCGGTACACGATTCAGCCGTCACCAACGTCAGTCCGCGCTCTTCATAGAGCGCGATAACCGCCGCCGCGCGTTCTCGCAATGACGCTGAAAACATAATGCCCCGCCCGTTAGTCCGCGCACATTTGGCACGGACTTCATCGCGACTTCAAGTAATGTTGAACGGGGCGTCAGATGGAATAGCTGAAAGAATCGTAGGCGAGTTTGCTGAGGATCTGGTCCATGTCGCGGGCCGGCTCGGGGCAGCCAGCCGTACCGACTAGCTTCGCGGGAACGCCGGCAACGGTCGAATTCGGGGGAACGGAGTTTAGCACGACGGAGCCGGCCGCGACGCGCGCGCATGGGCCGACGTCGATATTTCCAAGAATTTTGGCGCCGGCGCCGATCATCGTGCCGCGTTTGATCTTGGGATGGCGGTCGCCATGTTCCTTGCCGGTGCCGCCGAGTGTAACATTCTGCAGGATGGAGACATTGTCCTCGATAGCTGTGGTTTCACCAACGACGAAACCCGTTGCGTGATCGAGAAAGATGCCATGACCGAAATGTGCGGCCGGGTGAATATCGGTCTGAAATAGTTCGGATGAGCGGCTTTGCAGATAAAAGGCGAGATCCCGCTGGTTGGTGTTCCACAAATAATGCGCCAGCCTGTGCGTCTGGATCGCATGGAAACCTTTGTAATAGAGCAGGGGCTCAAGCAGGCGGGCGGTTGCGGGATCGCGGTCTACAACCGCCGCGATGTCGGCGCGGAAGGCCTTGCCGATTTCAGGATCGCTGCGCAGCGCCGCCGTGAAAGCATCAACGATCAGATCGGTCGAGACCGTGCTGTTTGCGAGCCGCAGCGCGACGCGATGGATCACGGCCTCTTCAAAGGTGTCGCGATTGATGACGGTGGTGAGGATCAATGTCGCGAGGATTGGCTCGCGAGCGAGCACTTCAGTTGCCTCCTGGCGAAGGCGCTCCCAAAGATTATCGTCCGAAAAAACTTGCCTTAACGGCGTCGGCGAAGAAGAGACCAGCGTCACACGCGCTTTTTCCGAAGCCATAGGCGAAATCACACTCCCGGACGATAACGAAGAGAAAATCCCTCACGCTCACTCATTCAGCCGCCTGCTCAAATATGCGGACGGCGGCAAAACCACGATCGAGATCGGCGATAATATCGTCGATATGCTCAAGGCCGACTGACAGGCGGACATAATCATCCGTGACACCCGTGGCAAGCCGGTCTTCGGTCGACAATTGCGAATGGGTCGTCGTCGCCGGATGAATGGCGAGACTGCGGGAATCGCCGATATTGGCGACGTGGTATAATAGTTCGAGACCGTCGATGAAGCGCCGGCCCGCCGCGCGGCCACCCGCCAGTTCGAAGCCGACCAGGCCACCATATTGGCCGTTCAGATATTTGTCGGCGCGGGCGCGCTCGGCACCCGACTGCTGCGAAGGATGAATGACGCGCGCAACCTCCGGTCGCTGCCGCAAATATTCGACGACTTTGCCGGCGTTTTCGACATGCCGCGCAATGCGCAGCGGCAGGGATTCAATGCCTTGCAGGATGAGGAATGCATTGAACGGCGAAAGAGCGGCGCCGAGGTCGCGCAACAAAACCGTTCGCGCACGCAGGATATAGGCGACAGGGCCCAACGGTTTCGCGGCCTCGGTCCAGATCGTGCCGTGATAGCTCGGGTCCGGTATGTTCAGCGCCGGCTGGCGTTGCGGATATTTCTGCCAATCGAAATTGCCGCCATCGACGATGACGCCGCCGATCGAATTGCCGTGGCCGCCAAGATATTTCGTCGCCGAATAAACGACGATCGCCGCGCCATGTTGCAAAGGCCGCGCGATGAGGGGCGTTGCGGTGTTGTCGACGATGAGTGGAATACCCTGTTCGCGGCCGAGCTCTGCGATCTCGGCTATCGGCGGCACGACGAGCTTCGGATTGGGCAGGGTCTCAAGATAATAGGCGCGAGTGCGTTCGTCGGTGGCGCGGCGGAAGTTTTCAGGGTCGGAAGGATCGACGAAGCGAACCTCAATGCCTTGCGACTTCAGCGTATTGGCGAAAAGATTCCATGTGCCTCCATAGAGATCGGTTGCCGATACGATATTGTCGCCAGCGGAGGCGATATTTTGCAGCGCGTAGGCCGAAGCCGCCTGGCCTGAGGCCACGGCAAGCGCCGCGGCGCCGCCTTCCAGAGCTGCGACACGCTTTTCCAACACATCATTCGTCGGGTTGCCGATACGGGTGTAGATGAAACCAAGTTCCTGCAACCCGAAGAGATTTTCGGCGTGGTTGGTGTCGTGGAACAGATATGACGACGTCTGATGGATCGGGACGGCGACCGACCCGGTCGTTGGGTCGGCGCGCCAGCCGCCGTGCAATGCCACGGTCTCAGGTTTGAAGACGTCATCCGGCATTAAAAGCTCCGGTTATCGATCAAGAGCTGCGGTGCCCGATACCCGCGGTAATACGCCGAAGCTGGCGACCAATTGGCGCGCAGCGCGCTCCGCCGCGTAGGGCTCGGCAAATTCAAGCCCCTCGAGAGGGTGGAAACGCCGCGTTGCGGCGAAAAAGCTGAAGGTTTCGGCCTTACTGTCGCGAACCACGATTCCCGCGGTCTGGCCGCCGACTTCGACAACATAAGCGTCTGACATTTTCTTCCCCCTCGATCTTCGGCGCATGGCACCGGCATTTTGATGGGATTGCGTTCAGGTTCCGGATTTACCGGGCTGAGACACAACAACACGCGCGACGCATCGGGGGTTTCAAAAGGCGCATCAGAATTCACGTTGATTCATAGGAAAAAGAATGCCTGTGCTCATCATGTATAGTCTACATAAATTGTCAACTAATAATGTTGGCTTTGGGCGACGAAGCCGATGTTTGGATGAAGCTCGCGTCGAGCGTTGATTTCGGAGAACGTTATTCTAAAGTGCACCACAAATATAGAAAAGATAATTGTGAAACAACGGCTTGCACGCGTCCGATCACGACTGTAATAGAACGTTGCCGCGGAAGAATTCGTGAGCGTATTCGTAGAATAATATTCTACGAATATAGATGAATATTTTCAAACATTCGCGGCAACGGTTGTGCAGGAGGCCATTGGATGCCCGACGAAATCGAAGAACCGCATATCCGCCGCACGTTAAGCGAGGCCGCCGCCAGGCAGCTCGCCAATGCCACGAAAACACGGGCGCAATGGTCGGGGATTACCCCGCGCTGGCTCGTCTCGTTCCTGCCCTGGACGCCGGTCGAGGCCGGTATCTACCGGTTGAACCGGGTGCGGGAAGCCGACACGCTCGTGGATGCCGATGTTGCTTGCAGCCCGCGCCGCGACGTCGATTCGGATCTGCCGCTGACCTTCGTCGATTACGAGGCCGACCCGCGCGAATATTCGCTCAACGCGGTTTCGACCGTGCTTGACGTGCAGACCCGGGTTTCCGACCTTTACAGCCATCCCTACGACCAGATTCAGGAGCAGGTCCGGCTCCTCGTCGAAAAGGTGAAGGAACGGCAGGAAGCCGAGCTCATCAACAACCCGGAATACGGGCTCCTGACCAACGCGCATCCTTCGATGCGGGTGACGACGCGGGGCGGGGCACCGACACCGGATGACTTCGACGAACTGATCACCAAGGTCTGGAAGGAGCCGGCCTTCTTCCTCGCGCATCCGCGCGCCATCGCCGCCTTCGGCCGCGAATGCACGCGCCGTGGCGTGCCGCCGCCAACTGTCACGCTTTTCGGTTCGCCGTTCATTACGTGGCGTGGCCTGCCGCTGATCCCGAGCGACAAGCTCTATATTGATGAGGCCGGCAAGACGAACATTCTGTTGTTGCGTACCGGCGAGAAGAAACAGGGCGTCGTCGGCCTGTTCCAGCCGGGCATTCCCGGCGAGGTCGCACCTAGCCTTTCGGTGCGTTTCATGGGCATCAACCGCAAAGCGGTCGCCTCATACCTCATCTCGCTTTATTGCTCGGCTGCCGTGCTGACACATGACGCGCTGGGCGTGCTCGAAGGCGTCGAAGTCGGCAAATATCATCAATATCCGTTCACTTACACCTGAACGGAATACGCGCGCCGAAAATCCGGCGGCACTTTGGCCGCCGGACCGAATCAGTAAGGTCAGCCCATGGCTTCGGCACCATCTGCACCCGATCCGAGCGTGATCGCGCAGCTTGCCAATTATTTCTTTCAGGCGCAGCCGGGCGGGCCTCTGCCGGCGCAGGATTTGCCTGGCATGCCGCTTGTGCCGCCGAGCCCGACAATGGCGCCGGCGCCTTCCGTCGTCACAAGCGCCGCGCCATTCATTCCCGCGCCGCTGCCTTTCGGGCCGCCAGATTTGCCACCGACGACGATTGCGTCAATTGTCCCCACGCCGAACATTTCCGCGCCGGCGACGCCGGCAGCTCCGCATGGTCTGCCCGACGTCCCGCAGCCCGGCTCGACCGCCGGCGGTTTCGCGCCGAATGCGCCTGGCGATATCGATGCCGCCGGGCCGCTGGCGCATCTTGCCGAATTCATCTCTTTCGTGCCGGCGGAACATCTCGCGTCACCATTCGGTGCGCATGATTTGACGCCATCGCCGTTCAACTCGCCGCCCAAAGATTCGCTCTATTTTCTTGACGACAATGCGCTCGTTCGGCGCGATCTCAATCTGGGCGCGGTGCCGGCTGCCCCCACGTCGTTTGCACCGGCATTGCCGTTCGCCCCGCCGCCGGATGCGCAGAGCGCGTCGCTAAATGTACCGCAAGCGACCGACGCTCATACCCCGCGCGAGAAGCCGGCAACGCCGGAGCTTCCACAAAGCTTTGGCTGGCCGGGCGCTCGTGTTCCGCAAACGCCGGAGGCACCGGTTAATGTCCCACATGTGCCGGACGGTCCCGGCGTGCCGGATGCACATATACCCGGCGAGGCTTTCTACTTTCTCGGACCCGCCCAATCCTATTCAGTACCGGAGCCCGCGCCGCAAGGTGGCGCAACGGCGCCCGCCGCGCCACCGGCAAGCTTTTCGCCGGAAATCGTTGCACTCGACACCGCGCCCGCGGCCGTCAACCTCGGCTCGGCCACGCGCCCCTTCGATGCCTATACGATCAAACGCGACTTCCCGATCTTGCAGGAAAAAGTCCACGGCAAGCCGCTCGTATGGCTGGACAACGCGGCGACGACACAGAAGCCGCAATCGGTCATCGATCGCATCTCCTATTTCTATGAACACGAGAACTCGAACATCCACCGGGCCGCGCATGATCTTGCCGCGCGCGCGACCGACGCCTATGAGGCGGCGCGGCAGAAGTCAGCGCGCTTCCTCAATGCCGGGTCCGAGCGCGACATCATTTTCGTACGCGGCACCACCGAAGGCATCAATCTCGTCGCGCAAGCCTGGGGTGGCCGCAACGTCAAGGAAGGTGATGAGATCGTCATCACCTGGCTCGAACATCACGCCAACATCGTGCCCTGGCAGCAGCTCTGCGGTGCGACGGGCGCCAAGCTGCGCGTCGCGCCGGTCGATAATACTGGGCAGGTGATCCTCGAAGAATATGAGCGGCTATTGGGGCCGCGAACGCGCATCGTGGCGATCCCGCAAGTCTCCAACGCGCTCGGGACGATCGTGCCGGTCAAGGAGATGACGGCGATCGCGCATCGCTATGGCGCTTGCGTTTTAGTTGATGGAGCGCAATCGGTCTCGCACATGCCTGTCGACGTACAGAGCATCGATTGCGACTTTTTCGTCTTTTCCGGCCACAAGGTCTTCGGGCCAACGGGCATCGGCGTCGTCTACGGCAAGCCGGATGTGCTGGCGCATCTGCCGCCCTGGCAGGGCGGTGGAAACATGATCGCCGATGTGACGTTCGAGAAGACGATCTATCAGCCACCGCCGGGCCGGTTCGAAGCGGGCACCGGCAATATCGCCGATGCCGTTGGGCTTGGCGCCGCGCTCGATTATGTCGAGTCGATCGGCCGGGAGATCATCGACCGGTACGAGCATGAACTCCTCGTCTATGCGACCGACAAAATGCTTGGGGTGCCGGGGCTCACGATGATCGGGACGGCGAAGGAAAAGGCGAGCGTACTCTCTTTCGTGCTTGACGGGTGCCGGAGCGAGGATGTCGGGAAGGCGCTGAATCAGGAAGGCATCGCCGTACGGGCCGGGCACCATTGCGCGCAACCTATTCTGCGACGCTTTGGCTTGGAGACGACAGTGCGTCCATCGCTCGCGTTCTACAACACGAAGGACGATGTCGATCTCCTTGTTGCAACATTGCATCGGATTCAAACTGGACGCGCCCAAGGGATCACGAAAGTGTCGTGATGAAGCGGGGGACACGGCGCTGCCTCTTTATAACCGCAATCTATCGTCAGGGCTTGTCATTGAAGTAATGGGGAGTTTTCCAATGAAATTCGACGTCCTGAAATTAGCTGCCGCCGGCCTTGGCGCGACCCTTGCCGCTTCGCTGGCTTTGGCGCCCGCCGCGCAGGCCCACGAATACCGGCATCACCATCATTATTATCATTCGGCATATAATGACCGGCCGCTGATCGTCCGCCATCATCACCATTACTATGCGCCGGCGCCGGCACCTGTCGCGTACGATCCCTGGCACGGCCCGGTCCCCATCGTCACCGGCCCGAACTACGCGGCCGCCGAGGTTGTCGGCTTTCCGTTTCGCGTCGCCAATTCGATCTTCCCGGCTTACGGCGATCCCGCGACCAATCCTCTGATCCTGGTCGGCGCGCCGGTGCATGTCCTTGCCCAGGTGGTCACGTTCCCGTTCTATGCCGTCGGCACCGTTTTCGGTGCGCCCCCGCCGGTCACATACTGAGCAAACCGATTGAGGTTGCCGCCCGGCGGCAACCTTTTACACGTGGATAGGCAGCGCCGTTTCGGCCTTGATGCTCTCAAGCGCGAAGCGTGACGTGACCTTCTTCAGCGGCAGAGCTTCGATCAGCTTCTTATAGAAGGCATCGAAGCTCTTGGTGTCGGCCACGACGACCTTCAGCAGATAATCGACATCGCCGGCCATGCGGTAGATGTCGAGCACTTCGCCCATCGCGGAGATGGTCGCGGCAAAATGATCGAGCTTGTCGTGCGCGTGTTCGCCGACCTCGATCGTCACGAAGACCGTGATCCCCAGTCCAAGCTTTGCCGGGTCGAGCAGGGCAATCCGCCGGCGGATGATGCCTTCCGCCTCAAGCTTCTGTATTCGCTTCCAGCACGGCGTTTGCGACAATCCGACCTGCGCCGCAATGGCGGCAATCGACAAGCTTGAGTCTGTCTGGACGATTTGAAGAATTTTGCGGTCGGTCGCGTCCATAAATATTCCCCCGATAGAACGAGCATCAGGATAAATCTTCTTAAATCCACTTACTACATAAAAATAATAGAAATATAGCTCAAGACGTAATGCATTGTTTTTGATAAGCTTGTCGGAATGCATTAATGTGGATGGCGCGGTGCCTGGAAAAGCGCGTAGCCCAGGCCTGAGAGCGGCGCCCGCTCGACGACCATCACAAGGCGATAAGCTCCCGCACAACCGTTAGGCCCGAAGGCCTTCGGCAGTTCTTCGCCCGGCCTGTCAGTCAGCACATACCAATCCGGCGGCCGGGCACACCGATCCTGACTTTGCACCAGTGTGAGCGCGCCGCGCGGATCATAGAAGTGGAGACTTGCCCAAGTCTCCGGGGGCAAATTGGTACCGAACGTGGCCGCGCCGTTGCGCTCCATGCGGGCAACCAGCGGACGTATATTGCCGCGGCCAAAGACGAACAGTTTTTCAAGATGAACAGCGTTGCCGATCAGCAGAAATCCGCCAAGCGCGAACAATGCAGCCCAACGACGCTCGCGACAAAACTTTTGGGCGATGTCGCTCACCAGCAGAATTAAACCCAGAACAGCGATGAGATAAAACCGCGGATATTGAACGTTGGGCGTTCGCGTCAGCGTGGCGAATGCCGCGGGCAATAAAACTGTAGTGAGCGGCAGGATCAAACGTTCTGGCGCCAGCAGCAAGACAGCCAAACCTGTAAGGCCAAGGCACAATAACAACGCAAACGGCAACGGCAGATCGAAGGGCAGGCCGAGCGTCGCGGCATAAAGCGAAGTCAGATTCTGGCCAAGTGCCGTCGCACTGAAAGGCGTCAACGCCCCGGTCTCGATCCGATGCGTATTCAGGATGCTTGCAGCTAAAAGAACGAGCGCCGGCACGGAGCCGATAATGCCCATCAGCGCAAGGTCGAGGCCGGCGGCCAAGATCTCTGCGAACGAACGTCTGCGAAACTTCAGCCGCAGCAATGTCGCGGCAATCAGCGTTGCAGCCGCCTGCAGCATCGTCAGGTGAAACAGAGCGCCGAGTGCAACAGCGCCGGCGAAACCGAACCGCGCGGCCGCCGAAGGCTTTTCAAGAAAGCGTTCCAGCGCTTCCGCTGCTACGAAGATCATCAGCAAAAGCCCGGCATAACCGCGCGCTTCCGACCCATATTGCACGAAGATCGTCGCGCCCGCGGCCAGCGCGGCCCCGGTGATGGCAGCCGCCGGGCCGCTTCGTCCGCAAAGCAGCGCCGCGACCGGCACAGTCAGGGTGCCGACAATGATCGATTCCAGTCGGATCAGAACGACCGGCGCGTTTGGCCCGGCAATCCAAAGCCATAGCGAATTCAGAAGGTGATTGTTGGTGCTCGGCAGGCGCCAGAGAATGTCCCCCGCGTTAGCAAGGTTCCTGACGTGGTTCACCGACCATATTTCATCGAGCCAAAGATCTCCGCGCGCGCCGGCAAGCCTCAGCAAAAAACCCGCAACCGTCAGAACAGCGACCGCGATCCATACGCGCCTGTCGTCGAGGCGCGCGCCAGGTTCGGCCTTGGTTCGGATATCGCGCATGGCGCTCCGGAAACGTCGCGATCATGGGTTGCGCACCGCGGTGCAACCCTGTTTGAGTGCTTTTATGACCGCACTTCCTTCCAAATCGCCTAAATCGCTCGCCGATCTCCGCAGCTTGTTGAAAAATCTCCCGCCGCCGACCGAGGAGAGCGGGGCAGCGGCGCGGGCGCGCCAGGCGGAACTGACCAAACCCCTAGGGTCGCTTGGCCGTCTTGAGGAAATCGCCGAGTTTTTCGCCCGCTGGCAGGGCCGCGAGATACCCACGCTCGACCGGCCTTTGGTTCTGGTTTTTGCCGGCAATCATGGCGTCGTGGCGCAGGGCGTCTCGGCCTATCCGCCCTCCGTGACACAAGCCATGGTCGACAATTTTGGCGCGGGCGGCGCTGCGATCAATCAGATCTGCAAGACGTTTGCACTGGATTTGAAAGTTGTGCCGCTCGACCTCGCCTCGGCAACTGCCGACTTCACGCTGGCACCGGCGATGAGCGGGGCGGATACGGCGGCCTATTTCGCGCGCGGCATGGCCAGCGTGCCGACTGATGCCGATCTCGTCGTTATCGGCGAAATGGGCATCGGCAATACGACGAGCGCCGCGGCGATCTACACCGCGCTTTTTGGCGCGGCTGCCGCGCATTGGGCAGGGCGGGGAACGGGCGTCGACGACGCGGGCCTCAAGCGCAAGATCGCCGCCATTGAGACCGCGGGAGCCGTCCATTCCGGCCATCTTGACGATCCGCTTGAAGTGCTGCGCCGGCTTGGCGGCCGCGAGATCGCGGCAATGGCGGGCGCGATTACTGCGGCGCGGCGTGCCTCCATTCCGATTTTGCTCGATGGCTATGTCGCATGTGCAGCCGCCGCCGTGTTGCACGCGGAGAATCCGGATGCCATCGCGCATTGCCTTGCGGGGCATCAATCCGTCGAAGGCGCGCATGCGGACGTTTTAGCGCGGCTCGGCAAAAAGCCTTTGCTCGACCTCGGTATGCGACTTGGGGAAGCGAGCGGCGCAGCGCTCGCCGTCGGCGTCGTGCGGGCCGCACTGGCCTGCCATTCCGGCATGGCGACGTTTGCCGAAGCGCAGGTGGCGGGAAAGAGCGAGAATTAGCGCGTGGCGAGGCCGTCATGCGATTGGGCTAAGGGAGCGCTTTGACGCTCGCCAGCGGCCGCCTAAGGCCGCATTAAGCCGGTACCGGCATTTCCCGGAGGACGTATGACCGTCAAGCTCACAACACTTGTCGCAACGGCGATAATTGTCGCCGCGTCATCGGCACGCGCTGCCGATGGCTGTTCCGGTTCGGCTTTCTTCCCTGAACAAAACCCAGTTTATCAGCTGACACTGATGGCGGAAAAGTCTCAGACGCCGCGTGCCACCACCGCGGACTTATCGATTTCGGCGCGGCCGCCGGGCGTTGTCTATACCGCGCGCGGTACAGCGCTGGCGCTCAAGAGCAATATTGGCGAAAGCGACGTCGACGTATTCCTCAAAGTGCTTAGCGCGGGCCTGATGCCCACCAAGGTAAAAGTCATGATCTATTATCCGGTCGAGATCGCTTCTCTGCCGCACGTCACGTTGAGCGGCCCATTTGGCGCGGTAGAACACCAGGCATCGCGCCCCGACCCGAAGCTCAATGACGTCTATGCCGATTTCGCGCTGACCGACGCACAGCTCAACGTGCTTTCACCGGGCGCGCGGCTTGATCTGACGGTCAACGCCGACGACGGAACCTTGTTGGAAAGCGGCACCTTCGACGTCGCCGATGTGGCGACGTTAAATACGATGGCGAAAGCAGCCGCCAGCGATCTCAACTTGTTTTGTATTCCCCAAGAGAATGCGTTTCCGTTTTAGCTTTCGCTAAGTCGAACAACTCATCGGCAATTGCTACAAGTGCGATGCAGCGTGAAACATTCACTCACCTGTATACTTAGCGATATAGCATGGGCCGCAGAGTACTTTTCGCCATCACGATTGCGAATAGGGCATCATCGATGTAGCATCGAGTCGGTTTGGATATTGCGAAGTATCACCGATGATGCCCGATGCCACGAACCATCCCAGAGTCATTGACGGTGCACTGCGTGTTACCGACGATGACGGCAAGATTCTCGCCACGTTTGCCGGACATGATTTGCCTGCTTGGCGACAATTTCAACTCGACGCGATCAAAAACTTCGACGTCGTGGTAACCGATAGTTCCATGCCAGTTGAGATATCCAGGACGATCAAAGGGCCAAATAAACGCAACGATAAGTTTGTAGCGTCGGGTTAAACGCTTCGACCCGTCTTGTGTGAGGGGAGTTCTCTACCGCGAATATTAAAGCGGCAGCCGTACGGTCGCGATCGCCAAGGCTGCCATGCCTTCTTCGCGCCCGGTGAAACCCAGACGCTCGGATGTCGTCGCTTTCACCGCAACACGGTCGAGCGAGATGCCCATGATCTCGGCGAGGCTTTTACGGATCGCGTCACGATGCGGGCCGATCTTCGGCCGTTCGCAGACCAGCGTCGCATCGACATGCGCCAGCATACCGCCGCGCTTGCGTAGATGTTCAACGGCGGCAGCGAGAAAGATCGACGACGGGGCGCCACGCCATTGCGGATCGGACGGCGGAAAGTGGCTGCCGATGTCGCCATCGCCGATCGCGCCGAAGATAGCGTCGGTAATCGCATGGCTGAGCACATCGGCGTCGGAATGGCCGACAAGCGCGTGATCATGCGGAATTTTAAGACCGCCAAGCCAGACGTGATCGCCAGGACCAAACGCATGCACGTCATAACCCTGGCCCACGCGCACATCGTCAAGTGAGCGCGCGAGTTTGGCCTCGGCCAGAGAGATATCGTCCGCGGTGGTAATCTTCATATTGTCCTTCTCGCCTTCGAATACATAAACCGGATGACCCGCCCATTCGGCGATCGCCGCATCGTCGGTCAGGCCCTCTTGTCCGGCAGCGGCTGCTTTGCGGTGCGCCGACAGAATGAGATCGAACTGGAACGCCTGAGGCGTCTGCACCGTGCGCAGCCTGTCGCGTGGCGGTGTCGCGACGACACGGCCGTCGGCGTCGATTTGTTTGACGGTATCGGTGAGCCTGAGCCCGGGCACGGCGGCACCGTGTGCCATCGCGGCGTCGCGGGCGCGGCCAATCAGGTCGCGGCTCGGAAAGGGGCGGGCACCATCGTGGATCAGGACAATCTGCGGCGCGGCCTGTCGCGCCAGGGCTTCGAGACCCTTGAAAACGCTGATTTGCCGCGTTTCGCCGCCGAACGTCGGCGGAAGCAGGCGTTTGGCAAGATCCCGCGGCAGATCCTCGGCCGCCTGCTGATAAAACTGGATATCGTCCGGGTGAATAGCCGCGAGCACGCGGGCCTCCGGCGCCGCTCGCAACAGCGTAAAAAGCGTATGCCCCAATAAAGGCTTGCCAGCCAGTGGGCGATATTGTTTGGGTAGACCTTGTCCTGCCCGTGTGCCACGCCCGGCCGCCACCACCAAAATCGCAAGATCGGTCGTTTCACTCATGCTGCAGGGCGGCTTCCAAAGGGTAGGACGGGCCGTTTTCCTGTCGCGTTTCGCCGTTCCAGTCAATGCGGGCTAAAACTTAGGCTTGACGCGCAAGTCGTTGTTGCCGCGTTGCACAAATGTCTATAATGTGACTTTGACTAAAGTATAAGCGTGCACCAGAGAGATGAAATTTTAGGCAAACAAACATTTGAGTTCACGGTCGGGCCTCTGAAGCTGCGGGGCCGTGCCTTTCTCGCACCTATGGCTGGGGTTACCGACCTTGGCATGCGCCGCGCCGCTCAGCGCTTCGGGGCTGGCCTGACTTTCACGGAAATGCTCGATGCGGATTGCTATCTGGGCGCGGATTCCGAGGCGGCTCTGCGAGCCGAAGGCGCCGGCATCTTTCATCATGTCGTGCAGATCGCGAGCTGCCGCCCCGAAAGCCTGGCTGATGGCGCCCGGCGTGCCGAAGCCACTGGCGCAGCGATGATCGACATCAATATGGGCTGCCCCGCGAAACGCGTAACGGGGGGCCTGGCCGGTTCGGCGCTTATGCGCGACCTCGATCTCGCGGTGAAGCTTATCCGGGCCGCCGTCGGTGCTGTCAAAATACCGGTTTCGGTAAAGATGCGCCTCGGCTGGGATGCAGGTTCGTTGAATGCCCCGGAGCTCGCGCGCCGCGCCGAAGCTGAAGGCATTGCCATGCTGTCGGTTCACGGGCGGACCCGCTGTCAATTCTATCAGGGAAAAGCGGACTGGGCCGCGATCCGCCAGGTGAAGCAGGCGACCTCGCTCCCGGTTGTGGCGAATGGCGATTGCACCAGCCTAGAGGACGCGGATGAAATGCTGCGGCGCTCCGGCGCCGACGCCGTGATGATCGGCCGCGGCGCTGTCGGCCGGCCGTGGTTCGTCGGCGAAGTTGCGCGGCATCTGGCGGGCGATCCGCTGGAGCAGGGGCCGGACGCCCTGACACGACATGCCGTTGCGCTTGAGCATTACCGCACTTTGCTCGGCTTGATGGGCAAGGAGCACGGGATGCGCCATGCGCGCAAACATCTCGCCGGTTACGCCGCTTATGTGCCGAGGTCCGATGCGGCACATCTGCGTCGCAGACTTGTCACCAGCGAAAATCCAGAGGAGGTTGAATCCCTTCTCGAAGTTCTGTTCGAGTTTGAAGAAGCGGCAGTCGCAGCATGAGCGTCAAAAAATCGGCCACGCGTGGGCGACGCGATCCGCAAAAAGCGAGCGAAGCCTTTCGCGACGCGGTAAAACTTTTAAATGCGCTGCCGCATCCGGTGCTCGCCGTCGCGCCTGACGGGTTCGTTGTCGAAGCGAATGTTGCGACGGAATCCTTCTTCGGTATCAGCCGATCGATTCTGATTCAGCAGACGCTGACCAATCTGCTACCTTATGATTCCGTGCTCCTCGCACTCGTCAGCCAAGTGATGACGACACATGCTGCGATAACCGAATATCGGGTCGATCTGGGTATCCCGCGGTTGGGCACGGAGAAATTGGTCGATCTTTTCGTCATGCCGGTGTCGGATTTCGACGAGGGTGTTGTCGTGATGATCCAGGAACGGTCGATGGCCGAAAAGATGGATCGTCAGCTTACGCATCGCGGTGCGGCGCGATCGGTTTCCGGCATGGCGGCGATGCTCGGGCATGAGATCAAGAACCCGCTGTCGGGAATTCGCGGCGCTGCACAATTGCTCGAGATTGGCGCCAACGATTCCGACCGCGCGCTGACGCGGCTTATCTGCACCGAAACCGATCGGATCGTGAAACTCGTCGACCGGATGGAAGCGTTTTCAGATAGCCGGCCGCTCGAGCGTGAGAGCGTCAACATTCATACCGTTTTCGATCATGTAAAGCGGATCGCCAAGGCCGGTTTCGCGCGCCATATCCGCTTCACCGAAAGCTACGATCCGTCGCTGCCGCCGGTCCTCGGCAATCGCGATCAACTGATTCAGATTTTCCTTAATCTCGTTAAGAACGCTGCCGAGGCAATCGGTGAATCGAGCGAGGATGGCGAGATCGAATTATCGACGGCCTTCCGTCCCGGCGTTCGGCTGAAGCTGCCGAACTCGGAACGGTCGCTGAATTTGCCGCTGCAATTCTGCGTCCGCGACAACGGGCCGGGCGTTCCACAGGAAATTCGCCAGCATCTGTTTGAACCTTTTATCACGACGAAGAGCTCGGGGAGTGGCCTCGGACTTGCACTGGTCGCCAAACTCATTGGTGATCACGGTGGAACCATCGAATGCGAGTTGCAGCCGCGCCGGACGATATTCAAAGTGCTCATGCCGATGTACGCACCGACGGACGGCCGCAGCGCCAAAAAGACTTAGAAACGGATTGGCTCTCGGGAGCCCTCAGGAGCAAAACTGCAATGGGCGGGAATATTCTCGTCGCCGATGACGACGCCGCAATCAGGACCGTGTTGAGCCAGGCGTTGACGCGTGTCGGCTATGAGGTCCGCACGACAGGCAACGTCGCGACTCTATGGCGTTGGGTGCAAGCCGGCGAGGGCGATCTCATCATCACTGACGTTGTCATGCCTGATGACAATGCGTTCGAGATTTTGCCGCGCATCAAAAAGCTGCGCCCCGATCTACCGATCATTGTGATGAGTGCGCAAAACACTTTCATGACGGCGATCAAGGCGTCCGAACGCGGCGCCTATGATTATCTGCCGAAGCCTTTCGATCTGCGCGAACTCGTGAATATCGTCGGGCGCGCGATGAGCGAGCCGAAGACTCGAGCTCGACCGGAGCCACAGGTCGATCTTGAAGGCATGCCGCTTGTCGGGCGTTCGCCGGCGATGCAGGAGATTTACCGCGTCCTTGCCCGCCTGATGCAGACCGATTTGACAGTGATGATCACCGGCGAGTCCGGCACGGGCAAGGAACTCGTCGCGCGTGCACTGCACGATTATGGCAAGCGCAAGAGCGGCCCCTTCGTCGCCATCAACATGGCGGCGATCCCGCGCGACCTGATCGAGAGCGAACTTTTCGGCCACGAGAAGGGTGCGTTCACTGGCGCCAACCAGCGCTCGGCTGGACGGTTCGAGCAGGCTGAGGGTGGTACGCTCTTTCTAGATGAAATCGGCGACATGCCGACGGAGGCTCAAACGCGGCTTCTCCGCGTTCTGCAGCAGGGTGAATATACGACTGTCGGCGGCCGTACGCCGATCAAGACCAATGTGCGGATTGTTGCCGCGACGAACAAAGACCTGCGTAATCTGATTCACCAGGGCTTATTCCGCGAGGATTTGTTCTTCCGGCTCAATGTCGTGCCGCTACGGCTGCCGCCGCTGCGCGAACGCGCGGAAGACATTCCAGATCTCGTCTATCATTTCTTTGCGCTGGCGGCTTCCGAGGGGCTGCCGCTTAAACATGTCGAGCAACCGGCGCTCGAACGGCTTAAGCGGCACCGTTGGCCGGGCAACATCCGCGAACTCGAAAATCTTGTGCGCCGTCTCGCAGCGCTTTATCCGCAGGAATCGATCAGCGAGCATTTGATTGAAGCCGAACTCTCGGCTGAATCTGCGCCGTTCCTGTCGGGCTTTGCGCCGCGCCCTGGCGGCGATGAGCGCGGGAAGGACTCCGATCACGCTGACAGCCTGGCCTCGGCTGTGGAGCGGCATCTGAATGAATTGTTCCGGGCTCACGGCGATGGCTTGCCGCCACCTGGCATCTATCATCGTGTCTTGCGGGAACTGGAGTATCCGCTGATATCGGCAGTGCTTGCGGTCACGCGCGGCAATCAGATTAAGGCAGCAGAGCTTCTGGGCCTTAATCGCAATACTTTGCGTAAAAAGGTCAAAGATCTGGATATCAAGTTGATGCGCCTGCCGCGCTAGTCATCGCCCCGGAAATGTCGTAATTCTGCAACAGCGTCACCGTTGCGCAACGCCGGGCTTTTCAGGCGACTCCTGATAAAACAAGCTTGCAACACGCGGGATGAAACGGGCCGCCGGTGAGACCGGCGCACGGACCATTAAACAGAGAACCGGATGAGTGAAGCCACGAATGCGCTTGACCCCAAGGTTCCGCGCGGAACGCCGAAGCGCCTGATTTTTGGGCGCACGGTGGTCGTGCTCGCGATCGCGACGGCGCTGATCAGCTTCCTGATTTTCGCTGGTTATACACCGATCGCGCCGACCGACGTCGTCGTTCTGCGGCTCTTCGTTCTTAACCTTGTTTGTATTCTGGCGCTCGTCGGCTTTGTGATGGTCGAAGCCTGGTCGATCATTGCCGCGCGGCGACGGCAGGCGGCTGGCGCGCGGCTGCATATTCGCATCGTCGGACTATTCACAATCATCGCCATTGTTCCGGCTATTCTCATGGCGCTTGTCGGCTCGATCACGCTCGATCGAAGCCTGAATCCGACGTTCCTGCACGACGTGCGCGGCTTCATCCTGAGAACCGGGGAAGCGGCGCAATTTTTCCAAGAGGGGCAATGCCGCGTGCTTCTGCGCGAAGCGCAACTGACCGCCTCCGACCTTGATCGCGGCGTCTCGCTTTTCAAATCAGACCGGCAATTGTTCCACGAATTTTTCTCATCGCGCATTGAGGCGCTTGGCTTCGGCGCAGCTGCGATGATTCATCCCGACGGAAAGATCGACGACAAGGTCGTTGCCTCGGGCAGGGAAGGCGCGCCAATCGTGCGGCCGCAGCCCAACGATTTTGCTGATGCGAGTAAGAACGAACCGCTTTGCATGATTTTGGACGAGGGACGTACCTTCGTCGCGCTGCGCAAGCTGCAGGCTTTTGACGATACCTATCTCTACGTCGCGCGGCCCGTCGGCCCGTTCGGCGTCGAATTCGGCCAGCAGGCGCGCCGCCTCATCACGTTCTACGATATGTTCGATGCCTACCGGCACAACATCCAGATCGCCTTTGCGACGATGTATGTGCTGATCGCTCTGGTTATGTTGCTCGCCGCGACCTGGGTTGGCCTTGCCTTCGCCAATGGTCTTGTCGCGCCGATCCGGCGCCTTATCACCGCTGCCGATGAAGTGGGCTCGGGCAACCTTGACGCCCATGTCGCAGTTAACCCGTCAGAAGGTGAGTTGGGCCATCTCGGCGAAACCTTCAACAAGATGACCTCCGAAATCCGCTTGCAGCAGAATTGCTTGATCGCGGCGAGCACGTTGATCGACGAACGGCGGCTGTTCACTGAGGCGGTTCTCTCAGGTGTGCCGGTGGCGGTCATCGGCGTTGACGGAAAGGGCCAGATCACGGTCGTCAATCCATCTGCGGAGAAGCTCATTGCGAGCGAGGATGGTGGTGGCGCCGTCGGTCGCATGATCGACGAGGTGCTGCCGGAAGTCGCGCCGGTGCTTCACGACGCTCGCGCGACGAGCGGACGGCTGGCCCGTGGCCAGATTTCCGTCAACAGGGGTGGGCGCGACCGCACCTTCAACCTTGCCGTGACGACTGAACTTGGCGGCGGCACCGAAAAAAATTATGTCATCACGCTCGACGACATCACCGATCTTGTCACTGCGCAGCGCACCGCAGCTTGGGCGGATGTGGCGCGCCGCATCGCACATGAGATCAAAAACCCGCTGACGCCGATCCAGCTTTCGGCCGAACGGCTGAAGCGCAAATACGGGCGCCTTATTGTCGACGACCGCGATATTTTCGACCAATGTATCGATACAATCGTGCGCCAGGTCGACGACATCAAGCGCATGGTCGACGAATTTTCCGCCTTCGCGCGGATGCCGCGAGCGCAGCTCGTGCTGGACGATGTTGCCGAATGCCTGCGCCATGTGATCTTCCTCATGCGCGTTGGGCACCCGGACATCGAATTTGCCGACGCGCTGCCGCAATCGCCACTGCTTGCCAATTTTGACCGGCGGCTGCTCTCGCAGGCCGTCACCAACATCACGAAGAACGCGACGGAGGGCATTGCAGCGCAGGCGGAGATCGAGCCCATGAAGGGCAAAATCGCGATTTCGCTGGATGTCACGCCGGAAGGGCTTGTCGAAATTCTAATTGCCGATAATGGTAAGGGGTTTCCGAAAGAAAATCGGCACCGCCTGCTCGAACCCTATATGACGACCCGAGCTGAAGGCACTGGGCTTGGCCTGCCGATCGTCGCCAAAATCCTTGAGGATCATGGCGGCGGTATTGAATTGCTTGATACGCCGGGCGGCCGGGGAGCCTGCGTCCGGCTTTATTTTCCGAAAGGTGACACTTCGCACGGCGGAAGCGAGTTCGCCGACGAAGATCGTCCGACTGCCCTCATTGAGACTGCCAAGTGGTAACGCTAAAAGCGAGAGCTTGAACCTTTATGCCAAGCGACATTCTCATCGTCGATGACGAGGCCGATATCCGTGACATTGTGTCGGGCATTCTGTCTGACGAAGGCCACGGCACGCGCACGGCAAAAAATGCCGAAGAGGCCCTCAACGCCATCGAGGCGCGCAGGCCGCATCTTGCCTTCCTCGATATCTGGCTGCAGGGCTCGCATCTCGATGGATTGCAACTGCTACAGCTGGTGAAGACCGCGCATCCGACATTGCCGATCGTGATGATTTCCGGTCACGGCAATATCGAGACGGCCGTCTCGGCGATCAAAATGGGCGCCTACGATTTCATCGAGAAGCCGTTCAAGGCCGACAGGCTGGTGCTGGTGGCAGAAAGGGCGCTCGAAGCCTCGCGCCTCAAGCGCGAATTGAGCGAATTGCGCACCCGCTCCGGCGTCGCCAACCGCATCGTCGGCAAGTCGAGCGTGATCCATCAATTGCATCAGGTCATCAGCCGCGTCGCGCCGGCGAATTCGCGCGTGATGATCACCGGTGCCCCGGGCTCCGGGAAGGAACTTGTTGCGCGCAGCATCCACGACGCCTCGCCGCGTGCGAATGGTCCGTTTGTCGTGATCAATTCGGCGACCATCACGCCGGAGATGATGGAGATCGAACTTTTCGGCGTCGAGAGCCGGGACGGCCAGCAGAGCCGCAAGGTCGGTGCGCTGGAGGAAGCGCATGGTGGCACGCTTTATCTCGACGAAATTGCGGACATGCCGAAAGAAACGCAGGGCAAGATCCTGCGGGTCCTGGTCGATCAGAATTTCCTGCGCGTCAATGGTGCGACGCGCGTGAATGTCGATGTGCGCATATTGTCTTCGAGTTCGCGCGACCTCCCGGCGCTGATCGCGGATGGCGCTTTGCGCGAGGACTTGTTCCACCGTCTATCGGTCGTGCCGATCCGAGTGCCGTCGCTTTCCGAACATCGCGAGGACATCCCGGAACTCATCGAATTTTTCATGGACCAGATATCGTCGACGACGGGTCTGCCCAAACGCAATATCGCCGATGAAGCGATGGCCGTTCTGCAATCGCACGATTGGCCAGGCAATATCCGTCAGCTCCGCAATAATGTTGAACGCCTCATGATTCTCGCGGCTGGCGATCCCAGCACGGAATTGACGTCCGACATGTTGCCGTCGGAGATCGGCGCTTTGGTGCCCTCGACGCCGAACGGCTCGGGGGGCGAGAGACTGATGAGCCTGCCGCTGCGCGATGCGCGCGAGGTCTTCGAGCGCGAATATCTGATCGCCCAGATCAATCGTTTTGGCGGCAATATTTCGCGCACGGCCGAATTCATCGGCATGGAACGATCGGCGCTGCATCGTAAATTGAAGTCGCTTGGAATCGATTAGAGCATCGGACCAAAAGTGAGCAGCGGTTTTCGGATCAATCCGATGCGATTAAACAATTGAGGGCGGGGTGGGGCGTATCGCATATGTAAACGGCCGTTACCTGCCACAGGCCCAGGCGACCGTTTCGATTGAGGACCGAGGCTATCAGTTCGGCGATGGCGTCTACGAGGTCTGCGAGGTCCGCGGTGGGGCGCTGATTGATGAGGAACGCCATCTCGCGCGCCTCGAGCGATCTTTGCGCGAACTCAAGATGCCGGCGCCTTTGGCGCCGCGGGCGCTGTCAAGGGTTCTGCGCGAGGTTTTAGCGCGCAATAAGGTCCGTGACGGCTATGTCTACGCTCAGGTGACGCGCGGTGTCGCCCCGCGCGACCATGCTTTTCCGGCCCGCGCGGTGCGGCCGAGCCTCGTGGTCACTGCCAAGGCGATCGACCCGGCGAAGGGCGCGCAGCAGGCCGCCAAGGGCATCAAGGTCATATCGCTGCCCGACATTCGCTGGAAACGTCCCGACATCAAGACGATCAACCTGCTTCCCAATGTGCTTGCGCGGCAGGCGGCGAAAGAGCAGGGCGCCTACGAAGCATGGCTCATCGACGCCGACGGGATGGTGGTCGAAGGCGCCGCCTCCAACGCCTGGATCGTGACGCCCGAGAAAATCATCGTGACACATCAGGTCGATCAGTCGATTCTGCAGGGGGTGACGCGGACCACCTTGCTCGATCTCATCGCGGCCAAGGGCTATCGGCTGGAAGAACGCCGTTTCAGCCTCGACGAAGCCAAGCACGCGGAAGAAGCTTTCATCACCGGCGCGACGACGCTGGTGATGCCCGTCGTCGCGATTGACGACACAACGATCGGGGACGGCAAACCGGGCGCGCTCGCGACGAGCCTACGGGCGCAATTTCACAATTTTGCTAGGGCGACGCTTTAGAAGGGGGGCGGCGCAAGGCGCAGAATTTAACCCGGCATGCCCGGGATAAAGTCCCTCTTGCGGCTGTGCCACGCGATAAGGTCTAATGCGCGCGATCAGCCACGGCTAAAGCTAAGCTGCTGGTTGGTCCACCTTGATATCTTTTCGTTGCCTTCTGGGTCGCGCTTCTGACGTGGCCTCAAAAAAGAACAGGAAGAAAAAATGGCGGCCGAGCGTACACAAAATCTACAAGACACTTTTCTTAATTTCGTTCGGAAAAACAAAGTTCCGCTTACTATTTTTCTGGTCAATGGCGTCAAGTTGCAAGGCGTCGTGACCTGGTTTGATAATTTCTGCGTCTTGCTACGGCGCGACGGGCATTCGCAGCTCGTCTACAAGCACGCGATTTCGACCATCATGCCGGGTCATCCGATTCAGATGTTCGAGCCTGGCGAAGAAACGCCGGCAGGTTCGTGACGCCCCGAGACGCAGACGCGAATACAGCATTGGCGGCGCGTACCCGCGCCTTCGTTATCGGGCCTTATCTCAGCGAGCGGCACAAGCGTCGCGCCGATGCTGCAGCCGTTCAAGGTATCGATAACGCACGCTCGGCCGAAGCGCGGATCGAGGAAGCGCGCGGCCTTGCGCTCGCGATTGACGTCGATGTCGTCGATGCCTGGATTGTTACACTCACGCAAATTCGCCCCGCGACTTATATCGGGCCAGGCAAAGTCGAAGAGATTGCGGAACGCGCGAAAGCCGAGGCGATCGATCTCGTCGTCGTGGATTGCGGGCTTTCGCCGGTTCAGCAGCGCAACCTCGAAAAGGCTTTCGCCTGCAAGGTGATCGACCGGACTGGCCTGATCTTGGAGATTTTCGGCCAGCGCGCTTTGACCCGCGAGGGCACGCTACAAGTCGAACTCGCACATCTGACCTATCAGAAATCGCGGCTTGTGCGTTCGTGGACCCATCTTGAGCGCCAACGCGGCGGCTTTGGCTTCTTAGGCGGACCCGGCGAGACGCAGATCGAAACCGATCGGCGACTCATTCAGGAGCGCATCACGCGAATCGAACGCGACCTTGAAAAGGTGAAGAAAACACGCGGCCTCCACCGCAAGAGCCGGAGCGCCGTGCCTTATCCCGTCGTCGCGCTTGTCGGCTATACGAATGCCGGCAAATCGACCTTGTTCAACCGGCTGACACGCGCCGACGTGCTTGCGGAAGACATGCTCTTCGCGACGCTCGATCCGACGTTGCGGGCGCTGAGGCTTCCACGCGGAAGCGAGATCATCCTGTCCGATACCGTCGGCTTCATTTCGGATCTGCCGACGATGCTCATCGCCGCCTTCAAAGCGACTTTGGAGGAGGTGCTGGAGGCTGACGTTATCTTGCATGTTCGTGACATCGCACATGAAGATAGCGAGGCGCAGCGCGGCGATGTCGAAAAAGTGCTTGTCGAACTCGGCATCGACATCGAACAGCCGGGCCGGGTTCTCGAAGTCTGGAACAAGATCGACGCGGTCGACGCTGAGACAGCTCTTACGTTGCTTAATGCCGCGCGCCGACGCCCCGCCAGTGCAAGGCCGGTGCTCATCTCGGCGCTCACAGGGCAGGGCGTTGATGCCCTCCTCTCCCGCATCGAAGCTCTGCTTTCGAGTGAGCGTATCATCTTCGAACTCGCGCTCGATCCGGCCGACGGGCAAGGGCGGCACTGGCTCTATGAGAATTCCGAGGTTCTGAACCGCAGTGAGGGTTCGGACGGACGCTTGTTTCTCACCGTCAGCGTACCGCCGTCTTTGGCCGACAGAGTGCGGCAACGTTTCGTCGAAGAGGCGCGGCCGCGCGCTGGCGCCGCGCACCAATAGCCGCGCGGCGGACTATTTCTCGCGCGCCTTGGCGTCGTTCCAGAGGACGTCCATTTCGGCGAGACTGACCTCGGCTAGGTTTTGGCCGCGGCGGCGGATTTCAGTCTCGATATGGCCGAAGCGGCGCTCGAATTTTGCATTCGTGCCACGAATTGCGGCTTCCGGATCGGCACCCACATGACGCGCCAGATTGGCGACGGCGAACAGGAGATCGCCGATCTCGTCTAGAATTGCGGCGTCGTCCTTGGCATCGAGCGCGGCTTCGATTTCGCGCGTTTCTTCGCGGATTTTATCGAGCACAAGCCGCGCATCGTTCCAATCGAATCCGACGGTCGACGCCTTGCTTTGCAGTTTCACGGCGCGGGTCAGGCCGGGTAGCGCCACGGGCACATCGGCGAGCAGGACTCGGTTTCTCTTGCGGCCGCGCGGCTTTTTCTTCGGCTTTGATTTTGGCCCACAAGCCTTTGACTTCGTCCGGGAAAGATCGCGCTTGACGCCGAATACATGCGGATGACGGCGGATCATCTTGGCCGTGATAGATTCGACGACATCGCCAAAATCAAAGGCGTTTTGCTCCTGCGCCATGCGCGCATGAAAGACCACTTGAAGGAGCAGGTCGCCGAGTTCGTCTTTGAGATCGGCAAGGTCGTCGCGTGCAATCGCGTCGGCGACTTCGTAGGCTTCTTCTATCGTGTAGGGCGCGATCGTCGCAAAAGTTTGCTCGATGTCCCACGGGCAGCCGGTTTGCGGGTTGCGCAAAGCCGTCATGATTTCCAGGAGCCGGTTGATGTCGCGGGATTTTTGCATGGCCGATCAGATAAAATGGCCGCTCAAAATAAAACGGCGCGAGGGATTGCCTCGCGCCGCGAAATGAAACCCAGACGAAACCTCAGGCGAGGCTGATCGACAAAGCTTCGCGACCCTTTGGCGTATCGACGACACGCATCGTTACCGCCTGGCCTTCGGCGAGATGGTGAACGCCGGATGGACCGAGGATCGAGATGTGGACGAACACATCCTTGCCGCCGTCATTCGACTGAACAAAGCCGAAGCCCTTGTTGTCGTCGAACCATTTGACCGTCCCGCCGATTTCCGTGGCGGTCGAAGGATCCGGATGGCGGCGCGCGGGACGTGCCTCATTGAAGCGAGGCGCGGGCGCACGCTCGGCCGCGCCAGCCGTGTCGACCTCAAGCACGCGGGTCACTTGCGCGCCCTTCATGCCGTTGCCGACGTAGACTTTCAGCTTGGCGCCTGGAGGCACGGTCTCATAGCCCGCGCTCTGCAAAGCACCGATGTGCAGGAAGGCGTCGCCCGTCCCATTGCTCAATTCGACAAAGCCAAAGCCTTTATCGCCCTTGAACCATTTGACGACCGCATCGACCGGCGGACTGGTGGGGCTGGGGGGCGCCATATCAGGGCCACCGCCGAAACCACCGCCACCGAAGGAAGGCCGGCTGCTCCGGCTCGGACGCGGTGCATCGTAGGGTGACGGGCCATCGTCATCAAAACCACGTTTCCTCGGCCCGCGGAAATCTTTACCTTTGCTCATGAGATGCCTATTCTAAACTCACAATTCTGGACGTGCCGCCAACCAAAAACGGCGCGCAGCAGGCCGATCGCTCCTCAGGTAAATCAGACACACTTGAAAGCGAGTGCGAAAAAAGCACTCGGTCATAATGTGCGCGCTGAGCTTGTCCAGAAATGCCGAAAGTCCCGCCTTTCAAATATTGATAACAGATATTCTAGCCCCTTGGCTACCGCTTTTGCGCCAAACTACGACGGTTCCGTTCGTTTATGATGATGCTCAGCTTACGCTGGCTTGAATACGGGCCGTGGAGGGGGCCGGTCAGTGCAATGAGTTCAACATCATAGCTTATGCCGCGATTCGCATAATCAATATTATGGAACCAGAACGCACCTATGGATGAAACAGGCGTGCCGGCGTTTCCCGGCTATGTCTTTGTGCGGCCGCCACCTGTCTCTGCCCAAAGCCAACCCGCAAGGCTTGCAAGCACGGCGGCACCCGCGGGCACAAGCATCACGGCATGTAGAGCGCGCGCAAACGCGGCGATCGCGTCCCGGTTAACGCCTGGCTCGCCGCGCATCACGGCATTCACAGCTTGGATAGCCTGCCCAGGCGTCGAGCCGCCGAAATGAAATGAGAAATTCGCGAAGAACACCGCTCCGAGCGTCGCAACCGCTAAGAGGCCAGCGACGCGCGCAACCGCATTGTTGACGCCCGAGGCAATGCCGGCGTTGGCTTTGCCGGCAGCCTTCAACACGCTCGATGTCAGCGGCGGAACCGTAATCGCCATCCCCAATCCCATCAGGACCATCGGAGGAAACACGCTGGTCCAATATGGCTGTTTGAAATCGACGAACGCGAGAATCGCAAAGCCACAGGCGGCGACCAGGGGTCCAAATGTCAGCAAAGCCCGCGAATTCAAACGGTCTGCAATCGCCCCAACCAATGGTGCCCCAAATCCAACGATCAGGGCCAGAGGCGACAAGGCCGCGCCAGCTTGCGTCGCAGAATAGCCGCCAACGCGGATAAAACCGAATGGCAGATAATAAAGCGCGCCGCTGATCGCGAAGTACAGCAACAGCGTCAGTGCATTCAATGTCGAGAAATTTCGCGATCGAAAAAGCGATAGCGGCATCATGGCCCGGTCGCGCAACCACGCTTCGATCACGATGAATAATGCGAGAAAAAAAATCCCCGTGCCAAAGGCGCCCAATACCCTTGCATCGTGAAGGCCTGACTTCGGAACGGTGCTCAGAGACCATGTCAGGGCAGCCAAACCAATCGCAACCGAGATCGCACCGCCCCAGTCGAGTCGCTTCGCCTGAGGGCTGAAGCTTTCCCCACCGAAGCGAAGCGCCAATCCGATCGCAATGGCTGCGAGCGGAATATTGATGAGAAAGATTGCCCGCCACGATATCTGATCGACCAGCCAGCCACCCAGCAATGGGCCGACCGACATCATCAGAGCCCCGGCACCCGCCCATATGCCAATGGCCCTATTCCGCTCGTGCTCGCCAAAAGTCGATTCCAAAATTGCCAGACTTGCGGGCGACAGCAAGGCGCCGCCAAAACCTTGCGCCGCGCGGCAAGCGATAAGCACGAACACGTTAGGCGAAAATCCGCCAACGACGGAGGCGGTGGCAAAGATTGCGATGCCGAGAACAAATATCCGGCGTCTGCCGTAAAGATCAGCCGCCGCTCCACCGATCAGCACGAGCGGCCCAAGCAGCAACAAGTACGCATTGACGATCCATTGCGTTGTGGTTGCATCCGCATGCATCGCACGTTGCATTGCCGGCAGCGCGATGTTCACCACTGTGCTATCGAGGAGGACTATGGCTGACCCGATCACGGTCGCCACCAATGTCAGCCATTTGTTTCTTTGCGAGATCGCCGCGTCGAAACCAGAATTCGACATCACGGCAGCTCGATCCGCATCCCGTCAAAGGCCGGTTCGACATGCGGCGGCAATTTCGCTCGCAATTGCTCGAAATCGAGATCCGTGTGCAGATTCGTCAGGATCGCGCGCTGCGGCTTGAGCTTCTCGATCCAGTCCAACGCTTCGGCAACCGAGAAATGGCTCGGATGCGGCTTGTAGCGCAATGCATCGACAAGCCAGATTTTCAAGCCGCGCAGATGGACTTCGCTTTCCGCCGGTATGGCGTTCAAATCGGGCGAATAGGCGAAATCGCCGATCCGAAAGCCGAGCGCATCGATTTCGCCGTGATGCAGGAGGAACGGCAAGAACGTGATGTCGCCGCCTGGACCACCAATCGTCACGCTTTCACCGGGCGTCAACCGCACGTCGTTCAGCAGCGGCGGATAATAACTGCCGGCCGGCGTCTCGAAAATGTAGCCGAAGTGCTGGTGCACGACGGACGATGTCGCGGCATCCATGTGCAGATCGATCCGCTGCCTGTGCATGATGACAAGCGGGCGGATTTCATCGATCCCGTGCGTATGGTCGGCATGCGAATGGGTGAGCAGGATGGCGTCCAGCCGGTCGATGCCGAGGTCGAGCAATTGGGCGCGCAAATCCGGCCCCATGTCGATCAGAACCTGTGTCCTGGCGCCCTCTGCATCCGTTTGCTCGACAAAAAGTGCGCAGCGGCGGCGGCGGTTTTTTGAATTGTTCGGATCGCAAGCGCCCCAGCCCTGCCCCACGCGCGGAACGCCGGCGGACGATCCGCAGCCAAGGATGGTGACAGTCAGGCTCATGCGGCATTTGCGGCGGCGAGCGCCGGCATTTTTGAAAACAGCCGCAGGACATTGGCGCTCGTCAAAGCGCCGAGCTGCGCAGGTGTGATGCCTCTGACCTCGGCGACGACTTTCGCGGTTTCCACGACATAAGCCGGCTCGTTGCGCTTGCCGCGATAAGGGACGGGTGCAAGGAACGGCGCATCGGTTTCGATGAGCAGGCGATCGTCCGGCACATCGCGGGCAATGGCGCGCAATTCGTCCGAATTCTTGAACGTCACGATACCGGAAAAAGACACGTAGAGCCCGAGCGCGAGGCCGGTTTCGGCAAGTTTACGCGTCGACGTGAAGCAGTGCAGGACCGCTTTGAATGGCCCCTTCGCCATTTCGTCTTCCAGGATTGCCGCCATATCGTCGTCGGCGTCGCGGGCATGGATGACCAGCGGCAGCCCGGTCTCGCGCGCGGCGGCGATATGCGTGCGGAAGACCTGCACGGCGAGATCGCGCGGCGTGTCATCGTAATGATAATCGAGACCGGCCTCACCGATGCCAACGCACTTCTCATATTGCGCCAGCGCGACAAGGTCTTCGACCGAAACCTGTTCGGCGTTGGCATTCATCGGATGCGTACCGACGGTGCAGTAGACGTCGTCATAAGTTTCCGCGAGTGCGCGAATCTCGGCGAATTTCGAGACCAACGTCGAAATGGTGATCATGCGCTTGACGCCCGTAGCGCGGGCGCGCGCCACGACATTGTCGCGCTCGGCGGCAAAGTCGGGAAAATCGAGATGGCAATGCGAGTCGATCAACATCATGGCTTGGCTGGTTCTTCGACATAACGCGGAAAGATCGGCGAAGGTTCAGGCAGCGTGCGTTCCGGCGCATCCTTGTCGGCCTGCTGCGCAAAACGGAAATCGCGGTGCTCCGGCGCGACCGCGAGCAGATCGAGCAGCCGCTCGGCCCCCTGCGGTGTGAAGGGCTGAGCAAGGATGGCGACGACGCGCAGAATCTGCGCCGTGACGTAAAGGATCGTGCCCATCCGTTCGGGATCGGTCTTCTTTTTCGTCCAGGGCTCTTCCGAGGCGAAATAGCGATTGGCATCGCCGACGACACGCCAGATGTCGGCAAGAATCGTATGCAGCGCAAAACCCTTCATCGCCTCGCGCGCCTTGCCGACGAGCGCGTCCGCCGCATCGAGGATCGCTTTGTCTGCGTCGGTGTAAGCGCCCGGTACCGGCAGCTTGCCGCCGAAATTCTTGCCGATCATCGACAGCGAACGCTGCGCCAGATTGCCGAGATCGTTGGCGAGGTCGGCATTGATGCGGTTCACGATCGACTCGTGCGAATAATTGCCGTCCTGGCCGAACGGCACTTCGCGCAGGAAGAAATAGCGCAAGGGATCGACGCCATAGGTCGCGATGAGATCGGCCGGGCTGATGACATTGCCGACGGACTTCGACATTTTCTCGCCGCGATTGAACAGAAAGCCGTGGACGACAATCTGCTTCGGCACGTCGATCCCGGCCGACATCAAGAAAGCCGGCCAATAGACCGCGTGGAAGCGGGTGATGTCCTTGCCGATGACATGGGCGTCCGCCGGCCAGAACTTCTTGCGTGATGTCTCCTGCTGCCAGGGAAAGCCGGTGCCCGTGATATAATTCGTCAGCGCGTCGACCCAGACATACATGACATGCTTCGGATCGCCGGGCACGGGGATGCCCCAGTCGAAGGTTGAGCGGCTGATCGAGAGGTCGTTCACACCGCGCTCAACAAAGGCGACGATTTCGTTGCGATAGTTTTCGGGCACGATGAAGTTCGGATTGTCGCGATAATGCGCGAGCAGCCGATCCCGATAGGCGGAAAGCTTGAAGTAATAGCTTTCTTCCTCCACCCATTCGACCGGCGCACCGCTCGGCGCGAAATATTTGCCGCCCTCCCCTTTGGTGAGTTCGGATTCGTCGAAAAAAGCTTCGTCGCGAACCGAATACCAGCCGGGATATTTCGACAAATAAATGTCGCCATTGGCCGCCATGCGGCGCCAAATCTCTTGCGCTGCTTCGCAATGCGCTGCGCTCGTGGTGCGCACGACCACATCGGCCTCGGCATTGAGTGCCGCGCCCATCGCCGCGAATTGCGCCGCCGTGCGGTCGGCAAGCTCAAGCGGCGTGATGCCTTCTCGTGCGGCGGTCTGCTGCATCTTCTGCCCGTGTTCGTCCATGCCGGTGCAGAACAGGACGTCATCGCCGTCGAGACGCTTGAAGCGCTGGATGGCATCGGTCGCGATGCGCTCATAGGCGTGGCCGATATGCGGCGCGCCATTGGCGTAAGGGATCGCGGTCGTGATGTAGAAGGTCGGGCGCTCAGCCATGTTTGCTCATCGGCCATACTGCGACAGGCCTTAGGCGGAACGCGCCCTGGCCGCCGCGAGTTCGGCAAAAATCGACAGGATGACGGGCCGCTTATCGAGATTGAGAGCCTCGGCTTCCCGCGCCGCGTCGGCGGCTTTTTCCCACACCTCCGCCAAGGGTGCAAGGCGAGCCGCACCGGACGACGCCTCGGCGCGCAGCCTCTCGTCGATCCAATCGAGGACAGCGGTCATGACCCGGTCGCAGTCTGCCGTCTGATCGCGGCCCGTAATCCGGTCGGCGAGCGCGTGAACCGCGCGCCAATCGAGCGCAGGCAACGCGCCGAGAAGCGCCCTCACTTGATTATCGAGCGCAATGCCTTCGTCGGCGAGAAGGCTCAGCGCCGTCGCGATGGAGCCCTGCGCACGCTCGGCGGCGATCCATCGTTCCGCCTCGCTCGCCTCGGTCCAGGGTTCGCCGAGCGTTTCAATGACACGCAAAATCGCGTTGGTTTCGAGCGGGCGCAGCGTCAGCATCTGCGAACGCGAGCGCAAGGTCGGCAGCAGCAAGGCGGGACGATGCGACACGATGAGAAACAACGAGCGCGGCGGCGGCTCCTCGACCAGCTTCAGGAGCGCATTGGCAGCCGAATTGTTCAGATCGTCGGCGGAATCAACAATGCAGATACGATAGCCGCCGGCCGCCGAGGCAGACCGAAAGAGATGCGATGCCTGGCGGACATCATCGACGCGGATCTCGGTGTAATGACGCTTCGATTTTTCGTTCCATTCCCGCCGCAGGAGAACGACATCGCCATGCGAAAGCGCGGCGACCTTGTGCATCACCGGATCATGCGCACCGATGCTCAGATCATTGGCATGCTGAACCGCTTGGCTCGCGGGGTCCGGATGGACGAGCAGAAAGCGGGCGAGGCGCCAGGCGAGCGTCGCCTTGCCAATCCCCTGCTGGCCGCCGATGACATAGGCTTGTGGCAGGCGGCCGGCGCGATAAGCGTTAAGCAGGCCCTGCTCCGCCTCGCGATGGCCGAAAAACTCCTGCGTTTCACGCGGATGCGGAGTGTCATCGATGCGATCGGCTTCGGGCGCCGCTTCGAGCAGCGGCTTACGCGCCATTCAGAGCCTCGGCCTCGGTCTGAGGCTGCGGCTCGAACAGCCTGTAGCTGACCGTATCCCAGATCGCCTGCGCGACTTCTTCCTCGCTGTGATCCGCATCCACCAGGACGCAACGCTCCGGCTCCGCGGCGGCGATCGCGAGATAAGCTTTGCGCAAAGCTTCATGGAAGGCGAGCCCTTCGCCTTCAAAACGGTCGGAGGCTTGCGCGGCGCCACGCCGAGCCGCGGCCCGTGCGAGGCCGATCTCCGGCGGCAGATCGAGGATCAGTGTCAGATCGGGGCGCGTGTCGCCGACAGTCACGCGTTCGAGCGCGCGCAGGAAGCCCGGATCGAGGCCGCCGAGGGCGCCCTGATAGGCGCGCGTCGAATCGGCAAAGCGGTCGCAGACGACCCATTTGTTGGCCGCGAGCGCCGGGGCGATCGTATGGTCGATATGGTCGATCCGCGCCGCGGCGAAGAGGATCGCTTCGGCCTTGGGACCGAGGTCCTTGATCATGCCTGACAAGAGAAGGTCGCGCAGAATCTCGGCACCCGGCGAGCCGCCGGGCTCACGCGTCGAAATCGCCTCGACGCCGCGCGACTGCAGCCGCGCGATGAGGTGGCGCATTTGCGTCGACTTGCCGACGCCCTCACCGCCTTCCAGCGTAATGAATGTGCCGCGTTTGCGCGCGTTCGGTTGCGGAATGTCCAGGGTCATTTTTTCAAAACGTATTTGCGGAACATCTCTTCGGTATATTCAATTCCCGCATCCATGGCTCGTCGCGACAGCGAACCGACACCGACATTCGCCGCCGTCTTCAAAGGCGTATCCAAAATCTCGCTGGCACCGCGAAAAACGCGCAATTGCGCGATTTCGCGGCCGCTGGCAACGGGCGCTACAAGCGGCCCTGTATACACGATCTGCCCGCGCAGCTTTTCGTCCGACTCGCGTGGAATGAGGAGCCGCACCGGCTTCTCGGAGACGAGTGGCACATAACCGGTGCTGCCGCCATAGACGTCGGCATAGCCGATGACCTCGCCCGCCTTGAAGAGCGTCTTCGCCTCAAACGAGCGAAATCCCCATTGGAAAATGCGTGCCGCTTCGGTCTCGCGCTCTTTGGCGGTCTTGGCTCCGTAGATCGCGAGGATCAGCCGCTGTCCGTTCTGGACTGCGGAGGCGACGATGCCGTACCCGCTATCGCCAATATTTCCGGTCTTCAACCCGTCTGCACCAAGATCCATTTCCAGCAGCGGATTGCGATTGGGCTGCTTGATTTTGTTCCAGGTAAAATCCTTCTCGGCGAAGTAATGATAATATTGTGGGTAGTTGCCGATCATGTGAGCGGCGAGCGTCGCCATATCGCGCGCCGTTGTCCGCTGATCGGGGTCATCTTGCCCCCAGGGATTCGTGAAGGTTGAGTGCGTCAAGCCAAGCTCATGCGCACGCTCGGTCATCCGTGTGGCAAACGCGCCTTCCGAGCCCGCGGTGCCTTCGGCGAGCACGATCGATGCGTCATTGGCGGAGACTATCGCGATACCGCGGATGAGGTCCTCGACGCTGATATTGCTGTGTAAGGCCGCGAACATGGTTGAGCCGCGCGCCATAGCGCCGCCCGTCCGCCAGGCGTTTTCGCTGACATTGAGTGTATCCGTCAGCTTCAGATGGCCGCTGCCCAGAGCCTCGAATATCAGCTCCAGCGTCATGATTTTGGCGGTCGAAGCCGGGATTTCCGGCGTGTCGGCGTTCTTCTCGAACAGAACAGCGCCTGAATCAGCATCGATCAGGATCGCGGAGGGGACACTCGTGCTGAACGGCTGCTCGGTTCGGCCCGGCGATACCGTCAGCAGGATCAGCGAGAAGGCGGCAAAGGCCAACGCCGCCCATCTGGCGAACGGAACGCCTAAAGCCCCGTCCCCGCCCCTGCTCATTTCCGAGGAATCCCGCGCCGCAGCGTGCATGAGTTCAAGATGCGTCTGCGGCCGCCAGAAATCAACGCGACGGCCGGCTGCTTCCCACTATTACTGCGAGGCGATCGGAACGTCCGCGCCGGGGATCGTGTCGAGATCATAGGGCCGCGAGGGCGGCAGCGGTGCCGTGCCAATGAAGACATGGCCCGACGACGCGTCGGCGGTTTCATTGTCTGGTGCCGGCGCTTGTGCCGGGTCCGAAGCGGGCTGCGGCACCTCGTTGGGATCGGCGGAAGCCGTCTGGACTGGTGCGTCCGCGTCAGCAAGCATGCTGGGCGGCGCGGCGGGTGCCGACCGGTCATCGATCCGCAGCGTCGAGGCAAGTTTTTCGTCGTTCGAGCCCTCAAGGCTCGCGCGTCCGACATATTCCACCTTCACCATCGTCGTGCCGGTACGGCGGAAGTCCAGCAGATCGGCGACGCGGCGCGAAACGTCCATAATGCGACCCGGCGCGAAGGGGCCGCGGTCATTGACGCGGACGATCATCGAATAATGATTACGCAGATTGGTGACGCGCGCATAGCTCGGCAGCGGCATCGTCGGATGCGCGGCCGAAATCGAATTACGGTCGAATATCTCACCATTCGCCGTGCGCCGGCCGTGGAATGCGTCGCCATACCAGGAGGCGTAACCGACGGCGGTATAGTGCTTGCGCTCGCTCGGATAATACATGCGTCCCGCGACCATATACGGATGGCCGATGAGATATTTGCCACCGCCGTGCGGGACGTCCTGCCCATCAGCAACGACGCGCGGGCTCGCTTCGCCATAAATCGATTGCGGAAAATATTCGGAGGAATGCGCGACTTGCTGCTGCTGTGCGCAGCCGCCGAGTCCAAGGGCGGCAAAGCCGGCCGCCGCCAAGGGCGCCAGGAACGCCGGTTTGTAAGCTGCCTGGCTTTGAGCGCCGGACCGCACCTCGTCACAGACGAAACGCGACCAGAACGGTAAGCTTTTCAACCGCAAATCCCCCGTACTCCGCTGCCGATTTAAGCCTCGTCCCCCAAAGACGAAGTTGCGCCGCTTGCCTTGCTAAAACTTTAAATGTTTTGCCGACCAAGCGTCCGGACGCGGTAAACAGATTGGCGAATGGGCCTAGCAAATCTGACAAAATTGCGGCAGGCACCCCGCGGATTTGTCCATATTTCAAATAAAAACGAGCAAGTTCAGCCCCTTGCCACATTTCGCATACGCCCCAACCGCTCGGGATATCTCAGGAAATTCACATTAAAGAGTTCGCGTTAACGACAATTCGAATTAATTGCACGCTGATGCGTAAAGGTTGCGCGCGCGGCGAAATCCGCCTGTCGTGTCCTCGGAGTGACAGGTTGCAGAGCGCGGTTGCGGTAGGGTGTTTGTCACGTGTTTCGAATCGTTTGGTAGGCGCGGCGGTGCGTCGAAGGGGGGCAAGATGGGTAAGTCGATTCTTCCAGCGGGCTTTGTTTTGGCCTTGCTGAGTTCGGTGTCGGCGTTTGCGGCCGACCTGCCCTCCTATAAGTCAGCGCCCGCGTTCATGCCGCCGCCACCCGCATTCACCTGGACGGGGCTTTATCTCGACGCACAGGGTGGCTACGGCGGCTGGAACGCCAATTCGTCGACGGCCATCGCCAGCGTCAATCAGATTGCAGGGGGGCGCGGCTTTCTCGGCCGCGTCGGCGGCGGCTTCGACTATCAGTTCAGCGATCGTTTCGTCGCCGGCGTATTGGCTGATTATAGCTACGGCCAGCAGAACGGCATCATTCAGGACGCGGGCGCCGGCCTCTCCGGAAACACAAATCAGAACTGGTCCTGGGCGGCGGGCGGACGGCTTGGCTATCTGATCACCCCGGACCTCTTTGCCTATGGCGAAGCGGGATTCACGCAGGCGCGCTTTGGCGGCGCGGCGCTGCTTGATTCGGCCACTACCGCCTTCAGCGGTAATGGCACCTCGAGCCTCACCGCCAGCGGCTGGTTCGCCGGCGCGGGCTTCGAGACCATGTTCGCACCCGGCTGGTTCTTCCGCACCGAATATCGCTACGCCGACTACGGATCGCATAACCTCGTCGATACAGGCGCGCTGGGCACGCTCGATAGCATCCATTTTCATCCTGTCGCGCAGACAATCACCTCAGGCATCGTCTACAAGTTTGGCTGGCCCGAATTCAGTGCGCCGGGCATTCCCTCGTTCGCGATGTTGACCGACGGCTTCGCGCCGGCGCCGGCGCAAACAAACTGGACGGGTTTCTATGCTGACGCCGGCATCGGCTACGGCCTCTGGACCGCCAATTCGGCGACCGAAAATCCGGCGACCGGCAATTGCATCATCTGCAACACGCAACGCTTCGGCGGCCGTGGCGTCTTCGGCACCGTCGGCGCAGGCTACGATTATCAGGTCACCAACAAATTCGTAGTCGGCGTGTTGGGCGATTACGATCCGTCCGATATGCGCGGCACGATCCAGGATCAGGCCAATGGCCTCGTTGGCTCGATCTCTCAGCAATGGGCCTGGGGCGCCGGCGCTCGAATTGGCTACCTCGTCTCCCCAGCTGTGCTGACCTATACCAAGGCTGGCTTTACCCAGGCGCGGTTCGGCGGCACGAACCTCGTCGATACCTTCACCGGCGCGGGCACGGGAGCCTTTACGCCGGGCGTAACCGCAAACGGTTATTTTATCGGCGGTGGTGTCGAAGCGGAGTTCGCGCCTGGCTGGTTCTGGCGGGCTGATTATCGTTACGCCTCTTATGGCGCGAAAGAAATTGCGGAATTGGGAGCTGGCGCCGCGGCAAGCAACATCCACTTCCGGCCCGAGGAGCAGACCGCGACAGTCGGCCTCGTCTACAAGTTCAATTGGGCGCCGCCGGTGCCGCCTGCCCCGGTGGTGGCAAAGTACTAAGTTGCACGTGCTGCGAATTCAGTTCGTAGAATTGCGTAGCGCCTGACGGATGGAAAGCGGCGGCGGCAGCAAAGTCATTTTGCGCCGCCGCGCCGCCGCGGTCTCGCCCAGTTTCTTTTCGCTCAACGCGCGGCCGTAGATTGCCGCCCCACGGATTTCAGCAGATTTAGGGTCTTCGATAACGTAGCTGAAGGCGTCTTTTGCCTCGGCGTAGTGAGCTTCCGTCATCAGCTTGGCCCCGTGCTCGAGCAGAAGGATGTTCGGAATTGGCGGCAACTGACATCCGCACCGGCCATCTTCCAGTCTCCAAAAGAGAGCGCCGACCGTAACGATCAGACCAGCAGCTATCACGCCACCGGCACGCCATCGGTTTGTTAACAGAGGCAGCGGACGAAAGAAGGCGACCATTCCGGCGAGAAGAATGGCGATGCCCGTGCCGATGCCGAATACGACGAACGCGATATTTTCAGGATACCCCGGCATCATCGCAAGATCGTGATGCCGCGGTATCGCGGTAATGATGAGCCAGATGAAAGCCGATCAATTCGGCGAAAAGCTTGAACATGCCGACAGCAGCGGGCGTGTTCACACGCGCCGGCTTTGTATCGACGGCGCATAAGGTGCCGAAGAAAGTGCCATCCGGCAGCAGCAGCGGAACCGAAATATAACTTTGGAAGCCATAAAGCTTCGGTGTCCGATGCTGCGAATAAATGCGATCGGTCGCAACCTCGTCGATCGCAACCGGGCGCCCGCTCTGGCGGATATCGCGGCAGATAGTGGTCTCGATCACAAGCTCGTCGCCGGGCTCTATGCCGAAATTTATTCTGTCGCGTACCTGGCAGGCGACCCAGCGGTCTTCGGTGACACGTGCAACCACGGCAAAGCCCATGCCCGTGGTATCGCATACAACGTCAAGCGCCGTAAGCACGACGGGAATGCGCTGAATGACGCTGACATCAAATCCAAGCGGATCGGGTACTTGCATTGCAAATGACCCCCGCGTCTATTTCGACCCTTGCAGCCGCCGTGTCAACCGGAATGAGCGGATCGGAGCACGTACAAATTTCGTAAACTGGCACGAAAAACCGCCGACGAGGCGGCAGTTCTCAGCTCAAATTGTTGGCGACCGCCTTGAATTTGTTTGAAACTCTCGTGCCGAGAGTCGTCAGCGCGCCAATGATCACGACCGCAATCAACCCGGCGATGAGCCCGTATTCGATCGCCGTCGCACCGGATTCATCCCGGAGGAATGCAAGAAACTTTTCCATTTCAGCCCTTCATGGCTCTCAAACGAGACGTCATGCCTCGAGGTCGACGACGATTAGACGCTTTTTCCTGAGAAATATTTAAACGCTTTTCGCTCGCCATGCGTTCGCATCGCGATTTTCGTTTACCTTTTTAACCTCAATCGCGAGCTTTGCCGCAGCGGACTCTGGCCACGCGTTTCACCTGGAACGGATTTCGCTGAAAATGCGCGGCGGTCATCTCGAATTGACCGATGACGGAGTCGACGAATGCGACCACAGATCTTGATGGCCGATCCAGCGCTATTTCGAGGTGCGTTACGCCATCAATCCCTGGAGCGGCCGCAGGATTGGGCGCACGAGCATCGTCACGCCGCGCTGGCGCCTGGCACGAGCTGAAAGAAGCGATCGAGACTGCTGGCGCGCACGTCACAATTATCGACGCTGCGCCCGAATGGCCGGATATGGTCTTCACCGCCAATCTGGCCGTGGTCTTCAATGGCCGGTGCGTGCCCGCCAGGTTCCGCTATCCCGAGCGACGAGGGGAAGAAGCGCTTTTCCGGAGCGCCTTGGCATCGCTCTCGGCGCAGGGATTGGTCGACGAGATCCTCTCTCTCCCAGCCGAACTTGGTGCAGGAGGGCGCCGGTGATTTCATCTGGGACGATAGCCGCCAAATCTTCTGGGCAGGCTACGGGCCGCGCTCGGACAAGGCCGCAGCACTTTGGATGGGCGAGGCTTTTGACGCGGAGATCGTGCCGCTCGAATTGGCGACCCCACAATTCTATCATCTCGATACATGCTTTTGCCCGTTGTCCGGCGGCGAGGTACTTTATTATCCGCCAGCTTTCACCAAGGCTTCGCTGTCCTTAATCCGCGAACGTGTGGCGCCCTGGCGTTGATCGAGGCCGATGCAAAAGCCGCGGGCGGCTTTTGCGTCAATGCCGTCAACATCGGCCGCACCATCATCATGGCCAAAGCGCCAGCAGAGCTTGCGCGCCAAACTGAAGGGCTGCGGCTATTGCGTTGTCGAAGTGGATTTATCGCCGTTTATCCTGTCCGGCGGGGCCGCTTTTTGCCTGACGCTGCGGCTCGACAACGCGACCTCCCGCGCGGTCTCCGGGAGTTCTCGGGAAGATACTCTCTAGTTCCCGGGAAACTCGGAACGTCTCACGTCATTTTTTCCGTTTTTATAATAACTTACTGCCAAATCCGGTGCGATCTCGTATGGGCTGCGCAGGGGCCCTCATGTCATGAGGCCCGCTATATGTTGGAATGGAGTTGGCTCATGAAGAAGTTAATTGCCCGCCTCGCTGTTCGCTATTGTTTTCACGAGCCCCGCGCTCGCGATAACTTTCAGCCTGATTCAGGATCTCGACACCGGAAACTGCGCCGCTGTCGTCACGTCCAAAGATGGCTGGCCGGGGAATGCAGGCTGTCAGCGACACGACCTATTCGTCTCAGGCGGAGGCTGACAATGCACTCGACAGCGTGAAGGCTTGCAAATCCTTCGTTCGCTAATCGGATCAGGAAGACCGCTGTCTCAACGGCGGTCTTTTTCTTTCGGATTTGATTGGCGACCCCGGCAGGGCTCGAACCTGCGACCTGCCGCTTAGAAGGCGGCTGCTCTATCCAGCTGAGCTACGGGGCCCTGCCCGGCGCATTCGCTCGACCGCGCCGGTTTAGTGCGTCCACTGGCCTAAGCGCGTCGGCTTAAAATTATCGGAATAGGACAGGATCTTCCGGGTCGTCGGTTTCGGCTCCTCAAGCAGGAAGACGATGCCGTTCTTGTCGGCATAGGCCACGGCCTCTTCCTGCGTGCCGAACCAGAGCCGGACTTGCCGGCGCATGTCCTGAGTTCCCGTCCAGCCCATGAGAGAGTCGATCTGCGGGGCGAATTCCGGCGGAAATTCAAGAACCCAGCGTTTGGTTTTCGCATGGCCCGATTGCGTCGCGGTTCTGCTTGGGCGGTAAATCCGTGCGGTCATCTCGAACATCCGATCTTCGAAATTAATGGTCGGGGCAGCAGGATTCGAACCTGCGACCTGAAGTACCCAAAACTTCCGCGCTACCAGGCTGCGCTATACCCCGAAGAGCGATAAGCCGCCCCGTCCGCTCGCCGTTCAGCTACCACGCGGCCACAGGGCCGACAAGGCGGAAGCCTATGGCGTGAAAATCGGATCGCGCACCTGGTCGCCAACCTTGAGGTCGATGCGCGCTGCCGTCCCGCCCCGAAGTTCGAGCACAGCGTCGGTCGGCTTGCCGACCGTCAAAATCTTTTCCGACATCGGTTCTGCATTGGCGATGATGCCGACGACCTTCCCGGTCTTGTCCATGAAGAGCATATCAAGCGGGATGAACGTGTTTTTCATCCACATCATCACAGTCTGCTCATGTTTGAAGTCGAACAGCATTCCGTAGCCGGCCGGAATCGACTTGCGAAACATCAATCCCTTTTCAAGATCGGCTTCGGATTGCATCACGTCGACCTTGAAATCGTGTGTTCCGCTCGCGGTGGCGATCGAGAGCACATTGCGCCCGGATTGCGCGAACGCGGCGAAACCGGTCAGCACTGCGAACGAAAATGTGAGAAGTCGGAAAAAGGAAAACGTCATATCGCGATCCGGTTGCGCGGCTTGCGGCCGCGCTTCTCATGCCGGATCAGTGCGACGAAGGCAAGGCGGCTTCCAGCGGCCGCACTTCGGCCGCCATCAGGCCCTTCGGCCCGTCGCCGAACCGGACGAGAAGACTGTCCCCCGGCTTCAGCTCAGCGACTCCGTAGCGGCGCAAGGTCTCCATATGGACAAAGATATCCTCGGTTCCGTCGCCGCGCGAGACGAAGCCAAAGCCCCGCACGCGGTTAAACCATTTGACCACGCATATCTCGTAACCGCTCGTGGGTACGACTTGCACATGCGTGCGCGCTTGCAATTGCGCCGGGTGAACCGCAGTCGTTTCGTCCATCGAGACGATACGTAAAACCTGCAAGCCCTTCGAACGGGTCGCCGCTTCGCAGACGATACGCGTGCCTTCGTGCGCCGTTTGAAAGCCATCACGACGCAGCGTCGTCACATGCAACAGCACATCAGGCATGCCGTTATCGGGAACGATGAAGCCATAGCCTTTGGAAGCGTCGAACCATTTTATCCGGCCCGCAATTTCGACCAGACCAAGATCTTGCCCCGCGACGTCGATCTCATTTTCAACTTGGCTGCCTATGCCCGCATGCGCCGACACTAAATCGCTGCTGCTCAAAGGACCAGCTCCCCACCTGCGCCTGAGGCACCGCTAACAGGCGCAATTACTACGAATCAATTCCGTCTTATGAGCAAGGATAGCACCCGGCGGTTGCCGCAAAAGCGGGAAATTGGGTGAACCTGTGGATGACTTCACTTCTCCTGTGCGTTGGCGCACGAGAGGTGATGATAGGGCCAATTTGGCAACATATCGTGGCGCCAGACGCAATGGCGCAACCCAAACGATGCCCGGTGGTGTGACTAAAGCGTGGCTCCCTGAGCAGGACTCGAACCTGCGACCGATCGATTAACAGTCGATTGCTCTACCAGCTGAGCTATCAGGGATCACGGAAGCGCGCATATAGCAAGCTGCGCGCCGCTTGCAAAGCTCGAATGAAGATCACGGCCGGTTTTCCGCGGAGCCGAGTTGCCGTCAGCGGCTCGCCTTGCTATAGCGACGCACCGCAGGCGGGGGAACCCGTCGCGACGGCCTCGTGGCGGAGTGGTTACGCAGAGGACTGCAAATCCTTCTATCCCGGTTCGATTCCGGGCGAGGCCTCCAATTTGGCGGCTGCGGTTCGACCGCAAACATGCCCTCAACTCTGCTTGGCGCGTTTCATCCCATAATCGATAAAATTAAATTTGGCGGCATAAGGCAGTGCCCGCACAAACTTCTGCAGGACCGCCAATTGCCAGGGAAATGCGATCTCGAATCCGCCACGCTCAAATCCGTCACAGATGAGCTTCGCCGCCTCCTCCGGCCCAATCTTGAACGGTTGACTGAAATCCTTTTCCTGATCTGTCATCGCGGTGCGGACAAATCCGTGATTGACAACCTGTATGGTGAGACCCGCGGCGCGGTACTTCAGGCGTAGTGCTTCCGCCATATAAATCAGCGCCGCCTTGGAAGAACCGTAAGCCGCAGCCGTCGGGAGACCATTGTAACCGGCGAGCGAAGCGTTCAGCGCGATCTGGCCGTGGTGTCTTTGCGACATCGCGACGAGCAGCGGATCGAGGCAATTCGCGACGCCGCCGATATTGACCGCATAAGTCTTCGCGACAACCGCTGCGTCAAAGCCTTCACGCTCGACGTGCAGCGAGACCCCGGCGTTGAGAAATGCCAACGCGATCGGGCCGCGATCCTTCTCGACTTGCGCCAGTAAAATTTTCATACCGGCGGCGTCGGCGACATCGCCGGGATAAGGAAAAATTTGCTGCGGTAACGTCGCAGCGAGCTGATGTAATTCTTCAGCACGGCGCGCGGTCGCCGCGACGACGTAGCCGCGGCGCGCCAATTCCTGGACACATGCCCGCCCGACGCCAGAGCTGGCGCCGCTGACAAAGGCAATGCCGTCAGCAGGCTTCGCGCGATACGTGCTGGCGCTCATATTCGCTTCTCCGGCTTAGCGGGATGGCAACGCCTGTGCGGCGGCTCGACAGCCCGCGTTACGAGCCCTTATATAGCCCACGAATTTACTCAGGAATGGAAATATGCCGCTTCGGAAAAACATTATTGAAGCTATTGGGCATACGCCGCTGATCAAATTGCAGCACGCGTCGAAGGCGACCGGCTGCCAAATTTACGGCAAAGCCGAGTTTATGAATCCGGGCGGCTCCATCAAGGACCGCGCTGCATTGGCAATCGTTCGTGATGCCGAGGCGCGCGGCGCGTTGAAGCCAGGTGGTATGATTGTCGAGGGAACCGCCGGCAACACCGGCATTGGTCTTGCCCTTGTTGCCAACGCGCTTGGCTACCGCACAATGATCGTGATCCCGGACACGCAAAGCCAGGAAAAGAAGGACATGCTGCGTTTGCAGGGCGCGGAACTTATTGAAGTTCCGGCCGTCCCCTATTCCGACCCCAACAATTACGTGAAGCTTTCCGGCCGCCTCGCCGAAAAGCTCGCGCACGAGCATATCCAGGGCGCGATTTGGGCCAATCAATTCGACAATGTGGCAAACCGGCAAGGCCATATCGAAACTACAGGCCCGGAGATCTGGACCGATACGGATGGCAAGATCGACGGCTTTGTCTGCTCCGTCGGAACCGGCGGCACGCTTGCCGGTGTCGCGATTGCGCTCAAGGCCAAAAATCCGAAGATCAAGATTGCATTGGCCGATCCGCTCGGCGCCGCGCTCTATGAATATTACACCAACGGTGTTCTGAAGTCAGAAGGCTCGTCAATCACCGAAGGCATCGGACAGGGACGCATCACGGCCAATCTCGAAGACGCCCCCATGGACATTGCATATCAGATCACCGACACCGAGGCCCTGCCCGTTCTGTTCGATCTGGCCGCGCATGAAGGCTTGCTGCTTGGCGGTTCGTCGGCCATCAACGTCGTCGGTGCATTGCGACTCGCGAAAGAACTCGGTCCGGGCCATACGATCGTCACCATCCTCGCCGATTCCGGCGCGCGCTATCTTTCGAAACTCTATAATCCCGAGTTTCTGCGCAACAAGCATCTTCCCGTGCCGCCGTGGCTCGAAAGCCGCGTCGAGATCAAACCGCCCTACCTTTAAAGAAAGTCCGACGATGAGCGATAATCTGTTTGTCTCGACGGAATGGCTTGCCGCGCATCTCGGCGAACCTGCTCTCGTGATCGTCGACGGTACGTTCTTGCTGCCGAGCGAAGGCCGCAATGCGCATGAAGAATATCGCGCTGGGCATATTCCCGGCGCTGTATTTTTCGACATCGACGAGATCGCCGACCACAGCACCGACCTGCCGCATATGCTGCCGACGCCCGAAGCCTTTGCAAAGGGCGCAGGCGCGTTGGGCATCAGCGACACCTCCCGGATTGTCGTCTATGACACCAGTAATTTTCAGGGCGGTGCGCGCGTGTGGTGGACCTTGCGCCTTTTCGGCGCGAAGGACGTAAAACTCCTTGCGGGCGGTCTGGCGCGCTGGAAGTCGGAGGGACGGCCACTCCAACAGGGCGACGCCAAGCCCTCGCCGCAGACTTTCAACGTGACCTTCGACGCAGCCGGAGTTGCCACATTCGAAGACGTGCGCAAGATCATGCAGGATCGTTCGCGCGATATTGTCGATGCCCGCCCTGCGGCGCGTTTTCGCGGCGAAGCGCCAGAGCCGCGTCCGGGTCTGCGTTCGGGCCATATCCCCGGCAGCTTCAGCCTGCCCTCACGGGAGCTTGTCGAGAACGGCGAGATGAAATCGCCGCAAGAGGTTGCAGCCTTATTCACCGCGGCCGGCGTCGATCTTACCCGGCCCGTGCTGACGACATGCGGCTCCGGCGTGACGGCTGCGATCCTATTGCTGGGCCTCGAGACGCTCGGCAAGCACGATGTGCGTCTCTATGACGGCTCCTGGAGCGAATGGGGTGGCCGCCCCGACGCACCTGTCGAGAAAGGCTGAGCAAAAGCAGCCGCAAGCTTTGCGATGCGCCCGCTTTATTACGAGTTGGTCGGGCCGACGTGACGCACAAGGAACGCTTCGCGCCGTGCGCGGTTATCGACAGCGTGTTAGCGCAATTTCGTGAAGTCATTCGCAAAGAACTTGACGAACTTCGCAGTCGCGCTACCATGCATCAGCTACGGCGAGTCATTTGAAACCATTGATGGTTTTGGGTGATTGCCGATGGGATCGCCCGATGGTCGTCGGGCGTTGTTTGGTTCCTTGACGCGGCGCAAGGTCGCAACTCTCCTGAGGAATCGAACCGGGCCTTAGTCCGTCCCCGTTCTCCCCCGCTTGGGGAGCCCTGATCGTACAATCCAACGAATTTCTCGCCGTGAGACGCGGCCGGCTTCGCTTGGAAAGATCAACCTTCGAGAGCTCAGGAGTGACTGCTATGTGTGATTATTCGCTTGAAATGTATGCTTCTCGGCCCGCCCGTGAAGGCGAGAGATATGTTACGACGCGTTTCCCGTCAGGCAGCGTAGGTCTTTCGGCGCCGGGCGATTGCACGACGGCCGTCTGCGTCCAGTACGACACACATTTAAGGCTAGAGAACATCTCGGGCGATCTGCAGACTCGTCTGGGTGTGAAAGCCGAGGAGGATGTCGTTTTCGCCCGTCTCGAACATGGTGCTTATCGCGACGGCGTGCGTTTTACGAACGGCAAGGAAGTCTCGCTTCAATTACTCGGGTCGGGCGTTGGCGCGACATTGACGGCGATAGCCAAGCCTGCCGCCCCGGCGATAGCGGAAGTTCGCTCCGATATTCTGGAGCACGTCGACTGAACGACGCGTCGCATTAGTCGAGAAATCGGAAACCGGCAGCGGGCCGCCCCTGCCGGTTTTCTTTTAAGGTTTTGGTAAGCCAACCGCCCGGATCCGCGCGTTTTTTGCATGGCGGCTGGACGCTTAGGATGCTAATGAGGCCGGACGTGCCGCTGGCATGCGGTTTAAAGCTCTTTGCACGCGCAAGGCCTCAATGAAGAAGATCGAAGCGATCATCAAACCATTTAAACTGGACGACGTGAAGGAGGCGCTTCACGATGCCGGCGTCTCCGGCATTACCGTTACCGAAGCCAAGGGCTTCGGCCGCCAAAAAGGCCACACCGAGCTTTATCGCGGCGCCGAATATTTTGTCGATTTTCTGCCAAAGGTAAAAATCGAAGTGGTGCTTCCCGATCCAATCGTCGACCTCGCGGTCGAAGCGATCCGCAAGGCGGCGCTGACCGGCCGAATCGGCGATGGCAAGATTTTCGTCTCCAACATCGAGAGTGCGGTTCGCATCCGCACCGGCGAAAAAGGGCTCGATGCGATCTGATCGCACCGAGTTCGTAATCTCGATAGATGACTTCCAACTCCGAGCTGAGCACCTGTGAGGGCGTAACATGACGACAGCCAATGACGTGCTGAAGTTGATCAAAGACCGGGACATTAAATATGTGGATTTCCGTTTCACGGATCCGCGCGGCAAGTGGCAGCATGTGACGTTCGACATTTCGCTGATCGGCGCCGATACCTTCACCGAAGGTCAGATGTTCGATGGTTCGTCGATCGCCGGCTGGAAGGCGATTAACGAGTCGGACATGTGCCTCCTGCCCGACCCGAACTCCGCCGCGGTCGATCCTTTCTTCGCGGCACCGACGCTGTCGATCGTCTGCGACGTTCTCGAGCCGACGACGGGCGAACCCTATAACCGCGATCCGCGCGGAATCGCCAGGAAAGCTGAGGCCTATCTCGCCACGACCGGCGTCGGCGATACGGTCTATTTCGGACCGGAAGCGGAATTTTTCGTGTTCGACGACGTGCGTTTCGCGGCTGAGCCCTACAACACCGGCTTCGAACTCAACTCGATCGAATTTCCATCGAACTCCGACACGCCTTACGAAGGCGGCAACCTCGGCCATCGCGTGCGCACCAAGGGCGGTTACTTCCCGGTGCCGCCGCAGGATTCGGCGCAGGACATGCGCGGCGAAATGCTCGCGGCAATGGCAGCGATGGGCGCCAAGGTTGAAAAGCACCATCACGAAGTCGCCTCGGCGCAGCACGAGCTCGGCCTCAAATTCGGTCCGCTGACGCAGATGGCCGACCATCTGCAAGTCTACAAATATTGTATTCATCAGGTCGCGCAGAGCTACGGCAAGACCGCGACTTTCATGCCGAAGCCCGTCTACGGCGATAACGGCTCGGGCATGCATGTGCACCAGTCGATCTGGAAGGGCGGCAAGCCGCTGTTCGCAGGTAACAAATATTCCGATCTGTCGGACGATTGCCTCTATTACATCGGCGGCATCATCCGCCATGCGCGGACCCTGAACGCTTTCACCAATCCGTCGACGAATTCCTACAAGCGCCTAGTGCCGGGCTTCGAGGCGCCGGTTCTGCTCGCTTATTCCGCGCGCAACCGCTCCGCCTCCTGCCGTATCCCTTATACGTCGAACCCGAAGGCCAAGCGCGTCGAGGTGCGTTTTCCCGATCCGACGGCGAACCCCTATCTCGCCTTTGCGGCGCTGCTAATGGCGGGGCTTGACGGCATTGCCAACAAGATCGATCCGGGCGCAGCGATGGACAAGGACCTCTACGATCTTCCGCCGAAGGAACTGAAGAAAATCCCGACTGTCTGCGGTAGCCTGCGTGAGGCCTTGCAGAACCTCGACAAGGACCGCGCCTTCTTGAAGGCCGGCGGCGTCTTCGACGACGACTTCATCGATTCCTATATCGAACTGAAGATGGCCGAGGTGCATCGTTACGAGATGACCCCGCACCCGGTCGAATTCGAAATGTACTATTCGCTGTAAACAGCAAGTCGTACGAACAAAAGGCGCTTCGCAAGAAGCGCCTTTTTCCGTTTAGAGCCGCCTCTAAATATTACGGAATTTTCCATGGTCGCGATCCCCACGAAAGTTCTGCCGAAAGACCTTCTTGATAAGATCAAACGGACGCGCCCCGCTTATAACCTCGCGCGGCGCGTGCGCTTTGCGATCGGCGAGCGTCTTGGTGCGCGCCCCGTCGAAGGCCTGACCGGACGCGTCCATTACAACGATTTTATGCTGACATCGGCCGAGCCCGAGAAAGTGGCGAGCTATCGCAACGGCGCCACGCAATTCGTCGATATCCTGCAACGTTCCGTTGCCGAGGCCGGGCGCTCTTGGAATTCGCTTCAAGCGATCATGGAAGTGGGCTGCGGCTACGGCCGGATCGTCCGCGAACTGGTCAAAGGTCTACCGCCTTCGCGTATTTTCGTTTCGGATGTGATCGATGGCGGTGCACGTTTTACCGCGGCCGAATTCGGTGTTCAAAAAGTGCCGCCGATCGAACGGGGGGAACTCAAAAGCAAGTTCGACCTTATTTACCTGCTTTCGGTTTATACGCATCTGCGGCGCGACATGGTAACGGACAATCTGCGCGGCGTGGCGGCTGCCCTGAAACCCGGCGGCATCGCGGTCATCACAATTCATGGCCAGGGTTCGGCGGAAACTGCCGAGCGGTATGAACAATATTGGCTCGACAAAGCTCGTTTACTCCAAGCACTCGCGCACGACGGCTATTATTACGAACGTTACCCCTATTATTACGACGAATATGGATTGACGTGGTTTACTCGCGGCGCCTTTGAAAAACTTGTTTCGGAGACCGCGCCCGAGCTTTCTTTGGTCGCCTATCACGCGATGGATGTGGATGCTCATCAGGACATATTCGTCTATCGCAAGACGACCTAGAGCCGTGCAGCTCGAGCGACGCTCCACCCCATGAAGGCAAAACTCAAAAAATTCCGCCTCGCGATCCTGCGCGACTTCCCGAGCCTCATCGCGGCGAAATTCAAGCTGATCGGCGCGGGCTGGGATTCGGCGGCTGTCGATGTCGATCGAAAGCTGATCTTCAAGTTTCCACGCCAGAAGGCAGCGCGCAAATCCCTCAAACGCGAGGCGGCCATCCTCGCAATCGTGCGGCCGGCGCTTTCGCTCGCCGTACCCGATTTGCGCCTGCACGAAGGGCCGCCGCTCTTCTCCAGCCATCTGAAGCTAAAAGGGCGGAAACTCGAGACCGAAGATTACGACGACCTGCCCGAGGCCGCGCGGAAAAAACTCGGGAACGATCTCGCGCGCTTTTATGCCGAATTGCATGGCCTCGATCCGGAACTGATGCGGTCCGCCAGCGCCGGATCGATCGCGCCCTGGCATAGACCGAAGGCGGTGCGTGCGCGCGCCCTACCGCTTTTGCCGCGCAAGCTCGTCCCTTTGGCCAAAAGCGTCATCGAGGCCTACAAGGCCCTCCCGCCAGACCCGTATGGAATGATCTTCGGCTTTTTCGATGGCCACGGCTGGAACATGGCCTTCGATAGAAAAAAGCAGCGCCTGAGAGGCATCTACGATTTCGCCGATTCGGGCTTCGGCCCGCTGCATCAGGATTTCATCTACGCAGATATGATCTCGCCCGATCTCACCGAGAGAATCGTCTCGACTTACGAAGGCCTGACCGACCGGATACTCGATCGGCGGCGGATCGACATCCTCACCGGCTATCACCATCTATCTGAATTGGCGGATTCCTCGGAAGACACTGATCTGCAAAAGGAATTCATAAAGGATTTCAAAACCTGGGCGCGCCGCCATGCAGATTTTCTGGCGCGACGCCCCGGCGACGCCTTATAAGGCGCCTCCGCCAATGCCAGAGCTTGGCCTTTACCGGAAGCGCTAACCCGCCCTGCCCGCCTTTGCGCTAGACTAACGGGCAAATCACTCATTGATGCATTGAAGGCTACGAGACACCCTGATGGCTCATAACGGCGACTTGTTTGGCGCGGCCCCGCGCAAGCAACCTCCCAGCAAGGCGGCGGCGCCCCGCCCTAGCGGTACGCCGGGCGAGGCCGGCTATACGGCCGCGTCTATCGAGGTGTTGGAGGGGCTGGAGCCGGTGCGGCGGCGCCCTGGCATGTATATCGGCGGCACAGACGAAGCCGCGCTGCATCACCTCTTTGCTGAAGTGCTCGACAATTCGATGGACGAAGCGGTCGCGGGCCATGCAACCTTTATCGATGTAACGGTCGAGGCCGACGGCTATCTCAGCGTCTCGGATAACGGCCGCGGCATTCCGGTCGATCCGCACCCGAAATTCCCCAAGAAATCGGCGCTCGAAGTCATCATGACGACGCTGCACGCCGGCGGAAAGTTTGATTCCGGCGCTTATCAGACCTCCGGCGGCCTGCACGGCGTAGGGGTCTCGGTCGTCAACGCGCTGTCGGAGCGGCTGGAGGTCGAGGTCGCCCGCGGCCAGATGCTTTATCGTCAGGTGTTCGAGCGCGGCGAGCCCAAAAGCAAGCTTGAGCAAGTCGGAAAGATCGCCAACCGCCGCGGCACCAAAGTGCGCTTCAAGGTCGATGAGCAGATCTTCGGCAAGGGCGCCAAGTTCAAGCCGAGCCGCCTCTTCCGCATGGCGCGGGCCAAAGCCTATCTCTTCGGCGGCGTCGAAATCCGCTGGCACTGCGCACCGCAGCTGCTCGAAGCGGGCAGCGACATTCCGGCGGAGGCGGTGTTCCATTTCCCCGGCGGCCTTAAGGATTATCTCGCTCAGGACATCAAGGACAAAGACACCGTCGCCGATCAGAGCTTCACGGGCAAGGTCGAAAAGCCCGGCGGCCACGGTTCCCTCGAATGGGCGGTGACGTGGCTCTCGGAAGACGACGGCTTCGTTCATTCCTATTGCAACACAATCCCGACGCCCGACGGCGGCACGCATGAGGCCGGCTTGCGCGGCGCGCTGCTGCGTGGCCTGAAGGACCACGCCGAGCGCATCGGTCAAGCAAAACGCGCCGCCGTGCTCAGCAGCGACGATGTAATGACCTCCTGCGCAGCGCTGATCTCGGTGTTTCTGCGTGAACCGGAATTCCAGGGGCAGAACAAGGGTCGGCTGATGACGGCCGAAGCCACCCGCATTGTCGAAACGACGATGCGTGACGCATTCGATCATTGGCTCGCTGCGTCACCCTCGGCGGCGACCAAACTGCTCGATTTCACCATCGAGCGTGCCGAGGAACGGCTACGCCGCAAGGCGGAAAAGGATGTCGCGCGCAAGACCGCGACACGCAAACTACGGCTGCCGGGCAAACTCGCAGATTGCTCGAACAACGCAGCGCAGGGCTCTGAATTATTTATCGTCGAGGGCGATTCGGCCGGAGGGTCTGCGAAGCAGGCGCGCGATCGCATCAATCAGGCGGTCTTGCCGCTGCGGGGCAAAATTCTCAACGTCGCGAATGCCACCAAGGACAAGCTCACTGCCAACCAGCAACTGGCCGACCTGATCCAGGCGCTGGGCTGTGGCACGGGCGCGCATTACAAGGATGATGACCTCCGCTACGAGAAAATCATCATCATGACGGACGCCGACGTTGACGGCGCCCATATCGCTTCACTGCTCATCACCTTTTTCTTCCGCCAGATGCCGAAGCTCATCGAGCACGGACACCTGCTTCTCAGCGTGCCGCCGCTCTACCGGCTGACACAGGGTTCCACCCATGTGTATGCGCGCGATGATGCCCACCGCGAAGAACTCGTCAGGACAGTGCTGACCGGCAAAGCCAAAGTGGAAGTCAGCCGTTTCAAAGGTCTTGGCGAAATGCCGGCGGCGCAGTTGAAAGAGACGACGATGGACCCGAAGAGCCGCACGCTGTTGCGGGTTGTCGTCGTCCCCGATGATCAGGAAGAGACGGCGGATTCCGTCGAACGCCTGATGGGCAATAAGCCGGAAGCGCGCTTTGCGTTCATCCAAGAGCGGGCCGCTTTCGCCAACGATCTTGTGGTCGTTTAGAGCATCGGACCGAAAAGTGTTGAAGCGGTTTTTCGGGCGGTTCAGATGCGGTTGAAAAGAGCATCGAAGCGTTAAACCAAAACCACGCTTTTAACTCAATTCGTCAACGCTCTCTTAACCCTGCACCCGCATCTTGAGTTTGCGGCGGTTAGAGGTTTAGAAGCCATGAATTTGCGTTCTTTCCTGCGCGACGAGCGCGCGAGCAGCTTTGAAAGTCTGGCTTTGGCATTGTCCGTGATCGCGGTGCTTAGCGTCGCGGCCGCCAATTTCCTGCACTATGCCGCGCGCAGGGATGGCGAACTCGCCCAGATCATACGTGCCGGACACCAGGAAATGGCGCGTGTCTTCGGCAAGGACACGCCGCTGCGCGGCGACATCGACTATACGTCCACCGGCAGCATTGGCGCACTTCACAACCCGCCGGCGCTCAACCCCTGCGCCGAGCAGAAGTGATCTTCCCACGAAGAACGCTTACTGTCCGCCGAGCGACCCGCCTGATATGAAACGGGAATGCTTAAGCTCACCTGTCTCTGCGGCCAAGTCCGCATCCAAATCCCAACGCGACCGGACTTCATCAACGAGTGTAACTGCACGCTCTGCAGCAAGTCAGGCGCCCGCTGGGCCTATTTCCAGCCAACGGACATCGGTGTCCACGGAACGACGAAGGGATACGGCCGGGAAGACAAGGACGACCCGGCTGCTGAAATTCATTTCTGCGCAAATTGCGGTTCGACAACGCATTTCATTCTGACCGCAAGCGCCATATCGAAGTTCGGGAACGTCCAGATGGGCGTCAATATGCGTCTGGCGGATGAGAAGGAGCTCGCGGGAATAGAATTGCGCTACCCCGACGGCCGAGCGTGGCCCGGCAAGGGCAGCTTCAGCTACGTACAAAAGGCGCACGTCATCGGCCGATGAGTTTCGGGCCAACCAGCGCGCCCTACTCGGCTGGCACCGAAACGGTCGCCTTGCGATCGAGCTTGCCCCAGCCGACAAGCGGGCCAAGCGCCGCGGTGACGACCGATTTCACCACGACGTAATAGAGGATCTGCCGGTACCCGACCCGCTGAAATCCAAGCCAGAGCATCAGTCGCCAATTCTCATCGCCCTCGATGACGAAAGCGATCGCGACCGCGAGGAAGTCGGTCAGCATGAAAATCAGGAAATAGACGAACGTAATCCCGAGATTGTCGGGATTGAATTGATCTCTGTGCTGCAGATAGTCGAGCCCTGTGTGCAGGATCTGCCAGATCAGCATGAAGTCGACGAGCGGCGCCATGACGGTCAGCAGAACCTGAAACAGCCAGACCTGTGGCATCGCGATGAGGCCTAGCGTGCCGAACCGTGGCCGGAACGTCACGTCGCGGTGTTTCCAAAGGCATTGCAGCGTCCCGTAAGCCCAACGGAAGCGCTGACGCATGAGCCCCTTGAACGTGTCCGGTGCCTCCGTCCACGCGACTGCCTCGCTATCGAAGACGACGCGATAGCCGGCCTTCTGAACGGAGATGGTGAGATCCTGATCTTCGGCAAGCGTGTTGGTCGGGAAGCGCCCGAGTTTTTCCAGGGCCTCGCGGCGCCAGGCGCCGACAGCGCCAGGAACGACGGTCATGCAGCCGAGGGTCACGAGGGCGCGGCGCTCGAGATTTTGCGCGCTGATATATTCAAGCGCCTGCCATTTGGTGATCGTGTTGATCCGGTTACCGACTTTGGCATTGCCGGCCACGGCGCCGACGGCCGGATCGACGAACCAGCGCGTCAAATTCGTGATCGTATCTTTCTCGAACAACGTATCGGCATCGAGAGCGACGACGATGCTGCCGCGGGCACTGGCGAGGCCGACATTGATCGCGTTCGCCTTGCCGCCGTTCGGGATCGTGATGATCCTGACAGAAGGATGATCGCCATAGGCGTGTTCCAGCACCTCGGTTGTTCCATCCGTCGAGCCGTCGTCGACGACGATGACCTGAAGGTCGGGATAAGAACTCTCCAGAATACGCTCGACCGATTTGACGATCACCGCAGCCTCGTTATGCGCGGGGATGATCACGCTGACTTCGGGCGGCGTTCCGGCGATGACTGGCTTCGCCGACCGCGACTCGCGGATGCGGTGGATGAGGCCAAGGACGCAGAGGAACAGGACGCGGGCGAAACCAAGCCAGATCGCGCCCACGAACATCGCCTGCAGCAAGTGCTGCGACCAGCCAAGCGTGTAGAAGACCGAACGATTGATGAACGGCTCGAACATGCCCGGCGGCAGCGTCGGCATGGCCTGTTCACGCGTGAGGCCGGCGAGCTGCGAGGCGGTGATGAATTCATAGCCGCGCGCACGCAGAGCGTCGATCAATTGCGGCAGCGCCTTGATCGTCTCGGCGCGGTCGCCGCCGGCGTCATGTAGCAGGATCACATTACCGGCGTTGTCCGGGTCCTGGTCCGCAACCTGTTTCAGGATGCGATCGACGATCGTCTGCGCCGGCGGCCGCAGCCAATCGTCCGGGTCGATACGCAGTCCGACGGTCACAAAGCCCATGCTCTGGGCCAGCGCCACGGGTTCGAGCTCGTCCCAGGTCGTCGGGTCGGAATCGCCGAGGAAGGGGGCGCGGAACAGCCGCATCGAATGACCGGTGATGGCCTCGAACAGGCGGCGCGTCGCATTGATCTCCAGCTTCGCCATGCCCTGCGGCAACTCGACGACGTTGGGATGCGTGAACGTATGATCCCCGACGTCGTGGCCTTCCTCATATTCGCGCTCGACGAGGTCCGGGTGCGCACCGGCGTTCTCACCGATCATGAAGAAGGTGGCGTGGACGTGCTTTTCCTTCAGAATGTCGAGGATTTGCGGCGTCCAGGTCGGATCTGGCCCGTCGTCGAAGGTGAGCACCAACTTTTTTGGCGCGGTACCGAAACGCTGGATGACGAACGACGTCGGCAGGACTTCGTAATTCTCGTCGACAACGTCGCCCGTCTCGGGGTCGAGCTCGAAGACGCGCTGGCCGGTGGAAGGCTGCGCCGCGACATGCAGGATTTCGCCCTGGTTCTGGAAATAGACTTCCTGCGTGGCGGGAATGGTCTTCAGGCCGTCCGGCGCGGCAGAATCATAGGGGCGGCCAAGCACCGACCAGATAGACGGATCCTCCGCGCCGAGGCGCCACACCGCATAGCCTGCAGGCCGGTAGACATCCGAGGCGTGAACTTCGTTGAAGGCCGAGACGCCGTCGAGGAACCACACGTCGTGCGCGTGGCCGACATCGTCCTTATACGTGAGATGCGGATTCTCGGCATCGGCGTCAAAATCGATGTCGCCTGCACGCATGTGGGCGATCCGCGCCATGTCCTGGAAGGTCAAGTCGTCCGCGGGCTTGCCCGTATTCGACCAATCGTAGCCGTAATTGCCGAGTGCGATGATCGTGTGATCCGGATCGAGTTGCTTCATCCGGTCGTCGAGCAATTTTTCAAACCAGCTCTGACCAGCGATCGGGCCCGCCGCGCCGGTTTCCCAGTGCTCGTCGTAAGCCATCAGGATCATGTAATCGACGATCTTGGAATAGGCGACGTAATCCCAGGAATCGTCATCGAATGGGACCGAGAGCAGAATTTTCCAGCCGCGCGGTTTGAATTCGGCCGACATTTCATTGAGAAAAGTCTTGAGATTCGCCTGGGCGCTGTCCGGGACTTCTTCGAAGTCGACCGTCAGTCCCTGGCATTGATTGAAATCGAGAAAATCGATGATTTCCTTCAGGCGTGCCGCGCGCTTTGCCGGATCGGCGAGCCATTTTGCAAGCCCGGCGCTATCCCATTTGCCTTCGACCGAGTTCTGCAAAAGCGGAAAGATCGGCTTCGCCGGATCCTGATCGCGAATCGCTTCCAGCGCGCGATGATCGAGATCGTTGCGGATGCCGATCTCGTCGCCCTGAACGCTGAGCCATGTGGGAATCACCCAGTCGAGATGCGGCAGGTCCTTCTTTAAAGCCGAAAAGCTCGTCTGGTCCCAGTTGGCATAGAAGCCAATTGCGAGGCTGCGGCCGGACACCGGACCGGATGCGTCCGAGGAATGGGCTTTGAGATAAGCCATCCGTGCGAGATCGCGCTCCTGGCCGCGCAATTCGATCGCAACGCGCCGGGTGGATTTCTGCAGCGAATGCCGGGTGACCGTCGCCGGAACCGGGGGGCGGAAGAGCGTCTCGGCCGACCCTTCGAGATTTGTGCTCAGGGGCGCGTTGTTGCCGAGCAGCATGACGACGAAGACGATGCCAATGATCACGACCGCCGCGGCCGCGATTTGTACGGTCCACGAGAGGCGCACCGCGCGCTTGCCAGTGGGATCAAAAAAGACAGGCTTGGACCGCATTTCGATGGATTCCGGGATCTAAATTCCAGATTAGGCGTGGGTCAAATCGAATGAACGCGGCCTGAACATCTGCGCCACCGGCGAGGAGACGGGCTTTTACTGACCAAACTGTTGCGTGGAAAGCACATTTTTGCCACGGTCGATCGCCTTTGCTTCGCAAAACTCTGAATTGAAAGCGGGCGCCGCCTGAGCGATAACCAGTGGAAATTATGCCCCGTGCGGCTTCGCTACCGCTTCGGCAGGCGTCCTTTGAGACTTCTTACCAAGGAGAATGGGAATGGCCGGTTTTCTTGCTCGGGGCGCAGGTCTCGCGACCGTCGCGATGGCTGTCGCCCTTTTCGGCGCGCCCATCAAGGCCGGCGAATTATCTGACCCGCAGAAAAGCCAAATCGAAGCGGTCGTCAAAGCCTACATTCTGAAAAACCCCGAGGTTGTTCAACAGGCGATTGAGGAGCTGACAGATCGCGAAAAGGCCAAGGAGGCCGCCGCGCGTTCCAAAAGTCTCAGCGACGTAAAGGGTGCGCTCTACGCTTCGCCGAATGAGTTGATCGTCGGCAATCCACAAGGCACGATCACGCTGGTCGAATTCTTCGACTACAATTGCGGCTATTGCAAAAAGATGCTGCCCGACCTCGCCCGGCTGATCAAAGCCAATCCGGACCTCAAGGTCGTTCTGCGCGATTTCCCGATTCTGTCGGACGCTTCGGTCGATGCGGCGACGATTGCGGCGGGTGTGCGCGATCAATTCAAGGGTGAGAAATTCTGGGAATACCACCAGCGGCTTCTCGGCATGCATGGCCTGGTCGGCAAGCAGCAAGCGGTTGATCTGGCCCAAGAGATGGGCGCCGACATGCCTCAGCTCGCGCGTGATGCGCAGGCACCTTCGGCCAAAGCCGGCCTGGAGGAAGGTTTCAAGCTCGGCCGTGTGCTGCAGATTGAAGGTACGCCGTCCTATATCGTCGGTGATACCGTCGTTGACGGCGCCGTCGGCTATGCCGACCTGCAAAGCAAGGTCGATAATATCAGGAAGTGCGGCAAAGCCATTTGTTCCTAACCTGTTCGCGGGCAGGTTCTTTGAACGCTGCCCGCGTGCATCTCGGGCTTTCTTTGCTGCGGGAAGCCGGTTAAGGAAGCTTCGCGCTGGCCCCCTCAACAAAGCTCCATGATCAAGGCGATTCACGTCCTCAACGGACCCAACCTCAATTTGCTCGGCAGCCGTGAGCCGGATGTCTATGGCCGCGAGACGCTTGCGGACATTGAAGCGCGCCTTACGGCAGCAGCGGGCCGTGAAAACGTTACGCTGCATTTCCGTCAGTCCAATCACGAAGGTGATCTCGTCACCTGGATCCAGGACGCGGGGCGCGACGGCGAGCCAGTGATCCTTAACGCGGGCGCTTACAGCCACACCTCGATCGCCATCCTCGATTCCATCAAGGGTTCGAACGCCCATGTCATCGAGGTGCATCTGTCGAATATCCACGCGCGCGAACATTTTCGCCATCATTCCCGCCTATCGGCGGCCGCCCGCGGCGTGATTGTCGGATTTGGCTCGCGCTCCTACGACCTTGCCTTGCAAGCCCTCCTGTTCGCCCCAACGACCGGCGAGAGTTAAAAGATGACAGAGAAGAAACCGGGCATACCGGCCCCGCCCTCCCCAATCGATCCGCAACTCGTCGAGACTCTCGGCGAAATCGCCAATCGGCTCGACCTCAGCGAGATCGAGGTCGCGCAAGGCGAACTGAAGATCAAGGTCAAACGTCAAAGCGCGAACGCCGCGGCCGCGCCCGTCGCGGTTGCCATGCCGGCACTTTCGACCATTCAGGCCCACGCTCTTGCACCGGCTGCAAGCGAGGCTGCCGCGCTCGCGATCGCCGCCAACGCGGTCAAATCCCCGATGGTCGGCACCGCCTATCTGCGGCCCTCGCCGGAATCGGCGCCGTTCATCACCATCGGCACGCAGGTCAAGGCCGGCGAGAAGCTGCTGTTGATCGAAGCCATGAAGACTTTTAACGAGATCGTCGCGCCCCAGGGCGGCACTGTGACTTCGATCCTTGTGGAAGACGGTCAACCCGTCGAGTTTGGCCAGCCTCTCGTCGTCGTTGAATGAGAGGCGCCTCGTGAACGCGCATGTTTGACAAGATTCTGATTGCCAATCGCGGCGAGATTGCGCTGCGCATTCTTCGCGCAGCGAAAGAACTCGGCATTGCGACCGTCGCCGTGCATTCGACCGCCGATGCGGAGGCGATGCATGTCAAGCTCGCGGATGAATCGGTCTGTATCGGGCCGCCGCCAGCGCGCGAATCCTATCTCAATATCCCGGCGCTGCTTTCGGCTTGCGAAATCACCGGCGCCGAGGCGGTGCATCCGGGCTATGGCTTCCTTGCCGAAAATGCCCGCTTTGCTGAAATCCTCGCGGAACATCAGATCGATTTCATCGGCCCGAGCGCCGAACATATCAAGCTGATGGGCGACAAGATCGAAGCGAAACGGACGGCGAAAAAACTTGGTATCCCCTGCGTCCCGGGCTCGGATGGTGCGGTCGACGCCGACGAGGCTTTGCGGATCGCCAAGGACATCGGCTATCCGGTTATCGTCAAGGCTTCCGCTGGCGGCGGCGGGCGCGGGATGAAGGTCGCGCGGTCGGCGAAAGAACTTTCGAATGCTCTCGCAACCGCGCGCAGCGAAGCCAAAGCGGCTTTCGGCGACGACGCCGTCTATCTCGAAAAATTCCTCGACAATCCGCGCCATATCGAAGTTCAGATTTTGGGCGATGGCCAAGGCCATGCGATCCATCTCGGCGAACGCGATTGTTCGCTGCAGCGGCGCCATCAGAAGGTCTTCGAGGAAAGCCCCTCCCCCGCGCTCAATCTGGCGCAGCGGCTTGAGATCGGCGAGATCTGCGCCAATGCCATGCGTGAGATGAATTATAAAAGCGCCGGCACGATCGAGTTCCTCTACGATGATGGCAAGTTCTATTTCATTGAAATGAACACCCGCATACAGGTCGAACATCCGGTCACGGAAATGGTCACCGGCCTCGATCTCGTGAACGAGCAGATCAAGATCGCCGCCGGCTCACCACTGAGCATCGCGCAAAGCGATGTGACGATGCTGGGCCATGCAATCGAGTGCCGGATCAATGCGGAAGACGCGAAAACCTTCCGGCCCTCGCCGGGCAAGATCGCTTATTATCATCCGCCAGGAGGGCTCGGCGTCCGCGTCGATAGTGCTGCCTACGCCGGCTATACGATCCCGCCCTATTACGATTCTCTCATCGGCAAGTTGATCGTACATGGCCGCACCCGCGACGAGGCGATGTTGCGGCTGCGCCGCGCGCTCGATGAATTTATCGTCGATGGTATTGAGACGACGATCCCGCTGTTCCGCGCTCTCGTGCGCAATGCGGACGTGCAAAATGGCGAATACAACATCCACTGGCTCGAGCATTTTCTCGAAAAAGGCGGGATGGACAAAGCCTGAGGCGGCTTAGAGCGCCGTGATTGCATCCTTGGCCTGCGGCGTATCAGCCAGTTCGTCCACAGGCGTGCAGACGAAGCGGCCGAAACGCAGCGATAGCGGCGGCAGAATAAACAGATTGAGCGCCGTCGAGGTGAACAGGCCGCCGAGAATAACGAGGGCCATCGGGCCTTCGATTTCACGGCCGGGCGTGTTCATGCCGATCGCCAACGGCAGAAGACCAAGCCCTGTCACGAGCGATGTCATCAAGACCGCAGCCAGCCGGTCGCCGGCGCCGTGAACCGCAGTTGCTTTATCCCATGTCCGACCATCGACTGAAACCAGATGCTCGTAATGCGAGATCATCATCATCGAATTGCGCAAGGTAATGCCGAACAAGGTCACGAAACCGACCAGCGAGCCGAGCGAAAGCACCGCGCCGGAAAAATAGACGGCGACAACACCGCCCACGAGCGCGAAAGGCAGGTTCGCAAGCGTCACGAGCAGATTGCGCCAATTGCGCGTGACGATGGACAGCAGAAGAACAATTCCGACGCCCGCGAAGATCGATTTCAACATGAGATCTTGCTGCGCTTGCGCCTGACCTTCCGCGGCACCGGTGAAGACGATGTACGTATCCGGCGGCAATTTGAGCTTGGCGAGCGCGGCGCGCGCATCTTTCACGAATGAAGCCGGGTCCCTGCCCTGAACGTCGAGCGTGATCGATTGCAGCCGGCGGCCACCCTGATGTTCGATGAGGTAAAGGCCCGACGTCGGCTCAATGTCGGCGACTTGCGCCAGCCGCACATAGGTGCCGTCCGGCGCGCGAAGCGCCAAGTCACCGATTCCCGTCACATCGCCGCCGCGCCGCTCGGCGAGCCGGACGACGACATTGAACACGCGGTCAGCTTCGTAAGTCTGGCCGACAACATCGCCTTGATAGGCGGTGCGCACGACGTCGAGGACATTGGCGGGCGCGATGCCGAAGCGGCGCAGATCGGCCGAACGAAGCCTGATCGAGACCTGCGGCAGGCCGAGCGGCGATTCCAGCTCGACCGAGGCCGCACCCTGGACTTTACGAAGGATCGCCACGACACGCTCGGCCGTGTCGTTGATCGCGCCAAGTTCGCTGCCGTACACGTTGACCGCAACCGGTGTCGAATAACCGGAAAACGTTTCATTGACGCGCTCCGTCAGAAACGTATTGGCCGAAATGTTGACACCCGGAAAGTCCAGGAGGTGATCGAGCAATGCCTGCTTGGCATTCATCGCCGCACTGCCGGAGATCGGATTAAGCTCGACCTCGAATTCGCTTTGATGCGTGCCGTGCGTATCGCCCGCCGCGGCCTGCTCGACGCGCCCGACGCGCTGCGCGACGGTTTTCACCATCGGCAGTTTCATCATCGCGTTGGCGATGCGCGCGCCCATCCGCAGGCCCTCGGCGGTCGACGTGCCGGGCATCGACGTCATGTGGACGATGAAATGGCCTTCCTGCAAATCGGGCAGAAAAGTCTCGCCGAAAAGCGGTAGCAGCGCGAGGCCACCGATGGTCAGGACAGCGGCAAAGAAAATCGCGACGCGCGGCGCGCCGACGATGATACGTAGCAGCCGTTCGTAGCCGCCACGGGTCCATCTGACAACTGGGGGCACATGCGCCTTGGCGTGATGGGGCAGCAGCAGCAAGGAGAGCGCCGGCGTGACGGTAAGCGCCACGATCAGCGACGCGACAACCGCATAAATGTAAGTGAGCCCGAGCGGTGCGAAGAGTCGCCCGGCGACGCCCGACAGTGTCACAACCGGCAGGAAGACGAGGAGCACCGCGAAGGTCGCGTAGACCACGGCGCTTCGCACTTCGAAGGTGGCTTCCAAGACCACGCGCGCGGCTGGTCGCGGCTGCGGCAAAAGCTCGTTCTCGCGCAGTCTACGGGTGATGTTCTCGATACCGATCACGGCATCGTCCACCACCTCGCCAAGCGCGATCGCCAGACCGCCCAGCGTCATCGTATTGAGCGTGATGCCGGATTGCTGAAGCACGATAACCGCTGCCAGCAGTGAAATCGGGATGGCCGTACAGCAAATCGCCGCGGCGCGCAGATCGAAAAGAAAGAGGATGAGAACGGCGATCACGAGTACGCCGCCGATCGAGAGCGACGAGCGCAAATTGTTGGTCGCCGCGACGATGAAGTTTGCCGGCCGGAACAAACCCTTATGGAGCGTGACGCCTTGGGCCTTCAGACTGGGGTTGAGATCGGCAAGTGCGGCCTCGATCGCGTTCGTGACTTGAAGTGTGTTTGCACCATATTGCTCGTCGATGTTCATCACGACGCCGGGCTGAGCCATGATCGCCGCCGCGCCAATCGAAGGTTCGGGCGCTTCGATCACGTCTGCGACGTCGCCGAGCGTAACGCGGCCGCCATTAGGCAGCGGCACAATTGTGCGGGCGATATCTTCGGAATCGAGGCCCGAGGTATCCGTCTGCAAGGTGATGCGCTGGTTCGGGGTGCTGATAAAGCCCGCGCCGCCGACGCCCGTCGCGTTGCGCGCCGCCGCGAGCACGTCCTCCATTCCGAGGCCATAACGGATCAGCCGGTCCGGATGGACAAGGATCTGTGTCGACTTTTCCTCGCCACCGAAGACTTCCGCGCCAGCGACGCCGGGCACGGATAGAAGGCTCGGCCGGATCGTCCATTTGGCAATCGTCCGCAGCTTCATGAGCGATTGCCGGCCGGACGTGATTCCGATGACCATGATTGTGGCACCCGACGACGTCATCGGCGTCATCCCCGGCGCTTGGACGCCCGCCGGAAGCTGATTGGCAAGTGTCGCGAGCCGTTCGGCCACCTGCTGGCGGGCGAGATAGCGATCTGTCGTTACATCGAAATAGACCTTGATATCGGAAAGGCCCTGAATCGAACTCGATTCAATGCGTTGCAGATTGCCGATGCCGTTGACCGCTTGCTCGATGGGCCGCGTGACCAAAGTCTCGACCTGCTCAGCCGAAAAGCCCGGCGCCTCGGTTTGGATGTCGACTTGCGGAGGCGCAAATTCAGGAAACGCGTCATAGCTCGCGTGGTCGAGCACGTAGAAGCCATAAGCCACAAGCAGACACGCAAGCACGACGACGATGACGCGAAAGCGCAGCGCAAAACGGATGATCGAGGCCTGCAAGCCGGCAATGCGCATCATCAATCCTCGACCGGGACCGAGGCGCGGAATTCTTCCGAGAGCAACATTTGTGCGCCTTGGATAACGATCAGCGCATCCGCCGGAAGGCCTGAGACCACGAATCCGTCCCGCGGCGCCGAGCGGGCCGGATTGATGCCCTTGCGAATGAAAATCGTCGGCTGCGTGCGGATATAAATCCAGGCCTTTCCTTCGAGCCAGACGACCGCCGAATCCGGCAAGATCAAGCCCGATTGCTCGCTTGCGACAGCCAGCGTGACTTCCAGCGCAAGGCCCGGCAGCAGATTTTGCGCTGGTGCCTCGTAAAGATAGCTTATTCCCTGCAACTTCGGGTCGGCTGTGCTCGCAAGCGACACGAAACGAAGCCGCACATCGGTCGCGCCGTAGAGCGCACTCGCGGTTTCTGGCGGCGTGGAGATGGTTACGTCAGGCGGCAGCGTGACGCGGACCAGATAGTGATTGCGCGCAAGCAGATCGTTGATCTGTGGACCACCGCTTGCCAGAGCCTTGGCAATCGTCTCACCCCAAGCCTGCCGTGTGTTGGCGATAATGGCTTTGGTACGCGCCTGCGCTGCCGCAAGCGCATTGCTATCGACATCGAAGCTGCTGCGTGCGCTCTGCAATTGTGCGGTTGAGATATTCTGCTGATCTTTATTTAGAACCTGCGCGCGGAGATAAGCAGCCTGCGAACTCGCGAGCCGTGATTTCGCCGCCGCAACCTGGGTTTCGGCTTCGAGATATTGATTTTCGAGATCGGCAAGGCCGGCCGGATCGAGCACAGTGCCAAAGCCGCGCATATAAGCTCGCGGCGGCGCCGGATCGAGTTTCGCGGCGATGATGCCAGCATTCTGCTGCTCTTCCGCCGTCAACGTCAGAGTCGGCACGCCGTTTTTGATTGTGAGCCTTACGGCTGGATTGGGATTGTCGTTATCGCTGTCCTCATCTGCGTGCGAAGGGATCAGATAAAACGAGCCAAGCACGCCGCCGATCGCAAACGCGAGCAACAGCAGGGCCACGAGACGAAATCTTCTGGTGGCATTCATGATGAAGACCTCGGCGGCAATTGCGCCTCGGGCAATATCAGCAGGGTATCAGGGCCGTAGAGCGGCCGCTCCAGCGCATCTTCCAGCGACCCCAAAGCCTCGCGTTGCTGCAGCATGGCGTCGAAATCGGTGAGCGCTGTAATTGCAGCCTCCATTTGCGTCGAAACGAGCGTCGGCCGATCAGCCTGCCCAGCGCCGAAGGATTTCTCGACCTGACGTGCGCGGTGCGCCTCATCCGCCTGCATCGCCTCCGCGCTCGCCAGCGATTGCGTTGATTTGCGATAGGCGACGGTTGCGTGATCAAGCTCGCCGATAATCTCTGCCTGCAAGGCAATGAAATTCGCCGCCGCCTCGCGCCGCTTGGCAATCGCCTCCGCGATCGCGCCCTGGTTTTGATTGAAGATCGGCAGCGTCGAGAGGACGTTGAGCTGATATTGATTGATCCCGTACTGGTAACTGTAACCCGGGCTCAGTGTGATATCCGGATATTGCCCAACGATCGCCAATTTGAGCGCCGACTGGCTGGCCGAATAGGTCGCGAGACTCGCCTGAATATCGGCACGCCGCGTCAGGGCCTCGCGCCGCCACGCGTCAGAAGTTGCGGCTGTCGCCAACGCCGGTGGCCGGTCGAAAACTCCGGTTTCAAGCGCGATGCCGTCGAGGGCTTGATCGGGAACGCCAATGGCGGTTGCCACCTGAACGCGTGCCTCGGCCACAGCCAGATCGAGATCGTGCGTCGCCAAGGTAACCTCGGCGCGGTTGACGCGCTCGCGTGAGACATCGAGCGCAGACGCTTCGCCGGCCGTCTGGCGATGCTCCAGCAATTCCACAAGCTGATTTTGCAGGGCGAGCCGGCGCTGCGTCAGAGCCAAGCGCCGCTCGGCCGCCCAAAGCGCCAGGAGCGCGGCGCGGACGCGGCTGCGCACCTGCCAGCCCGCCGCGGCAAGATCCCAGCGCGCAGCCTGCTCCAGCCGCTGCGCCTCGGCCGTGCGCGCCTCGCGCCGGCCGAATGCGTCGATCATGAAGTCGATCGCCGGGCCGATGGTCAAAGGCGCGGCCCCAATCGGGATCGCCACTGGCACGAGCCCTTGCCCGACGATGTTCGTAAAATTCAGGACCGGATTCGGACGCTCGTTGGCCGTAATAACCGCCGCCTTCGCGCCCGCCAGTTTGGCCTCGGCGAGCCCAATGTCCGGATGGTAATAGAGCGCCGCCGCCGTGAGACTGGCCAAATCCCAGCGGATTGGCGTGTCGGGCGCCGCGTCCGGCCTTGTCACCGCCAGAACGAATTGGCGCAGGCGAGGATCGCCGAGGGTGCGGCTTTCCAGCGATGCGGCCGTCACCGCGGGGGAAAGCGGGACGGGCTGATCGCGCACGCAGCTACTGGCGAGAATGCCGGCCAAAGCTGCCATCGAAAGCCTGCGCACACATGTCATCCCGGTTCCCTGCCACGCATGGCGCCTTGCCGGCGGTTGAGGCGTGGCTAGCTTAGACTGTTATAGTCTCAGGGAATTTCGGGAAATGTTCCGAGGTCCCAGGGCAGCATTTTCCTGTGAATGTGCCAAAAATGAAACGATAGCGTCCGGGCCTCGCCGAGCCGGCTGCGGCATTTGTCGTGAACTGCGCTGCCCGTGCCTTGACGCGCCCCACTGGCCTGAACAAATCTTCGGTCATGAGCCGGCCGCGCCAGGAATTCGAGATCACCCCCGACATCTTAATGCGCGCCTATTCGATCGGCCTTTTTCCGATGGCCGAGAGCGCCGAGGATCAGAATCTCTTCTGGATCGATCCGGAGGCGCGCGGCGTCTTCCCGCTCGATAGAATGATCATCTCGAAAAAGCTGGCGCGCCTCGTGCGCTCGGACCGTTTCGAGGTTCGGATTGATTACGATTTCGAGGCTGTGATCGATGCCTGCGCGGGTGTCGGCGAGGGGCGCGAAAAGACCTGGATCAACCATCGGATCAAGAAACTTTACCGCCAGCTCTTCGATCTCGGCCGCGTCCATACGGTTGAGGCTTGGCGGGATGGCGTCTTGGCAGGCGGACTTTATGGTGTGGCGCTCGGCGGGGCCTTCTTCGGCGAGAGCATGTTCCATCGGCAGACCGATGCGTCGAAGGTCGCGCTGATCCACCTGGCCGGACGGTTGGTCGCTGGCCGCTTTCGCCTGCTCGACACGCAATTCGTGACACCGCATCTGCAATCGCTCGGCGCGATCGAAGTTTCAAAAGAGGCCTACCGTCTCGCCTTGGCTGAAGCTGTCGCGCACGAAGGCGATTTCCTGGTCTGGCCCAAGAGCCAGCGCGTCGCCGGCCGCGAGATCCTTGCCGCCCTCGCGGGCGCGGGTCATTCGAAACCCGAAACCTAGTTATTGTTATTGTTGTCCGGCTGCATGCCCGGCACCTGCGCCGGGGGGCCTTGGTCGTCGCCACCGCCATTGTCAGGCGGCGCCCCATTTGGCGTGGCGGGGCCAGGCATGTCCTGATTATCACCGCCGTTGTTTTGGGGCGCCTGGAAGCCGGGCGGCGGCCCGACATCGACCGGCCCGTTTTGCGGTTGCTGTGCGCTGTGCCGGGCGTGCCGTGGCGGCTTGGTCGGAATCGGTGCGGGCGCAGGCTCAGAGTCGGAATTTTGCGGCGTTTGCTGCTGCGCCGGCGCCGCCTCGGGCTCCGGCGTCGCAGCGGTCGTCGGCGGCGACGCGATCACCTGCGCTGTGCCTTTGCAATCGGTCAGCCAGATATCGTAGATCGGATGGTCGAGCGCGTTGAGACCAGGGCTCGCCGCGAACATCCAGCCGGAAAAAATGCGCCGGGTATTTTTATCGGCATCGACCTCATCGACCTGGACGAACGTATCCGTCTGCGGCGCTTCGGTCGGCGGCCGTGTGTAACAGACGCGATCGGTGACAAGCAGCGAACCGAATTGCACCGTTTCGTTGGTGCTGACCTCAAACGAGATGATGCGGCCGGTGATTTTGTCGAGGCCGGAAAAGACCGCGACCGAATGCTTGATCTTGTCCGCAGCGGCGGGCCCCGAGATCGCGAGCGCGAGCCCAAGGCTCAGAAATGACGCTAGAACGCCGCGCGCTCTTCTTTGCATAAGGTTCTCGGTCCGCGGCGCTGCTCGTCGTCTTTGGTAGGCGGCGAAAGGAGCATCAAACTCCGGCCGGAATAGGGCCGGTTAGCCGACGATCTCATTGCCGGAAAAGAACTGCGCGATCTCAAGGGCGGCGGTTTCGGCTGCATCCGACCCATGCGCCGAATTCTCACCGACCGAAAGCGCGAACTGTTTGCGCACCGTGCCGTCCGCGGCCTTCGAGGGATCGGTCGCGCCAAGCACTTCGCGATATTTCTTGATCGCATCTTCGCCCTCGAGAACCTGCACAACGACCGGGCCGGCGGTCATGGTCTCGACCAGCTCGCCAAAAAATGGCCGCGCCTTGTGAACCGCATAAAACGTCTCAGCCTGCGCCTGTGTCATCAACACGCGCTTCTGGGCGACGATCCGCAATCCCGCCGCTTCGATCAGGGCATTGATGGCGCCGGTGAGGTTGCGGCGCGTTGCGTCGGGCTTGATAATGGAAAAGGTGCGTTCGATCGCCATGTTTTGTAATTCTCGCGGGGTGGGCCGCGCGCTTATAGCGGCGCGTTTGGCGCGCGGCAAGGTGGCGGGGGCGATGCAATATCGTGGCGAATTCGATACGCGAAGCGGGTGGAATGAAGCGCCGCCCTGCTCCGCCAGGCGCTTTGAGTTGAAGGCGCCATGGCGCTAGACAAGCCGGGCATCGCTTCCTATAAAGCGCGGCTCCGGCGCCGGCCGGAACCTGCCCAGGTAGCTCAGTTGGTAGAGCATGCGACTGAAAATCGCAGTGTCGGTGGTTCGATTCCGCCCCTGGGCACCATTTAAATCAACGACTTACATAGTTTATCGGACGCGTGGACGGTTTTCCGCCACGCGCCACGCTTGTTCGCGATTTTCTCGCCGCGCCATGAATCAGACCCCATAGCTCACGCGAAGTCCGGGCGGGATAAAACAAAGACAAAGTTCGTAACGCTGATAAATTTGGGCGCTATCTATTTTTCATCGGCCATTTTCACCGCCGCTAATTTTTGGCCTCAAATCTGGGGGCACACAACGATCGTCGATGTCGCTGGAAGCTGATCGCCGCTGGCGAAGAAGCCGCTTCCGTCATACGCCAAGAGTCCTGAGTGAAACATAGTAGCGAGGAGATGTAGACATGATACGCAAGGCGAAAGCGGTTTGGCACGGAACAGGTCGCGCTGGTAACGGCACTCTTTCCACCGATTCCGGCGTGCTCGCGGAAACTCCGTATTCATTCAAGACGCGCTTCGAAAACGAGAAGGGCACCAATCCCGAGGAGCTGATCGCTGCCGCACATGCAGGATGCTTCACCATGGCGCTGGCCTTTCAGCTGCAAGGCGCGGGTTATACGCCTACTCAGCTCGATACCGAGGCCGCGGTTACACTCGAGCCAGAGGGCCAGGGATTTCGCATCAGTCACTCGGCTCTCACCCTGCGAGCTCAGGTTCCGAACCTGGACGAAACGACATTTGCGCAACTGGCCGCCGACGCGGAAAAGAACTGCCCCGTCTCCAAAGTACTCAACGCCACCATCACGCTGGACGCCAAATTGATCTGAGGCGTCGGCTGGGTCCCGGTGGCGATCCGCGTAAGCAGGACGAGCGAGGAGCCAGATATGAACGACACGCAAAGGCGAGGCGAAACTGCGGGCGACACCCCGAGAACGCTTACAGTCGAAATGAAACTCGAGATCGTCGTCATCCCGGTTTCGGATGTGGATCGCGCCAAGCGCTTCTACAGCACTCTGGGATGGCGGCTCGACGCCGACTTCACCAAGAGTGAATGGTTTCGAGTTGTACAGTTCACGCCGCCCGGATCCGCTTGCTCGATCATCTTCGGTCAGGGAATCACATCGGCCGTGCCCGGGTCAGTACAGGGACTTCATCTCATCGTGTCCGACATCGAGGCGGCGCATGCCGAGCTCGTCGATCGCGGAATAGAAGTCAGCGAAGTGTTCCACGACGTCGGCGGTGTATTCCACCATGCAGGACAGGACGGTCGGCTCAGTGGGCCGCATCCTGAGCGACGAAGCTACGCCTCGTTCGCCTCGTTCAGCGATCCGGACGGCAACGGGTGGCTGTTTCAGGAAGTCACGGCGCGATTGCCCGGACGCGTGGATGTGAAGGAGACAACGTTCACTTCGTCAGCCGAACTCGCAAATGCGCTTCGACGCGCAGAGGCTGCGCATGGCCAACACGAGAAACGGACCGGTCAGCACGATGCAAATTGGCCGGATTGGTATGCCGAATATATTATTCGCGAACAAGCGGGAGAGCCGCTTCCATCCTAAATAGCTAATTGCTCATGTCGAGCGCCCAGAAGACGAGGTAACGCGTGCCAGGCGCGTAAGCCGTCGCAATCCCGAGATGCTTCATTTTGGTGGATAGAAGATTGGCGTTATGCTCCGGCGAATTGCGCCAGCCGGCAAGCGCGGCCGGGAAAGAGAAATAACCGGCAGAAACATTCTCAACCGCGGAGGTTTGCCCAAGCCCGGCGGCATCAAATCGCGCGCTGAGCGTGCCATTGATCGTATGGCTGAGGATGTTGTGCGCGGCCATCGAATTCGGCCTGCGCTTGCGCCAATCCCTGCAAGACAGGGTCAGGCGTGACGGCGCTAAGGCCGTGCGCATCGCGATATTCCGAAATCAGGCTGGCGGCCTGCGCCGGATCGACATGGACGTCGCGCGCGGCGCGTTCCCGATCGCTCAAATTGACCGGCGGCGCCGCGACCGGCTGAGATGGCGGCGGGGGCGCACAGGCCTCGAGCATGAGCAGCGCGGCCAAGATGATCTTGCGGCGGAAGACAGGCAGCATGGGCAGGATTTAAACGCGGAAGGGTCTCAGCGGAAGCTTATACCGAGCCATGCCCCTAAGCCAGGTTGCGCAGCAATTCCGTGACTTGTGACGGCTGGTAGGGCTTGGGAATGAACGGCACGTGACGCAGACGTGCCGGAATGTCATGATCGCGTGAGATGCCGCTGATGAAGGCAAAAGGAACACCGTGATCCTGAAGGATTTCGGCAATCCTGTAGCTTTTGCCGTCGGTCAAATTCACGTCGAGAAAGGCAAAGTCGAAATGAGGCTGCAGCAGCGCATGTTCAGCCGAAGCCACCGTGGGCGTAACCACCACATCGGCCTGCCGCACGTATTCAAAGATCATCGATTCCAAAACGATGGCCATCAGCGTTTCGTCTTCGACAACCAAAATGCGCGGTCTGGCCATGCCCTTACCCGCAATTCTTTCCACAGCGAGGGTGGACGAACGGCATAGTTTCAGCTCGCATGACCACGTAGTTCTAATCGCATGCATTGAGTTCAGTTCCATAGCCACTTCATAAGGCGCAGCCATGACGCTTTGCGGCAATTGGGAACCGCAATGCGAAAGCCGCATTAACCAGTCGGAATGCAGAGATGGAGCACGGCCATGGAGTACAAATCTCCGAAGAGCTTCCGCGTCGTCGATTACGTGATTTCGCCGGAAAAACGCGAAATCAAACACGAGGCGACCGGGATTTCCTTTCGTTTCAATCATAGCCGCGGGCTCGCCATGCTGAGCCGGCCTGAAAGAAATTTCGAGGAAGAGATCCAGGCAGAATTCGGCGCGCGCACGGTTCTCGACCGTTTAAGCGCCTGGTAATTCGAGGCCCGCTTCGGGCGGATTAGCCGAATCAATCAAGACCGGCAAAGTCGCCGCCAAACGCTTTTCAGATCAGAAACTCATGCCCATGCTCGGCATAAAGCCGCCGCTGTTCGATTTGCTGTATGATCCGCCAGAGCCGCCGGGGCCGCCATTGTCCATCGTTGTTGACTGCTCGAAGAACTTCTTGCGTCCTTCCGACTCGTTCCCGCCAAGGTCCGTTTTACGTGAAGAAGAGGACGACGCGCCTGGCACGGCGAGATCCCAATCCTCGACGCTGCTATCGTCGGCTTTCGGAACTTTCTTGATGTGCTTCTTGTGCGGCGCGTGAACTGGCGTGACCCCGCTCTGCGCATAAGACGCTGTGCCCAAAGCGCAAAGCACAATGGCGGCGATGACAATGCGAAATTGAAGCATCTTGCTTCCCCGATAGAAAGTAGCGTTTTATTTTAGCGCAAATTGTTCCCCGATGCTCTCAAATCTCGGAGAGCGGTGTTCTGGCCAATTCCATCGACCAAGCTTGAGCCCGGCAACGGCGTCAACTGCCTACCGCGAGCGCACCTTTGCGCGCCTCCCAGGCCATGACAATGAGCGTCAGGCCGCCGAATGCCAGATCAAGGCCCACCAGCAAAGCGAGCGCCCATAGCGCCGAATCCGGCAGACCTGTCAGGAGAAAACCGGCCAGCGCGAAATCGACGACACCGTGAACCAACAGCAACTCCCACCAGCCCGATTGCTCGCGGCGGTGCGACACTGCGTAGACGATCATCAAGAACCCATCGATGATGAAGAAGACGGTCAGCAGGTGCGCCAGCGTCGTCAGGTTATGCGGCAGCGACGCGAGACTTTGGAGCGGATTCAAAAGCAGGACCGCTGCGACCAGGAGTGCGACGATCGCCGAAAGAAGTGACCATCCAAAGCCCGGTGCGTTGCGGCCTTGCAGCGTCGAGATGAGCCCAACGACGCCAGCAAGAAGAAAAAACCAGCCGAGGAAGAAAATCGATACATTGCCGGCGACAAAGGGAACGGCGATCGCGGCCAGCCCGAGCACGAGCAAGGCGGCGCCTTCAGCGAGAAAAAGCTCCCAATGATCGTGGATCGCGCGCGTTGCGTCCGCATCGGTCGATGGTTGAAACGTCACCGCCCCCCTCCTCCGTCAATTGAATTGTGAGCGCCTCTATAGCATCGCTCAGAACCTCAGCCATCCCGAATTGCGCGCACGCCGCGCCATGCGTCATATCGGCAACAAGGAATGTTGACGGTATTGGGGCGCCCGCGGAATATTCTTCGAGTGTGGAACGCGGCCTCTTGCCTTGCGTAAAAATCGCCGTAGGGTCCCGGCCGCCTATTCCAAAAGGCCGTCAAGGAGTTCCAATGCCCAATGCTGCCGCGCTTGCCGCGCTGGATCAGGAAATTGCCGCTGTTCGTGAGAATATCCGTGATCTGACGGAACAGGCTGCCGCCTATTCCGGCGCCGAGGACGACGCGCTCACGTCCGATCGTCTTGCCGAGCAAGAGGCTTTGCTTGCGCGGCTTTTGAAAGACCGCGAGGCCGCGGCGGCGAGCTGAAGCAACGGATACCCTGCCCTAGGCTTTGCCGGCCACCTTGAGCCAGCGAAGATCGGTGTGCTGCTTCGCTTCAGCTGCAATGGCGCGTTGCAGCGTCTCGACATCCGGATCTGTCTGCGGCTGCCAGCCACACGGGCAATCGTCGTTGCATACGTGCGCAGCCGCGACATCCTTGTAAATCGAACCGATCGCGGAAGCGGCCAGGCCCAGCACCGCCATCGGTTTCAAGCCCGTCGTCTGCACGACATGGCAGAAGGCGCAGAGAACCGCCTGGCGCATCTTTTCGCGCGCCGCCGTTTCCCGTGCCCCCAGAACGTCCTCATATTCGCTTTTGAATTGCATGATGTGCTCCGTCGCCGCATCCCCGCGTCAACGAATAGGAGCCTTGCGTAACATCCACAAGTCTATGATTTTATTTGATAAATAGAATAATTTGAAACTGCCGTCATGCCGCGTGGGCATTAGCCTTTGCCGTGTCGATGACACGCAGGCTGCTGTCTTCAATGACAAGCGCCGTGAGCTTGCCGCTCGTGTAAGCCGCGGTATCGACCGCGATGCGGTTGGAATGAAATTCGACATCCCGGACAGGGCTGTGTCCGTGGACAATGACTTTGCCGAAATCGCCGCTGTAGCGCAGAAATTCCTGTCTTATCCAAATGAGGTCGTCTTCCGCCTGAAGCGATAGATCGATGCCGGGCCGCACCCCGGCATGAACGAAGAAGAAATCACCGCAGCAGAAAGAGGATTTCAGCCCGCGGAAAAATTCGAGATGGCTTTCCGGCAGCGCCATTGGCAAAGGCCCGCGCAAGATCGCTCAGCCGACTGCGCGCGACATTGGCCGACGTGAGACCGTAGGAGGCCAGGGTCTCGACGCCATCCATCATCAGCCAGTCGCCCATCGCCGCAGGATCGGCGAGCGCCTGGGGCACGAAGGCGTCATGATTGCCCTTCAAGGCGACAACCTCATGCTGCGCCGCCCGGGCGAGAATAAGGTCGATGACTTCGCGCGAAGCGGGCCCACGATCGATATAATCGCCGAGCATGATCTGTAGGGCACGCGCCGACGGTCGCCGCGCCAGATCGGCGTCAATCAATGCAAAGAGGTTTTTCAAAAGATCGGCGCGGCCATGCACATCGCCGATGGCATAGACCCGCAGGCCCCCAGGGAGCCGCGGTCGCGTGTGAGATTTCAGCTTCAGGCTTTGCACCATCCGAAAGCTTCTCCCTCTCAGGCCGCTCGTCCAAAACCTAAAGCGATTCGCATGCCGATAGTGCCGATTTTTCGGTCGTCAGCCCGATTGTACCCTGAAACGGAAGCCCTTGCGACGGAACGGCTTTGGCGCGTTGACGACGCTGCAGCATTGGTGGAAGGTGCGGAGGCCAAGCCGCCCAAGCGCGGCCCCGATAAAAACAGAAGTCTGCACAAATTGGGGTCATAGGATGTTCGGCCTTGATCTAGTCGTTGGACTATCGCTGGCTTTGGCATCTGGCATCGGGGACCATAAGCCGGCCGGTGCGATAATACCGGTTGAGGAAACCCACAAATCGACCCACTGGAAGCTTTCGCACCCCTGGCATCGCGCAGATGGTCCCATGAAGGACGAGCAATTCAGGCGCGACTGGACCAAGTGCGAAGCCTCCGCAAAATCAGCCTCAATCGGCGAAAAAACAGAACTCAGGTTCGAGGTCGTCCTCGTCGAATGCCTTGAAGGGGTGGGATACCAGGCCCAGCCTTAGGCTTTGCGGGTCGCTTGCCGCTTTTCACCGCTTGCGTTAAGTTACCATCGGTTTGTGAATTTCACGAGGCATGCGTGCGTTTCTGCGCCGGACATCCGCAGCTTGAGAGCTTGGCAGCTTTGCCTGCTTCGCTGCCGCTCGGCCTGCTTCTGCTTACCTGCCCCTGAGCGCCGGCCGGGTCATACCCGGGCACTCAGGGGAGCGTTGCACCAGCCTTTCGCCAATCTTCAACTCTGAGCAGTCCAATGACCGAGTCCGTTCAAGCCAACGGCGCCAAAGCCGCCGACAAAGACCGTGTTTTGATTTTTGACACCACCTTGCGCGACGGTGAGCAATGCCCCGGCGCAACCATGACCTTCGAGGCCAAGCTCGAAGTCGCCCACCTTCTCGACACGATGGGCGTCGATATCATCGAAGCTGGCTTCCCCATCGCCTCCGAAGGCGATTTCGAGGCCGTCTCCGAGATCGCGCGCCGCACCAAACGTGCCCGCGTCGCCGGCCTCGCCCGCGCGATCGAACGCGACATCGCCCGTGCCGGGGAAGCCGTGCGTCATGCCGCGCAACCCCGCATCCACACGTTCGTCTCGACCTCGCCGATCCATCTTGAGCATCAGATGAACAAAAGCGCGGAAGCCGTGCTCGACATCATCGCCAAGACAGTGACCCAGGCGCGCAACCTCGTCGATGATGTCGAATGGTCGGCAATGGATGCGACGCGCACGCCGATCGATTATCTCTGCCGCTGCATCGAGGCGGCAATCAAAGCGGGCGCGACGACGATCAACCTGCCCGACACGGTCGGCTATGCCACGCCTAACGAATATGCGGCGATGTTCGAGGCGGTCCGCAATCGCGTCCCGAATGCCGACAAGGCGATCTTCTCGGTCCATTGCCACGACGATCTGGGCCTCGCCGTCGCCAATACGCTCGCTGGCGTTGCGGCGGGCGCCCGGCAGATCGAATGCACGATCAACGGGCTTGGCGAGCGCGCCGGCAATGCCGCGCTGGAAGAAGTCGTGATGGCTTTCAAAACCCGCGGCGACAAGCTGCCCTATCACACCGATGTCGATGCGACGATGCTCACCCGTGCGTCAAAGCTTGTCTCGGCGGTCAGTTCCTTCCCGGTGCAGTACAACAAGGCGATCGTTGGCCGGAACGCCTTTGCGCATGAAAGCGGTATCCATCAGGACGGCATTTTGAAGAATGCGCAGACCTACGAAATCATGACGCCGGAGAGCGTCGGCCTCAGCAAAAGCTCGCTCGTCATGGGCAAGCATTCCGGCCGTCATGCCTTCCGCGAGAAGCTGCGCGAACTGGGTTATGAATTGGGCGAAAACGCGCTGCAGGATGCCTTTACGCGTTTCAAGAACCTCGCCGACCGCAAAAAGACGGTCTACGACGAGGATCTCGTTGCGCTTGTCGATGACGAACTCGCCAGCGCCCATGAGCGGATCAAGCTCGTTTCGCTGACCGTGATGGCGGGCACCGGCGGCCCGCAATCGGCGGCGCTGACACTCGATATCGAGGGCACGCAGGAGACGCATCAGGCGACCGGCAATGGCCCTGTCGATGCGATCTTCAATGCTGTCCATGCTTTGGTGCCGCACGAAGCCGCGCTCGAACTCTATCAGGTCCATGCCGTCACGCAGGGCACGGATGCGCAAGCCGAGGTCACCGTGAAGCTCGCCGAAGGCGGCCGCTCGGTGACCGCACGCGGCGCCGATCCTGATACGCTTGTGGCGTCCGCCCGCGCTTATATCGCCGCGCTCAACAAGCTCGCGGCCCTACATCGCGGCAAGCAGGCGAGCAAGGCCGGTTAGGCCTTGCGATTGCGGCCATGCGTCCGGAGGCGAATAACGCCTCCGGTGCGGTTCCGGCTTGCGCAGCGCGCAATGTTCGCTTACATGCTGCCGACGCATCGCTTCCGGCGGCGCAGGTGGTCCGCCTCACAGGCGTGAGGGCGCATAGCTCAGTTGGTAGAGCAGCTGACTCTTAATCAGCGGGTCCAAGGTTCGAGCCCTTGTGCGCCCACCACAAAATCAAAGACTTAGCGTCCATGATGATAAGTAGATTTCCGCATTCGGGAATCCATTCGGGAGTTTTATTGCTCGAATGTTCCGCCGGCGGACTTGTCGCTCAGCCGCTCAGCAATAATGATTGACACTGTGACGACCGGAAAGTGAGACGGCCGACGCGGTTCATCACTTATTGGAAGCATATCTTTTGCCCAGCGATGCGTCCTCAAGCCGCCCGCACGCGCAGCGCCAATGCGATCCAAAGACACCCGTAGAAGACGAGATCGATGCCAACCAGAAGCCCAATTACCCAGAAGCCCGATGCGGGCCATTGCGCGAGCACAAGCAGACCGAGGACAAAGGTGATGATTCCATCAAGGGCCTGCCAACCCCGCCCCGGGGTCGCAACCGCCACCGCGGCAATCAATTGAAATATTCCGCTGGCCAGAAACAAAGTTGCGATCAAAATCGTTATCGCCTCGGCGCTGATCAGCGGCCGCGCAATCAAGATGAACCCTGCTATTCCGAAAAGTACCGCGGAAAGCAAATGATAGAAAAAGCCCGCCCAGTGTCCAACGAGGATGGCTTGGCCGATTTCAATTGCCGAGGCGAATACGAGAAGCCACCCAAAAAATAGCATGGTGACGACGGTAGCTGCAAAAGACCTTGCAACCGCCGCAGCGCCCAATAGAAGCAGGGCAATGCCGAACGCTAGAAACCATCCCCAATAATGCACGATGTCATGCGGCACCTGCACCTGAAGGTCTTGAATATAGCTCGTCATATCCGGTCTTCCTATGAAATCGCCTCATCATCATCTGATCAGCGTGGAGGAAAAATCCGCACCTTGACAGCTCACGCGTCATCCTCGTCCATCGAAGATCACGTCGGTTCTTTGAATTTCTTCAGCCCGAATGCGGCCCAGATATAGATCGCGCCGATCGCGATTGCGAACCAGGCGATCAACCAGATCAGCGCCAAAGCACCGGCACCGGGGCGCGCAAAAGCAATGACGCCGAACGCAACCAAAAGAACGCCGCTCAAGCCAAGCAGCCATTCCCCTTCAGCCTCGATGCGCAACCGGAACGCTCCCCATATATGAAGCACACCGATGAAGATTGCCCAGCCGGCAATGAACCATAGGAGTATAAGCGCCGTCATACCCGGCCACACGAACGCCGCGATTGCAGCTCCGATGCCGGCAATGCCGACGAGCGCCAGCCACCAACGTGGCGCTATCTCGCCAATCCCTCCTGACACGGCCTCCCAAAGCGCAAGTACGCCATCAAAAAGCGCGTAGATGCCCCAAAGCAAAGTGAGGCTCAGGATAGTCACCCCCGGCCAGGCGAGTGCCAGAACGCCAAACGCAATTGCAGCGATACCCCGTAGTAACAGCAACCACCAGTTCTCCGCCAGTGCGCGAAGAAGAGGCCGGAAGACAATTGTTTGAGCATCTGCGGGAGCCATCGTGTTCACTCCTTTTGATTGCGCTCGATTTCCAACAACTCGCCTTGCCAGGGGCTGATCTTCAGCGGGCTGCGAGCTTGGCAGCTTCCGCTTGGGCAAGAACGGCACCAAGCGCGGCAGCTCCTGCTTGTTCGACCGCTGCGATGGCGTAATCAATCTCAAAATCCGCCTCCCACTGGAGCCGGTCGGCACGCGCCTGCGCCCGCTTGGCGTCAAGCTCATGGCCCGCGTGGGCGACACCTTCCTTTAACGCAATCAGATCGGCAGCAATTTTTGCTTTGACCGTGCTCAGGTCACGAGAGGCGGAATCGCCCGCAGATTTGACTTTTTGGTCAACCTTTTCGATTGCCTCCTTTGCAGCAGCGTATGCTTCCTGGCGGCGGGCGTCGATCTTTTCCCGCCCTTCCTTTTCAGCAGCGACCGCGGCATCTTTGGCCTTTCTTGCGTGAACCGCTAATGCCTCAAGAAGATCAGACAGTTTTTTGGCCATGACAGCGCTCCTTCGAAAAGCCAAGCTTTTGCAAGTGGACATAAATGCCACAAATCCGACGCTAGCTAATTGATCGAAGTCAAAGTGACGCAATCACCGACAAAGCCACATCGAGCCTCGGTGGCCAGCGAGATCGAAGGTTGAGACGCTCTCCTGGTTGCGAAAGCCGCAGAATTGGCATAGCCGCCACAACCCAGCACCTTGAAGCCTGCCCGCTCAATTATTTTTGCGCCGAGCGGATCGTGGGCCACCGGAATCGGCAATATGTCCTGGGCGAGCAGATATTGTTTGAACAGGGTTGTTTTCTTCATGACGCATAATTCCTATCGGTCGGACGGGAGGCAATTTCCGGCGCGAACTGACACTCTATGCGCTTCGCAGACTACTTGGCTTTCCTACCCGCCAAAGAATGCCGGCGCCGGACGTGAATCCCGGTTAAAACCCCAACGAAATTAATCAATTAATAGTTAAATTCGATTCTCATTTATCCTGACTTTCCGCGCCGTTATGTTCCGATGTGCGGCGGGCGAACATTTGTGCGCTGACCGCTAATTTTCCAATCCAGTTGTCACGACTTGATGATGGTCATTTTTACAGATGGAAAGAATCCAGCTTTTAAACGCTGAAGAAAGCGCCGAATTGGATCGGCTTCGTAAAGAGCATGAAGAGGCCACGAGCCGCATCGAGGTCGCCACGCGCGAGGCTGCGGATCTCTGGCGGCGCATCAAAGAGCTACTGGCCAAGGCCGATAGGAACTGGGCCGGCTAGAAAAAATTGCGCGTGCCGAGCGCCGATCGTAGCGCGGCGCGGCGCTCTTCCGCGTCTAAACGGGTTCGCGTCCGGCACCCATTCTCGCCTCTTGCGGTCGAAGCCCGGGCGGTGCTTCATTGACCCGTTAACGCCGCAAGAGCGCGGGAGGGAGGCACTTCATTTTGATCGTTCTCTATTCCTATCCAACATTGTTCGGCGTTGCCGACAATAATGGATATGGGTTGAAGGTCTTTGCCTTTTTGCGGCTTGTGGGTTTGCCCTTCAGGCACGAGCATCTTTTCGACGCATCGCACGCGCCGCGCGGGCAACTACCTTACATCGTCGATGGCGACGAGACCATCGGCGACAGCAACACCATTATAACTCATCTTATTTCTAAATATCGCCTGACGATCGATGCGGCACTCAATGCCCGTGAGCGGGACATGAATTTACTCGTCGTCCGTCTGTTAGACGATCTCTATTGGGTGATGTCTTATTCGCGCTGGAAAGACGAACGCTACTGGCCAGCATTCAGCGCAGCCCTTATGTGCGAACATCCGCACCTGACCGACGACGACATCGTTAAGGCGCGCGAGTTCAATTTGAAGAGGTATTATTTCCAGGGCATAGGCCGATATGAGCCGGACGCGGCCTACGCCCGCGGTCTTGCCGATCTCAGTGTGTTGGCCGATTTAATCGCACCCAACAACTATGCACACGGGGCTAAGCCAACCAGTGTGGATGCGGCAATTTACGGCTTCATTGCCAATATCTATTTCTACGACATCAACACGCCGTTGAAAGAGTTTGTTTCCGCATGGCCGGCTCTGGTGCGCCATTGCGAGGCGATACACGAGGCCGTTAAACGGCGCAGTTAACGCCCGAGCTCCGTCAGCAAAGGTCCGAGGAACTCTTCATACACGCGCCAGCGGCCGATCGCGCTTTTGTAAATCGGCTGGCGCACCTGCGTTGCACTCGCCGTCCGCACCGGCCGGTTTGTCTCGTAAAACGCCAGACATCTTTCATCCCAGGGAAGCTCGCAATAATTGATGATCCGCTGCGCCGTGCTTTCGCGGTCGGCGACAACGTCCACATATTGCACGTCGGGGAAACAGACAGCCATCTCCACCATGACAAAAGCGACGAAGCGCGCGCCTTACGCCGGTAAAACTGCCTTTTTTGCCCGCGTAGGCGAAAGCGCGGACATGTAGATCAAATCAGCCGATCACCAATCGGAACCAGATTATTTCTGAAAGACAAACCATTCCGCGGCGGCGTAGCGTGGTCTGCTCGCATAGACATGATCCATGAATTTCAATTCATCGCCCGCAATATTGACGATGTCACTGACAATCTCCTCGTCGTAACTCATGCAATATCTGAGGAACTCCCGGAAGCAGGTAGAGAAGGAGGAAATATATTCTCCGCCGACGCACCTCAGCGAACTCCCCGTCCGTTCGGCGATTTCTAAAAACTCTTCAAAGTGAAATGAATATTTATCTTCCGCGGCGCTCTTGTCTTGCTTGCGATCTAGGTAGAACTCCGTCATCGCAACAAATCCAGTCACGGCCAGATCATGCTTATCCGACCAATTCAGCTTATCGGCCTGAGCCCGCACCTTCGCGTTTTTCAATATGAGCGAAGTGCAAATCTGAAAATCGGCACGCGGTTCAAGCATACAAAGCGCACCGCCGGGTTTCAGCTTTTTGATAAGGTCTGACGCAATGCCCTTGAAGTCGACAAAATGATGAAGAGCGCTTCTCATCATGATCGCATCAAAGACGCCGACGGGAATCTGGGCGAAGTCGGAGTCCTTGATGCAGGCGAGTTTCAGTGTCGACGCTCGCGGCAGCCTACTGGTTTTCTTTTGTGTGATCTTCAGGAACTCAGCAGATGCATCTGATGCGATCAACGTCCCTACGCGACCGTCATGAACAAGACTAGCGGTCAGAAGTCCGGTTCCACATGCAAGTTCGAGAACTGCTGAAGGTATTCGCGGCAGGGCATTTAAGACGAATGTGCCGATCGTCTCCTCTATAAACTCTATATCTGGATGACCGTACTGTGCGTCGTAATCGGATTCCGCGTGCGCGTAAGAGCGAGTGTCGCTCACGAAAACGATGCCATCTGACTTTTGATAACGGCCGAGCCAATTGTCCGGATCGCGCGAACGGAAATAACCGAGAACAGTCATCTAATCACCCTCGATCGTCGGCCGTCTTTCGCTAGCCTTGCATGAGGGCAGGAAATAGCCAAGCACCATCAGACCTGACTAACGGCGAACTCACATGGCAGCATGCCCTTAACTCATCGCATCATATTGAATCTAAACCGCCTAACATAACGGCGATAGGGCGTTCAGCGCTTTTCTCCCAGGCGGAGAATTCAAGGGTAATGCAATCGCCACCTTTGCATTGGCTCAAGTCAATGACCAACTCGCTGAATGCGAAATTATTTCGAGCGATTACGGGTATTTTGTGCTGAGAGATGATTTCCCCAGCCACAACCACCGTTACGACCTGGTTTTCAAGCCATGTGGCTACGCGCACGCGGGCCAGCTTCGGAAAAGTTCCCCTCACGATCTCGATTTGAGCCGTTGGTCCGAACGCCCATCTTATCCGCGGAATTTTGAGAGCGGGGTAAGGTCCCTCCAATTTATCGAAACCGTTTAACGAGAAGCACGTCGAAAAAACGTCTGGTCCGCGCGGCGAAGCAGATTGTATGTCTTCCGATTTCTCATCCCTTGCGTAACTTGGGTTATCCATATGCGCGTAAAAGTGCTCAACAGCCTCCGCATCGCCGTAAGTACACGCTATTGCCCGCCACTCATTTTTACACAAGTCGAAATTTTGGGCGGACATTCCGCCGCCGGCATACACGCTAATAAGTTCGTCTGAATTGAAAAATTTTGCGCCGTTTAACTTTGCTCTGAAAAGAAGATCATGGTCTGCGGCAACTCGATACCTTGTATCAAAACGAAGTTCCTTGAGCAACGTGCGTCTGACCGCGGTGGCCTGGTGGCCCGGCATGCCTGAGAGCCAGTCGTACCAGACGTATCCTTTTGTTAAGCGATGCCATGTCGTTTCGAAGTCAGCCGCGGGATGGTAATCAGGAATACCGTCAGCGGGAACGTAAAAATGATGGCCGTAGACCACATCGGCGTCGGATGGCGCTTTTGAGAACATCCGTTTGAGTGCGGTTTGATCAACAAACGTATCGCCAGCGTTCATAAACAATATGAAGTCACCGGTACATTTGGTCATCGCTTCATCCATTGCGTAATAGACGCCCTGGTCCTTTTCGCTGTGCCAGTACGATAAATGAGGGTCATACCATTGAATGATCTTCGCGGTTGCGTCCGTCGATGCGCCGTCCAAGATTATATATTCAAAATTACCGTAATCCTGCCCAAGCACGCTCTCTATTGTTTTTTGCACCACTTGCTCGGCATTCAGACAGACCGTGACGATCGATATCTTCGGCAGATTTCTTGACTCTGATGCGGCCGTCGATTTTGACGCTCGCGATCGGGGTTTTAAAAATTCTCCTGGTGTAATCAGAAAATCGACGAGGCATTTTTGTTGTTTCTGCCAATCGACAAAACCACGCTCGATCGTTTCGCGCGCTCTGGCGCCGATCTCTTTCGCTTTCGATAAGTCAACCGGAAATCTCTTTTCTAAAGAATACAGCAGGCCATTCGTCCCGTTGGAAATATATTCGTTCATCGTCGGCATATCGGGCGCAACGACACACATTCCGGACGCCATAGCTTCCAAAAACGAAAACCCTATGCCTTCGACATCGCGCGGCGCAAAATATACATTGTGCTGAAGCAACTCAGAGCGATATTCGTCCTGAGTATTATACCAATCCGAAATCTTGAACCGCGGAAGCGGGCCGTCGAAATTACGAATCGCGAGCTTTTCTTGCTCTGGGTCAGGCACATTATGGATGGTCAATTGTTGAACGGCATTCTCTCTACAAAACGATAATATCTTGTCGAGATTTATCCTCGAGGACCGGTACCAAAAATACGGTCTTAGCTCGCTGAAATCAGAGACGATTTCAAATCTGGACGGGTCCGGAAAGAATTTAAAATATTCGCTTTTGGCTCCGCGAATTTGAAGCTCCCGATGCAGCCGCCGCGAGAAGGAAATGCATCTTGCTTGCAGAAAAAGGTCGCTCCAGTGGAACTCTCCTTCAACAAGCATAGCATCGTACATAGGAACAAAGACGACGTTCCTATGCTTGCCCGACAAAACTTCAAAAGCTTCCGTAACCTGCCATATAATAATTAGGTCAAAATCATTCTCAACAAACTCAGCGCGCCACTCATTTTTTCCGTTACGCCATGAGTTGTCGTAAAATAGTTGGATGTTCCCAAGGCCTGAAACGAGATCGAGGAAAAATCGGGTCGACAGTGTCTGCTTGTGGTAGGAATGATCTATAAACGCAATACGCATCCTTCCTCCGACGATCTTTGATCCGCCCCTCATCTAAGCGCGTTTCAGATCGGATGCTAAGTGACCGAGTGAAGCATGGGGGTCTTCGCTAATCCGCGGTACATCGCGCCGTCGGCTGGTCAGCACGCTGCGGCACTGGTCACGCTGGTTGCGCGAGGAGTTGTCAAGCTAAAGATCGCGAACCATCGTGCGATCAATACTCAAATCGGCGTGAGGCCTTGCAGTTCCTCGCGCGCAGCAATGGCGAATTCCCTCAGCGGATCGACGCTCGCGCCGTTTTTCAAAGTTTCGTTCAGCTCGGAAATGGTCTTGTTCGGCAGGAAATATGTGTCGATGGTTATGCGGAGAACTTCGTCGGCGCATTCAATTGTCTTGGGCCTTGATAGGACCCGCATTCTGCTGACCAATGCATAAAGATCCACAATCTCCTGGATTTGCGGTTCGTCAGTGACGATCGCCTCGCCATAGGCTTTGGACGCGGAAATTATAAAATCCCTGTAGAGGTCCTGGCGCCGGGAGATGTCCCTCGCAAGCCAGTTCGCTTTCGTTTCCGCATGTCGATTGAGCCACGTCGTCAGCCCGGAGGCGAGACCGCCGATAACGGACCCCGCGAGCGCCGATAGCGCCGAAATATATGCGACGTCCGTGGCCACCCTGCTCTCCACCCAAATGGACGACGCCGACACTTCGTCGCCGAACGTCGCAGCTATTTTCTATACGACGGACAATTCGTTGCAAGGCAGGCCAACCCGTCCGCAAATATTATCCGCCGGCGAAACTCAGGCGCGGAAATTCATCAGAAAATGCCAAAATATGCAGCTGCGCGGTTTCGTTTTGTGCAGATTATACATCGTTATATTTTAGCTCGTCTTCATGCGGTGAACATATAACTCGCTATACATCGCTTCTGACTTGACCTATCGATTGCAATAGGCAATGGCGTTCTGATGCGGAACGATGACACAGGCCGGAGAAATATCGTCACATCTCATAATTTGCTGGTCGCCGCGATTGAACTGTGTTGGTTCTGAAGACAAAATCCAGCCGAAATTTCCCAGCCGTTTGAGTGACATGGCGCCTGATTTTTATTTATTTGGAACGTTTTTCCCGGCCTGGATGCTGTGCGCCATCATCGCAATTTTTTCGGGTATTCTCATCCGCGTTGTTTTTGTGGCATCAGGCATTGCGCGCGTCTTGCCGTTTCAGCTTTTCGTCTGCACAGCGGTCGGTGCCATCGCCGGCACGCTGGCCTGGTCGATCTGGTTCGGGCCTTAAGATGAAGACCGTTAAACCCCGCCGCAAGCCGATCCTCGGTACGCTCATTTCGCTTCTTATCATTGCCGGCGCTGTTGCGTTCGGCATTCACACCATCCGGCAGGTCTGGCGGTATCCTTCGACGGACGATGCGCGGATCGATGCCGACGTCGTGCATATCGCCGCGCTCGTCGGCGGCCGGATCGTCACGATCGCGGTGACCGAGAACGGCCATGTTGCCAAGGGCGATCTTCTGTTCCAGATCGATCCGGTGCCGTACCGGCTGAGCGTCGATCAGGCCGAAGCCGATCTGGCGCTCGCCGAAGCCACGCTCGATTCCAAGCGGCGGCTTGTCTCGACGCAACAGTCTGCGGCGACGATTGCGAGCGAGCAGACCAAGCGGGCGGTGACGAATTATGACCTCGCGGCCCGCACGGTCGCACGGCTGAAGCCGCTCGCCGCGAAGGGCTATATTCCTGTGCAGCAGCTCGATCAGGCTGAAAGCACGCAGCGCGACGCCGCAACCTCGTTGCAGCAGGCGCGTGTACAGGAAGTCGCTGCTTTAAATGCAATAGATACGATCGCCGCCGAGCAGGCCGCCGTGCAGGCCCGCAAAGCGGCGCTGGCCATCGCGCGGCGCTCGCTTGACGACACGACTGTGCGTGCACCGCTGGATGGCCGCGTCAGTGGCCTCACAGTTTTGGCCGGTGAAATTGTCGCGCCGTCGCAATCGCTCTTCACGCTCATCAATACCGACGAATGGTTCGCCGACGCCAATTTCCAGGAGACTCAGCTCAACGCGATCAGGATCGACGATTGCGTGACAGTCTATTCGCTGATTGACCGCAGCAAACCGATCAAGGGCGTCGTCGACGGCATCGGCTGGGGCGTCGCCGATGAGGATAAGATAAATCTGCCGCGCTCGGTGCCTTATGTCGAGCCGTCGCTGAATTGGGTGCGCGTGGCACAGCGTTTCCCCGTGCGCATCCGGCTGGAGAATCCGCCGGAGCCGCTCATGCGTATCGGCGCAAGTGCTGCCGTTGAGGTGAAGCATGGCGCTGCCTGCCACCGTTGAGGCGCCGCGGCGCCTATTGCCCGATATTGCACAGCTTCTCGCGCCGTTTCCGGGCCGGCTTGAATTTGCGCTCCGGGTTGCGCTGATCTGCGCCCTGACGACGCTTGTCGCGGAAATTTATCACACGCCGGAACCGGCGCTCACGGCCTATGTTGTCTTCTTTCTCAACAAGCCCGACCGCGTTGAGAGCACAATTCTCGCCATCGCGTTTCTGATTGTTATCTCGCTCGTCATCGGTTTGGTCTTTCTAGCGGCGATGGTTGTGATCGACGAACCCGCGCTGCGCGTCGCCGCGATGACGCTCATTTCTTTCGTCCTTCTGTTTCTTGCTTCGTCGAGCAAACTGAAGCCCCTCGCCGGCATCATTGCGCTGATTGTCGCCTATGCGCTCGATCTGCTGGGGAGCGTTCCGATTTCCGAGGCCGCGACGCGCGCGCTTTTTTATGCGTGGCTGTTTGTCGGCATCCCCGCGACCGTATCCATACCCGTCAATCTGCTCATCGCGCCGGCGCCGCGGCGGCTCGCCGAACGGGCTTTGGCAGTGCGCCTCGAGCGCGCCGCTGAATTGCTTGAAGCGCCTTCCGTGGAGACGCGCGCGGCTTTTGCCGAAATTCTGAACGAGGGCATGACGGAGACCGGCGCCTGGCTGAAACTCGCCGGCGTCGAGCACACCTCCCCGCCTAAAGATATCACAGCGCTCAATCAGGCGGCCGCGTTGACGACGGAAATCCTGCTCCTCGTGGATATGATTGATCGCGACGCGCCGACGTTTCCGGCTGAGCTTCGCGAAAACGTCGCCGAAACCTTGGAGGAAATGGCCGCGATCCTGCGTGCCGGCGGCTATCCCGTGGACATTTCTCTCGACGCCTCAGAGAGCGAGGCTTCGCTGTCGGCGCTCGACGGCACGATCTTCGAGCGGCTCAAGGCGGCGATCACAGGCTTTTGCGAAGTGCCGTCCGCGCCGGCGCCGGCACCCGCTAAGAAAGCCAAGGGCGGATTTTTTCTGCCCGACGCTTTCACGAACGTCGATCATGTCCGCTATGCGCTGAAGACGACCGGCGCGGCGATGTTCTGCTATATGATCTATTCGCAGCTCGACTGGTCCGGCATCCACACCGCGCTCATCACCTGCTACATCGTCTCGCTGGGAACAGCGGCCGAGACGATCGAGAAACTCACGCTGCGTATCCTCGGCTGCATGGTGGGTGCGGCTGTCGGCATCCTCACGCTGGTCTTTGTCATCCCGCATCTGACGACGATCGGCGACCTGATGATCCTCGTCTTCGTCGGCGCTCTGGCGGGAGCATGGATTTCGGGGGGAAGCCCGCGCATTTCTTATGTCGGCTTCCAATTCGCCTTCGCCTTTTTTCTCTGTGTTATCCAGGGGACGAAACCCGGCTTCGACATGGTCGTGGCGCGCGACCGCGTCATCGGCATTCTGCTGGGCAATTTCGTCGTCTATCTTCTCTTCACCAATGTCTGGCCGGTCAGCGTTGGCGCGCGCGTCGACCACGCGATCGCGGCCCTGCTTCGTCATTTGAGCGCGCTCGCCTTGGCTGCAAATCTGTCCGCACGACGCGCGCTTGCCGCGCAAGTGCAAGCCGATCTGGGCGGCCTGCAGCGCGATCTCGATCTTGTGCCCTATGAGCCGGCGTCGATCCGTCCGGATGCGGATTGGCTCGCGACGCGCCGCCGCGCCGCGGACGAAATCGCGGCTCTCGAAGCGCCCACCCTGCTCTTTTCCGGCGAAGAAGCATCGCAGCTCGCCCATAGGCTCGATACGCTGGCCGATGAGCTCGGCCCTAAAGAGATGGCGCAAGATCAAGACGCCCCAGCATCGCAAGCCGGCTCGATCCCGCCACGCTTGCAGGATATCGTCAACATACGGCTCGCCAATTTGGAGTACGCGCTGAAGCCGCTCGGACCCGTGCAGGAGGTCGCTGCCAATGCGCCGGCCTGAGTTCGCCATCGCGCTTTCGGTCTTCTGCACCGGCCTCAGCGGCTGCGCGACCGCATCGCTCGACATGGCACCCGATCGTCCGGATAAGCCGTGGACGCCAACGACGAATGCGAATGGGGAAATCGTCCCCGGCGCTAAGACACCGCCGCAGGCGCCTCAGGCTTCGACCTATGCCCTGCCGTCCAATGCTGAACTTTCCGACCCGCCGCCGCCGCTGCTTCTGCGTCACGACAAGAGCTATTCGCTCGCTGAACTGATCGACATTGCGGAAACAAACAATCCTGTCACGCGAACCGCCTGGAACGCCGCGCGCAACGTCGCCCTGGCGGAAGGCATTGCCGAAAGTACCTATCTGCCGCGACTCGGCGCCAGCGTCGTCACCGGCTATCAGACCAGCAACGGGCAGAATAACGCGCTCGGCATCAATCTCGGCCAGGCGGACGAAAATCTGCACGGAACGATATCGGTTGTCTCGCTCGAATGGCTGCTCTTCGATTTCGGCGAGCGAGATGCGATCGTCGCGGCGGCGAAACAGGCCTCAGTCATTTCGAACATAGCTTTCACCGCCGCGCATCAACAGGTTATCTACGATGTCAGCGTCGCCTTCTATCAGGATGCCGCGGCGCGTGAGCGGCTGGAGACGGCCAGACAATCCTTGCGGAATGCGCAAAAAGTTCAGGCTGCGGCCGAAGACAGATTCAAGCATGGCGTCGGCACAGTCGTCGAGACAGCACAGGCGCGCCAGGCAACCGCGCAGGCGCAATTGGCGCTTGTGCAATCGAGCGGCGCGGCAAAAGACACCTATCTCAAATTGATCTCGGCGATGGGCATTTCGCCGCTCACGCAGATCAACATCGCAAGTGTTGGCGGCCGGCGCCTCTCTGCACCGATGTACGGGTCGGTTGAGGGGATCATTCGCGACGCTCTGGCGCGGCGCCCGGATATTCTCAGCGCATTCGCCGCCGAAAAGGCAAGCGAGGCCAACATTCGCGCGTCGGAGGCCGAGTTTCTGCCGAAGTTCTTCGTCTCCGGCAACGGCGCTTACAATAATGGCGATCTCAATGTCACCGCCGTGCCGTCGGTCGGACAGCAATTGCCGACCGTCAACCTCACCAACAACCAATTGGGCGCAACCGTCCTCGCCGGTGTGACTGTTCCGCTCTATGACGGCGGCATGCGCCTCGCCCAATTGAAACAGGCGCAGGGCAATGCCGACAACGCGAAGCTCGCCCTGCTGCGCACGCGCGATGAGGCGGTCCGCCAAATCGTCCTCGCTGACAATGCGCTGCATACGAGCCTGGCGGCCTATAGCGCCTCGGTTCAACTCTCGAGCGCGGCGCAGACAACCTTCGATGCTGCGCTCGCCGCCTACCGCAACGGCGTCGGCTCAATCACCGACGCGACTCTCGCCGAGACACAGCTTCTGCAGGCGCAAGATGCCCGCAGCGACGCCTACAGTACCGCGCTCTCCGCTGCCGCGACTTTGGCTTTGTCCGCCGGCGCGCTCGGCGCAGCACCGGCGCAATAAAATCGAACCTTGCGCGGACGCTCCAGCGGCAGTGGCCGCTATTGCATTTTCATGCCGTCCATACCGCCGCCTGGCGCCATGGCACCCGGATTGTCCGCCGCCGGAAAATCGACCGCGACCTTGCCCGCCTTGTCGAATGTCAGAATTGCGTGAATCGTATCGCCGGGTTTGACGGCATGTTTGATGCCAACGAACATGACATGATACGCGCCAGGCTTAAAGGCGACGGTTGCGCCCGCAGGGACGGCAAGCCCCTTCGGCAGTTCGCGCATTTCCATCATGCCGTTTTCCATCTTCGTTTCGTGGATTTCGGCGGTAGCAGAAATGTCCGAGGTCACGCTTTCGAGCCGATCGTCGGACTGCCCGGCATTGGTGATCGTCATATAGCCGACGGCGACGCTCGCGCCGCCCAGCGTCGGGCGCGTGAACGCATTTTCGATCTTGATCGGGCTGGTTGCGGCCGAGCCGACGGCAATTGCCGCGAAGAATTGCACCATCAGCGCGATCAAAAAGATCGGCGCATGCCGTTCAAACCGACGTTGCGATTTTGCTCTCATCGCGGCGTAATCTAGCGGCGATTCAACCCCGGTCAAGCACATGCGGCGCGGCACCATTCACACGTGCGAGATTGCCCTATTCCGCCGCGTGCCGCTTGGGATTATCCACCGTCTGGATGACCTCAAAGCCCTCGAATTCCGGATGGCCCAGCGTCTTCGGCTTTTCGTCGCCGGCACGCGCATGCGCGGCGCGAAACTGATCCGAATTCGTCCAAGCGGTGAAAGTCTCTTTATTCGCCCAGATCGTGTGCGAAGCATAGAGGACATAATCCTCGTGCTCCGGTCCGCGCAGCAGATGAAATTCGATAAAGCCTGGAACTTCATCGAGACGCGATATACGCGTGAGCCAAACCTGCTCGAAGGCGTGAGCTTGATCTTTGATGACCTTGAAACGGTTCATAGCGATAAACTTGGACATGCGGCTCTCCTCTATTTGATTCTAAGCGATAGGCAGCAATCGCACCGACTGGAATCATGATAATTCATTTCGTGGCTCATTGCCGTTGCTGGACATATTGCGAACCATCCGCGTTCGTAACCTCGATCGCACCTGACTCCAGGACGCGATAAGTCCCGCTGGCAGAGCGGCCCGTAATCGCCGAGGTACACTTCCATTGCGAATCGCCAGAAGTGCATGTGCCATGGTCGACGGATTGGCCCTTGTCGAAAAAAGTGCTGTCAGAATGGTTCTGGACAATCCACGTCCAGGGCAATCCGTCTTTTATGACGTTTGCCTGCCAGCGCCCGAGCATGATTGGTTGCGCAGGATTAAGCGGCGGCATGGGTTCCGCGGGTTGATAGAGGGCTGTTTGTCCTTGTGAACCGGTGATCTCGATACCAGTGGTGCCCGCGGCACGATATGTGCCGGTTCGAATATATCCTGTCGTTGAAATCGTGCGGTAGCTTCCATTCCCGCCTTGGAAAGTTCCGCGCTCTTCAAGAGTTGTGGTGAGGCGATAGGTGCCGTCGGCGGCGATGGAATATAGATAATTGGCGGAATAGCCGTCGGTGACGCCGTTCCACGAGAAGGTGCCGACGACGCGCGGATCGACGACCGGCGTTTTGGCCACGGGCGCGGGCTTGACCACCGGGACGGGATTCGATGAGGCGGTCTCGGTTGGTGTTTTCCTGAAATCGAACCACCAGACACCAGCCATCAACAGGGCAAATCCGATACCGCTCAAAGCGACGGCGAGGACGATGCGAGGCACGAGCGGCCGCGCCGGCAATGCATCAGCCTTTTGTAGCAGAATGCCTGGCGGCGTCGGATCGATCTGCAGGATCGCTTTCACGGATTCGATCAAGCGCCGCAGATGCCCCTCCATCGGCGGCGTGAGCGCATCCAGCCAATGTACGGTGCCGATGAAATATTCGAGCGATTGCGTCGGCACGATATTCTCGATCCGCAATGGAATGATCGCGATACCCTTGTGAACGGCCCGCTCCACCTCACGGCGAATTTGCGGCGAGTCATTTGCATGCGCGGAAAAAACGAGAACCATTACGCGGCTCTCATTGATTCCCTCGATGATGGCAGCCCCCCATTCCTTGCCCGGCATGATGTCGCGCGGTGCGATCCAGCAGCGGATTCCAGCCGCTTCGAGCGCGGCGCAAGCTGCGTCAGCAACCGCTTTATCCAGGCTCGAATAGCTGATGAAGACATCGTGGGACATTGGGCCAAGCTTGAGGCACGTGCGGCGATGCGTCAATTCAGGCGCGGCTAGCTGTGCTTCTTTTTATCGTAAGGATTTTCGCTGGTCCGCACCGAAAGGCGGATCGGCACGCCCTTCAGATTGAAGGTGTCGCGAATGCCATTCGTGAGGAAGCGTTTGTAGCTCTCCGGCAGATGATCAAGCTGATTGCCGAAGATGACGAAATAGGGCGGCCGCGCGCGCAATTGCGTCATGTAACGGATTTTGATGCGGCGTCCGGAGACCGCCGGTGGCGGATTAGCGGCAAGCGCGGCAGACAGCCAGCGGTTCAGACGCCCCGTCGCGATGCGGATGTTCCATGTCTCATGGACCGCGAAGATCGCCGCCATCAAGGCGTCGATCCCCTCACCCGTTGCGCCGGACACCGGAACGACCGGCATACCCTTGATCTGCGGCAGTAGGCGTCCGGCTTCCTCGCGAAGCTCCTTCAATTTGGCCGCGCGGTCCTGCACCAGATCCCATTTGTTGACGCCGATCACGAGCGCCCTGCCCTCGCGCGCGATGAGATCGGCAAGGGTGAGATCCTGCTTCTCAAACGGTGCCGTCGCATCGATCAGCAGAACGACGACTTCGGCGAATTTCGCCGCGCGCAGGCCATCCGCATTGGCTAGTTTTTCAAGCTTCTCATCGACGCGCGCGCGCTTTCGCAGGCCCGCGGTGTCGAACATTTTGAGCTTGCGGTCGCGCCATTCGAGATCGACCCCGATGGCATCGCGCGTGATCCCCGCTTCCGGGCCGGTCAGCAGACGATCTTCGCCGAGGATGCGGTTGAGCAGCGTCGATTTGCCGGCGTTCGGGCGGCCGATGATCGCGACACGCAACGGCTTGGTCGGATCGAGTTCCGAGCCGTCTTCCTCATCGCCAAGTGGTTCGTTCGCCGCGGCGTCCAGTTCTTCTTCGGTCGGCTCTGCATCCTCCGGAAGAACCTCGCGCAGCGCATCGTAGAGATCGCTGAGGCCTTCGCCATGTTCGGCCGAAAGCGCGACGGGATCGCCAAAGCCGAGATCATAAGCCTCCTGCGCTCCCGCCCCGCCAGCCCGGCCTTCGGCCTTGTTGGCGACGAGAATGAGCGGTTTGCCGGCCCGGCGCAGTAGCGCAGCGAATTCACGATCGTCCGGCACGATCCCCGCGCGCGCATCGATCATGAACATAATGGCGTCCGCATCCATAACGGCGGCTTCGGTCTGCGCCCGCATCCGGCCTGCGAGCGTTGCCGGTGCGCCAGTCTCGAGCCCGGCGGTATCGATAATCGTAAAGGTCAGATCGCCGAGATGCGCGACGCCTTCGCGGCGATCACGCGTCACACCCGGCAGATCATCGACGAGCGCGAGCTTTTTGCCGACAAGCCGGTTGAACAGCGTCGACTTGCCGACATTTGGGCGCCCGACGATGGCGATCTTGAACATGGCTATTTCGTCGGCACGGGGCCGGCCTGAACGATCGTCAGGAATGCATCGGCGCGCGCGCGCAAAGCCGGCGGCGAGGACGGATCAGCGGCGGCGAGTTCGAACCAATGCGCCGCGCTGGCAAAATCCCCACGTCGTGTATCGGCAAGCGCCAATAATTCACGATAGGCATTGCGGTAAGGCGAATCCGGCCCGGCATAGGCGGCGTAACGCTGCTCGAACGCCTTCGGGTCATCGGTATCGACGCGCAGATAAGCGCCGCGCAGGCGTGCGACCTCCTGATAGGCGGGGGCGACTGCTGCATTAGCGGCGACCTCGTCATAGGCTGCTATACCCGCCTTCGGATCTTGCCCCGCAAGAGCGTCAGCGCGGGAGAGCTGCGCCAAGGTCGCATAGCCTGCGGGCGCGTCTTTCGCGACCGCGGCGAAAGCGGCCGCCGCTTCGGCATTCTTTCCGGCGCTCAGCAATTGCTCCGCCGCGGCGTAACGCCGGCCGGCCGCTTCGGCCCCTTTAAGCCGCTGATAATCGAAGAAGCGCCAACCGCCCGTGCCGAGGACGACAAGAATAGCCGCGCCGATGATCCAGTTCTGATATCGCTTCCAGATATCGATCAACTGGTCGCGGCGGACGTCTTCATCTACTTCGCGGAAAAAATCGGCCATTTATGTCTCTTCTCGGCTTTTACGCCCCGTGAGCTAGCACGGCTTTTCGCGAAACGCGACCCTCAGGGGCCCGAGGGCGGCAGATCGGTCGCCATCCGCTCTTTGGCCGCGGACAGGCCGCCGACGGCCGGCACATGCTGCGCTGCAGAAGCGAGGCCGAATCTCAGCATATTAGCGTAGACGGTCTCATATTTGCCCGGCTCGACCGCATAGGTCTCGTGCCAAATACCCACCGTCCCGCTCTTTCCGATTTCACGATTGAAGGCGACCCAGGCGGGAAAATGCGACGCGTCGGTGGCGTGGGCATAGGCCAACAGCTTCTCGAAGCTCTCCCAATATTGCTGAACCAGGATGACGCGCCCGGACACAAAGCTTCGCTGCGACAGTAATCCGGCCTCCGGGTGCTGGCGCAATTCTTTCAACATGCGCGGCATGGCCAGAAATACCGGCAGCCATTTATGCGGCAGGATCAGCTTGTTGAATCGCATCCCGATCAGGAAAAGTACAAGCGGGCGCTCCAAACGCGCGGTGTAACGGCCATCATATACAAAGGCCATGAGATTCCCCTGCGTTCGCGCGGCGAAGGCACTATCTCTATATTACACGCGCGATTACGGCATCGCGGCGGCGCGAGGAGACAGCATGGCCCGAAAACCCCGCATCTTCATTGGCGTCGGCGGCTGGACCTATGAGCCCTGGCGCGGAAGCTTCTACCCGGCCGATCTGCCGCAGAAACGCGAGCTTGAATATATGAGCCGGGCGCTGACCTCGATCGAGATCAACGGCACCTATTACGGCTCGCAGAAGCCCGAGAGCTTCATCAAATGGCGCGAGGAGACGCCAGACGATTTCGTTTTCTCAGTCAAAGGCCCCCGCTTTGCCACCAACCGCCGCGTTCTGGCGGAGTCGCGGGAATTGATTGAGCGTTTCTTCACGAGCGGCGTGCTGGAACTGAAAGACAAGCTCGGACCAATCAATTGGCAGTTCATGGCGACGAAGAAATTCGATGCCGAAGATTTCGCAAAATTTCTGGCGCTTTTGCCTAAGGAAAGTGGCGGACGGCCAATTCGCCATGCCGTCGAAGTCCGGCACGACAGCTTCCGCTCGCCGGAATTTCTCGTGCTCGCCCGCGAACATGGCGTCGCCGTCGTGATCGCGGGCGATTCCGAGTTCCCGCAAATCGCCGATGTCACGGCAGATTTCGTCTATGCGCGGATCATGGGCACGAAAGAAAAATCGAAGATTGGCTATCCGGCCAAGGCGCTCGACCAATGGGCTGAGCGCGCGGAAATCTGGGCCGAAGGCGGCGCGCCGAAAGATCTTGAGACCATTACGCCGAAGGCGGAAAAGTTGCCGCGCGACGTCTTTCTCTATGTCATCAGCGGCTTCAAGGAACATAATCCGCACGCCGCGATGGCGCTCATTGAGCGGGCCGGGAAAAAGATTTGACCGCAAGAACCAGAGTGCGCACGCCATCTGGGCGCATTATTTCTGGCAGCATGGAAACGACAGATAAGACTTTGATGCAGGACGAGCAGCGATGGGCCGCCGTGTCTGCGCGCGATCGGGACTTCGACGGCAACTTTGTCTTCGCCGTGAAGACGACCGGAATTTATTGCCGGCCGAGCTGCCCGGCGCGCCATGCGCAGCGGCGCAATGTGCTCTTCTTCCAGACCTGCGAGGCGGCTGAGCACGCAGGCTTTCGTGCCTGCCTGCGCTGCCACCCAAAGGAAGCGCCAGATCAGCGGCAGCGCCAGGTGATCGCCGCCGCCTGCCGCGCACTTGAATCGGAAAAGCCGCCTTCCCTCTACGCGCTTGCCGCGAAGGCAGGGCTTAGCCCATTTCATTTCCACCGCGTCTTCAAGGCCATGACCGGCGTCACGCCGAAGGCTTATGCGAAGGCGCATCGTGCTGCAAAAGTGCGGCAAGAACTCAGTGAGGCAACGACCGTGACAGAAGCTATCTATGCAGCCGGCTACAACACCAGTTCCCGTTTTTACGAAAACGCCGACACGATGCTTGGCATGACGCCGAATAAATTCCGTCGGCAGGGCAGCCATGCCGAAATCGTCTATGGCATCGGCAAATGTTCGCTCGGCACAATCCTCGTCGCACGCAGCGATAAGGGCATTTGTGCCTTGATGTTCGGCGACGATGCCGCAGAACTCGAAAGCGAGATCAAGCGGAGATTTATAAAAGCAAAATCGATCAAGGACGACGAAGCCTTCTCCGCGCTCCTGACCAATGTCATCGCGCTCGCCGATGAGCCAGCGAAGAAATTCGACCTGCCGCTCGATATCCGCGGCACGCTATTTCAACAAAAGGTCTGGGCGGCGCTGCGCGCCATTCCAGCCGGCGAGACAGCGAGCTATGCCGAAGTCGCCAGGCGCATCGGCGCCCCGTCAGCGACGCGGGCTGTGGCACAGGCCTGCGCGGCCAACAAGATCGCGATTGCAATTCCCTGCCATCGCGTCGTCCGCAGCGACGGAGAATTGTCCGGCTATCGCTGGGGTCCGGCGCGCAAGCGCGCGTTGCTCGATAAAGAGCGCGGGACGAAGAACTAATCAGGCTGACGGCGTCGCCGCCAGCGCACCAATGGCGAAGTCGAGAAAGGCGCGAACTTTCGCCGGCGGCAGATGCCGGGACAAATAATAAGCGTAAAGCGGATAACGCTCCTCCGCCCAGTCCGGCAGCACCTGAACCAATTCGCCGCGCACGAAATAGTCTTCGAGACCGAATTCGACGGACTGCGCAATGCCAAGTCCGGCGACGCAGGCAAGGAGCTTGGTCGACAGATCGTTGAAGATCAGGCGGCCCCGCGTTTTCACCACCACTATCTCGCGGCCGTTATGAAATTCCCAATCGAAAGGCTTGCCCGTAGTCGGATCGCGGAACATCAGGCATTCATGGTTTTCGAGATCACGCGGATGGCGCGGCGTACGGCGACGTGCAAGGTAGGCGGGCGCTGCGCAAGCGATGATTCGCGTATCCAGGAGTTTGCGGGCTATGAGGCGCCCTGCTTCCGGCTCGCCGAAGCGCACCGCGACATCGAAACCTTCACCGACCAGATCGCCGAGCCGGTCGCGGACGATGATTTCAAGCGAGAGAGCCGGATATTTGGCGAGAAATTCGGGCAACCGCGGCGCCAGAACCAGCCGCGCAAATGACGGATCGACGTTGACCTTGAGCTGCCCCTTTGCCGTCGCTATCGCGCCCGTCGCTTCGGCGGTCGCCTCCTCCAGGCCGGCGAGCAAAGGCGTCACTTGCGCGTAAAAGCGCCGGCCCTCGCCGGTCAGGGTGACGGCACGCGGCGTCCGGTCGAAGAGCCGCACGCCGACCTGCGCTTCGAGGCGTGCGATCGCCCGGCTGACACCGGATGCCGTCAGGCCCAGTGCGTCTCCAGCGCGGACGAAATTGCCGCTCTCGACCACCGCGGCAAAAGTCCCAACTCCGGACAGCAACCTTCCATCAAACGCCATGATGATCTCCAATCACTATTAAAGCGACAAAGATGCGCTGGCGGCAATCCTCCTTGAGGTGCAATTTCGCGCCGTCAACCAAGGAGAAACGTCATGACTCTCGAAGGAAAGCGGATCGTCGTCCTCGGCGGCAGCTCGGGAATCGGCCTCGCGATTGCTCAGGCGGCTGGGGCCGAAGGCGCCAAAGTCATCATCGCCTCAAGCAATCAAAGCCGGGTGAGCGCGGCGCTTAAGGGCCTGCTAGCGAACGCCGAAGGCCATGCGGCCGATCTCGGAAGCGAAGCCGCTGTCAAGGCGCTGTTCGAGCGGATCGGGGATTTCGATCATCTCGCCTATACGGCCGCCGACAAGCTTCAGCTCAATCGTGTTGCCGAAACCGATTTGACGAATGCGCGAAAATTCTTTGAGCTGCGGTATTGGGGCGCCCTGGCAGCAGTGAAATATGCGAGCCCGCATATTCGCCCCGGCGGGTCGATCGTACTCACCTCCGGCCTTGCCGGACTTCGCCCGCACCCCGGCTGGGCGCTCGGCGCCAGTGTTTGTAGTGCGATGGAAGGCCTGACCCGAGCGCTGGCCGTGGAACTCGCACCGATCCGCGTCAACATCGTCGCGCCCGGTGTCGTCGTCAGTCCGCTGTGGGACGATATGACGAAGGAAGCGCGCGAGGCGCTCTATCGCCAGATGGCGGAGCGATTGCTCGTCCGCCATGCGGGTGAGACAGAAGAAGTTGCGCAATCCTATCTCTATTTGATGCGGCAGACGTTCGGCACAGGTACCGTGCTGCGCGTCGACGGTGGCGGCGCGCTCGTGTGACTATTCTTGGATTGCTTCGCTCCGCTCGCAATGACAGTTATTCCTCCTTGTAGCCCAGCGCCTGATTGTTGCCGGTCGCCCCGTAATATTTATACGGCAGGAATTTGCCCGACATCGTGAATTTGACGCGATCGCCCTTGGGATCGGGCAACCGCTCAATCTGCAAGTCGAAATCGATCGCTGACATGATGCCATCGCCGAATTCTTCCTCGATCAGCGCCTTCCATGCGGGCCCGTTGACCATCACAAGTTCGTAAAAGCGGTAGATCAACGGGTCGGTGGGCGGCATCGGCGTCCCGCGCAACGGCACTTCATTGAGCAGCCGCTTTTCACTTTCCGTCAGGCCGAAAAGTGCCGCCGCCTTCTCGCATTGCGGTTTCGTCAATTTCATTTGGCCGAGCAACGCGCCGACGATCAGCACCTCGGACATACCGCCGATCTCGCCGGCAATAAACTTCCAACTCCAGCCTTTGTCACGCTTGATGTCGACAATTTTTTCGGTGAGTTCGCTGCGTTTCATGATGCGCCTTTCCTGGATTGACCGGCTTTGCTCTGCTTGGGCAAGGCAAGATTTTGCGCGAGCCGTGTGACAGCGCGATTGAAGACAGCCTCGTCGTCGAGCGCGCGCGCCAGGACGAGCGCGCCCTGAATACCGAGAACCGCCGCTTCGGCTTGCGCGCGCGCCGCGGCTGGCGCAAGGCCACCGCGCCGCAATGCGCTTGCAAGCGCGTCGATCCAGCGCATGAAATAGCCGCGGATCGCGGCCGCGAACCGATCGCGCGTGGCGTCCAGCGCAAAGGCACCGACAAGGCAGATGCGCTGGCCGGAGCGAAAGTAAGCGGCGACCTCGTCCCACATTTTCATAATTGCCGCGCGTGGCTCGCCATGTTCGAGCGGTTCGTACACGTTGCGCACGAACCAGCTATCGACGTCAGCGAGAACCGCCGCCGCCATTTCTTCTTTGCCGCCCGGGAAAAAGTGATAGAGGCTGCCTTTGCCGAGCCCGGTGCGCTCGGTAATCCGGCTGAGAGTCGCGCCTTCATAGCCAAGCTCGCGAAATGCTTCGGCAAGCAGCGGCACGACGTCGGCCTTTTCGAAAATTGTGCGAGTCATCAGCCGGACTGCATCTGTCTTTACCGACTGGACATTTGTGTACCGACTGGAAATATTACGCAAGAAGGCCCGCAGTGCGCGGACCTTCTTTTTTGCGTTAGCGCAGTCCGCCGGATGCCGCGATCCGCTCGCCGGTGATCCACGCCGATTGGTCGGATGCGAGGAATACCGCGAGCTTGGCGATGTCTTCAGGCTGGCCGACGCGGCCAAGCGGTGTCTGCGAAATAGCGTAGCCTTCGAAATTCTTGCTTACGTCCTCGCCCATCGCATTGAAACCTTCGGTGATCGTTACGCCTGGCGCGATGGCATTGACGCGGATTTTCCGTGGACCGAGTTCGGCGGCAAGCACGCGGGTGAGCGAGTCAATCGCCGCCTTGGTCGCCGAATAGACGACGGAATTCGGAAAGGCACCTGTTCCGGCGATAGAGGTCACGTTGATCACGCTACCACCGTTCGAGCCGAAATGGTTTACGGCCTCCTGAATGGCGAGAATCATACCAAGGACGTTGATATCGAATTCGCGATGGAACTCGGCCTCGGTCACCGCCTCGAGCGGCTGCATCTGATAGACGCCCGCATTGTTGACGAGGATGTCGAGGCGGCCGAAGCTCGCCAAGGTCGCTTCGAAAATCTTTTTTACATCGGCTTTCTTCGCCACGTCGCCATGAACAGCAATCGCCTTGCCGCCCTTGGCCGTAATTTCCGCAACAACCTTGTCCGCGCCTTCCCGGCTCGATGCATAATTCACCGCGACGGCCGCGCCGGCTGCGGCAAGATATTTCGCAATTCCCGCGCCGATGCCCTTGGACGCTCCGGTTACGATTGCGACCTTGCCTGTAAGTTCACCCATTTGACCCTCCTGTTGGTAGTCGGGCTCTAGGTGGCTATTCGCTTATTTGAGGGTAGCGCGTCTGCCCAACTAAGATATATTTGTAATTCAAATGAGTGATCGCCTATTTGCCCTGCGGCTCTTCAGCCGCGTTGCGCGCTCCGCCAGTTTTTCCCAGGCGGGACGTGAGTTTCAGCTCTCGCAACCCTCGGCCTCGCGGATCGTCGCTGTGCTGGAACGCGAAGTTGGCGTGTCGCTTTTCACGCGCACGACGCGCGCAGTCACGCTGACCGAGGCCGGCGCCGAATATCTGGCGCGTATCGAGCCGATCCTTGCCGAATTGGAGGAGGCGGATCACGTCGCGCGCGGCACCGGTGAAATCCGCGGTCTGCTGCGCGTGGGCCTCTCGTCGAGCTTTGCGGTGCGCGCGGTCATTCCGCTTTTGCCGCCCTTTATGGCCTGTCACGCCGAGCTGCGGATCGATCTTCTGATGAACGATCAGCGCCAGGATTTGCTTGGCGACGGGGTCGATGTCGCGCTGCGCTTCGGGCCGCTTCCGGATACGAGCGCGACGGCGCGGCGCATCGGTTCAGTTCAACGTCTGCTGGCCGCCGCCCCGGCTTATCTCGAACGCGCCGGCGTGCCGAAGACACCAGCCGATCTCACCGACCATGCGATCATTCTAGGCCCGGCCGGATTGGATGCCGGCGCTTGGACTTTACGGCGTGACAATCACGCCATAACGGCGCGTGTCGAAGGCCGGCTCAGGATTTCCGCGAATGAAGGTGCGATTGCCGCTGCGGTCGCCGCTCTTGGAATTGTTTCGACCGGCTGGTGGGGCTGCCTCGCCGAGATCCAAAGCGGCGCTCTGGTCCGTGTCTTGACTGACTGGGAGATGGAAACGGCGGAAGTTCACGCGGTTTTTCCGGCCGGCCGCGCCACAAAGCCCGCGGCGCGCGCCTTCATTGATTATCTGGTGCGGGAATTCGACAAAGGCACGGCGGGCCAGGCGGTCTGCATGTGACGTCTAATGTTCGTCGACCGCTGGCTCAGCCACCTAACCCGGCCTTCTCATAAACCTCAGGCTTAAAGCCGACGACGATCTTGCCGCCGCCGAGTTCGAGCACCGGGCGTTTGATTGCCGACGGATATTCGAGCATCAGCGCGATCGCTTTATGCTCGTTGAGGTCAGCCTTGTCCGCGTCGGGGAGTTTGCGGAAAGTTGTGCCAGCACGATTGAGCAATGTTTCCCAGCCGGTTTTCTTCACCCACTTTTCGAGATGCGCGCGATCGATGCCCGCGGCTTTGTAATCGTGAAAGGCATATTCGACGCCGTGCCCTTCAAGCCACGCGCGCGCCTTCTTCATCGTGTCGCAGTTCTTGATGCCGTAGATCGCGAGCGTCATTGCAGAGAATCCAGCCGTTTGTCAGGTGGCGTTTAATAGCGTCTGCGGCCGCGAAGTCCAAACCGCTTTACTTCGACGTTAGACGCAGCTTTTTCCTCACGCGTTCGATCAGATCGTCGCTGCGCGACAGGAACAGCTTGAGGATCGGCGATGTATTCGCCTTGTGATAGCCAATGACGAGATCGATGGTCGGTGCTTCACCAGCCAGCGGCCGGGCAACGACGGACCAGGGCAGGAAATTCTGCGCATAGGCCGGCAGCAATGTCACGCCACGCGTCGAGGCAACAAGCGACATGGCCATGCCGAGGTTGTCGATCTCATGGCTCGCGCGAATGTCGAGGCCGACGCGTTCGAAATAGGCAGCCATAATTGCCTGCAATACCGGCGCGGTCTTCGACATGCCGAGGAACGTCTCCTGCCCGATGTCCTCCACCGCGACTGCTTTGCGCGCCGCCAACTTATGGTCGCTCGGCATGACAACGACGAGCGGCTCCGTCGCGACGACCTTGTAGACAAGGTCCGGAAGGTTCGGCTCAGGCCGCAGAAAGGCGAGATCGAGCTTGCCGCGCATCAAGGCGTCCGCAAGCAGCGGCGAATATTGGCTCGATACCTTGATGTCGATGTTTGGCAATTCGTCGCGCAGGACGTGCATGGCCTCGGACAGCCAATCCATCTCTTGCCCGGTCAGGAAGCCGAGTGCAAAGCTCGCCTTGGCGGGCTCGGCCACCCGGCGTGCGGCAAGAGTGGCGGCCTCGACCTGCGCCAGCGCCAGCCGCGCGTGATCGAGAAAAGCGCGGCCAGCCGGCGTCAATTCGATGCCCTTCGCACTGCGCACGAAAAGCTGCGCGCCGACCTCATATTCAAGGTCACGCATCTGCCGGCTGAGCGAGGGCTGCGCGGTGTGCAGACGCTTCTCGGCTGCCGTGGTCAAACTCCCCTCCTCTGCCACGGCGACAAAGAACTTTAGATGACGCAATTCCATCCATACCTCTGAGGCATGGTTCGGAGCCTACAAAGTCTTTCTCATTGGCGCCAGCAATGCCTATTTAAGGGCCAACGGAAGCCGACCCCAAAGGTGAAGAGATGAGTACCGCAGCCAAATCGATCAAAGTCCCCGGTCCCGACCATCCGATCACAACCACGCATAACTCCAACCATGTGGTTGTGACTGTCGCCGGCCATGTCATCGCCGATACGCATGACGCGCTCACCTTGAAGGAGGCGAGCTACCCGCCGGTGCTCTACATTCCGCGCAAGGACGCGAACATGGCGCTGCTGAAGCCGACCGAGCACACGACCTATTGCCCTTACAAGGGTGACGCCAGCTATTTCACCATCTCGGTTGATGGACGCGAGGCCGCCAATGCCGTCTGGAGCTACGAGCATCCGCATCCGGCCATGGTCGCAATCGCGGGCTACCTTGCCTTCTATCCCGATCGCGTCGACGCAATCGAAGAACGCGCCAGCGTCTAACCGCACGGAAAGGACGTCAGACCATGAGCAATCTGTCCGGTAAGACCGCGCTCGTCACGGGCGCCTCGCGCGGGATCGGCCGCGCCAGCGCCCTCGCGCTCGCCAGGCAAGGTGCGCAGGTCCTCGTGCATTATGGCCGTGCGGCGAACGAAGCCGAAGCCGTCGTTGCGGAAATCCGCAAGGCTGGCGGCCGCGCCGAAGCACTTTCCGCCGATCTCGCCAAGCCCGATGCACCGCATAAGCTTGCGAAGGATGTGCGGGCTATCGTGGGCGAAAGGCTCGACATTCTCGTCGCCAACGCCGGCATTTCCAAAGCCGCGAAAATCGAGGACACAACGCTCGAGGATTTCGACAATCTCTTCGCCATCAATGTTCGCGCGCCCTTCTTCCTCGTGCAGCAATTGCTACCGATCCTCGGCCAGGGCAGCAGCGTCACCTTCGTCTCGTCCGTCGTGGCGCACGCCGTCGTCGGCCAGCTCTACGCTTATGCGGCGACAAAGGGCGCGGTCGATACGCTCGTTAAATATTTCGCCGCGGCGCTCGGTGAGCGCCGCATCCGCGTCAACGCCGTCGCGCCCGGTGTCGTCGATACGGATATGTCGAGCTTCACCAAGACGGAGGCCGGTCGCAATGCTGCGCTCAGCCTCCAAGCGCTGAAACGCATCGCCGGCCCGGATGATATCGCAGACGTCATCGCATTCCTTGCCTCCGACGAGGCGCGCTGGATCACCGGCGATATTGTCAGGGTCGATGGCGGCTCGAAGTTATAAGCAATAGATCTCGAAATGGAGAATGATGATGTCCAAGAAACTTGAAGGCAAGGTTGCATTCGTCACCGGTAGCTCGCGCGGCATTGGCGCCGCAATCGCCAAACGTCTCGCCGCGGATGGCGCGAAGGTGGCGATCACTTATACGAAAGGCGCTGATGCTGCGGCCGCGGTCGTCGCAGAGATCGAGCGCAGCGGCGGAAAGGCCATCGCCGTTCAGGCGGACGCCACCGACGCGAACGCGGTTCAGGCTGCGGTCGCAAAGACTGTCGCCGCCTTCGGCGGCCTCGACGTGCTGGTGAATAACGCCGGAACGGCTATTCCGGGGAAGTTCGAGGACGCGACGCTCGATGAACTCGATCGCGTCGTCGACATCAACGTCCGCGGCGTATTCATCGCAACGCATGCCGCGCTGAAACACCTCAACAGCAACGGCCGTATCATCAATATCGGCTCTTGCCTGGGCGAGCGGAACATGACGCCGGGGCTGGCTGCCTATGCCGCCACAAAGGGCGCCGTCAAAATGTTCACGCAGAGCCTGGCGCGGGAAGTCGGCGACCGGGCCATCACCGTCAACAACGTTGAGCCGGGTCCGATCGACACCGATTTGAATCCCGCCTCGAGCGATTGGGCAACGCCGCAGAAAGCCAACACGGCGCTCAACCGCTATGGCACGGTGGATGAAGTCGCGGCGCTCGTGGCTTTCATTGCAAGCCCGGACGCGTCCTACATCACTGGTGCGAATCTGACTGTCGACGGCGGCACGAACGCTTAGGCCAATGCCCGGTACCGCGGAATATCCTGCGGCGCCGGCTTCGCCTTACTCAAACGCCGCTTTGAGTGCCTTGAGGCCGACTTTCGGATCCGTCAGGCCATGATAGATCGGCGGGATTTGCTTATCGACGCTATATAAATGATACACCGCATGCATGGCGCAATGAACGGAATATTCCACGGTGAAGACCGTGTCCTCCGGCAGTTCGACGAATTGCCCTAGAAAGGCGAAATTGGCGCTGCCTTTCGGGATCACCAGCGGACGGTCTGCGGGAATGCGCCGGCTGAACAAGGCCGAAGCATAGGGCATCATCACGCTTGTCACATTGGTCTTGGCAAGCACTGCATCGCGAACATCGTCGAAGCCGAGCTGACCTATCAATTCGGTCAGGATTTCCCTGCCCGTCGATTTCGCCATCGGCTTTTTGACGTAATCGCCGTCATCGTCGATGAAGAGGCCATATCCCCAAAGCGTATAAGTGTCGGCGGGCATGTCGGGAAAATGCGGCTGATGCGGCACGACGATCGACATCAGCCAGCCAGAATCCACAAAGGTCATTAGGCCGCCGGTGCCGGGCTCGTTGCCCGAATAGGCAACGAGCCGCTTTAGCAGAAGATCGCCATGCATGGTGAGCGTGAAGGATTCCCATTTATTTTCGTCGATGTTGCCGTCGAACGTGTTGGGGCGGCCAAAGTCGTTCGCCTTTTTCGCGACCGTCTCCCACAGCGTCCATGCGCCATCACGGCGGTCGCGGATCAGTTCGGGCACTGTGTCATTGCCGGCATAAGTGGCGTCGGCGGTGATTGAGCCCAGCGTCAGCATGGTGACATCGTCCGGCGCAAGCTCTATCGTTGAGTCATCGGATTTATCGCGGACATGAAGCCGCGTTAGCAGCCGCTGTGACGGATCGACCTGATCGAAATCGACATCAGTGACCCGGACGCCGAAACGGACATCGACGCCCCGCTCAAGCAGCCATTGCTCGATCGGGCGGACGATCGAAGTCATATTGATTGTACTTTGTCCGGCGGATACCCGAGAGCGTATGGATGCGTGAGAATTCCTGGATGAAGCGCAGGAAGTAGCGCTTCAACTCGATGGCGCTGTGCCAATCCTGGAAGGCGAAAGTGGTGCGCCACATCTGCCAGAAATTGGTCTCGAAAAAATGCTCCGAGAAGAAATCGTCGATCCGCCGCGCGCCGAGAATATGCTCGGGCGTCGCGAGGATGCGTAGCAACTCCAGCCGGTCTCGCGTGTTGAAGCCGTAGATTGTGGCATCGATGATTTTGTGGTCGCGGCCGATCAGCCGCGCTTTCGAATAAGATTTTATCTTCGTGTTGAAGTCGCGGATTTCCTGCCGCACGCTCACCTTCGGGTCTTCAAGAGACGGAATGGTTTCGAGCAGGTTCCACAGCGTCTGATAGGCTTCGTCCTCCAGCATCCGCCCGCCGCGCGTGACATAGCCCTTCTGCGCCGGGGAGAGAGCGCCGTCGAGCGCGCCGCCTGCTATGTCGAGTTCTTCAAGGATGTGAATGTTGCCGCCCGGCACGCCCGCATCGCGGATCAAGAATACCGCCGCGGCCAAAGAAGCGATGCCGCCGCCGACGAGCCAAACCTGACTGGCCTTGGGATCTCGATCAAGCATGGAACTCGTCCTTTTTTTGATGCGTACGCGCCCTGCGCAAAGGGCCCGACAGCCCGTTGGTACGGGCGTCCCGTGCAGATTGCATTGCGCAGCATCAAAAAGTGGATTGCGCAGCCGTCTGCCTCGAGCTGGCGATCAGCCGCCTGCGCGCGGCTTCACCACGCCGAGCCGCAGCAGCGACTCGCCGGTCGCGGCGATCGCCTCCTCATTCGTCCGCGGCGACCAACCAAGCACCTGGCGGGCCTTTTCGTTCGAGGCGCGACGCAGGATGCCGAGTTGCGGCACGACCTGACGCAGCATCGGGACGAAAGGCGCGAGCAGCCGGACGACCCAATTGGGTATCTCCCGTCTTGGCGCCGTCGCAGCCGCAGCGCCGAATTTTTGATGCAGCACGCGCGCCACGTCGATCATCCATAGTGGCTCGCCCGCCACGGCGAGGAAGCGCTCGCCCTTCGCCTTGGGATCAGTCATCGCGCGCAGATGCAGGTCGGCCACATCGCGCACATCGACCAGGCCGAAGCCCATATGAGGGGCGACGCGCATATGGCCATCGAGCATCATCCGGATAATCCGCACGGAGCTTCCTGCGCCCGGCCCAAGCACGGGCCCGAAGACGGCGACCGGATTGATCACGGCGAGTTCCAGCGCCTCGCCCTCGCTCTGGATAAAGTCCCAGGCGGCGCGCTCGGCAATTGTCTTCGACTTTGGGTAAGCGCCGACTTCGGGACTCGCCAAATTTGACCAGTCGGCCTCGGTGAAAGGCTTCGCGCGATTGCCGTAGCCATAGCCCACCGCGGCGAAAGATGAGGTCAGCACGACGCGCTTCACACCCGCGTCTCGCGCGGCCTTGAGCACGCGGAGCGTCCCGTCGCGCGCCGGACGGATCAGATCGTCTTCATGCGCGGGTGCCTCGTACGGCAAGGGCGAAGCGACATGCTGGACATAGTCGCAGCCTTTCACCGCCTCATCCCAGCCCGCATCACGATCTAGATCGGCCTCGACAAACGTGAGGCTGCGCTCGGGATCGGCGCCGCCGTTACGGACATTGGCTTTCACCTCGTCGCTTCGGTTGAGATTGCGCAAAGTCGCGCGCACCTCGTGCCCGGCCCGCAAAAGCGCAACGATCACATGGCCGGCAATAAAGCCCGAGCCGCCCGTCACCAAAACCTTGCTCACAATCCATTGCTCCGCTTGCATCCAGATCCCCAAGGCACTTACTCTAAACCTTCAACCTAGATTGAAGGTCAAGCGGATGAGGATCGGCGAAGTCGCGCAACGCGCCGGGGTGAGCGCATCGCGGCTGCGCTTCTATGAAGCCAAGGGGCTGCTGCCGCCCGCGAGCCGTCACGCCAACGGCTACCGCGACTATGACGTCCACGCGGTGAAGATCGTCGGCATCATCGAACGGGCGCAAAGCCTCGGCTTCTCGTTGAAGGAAATCGGCACGCTTCTCGCGATGCCATTCGAGCAATTGGCGAGGCCGGAGATCATCATACCGCATGTTCAGGCGAAGCTGCGCGAGATCGAGGTGCATCTGCGCGAAGTCCAGAAACGCCGCCGCGATCTCCAGGCCTTGCTTCGCGATCTGATTATAGAAAGCGAAGGTGGCAAAAGTCCCAAACGCCATCGATCGACAAAATCGGCCTCCGCTCAGCGATAGTCGGGGAGTGGAAACGTCTCGCCCAGCATCTGGCGCGTCAGCCATGCGCCAAGCGCCGGAACGTTCATGAGATTGACGACGCTGTCGCGCACAAACAAGCCCAACCTGGTCTTCGGTGTAAAAGAGCCGGCAAATCGCGCCGCTACGTCCTGCTGACGCAGGATAAAAGATTGCAACCGCTGTTCGTAAGCCGCGAATGCACGGGCGAAATCGCCATCCGCCGCGCGCAACTCACCAGCCAAAACATAGGCGCCCAGCATCGCATAGGCCGAACCTGCGCCGGCAAGCAGCGAGGGACAATGCGCAGCGTCGCCGACGAGCGCCACGCGATCCTCAATCCAGTGTGGCAGGCGGATCTGGCTGACCGGATCGAAATAAAGCTCATCCGCCGCTTCCAGCCGGTGCAGAATTTCAGATGTCTCCCATCCGTCCTGCCCGAATCTCGCACGGATCAGCGCTTTCTGCGCCGCGCTATCATGCCCGGCCATCGCAGGCCTGTTCGCCTCGGCAAAAACGAGGAGGAAGGCGCTCCGGTTTTGCCGAATCGCGTAGCGGCTGATCTGCCGACCCGGCCGCGCGAAACTGACATAGGTGGATTCATTGCGATGCGGATAGCCCTCCGCGATAAAGGACGCCGCGACATAGCCGAGATATTTTTCGAACTTCAATTCATCACCGAAGGTGAGTTCGCGTACGCGCGAGTGCAGGCCATCGGCGCCGATGACGAGATCGAAACGCCGCGTTTCGCCGGTGGAGAATTGAACATCGACCCCGTGCGCGTCTTGATGCAGGGCAGAGATGCTCCTGCCATAAAGCACCTCCGCGCGATTTTCGATCAGATCATAGATGCAGCGCGCGAGGTCACCGCGCGGGATGCTGAAGAACCTGCCGCCCAGCGCCTGCCGAAGCACATCACCGCCGAAGCCAGCGACCGGCCTGCCCCTGTCATCTACGAATTCGAGCCGGTCGAAGACATAGCCACGCTGCCGCGCTGCCGCTAGCAGACCGTAACGCTCGACAAGATCGTATCCCGTGCCCCAGACATCGATCATATAGCCGCCCGCGCGGAAAGCGGGCGCACACTCGATCAATACAGGCTCAAGGCCATAGGCCAACAGCCAATAGGCGAGCGCCGGCCCGGCGATACCTGCCCCTGAGATGAGAACGCGCTGTCTTTTCATCGACGAGTTCTCACCGTCGGGGCGCTTATCAGGCCCGCGTCGGCCGCCAACATAACCAACTTTGAATGGCGCCGTCATGGCGCGGATACTGGCCATTAACCCCGTGCGGCTTCAGCAGCCCGGCCGCGTGCCTCGCCGGTCGCTGCAATGATCTCAGTGTTGGCGCGTTCGGGCCTTGTGGTAAGCGTCCGGCTGACAGGCAAAGGCCCTCGTCGCTCGCCACTGGGATGATCTATCATCCCGTCAGCGGCTGTGCTGTCGGCAGCAACTCATGTGGAGGAATGTGGTTTGACTTTTTTCGAGAGCCTCCTGGCGCTCCTGGCAGTCGCGATCCTGCTGCTGCAAGTCTCGCGGCGGGCCGGCATTCCCTATCCGACGATGCTCGCCGGCGCAGGCGTCGGATTGGCGCTGATCCCTGGCGCGCCGCAGATTGGGCTAGATCCGCGCACGGCCCTCGCACTTTTCATTGCGCCAGCCCTGATCAATGAGGCCTTCGACTTTCCGCTCGGCGCAGTGCGGCGGCTCTGGCGGCCGTTGGTGGCGCTGGCTGTCGGCGTGGTGCTCCTGAGCGCCGCGGCGGTTGCGTGGCTCGGCGTCGCGATGGCCGGATTGCCGCTCTATGCCGCGATCGCGCTCGGCGCGATTGTCTCCCCGCCGGATGCGGCGGCCGCGACGGCCGTTCTCAGCAGTGTCAGCATGCCGCGCCGCTCGGTCGCCGTGCTGAAAGGCGAAAGCCTTCTCAACGATGCATCCGCCCTGCTGCTGTTCAGCGCCGCGACCTCGGTTCAGCACCTCGGCGGCTTCGATGGCGCCTGGGCGCTGAGGCTGGCGATTGCGGCGCCCGGCGGCGTGCTGCTCGGAATTCTGCTTGCGAAACTCTATCGTTATGTCGTGCCCTATGTCGCCGGAACGCTCGGCGGCAATCTGCTCGAGTTCGTCACATGTTTCGGCGTTTGGATCATCGCCGATCGTCTGGGTTTGTCGTCGGTCCTCTGCCTCGTCGCCTTCGCCATGACCATCGCGCGCTACGCCAGTCTCATGGTGCGGCCGCGTATGCGTATCCACAGTTTTGCGGTTTGGGAAAGCGCGGTGTTTCTGCTCAACGTGCTCGCCTTTCTGTTGTTGGGCCTTCAGGCGCGGACGATCGTCGGCAGCATGGCGCCCGATCGGCTGCGCGAAGCAGCCTGGTTCGCGCTCGCGGTTATCCTGTGCCTGATCGTCGTGCGGATGGCATTGGTACTCATCTACAATCGCCTCGCCTATCGCTACCACGCCCTTCGCGCCGATGCGAAGCCGGCGAGCCTGCGCCAGGGTATCTTGGTCGGATGGTCCGGCATGCGCGGCCTGGTTACCCTCGCGACGGCCTTTGCGCTCCCCGCCTCCTTCCCGCAACGCGACCTCATCGTCCTCACCGCCTTCGCAGTCGTGCTGGCGACACTCGTGATTTAGGGGCTGACGCTTGGACCGCTTGTGCGGCTGCTCAAGCTCGATGGCGACGATGGCCTCAGCGCGGAGCTTGACGCCGCACGCGCCGATCTCGCCACGGTTGGGCTCTCATCACTTGATGGCAAGTCCGGCCCCGCCGCCGATTACTGGCGCTACGAGTTCCAGACGCTGCGCGACGGTGCGCTTCTTGAAGGCGAACACATGCCGCTTGAGATGAAGCGGCAATATGGCCTCATAGCCGTGCGCAAGCAGCGCAAACGGCTCGAAACGCTACGCAGCGAAGAACGTGTCGGCGCCGATGTTTACATTGTCTTGCAGGAGGAACTCGATTTCGCCGAGGTCGCACTCAACCTTGAAACCGACCAGCATATCGAGGAAAGCTGACAGCCCTGACATCCGGCCCGTCAGAACGGGGCGTCGATATCGACGATATCGATGAGCTTGTGATTGACGAATTCCTTGATGCCGAGGCCGAGCAATTCACGGCCGTAGCCGGAATGGCGGATGCCGCCAAAGGGCAAATCGGCCTTCACCATCGTCGGATGATTGACGAAAACCATGCCGGTCGAGATTCGTTTGGCGACCTTCGCGCCGTGTTTCGGGTTGGAGGTAAACACCGATCCGCCCAATCCGAACGGGGAATCGTTGGCGATCCGCACGGCGTCGTCCTCGTCCTCGGCACGGAAGAGCATCGACACGGGGCCGAAAAACTCCCAATTCCGCGCCGGATTGTCGTCGGCGATATCGGTCAAAATCGTCGGCTGCACGAAGGCGCCGCGATTGGGTACTTTGGCGCCCACTTCGGTCGCCGTCGCGCCATGCGCCACCGCCTGACGTATCCTGTCCTTAAGCTCGTCGGCAGCCGCTTGCGAGGACAGCGGCGCCAAGGTCGTCGCGGGATCAAACGGATCGCCGGCCCGCAAGCCCGCGACGCCGGCAGTGTAGCTCTCAAGGAAGCGGTCGTAGAGGTCCTCGACGATAATCATCCGCTTAGAAGAAACGCACACCTGTCCGCCATTCCAATGACGGCCGAAGACCGCCCATTTGACCGTCTTTTCCAGATCGGCATCGGCGAGCACGACGAAGGCATCCGCGCCGCCAAGCTCCAGGGTCGATTTCTTCAGCGCCTGCCCCGCCGTTGAAGCAACCATGGCGCCAGCGGCCTCCGAGCCGGTGAGCGCCACGCCGCGCACGAGCGGATGATGAAGGATAAGCTCGATCTGCGAATGGGCGGCATATAAATTCTTGAAAACGCCGTCCGGCAACCCCGCCTCCAGCATGAGCTTTTCGCAAGCCGCGGCGGATTGCGGCACGATTCCGGCGTGCTTGAGCAAGATCGTATTTCCGGCCGACAATTGCGGCGCGATGATGCGCGCGACCTGATAATAGGGAAAATTCCACGGTTCGACGGCCAACAAGACGCCGAGCGGCTCGTGAACCAGCACGGCCTCGCCTTCGGCGAGATCAGCCACCGGCAGCTTCTCCGGCGCGAGCAAGATCCTCGCGTTCAGGGCATAATATTCAAAAATTTTCGCCGAGAGTTCGACTTCCGCCTCCGCCTCCGAGATCAGCTTTCCCATTTCAAGCGTGAGAAGCTTTGCATAGGTCTCGCTGTCCCTGCGCAAAATTTCCGCCGCTCGCTGCATGATCTTCGCGCGCGCCGCGAAGGATGTTTTTTTCCACGACAGAAATGCTTCGTGGGCATTCTCGATGGCTTGCACCACCTCGGCATCCGTGGCGTCGTGAAACGTCTTCGTTACTTCGCCGGTGTAAGGGTTGGTGCTCGTATAGGCCATCGATAATCTCCGTCGCGAACAAGCATAAGATCGGCGCTACGCCATGCGGGAGCGCGCCAATTCGCTTTACAAATGCACGAAGATTTCCGAGACGCTTTAACCTGGATCAAGGAACACTATACCCGCTAACGCGGATTGAAGTTCGCCAAACTATAGAGGGCCCGGCATGACCGACTACGAACTCTACTACTGGTCCGTGCCGTTTCGCGGCCAGTTCGTGCGCGCCGTTCTGGCCTATGCCGGGAAGACGTGGAAGGAAGCTGGCGACGCGGCCATCTCAAAGCTGATGGACGCCCCGGTGGGCAAAATGCCGGTGCCCTTCATGGGCCCGCCGCTGCTTATCGACAAGAAGGCGGATTTCGCCATCGCCCAGATGCCAGCCATCGTCCTTTATCTCGGCGAGACGCTGGACCTCATGCCCGCCACCCCGGCCCTGCGCGCGCTGACCATGAAAATCGTCAACGACGCCAACGACGTGATCGACGAGATCACGCTCGATGGCGGGCGCGAGATGTGGACGGAAAAGCGCTGGCGGGACTTCACCCCCCGGCTCGAAAAGTGGATGACGTTCTGGGAAGAGACCGGCCGGCGGCATGGCCTGAAGGCCAAGTCCGGCTTCCTGCTCGGCGGCAAGAAACCGGGCATCGCCGACGTCGTGACCGCCATCCTCTGGTCGACCGTGACGGACCGTTTCCACAAGATTGAGATAATGTTGAAAGAAACCGCGCCCCTGACGGCGGCGCTCACGCGGCGAATTGCCGATCTGCCGCCGCTGGCCGAACTGGCCGCCAAGGCGCAAATCGATTATGGAGACGCCTATTGCGGCGGACAGATCGAGGATTCGTTGCGCAAAGTCCTTGGTGCAGAGCGCTAGAGCATCGGACCGAAAAGTGCGAAGCGGTTTTCGGACAAATCCGATGCGGTTAAAAAGACATAAGAACGCCGGGCGATTCCATATGAACGTCCTCTACTCTAGTTTTTTGTTTCAACGCGTTTTCTTCACGCGAACCGGTATCCACTTCGCTCGAAAACGCTCTAAAAGGGAGGTTCAATGTTTAATTGCGGTCGGCTCACGACAATTCTTATCGCGGCCTTTGCCGCCCTCCCCTTGACGGTCCGCGCCGCCGAGGCCGTCCAGTGCGGCACCGGCCCCGGCGGCTTCGAGGCCTGGAAGAGCGCGTTCGCCGATGAGGCGAAGGCCCAGGGCATCGGCAGCGCCGGCATCGGCGCGCTGATGGAGACGCATTACAATTATCCGACCATCGCGGCCGACCGCGGCCTCAAAAGCTTCCGCCTGTCACTGCCGGCCTTCATGCAGAAGCGCGGCGCCTCCGTGATCGCGGCGCGCGGCCGCAGGATGAAGGAGGCGCATGCCGAGCTCTTCGCGTCGATCGAAGAGCGCTATGGCGTCCCGGCCGGCCCGCTGATCGCCATCTGGGGCATGGAATTGGGCTTCGGCACCCAGCATGGCAATCAGCAATCGCTCTCGGCCATCGCGACGCTCGCCTATGACTGCCGCCGGCCGGAGCTTTTCACCGATCAATTGCTGGCGGCTCTGAAACTCGTCGATGACGGCCGCATGTCGGCCGAGACCCGCGGCTCCATGCATGGCGAAATCGGCCAGACGCAATTCCTGCCGAAGACGATGCTTCAATTCGGCGTCGGCGATCTCGACACTGCCTCGGGGGCGCTGAACTCGACCGCGAATTACCTGAAGGCGCATGGCTGGCAGCGCGGCGCCGGCTATCAGCCGGGCGAGCCGAACTTCGCGGCGATCCAGGCCTGGAACGCGGCGACCGTCTATGAAGAGACGATCGCGATTGTCGGCAAACAGATCGACGGCGGGGATGATTGAGAGTGAAGCCGCTTCCCATCCGGTCATTGAAATGACGGTGCTAGAATCCATGTCGGACGCCGGCATCCGTTGGATCGTCAGTCGGGTAGAGATCGCTCATGGGACGCGAACGGCCGTCCGGTAACACCAGGCGGACATGGAACCGTCGCAACCGGCGCGGATGCGGTACACCACAGCTATGTGCGATGACTTCCACGTCATGGCGGAGATTGACGCAATAGTTCGCCACCTTCACCGCTTTATCGGCCGGATCGAGACCGCGTTGTAAGCGCCGATCGTGTGTGGTGATGCCTGTCGGGCAGGTATTGCGATTGCACTTCAACGACTGAATACAGCCCAGCGCGAACATGAAGCCGCGTGCCGAATTTACAAACGTGGCCCCCGCGCACAAAGCCCAGGCAACCTCCGCTGGCGTCACCAATTTGCCCGAAGCAATGATGGGGATTCGGTCCTGAAGGCCATGCGCCTTGATTATATCGCGCACCAACGGCAACGATTCCCGGATGGGAAGCCCGACATTATCCATCAAAGCCATGGGCGCAGCGCCCGTGCCGCCGTCGCCGGAATCCAAGGTAAAAAAGTCGGGCCAAACGCCAATTTCATGGGTGCGCGCCAGGAGATCGTCCAACCATCCATAGGCGCCGATCACGGCTTTCACACCTACAGGTTTGCCGGTAATGGCTTTCACCTTGGCAATGAATCTCAGAAGGTCTTCATTGCTGTCGATCTCGGGATGCCGGTTTGGGCTGTTGGAATCGAGCCCGGCGGGGATGCCGCGAATTTCCGCAATCTCTGGAGTGACCTTTATGCCCGGCAGGATCCCGCCTTTGCCGGGTTTGGCACCCTGCGATAGCTTGATCTCGAACATCTTGACCTGAGGAATTGCCGCAAGCTGGCGCAACCTTTCTTCGTCCAGGCTTCCGTCAGCGTGGCGCACTCCATATTTTGCCGTGCCGATTTGAAAAACGAGGTCTGCATCGCCTTCGAGATGATAAGAGGAGAGGCCGCCTTCTCCCGTATTCATCCAACATCCGGCGATCCTGGCGCCCCTCGACAATGCTCGCACGGCGGGAGCAGACAGAGCGCCGAAACTCATTCCTGAAATATTGAAGAATGATTGCGCTGTATAAGGATTGGGTGTCTCGCGCCCGATGACGTAAGGCGGCGTTTCCTCCACGCCCGTCTCAAGCATGGGATAGGGGCAATTGACGAAAATCGGCGTGCCCACCTCGTTAAGGTTGCGCGTCGAGCCGAAGGCAACGGTCGAGTCCGTGTTCTTGGATGCGCGGTCTACCCAATTTCGTTCGGCACGATTGAAAGGCAGTTCGTCGCGGTCCATTGCGAAGAAATATTGGCGGAAGAATTCGCCGAGATTGGAAAATATATAACGCAGATGCCCAATAACGGGATAATTCTTGAGAATCGCGTCACGGGTCTGCAGCCGATCCAGAACAAAGATGACGGCGACAAACAATGTGGCCAAGCCGGTCGCAAAGACGAATAAAGTCGAGAGAAAACTTATAGTCTGCATAACGGCGTGCATCGGCGCCTCCGCATATGGCACGCCACAGCCACGGACGCACTGACCTATATTCGTTAGGGAATGAGCCGCCGTTACAGCCAGCCCCGATCCTTCCAGGGTTTCTACATCGTGGGCGACCGCGGCCTGAAAAGCTTCCGCTTCGGCAAAGAGATCGACGGCGGGGATGATTGAGAGCTTGATGACACATTCGCCCACCTTGACCGCGACATGCGCCTGCGGTCGCGTCGAACTTGAAGCGATCGGCAAACCGATCGTGAGCGCCGTCTGCTATTGCGACGATTGCCAGAAGGGCGCCCGGCAGATCGAAGCATTGCCGAATGCGGGCGCTGTGGCCGATCCCGATGGCGGCACCCCTTACATCCTCTATCGTAAGGACCGGATCGCCTGCACCAAAGGCGCGGACCTGCTGAAGAGCTATAAGCTCAAGCAAACGTCGGCCACGAACAGACTCGTCGCCACGTGCTGCAATTCGGCGATGTTCGTGAATTTCGATCGAGGTCCATTCTGGATCACGGCCTATAGAGCGCGATTTCACGGCGACCTCCCGCCGCTGCAACTTCGGATTTGCACGAAGTTCAAGCCGAATGGCGTCGTGCTTCCCCGCGACGTGCCGAGCGCCGCGGGCTATCCGCCCCTAATGGTCATAAAACTTCTCGCCGCGCGCGTGGCGATGTTGCTCGGCCGATAAACGAGCCTCACCGACCGCTATGGAGTTGCGGCTTTCGGCCCAACTTTCTGAGCCTTAGAAATAATGCGCGTCCATGTCGGCAAGCAGGCCCGGCTGCTCGGGGCTCCAACCCAGCGCCTGACGCGTCCACGCGCTGGACGCAGGATTATCGAGGCCCATAAAACCGGCCAGCATCCCGAAATGTTTCGCGGCCTTTGTGGCTGGAATACTGACGGCAGGGACCTTGAGCCGGGTCGCGATAGAAGTCGCGATATCGCGGAACGGGATGCCCTCCTCGCCAGCGCCATGATATTTTGCGCCGGCTTCTCCCTTTTCGAGCGCCAGCCGAAAGAGTTTCGCCGCGTCGAGCCGATGCACCGCGGGCCACCTATTGGCACCATCGCCGATATAAGGCGACACGCCTTTCTTGCGGGCCGCTTCGATGATGCGCGCAATAAATCCGTGATCGCCATTTCCATGAACGGTCGGCGCGAGGCGGACAGCCGAGGCCCGAATTCCGCGCGCAACGAAATCGAACGCCGCTCTCTCTGAGATAGACCGGTTCGGCGTGTTTGAAACGTGGTCATCCTTTTCGGTCGAGACCCTTCCCTGCGGCAGGTAGAGAAGAGCCGATGCCACGACGAGCGGCCCCCCAGAACGGCCCAAACCGGAGCCGAGCGCTCCAATCGCGCCTGACTCCGTTTCGGTGAGGATGCGCATGAAACTGGGAAGGATGCCGCCGTTCAGCGCACCCGCGAAGAGCCGGACGCGCGTCGCCAGGCTCATCGAGCCGAGGCCGTGGATGAAAGCAGTATGGATGACGCCATCAGACTCCGCAGCGGCTTGGCGAAGCAGAGCGTGTTGATTGAGCGTTCCGACAAAAGCCTTGGCACCCAGCTTCTGGAGCTTTTCGGCGCCTTTCGGGCTTGTCGTCAGCCCACTCACGCTATGTCCTGCCGACAGCAGTTCATTGACGACGGCCGAGCCGATCCACCCCGTGGCGCCGGTGACAAACACTTGCATGAGAGGCCTCCAGTTTCACTGGAACCACATGTCGTCGGTCGGGCACTCGTCGTAAAGTCGGGAGATTATAGGGGTAAGATGAATACTAGGATGCGCTAGCCTCTGGTCGCGGCGATCGTCTGTGAAGAGACGATCGCGATTGTCGGCAAGCAGATTGATAGCGGGGATGATCGAGAGACGGTGCGCAGAGTCTCGCGCGCCAACCTTTCGCTATGACGCGGCTTTGGCGGTCCGGTTGCGCATGGCCGGAACGACTGTGATATCCGCCCGCGAGGTCAGACGCCGGTAGTCATCGGTCTCGACACCATAGAGCGCGATCCGGCCCTCGCCGTCGTAATGCGCGCCCCAGCCGTAACGCTTCGGCAGCATCGAGGCCCGCAAGCATGGATGCGGCTTGGAAAAGAGCGCGATTTTGAACCGCTCCATATCGGCCGCGGTAACGCCCTTGTGCCGCGCCTGCACCGCCAGAATGAGGGCTTCGCCGGTAAACCGATAGGGATCGGCTTTCAGCAATTCGTACTCAAGGCCGGCGATCAAGTCCGGCCGCTCGGGCGCCTGGCCTGCATCCGCCGGACAATCCGCCGCGACCGTCACGAAAGCGTTTGTATATCCCATCGCCATGGCCGTATTTTACCCAAAGCTGGCGATGGCCGGCAAGCTCGGCGGCGATGAGGGGCTCGGATGACACGCTCACCCATCAGGATCGCGACCTGCGCCTGCGGCCGCGTCGAAGTCACGGCGCATGGCGCGCCGATCACGAGCGCCGTCCGCTATTGCAAGGACTGTCAGGCAGACGCGAAACAGATCGAAGCGTTGCCGAATGCGAGCGCGGTCGCCGATCCCGATGGCGGCACGGCCTATGTGCTTTATCGAAAAGATCGGATCGCCTGCACCAAGGGCCCTGACCTGCTCCACAGCTATAAGCTCAAGGACACATCGGCCACCAATAGCGTCCACCTGCTGCAATTCGGCGATGTTCGTGAAACTTCGACAACAGCCTGCATTGGGTGTGGCCTATCGCGCGCGGTTTCATGGCGATGTCGCGTCGCTGCAATTCCGCACCTGCACGAAGTCGAAGCCGGCCGGCGTCACCATCCCCAAGGATGTGCCCAGCGCCGAGACCTATCCTCCTGCGCTCGCAATCAAGCTGCTCGCGGCAAAGCTGGCGATGATGCTGGGGCGATAGGCGGACGCGGATAAAGCGCATTTCCGCGCGCTGGCATCGGCGAAGGCGAGCCCGGCCCGCGGGTTTCGCGCGATGTCCGCATCCTTGTGGCTTGTGCTGTCGGTCAGGAAATAGATGGCGTTCTCCTCGCGCACGAGATGGGCCGCCATCGGCCGCGCGCGGATCGCCGCGCCATCATGCGTCGAGAGCATGCAAAAACCGATCTTATCGATCAACTGCCAGACGTGATCAACATCGCTCTCGTGTGCCATGCCGTGTTCCCATCGCCGGATTGATCTCCGGCGGGAAACTTGGGGCGGGAGGATTTGTTCCGCGCGTTATCGACAAACGGAATGAGGACGTGGCAACGAGCTACTCGCCTTTTAACCTTTCCCATTCAGAAATTAAGGCCCGATATCTCTCGATGAAAGTTTCGCGTTCGTCTCCGCCCAACGGATTCGCCGTGGGAGAAAACGCGGCTCGCCTCAACACGTCTATAATACGCATATCGTCTAATGAATGATCAGCTAGGGCGACAGACATTGCCCAAAGTCCCAAACGGGCTCCTTCATCCGGGAGTGGCGGGTGTTCGCTAAAGTAGGGATAAACGAGCCTATCGAAATCCCCTCGAACGCGGGCGAACATAACGTTTTCGAGCCGAACGTTTGCGCCTAATTCGGCAATAGCTAGATGTCCGTGTACGTTCTCAGGAACGATTTGGACTGGCTCATTGCGCCATCTCAAGCGCTCGTTAAGAAGAAAGAGAAAGCCGTCTCTCAGCAACGGGTACAGCCGGGCTCGTGTCTTGTTGGCCGCGATTCTGATTTTAGTTTGCTCAGTGAGGTCGAGCGCTCCCGCAACATGAGCTTTCGCGTCCGCCCAGAAAGGTACGTGAAAGTCGCCACCCGTCCCCCTTCCGTCCCCGTCTTCCCTGCGGGCGTCAGCCCGAATGTCTGTCAAGAGAAGTGATCTGCGAAGACGATCGTCTGCATAGAAGAGTTGGAGAAGCTTTCTCAACTGAATATTGAGGATTGACATACGTCACCAGCATATCGAGGAGCGCTAGGGATTGTCTGCGATTTCGCGGGGTTTGGGTCTTGCTCAAACGTGCACGACACACTCACGCAACTTCTTCTGTCGACAAGGGCCGCGGATCCTTGTTGCCAGGCGCTTCTGTCGGAGAAACAGCTTCTCGATTTGCGAAAACGACGGTTGCTGTTGATCGCGAGGTGAGAATGACTGGCCACCAGAACGGAAGTCCACGCCACCCTTTTGCTTCGCTCCCGTTCTGACGCAGCAGCATGAGAACTGGAATATCGCTCGCGCGGGCGCTGGCCGCATCCTTTTGCTGCTTTGTGTCAGGAGCGTTAGAGAAGCGCCCTTCCTCACGATAGCGTGCGACGTCACGATCCCTCGCCGTCACGAGCCATACCTTTCCTCGAAGGTCGAGATTTGTGCTGACCCGCGAAAGATGTTCGAGGGCGACAACATGCGCCTGACGATCGTCGTCGGCATTCTCGTCTGGGAATTCGAGATTGGCGTAAGCGAGTTCAAGGAGTTCGACTGCCTGCTCGACCGTGATAAGCGTGGCCTCCTCGCTGGTCCGACTCAACTCGCGGACCTTGGCATCCAGTGCTGCCAGTTTTTTTGCCCCGGAGGACTTGGACACCGTCTGGAAGCCAGACAACACCAAACGGCGCCCAGGCCGAATACTTACCACGTCGGAGAAAAGCAGTTTATTGGGCGAACACGGGACGAGCCGATGCGCTGCGTCGCGACGCAAGAAATAAATTCCTCGTTCGTGAGCCCCAGATTCAAACGCTTCTCTCAACGCGCTGTCGAATTCGTGGATGCGCTTCATGATCTGATAGACGTTTTGCGGCGCATAGAACCGCGTAACGCGTAGGTCTGCCAGCGGCCGGGCCCCATACATGCGGGAGTGCTGCAACACGGTATCCTGCTGGAAGCGGTTAGGCGAACGGCCGTAATAGAAGCCGATTAAGCTGTTGATGGTAATACCACGATCGAGGATTTGCCCTCCGATAAAAACATTAAACGGCGTGCGCAACTTAAGCTGCCCTTCATCATCGAGCAGATTCTTGACATCGTTGTCCGAATTCACTTTCGTGATCATCAACTGGCCTTGGGACAGCGCATCGAGCACAGCCCTCTTGACCTCGTCAAAGTCCGGCAGCGGGTACTCGTCAGTTTCGGCTGAGCGGCGAAGATCGACGTACGCCGCACGAAGCAATTCATTGAAGAGTGGGCTGTCAGCCTCTGCTTGATCGATGAGTGCGTCCCGCAGGGCGGAAACGACCCTCAGCTGCCAGTCATGTGAGCTTTTCTGTTGCTCGGTATGGAACAGGAAACTGTATTTTTGCGGGCGCTGACCTGATGCACGCTGTTGTAGCCGGCGAATGGTGCCCCCGACGATAAAACTCACGATAGCGTCTCGCATGACCGTGACATTTTTTTCCGTGAGCACGCGATCGATCTGCAAGCGGCGCCGATCTTCTTTTTTCAACGCATCCCGCTCGGCAGGCGGCACCTCGCGATAGAAATACTGTCCTGGCGAATTGTTTTCGTTGTCGCACTCAAAATATTGATCACCACCGACATACTTCTCGTGTGTGGGCAGCAAAACCGTGAACGCCGGACGTTTCGGCTGGAAGAGCTGGTCGCCGTTAATGGCAACGTCGTCCTCCGGTTGGAGGTAAAGCGCATAAGGCGTGGCCGTGACCTGCAAATAAGCCGAGTTCGAAACAGATTCGCGAAACGCGTCAATCTGCCTCGAGATCGTGCCCGCGATATTCAGCCCCTGAACCCTACGTCCGCTCACGGAGGCAAGGTCAGCCTCGTCATCGATGATGAGAACACGACGTTGCTTGAGCGACGGATAAGTTTCGGTGAAGAGCTCGATCAGGCGGCGCATGTTGTCGTCTTCTTTTTTTACGACAAAGACGAGCTTACGTGCTAGCTCGTATGGTGTAAGCTCCGGCACCGCAAGGACGTCAAAAACGTCGATTTGGTCACTCTCGATAAACTCTCCGAAATCCGCTTTGACGCGGCTCAGAGTTTGCTGGGCGAGAGATTTAGTGCCTTTGGTGAGAATAACGGCTGCGTCATATCCCATGTCGAACGCGCTAGCGATCACACCGAGATAGGCGCGCGTCTTGCCGCTCTGGACCTTCCCGAGCAGTATGCCAGGCCGCTTAAGCGAAGTCGCTTCCTCCTGAAGCCGCGCTATTACTTCTTGGATCTTCGTCTGAAGTTCCGGCGGATCGCCTCGCTTGCTGGCCAACTGGTCATAAAAAAGCGCGACGTCGCCGTCGCCCGCCAGTTTGCGAAGAGCAAGCCACTTCTTGATCTGGCTTTCTGCGAACACCGGCCCAGACTTGAGCTCCGCCAACGGAGCTGGGAAATCGGGAAAACGTTTGCGCCAATTTGCGACCGCGGATGCCGTGACGCTGGCCATTTCCGCGATCTCGAAGACTCCGATGAGATTTGCCTCTGTCATGTTTCACCTGTGAACCTTGAGTTGACATCTAGTTAATATCGTTCACAGATGCTGTCAACAGGATTCACAAAAAAATCGCAAAAGCGACTCCTCGAAGGACACGGATCCCACCGAGAGAAATCATTTATAGTCTTGCAAAATCAGGACATTATGCTGCAATCAGCGGGCTCACTCCCACTCAATCGTCCCCGGCGGCTTGCTCGTCACGTCATAAACCACCCGATTGATGCCGCGAACTTCGTTGATGATGCGCGTGGCGGCGCGGCCGAGAAAATTCATGTCATAGTGGAAAAAGTCCGCCGTCATGCCGTCGGTGGATGTCACGGCGCGCAGCGCGCAGACGAAATCGTAAGTACGTCCGTCGCCCATGACGCCGACGCTTTTCACCGGCAGCAGCACGGCAAAGGCCTGCCAGATCTTGTCGTACAGCCCGGCCTTGCGGATTTCGTCGAGATAGATCGCATCGGCCTTGCGCAGGATCGCGAGTTTTTCCCGCGTGACACCGCCCGGCAGGCGGATGGCGAGCCCCGGCCCCGGAAACGGATGCCGCCCGACGAAAATATCCGGCAGGCCGAGTTCGCGGCCGAGCGCGCGCACCTCATCCTTGAAGAGTTCGCGCAACGGCTCGACGAGCTTCATCTTCATCCGCGCCGGCAGGCCGCCGACATTGTGATGCGACTTGATCGTGACGCTCGGGCCGCCCTGGAAGGAGACGCTTTCGATCACGTCGGGATAGAGCGTGCCCTGCGCGAGAAAATCCGGCGCGCCGCGCCCGTCTGCGGCGATCTTCTTCGCCTCCGCATCGAAGACATCGATGAACAGCCTGCCGATGATCTTGCGCTTCTCTTCCGGCTCCTGAACGCCATCGAGCGCTTTCAGGAACGTCTCGCTCGCATCGACATGGACGAGCGGGATGTTGTAATGGCCGCGAAACAGCGAGACGACCTGCTCTGCCTCGCCCTCGCGCAAAAGCCCATGATCGACGAAGACGCAGGTGAGCCGGTCGCCGATCGCCTCATGAATCAGCAGCGCGGCGACGGAGGAATCGACGCCGCCTGAGAGCGCGCAAAGGACACGCCCCTGCCCGACCTGCGCGCGGATCGCCTTGATCGCCTCGGCGCGGAAGGCGCGCATCGTCCAGTCCCGACGAAAACCGGCAATCTTGAAAAGAAAATTCCCCAGGAGTTGCGGCCCCTCCGGCGTGTGATGCACCTCGGGATGGAATTGCAGGCCGTAGAAACGCCGCGCCTCGTCGGCGATGACGCAGACCGGCGCGTTGGGCGAATGGCCGATGCTGTTGAAGCCCGGCGGCAGTTTGGTCACGCGGTCGCCGTGGCTCATCCAGACCGTGTGGCGACCCTGCTCCCAGACGCCCTCAAGCAGCGGCGATTCCGCAATCGCCTCGACTTCGGCGCGCCCATATTCGCCGTGATGGCCGCCCTGCACCTCGCCGCCGAGCTGTGCCGCCATCAGCTGCTCGCCGTAGCAGATGCCGAGGATTGGCACGCCGGCCTCGAAGATCGCCTGCGGCAAACGGGGCGAGCCTTCCTCCAGCACCGAGGCCGGGCCGCCCGACAGGATCACCGCCCTGGGCTTTAAATCGGCGAACGCGGCCTCGGCCTTCTGATACGGCGCGATCTCGCAATAGACACCGGCCTCGCGCACCCGGCGGGCGATCAACTGGGTGACCTGCGAGCCGAAATCGACAATCAGCACTTTGTCGTGGTGGGTGACGATATCGTGGTGGAGAGGGTCTTCGGCCATTTGCTCCTGCCGGCAAAAATTCGAATTAAGAGATTGCACCCCGCGGCGCAAGGAAGCGCAAAGCTTGCCTGAACGCTTTCCAACGCATTTGAACGGTCCGGTAGAAGGCCGGGCAATGCCTCTGCGCTAGTCTTTCGCCATGCGTAGCGTTGATATTGTTGAGGCTAAGATGGAACGTGTGGTCCGGGTTTTCGACCCGCAGCGGCAAATGCCGGTCGCGATCCGTCTTGGCGACATCCCCAGCCTGTTCTCCGAGGGCCTGGAGCCGGATGCAGATCAGCAAAGCCCCAGCCTGGAAGCGGTCAAGTCGCGGGTCGGCCAGATTTTGCGGCAGGTTCACATGCCCCGCGTGCTTATGGCTCCAGCCGGCGCAAACTCCCGATGAAAAATCCGTCCGTCCCACTCTTCAGCGGTGAGAGGCGCAGGCCATCCCTATGCGCAAATTCCGCGAGCTGGGGCAGCTTGGCTGCTTCGACAGCCTCCTGTGCACTGACAGCTCCGAAATCCGGGTGGCGCGCCAGAAAGGCCGCGATCCGGTCCTCGTTCTCATCGCGCAATAGCGAGCAGGTCACGTAGACGATCCGGCCGCCGGGCTTCACGAAGCGCGCGGCGGTGTCCAGAACCTCATCCTGCTCCTTGATCCGCTGCTCCAGCGCGCCAGGCCGGATGCGCCATTTGGCATCCGGATTGCGCCGCCACGTGCCGGTGCCGGTGCAGGGCGCATCGACAAGCACGAGATCGCAGCGCGCTTCGAGATCGGCAAGCACATCCTGACCTCGCCGCGGCGTCCTGATCTGCACGTTGCGGGTGGCGGCACGCTCGAGCCGCGCGTAGAGCGGCGCGAGACGGCGCGCTTCGCTATCGGTGGCGTAGATCTGGCCGCGATTGTCCATCGCCGCCGCCAGCGCCAGCGTCTTGCCGCCGCCGCCAGCGCAAAGATCGAGCACCTGTTCGCCGGGCTGCGCCGCGCACAGCAGAGCCGCGAGCTGCGAGCCCTCGTCCTGAATTTCGACGAGGCCTTTGACATAGGCCGGCTCGCCCGCGAGCGAGGGCGAGCGCCCGTCTTCGCTGAGCGGCAGGCGCAGGCCAAGCGGCGACAGCGGCGTCGGCTCGGCGTTGAGGTGCGCGAGGGCCGTCTGGGCCTTCTCGCGCTTCGCCTTGAGACTGTTCACCCGCAGATCGAGCGGGGCGCGGGTCGCGAGCGCAGCACCTTCCGCCGCTGCGTTGTCGCCGAAGGCTGCATTGAAAGCCGGTGCCAGCCATTCGGGATAATTGCCGCGTACGTAATCCGGCGCACTGTCGAGGCTGGCCGGCGCAAGCCGGTCGCGCTCCTCGTCGGAAAGCGGCGCAGGCGAATGGCCTTCGCCATTACAGAGCGCGGCAATCTCATCGACGGATGCGCCGCGCATTTCGCGCAAGCTGCCGATGACGATCGCGCGCGGCGTCTCCGCGCCCATGATCCACGCCGCTGAAGCACGACAACGCAGAGCGTCGAAGACGAGCGAGGCCAGCGCGGCGCGATCCTTCGATCCCGCGAACCGATGCGACAGACCCCAATCCTTCAGCGCATCGGCTGCCGGGCGATGACGCGTCTCAATGTCGGATAAAATCTCGATCGCCGCTGCGATCCGCGCGCCTGGGGTCATACGCCGGTCGGATAATTCGGGCTCTCGCGGGTGATCGTCACGTCGTGAACGTGGCTTTCGCGCAGACCGGCGGCGGAAACTTTGACGAAGGTCGCGCGCTTCTGGAAATCCTCGATGCTCGCCGCACCGACATAGCCCATCGCAGCGCGCAGGCCGCCCGCCAATTGATGCAGAATGGCGCCGGCCGGACCGCGATAAGGTACTTGTCCTTCAATGCCTTCCGGCACCAACTTCAAGCTATCCTTGATGTCCTGTTGGAAATAGCGGTCAGCCGAGCCGCGCGCCATCGCGCCCACCGAACCCATGCCCCGATAGGATTTAAACGACCGGCCCTGCAGCAGATAGACTTCGCCCGGGCTTTCATCGGTGCCCGCGAGCAGCGAGCCGATCATGGCGCATTCGGCGCCGGCCGCGATCGCCTTGGCGAGATCGCCCGAATATTTGATGCCGCCATCGGCGATGACGGGAATGTTGCGGTCCCGCGCCGCCTCGACGGAATCGAGGATGGCGGTGAGCTGCGGCACGCCGACGCCGGCGACGATCCGGGTCGTGCAGATCGAACCGGGGCCGATGCCGACCTTCACCGCGTCCGCGCCAGCGTCGATGAGCGCCTTGGTGCCGTCGCCGGTCGCGACATTGCCGGCGATGATGGCGACCTTGTTCGAAATGCGCTTGATCCGCGCCACCTGATCGAGAACCGATTGCGAATGGCCATGCGCCGTATCGACGACGATGGCGTCCACGCCGGCATCGATCAGCGCCAGGGCGCGGTCATAGCCCTTGTCGCCGACGGTCGAGGCCGCAGCGACGCGCAGACGGCCCTCGGCGTCCTTGCTGGCATTCGGATGCTGCGTCGCCTTTTCGATGTCCTTGACGGTCAGAAGGCCGACGCATCGCCCTTCATCGTCGATGACGACCAGCTTTTCCAGCCGGTGCTGATGCAGGAGACGGCGCGCTTCGTCCTGAGGCACGCCCTCAGTGACGGTGATGACCTTCTTGGTCATCAGTTCGGAGACCGGCTGATTGGGATTGTCGGCAAAACGGACGTCGCGATTGGTCAGGATGCCAACGAGCCGTGCCGGCATTCCCAATGGCCCATGCTCGACGACCGGAATGCCGGAAATGCCGTGCCGCTTCATCAGCGCCAGCGCATCGGCGAGCGTCGCGTCAGGGACGATGGTGATCGGATTGACCACCATGCCGCTCTCGTAGCGCTTGACCTTGCGGACCTCTTCGGCCTGGACCTCGGGTTCCATATTGCGGTGGATGACGCCGATGCCGCCCGCCTGCGCCAGGGCGATCGCAAGGCGCGCCTCGGTAACGGTATCCATGGCAGCGGAAATGATCGGCAGGCTCAGCGTGATTTCGGGGGTGAGCCGCGTCTTGAGATCGGCAGTGCTCGGCAGGATCTCGGAATGCCCCGGCAGGAGCAGGACGTCGTCGAACGTCAATGCTTCCCTGATGACCCCACGCTGCGATACCGCCATAGCCAACTCCCGACAGCGCCGCAGGCGCCAGATGAAAAAACGGCCGCGACTCGATGAGCGATGCGCGGCAGACCCAAGTTGGCAGCGGCTCTTAGCATGCCACTGCCGCGGCGCAAAGAAAACAAGAGCGCAGGAGACGAAAGCCGCCGCGCTCACGCCTTAGAAATAGGGAGAAGATGTGGAAAACCCAAGCCAGCCGGACGCTCTATTAATTTCAGCCGCGTGCGTTTAGATGACGGGGATTCTGGCTGCCATCCCGTGAAAGACCTGCCTTGCCGCGCTATGGCCTGACGGCGTTCATCGTCGCCTGCGCCCTTTTCATGGAAAACCTCGACGGCACGGTGATCTCGACATCGCTGCCAGCGATCGCGGCCGATCTGCATCAGGATCCGATTTCGCTCAAACTGGCCCTGACCTCCTATCTGCTTTCGCTGGCGATCTTCATCCCGGCGAGCGGCTGGGCGGCGGACCGGTTCGGCGCCCGCACGATCTTCCGGGCGGCGATTGTTGTCTTCACGCTGGGTTCGATTTTCTGCGGCTTCTCCAGCACCCTATGGCAATTCGTCCTGGCGCGGATCGTTCAGGGCGTGGGCGGCGCGATGATGGTGCCTGTCGGCAGGCTCGTCCTGTTGCGGACCGTGCCGAAGTCGGAAGTCATCAACGCCCTCGCCTATCTGACGATTCCAGCGCTGCTCGGGCCGCTCTTCGGGCCGCTCGTCGGCGGCTTCATCACGACATACTTCCACTGGCGCTGGATCTTCTTCATCAACGTGCCGATCGGCGTGATCGGGATCATTCTCGTCAGCCTGCACATCAAGAATGTTCATGGCGAATATTGGCCGCTCGACGTATCGGGTTTCATGCTCTCGGGCACGGGCCTCGCCACGCTGATTTTCGGCATGACGCTCTTCGGGCGCAACATCGTGAGTATCGAGATCGTGCTCGCGTTGATGGGCTTCGGAACGCTCTTGCTCGTCGCCTATTATTTTCATGCGCGCAAAGCGAAATACCCAATTCTCGATCTCAGTCTGTTGAAAGTGCCGACGTTCCGCGCCTCGCTCACCGGCGGTTCGCTGTTTCGCATCGGCGTCGGCGCAACCCCCCTGCTCCTGCCGTTGATGCTGCAGATCGGCTTCGGTCTAAACGCGTTCCAATCCGGCAGCATCACATTCATCACGTCAATCGGCGCAATGGCCATGAAGACAACGGCTGCGCCGATCCTGCGCACGTTTGGCTTCCGTCACGTTCTCTTTTTCAATTCGCTTCTGAGTGCCACCATTCTCGGCTGCTATGGATTTTTCACGCCGACAACGCCGCACCTCCTGATGATGGGGCTTCTGCTCTTTGGCGGTTTTTTCCGTTCGCTCGAATTCACGGCAATCAACGCCATAACCTACGCCGATATCGATCACAGCACGATGAGCCGGGCGACGAGCTTTTCCTCTGTCGTTCAGCAATTGTCGCTGAGTGTCGGCATTACGATCGGCGCGTTCGTTTTGCAAACGTCGGAAGCCCTTCACTATACAGCGCATGTCACAGCGGCGGATTTCCGCTGGGCCTTCATCGGTATCGCTTTGATCTCGGCAAGCTCGGTGTTGGTGTTCCGCGCGCTGCCCGCAAATGCCGGCATCGATCTCGCCGGATCGCGGCAGAAGAAGACAGCCGACCCGGAGAAACAACTCGCAAAAGCGGAAGAGACGGAGGGCTAGTCCGCGCGTCCGCGAAAGCCCATCGCCAGCACATAAAGCTCCGACGAATCCGCCCGGCTTGCCTTGGGCTTGACGTGTTTCACCTCGGTAAACTGACGCTTGAGCGTCGCAAGCAGGTTTGTCTCCGTGCCACCCTGCAAAACCTTGGCGAGGAAAGTGCCACCCGGCGCCAGAATTTCGCCCGCAAAATCCGCCGCGAGTTCCACGAGACCGATGATGCGAAGCTGGTCTGTCTTCTTGTGACCGGTCGCGTTGGCAGCCATGTCGGAGAGCACGACGTCGGCCGGCCCGCCAAGCCATTCAGTCAGGATCTGCGGCGCCTCCGGGATAAGGAAATCAAGCTGACGAAAATCGACGCCTGGGATCGTTTCGACCGGCAGAAGATCGATGCCGAAGACTTTGCCCGCACCCTCGGTCGCGCCAACCTTGGTAGCGGCGACCTGCGACCAGCCGCCGGGCGCTGCGCCGAGATCGACGACTTTCTGCCCGCGCTTGAGGATGTGATAGCGCGAGTCGATCTCGATGAGTTTAAAGGCGGCGCGAGACCGGTAGCCCTCAGCCTTGGCACGGGCCACATAGGGATCGTTGAGCTGGCGCTCGAGCCAAAGCGTAGAAGCGAGCGACCGCTTGCGCGCGGTTTTCACCCGCGTCTTGAGAGAGCGGTTAGCGCCCGACGTATCTTTCGTGGTCATCGCAAGGATCGAGCCTGTTCGGCGTCCATCAATTGCAGCAGGATGCCTTCGCGCAGACCCCGGTCGGCAATGCGGACACGGCGTGCCGGAAATGCGCGGCGGATAGCTTCCAATATGGCGCAGCCGGCAAGCACAAGGTCGGCGCGCTCGACGCCGATACAGCCATTGGCCGCCCGTTCTGCGTAAGACATGTGCCGCAGCCGCTTGACCGTCGTATCGATCTCGGCATCCGACATCCAGAGACCGTCGACCCGGCGCCGGTCATAGCGCGGAAGGTTCAGAAAAATGCCGCCGATCGTCGTGACCGTGCCGGACGTGCCGAGGAGATGAAACCGGCCGCAACGCTGATAAGGCAGCGATTGTGCAACAAACTCCTCGAGTCCGGCCGCAACATGCGCGACCATCGCCTCGAAGGTCGCATGAGAGACATCGACGCCGCCGAATTTTTCCGCGAGCGTCACCACACCGAGTTTCAGCGATACCCAGAAACGGATTCTGTCGTGGCCCGCGCCGACGGCATCGTGCGTCTGTCGCCCCAGCCAGATGACCTCCGACGAGCCGCCGCCGATATCAAAGAGCACGACAAATTCCGCTTCGGCATCCGCCAAGGCGGCGCAACCTGTCGCGGCGAGACGCGCTTCCGTTTGGCGGTCGATGATCTCAAGTTCGAGGCCGAGCGTTTCGCGCGCGCGGTCAATGAATTCCTGGCCGTTTTCCGCCATCCGGCAAGCTTCCGTCGCGATCAACCGCGCGCGAGTCACGTGCCGGGCCTCCATTTTCGCGCGGCAGATTGCGAGCGCCTCGAGCGTGCGTTGGATTGCCGATTCCGCGAGGCGGCCCGTCTGCGAAACCCCTTCGCCGAGCCGCACGATGCGGGAGAAGGAATCGACGATCCTGAAACCGGCGAGTCCGGCTCCGGAATAGGACGGTCGGGCAACGAGCAAACGGCAATTGTTCGTCCCGAGATCAAGCGCCGCAAAAGTCGGCGGCAACGGCGGGGTCTCGTCAATCCGAGGCTGCGGCAGCTCCGCAGGAGTGAGCGCAGCTCCGCCCATGGAGGCGTTAATGATTTCAGCCGGCTCGGCTTGGCGCGCCGACAACGCGGCGTCTTCAAAATTGTTAAGGCTCGGCATTTCGCCCCAAATTCTTCGGCGCGCTGAATATTGATAGACACGCCGATCCCCTGAGACCGTGTCCGGCGCTGTCTCCGCACCGCCACTGTCCATCATCGGCCGAAACGCTATCTGCTCAATCAGTTATACGCCTTCCAGTACCAGCATAAGGAAAGGCGAGCCGCGGGTCCATCGCCATTCGCAAGGCGCGATCGGGGCAACAAATGGTCATTTCCGAGGCGCGCACAGGAAAGTGACCTACTCCGCCACGGAATTTTGCCGCTACCCGGAGCGGTGCCTCGCCTTGTGGTCATCTGCGATTCTTCTTCTTGCCGTGCGATTTCGGTTTCGCGTGCGGCTTGGCCTTTTCATGCGCCGGGGTCGCGCGACCGTGCTTGGCGTGCTTTGGCGCTTTCGCCGCGCTGTGTTTCACGTGGCTTGAGGGCTTTTCGTGCTTTTGCCGCTTTGGCGCGCCGTCCTTCTTTGCAGGATGTTCTTTCTTTGCCGGGCGCTTCGGCGGGAGAGGCGTAACGGGGGCTTTTGCCGGCTCTGGCGCGATGACGGCAGGTTGCGGCATGGGCGGCACGCCGATCATTTTGGCGGCTGGCGCGACCGGCGGCACGACTGCCGAAGCGGGGGACGGATTAGCGGCGAGCGCTGGCCGCAAGGGCTTCGAAAAGCCGAGTGCCAGCGGCGCCGGAACCGGCAACAGGCCGGAGCCGCCCGGGCTTGGCGGCAGCAAATCCTCGAACTCGACCGGACGCTGCGGCAGCAGATCGGCCGCAGGCGGCGGTGGCGGATAGGACGGATCGTCGAAGGTCAGGACCGGCTGGTCGAGAATTTCGAGTTCGGCCTCGCTGGGCCCGGGTAAGCCGCTAAACGGATAAGGGTCGAAACGTGGGGGCGGATCGAGCGGCGCCGCAAGTCCGGCGAGCCGGCGTCTCGCGTCCGGGATATGCGGCCCACGCGGATAGCGCCGCATGTAGGTCCAGATCGCCTGGGGCGTCCCCGCGTCGACGGCTGCACGCCAGGTTAGCGACTCGCGACGGGCGGCAAGCAACGCCCGAACCCTCAAGGTCAGAGGATCGTCCGGAAAGGCTGCGCAAAATCCTGCATAAGCTTCGAGCGTGTCGCTTTCGATCGCCTGAAGATAGGCTTTTCCGGCTGTCAAACCTTCGAGGGATGAGGACATGGTGAAAGGCTGCAGCGGCGGCGCCTTTTTATCCCGCGCATAAAGGGCAAACGGCGCAGCAAGCTGCCCTTCGTTCCAGGGCACGATGATGCCGTTGCTGAGATCGTTCGCGCGCAGCCGCGCGGCGATGAAGACCTCCGGTATGCTGAAGCCTTGGCGGAGCATTTCGACGAGCGCCTGCGCGTAAATTCCATAAGGTCCTGGTTCGTCCGGCGACACAACATCCGGCGCTTCGTTGAAAGCATAGACGCTATTCGCCGCGGCGGTCTCGATCCCGAAACCACTGGCGAAGGGCGAGCCCTCGGTCGCGAAATGCAAAATGCGCGCGCCGTCGAGAACGAAGATGCGCGCGGCGGCCGGGGCGGCGACGATTTTGTCGAAATAATCCGAGAGCCGCACCGCCGCGAGGGGGACATCGGCTTCGCGCTGCACGAAGCCATCGACGGGCACGAAATAATTTTGCCCGGCGTACTGCATCCCGCGCCCTGCGAGATAGATAAAAATGACGGCGTTCGGACCCGCCTGCTCTGCCTTGCCGACGAAATCGTGAAGCGCCTTGCGCAGGTCGGCGCCGTCGAGGTCGGCGCCCTCGGTCACGGCGAACCCTGTCTCCTTAAGCGCCTCGGCAACGAGGCCCGCATCGTTCGCGGGCGTCGCAAGCGGTGCAACTTTGTAATGCGCTTCGCCGATCACGAGTGCGAGCCGCGTCTGGGGGCCTGGCTCGGCCGCGCGCGCCGGAAATAGCGACGCCATCAGAAAACAGAAAATAGCGCTGAATCTATACATGCGAGCCTCAAAGGACGCTCTCATAGGCTGTTCTCTATGGTTGAAGCGCGCGGCTCAAGGCCGGACACGAAGCCGCAGCGAAACGCCCTATCAAAACTCGCGTGTCGCACTTGAATGTCACCCCGCTTGATGACAAGAGAGCGGCAGCAATCGCCCTCCAGCCCCGTACCTCCATGTCGCGATTTATCACTCTCGCCGCGCGGGGCCGCAGCGCGCTGCCCAACATCTTCGATGTGATCGCCTTTGCGCTGATTTTCGGCGTCTTTATCGCAATTGTCCACGGATCGCGGGGCATGACCCTGCCTCTGCATGCGCCGCAATCCACCAACATTTCGCTCGATTACGCCAACCTGCCCTATTACGCGCTGCGCACGACGCTGAGGATGTTCGCGGCGATGATCGCCTCGCTCATCTTTACGTTCACCTACGCCACGTTCGCGGCCAAAAGCCGGCGCGCTGAGCGGTTCATGATCCCGCTGCTCGACGTGCTGCAATCGGTGCCTATCCTCGGCTTCCTGTCCTTTACCGTGACCTTTTTCCTCGGTCTGTTCCCCGGCTCGACGCTCGGCGCGGAATGCGCCGCGATCTTCGCGATCTTCACGAGTCAGGCCTGGAACATGGCCTTTTCTTTCTTTCAGTCGCTACGGACGGTTCCCAAGGAACTGAGCGAGGTCGCCGACAGCTTCCGGCTGTCGCCCTGGCAGAAATTCTGGCAGCTCGAAACGCCTTTCGCGATGCCCGGCCTTATCTGGAACATGATGGTGTCCATGTCCGGCGGCTGGTTCTTCGTCGTCGCATCGGAAGCGATCTCGGTCGGCAATACGACAATCTCCCTGCCCGGTGTCGGCTCCTATCTCGCATTGGCCATCGACCAGAAGCGTATTGATGCCGTTGTCGCGGCAATCGTCGTGATGCTGGTCGTCATCATTGCCTACGATCAATTGCTCTTCCGACCGTTGGTGGCCTTCGGCGGCCGCTTCCGTTTCGAACTTTCGGCTTCGCAGGAAGAAGAACGTTCCTGGGTTATTCAGCTTTTTCGCCGCACCAAATGGCTGCGCGCCGTGACTGACGTGCCGGCGCACGTTTTCCAGAACATTGCGCTTTGGCGGCTCGATCTGCCGATCAAAACCGATCTCAGCCCGCAAGCCAGCGAATGGCGCGAACGTATCCTCGATCTCATCTCGGTCGTCATCGGCGGGGCGGCCGGCATCTACGCGCTCTGGCTGGTTATCCACTTCATCGCCAATGTCCTCACGCCTGCGGACATATTGCACGCATTTGTGCTGACATGTTTCACGTTGGTCCGCGTGCTGGCGCTGATCCTGCTCGCGTCGCTCGTCTGGGTGCCTTTAGGCATTTTGATCGGGCTTAATCGGCGGCTTGCGGAACGCGTTCAGCCTTTGACGCAGTTCCTCGCCGCCTTCCCGGCCAACGTCCTTTTCCCGATTGCCGTTGTGCTGATCGTCCGCTGGGCGCTCAACCCGGACATTTGGTTAAGCTTCCTCATCGTCTTCGGCACGCAATGGTACATTCTCTTCAACGTCGTCGGCGGCGCGAGCGCGTTCCCGAATGATCTGCGCGAAGCGGCAGCGACCTTTCACGTCCGCGGCTGGGACTGGTGGACGAAGGTGATGCTGCCCGCGGTGTTCCCCTATTATGTCACCGGCGCGCTGACGGCTTCGGGCGGCTCGTGGAATGCGGCCATCGTCGCCGAATATGTCAAATGGGGCAAAGAAACCGTGACGGCGCACGGCATCGGCGCTTATATCGCCAAGGCAACGGAAGCCGGCGATTACCCGCGTATCGTGCTCGGCGTCGCCATGATGTCGATTTTCGTGATCTGTCTGAATCGCTTTTTCTGGCGTCCGCTCTCGCGCTTTGCCGAGCGCCGCCTGCAGCTTTCGTGAGGCCTCTATGCTTGACGCGCGAAGCAAGCCCATCCTTGAAGTCAGGAACGTCAGCCAAAGCTATCGCACCGGCGCGGGCGAGGCCGGTGCGCAGGTTCTCGATAATGTCTCGATGAACCTGACCGAGGGTGAGATCGTCGGCCTGCTAGGACGTTCGGGTTCGGGAAAGTCGTCGCTTTTGCGTATCATCTCCGGACTTGCGCGCCCGACAGATGGTGAAGTCTTTTTCCGCGAGAAGCCCGTAACGGGGCCTTACGATTCCGTTTCGATGGTGTTCCAGAGCGCGGCGTTGTTTCCCTGGCTTTCAATCCTCGCCAATGTGGAACTCGGTCTGCGCGCCAAGAAGGTGCCGGAAGCCGAAGCGCGGCCGCGCGCGCTGAAGGCGATCGACGTGATCGGCCTCGACGGTTTCGAATCCGCCTTTCCGAAAGAGCTGTCCGGCGGCATGCGTCAGCGCGTCGGTTTTGCCCGCGCGCTCGTCGTCAACCCGACAATCCTCTTGATGGACGAGCCGTTCTCGGCGCTCGATGTCTTGACCGCCGAGACCCTGCGCACCGACTTGCTCGATCTCTGGGTCGAAGGTCGCATCCCCATCAAATCGATTTTGATGGTGACGCATAACATTGAGGAGGCGGTGCTGATGTGCAATCGCATCCTCGTGTTGTCGTCCAACCCCGGCCGCATCGCCGAAGAGATTCACGTTCATCTGCCCTACCCCCGCAATCGCCTTGCGCCGGAATTCCGCCAATTGGTCGATCGGATTTACGCGCTCATGACGCGGCGCCAGACCGCGGAGCCGACAACGCCAGGCCGCGATGGCACGTTCCCCGGCCTTGGTCTGGGCATGGCGCTGCCGGAAGTCTCGACCAATACAATGGCCGGTCTGATGGAGACGCTCGCTGCGCCGCCCTACAGCGGCCACGCCGACCTGCCGCCTCTCGCCGACTCCTTGCAGATGGCGATCGACGATCTGTTTCCTGTCGGCGAAACATTGCAGCTTTTGCGCTTCGCCGAATTCGCGGAAGGCGACATCAAGCTGACGCCGGCGGGAATGCGCTTCGCCGAAATGGATGTCGATGCACGCAAGAAGCTGTTCGGCGATCATCTGCTCGCTTACGTGCCGCTGGCAACACGCATCCGCAATGTGCTCGATGAGCGCCCGACGCATTGGGCGCGCGCCACCCGCTTTCTCGAAGAACTCGAAGATTATATGTCCGAGGAATATGCCGAGCGAACGTTGAAGAGCATCATCACCTGGGGCCGTTATGGCGAAATCTTCGCCTACGATGAGACCTCGGAAACCTTCTCGCTCGAAAATCCCGGTGAAACTACTTAAGGCCAAACCATAACGTCGCGAACGTCAGAAACGATCCGTAACCGACGCAATCCGTGACCGTCGTCACGAAGGCGCCGGACGACACGGCGGGGTCGATTTTGAATCTGTGCAAAGCCAGCGGGATCAGAATCCCGCCGAGCGCGCCGGCCAGCAGATTCGTCACCATCGCGAACGCGATGACAACGCCAAGTCCGGTAAGGCCAAACCAGAATAAAGCACCGATTCCGGTGATGATGCCAAACATCGCGCCGTTCAATCCGCCGACGATCACCTCGCGGACGATGACGCGCCAGGTGTTGAGCTTGGTCAATTGCCGCGTCGCCAACGCACGCACGACGACTGTCATGGTCTGCGTGGCCGCATTGCCCCCCTGGCTTGCGACAATCGGCGCCAGCACAGCAAGCGCCACCATTTTCTGCAATTGATTTTGGAAAATGCCGAGCACCGACGAGGCGATGAAGGCAGTAATAAGATTGACGAAGAGCCAGAGGAATCGGCTTCTCGCCGTCCACCAGATCGAGTCCGACAATTCTTCTGAAGCCGAGACGCCGCCAAGTGCCTTGATCTCTTCGTCGGCTTCCTCGCGGATGACGTCGACAATATCGTCGATGGTGATGACACCGACGAGCCGGTCGGCCTCATCGACGACAGCGGCGGACACGATATTATAGCGCTGAAACAGCCGCGCGACTTCCTCACGATCTTCATCGACGTTCACGCGCCGCCGATCCTGATCGAGAACATCACTTAGTTGCGCACGCGCGTTAACGCGCAGCAATTGGTCGAGAAAAATGTTTCCGATCAGGTGATGACCTGGATCGACGACAAAAATTTCAAAGAATGCTTCGGGCAAATCTTCTTCGGGCGCATCACGCAGAAAGTCGATCATCTGCCCCGCCGTCCAAAAGGGCGGCGCTGTCACCAGCGTCGTCTGCATCAGACCGGCCGGCCGAATCTTCCGGATATTCGAGACTGCGTTGTAATGCGACGCGCTCGACCGCCGGCATCGCTTGCAGGATTTCGCTCTGCTCCTGAGGCTCGAAATCTTCGAGCAGCACAAGCGCATCGTCCGCTTCAAGTTCGGACATGCCTTCGGCGACGGTTTCCGTCGGCAGTTCTTCGAAAATCTGATCGCGGATGTTGGAATCGAGTTCGGTCAGCGCGGCGAAATCGAAATCGCTGCCCATAAGCTCGATCAGCTTCGGCCGCGCCTCGCCGGGCAGATTTTCGATGAGCGTCGCGAGATCCGCCTCGTGCAGTTCGCCTGCGAGGCGGCGGACTTCGATCGGATCTTCCGCCGCGACCGCATCGGCGACATCGGCGACGAATTCCGGCCGGATGACACCCTCGTCGTTCTCTTCCGGCGCGATCTCCGCGAGATCGCCTCTTTCAGGCTCGTGATCGAAGTTGGTCATTTGCCAATCCTGACTCGCGCTCTATCGCCTGGCGGTTCATAAGGAGGCCATTCCAGGAAGGCAAACCATGCTTTACAAATTAGCGCGGCAATCAGGCGTCGCGGCCTTGATCTTGGCGCTCGCCACCGCGAGTGCAACGGCGGCTGGCTGCGGACCCGATAAGCTTGGCACCGAGCGCACGCTGACGCTCTCGACCACGGGCGGCTTCGCGATCGGATTGCAGACCTATCCGAAAACGCTTGCACTCGCCGATCACGAAGTCGTCCTGACGTTCGACGATGGCCCGTGGCCGACAACGACCCCCCGCGTGCTCGACGCTTTGGCCAAGGAATGCGTGAAGGCGACGTTCTTCCTCATCGGCCGCAATGCGCAAGCCTATCCGGCGCTCGCACGGCGCGAAGTCGCTGAAGGCCATTCGATCGGTAATCATACATTTTCGCATCCGGGCCGGACGCTGCGCCTGATGCGCGATGCTGCCGCCCGCGCCGATATCGACCATGGCTTCGCCGCCGACGAACAAGCCGCCTACGGCAGCGTCGCAGGCCAGATCACGTTCTTCCGCTTTCCGGGCTTTGCCGATACGCCCGCGCTCGTCGCTTGGCTGGAGAGCCGTGATATCGGTGTGTTCGGCTCCGACTTCTGGGCTTCGGACTGGCTTTTACTGACGCCGCAAGCCGAACTTGACCTCGTACTCAAGCGGCTCGACCGTGCCAAGCGTGGCATTTTGCTGATGCATGATACACGTGCATCGACAGCAGAAATGCTGCCGCAGCTTTTGCGGGCCCTGAAGCAGCGTGGCTACAAGATCGTTCATATCGCGCCCGGCTCTGACAAGCCGGCGTTCCGCGCGGCGCCGCCGGGCTGGAGATCGGAAACCGAAGAGATTTTGGCGAAGATCATGCCGCGACTGGCCGGGCACCAGGCGCCCGGCCCACACGAAGCGCAGGCGCACGGCACAACGCGCCTGCCGGAGCCTTAGTGCAATTTGAAGCAAATTTTTTGCAACAGACTTTACCGTCGCGCTCGACGCAAATCCAAAATCGTTTTGGCGCATGAACGTCGCGCCGCAGAGCTTTTCGCGATTCATGCTTGTGTGGCGAGGCACGCGCCGGCGGCTCTTCGCCTTGACCGCCATGACGATTGCTTCTCAAATCCCAGCGCTGGCGAGAGCCGGTCCATAAAAAGGGGAGAGTGAAATGTCTGCTTTAGGACTCGTGGTTGAACTCGTCGCCGGCGCAATTGGCGGGAACGGTATCGCCTCAGTCGCCAAGAATTTGAACCTGGGAACGCTCGGCAATTCGCTCGTCGGCGCGATCGGCGGCGCGGCCGGCACGTCCTTCCTTGGCATTATCATTCCGGCTCTGGAGAGCGCAGGCCACGCGGATATTGGGACCCTTGCAGGCCAGGCCGTCGGTGGCGGCGTGCTCGGCGCGGTGCTGACAGCAATCGTCGCGGCCATCCGCAATGCGAGTTCCGGCGCGCCTGCGGCGTGAGCGGATGACCACTGAAATCGCACGAAAATTCAGGTGCAGAAACGGCCACGCGGACCGCATCCTCTACGGCACGATCGGTCCGTCGGCTTTCTTCCAGGCGTCCATGCCGCCATCGATGTGGAAAGCCGTCTTGACACCTGCATCCCGCGCGGCTTGAACCGCCATCGCAGAACGCTCACCAAACGCGCAATAGAACAAAACCCGTTTGCCGGCCGCCGTCGCCAATTCATGCAACATACCGATTTGCGCTTGCAGGCTCGGATACGGCATGTGCAAAGCGCCGGGGATGGCGCCATGCTTGTCGCGCTCGCCTTTCTCGCGCAAGTCGATGATCATGACGTCCGCCCGTCCCGCCAGCGCGACAGCCTCTTTCGCCGGAATCGCCCATCCCTTGCGCGCGATTTCCTCCCGCGGCAGACCGATGTGCATATTTGCCGGTAGTGCCACATCCATCATTTTCGGATTGGGCAAGTTCAGACTGTTCATCAGGTCGACATATTCATCGACAGACTTGACCATAAGACGCGGATTGAACCGTTTCTCTTCGCCGATAGTCGAGACGGTATCGCCCTTATAGTCGTGCGCTGGATAAACGAGCGTTTCATCCGGCAATCTGAGCAGCTTGTTGAAAATGGAATCGTATTGCGCGCGAGGATCGCCATTCTGGAAATCCGTGCGCCCGGTGCCGCGGATTAGCAGCGTATCGCCGGTGAACACCCATCCTTCCAGAAGGAAAGAATAGGAATTGTCCGTGTGCCCCGGCGTGTAGAGCACATCGAGAGTTATGCCTTCGATCTCGACGCGATCGCCCTCCGCGACGCGCATGGAAACGACATCGGCGCTCGTCTGTTCGCCCATCACCGTGATGCAATGAGTACGATCTCGCAGCGCTCCCAGTCCCGTGATGTGATCGGCGTGGAGGTGGGTGTCCACGGCTTTCACGAGTTTGAGGTCGAGTTCGCGAACGAGCTGCAAATATCTGTCGACCTTCTCCAGCACCGGGTCGATGATAAGCGCCTCTCCACCATGCCGGCTGGCGAGAAGATAGGTGTACGTACCAGATGCACTGTCAAAGAGCTGTCGGAAGATCACCGGACGTCTTCCTTTCGGGCAAAAAAAGCTCCCAGCCTTCTACTAATCGAGAAAACGTGGCGGGGATCTCAATAAAATCCATGAGAAAAAACGAAATGGCGCGGCCAAGAGATGTCGAAGAATAGAGCGCCGCTATGACTTAGCATAAGGTGAGGGTGCTTTCACCCCCATTGAAGCGCGACAGGAAGCGAACTCGGGAACGTAACCGGCTTCGCTCCAAAGCGACTCGGCGCAACGCGGGTGCAATCGCGCGCGAAGCATAGGGCCAACATAGCACTTCGCTGCGGTCATCAAAAGCCGTTGTCATTGACGACGCCTCTGACAACTTCTTCGCGGGCAGTCCAGCAGACGATCTCGCCCGGCTCGCGCATAATTCCTGACGCCGTAACCACGCTGTCAGCCATGTCAGGGAGCCAGCTCTTTAAAATCCGTAAATGATCGGCAGCAAGTCATCGTTCATGAAACTCGCTTCGCCTTCACGGTGGCGATTTCAGGCTATCTTGGCGCGCCCCGTTCGCCGCAGCCCATTCCGCAAGCGGTACAGAATCGTAGAACTTTTTCTCACCCGTACGAAAATTGATGCAGCTCACCGTGATGCGATTGTTCTCCCGGGTGTAGTACGTCGAAGCCATGCAAAAACACGGACCTGGCACTTTGCAGGTGAAACGCGGCGACGCGCTGGCCACGGTGGCAAACAAGAGGCATATGACAGCGAGTTTTGCCATATTGTCGCTCCTTTGACGAAACGATCCCTGATCTTAATACGGGTTGATGGACAAACTGGATCACCCGGCTCGCGCAATATTCCCGACAGCGTAACCGAGTACTAGCGTGTCAGCCACCCTCACTAATAATGAGGGTGAACCCAAATCGAAATGGCTTGGACCGACTCGCAAATGCCGAGCCTCTACACGCGCGAAGCCAATCGAGAGAGGGCCGCGAAGCGCGCGGCGGAGCGCACCCGCAAAAAGATGAGGCGGGAACGTCTATTCCCTCACCTTCGCAAGAGATTCCCTCACCTAAAAAATTGGGCTTAGAAAACAATGCTTTAGGTGAGTGGAAAATAGGCTTGGTGCGGCCAAGAGGACTCGAACCTCCACGGGTCTCCCCACTAGCACCTCAAGCTAGCGCGTCTACCAATTCCGCCATGGCCGCGGAAGGCCGGTGATCTAACAAACCCCCCCTCCCCTGACAAGGCTGGTGGGGGTTTTTCCTGCCCTGCGGCGCTTGATTTTGCGTCGATGCGGCTCAAATTGCGCGGAAGACTTGTTTTACGTCCGGCGCAAGCGCGAAATCCGCGGCGTCTTCGAGCCAAAAAGCATGAACCCGTCGCTTCAACGTCAGGATATCAGCCGGAGTTTACAGGCGCCCGGCGGCGTCCCGGTCGAATGGCGCGTGCTTGACGGGCTCACCAGCTACGACGATGCGCTGGCGATGATGGAGACGCGAGTTGCGGCGATCCCGGCGGGAAAAGCCGCGGAGCAAGTGCTGCTGCTCGAACATCCGCCGCTTTACACTGCCGGAACGTCGGCCGCGCCATCGGCGGAGGGTCTGCTCCGATTCCCGCTTCATAAAACCGGCCGTGGCGGCCAGATCACTTATCATGGGCCGGGTCAGCGCGTCGCCTATGTGATGCTCGATCTCGGCCACCGAGGGCCGGATGTTCGTGCGTTCGTCGCCGCGCTCGAAGACTGGATCATCGCGACGCTGGCGCATTTTGACGTGCATGGCGAGCGGCGCGAGGATCGTGTCGGCGTCTGGGTCGTGCGACCGTGCAAGCCGCGCGGTGCGAATGGCGAACCTGCCGAAGACAAGATCGCCGCGATCGGCATCCGCGTGCGCCGCTGGGTGACGTTTCACGGCATATCGCTGAATGTCGCACCCGACCTTTCGCATTACGCCGGCATCACGCCATGCGGCATCGCTGCCTCACATTTCGGCCTCACCAGCCTGCGCGACCTTGGCGTGACAGCGACGATGGCGGAGGTCGATGAGGTCCTGCGTCGGACGTTTGAGTTGACCTTCGGTGCGACCCGCTGAATTCAGGCCGCTTTCAGCGCCGAGGTTTCCTGCAAGGCCTTGTCGAGCGCGGCTTGCCGCGCATCGGGGCCAAGCTGGATGCCTTCGGCGATGATGAATTGCAGATCGGTGATGCCAACGAAAGTGAAGACCGAGCGCAGATAAGTCTCGACATGTTCGAACGCGGCCGTCGGCTGGTCCGAGCCATAGAGATTGCCGCGCGAAATGGCGATGATCACCCGTTTGCCGGGGGTGAGGCCCTTCACGCCTTCGGGACCGTAAGTGAAGGTCTTGCCCGGGACGATGACACGGTCGATCCAGGATTTGAGCTGGCTCGGGATGCTGAAATTATACATCGGCGCGCCGATCACGACGATGTCGGCAGACAGAAATTCGTCGAGAATGGCATCGCTCGCCGCGCGGCCGGCCGCAAATTCCGCAGCGTCACCAGCCATCGCCGAAATCGGATGCGACGAGGGGAAATTGGCGGGCGTGATATGATCCGGCGCGGCGCCGCTAAGATCGCGCTGGACGACTTCCAGGCCTGGATGCGTCTGGCGCAGGCGCTCAACGACAGCCGCGGTGATCACGCGGCTCACGGAATTCGGACCCGTAATGCTCGAATCGATTTGCAGCAGTTTCATAGTCCACCTTGGTATGGGTTTGTAACCTGGACTAATTACGGTACTGCTGCTAAACTCCGCAAGGAGGCACATTTTTGGGTGTTGCAGACATGGACGTGACTATTGAGGCCCGCGCCGTTGACCATTCCGACTGCCGCAGGGTGAGCCAGCTTCTTGCCCGCGTCGGCGACAAGTGGAGCGTGCTCATCATCATGACGCTTGCCGCCGGGCCAAAACGCTTCAGCGAGATCAAGCGCAGCGTTGACGCGATTTCCCAGCGCATGCTGACGCTGACTTTGCGCGGCCTCGAGCGCGACGGCCTGGTGACGCGCAAGGTCTTTCCGACAATCCCGCCGAAAGTGGAATACAGGCTGAGCGAGCTTGGCTGTTCGTTGTGCGAGCCGGTGATGGCCCTCGGGCAATGGGCGCTGTCGCATGTCGCCGAGATCGACGCGGCGCGCGAAAAATTCGACCGCGAAAGCGGCGCGGCTTAAGACCTATATCGTCGGCAGCAGACGGAAGCCGCCTAGTGGCTGCTCCGAAAGCTCATCGGGCTTTGGCTCGTACACGCTGAGTTCGGTGACGCGGGCATGATCGGGCCCGTGCCAGCATAAGGCGACGAGCGAGTCGACCGCGGACGTAGGACCGGCAAAGAGCGCCTCGACATCGCCGTTCAAGCGGTTGCGCACCCAACCTTTGATATCGAGACGTTCGGCTTCGTGCTGAACAAAGGCGCGAAACCCGACGCCCTGCACATGGCCCTGAATCCGGACAGCGACGATCTTCTCGATCCCGGCCATTTTCCGCCCTGATTAAAAACGGGACAAAACACTTAACGCGCCATACGCGCGATTGCATACACAAAGCTGTTTCACGATCCAGCTTGTGTCCGCCGCCGCGCGGCAACACATCATCTAGGCCGGAACAAACAGCCAATTCTCGACGATCAGCGATTCGTCGCTTGTATGTTCGCGCTTTCGCCGAGGCGTTAATGGAAAGAGGAACGAGCGACCTTCGGCCTGAGTTGTCAGTATCCAACCTAACGCAAATAGTTAGACGCGAAGATCAAATCCGCTTCTGTCCCTTATGATTCAAAACGGGACAAACGACTTAACAAGCGCAACGCGTGATCGTATCCACAGCGCGATTTCACGACCAGACTTGTGGGTCTCATCTCGCATCAACACACAATCTAGCCCGGAACAAACAGCCAATTTTTGACGATCAGTGATTCGTCGCTGGTATGTTCGCGCTTTCGCCGAGAGATTAACGCCAACGACCGTCATGCGCTGACTTGATCCGCGCATCGAGGTAAAAGGCATAGCCGATCGCTCCAGCTCTGGTGCGAGCTTCGGCCCGAGTCGTCAGCATAAAAGAAAAGGCAGATGCTTGGATGCGCGGATCAAGTCCGCGTGACGAAGCTTCGCGCTAGTCGCGCTGGTGCTTCTTGTAATCAGCGATGTAAAGCGCGGCGATCTGTTTATCCGTGTCGTCCGCTGCTGCATTGGCCTTTTGATAAAGGTCGAAAATCCACTGATCTTTCTTGTCAGGCGTCGCCGATTGCTGCGCCAATGTCAGCCACATCAGGCCGAGACCGCGTTGCCGCGCGACGCCCTCGCGTCCCGTAAACAGCAATTGCCCGAGAAGCGCCTGCGCCTCGATATGGTTTTTCTCGGCGGCAAGATGCAACCAGCGCGCCGCCTGCCCGGCATCACGCGTGACACCCACGCCATCGAGATACATGCGAGCAAGATTGTATTGCGCGTCGGCATTGCCGAAATTGGTGGCCGCATATTGGAACATTTCGAGCGCGCGCATTGGATCAGAGATCACATGCGTATTCGGAATTCCGTTCAGGCTATAGGCGCCGACGGCCACAAACGCGCTCGACACCACCGCGCGCTCGCGCAGCGAAGAATCGTCTTCGTCGTAATTTTCGACGATCTGCTCGAAATAATCGTAGGCCTTCTCGTCGTCCTGCGGGACGCCGTCGCCATCGGCATACATTTTCGCGAGCTTCCAGCGGGCGAGCGACTCGCCCCCAGCCGCGGCATATTTCAGAGCTTCGAGGCCTGAGCGAGAATCGCCGGTTTTGAAATCTTCAAGCCCGGCGCGCAATGCCGCCTCAGGATCCTTGAAGATCTGTAGCGGCATCTTGTCGACGCTCGTCGATGATTGCGGCGTGCCGTCGAAAGCAACGGTCACATGCGGCGCGGCGACAAGCGTCGAGAAAAACGCCGCAGCAGAGAGGGCGATGAGGCTCGGCCTAGCTATCTGCATAGCATTCGACCTCGCCGGCGCCGCCCGGCTGAGTCACAGCGCCATACCGCGCCGACCCGACCTGCTGCGCATATTTCCAAATCGCGCCGGAGCCGTAGTTGGTTGACCGCGGCTTCCAGGCTTTCTTGCGCTCCGCGAGTTCCTCGTCGGAGAGTTTGACATCGATCGTATGATTGATCGCGTCGAGGCGGATAATGTCGCCGTCGCGCAGAAGCGCGATCGGACCTCCTACAGCGGCTTCCGGCCCGACATGGCCAATGCAGAATCCACGCGTCGCGCCGGAGAAACGTCCGTCGGTGATGAGCGCGACCTTGCTGCCCATGCCCTGCCCGTACAGCGCCGCAGTCGTCGCAAGCATCTCACGCATGCCGGGGCCGCCACGCGGGCCTTCGTAGCGGATCACAAGCACGCAGCCGGGTTCATAGCGGCGGTTCTCGACCGCGTCGAAACATTCTTCCTCGCTGTCGAAGCAGAGAGCAGGCCCTTCGAAGACAAGCTTGTCCTTCTCCATGCCCGCGACCTTCACGATCGCGCCCTCGGGGGCCAGATTGCCCTTGAGGCCGACGACGCCGCCAGTCGGGCTCAGCGGCTTGTTTGCCGGATAGACGACGACCTGATTCGGATTCCATTTCACGCTGGCGAGATTTTCCGCGATCGTGCGGCCGGTGACCGTCAGGCAGTCACCATGCATGAAGCCGTGATCGAGCAAGGTCTTCATCAAAAGCGGAATGCCGCCAGCCTCGAACATGTCCTTGGCGACATATTTGCCGCCCGGCTTCAGGTCCGCGATGTAAGGCGTGCGCTGGAAAATTTCGGCAACGGCGAAAAGATCGAAATCGATGCCGCACTCGTGCGCGATCGCGGGCAGGTGAAGCGCCGCATTGGTCGAACCGCCCGAGGCGGCGACGACGGCAGCCGCATTTTCCAACGCCTTACGGGTGACGATGTCGCGCGGACGGATATTGCGGGCGACCAAATCCATAACCATTTCGCCGGCGGTCATGCAGAATGCGTCGCGGATTTCGTAAGGTGCCGGGGCGCCAGCCGAGTAAGGCAGCGCGAGACCAATCGCTTCCGAAACCGTCGCCATCGTATTGGCAGTAAATTGTGCACCACAGGCGCCGGCGGACGGACAAGCAACCGTCTCAAGCTCGTCGAGATCTGCGGCCGACATCGCGCCGACAGAATATTTGCCGACGGCCTCGAAGAGATCCTGAACCGTCACCTGCTGACCGCGAAAATTGCCCGGCAGGATCGAGCCACCGTAGATGAAGATCGACGGCACGTTGAGGCGTAGCATGGCCATCATCATGCCCGGCAGGGATTTGTCGCAACCGGCGAGGCCGACCAGCGCGTCGTAGCAGTGCCCGCGCATCGTGAGTTCAACCGAATCGGCGATGACTTCGCGCGAGACGAGCGAGGCCTTCATGCCCTGATGGCCCATCGCGATGCCGTCGGTAACGGTGATGGTGCAGAACTCGCGCGGCGTTCCGTTCGCGGCGGCAACGCCCTTCTTGACCGCCTGCGCTTGCCGCATCAGCGAGATGTTGCAAGGCGCAGCTTCGTTCCAGCAGGAGGCAACACCAACCAGAGGCTGATGAATCTGTTCGCGCGTCAGCCCCATAGCGTAGAGGTAAGACCGGTGCGGCGCGCGCTCCGGCCCTTCCGTCACATGGCGGCTGGGAAGTTTCTGTTTATTTATAACGCGCGCTTCCAACACTGAACCTCGTTAATTCGACAAGTGAGCGACAGCTTTTCAGCAACGCATCTGTTGATGCCGTCCGATGCCACGCGGAGCGCGCGGGCGGTGACTCCCGGTGACGAATTTTCACCTAAAACAAGTTCCGCAAACGTAATTTCGCACCCGACTTCGACCACTTAGAGTGATTTCAACTAGCCGTCGGTTTATGGCTGAAAAGCGGCTATATTCTCCGTTGCATCGCATCTGAAGAAGATGCTCCCGAGCTGTTGCCCTAATGCAACGACTCTTGAAACGCAGCTAAAGGCCAGCGCGCAAAAACTGCGCGGGCCCCCAAATTCATGAGTTATGGTAACCGAGTTCCGGTTAGTCCGGCTTACTCCGCCGGCCGCTCATCTCGCTGCCGCCCAGGAAACGGCCGAAGGCTGCGAGCGCAGTATCCGACACATGGTGCTCTATACCCTCGGCATCAAGTTCCGCGCAGTGCTCTGGCACACCAACGGCGATGAGAAGGTCGACGACGAGGCGGTGGCGGTCGCGGACTTTCGCGGCGAGCGCCGAACCCTCCGGCGTTAGGAACACGCCGCGATAGAGCTTGGAGGTCGCAAGGCCTTCGCGCTTCAGTCGCGCGATGCTCTTGATGGCGGTGGCGTGCGACACGCCGAGCCGGCGCGCGATGTCGGTCGGGCGCGCCTCGCCTTCGGATTTCAGCAGGTCGTCGATCAGCTCGACGTAATCTTCGAGGATCGCCGTCGCCTGGGCGGAACGTGCCTTGCCGAACCGTTCGGCCTGATCGGCCTCCGACGGCAGGCGAATGGGCTCCCTGGATGCACGGACTGTCTTCTCAACCATCTCGAACCTTCGTCGCAACGCCTGTCCGTGACTCTGCACCTTCCGGCCGCGCGGTTCAACGCGATTGCGATTTAAAGCTGGGGGTGTGATTTGTTGCCCAGGCTACGCCTCTATGGCGCCACCTCCGCCCTCGATTCAGTTCGGCGGATTGTCCGCGTGGCAGAGCTTCGGCATGTTCGGCGCGTTAAACTTGTCGAACTGGCCGCACGACGTGCAGCCGCTAACGACGAGCGACAAAGTAACAATTGCGGCAAGCGCGAAGACGCGAATTGGCACCGTTAACCCCCTAAATCACACGCTAAACTAGCACGAGCCGAATTTTTTTGCACCTGCACGAGCATTGACGGAGTTTTTTAGAGTTTAACTGCATTTCTAGGACTGAATTGAACAAGTATTAACCCTGCTCCGATAGATTAAACTCAAATTGATCTAGAGTTTTTGGGATGTGCCGGAGTCCGCAATGCAGGAGCATAGAACCACCGAACGCGTCAGGAGCTTTCTGCGAGCGCAGATCATTTTCAATAATCGCATGACGACGATCGAGTGCATCATCAAGAATTACTCGGCGGCGGGCGCAAAAATCGCGCTCAACGACACGTTGACCGTGCCGACCGACTTCGATCTCTACATCCCTGCCAAGCAACGCAAACATCATGCGCGACTTGTATGGCGCGACAAGGACGCGATCGGCGTGAACTTCGTCGACGCCGAAGCGAACGCTGAGAAGACGCCAGCGCTTGCGACAAGCGCTGACCGCGTGCGCGAGCTTGAATTGCAAAACGCCGAACTTAAGATGCGCATCCGTGAACTGTCCAAGAGACTGGAAGATCTTGGCCAGGATCCGAACATCGCGGCGGCCTAAATCCCCGGCCTTCATTCCATTTCCCGCACGCGCCCATCTTCCAGCGTGACCCTGCGCGTCATCTGCGACGCCAGCGCCTGGCTGTGCGTCGCGACCAGTGTCGCCAGGCCTGTCGCCTGAACCAGCGTTTCCAGAGCTGAGAAGACATGATCCGCTGTATGAGGATCGAGGTTGCCCGTCGGCTCATCCGCGAGAAGCAGACCTGGCGCATTGGCAACAGCGCGCGCAATCGCGACCCGCTGCTGTTCGCCGCCCGATAATTCCGCCGGCCGATGTTTCGCGCGCGCCGTGAGACCAAGATAATCGAGAAGTTCGAGCGCGCGCACCTGTGCCTTATGCCGCGAGAGCCCGGCGATCATTTGCGGCAGCATGATATTCTCGATGGCCGAGAACTCCGGCAGGAGATGGTGGAACTGGTAGACGAAGCCAATGGCGTTGCGGCGTAGCGCCGTGCGCGCATCGTCGGAAAGTCGGGTCGTCGCAACGCCGTTGACAAAAACTTCGCCGCTGTCGGGGCGTTCGAGCAGACCGGCTATATGCAGAAGCGTCGATTTGCCGGTGCCTGATGGCGCGACGAGGGCCGCCGATTGGCCCGGAAAGAGCGCGAAATCCGCGTCGGCCAACACTGAAAGCGCCTCTTCGCCCTGTTTGTAGACGCGGGTGATGCCCTTGAGCTGAAGAACAGGTTCGCTCATGTCACTCGTAACGTAGAGCTTCGACGGGATCGAGCTTGGCCGCGCGCCAGGAGGGGTAAAGCGTCGCCAAAATCGACAGAACGAGCGTCATGATGACGACGGTCGCCACATCGCGTGGATCGACCACCGAGGGCAGCCGCGAGAGGAAATAAAGTTCCGCCGGGAAAAGATTGGCGTGCAAGACGTGGTTGAGGAATTGTCGGATCGGTTCGACGTTTTCGGCGACGAGGAGCCCGAGCAGAAATCCCGCAAGCGTCCCCGCGATGCCGATCGACGCGCCGGTAATCAAGAAGATGCGCATGATCGCGCCGCGCGTCGCGCCCATCGTGCGCAGAATGGCGACGTCATGGCTCTTGTCCTTCACCAGCATAATCAGGCCGGAGATGATGTTGAGTGCCGCGACAAGCACGATCAGCGTCAGGATGATGAACATCACGTTGCGCTCGACATTGAGCGCGTCGAAGAAGGTCTTATTGCGCTCGCGCCAATCGGTCATGATGATCGGTCGCGTCACGGTCGTTTCAATCTTATCGCGGATCGCGTCGATGTCCTCGGGATCATGCAGGAAGAGTTCGACAACGCTGACCTGTTTGTCGAGGTTGAAGAAGGCTTGTGCTTCCGGCAGCGGCATATAGACGAAAATGCCGTCGAATTCGGCCATGCCGATCTCGAAAATCGCGACGATCTTATAGGCTTTGACGCGCGGCGCGACGCCGAATGGCGTTCGCGCGCCGTTGGCCGTCATGATCTTGATCTTGTCGCCGACCCGGACATTAAGGCTTTCTGCGAGGCGTGCGCCCACGGCAACGCCGTCCTCCTCGTCAAATCCGCTTAGCGTGCCGGAACGGATATTTCCCGAGACACCGGGCAGGCGTTTGATGTCGGCTTCCTGAATGCCGCGGACCAAGATGCCGCTGCCGTTTTGCGCGAAATCGGACGCGCCGAAGGCAGCACCTTCAACCATCGGAATGGCGAGATCGACGCCAGATACTTTCTCGACCTGCTTGGCAACCTGATTGTAATCGGTCAGCGGCGCGTCCGCGGCCTGCAAGAAGATATGGCCGTTGATGCCGACGATCTTGTTCAGCAGATCGCGATGAAAGCCGTTCATCACCGACATCACGACGATCAAGGTCGCAACGCCGAGCATGATGCCGAGAAAGGAAAATCCGGCGATGACGGACACGAAGCCGCTGGAGCGTCGCGCCCTCAAATAGCGTGTCGCAATCGTCCATTCAAACGGCGCAAACATAGCCATCAGGCGCTTACCCCTCGCGCGGTTCAGCCGGCAAACCGGGAAACGACAGCTTCGAGGGAGAGGTTTTCGCGCGCGCCGGTGCTGCGGGTTTTCACTTCGACCTGTCCCTCCGCGAGGCCTTTCGGCCCGATGATGATCTGATACGGCAAGCCGATGAGATCGAGGCGGGCAAATTTCCCCCCCGGCCGCTCGTCCGTATCGTCATAAAGCACGTCAATCCCGGCTTTTTGGAGGGCGTCATAGATTTTTAGCGACGCTGCGTCGGTCGCTGCGTCGCCGACCTTGAGATTGGCGATACCGACACGGAAAGGCGCCATCGATTCGGGCCAGATGATGCCCGCTTCGTCGTGCCCCGCCTCAATGAGCGCCCCCACAAGACGCGAGACGCCGACGCCATAAGAGCCGCCCAGCACCGGCCGCTCGACCCCATCCGGCCCAGTGACGACAGCCTTCATCGGCTTCGAATATTTATCGCCGAAATAGAAAACCTGGCCGACTTCGATGCCACGCTTTTGCAGGCGCTTCTCGGCTGGCGTCTCGCGCTCGAACCGGGCCGCGTCGTGCACGTCGTCCGTCGCCGCATAGAGCGACGTCCATTCGTCGATGATGGGCGTGAGGTCCGAATCATAATCGACATCGGCGGGCGGGATCGGCAGGTCGAGCACATCGGAATTGATATAGACGCCCGACTCGCCGGTATCGGCGAGGATGATGAATTCGTGGCTCTGGTCGCCGCCGATCGGGCCCGTCTCGGCCCGCATCGGGATGGCTTTGAGGCCCATGCGGGCGAAGATGCGCAGATAGGTGACGAACATGCGCTGATAGGAGCGCCGCGCCGCCGCCTCGTCGATATCGAAGGAATAGGCGTCCTTCATCAAGAATTCGCGCCCGCGCATGACGCCGAAGCGCGGCCGCTGCTCGTCGCGAAACTTCCATTGGATGTGATAGAGGTTCTTCGGCAGGTCCCGATAGGAACGGACGGAGGCACGGAAGATTTCTGTGATCATGTCCTCATTGGTCGGCCCGTAAAGCAATTCGCGTTCGTGCCGGTCCTTGATGCGCAGCATCTCCGGGCCATAGGCATCATAGCGGCCAGTCTCGCGCCAGAGGTCCGCCAGTTGCAGCGTCGGCATCAGCAGTTCGATCGCCCCGGCCCGGTCCATCTCCTCGCGGACGATCTGCGTCACTTTCTCCAGGACGCGAAAGCCGAGCGGCAGCCAAGCATAGATCCCGGCCGCCTCCTGCCGGATCATGCCGGCGCGCAGCATGAGCCGGTGCGAGACGATCTCGGCCTCTTTTGGATTTTCACGGAGAATCGGCAGGAAATAGCGGGAGAGGCGCATTCAGATTGCACTGCAAGGCTGGAGGGTGAGGTCACTTAGAGCGGGATTCACGCGAAAAACCGGCATCCACTTTTTCGCATCCCGCTCTGATGGGCCGCAATAGCTTGCGGCGGCGGCCGAAACAATCCGAAAGGGATGGAAAAGGCAATAAGGGGGTTGTTAAGCCAAGGCGCGAGGCGCAGCCGCCGTAAGCACGCTTGCCGTATTAACGCCGGACCGCAGCGCTGCTGAAAGCTGGAAGAAATTGGCGATCATCTGCGCAAGATGATCGACCGCGCCATTGCGCACCGTACTCCGCCGCAGCACGAATTCGAAATCCGGCAGCGGCGGCAGTGCCGCCGCGTTGCCGATGGGTTTGAGCGCACCCGGCAAGCTGCTTTCCGGAAAAATCGTGATCGCGAGGCCCGCGTCGAGCGCCGCGAGGATACCGGCGATGCCGGAGCTTTGAACCGCGACCGTCCAGGGGCGTCCGGCCCGGTCGAGCCGATCCAGAACTACCTGCCGCCAGCGGCAATTTGCCGGGTAAAGCGCGAGGGGTGCTGGTTCGTCCGGATCGAGCTGCATGGCGTGACCAGCGGCCCAGATGCGCTTCTCGCGTGAGAGCGCGATGCCGTCGCCTTCGCCAATCTCCCGGCTCAGAATCGCGAGATCGAGTTCGCCTGCCTCAAGCATGGCAGCGATATCAGGGCCGATGCCCAGTTCGACTTGCAGCCGCAGCGCCGGATATTGCGCCGAAAACTCCCGGAGAAGCGAAGACAGCGTCTGCAGATCGAAATATTCCGGCGCGCCGATCCGGATCAGGCCGCCGGCCTCACCGCCCAGGCGGCGCTCGGCCTCTTTATGCAAGGCGAGGATGCGCCGGGCATAAGAGAGCAGAACTTCGCCCTGCTCTGTCGGACTGACTCCTTGCGGCTCGCGTCGGAGCAATTGCGCGCCGACCTGCTCTTCAAGGCGCTTCACGTGCAGACTCACAGCGGATTGGGTGAGGTTCACCACGCGTGCTGCCTTGGTAAAGCTGCCCGCATCACATACGGCCGCGAAAGTCCGCAGAAGGATCGTGTCGTAAAGCATCGGGCGGCTGCCGCTCCATCATGCCCATAAGCTGGGCTCATCGCGCGCATGACGCATCTTCGATACCCGCGCGGAGAGGCAAATGTATAGTTCCCAGCCGTGAGACGCCATGAGCATTGCAGGCGCTGGTCAGGAGACAAAGAGCATGAAATTGCGCGGCGTGAAGCCGATGACGTTGATTTTACTCGCTCTCGTGACCGCCGGGGGCGCTCGCGCCCAGGACGTGAGGCCGGAAGCGATCCCACCTGATCCGGAGGCCGACTCGCAGGCGGCGATGAAAGATAAAGTCCACGACCCGCGGGTTGAAAAATCGCAGAAGGGCGGCAGCGACTGGGGCATGTGGGATATCGGGCGCCCGCATCCGATGCAGGGCAAAGGCGAGTTTGGCGGCCATGACGCGATCGGCGTGGCCGCCGGCAAGCTTATCTACACCGACTGCTCGCTCTATTGGAACGATCCAGACACGCACAAAATCCTTTGCTTCTCATCGCAGGCCTCGCTTGTCTATTTCCTCGATGCACCGAGGACCAACGAGACCCGCGCCGAAAAGCGCTGGCGCGAGATGAGCAAGAAGCCGGCGAGTTGAGTTTCGCGGAAGTTTTCTGACCCAGTCAGCGCGTCATGGCCGTGCTCGTCACGGCCTCCACGCCGAGACGTTGCTACGATACTTGAGTGATAAGAGCGATGTCGCCGCGCGGATGGCCGGAATAAGTCCGGCCATGACGGTTGAAAGAGTAGTGCTAAGGCGATGTAGAACGCTGCCGCAAAGCACGCCCCAGCGCCATCAGCGGAAAACACTGCCGATATAAATCGTAGCGCAGCATGAACGCTCGGGAGAGTTCCGGACCCTGCATCAGCCGCTCGCGTAGCAAAGGCGAGTCGAGCTTGATCGTCTGGCCAACGCCATAGCCTGGGAAGCCGGTACCCGTATATTCCGGCTCGATCCAGGTACCGTCCGCTTGGTGCCGCATGAGGAAGAGGCAGCCGTTTTCAATGGCCGTGCGATCTTGCGGACGATCGGCCGCCAAAAGCGCCATGAGTGCCCAGGCCGTCTGCGATGCCGTCGGATTGCCCCTGCCCGCCGCCTCGCGATCCATGTAAGACGCGCAGCTCTCGCCCCAACCGCCGTTTTCCTGCTGACGGGCGACGATCCAGTCGCAAGCGCGACTGATGTAGGGCTGGCTCATATCCTCGCCTATCGCCGCCAGCGCGGGGAGCACAGCACCTGTCCCATAGATGTAATTGACGCCCCAGCGGCCAAACCAGGCGCCGTCGGGCTCCTGCTCGCGCTTCAGATAGTCGATCGCGCTGACGATCGTCGGATGAGAGCGCGGCAGCCCGAGTTTACCGAAGGCTTCGATGACATGCGCCGTGACATCGACGGACGGCGGATCCAGCGCCTCGCCAAAGTCGCAGAATGGAATTTTCGTCAGAATCTCTTTGTTGTTGTCCTTATCGAAGGCGCCCCAGCCACCGCCCATGCTCTGCATGCCGATCAGCCAATCTATGCCGCGCTCTATCGCATCCCCGATGCCGCGCTCACGCCATTTCGGCTCATTGCGGAATGGCGCGAGTGCGATCAGCGCGACCGCCGTATCGTCAACGTCCGGATAGAAATTATTGGCATATTCGAAGGCCCAGCCGCCGGGCCGGACATGCGGCAGTTTCATCGACCAGTCGCCGGGAACGCGGACTTGCCGGTCGAGCACCCATTGCACAGCTTTCTCGACCGGTTCCGGATGCTCTTCCAGCATCCCGGCATCATCGAAAGCCATAAGGGTCAGAATCGTATCCCAGACGGGGCTGTTGGTCGCCTGAATCCAGGTCGCATCGCCCTGATCGACGCGCCAGGCAGGCGTATCGAGCGCAGCTATGCTCCTGGCAATCACGGGGTGATCGACAGGATAGCCTTCTGTATAAAGCGCCATGATGCTGTAGATCCACGGCGGCTGGATGCCGCCCCAGGCGCCGTCGGAATCCTGATGGCGGATGACCCATTCGAGGACATGGCGGACAGCGCCGTTACGCTGAAGATTCCAGCCCCGCTTGTGGCCGAAATTCTGCAGGACGTGCAATGCGTGCTCGGCGCCGCGGAAGAATTTGTCCCACGCTCCAGCGCCGGCCTTGGCGGGCAGTTCGTAATCGAACTTGTCGCGGCCCGCCGGGAACAGCGCGTCAAGCCGGTTCTCGGGTGCGAACGGACGGCTCGGGCGGCGCGCCGACAAGATCGAAAGCGGCATCAAGGTCGCCCGCGCCCATTGGGCGAAATTATAGATCGAGAAGGTGAACCACTTGGGAAACCAGATGACTTCCGGCGGAATGTTCGGGGTCTTTTCCCACGGCCATTCGCCGATCAGCGCGAGCCAGTAGCGGGTGAACACCCGGACGTTGCGCAGACCGCCTTTGCTGGCAATCCACGCCCGCGCTCGCTCAAGCGCCGGTTCGTCGTCACGATGGCCCATCGAGCGCAGGGCGGCATAGGCCTCGACGGTCGTGTTGATGTCGCCGTTCGGCGCGCCGCGATAGATCTCCCAGGCACCATCGGGACGCTGCGTTTCCAGGATCGCCTGCGCCAGACGCGGCCGCAGCGGATGATTTTCGAGGCCGACAAACCATAGCGCCAGGCACCATTGTGCCTCCATACAGGCGTTCGATTCGGCACGGCCGACCCAATGCCCGTCCGGCTTCTGGTGGTCGACGAGCCAGCCGGCCGCAGCCCGGACAGCAGCCTGCAAGGCCGGCCCGTTATCCTCGCGCCTCATGTCGCCGAAGCCGTCAACCGCGAAACTTTTGGCTTGCTGCACGTTCATTTCTGGAAGGGAATCTCCTGCGGGAGGGCGAAGACCGATTGCAATATGTCATTTTCCTCTGCGGTGCAAAATTTTGCACCTCAATTCAAATTTCCAAACTCTCAATGATTTGATCGGGTTGAAGGGCTCTCGGGCAGGACCTGAGCGTAGGCGTGGCGCGCAAGCTCTTTCCACACGATTACAGGGATCAATTCGAAGGCTGTCGAGGACGCGGATCGACCTGGACAGTTGCGGTCATGCCCGCGACCAAGCGAACGCCATCAGGGACCTGATCGATTTGGATCCGAACCGGCACACGCTGAGCAAGGCGTACCCAGGTGAATACCGGGTTGACGTTCGCGAGCCCCTGCTGATTGGGATCTGCATTTGGGACGTTAATGGCCCGAGCAACGCCGCCCACGTGGCCGCGCACAATCTCTCTATAGCCCATCAATTTGATCTCGGCGGGATCGCCTTCGTGGATAGAGGCGAGTTGCGTTTCCTCGAAATAGGCATCAACCCAGAACGTATCGGCATTGACTATAGAGATCACGGTTCTGCCGACCGAAGCATAGTCACCTAATTGCACGAGCAAATTCGTGACCCACCCGTTCACGGGAGACCGAATCTGCGTGCGCTCCAGGTTGACTCGCGCCTGATCGCGCTGAGCGGTGGCTTGGGCGACGGTCGCCTCGGCGTTCGCGAGCTGTGCTTTGAGCGTCTCGATCTGGCGTTGAGTGACCGTGTGAGCCGCCTGGGCACTCTTCAGTGCCGCATGATCTTGAAGAAGCGTTGAAGCCGTTTGCTGCGCCATTTGTACAGTTCCCGCCTCCCTCTGAGCGAGGTCTCGGTATCGCGCCGCTTGCTCTTGCGCAAACGTCAACGCCGCCTGCGCTTCCTCCGTTTGAGCCTCGCTCGCTACGACTTGCGCCTGTTGCACCGTGATCTGCGCCTCGAAGTTCTCTACGTTGGCCTGAGCCTGACGCACTGTGGCGTCAGCCTGTTCTTGGGCGATTCTGTAGTCGGTCGGGTCGATCACCATCAGCACGTCGCCCCTGTGCACGAACTGATTGTCGACGACTGGCAAATTGACGACGCGTCCTGCAACCTCCGGCGCCTTGGTGACCACATAGGTTCGCACTGTGCTGTCGCGTGTCCAGGGCGCACCCATATACGCATTCCACATTGCCCAGCCGAGCGATGCGGCAAGCGCGGCGGTCGCCAAAGTGATCAAAACCGGAATTATTCGGACGCGATGCCCCGTCGGCGTGACGGCCTCACGATCTTTGGCCTCGCTGCCTTTCGGTTTGAATTCAGCAACGGTCATGGCCGGTGACCCGCGATGAGCAAGACGGTGGACGAGAGGACAATCATGTAAACGGCAAACACAAACAAGGCCGGGTGCCAGACGTAACGAAGAATGCCAAAGTGGTCGGCCAGCCGGCGCAATGCGACCGTGACCAGCCATGCCAACGGCATCAGCACGGACATCGGCGCGACGTAGACGCCAAAGCAAATCGATATCCGTGAACCTCACGGCCGAACTCCTGAGTCGAAATAGGTAGCATACCCCGCAATAACCTCGGAGAGGACTAGGATGGTGGCACGTGCCCGAAGAGCCACGACGGCGTCGTTTGCTTCTCCCGCGGGGCGTGAGGCGATGCGATCATCGAGCCGCCCAAGCCATGTCCTCGCCCTGGCGCTGTCGCCTTGCTCCAAGGCGGCAACGGCAGCGTCGAGTTCCGCACCCAAATAGAGGGACGACGACATAAGGCGAAGTTTTATGAACTCCTCGCCTGCCGAAAGTGCCGCAAGGAGTTGCGCGCGCTGCAATGGCTCGGCCTGGTCTGGCAATGCCGCCAAGCGGCCATATATGCGGCCCTCCCAATCCTCCGGGCTCGGCGGCAGAAGACCGATCAGGAGACGACGCAGATCGCGCAAGGTCAGGGCAAGGAGGCGACGCGCCCGCAGCGCCGGCGATAGCGGCGGCATCAGTCGAAACGAAAGCGGCGCGACGGCGCACCCTACGAAGATTGCCAGTGCGGAGTTGTAAAATGCTGCCGTATCGTAGCTCATCCGGTTGGTGGGTGCGAGGAGAGGCACAAAGTTGAAGCCCATCGCAAGTGCAAATCCCAGCAGCGCTGGCCGCCGGCTTTCGGCGATCAGGAAGCCGGCAGGTATCAGGAAGAGACCCAAGGCGACGCAAAAGGCCGGGAACGTATCGAGTCCTGGCAGCACCGCAAACTTGATCACCGAAGCGAAAAGCACACTGGCCGCAACGCCGATTGTGAAAGCCAATGCGCCGGCATAGGCCTGATCGCCGCGCGGCGAAAGCAACAGGACCACGATCGCAGCAAAGACGATAGCGGACGCCCCGTTTGGCCAGGCGGTGACGATCCAGAAGAGTTCGACTGCGCCGACCGTGATGAACACGCGTCCCGCAGCATGGAAGGCGGGCGCCCAATCGGGCACGCTGAACCTGAATCGGCGATGGGTGGGAAGAGGCCGGCCTGCATCGACAAGGAGCGTCAGTCCATCAAGCGCACGCGCGATGCCGGCCAGCAATTTCGCGGTCTGGTCGGCGAGGAGACGCTGCGACGGGGTAGCCACCGGCAGGGTGAGGAGCATTCGCCTCGTCTTTTCGCAGAGGTCGCGGAGCCCGACAGGATCAGCCATCCAGCGCGTTGGCGCTTCCGATTCTGGAGCCGACCGCAGAGCGGGCGGAAGGCTGCGCAATATGATCTCGGCCTCCTGCTGAGCCGCATCATTCGGCAATCTGCTGAGATGCGCTCCAATTGCGCGCCAGCCGTCGAGCGCCGTAAACAAGCCCTCCACCGCCCTTTGCAGTACCCGCGAATGGTAGCGCAATTGGCTGGATTCTCCGATTGCCTGATCGATCGCCGGGTCGAGTCCGATGACGCGCCGAGTGAACTCGCGCCGCTCAGCACGCGTGTCCGGTCGAGCTTCCACTGGCGTCAGCGCGGCGGCAAACCGATCGGTTATCTCGGCCGCCAGCGCGGCGAACGACGCGGCAAGCTGTCGCCGCGCGCCGCCGAAGTCAGTCCCGGCCAGAACTACGCCCGCGCACACGATCCCGATGCAAATCTCGCTCGCGCGCGTGACCGCCAAAATAAACACCTGCCCGTCCGGGCCTCCGGTGGCGCCAAGGGTGTCAGCCGCGATGATCGCCGCAGTGTACCCGGCAAGAGCTGCCGAGTAAGAGGCGAAGTTATGCATCACCGTTGCGGCGAAAGCGCAAATAGCAAGCCACAACGCAAGGAGCGTGAGAAAGGCTATGCGATCTTGCGGAAAGTAGGCGTTCAGTACAACGATAAAGACGGCGCCAATGACGGTGCCGACCATCCTGAACCATCCCTTACGTAGCGAAGCGCCGAGACTCGGTTGACAGACGATCGCTGCTGAAGCGCCGGCCCAATACGCGTTTTCGAGCTGGAGCCAGAACGCTATATAGAGCGCGAGGCAGACCGAGATCCAAAGCCTAAGGGCATACAACAATGGCGGGAGAGCCGCACGCGTGCGGTCCGCCAAAGCAGTTCCCCAACTGTTCGCCGGGCTACGGTTTGTCGCCTGTCCGATCTGGTAGCCGGCGTTTGCCATTTCTCATGCTCGTCGACAACACAAAGGCGCCGACCACACGTTATCGATGATCTCGGATCGGGACTAGATCTGCTTTTCCCGAGATGCACCATCATTGGCGAGGAACGGATAGGTGCCGTCGGGGCTCTGATAAAGGTCGAAGACCTGCGGGGACGATGATGCACTATTAAAAGGAAACGATATGCCTTCCGGCATCAAATCTACTGCGCGCCGGAATGATCTTTATTCGATGTCATCGCCGAACTTTGGCAGCCACTACACTATTTACTCCACCGTCACGCTCTTTGCCAGATTGCGCGGCTGGTCGGCGTCTTTGCCCATGAAAACCGCCGTGTGATAGGCGAGCAATTGCACCGGAATGGCGTAGACGAGCGCGGAGAAATCGGGCGCCATTTTCGGCATGGCGATTATATCCGCCGGCACGCCGAGTTCGTGCGCGGCTTCGGGTTCCGACACCAGAATGATGCGGCCGTTGCGCGCTGCGACCTCCTGCACGTTGGATAGCGTCTTCTCGAACACGCGGTCGCGCGGCGCGAGCACGATCACCGGCAGATCTGAATCGACGAGCGCGATCGGCCCGTGTTTCAACTCACCCGCCGCATAGCCTTCGGCGTGAATGTAGGAGATTTCCTTGAGCTTCAGCGCGCCCTCCAGCGCCAACGGATAGGACGTCCCACGGCCGAGATAGAGCACGTCGCGCGCCTTGCTGAGATCGCGTGCCAGCAGTTCGACCTGCGCTTCGTGCTTTAAGGTTTCGGCGATGAGCCCCGGCACAGCGGTGAGTTCGGCAACGAGCCGCGCTTCTTCCTTGGCATCGATCGTGCCGCGCGCTTTGGCGAAAGCGAGCACGAGGCACGCGAGCAGCGCCAATTGGCAGGTGAAAGCCTTCGTAGAGGCGACGCCAATCTCCGGCCCCGCCAGCGTCTGCGCCGCGACATCGCTTTCGCGCGCCATGGTCGAGGTCGGGACATTCACGACGCTGAGGATTTTCTGGCCCTGTGACTTGGCATAGCGCAGGCTTGCAAGCGTATCGGCCGTCTCGCCCGATTGCGAAATGAGCAGCATCAGGCCGCCCTTCTGCATCGGCGCTTCACGATAGCGGAATTCCGAGGCGACTTCGATCTCGACCGGCAGTTTGGCAATGCGTTCGAACCAATAGGACGCCACGAGGCCAGCCATATAGGCCGTGCCGCAGGCTGCGATCGTCAGCCGCGGCAGTGTCGCCGCATCGACCGGCAGTTTGAACGGCAACGACACGGTGCCGGATGAAAGATCGAGGAAATGCGACAAGGTGCGGCCGACGACTTCCGGCTGCTCGTGGATTTCCTTGGCCATGAAGTGCCGGTAATTGCCTTTATCGAAAAGAAAGGCGGACGCCGGCGTGGTGATCCGCTTGCGCTCGACGGGCAGATTGGCGGCATCGAAAAATTTGGCGCCCTGACGCGTGAGCACCGCGTAATCGCCCTCTTCGAGATAGACGAGCTGATCGGTCAGCGCCGCGAGCGCAATCGCGTCCGAGCCGAGATAGATTTCGCCTTCACGTTCTCCGGTGCCGAAACCGACCGCAAGCGGCGCGCCCTCGCGCGCGCCAATGAGAAGATTATCTTCGCCCTCGAACAGGAACGCGAGCGCGAACGCGCCTTTCAGCCGCGGCAGGCATTCGGCAACAGCCTCGACTGGTGAAAGGCCTTGCGCCAGAGCCTCGCCGACAAGATGCGCGACGACTTCCGTATCCGTCTCGGATTCGAAGGCATGGCCTTTCGCGCTCAATTCCTCGCGCAAAGCACGGAAATTCTCGATGATGCCGTTATGGACAACCGCGACTTTGCCATTGCGATGCGGGTGGGCGTTTTCCGGCGTCGGTTTGCCGTGCGTCGCCCAGCGGGTGTGGCCGATGCCGGCATGGCCGTGCAGCGGCTCCTTGGCGAGCAGCGCTTCGAGATTCTTGAGCTTTCCCGCCGCGCGGCGCCGCGTCAGCTTGCCGTCCTCGAGCGTGGCGATCCCGGCGGAATCATAGCCGCGATATTCGAGCCGGCCCAAGGCTTCGACGATGGCGCCGGCGACAGGGCCGCGTCCGAGAATACCGACAATTCCACACATGCTTCAAACTTTCCGGCTCGCCCCCGGGGGAGTCTAAGTCTTCCGGTGCTTGGTGCGAAAATCTTTCGCCCAAGATGGTTTCTCGACCTGTCGGCTACGGGCCAACGCCAGCGCATCCGGCGCCACATCGTGCGTGATGACCGAGCCCGTCCCAATATAGGCCCCGTCGCCGATTTTCACCGGCGCCACGAGCGCCGAATTGACGCCGACGAAGACACCCTCTCCGACTTCCGTGCGGAATTTGACGAAACCATCGTAATTGCAAGTAATGACGCCGGCACCGATATTCGTCTTCGCGCCAATCGTCGCATCGCCGATATAGGCGAGGTGGTTGGCCTTGACGCCCGCGCCAAGGGTCGAAGCCTTCACCTCGACGAAATTGCCGACATGCACATCCTCAGCAAGTTTTGCGCCGGGCCGCAGCCGTGCGAAAGGCCCGATGATGCTGTTCGGCCCGATGTCGGCGCCCACCAGATGCGAGAACGCTCGGATTGTCACGCCATCGGCGACCTTGACCCCCGGTCCAAAGAAAACGTCAGGTTCGACCAGCACGTCGCTGCCGAACTGCGTGTCGTAGGAGAGCGTGACGCGCGAGGGATCGAGAAAGGTGACGCCGCCCTGCATTGCGGCCGCCTTGAGCCGCGTCTGGAAGACCAATTCGGCCGCAGCGAGTTGCAGGCGGTCGTTGATGCCTAACACCTCGGCTTCCGGCGCTTCGACAGCGACGGCGCTGAGGCCGCGTTGGCGTGCCACCGCGACGATATCGGTCAGATAATATTCGCCCTGCGAATTGCTGCGATCGATCGATTCGAGCAGCGACAGAGCCGTCGCGCCCGCGATCGCCATCAGCCCCGCGTTGCAGAAGGCGATCTCGGCCTCGCCTGCTTTGAGATCACGGTCTTCGCGGATCGCGACGAGCGTCGCGTTCTCCAAGATCAGGCGGCCATAGCCACGCGGATTGCTCGCCCGGAAACCCAGTACGGCAACAGCGCGGCCCTGTTCGGTCAGACCTTCACGCAGGCGCGCGAAAGTTTCCGGCCGCACCAGCGGCGTATCGGCGAAGGCGACGAGAACATCGTTATAGCCCTCGGCAATGGCGGCTTTCGCCGCAAGCACGGCATGCGCGGTGCCGAGTGCCGGCGACTGCACGAAAATCTCGATATCCGGCGCGAGACTTTTGGCCTCTTTGACCACGGCCTCATGCCCCGGCCCGACGACGAGCGCAACGCGTTCCGCTCCAGCCGCCGCGACAGTCGTAAGCACATGCGCAAGCAACGAGCGCCCAGCAAGCTCGTGCAGCACCTTCGGCCGCGCCGAGTGCATCCGCTTCCCGTTGCCCGCCGCGAGGATAATCGCAAGGCAGGTGCGCTTCCGCGCGCTCATCGGCTCACCCGCCGCAGGCAATGCATGGTGCGAAGGCCCCAAATCATCTTGGTCCGGATCGATGCGCTATACACGAGACATTGAGGCAAATCCAAGCCGGGCCTTTTGAGCATCTCGGACTGGGCACTTGCGCGTGATCACGCCGCAAATCCGATCTCACGAATTCTTGTAAATCTCGTTGATTCTAGGACGCTTTTGAAGAGTTCTAAATGCTACCGCGCGTCCTTGCAGGGATGACGACCAAAAGTATAGTAGGGCGCAACGCTCAGCCAGTCTTCAAGACTTGCAAATATCTCCCGCGCCGGCCGAACTTCAATTCGCCACAAGAGGTCCGCTTTGTTCGCCGCTCTGATCATTGTTTTTCGCGAAGTCGTTGAAGCCGGACTTGTCGTCGGCGTCGTCCTGGCCGTGACCCAAACGGTGCCCGGCCGGCTGCGCTATGTCTTCGGTGGCGTCGCCGCGGGCATCACTGGCGCCGGCATCGTCGCTTTGTTCACTGGCCTGATCGCCGAGGCGCTCGCTGGCACCGGCCAGGAGGTGCTTAACGCTTCGGTGCTCGGCATCGCCGTCGTCATGCTCACCTGGCACAACGTCTGGATGGCGCGGCACGGGCGCGAGATGACGCAGGAACTGAGCGATTTCGGCCGGCAGGTCAGCAGCGGCTCGAAGTCTCTCCTTGCGCTAGCGATCGTCGTCGCCGTCGCCGTGCTGCGCGAGGGTTCGGAAATCGTGCTGTTTCTGTATGGCGTGCTGGTTTCGGGCGGCACGACCGTGTTGAACGTGTTTTTCGGCGGCGTGCTCGGGCTCATCGGCGGCGCGCTTGTCGCCTATCTGACCTTCCGTGGTCTGATCACCATTCCGATGCGCCACCTCTTCCGGGTGACGACGCTGCTTATCTCGTTCATTGCGGCGGGCATGGCGGCCCAGGCTGTCGGCTTCCTCGATCAGGCGGATATCGTCACCGCGCTCGACCGCACGGTTTGGGATACGTCGTGGATTCTGGCGGACGATTCCTGGGTCGGCCGCGTCGCCCATACATTGCTCGGCTACACCGATCAGCCAACCGAATTGCAGCTCATCGTCTATGTGGCGGTGCTGGCGACGATCTTCGTGCTTATGAAGGTTTTTGCCCCACCCCGCCGGCCAGTCGCCCAATTAGCCGCGAATTAATCCTTTATTTCATGGATTTGTTATCTGTGACCATTTGCGTGACGGTACCGACTTGCAATCCGTTTGCATCCTGCCGATATCAGCGCTAAAGAGCGCGGCAAGGACCGACAGATTCGCTCTTAAGAGCGGTTCCGCATTCTACCCAGGCGCCAAATTTTGCCGCTCGGTCCCTCCGGAGGGCCGGAACGCGCCCTTGGGCTTTAGCGCGATGCTCACATCACAATACAAGCTGAGCAGTCGAGGCTATTTTCAGGATTAATATGACTTTTAGAGAATTAGGTCTCAGCGAGAAGGTTCTGCAAGCGGTAGAAGCTTCCGGTTACACCACCCCAACACCCATCCAGGCCCAGGCCATCCCCGAAGCGCTTGCCGGACGAGATATCCTCGGAATAGCCCAGACGGGCACGGGCAAGACCGCTGCATTCGTTTTACCGATGCTGTCACGCCTCGAACAGGGCCGCGCCAGGGCGCGAATGCCGCGCACCTTGATCCTCGAACCGACGCGCGAACTCGCCGCTCAGGTCGAAGAAAGTTTCGGGCGTTACGGCATCAACCATAAACTCAATGTTGCCCTCCTTATCGGCGGCGTCTCTTTCGGCGATCAGGAAACGAAGATCATGCGCGGCGCCGACGTGCTGATCGCGACGCCCGGCCGGCTTCTCGATTTTGCCGAGCGCGGCAAACTTCTGCTCACCGGCATCGAAATCCTGGTGATCGACGAAGCGGACCGGATGCTCGATATGGGCTTCATTCCCGACATCGAGCGCATCTGCAAACTGGTACCGTTCACCCGGCAGACGCTCTTCTTCTCGGCGACCATGCCGACGGAAATCGTCCGCCTCACCGAGGCCTTCCTGCACAATCCCGTCCGTATCGAAGTTGCACGGAACTCTTCCACCTCCGCCACCATCGCCCAGACGCTCGTCGCCTCCCTGCCCGGCCCGGCCAAGCGCGAGACCTTGCGGCGCCTCATTCGCTCCGCTGCGGATAATTTCAAGAACGCGATCATCTTCTGCAATCGCAAGCGTGATGTCGCCATCCTGCATAAATCGCTGGAGAAGCATGGCTTCCGCGCCGGCGCCTTGCATGGCGACATGGACCAGCGCGCGCGCATGGCCTCGCTTGAAGCTTTCAAGAATGGCGATGTCGATCTGATCGTCTGCTCTGACGTCGCGGCGCGCGGCCTCGATATTCCGGATGTGAGTCACGTCTTCAATTTCGATGTGCCCGTCCATGCCGAGGATTACGTCCACCGCATCGGCCGCACCGGCCGCGCCGGCAAACTCGGTATCGCGATTTCGATCGTCACTCGTGCCGATCAAAAGCATCTGGCCGAAATCGAAAAGGTCATCGGCCGCTCGGTCGATTGGCAGGACGGCGCGACATTCGACAAGCTCAACCCGGATGACGAGGCCGAGGCCGAAGCCTCGACACCACAACGTCGCGGCGCCCGCCATGCGAGCGGCGGACGTTCGCATGGACCGCGCGAGCACACGCCACGGGAACGCGGACCTCGCGAGCATCAACCTCGCGAACATAGCGCTCGGGAACGTGCCCCACGCGAACATGCGCCCCGCGAACATGGCAACAAGCCGCGCGAGGCCCAGGCCGCGCCGAGGAACAACGGCAATCCGCAGAAGGCGCCGGATCGTGGCCCGCGTCCTGAGCGCAATTATCGCGACAATGGGCATGACGATCGCCCCGTCGTCGGCATGGGCGATCACGTCCCAAGCTTCCTGCTGCGGCCGGTGAAGTTGAAGCCGGCAGTCGTCGAAGAAGCCGAGTAAGATCAGCCGCAGCTTTCTTTCAGCCGTCATGGCCGGGCTTGTCCCGGCCAGCCGACGCGGCGACGCTGTTACTTTATCGCAATTATTGCTGGAATGTCTCGGCGCGGATGCCCGGCACAAGCCCGGGCATGACGCGGAGCGGGCGAGTAATCAATCCCAAACTTGTTTATCGCGTTCAACCAGCGTTGGCGCGGCGCGCTTCTTCGAGTTGCGCTTCGCTCGCCGGGGTCAAAGCCACCGATTCGCCGCAGCCGCAAGCGCCCGTCTGGTTCGGATTGTTGAAGGTGAAGCCCGAGCCAAGCTTGTCGGCCTGGAAATCCATCTGCGTGCCGAAGAGGAACATCAAAGCCTTCGGGTCGATGATGACTTTGACGCCCTTGTCCTCGATCGCCTCGTCATAGGGGCCGATCTCACGGACATAATCGAGCGTGTAGGACATGCCGGCGCAGCCGCCGTTTTTGACGCCGACGCGCAGGCCGACGGCATCGTGGCCGGCCATGAGTGTGCGGACCCGGTCCGCAGCCGCGTCGGTCAAAGTCATGATCGGGAACTTGGCTTTCGCCATCAAAGATCTCCTCAGAGCCCCAATATAGGGGCGGCAGCCTTTCGCATCAATAAAAGTCGAGCGCGATCCGCGCCTGGGTCGACATACGGCTTTGATCCCACGGCGGATCGAAGACCATATTGACCTCGACCCCAGACACGCCGCCGACGGTGCCAACCGCACTTTCGACCGACTGGATCAGTTCGCCGGCGACGGGGCAGCCCGGCGCCGTGAGCGTCATGTCGATCAATGCCTTCCGGCTGTCGTCGAAGAGGACGACGTAAATCAGCCCCAGCTCGTAGATGTCGCACGGGATTTCCGGGTCATAGACCGTCTTCATCGCCGCAACCGCTTCTTCCGTCAAACGGGCACGCTCCTCCGGCGCGATGCCGGGCGCGAAGAACCATTGCGGCTCATTGGGCGACGCATTCTCGACCGCTACGGACTCTGCCGCCGGGGCCTGCATCTCTGTGATCACATCTTCAGGCAAAGAGACCCTCCGCCTTTTGCAAAGCCTCGATGAATTTATCGACTTCTTCGAACGTATTATACATGGCGAAGGAGGCGCGGCATGTCGAGGTCACGCCGAAACGCGACAGCAGCGGCTGCGCGCAATGCGTCCCGGCCCTTACCGCGACGCCTTCGCGATCGATGATCGTTGCGACATCGTGCGGATGCGCGCCCTTGAGATTGAAGGCAAGGATGGCGCCCTTGTCTTTGGCGCGGCCGAAGATACGCACCGAATTGAGCCGCGACATGCGCTCGTGCGCGTAATGGCTCAGCGCATTCTCGTGCGCATGAATCTTCGCCCGGCCAACGTCGCGCATGTAATCGAGCGCCGCGCCGAGACCGACCGCCTGGATGATTGGCGGCGTGCCTGCCTCGAAACGATGCGGCGGCTCGTTATAGGTCACGTTGTCCGCGCGTGACCTCGTTGATCATCTCGCCGCCGCCGAGGAAGGGCGGCAGCTTTTCCAGCCATTCCGCCTTGCCATAGAGCGCGCCGACGCCGGTCGGCCCATAGAGCTTATGGCCGGTGATCGCGTAGAAATCGACATCGAGATCGCGCACATCGACATCGAGATGCACAGCGCCCTGCGAGCCATCGACGAGCACCGGGAATGCCGCGCGCATGGGCGATCCCGACGATCTCCTTGATCGGCGTCACCGTGCCGAGCACGTTCGAAAGATGCGTGATGGCGACGATCTTGGTCTTGTCGGTCAGTGCTTTCTCGAACGCGTCGAGCGAGAAATTGCCGTCGTCATCGACATCGACCCATTTCAGCACCGCGCCCTTGCGCTCGCGCAGGAAATGCCAAGGCACGATATTGGCGTGATGCTCCATCGACGGAGAGGACGATCTCGTCGCCCTCGCCGATGAACCGCTGTCCGAACGACGAGGCGACAAGATTGATCGCCTCGGTCGCCGACTTGGTGAAGATGATCTCGTCGATAGAACCGGCATTGAGGAAGCTGCGCACGCTCTCGCGCGCGGCTTCGTAAGCCTCGGTCGCGGCATTGGCGAGATAATGCAGGCCACGATGGACGTTGGAATATTCGTTATAGGTCGCATGGACCATGCGATCGACAACCTGCTTCGGCTTTTGCGCCGAGGCGGCATTGTCGAGATAGACGAGCGTCTTGCCGTAGGGCTTGAGCTCAAGCGCCGGGAAGTCGCGGCGGATCGCGGCGACATCGAGCGGGGCGGCCACATGTTCGTTCATGCCTGCGCCCTCCCCGCGAGCCATTCCGTCACCTCACCGCGATAAGCGGCGACGAGCGTTTCGTCGCCGATCTCATCAACGAGTTCGGCCGCGAAGGCTTCGAGCAACAACGCTTCGGCTTCCTTGCGCGGCAAGCCGCGCGATTGCAGATAGAAAAGCTGATCCTCGCTCAGGCCGCCGATGGTCGCGCCATGGCCGCAGGCCACGTCGTCGGCGAAGATTTCAAGTTCCGGCCGGCTGTTCATCGTCGCGTCGTCGCTGAGCAGCAGCGCCTTGGCGAGCATCCGTCCGTCTGTCTTCTGGGCGACGCGATCGACCACGATCTTGCCCTGGAAGACGCCGGTTGCTTCATCGTCAAGGATATAGCGGAAGTTCTGCCGCCCTTCGCAGCCCGTCGCGACATGGCGCACGAACAGGGTCGTATCGGCATGTTCGCGCCCGCGCAGCAGGCAGACACCACGCAGCGACGCTTGTGCATCGGCACCCGCAAAGAGCTTGTAAATCTGCCGGCGGACAAGACCCGAACCAGTAATCAGCGCGAAACTGTCGAATTTGGCTTTCGCGCCAAGCTTCACCATGAAAGTTTCCAGCCGCAGACTGCCGGCCTCCGTGCCGGTCAGTGACAAGCTATGGGCAACATCAGCCTCGTCGCCGACCTCAAAGATCAGCGCATTGTTGGTCTGACCGACACGGCCACCCTGCCCGAGGCTCATTTCATTGAGCCGGAACGTCGCGCCAGCACCGACGCGCACGAGCGAGCGCGAGAAGCGTGCGCCAAGCTCCGTCGCGACAGTCGCATAGACGACGTGAAGCGGCGCTTCGACCTGCGCGCCGGGCGCCACGTCGATCACAAGGCCGTCCTGCATCAAAGCGGCATTGAGCGAGACCATCGCATCGTCGGCCTCGGCCCATGCGGCCGCGAGGCTATCGATCAGAGTCGCATCGCCTTGCGCCAAAGCAGCCGCAAGCGACACCACGCTCACGCCCGCAGGCAATGGAGTCGAAAGCTCTGGCGCAAAGACGCCATCGACCAGCAACAAGACTCGGCGACGGCAGGCGCGAGGCCTCAGCCGCGAGCTTGGCGATTTCCGCGGACGACGGCGGCGCCACCAAAGGCAGCGCCCTGCGCATCAGATTGCGCAGATCGGTGTAATGCCACGCCTCGATATGGCGATTGGGCAGACCCGCGCGGGCAAAAGCCTCAAAGGCCTGCGCGCGCCGTTCAGCGACGATTTTGTTGCCCGGTAGCAGCGCCTTGGCGACACCGAAGGTCTCGGCCAATGCATTTTCGGCCGCAGTCGCCGTGGGGATGACCTGAATGCTCATGGCCTCACACCAATTCCGCTTCGTAATCCTTGTAGCCACTCTTTTCGAGTTCGAGCGCCAGCTCCTTGCCGCCGCTGCGAACGATCCGGCCGCCGGCCATCACATGCACTTTGTCCGGCACGATATATTCGAGCAGGCGCTGATAATGCGTGATGACGAGGAAGCTGCGATCCTTTGCGCGCAAAGCGTTCACGCCATCGGCGACGATCCGCAACGCATCGATGTCGAGGCCGGAATCGGTTTCGTCGAGAATGGCGAAATGCGGCTCGAGAAACGCCATCTGGAAAATATCCATGCGCTTCTTCTCGCCGCCCGAGAAGCCGACATTCACCGCGCGCTTCAACAGATCGGGCTTGATATTCAGCTTCGCCGAAGCCGCGTTCACACGCTTGATGAAATCCGGAATCGACAGCTCCGGCTCACCACGCTGCCTGCGAATGGCGTTCAGCGTCGCCTTCAGGAAGGTCATCGTCGTGACGCCGGGAATCTCGACCGGATATTGAAAGGCGAGAAACACGCCCTTGGCGGCACGCTCGTCCGGCGACAGTTCGAGAATGTTCTCGCCATCGAGCAGCACTTCGCCCGACGTGACTTCATAATCGGGCTTGCCGGCGATGACATAGGACAGTGTCGATTTGCCGGAGCCGTTCGGCCCCATGATCGCCGCGACCTCGCCATTCGCGACCGTGAGATTGAAGTCCTTCAGAATTTCGCGGTCGCCAATCGACACGCTCAGATTTTTGACTTCCAACATCGCTTTAATCCTTGAAACAAAGGCGCGGGCTTAGCCAACGCTGCCTTCGAGAGAAACCGCGATCAGCTTTTGGGCCTCGACGGCGAATTCCATCGGCAATTGCTGCAACACGTCGCGGACGAAGCCGTTGACGATCAACGCCGTCGCCTCTTCGCCGCTCAAGCCGCGCTGCATACAATAGAAGAGCTGATCCTCGGAGATTTTCGAGGTCGTCGCTTCATGTTCGAACTGCGCCGTGCGATTGTGCGCCTCGATGTAAGGCACGGTATGCGCGCCGCAATCGTTGCCGATGAGGAGCGAGTCGCAATTGGTAAAATTGCGCGCGCCCGTCGCCTTGCGATGGGCGGAGACCTGGCCGCGATAGGTATTCTGCGACTTGCCCGCAGCGATACCCTTCGAGATGATCCGGCTCGTCGTGTTCTTGCCGAGATGGATCATCTTGGTGCCGGAATCGACCTGCTGATAGCCGTTCGAAATCGCGATCGAATAGAACTCGCCACGCGAATTATCGCCGCGCAGGATGCACGACGGATATTTCCAGGTGATCGCCGAGCCGGTTTCGACCTGCGTCCAGGAAATCTTCGAATTCGCCCCGCGGCAATCGCCGCGCTTGGTGACGAAATTATAGATGCCGCCCTTGCCGGCGGAATCGCCCGGATACCAGTTCTGCACGGTCGAATATTTAATTTCGGCATCTTCGAGCGCGATGAGTTCGACGACTGCGGCGTGAAGCTGGTTTTCGTCGCGCTTGGGCGCCGTGCAGCCTTCGAGATAGGAGACGTAGGCGCCCTTGTCGGCAATGATCAGCGTGCGCTCGAACTGGCCGGTATTCTTCTCGTTGATGCGGAAATAGGTCGAGAGTTCCATCGGGCAACGCACACCCGGCGGGATGTAAACGAACGAACCATCCGAATAGACCGCCGAGTTCAGCGTCGCGAAAAAATTGTCGGTCGGCGGCACGACAGAGCCGAGATATTTGCGCACGAGTTCGGGATGCGTCTGCACCGCTTCCGAGATCGAGCAGAAGATGACGCCGGCCTTGGCGAGTTCTTCCTTGAACGTCGTGACGACTGAGACGGAATCAAACACCGCATCGACGGCGACGCGGCTCGACGCTTCGCCAGCACCTTCGACGCCGGCAAGGATCGCCCGCTCGTTCAGCGGAATGCCGAGCTTCTCATAAATCTTCAGGAGTTCCGGATCGACCTCGTCGAGCGACTTCGGCCCCGACGCCGTCTTCGGCGCGGCATAATAATAGAGATCCTGATAATGGATCGGCTCGATAGGCGACACGCGCCCAGCGCGGCTCCTGCATCGTCAGCCAGCGGCGATAGGCTTCGAGCCGCCATTCGGTCAACCATTCCGGCTCGTTCTTCTTCGCCGAAATGAAGCGGACGATATCTTCGCTCAGTCCCTTCGGCGCCTTGTCCGATTCAATGTCGGAAAAGAAGCCATACTTATATTCGCTCACGTCGATCGATTTGACACGATCGATCGTTTCCTGCACCGCAGCCATTCTTCTCTCCTCACCCGGCGGTTTCAAGGACCGCTGGTTCAGACTTCAATCTCTATGCGGCGGGCTTCACCCGCTTTGACCGGACCGTTTCGACCGCCTTGCTGAAAGCGGTGCGAAATATATCCACATCGTCCTCCTCGGAACTCCAGCCGAAGCTCACCCGGATCGCCCCATCCGCCAGCGCGGATGGCACATTCATCGCCTCAAGCACATGTGAGCGCTTGACCTTACCCGAAGAACAGGCGGACCCGGACGAGACCGCCACGCCTTCCAGATCGAGCGCCATCAGCAAAATCTCGGCGCTCAGACCCGGCACCGCAAAATTACTCGTGTTCGGCAACCTTTGCGCGGCCGCCCCGAAAAACACTGCGCCCGGCGCGATCGCCAGAACATCACGCTCCAACCGGTCACGCAACGCCGCCAGCCGCTTCATCTCCAGCGACCCGGCTTCGCTCACAGCCTCAACAGCGGCGGCAAAACCCGCAATCGCCGCGATATTCTCCGTGCCGGCGCGCAATCCGCGCTCCTGGCCACCGCCGCGAACGATTATAGAACCAATATGATGACGATCCCTTGCAAAACAAAGGGCGCCTACCCCCTGCGGACCGCCGATTTTGTGGGCGGACAGCATCAGAACGTCGGCACCCAGCGCGGTGAAGTCACAGGCAGACTTGCCCGCGGCTTGAACGGCGTCGCAGACGAGGGCCCCCCCAGACGCATGAACCCGAGCGGCCGCTGCAGTAACCGGCTGTAGCACGCCCGTCTCGTTATTCGCAGCCTGCAAGGCCAGCAGCACCCGGGCGCCGGCATGGCGCGCCAAGGCTGCGTCGAGAGCGCCAAGATCAACTACACCGTCCGGTGTCAGCGGCAGTTTTTCGACTTTCGCCGCCGGGAAACGATGCCCCTGAAGGACGCAGGCGTGCTCGCCCGCCGAGATCAAAAGCACGTCGAACGGCATCTTGTTGCCGTCAAGCTCAAGCTCTGGCGTCAGGACCAGATTTGCCGCCTCAGTCGCGCCGGAGGTGAAATAGACGTTCTTTGGCTGCGTTTTGACGAAATGAGCGACGGTCTCGCGCGCCGCTTCCAGCCTCGCACGGACCGTACGGCCTTCGCGATGGACTGAGGAGGCATTGCCCGTCTGCGTCAAGGCGGCCAGCATCGCCTCGCGCGCCGCCGGGCGCAGCGCCGTCGTAGCGTTATGGTCGAGATAGGCGCGTCGCAGCGGCATTCATTCCTTCTCAGGCTGGGCGAATCAAAAAAGCTCACCGCCAAGCCAAAATAATTGCAATTCGCACTGCTGGCCGTGTAGATGAAGCCCCTGATTTGCCGACAAGCCGATGTGCTGGCGCTGCAAGGTGCCGAAACGGTTAGAACAGTTCTAACTCCAGATTATGTGGTCGGTGGCTCGTTCGTCAAGCAAACCCACGGAAAAGCTCAGATATGCAGGCGAGTTGCCGCAGCTGGGCCGAGTCCGCCAGAAACTTTAGGAGACGGAATGCCCGAGGTTATTTTCAATGGCCCCGCCGGTCGTCTTGAGGGACGTTTTCATCCTTCGACGCAGCGCGGCGCGCCCATCGCGATCATTCTGCATCCCCACCCGCAATTCGGCGGGACGATGAACAACCAGATCGTCTATAATCTCTATTACGCCTTCGCGGAGCGCGGCTTTTCGGTGCTGCGATTCAACTTCCGCGGCGTTGGACGAAGCCAGGGCGCTTTCGATCACGGTCAGGGCGAGCTTTCCGACGCGGCGGCAGCGCTCGATTGGGCGCAGACGATCAATCCCGATGCGCGCGCCTGCTGGATTGCCGGTGTCTCCTTCGGCGCCTGGATCGGCATGCAGCTTCTGATGCGCCGCCCGGAAGTCGAGGGTTTTATCTCGGTCGCGCCGCCGGCGAACCGGTTCGATTTTTCCTTCCTCGCGCCCTGCCCATCCTCGGGCCTGTTCGTCCACGGCGATCAGGATCGCGTCGCGCCGCTCAAGGAGGTCACCGGCCTCATCGAGAAGCTGAAAACTCAGCGCGGCATCACGATCGAACACGCGGTCATCCCCGGCGCCAATCATTTCTTCGAAAATTGCGTCGAGCCGCTGATCGAGGAAGTTTCGATCTATCTCGACCGCCGCCTCGGCAATCCGCCGAAATTGCCGACGCCGACCCGGGCGGAGCCCGGCGACCGGCCGAGCTAGAGCATCGGACCGAAAGGTGCAAAGCGGTTTTCGGATAATCCGATGCGATCCAAAGCTTAGATTTCGAAAACTACAATTAAGGCGGTGCCCTGCGGCGATGGCAGGTTTTCGAGCCTGCCGCCCAGTTGCACCGCCATGGCCTGCATGACAAGAAAGCCACCCGTCTTTGCCGTCGTGGGATCGATGCCTTGCGGCAACCCACGGCCATTGTCTTGAACAATCAACTGGCACTGCTTGGCTGCGATCCGTTTCATCGCGACGTGAACAGCGCCGCCTTGGTGCTCGCGAAACGCATGTTTCAGAGCATTGCTGACCGCCTCACCGATCAAGACCGATAAGGCCATCAATTTTTCCGGCTCGGTAATATCGACATCGTCTGAAACCGTGCCGACGACCTCGTGCGACGAGGCCGCGGCTTCGGCTTGCAAATCGGCACATAGCAATTGCAGATATTGCGTGAAGCTTATCGCGGCGGCGGTGCGTTCGCTGAGGCGACGGGTGATGCGACTCATGTCGACGACTCGTTGACGCGCGTCATCGAGCAGGCTCGCCGCCGCCCACGGATGTGACCTCAACTTCATCTTCTGCAACGTGAGAAGGCTGGCCACGGCCTGCATGTTGTTGGTCATCTGATGGCGTAAAGCCCTCAGCCGGTCATCCGCTTCGCGCAATTGCGCTGACGCCTCATCATTTTGCCGCTGCAAATCGAAGATCGAATTGCGGACGGCATCGAGCGCGAGGATGCAGGCTGCGGCAACCAATGCATAAGCGGCAAACGGCCCTGCGACCGCCCAATTGCGCGCGCCTTGAACGCCCGGCCATGCGAAATGGAAGATGCACAAGCCTGAAAGCACCGCCGCGACGGCCCCAGACCCCGCGCCGCCATAGAGCGCGGCAAGACAAACCGCCGGGAAGTAGAACAGTAACGGGAAAGGATGCAGCGCCGGCCAAGACATATACTGGAGGCACAAGGCAACAGCGACGGCCCCTAGGGCAGCCAGATAACTACGGACGCCGCCGTTACCCTTCTGATCCGCACCAACAAGAAGATCCAAAACTGGCATCTGAGTCCCGCTCCCGCTTGGCTGGCGCTTAGACCTGCGCATGCGAACCGGTCATTTAACTTTGACATAAGGCCCTGTGCGAGAAAGGCTTCCGTGGAAAGGCTTGCGCACGGCCCAATTTCGTCGCCTTGTATAAATGGCCAGGATGCACCGGGCCGATCGGGCGCGGATAGCCTTGAGAACGAGCGACTAATGACGAGCGGCGGCCTGAGCCAAACTGCGATGACAACGGCGTGCGCGAATTGCCCTCTGCGCCCGCTGCCCGTTTTCGGTGGGCAGCTCATCGACGTCAGCGTGGTGCAGACATTCAAAATCGGCGAACTGACCGTGGCGCCCGGCGCCTCTATTCTACTTGAACAAGCCCGCGCGAGCCATCTTTTTACAGTCCTGTCGGGCTGGGCCTTTCGCTACAAGACAATGGAAGACGGGCGCCGGCAAATCATCAATTATGCGTTGCCGGGAGATTTTCTCGGCCTCCAGGCCGCGATGTCGGAAATCATGGGTCATGGAATCGAGGCCCTGACGGATACGGTCCTCTGTGTTTTCCCGCGCGACAAACTTTGGGAATTTTTCGCCGCCGACACGCAGCTCGCCTACAACATGACATGGCTTGCAGCGAGCCAGGAGCGCTCGCTCGACGAACAGATTCTATCGCTCGGCCGCCGAAGCGCGATCGAGCGCGTCGCCTATCTCCTATGGTATCTTTTCGATAAGGCACGCGAGCTGGGGATGACGAAACGCAACCGGCTCATCATGCCCATGCGGCAGAGCCACCTCGCCGACACGCTCGGCCTCTCGGTCGTCCATACCAACAAAACTCTGCAGAAGCTGCGGAAAGAGGGTTCGATCGAACTCGACGACCGAGCCCTCCGCATCGTCAATGAAGAGTCTTTGAAGAAATTGGCTCGCGTGGACGAAGTCCAAAATCCGCCGCGCCCGTTAATCTAGGCGCAGATCAAACCTCCGGCACGGGAATATCGAACGTGTTGAGCGTGATCGAGACGAGCGCATAGAGGCCGACGAGATACGAAAGCTCCGCAGCACCATGCGGCGTGAAGATTTGCTGCGCTGTCCGGTAGGTCAGTTCCGGCAATGTACCGCCGTTGACGAGCGCACTGGCGAAATCATAAGCGACCGCTTCTTCCCGCGTTAGATCGACCGGACGCTGCCCGGCGACGATCGTCGAGATTTTCTCGTCCGAGAGGCCGCGCATCTCGCCGACGAGCACATGCGCGTAGAGTTCATAAGCGGACTTGAAATGCGCGCCGGTGACGAGAATGGCGATCTCGCGAACATTGCGCGGCAGCACAGGTTTGTCGGCCAAGGCGCGGACGAGGTCCCAGCTTGCCTTGCCGAATCCCGGCTCGGCAAGCCACGCCGTCCACGGTCCGATGAGCGCGCCATCCTCACGAATGGCCGTGAAGCCCTTAAAATTTTTCTGAATACCTTCCTTCATATCGTCATAGAGCGGGCGTTGCTCGGCGCTGAGTTCGGCAGGCGGGATGGGCGTCAGGCGTGGCATGGCAGTCCCTCACATCAGATCGCGGCCGGATATGGCCGAAGCAAATGTGGGCGCGGATCGTATTATTTGTGTGGCAGTGACAGCGTGCCTCGCGCGAACGTTACGCCATGAGCAGACGGCCACCTTCGAGCGGCTGCGCCACACCAGTGGTGGTCGGAAAGGTAATCGGCAGGTTCTTCAGCCGACGCACGGCAAGATAGGCAAAGGCCTGGGCCTCCATCGCATCGGCCGACCAGCCGAGCCTGTCAGCGAGGACAAGGCCGCAGGGCAGAAGTTGCATCAGGTGCCAGCGCAGCGTGAGATTATGAACGCCGCCGCCACTGAGTACCACAAGCTTGGGCTCTTTCGGCAGCAGGTCGATGCTACGCGCAATGCTATGCGCCGTCAGCGCCGTCAGCGTCGCGATCGCATCCGGCAAAGGCAAATTCGCGACGCGGCTGCTTGAGAAGGCGTTGCGGTCGAGCGACTTCGGCGGTGGCAGCGCGAAATACGGATGAGCCAGCAATTCGGCCAAGGCGGTGAAATCGATCTTGCCCTCGGCCGCCGTCGTCCCGCCGATGTCCATCTTCTCGCCAGCGCGCGAAAACATCATGTCGTCGATCATCGCGTTGCCTGGCCCGGTGTCGAAAGCGATGGGCGGCCCGTCATCGACATAGGTGAGATTGGCGACGCCGCCGACGTTGACGACAACGACCGCCTCGTCGAACCCCGCCGCTTTGACAAGTGCACTATGATAGATTGGCACGAGCGGTGCGCCCTGCCCTCCGGCGGCGACATCGGCGGCGCGAAAATCGAAGGCCACGGGGCGGCCGGTCTCGCGCGCCAACGCAGCGCCGTCGCCTATCTGCACGGTGAAACGCTCGTCCGGACGGTGAATGACGGTCTGGCCGTGAAAACCGATGACACCGATCGAGGCCGGATCGATCATCTCCGCCGCAAGAAAGTCGCGTACCGCTTCGGCGTGACGTTTGGTGACGCGTGCCTCAGCCTCTTTCAGAACGCCGGGCCGCGCTCCACGCGCGTCGGGGTCGGCCGGCAGGTCCTCCGCGGCCGCCAATGCTGCCCGCAGGAGCGTGCGATCGTCATCGCTATAGGCAAAGGAACGGGCCGGTCCCGGCATCACGTCCGCGGCCCCATCGGTTTCGATCACGGCGACATCGATCCCGTCGAGCGATGTGCCGCTCATCAGGCCAAGGGCGCGGATCATCCTGTTCTCCCCAACGGTGTGCATGCGACCTATCATTATGACAATCCACCGTAAAAAAAGCGATTGCTACGACGTAATCCTCAAAATACTTGCACTGGCCCGGCGATTCCTCAGTATCCGGCAAATGAAGAAAGAACTCAGCCTCGTTTCCTTCGTCGGTCAGAAGGGCGGCGTCGGCAAAAGCAGCTTGGCGCGGCTTCTCAGCGTTGCGGCGGCGCGCGCCGGGCAAAAGGTATTGCTTGCCGATTTCGACCTCGAGCAATTGACCTGCGTCGAATGGAACGCCACGCGCATGCGCCGCAATGTCGAGCCCGAGCTTGATGTCCGCTCCTTCAAGAGCCTGAAGAAACTGCGAAAGACCGAAGAGAATTTCGAGCTCATCGTCGCCGACACCCGCGGCCTCGCCGACGACCTGACGAAGGAGGTCGCGGAGGAAAGCTCTGTCGTCTTCCTGCCGACGGGCACGTCGGAGGATGATCTGCGTCCAACCCTGGGGCTCGCCCGCCGTCTCGCGCGCCAGGGCGCCGACGGCAAGATCGCGCTGATCCTGTCTAAAACCGGTCGCTCCGACCGCCAGATTGCGCAGGCGCAGCAGAAGATCGAAACGGAAGGATTTGCGCTCTTGCCCGCCGCCTGGGGGCTGCGCGACGGCCTTCAGTCGGAGTTCGATCACGGCGGCACCGGCCTCGAAGCCTCGAACCATTATTTGCGTGAGATCGCCGAGGCCACGAGTGCCGCCATGTTGAAGCGGGTCTTCGGCTAGCGCAACGCTCTTGACCCGGTGGCCGCGCGGATTAGGGTCCGCGCGCTTTCTCAATTGCGCAGGGTTCCGTGTCCGAAGCTTTTCGTCCGACATCCGATTTTCTAGCCGTTCTGTCCGAGCGCGGCTTTCTGCATCAGTGCTCCGACCTAGCCGGCCTCGATGAAAAGGCAAAAAGCGGCGACCTCGTCGCCTATATCGGTTTCGATTGCACGGCGGCCTCGCTACATGTCGGCTCGCTCGTGCAGATCATGATGCTGCGCTGGCTGCAAAAGACCGGGGGCAAACCGATCGCGCTGATGGGCGGCGGCACGACGCGTGTCGGCGACCCCTCCGGCAAGGATGAGAGCCGCAAACTTCTGACCGAAGAGACCATCGAAGCCAACAAGGCCGGTATCAAGCAGGTCTTTTCCAAGTTTCTGACATTCGGCGCTGCGAAGCACGATGCCATCATGGCCGACAATGCCGATTGGCTGCTCGGCCTCAACTACATCGATTTTCTCCGCGACGTTGGGCGCCACTTTTCCGTCAACCGCATGCTGGCGATGGATTCGGTCAAGTTGCGGCTCGATCGCGAGCACGAACTCTCGTTCCTCGAATTCAATTACATGTGCCTGCAGGCCTACGACTTCGTCGAATTGAATCGTCGCCACAACGTCACGCTGCAGATGGGCGGCTCCGACCAGTGGGGCAATATTATCACCGGTATCGACCTTGGCCGAAGGCTCGGCACGCCGCAGCTTTACGCGCTGACCTCGCCGCTGCTCGCCACAGCCTCCGGCGCCAAGATGGGCAAGACGGCGCAGGGCGCAATATGGCTCGATGCGAATATGCTGTCGGTCTACGACTATTGGCAATATTGGCGCAATTGCGAGGATGGCGACATTGCGCGCTTCCTGAAGCTGTTCACCGAATTGCCGCTCAGCGAAATCGAGCGCCTCGCCGCGCTGCGCGATGCCGAGATCAATGAAGCGAAGAAAATTCTCGCGACGGAAGCGACGGCGATGGTGCATGGCCGCGCAGCGGCGGAACAGGCCGCCGAAACGGCGCGCCAGACCTTCGAGGACGGTCTTGCCGCCGCCAGTCTGCCGAGCATCTATGTCACGCCCGCAAGAACTCGAACTCGGGCATCGGCGTGCTGTCGGCCTTCGTCAAAGCGGGGCTCGTCGCCTCGACTGGCGAGGCACGGCGGCAAGTCAAAGGTGGCGGTCTTAAAATCAACGATGCGACCGTGACCGACGAGCGCGCGACGCTCAATTCTGGCGATCTCATCGACGGCGCCATCAAGCTGTCGCTCGGCAAGAAGAAGCATGTATTGTTGAAGCCGGACGCGTAACCGCGCCGCTCTGCGCTACCGCCCTTCTTCTTCGCCCGGCATTGGCGGCGTCGTCCCAGGCGTCGGCTCGGTAGAATAGTCCGGATTGCTCAAATCGATCGATCCGAAAATCTTGCGCAGAATTCCTGGCGCAACCGAAAACGGATTGATGTTCAGCGTCGGCTGATGTGGCGATCCGGTGATGTGGTAATTGACCGCGAAAAGACCCTCGTGCGCGCCACCGGCGAGAAGACCGAACAACGGAATCTGCGTGAAGAAATTGTTCACGTCATATGCCGGCACGAATGTGCCTTGCAGATCGACGCGGCCCGCAGCGAAATCGAGCCAGCCATTGGCGGTGACGCCGATTTGCGGGCCGTAGATCACACCGTCGCTGATATCGAGGCGGCTTTCAGCGCGCTGGAAGTTCACCTGCAATCGGCGGAACGGCACGGCGTCCGGATCGAACTGCGGCTGGCCGCTTTGCGCGCTGTTATGTGGCACACCCTCAGCGACGAGGCGGCGTAAAGCCGGTTCGTCAGCGAGCACAAAATTGTCGACGACGAACGAGCCGGCCATCGCGTCATGGCCCAGTCGCATCGCAACGTTGAGCGCGCCGCCTTTCATGTGTTTGTAGAGATCGACAAACGCGAGCAGTCCCCCGGCGTTATCCGTCGTCAGATCGAGCTGCGGCGACGGCGTACCGGCGTGGTCGAGATGACCGACAATCGTCGTGTGGCGGCCGAGGCGTCCGACGAGAGAAAATTGCTTGAGCGTCTCGCTGTCCTTGACGAGATGCAAGTCGACATTGGTCATCGCGACGTCATTAAAGCCGATAAGCTTTTCCGCCTTCATCGCGATATCGATGTTGAGATCGGACGCGGTCTTCGCGAGCACATGCGCCGCTGCCCGCGGCTTCGTCTTATGCGGCGCGGTTTCAGCGCCGCCCATTTCGGCGGCATGCGACAACGTGAGCGTCTTCAGATATGGCCGCCCGTCAAAAGACCCGGCGTGGATGGCGACATTCACGGTGTCGCCGGATTTCGAAAGATCGACGTGGGCATCGTCGCCGGGCGAGAGCCGGACCTGTGTCAGGTGCGCTGCAAATTGCGCTGGATCGCCGGGCGCGCCGATCTTGACGGCACCCTTGATCAACGCCCCGCCCGCGTCGACGACGAACGGGTCAAGCGTCATCGTGTGATCATCCCCGACCGTGAGATCGAAGCTTGCCTTGCCGGGGCGGCCGGCCGCCTTGGTAATTCCGAGGCCATCAATTTCCGCGCGCGCAAGATCGACATCGATCTGCGCCGTGAGCGGCCCCGACGCGCCAAGCGGCGAGGTGATGTGCATGCCGACCGGCCCGGAAAGGCCCGGCAGCACCGCGAGCCCCTGTTTAGCGCGTGCTGCATCGTCCATAGACATCGAGACGACAGCCTTGCCAATGGTCGCGCCGACCGGACGCGTGACGTCGATATCGGCCGTGCCGCCGAGGCAATGACCTTTGCCCCATGCGTGCAGACCGGCGTCGTTCACGGTGATCCTCAGTGTGGCGTCGCTGAGATCCTGATCGCCCAACAGCTTTTCGGCGGCAAATTGCGTCGCCGCCGCATCGACATTGAGCTTAAAGTCCTTTTTCGGGTCTGATCCTGGCCCAAGCTTGAGATCAATCCCAAGTGTGCCGTCGATATTGCCTTTGAGGCGCCCCGGATCGACGGGCAGAGAGACGAAGGGTTTTAAAGCGTCGAAATTCAGTAGTGCGCCAACGGCTTCGATATTGCCGGCGACACGGCCCGAAAACTGTGCCGGCGTGGGCCTGAGTTCCGCGTGCTGGATATGGAAACTGCCGTTTGAGAGCGCGAGCGTTCCGGTCGAGCCCACCTGCATGGTGCCGGTCGTCGCGGTGAATGTCGACGTGCGGCCCGTGATATGGGCCGCGCCCTCGATGTTCTCGAGCGGAGGCACGCCTTTGAGGAAAGTCAGCTTGCCGTTTGAAACCGTGAAATCGATCGCCAAGGAGGGATCCGGCGGCGGATATTGATGGCGCATGTGATCAATCATCGCGCCATCGTAATTGATGCGGAGCGTGCCATGTTCGATCGTACCGCCCTCGACATGCGCGAGGAACCAGGAGCGAATGTCTGCTGCGATGAATGACGGCCAAAGCCGCATAACGACAGTCGCTGGTGTCGGCGAGAGCGAAGCGCCGAGGCTCATATGCGCGCCATTCTTCCAATCGACCACACCGGCCATGGCGAAGCCGTTGTTAGGTCCGTTGAAGGCAAAGCGATCGATGTTGAAAATCTTGTCTTCGAGCGCGAGGCGGCCCTGGAAGCTGATGTGATCGAAATAGATCTTGTCCTCGCCAGGACGTTCGATGCCGTAGACGCCGCGCTGCGAATTGGCGAAATTGATGAACCACGCATCTCCTTCGCGCACTGGCGGCGTAATCGCGCCGTGCATCGCCAGATCCGTGTCCCCGGTTTTCACACGTGCGCCGTCGATGACGATCTTGCGTTCCGCGCCGTCCCAGTGAAACGCCGCATCAATCGCGTCGATCAACCTCGGCTCGTCGTTGGGATCATCGAAGCGCAGGTAACCGGGATCGAAGTGGACCTTGCCATCAACGTCGGTCAGTTGGCCTTTGGCGTCGAGCGCCACGGTCAAGTGGCTTGACAACGGCATATCGAAATCCGCGCCGATGTCGCGCGCACCGCTGACAAGGGAGATTTCGTCGATTGTGATGTTCTTGAAATCGAAATCGAGTCTGCGATCCGAATTCGGCCGTCCCGCGGCGCGCGCCGAAATCGACCAGGGCCCGTTCGGCCCTTGCGCAGAGAGATCGAAATTGGTGCCGCCGCCGGCCTTCTCGAGCGAGAGCTGCAAGCCGTCGTAATGTTTCGTCTCGTTATTAAGCTTGTCGACGATGACGAAACGGCCCTCTGAAACCGCGAGCCGATCAATTGCCGAAATCGGCCCGTTCGGGCGTGTCGCGGCATCGATAAGAAGACGCATGGCAGCAGCAATGCGCTTCATGGCGAGAGAGCGCTGGCGCGCTATGCCTGACGCGCTCGGCAAAACCGGAGCGCTTGGCGCGGTTGCGGGCGCAGGCGGTGTCATCGCCGCCCCGAGCGAACCAGACAACGGCAGCATCTGCTGTGTGCCATTGGCGGCCGAGACAGCCAGGGACCCGTCCGGCAGAAGGACAAGCCGCACTTCGATGCCGAAGACTTCGAGACGCTTCGGCACCACCTTGCCATAGAGGAGCGAGACGAGATCGACGGAAACTTCGGCGCGGGGCGCCGTAATGATCGTGGCGCCGCCTCGGCTTATCAAGGTCAGATTGTCGATCGAAAGGGTCGGCCCGAGACCATGCGTTGTGACGGAAACCGTGCCAAGTTTGAATGCGTAGTCCGGCCCGATCCTGGCATTCAGCGCATTGGCAATACGAGTGCCGAGGCCGCCGATGGCAATCGGTCCCTTAGCCTCGTAAATGACGAATGACCCAACCGCGAGAACGACGATCAGCACCAGGCCCGCGACCGAACCGACGAGACGCCGCGTGAGCCAGACGAGAAGCGTGAATTGCGGCCGGAGCGGACTGCGCAGCAGGGCCGGCGGCCGCATATCGCGCTCGGTCGGGGGAAATTCCCCTGCCCGGCGCACGCCGCCGCCAATATCGTCGCTGTGATCGACCAAACCGCGGTGGCCCTCTGGCAATAGACTGAACTGGAAAGCCGATTCGTACTCGAATATGCATGGCTTGTCGAAGACCGACACGGTCGCGACAAGGCCCGGCCCGCTCAAGCGTTTGCCGTTTAATGAGACGAAAGGAAGGCGGAGATGGGAGGGAAACTTGCCCCCGGCGACAAAGCCCCGAATTTCAAACTTCCTGACGATTCAGGCGGCATAAAAAGCCTGAAATCCTTCGCCGGCCAGAGCCTGGTGCTCTATTTCTACCCTAAGGACGATACGACCGGCTGCACTAAAGAAGCGATCGATTTCAATGGGCTGAAGGGCGCCTTCGCGACCGCAGGCGCGGCCATTGCCGGCGTTTCGCCTGATTCGGCCGCCAGTCACGCGAAGTTCAAGACCAAGCACAAGCTTGATATCGAGCTGATCTCCGATGAATCCAAAGCCATGCTCGAAGCCTACGGCGTCTGGACGGAGAAGAGCCTTTATGGACGCAAATATATGGGCGTCGAACGGACGACCTTTCTGATCTCCCCAGACGGCAAAATCGCCAATATCTGGCACAAGGTCAAAGTCCCCGGTCACGCCGCCGCCGTGCTGGCTGCCGCTCAAGCCCTTACCAAAACCTGACCTATTTCAAGGAATATTAACCTTAACACGGTGTAATCAAAGCCTATTCTCGTTCCGGGTTGGGCTTGTTGATGCACCCTCGTCACCGTCAGGTCGGCCACAAGCCACACGGCAACCGGCTTATTTTGACCCTCGCCTATCACGCGCACGCGCGGACCCTGGCGATTCCGCGCTTTGCCGCGTTGCTGGTCTTTGTCCTGGTGCCCATCGCGGCGGTAATCTATCTCGGTGCAACCTGTTATTTCATTTTCCACGACGACGTGCTTGCGCGGCTGATGCAGCACCAAGCCGACATGCAATACGCCTATGAAGACCGCATTGCCGCACTGCGGCGCGACGTCGGCAATGCCCAACGCCGCGCAGATACGGCAGCCGCTGACTTCGCTTCGCGGCTTGTCGCCCTTTCGCAACGGCAAGATCAGGTCGAAACCCGCACGGCGCTGATTGCTGTGTTCGCCGACCATGAGAAGCAGATGCAATTGCCCGCTGGAACTGGCGATACGGCACCCGGCGGTATCGATTCGGCGCCGACATCCGCGCTGCCATCTCCTTCCGCCGAAGCGCCGGCCGTTTCGCCGGCGGCGGACGACGGCAAGCCGCATCCGGTAGATTTTGATCTAAGGCTGCGCGACCACCCCCATCCGGTCCCCATGCCCTTCAGCACAGGCGATGCGTCGCCGGGTGGCGGCAGCCCGGCGCTCTCCCCCGATAGTCAGGCACAAGCGCTTGCTGCGCGCTACATCCATTCCGACGCCGTTGATCTGGCTTTACTGGATGACTTGGCGGCGGCGCCGGCGCAATTGAACCATAACGTTCGCGCGACGCTCGCGACGCTCGGCCTATCGGCAAGCCGCTTCCATGTCAGGACGGCGAAACTTTCGACGGAATCAGGCGTCGGCGGACCTTTCGTGCCGTTGCCGGTCATGACCGATGGCTCGCGTTTCGCCAGTGAGGCGGCGCGAGTGCAAAATGCGCTCGCGACAGCCGAAGATCTCAAATCCATCCTGCCGCATATTCCGCTCAACCCACCGCTACCTGGCGATCTTGAAGTAACATCGCCATTTGGGCCGCGCATCGATCCTTTCCTCGGACGCCCTGCCTTGCACACAGGTGTTGATCTACACGGCGCCTATGGTGATGCCGTCCGCGCCACGGCGCCGGGACACGTGACGTTTGCCGGCGTTATGGGCGGCTACGGCAATCTCGTCGAAGTTGATAACGGCAACGGCCTCGCGACCCGATATGCACATCTGTCAAGCATCGACGTGACGCAAGGCGAGGCCGTCTCGACCGGTTCGATTGTCGGTCATATTGGCGATACCGGCCGCGCCACCGGACCGCACCTGCATTATGAGGTTCGCATCGACGGCCAACCCGTCGATCCCGAACGTTTCCTGCGCGCAGGCGCGGCGCTTCCGACGGCGCTGAAACTCTAGCGCGACAAAAGCAGCCGGTCGATGCCGCAGCGTCTACGAACAAGCTCCGCCTGAACATCGCGAGCAATCCTGCTCTCTGCCCGGGAACTCGTCCTTTTCCGTTCGGGAACTCCTGAACCCATCAACGATTGATGGGTGGAAATAAAACAGGAGGAGCAACCATGAAATATCTCGTTATTGCAGCGGCTCTGTCGCTTGTCTCACCGGGTATCGCATTCGCGCAGACCAGCGCGCCGAGCACAAACCCGAGCGCGCATTCGAAGCCGGCAACGTCGCCAAATCAACCGGCTGGTTCCAGCATGATGGAACAGGGTCAGGGCAAGCCATGCTCAACCCAGGCGAGCGGCACGAGCGACCGGAACGGCGGCAATGAGAAAGCCGCGTCGGAGTCGGGCGGCAGCGCGAGCAATCCGAACGGCAAGGTCTCGTCCGGGGCTTGCTGATAAAGCCGAAGATTGATCACGATTATGTTAGAGGTCGGCACGGGCATTACTCGGGAGTAGGTGCAGATATTCTTGCAAATCTGCGTTGACAGAAGTCGATTCTTATACAACTTATGCGTGTATCGCTTCTGCCTACATTCCCGGAGTTCCGTATGGTCAGCCAAAAACCTTCGCGTACGCGACGGCTTAAATCGGCTGCATCCAACGGACGCAAGACGCCCGTGCCGATTCTTCACGATGCCTCGCCTCAGCATGCCGCGCATGTGGCGGAATATATCGCCAACATGTCGGCCGAACTTGCAAAAATGGCTGGCGACGCGCGGCTGACCACTCTCAACTATTTCCTGGATATGGCACGCGCCGAGGCGGAATCGCAGGTTTACAAATCTAACGCGCCACCAAACTGACGAAGTCGCTGCCGCTGCGCGTCAGGCGGCCTGTCAATTCCAGTTCCAGCAAAATCGCCCGCGTTTCGCGCATCGGCAGATCCGCGACCCGGGACAATTCATCTATCGACACCGGCGCAGGACCGAGCAGAGCGATCAAGCGCGCCTGCGCGTTATCGTCCCGATGTGTTTGAGGATGATCTGGACCGGCATCGTCAATAAAGCCATTCGGCGGCGGCGTAACATCAGGCAGATCGAGTTCGTCCCACAATGGCTCGTCCTCCAAAAGACGGGCCGGATTCTCGGACAGAAAATGCGGACGCACGGGATCGGCAATCTGCCGTGCCAAGCCTTCAACCACATCATCCGCAGAGGTGCAGAGCGTTGCGCCATTTCGGATAAGATCGTTCGTCCCCGCAGCCCGCGGATCGAGCGGCGAGCCCGGCACGGCGAATATCTCGCGCCCCTGCTCCGCCGCGAAACGCGCCGTAATGAGTGAACCCGACCGGTGCGCCGCCTCGACAATGACGACACCGTTTGCGAGCCCGGATATGATCCGGTTGCGGCGTGGAAAATCGCGTCCGCGCGCCTCCCAGCCAAAAGGCATTTCACTGACCGCCGCGCCATTGCCGAGCAAAGATTCGAGAGCGGGCGCGTGATTGGCCGGATAGATTCGATCGAGTTCCGCCGGCGAGAACGGCGATTGTACCGCTCTCGCGGCTTATCTGGTGCGCGCGAATGTCGATGCCGCGCGCGAGACCCGAGACGATGACAAAGCCGGCATCCGCCAAGCCGCGCGTCAGCCGCTCGGCAAAGGCAAGACCTGCGGCTGAGGCATTGCGTGAGCCGACGATGGCGACGGCCGGCCGCTGAAACACGGGCAGATTTCCACGCACGGCGATAAGCGGCGGCGCCGCATCGATATTGCGAAGATGCGGCGAATATTCCGCCTCGCCCATCGCGACGAAATGGGCGCCGGATCGTGCGGCGGCGGCGAACTCGCGCTCGATATCCTCGACCGAGGCAACCTTAGCTGGGCGCCCGCGTGGCATCAGCCGTGGCAGGGCCGTAAGCGCCGCGCTGGCGCTGCCATAGCGATTAAGCAGCGCCCAGAACGTTCGCGGCCCGATATTTTCGCTGCGCCACAGGCGCAACCAATCGAAGCGTTGCGCATCCGATAATTTGTTGCCTGCCGCGCCGGCGTTCATGTCTTGTCGCCAACCGGTTTCGACCCGCCAATCTTGGATTCAGTCCCCGCGGCAAGGCGCGCTATATTGGCGCGATGCATATACCAGAGCAGCAACGTTAGACAGGCGAAGAGGATTGCGAAAGCGCGGTGTCCATCGATCAACAAAGCGATGGGGGCAGCAACGCTCGCGGCAAGCGCACCAGCCGAGGAATAGCGAGTCGCAGCGGCGACACCAATCCATATGGCGATGAAAACCAAGCCGACATGCCAGTCGAGCCCGAAAAGGCAGCCGAGAAACGTCGCGACACCTTTGCCGCCGCGAAAGCCGAGCCAGACCGGGAAGATATGACCAAGAAAGGCGCCGGCTGCGGCGAAGAGCGGCGGCAAACCGGGCGCAAAAGCGCCGACAATCAGGACCGCGGCAAGCCCTTTCAGCGCATCGAGCAACAGGGTCGCCGCGGCGAGATCCTTGCGCCCCGTGCGCAGCACATTCGTCGCGCCGATGTTGCCGGAGCCGATGCTGCGCAAATCCGCGGTGCCGGCAACGCGGGTCAGCAAAAGCCCGAATGAAATTGCACCGCAGAAATAGCCGAAGATCAACGCGGCGACGGAACTCAACACCGTAATTCACCCCGAAAACGTGCGCGTCAAACTAGCCGGACGTCCGCGCCGCGGCAACCGGCCGCCACGCTAGATATGCTCGACATTGAGAATTCCGGGAATTGCCTTCAAGGTCGCCGCCACCTGCGCGTTCGCCGGATATTTTCCGGGGAGTTTCATTTCGATCTCACCCGAATCGGTCATAAGCATCAACGAGACTTCGCCATCGCCGCGGCCGGTGAGGCCGCGCGCAATCGATGGCAGCGGCGCGATATCGCGCAGAAATATGCGCAGACCCTTTTGGTGACGGCTGGCGGCCTGATCCAAAGGTTCGACGGAGACGATGCGCGCCCGCACGTCCTCACCCTCGACATTGGCTTGCAGCGCGACCAGAACGGCGGCGCCTTTTTCCAGCAATTCGCGATATTGATTGAGCCCTTCCTGGAACAGGATGGCTTCGTATTGGCCGGACTGATCCGACAATTGCACGATACCCATCTTGTTGCCGGACTTCGTGCGCCGCTCTTGCCGGTCGAGCACGACAGCGGCGAGACGGTCCGCCGAAGCGCCCTGTTTGACAGCACGGGCGAAATCGCTCCAGCGGCGCACACGCAGCCGCGCCAGCACAGCGTCGTAAGCATCGAGAGGATGGCCGGATAGAAAGAAGCCGACGGATTCGAACTCGCGCCGCAACCGCTCGGCCAGCGACCAGCCTTCAGCCTTGACGCCCGCCAGCGGATCGGCACGGACGGCATCGAAGAGACCGGATTGACCGGCCGCCCGTTCATCCTCGCGACGATGCGCCAGCGCCAAAATCGGCTCGATTGCGGCCGCAACGCGCGCGCGGTCGGCAAAGAGCGCATCGAACGCGCCGGCTGCAACAAGGCATTCCAACATGCGTTTATTGAGATCGCGCGCCGAAATCCGCTCGGCAAAATCGGCAAGATCAGCAAATGGCCGCGTGCCGCGCGCCGTAACGAGAGCCCCGGCCTGGCCGTCGCCGACGCCTTTGATCGCTGAAAGCGCATAGAGGATCGAAAGGCTGTCGCCTGCATTCGCCGCGACTTCGAAATCGACACCGGAGCGATTGACGGACGGCGGCTCGATCTTGATGCCGATACGGCGCGCCTCATTGCTGAATTCCGCCAGCTTGTCGGTCGAACCTTTGTCCAATGTCATCGACGCGGCAAGAAATTCGACCGGATGATTGGCCTTGAAATAGGCGGTCTGATAGGCGAGCAGCGCGTAGGCCGCCGCATGGCTTTTGTTGAAGCCGTAATCCGCGAATTTCGCCAAGAGATCGAAGATTTCATTGGCTTGCTGTTTGGCCAGACCGCGCTCGACGGCGCCGCCGACGAAGCGGCTGCGCTGTGCATCCATTTCCGCCTTGATCTTCTTGCCCATCGCGCGGCGCAGAAGATCGGCTTCGCCGAGCGAATAGCCTGACAGAATCTGTGCGATCTGCATCACCTGCTCTTGATAGATGATGACGCCGAACGTCTCCTTCAGGACCGGCTCTATCTTCGGATGAATGTAATTCGCCGGTTCGTCGCCGAGCTTCACTGCGCAATAGGTCGGGATATTGGCCATGGGACCGGGCCGATAAAGCGCGACAAGCGCAATCAGATCCTCGAACCGGTCGGCCCGCATCTCGACGAGCGCCTTGCGCATGCCGGCGCTTTCAACCTGGAACACGCCAACCGTCTCGCCGCGCCGTAACATTTCGTAGGTCGCGGAATCGTCGAGCGGAATCTCGGCAAGGTCGATGGCAATGCCGCGCTGCTCCAGCAACCGCACGGTCTTGTCGAGGACGGTGAGTGTCTTGAGGCCGAGAAAGTCGAATTTCACGAGCCCCGCCGGCTCGACCCATTTCATGTTGAATTGTGTCGCCGGCATATCGGACTTGGGGTCGCGATAGAGCGGCACGAGTTCTTCAAGCGGCCGGTCGCCGATGACGATGCCGGCGGCGTGGGTCGAGGCGTTGGAGTAAAGACCTTCCAGCGTTTCGGCGATTTTCAGCATCCGCGCGACGCGCGGCTCGGCCTCCGCGGCTTCCCGCAAGCGCGGCTCGGATTCGATGGCCTGTTTCAGACTGACCGGCGCGGCGGGGTTTTGCGGCACAAGCTTGGCGAGCTTATCCACCTGGCCCAACGGCATTTCCAGAACCCGGCCGACATTGCGCATGACGCCGCGCGCCAGGAACGAGCCGAACGTGATGATCTGCGCCACCCGGTCCGCACCATAGCGATCGCGGACGTAGCGGATGACTTCGTCGCGCCGGTCCTGACAAAAATCGATGTCGAAGTCCGGCATCGACACGCGTTCTGGATTGAGAAATCGCTCGAACAGAAGACCAAAGCGTAACGGGTCAAGATCGGTAATCGTCAGGGCGTAAGCGACGAGCGAGCCAGCGCCGGAACCACGCCCCGGCCCGACTGGAATGCCTTTCTGTTTGGCGTATTTGATGAAGTCCGCAACGATCAGGAAATAGCCCGGAAACCGCATCTTGATGATGACATCGAGCTCGAAAGCGAGGCGTGCGCGATAATCCGCCTCGTTGAGGCCGGGTGTCGTTCCATGTTTGGCGAGGCGTGCGACCAACCCAGCCTCTGCCTGATGAACGAGTTCCGCGGCTTCGTCTTCGCCGTCGCCCGCCGCGTTGGAAAAGCGCGGCAGGATCGGCTTTCGGGTCAGTGGACGATAGGCGCAGCGCAGCGCGGCCTCGACGCTGTTCGTTAAAGCTTCCGGCAGATCGGCAAAGGCCAGAGCCATTTCCGCCCGCGTTTTGAAACGATGCTCAGGCGAAAGCTGCCGGCGCTCCGGCGCGCCGATCACGGTGCCTTCGGCAATACACAGGAGCGCGTCATGCGCCTCGTAATCGCCGACGCCGGCAAAATACGGCTCGTTACTCGCGATGAGCGGCAAAGAATGACGGTAGGCCAGATCGATAAGCTGCGGCTCGACCTCGCGCTCGGGCCCCAAACCGTGGCGCTGCAATTCGACGTAAAGCCGGCCGCCAAAACACGCCTGCAGAACATCGAGCCGATGTTCGGCGGCTTCGGGACGCCCAAACGCGAAGCAGCGGTCGAGGGCGCCATCAGGGCCGCCCGTCAAGGCGAGCAGCCCCGTCGTCCGTGCTGCAAGCATCGCCACAGGCAAATGCGGCAGATCGCTGGGCTCGGGAAGTAACCACGCCTGCGAGGCGAGATGCATCAGATTGCGGTAGCCCGTTTCGTCCTGCGCCAGGAGCACAATTTCGGCGCGCCCGGCGGCGGTTTCGCCCCCGCGGGACGCGAGCCGGGCGCCATCGCCGAAATCCAGAGTCAGTTCGATGCCGATAATCGGCTGGACGCCTTCCTTGGCGAGCTTTTCCGAAAATTCCAGCGCGCCAAAAAGATTGTTGCTGTCGGTGATCGCCAGCGCCGGCATATTGTCGGCGACAGCCAGCTTGGCCAGTTTGGCGATTGAAAGCGCCCCTTCGCGGAGGGAGAAGGCACTATGGACGTGAAGATGCACAAAGCCGACGGTCGCGGCGATGGCCGCAAATCCCGGAGCTGGGATCGCAATTTCCGGCTGGCCCAGGCCGCTAGCGCCGTCGGCGAAAGAAAGGTCCAAAATTCGCCTCCGGCCTTATAATGTCGGCCCTATTCGAGCCCGCCAGATTACAGTCTAATTGGACGCGCTCCGGTCCGCGCGCACCAATGGCGGCTCTCAACAATTTTTCAGGCCGCGCCAACACCTCGCGCGACGATTGCAATCAGGACGACCAAGCAACTTAAAGACACAAGCTCGGCTGCATCGGCGAGAAAAGCAAACATAAGGATACTCCATGAACGCCTTTTGTTCGTCTCATATTCACTTTTTGTTCTTACGTCAAGAGAGCCATAGAAATTCTCCCCCGCAGAATCTATCGATAAAGTTGTACTATCATTGACTTGTGCAAAGCACCCGCTTTGTTCTTGTTCTATCCATTTGTTAATTATGGGGAAATCACGAAACCGTTAAGGAACTTTTCAGAAAACGTCATATCTAAATGAGATAGGATTAGGTCCTGCGCGCGCATACCCCCGGCATCGGTCACTCCAGCCAGCCGCGATCAGCGCAGAATCTGGCTCAGAAAAAGCTTCGTGCGCTCATGCTGCGGCGCGGTGAAGAACGCCTCCGGTTGATTGATCTCGACGATCTCGCCTGCGGCCATGAAGATCACCCGGTCCGCCACCTGCCGGGCAAATCCCATCTCATGCGTCACGCAGAGCATTGTCATCTGATCCTCGGCGGTTAGCGTCATGATCAGATCGAGCACGTCCTTCACCGCTTCCGGGTCGAGCGCCGAGGTCGGCTCGTCGAACAGCATGATCTTCGGGCTCATGCAAAGCGCGCGGGCGATTGCCACGCGCTGCTGCTCGCCGCCTGAGAGCTGCGCCGGATATTTGTCGGCGTGATCCGCCATTCTCACGCGGGCGAGATAGCGCCGCGCGAGCTCTTCGGCATCGCGGCGTTTCATCTTGCGAACCTGGATCGGCGCGAGCGTGCAGTTTTCCAGAACGGTGAGATGCGAGAACAGATTGAAGTGCTGAAACACCATGCCAACGTCGCGCCGAACGGCCGCGAGCGAATTGCGATTGAGCGCCATGCCATCGACGGCAAGAGAGCCCTGCTGAAATTCCTCCAGCCCGTTGACGCAACGTATCAGCGTCGATTTGCCGGACCCTGACGGCCCGCAGATGACGATGCGCTCGCCCTGCGCGACGCCGAGATCAATATCGCGCAAAACATGAAATTGGCCGTACCATTTATTGAGATGCGCGATCTCGACGGCCAGCGGGGGCGTATCGGTCATTTTAATCCTCTCGCGCGGCCGTCGTATCGGCGAACCGCCGCTCAAGGCTTTGCGCATAACGCGACATGCCGAAGCAGCAGATGAAATAGACGAGCGCCGCGAATGCATAGGCGGTGGTGGTGATCGTCGGGCCCGACCAGTTGGGATCGAGCCGCGCCAAATCCACGGTGCGCAGAAAATCGAAAATACCGACCGTTGCGACGAGCGTCGTATCCTTGAACAGACCAATGAACGTGTTGGCGATCGCCGGAAGTGTCAGCCGCAAGACCTGCGGCAGCACGACAAGCCGCTGGATCGACCAAAAGCGCAGGCCGAGTGCCTCGCCCGCTTCGCTCTGCTCCTTCGGCAGCGCCTGCAGACCGCCACGGATCACCTCGGCCATATAGGCAGAGGCAAAGAGCGCGACACCGACGAGCGGCCGCACCAGCCGGTTCGGCTCGACGCCTTCCGGCAAAAACAGCGGCAGCATCGTATCGGCCATGAAGAGCACCGCGATCATCGGCACGCCGCGCATGAATTCGATGAAGGCCATACTCGCAATTCTGACCGCGGTCAGCCGTGAGCGCCGCCCCAGCGCAAGTAAAATGCCGAGGGGCAGCGAAACGACAATGCCGAACGTCGCGACGACGAGCGTCACCAGCATCCCGCCCCAAAGATCGCTGCTGACCTGCCGAAGCCCGAGCAGCGGCGCGCCATAGAGCAACACGAAGGCGGCGATCGGATAAGCCGCGAACCCGAGCCACATGCCAAAACGGCGCGCCGGCGCCCGCGGGCTAAGCAGCCACACGGCGAGTACAGCGCCGATTGCGAAGACGAGATTGACCCGCCAGCGCTGGTCGAGCGGGTATGAGCCATAAATGAAATAGGGCAGCTTCTCGCGGATGAAGACCCAGCAGGCGCCATCGGCGGCGCGGCACGCCGCGGCATCGCCATGCCAGACCGCATCGAAAATGAAATAGCGCAGAAGGTCTGGAACGAGCCAGACAATCAGAACGACCGCCAGAAGCGTCAGCACCAATGATGCCGGCGAGCCGAAAAGATTGCGCGCGAATGGCGCGAATGATGCCGCGGCTTGCGGCGGCGGTGACACGGGCGCGGGCGCGCTGCGAACGAAGGTCGCCGCCATCAGTGCGCCACTCCAGCGATACGGCGGTTATAGAGGTTCATCGCCAGCGAGCCGAGAAGCGAAACGAAAAGATAGACCGCCATTGTCACCGCGATGACCGGCACCGCGGCGCCCGTTTGGTTGAGCACCGTGCCGGCGAAGATCTGCACGAGATCGGGATAGCCGATGAACACTGCCAGCGATGAATTTTTGAAGAGGTTCAGATATTGGCTTGTCAGCGGCGGTATGATGAGGCGCAGCGCCTGCGGCACGACGACGAATTTTCGCGTCTGCGCCGCATTGAGGCCGAGCGCGTTGGCGGCTTCGCCCTGCCCCTTCGGCACACCCGCGATGCCGGCCCGGACGATCTCGGCAATGAAGGCCGCCGTGTAGAGGATCAGCGACAGCGTCAGCGCGACGAATTCCGGCGACAGTTTCGTACCGCCGCTGAAATTGAACCCGTGGAAGACGGGCGTCGAAATGCCAAACGGCGAAAACGTCGGCCAGGGGACGAACAGGCCGCGATTGTTGAGAAAGATATGGCCGGGCAGCGCGAGCGACGCGCGCGGCACCGGCAGCGCCTTCAAAACCGCATTATACCAGAAGAGAATTTGCAGCAGCAGCGGCACATTGCGCAAAGCCTCGACATAGATGGCCGCGCATTTCGCGACGACGAAATTGGGCGACAAGCGCGCGGCGCCGATCGCAAACCCCAACAGGCTCGCGCAGACAATCCCGACAGCCGCGACCAGCAGCGTATTGAGCAGGCCGACGAAAAACGCGCGGCCATACGTCGAGGTGAAGGAATAGGGAATCAAACGCTGATCGATGTCGAACCCGGCGCGTTGCGTCCAGAAGCCGAAATCGTAGGGAATGTGATGCGCGCGCATATGCGCCAGCGCCATCACCGCGCCTTCATAGACGACAAACGCGAGAACGAGAACGAAAGCGATCTGGATGAGCGCGTCGCGCGCCACGACGCTGCGCGCAAAAGGGTTACTCAGCATTGCGGAAAGAGCTGCCCAGAGCGGCGGACGCCCAAATTGAATGGACGGGCGCTTTTAAGTCTTTTTAGTCGCATCGGATTTGTCCGAAAACCGCTTCGCACTTTTCGGTCCGATGCTCTAGCGCACCGGCGGCGCATATTGAATGCCGCCGTGCGTCCAGAGTGAATTGATGCCGCGTTTGATTCCGAGCTTCGACTCGGCGCCGAGATTACGATCGAAGGATTTACCGTAATTGCCGACCGCTTTGATGAAACGGTAGGCCCAGTCCTTCGTCAGGCCGAGAGACTCGCCAAAATTGCCTTCGACGCCGAGCAAGCGTCGGGCTGTGGGATCATCGGAGGTCATCTTTTCGTCGACGTTCTTCGAGGTGATTCCGGCTTCCTCCGCATCCAGCATCGCGAAATTCACCCATTTAACGATGTTGAACCATTGATCGTCGCCTTGCCGCACGGCAGGACTGAACGGCTCCTTGGAGATAATCTCCGGCAGGATGATATTTTGCTCAGGATTGGCGAGCTTCAGCCGTTCGATATAGAGAGCCGAAGAATTGGTCGTGAACGCATCGCAACGCCCGGTGTCGTAGGCTTTCAGCGCCTCATCTGAAGTTGCGAATGTCACCGATTCATATTGCATCTGATGCGAATGGAAAAAATCAGCAAGGTTCAATTCGCTTGTCGTGCCCTGCTGCACGCAAATCGAGGCGCCGGACAATTCCAGCGCCGAAGATATGTTGAGCTTATTGTGAATCATGAAGCCCTGGCCGTCGTAATAATTGATGCCCGTGAAGAGAAGCCCCTGCCCCGCCTCGCGCGAAATGGTCCAGGTTGTGTTATGCGCCAGCACGTCGACCTCGCCGGATTGCAAGGCGGTAAAGCGATCCTTGGCGGTGAGTGAAATAAATTTGACCTTGTTCGGATCGTTGAAGATCGCCGCGGCGACGGCGCGGCAGAAATCGACATCGAGACCTGTCCAATTGCCACTTGAATCCGGCAGGCCGAAGCCGGCAAGGCCTGGATTTGAACCGCAGTTCAGATAGCCACGCTGCTTGACCTGATCGAGGGTCCCGGCCAAAGCCGCTGAGGAGAAAAGTGCTGCCGGGCCGAGAGAGAGAACGCCGAGTGACAGGCAGAATATTATTTTACGCAATGTGATCGTGCTCATTTCGGCTCCTGGCTGGGGACGCGGCCGCGGGCGCGCGACTATCAGAACTTTCCGACGGCGCGGTCAAGCGGCGCGACAAATTGTCGAAACAGCCAAGTTGGCGCGAATCTGCGATTTGCCGTAAGCCATGGTCCGCAATGTCGGCGTCAATCTGGCGTTCCTGCCGGCATCCTGGACGCGGCGATCTTTTATCCCAGGACGAAGCGATGTCGAAGATGGACGAGCGGCGGACGTTGAAGGACCGCACCAAACTGGTGCATGCCGGGCGGCAGCCATCCGAGCAGTACGGCTTCATCAACACGCCGATCTATCGCGGCTCGACCGTCCTTTATCCGTCTTACGCCGATCTCGTCACCCGCAACGCGCGATATACCTACGGCACGCACGGATCTCCGACGACGGATGCGCTCGAAACGGCCTGGACGGAAATTACCGATGCCGCGGGCACAGTGCTCGCGCCCTCGGGTCTGTCCGCGGTGGCGCTCGCGATCCTCACGGCGGTCAAGGCCGGGGACCATATTCTCGTCAGCGATTCCGTCTATCAGCCGACGCGCAATTTCTGCGAGCGCTTTCTGACGCGAATGAATGTCGAAACGACATTCTACGACCCTTGGCTCGGCGCAGATATCGAGACGCTCGTGAGGCCGAATACCACTGCGATTTTCCTTGAAACGCCCGGCTCGCAGACTTTTGAAATCCAGGACGTGCCTGCCATTGCCGCCGTGGCAGCAGCAAAAGGCCTCTGCACCATTCTCGATAATACCTGGGCGACGCCGCTGTTTTTCCCGCCGCATCGCTTCGGAATCGATCTCGCGATCGAAGCCGGCACCAAATATCTCTCCGGCCACGCCGATCTTCTGCTCGGACTCGTCTCGGCAAACGAGCGCTGGTTGAAACGCCTGCGCGCCAGCTTCGATTTTTTCGCCAATTGTCCTGGCCCCGAGGATGTCTTTCTCGCGCTCCGGGGTCTGCGCACGCTGGAATTGCGCCTGCGCGAAGCCGAGCGTCAGGGGCTCGATCTCGCCACTTGGCTGGCGGCGCGGCCGGAGGTCGCGCGCGTGCTACATCCGGCGCTGCCGGATTGTCCGGGCCATGAAATCTGGAAGCGGGATTTCAAAGGGTCTTCAGGCTTGTTCTCGGCGTTTCTTAAACCTGTTTCTCAACCGGCGCTCGCGGCCTTCCTGGATGGGCTCAAACTGTTCGGAATGGGCTATTCGTGGGGTGGTTATGAAAGTCTCGTGATCCCCTTCGATTGCAGCAGTTATCGCACGGCGACGAAGTTCAATCCGCCGGGGCCGGCGTTGCGCTTCTCGATTGGACTAGAAGACCCGGAGGATCTGAAAGCCGATCTCGCTGCGGGATTTGAACGGTTGAACGCCATCGGCTGACAAATCGCGCGGAGGACGCTGGCGTTCGTTTTGCCATCGTGCTTTAAATCAATGGCTTATAAGACCCGCGACGTTTTTTGAAACGTCACTCGCGGTTGGGGTGTATCCGGTTGTCCGACGCGTATCACGGCCACGACGATCCTGTTCCACTGCGCGGGCTTGAGGGCTCGGATGTTCTGCGTCTGGCGCTTCTAAGCTTGGCCGCGATTATCGCCGTAGCTTTGGCGATCGGGCTTTTCATGGACGCCGGGCGCCAGGTCGAGCTACGCACGGCTCAACTACCCGTCGCCGCAGCGCCACCTGCCGCGCCAATTGCTGCCGCACCGTCCTCGGACGAACCGCTTCGACAGGCGCGCGAATCCGTCGAACGGGAGATCGCCGAGAAGGCGCCGGAATATGCCGTCTTCTTCGACCGGATGCACAGCGTGCTGCCGGCGGAATATGACACGATCGTCGATGGCTTTGCCAGAGAGGCACTCGACGGCAAGGATTTGAGCATCGACGCGCTGCTGTCGCAGGCGGTGCGCGATCTGCGCATCTCGAACGGCATTCTCGCGGCGAAGGCGGACGGTCCGGCGCTGTCGCATATTTTCGACATCCAATTGCGTATGATGCAGGCACTGGCGGGCACCGATCCCAAACTCTGCGTCGATTTTCTCTATGGCGGCGCGAGCCAGGCATTCTTCGCCTTCTCTGCCGCGCATCGGCCGCTCGTCGCCGATATGGCCATCGCCGGGCTCGAGGCAATCGACAGCGGCCGCGCCAACCAGATTGATCGCGACGCCCCGACCGACACCGATTTCAACCAGCTTTCCAGCGCGATGAAATCGCAGGGCGTCAACGATGCGGAAGTCGCCGCGATCCTTGATGGCAAGACGCCCAATCCGCCAATTCCCGATGCGCGCATGTGCACTGTCGGCCAGATTTATCTCAAGACGCTCGCGGCCCTACCGGAGCAGGCACGCCTGCGCATCTATGCGCTCGCGGTGTCGTTGATGGCGCGGTCGTAATCAACCGCGTGGATGGCCGGCACAAGGCCGGGCATGACGGAGAAGGTCTTGCGCCTTGAACAAAGCGACCTGCGCATTGGCGTTTTCATATGACAGCCGGAGAGCGGAAAACATCTCGGCTGCACCGCCTAAGTTATGTGGTATGAATCGCGAGCAGATCGTCATGGGGAGTGACCGATGCCGAACGTGTACATAGAGCCTCGCCCGAAGGGCCATCACGAAGGAAGCCATATCGAGGATTACGTGGTCGAAGATCATGCCGACCATGTCCTGCATACGACCAAGACGCAGCACGAAGCGATCGAATGGGCGAAGGCCCAAGGTCACCATCCGCTCGTCGCGCGCGTTCGCCACGAGAACGATAAGAAATCGCCGGGACACTGGCGTTCGGCGTAACGGTGGGCTTAAAGGGGCGCGGCCTTTAAGGCTACGCCTTCTTTTCCCAGCCGCCGCGTTCGTTCTGCTGCCAATACGTGATCGGAACGCCCTGCTCCTTCAGAATCTTCCATTGCGTGCGGGCAGCGCCGACCTGGTCTGAATCGTTGCCGTCGAACAGCAGGATCGCACGCTCGTAAGCGGAATCGACGGCGAGATGCGCGGCGGCATCTGCGCCATCGATGAAAAGCCGCAAACGCGCGCCGTTAGGATTTTCGCCGGCGCAGGTCAGATAGACGGGCTGCATCTCGGAATCGCCATCGAGCGCGCGGCCGTGCGCGAGAAAACTCGCGTCGGCATAGGTCCACAGAACTTCATCGAGCGCATCGAGCCGTTCTTCGCTCGTCGCGTGGACGATCGTGCGCCAGCCGTTGGCCAGCGCGCGTTCAAGCAAGGCCGGGAGCGCCTGTTCGAGCCGCTGACTTTGCAGATGGTAGAACCAGACTTCCATCAGTCCTTCTGCGAATGGGCGCGCCCTTCGTAATAATCGCTGACAAGACGTTCGAGCAGCCGCACGCCGAAGCCCGAGCCCCAGCTCTGATTGATGTCATTCGCCGGCGCGTTCATGCCGGTGCCGGCAATGTCGAGATGCGCCCAGGGCGTGCCGTTGACGAAACGCTGAAGAAATTGCGCGGCAGTGATCGAACCGCCGTGGCGGCCGCCGGTGTTTTTCATATCGGCGAATTTGGAATCGATGAGCTTGTCGTAGGCGGCACCGAGCGGCAGACGCCAAAGTTTTTCGCCGGTCTCCTTGCCCGCTTCGGTCAACCGCTCGCTCAATGTGTCATCGTTCGAGAAGAGACCCGCATATTCCTGCCCGAGCGCGACCATCACCGCGCCCGTGAGCGTGGCGAGATCGACCATGAATTGCGGCTTGTACTTGTCCTGCACGTACCAAAGGACATCGGCGAGTACGAGGCGGCCTTCAGCATCGGTATTGATCACTTCGATTGTCTGGCCGGACAGCGATTTGACGATATCCCCCGGGCGCTGCGCGTCCGGACCCGGCATGTTCTCGACGATGCCGATGGCGCCGATCGCATCCACTTTCGCCTTGCGCGAGGCAAGTGCGTGCATGAGGCCGACGACGCAGGCCGCACCGGCCATGTCGCCCTTCATGTCTTCCATGCCCGCGGCGCCCTTGATGGAAATACCGCCGGTATCGAAGGTCACCCCCTTGCCGACGAAGGCGACGGGCTTCGACTTGCCATCTTTACCCTTGTCGCCGCGCCAGCGCATGATGACGACACGGCTTTCGCGGCCGGAGCCCTGGCCGACGCCAAGCAGCGCGCCCATGCCGAGTTTGGTCATCGCCGCCTTGTCGAGAACATCGACTTCGACGCCGAGCTTTTCGAGTTCCTTCGCGCGCTTGGCGAATTCCTCGGGATAGAGAATGTTGGCCGGCTCGTTGACGAGGCTGCGGGCGAGAATCACGCCTTCCGCGACCGCCGTGCGCCCCTTGGCCTCGCGCTTCGCCGCGGCGGGATCTTCGACGGCGATGGCGAGCGCGACCGGCTCCGTGGGTTCGTCATCCTTTTTCTTCGTCTTGTAGAGATCGAATTTGTAATTGCGCAGCGCAGCGCCCTCGGCGAATTCGGCCGCCGCGACGGCGACGTCCTGCGGGTGATGCGGAAGGTCGAAAACAATCGTCGCATTGGATGCGTCGCCAATCTTGCCGATGACGTATCCGCCGAGGCCGAGAAAATCCCGCGGCTTGACCTTGGCTGCTTCTTTGCCTTTGGCTTTCTTGGCGTCCTCGCCCGCACCGACGCCGATAACCAGCAGCCGGTCGGCCGCCAGACCGGCGGGCGCTAGAATGTCGACTGCCGAGGCGTTCTTGCCCTTGAATTTGGCAGCACTCGCGGCCTTCTTGACCAGCGCCTCGCCGTCGCCATCGAGAAGAGCGCGCGTGGCCTTGCTGAAGTTCAAATCTTCGCCAGCGAAGATGACGAGCGTCGCCACGCCTTTGGCTTTTCCGTTCGCTTTCGCCGCGCCTGCGGGCGGCACGGAGGTGAGCGAAACAAATTCGATTTTGGCGGCGTGCGACATGGGCTCGTTATCCCCTTGGTATCTTTTGACGGCTTTTAAAATCGCGCGCTAAAACAGAAGCTTAGGCGCTTTTCATGAGCCGGGCGGCGTGATGAAGCCTTGCAGTGACCGCAAGCCCTAGCACCGGTTGGCATTTCCTCGCCAGTTTTTTCGCGGCAAGGTGCAGTACCGATGGCCGTGGCCGCGGCGCAACGCGCACCCGACATCGGTGGCCAACCGCCCTGAAAAAGCCCCGAGCGGCTTGCACCAATAGCGCCGACTAGATAGCCAAATTGGAGTAGGATTTCAGGGACCTATTCGCGATTCCGAGATGCCGGGGTGGGTCGGCTTCGCGAAACAGGTTCCAACAGCCCGACGGAGACGTTCACGCAAAGGTATGGCCTCACGGCCGCGTGTCTGACGTATGACATCTTGGCAGCCCCGGAATCTGCCTGGATGGCAGCGTTTTTTCTTCATCGGAACCGCCCGCGTATGTTGCTCGTCGCCAGATTGACCAGCTCTGCAAAAACAAAAGCTGGGCGTATTCCCGCGCCGGCACGACCGCGACGCTTATTCTCCGCCCTCGCGTCAACACGCCGGACCGAGCCATGAGCCTCCTCATCTCGACGCTCGGGCGTTACCTCACCTGGCGGTTTTTCAAGACGATCGCGGCCGTCTTCTTCGCGATTGTGGGGACGATCTATGTTTTTGATTTCGTCGAATTGCTGCGCCGTGCCAATTCGATGCAGGGAATCACCTCCGGCTATATCGCCTATTTGACCCTGCTCCGCACCCCGGCGGTGGCCGAGCAAATTTTGCCGTTCTGCGTTTTGTTCGGGACAATGGCTGCCTTCATCGACCTCACCCGTAAGCTGGAGCTGATCGTGGCTCGCTCGGCCGGCGTATCTGTGTGGCAATTCTTGCTGCCGCCCGTCGCCATCGCCCTGCTCATCGGGATTTTCTCGGTCGTCGCCTTCAATCCGCTGTCGGCGCTCATGAAACAGCGTGCCGACGTCATCGAAGCGCAGCTTTTTGGCCGCGCCGGTACGGTTCAGGGCGACGGCACGCTCTGGATTCGCCAGAGCGGCATCGATGGCGAGGCGATTTTGCGCGCCCAAAGCGCGCTTGAAAGCGGCACCAAGCTGCAATCGGTGATCGCTTACGTTTACGAGCCGGACGGCACATTTGAGGAGCGGGTCCAGGCCGCGAGTGCGACGCTTCAGCCGGGCGTCTGGAAATTGCAGAACGCCGAGATTTCGGCTCCGGGCCAGGATCCGCGCAAGGTCGGCGTTTACCTTCTGGCGACGGACGTGTCGTCGGGCGATCTCGAAGAGACGTTTTTAACGCCCGAACTCGGTACCGTTCTGGGCGCTGCCGCGGATGCGCAACGAAAGCGCTCAGGCCGGCCTCGATCCCGCCGGCTTGGACCTGCAATTTCAAACGCTTCTGGCGCGCCCTCTGATGCTGGTCGCTATGGTTCTGATCGCTGGGGCTTTTTCATTAAGATTTTTCAGATTTGGTGGTATCTCAAAGATGGTCGGGGGCGGCATTGCCGCGGGCTTCGTGCTCTATCTCGCGACCAAAGTGGTGTCCGATTTCGGCGAAGCCGGCATTCTGAGCGCGTCTGTTGCCGCATGGTCACCAGCGGTGGTCGGCAGCATGCTCGGCGGTCTGGCTCTCCTCAATCAGGAGGATGGTTGATGGGGCGGCGTATTTGCCCCACTAACTTTGCCCCGGCCCAGCCGCGAGGGCGCGTGACCACGCGGCGCCGGCTCTCGGGCGCGCGCGCGCTTTTGCTCGCCCTTTTTGCCCTCGCTTCCGCGTGCCTCGGCTTTAATCCGCTGACCCCGGCCGCGGCGCAGGCCGCCGCGAGCGGCGCCGTGCAAGCGCAAAAGCAACCCGACAAAATGTTCGTCGAGGCCGATCAGCTCGTCTACGACAAGGACAAGAACACGGTTTCCGCCGTCGGCAACGCCCGGATCTATTACCAGGGGCGCACGCTCCAAGCCGACAAGGTGATCTACGATCGCAACTCCGGCCGCGTCTATGCGACGGGCCACGCCAAGATGATCAACAAAGACGGCAACATCATCTATGGCGACGTCATCGACATGACGAAGGACTTCAAAGAAGGCTTCGTCGAAAGCCTGCGCTCGACCACGACGGCGAAGACCTTCTTCAGCGCGCCGCACGCTGAGATCACGCAGGGTGCAATCTCGGTCTACAACAAGGGCACATACACGGCCTGCGCCGCCTGCGCCGATAATCCGTTGAAGCCGCCATTGTGGCGCGTGCGCGCCAAGCGCATCGTCCACAACAACGACGAGCATATGGTCTATTACACCGATGCCTGGCTCGAATTCCTCGGCCTGCCCTTGGCTTACATTCCGGTGTTCTCGTCGCCCGACCCGACAGTCACGCGCAAGTCCGGCATTCTGATGCCGCAGTCGATCAGCAGTTCGGTGCTTGGCTTTGGCGTCGAAGTTCCTGTCTTCTGGGCGATGGCACCGAATTACGACTTGACCTGGACGCCGACCTATTTCGCCAATGAGGGCTTTTATAACGACTTCGAATGGCGGCACCGGCTGGCGAACGGCAATTACTTCATCCGCGCCAACGGTATCTTCCAGACCCAACCAGATCTGTTTCCGGAAGCGCCTTATGGCGCAGGCGGACGCACATTCCGCGGCTCGCTTTCGAGCCGGGGCGAATTCCTGATCAATCCCTTCTGGAAATACGGTTGGGACATCACCGCGCTCAGCGACAAATGGTATTTGTGGAACTATTCTTTCGCCGGCCAATCCGCCTCATACTATGAGAGCGAGGCGGTGTCCGATGCCTATTTGACTGGCCAGGGAGACAACGCCTATTTCGACCTGCGCGGGTTTCATTTCGAAGGGCTCGAACTCGCGCGATATCCAGGAGGCGCAGCCAAACGCGCTGGTGCTTGATTACAATCGGCTGTTCCCGCTCGATCCGGCGAAAACGCATAATATCGGCGGTGAAGTTCAGGCCGATTTCAACTTCACGACCCTGAACCAGCAGATCGCAAACTATTCGCCTGTCGCGGGGCCCGGTTTCAATCCGGAAACGCAATTGTTCGAGCCCGCGACAGGACTTTATGAATTCTGCCAGAACTACAGGCCGGGCACACAAGTCGGCGATTGTCTCCTGCGCGGCATCGGCGGCCAACAGACGCGCGCGACCGCCGATGTTTCCTGGCAACGCAAATTCGTCGATCCTATCGGTGAAGTGTGGACACCTTTCGCCTTCGCCCGCGTGAACGGCGAATGGCTCGATCTCAACACAAGCAACGATTTCACGACGACCAATCCCAACGACAACGCGAGCTACACGTTTTTCAATTCGAACCAGACGAATTTTGTCGGCCAAGCCAGCGGCACGCAAGGCTATGTCATGCCTGGCGTCGGCCTCGAATATCGCTATCCAATTCTCGTCAACACCCAGTTTGGCTCCCTCGTCGCCGAACCGATCGGCCAGATCATCGTCCGGCCAAACCAATTGCTTGGCTCCAATTCGCTGGTGAACATGGATGCGCAGAGCCTCGTGTTCGACGAGACCAATCTGTTCGCCTGGGATAAATATTCCGGCTACGACCAGTTTGAGACCGGCACGCGCGCCAATTACGGCGGCCAGGCGACGTTCAACTTGAAGAATGGCGGCTACGTCAATTTTATCGCAGGTCAGTCATATCAGGTCGCAGGCCCCAACGGATTTGATCAGCCGAGCGCCGTCAATAACGGGCTCGCCTCGGGCCTTGAGAACAGGGCCTCCGATTACGTGGGTGCGCTAACTGTTGCGCCGATCCCGTTCCTCAATTTCACCGCCAAGGGCCTTTTCAACACGCAGACCTTTGAGCCGGATCGGCTTGATATCGCCTCGGACTTCAACCTGGGCGCCTGGACCGGCGGTGTGGATTTCGCCAATTATCAGGCGCAACCGATCCTGGGCTATTATGTGCCGCGTGAGGGTCTGAGTCTGAATTCGCGCTATCAGCTCACGCCGCACTATTTCGTCCAGGGCAATGTCACCTTCGATATGACCCGCCAGTATTATCCGCCCAGTTTGACCGGGGGCGAAAATCAGGGGCCATGGACTGTCGCGGCGGAAGGGCTCGGCGCGGGTTACACCGATGACTGCACCACCCTGCTGCTCAATTACAGCGACGTCTACGAAGACATCGGCACGGGGACCCTGGTCCACAATCAGGTTTTCATGGTTCAACTTCAGCTACGCACGTTGGGCGATGCAAAGTATCAATCCACGACGTATGCCAATGGCGCGCAACCGATTGATGGCGTCAGATAATTGCCGTTTTGCGTTGCTCAGATCATGATTCGTAAAATCACTTTGACGGGGACTCAAAGATTAGGGAGAAAGGCCCCCATGTTTACTTGCATCAGTTCGAATAGGCCTTTGCTCAAGACTTTGGCAGGTTGGAGCGCAACTGCGGTTATAGCAGTCGGCTGCCTTTTTTCCGCGCCGCATGCGCACGCGCAGGCGATCATCGCCACCGTGAACGGCGCCCCGATCACGAACTGGGACGTGACCGAGCGTGAAAAGCTGCTGCGCGCGATGCGTAAACCCGCATCATACGACGACGCGCTCAACTCCATGATCGACGATACGTTGAAGCTCGGTGAAACCAATAAATTCAAGATCACCGCGACGGATAACGAGATCGGCCAGCAGATCGGCCTTGAGGCCAGCCTCATGAATATGGCGCCGGCTGCCCTCATGAGTGCCATTCAGCGCGCCGGGGTTTCCACACAGCACGTCAAGGATCACTTCTCCGCCGACTTCGAATTCAACCTCATGGTGCAGGCCTTTAACAAAGGCGTCGATGCCAGCGAGACCGCCATCCGGGCCGAAATGGCGAAGGACGGGGGCAAGTCTGCGGCCGGTATCGATTACAAATTACATCAGGTGATCTTCACCCTGCACGGTGGCAACAACATCTTTGCGGAGACGCAACAGAAGGTCCAGGCGGCCAATGCATTGCGCGAGCGCTTCACAAATTGTTCCGATGGTTTGCCGCTGGCGCGCAATATGGACGACGTCGCCGTGAAGGATGAGATCATCCGCAATTCGTTGCAAATCAGCGATCAGCTCAAGGACATATTGGATAAGACCCCCGTCGGACACCTCACGCCGCCCGAGCGCACCGCGGATGGTGTGGAAATGATCGCCGTGTGCAGCAAGGGCACCTCGAAGGATGATTCTGCTGTACGCAAGGCGATTTCCGACCGCCTGCTCAGCGCCGAAATGCGCGCCGACGCTGCGCGGCGTCTAGCGGAGTTGCGATCCTACGCCGTCATCGTCAAACACTGATGGCCGCACGCCCCATTGCGCTGACCCGTGGCGATCCATCGGGCATCGGCCCGGAACTCGCGCTGAAGGCATGGGCAGCCCTCCACGCCGATCCTGACGCGCCGTCCTTTTTCGTGATCGCCGATCCCGACTATCTTGCGGGCCTCGCCCGGCGTTTGCGTCTCGAAATTCCGGTTGAGGCAACGACACCGCAAGAAGCGCCGGCGGTGTTTGCACGCGCGCTGCCGGTCGTCGGCCCCGTGCGCCCGGTTAAGGGTGCGTTGGGCTCACCCGATCTGGCCGATGCTCTTGGGACAATTGAGTTGATCGAAGCCGGCGTCGAACTCGTCCATGCGGGCATCGCCGATGCGCTTGTGACCAATCCGATCGCCAAGGACGTTTTGCAACGCGCCGGGTTCGCGCATCCGGGGCATACGGAATTTCTCGGCGAATTGGCCACGCGCTTTTACGGTCAAAAAACGCACCCGGTGATGCTGCTCTGGTCGCCCTGGGTCGCTGTGGTGCCCGCGACGATCCACGTGCCGCTCGCAAACGTGCCGAAACTCGTCACGCGTGAGTTGCTAATCGAGACGGCAAAGATCGTCGATGCCGACTTCAAACACCGTTTTGGCATCGCCGCGCCGCGTCTCGCTTTCGCCGGGTTGAACCCGCACGCCGGCGAATCTGGCCACATCGGTCATGAGGAGGTCGATGTCATCGCGCCGGCCATAGCCGAATTGCGCGAAACCGGGATCGATGCCACGGGGCCCTACCCCGCCGACACATTGTTCCATGCCGCGGCGCGCGAGAGATACGACGTCGCAATCTGCATGTATCACGATCAGGCGCTGATCCCGATCAAGACGCTCGCCTTCGACTCTGGCGTCAACATGACGCTTGGCCTGCCCTTCGTGCGCACGTCGCCGGATCATGGGACGGCGTTCGACATCGCGGCCGAAGGCAAAGCCGATCCGACGAGTCTCATTGCCGCGCTACGGCTCGCGGCGGAACTCGCAAAGCCGCGGACGTGAAAGACGGGCTTCCGCCGTTGCGCGAAGTGGTCGCCACGCATGGCCTCGATGCGAAAAAAAATCTCGGCCAGAATTTTCTGTTTGATCTCAATCTCACGGCGCGTATCGCGCGCGCCGCCGGACCACTCGCGGATGCGATAATTATCGAGATCGGCCCCGGCCCTGGCGGTCTCACCCGGGCGCTTCTAGCGGAGGGTGCGAAACGCGTCATTGCGATCGAGCGCGACGCACGCTGTCTTCCTGCGCTCGCTGAGATCGCAGCACATTATCCTGGCCGCCTCGATGTGATTGAAGGCGATGCGTTGCAAACCGATGTCGCAGCTCTCGTTGGCAAAGCGCGTCCGGCGCGGATTTGCGCCAACCTGCCTTACAACATCGCGACCGCGCTTTTGACCGGCTGGCTTGAAGCACCGGATTGGCCGCCCATCTTCGACCGTTTCGTGCTGATGTTCCAGAAGGAAGTTGCCGAGCGCATCGTCGCGACACCGCGCGAGCGCGCGGATTACGGGCGTCTCGCAATGCTTGCCAATTGGCGTTGCGCGACACGGATTTTGTTCGACGTTCCGGCCGCAGCGTTTACGCCGCCGCCGAAAGTCACTTCCGCAATCGTCGAGCTTGTGCCACGCGCGGCGCCGTCTGCGTGCGATGGCAAATTGCTCGGCGCGGTCACTCAGGCTGCGTTCGGCCAGAGGCGCAAGATGCTGCGCCAAAGCCTCAAAGGTCTTGGCGTCGATCCACTCGATCTGCTTGAACGCGCTGGGATCGAGCCGACGAAACGCGCGGAAGAAATCGATGTCGCGGGATTTGTGGCTCTGGCAAATGCGTTGAAAGAGATGCGCGGCGCTTCTACGTGACGCTTACTTCTCGTTGAGGAGCTTTTCGACGAAAGCTTCGATGCCAGGCTGCTGCCGGCTCGCCTTGCGCCGCTCCGCCGTGAGGATCGCCACGAGATCCTCGAAGGTCTTTTGCAGATCGTCGTTGATCAGGACGTAATCATAAAGCGTCCAGCGGCGGATTTCGTTCTCGGCATTGGCGAGCCGCCCTGAGATCGCCTCATGTGTATCTTCGGCGCGCCGCTCCAGCCGCGCCTTCAACTCGCGCATCGAAGGGGGCAGGATGAAGATTGTGACGACATCCTCGCCGGCCTTGGCCTTGACCTGCTGCGTGCCCTGATAATCGATATCGAAGAGCACATCGCGGCCTTGCGCCAAAATGCGCTCGACGGCCTCGCGCGGCGTGCCGTAGCAATTGCCGTGGACCTCGGCCCATTCGAGCAATTCGCCTTCGTCGCGGAGCTGCTCGAAGCGCTTTTTTGTGATGAACTGGTAATGGATGCCCTCGACTTCGCTTGAGCGACGCGGCCGGGTCGTCACCGAAATCGACAGCGTCAGATCAAGCTCGGGCCTTTGCAGCAGCATGCGCGTCAGGCTGGTCTTCCCGGCGCCGGACGGCGACGAAAGGATCAGCATGAGACCACGCCGCTTCAGGCTGGTATCTTGATGCGCTGCAACAGCCACGAGACTCTCTATTCGATATTTTGGACCTGCTCGCGGAATTGCTCGATCTCGACGCGCAATTCAAGCCCGATTGCCGTCAGGCTCGCATCATTCGACTTGGCGCATAGTGTATTCGCCTCGCGAGCGAGTTCCTGCGCCAGAAAATCGAGCCGCCGTCCGACGGGGCCGCCCTTCGCCAGGAGCTCGGCGCAAGCGGCGATATGGGCTTCGAGCCGGTCGAGTTCTTCGCGCACGTCGGCCTTGGCCGCGAGCAGCAGGGCCTCCTGATAGAGCCGGTTCTCGTCGAGCTTGCTTTGCCCGGCAATGAGCGCGATCGAATCGGCCAGCCGCGCGCGCACTGCCTCGGGCTTGCGCGCCGGGCAATCTTCAGCAGCATGGCGGAGCACCGTGAGCCGGCTCAGCCGCTGACTGAGAATTTGGCGTAAGGCCGCGCCCTCCGTTCCACGCATGGCGAGGAGAGCGGCGAGCGCCTCCGAGAGACCCGCCAGCGCCGCGCTGCGGACTTGTGCCAAATCCGTCTCTTCGTCACCCGTATCGCGGATTTCGACGACGCCGCGCACGCTGAGCAAACCGTCAATCGACGCAGGGCGCAGCGCGTCGCTATGCCCGATGTGCGAGATAGCCTCGACGAGCCGCCGCAAAAGCGGTTCGTTGAGATGGACCTCGGGCATTGCGGCCTCGCGCTGGGCGGATAGCGTCGCGTAGCAGGTGCCCCGGGTAAGCTTGCCTGATAACAGGGCGCGCGCTTCGATCTCGATGGCATCGAAGCCAGGCGGCAACCGCAAGCGCAGGTCGAGGCCCTTGGCATTGACCGACTTCAATTCCCACGCCCAGCGAAAATTCGCATTGGCGCCGGAGACCCGCGCGAAGCCGGTCATGCTGGCGATAGTCAATGGAGCTCGTTTTCTCTGAGGTTACGGCTGCTTGAGTTGCGAAGCCGACGGCACCGTCTTGGCATAGTTCAAATCGTAGGTCGTATTGCGCAAAGGATCGAGCGGCGTACCCTCGGACGCATCAATGATATGCGGATGGGCCGGCGGCTGGTGTCCGTTCGGCGCGACTGTCGCTGCCGCTTCGGCGAAGGCTTGCGGATCGGCAGGCGCAACGGAGGCAGAACTGTCGACCGGGCCATCGAGCAGTTTTTTCGTGCTCGACGGCTGATCGACGCCGCGCACGGTGATGCCGAGATCGTCGAGGCTCGGGCCATAGCCCGGCGCCGGCTTTTCGGCAGATTGCGTCGAAACGGCGTCGGCGACGACGGGATCGGCCGCAGTCGTTGGGGCAGCCGCTTCGTGCGGCAAGGCCGGCGCAACCTGCGCAATCGCCGCGGCGGTCGCGCCCATACCGAGGCTCGACGCGTAGGAACTCACGCCGCTCTGGTCCGCCGCCCCGAACGACGTCGGCAGGGCGCCATAGACGGACGAGTCGTTATCGCTGTGCTGGCCGTGGTCAGGCGGCACATATTTGTCGACATCCGAATCCGGACCGGCTTTGTCTTTCGCGTCTTTCCGGATCTGGCGCCAGCGCGCGACGTTGCGGTTGTGCTCTTCGAGCGAAGAGGCAAAGACGTGGCCGCCCGTGCCATCGGCTACGAAGTAAAGATCGTTCGTGCGCGAGGGATTGGCGACGGCCTCAAGCGCAGCCCGCCCGGGATTGGCGATCGGCCCCGGCGGCAGCCCTTCGATGACGTAGGTGTTGTAGGGCGACGACTGCTCGACATCCGCATGGGTCAGGGGCCGGCCGAGCGAGCCGCGACCGGCCATGATCCCGTAAACGATCGTCGGATCGGATTGTAGCCGCATATGTTTCTGGAGACGGTTGAGGAAGACGGAAGCGACATGCGGCCGTTCATCAGCCTTGCCGGTCTCCTTCTCGACGATCGAGGCGAGCGTCACCATTTCGTACGGCGAACTCAACAGCAGATCCGGCGAACGATTTGCCCAGATTTGCGCGACGAGTTTTCTGTCATCCTCTTGCATCAGCCGGATCAGATCGGCGCGCGGCATACCGCGTGCAATTTTATAAGTTTCCGGCAGGAGACTGCCTTCCGGCGGGATTTCGCGAATGTCGCCCATCAACAGATCGTTCGCGCGCAGCTTGTCGACGACTTGCTGGCTGGTCAGTCCTTCGGCAATCGTCACCGGGTGGAGGATCTGGCGGCCGGAGACGAGCGTATCCATCACCTCGCGCATGCTGGCGTTGCGGTGGATGAGATATTCACCCGCCTTCACCTTTGAACGGTCACCCTCGACCACGAGTGCGATGTTGAAGAGCAGCGGACCATCGATCATCCCCTCTTCCTGGAGCTGGGCGACGATATCGGCGACGTCTGTGCCCGGCTGGATATAGAGGACCTTGTCGGTGGGCAGCGGGCCCGGTTGCTGCAGGCGATGCGCACCCCAGACGACGCCAAACAACGCGCCAAAGGCGACGAGCAGGAGAAAGGATAGGAAGCCGGATAGCGCGGACAATGTCGGCCGGCGCTTATGCGGCGAGGGCGGTGGCGGCGGCGTCTCCGGCTGCAGCGCCTCGTTCGGGCTTTGCAGCTTCGGACGGCGGCCGAAGAACCGCGCCGGCGGTTCCCCGTCGTCGGCCCCCTGGCGCGTCAATGCGTCTCCGTCATTTTGCGGCGAGCCTGCCATCGAACCTTATCCATGCGCCGGACGCATCAGTCTTACACGAAATACGGCCGCGGCGGCAAACATCCGGCGCCGGAGATGCACCCTGTAAACCAGAACAATTCCACATCTTTGCGGAAGAAATTTGGCTTGAACTCTACGCGACAGCCTTCAGAATCAGGCTGGCATTGGTTCCGCCGAAGCCGAAGGAGTTCGAGAGCGCGAATTCCACCTCGCGTTTACGCGCCTTATGCGGCACGAGATCTATCGAGGTCGTCACCGAAGGATTGTCGAGATTGAGTGTCGGCGGCACGATCTGATCGCGAATCGCCAAGGTGCAGAAAATCGCCTCGACAGCGCCCGCGGCGCCAAGCAGATGCCCGATCGCCGATTTGGTCGACGACATCGATAAAGAGTTCACGCCCTGACCGTTGCCGAGGAGCTTATGGACCGCCGTAAGCTCCGCCTCGTCGCCTAGAGGCGTCGAAGTGCCGTGGGCATTGATATAATCGATATCCTGCGCGGTGATTCCGGCGCGTTTTACCGCTGCGCGCATCGAGCGGAGCGCACCGTCGCCGGTCGGGTCGGGCGCAGTGATGTGATAAGCGTCGCCCGATAGGCCATAGCCAACGACCTCGGCATAGATTTTTGCGCCACGCGCCTTCGCGCCCTCATATGAATTCGAGCACAACGCAGCCGGCGCCATCGCCCATGACGAAACCGTCCCGGTCCCTATCATAGGGCCGCGATGCGGCTGTCGGCCGGTCGTTGAAACCTGTCGAAAGCGCCTTGCAGGCGCAAAAGCCCGCAATGCCGATCCTGTTGATCGCTGATTCGGCCCCGCCCGCAACCATCACATCGGCATCTTCGAGCGCGATCAGCCTCGCCGCATCGCCAATGGCGTGCGCGCCGGTCGAACAGGCGGTAACGACGGCATGGTTCGGCCCCTTCAGGCCGTGCATGATCGAAACATAGCCGCTGACGAGATTGATCAGACGGCCGGAAATGAAGAACGGCGAGACACGACGCGGGCCTTTTTCGAGCAGCGTGATCGCCGTCTCCGCGATGCCGCCAAGACCGCCGATGCCGGAGCCGATAAGAACGCCGGTCCGCTCGCGCTCCTCTTCGGTCTGGGGTTTCCAGCCCGCATCGGCCAAAGCCTGGGTGGCCGCCGCAACACCGTAGATGATGTAATCGTCGACCTTGCGCTGATCTTTGGGATCCATCCATTGATCAGCATTGAACGTCGCATTGCTGCCGTCGCCACGCGGCACCTGCATGGCGATCTTGCAGGGCAGATCGGAGGTTTCAAAGCCCTGGATCAGGCGGGCACCGCTCTGCGCGCCGATCAGGCGCTCCCACGATGCTTCGGCGCCGTTAGCCAGCGGCGAGACCATTCCAAGACCGGTTATCACCACTCTGCGCATCGCAGATCGTCCACTCCTCCGGGCGCGCGGCCCGCGTGGTTTCTATTCTATCGCCGTGCCGGATAAGCAAATCGCAACCGGCAGGGGGGATATTGGGGAAGAAGCTGCCGGAATGCCATAGCGCGCGGCAGCGACGCTCAGATCAGCTCGCAGCCGTTGCCTTGTCGAGGAAGCGAACCGCGTCGCCGACCGTGACAATGGACTCAGCCGCATCATCGGGAATTTCGACGCCGAATTCTTCTTCGAAAGCCATCACGAGTTCAACGGTGTCGAGCGAGTCGGCCCCCAGGTCTTCAATGAAATTCGCGTCGTCGGTGACCTTGTCGGCGTCCACGCCGAGATGTTCGATGACAATCTTTTTCACACGCTCCGCGACATCGCTCATTCGTTTAACCCTTCGTCCTTAATCTTTAAGTGGGTGCCAGCCGTTACCAAAAATACATCTTAAATCAAGCCCCCCGAAGGCCGACGCCCTCATCGCCTGATCACGTTTCTCGAAAACTGCGGCAGATTTCCTAAGCTTTTTTCGGCCCCACGGAAAGACGAGAGGGCCGGTTGTAAGCCGATATTCGGTTGGTAACATACTTCATTCGTATTGGCGAGGGCCGGACCTTAGCTGGGACAAACCAGCGTAATGCCCTCAAATCATTGCCATTCCACCGTTCAAATGAAGCGTTTCGCCGGTCACGTAAGCGGCCTCCGAACTCGCCAGGTAAACCACCGCACCGGCAATTTCCGCCGCTGTGCCGAGCCGGCCTGTTGGCACCGTGGAAAGAATGGCCGCCTTCTGCGCGTCCGTGAGGACATCGGTCATCGGGCTCTCGATAAAGCCCGGCGCCACGCAGTTCACCGTGACGTTGCGCGCTGCGACTTCGCGAGCAAGGCTTTTCGACATGCCGATCATTCCGGCTTTCGAAGCGGCGTAGTTCGCTTGCCCTGGATTGCCGGTGACGCCGACGATCGACGTGATGTTGATAATGCGGCCGTAACGGCGCTTGAGCATTGGCTTCAAAACTGCGCGTGCAAGCCGGAAAGTCGCGGTTAAATTCACCGCCAGCACGTTGTCCCAATCGACGTCCTTCATGCGCATGATCAGGCCGTCGCGCGTCAGGCCGGCATTGTTGACGAGCACATCGATGCCTCCCATGGCCGCCTCAGCCTCCGGCACCAGTCGCTCGACAGCAGCCGTATCGGCCAGGTCGCACGGAACGACATAAACGCGCTCCTTCAATTCGGCAGCCAAAGTCTGGAGCGCCTCTTTGCGTGTGCCGGAGAGCGTGACTATGGCACCCTGACGGTGCAAGGCGCGCGCGATGGCGGAACCAAGGCCGCCACTGGCGCCAGTAACGAGGGCCATACGGCCGGAAAGGTCAAACATAAGCGGCCCTCAAACTCATAAGGAAAGAGACGGATAAGCAGCAATCTCATCGGGTGTACCGACCGCGACACCCTGCGCGTCGGCGACAATCCGCTTCAAAAGGCCAGTGAGAACTTTGCCCGAGCCAAGCTCGATAAAAGTATCGACGCCATGCGCCGCCATACAGGCGACGCTCTCGCGCCAGCGCACGGTGCCGGTGACTTGCGCGACCAGCCGCCGTCGAATCTCGTCTGGATCCTCGATTGCCGCCGCCAGAACATTGGCAACAAGCGGTGTTTTCGGGCGCTTGATTTCAACCTCGGCCAACGCCACGGCCATCGCATCTGCTGCGGGCTGCATCAACGGACAATGGAATGGCGCGGATACGGTAAGAGGCACGGCGCGGCGCACGCCTTTACCCTTGGCAATCTCGATCGCTGCATCGACAGCGACTTTGGTGCCGGAGATAACAACCTGGCCGCCGCCGTTGTCATTCGCGACGGCGCAGACTTCGCCGGTTTGCTCGGCGGCCGCCTTGGCAACATCGACTGCCCCTTCTAGATCGAGGCCAATCAAAGCCGCCATCGCGCCCACGCCAACCGGAACGGCCTGCTGCATGGCTTCGCCACGCCGCCGCAGCAAGCGCGCGGCATCAGGAATCGAAAACGAACCCGCGGCAGCCAGCGCGGAATATTCACCGAGTGAGTGGCCGGCGACGAAGGCTGCGTCACGGCCAAGATCGAGTCCGGCTTCAGTCTCGAGCACGCGCAAAACCGCGAGGCTTGTCGCCATCAGCGCGGGCTGCGCATTCGCGGTCAAAGTCAGTTCGGCCTCTGGCCCCTCGAACATCAACGCCGAGAGCTTTTGATGCAGAGCTTCATCGACCTCTGCAAAAACCTGCCGTGCAGGCATAAAAGCCTCGGCGAGGGCTTTGCCCATGCCGACGGCCTGCGACCCCTGCCCCGGAAATACAAACGCTTTCGCCATACGCGTGCTTTCGCTCTTTTACTTTCGTTGTTCTCGGGGCTGCCGACTGGCATTGGTTAACGGGCAAGTCAAGTTTCTGGTGACGACGCGGCTGTCGGTGGAATTTCTATTGCCTCTGCGATGCGGCTCGCCATGATGCCGAATCTGCGATCTATCGTAGGCGGAGCGAACCTCAATATGGATATCCCAGGCAAGGCCTGCGGCACCTGCAGTATGTGCTGTAAAATACTTGAGATCGAAGAACTGACGAAGCCAGCCGGGCCCTATTGCCCGAATTGCAAGGTCGGCGCGGGCTGCGGCATCTATCATTCGCGCCCGGATGTTTGCCGCGATTACGAGTGCCTGTGGAAGACCGACCGGGCGCTTACGCCGCAAATGCGGCCGGACCGCAGCGGCACGATCCTTATGGAGGATGAGGATTCCGAACAATATCAGGCTGTCTGCGATCCGGACAAACCGCTCGCCTGGCGCAATCCTTTGATCTTCAAACATCTCGTCACCGTCGCCAAGAGCGGACGCACCGTTGTCGCGAAGGCCGGCGTGAAGGCCTGGCGCATCCGCGCCAGCGGCGAATGGGGGCCGTGCGCTTAAGCAGGAGCGCGGCAACACTCTCACGACTTGTCCCCGGGCACGCCTTCGACTTCATGGGGCATTCATTTAGGGGATGAAATTGTCCGCCTCCCAATCAGTGGCAAACGAAAGCCACCCAGTGAGGAGGGTTTAATGAAAAAAATTTCCACGCTCGTGCTCTGCGCTGCTCTCGCCGGCTTCGGCGCGTCTCCGGTTCTCGCGCAAAGCTCCGGCACCTCATCGATGACGGCGGCGAAGCCAGCGCATTCGGCCAAATCGATCGAATGCTCGAAAGAGGCTGACGCCAAGGGCCTGCATGGCAAGGCGCGCAAGAAATTCCGCTCCGCCTGCAAGCACGGCAAGAGCATGTAATTCTCCCGGGCGGCGGCCCCGCGCCGCCGCCTAAGGGCGCGTCGAGCTATCGACGATCACCTCGCCGTAGCCGTGGATAGCGATGGTCACCGGCGGTGTGTCCGGTTTGAACTTCGACGGCGTATTGGTCGGGGTCTGATTTTCCGACCGGATGACTCTGGCGAGGCCGTTGGCCGACGGCGCGATCGGCGCGTCATAAGATTTCAAGCCAGATAGACCGTAACCACCGCTGCTTTGCGCCAAGGCTGGGACGGCGGGGGCGCCGAGCAGAATGGCAAAAGCGATTCTGAGAATTTTGCAGGTCAGACAGGGCATGCGCCTAACATAACAACCCGCAAAAAGGCCGCCTATAAATTCCGCATCGTCCCGGGCGCAAGATTTCTTGATTTCCGCGCGGTTCTGCGTATAAAGCGCCCTTCCCGTGGGCATATTGCCTGCGGACTGCGGCCTCGGCCGGGGGCTGAACGGAAGGCGTATCGCGCCTCATCGCAAAAAGTTGCGAGACTTTTTGGACCAGATGATGCGGCAACGATACGCAGAATTTCTCGAAAATTCGTCTTCCAGTGTCTCCGCCTTCGTTCGTTCGAGCCTTTCCGGGGCTCGAAGGGCTCTGCGCCGGCCGCGCAACAGAAAGGCAAGATCATGGCTCTCTACGAGCATGTATTTCTTGCTCGTCAGGACGCTTCCGCCCAGCAGGTGGAAGCTTTGACCGAGCAATTTAAAGGCGTCATCGAGGCGCACGGCGGCAAGATCGAGAAGACCGAATATTGGGGCGTCAAATCCGTCGCCTATCGGATCAAGAAGAACCGCAAAGCGCATTTTACCCTGCTGAACATTGACGCACCCGCCGCCGCGCTGACCGAGGTCGAGCGCCAGGAAAGCCTCAACGAAGACGTGCTGCGCTTCCTCACCGTCCGCGTGGACGAACTCGAGGCTGGCCCGTCGGCCATGCTGCGTAAGCGCGACGATGACGATCGCGGCGACCGCGGTGATCGTGGCGATCGCGGCCGCGGTCCTCGCCCGGACCGTGGTGATCGTGGCGATAGAGGCCCGCGCCGTCCGCGCGACGAGGCCGGTCTCGACGAAGGAGCTTTCTGATGGCAACTGCAGCATCGCCGGCCCGGCGCCCCTTCTTCCGCCGCCGCAAGACCTGCCCGTTCTCCGGCCCCAACGCGCCGAAGATCGACTACAAGGATACACGGCTCCTCTCGCGCTACATCTCCGAGCGCGGCAAGATCGTGCCTTCGCGCATCACGGCGGTTTCCGCCAAGAAGCAGCGAGAATTGGCGAAGGCGATCAAGCGGTCCCGGTTCCTTGGGCTTCTGCCTTACGTGATCCGGTAGTTCTTTTGTTTTGACGTGTTTTCTTATCGCGAACCGGGTAACCACTTCGCTCGAAAACACTTCAATACTCGACGCATAAAGTCGCCGGCACAGCCCGGCGGCTCGGCTGGGAGAACTCTCCCTAACCGCGAAGGCGGGACAGCTCGGCGATGGTCAATAAGCAAACACAAAAGCAAACGTCCGATATTCGCGGTGCGGTCGCCTTCGGCAGCGGCCTTGCCGCGACGCTGCTGTTGCTCGCGGCCTTTCAGGGCTCCGTGCCGGCGTTGCTGCTTGCCTATCTCTCGCCGCTGCCGCTGATGATCGCGACAATCGGCTTCGGCCATGTCACTGGCCTTGGCGCGGTGCTGGCGAGCTTTATCACGCTCGTCGCCCTGCTCGTCGCCGCCAACCCGCAGGATGTGAGCGTCGCCACTGTTGCTGGCGCCTTTATCAACGGCGTCATCTTTCTCATCTGCGAGGGATTGCCGTCGTGGTGGCTGGCGCGGGTTGCCAGCGTCTCGCGCAGCATGCCGGTCCTGCCGTTTCTGCCGGAGCCGACGCCCGATGGCGAGGAGGGTTCGCGGCTGAGCCTGGTCATCGTGATGGCAGCGGCCTTCGCCTTTCTTGTGGTCGGCGGAACACTCGCCACGATGGTCCTCGGTCATGAGGATTTCGCCGCCCTGGCCGACAAAGTAGCTGCAAACATCCGCCCGGTTCTGAAGCAGGAAGCCGGCGCGGATTTACTGCACTCAAACGCGCTCGACGGCTTCGCACATTTCCTTGCGACGGCGCTGCCGGCCATCGCCGCGGGCGTGATCTTTGTAATCTATCTGCTCAATCTCTGGCTTGCCGGCCGCGTTGCGCAAATCTCACAACGCCTGCAAGTCCCGTGGCCGAACGTCGCCCGCGAATTCCGCGTGCCGCGCGTGCTCGCGCTCGTGTTCGTCGCCACGGCCGGGCTGATCTTTGTTGGCGGCGCAATCGGCCTTGTCGCCAGCCTCGCAGCGAGTGTGCTCGGCGTCGCTTTCGCACTACAAGGCCTCGCCGTCATCCATGTGGTGACACTCGGTCTGCGTCTGCGCAATAATCTGCTCTTTCTCGTCTATCTGTTCGTGGTGCCGCTCATGCCGTGGTCATTGGCACCCTTCACTTTGCTCGGTTTATTTGAAGCCGGCTTTTCGCTGCGCGACCGGAAATATTCGGTCGCCGTTTCCCCCCAATGAACTGAAGGAATTTTCTTATGGACGTTATTCTGCTGCAACGCGTCGCCAAATTAGGCCAGATGGGCGAAACAGTTCGCGTCAAGAATGGCTATGCACGCAATTTCCTTTTGCCGACCGGCAAGGCTCTGCGCGCCACGGAAGCGAACAAGAAGCGTTTCCAGGATCAGAAGGCCGATCTCGAAGCCCGCAATCTGCATGAAAAGAGCGAGGCGAGCACCGTTGCCGAGAAGCTCAACGGCCAGAGCTTCGTCATCGTTCGCCAGGCGGGTGAGACGGGCCAGCTTTACGGCTCGGTCTCGGCTCGCGACGTTGCCGAGGCGGTCAGCGCCGGCGGCTTCAAGGTCTCGCGCGAGCAGATCGAACTCGTCGCGCCGATGAAGACGCTGGGCCTGCACTCGGTGCCCGTCCATCTGCACCCGGAAGTCGAGGCGAAAGTCACGATCAACGTCGCCCGTTCGCCGGAAGAAGCCGAGCGCCAGGCGAAGGGCGAGGCGATCAATGTCGTCGAGGAAACCTCGATCCAGGACCTCGGCCTCGAAGTCGGCGCGGCCTTAGCCGAAGCTGGCGGCGACGAAGGCTAAGACGCGTCAAGTGCATTTCGGCACCGCCCGCGCAGCAAAAGCGCGAGCGGACCGAAATCGCGGGCCTGATCAACGCATTCCGGCCAAGCGACGCTATCGCGATTTTTTTGCCTAGGTGTGGATTGCGAGCATAGCGGGCGAAGGAAAGTTTGCTTAAAAATTTAGCTGCGGACGGCGGTCGCCGCGTGCAAAAACAAACGGCTGATTTTTCCCGATTCGCTGAGAATCATGGCCGCCAATTCATCGACCGCCCTCGCCACCACGCAAAACAACGATCCCGCTTATCGGGTGCCCCCGCATAACATCGAGGCGGAACAGGCGCTGCTCGGTGCCATTCTTGTTAACAACGACGCTTTCGACCGCGTCTCGGATTTCCTGAAGCCACAGGATTTCGCCGAAGAGCTTCACCGCCGCATTTTCGATGTGGCTTCCCAGCTCATTCGCGCCGGAAAACTCGCGACGCCGATCACGCTGAAAACCTTCTTGGGCGAACACGATCTCGGCGGCATCAGCATCGCGCAATATCTCGCCCGCCTCGCCGCCGAGGCGACGACGATCATCAATGCCGCCGACTATGGCCGCACCGTCCATGATCTCGCCGTGCGCCGCGAACTAATCATCATCGGCGAAGACATCGTCAACAGCGCCTTCGATGCGCCGATCAATGCGGCGCCGCGCGATCATATCGAAGAGGCGGAACGCAAACTTTACGCGATCGCCGAGCAAGGCCGTTACGATGGCGGTTTTCAGCGGTTTTCCGACACGCTCGCCATCGCCGTCGATATGGCGGCGAAAGCCTGGGAACGCGATGGGCGCCTATCGGGCCTCGCCACGGGTTTCTACGAACTCGACAACAAACTCGGCGGCCTGCAGGCGTCCGATCTTGTCATCATCGCTGGGCGCCCCGGCATGGGCAAAACTGCCTTCGCTACCAACATCGGCTTCAATATCGCCAAAGCCTATCAATTTCAGACCAAGCCGGACGGCGCGCACGAAACGACCAACGGCGGCATCGTCGGCTTCTTCTCGCTCGAAATGTCAGCCGAGCAATTGGCGACACGTATTATCGCCGAACAATCGGCCGTGCCGTCGTACAAGATCCGCCGTGGCGACATCACTGAATCCGAGTTTCATCGCGTCGCGCAGGCCGCGCGCGACATGCAAAGCGTGCCTTTCTACATTGACCAGACCGGCGGCATTTCCATAGCGCAATTGGCTGCCCGCGCACGGCGGCTCAAGCGTCAGCGGGGTCTCGATCTCTTGATCGTCGATTATCTGCAATTGCTGTCGGCCTCGAAGACACGCAGCGACAGCCGCGTTCAGGAACTGACCGAGATTACCACGACCCTCAAGGCGCTCGCGAAGGAATTGAACGTACCGATCGTGGCGCTGTCGCAGCTTTCGCGTCAGGTCGAATCGCGCGACGACAAACGCCCGCAGCTTTCCGATCTGCGTGAATCCGGCTCGATCGAGCAGGACGCCGACGTGGTGATGTTCGTCTACCGCGAAGAATATTATCTCAAGAACAAGCAGCCGCGCGAAGGCACGGAAGAATTCCTGACCTGGCAGGCGGAGATGGAGAACGCTTTCGGCCGGGCCGAAGTCATTATTGGCAAGCAGCGTCACGGTCCGACCGGCACCGTCGAACTCGCCTTCGAGGCGGAGATGACGCGCTTCGGCAATCTGGCACATGAAGAGGATTTGCCGGCGCGTATTTAGCAACGCCCTTGCGAGGAGCGATGCGACGAAGCAATCCAGTGCTTATCTTGGTTTCTGGATTGCCACGCATCGCTCGCAATGACCGCGAGGCCAACATCGGAGAATAAGTGGCTAAAACACGCACCTCCTTCGTCTGTCAAAGCTGCGGCGCGGTCGCGCCGCGCTGGCAGGGTCGCTGTGATTCATGCGGCGCCTGGAATTCGATGATCGAGGAATTGCCGAACGCTGGCGCCCCGCCGGCTTTGACCGGCGGCAAGGGGCGTGTTTTCGCCTTGTCTGATCTTGGTGGCGCGAGCGAGCCGGCACCTCGCGTCGTCACCGGCATCGGCGAATTCGACCGCGTGACCGGCGGAGGTTTCGTTCCCGGTTCGGTGCTTTTGCTCGGCGGCGAGCCCGGCATCGGCAAATCGACGCTCCTGATCCAGGTTTGCGGCGCGCTTGCCACGCAGGGATTGGGCGTCGTCTATATCTCCGGTGAAGAAGCCATCGATCAGGTGCGGCTGCGCGCCGACCGCCTCGGCCATGCGCAGGCGCCGGTCGCTTTCGCCGCCGAAACAAAAGTCGAGGACATTGTCGCCACGCTGCGGCAGAGCCGCCCGCCTGCCCTGCTCGTCATCGATTCGATCCAGACCATGTGGACCGATGTCGTCGACTCCGTGCCCGGCACGGTGATGCAGGTGCGCGGCGCCGCACAGGCTCTGATCCGCTACGCCAAAACGACCGGCACCGCCGTGATCCTCGTCGGCCATGTCACCAAAGACGGCCAGATCGCCGGACCCCGCGTCGTCGAACACATGGTCGATGCGGTGATCTCGTTTGAGGGTGAGGGCGGCCGCGATTTTCGTATCCTGCGCGCGCTCAAAAACCGCTTCGGCGCCGCCCATGAAATCGGCGTGTTCGAGATGACCGGACGCGGCCTCGCCGAGGTGGTCAATCCGTCGGCGCTGTTTCTGTCAGGTCACGCCGAAGCGACGCCGGGCACCGCCGTTTTCGCCGGGCTCGAAGGCACGCGGCCCCTGCTCACCGAAATCCAGGCGCTTGTCGCGCCCTCGCCGCTCGGCATGCCGCGCCGCGCCGTCGTCGGCTGGGACCAGAACCGGCTCGCCATGATCATCGCGGTGCTTGAAGCGCGCGCGGGATTGCGGCTCGGCCAGCATGACGTCTATCTGAATGTGGCGGGCGGCCTGCGCATCAACGAACCGGCCGCGGATCTCGCCGCCGCCGCGGCGCTGGTCTCGTCGCTCACCGGACAGAGCCTGCCGCCGCATTGCGTCTTCTTCGGCGAGATCGGTCTTTCCGGTGCGATACGCCCCGTCGCTCATGCTGCAACGCGGCTGAAGGAAGCGGCCAAGCTTGGCTTTACGCAGGCCATCGTGCCGCCTTCGCAGGACGGCGCGGCCCTCGACACGACAATGCTGTTGAAAAACTGCAGCGAAGTCGCCGATCTCGTTGCTTTTATCGCGGCGCCCAAAACACAACAGGCACGGCGCAAGGAGCCAACCGCAGGGTGACGCGAGACTTACGCTTCGCTATAAGCGGCCCTAGTCGGACATGAGGCCATAATGCTCCCCTATCTCGATCTCGGCGTGATCGCCATCGTCCTGATCTCGGCGGTCCTCGCCATGGTCCGCGGCTTTACGCGTGAAGTCCTGGCAATTGCCTCCTGGGGCGCGGCGGCCGTGGCGGCGATCTATTTCCACCCGCTCGTGCTGCCGTTCGTGAAGCCGTACATCAGCAAAGATACCATTGCGCTTGCGGTCGCGGCGGCGATTGTTTTTTTCGCCACGCTGATCATCGTCTCGATCATCACCGTCAAAATTTCCGACGCCATTCTCGATTCTAAGGTCGGCCCGCTCGACCGTTCGCTCGGCTTCGTTTTCGGCGCGCTGCGCGGGCTTTTGCTCTGCGTCATCGCCTTTGCGTTCTTCAATTGGCTCGTGCCGGAGAAGACCCAGCCAGTTTGGGTCAAGGACGCCAAGCTGAAACCGCTTCTTCAGTCGACCGGCGAAGAGCTGATGGCGATGCTGCCGGACGATCCTGAGGGCCTCCTGAACAAGTTGAAGAAAGCCAAGCCTGCGAGCGACGAACCGGCTCCAGACAGCGATACGTCGCCTGCGCCGGGTGCCACGCCGACGCCCGGTTCGCCAGCCGCGCCGTCGCATAGCGCCGCGCCTGCGACACCTTCGCCCAATGCGCCCGCGCCCGCACCGGCACCGCAAGATAAACCGCAGCCGCAGTAGCGCCTTAGAGTTTGTTTCGTAAGGAAATTTCGAGTTAAGCGGCGCGCGGCACGGTGTAAAACCGATTGACGATATCTGGGTTTAACCCAATGCTGAGCGCTTAAAATCATTGGTAATTACCGCGTTGCATACTATGTGATTGCCGTGACAATTCGGTAAATCGTCTACGACGACGTCACGCTGCCCAAGCGAACCGCGAGACAGGTCCATGGATGTGGCGACTGAAGTTCCGGCCGAGGCAATCGAGGCCGGGTCCGATTACTTTCCTCCTCTCGACCTGGAAGCCGACCGGCTGCGCGAAGAATGCGGCGTCTTCGGCATCTTCGGGCACCCTTCCGCAGCGGCCATCACCGCGCTCGGCCTCCATGCCTTGCAACACCGCGGACAGGAAGCGGCAGGTATCGTCAGCTTCGACGGCCACAGGTTCAATTCGGAACGCCGGCTCGGCCTTGTCGGCGAACATTTCTCCAAGGCGTCTACGATCGAACGCTTGCCCGGCCGCCGGGCCGTCGGCCATGTGCGCTACTCAACCACCGGCGAGACCATTCTCCGCAATGTCCAGCCGCTGTTTTCCGAGATCAGCTCCGGCGGTTTCGCCGTCGCCCATAACGGCAATCTGACCAACGGTCTGACGCTGCGCCGCAATCTCGTCAACGATGGCGCAATCTTCCAATCGACCTCCGATACCGAGGTCATTCTGCATCTCGTCGCGCGCAGCCGCCGTCCGCGTCTAATTGAGCGGTTCATCGAGGCGCTGCGCCAGATCGAAGGCGCCTATTCGCTGGTCTGCCTGTCGAACAAGAAGCTGATCGGGGCTTGTGATCCGCTCGGCATCCGCCCGCTGGTTCTGGGCGAACTCGACGGCTGTTATATCCTCGCCTCCGAAACCTGCGCGCTCGATACGATCGGGGCGCGTTTCATCCGCGACATCGAGAACGGCGAAATCGTCGTGATCTCGGAGGACGGAATCGAAAGTCTGCATCCCTTCCCCAAACGGCCGGCGCGGCCCTGCATTTTCGAATATATCTATTTTGCACGGCCCAACTCGGTGGTCCGCGGCCGCTCCGTCTACGAAGTGCGAAAAGCGATGGGCAGCCAGCTTGCGCGCGAGACGGGGATCGACGCCGACGTCATCGTGCCAGTGCCGGATTCCGGCGTGCCAGCGGCGCTCGGCTTCTCGCAAGAGTTCGGCATCCCATTCGAACTCGGCATCATCCGCAACCATTACATTGGCCGCACCTTCATTCAGCCGACGCAATCGATCCGCGAACTCGGCGTGCGCCTCAAACACAGCGCCAACCGTGCCGCAATCGCCGGTAAGCGCATTGTCCTCATCGATGATTCCATCGTGCGCGGCACGACTTCGGTGAAAATCGTGCAGATGATGCGCGAGGCCGGTGCGCGCGAAGTTCACTTCCGCATTTCCTCGCCGCCCATCACCCATCCGGATTATTACGGCATCGACACGCCGGAGCGCGACAAGTTGCTCGCCGCAACGCATTCGCTCGAGGAGATGCGCGATTATATCGGCTGCGACTCGCTCGCCTTCCTTTCGGTCGAGGGACTTTATCGGGCAATGGGTGAACCGGCGCGCGATTCTCTGCGTCCGCAATTCACCGATCATTGCTTCACGGGCGACTATCCCACCAACCTCACCGATGTCGCCGGCGAGACGAAATCGCAGCTCTCGCTGCTCGCGGAAGTCGGTTAGGATCTATGCTTGATTGGCTCCTTTTGAGGACCATCAATCTCGTTATCTACTTCTCGCCCAAGGGATAACGCAGTGGTGAATATCCCTTTATTGGGCAGCTTTGAGCCGCATGCGCCTTTATTAAACAGGCCGGCGCCAAGACAGTTGCTCTTCAAGATGATGACCATCGAAAATTTTCGGCGTTCTGTCTCCGGGGCATATCTACATTTTAATCGCGTGGACAGCTATAATGATTTTCTGGGGGCGGATCAGCATGACGGTTGCCAAACGCCAAAAGACCAGCCCCACAACGCGTCAACGAAATTTCTAAAGGCTCCGCATTTTTCGGCGGCGGACTACTACGATACTTCAAGATCTCGAACATATGCTTTTCGCTCGAAAACTCAGAATTCATTTGGAAAGCTTACGCCAACGGCAGCGCATTCGGCAAAGTTTGTGTGGTGTTCGATTTCGATAAATTGCGTGCCAAGTTGAACGACTTGTGGAGGGAAGAAAATTCCAAACTTGAATACAACGGCATCCTCTGCCATCAAATTTTCTCTATAAACTATGGAATTGTCGAGTACGTCGATTGGTGCAATTATCAGACAAATCAAATTCGCTTACCCAATCCGATCGCCTACACTTACCTTAAGGATGAGAAATTTCGGGAAGAAAAAGAATTTCGAATTTCTCTTTCCGCCCTTGGAATTGGAAACTTCGTATTGAATGATGCCAGCTCACTGCAATTCTCTACCAGCGTGCAGATTAGTTTTGATTTCAGAGCGGCGATCAGCGACGGGACAATTTCCGAACTCTTATGCGATAATGAATTGCTCAAAGCTGAGTTAGCTCGACTTTTCCCGAATGTATCCCCCGATCCATTTCAATCATTAGAACAATCATGAGCGAGCAGGATCATCCGAGACCCTTGCTCGGCCGCGTAGCACTCGTCACCGGCGCCTCGCGCGGCATTGGACGTGCGCTCGCCCTGGAACTCGCCCGCGCCGGCGCGCATGTCATCGCTCTCGCCCGCACGCAGGGTGCGCTCGAAGAACTCGACGATGCGATTCGCGCCGCTGGCAGCGAGGCAACGCTCGTCCCGTGCGACCTGACGGATTTCGACGCGCTCGACCGGCTCGGCGCGGCCATTCACGAGCGCTGGAAAAAGCTCGACATCTTCGTCGGCAACGCGGGCGAACTCGGCACCGTCACGCCGCTTTCGCACATCGACCCCAAAGATTGGGACAAAGTCATCGCGGTCAATGTCACCGCGAACTGGCGGCTGATCCGCGCGCTCGATATGCCGCTGCGGGCTGCTGAGGCTGGCCGGGTTCTTTTCATCACATCGGGCATCGCCCATCGCGCCGATTACCGGCCCTATTGGGGGGGAAATGCCGTTTCCAAGGCCGCGCTTGATGCTTTGGCGCGGACCTATGCGGTGGAAACCGCGACGACTTCCAACGTAAAAGTCATGCTGGCCAATCCGGGGCCACTGCGCACGCGCATGCGTGCCAAGGCCATGCCGGGCGAGGATCCGTTGACGCTTAAGACGCCTGAGGATCTGGCGCCAAAGCTTCTCCAATTCCTGCTGCCGTCGTCGGCGCAAACCGGCAAACTTTACGACTTCCCGAGCGATGAAATTCTCAGCTTCGCGGGTCCGCAGCCGATGTCGGCGTAATACGCATTGGCGATGATGCCAGCGTTTTTTTCTTCAACTTCTTTGCCGCGGCCTTATCTGCCGCGACCTTCTTGGGCACGGCCTGAAAATGCCGGACTTTTGCGTGCGTGACGGTTTCGTTATGCGCGCCGGCGTCCTCGAGCTCGTCTTCTAACTGCTGAAGCTGCGTCGCATTGCGCAAGGCCGGCCGCTTCACGTCTTTTCCGGAGGTCGGCTGATAGTCGAGAGTTGCCTCGGGTGGCCGCGATGCCTTGACGAAGGAGGCCATCGGCGGCGGGGTCACCCAGAGCTTGTTATGCAGGATGACGTCAAGCGGCGTGCCACCGCCATAGGGCTGCGGCGTTTTCTTCTTTGGTGCTTGCGCCGGCCAAGTCGGAGTTTGGAACGAATCGGCGTCCTGCGCCTGCGCTGAAGCAAGCGTCAATAGCCCCGATAGAGCTATTCCCAAGCCTATTTGAAATGCTGTCCGGGAAGTCCACATCTCTCTGCATGTCCGGCTTAATGCGCGGTTGTCCCGCAGCCCCCGCACCCCTATTCCCTAATGTGGGAATAAAGCCCTATCATGGCGCGGTGGGTGAGTGGTTAAGGAAACAGCAGCGGCCAAGCGGCGAAGGGCGCGAAGCCCAAGTCAGAAGCGCGCCCCGGCGACGGGCCGGGTGCGGCCGGCTGCCGGGAGGAAAGCGTCCGTGAACGAGGCCGTGTCACCGCCGGAATCGACCAAGCCTGTGGCCGCGCCCGACCCGAAAATTCTGCCGCAGATCGAATCGCTCGCCGCGGACGCCCAAAAGATCGATTTCGCGCGGCTCTCGAAAAATCTCGCCACGCTCGTCGAACAGGGCGGCCAGGCGCTGTCGATCATGCTGCAGCCGAAGGCCGATCGGTCAGTGAACGGTTTCGCAGAGAGCGTTATCGATGCGGTTCAGGCCTTTGGCCGCATCGCCGAATACTGGCTCTCGGACATGGAGCGCACCAACGCGGCGCGCGCCGCCCTCGCGGAGCATTTTCTGTCGCTATGGGCGCAGACGTTTCGCCGCATGTCCGGCGAAATCGTGCAGCCTGTCGTTCCGGTCGCACCAGGCGATAAACGCTTTGCCGGGCCGCAATGGCAGGAAAGTCCGCTGTTCGATTTCCTGCGTCAGGCACATGCCATCGCGACGCAATGGGTCGAGGATCTCGTCGCGCGCGCCGAAACCGACCCGATCACGAAGCTCAAGGCGCAATTTTATCTGCGGCAGCTTGCAAGCGCTCTCTCGCCGTCGAATTTCCTTGCGACCAATCCGGAGCTGCTGCACGAGACGCTCGCCTCAAGCGGCGACAATCTCGCACGCGGCATTGCCAATCTCGCCGCCGATATCAAGGCCGGCAACGGTTCGCTCCGCATCAGGCAAAGCGATTCCTCGAAATTCATGCTCGGCGTCAACATGGCGGCAACTCCGGGCAAGGTGATCATCCGCAACGATCTGATGGAATTGATCCAGTACACGCCGACGACCGAGACGGTGTTCAAACGGCCGCTGCTGATCGTCCCGCCCTGGATCAACAAATACTACATCCTCGATCTCAACCCGGACAAAAGCTTCGTTCGCTATGCCGTCGAGCAAGGCCACACAGTCTTTCTCATCTCCTGGGTCAATCCCGACGCGCGCCATCGCGACAAGGATTTCGAGGCCTATATCGACGAGAGCATCATGACGGTGCTCGACGTCATCGCCGAAGTCACCGGTGAAACCGAAGTCAATGCACTTGGCTATTGCGTCGGCGGCACCCTGCTCTCGATCGCGCTCGCCGATATGGCGCGCAAGAACGATCGCCGCATCGCCAGCGCGACCTTCTTCACGACGCAGACGGATTTCGCCGATGCCGGCGACTTGCGCGTTTTCATCGATGAAGCCCAGATCAGCGCGCTGGAAGAGAGCATGGCCGAGAAAGGCTATCTCGACGGCGCCAGGATGGCAAACGTCTTCAACATGCTGCGGCCGAATGATCTGATCTGGTCCTTTGTCGTCAACAATTACATCCGCGGCCAATCGCCAATGGCGTTCGATCTCCTGACGTGGAACTCCGATGCCACGCGGATGACGCCAGCATGCCATTCGTTTTATCTGCGCAATTGCTACCTCGAAAACAAATTGAGCCGCGGGCGGCTGAATATCCGCGGCACGCCCGTGCATCTCAGCGACATTAAAATCCCGACCTACAGTCTGGCGACGCGCGAAGATCACATCGCGCCCGCGAGTTCTATTTTCACCGGCATGCGCATGTTCGGCGGCGACGTGCGCTTCGTCGTCGCCGGGTCCGGCCATATCGCCGGCGTCATCAACCCGGTCACGAAGCCCAAATATCAATATTGGACGGGCGGCGCGGTGAAGGGGACATACGAGGATTGGCTGAAGACGGCCAAGGAGCATCCCGGAAGCTGGTGGCCGGACTGGGCCGAATGGATCGCCGCGCAAGCCCCAGAAAGGGCGCCGGCGCGCGAACCCGGTGGCGATGCGCTTATGCCGCTCTGCGATGCGCCCGGCACCTATGTGCGGGCGAAGAGCTGAGGCGCCGCGCCAGATATTCCAGCGCGGCGACGCTTACTAGGCCTTCAGGAAAGCGAGAAGATCGGCGTTGATCGTCGGCGCTTCGGTCGTCGGCATGCCGTGCGGATAGTTCTTGTAGGTTTTCAGAGTGCCGTTCTTCAGCAGCTTCGCTGACAATGGGCCGGCGTCCGCATAGGGGACGATCTGATCGTCTTCACTGTGCATCACCAGCACCGGCACATTGATCTTCTTGAGATCCTCGGTGAAATCGGTCTGCGAGAAGGCGACGATGCCATCGTAATGCGCCTTGGCGCCGCCCATCATGCCCTGACGCCACCAATTCGCGATGACGGCCTCCGATGATTTCGCGCCGGGCCGGTTGTAGCCATAGAATGGCCCCTCCGGCAGATCGCGATAGAATTTCGAGCGATTGGCAGCAAGCTGCGCCTGCAAATCGTCGAAGACCGCCTTCGGCAGGCCGCCGGGATTAGCATCCGTTTTCACCATCAACGGCGGCACCGCGCTGATCAGCGCCGCTTTGACGGCGCGGCGTTCGCCGTGGCGCGCAAGATAGTGCACCACTTCGCCGCCGCCGGTGGAATGGCCGACATGAATGGCATCGTGCAGATCGAGATGTTCCACCACAGCCGCAAGGTCGTCGGCATAATGATCCATGTCGTGGCCGTCACTGGTCTGCGTGGAGCGGCCGTGGCCGCGACGGTCGTGCGCGATGACGCGGTAACCGTGATTGAGGAAGAACAGCATCTGGGCGTCCCAATCATCAGCCGACAGCGGCCATCCATGACTGAACACGATCGGCTGGCCTTTGCCCCAGTCCTTATAGAAGATGTGGACGCCATCTTTCGTCGTAACAGTACTCATGTGACGTACTCCAGCTTCGTCGCCGCAACCCGGCGGCCGGCGACTATCGCGCGGGTTTATGTCGTTTTCTATCAACTTCGCCCGCTCGAGCGCGCGCTGCATGGCCCTCGACGGCCACGCAATGGGGGTCTATGGAACAACGTGAAGGAATAATTGGGGGAAGCGGGAATGAAACTCGTACGTTACGGCGCGCCGGGCAAAGAAAAACCGGGACTGATCGACGAAGACGGCAAGATCCGTGACGTCAGCGCCATCGTGCCGGACTTCGCCGGCGAATATCTCGGCGATAAGTTCTTGCAAAAACTCGCCCGCACCCGGCTGTCGCGCCTGCCGCTCGTGCGCGGCCGCCCGCGGCTTGGCGCGCCCGTCGCACGGCCCATTAATTACATCGGCATCGGCCTCAACTATGCCGATCACGCCGCCGAAGCCGGCGCGCCGATCCCGAAAGAGCCGATTGTCTTCTTCAAAGCGGCCAATTCGATCAGCGGCCCGCACGATCCGATCATCGAGCCGAAAGGCGCCGAAAAGCTCGATTGGGAAGTCGAGCTCTCCATCATCATCGGCGCGCCCGCGCATTACATCAGCGAGCGCGCCGCATTCGATCACGTCGCGGGCTATTGCCTCGCCAATGACGTTTCGGAGCGAAGCTTTCAGGTCGATCGCGGCGGCGGCCAATGGGGCAAGGGCAAAGGCGCTCCAAGCTTCGGACCCCTCGGTCCCTGGCTCGCGACGCGCGACGAAATCCCCAATCCGCAGCGCATCAGCCTTTGGCTCGACGTCAACGGCGAACGCCGGCAAACCGGCAATACGAAGACGATGATCTTTAACGTCCGCAAGCTCGTGTCGTATCTCTCGCACTTCATGGTGCTGGAGCCCGGCGACGTGATCGTCACCGGCACGCCCCCCGGCGTCGGCATGGGCATGAAACCGCCGGTCTGGCTCAAGCCCGGCGATATCGTGACGCTCGGCGGCGAAGGGCTTGGCGAACAGCGGGCGGAAGTCATCGCCTGGCGGCGGGGATTGTAACGGCTTAAACCCGCTCGTACGTCCCGACGAGAACGCCGCGCGCCAGCAGCGTATCGGCGATGCCTCTCAGCACAAGATCGAGCTTCGGCTGCGGCGGCAGAACAAGGCTGCGGCTCAAGGCAAAGAGCTGGAACACATAACGATGCGCGCCGTGGCCGAGCACCGGCCGCGGCCCGGCATAGCCGGTGCGGCCAAAACTGCCCTGCGCAAAGGCGAGCGGCGGCCCGGCGCTCGCGGCGAGTGCGCCTTCGGCCAATCCGGTCCAGCCGACCGGAATACCGCTCACAGCGACATGCGTTACGGGTCGCGGCAAGGGTGCGTCGGGATCTTGCATGATGAGCACGAGTTCGCGCGTCGCAGCTGGCAAATCGGCCCAGCCGAGCGGCGGCGAAAGATTGTCGCCCACGCCCTGCCCGGCATAACGCTTCGGCATCGCGCCACCTTCGACGAAGGCAGAACTCGTCAACGAAATGCTGACTGGCGTCGCAGTAAAGCGATGATCGTTGAGGGCGAGATATTTTTCGTTGGCGCGCACGCCGCGCAACAATTTCCCAATCGCACGCTCAAACTTTGGATTCATCGTTCTTCTCCGAGAACCCGGTATGTTCGGCCACGAACCGCGCGAGGCGCGGCCCGATCAACAGCACAATAACAAAGCGCGCGGTCTGGAGAGCCATCACAAACGGGACATCGACCTTGGTCGAAGCGGCAATGATCGCGACGGAATCAGCGCCGCCCGGGCTTGTCGCGAGATAGGCCGTCAGCATGTCGACATGCGCCACTTTCGCCAGAACCACCCCGAACAGGGCGCAGATGACGATCAACGCGACGATGGACAAAAGGATGCGCGGCAGTACGCGCGCCGCGTACACGAGAATGGGCCGCGTGAAACGCAGGCCGATGCTCCAGCCGACGACGGCATAGCTGATGGCAAGCAGCCATTGCGGTAGCTGAATTGTGATGATGCCCGCGCCATTGAGCCAGGCGCCGAGCGCCAAAGGCAAAAGCAGTGAGCCGGCGGGAATGCGCAGTTTCGGCGCGATCAATGCACCGCCGAAGGCGAGCAGTAGCGTCTCGGCAAAAGCTTTCGGATCGAGATGCGGAAACCATTCGATAGGGGCGACCGGGCCGCCGCCATGCGCCCAGATCGCGGCGACGATCGAGGCCGTCGTCGCGACGCAGACGACGCGCAGATATTGCATGAGCGCGACGAGGCGGATGTCGGCGCCATAGGCTTCGGCCATCAGCGACATAACCGTCGCCGCGCCGGGAAAAGAGCCCCACAGCGCGGTCGAGCCTGGCAAGACGCGCCGTGATGCGAGCAGCCAGCCGAGCGCCGCACTGGCGGCGATCACCGCAAAAACAGCGACGAAAAACAAAAGCCAGTCGGAGCGGATTTCCGTCAGGATCGACGGCTTCAGCACCCGTGCGACCATGGCGCCGACTGTGCCCTGCGCCAGGATAAAGGCGACCGCCGGCACTTTGATTTCGGATTCGAGCCCGGCGCCAAACATCGCCGCGGCCATAGCGCCGAGCAGGAGTGCGGCGGGCAAATGCGCGCGCTCCAAAATCGCGACGATCAGGACCGTGATGAGGATGAGAACGATCCATTGAAGGATGCGGGGCTTGCCCGCGAGAGTGAGCGTGCGGGCGTCGGGGGCGTTTTCGTGGGTCATGTGCGGAGATAACATATATGAAGATAAGCTGTAAAGTTTAGCTTCATATATATTCGAGCTTGACGAACACATAGCTCAATGGTTATGAGTTAATCCATAACCATTGAGTTATTGATCAAAGTGCCAAACGCTCACGACACGCTTTTCAGAACGCTGGCCGATCCCTCCCGGCGGGCTCTCTTCGAGCGGCTTTGCCGTGAAGGCGAGCAGACGGTCGGCGCCCTCACGGCTCAGTCCCGGATCTCACAACCGGCCGTCTCAAAACATCTGGGCGTTCTGAAGCAGGCCGGGCTGGTTCGCGATCGTCACGAAGGCCGTCAGACGCATTACAGCGCGCAACTCGGCGCTTTAGCCCCGCTGATCGACTGGACGAAACACATCGCCGGCTTCTGGGAGAGCCGGTTCGACGCTCTCGAAGATGTACTGAAAAGGATGGACCAATGAATGAAACATCGGCCGTAACCAATGCCGTCGTTGTGGAACGGGAACTTGCATTTCCACCGGAGAAAATCTGGCGCGCGCTCACGCAACCGCACCTGATCGAGGAATGGCTGATGAAGAACGATTTCAAACCTACCGTCGATCATCATTTCGTTCTGCGCGGTGACTGGGGCTCGGTCGATTGCAAAGTGCTGGAAGTCGAGCCGAACAAGACGCTGTCTTATACGTGGGAGGCCATGGGGCTTGAGAGCGTCGTGACATGGACGCTCTCGCCGACAGGCACCGGAACGCATCTGCGCATGGAACAGGTTGGCTTCCGGCCCGATCAGCAGCAGGCCTATCAGGGCGCCAAATTCGGCTGGCAGAAATTCTTCGCGAATTTGGAGCAGGTTTTAGCGAAGGAGGGTTAAGCGCTTTTGGTACGAGCAAGCGACGTTGGTACTACTCCTCCGGCTCAAGCCACTTCGCATCTACATCGAAGGTCTTCCAGTCATCGCGTTTTAGAGAGCGGACTTCGACAGTTTTGGGATGCCAATCGCGTGCAGACATAGCCGCTGACCTAAGTTGTGGCTCCAAGTCTTCCTGCTTTATTAAGCTGCTTCCGCACCATTTGCCGGCAGCGTCTGTGAGGACCGCTGTCCTAAGTTCTTCAGAAAGCCAGCCATCAATTAATTGCTTGGCATACCTGGCTATCACATCGGCTTCAGCATCCCAGAGATCATTTGGCCCAAGAGTACTCCAGTGGCCAAACTCGATGCATAACTCACCGTCTGCGGTATAAAGCGTGATCGGTTCGACCGCCCTTCCCGCGAAGTTATTTATGGTCAGTAATAAATAACCGGGCTCCCATCAAGTTCCATTCTCCCGTCTTCGCCGCCGCCCAATCTCGAAATTCCACGTAGATTTGCTCGGACCACTCATCAATTGGGTCGGCCTCCGAGCTTGGGTATGGAACGCCCTTTTCTTGGCCATCCGCCATGTTGGGGGATCCCTCGCCTGCGTGAAGCGAAACGCTCGCCCCTACTCTTCCAGCCCCAGCATCAACTGCAGGTTCTGGATCGCCGCGCCTGATGCGCCCTTGCCGAGATTGTCGAGCTTGGCGACCAGCACAGCCTGTCGCAGCGCCGGATTGGCGAAGACGCGCAATTCGAGATCGTTGCTGCCGTTGAGCAATTCGGGCTCAAGCCGCGTCTCGCCGTCCGGCCGCAAAACACGTACATAAGCCGTCGCGGCATAATGCGCGGCAAGCGAGGCATACAATTCTATGGCGTCCGGCTTTTCCGGCAGATCGTCGAGAAACAGTGGGATCGAAACGAGCATGCCTTGCGCGAAATTGCCGACGCTCGGCACGAAGATCGGCCGCCGCGTCAGGCCGCCATAGGCCATGATCTCCGGCACGTGCTTATGTTCGAGTTCGAGCGCATAGAGCTCGAAATGCGGCGCCCGCGCTGCCTCGAAATCGGCGATCATCGCCTTGCCGCCGCCGGTATAGCCGGAGACAGCATTGATTGTGATGGGGAAGTCAGCCGGGATCAGTCCCGCGTCGGTCAGCGGCCGCAGCAGCGCGATCGCGCCGGTCGCGTAGCAACCGGGATTGGAGACGCGTTGCGCGCCACGGATCTTGTCGCCCTGCCCTGGCTCGAGTTCCGGAAAGCCATAGATCCAGCCGGGCGCGACACGATGCGCGGTCGAAGCATCGAGGACGCGCGGCGCCGCATTGCCAAGCGTTGAGATGAGAGCGACGCTCTCTTCCGCCGCCGCGTTCGGCAGGCAGAGAATGGCGAGATCGACACTGCGCAGAATCTCGGCTTTGGCCGCGGGGTTTTTGCGCTCCGCGGGCGGCAGCTCCGCGAGCTCGATTTCGGGCATGGATTCGAGACGGGCCTGGATGCCCAGGCCCGTTGTACCGGATTGACCGTCGATGAAGACGCGTGCGCTCATGGCCGCAGCCCCGAAGTGAATTACCAGACACTTTCACGCGGCTGCATGGCAACCGCATGAAGCCGTAAGATAATCAGCGTTTCGAGAACTGGAAGCTGCGACGGGCTTTCTTCTTGCCGTATTTCTTGCGCTCGACGACGCGGGAGTCGCGCGTCAGGAAGCCTTCGTGCTTCAGCACCGGGCGCAGATCTGGCTCGTAATGCGTCAGCGCCTTTGCGAGGCCGTGACGCACCGCGCCCGCCTGCCCGGAGAGACCGCCGCCGGCGACGCTCACCGTGATGTCATATTGCCCTGTGCGCTTGGCGATGCCGAGCGGCTGCTGCAGGATCATCCGCAGCACGGGACGGGCGAAATAGACTTCGATCGCGCGGTCATTGACGACCACCTTGCCGGAGCCGGGCTTGATCCAGACGCGGGCGACAGCATCCTTGCGCTTGCCGGTGGCATAGGCGCGGCCCTGCTTGTCGAGCTTCTGCACATAGACCGGCGCGGCGGGCTGCGCCTCAACATTCGCTGCGGCCAGATCTTGCAGCGAGGAAAGGGTTTCCGCCATCTTCAGGCGCTCCTTGCATTCTTGCGATTGAGGCTGGCGACGTCGAGCGTCACCGGGTTTTGCGCGACATGCGGATGGTCTGCGCCTTTGTAGACACGCAGATTGCCGAGCTGTTTGCGGCCGAGCGGCCCGCGCGGCAGCATGCGTTCGACGGCCTTCTCGATGACCCGCTCCGGAAAGCGGCCCTCGAGGATGAACCGGGCCGTGCGCTCTTTGATGCCGCCCTGGAAGCCGGAATAATGGTAATAGACCTTGTCGTCGTACTTGCGGCCGGTGAGGACCACCTTGTCCGCATTGATGACAATGATGTTGTCGCCGTCGTCGATATGCGGCGTGAAGGTCGCCTTGTGTTTGCCGCGCAGCCGAAGTGCGATCAGCGAGGCGAGCCGGCCGACGACGAGGCCCTTGGCGTCGATCAAAATCCAGTTTTTCTGGACATCCGCCGTCTTGGTCGAATGGGTGTTGCCGAACATAATAAACTCGTGTGATTGGGCTTGCGCCGAAGCCGGTGCTTCTACGCGGGCAAGCGCAGTTCGTCAATGCAGATAAGCCCAAAAGACACGAAAAAACAGCTTATTCCCTTATGCGGTATTATAGCACCACAATGACAATCCAGATGTCCTCTCTGCCCTCGGACGCGCAAATCCGCAATATCCTGCAAAACGTGCGGACAATCGCCCTTGTCGGCCTCTCGTCCAATCCGGCACGGGATTCGAACGGCGTCTTCAGCTTTCTGCTGCGTCATGGCTACCGTGCCGTTGGGATCAATCCCGGTCTCGCCGGGCAGACTGTCCACGGCGCGCCGGTCCATGCGCGGCTCGCCGACGTGCCCTTCGCGATCGATATGGTCGGTATTTTCCGCAATTCGGAGGCCGCGGGCGCGGTGGTGGACGAGGCTTTGGCCCTCAAGCCCCTGCCAAAAGTCATCTGGATGCAGCTTGGCGTCATCAACGAGGCCGCCGCGGAAAAGGCACGCGCTCGTGGTGTCGAAGTGGTGATGAACCACTGTCCCAAGATCGAGATCGCGCGGCTCGGTCTGTCGCCGGTTTAGGGCCGCGCCAACGCGTTGGTCCTGCCTGCCTCCAGCGCTTGCAGATAGCGCACGGCCCCAAGCAGCACGAGCATGGCAAAGGCTTGATGCACCAGTCCCGCCCAGAGCGGCACGACGAGTAGCAGCGTCACAATGCCGAGTACCGCCTGAAGACCGACAAGCATTGCGAAATGCATAGCGCGCCGCGCCGCACGGCTGGCCGGAATCGCCCGCCAGGCCGCGCCCGCCTGAATGATGGCCAGCGCGAACAGCGTATAAGCGACCATCCGGTGTTGGAACTGCACTGTCGCGATGTTGTCGACGAAATTGCGCCACCAGGGCTCGAGCGTCAGCAGCACCTTGGGCACGAAATGCCCGTCCATCAGCGGCCAGGTGTTATAGGCGCGCCCCGCGCGCAGACCGGCGACAAGACCGCCGAGAAAAATCTGAAACAAGGTGACGACGACGATCATAGCGGCAAAGGTGCGCTGCCACGGCTCGGAGCGAATAGCGCTTTTCGGCGAGAGCGAGGAAGCAACCCAGACCGTTGCGGCGAAGAGGATCGACGCCAAAAGCAGATGAGCGGCGAGACGCTCCTGCGCCACCTCGATCCGGTTGACGAGGCCGGATGCAACCATCCACCAGCCAACGAAGCCCTGAAGACCACCAAGTGCCAGCAGACCGACGAGTTTGAACTTCAAGTCGCGTGTGAGGGCGCCGCGCAACCAGAAGAAAATCAACGGCAACGCCACGACAAAGCCAATCGCACGGCCAAGCAGCCGGTGGCTCCATTCCCAGAAAAAAATGAACTTGAAACCATTTAAATCAAGATCTGAATGAATCGCTTTATATTGCGGAATTTGCTTGAATTTATCGAATTCAGTGACCCAGGCATCGTAGCTCAACGGCGGGATCACGCCGGAAATCGGATGCCATTCGGTGATGGAAAGGCCCGATTCCGTCATCCGGGTCGCACCACCGACCACGACCATCGCGAAAATCAGCGCGGCGACGATCCAAAGCCAAATCTGGACAGCGCGGCGATAGGACGGGACAGCCCCCGCCTGAGCGGAATGGACGGACATCGAAACGCTTTGGGTCATTTTCTATCCAGATCGGGCGCGCTACACTTTTGCTAGGAACTATCGCCACTTGGAGGTTTCATTGCGCAAAAGCCAGCGCAAGTTCTTGGGCAGCGTCCTAATGCTCGCCTTCGTGCTTGTCTATGCGCTAATTGCCATGGTGCTGGCGCAGGCGCCGGCGATCCGGCGCGCCCCGGCGCTCATGCAGTTCTTTTCCTATGCGATCCTCGGCATGGCCTGGGTGCTGCCGCTGATGCCGCTCATCAAGTGGATGGAACGGCCGGATTAAGCGACCAACTTTCCCTTGTTCCACAGCGCGAACGGCACGCCTGACAGCAGGATCTCGACGTAATCGAGCGATTGCCAGGTGCCGTTGATCGAGAGCCGCGGCAGCGCCGTGCGGCGATCATCGTGGGCGGGGAAGATCATGCCCGGCCGCGTCGTCACCGCGCTTTTGAAACCAAGCTCGGCGGCAGCCTGAAACTCACGCACCCCGGCCGCCACGGGATTGCCGACCGGATAGGCGAGATGCGCCGCCTCTTTGCCGATATGCGCCTCGATCTGCGCGCGACTGTCTGCAAGCTCGCGTCGCGTGTCCGCTTCACTCAATTTGCCGAGCCGCGGATGCGTGAGCGTGTGAACGCCAATCGTACAAAGCTCGTGTTTGGCAAGCGTCTCGATCCCGGCCCAATCGAGACAAAGCTCTTCCGGGATCGCACGCGGATCGATGCGGGCTTGTTGCGCGAGTTCCGCGATCACGGCAAGTAAGTCTTCTTCCGATCCATTGGTCAGCGCTTGGTAGAGGATCGCAAACGCGGCGTTCTTTTCCGCTGCATTTGCTGCCGGAAGGTCAAACAGGCTCTCGCCAATTGCAATGCGAATATGCGGCAGGCGCGCGATGGCGTCTTCAAGCTCCACCCACCAAAGGCGCGCAGTGCGCTCGGCGAAGCCCGTGGTGACATACATGGTAAACGGTGCCGCGTGTTTTTCGAGGATGGGCAAAGCAACGTCGCGGGTGTCTTTGTAACCGTCGTCGAACGTAAGGACAGCAAACTTTCTTCCAGAACTTTCTGAGGTCATGGTTAATGCGGTGTCGATGTCGACGATCGTGAAGCCGAGAGCCTTCACCCGGGAGATGACAGCGTCGAGAAAATCGGGTGTTATTTCAAGGAGAAGATTGGGCGCGAAATCTTGCGGTTGCGAAGGGCGCACGCGGTGAAACATCAGGATTGCGCCGGCGCCGCCGGTGACCGGAATCGCAAGCCGATGCAGCCCAGTGCGCCGGAAAAAGCCGAAGCCCGAAGATATTATTTGCCTTTTCGAGATGAACACACGACCCTCCGGAAAACACTATATATTATAGCAACATGTCATTGACCTTTGGTTGCTAACGCATACGCTTCTGCTCGTGGGTCGGGACGATATAATTGTCGAGCGTAATAGAGTTCTATCCATCCTCCGCCGCGCGGCGCCTTCGCCTTGTTGAAGGAGTACCGGGACGGGCCTTTGCCAAAGTCGAAGTGCATCGGACGCTCGATGCAATCGAGGCGGATTGGGCCGAACTCGAAGTGCTGGCCTCGGCTTCGATCTATCAGACCCGCGCGTTCGTCATGCCGTGGCTGGAAACCGTGGGTGCTGCGCGAAAAATCACGCCACTCTTCATCACCGCCAAAGACACGTTCGGCCGTACGATCGCCCTGCTCTGCCTCGGCGTGCGTTCATATGGCTGGTTCCGTATCGCAAGCTTCCTTGGCGGACGCGAATCTAATTTCAATTTCGGTCTGTTCCGCCCCGGCTCGCATTTCAGCCCCGCCGATTTGCGCGCGCTTTTGCGCGATGCGGCCAAAGCGGCAGGCGCGCATGCCCCTGATGTCTTCGTTCTCAAGAACCAGCCTTACGAATGGAACGCAGCGCAAAACCCCTTTGCGTTTCTGCCGCATCGTCCGAGCCCCAGCGCCGCTTATGCAACTGAGCTGGGCGCCGACGCGGCTGCATTTTTGAAGTCGAAGCTCTCGAAAGATACGCAGAAGAAGCTGCGTAAGAAGGAAGCAAGACTTGCGGAGATGGGCCCGCTCCAACTGATCACCGGCGAGGATCCCGAGAACGCGCGTCTCATCCTCGATGCATTTTTCTTCGAGAAAATCCGCCGCTGCGAAGAAAAAGCGATCACATCTGATTTCGCCGCGCCGGCCATGCGCAGCTTTTTCGAGCGTCTCTGCCGTCACGAAAACACTCCGGCCAACCGCTGGCTTGAACTCTATGGCCTGGCGCTCGGCGGCCGTATCATCGCGACCTACATCGGAGCGGCGCATGGCAACCACTTCAGCGCCATGGTCAATTCATTCGACTGCGACCGCGAAATTGCCAAGTCGAGTCCCGGTGATCTGCTTCTGATGAAGCTCATCGCCGCGCAATGCACGGATGGTCGTACCAGCTTCGACCTCGGCATTGGCGAGGCCCGGTACAAAATGACCTATTGCGATATCAAAGTGCCGCTGTTCGATGTCGTCGTGCCGCTCGGTGCCAGGGGCTATGCAGTCGCCGCGCGCCAGGCGATCTGCTCGCGTCTCAAGACCGCGATCAAGGAGCGCCCGCAAGTCTTCGCAGCGCTGCGTCAGGCGAAATATCTTGTCGCCCATAAGCGTCTTGGCGGCGCCCGCCCGCTCAGTCCGAAGCCGAATCCAGAGCCGTCGCATTAACTTTCAAGAATTGCGACAAATGTCGAAGCGACCCCACGGCCCGGCGCGTAGCATTATAACCGTGCGAACCTGGGCCTCCCCGAACGTCACAACCCTGCGCGCTTCTCGTCGCTCAAACTCCGTGCCAAGGTCCAGCCCTCGAAGACGTCGAGCCTGATCGCCCGTCCGGGCGCGAAGTAAAAAGGGTAAATGCGTGCGTCCCGACACAAGTCGTTCGAAGGTTCGATTGACCGAAAGCTTCGACGGCGCATAGATTTTCGGCCCGTTCACTTGAATCGCCCCCCGAGGAGGCAAAATGACGAAAGTATTTTCGCTCGCTCTGGCGCTGTCGTTTTGTGCCAGCGCCGCCATGGCCGAAACCTGTCACTCCCGCGCCACCGATAAGAATTTGCACGGCGCCGCTCTCACAAGCTTCATGAAGAAGTGCGTGCGTGAGACGGGGAGCACGTGCAGCATGATGGCCGCAGACAAGAAGTTGCACGGCGCCGCCAAGACAAGCTTCGAGAATAAATGTCTTCGCGATAACATTGGCAACTAAGTCTCGCGCAGGCATTCAGCGGCAGTTCATCGGCGCGATTTAACTTTCGCCGGAATAATGAAGTGGTTTTCCCGCGGCGCGGCGGACTTACGCGCTCATCACGAGGAGGAATTTATGTTGCATCATGTTTGGCGTCCGGCTGCCGCGGTGGCTGGCCTCGCCTTTGCCGCCGGACTCGCTTTCGGCGGCGCCGCACAAGCGGAATCGGTCCAGAAGCAATGCAGCGTCAAGTATCAGGCGGCGAAGTCTTCCAATTCGCTCAACGGCGAAACCTGGAACCAGTTCTACAAGCAGTGCGCAGTCGAACTGAAGGGTGGAAGCGCCGCAGCGCCGGCTCCCGCTTCCGCTCCAGCTTCGGCACCCCCGCCGGCGACCACAACGACACAAGCCTCACCCCCGCCGAAGAAGCATCATTGGTGGCAGGGCGGCGGCAGCAACAGCCAGGCAGCTGCTCCGTCGGCGCCCATGGCAGCGGGCAACGTGGTGTTTCCGAGTGCCGTTTCGCCGCAATATTCCAATCTTTCTGCCGGCCGCGCCCGCATGGAGACCTGCGTCGCGCAATATCGCGCCAATAAGGCGAATGGCGGGAACGGCAATCTCAAGTGGATCGAGAAGGGTGGCGGCTATTGGAGCGAGTGCAACCGGCACTTGAAGGGCATGTAGGCAGCCGCTTCATCGCCAGGGAAAAGAAATGGCCGGGTTTTCCCAGCCATTTTCATTTTATGGAATGAGCACCGTCGAGCCGGTCGTCGCGCGTGACTCGAGTGCCTCGTGCACGGCAACGATCTCGGACAGCGGATGCGTCGTGTATGGGATTTTCACGAGTCCATCGGACACGACGCGGATAAGATCGCGCGCCATTTTCTGCAAATTCTCGTCCGCCGCAGCGTAAGTGTTGAGCGAAGGGCGCGTGACATAAAGCGAGCCCTTCTGCGATAGGAGGCCGAGATTAAAGTTCTCGACCGGCCCCGACGACGAACCATAGCTTGCAAGCAATCCTAGGGGCCGCAGGCAATCGAGTGAGCCCAGAAATGTATCCTTGCCGATACCGTCATAAACAACATCGCAGAGCTTGCCCTTTGTGATCTTCTTCACCGCTTCGACGAAATTTTCCTCGCGATAGAGGATGACCTGTTTGGCACCCGCCTTCTTGGCGAGCTTTGCTTTCTCGGGCGATCCCGCCGTGCCAATGACATGTGCACCTAGTGCCTTGCCCCATTGGCAGAGAATAAGACCAACGCCGCCGGCTGCCGCATGGACGAGAATCGTCTCGTCTTTTTTGACCTTGTGCGTCTGACGTAGAAGATATTGCGCCGTCAGCCCCTTCAACAGCATCGCGGCGGCGGTCTCGTAGGAAATCGACTTTGGCAATTTGACAAGACGGCTCGCCTTGACGGCGCGAACCTCCGCATAGCCGCCGAAATGCGTGATATAGGTGACCCGGTCACCGACCTTCACATCTTTCACGCCCTTGCCAAGCTCAATCACTTCGCCGGCCGCCTCATTGCCGGGGATGAAAGGTACCTGCGCCGGATAAGCGCCAGAGCGGAAGTAGGTATCGATATAGTTCAGGCCAATAGCGTGATTACGCACCAGAGCTTCCCCGGGCGCGGGCTTCGGCATTTCAATCTCTTCCAGATGCATGACCTTGGGTCCGCCGACTTCATGCACGACAACAGCTTTGATCATTACGCTCTTCCTCGAATTTCCGGCCCGACATTCCCGCTCCGAACGAGATTCCGCAAGGCGGTTAAGCGTGTCGAAGGACGGCCGCGTCGGATATCCAGCCACGATAATTTGTATAAACCCACGGCAAAGCTCGCGTTCGTCTCGGCCCGCGCCCGCGTAGCCGATGCAAACAAATCAGAAACCACATGCATTCGCGGTTGATTCACCAACCGCCCAAGGCCGCCGAAAATTCCGGCCGATCGATAAAATTCTAGCTTTTTGTTTCTGAGGCCAGCAAAGGGCCGCCCGTCAAATTCGCCCCATGAAAGCGCGGGGAACGCCCCGCCTTCGGTGGGGCTGACAATGGGCATTAACAAGATCATCCGGACATTCTGGGTCGCTGCGGCTCTTGCAGGGCTGACGCTTGCCTATTCCCAGAGCGAGGCTCTGGACCTTCGGGCAAGCACCGCGATACTGACCGGGCCCACGTCTGTGCCTTATGGCTGGGTCGATTTTTGCGGCCGTGAACCCCAGGAATGCAGCCAGCCGGTGCTGCCCGCCGCCGACCTCGACCTCACGCCTGCCATGTGGCGCCTGCTGAATTTCGTTAACCGTCATGTCAACAGCACGATCGTGCCGATCTCCAATCTCGATCATTGGGGTACGCTGCTCGATCACTGGGACTATCCAAAAGACGGCAAAGGCGATTGCAAGATTTACGCACTGTGGAAGCGCAAGCTCCTCATGGATGCCGGACTGCCGCGTCAGGCGCTGCTGATGACCATCGTTCGCGATCTCGAGGGCGAAGGCCACACGATCCTGACCGTCAAGACCAACCGCGGCGAGTTCATTCTCGACAATCTTCGCGATGACATCCGTCCCTGGGATGCGACCGGCTATCATTTCCTGAAGCGCCAGTCGCAGGAAAACCCCAACATCTGGGTCGGTATCGCAACAGCGAACTCGCGGGTTTCCAGCCTCAATTAATCGCGAAGGCGCGCTTACTTCGCCTTCGCTGGCTCGTCGAGCACGAGCATGGCAGAGATCTCCGCCTCGCAGACAAGCGTGCCATCGACCAGCGCACGGCCGCTGTACCACCAGATGGTGCGGCGCCGATTGAGCTTCTGCATGTGATATTCAATACGGTCGCCGGGCAGCACCGGCTTGCGGAACTTCGCTTTTTCGATCGTCATGAAATAAACCAGCGGCGGCTTCACTCCACCGGCAATGGCGTTGATGCAAAGCGCGCCCGCGGTCTGCGCCATGCCCTCGATCATCAGCACCCCAGGCATGACCGGCCGCTCCGGAAAATGGCCCTGGAACTGCGGCTCGTTCACGCTGACATTCTTGATCCCGATGCAGGACTCATCGCCATTGGCTTCGACGATCCGGTCGACCAGCAAAAACGGATAGCGATGCGGCAGCGATTTCAGGAGCCGCTCGATATCATAGGCTTCGAGGACGTTTGCCACCTTCTCATCCATCGGCTGGCTTCACTCCGTTGAACCATGCCTATGCCGCTGAGCAGCTTCCTGCGCAAGCCAAGTCTCGCCCCGCAACCATGTTCGAAGCGGGCGCGCAGGCGTTCCCCCCACCCGTGCCTTAGCCGGAAGGTCATCGTTGACACCCGATTGGGCCGCGATCTGTGCGTGGTTGCCGATTTCGAGATGTTCCGCAAAGCCGGCCTGGCCTCCGACACCGACGAAGTCGCCCAATTCCGTCGAGCCGGAAATGCCCGCCTGCGCGACGATCAGACAATGCCGGCCGATCCGCACGTTATGGCCGATCTGGACAAGGTTGCCGATCTTCGTACCCTCGCCGATAACGGTGTCGCGCGCCGCGCCCCGATCGACCGCGGAATTGGCGCCAATCTCGACATCATCCTGCAAGATCACCCGGCCGATCTGCGGCACTTTCAGATGGCTATTCGCCCCGGCGATAAAGCCAAACCCGCCCTGACCAATTTTGACGCCGGCGTGAATGATGACCCTGTTGCCGATCAGCGCGTTGGCGATTACCGCGCCGGGCCCGATGGCGCAACCGCGCCCAATTCGCACATTCGGTCCAATAACGACGTTGGCGCCAATCGTTGTACCCGAGCCCACCTCGGCGTGCGGCCCAATGACGACGCCCGGATCGACGACGACATCCGGTTCAAGCCGTGCCTCGGGGTGAATATCCGCGCCGGGGCTCTCGCCTTTCGATTCGAACATCGTGCCGGGTGCGAGCGCGTCGGGATAAAGCTGTGCGAGTACGCGGGTCAGGTCGCGTGCCGGGGCCGGCGTCAACAATGCCAGAGTCGCGGGCGGTACACGCGCGGCGAAGCGCGGCGGCACAAAACACGCCAGCGCATGCGTCATCGCCAGATCGTCGAGATATTTGGAATTGTCGAAAAAGGTGAGCGACCCGGGCCCCGCCTCATCGAGCGGCGCGACGTTTTCGACGAAAAGCGCAGCAAGATCGACCGCAGCCGCCGGCGCGGCGCCAGTCCAGGCGACGACCTCGGCGAGGCTTGGGCGAATCGCGGGGCGAAAGAAAATCGGATCATTCATAAGGCGAAAACCGGGAAAGGCCCCACCAAAGGTGGGGCCAGACGTGACACCTTAGAGGATTTCGACGGCGCCGTCCCGGCGGCGATCAGAACGTGGTGCCGCCGGTGAAGTTGAAGATCTGCGTCTGGTCGAACTGATTCTTTAGGAAAGCCTTAGCAAAGTCGAAGCGAATCGGCCCCATGGGCGAGGACCAGATAAGCGAGACGCCGACCGATCCCCGGATATCGGTCGAATCGCCGCCAACAGTGATCGTATCGGCCTGGAACGAACAACCAGCTCCACAACCGGCGGGCGAATTCTTGCTGACGATCGGGCTGGAGGCGAACTGCGGGAAGAACGTCGGTCCATTATAGCCCCAGAGCGCACCGAAATCGGTGAAGACGGCGCCGCGCAGGCCAACCTCTCGCGGCAAGTACGGAATTGGGAAGTCTGCTTCGGCGGAAGCGCCCCAGTACTTGGTGCCACCCAGCGGGTTGCCTTCCGGATTGAGGCCCCCCGACACGTCGCGAGGACCGATACCATCAGGCTGGAAGCCGCGAACCAGTTCGGGACCCATATTGAAGTTGTCGACAATCCTGGTGCCGCTCGAACCGAGAGGGTTCAAGATACCACCCTGGAAATGCAGCACGCCGACGATTTCGTCGTAGATGGCGTGATAATAACGCAGATCCGCAGTCGAACGGATGTAGCGCTCCGTGCCGCCAGCGCCCGCGACGTCTTCACGCCATTCCGCATGAATGCCGTCCGTCGGATTGCGGTTGTTGTCGAGCGAATTGTACGACAGCGTGAACCCCGGCATCGACGTGAGCGTCGTGCCCTGCGCCTGTTTCAACGCCAGTGAAGCTTCGCCGTTCGTCAAACAGTTAAAACTCGAACTGGCTGTCGGAAAGCCGCTGATGGTGGCGCCGGTCGCGGTGGTTTGAGAGGCCGGCGTGATGCCATAAATGGGGTTTTGACAATCGTTATACGGGAACCAGGAATTGTTCGGGATCGAGATGTACGACGAGTAGACCGAATAGCGTGGCGCAAAGGTAATCTCGTCCGTCACTGGCACACCGCCGCGCAACGTGCCGCCGACCATAAAGTCGTTATAGAAGGCGTATTGCGACACCGAGCTGTTCTTCGCAAAGACGTCAAAGCCCGCGGCGATGCGATGGCCGAGGAAATACGGCTCCGTGAAGGAGAAGGTCGCGCCTTCAGCGTACTGGCCAAGCTGCACCGACAAGCGGGCGAACTGACCACGGCCCATGAAGTTCGTTTCCTGCACCGAGACTTCGCCGATGACGCCTTCAGCTGTCGAATAACCACCCGAAACAGAGAAAGAACCCGTCGGCTGATCTTCAACTGTGACCACGACGACGACACGGTCGGGCGCCGAGCCCGGCTCGTTGGTGATCGTCACTTTCTTGAAGAAACCAAGATTGTTCAGCCGGCGCTCGGCGCGGTCGACCAAAGCCTTGTTGTAGGCGTCGCCCTCGCCGATATCGAATTCGCGGCGGATGACATAGTCACGTGTACGCGTATTGCCGCGAATATCGATGCGCTCGATATAGACGCGCGGCCCCTCGTCGATGACGAAGGCAATGCGGACGGTGCGCGAGACTGGATCGCGGTCGCCACGCGGATGCACCTGGGAGAAGGCATAGCCCCGGCGCAAAACCTGAGTCGTCAGGGCGTCGACCGTCTTCTGTACCTGGTCGCCGTTATAGATCTCGCCGGGCGAAATGCGCAGATAGGAGCGCAACCCGGGCCCGTCGATCGCCGGGACATGCAATTCGATATCGACCCCGGCAACGCGATATTGCACGCCCTCTTCCACGGTAATCGTGAGGATATAGCCCTTCTGCACCGGATCGTAGTGGGCATCCGAGCCGATGACATGGAAATCGGCATAGCCATTCTTCAGATAGAAGCGGCGGATCGCCTCAAGGTCCGAGGCGATTTTGTCCGGATCGTACACGTCGGACGACTTGAAGAACGACAACCAGTCCATTTCCGTCGTCTGCATCAGGTCACGCAATTTGCCCGATGAATAAACGTGATTGCCGACGAACTCGATCTTCTTCACGCCGGTCTTTGGACCTTCGTCGATCTTAAAGACGACGTCGACACGACCGTTGGGCAAGTTGACGATTCGGTAAGTGACGGTCGCGGCCGCTTCGCCGGCACGCCGGTAAAGGTCCTTGATGCGCTCGACGTCGGCGTCAACGATGGTCTTGTTGAACGGACCGTGATCCTTGGATTGGATTTCGGTCGTGAGCTGGTCGGATTTGACCTTGCTGTTGCCCTCGAAGGCGACGCGATTGATGAGATTGTTCTCGGAAACGCGGATGATGACGTGGCCGCCCGCGTGCTCCACTTCAACGCTCGAGAACAGGCCGGTCGCGTAGAGCGCCTTGACGCCGGTGTTGACCGACACCGGGTCCGAACCCGGAAAATAGGATGCGATCGTTTCGCTGTCGATACGTTGGTTGCCTTCAACCTCGACGCCAGCGGCGAGAGCAGGAACAGACGCCAGAAGCGGCGCCAGAAGAACGACGGCGAGAAACCACCGGAACAGTTGACCCCGAATAAATCGCATCTACGCCCGGTCCCCGCGTTATCGACCTAACTTCTGCTGCGGAACCGGCTCCCTGAGCGCAGTAACCCGCAACACCCCACCCCAAGTCAGTTCTTCGGACGACCTCCGGCTCGCCAGGGTCAGTCCCGGATACGGTCTTGGCCGTACCCATCGCGCTGGCGGCGCTTTCGCCGCCAGTCCCGCCAACCCAGGCTTCGCTTCTACAGGGTTTGATTTACCCTGCAAATGGCGTTTGCCAGAGCTGCGTCGTTTTCGGAACTGCGTGACGAGTAAGACACGCTTAATCCCGTGAGCGTCGCGTTAAGGGCAATGGTTAACAGCGCATTTTGGCGCACGCATCCAATCACCGGCCGAGCATGGCCGGGACGCCCCCCTTGACCTCGCACCGAGCGGTGCGAGATGCGGCCTGGAATCACTTCGTCAGCCGCAAAATATCGTTGTACGTCGCCAAAATCATCAGGCCCAGCACGAAGGTCAGTCCGATTCGGAAACCGACTTGCTGGATCTTTTCGTTCAGCGCCTTCCCCCGCACAGCTTCGATTGCATAATAAACCAGATGCCCCCCATCGAGCAGCGGGATCGGCAACAGGTTCAGAATTCCAATCGAAATTGACAAAACCGCGGCGAGATTAAGGAGAGCTGCGAATCCTACCTTGGCCATCTCGCCCGAGACTTCCGCGATTCGGATCGGCCCCGACAATTGCGCGGTCGATTCCCGGCCGAGAATCATGCCGCGCACGTAAGCGCCAGTCTGCTCGACGATGTACCAGGTCTCATTGGTGGCAAGCTGGAAAGATTTTACGAGGCCGTAGCGCTGGATGTGCCAGTTGGCCTGGACAGCCTTGGCCTCGACGCCGAGTACGCCGACATCCGACAGGCCCCCACCTGTAGCGCCGATGCGCTGTTGGGGTGTCGCTACGAGGGTGATGTCCTTGCCCTGACGCAACACGACGAAGGTCAACGCCCGGCCGCTTGAGGCCTGAACCACCCGCTGGACGTCCTCGAAGCTGTCGACTTTGCTGCCGTCGATCGAGAGAATCACGTCGTCGGGTCTAAAACCGGCGGCCTCTGCGGCGCTGTTGTGGCTGATCTTTTCGACCTCCGGCAGAAGGATGCCGCGGCCATGGATGGTGAAAATTCCGGTGAAGATCACGATTGCGAGAATGAAATTGGCAATCGGCCCGGCGACGACGATCGCAGCCCGCTTCCAGACATTCTGGCCGAAGAAGGTCACCTTTCTCTCGGCGGCAGGCATCGCTGCGCTCGCGGCATTGTCCGTCATCGAGGCGCCGTTGGCATCGCCGTGAAATTTGACATAGCCGCCGAGAGGCAGCGCCGCGAGACGCCAGCGGGTGCCCCAGCGGTCGACGAAATGCGCCAGTTCCGGCCCGAAACCGAGGGAGAACGTATCCACCTTCACGCCGCAGAGGCGGCCGACGAGGAAATGCCCCAGCTCATGGAAGAAGACGACGACGCTCAGAACGAAAAGAAAGGGCACGATCGTGCCGACGGCAGAAGCAAGATGGGCGGAGATCGACATTTTACTCCTTTTTGCGCCGCACCGGCCTGACAGACCGGCCAACGGGCGCAACCAGCACGAACTCGATGGCTAACCGATTTGGTTAGCGAACCGTTAACATGCCGAAACCCTGCCCCTCCGCCAAGAGGGTCCTGGCGCTTTCTCTCGCAATATGGTCAACGGCCAACGCATCCTCAACGGAGGCGGGCTCTCTCGCCGTCCCGTCGCGCAGCGCCGCCTCGCAGCAGGCCTCGACGATACGGGCGATATCGTGGAAGGAAATCCGCCGGTCGAGGAACGCCGCGACCGCGACTTCATTCGCAGCATTGAGCACGGTCGGCAGTCCCTGCCCGGTCCGCAAAGCCTCAAGCGCCACGCGCAGGGCCGGAAACCGGTCGAAATCCGGCCGCTCGAAGGTCAATTGGCCAATTGCGGCGAGGTCGAGCCGGCGGGCGCTGGTCGTTAAGCGTTCGGGATAACCGAGGCAATGCGCGATCGGCACGCGCATATCCGGCGCCGCGAGACCGGCCGTCACCGAGCCATCCTTGAAGGCCACCAGGCCGTGCACCACCGACTGGGCGTGAACCAAAACATCGAGACGGTCCGCCTCGATGCCAAAAATGTGATGTGCTTCAATAACCTCCAGGCCTTTGTTCATGAGGCCCGCCGAATCGATCGTCACCTTTGGCCCCATCGCCCAATTGGGGTGTTTCAGCGCCTGTTCCGGCGTTGCCCTGGCAATGGCCTCAGCAGTCCAGGCGCGAAACGGACCGCCCGAGGCGGTCAGCGTCATCATTTCGATCGTGTCGGTTTTGGCATCACCGAGAGCCTGAAAGATCGCATTATGCTCGCTGTCGACGGGCAGAAGCCGCGTTCCCATCGCCCTGGCCTGGCGGATGAAGGCGGCCCCGGCGCAAACGAGGCACTCTTTATTGGCGAGCGCGACCGTCCGGCCGGCCGACAATGCCGCATAGGTCGGCTCAACCCCGGCGGTGCCGGCGATGGCACCCATGACAATGTCGGCGGGCCGCAACGCCGCCTCGACGACAGCCTTGCGCCCGGCCGCGGCCTCAATGCCGCTGCCCTGCAGCGCCTCCTTCAAGGCGCCGTAGCCAGACTCATCCGCCAAAGCGGCAAAACGTGCGCCCAATTCCCGCGCGACCTTTGCGAGCGCCAGCGGATCGCGGCCGCCAGCAACGGCAGCCACCTCAAAGGCACCGCCGGAATTGCGGATAATGTCAGCGGTCGAAGTCCCGATCGACCCTGTCGCGCCGAGCACGACTATGCTTCGCGGCGCCCGAGATGACGAGCGCGGAACCCGCGTGTTTTCAAGCTCAAGTCCCAGGGTCATTCTTTACATCCAATGAAACAGGCCTTCGGCTGGCGATGGAAACGCCCGCAACACGCCGAGAATGGCCGCGAATACCGCTGTGGCGATGAAACCGTCGACGCGATCCATGAGACCGCCGTGACCCGGTATCAAATTGCCGGAATCCTTGGCGCCGAAGCAACGCTTCATCCAGGATTCGAAAAGATCGCCAAGCTGCGAAACGGCGGCAAGGATCAGTCCGAGGAGCAACAGGGCAAAGCTTGGCGCAATCGCGTCGAACTGACTGAATCGCGCCGCGATCGCGAGAAAGCCAAGGCCGATGAGCGCGCCCGTGACGATGCCGACGCCCGTTCCAGACCACGTCTTCGAGGGCGAAATATGCGGCATAAACTTCGGACCGCCGATCAGCCGTCCAGCGAAATAGGCGGCAGCATCCGTCCCCCACACGATGGCGAACAGAAAACCCACCGCCCAGCGTCCGAACGGAAATGAGCTGCGCAACGTCAGAACGGCGACGATCAGCGCCCCGGCATAGATCAGTCCGCCGCCAGACCATATACGCCGTCCCGGCCCCCCCAACTGACCGACAACCGCCGCCATGACCAGAAGGATGAACACGCCTAGCGCGGGAATTTGCGAGCGGACGGCAATCGCTGTGGCGATGAGAGCCACAGCGCCGAGCGCGAGCCGTGCCGTGAGCTGCGCACCACCGACAATGCGCTCCCATTCAAAATATACAGCGAGCGCCGCAGCCAGCCAGACCACGAAGAACACGATGCCACCGAGCCACCAGGATATTGCGGCGATGGCAATGAGCCCGACGGCGGAGCCAAGCCGCGGGCCAAGATCGGCGAGCCGCGCATTGAGCGAAGACAATCCCCGCCCAGCCGCTGCTTCCTTCTCGGCGCGCCGGTCGTGAGACCCCGGCGCCTCTTCAGAATAGCTCATCGGCCGGATTTAGCATTGGCCGGTGATAAGGTCACGCCGCCGAATCGGCGCTCGCGGGCGGCGAACTCCTCGAGCGCCGCCGCGAGCGCCGCCCGGTCGAAATCCGGCCAATGGATCGGCAGAAAGACGAATTCGCTATAAGCGGCCTGCCACATAAGGAAATTCGACAAGCGCTGCTCACCCGACGTGCGGATGATCAGATCGGGGTCTGGAATTCCCGCGGTATCGAGATGTTGCGCGATGACCTCCGCATTGATCGACGCGGGATCAAGCGTGCCGGCGGCAACTTTCTCAGCGATGAGCCGCGCGGCCTCGGCGATTTCCTGACGGCTGCCGTAATTGAACGCGACGACGAGATTGAGACCCGTGTTCGCCGCCGTCGCGGTCTCGGCTTCTGAAAGCAGCGCCAGGATATCCGGATTGAGATTGGCGCGTGTTCCAATCACTTTGATCTTCACGCCGGCGCGGCCGAGTTCGGCAAGATCGTTGCGGATGAATAGCTTCAAAAGCCCCATGAGATCGCTGATCTCTTCAACGGGCCGGCTCCAGTTCTCCGACGAAAAGCTATAAACCGTTAGATAATCGAGACCGAAATCGATCGCAGCGCGCACCGCAGCACGTAAAGCCTCGACACCGCGGCGGTGTCCTTCGATGCGTGGCAGGCCACGGCTCGACGCCCAGCGGCCGTTGCCGTCCATGATGATGCCGACGTGCCGCGGGACGCGGCCAAGTCGCGCTCCGACGTCCGGTGCCTTGATTTGCGGAGACGCCGCTTTCGGGGTCGCCGCCTGGGCCGGCTTGACTTGCGCCGCAGTCTTCGCCCCGATCATCTCCGCATCATCCTGGCTGCAATCCATTGTGTTTTTATCAATATGCGCTGGTCTAGGAACCGCGCTGTACATCCGATCGTAGGGCAGAAATTCTCTTTAATGTCCAAACGCGCGTCGCTCGCCAAATCAGCCGCTAAATCTGCATGATCTCTTTTTCTTTTGTCGCCAGTGCAAAATCGATCTCACTGACGTGCTGATCAGTGACTTTCTGCACCTCTGCGGCATGACGCTTCTCGTCGTCTTCGCTGATCAGCTTGTCCTTCAGGAGGCGCTTGAGATGGTCGATGCCGTCGCGGCGGACATGACGCACCGCAACCCGCGCCTCTTCCGCATAGCGGTGCGCGACTTTCACCATTTCCTTGCGGCGCTGCTCATTGAGTTCCGGGATCCGAATCCGCAGCGTCTGACCTTCGGTCACCGGCGACAAGCCGAGATTCGAATCACGAATGGCGCGCTCGACGGCGCCGACGACGCCCTTATCCCAGACCTGCACCGACAGCATCCGCGATTCCGGCACGCTGATGGTTGCGACCTGATTGATGGGCATCGACTGACCGTAAACATCGACATGCACAGGCTCGATCAGGCTTGCCGAAGCGCGACCCGTCCGCAAACCGCCGAGCTCATGTTTCAGCGACGCAATCGACCCCTGCATGCGGCGCTTCAAATCAGAAAGATCGAACCCATCACTCATCTTGAACCTTGCCTGAGGGAATTTCGCCGCCGGCCGGAGCACCGGCATTCCCGGCGCATCCTCGCGTTCAGCACCGCTAATACGGCGTCTTTCCGGCGAGATTTCGCGTTGGCGGCGGATATCATCACAGAATCTTTCGCTTTGCTATGCCATTTCAAGGGCTCCGCCAAGCCCGGGCTAAGGCGTGACAAGGGTTGCGCGCCCGGCGCCCTTTAGAACGGCGCAAATGGCTCCGGGCTCCTTGATCGAAAACACTAAAATCGGAATTTTCGTCTCCCGTGCCAGCGCGAACGCGGCAGTGTCCATGATCGCGAGATTTTTGGCGATGGCCTCATCATGCGTCAGGGTTTCGTAGCGCTGCGCGTTGGGATCGCGTTTCGGATCTGCGGAATAGACCCCATCGACCTGCGTCGCTTTGAGAATCACATCGGCAGAAAGCTCGGCTGCCCGCAACGCCGCGCCGGTATCTGTCGTAAAAAACGGATTGCCCGTGCCGCCCGCGAGGACGACGACGCGGCCCTTACCGAGATGATGCAGCGCCGCCTGCCGCGAATAGGGCTCGCACAGCGAAGGCATGGCGACTGCGGATAGCGCACGCGCCGGCTGGCCCTGCTTTTCGATCGCATGTTCCATCGCAAGCGCGTTCATGACGGTGGCCAACATGCCGATCGAATCGGCCCGGGCGCGCTCGATGCCGGTTTCCGCGCCGGCAATGCCGCGGAAGAAATTGCCGCCGCCGACGACGACGCCGGTTTCAACACCAAGCCGGGCGGCGCCCGCGAGATCGGCCGCGATCGCCTCGACCGTGCGCGCGTCAAGGCCGTGACTTGCCTGCCCCATCAGGGCTTCGCCAGAGAGCTTAACGACGATCCGCCGCCATTTCGGTTTGCTGTCGCTCATGGATCGTCCATCTGCTGATATTGCGGCGTCCTTCTAACGTAACGCAGCTTCATCTCGAAGCCGAAAACCGCAGATTTCACCACACTTTCCAAATGGACGGGCTTCGTGCGCGAAGGATGCGAATACCATTAGGCGGATTGGGCAAGCCCGAGCGCTCTTCCCGTTTTGCCAATTTTGATTTCCTTTTTATCCCGACAATGTCGAGAACATTTCCCATCCGTATGGAATTTTTTCTAGCAATTACAATGCTTTAGAACACCCATGTTGCAAGCTTGCACTAGAGCTTCGATCGATCATGCCCTAACCTTGAAGATATAGCGAAAGCCGAATCGGTCGAGATCGGCAGAAGCCAACGACCGAATCTTCAGCATATCCGGGGGGACTGATGCTGCTTATTTCCAAGCATTCTCGCGTGCCATTTGCGTCGGCGTTTTTAATCGCCCTGTCCTCCACGGTTTTCTATGTACCGTATGCCGCTGCACAGCAGGCGGCCGGTGGTGAGCTTCCGACGATCGACGTCGTCGCCACGACGCCGCTCGGCGCTGACACGAGCACGCTGAATGTACCGAGCGAAACGCAGACGCTGACAAGCGAGCAGATAGGCAACCTACAGCAGCCCACGCTGCAGGATGCCCTGGCGCGCAGGACACCTGGCGTTTCGGTGACCGACGAGATCGGCAGTCCGCTTTCGCAATCAGTCGACTTCCGCGGCGAGACCGCCACCCCGGTGCCGGGTACGCCTGAGGGCTTGGCCGTCTACATGAACGGCGTTCGAATCGAACGAATCCTACGGCGACGTCGTCAATTGGGATCTGATCCCGCCGTCGGCGATCAGCACGGCACAGATCGTAACCGGCAATCCGGTCTTCGGCCTCAACGCGCTCGCTGGCGCGGTGGTCATGCAAATGAAGAACGGGTTCAACTGGCAAGGTACGGAAATCGATCTCCAGGGCGGTATGCAATATACCGCGCAGGGCTATGCCGAATATGGCGTCAATAAAGGCAATTGGGCCTATTACGTCGACATCGACGGTATACGTACCGACGGTTATCGCTACTTCGGCCAATCGGACGCTGAGCGCGCTTACGGCGACATCGGCTATCGCGCCTGGAACAGCGAAATCCATCTGAGCATGACCGGCGGTGCCGACGGACTTGGTGTCGCCGGCACGACGCCGCTTGAACTGGCTGAGCAAAACCCGGCAGCCGTCTTCACGACGCCCCAGACAACTCGTACGACCGCTGAGATGATCACACTGTCGGATGAGACACACATCACGCCGACGCTGACCTTCAACGGCAACGCCTATTTCCGCAGCTATGCCCAGGCACACCACGACGGCAACATCAGCGATTTCTATCATTGCACGACGTCTTCCGGTCTGCCCGGAGATAATGTTTGTAACGATGGCACCCCAATACCTGATCTTGCTGACCCGCTCGCTGGCACCGGTGCGGCGGATGGTCAGCCCTTAGGCGAGATCGACAGCAACTGGACGCGCACGCTCAGCACGGGCGCCACCGGGCAATTGACCAATACCGATAAGATTTTCGGCCATAACAACACGATCACCGCTGGTGTCAGTGTCGACAACGGCTGGACACATTTCACCGGCAGCAGCACGCTCGGTACATTGCCGCCTAATTTCGTCGTTCCGTTCACCAATGAAGCAATCAACCAACCGGATTTTGACGTTTCTCCGTCGGATGTCAGAACGCAGAACACTTATATTGGCATCTACGTTCTTGATAATTTCGACATCACCGACAGATTGGGCATCCACGCCGGCGCACGTTTCAACGATGCGATAATCACCTTGGCTGACGAGACAGGTGAGAATCCCGATCTCAACGGTTCGCATAACTTCAACCGCATTAATCCGGTCGTCGGGGCGACCTTCAAGATCACGCCCGATATCTCCGCCTATGCGAGCTATTCGGAGGCCAATCGCGCGCCGACGCCCCTCGAACTCGGTTGCTCGGACCCCAACAATCCCTGTCAGATCGATAACTTTCTCGTCGCCGATCCGCCACTGAAGCAGATCGTCGCGCGGACTGTCGAAGCCGGCTTCAAGGGCAGCAATCAGATCAACTGGTCCTGGGCGCCCGGACGGCTCGATTGGAGTATCGCCGGCTATCACACCGAAAACCAGAACGATATCTACAGTCAGCCGAGCATGGTGACTGGCTTCGGCTTTTACACCAATGCCGGCGATACGCTGCGCGAGGGTGTCGATATCGGCGCCACCTATACGACCGCTCGTTGGGACGTCTACGCCAGTTATTCGTACATCCGTGCAACGTTCCTGACGCCAATAACGCTCTCGTCGCCAAACAATCCAGTCGCCGACGCAAATGGCGATATCCAGGTAGAGCCGGGCGACAATATTCCAGGTATTCCGAACAATAAGTTCAAATTCGGCATCGATTACGAAGTCCTGCCGGGCTGGAAGGTCGGCGGCGACGTTCTCTATCGCTCAAGCCAATATTATTTTGGCGCGGAAAATAACACGCTCGGGCCCGGTCTCAGTCCGCTGATTTCTGGCTTCGCAACGCTCGATCTGAGGACATCGTACCAAGTCAACAAAGACGTCCAGATCTATGGTCTGATCAACAACGCGCTTAACTTCCGCGGCGCGACCTACGGAGCGCTGTACGAGACCGATTCGACCCAGAACCAGGTGAACGGCGCAGCCGCCGGCGTTTGCGACGCTGGCCTGTTCTGTTCGGCGGACCCGCGTGCCGTCACGATCGCGCCGCCGTTCGAAGCGATGGTCGGCGTAAAAGTTACCTTGAATAACGCGCCGCCACCGGCCCCGGCGCTTGCAGCCAAATATTGAACTATAAGGATATGATCAGAGCATCATTTAGCCAGAGCGGTGTCCCCGCTCTGGCCTTTTGTATAGGCAAGCGCGCCGATCCAGACTGAACGAAATCCTATGTTCCGTGTTAAATCTGCCCGCAATTCGCGAGGCCAGATTTTTTGCCATGACGATTTATTTTACGAGCGACACGCATTTCGGTGACGCCCGGCGCATTCGCGTCGACAAGCGCCCATTCAAAAATATCGGCGAGCATGACGCCGCGCTGATCGCGCGGTGGAACGCCGTGGTCGGCCCCGACGATGATGTTTATCACCTCGGCGATTTCGCGGTGACGATGGATGCCGTTGCTGTCGAAATCATGGCTCGCGGCGCTCAACGGCCGAAAGCATCTTATCGTTGGCAATAACGATTCGCCCGCAGTGACAGCCAGCAAGGCGTGGGCGAGCATCTCGCACTACGCCGAACTCATGATCGACGACCGCTTTCTGGTGCTCTGCCACTACCCATTTCGGACCTGGCATCGCAGCGCCAAGGGTGCAATCGACATTCACGGCCATTCGCACGGCAAGCTGAAAGAATTGCCGCGCCAATATGATGTCGGAGTCGATGTCTTCGATTACCACCCGGTCTCGCTCACCGAGATTCTGGCGAGCCGCCGGCGCGGCAAAAGAGCGATGATCGTCGAAAAGGTCGCGGTGGCGAAACCGGCGAAACCGCCGCGAAAGGTCGCTAAGAAAACGGCCACGCCTGCGAAGAAAAGGCCAGCAAAGAAAAAGTAAGGCGCGGACGCCTTACGCTGATGCTTTCTCGCCGCCGTCTTCCGGCTTTTGGCCCGATGCCGCCGCGACTTCGGCGGCGAAGTCCAATTCCTGCTTCTCGATGCCTTCGCCGAGCGCATAGCGCACGAAGGCCTTCAGCGTCACCGGTGCACCGGCGGCACCCTCCGCCTCTTTCAACACCTGACCAATGGTCTTGTTGCTGTGCTCAGCATGGATCGAGGGCTGTTCGAGCAGCGTGACTTCTTTGTAATAGGTCTTGAGGCCCGATTCGACGATCTTCTCCAGCACATGCGCAGGCTTGCCAGCATTCTTCTCGGCCAGCACCTTCTTCTCACGCTCGACGACTTCCGGATCGATGCCCGACGAATCGACAGCGAGCGGGCTGGCCGCGGCCACATGCAGCGCGATGAGCCGCGCGAGCGGCGCCAGAACGTCGGTCTTGCCGGACAATTCGAGACCGACGAGCACGCCGATCTTGCCAAGGCGGTCGGCAACAGGCGTATGCACATAGGAGCCGATAACGCCCTGCCCGACCTCGACCGAAGCGGCACGTCGCAGATTAATATGCTCGCCGATCGTTGCGACGCCATTGGCAATGGCCTCGGCGACGCTGCCACCATCAGGATAGGCCGCCGCCTTCAGCGCCTCGACATCGGTCAAGCCACTCTTGAGCGCGACCTCCGCAATGTTGCGCGCGATCTTCTGGAAGTCCTCGTTGCGGGCGACGAAATCGGTCTCGGAATTGACCTCGACTGCGACGCCCTTGTGGCCATCGACGGCGAGCGCGATCAAGCCCTCGGCCGCGACACGGCCGGACTTCTTCGCGGCCTTCGAGAGACCCTTCTTGCGCAGCCAATCGACCGCAGCTTCAAGATCGGCATTCGATTCCGAAAGCGCCGTCTTGCAATCCATCATTCCGGCGCCAGTCTTTTCGCGCAGCTCTTTCACCAGTGCCGCCGTGACATTCGCCATAGGCTTCATCCTTCAATCATTCGCTAAGGGCGAAGCAGACGCTAATATCGCGCCTGCCTTGTAAGATCGCTTATTCCGCGGCAATCAGGCTCTTCGCCTGCTCAATCCAACCGTCGCGCTCGATCTTGCCGCTCAGCTTCAGGTCTTGATCGAGCTTCTTGGTCTCATCCGGCGTCAGTGCAGCGATCTGCCAATAATGGAAGACGCCGGCCTCATTGAGCTTCTTGACGACCTGCGGGCCGACGCCATGAAGCTTGGCCAGATCGTCCGGCGCACCACGCGGCGCAGACAGCAGTTCGAAATGCTCGGTCTTCACGTCGGCATCCGCCGCGACGGGCTCCGGCAGTTCCTCAGCGACGGGCGCCACTTCGGCGCCGATATCGAGACCCGAGTCACCGCGGCTGCGGGAAATGCCGTCGATGGCCGCGCGCGCAATGAGATCGCAATAAAGGGTGATGGCGCGCCCCGCATCGTCATTGCCGGGAATCGGGAAGGTGATCCCGTCCGGATCGGAATTTGTATCGAGAATAGCCGCGACAGGAATGTGAAGCCGTGCCGCTTCCTTGATCGCCAATTGTTCCTTGTTGGTATCGATGACGAAGATCAGGTCCGGCGTGCCGCCCATATCCTTGATGCCGCCAAGCGCCTTCTCGAGCTTTTCACGCTCGCGCGACAGCATCAGGCGCTCTTTCTTGGTGAGGCCCGGACCGCCCGTCTCAAGCGTCTCGGTGACCTTGCGCAGGCGCTGGATCGAACCCGAAATCGTCTTCCAATTGGTCAGCATGCCGCCGAGCCAGCGGGAATTGATGTAATATTGCGCCGAGCGCTTCGCCGCATCGGCGATCGCATCCTGCGCCTGGCGCTTCGTGCCCACAAAGAGCACACGGCCGCCGCGTGCCACCGTATCCGACACCGCCTTCAGCGCCTGGTGCAGCAACGGCACCGTCTGCGCGAGGTCGATAATGTGGATGTTGTTGCGGGCGCCGAAAATATAGGGCGCCATTTTCGGATTCCAGCGATGCGATTGATGGCCGAAATGAGCGCCGGACTCGAGGAGCCCACGCATGGTAAATTCAGGCAACGACATAGGTCTTCTTTCTCCGGTTAAGCCGCCGCGGAAAGTCAGGCTGGCCGGCGTTGCCGCCGGAAGCCACCGGGTGCGGACCTTAAGGCAGGGCCGCGAATTCCGCGTGTGGAATGGGGGTGCTTATAGTGTTCCCCATATGGGATGGCAAGGCGGCAAACGCCAGAGTTGGCGCCGTTTTCCACCTGCCCTCAAAAAGCAGCAGCCGCGGGGGGACGACCCGCGGCTGCGCGCCGCCATAGGCGGGCGGCTCACGTCAGGAGGACTTTCGGCAAGTCCGCCCGGCGTGGGGGCTGGTTGGCCACCCTTACGGGCGGCCGAAATCAGACAAGGTCAAAGCGATCGGCATTCATCACCTTGTTCCAGGCCTCGACGAAGTCATGCACGAACTTCTTCTGCGCGTCGGCGCTGGCATAGACCTCCGCAAGGGCTCTGAGCTGCGAGTGCGAACCGAAGACGAGGTCGGCGCGAGTGCCAGTCCATTTCAATTCGCCGGTCGCCCGATCACGGCCCTCGAACACGTCTTGAGCCGGTGAGGTCGACTTCCACGCAGTGCGCATATCGAGCAAGTTGACGAAGAAATCGTTCGTCAGCTTTTCCGGTTGGTCGGTGAAGACGCCGTGCAGCGAGTCCCCGGCATTGGCACCAAGCACACGCAGGCCGCCAACAAGCACGGTCATTTCCGGCGCCGTCAGGGTCAGCAATTGCGCCCGATCCACCAGCGCTTCCTCGGGCGTCATAAATTGCCGGCCGGCAAGATAATTGCGGAAACCGTCGGCGCGCGGTTCGAGCGGCGCAAACGAATGGACTTCCGTCTGCTCCTGCGAAGCGTCCGTGCGTCCTGGCGTGAACGGTACTTTCACATCGGTCCCGGCGTCCTTCGCGGCCTTTTCGACCGCAGCACAGCCGCCGAGGACGATCAGATCGGCGAGCGAAACCTTTTTCCCGCCTGACTGCGCCGCATTGAATTCCTTCTGAATCCCTTCAAGGGTTTTGAGTACCTTCGCGAGTTGGGCAGGCCGATTGACCTCCCAATCCTTCTGCGGTTCGAGGCGGACACGAGCACCGTTCGCCCCGCCGCGCTTGTCGCCGCCGCGGAAGGTGGAGGCAGAGGCCCAGGCCGTGCCGACCAGTTCGGACACGGTCAAACCCGTGGCAAGCACCTCGGCCTTGAGTGCGACGACGTCCGCGTCGTCAATCAACGGATGATCGACGGCAGGCACCGGATCCTGCCAGATCAATTCTTCCTTGGGCACTTCCGGGCCGAGATAGCGCGCGCGCGGACCCATATCGCGATGAGTCAGCTTGAACCAAGCGCGGGCGAAAGCCTCGGCGAAAGCCTGCGGGTTTTCCAGAAAGCGCCGCGAGATCTTCTCGTAGATCGGGTCGAAGCGCAGCGACAGGTCGGTCGTCAGCATCGTCGGCTTGCGTTTTTTTGACGGATCGTGCGGGTCGGGGATGCTGGCCTCAGCGTCCTTGGCCTCCCACTGGATGGCGCCGGCGGGGCTGCGCGTCTGCACCCACTCGAACCTGAACAGGTTATCGAAGAAGTGGTTGCTCCACTGCGCCGGCGTCTGGGTCCAGATGACTTCCAGACCGCTGCCGATGGCGTCGTTACCGCTGCCGGAGCCATAGTCGCTGATCCAGCCGAGACCCTGCGCTTCCAGCCCGGCGGCTTCCGGAGCCAGCCCCTTATGGGACTCGGGCGCGGCACCGTGGGTCTTGCCAAATGTGTGGCCGCCACCGATCAGCGCGACAGTTTCCTCGTCGTTCATCGCCATGCGGGCGAAAGTCTCTCGGATGAATTTGGCGGCGGACAGCGGGTCGCCGTTTGCGTTCGGCCCCTCCGGATTGACATAGATGAGGCCCATCTCCGTGGCGCCGAGCGGATTTTCGAACTTCTCGAGCGGCCGATGCTCGAGCCATGCGGTCTCCGAGCCCCAGTTTACGTCCTGGTCGGGTTCCCAGGTGTCTTCGCGCCCGCCGGCAAAGCCAAAAGTGCGAAAGCCCATCGTCTCCAGCGCCACATTGCCGGTGAGGATCAGCAGATCGGCCCAGGAAATCTTCTGCCCGTACTTCTGCTTGATCGGCCACAGCAGCCGGCGATACCTGTCGATGAGCACGTTGTCCGGCCAGGAGTTGAGCGGCGCGAAGCGCTGCTGGCCGCGGCCGGCGCCGCCGCGGCCATCGCTCAAGCGGTAAGTGCCGGCGGAGTGCCACGCCATACGAATGAAAGCCGGACCATAGTTGCCAAAGTCTGCCGGCCACCAATCTTGCGAGTCGGTCATCAGCTTGCGCAGATCGTTCTTTAGCGCTTCGTAATCGAGCTTCTTGAATTCCTCGCGGTAATCGAACGTTTCATCCAGGGGGTCGGATGAGGGCGAGTTCTGATGAAGGATCTTCAGGTTCAGTTGATCCGGCCACCAATCGCGATTGGACCTCTGCCGAGGCGTCGTATGCGCGTACGGGCACTCACCCGCGCTGTTTTGAACTTTGTCGTCCATCTATCCCTCCGGCCTCATTCGATAATTGTGGCATAGCGCGAAACTAGGCGCTCGGAAGATATTGATCCAATCGATAGTTCCATTTAATTTGATAGGCAGCGCCAATGGCGGTCAAAATAACTTCACACTGATTGGCGAGCACATGAACCTGCGCGATCTTCGCTACATCGTTGCCGTTGCTGACTTTGGCCATTTCGGCCGCGCCGCCGAGGCGTGCAACGTCAGTCAACCGACGCTCTCCGGGCAAATCCGCAAGCTTGAGGAAGAACTTGGCCTCGCGATCTTCGAGCGTGTCGGCCATACGGTGCGCCCGACCGCGCCGGGCGGCCAAATTCTCGATCATGCGCGGCGCGCTTTGGCCGCCGCGGAAGACATTGTCTCGGTCGCGGCATCCGCGACGCGATCCGCTGGCCGGGCCCGCTGCATCTCGGCGTCATCCCGACGCTTGGGCCCTATCTGATGCCTTACGCGCTGCCGGCGGCGCAGCAGGGCTTGCGCGCGCTGCGCCTCGTTCTCGTCGAAGACCTGACCGTTCGGCTCATCGAACTTGTCGCCGCGGGCAAGCTTGACGCGGCAATCATCGCCTCCGATCCCGAGACGCCGGCTCTCAAGACGGAAACGCTGTTCGACGAGGATTTCTGGCTTGTGCTCGACCGGGACAATCCGCTCGCCGCACGAAACAAGATCGGCATTGCCGACATCGATCCGCAATCTCTGCTGCTTCTGACCGATGGCCATTGTCTGCGTGATCAGGCGCTGGAACTCTGCGGGCCGCCGCGCGATGCCGAAGCCGCGATCGCGGACATGCGCGCAACGAGCCTGAAGACGCTGCTGCATATGGCGGCCGCCGGCTATGGCATGACGCTGTTTCCCGCGCTCGCATTAAGACAAGAACAGCCCCTGCCCGGCAACCTTATTGCGCGGCGTCTGAGCGGCACCAAGGCGCGCCGCCGCGTGCGGCTTATCTTCCGGCCAAGTCACCCGCGCCGTGCCGCGATCGCCGCGCTGTCGAAGCTCATTCGCGCGAGCGTGAAGGATGTTTTGGAAAAAGAGAGTGAGCCGGATTTTGCAACTCTCGAAAATTAGAAAGACGTTCGCCGTGAGAGCGTTTCGAGCGCGATATCGGCGGCATCGATAATGTCCAGCGTATCATTCGGCTGAAACACATGCCCGCGCGCTAAGAACGCGCGCAACCTGATGTCAGACAGATGCGCGACATCGCGCTTTTCCATCGCCCACCGCAATTGGGTTTTGAGTGGCGCCGCGAGGGACTGCAGACCGCCGTCAGCAGCTTCCCGCGCATAATCGGCTTCGAAACTGGCAGCCTGGTTGCCGTAGACTTCGGGCTCCTCTCCCGCGAGACTTTGAAAGACGACGCCACCCGCCATGATCGTCTGGTCTTCGCCCCACGGTGCCGCGATGATGAAATCCTCGTCCTGAAAGATCGCGCGGCCAAAATTCTTCGATCGATATTCGGCGGGATTGGCGGGGTTGATTTCAAAATTGTTGCTGAACTTCTTCGGAATGTAGGAATTGCCCGGGCTGCGGGTCACGACGGCGTCGCCCGGCTGCGCAACATTTGTCGATTCCACGAATTGTCCGGACGCTCCCGATTGGAACGTGACGACCTTTTCGCCGCCCTTCGCAAACATGACGTTCGCGACCGGGATCGTTGCGGTTTTGCGGAAAAGCGGCGCGCCTGTGAAATCGAAATCGCCTGCCGTGACGCGCCTCAAATTAAACCTCCCGACAAATCTATAAGGGCCGTTGTGCCCCGCGCGGCTTGGCCCCGGCATCGCATTTCGCTAAAAGGCCACGGATTTGTCGCGGGGCCAATAGGATGCTCGATCTCACGCTCGCCATCGCCCATCATCTGCTCGTTTTCAGCCTGTTTGGCATCGTCTTTGCCGAATTTTTCGTGCTGAGGCCAAGCCTCGGCCACGACGCCCTTGCGCGTCTTGCGAGGCTCGATCTGATTTACGGGATTGTTGCCGGTCTCATCGTGTTCGTCGGCTTCAGCCGCGCGATCTTCGCCGCCAAAGGCTGGCACTATTATTCGCACAATGGATTTTTCTGGGCGAAAGTCGGCACATTCGCGTTGATTGGCCTGGCATCGATTCCACCCACCCTTGCCTATCTGCGCTGGCGCAAGGCCGGCGCGCCGCCGAGCGATCAAGAGGTCAAACGCGTGCGCTTCTATATCCACCTCGAACTCGCGCTCTTTGTGCCGCTGCTCGGCTTCGCCGCGCGCAATGGCGCGTGGCTATGGCGAGTTCTAAAGCGTTTTCAAGCGAAGTGGGAACCGGTTCGCGTGAAGAAAACACGTTAAGATAAATGCTAGCGCCGACGTGATTTCGGCCCGCGCGCTAAAAGCGATATCGCTTCGCGACGCAATTCGGAGTTCACAATGCAAAAGCGTATCTTGGGAAAAAGCGGCCTTGAAGTCTCGGCGCTCGGCCTTGGCTGCATGGGCATGACCTGGGCCTATGGCGCACCCGGCGACCATGCCGAGATGATCGCGCTCGTCCGACATGCGGTCGAGATTGGCGTCACCTTCTTCGATACCGCCGAAGTCTATGGCCCGCTCACCAACGAGGAATTGGTCGGCGAGGCTCTGGCGCCGCTGCGCGATAGAGTGAAGATCGCGACGAAATTCGGCTTCATGCTCGATCCACAAAGCGGTCGCCCTGTCGGGGTGAACAGCAAGCCGGCACACATAAAGGAAGTCGCCGACGCATCATTGAAGCGCCTGCGCACCGATCATATCGATCTCCTCTACCAGCATCGTGTCGATCCCAATGTGCCGATCGAGGATGTCGCGGGCGCGGTTGCCGATCTCGTCAAGGCCGGCAAGGTCAAGCATTTCGGTCTCTCGGAAGCGGGTGCAGCAACGATCCGCCGGGCGCATGCGGTGCATCCCGTTGCGGCGGTGCAGAGCGAATATTCGCTTTGGACACGCGGGCCAGAGAAAGACGTGTTGCCGACGCTCAAAGAACTCGGCATCGGCTTTGTGCCCTATAGCCCGCTTGGCCGTGGCTTCCTCGCCGGCACATTCTCGGCGGATACGCAGCTTGCCGATGACGATTGGCGCAAGACCAATCCACGTTTTCAAGCCGAGGCCATGCGCAAGAACGCGCCGCTCGTCGATAGTCTCAAAGCCATCGCTAACGAGAAAGGCGCAACGCCGGCGCAGATTGCCCTGGCCTGGCTGCTCGCGCAAAAACCCTGGATCGTGCCGATCCCCGGCACGACGAAGCGCTCGCGGCTCGAGGAAAACATCAAAGCTGCCGACATTGCGCTGACGCCAGATGATCTCAAGGCGATCGAAACCGCCGTCGCATCACATGCCGTTGCCGGCGATCGTTACGACGAGCGCGGCATGGCGATGGTGAATTTGTAAAGGACTATTTTGAAGTCATCCCTCATCCTGAGGAGCGATTTCTTAGAAGGTCGCGTCTCGAAGAATGTTGGAAAGTAGGTGCGGTCTACTGACAATCTGAGACCTATCGTAGGCCAAAGCGCCATCGCACGAACAGCGATGACCACCGACGGCGGCCTCACCGTCGGGGTCGGAATTTTCCTCGTGCGCATGCGGAAGATTTGCAAACAAGCCAGCTAAAGCTACAGTGCCGGCCCTTTTTCCTAGCCGTGCCGGCAGCAATCGGATGCGAGAATCTTCGATTAGAAGACGTTTGATTCGCCTTTTAGGAGGAGAAACTGATACGCAGGCCCCCCAGCCACAGCACCAGCAAGACCCTGGTCGCGAAGCGCGGGAACGTCAAAAGCACGAAGACAACGCGAAAATAATCAGCGCACTCAACCGCGTTGCTGACCAGCTTGTGGCTACAGAACGGCAAGAGAGCCGCGTTGAGCGCTTAAAAGCAATTCGTGAATATCTAACAATATTTCTTGTGTTTGCGACTGTCCTAGCTGCTGGGATTGGAGACTGCTTTTTCTACGGTCAGTTGCGTGAGATGCAGAGCAGCGGAGCGGACTCCCAAAAGCTGATCACCGCCAACGGCAAATTGGCCGATGCTGCAGCCAAACAGGCCATTGCAGCGCAAACATAAGCGGACGCTTTGGTCGACAGCGCCAAGGTGTCCCACCAAAACATGATTTTGACGGAACGTGCGTGGGTCGGTCCGAGCAATGCCGCTTTCATAGCGGAGCGGACCATCGGAAAAGCACTAGAAATCAATGTTTCTTACTTGAATACCGGTCGACAACCAGCCCTTCAATTTTTGTTTTCTGCCGACGCTTTTTCCGCCACCAAAACCGAAGATACTACCGGAGTTTCGATGCAGCGTACGAATCAATTTTTGGACGCTTGTAGATACAAAAACGAATGGGCAGGTGGCAGCGTAGTTTATCCCAGCACGGGGTTTAGCAGCTACAATCTAGGCATTTCTGCAAAAACTGACTTTGTCGACGGCGACGTGGTGAACGGCGATAAGATCGTTTATGTGCAAGGATGTTTTCTGTATAGAACGTTTGAAACACCCCACCACAGCTATTTTTGCTACTTCTATAAGCACGGGATTACAAAAATCCAAAACTTAAGCATTTGCGATAATGGGCATTACGCCGACTATAATCACACTAGCGCGTATCACACTTACTAGGCTGCCGGGGGCTAATCCGCCGGTTCTGAGGACGGGGCTAAAAGCCCTTCGTTCCCGGAATCCAATCTGTGCCCGCGAGCGGCACGCCGGCCATGGCGGCAGCTTCGACCGTCAGCGCCACCAAATCTTCCGGTTCGAGATTGTGGACGTGGCTCTTGCCGGCGGCGCGGGCGATCGTCTGCGTCTCCAGCGTCAGCACCGAAAGGTAATTGGCGAGCCTACGCCCGGCCGCGATTGGATCGAGACGCTTCGCCAGATTCGGATCCTGCGTCGTGATGCCCGCGGGGTCGCGCCCCTCGTGCCAATCGTCATAAGCACCGGCGGCGCTTCCCAGCGCCTCATAATCGCTCTGCCAATGCGGATCGTTGTCGCCGAGCGCCACGAGCGCCGCCGTGCCGATCGAAACCGCATCGGCGCCGAGCGCCAGGGCCTTCGCCACATCGGCGCCGTTGCGGATGCCGCCGGAGACGATGAGCTGCACCTTGCGATGCATGCCAAGGTCCTGCAGCGCCTTTACCGCCGGACGGATCGCCGCGAGGATCGGAATGCCGACATGTTCGATGAAGACTTCCTGCGTCGCCGCCGTGCCGCCCTGCATACCATCGAGCACGACCACGTCAGCGCCCGCTTTCACTGCCAGCGCGATGTCGTAATAGGGCCGCGAGGCGCCGACTTTCACGTAGATCGGCTTTTCCCAATCGGTGATCTCGCGCAATTCCTCGATCTTGATTTCAAGATCGTCGGGACCGGTCCAATCCGGATGGCGACAGGCCGAGCGCTGATCGATACCTTCAGGCAGCGTGCGCATCTGCGCGACGCGCGGTGAAATTTTCTGGCCGAGCAGCATGCCGCCGCCGCCGGGCTTAGCACCCTGCCCGACGACGACTTCGATCGCATCCGCTTTACGCAGATCGTCCGGATTCATCCCGTAGCGCGAAGGCAGATATTGGTAGACGAGAAGCTTGGAGTGGCCGCGCTCTTCCTGCGTCATGCCGCCGTCGCCGGTCGTCGTCGAGGTGCCGACCGTCGAGGCGCCGCGCCCCAACGCTTCTTTTGCCTGCGCCGACAGCGAGCCGAAGCTCATGCCGGCAATCGTGATCGGAATTTTGAGTTCAATCGGCTTTTTCGCGAAACGCGTGCCGAGCGTGACCGCCGTGCCGCATTTCTCGCGATAACCTTCGAGCGGATAACGCGACATCGACGCGCCGAGAAACAGCAGATCATCGAAATGCGGCAGGTGCCGCTTCGCGCCGGCGCCGCGAATATCATAGATGCCGGTCGCGGCGGCGCGCCGGATCTCGGAAAGTGTGTAGGCGTCAAACGTCGACGAATAGCGCGGCGTCGTGCGCGGAGCCTTGACCTGCTCGTTCATCAATAAGCTCCCGCATTATCGACATGGAAATGATAAAGCGTCCGGCCCGAGCCATAACGCTTGAATTCGCCGACATCGACTTCGCCCGCGAGGCCGAGCTGTTTGAACTTTTCGTAGAGTTCGGCGCGGTGCTGATCGTCCATCTCTTTTTCGATGCAATCAGCGCCAAGGCTTGCGACTTTGCCCCGCGCGTAAAGCTTGGCCTCGTAAAGCGAGTCGCCGAAGGCTTCGCCAACATCGCCGAAGACTGCCAGCGTGCCCGCCTGCGCCATGAAGGCCGACATCGGCCCGATGGAGCCCTTTACGATAATATCGACGCCCTTCATCGAAATGCCGCAACGGCCGGACGCGTCGCCATCGACGATGATTGTCCCGCCATGCGCCGTGGCGCCGGTGGAATTGCTGGCGTTGCCGCGAACGTGGATCAGGCCCGACATCATGTTTTCGCCGAGCCCGATGCCGGCGCTGCCCTCTATGAGGATCGTCGCCAGCTTGTTCATGCCGCCGCAATAATAGCCGACGTCACCATCGATCTCGATCGTCACGTCCGCATCGACGCCCGCGGCAATGGCATGCACACCGCGCGGATTGAGCACGCGGAATAAATTCGCATTGCTGCCCGGATGGATCGCGTGCAGCGCCTGGTTCAACTCGCGCACCGAACTCGTCGCGAGATCAAACGTGCGGGCATGGCCCGGGTTTTTTTTCACGGATTGCGATTGGATGTTCATGCCGCGCGGTTCCAAAAATAGACGGTGGCGGGATTCGGTTCGAAAATCTTGGCCTTCTCGATCCCCGGCAGCGCGCTCAAGGCGCGGAACTCGGTGCCGAAAGCGACATATTGATCCGTCTCGGCCATGACGGCGTGTTTGCAGGCGATCGGATCGCGCAGCACGCCGAAGCCGTCCTCGGTGCCGACGACGAAGGTGTAGAAACCGTCGAGGTCCTTCAGCGAGGATTCGAGCGCTTCGCCGAGGCTATCGCCTTGCGCGAGACGCCAGGACACATAGCCGGCGGCGACTTCCGTATCGTTTTCGGTTGCGAATGGAATGCCCTCGCGGATCAGCTTGCGCCGCATCTGATTGTGGTTCGACAGCGAACCATTGTGGACGAGGCACTGATCCTTGCCGGTCGAGAACGGATGCGCACCAGCCGTGGTCACTGCCGATTCCGTCGCCATGCGCGTATGGCCGATGCCATGCGAGCCGCTCATTTCGGCGAGATTGAATTTCTTCGCGACATCAGCCGGCAGGCCGACCTCTTTATAGAGTTCCATGTGCGTGCCGACGGAGCTAACCGTCAACCCAAGCGCCGCGCGCTTGATCTTCTGCAGGACGTCTTCGACATCGTTTGACGGCACGGAGACGATGATATGGCTGTTGCGGCGCACGAGACTCGCGCCCGAATCGAGCGCTTTTTCCAAAGCCGCATAATTGTCGAAATCAGGCGGCGCGCGGAGAGTGATTTTGGTTCGGCCTTTTTCACCCTCGCCGTAGACGGCGAAACCGGCACTGTCAGGCCCGCGTGCCGTCATCGTCTCCAGCATGATCGAAAGATGCTTGCCGAGATCCGGCTCGAGAGCTGGATCTTTGAAGAAGAGTCCAACAATGCCACACATGCCGTCGCCTCGCGTTGCCTAGTTATAAAGCAATTTTCCTATAAAGAAAATAGCAGTCGCGAGAGGAAACCGAAAGGGGGATTTTTCGCTTTTCGCCAAAAAAGTGCGTTTGCGCTGCAGCAACGCGGTCTTTGCATAAATCCGGCCAATTCCGCGACGCGCTAGGTAAGAAGGTACAGCTCAGCCTTCGCGCCAGACCAATTCACCCGCGACGATCGTCAACTTAACACGGCCCTGCATCCGGGCTTCGTCGAACGGCGTGTTCTTGCACCGTGAATGCAGTTTCGCCGGATCGAGCACATAGGGCTCTTCCGGATCGAAACGGATGAGATCGGCCGGCGCGCCGATTTCGAGCCGTCCCTGCGGCAGCCCAAGGATTTCCGCTGGCCGCGACGACATCGCGGCGAGCAGCCGTGGCAGTTCGATTTCGCCGGCATGCACGAGCCGCAAGCCCGCCGAAAGCATTGTTTCAAGACCGATGGCGCCAGGCTCGGCCTCCGCGAAGGGTAGCCGCTTGGTCTCGACGTCCTGCGGATTATGGTCCGAGACGACGACATCGATCAGCCCCTCGGCCAGCGCCTCAACGAGCGCCAGGCGCTCATCCTCGCGCCGCAGCGGCGGCGCGAGTTTCAGGAAGGTGCGGTAATCGCCAATATCGTTCTCGTTCAACGCGAGATGATTGATCGAGGTGCCGCAAGTGATTGGCAGACCCGCAGCTTTGGCAGCGCGCATTGCGTCGAGCGACAGGGTCGTTGAAATGAGCGCCGCATGGTAGCGCGCGCCGGTCAACGCGACGAGGCGAATGTCGCGATCGAGCATGATCGCCTCCGCCTCGCGCGGTACGCCCGGCAGGCCAAGCCGCGTCGCCAACTCGCCTTCGTTCATCACGCCGCCGGTCGCAAGATCGGGATCCTGCGTGAAATGCAGGATCAGCGCGTCGAAATCCTTGGCATAGGCCATCACGCGTCGCATGACGCGCCCATTGCGGAGGGATTGCGGCCCATCGCTGAAGGCAACCGCGCCGGCCTCTTTCAGAAGACCGATCTCCGCGATCTCTTCGCCTTGCAGGCCCTGCGTCAAAGCGGCGATCGGCAGAACCCGGACGATGCCGGTATCGCGGGCGCGGCGTTGGAGAAAATCGACAACCGCCGGTTCGTCGATGGGCGGATTGGTGTCGGGCCGGGCCAGAATGGTCGTGACGCCACCTGCCGCGGCCGCCGCCGTCGCCGTCGCTATGGTCTCGCGATGCTCCGCCCCCGGCTCGCCAACAAAGGCGCACATGTCGATGAGGCCCGGCGCGACGACATCGCCGGCGCAATCGATGATATGCGCGTGCGGCGGCAGCGACGCAGCGACGACCTGCGGCCCAAGATCGCGAATGATCCCATCTATAATAAGCACGCCGCCGCGCTCTTCGGTTTCGCGCGCCGGGTCGATCAGCCGCGCATTGACGAGCGCCAGTGGCTGGTGGGCGATGGCGCCGGTCGGGGCGTGTTTCATCGCGCCTCACTCATTGGGCAAATGCTCGGCGAGCGCCGCAAGCACGGCCATGCGGACCGCAACGCCCATTTCGACCTGTTCGCGGATCAGGCTCTGCGGCCCGTCGGCAATGTTTGAAATCGATCTCGACGCCGCGGTTCATCGGGCCGGGATGCATGACCAGCGCGTCCGGCTTGGCGAAGCGCAGCTTGTCCTGATCGAGGCCGAAGAAACGGAAATATTCGCGCGATGACGGCATAAAGCCACCGCTCATCCGCTCGCGCTGAAGGCGCAACATCATGACAATGTCGGCGCCAGCGAGCCCCGCTTTCATATCGTGAAAGACCTCGACGCCCATGCGCTCGATGCCGACGGGCATCAGCGTCGAGGGGCCGACGACGCGAACCCGTGCGCCCAGCGCGGACAGCAGGATGATGTTCGAACGCGCGACGCGCGAATGTGCAATGTCACCGCAGATCGCGACATTGAGACCTTCGATCCGGCCCTTGTTACGGCGGATCGTCAGCGCATCGAGAAGCGCCTGCGTCGGATGCTCATGCGCGCCGTCGCCGGCATTAATCACCGCGCAATCGACCTTGCGGGCGAGAAGATGCACGGCGCCGGCCTGGGCGTGACGCACGACGATAAGGTCAGGGCGCATCGCATTGAGCGTCACCGCGGTGTCGATCAGCGTCTCGCCTTTCTTCAGGCTCGAGGTCTGCACCGACATGTTCATGACGTCCGCGCCGAGCCTTTTGCCGGCAAGCTCAAAAGACGATTGCGTGCGGGTCGAAGATTCAAAGAAGAGGTTGATCAGGGTGCGGCCGCGCAGTGTCGTGCGCTTTTTCTCGATCTGCCGCGAGACTTCGACGGCCTCTTCGGCGCGGTCGAGAAGAATCATAATGTCTTCGGCTGAAAGTCCTTCGATCCCGAGCAAATGCCGGTGCCGAAATTTTTGGCGGGGCTGAGGAGCGGACATTAAAGTGGTTCTATACGGGTGAACCTGCGGCGTCGGCAAGGCGCGTGCCTGGGATTTCCCGGCCTTTTCGATGGACTGGTTACCGCGATTTGGACCCGAGCGCCCGAGGCGCGGTTTCGGGCCGGGATTTGACAGCACGCCTCCCCTACCCCATGTTCCGCCACAATGAGCGGCGGCCCAGAGACGCGCCGGGAGCTCCTCACGGCCCTGCCGATTTCCAAAAAATGTAGCGTCTTCAGCCGCTTAGCACGGAGCTAAGAACGTATGAATCTCGTCATCGTCGAATCGCCCTCCAAGGCCAAGACGATCAACAAGTACCTTGGGCGTGACTATGAGGTCATCGCCTCGTTCGGCCATGTGCGCGATCTGCCGCCCAAGGATGGGTCCGTCGATCCCGAGCAGGATTTCACCATGCTCTGGCAGGTCGACGCCAAGGCCGCCAAGCGGCTCAACGACATTGCCGCCGCCGCGAAGACGGCCAAAAAACTGATTCTCGCGACCGACCCGGATCGCGAAGGCGAAGCGATCTCCTGGCATGTCCTCGAAGTGCTCAAGGGCAAGAAGGTTCTTAAGGACATCCCGGTCGAGCGTGTCGTGTTCAATGCGATCACCAAGACCGCCGTGCTCGACGCGATGAAACATCCACGCCAGATCGATGCGGCGCTGGTCGATTCCTATCTCGCCCGCCGGGCGCTCGATTATCTCGTCGGCTTCAATCTCTCGCCGGTGCTCTGGCGCAAACTGCCGGGCGCGCGCTCGGCGGGCCGCGTGCAATCCGTCGCTTTGCGCCTCGTCTGCGACCGCGAGCTCGAAATCGAGCAATTCGTCACGCAGGAATATTGGACGCTTCTGGCGCATCTGAAGACCAAGGCCGGTGCGCCGTTCGTCGCCCAACTCGTTGGCGCCGACGGGCAGAAGATCGGCCGCCTCGATATCGCGACGGCGGACGAAGCCGCCAGCCTCAAGACCGCGCTCGAGAACGGACAATTCTCGGTCGTGAGCGTCGATTCGCGCCCGGCCAAACGCCACCCAGCCCCGCCCTTCACGACCTCGACGCTGCAGCAGGAAGCCTCACGCAAGCTGGGGTTTGCGCCGGCTCGCACGATGCAGATCGCGCAGAAGCTTTATGAGGGCATCGATATCGACGGCGATACGGTCGGTCTCATTACTTATATGCGTACCGACGGCGTCGATGTGGCGCCGGAGGCCATCGCTGCGGCGCGCAAGGTGATCGGCAAGGAATACGGCGAACGCTACGTGCCGAAAGTGCCGCGCAAATATACGGTGAAGGCCAAGAACGCGCAGGAAGCGCATGAAGCGATCCGCCCAACGGATATGTCGCTGCTGCCGCCGCGCATCGGCCGCTCGCTCAATCACGATGAGGCTCGGCTCTATGAGTTGATCTGGACGCGTGCGGTTGCGAGCCAGATGGAATCGGCCGACCTTGAGCGCACCACGGTTGAGATTTCCGCCATTGCTGCCAATTTGGATGCGACCGTGAAGGACGCTGGCAGTCCGGGTGCGCCCACACGCAAGCTGGATCTGCGCGCCACCGGACAGGTCATCCGCTTCGATGGTTTTCTCAAGCTTTATCAGGAAGGCCGCGACGACGAGGAGGACGACGAATCCGGCCGTCTGCCGCCGATGGCAGCGGGTGAACCGTTGACCAAGGACCGGATCGAATCGTCCCAGCATCGCACCGAGCCGCCGCCGCGCTTCACCGAGGCGAGCCTCGTCAAGCGGATGGAAGAACTCGGCATTGGCCGGCCCTCGACCTATGCCTCGACGCTCGCGGTCTTGCGGGAACGCGATTACGTCAAGCTCGAAAAAAAGCGGCTTTATCCAGAAGACAAGGGCCGCGTCGTCACCGCCTTTCTCGAAAGCTTCTTCACCCGCTACGTCGGCTACGATTTCACCGCCGGGCTCGAGGAAAAGCTCGACCTCGTGTCCAATCACGAGATCGACTGGAAACAGGTGCTGCGCGACTTCTGGGCGGACTTTTCGAGCGCGATTGATGCGACCAAGGATCTGCGCACGACGCAGGTTCTCGAACTCGCTGAACGAACTGCTCGGACCGCACATCTTCCCGCCCAAGGAAGACGGCTCCAACCCCCGCGCCTGCCCGTCCTGCGGCAATGGCCAATTGTCGCTGAAACTCGGCAAGTTCGGTGCGTTCATCGGCTGCTCGAATTATCCCGAGTGCAAGTTCACCCGTACACTCGCCGATACCAAAGCCGAGAGCCTTGGCGACGGCGACCGGCCCGGCGTGAAAGTGCTTGGCGAAGACCCGGAGACCGGCGACGAGATTACTTTGCGCGACGGGCGCTTCGGCACCTATGTGCAGCAGGGCGAAGGCGAGAAACCGAAACGCTCGTCCCTGCCGAAGACGCTCAATCCATCCGATGTAACACTGGAGCAGGCGCTGGCGCTGTTGAGCTTGCCGCGCGAGGTTGCGGTTCATCCTGAGACCAAGGCGCCGATCGTCGCCGGCATCGGCCGGTACGGACCTTATGTCCAGCACGGCAAGACCTACGCGAACATCGGCAAGGACGAGGACATCCTTTCGATCGGCGGCAATCGCGCCATCGATCTTATCGTCGCGAAGGAAAGTGGCCTCTCGGGGCGCCGCTTTGGCGCACAGGCCTCGAGTGCGAGCCGCGAATTGGGTGATCATCCGCAAGGCGGCGCCGTCGTCATCAAAGCCGGCCGGTTTGGACCCTATGTCAATTGGGGCAAGATTAATGCGACGCTGCCGCGTGACTCCGACCCGACGACCGTGACGCTCGACGACGCGATTGCCCTGCTTGCCGCCAAGGCGCAGGGCGGCGGCGGCGGTGGTGGAACGCAGGGCCGTGTGCTTGGCCAGCACCCGTCCGGTGGTGACATCGTTCTGCGTGAGGGCCGGTTCGGACCTTATGTCAGCCTCGGCAAGATCAATGCGACGTTGAAGAACGGCGTGGCGGCGGATTCGATCACGCTAGAAGACGCGATCCAGTTGATCGACGCCAAGGGCGGCGTGCCGGCGAAAAAGAAGACTGCCTCGAAAGCCAAGCCCGCCAAAGCTACGGCGAAGGCCGCGCCCAAAAAAGCTGCGGCGAAGAAAACCGCGACCAAAGCGCCCGCACGGAAGGCGAAGAGAGCGTGATCAAGAAAGCCGGCTCGGCAAAAGCCGGCCCGCCCGGCGCGAAAGCCGAACGACCGAAAGCCGCTCTGCCTTCAAAGGCAGAGATTCTCGCCTTCATCGGTCGCGAACAACCAAACAGCCCCACCAAAATCGGCAAGCGGGAAATCGCCCGCGCCTTCTCGATCACCGGGGCGGATCGCATAGGATTAAAGAAAATACTCAGAGAACTCGAAGCGGAAGGCGCCGTCGCGCGCAACCGCAAACAATTGCATAAGGCCGGCCAGTTGCCGGCTGTCGTCCTCGCCGATATCGCAAGCCGCGATGCAGATGGCGAATTGATCGCCCAGCCCGTCGAATGGGACACCGAGCAAGGTCCGGTGCCGAAAATTCTGATCCATGTCGGCAAGCGCCGTCCCGGCCAGCCAGTGCCCGGCGTCGGCGATCGCGGACTTGTACGCGTCGAACCGGCGCGCGAAGCAGGCCCGAATGATCCCGCCTATAATGGCCGCGTCATCAAACTCTTCGACCGCGCCAAGACGCAGGTGCTCGGCATCTATCGCGCCGATCCCGCCGGCGGGGCGCGCGTGGTGCCGATCGACAAACGCAATGCGCGTGTCGGTGAATTCGTCGTCGCACCGGATGGAGATGGCGGGGCGCAGGAAGGCGATTTGGTCGCCGTCGATGTTTTGCGTACGGGGCGTCTTGGCCTTGCGCCGGTGCGCGTGCGTGAAAAGCTTGGCAGCCTCGCCAGCGAAAAGGCTATGAGCCTCATCGCGATCCATTCGCATAGCATCCCCAATGTTTTCAGTTCGGACGCTTTAGCGGAAGCTTCCCGCGCCAAGCCCGCGACGCTCGCCGGGCGTGAGGACTGGCGCGACATTCCGCTGATTACCATCGATCCGGCGGACGCCAAGGATCATGACGACGCGGTGTTCGCGCAGCCTGACCGCAACCCCGATAATGACGGCGGCCACATCATCCATGTCGCCATCGCCGATGTCGCGGCCTATGTACGGCCGGGCTCGGCGCTTGACCGCGACGCGCTCCAGCGCGGTAATTCGGTCTATTTTCCGGATCGCGTCGTGCCGATGCTGCCGGAGCGCATCTCGAACGATTTTTGTTCGCTGCGGCCCAACGAAGATCGCGCCGCGCTCGCTTTCCGCATCATTATTGCCAAAGACGGCCGCGTGATTTCGCACCATGTACATCGCGTGCTGATGCGCTCGGCGGCGAAGCTTGCCTATCAGCAAGTGCAAGCCGCCTGGGACGACACGCCCGGGGAAGAAACACAGGCGCTGTTAAAGCCGGTGCTGAAGCCGCTCTTTGCCGCTTATGAATCGTTGAAGCTCGCGCGCGAAAAGCGCAACCCACTCGATCTCGACCTGCCGGAACGCAAGCTCCTGCTCAAGCCCGACGGCACCGTCGATCGCGTGATCGTGCCGCCACGGCTCGAGGCGCATCGGCTGATCGAGGAATTCATGATCCTCGCCAATGTCGCGGCGGCAGAGACGCTTGAAAAAGCACATCAGGCCTTGATCTATCGCGCGCACGGCGAGCCGACGTTCGAGAAGCTCAATGCGCTCGCTGAGTTCCTTGCCTCGATCGACATCAAGATCGCGAAGGGTCAGGTGCTGACGCCGCGCCAGTTCAACGGCATCCTTGCGCAAGTGAAAGGCACCGAGCACGAGAACATCGTCAACGATGTCGTGCTCCGCACCCAGGCACAGGCGGAATATGTCGCGGAGAACTACGGCCATTTCGGTCTGCATCTGCGCCGCTACGCGCATTTCACCTCGCCGATCCGCCGCTATGCCGATCTCATCGTTCATCGGGGCCTGATCCGCGCGCTGCGTCTTGGCAACGACGGTCTGCCCGATATGACCGGCGAAGAATTGGCGGAGATCGCGGCGCAAATTTCGGCGACCGAGCGGCGCGCCATGGCCGCCGAGCGCGAAACGGTCGATCGCCTCATCGCGGAATTTTTGAGCGAACAGGTCGGCGCCACATTCGAAGGCCGCATCTCCGGCGTCACCGGCGCAGGGCTTTTCGTCAAACTCGCCGAGACCGGCGCCGACGGGTTTATCCCGATTGCGACACTCGGCGACGATTATTTCATCTATGACGACAGCCAACATGCGTTGATTGGCCGCCGCAGCAGCGTGACGCATCGCCTTGGCGACGAAATTGCGGTGAAGCTTGTCGAAGCGGCACCGTTTGCAGGCGCTCTTCGCTTTGAACTCGTGTCAGGCGCGGGCGGCGCCCGTTTACGTAACGTCAAATCCGGGGGGAAGCGCGCGGGACGCCGCGACAACGGGTCTGATAGTCCCTCCGCGTCGGCTCGTTTAAAAAAACTGAGGAAGACAAAAAATTAAATCTAATGACTGCTAGGCTCTCGTCATGGCTATCGACACGGTAAACTTGTCCATTGTGCCCCTTTCCGGCAGCAAAGCGTTGCCGGACGATAGTTTCGCCCGGCCCAAGCGAAATGCGTGGCTTGCGATCCGGCGCGGATTTTCCGGCCACTGTCCGTCCTGCGGCAAGGGCGCGCTTTACAGCAAGTATTTGAAGGTCAATGACCGGTGCGCCGTCTGCAACACCGAATTGTTTCATCAACGGGCTGACGATGCACCGCCTTATCTGACGATCCTCGTCGTCGGCCACATCATCGGCGCGATGATGCTTTCGGCCGACACGATGTTCCCGGATTTTCCGATCGTCTATCAGATGATCCTTATGGCCCGTCCTTACCGTCGCCATGTCGCTTATCCTGCTGCCGGCCTTCAAGGGCGCCCTCATCGGCTATCAATGGGCGTTGCGCATGCATGGATTCGATTCCGCGCCGGACGCGTCTTCCGCGGGCGCCGTGCCGAATGGCTGATGGCGTCTTAGCGCCGATCGTTTCTCCCGCGCGACCCGTCAAGCCGAAAGCGGCTTCCAGTCTCGTCCTTGTCGATACAACCCAATCCGTCCCACGCGTTTTAATGGGACGGCGTAATGCCAGTCTGCGTTTCATGCCGGGCAAGTTTGTCTTTCCCGGCGGCCGCGTGGAACGCGAAGATCGCGACATCACGGCGGCCGACGCGCTCGACGACTCTGTTGCCGCCCGGCTAGGCAAACGCAATCGCCGCGATGCCCCGGAGCCGCGCACGCTGGCCTTGGCCGCGATCCGCGAAACATTCGAAGAGACGGGCCTCGTGATTGGCGAGAAGGCTGCGCCTCTCGGGACAGCGGTGCCGCAGTCCTGGCGCGGTTTCGTCGGACTCGGCTTTCTGCCGAAGATCGGCGATTTGCGCTTTCTCGCCCGCGCCGTGACACCGCAACATTTGCCGCGCCGATTCGATACACGTTTCTTTATCGCCAATGCCGCGTCGATCGCCTACCGCGTCGATGGCGTAGCGCATGCGGATGCGGAGCTTGTCGAGCTTCTCTGGCTGCCGATCGCCGAGGCATTGCAACTCGACCTCGGCAACATCACCGGCTCGGTCTTGCGCGAGGCCGCGCAACGCTTTACCGCGGGGTTGACAGCCGATCTGCCCGCGGCGTTCTTCTCTTATCGGAATCGCCGCTTCTCCCGCGACGAACTTTGAAAACACCCTCCAAAACGCGCGTATTCGTTGTCGGGGCGGCCATCATAACAGTGATGATCGCCGCAATCGGCCTGTCGCTGTCGGCGACCTTGATTGCTGTGCGGCTGGCGCAAGCCGGCTATTCGGCACGCGCCATCGGCCTGCATCCCGCCGCGAGCAGCCTCGTTGGCCTCGTCACAGCGGCTTATGTGCCCTGGCTAGCACGCATCGTCGGCGTCCGGCGCCTGTTGATTTCCGCGCTGCTGCTGGGAACTGTCTGTCTCACCGGCCTTGCGCTCACGCACGGCTATTGGCCCTGGCTCGCGGTGCGCTGCGTCTACGGCATCGCGCTGACGATCCTTTTCATTCTTGCTGAATTCTGGATCAGCGCGATCGTATGGCCGCGCCGGCGCGGTCTGGTGATGGGGATTTACGCGACAGCCGTTGCGGCCGGGTTCGCAGCGGGGCCCTTCGTTCTTGCCGCGACCGGCCCCTCCGGCGCGACGCCTTTTATGATTGCTGCCTTGCTCTCGCTGGCCGCCATTGTGCCAATCGGGCTTGCCGGAGCAGAAGCACCGGCGCTGGAAGAGGCGCAGCCGCTGCCTTTCCAGGCGATCCTGCGCGCCGCGCCCGCAGCGACCGCGGCAGCCTTCATCTTCGGTGCGATCGAAGCCGCCGCCTTCGGTCTTTTTCCGGTCTTTGCCTTGCGCGAGGGCTGGGGCGCAGGCGCAGCCGCGATCGCCACTGCGATTTTCGCGCTAGGCAATGCGCTATTCCAAATTCCGACCGGCTGGGCGGCGGACCGTTTCGGCCGGCGTCGGCTCCTGATCCTGATGGGTGCCCTCGGCACTCTTGGCGCGCTGATTTTACCGCTCGCTGCGCGCTCGTCCTACGCCAGCTATGTCGCGTTGCTGTTCGTGTGGAGCGGGATTGTCGGGGGCCTTTACGCGGTAGGCCTTACAAGCCTCGCCAGCCGTTACGCCGATGCCAGCGCGCTGGCCCGTGCCAACGCCGCCTATATCCTTCTTTATACTGCGGGGACGCTGGTTGGGCCGCCGATTTTTGGTTTCAGTCTCGACCTTGCGCCGGCTGGTCTCTTCTTCAGTTTGGCTTTGGTCCTGGCACTTTTTTTCGCATTGGCGATGAAGCGCCAAGCCAATCCCTGATAAGCCAATCCTTGACAAGCGAGGGCCGATCCTTATGGTGCGCGCACTTTCGCGCATCGTCAGCATTTAACGCGTCGGCGCTTTTCGCCACGCGACGCGCTCAGGTTTGAAGGAAGCCGCAGATGGCAAAGGCCGCAATGATCAAAATCAAGCTCCAGTCCTCAGCGGACACGGGCTATTTTTATGTGACCAAGAAGAACGCCCGCACCAAGACCGAGAAATTGTCGTTCAAGAAGTACGACCCGGTCGCGCGCAAGCACGTCGAGTTCAAGGAAACCAAAATCAAGTGATTTGGAGCAGACGCGATTTAGCAGTCCGCTCAATAAGATAGTCAACTTTATTAATTCAATTTATGAGGCGCCTGATACGACCGTCGCCCTCGCCTTTCGGCGGAAAAAATGGTGGCCGGCGGCAAATGGTATCTCGAGGAGGCCACTCCTAACCACTTGCGCGCCGGCCGACCCCACGGACCCAGGAGATGCGGCGGACCTGAGCACTCCGTAGGGTATCTTATTGAAATATATAATATTCGCGACCGAGGCGTCATTCGCGTAACGCAGCGGCGCCGTCACCGATCCGTTCAAGTTAGCGTGCAACTCGCGAAAAGAAAACTGCTTAATTGTGGAGTCGCCCAAGCTCCGTTTATTTACCTAAATATCTAATCTTTTTCGGCGCGGGCTTGCCAAAACGATTCAGGCGGCGTCTGCCGAAACGCGGTTTCGGCCATCGGATTTGGAGCGGTAGAGCGCCCGGTCCGCGCGGCTGAAAAGCCCGTCCGGAAAGTCGTCGTCACCACGCTCCGCGAGGCCGATCGAAACCGTAATACCGACGGCCGCATCGCTATTGAGCTCGAAGAACCGCTCCTGTTCGATCTCGGCGCGGACGCGCTCGGCGATACGCGCAGCGACCTCCATATTCGTATCCGGCATCACGACAACGAATTCCTCCCCACCAATACGGCAGATGACGTCGGGGATGCGGATCACTTTACGAACGCGCTTCGCGAAGCCCCTCAGGATCTGGTCGCCTACCGCATGTCCATAGGTATCGTTGATGCCTTTGAAGTGATCGATATCCAGGATCATCAAGGAGAGAGGGCGGTCGCAATCGGCGGCTTGTTTCACAAGAGTTGAAAGATGCATTTCGAAATAGCGGCGGTTGTTGAGCCCCGTCAGCGGATCGACGACGGCGAGCTCAAGCGAGGCCTGGACGTTGTCACGCAACTTGTCGGCATAGCGCTTACGCCGCAGATTGCTGCGTACGCGCGCGATCAACTCGTTACCATCGACAGGCCGCATGAGGAAATCGTTGATGCCGAGATCGAGCGCGCGAAGCACGCGCGTGCGGTCTTCCATCTCCGCCAGACACAGGATCGGCAATTGGCGCGTCCGCTCCTGCGAACGGAGTTGGCTGCACAGGCGCAGAGCGTCGAAGCCCTGAAGTCCGAGACTCACGATCAACATGTCGTAGGCGCCGCTGGCAACTTTCGCCGCGACATCATTCGGATTGCGTTCGATTTCGACGATATATTTGTCGCGCAACATGAAGACGAGTTGCGCCGCCGACGCGGAACGGTCGTCAACGAGCAGAATGCGACCGCCCAGGCCGTCTTCCGCCAAAGCCGTGGTGAATGGATCTGGCATACCCAAGGCGACGGCGGTCGAAGCGCGATTACGCAGATCATCGAGCACCACTTTTAACCGGGCGAGCGAACGCACCCGCGCGATGAGCGCGATTTCGTCAATGGGTTTCGTCAGAAAATCGTCGGCACCTGCCTCGAGGCCCTTAACCCTGTCGCTTGGCTGATCGAGCGCGGTGACCATGATGATCGGCAGATGCGTTGTCGCCGGATTTTTCTTGAGCCGGCGGCAAACTTCAAATCCGTCCATGCCCGGCATCATCACGTCGAGAAGGATGAGGTCGCAATCATCCTGTGCGCAAACCGCAAGCGCCTCGGGGCCATTCATCGCCGCCGTCACATCGAAATATTCCGCCGTAAGCCTCGCTTCGAGAAGCTTCACGTTCGGCAAAATATCATCGACAATGAGAATCTTGGCCGTCATTGGAAACGTTCCCGCACCGGATTATTCGGCGATGTAACTGCGTACCGTTTCGAGGAATTTCACCACCGAAATCGGCTTCGACAGGTAAGCTTCGCAGCCGCCCTGGCGTATCTTTTCTTCATCCCCCTTCATTGCAAAGGCTGTGATCGCGATCACCGGAATGTGGCGCAGATTTTCGTCGTCTTTAATCCATTGAGTCACCTGCAGCCCGGACACTTCCGGCAACTGGATGTCCATCAGGATTAAATCGGGACGATGCGTTCGGGCGAGCTCAACCGCTTCCACGCCGCTTCTCGTCTGCACCGTCCGATAGCCATGCGCTTCCAGGAGGTCGTTGAAAAGCTTCATGTTAAGCTCGTTGTCTTCGACGATCAGAACGCTCTTTTGCATTTGTTGGGAACCTATTGCCTCAAAGGCGCGGACGTTCCTGCCGTGAGACCCAAGCATGAACGTAACTATTACCAGACAGAAATTTACGAAACGAAAATCGGATCGTAGAAACAAGAGCGCATGTGACGGAAGTCACCGTTCTCCGAAGCGCAAAATTTGGGCGCGCCAAAGGGATAAGCACGCAAGGCTTGGGCGGAACAGAGTCTTCGCGCTATTTTGTGCAGGGCGGCGTGGGCAACAGTTTCAGGCTAACCATCTGCCCGGCGAGAACAAAATCGCCGTAATCGAGCCGCAGCGCGCGCGAAATGCCATTCTCGTAAAGGTCGAACGCGAGCGTGTAGTCCGGCGCCTCATCCTTCCGGCCGTCGTCGAAATAGCTGATCGACACCGGCCAACGGCGCATATGTTCGAGCAACGGAATTTGCGCCGCAGCGTCGGGCGCGGGCGTGTCGATGGCATGCCCAATGAACGTGGTTGTGTCGTAGATTTTGTCGCCGCTGTCGGAGCCGTCGTAGACTCTGACTTCAAGCGCATTTTCGCCGGCTTTTGCCGCCGCCAGAATGTATTTGATATGCTCTGTTGGGAAAAGCACATCGCGACCAAGCGCGATCTGCTCCGGCTTTGGCTTGACGAGATCGACGCCCACCATTCCGCGCTTCATCCGCTCGGCGCGGCCATCGACCTGATCGGATTGCGCATCATCGACGGTGGTTTCCATCTTGAACGAAAAGTTCTTGCCGCCGCCGTCCTCGAACGTCGCCGAATGCATATCGGAAATCCGCGTCGGCCCTTCCGCCGGCTGCAGTTCGGTCAATTGACGAAAATTCTGCACATAACCGTCACACGCCGAACCCGAAAAATCGAAGGCGATACGGCCCCGCGCGCCGGTTGGGCTTTTGGTGCCTACGGCCTTGAGCAAAGTCAGATCATAGACGGCGCGATGTGAAGCGAGCGGGATGGCATCGACAACGCCCTGCAAGGACGCCGGCGTTGCCTGCAACAGGCCGCTCGTATCGCTCGCCGCATTCGCCGGCGAGAACGCCAGACCAAAAGCAGAAACCGCTGCCAAAAGCCCTAATCGCCGCGCCGCCCGCCGGCTCGCAGCCTCGAAGAGGGATTTGACCATGAATCAACGCTCCTTGCGCGCCGCCCGCCATCAAAGTGTTAGAATGAGGCCGCGCGGCTGGCAATAAAAATGGTAAAAGCCGCCCGTCCGCGACCCGCGGGCGACTTTAAGTCCAAGTGCAAATTGGAGTTTTGGTGTGGGCGCTATCGAAGACCGTTTGAAACATTTGAACATCGACCTACCGGCAGCGGCGGCGCCTGTCGCCAATTATGTGCCTTGCGTCATTTCCGGCTCCTGGCTCATCGTCTCCGGCCAGCTCGCGCTCGGCCCAGACGGCAAACTTGACCCCGGCCATACCGGCAAAATCGGCGCTGGCGTCTCCGCCGAGGCAGGCCGCGCGGCAGCTCGGCGCTGCGCAATCAACCTGCTGGCCCAGGCGAAAGCAGCGTTGGGCGATCTCGACCGCATCCGCCGCTGCGTCCGGCTTGGCGGCTTCATCAACGCCGCGCCGGGCTATTCGCAAATTCCGCCGATCATGAATGGCGCCTCGGATCTTATTGTCGAGGTTCTGGGCGATGCTGGGCGTCACGCTCGTTCGACCATCGGTGTCGCCGAATTGCCGCTCGATAGCGCGGTGGAAGTCGAGGCCCTGTTCGAAATCCTGCCTTAACCAAAGACGCAAACCACAATTTGAACAGCGGCTTGCCGTCCGGTCTCGGCACGCGCATGAATCGCGCCGAGATCATATGAGGTGGCTTTGATGCTGAAGAAACTTGTTCTTGCCTTAGGCGCCCTGAGTGCGCTGGCAAGCCCCGCGGCGGCGCTGAGCCGCGATTATTACGGCCAATATCATACCTATTGGCGGCCCTGGCATCCCTTTCCGAATTACGTCGCCCGCATTCCCTATGGCTGGCCGATGATCGCCTATACGCGGGCTTATTCCTATGTGCCGGGAGTTGCGCGCCCCGTGCCAGTCAACGTCTATTACATTCCGCAGACCGAGCCGCGTTATAACGTGCCGCCTTACGCGGTCGTCGCGCCTTACTGAACGCGGCCCGGCCGGGCGTTGCGCACGCGCGGCCGTTCCTCGACCTTGTCCCAGCGCGTCGCGAAAACCGTGTCGCAAATGCCGGGGCTGCCAAACCCGTCGCTGAAGCTGACGATTCCGCGCGTGTGATGCTGGCCGTGCGCGTGGCTCGAAACAAGCGTCTCCAGAATTGCACCGAGCCAGGGGATCGACTTGAAGAAGCGTGTCTCCCGCAGCGGCGCGGCAAAATCGTAGCCCGAATGCTCATAGAGGCCACCGAAAGCCCCGAGACCGGCGACGAGCAGATGAAATAAAATGTCACTGCCGCCGCCACCCAAAATAACAAGCGGCAAGAGATAGGGCAGCACGATCTCCAGGAAAAAATCCGCCGGCGTCATATAGAGCGCGCTGATCGCCTTGCTCGCCCCCGTCATGTGATGGACGGTATGACCCAGGAACCGCGAGGTCCGCGGGTTATGCAGCACATAACGGTGCGTGACGTATTGGACGACGTCGTGTCCGACCGCCATACCAACCAGCATCGCAAGAAAGCGCCACACGCTGAGATGCGCCGGTCCGACAAAGGCCCATCCGAGCCATTGGACGAGGACCATTGCCGGCAGCAGCACGAAAACCTGATTGAACAACGCCCGCGGCAGAAGCTGCTGATAGGTGAGCTTGTCGGCGCGGCGTACCTTGGCGCTTTTGAACAGCCCGGTGCGATCGCAATATTCGAACCCGTAGCCGATGCCGTGGAAAACCACCATCACGACGATCCAGGTGAGGACCGAGAGCGGCATCCAAGCCGGCAAGGAAGCATTCGTCATGCAAATTACCCGTTCGCGGCGCACCGCCTTGCATTTCTATGGCTGCTCCGCGCCCCGGGAGCAAGCCATAGACCTCCGTGGCCAAGGGATAGCCGATCACGAATGATTTGCGACCGAAACACTTTAAAATCATCATGATCTGGCGCAAGTTTTGTCGAATTCTGCGCAGCGCCTGGCGTTTTCCGGTTTCCTGGCAACCTCCCTCCCGCCGCGATATCCGCTGGAAATCGCCATTTCGGGGTTGACGCTCTGGCCTGCAAAAGCGACGACGATTTCGCCTCTTTGGAACGGTCTTACGCATGTCGCTGGTTTCGTTGGAAAAGCAAAATATCGCCCGCCAGACCGCGCGGCTCCTCCTCGAAGTAAAGGCCATTTCGGTGAATACCGAAAAGCCCTTCATCTTCACGTCCGGCTGGGCGAGCCCGGTCTATACGGACATGCGCAAGATCATCGCCTATCCCCGCCTGCGGCAGATTCTGACCGAATTCGCTGCCCAAACCATCATGGCCGAGATCGGCTGCGAAAGCCTCGACATCATTGCCGGCGGCGAAACAGCCGGCATCCCCTTCGCCGCGTGGCTGGCCGACAGGTTGATGCTGCCGATGCAATACGTGCGCAAGAAGCCGAAGGGCTTTGGGCGGCAGGCGCAGATCGAGGGCAATCTGATCGATAACGGCCGGGCCCTGCTTGTCGAGGATCTCGCCACCGATGGGCGCAGCAAGGTCAATTTCTGCGAAGCCCTGCGTAACGCCGGGCAGCGCTGCGACCATGCCTTCGTATATTTTTTCTATGATATTTTTCCCCAGGCCCGCGCGCTGATGCAGGACATCGGCGTCAATTTGCACTACCTCGTGACCTGGTGGGATGTGCTCGAAGCAGCACACCGCGACGCCGCCTTCCCGCCGTCGGTTCTCGCCGAAGTCGAAAAATTCCTTCAGGAACCAGCGACTTGGTCGGCAGCGCACGGCGGCGTCTCCGAATTCAAGCCAGCGTAAGCTGAGGGATTCTTGCAACAGTCGGGGCGAATGTCTTGCCGCCCTTTTTCGGGTTCGGTCTTGCCTAGGTCTTGACGCAATATTTGCGTTCCATTTGCGCGTCGCAGTAATTCCAGCGAGACGGTGATGGCCGAATCCTCGAAAATGTTCTCGTTTTTTGGACCGGGAGTGACGCAGCGCGGCGTTCTCATCTCAGGCAGCCTTGCTTTGGCGGGCATGGTCTTGAGCTTTGCGCCGGTTTTGCCGCAGCCAAACCTCTGGCAAGCGCTGGGCACGCCCGCAGTCGCGCCTGCGGCTGCGTCGATGCCGAATTCAACCTGGGCCGGCCATCTCGAAAGTCCCGGCACAGCCGCCGCGGATGTTGGCGCGAGCCATGCGCTGACCTCGGCCTCTTACACGACCGGCTTCGATAGCGCAGACGCCGCTCCGTTGCCGGCAATGTCGTCCAAGACGGCGGCCGCCGATCCGGCCGCCTGCCCCAACGATCTCAACTGCACCTTCCGGTCCAGGGCTGGCGCGACATTACCCCCGCCGCACGCGCGGATGGCGTCTATCGAATCGCCCCGGGCGCACGCCGGCGCAGCTCATCAGGATTTGAAGAAGCCGACGGGCCTCGCAGCTTTGCTGCCGAGCTTGCCGTCCACGCATACACTTCTGAAGCCTTTCGCGTTCGTCGCGAATACGTTCGGCGGACTGATGCAAAAGCTCTGAAGCCCGCCGGCAGATTTCAGGAATCTTCTCTCGCCGGCGGTCCGGCGTCGATCTTCATCTTGTAGATAAAGACAGGGTAATGGACCTTTTGACGCCCGGCATTGAGCGCCGGCGTCAGGTTCAATTGCGTCGCTGGAATCCACAGGTAGCCATCGCGGTCGATCCACATGGCATCCACCCAGATAAGCCGTGGATCGGAGATGAGGGTCGAGACCTTTCCCTCGGGGCTGACCGTCAGAATTCGGCGCTTGTTTGCATCGCTGAGGTAGATCGTGCCATTGGCGTCGATCGCCGTGCCGCCGGTCGTCGGCGTATCGACCCAGTTTTTCTCGACGTGCGAAGCAAGGTCCTTTGCCGAAAAGTGCGAATCGTCGAGATAGCGCGTATCGACCCGCGCCAGCGGCCCAGAGGCCGGCTGGAAGTAAAGATACTGGCCATCAGGCGAGACTTCGAGCTGGTCGGCATGGATATGAAGCGGCTTTCCATCCGCGGTGCGGACCAGCTTGCCGTCGGCATACATTGGCCGCTTGTCGGTTACCGAAGAATCGGCGTCGAGCACACGCCGCGCTTCGCCGCTTTCAAGATCGAGCACGATCAGCGCCGGCGCGCCAGCATCGGTGATATAGGCCATCCGGCCGTTAAAACGGATGTCGTCGATGTAGCTTTGCGGGGTGACGGCCGACGCGAGCGAATAGACCCGCGCGAGCTTGCTGTCGTTGAGCGTGAAGCGGAAGATGCGCGCAGCGCCGGGAACGCCGGGGTTGCCTAAGCCAGGCGCACCGGCATCGACGATCCAGAGCGCGCCGTCCGGCCCAATCCGAAGCGCGTTGACGTGGACAAAAACGTTCGCCGGATCGCGCCCCGGCTGCCAACTGTTCCAGGCGGCGTCGGGATAAGCTTTGCCCTGCCCGTCCGGAGTTAGTTCTTCGACCTGTGTGCCGGGACCCTCCGCGCCGGGAAAGCCGACGAAGGCGCGCCCATCGTGCGTCGTCGTGACCGCATTCCACACCCGGTTCGATTGGAAGATCGGCTGCAGCCGCACGTCTTCTTTCGTCGGCAAATTTGCCGCCATAAGCTGCACGAACGCGAGCGAAGACGCGACGATGGCCCAGAAGAAATAGATGCGGCTGCGCATCCTCACGTCCCCGATTGTCTGACCCGCCACGTCCTATCACCGCGCAGATGAACCGCGGCCATCCGGCAGCCGGACGTCACCTGAAATTTTGGTAAGCTCTGCTCGCTCGGTCATTTGCCCCAAGTGCTCGCGACGCCGCAACAAAAAAGCAATAATGACCTGAAATGCAACGCAATATTTGAAACGTCGCATGACCGTTGCGTTCCCAGCCGAGACTTGGCTTTAGCCGGGCGGCACGGACGATCCATATCTTGCCGCAGCACTATCAGCCGGATGACCGCTGCGGTATGGTCGATCATCAAGTCACATGGCGGCCATACTCACAATGACGAACAACACGCAGATTAAAGTCCACGTCGACGTCGCCAAGGTCAACATCGTCCTCGAGGCCTGGGTAAATGGTGCACCGACAGGCAGCGTGACGCTGTCCGCCGCCGAAACTGACAGCCTCATCCGCGAACTCGGCAAAAACCGGGCGCAGCTTGTTCAACCCGTCGCGTCCGATCTGGACGAAGCTGCGATCGACCCGGTCATCGACCCGGCCTGGCAGACGCCGGAGGTTCGCTATCAAGAGGGCCGTATGCTCTCCGTCCGCGATCCGGGATTGGGTTGGCTTACCTACATCTTCCCGGACCAGGAAGCGGCGGATGTTGCAGCATGGCTGACGAAAGTTTTGCCGCTTCAGCAGGGCTGATGCGGATATAAGGCTTACTCGTTCACACTCGACGGCCAACTGGCGAATGACACGAGCGGCGATGTCTCCAATTCGCTGGCGACGGCATCGAGTTCGAGCGGATCGACCGCCGTACTGACGAGGGTCGCAATAATTTCTGTTGTGTCCGGCGAGCGATCTTCGACCTCGATCTGCCGGATCGGATAGCTCGCTTTTTCAAGCGCCTCTGTCAGGAGCTCACGCGCTTCGCCGGCTGTGTCGGGCTCGGTGACGACATGAATCTCATAGATCCCTCCGAACTCACTTCATCCACCGGTGCTCGATTGATGGCATTCACAAGAGGTCGCAGAAGCGTGTTGCCGGCGAGGATGGCCACGGTCAGAACCGTCGCCTCGGCGAGTATCCAAGCCCCGACAGAGCGTCGACCGCGGCCGAGCACCAGAGTGTCGCGGCCGTGTTTAGACCCTGAATCCGGGTTCCGTCCTTTAAGATGACACCCGCGCCGAGAAAGCCGATGCCAGACACGACATAGGCTGTGATCTGCGCCGCGCCCGCTTGCCCGTTGATGCGCAGGCCCAGCGAAACGAAGGCCGCGGCGCCGATCGCAACCAGCACATTCGTCCGCAGCCCAGCACTTCGTTGCCGCCATTGGCGCTCGGCACCGATTGTGGTGGCGAGCACAAAAGCGACGAAAACCCCTATCGAGAGATCAATCAGCTGAGCGAGGTCGAAATGCTTCACGACGAGCATCGAACAACCTCCGCCGAGATAGCGTGCAAGCCAGCTTCTGATCTCACGAAAGGGTGGTCAACACCTCAGTGGTACTGGCCCAGGCCAATCCCAAGGATGCCAGCCCGGCGCCGAAGCGCGCCGACCGTACGTTTCATCTCCTTGGAGATTTTCGCAACCGGCGTCCGCGCCTTGGAATGGGCCTTGAGACTGCGGACATCCTCTTTCGTCCACGGCTTAATGACGCGACGCGTCGCTTTCTTCGCCACGGTCTTCTTTGCCGCGGCCTTCTTGACCGCGATTTTCTTCGTTGTCGCCTTCTTCACCATTCTCGATCCTCCAATTGGGAGATCGGTATATAGGTACTTAGTGTTAGTATCAAACTAACGTTACAATCTTTTGGGGACAGACCCCCAAAAGGACACTTTTGGTATCATCCTGAAATTGCTCAGTCCCCGAGGAAAATGAATTTTGGTAACGCGCGCCGTGCGGATCGCTGAATTTACGACGGATAAAGAACCGGCGCCTGGCATCGCCCTGGAATTGCTGTGCCAGGACCACAATGGCACCTACGCGCTCCCGTTTCCGTGTCTTCGGGTGGGACGTGAATGGCACAATCAGGGTACTGGGGAAGCTATCGAGGCCGAAATCCTTGGTTGGCGCGTTTGGAAGGAACATTAAAGTTCGCCGCCCGCCCAAGCTTATAATTGACCGCTGGCGGTAAGCCGAAGGAAAGACAATGCAGATTACGCGGACTGGATCGCGATCTATTACAAAGGGCTCGGCCGATTATTTCAGCGGTTCCGTCAATGTTGAGCCGCTTGTTCAGGCGACGCCGCCCGCCACCGTCCGTGCAGCAAGTGTGACATTTGAACCGGGTGCCCGCACGGCCTGGCATACGCACCCGCTTGGCCAAATCCTTATCATCACCTCGGGGCTCGGATGGGCGCAATGCGTCGGCGGCCCCCTTGAAGAACTTCGGCCTGGTGACGTGGTCTGGTTTGCGCCCGGCGAAAAACATTGGCATGGCGCAACGCGAAAGAGCGCAATGACCCATATCGCTATTCAAGAGGCACTTAATGGCGAAGTCGTTACGTGGATGGAACAGGTAAGCGACGCGGAATATGGTGCCGGGTCTTAGGCGGACAATTTCAGGGGATTGGCGTTCATTCCCGCAGCGCAAACCCGGTTTCGACCCAACGCCTTGGCGGCGTAGAGCGCGCGATCGGCTTCGTCGATGAGCCGCATCGGCTCCCCGCCTTCATGAGGGCGCGTGGTCGCTACGCCTATGCTGATGGTCACCTTTGAGGCGCCGCGTAACGCGGCAGCGATATCAAGACACTCGATCATCAAACGCATTTGCTCGGCAACATAGAGCGCGCCCAGTTCGTCGGTGTGAGGTAACAGAGCCGCGAACTCCTCGCCGCCATAACGCGCGATAAAGTCCGGCACTCTCATCTTTTTTGACTGGAGGCACTTTGCGACCGCCGAAAGTGCGATATCGCCTGCCTGATGGCCAAAACGGTCGTTGTAAGACTTAAACGCATCGACATCGATGAGAAGGACGCTGAGAGGGGAAGAATCTCGGGCGGCGCGTGCCCACTCAGTGCTGAAACGCTCATCGAACTGGCGGCGATTGGCGATGCCTGTGAGTTTGTCGGTCGTCGCCAATGCTGCGAGCTCCACTTCAAAGCGTACGCGTTGCTGGAGTTCGTTATAGGTGCGCGCCGCCAGAATGAGGATGACCGCCGAGAGCGCGATGAGGCTGAGGCAAATAATAAGGCTATGGATTTCCCAATCTGCGAAAAGGTCTCGCGCGGAAATCCCAGCCGTTATGACCAGCGGCAGGTGGCCGATTTTGTATGACGAATAGATCCGCTCCATGCCATCCAAACCGCGCGCCCGAAATGTTCCAAAATCGTGGCCCGATGAGCCCCGGAACTTTTTGAGCGACGGCATTATGTGCCCAGTCAGCGGCGGCAGCGGCGGATAACGGGCAATTAGAAGTCCTTGTTCATTCGTCAGGACGATCGAAGCGTTCTGCGCCCACTTTGCATTCGCTAGAATTCGATCGAAATAAGACAGTTGAATCGCGCCGGCGACGACACCTGCAAAAGCTCCATCGGGCCGCGATAGGCGACGACTGATGCCGATCATCCATTCGCCGGGCGAAAGCCGGCTATGAAACGGACGGCCGACATAAAGTCCCACGTCTGAGGAGTTTTTGTGGACCTGAAAATAATCCCGATCGGCGAGATTTATCTTCGGTGGTGGTGTCCTGCGAGAATCAAGGACGATGTTGCCGTGTTCGTCGAGAACAAGTATCGCGCCCAGCCCTTCCGCGGTGGCGGATCTGTCAAACAATGTCTGCTGCCGCAGAGACGGCTCCAGCGCCATGATTTTCGGATTATGATAATCGTCGATAACGCCCTGCAGCGAGAGATTGAGGACATCTATGTCGCGCGATATGTCCTCGTCAATTAGTGCTTCTAGGGTTTCCGAACTCTGAATCGCAAGAGTTTCAGTTGAACGATACGAGTCATAAATCGCAAAGCCGACAAGCCCAGCTATGCAAATGATGCACAGAATGGCGCTCGCGAAGATCCATCGCCCCCTGTAAAGCAGCGGGAGTGCGGGGGGCCGGGCGCTTTGGAGCAGACGAGCGTGCAATTCAGCGGGCCTTCAATGTCTTCTCGGAGGGTTGCGCGCGTCTCTTTAAAAAGCGTTGCCATCAGCTGGACTGCGTGCCCACCGCCGCCGACCGGCTCCCGCACCCCTGGCCGACGAGTTGTCTGCTGAATTCTACATTCCCAGGACGAAGCCATCACACTGCTCGAGTCAATCCTCGCGCCGACATTGGCGGCCGCCAGTGCCCGATGACAGACCGACAAAAGAAATCTCCGCCGGGGGGACACCAAGCGGAGGACCACTCCGGTTGAGATCACGCGACATTAACAAACTGACACAAATGGCTGAAAAGCAACAACTATGTCGAATCAACCGAAAGAATTTTAATCCTCTTTTCTGTGCATTACTCTCAGAGCTAGGCTGCCCATCGCGTCAGGCATTCGAATTGCGCCGAGACGCTTTTTTAGAGCTCCAGCGAGCGGCGGTCTCTTTGATGCGCAGCGGGGAGACCGCTCTCGGGCTCGCCAAATTGAGGGATTGCCTATGAGTGAGCCGCGGAAAATCGACGTCGCATATGCCGACGGACACTGGCTGGCGGAGGTCGATTTCTATTCCTTCGATTGTCCAAGCCTCATGACTCTGATCAAGACCGTTCCGTGCTTATTGCCGGACGAGGAGCTTATCTTCATTGTCGACCAATCGACAGTCGAGGACTATGTCGCGGCCGAAGCCCAATTCGTCGAAGCAAGCACGAAGAGTGGTGCGCTCGTGATCAGCTCTGTCGATGTCTAGCCTCTCCGTTTACGAGCTTCAGGCGTGGCGCCTCGACAGTCCAAAGCAGCGCGGCGCCTGCACCATTCACGGATATCAGTGGTACCTGCAATACCCGTGTCTGCAAACGCGATGATGCGGATACAAAAAATGAGGACCGAAACAGGAGTGATACCAGTGGTAACCGCTAAATCCGGCCCGGTAGCAGCCAGCTTCGGCCTCGCTGGGTACCATGGCACCAACGAACAGGGTGCCGACCATAGCTGCAAGTAGCGTGAACCAACGCATTTAAGCCTCCTCAAAGGAATCCCGGGGCCGATACGCCGTGTGAATTCTTTAGCTGCCGGTGCGTTCCGCTGCACGCCTTTGACGCCGACTGTTCTTTCTATGTTCTGTTCATAGCCAAAGCACGGCGATCGCCAAGATCTCCGGCTTGGACGCGATCGAACACGGGAATGCGAAGTGCCGAGGTTATCGCCGCGGCTGCGAGCGCCACGGTAAATACCCGAGAAGTCGGTCCATCGCATAGCAGCCGAGCGTCCAGCCCAGCGCCATGAAGAACCCCCACACAAACCAAACGATAATCGAGTTGGCGGTAATTGCTTCGTACATCAGTGTCCCTCCTGCCGAGAGTTCAACTTGCAGGAAGCGTGTTCGTTGCAACTGCTTTCTCTAATTCCGCGGGCCGTCGCGCGGCGAGCCGTCGCCAGAACGTTAACGCCCCGTTAAGGCGAATCGCGGAGGCTCGGCGCTAGTTTCAGCACCGTATCATTTTCGACGAGTCCGACACCGTTTCCAGCAACGGCAGGACACATATGACCCGCAAGAATTTAAATGAGCCGCAGCCGGCGGATCTCGATTTTCCGAGCACGTTTTTCGAAGACGCGATCGAAGCCTTGGAGAACACCGAGACGCAACCACGCCTGCGGGAAATCGAAATTAAAGCGCACTTCATGGCGGCGTTGGCGGATCGAATCTCCGATCCCGCCTTGCATGCCGAAGCTGATAAGATCGCGCGCCTCGCCCGCGAAAAAATGACGCTTCTACGGCCCGATGAGTCTAAAAAAGACGACGCTACAACCCGATCGGTTGATCTCCTTAGGGCTGCGGCGGAGGTCCACAAACACCGTTGATGTCGATGCCCGGCGGGCTGAGCCCAGTTGCTAATAAGCCGCTCGATAATACAGGTATTTAATGATCTCGCTCAGAAACGCGCCACTCGCGCGCCTATGACGCCACCAATCTTTGCCGCCGTAATCGGGCGCCTCGATCGCCAAGACATTTATACGCACCCCTATTGAGGCAAGTTCGCGTTCAAAGATCCAGCGCGTCCGCCGAGTCGGGAAAATGTCAGTTGGAATCACCAGCCCCTTTATGCCTAGCGTTTTGGCTGTTTCCAGAATTCCGCGAGCTTCGCCGTAGGTGCTGTGCTGCACGATCGGAAACTCAACGATGGCATCTGCAGGGACGCCGCGACCAACAAGAATGCTACGGGTAATATTCGCCTCGCGCCCCTGATCGTAATTTGATTTGGGCACTAAAATCTCTTGAGCGACGCCTCGTTCGAACAGTTCGGCCGCAGCGGCTGGCCTTATGTCCCGAGCGCCGCCGAGTACAACTATTGCGTCCGCGTGGCTGATTGGATCGGAAACTATCCAGAGTCGGGCTGCCCGGCGAAGCAGGAAACCGTGAAAGGCCCATACGGCGCCAATCGCAAAAATAACGCCTGCTAATGAATCCCCAAATCACGGCGCCTCTTCACTCGTCCGCACAGCGGCCCCATGTCGCTCAACGCGGCCGGCGCGACATTACAGTGGGATCTGTCGCCAAAAGTCCTGAGCCAGAACGAGAAATTTCGCTTAGGTAATTGAATTTTTTTGGTGAGCGTGTCGGGATTCGAACCCGAGACCTCCTGATTAAAATCCAATGACTTCGATTAAGCCAACTCGATAATTTTTCAAAATGAGCCATAGGTAGCCTAAGAAAAATCAAAGAGTTACCCGAAGTTTGCGAAACGCTTTGAGCTTAGCACCGACGCGTTCCCCGTCCGTCAGGCGACCTCGCCCAAAGCGGCCACCACCTGATGTGGAAATCGGCGTCCGTCCCCATGTTGCTCATTAAACAGTCGGGCATCGGTGTGGACTACGCCGATTATGGAATCAAAGGCGCGATGAACCTTCAAGTCATCAACATCAACAAGACTGTGCGGCACTAGCTTAAACGCGCGATAAGAATTGAAGACTAGCTACTCACCCCTCGAGCAGACGCGATGCGCTCGTTAAGCGCCTCTCTCACCAAAGAGTTCTTCACATGCAGGATATGCTCGCGCATCTGCGCCTGCGCGCTTTGCGGCTCGCGTAAGGCCACCGCCTTATAAATCGCGTGGTGTTCTGCGTGACGCTGCCGCACATCGTCCAGATTGAAGGCCATGACGTTATGCGTGGTGGTCTGCGGAACCCGGTTGCACAATTTCAGGACATCGCCGATCAATCTCGAACCGGCGGCCTCCAGCAGCGTCGCGTGAAATTGAGTGTTGACCTCTGCGTAGCCACGCCGGCATTCGACGAGATCGACAGAGCCGGAAAGGAGTTTATCGCCGCGGCCGAGGACTTCCCGTATAGCGTCGTCCTGGGCCAGCGTAAGGCCGCGCTCCGCCGCGAGGCGGCACGCCAATCCCTCGTTGAGCGCCCGCACTTCGAACGCATCGCCAATCTCGTCCAGGCTGAACGAGCGAACCGCGAAGCCTCGATTTGGCGCATGGTCGAGAAGCCCCTCGCCGGCGAGCGTCTGCAGCGCGGCACGCACCGGCGTGCGCGAGACACCCAAGATGTTGGCCAGATGGACCTCGTTGATCCGCCCCCTGCCAAGATTTCCGTCCAGCAGCGCGCCGCGGATCGTCTCCGTCACCGCCTGCGCGCCGATGCGCTTTCTTTGTGCGGGGGCGCCGCTTCCAGCGGCATCAGATGCCTGGCTCATATCCACGGTATCGCTTGAGGCTGACATTTCCGTCCCTGTCATATCCCGGCGGCCGCAGCCGATCCAATCGCTGCCTCATCAAGCTAAAGTGTACACACATTGGCATGAATAATGCCAATATGTATTCAGTTTTGACGCCATGACGCCCCATCGAGAGGAAAGATGCACGCCGAAGAGGCCTATCTATTCACGCCCCAAATCGCCGCCTTGCCAGTCGCTGGCGCCACTTCCCGATTTCCGGTCCGGCGCCTTTACTGCGTCGGACGCAATTATGTCTCGCACATTCGTGAGATGAAGGAGGGCGACGAGCGCGATCCCCCGTTTTTCTTTCAAAAGCCGGCCGATGCGCTCGTCTTTGATGGCGGTATTGTGCCGTACCCACCCGCCACAGCGGACTTTCAATACGAGGTCGAACTGGTCGTCGCGATCGGGACCCCGGGCGCATTCATTCCCCTGAATGACGCCCCCAACCATGTCTACGGCTATGCGGTCGGTATCGACATGACGCGACGCGATCTGCAACGCGAGGCGCGCGAGCGCCAGCTTCCCTGGGAGCCAGGAAAATCCTTCGATCATTCGGCGCCATGCGGCCCAATCTTCCGCAAGGAAGACGTCGGCGACATCGCGTCGGGCGCAATCAGCCTTTCAGTGAACGGCATTCCGCATCAGCAAGCTGATCTGAAGCAGATGATCTGGAACGTTCCCGAGATCATCGCGAATTTGTCCAAGCAATATCGCCTCGAACCGGGGGACCTCATTTTCACCGGTACGCCGGCGGGCGTCGGCCCCGTGGACGTCGATGATCGCATCGAGGCGACGATCGCGGGCCTCGGGTCGCTGTCCGTTACGATCGCGTCAAAGGAGATTTGAGGTGCTGCCTACGGAACGCATCGACTACGCCCCTATCGCTGGCCGCAAGCCACTTCACCTTCCGGATGGCAAACGTCTGATCGTTTGGGTCATCGTGAACGTGGAGGAGTGGAACGCGCGCGAAACGATGCCTCGCACGGTGCTGACGCCGCCGGCCGGGGGATCGCCCACCCCTGATATCCCGAATTGGGCGTGGCACGAATACGGCAATCGCGTCGGATTCTGGCGGATGCTGGAGGTCTTCGACGATCTCAAAATTCTGGCCGTGCTTGCGATCAACGGTTCGGCGATTAACGCCTATGAGCCGATCGCGCGTGCCGCGCTCGATCGCAAATGGGAGTTCATCGGCCACGGCTTTACGCAGAAAAATATGCAAAAGGTCGAGGACGAGAGCGAAGACATCCGCAAGACGACGGAGGCGATCAAAGCTTTCACCGGACGGCCGCCGCGCGGCTGGCTTGGACCGGGGCTTACCGAAACCTGGAATACACCCGACCGGCTCAAACAAATGGGCTACGACTACGTTTGCGACTGGGTCTTGGATGATCAGCCCGTCGTGCTGCGCACCGCGCACGGCCCGCTCGTCAACGTGCCCTATACGCAGGAGTGCAATGACGTGGCGATGATGCTGATTCAGCATCACAAAGCCTCTGAATATCGCGACCGCGCCATCGATCAGTTCGAACAGATCTATGCCGATTCCAAGCATAGCGCGCGCGTCATGGCGCTGGTCGTGCACCCTTACATCATGGGCGCGCCGCATCGGCTGCGTTACTTCCGCGAGGCCTTGCAGCATATCGCGGCCAAGCCTGATGTCGCCTGGTGGACCGGCGAGCAAATCCTCGACTGGTACGCCGGCCAAAGCGCTTAGTTCCCCTCCCAATTTGATCGTCCGAGAACATGACAATGAGCAAAAGTCTATCTGCCTGCGCAATTGCAATCGGGCTTCTCTTCGCGAGCCTCGATTCGGCAAGCTCCGCCAATGCGCCGCTCGAGAAACTGACGGTCAACGTCTTCCCCGGCGGCTTCAACTGGCCGTTGTTCGTCGCCCGTGACAAAGGTTTCTTCGCTCGACAAGGGCTTGCAGTGACGGTGCAGCCAACGACGGGCTCGGTGGCCCAAATGTCTGGCCTTGCATCCGGCCGGTTCGATATCGCCATGACGGCCGTCGATAACATCGTCGCTTATGTCGAGGGCGAAGGCGATAAATCGGTCGGCAAACAAGCGGACTTCTTTGGCTTCATGGGAAGTGACAGCGGCTTCCTGAGCCTGGTCAGCGTTCCGGCGGTCAAATCCATTACCGAACTGCACGGCAAAACGCTTTTGGTGGATGCCCGCAGCACGGGATACGCTTTTGTCCTTTACGACATGCTGCGGCGGGCCGGCTTCAAAAGTGCGGACTATCAGGTCGTTCCGGCCGGCGGCATGGTGCAGCGCTGGGCGGCGATGCAAAAGAATAGCGGCGCCGCCACGCTTCTCTCGACGCCCTTCGACATTCTCGCCAAGGATAAAGGCTTTCATCAATTGTCCTGGGCGACGCAGGTGATCGGGCCTTATCAGGGCAATGTGGCGGCGACCAAACGCGCTTGGGCGGCAACGCACCGCCAAGAGGTGCTGGGCTACATCCGCGCTTACGCAGCCGCGATCGATTGGCTCTACAAGTCCGGCAATCGCGATGAAGCGATCCGTGTTCTGCGCGCCAATCTGCCCAACATGCCGGAAAAACTCGCCGAACAGACCTATGGCGAATTGCTCGATCCCAAGGCCGGATTTTTCCGCAGCGCCAAGGTGAACACGGACGGACTGCGGACTGTCCTGCGCCTACGCAGCACCTATGGCAGTGGGCCGAAGCTTGACGACCCCTCCCGCTATTACGACGCAAGCTATTGGTCGGCCGCCATGAAAGTCCCCGTGAAATAGAAGCCGGTAAGAGAGAGCCATCATGCCGACGGATCAAATGATCGATTATGTCCCAAGTGACCGCGTTGAATCCGACGCGGGCGTGAATGCCGTGGGGATCGCGGGCGTCGGCATGTTTGTGCTCCTTCTTGCCACCTACTCACTCAACGCGATGGACCGGCAGATCTTCCCGCTTTTGCTGAACGACGTCCGGCATCAATACGGATTTTCGCTTTCGAGCAGTGGGTTGCTTTCGACGGTGTTCACGTTCGGGATGGCCTGCGCCGGGTTACCGACCGGCTGGCTGATGGCGCGCCTGTCGCGACGCGCAACCGTGCAGATCGGAATCGCGATTTTCTCGGCGGCAACTGTCCTGACGGCGCTCGCGCCGGGCTTTTGGACCATGATGCTTTGTCGCGGCTTGACCGGCGTTGGCGAAGCCATGCAACTCACGGCGCTGCTCGCGATTGCCGGAAGCTATTTCGCCAAACACCGCTCGCTTGCCGTCGGCGCCGTGAACACATCTTTCGGCATCGGCGCTATCATCGGCCCGGCGTTGGGTGGCGCGATCCTCGCCTCAAATCAAACCTGGCATGCGCCAATGTTTGCTTTCGGTGCTTTAGGCTTCATCGCAATTGCATTGATCGCGATCTTCGTTCGCCCCTGGTTGAGCGAAGCCACCGCGAGCGCATCTACAAAGAGCGCCAAGGTCGACCAGGGCTTTGAAACCCTGCTGAACCGGCAGACGATTCTACTGAGTGTTTTGAGTCTCATCGGCGGATTAGTCATCTATGGCTACCTCGGGATGTACCCGAGTTTCCTGCGAGCGCATCTCGGTTACTCGCCGCAAGCGGCCGGGAATGTCATGGCCTTCTTTGGCTTCGGTGTCCTCGCGTCCGTCGCTGGCGGCGCGATCGGCGATCGCCTGCCGGCGCGCGTTCTGCTCCCCGCGGCATTTCTCGGGGGTGGGGCGGTCGGGTTCGGCCTTTTCCACGGGCCGCCAAATTTCGCCACACAGGCCGCGCTGTCTTTTCTCTGGGGCCTGATCGTCAGCGGCACCGTCTATGTCAACCTCGCCGCCTATCATGTCAAAGCCGTCGTTCCACGATTAGCATCGCGAAGTTCCGGAATTTTCGTGACGACGCTTTATGCGTCTTCGTCGGTCGCCGGCTACGTTTTCGGTGCCCTGACAACCTGGCTCGGATGGACACGCGCCGCCGATTTGCAGATCGTGAGCCTATGCCTCGCGGGCGCGCTGTTCGCGACGTGTCTCGGGAGCAGACGCTCGGCTCTGTGATAACCTGCGGCGCAGGCGGTTATTCGTACGACTTAGCTGGCCGTAAGCGGCCTGTCTGCTTTGCGCGGGTGATTTAAGAAAGCGGGCGCACGTGCCAGCTGTACAAAGCTGTCTGTCCTCGCCGAGCGAAATCGCCGGGTGTTTGCAGATTTTAGTCGAGCGCTCGCAAATCGAAACCTAATCGGGTTCGAACAACCCGGCGGGGCGCGGCAGCGAATGTGCGGCGTTTCGCTTGCTGAGATGGGGGCGGTTGCTACTTAACCGGTTCTCCGGTGTCCTAATGATAATTGCCGATAGGCAGCACCTCGTACTCTGGTAGGTATTCGGGGAAGCAACGATCGATCACATTCAAGTCGGCATCGACGCAGCGGGAAGGCCAACTGCACATGTGATCGTGTATAGTCATCCCTTCTTCGGCGACAAACTCCGGCATGATAAATGTAGGATCATGGATTTTGCTGGCGCCGATTGGACCTTCAAAGACATACCAGCACTCCGGGGTATAGACCGGCTGATAGTCGAGCTTGGCGTTAAAGTCGCGGCCGGTTTGCAAGCGGCTGTCGTTTTTCGAGACCCGCACGCTCAATCGCAGCGGGGTAAACAACGGAAAGCGGTGATGCTCGTTCATGTACTTGAACAATTGCAGCTTTTGCTCGGCGGATAATCCGTCAGGTATGTAGGTTATGAGTTCAGGCTCGGTGGTCAGCCAGACCACCGGCTTATCCGTGACATGTTCGATGGTTTGAAGCGGACGCAATCCACGCCGCAGAATGAGCGGTAGAAAATTCGGTGACGTCCAATGGTAGAATGTCATTTGCTTTCCTCCAATTTGGTCTGGTATCAATCTGCGAAGGCCTTTGAGTACTTCTTGCGCGATGACCGGCCTTCGATTTGTTCATCCTCGCGTGGGCGCAAGCGTTCGCGCCTCTTCGGTTCTGCCGTCGGCGTCTCGCTCTCTGTATTAACTTTGCGCGGTCGGCCGCGTGGCCGCGCCGGTTCGCCATTGCGTTTGATCGCGGCGTACTTCGCTTGTCTGACTGCCCTTGCAGCTTTGCTACTTGCGTGTTGGTCGCTCGCGCGTCGCGAGCATTCTTCGAGAAAATCGCGAACGTCAGGCACGTGATACCTGACGATTTTTGGGGCGAGTTTTTTGAAGCGCGGCCCCCAGCCTCGGATGCGGCCGATCTCCAGCCAATTTTTGGAGACGCCAAGCCAGTCGGCGACTTGCTCGGTATCAAGCAACGCGTTTTCGCTGATCGCTTCGTCAAGCAACTTGTGGGCGCGCCGGTCGAGTTGATGCATTTCAGAGTCTCCACGAGCGAAGCGGCTAAGCCAGCTTTCGCCAGCTCGACGCCTGTTGGAGACTTCTGCGCACCTAACCGGCTTGGGTCCGTGGTGCTGGCGGGTCGCGGCCGCCGGAAATCAAATCGGTGCCGGGTGGCCGACCCCTCAATTCAAGGGCCGGGGAGAACGGCTGTGCTAAATACGCGGGGCGTCAGCGCAAATGCCCAGTGGCGAACCGGAAGCAGCATCCCAAGCTGCGCGGTGCAAAGTTCCACATGCGCAGATTGGTAAATAGCTTCATTTGAAGATGCAAGCTTTTTTTGGGCAGAGAGAAAACCCCCTGAAATCCCTTATTCGATGTCCTCGCCAAATAAGGGATTGGCGATCTTAGGACGATTGTGCAAGATATTTCAGGGGGCTATGTGGTGAGCGCGTCGGGGATCGAACCCGAGACCTCCTGATTAAAAGTCAGATGCTCTACCGGCTGAGCTACGCGCTCTCAAAGGAAGGTCGCTGCACCTAACCGCATCGGCCGGGCGGGTCAATAGAGAGAGGGGGATTTGGCGGGGTGCAGCGATTTTGGCGGCGTTTATGCCACGCCCCAGCCGCAAAGTCGCAGCACGACCATCAGGACGGCAAAGACGATCAGCGAGGCAATTGTCGTCAAAAGCGCCTTTTTCCATAATTGCGGATTGACCGGCGCGCCGGGATCCGTGCCTTCGACATAAGTGCCGGACTCGCGCTGCGAATGAATTCCGATCGGCAGAATCGCAAACAACACGACGAACCAGATCGTGATGAACATCGGCACGGCAAGCTCAATAGAAACCGGCATCTCGAACCTTCTGGGAATGGGGCGTTCGATTCAGTATAAGCTATATATCTCAATGTATAGCTCGCGTATTCCAAAGATATTATTTCTCGCCCGGACGGTCTCGGCTGAGGTTTTTGGCACTGAGTTCAGCAAGATATTGCGCCCATTTTTCGGTCTGATGCGCGCCGAGCTCGTAGAGATAATCCCAAGTGTAAATGCCGGTGCTGTGCAAATCGTCGAAGCTGAGCCTGACCGCATAGCTACCCACAGGCTCGATCTCAGTGACGGCGACATTCCGCTTGCCACCCAAGGTCTTACGTTCGTCCGGCATATGACCCTGCACCTCGGCGCTGGGGCTCATGACCCGCAAATATTCCGCCGGCAGATCGAACCCCCGGCCGCTCTCGAACGAAACCTTGAGCACCTTCCCGGCCTCTCCCAGGCGCAGTTCACGCGGCCATTGCCGTGGCGCTGAAGGTTGGCGAAGCTCTGACGTCATTGCACCAAACTTTCTTTGGTCCTATTCAAGCTTTTACTTTCGTGGACTATATCAAACCGATGAACCAGTCCTGCACTGATTTAAGACCGGCGCCCCTGCCGCAGAAGCTTGAAATGCAGGCGCGGCCGCTGGTCGATCCGTTCGGGCGGGCGATCTCCTATCTACGCGTCTCGGTGACCGATCGGTGCGACTTCCGCTGCGTCTATTGCATGTCGGAAGATATGAGCTTTTTGCCGAAAGGCGAATTGCTGACGCTCGAGGAACTGGACCGGCTCTGCAGCGCCTTTATCGCGCGCGGCACGCGGAAACTGCGGCTCACCGGCGGCGAACCGCTCGTACGGCGCAATATCATGCAACTTTTTCATTGCCTCGGCCGCCATCTCGATTTGGGCGCGCTCGACGAATTGACACTGACGACCAATGGCTCGCGGCTCGCCTTCTTCGCGCCGGAGCTTGCAGCCTGCGGCGTGCGGCGCATCAATGTCTCGCTCGACAGCCGCGATCCTGAGAAATTCAGGGCGATCACCCGGCGCGGCGATCTTGCGCAAGTGCTGCGCGGCATCGAGGCGGCGCAGAGTGCTGGCATCGACGTCAAGATCAACATGGTTGCGCTCAAAGGCGTCAACGAGGACGAGATCGTTCCGATGATCTCTTGGGCGCACGCGCGGGGGATGGATCTCACCCTCATCGAAGTGATGCCGATGGGCGCCATCGAGCCGAACCGGCTCGACCAATATCTGCCTTTGAGCGACGTGCGCGCCGAGATCGCCCGGCATTTCACCCTGCGCGATCTCGCCTATCGCACGGGCGGCCCGGCCCGCTATGTCGAAGTCGCCGAGACCGGCGGCCGGCTCGGTTTCATTACGCCGCTGACGCATAATTTCTGCGAGAGCTGCAACCGCGTCCGGCTCACCTGCACCGGCACTCTCTATATGTGCCTCGGCCAGAACGACGCAGCGGATCTGCGCACGCCATTGCGTATGTCGGCCAGCGACGACGCATTGAACGCCGCAATCGAAGACGCCATCGCCCGCAAGCCCAAGGGCCATGACTTCATGATCGACCGCGCTCATACAGCGCCGGCCGTGCCGCGCCATATGAGCGTGACGGGGGGATAGCCCCTATTCGATCACGATTTTCGGCGGTTGGCGCATCTGCGCGCCGGTAAGCCCTGCCTGCACACGCGCCGCGATGTCGCGATAGGCCGCCGCGTAGGCGCTTTCCGGCGCCGCGACGACGATCGGCGAGCCATCGTCGGAATGGACGCGAATATCGAGCGCCAGTGGCACTTCGCCGAGAAACGGTACGCCATGCCGCGCCGCCTCGTGCCGCGCGCCGCCGTGTGCGAAAATATCCGAACGCTCCCCGCAATGCGGGCAGAGAAAATAGCTCATGTTCTCGACAATGCCGAGCACCGGCACATTGACCTTGTTGAACATGGCGATGCCGCGCCGCGCGTCGATCAGCGCCAGATCCTGCGGCGTCGAGACGATGACGGCGCCGGCCAGCGCGACGTTCTGCGCCAGTGTCAGTTGCGCATCGCCGGTGCCGGGTGGCATATCGACGACGAGGCAATCCAATTCGCCCCAGGCGACATCGCGCAGCATCTGCTGCACGGCGCCCATCACCATCGGGCCGCGCCAGACGACCGGCTCTTCTTCGTCGAGCATGAAGCCGATCGACATGGCCTTCACGCCAAAGGCTTCGAGCGGCTGGATGCGGTGCTCGACGACCTCCGGCTGCTTGTGAATGTGCAAGAGGCGCGGCAGCGACGGGCCGTAAATGTCGAGATCGAGGATGCCGATACGCCAGCCAAGTCCGGCGAGGCCTAGCGCCAGATTGACCGCCGTCGTTGATTTGCCGACGCCGCCCTTGCCCGAGGCGACGGCGATAATGCGCTCGACGCCCGGCACGGCAATGCTACGCGGCGGCGTCGAGGGTCCGGAGCGGCGCTGCGGCGGCGCCCCGCCCGGCGGCTTCTGCGCCGTGAGATTGACGAGCACGGCACTGACACCCGGCAGACGCCGTACCGCCTGCTCGGCCGCAAGCCGCATGCTTTCGAGCGAAGCCGCCTGCTCCGGCGCGACGGACAGCGAGAGATAGACCTTGTCATCGCGAATGGTCACGCCAGCGATGGCGCCCGTTTCCGGCAGCGGCGTCTTGCCGTCCGGCCCGGCGACCGATTTCAACGCCGCGTAAACATCCTGTTCGCTGATCATTATAATCCGCCTCGGCTGTTGGTAAGCAGCCTATCCCAGTCTCTGTAGCGCCGCTGCAAGCTTTTCCGCGCGCGATTGCGCCTCAGCCAGACGCTCACGATTTTCGTCGACAACCTCTTCCGGCGCACGCGCGACGAAATCGGCATTGCCAAGCTTGGCCTCAATTTTCTTCGCCTCGGCGTGAAGCTTTTCGATTTCCTTGGCGAGACGAATCTTCTCGGCAGCAAAATCGATAATGCCTTCGAGCGGCAGCGCCGCCAGCGTACCGCGCGCGATCATTTGCGCCGCCTGCGCTGGCGCCTCAGCCGCGAAGGATATATCGGACAAACGCGCCAGCCGCTTGAGCACATCCGTCCAGGTTTCGGCACGGTTCCGTGCGGCGGAATCGGCGCCGACGAGGACGAGCGGCACCTGCGCCCCGGCCGGCACATTCATCTCCGAACGCACCGAGCGAATCTCCGAGATCAGTTCGACGACGAAGCCAATCTCGGCCTCCGCGGCGGGGAAGCTCAATCCTTCGAGCGAAGGCCAGGATGCAAGCGCCAGAACATTGTCGCGCGGCGCATTCGCCCACAATTCCTCGGTGATGAAAGGCATGAACGGATGCAGCAGCTTCACCGCCTGATCGAGAACGAAAGCCGTCGTCGCCTGCGTTTCCGCCTTCGCCGTCTCGTCCGCGCCTTGCAGCAACGGCTTGGCAAGTTCAAGATACCAGTCGCAGAAAATGTTCCAGACGAAACGATAGGCCGCGTTCGCCGCATCGTTGAAGCGATAGGCCTGGATCGCTCCCGTCACGTCGGCAACGGCCTTTGCCGCCTCACCGATAATCCATTGATTGAGCGTCACGCGCGCAGCCCGCGGATCGAACGCGGCATCGCCGGTGCAGCCATTGATCTCAGCGAAGCGCGCCGCGTTCCAGAGTTTGGTCGCGAAATTGCGATAGCCTTCGACACGCTGCGTCGAAAGCTTGATGTCGCGGCCCTGTGCCGCCATCGCCGCGAGCGTGAAACGCAAAGCATCGGCGCCATATTCGTCGATGAGGCCGAGCGGATCGATGACGTTGCCCTTCGACTTCGACATCTTGGCGCCCTTCTCGTCGCGGACGAGGGCGTGGATGTAGACATCGTGGAACGGCACATCATCCATGAAATGCAGACCCATCATCATCATCCGCGCGATCCAGAAGAAGATGATGTCGAAGCCGGTGACGAGCGCATTGGTCGGATAATAGCGCTTCAGTTCCGGCGTCTCGGCCGGCCAGCCAAGCGTCGAAAACGGCCAGAGCGCGGAGGAGAACCAGGTGTCGAGGACGTCTTCGTCGCGACGGATCATCATCTCCGTCACTTGATTATTATCGTAGGCGTTCTCGGGCGGCCCGAGCGCTGTAAGATCACCACTGACGACGAACTTCAAGTTCGGAAACCCGGGTGTGCCATCCGGTAATTCCGGCGCACGATAAAATTCGAGTGCCTGCTGGCAAGCCTCTTCCTTGGAGGCGGCGACGAAGATCGGCCCTTCTGCCGCTATCCCGTCCGGACCAATCACGCCCGGACCATACCACGCCGGAATTTGATGGCCCCACCAAAGCTGGCGCGAGATGCACCAGGGCTGGATGTTTTCCAGCCATTGAAAATAGGTCTTCGACCAATTCTCCGGAATAAATTTCGTCTTTCCGTCGCGCACGGGGGCGAGTGCCGGTTGTGCGAGCACCTTCGCGTCCACGTACCATTGATCTGTCAGTCGCGGTTCCAGGACGACACCAGAGCGATCGCCATACGGCACCGCATGTTGTGTCGGCTCGATCTTGTCGAGCAGGCCCTTGGCCTCCATCAACTCGACGACGATTTTCCGCGCGTCGAAACGATCTCGCCCGTGGAGGGCTTCAAAGCTGTGATTCAACTCCCCAACTGCTCGCGGATCAGCGGGATCAATAAGCATCGCGTTCGGGCCATGAACCAGTATATGGCCGTCTTCACTCAGCACATTGATCAGCGGCAGATCGTGCCTCTTCCCGACCTCGAAATCGTTGAAATCATGCGCCGGCGTGATCTTCACCGCGCCCGTGCCCTTCTCGGGATCGGAATAAGTATCGGCGACGATCGGGATCAGCCGGCCGACGAGCGGCAGCCGCACCTTCTTGCCACTGCAGATGTTTGTAACGTTCATCGTCGGGATGGACCGCGACAGCCGTGTCGCCGAGCATCGTCTCCGGCCGCGTCGTCGCCACGACGATATACTCGCCTGTCTCTTGGCCCGCGTAATCGACGACCGGATATTTGAAGTGCCAGAGGCTGCCCTTCTCCTCTTTCTGCGCGACTTCGAGATCGGAGATCGCGGTGAGCAGCTTCGGGTCCCAATTGACGAGGCGCTTGTCCTTGTAGATCAGCCCGTCGCGATAGAGCTGCACGAAGACCTTCACGACGGCCTTCGACAGGCCCTCGTCCATCGTGAAGCGTTCGCGCGACCAGTCACAGGAGGCGCCAAGGCGTTTCAATTGCGCGACGATGGCGCCGCCGGATTCCTCTTTCCAGCGCCAGACTTCTTCGAGGAATTTCTCGCGGCCCAATTCGCGGCGGCCCGGCTGCTGGCGTTCGGCCAGTTGCCGCTCGACAACCATCTGCGTCGCGATGCCGGCGTGATCCGTGCCGGGCTGCCAGAGCACGTCCTTGCCGCGCATACGCTCGAAGCGGCAAAGCACGTCCTGCAAAGTATTATTGAGCGCATGGCCCATATGCAGCGAGCCGGTGACGTTCGGCGGCGGGATGACGATCGTGAAAGTCTCGGCGTGGGCGCGATCCGGCCGGCCGGCGCGGAACGCACCCGCCTCTTCCCAGAGCGCGGAAATCCGCCGCTCGACATGCGCAGGGTCGAAAGTCTTGTCCATCATCCCGAAAAAACCAGAGAGCCGGCGCGCCAAGCGCCAGCGAGAGCGCCTAAAAGCCCAAGCGGCGCCGCGAAGTCAACGCAGGTTTGAAAACCGGAAGCTCAGCGGCCGCCGCGCGCCACGCGCTCGATTTCGGTGCGGATTAGTCGTTCGACAAGGATCGGCAGATTGTCGTCAAGCCAAGCCTTGAGCATGGGCTTGAGCATCTCCCGCACCATCTCGCCAAGCACGTCATTCGATTGCAGGAAACGGCTGGCGATCAGCGTATTGAACGCTTGGGAAACCATGGCGTCGGTAGCAGGCGACACAAGCGCCTCTTCGACCGCCACAGGCGCAACGGGAACCGGGGGCGCGACCGGAGTTGGCGGCGCGGAGCGCGGACCCGGCGCGAGTCGGCGCGGGTTTTCCCGCCGCTCGACCGGCGGCTCTGCGGCTGGACGCGGCGCGGCGTCGCGCGAAAAAGCCGGCCGCTCAGCGAGGGGCATGCGCGCCGACAGCGGGCGGTATTCGCGCCCAGGGACAAAATCAAAACCGCTGCGCAGCGGCGCCGCGGGTTCTGCAGGCGCGACCTTTGGCGCGGCTGGAATATCCGTCCAGCTCTCGACGCGCTCGGCCTCATAGCCGCGCGTCAATTCGGCGGGCGCCTCGGCGATCATCGGCGGCTCCGGCGCGATCTCGGGCGGTGCGACCGGCATCAGCGGCTCGGCCGCCGGCTGTGGTGGCGCCGCATGGTCGTCTGCGATGATACGGCGGATCGAGGCCAGAATTTCTTCCATCGAAGGCTCATAGGCCTTTCGATCGGCCGCAATTTTGTCCTGCGAAAGGGCGTTTGGCGCGTTCATGCCTTGGGCGCTTTCAAAATCGAGCGGGTCAGCACGCGAATCTCCTCGCGAGCTTCGCAGTTCAAATCAGATTCGCGCAATTAGACCGCAAGTCACCGCTTTTCGATAGAGGCTATTTCGTTATTCACATCGATCGAAGCGGTTCGAATCTCAAGCGTTCGTGACTTAGCGACCGTCTGGCGTCCGCAGTCCGAACCACTTGTCCTTGACCTGATTGAAATGAACCGTGGGGTCATAGCGCACGACATCGAGGCCGAGTTGATCCGACGACAATTCGCCGACCGACGCGAGAGTTGCATAAGACGCAACGACACGGTCGCGCTGCGCTGAGACGAGGCTGACGCGCGCATTCAGCAAGGTCTGCTGCGCATTGAGCACGTCGAGCGTCGTGCGCTGGCCAACGCGCGCTTCTTCACGCACACCTTCGAGCGCAATTTCCGCCGATTTCACCGCCGCTTGATCGGAGACGATCACCGCTTTTGCGGTATCGAGCAGGCCCCAGTTGGAGACGACAGAGGCGCGCACCTGCGTGCGTTGCAGATCGGCCTGCAACTCAGCCTGGGACAATTGTTCCTTCGCCTGCCGCACCTGGGCATCAATCAGGCCACCCGTGTAGATCGGCACGGAGACCGAGCCGAGCACGGTTGCATTGAAAAGACGGAAACCAGGCTCGCCCTCATCATTATAATTCTGCGCGACGGAGCCGTTGAGCGTCACCGTCGGCATCAACGCGCCTTCCTGGATCTTGACCTGCAACTCGGCGGCGTCGACCTGATGCAAAGCCGCCTGCACTTCCGGATGTTCGTGCATGGCGACGAGGATCGCGAAATCCAAGGTATGCGGTAACAGCCCTTCGACCGAGCGCGCCGGTTCAAGGCGGTCCGGATCGACACCGATGACCTCATGATAATTGGCGATGCTCGTTTCGAGATTGGCCTGCGCGGTAAAATAGTCGGATCGTGCCGAGGCGAGGCTCGATGCAGCCTGGGCAACGTCGGTACGTGTCACTTCACCCACGTTGAAGCGATCGCGGGTCTGGCGCAATTGCTCTTCGAGAACGATGATATTGTTCTTGCGCAGATCGAGAATGGCCGTGTCGCGTAACACGTCCATGTAGGCGGTCGCGCCATTCTGCAGAACGCTTTCCTCGGTATTGCGCAAGGTCTCGCGCGCGCCGAGCACATTGCTCTCCGCCTGACGCACGCCGTTGTAGTTGCGGTTGCCGTTGAAGATTGTCTCGGTCATCGTTGCGCCGATGTTGCCGGTGTCGGTCGAGGCTTTGAAATTCCCGGATGTGATTGCACCTCCGGCGCCGACGCCCCCCAACGACGAAACGCCAGTGCCGGGCTCGTGCACGGCGAGGTTGCTATAGCCGTATTGTCCGGTCGCGGTCACAGTCGGCCGGTAGGCCGCGGTCGCTTGCGGGATGGTTTCATCCGTCGCGCGCACGCCGGCGCGTTGCTGATTCAAGTCCGGATTGGTGCGATAGGCGCGTGCCAGCGCATCGGACATCGTTTCCGCATGGACATTGGTGAAAGCGAGGGGCGCGGCGAGCAGCGCCGCGACACTTAAAGCAACATGCGCCGGCACGCGTGCGCCAGCGTAAGAGGTCAGGCGGCGGCCCCGATGCGGGACACACCGGCCGGTTCGAAACCAGCTCTCGCTCAAACCTTGAAACTCCACATTCCACCGACACAGCGCGTCGCGTAGACGCCACCGCCGATTGCGGGACCTTTGGCGCATGCACAAAGCCCGACGACTCAGGTATTAAGCCCTTCCCCCCGCCAGCGCCAAGCCTGCGGCGCCAGAAACTGGCCGGGTGGAGCAAAAATGCGACACATTTACAAGGCGGTACGGATAGCCTGCCTTATCGCTCTTGTGGATAAACCGCCTCGCCTTCGAAGCGGCGCGCCGACTTAAAAAACAAAGGCCGGCTCTGCGCGAAAGGCATCGAGCAGCGGGGCTGAGGCGTCGAACAGGCCGCGTCGTGAAATCTCCCCGGAATTTTTCTCGAAAAGAACCGCGCGGCTCGCATGCTGGTTTGCCGGGCTGGCCGATCGTAAAATCGTGAGAAGCCGGCCGCCGTCGCGCAATTGCGCGAATAGAGCGTCGAGATGCGCTTCAACGGCACCGTTGATTAAAATCACATCGAATGGGGCCGCCGGTGCCACACCCTCGTTGAGCCGACCGCCGAAGACCGGCAATCCGGATGTCGCCAGAGCCGCCTTCGTCGAAGCCTGCAGATCCGGGTCTGACTCGAGCGCGACAACATTCGGCGTCAGACCCGCGAGGATCGCGGTCGAATAGCCAGTGCCGGGTGCAACGTCGAGAACATGCTCACCCATCTTCACAGCCGCCGCCTGAAGTCAGGCGCGCCAGAACCATTGGCGCCAGCAAGCGGCGCTCCGACGCGCCGGATTTGGCCGGCGCAATCTTCAATGCCATATCCGAATAGGTGAGATCGGAAAGCTGCGGCGGGACGAACTTTTCCCGTTCAACCGCAAGAAACCGCTCGATGACTGCCCGATCGGTCACGTCGAACGTGCGGATTTGGCTGTCCACCATCGTCAGGCGCAAAGCCGCGAAAGTGCCCACCGTCGTATTTGATTGAAGCGCCATTCCTGGAGTCCCGCGCCTTGCTGCCGCGCAACATCAGCGCGGCTTATAGGGCGCGGCGCACACCCTGTCCATGCGCCGCGCCCATCGCCGCCGCGAAGTTGCAAAGCTGAGGCCAAGATGCGACACCCGCCGCCATCTGAATCGCAGATCCACGCGAGGAATTGATGTCACACAATATATAGTGCAGCGTCGTCTAAGGTCGTTCAGGCTCTATACAAAAACATCAACCATATCAACGATTTCCCCCTTTCGTATCGTCCAGCGTCGTCCATTGACTTGTAGTAAGGTTCGATTATATACCGGCCCACAGGACCGTATAAGAAGGGCCGCAGGGAATGACTAAAAGGGTGGAAATTTTGAAGCCGGGGGCGCTCAAAACGCTCCCTCCAGGGGACCACGCCGACGGTGGCGGCCTGCTATTCCGCGTGGGTAAGGAAGGATCGGCGCGAAGCTGGATTTTACGATACTGGCAGGACGGCCGGGAGCGCCGGATGGGCCTCGGCGGCTACCCGCTGGTTAGCCTCGCGCTGGCGCGGCGATGGGCTACTGAGGCCCGGCTTAAGGTTCGGGCGGGCGGTGACCCCATCCAAGAGAAAGCGGATGCGCGGGCCGCACGAAGGGCGCACCGAGACGCTGAGAAGGTCACGAACTTCGGGGAATTTGCTGCCAAATATATTGCGGCGCATCGCACCGGCTGGCGTAGCGCCAAACATGCCCACCAATGGGAAGCCACCGTCTCGACGCACCTGAGCCCCTTGGCTAGCTTATCGATCAACAAAATCGACCGAGAGCACGTGCTTTCTGTCCTTCGCCCCTTGTGGCAGTCGCGCCCCGAAACTGGCAACCGGGTGCGCCAGCGCCTCGAAGTCATCATCAACGCCGCCAAGGTTGACGGCATCTATCCCGCCGACAATCCCGCCAAGTTGGAATTGATCGAACCGACACTCGGTAAGTTCACGCGGTTAAAGAAGGTAGCAAATTTCACGGCCCTGCCCTACGCGGAATTGCCGACGCTAATGGCCGATCTTGCCACCAAACAATCAATGCCTGCGCTGGCCTTACGGCTTTGCCTTTTGACCGCGACGCGAACGGGCGAGACGCGACTTGCCGAATGGAACGAATTTGACTTTGACGGGAAGATTTGGAGCATCCCCTCCACCCGGACAAAATCGGGACGTGAGCATCGCGTTCCTCTAAGCGATGCGGCGGTTGCTTTGTTGCAAAGCGTCCCTCGCGATGGCGGTGATCTCGTCTTTTGGAGTGCTCGCCAAGGAAGCACGATTGCCGAAGACGCCTTGCGGCTTGCATTCAAATCAACACGGCCAGATAGCGCCGCAACCGTTCACGGGCTGCGCGCCGCCTTCAAATCGTGGGGCAGCGACATGACCAATCATCCGACAGAGATTGTTGAAATGTCGTTAGGCCACACGGTCGGCAACAGCGTTGAGCGCGCCTACCGACGCACTGACCTTCTCGAAAAGCGCCGCAAGTTAATGGACGATTGGGCGCAATACCTGAGCGGCTCGCAGGGCGCCGACGTCATACAAATTCGAGGGGCGGCTCAGTGATTGAGGCAGTAGAAATGACCAAGCGCTATCGCCGCACCAATGCGCAAATCGCGGCGGACAAGGCCGCTAAGGTTATCCGGCCGTTCACGTCGCCAGCCCCAGCGGTATGGACGGCGGAGCATGTCGCCGACCGCCTGGCGGATGCTTTCCGCATAATGTTGATGATCCCGCAGATTGCGGGCGATGGCCAAAAGTCACCGGCCGATATGATAGGCGATCTTCACATCTGGCACGGCATCCAGGGCGACATGCGCCGCTTGCGGGCCACGCGGGGACCGCGGCAGCCAGGCAATAACTGGACGGCGGTCGGAGAACGCGGGCCAACAAAAGAAACCTTTGAGATTTGGCTGAAGGCGGCCGACGTAGAATCGAAGACATCGTGCCGCCTCAGCAATGCGTCAGAGGTTCGATGAACACGTGGCGCCAAAAGAATCGACATCGAAAGCACCAAACCCGCGAGAAATAGAATTGGCGCTAGGCGTTGCGAAATGGTTGGCCCGGCTCGCCAAGCACAACGCCGACCTTGCAGACAAGGTGGCGAGATTGGCGGCGAGCGAGGCCAGCGGGCGCCGGGATATCAGCGCAACGTGCCGGGCTGAGAACTGGGCTCACGCGACGTTTTGGCGTCACGTACGGGCCGGCCATGAATGGCTTGCAGATGACCTAGCGACGAAAGGCACCGTGGTATTTTAATAGAATATTTCTATCAATTTCCCGCCTTGGTTGTCCTAACATTTAATACCCGCAAAATATGTGCATATGCGTGCTTTAATTTTATCGCCAATTGTACCACGTCATAGGTAAGTAATGTTGTCCTAATATTATGAATACGTCATCGCTTCCCCCTCTACAGCTTGTGCCTTTGGGGGGAATTATGGTAGGGCTTGTGTTCAGGGGCTTGCATTAGAGTGCGAAATAGCCTACAAAAGCCCGACAAATCAACCGCCGAAGTTGCGCCCTGACGGTCGCAGCATTCATAACAAAAGAGAATAATGAAATAGCCCGCCCGGCAATTGCCTCGGCGGGTTTTCGCGTTCTTAGCGCTCAATATTCCCAAACCATGCCCTGCCCGTTCAGCCAGTCGGCTGCGCGGCGCATCTCTATGCCCTTTGTGGCGAACACGACGAAGGAACCCCCCAATGATCACGCTATACCGCCGGCCGCTATTGGTGTCCGCGCTACTGACGCTCGCCATCGCATCCGGGATGCATGTCGGCGATCTATTAGCGCACGCAATTCACGCGGCGTTTGGCGCCTAATTTCAGACTTTCAACATATTTGGCAAAGCCGACGGCCTACAGCGCCCTTCGTCATAGTACTTATAAACCCAGCGCGGTTCATCCGCGTCCAACACACAGAAAGAGAGTAGCAACAATGCGAGAAGCTTTGCGCCTGCGCGATGTACAGCGGGCAACTGGAATGCCCAAGTCGACGATCTATTTGCGAATAAAAGAAGGAACGTTCCCGCGCCCCGTCCGCATCGATCCGCAAGGACGTGTCGTCGTTTGGTGGCGGGACGAGATCGAGAAAATTCAGGCCGCCGCGACACCGTCGCCGCCAAGTCCGCTGAAAAAGACGGAGGCCGCATAGTCAGTCATGTCTAGCGCAAAGAGAAACCCGCCGACCGTGGCAAGCGGCGGCGGGTTAGAAAATTCATTACCTAAGACATCAGGTATTAAGCACATGACATATACATTAAGCGCCGCGGAAGCGCAATACCTCTTTTTAATCCATCACCGCCGCGTCCCCGCGTCGATTGCACACATCATCGCAAGCCTCGCGTTCCCGGAGGCCGCACGATGAAAGATCAGCTAGCGTTCACGCGCCGCCGCGACATCATGTTCAGTGACTGGATGAGCGCCGAGGATTTCGCGGGCCAGAAGTATCTAGTTCAAAGCGATTTAGCACGTCGCCAAAGAAAAGCCTTTTCTTCTCGACGTTCCGCGCAATAGACCGGCGATTATTCGTGTTGCCGACAGCTTCACCCTAATTTTGCAGTTTGACGAATGCCCCGCGGATCGAAGCCAAGATTATTGGCACGCTATTTTCGTGAGAACGGAAGCCCTACTCTTCGGGGAGGTGCTGTATTGACCTACGTTCGCGACGAACTCCCCTATTTCTCCACCTGCAACATCGACGTCGCGCTTCGCTGCTCGGCTGCGGGCCTGTCAACATTTCCTTGCGCGCCCGATAAGCGGCCCCTCACCGTACGCGGCTTTAAATCCGCGACAATCCACAACATGTCATTCGCGGCCAGTGGAAAGAGCATCCCGGAGCGCTGCCGGCCATCAGTTGCGAAGCTGCAAGGCTGCTTGTCGTTGATTGTGACTGCAAACCTGGCGCGCCAAATGGCGTTGAAGCTTGAGATCGCCTTATCGAAGGACGCGATGACATTGCAGCCGCGCCAGTCGTGGCTACGCCGTCCGGCGGCACGCATACTTACTTCAAGCTTCCCGAAGGCATGTCGCCGACGAATGCGACGAGCAGTCTGCCGGCCGGAATTGACGTGCGGTCGGCGGGGTATGTGATCTGCGCGAGCGCTAAGCTGGCTAACGGCGCAGGCTGGTTTACTGGTTCCGATACTTTGTACCCTGCGTAAGCCTACCAGCTCGGGTTTATCCCGGAGCTTCCGCAATGGCTTCGCGAGATGATCGAAGCAGGCAAAGTTCACGACGTCGACACTCCGCCCCGCCTAGCGTCATCAACATCCAGCGCGCTACCATCTCCAGAGCGTGAGAAGGCATATGGCGAGAGAGCGTTAGCTGGCATCGCAGCCGATCTCGCGAAAGTCACACGCGGTAGGAACACCGCGCTAAACAACGCGGCGCTTAAAGCCGCTCGTCAGTGCGCGGCTGGTCGTATTACAGAAGCAGACGCGAAGGACGCATTACTCGATGCCGCTTACGACAATGGATACATCAAAAAGGACGGATACTCGGCGTTCCTCGCCACGTTTCGCTCCGGATTTAACGCGGGACTTCAATATCCCGCCGATCCTTTGGAGGACAAATTGCATGAACACTAAGAGGCCTGGCTAGACATCGACGCCAATGGCAACATCTTCAATATCGAAACCGGCCAAATTGTTAGAGCCGCTCCCGCCAATCGCAACGAAGAGAAAGCCACAGACTAACGCAACAAAAGCCACGGCGTACGCTCGTTAAACCGCTGGCCAAGTTCGTCGCGGAATATGTGCCGCTATCATACACGCTGGATGGAATTTTGCCGTCAGGTTCTATCTACTTTTTGACGGCGCGAAGCGGCACCGGAAAGACGGCTTTTAATGTCCTGTTCGTTCTCGCCGTGGCGTCTGGCCGTTCCGACATTCTCGGCGTGCACGTTGAGCAGAGCCGCGTCGCGTACATTATCCTGGAAAACCCGGATGACGTGCGTGCCAAGCTGATGGTCGCGCTTTACGATCTCGGTATTGACCCGGCTGTCGCGGAAAATATCGTCATTATAGATTGTCGCGCAGGTATTGAGCCTATCTTTCGCGATCTCAAAGACGACGCCGAGAAAAACGGCCCGTTCCAAGCGGTCGCCTTCGATACCTATCAAGCCGGCTTCGATGGTTCAGACTTCAATTCAAACGGCGAGGTTCTGCACTATACGCAGAGGCTTCGCACATTGACGCAGCTTCCCGGCAAGCCGAGCGTTTTGGTGTCCGCGCATCCAGTCAAGAACGCGACGCAAGATAATTTGCAACCATTCGGCGGCGGCGCCATCGTCAACGAAATCGACGGAAATCTGACGTTGTGGTTTGGCGATGGGAACATTGAATTGAGTTGGACAAAGGTTCGCGGTCCACAATTCAACCCGCGCTTTTTCAGCATTCACCTCGGTGTCGCGCCAACTGTCATTGATAAGGATGGCGCGATGATACGGCTTCCAGTTATGCGGCCAAGGGGGGCAGACCCATTCGCAGCGACGCCGAAGGCAGATCCCAAATTCGCGCTTCTGCAGGCCATGATCAGCAACCCAGACGGGACACAGCGCGCCTGGGCGAGGAGCGCGGAACTCCCGCTATCAACCGTAACTCGGACACTCGACGCCCTTCAAAAAGAAGGTTTGGCGATGCACGCGAACCGCAAATGGTGTGTCACCGTGGCGGGGATTGATGCAGTAAAAACCGATGTCCCGGTCAATGTCCCGGACGATTTTTGAGTGGCCAAATGTCCCGCGGGACATCGCGCGGAACAAGAGGCGATAAAAAGCATTTAACATATTGATTTATATAAATGTCCCGGTCGGACATTTTATGGGACAAAACCCAAAAAACCAATGTTTTGTCCCGCCCTCTTTCCTTAGAAAGGGGCAGCGGGACATGGCGGAACATTAGAGATCGAAATATCGCCCCGGGGGCGGCACGTCATGACGAAATAATGTGAATTGAATTGCACCTGAGGAGTTGCAAAACTTCGTGCTCTGTCCGGAAAAGAGGGCATCGATGCGCCAGTTTACCGCCGTCCTCATTGCGGTCTTGATACTGACCGCTGCGGGTTTCCCCCGGAAAGCTGGGGCCGCGACTGAGCTACCCAGAACTTTCATCGGCAACGTCGCCGCAAATAAGGCACCAATTCAGGAAATTGCCTGCTGGCCGCGTAAAATCTATTCCTGTCCCTGGCACAAGAAGCGACGGCATGGGCACTGCATACCGTGCACGTACTGACACACACCAAAAATCCGCGCGCGCCCGCTGAATTTTTCCACGCGCCGACGTCCTGTTTCGCGCCCGTAGGATAATTCATCCTACCGTAGCCATTACAAAACAATCGCTTACACAATAATGCCGCGCCGTTGTACGGCGCGCTATACGATTGAGAGAGCCAAACACATGCCAATCGATTACGTAGACAAGGCGAAGCGCCAGCCGCGCGCCGTCAACGGCAAGTTCGCGCCATACCCCGACGATCATCCACAAGCGCCGGCGAAGCGACGAGGCCGAAAGCCAGTGGCCGGCCTGACGCCCGATATAAGCCTGCGCGCCTAATCCTGGCCATTAGGCAGGCCCTAGCGGCCGACCTGGACGCCCCGCCCACGGCGCGCCAGCTTATCCAGATTGAACATGCGGCGGCCCTGGTCGCACAAACCGAAACCATGCAGCAGGCCGCCTTGCGCGGCGAGGCAATCGACATGGCCGAACTAACTCGCTTGTCGCACCTGATGGCCCGCGCGCTGAAGGCGTTGCCGAGAGCGCCGGCAAAGAAGCCCGACAAGCTCGCTTCATACTTCGCCGCTCGCGACGCGGCCAAAGCAAACACCGGCCCGCATAAATAGCCCGCTGGCGCCCATCTCTGAGGCGCCCGCTACCACTAACACCGAAACCCACAATTCCCGCCAGCGGCGCCCGTAGAGCCTCGCTGCGTACAGCTATGGAGTTACGCAACAATGACACCCCTTGAAATTGCAATCGCGGCCATGAAAGAGGCCGAAACCGAGCTGGCGGACGCGCAAGACGATATCGCCTGCCACGAGCAAGCGTTCAGCCCCAATTGAGCTGCTGGCGAGCATCCGCTCGACAAGAACCGCATCCGCCGCGTCGAGACATGGACGCAGCGTGTCGTCAACAGCCGGTACTGGCTGGCGAGAGCCTTCGCGGAATGCACCGAAGGAGGCCGCGCGTGAGCATCACCGGTTTTCTAGACGTGATGACGTCGCCGACATGGCTTGGCCCGTATTTCGCTGGCGATAGCTGGAAAACCTGGCGTGTCGTCATGAAGCGCTAGATTGCGTGCCCCTATCCACCGAGGAATTAGCTATCTTTCACGAGATCGCCGGCAATCGCGAGCCGCCATCTGCGCCGGTTCTCGAATTAGTTGTCGCCGCAGGAAGAAGCGCCGTTAAGGACGCTGCCGCATCTTGCTTAGCGGTCGCTATCGCTCTCAATTTCTATCCTCTAAGCCTGCTGCGTCCTCGTGAGACCAAAACCATTTTATGCGTTGCTAATGATCGCTACCAAGCCGGCATACTGTTCCGATATGTCAGAGCATATTTCCAAGAGGTGCCCTCATTATCCGAGCTTGTTGTCAGCATCCGCACAAGCAGTGTGTAGTTGTTGAACAAAGTCACTATTGAAGTCCGCACTAATTCGATACGCGCCCCGCGTGGCAAGCTGTTGATTTGCTGCATCCTAGACGAATGCGCTTTCTTCCGCGGCGACGAAAGCGTTTCGTCTAGTGACGTAGAGGTTGATGCGGCAATATCTCCCGGCCTCGCGCTCACTTCTAGTAGCCTGAAAATCCTGATTTCTTCCGTGAACAAGCTAAGCGATATTTTGTACTACAAAGTTAGCGCGAGCTACTATAAATATGATGCTCACACTCTGTTATTGATGCGCCACACTTTAGCATTCAACCCTACATTTTATGCAGCAACCATTGCCAAATACCTTGCTCTCTATCCTGCGCTCTTTCTTGCTTAATATAATAATATCTGTCGTGACTATCTCAGTTCATGGTTACGCGCGATATTTTGTACGCTGCTGTCGACAACGGCGTCGTTGCGCGTCCGCCCCGCTATGGCGTGCAATACTTCTGCGGCGCGGATGCTTCGGCGGCCGCAATGACAGTTTCACCGCTGCGATCGCCCACCGCGACAATGACTGCATAGTCGTTCAGTATGCGATGTTTGAGCGCAAAAGCCCTTTCAATCCTTCTGAAGTTGTCTCTTACTTCTCTGCCCTGATGAGCTAATATCTCGTCATGAGCGTAACTATCTATGCTTATGCTAAGAACTGTGTTCCAGAGGCGTTCTCGAAGGTCTGCAATACTTACGTTAAAAGCGAGCTTTATCGCAACGCGGTGTATTTGTCGACATTGCCGCTTCTAATGTCTAGCCAAGTTCTGTTGCTCTATAACAGCCATATGCTTTCACAGTTTGCTTCATTATAACTGCATACGTTTTCGAACGGCCGCGAGCGTATCAATCCGGGACCTATGCACGACGATCGCTCTAACAGTGCGGCGCTGGCATTGTTAGCCGCGCCGGCAAGGGCGACGAGATCTGTACGCTAATTCTGGCATATGTCAGCGCTGCCGATATTGCCACGTATGATATCCAAGTGAAAACCGAAGCTGAAATCGCGAAGTCTGAGCGTGATGTTCTGCTGCCGCCTCCCGTTCCTATTCACATGCGCAACATGGCGTTTCCAGTTGCACAGCCTACTCAAATCGTTCCGCCTCTCTACAATCTCGGCGATCCTCCGGCGATTATTCAGTTCCAGCGCATCCAGTAAAGCACGCATGCCATCATGAGCGGCGTAGATAATGCGGCCAAGCGAGCCTCTGTTACTAACTTCTTGTACATTCGCACATGTGCAGCATCTTCTAGCTACAGTGTTACGTCTGACTGATAAAGCGTCGCTTCTTCCAAGCCTGTAACGTCTTAATTGAGTTTATCCATGACTCACTCCTCTTCTTCCGTCATCAATCTACTCTTATCCCAACTGTTTCATTAACTTGTGAAGCGTGCCGCCAACTTAGCTATATACCACCCCATTCTGCGCCATGACATACTCCTTGTACTAACCCCTTAAATACATACAAAATGACTTATTTAACAGACGCGCTGCTCTTCCGCGCTATTTATTGCAGCTGCTCTTCTAGAAAACTAGACTGCGGTTGCCACACCAAACTCAAAATCCCACATAGCCCTTCTCCTAAGCCACAATCAATGAGCAAAGACGTTTACCCAGCGCCTCGCATCATAGCTATCCCTAACTCTGAGGCTGTGTCCGTGACAACAACGCTACCTGCAAAGTCTGCCATCACCCTGACTATGCCTATCTTGCAAGAGCCTTACACTACTAAGCAGCTTATTGAATTCTTCAGAAGAGCCCTCTGAAGACTATTGCGAACAGTACTAAGCGTGCTAAAAAGAGAAAACCCTTAGCTACAAAATTCTTCAACTATACTCCGCCAAATATTTTCCACATGAGAAATTTTCTCAAAAGCTTTTACGCAGCCCGAGCGCTCTAACTCTTTAAGCTATCTTTGTACTCATCATATCCATAGAAAGGAAATCACACAATATCAGTTTTATTAATTGAAACAAATCAGCGCCGCCATTCTTCCCACCGCGCAAACTCTCACAATCCCCACTAGAACGTTCTTGCTAAAATCAACAGTCAGGTTATCAATGTTCTATACACCTTGAACTGCACACCGCCCACTAGTTCAAGCTGCACTCTTCTCTCTGCTATCCCTAGCGGCAGCCCAGTCGCTGCTAGCGAACTGTTATTTCTAGATCAGTTCAGTGCGTCAGTTGCGCAGTTCATCTTGTCAACAGCGAGCGCTGCGCTGAACGTGCTCTATTACGGCTACGTCTACTAATCCAACAATGCAACGCAGCGGAACCGCGTGCCGTTGCATACTTCACTATTTAAAACAGCAACCAGAGCGTCCGCGAGAGCGCCTTTTTGATTCACAAAAATGAACACCCGCTATTATGACTTATACTCTTACACTCGTACATAACTAATTTACCGCTCGCTAAGCATTAAGCTACGCAATTGCCGGCTTAAAGCCACCGAGATCGCGCACGCCAAAAGCGTCGAAGCGCACGAGCGCGCCAAAACAATGCTCACTGCGGCGGAGGTTGACGTTGCGAGTTTCTACCATTTATATGCTTACATTACGCACCACAACTCTCATAAACTGAAAGCTGCTATTGCAAGCGATAGAGCTGTGCCAGACATTAGTTCTCTACCCCCACATATAGCCTTAGCCAAAGCTATGCGCGCTGAAGCTGCTGAGAAGCTTGCTGCAATCTCTGCTTTGCATTCTGAGTTAGCAGCCTATCTTAAGACTAGTGCAAATACCGTCTAGCGCAAGAAGTACTAATTATATCTAACCTTCTAGTTTGTCTTTGTGTAAGACTCCTAAGCCCTAACCTACTAATATCTGAAATACTTGCAAGAGTTACGCTAGAGATACTATATTTTTTCCGCCCTTGCTATTCTCAAAGTGCAAAACTATCCTTACTCTCCTAAGCAGCACTTTAATCATGGTTATAGGCCGCTTAAACTCGTCGACCTGGCGCGCAAAGCGGCGGTCTATACCGGAGTCATAGACTGCAGTGAAACGCTCTTCTGCGCATCTAAACAGCAGTCAAAAACCCTGACTGTCAGCTAATACATCCAGCGTTTGCACAAATACGCCTCCGCAACTCTCTGACGAATTGCTGCGCCGAAATTCATGTGCGGCGCTGCAAGTCCTGCCCCTGGCCGTTCTCATCCACTTGCTTCTATTAGCAGTTTATACTCTCACCATAACAAGTTTCACTAATTCTCTGAGTTTAAGATTTCCCTGCTCTAATATCCAGCTTAAAGTGCCTAATAACACCCTCAGCTAAGCACTTAGTCATAAACTGAAGCCTCTGCATCCTCGCGCTCAGCAGTTTTGTTCCTTCTCTGCTGCGCGCTAGTTGATACCTTTGTAAGGAACGAGAGAAACTAAAAGATGTTTATTAATTTACCTTCACCTCCACTCTGCACAGCCTATGAAATCACTGAATCACTGACAAAACAGTGCATAAGAATTCTGCTCCTCAGTTGCGTCCGCCTGCTTATTTCTACACCGCTTAGAAACGCTCTTATAGCGCCTATACTATCGCGCAGCAATTTCAGAATGCTGCAAAAATAATGATGATATAAAAGTGTGTCCCAACGCAGCAAGCGCTTGAAATTTCTATGCGCTTTCTATGAGCTGCATTGTCTTAATAGCGCAAATAATATCTCTAATCTAAAATCTTCATTCTAGAGGTGCGAGCGTGATGTTAACATTTATCATACCTGATAATACCTCCGCTACCTATATTGATAAGTCTCTTATAAATCAAACTATGAAACTCGTTATAAAGCAGTCTATGAGTTTCTCCCTAAGCGTGAAGAATTTCATCTATGTTACGCTGCTACTATTTCCTCTCTTTGCGTCTCTAGTCTCAGCAGCTCAGAGCATGCCAGCTGCATGTTCATCACACCTTCTAGCATTAACATACCAGCTAATGACAACTGCCAGAGTATAGCGCAATCTACCTAAAAGAGCAGTTCTGACTAATCTTCTTCTCTACCCAACATATCTCTATCGCCATCTCTACCTACTACTGCAAAGCATCCATAATCTTCAATGCTATAGCTTTTCTATACAGTCAAGTTCATACCACTCTCTTTGAGATGAGTGACTAATCTTTCCCTCACCTGCTTTTCTTAGAAAACTTAATCTGCTGCTCTCACTATGTAGCATTTATTTAAGCCTCAGAGTAGCATCTTAAACAAACCTTACTTATCTAACAAGAATTGATAAACAGCGGCAATGAGCTGCTTATAACTCGGTTCATGAAATCATCTACGCAAATGATGCCGCGCTCTCCTACTCAGCTCTCTGCAATGTGCAGATCTTTCTCTGTATCGTAGCCTTTGTGATCGCCATCTATGTGAAAGAAACTTACTACCCCTACAGCATCTTTGATCTTCCTTACAGCTACTATGTTATCAGACCGAAGTCCCTGTATAGCGATCTATTTGATGCCCATCTTTTCTATTGTGGTCACTACCGTTGAGACGTCGCCAATATCTACTAGAACGCATGTTTCATCTGGCCTCAGATAGAGCGCGCCGAGATAAGCCTATTTCCCCGCCAGTACACCTATCTCTAAGAAATTTCCATGCGTCCCGTGTGTCTTCTGCAGTCTCAGGAGATAATCCCAAATAGCAGCGTATTATATCATAAAAAATCCGTGCGTTTGCTCTTACTGCTCTACGTATATTTTGAAGAGCTCAAAGAGTTCGCGAGCAGGAGAGTGAAGGCGTTGATCGCCTTTATTCCGATTAAACATTTGAGCTCACCCTGACTTAAAGCGGAGTTCCTAGTACTATTCCGCCATCAAAAGCTTGGCAAGGAGCGCCCTCTACACGTTCTCGCCAGATCACTAGGAGAAATGATGCCACGTTTAACCGAAGCGCGTTTCTGTGCGTGATTGCCCTTCGTTACTCCCGTTCCTACTCTGCCGATCACTCGAGCGCGTTCCGGTACTCGGCCTTCAGTGCGGAGCGCATTCTATGCAAGCCGCAGTTTGCGTCCGGCACGCCACCATAGTGTTTTCTGCACGTCACTTATCTGCGTCGTTAGCCGACGACTTTCATCCTGCAATTGGTGACATTGGGCCTGCAACTGCCAACACCGCTCATCAAGTTCCTTAATTCGATGCGACGCGGATTTAAGTGCAGAGAACTTAGCCATCAACTCTTTTGCTACGGCAGTCGAGAACTCGTGTCTCTGTGCTTCGTAACCCATTATTTTCATAGTTTGACCATGTAGTAGCCAGAACAATTCGAGGTCAGAGCTTTTCAGCTCATCGATATTCTTCGCATCGCTTCCGCTGCGAAAAAACTTCGCGTTGACGGTGCTCAATGATGAGAATTCTGGAGGTTTGTGATTGATCGGTGAGCTGCCTATAAACAGCGCGATTTTGTCAATTTCCTTTGAAGGCTGCAGAACCAAATCCTCTAATCGCAATAGCAGAGTATTGGCCCTGGTCAGAGGCTTCCATTCAGCAACATGGTCGGACCATGAGCCGAAATTGCATGCTCCCGCAATGATGTCTTGGAACGTAACATCCTCTTGCGTGAAATTTTTCATGTAGTGGAAATAGGACACGACCGCGGAACTACCGTCCCGAATGACATATATCGCCTTCGCCTCGTCGGGAGGTGCATCGTGCGTCTTGACGAAAAACGTATCTGATGATTTCCGGGCGTTCTCGTAGAAGTCTTGTTGCGTAACGCCATGGCTCTCATGTCCTACGGCATTACGGAATTCTTGGGTTTGTCCTATGTCTGATAGGTCATCATACAAAGAGTAACTGGTCAGGCCAAAGCTGGAGTTAAGCACCGTCCGCAACAAAGTGTTTCCAGACCGCGGATAGGAGGCAAGCCAAATAATCATTCTTAATGCGCTTTAGTTCACCGGTTGTAATGCGGTCAAGTTGTAGGTTGTTATCTTGCCTCCTAACAAATCAACTTGCCGTGCACAAGATCTTCCAACTGATTTTTGGTAGGACTCACGTTCGCAAGTGCGCAAATTCTTTCGCAGGCGCACATCGATTACGTTTGGGCGCTGAAGCAACTGACGCGTCGGAGAACGGCCGCAGGGACCTGGCTTAGACGCGCCAACATCCAAATTCGCGAAGTGCGAGGATCTTTGCGGTTGGGTCTTTGGGAGTCAATGGATGCTTCACTAATGGCTCATCATAAACTCGCGCGACCCTTTGAAAGAGTTCTTGGGGCAATAAAGCAGAGTCTGAGATCAAATTTCGTGGTCTTTCCAAAAACGACGCTTTCAAAATTCCGAAACTGGCGCCCCATCATATTTTCGACATCGTAAGGGATCGCCTCTAAGTCCCACGTCGTTCCAGCTTTAATCAAGACTCTGTTCAAAGCCGCTTGGTCGTCTCGATCATTTAGAGCGGCCTGCCTAACATCGGCGAGAAATCGAGCCATTTCCGGCTTTGCGCGAACGCAGAAGAACCCGCAACAGAGAACAAATCCCCATAGGTCGACGGCCTCTGGGGGCCATATAGTTCCACTTGAGATCGCGAGATCGGCATCCAAATCAAAGCAAAATTGACGCGGATCGGCCAGCCAAATGGCATCCACGTCGGAATGAATAAAGCTCACGTCCATAAGAACAAGCGCTTCGAATATCGACAGCCGAAGGAGCCAAAGTTCGTCGATAGCGCCGGAAAAGGGTAAGAGCAAGCTCGTCATGCCTTGCTCCGTCATTCTGGCGTGGGTCGTTGCGTCAAGGGAAAAGACAATTAGAGACTTGGCGACGTATGCGTGCGCATGCCGGAGCCAATTGTCTAAAATTTCCGAGTAAGCCGCATCAGCAAACACGATTGTAATAGGACGCCCACGACGATTGTCTCCAACCGTTTCTCGTAAGCGCTCGTATAAATTCGACGAACTATGAGTTAGATCCACGACAGAGGCCGGTAGGCGAATCATAAAACTGATACTATAGAACTGAGACTAACGTAATAAGAAAAAGCTGCCGTGACCAGGACATGGCTAAAGCTGCCGATTGGCACACTCTCTCGCAAATTTCTCATGAGCGGCCTTCGGCGGCGGGGAGGACGAAAACCGCGTGGTACTGCGCCTTGCGATGCCGCTCGATGTTGCTACCGAGCTACGCGATACGTTGGATGTGATGCTGGCGAGCTGCCACCGCACGAAGGTTTCAGAGAGCCATCGGCTCTGCGCTCTTTGACTTCCCGACCACACCACGCCCCGCTTGCCTCCATTGGCAGGCGGGTTTTTTTGCGTGTTGTCACGACTTGCTGCGCGAACTAATCCGCTACGGTCTTTTTGTGGTTGTGGCGATTCCCTTGGAACGGTTTCTGTCTGATCCATTCAAGCAGGGTCTGGATCGGATGATTATCTGCGCCGGTCCACCTAGCGTGTACCCACTCTAGGTGTTCGCGTGCAGACATACGGCTTCTGTCTGTGCGAAGCGTCCAAATGTAATTTGCGCAACCCTGATAGATACCGATAATAGTCGCGCGTTCGCTATCTCGGACAAGTTGTTCGTCAAAGTCGCCATTTCTAATACCGGCCGCAATGAATTCGTAGTGATTGAGGATGCGCCGGACGGCTAGCGCAATCTCCGCTTTCGCCGCTACATCGGCGACAATAGAGTTTGCAAACAATGATGGTCTGAAAGTTGCGTATTGCGCCTGGAACTCAGTGCTTAAACTCGCTTGGATCAATACGGTAATCGTATGTTGTTTGCGGCTCAAGGCTCGCGCACGTCTGGCCGTGTAAAGTCAGCCCGAGGTTGTGGCCGTAGCGGCTACAGCCGCGGCAATAAGGGCTGCCGTCGCGGGTTGCATGGAAAATTTACCGTGGAAGTTTAGTTCGGAGGGGTTATATATATCTCATGTCGTTTTACAGCCCATATGCACAATTTTGAGACTGACCCGGGCTTCCCGCTGCCGCCGATGCCGCCGCGGCCCCGGCCCTAGCTGCCGCCCTGTAATCAATCCTTCATCATTATCGCCCCCGCTTGGCCTCACGGGCAGGCGGGGGTTTTTTGATGAGCTTGTCGTCCCGCTATGTGGCCGGGTCACTCACTTCCAGAGATTTTGCAGTTTTTTCTCTTGCGCCTCGAAAAGCGTTTCCCGGTGCCCTGGATTGCCCACCTTCCGGTAGACGTGCCAGACCATCTCTTTGAGGAAATCTTCCCTTGACGCGCCTGCGGTCCGAGCCTCGGCAATGAGTTCTTTCGCGTGCTCCGCGTCGGATGGATGCATCGCGAAGACGCAATCTTCAATACCGAAAGCGGCGCCAATACGTTGCTGCCAAGTCAATGTCTGCGCCGCAGCGGCCTGAAGGGGTTTCTTATTTTCCATAATTGATACTTTCAAAGTTTACGCACGCCCCCTCGCGCGAATCCAAGCGCCGGTTTTGAGTTACGTCAACAACGATTCAAAACTTTATTTTCGCCCCTGTCATACCGCTGCAATCCGACTGCCCGGCGGCGCTCTCGCCGGGCTCTCTACTTAAACGGGTTAGTTTCCGTCATCATGCGCATCACCTCCTTCCGAAAAGCAGCAGGGCATTATGGCACGGCCCGATCGTGTTAAAAATATCACGTCAATCCATAACCGTAAAATAATGCTGCGGCATAGTGACGCATACGAATTCTGTATATTGTGCCGTATAAGCACTATCTTGCGAATCATAAGTAATTGATTCTGTTTGGAAATTTTCACTAAATCGAGGAATTGATGTCCGACGTTGAGCCGACCGAACATTTCGAGCATGCCGAGCACGCAGAACACGCCGCCCATTCGGGCGATCCCTTTCTGCCAATCGTCGCTATCACAATCGCGATTCTGGCGGTGATCGCGGCCTTTATCGGCAGCCTCGAAACGATCGAGACGGCGGCGACCATCGACGCCAAGAACGAGGCTGTGCTTTTTCAGGATAAAGCGACCGACACCTGGAACTTCTATCAGGCCAAAAGCCTCAAGAAGAACCTCTACGAGATCGCTGCAAGTCTCGCCGGCCCCGGCGCCAAGGCCGACGGTTTCAAGACGCAAGCGGAGAAATATGACTCCGACCAGAAGGCCATCCAACTTCAGGCCAAGACCGAAGAGGACATGACGGAGCAAAAACTCGGGTCGAGCGAAAAGCATGAGCACCGGCATCAGATTTTGACTGTGGCGGTCACCCTCCTCCACATCTCGATTGCCATCGCGACGATTGCCATTGTCCGGCCGGGAACCCGCTGGCCGTGGTATTCGGCCCTGGCCCTCGGCGCCCTGGGATCGCTCGGTGCGGCCTTCGCCTATGTCTAGGCCGAATCCTAATAAAATAAGACAAAACAGATAATTACGAAATAGTCTGAAATTCCGTTGATCGCGTTGGGGCGCCCTCAAATGTGTGCCCGCACCCATCGCAACGCGATAGGCCTTGGCGGCGTTTACGGGCGACCTCATATTTGAAGCGCCGAGCGCCGTCGTGCGCCCTTCGCTTGATGGAAAGTGAATTGACCGATGTCGCTCTTCGAACGTCCGCAAGAATCGGCGGCCATTCCCCTTGTCATGCCCGGCACGCTGTCGCCGGAAGATGCCGCCGCCCTCGCCCGCGCCGTTGATCAGCTTGAGCATAAGAGCTTTGCCACCCGGCTCGCAAATGCGCTCGGCCACGAGATCGAGCGTGTGGGACGGATGGTGCCTCCGAATATTTCAAATATTGTCGATCGGGCCGGCGAAAGCGCGATGCGTATGGCTTTCAACACGGCTCTGCGCACGCTGAAGCCTCGAGGGTCAACCGACCAACGCGCAGCCCACAAGGCCGTCGCGACGCTTTCTGGCACGGTCGGCGGCGCGTTCGGCCTGGCGGCGCTGCCGGTCGAGTTGCCGTTTTCGACCATTGTGATGCTGCGTTCGATCGCTGCTATCGCGCGCAGCTCCGGAGAGGATTTATCGCAACCCGAGGCCGCGCTCGCCTGCCTTCAGGTTTTCGCGCTCGGCACAGGCAAGGAAAATCAGCTGGCGCTGGAAAGCAGCTATTTTTCCGTGCGCAGCGTGCTCGCCAAATCGGTCTCCGAGGCAGCGCGCTTTATGGTCAATCGCGGCCTCGCCGACGAAGGCGCACCGGTGATCGTGCGGCTAATCTCACAGATTGCGACGCGCTTCGGCGTCGTCGTCTCGCAGAAGGTCGCGGCGCAGGCGGTTCCCGTCGTTGGCGCGGCAGGCGGCGCGGCGGTAAACTACGCCTTCATCAACCATTTCCAATCGATTGCCGAAGGGCATTTCACCGTTCGCCGGCTGGAACGCATTTACGGGCCGCAGATTGTCCGCGCCGAATACGACCGGCTGCTCGCAGAGAAGCACATGAAAAACTAGCGCGGCCAGAGCCAGGCGGCGCCGCGGACGCCACTTGAATCGCCATGCTTGGCCTGCAACACCCGCGTCGTCATCACATCAGAATAGACGTAGCGCGCCAGCAATGGCGGCAGAAGATCGTAGAGTTGCGGGATCTTCGAAACACCGCCGCCGAAGACGAACGCATCCGGATCGACGATTTTCATGATCGTGGCCAGTCCCCGGGCCAAACGGTCGACATAGACTTCAAGTGTGGCCTGCGCTGCGCCATCGCCGCTCGCCGCAGCCGCGGCGATCGAGGTGGCGCTCATCTCCTTCCCCGTTCGCTGGCGATGTTCGGCGGAAAAAGCGCCGCCCGACAGGAAGGTTTCGGCACAATCATTCTGGCCGCAGAAGCAGTGGCGTGGCGGCATGCGGCGCTCGACTTCGTTGAGAGGCAGCGCGATATGGCCGACTTCACCGGCGATCCTGTTGCGGCCGGAGACGAGCTTGCGGTCGATGACAAGACCGCCGCCGACGCCCGTACCGAGTATGATTCCGAAGACGCAGGCCATGTCCGCAGCGGCACCGTCCACCGCCTCAGATAGCGCCAGACAATTCGCATCGTTCTCGGTTCGCACCTCGCGGCCGAGCGCGTCGCTGATGTCGCGCACAAATGGTTGGCCGTTCATGACCAGCGCGTTGGAATAACGCATGAGATTGGTGCCGGGCGACATCGAACCTGGCGTCGCGACGCCAACCGTCGCCGTCTCGCCGATATCGGCTTCAAGACCACGGACGAGCGAGGCGATCACGTCGAGAATTGATTGATAGTCGCCGGTGGGCGTCGGCTTGCGCCGGCGATCGATGATCGCGCCATTATCGGCGAGCGCAATTGCCTCGATTTTTGTGCCGCCGACATCGACGCCGATCCGCATGTTTCCTCCGCTTGGCCGGATTTATCCGGTCTATATGGCCCGCGACGGGGTTTGGAAAAGTGATAAGCCGCCTTTATGCGCAAGCAAGCTTTGCCGTCGTCGCGCGGCGGGAAAACCGCCGCAGGACCCTATTTACACAGCGATATTATCGATGAGCCGCGTTACCCCCAGGCGCGCCGCGGCGAGCAGCCGGATCGGTCCATCCGCGAGCGTGGCGACGGGCGCGAGCGTCACCGCGTGACGCGCCGCAACGTAATCGACGGCGAAATCCACCACTGTCAGCGCCCCTTCGGCGCGCGTCACGGCGGCGGCAATTTCGTCGCCCCCGAGAATCGCCGCGCGGCAACGCTCAAGCGCGCCGTGAAGCAGCGGCGCCCGCGCACGCTCTTCGGGCGAGAGATAGATATTCCGGGATGAGAGCGCGAGGCCATCCTTCGCGCGCACAGTCAGCGCGCCGACGATCTCGGGCTCAAGATTGAGATCGTGTGCCATCTGACGAATGACTGCGAGCTGCTGGTAGTCCTTCTCGCCAAACAGCGCGACGTCGGGCCTGGCCATGATCAGCAGTTTGGCGACGACCGTCGCGACTCCTGCGAAATGATCGGGGCGGAACTTGTCCTCCAGACCCGCAATTGCCGGACCACTCAAACTGATCTTGGTGACGAAATCCGGCGGATAGACCTCGGTAATCTCCGGCGCGAACACAAGGTCGCCGCCCGCCGCCACGAAAGCTTCGACATCCGTCTGGAACGTTCGCGGATAGGCAGCGAAATCCTCGTTCGGCGCGAATTGCGTCGGGTTGACGAAGATCGACATGACGACGCGATCGGCGCGCCGCTTCGCGTCCGCCACCAGCGACAAATGTCCCTCGTGCAAGGCGCCCATCGTCGGCACCAGAGCGACGCGCAGGCCTGCCGTGCGCCAAGCCATGACAAAGGCACGGAGCGATGCCACGTCGCGCGCGATCTCAACGGTCAATTCAGATGCCCTCTGCCTTGATTGCGCGCCAGCGTGTGCCGGGCCCGGCTTGCGGGCCGCCAAACGAAGCGAGGAACGCGATATAATTTTCGGGCAAGCCACCTTCCTTCGCGCCAGTCAGAATACCGTCAAGGTAAGCCGCCGTCGGTTTGCCCTCCTCCGTGCTCGCGCCCACATAAACGAGCGCGCGCGCCGCCGCCGCGCCTTCGCGCAAGACCGGCTGGACGACTTTGGTATAAAGGCCGCGGCCGACTTCTTCGAAACGATCGAGGGCCGGCACATCCGACAAGGCGAGATCAAAGAGCACGCCATGCACATCGGCATGCGGATCGCGCCGAACCGAGGCAAACCCCGATTTCATGATGAAGAACTTATGCCGGACGAGACGCGCCCGCCCCAGCACGCGCGAATTTGGCGCGCGCTGGCGCATGGCGTTGGGGTCCATATTGGCGCCATAGGCAAAATAAAGCGGCATCTGCGGTCCGGGCAAAAAGCGTCCGGACCCTATAATCTACCGGCGCGGCCTTTGTCAGAATTTTTGCGTCAGGCCGCCGAAAAAGCCGCGCCGTGGCCCGAACTGCGGCGCGAAGACGCCGATGCCCGAACCATCTCTGATCTCATAGATATTGTCGAAGAGATTGACGATATCGAAGCGCGCTTCGAGTGGACCAAAGCCCGAATTGCCCGGCAATTGGAATTCATGCGAAACGCCGAGGTTCACTTGCGTGTAAGGCGCCACCGTTCCCGTATTGGCAAAGCCGTTACGCAAGCCGCTGCCATAAATCAAATCTGCACTGAACTTCGTCGCCTGCCAAAGATACGACGCGCCCGCCGACGCTGTCAGCGTCTGCGCGTGATCGGTGTAGATATAGTGACCGGCGATGTAGGCGAGTTCGTCAGGATCGAAAAGAAATTGGTTCGACGACACTTGCGTCGCGCGCTGCCGTGCCCAGGCGAAATTGCCATAGGCTGAGAAATCGCCAATCTGATAATCCGTCTTGAACTCCACGCCGGTGTTATAGGCCTTGGCGTAATTGAAAGCCGTCAGCACCAGCGCCTGGCCGAACTGCCCGTCGTCGAGCAGGTTTCTGGCGCGTTTGTAATAGGCATCGACGCCCGCTTCGAGACCCGGAAAGAGTTTCTGCGTCACGCCCGCGTCGAAATAGTCCGAGCGCTCCGGCCGCACGGCGCTCGCTTCATTGACCGCCGAGGCCGCCGACGTATTGGCGAACGCGCTCAGATTGGTCGGCGCTGACAGCACCTGCTCCGGCGGCGTGAAATAACGCGCATAGCCGGCATGGAAAGTCGTCGATGCGAAGGGCTTGTAGGTCAGGCTGAGACGCGGGCTCAATTGATTGGTCGTGACATATGAGGCCATCTGATCGAAACGCAGGCCTCCATTGATCGTCAACTGGTCCGTGATGCGCCATTCATCCTGCGTATAGAACGAACCAAGCCATCCGAGTTTGTTGCTCGAACTGTCGACAGAAAACGGCGCTCCGGAACCGCTTGCCGGAAGGACCGAATCGTTATTGACCGCGTCGGTCGATTCGCCGCTGACCTCAAAGCCAAAACGGATGGTGTGCGCGCCGAGATGATAGGCCGCGTCACCCTGCAATCCATTCAGCAGGCTATTGCGCTGGACGTCCGACGCGACGCCGTTGAACAGCAGGTCGCCAAGCTCGTCGGGCACGAAATGAAGCGTCGAATAACGCGAGAAGAAAGCGATCTGCGCGTCGATATTGCCGGCCGATTTCTGCCAGGCTGCCACATTGTAGAAAGTCCGCTCGACCTGATTTTCGTTCAGTTCGGCGGAATTGAAATCGCTATTGCCGTTCACCGTGAAGGCCGTGTCCTGCCCCGGCGAATTGGGAATCTGGAACGAACTGACGGACGTGCCGCTGATAATGCTGAAGCGACCCCCGTCGCCCAAGAGGGTCGAGACATAGCCGAAGAACTTGCCCTGTGCTGTCATATCATGGATCGCATTATAGCTGCTGGTCGGATTTTCGATGCCGACATTGTCGGTGAGCAGCCGGGTGCTGACGTAGAATTGCGTGTTGCCGATCGTGCCGCCATCATCGAACGTCGGCGTCAATGTCAGGTGGCTGCCGCCGTAGACGCCAATGCTGCCGCCCGGCTGATAAGTGCCGCTGCGCGTCTGGATATCGACAATGCCGGCGGTGTGCAGACCGTATTCAGCCGGCAACGCGCCATCGAGCAAGGTGAGCGAGCTGATGAAGCTCGTCTCGATAACCTGGCCGAAACCGGCAACGCCATCCGGCAGCAAAATGCCATTGATGCGGAATTGCACATTCGCGTGCTCGTTACGAACGTGGAAATCGCCGCTTGCGGCCGAATCCTGCGCGACGCCGGGCGCCTGTAAGAGCACCTTTTCAAGCGGCGTGTTTTCGGCCTGCGGCAGATTGTCGATCGCCTTTTCATCGATCTCATAGCTGTTGGCGTCGGCGGGCGTGAAAATATTAGCGCGCGCCGCATCGAGAGCCCGTGTTTCGACGAGCACCGGCTGGCTCGGCGCCAGCGGTGAATTGCTATTCGGCGTTGCAGTAACATCGATCGGCGGAAGCGCTTGCTGCGCCCGCGCTGCATCCATGCCGGCAAAAACCGCGGCTGCCGCCGCAAGTGGAAGAAGATAACGCACCAAGCCGCCCCGCTTAAAATTAGATACGTTATACTGTTACATATTATGGGCCGGGATTGTCAACCGGGCCTGCAAACAGGGGCACGCGTGTATCGCTCGCGCGATATCGAACTTCGCGCGGCGCAATGCCGCCGATCTTGAAAAAGATAGATTGATTTCGGTCCGGTTCGCCGGACGAGGCCTATGGCCAGCCTATCGCGATACTAATGTCGCGCCGCGAAATATTCGGCGCGCATCGCGTGCGCGCCGTTCGAGATTGAAACTACGACTTCACCTTTCGAGCGCATCAAGCGCCTGCGCAAAACCGCGTAGCGAGAATTGGACAGCCAGATTACGGCCTACCGCTTCAGTGAACGTGATGCGCCCTGTGTCGGCTTCGACCGCACGCCATGCCTTGACCTCCGCCGGCGATATCGCCGCTTCGGCAAAACAGCCCCCAGAGAAACACCGCTGCCAGACGAGCGGCACGCCCGGATCACCGTCTTTCGCGCGAATGCCGGGCGGGGTCGGAATGAAGATATTGGGCGGGAAAATCACATTGATCCGCAACGCGCCTTTTTCCGCGGTAAGCGGATGCACAATGCCGATATGGGCGATCGGATTTTGCTGGTCTTTCGGAACGACCGATTCTTCGATTTCGCAAAGCTTCTGGCCTTTGGCGACATCGGCACGGCGTTCGCAACGCAACGTCCAGGCGCCAAATGTAGCCGTCGTCGTCTCGGGCTGCGAGCCGACCGCCGGCACCGGCTTTTTATCTTGGGAGAAAGCCACGCCGCCGACGAATTGTGTCAAAGCGAATAAGATTGAAATCGTTCTAATACGGCTCACGATCATACTCCCGAAACTGCGCCCTGCCTTTAGGGGCAGCGCACCGGACGGTCAACATAAGTCGGCGAGAAATATTCCCGATAGCCGCTTAGTCGCTTTCATCCGTCGCGTCGATGAGGAGTTCGCGCGCCAAACTCCGTGTCACCGCACTGCCGCGTGCGAGCGCGACGCGATCGATCAGCTCGACAAATGCGCGCGCGACCTCGAGCGAGCGGTCGATGTGCAAAGCGATGAAATCGATGACGGCCGGATCGACCAGCAATTGCCGGTCCCGGAAAAGCTTGTGCAGGACGGATTGCAGCAGCGCGTCGTCTGGTGCGCCCAGTTCAACGACCGGCGCGAGCCGTAGCCGCGAAAGGAGATCCGGCGTCCTGAGGCCCCAGAGATCGGGGCGGCGCTGCGCCGTCAAAAGCAGGCTTCGCCTGCTCTGCCGCGCGAGATTGAGGAGATGAAATAACGGCGCTTCGGCCGCGCCGAGTTCGTCTATCGCATCGATCACCAGCGCTGGTTTTTCCGTCAACGCCGTGACGTCTGCATGTGCCAGCGTTGCTCCGGAAAAAATTTCTGCGCTCGCCTGTGCAGCCCATATTGCTGCAAGATGACTTTTGCCGCTGCCCCGTTCGCCGATCAGCAACAAAACGGAATCCGGCCAATGCGGCCACGCCTCGATCAAACGCAGCGCGTCGGCGTTTGAATCCGAAATGAGGAAGTCTTCGCGCGAAAATTGCGGTTCAAGCGGCAGTTCGAGGCCGAGCTGTTGCCAGCGCGAAGGATAGGTTCGCGCTGGCATTCAGTGCTCTTTGGGCGCGTTTACGGTCTCCGGCAGGATAAGCGTCTGCCCTTGTGGCAGGTTCATGAAAAGATGGCTTTCGCGATATTTCTGCACGGCGAAGCGCATGATGACGCCGGTGGCAGCGGCGACCGGGACTGCGATGATGAGGCCGGTAAAACCGAACAGAGTGCCGAACGCTAGCAACGCAAACATCAGCCAGACCGGATGCAGGCCCACATTATCGCCGACGAGCTTCGGCGAAATGACATTGCCTTCGAGAAATTGCCCGACGACGACGACACCCATCGCCTCAGCGAACAGGGTCCAGTGCGGCCAGCCCTGAACGATCGAAATAATCGCCGCTGCGACCAACGCCGTCATCGAACCGACATAGGGAATGAAGCTCAAAAAACCGGCCGTGATGCCGATCAGCAGGCCGAAGTTCAAACCGACCAGCGATAGCAGGAGGCCATACCAAAGCCCGAGAAAGAGACAAACCAGCGATTGCCCACGCAGGAAGCCAGACATCGTCCGGTCAATCTGATGCGCGAGCTGATGCACGATGCCGCGATAGCGCGGCGGAATGAGACCATCGACTGCCGCGATCATGCGGTGATAATCAAGCAGCATGTAGAAGGCGACCACCGGCGTCACGACAACGAGCGACATGAGGCTGATGAGCGCCGCGCCGTGCGCGAGGAGCGAGTTGAGAACGCCGGCGAGCCAGCCCGCCGCCTGCCCCGCGATATCGCCAACGCTCGCCCGCATGTCGGGAACGCTCGAGCTATGATAGCCGAGCTTGCGCAGAATGGGTTCGGCATATTGCGCGTTGAGTTTGCCGACAACGCCGCTGATCAAACTCTGCAGCTTGTTCAACAGACCCGGCAAAGCCTGGATAAACGCCACCGACTGATGCGCCAGCACCGGAACGACCAGCACCAGAATGAGCGCGAGGACGAAGACGATGGCGAGGAGAATAAAGAGCGTCGCCGCGAGCCGGTTCATGCCATGCCGCTGCAGATAATCGGCGAGCGGGTCCATCAAGTAAGCAATGACGAAGGCCGCCGCGAACGGCATGATGACGCCGTTGAACAGCCAGAGCAGCAGGCCGATGAAGGCGAGCGCTGCAACCCAGAACACGATTTGCCACTCGATCCGCATCAGGGTGACCTCACCGCATCTTAAGACAAAATCTTAAAGGCTCATGTGCCGGGCCCAGAGCGCCAGATAGGCCGCGAGCGAGGCCAAGGTCAATGCCGCTACAGCAACCGCAGAGACGATAAACCACGGCCCAAGCGTGAATTGAAACGCCTTCGCGCCAAGCACCGCCGCGGCGAACGCGATCTGCGCCGCCGTATTGGCCTTCGATATCCACAAGGGACGAATGGCCACCGGCCTGTCCATCAGCCAGGAAATGATCAACGCGCCAATGATCATGACATCGCGTGCGACGACCGCGATCGCCAGCCACGATGGCACCGCGCCGTAGACCGACAGCGCCACGTAAATCGAGACGAGCAAAGCCTTATCTGCGACCGGGTCGAGATAGGCGCCAAGCTCGGTGTGCAGATTGAAGGTTTTCGCCAGCCAGCCATCGACCGCATCGGACAGCCCGGCGACGATGAAAATCAGACAGGCGACCGGCCAGCGGCCGGCGGAAATCATGGCAATGACAACCGGAACAAGGCCGAGGCGCGCCAGCGTGATCAAATTCGGCAAACTGTTATAGACGGTCATAATCCTCCCGATCGCGGCCGCTTGGTGCCGCAATCTAGCTTTAATGCGGCAATTCAGCGACCTGCGCGCCGCCCCCGGCGCGGTGCTTGCCTTGGACGGAGCGAGACGCTAGGCGTTGGAAACGGGGCAAAAATGGCGTCTAAAAAGCAAGTGACCTATGCCGAGGCCGGCGTCGATATCGAGGCCGGCAATGCGATGGTCGAGAAAATCAAGCCGCTGGTGCGCGCGACGCGCCGGCCGGGCGCGGACGCCGAAATCGGCGGCTTCGGCGGCCTCTTCGATCTGAAGGCCGCGGGATTTCGCGATCCGATCCTCGTCGCCGCCAACGATGGCGTCGGTTCGAAGGTAAAGCTCGCCGTCGAGAGCAATATCCACCACACGATTGGCATCGACCTTGTCGCTATGTGCGTCAACGATCTCATCGTCCAGGGCGCCGAGCCGCTGTTCTTCCTCGATTATTATGCGACCGGACGGCTTGATCCTGCTGTCGGCGCCGAGGTCGTCGCGGGGATCGCAGACGGATGCCGGGAAGCCGGCGCGGCGCTTATCGGCGGCGAGACGGCCGAAATGCCCGGTCTCTATGCCGGACGGGATTATGATCTCGCGGGCTTTTCCGTCGGCGCGGTCGAGCGCGATCGCCTCCTGCCGAAACCCGATATCGCCGCGGGCGATGTCGCTCTGGGGCTGAGTTCCTCCGGACTGCATTCGAACGGCTTTTCCCTCGTGCGGCGCATCGTGACCGACGCCGGCCTCTCGCTCGACGGGCCGGCACCCTTCGCCTCGCAGATTTCGCTCGCGGAAGCGCTGCTGACGCCGACACGGATTTACGTCCGCCCGATCCTGCAGGTCCTGCGCGCCGGTGTGCCGATCAAGGCTCTCGCGCATATCACCGGCGGCGGTTTTCCGGACAATCTGCCGCGCGTGCTGCCTCAGGGCCTTGGCGTAAGTCTCGATCTCGACGTCATTCCTGTCCCGCCGGTCTTCCGCTGGCTTGCTGCGGAAGGCCCGGTGGCAGAAGCAGAAATGCTGCGCACTTTCAATTGCGGGATCGGCATGGCCGTCGTCGTTGCGCCGGAGGCGGCCGAGGATGTCGTAGCGGCTTTGCGGGCCGCCGGTGAGGAGCCGGTGCGCATCGGCGAAATTGTCTCCATCCCGTCTGGCCCACGCGTGTTGACGAACGGGCGGCTGGCGCTGTGAGCCGCAAGCGCACCGCGATTTTCATTTCCGGTCGCGGCTCCAATATGCGCGCTCTGGTCGAGGCGGCCAAAGCGCCCGATTATCCGGCTGAAATCGCGCTCGTCTTCTCCAATCGCCCGGAAGCCGAAGGTCTGGCCTTCGCGAAATCGCAGGGAATTGCGACCGCCGCCGTCGATCATAAGATTCATGCCGGGCGCGACGAGTTCGAGAAATCGGTGCAGATTCTTCTCGATCTGCATCGGATCGAATTGATCTGCCTCGCCGGGTTCATGCGGTTGCTGACGCCGAATTTCGTCCACGCCTGGGAGCACAGGCTCATCAACATTCACCCTGCACTACTGCCCGCGTATCGCGGATTGCGTACACACGAGCGCGCCCTCGCCGATGGCGTCAAAATCCACGGCTGTACGGTGCATTTTGTCGTACCCGAAATGGACCAGGGGCCGATCATCGCGCAGGCCGCTATCGCTGTCCTCGACGATGACACGCCGGACACGCTCGCCGCGCGCGTGCTGAAGCAGGAGCATTTGATTTATCCTGCGGCGCTGGCACGCGTTGCGAGCGGCAAATTGCAGATCTCGGGCAATCGCACACGCGGCGAAGCCTCAGCGCAGGATTTTTCGCCGCTGCGCGTGCCCAAAGTGGACGAATAAGCGCGAAGGCCGCCGACCGAAGAAGCTCACCGATCCCCGTGCAGCATGAGCCCTGCCGCGCGGACCCTCGATCAGCGTAACTTCGCCGGGGCCACAGACTTAGCTCGTTAAAGACTGAACAAAGAAAAAGCGGGCCGGAGCCCGCTTTTTAGAGCCGCTTTCAGGGCGTCCAGGCTTCATAGTCGCCCGTCGCAGGCGGCCGCACGCCAGAGGCGAGTGTCGAGCCCGGCGGCCGCCAGGCGAGCGGCGTGCCGGTCATGTTCGGCTCATGCGGCAATTGCCATTCGCGCGGCTTATAATTGTCGTCGGGCGGCGCGATATCGACGGTGTGATGCAGCCAGCCATACCAGCCGGGCGGCGTCGCCGAGCCTTCAGCATATCCGTTATAGATGACCCAGCGGCGCTCGAAGCCCAGCGCCGGATCGATGGCGCCACCGCGCGTGCGATAATAACGGTTGCCGAATTCGTCCTCGCCGACAAGTTCGCCCGAACGCCAGGTATGAAAGAGCGTGTTGAGCGTCGCGCCCTGCCACCAGGTGAAAATACGCATGAGGCCAGCCATGAGGTCGGTTTCCTGCTTCGCCGCGGCGCAATATGCCAGCCGGGCTGAAATTGTCCACCTTGATGGCACAAGCCTCAGTCATGTTTGAGGCCGGATTGTCGGCGCCCGAAAATGACAACCTGTGGATGATTCCGCGGCCGCCTGTTGATGTTGGGGATAGTGCGGATTGTGTCCGCAAAGCCGCGGTGAGCCATTGCGGCGCATCCCCCTCGGCGTCAAGATTGTGTCATCCAAGCGCGGTCTTGATTTTTAACCCTTTGCACAACATTTTGTATCTAGGCTTCGCGCGCCTACTAGAGTTAGGCTCTTTTCAACAGCGCGCGAGTCGGACGGTTCCGCGCTTCGATCTGAGGGGCGCGGCGTGGAACAGCCACCCGCGCGAGGCATTCTCGCAACATCCGGGGCAGTCATATGCGAATTGAGCGGCGTTACACCAAAGAGCACCAGTCGCCCTATGAAGCGATCGAATTCCGCACGACTCGCAGCGAAATCCGCAATCCCGATGGATCGACCGTCTTCGCGCTCGATGGCATTGAAGTGCCGGCAAGCTGGAGCCAGGTCGCGGCCGATGTTCTGGCGCAGAAATATTTCCGCAAGGCGGGCATCCCAGCCCGGCTGAAGCCTGTCGAAGAGCCGAACGTCCCCGAATTTCTCTGGCGCCGTACCGCCGACGACGAGGCGCTGGAAGAGCTGCCGAAGGCTGAGCGCTTCGGCTCGGAAATCTCCGCCCAGCAGGTCTTCGACCGGCTCGCCGGCGCCTGGACCTATTGGGGCTGGAAGGGCAAATATTTCGACACCGAAGGCGACGCCCACGCCTTCTATGATGAATTGCGCTACATGCTGGCGAAGCAGATCGCCGCGCCCAATTCGCCGCAATGGTTCAACACCGGCCTGCATTGGGCCTATGGCATCAACGGCCCGAGCCAGGGCCATTATTATGTCGATTTCGAAAGCGCCAAGCTCGTGAAGTCCAAGTCGGCTTACGAGCATCCGCAGCCGCACGCCTGCTTCATCCAATCCGTCGCCGACGATCTCGTCAACGAGGGCGGCATCATGGACCTCTGGGTCCGCGAGGCGCGCCTCTTCAAATACGGCTCCGGCACGGGCTCGAATTTCTCCAAGCTGCGCGGCGAGAACGAAAAGCTTTCGGGCGGCGGCAAATCCTCCGGCCTCATGTCCTTCCTCAAGATCGGCGACCGCGCCGCGGGTGCGATCAAGTCGGGCGGCACGACGCGCCGGGCGGCGAAGATGGTCGTCGTCGATGTCGATCACCCCGACATCGAGGCCTACATCGATTGGAAGGTAAAAGAGGAAGAAAAGGTCGCGGCCCTCGTTGCCGGCTCGAAGGTCGTCAAGAAGGCGCTGAAAGCCATTCTGCGCGCCTGTGTCAATTGCGAAGGCCCGAACGGCGATTGCTTCGAGGCGGACAAGAATCCCGGCGCTGAAGAAAGAGATCAAGCTCGCGCGCAAGGCCTCCGTGCCGGATGGCATGATCAAGAAGATCATCCAGTTCGCGCGCCAGGGCTATAAGGACATCGCCTTCGAGACCTACACGACCGATTGGGATTCGGAAGCCTATCTCACTGTCTCGGGCCAGAACTCGAACAATTCTGTGCGCGTCACCGACGACTTCCTGCGCGCCGTCGATGCCGACAGCGACTGGAACCTGATCCGCCGCACCGACGGCAAGCTGCACAAGACGCTGAAGGCCCGCGATCTGTGGGAGAAGATCGGCTATGCCGCCTGGGCTTCGGCCGATCCGGGGCTGCAATATCATACGACGATCAACGACTGGCACACCTGCCCGGCCGCAGGCCCGATCGTCGCGTCGAACCCCTGCTCCGAATATATGTTCCTCGACGATACGGCCTGCAATCTGGCCTCGCTGAACCTGCTGCCGTTCCGCGATCCGCAGACCAAGGTTTTCGACATCGAATCCTACGAACATGCCGTGCGGCTGTGGACGATCGTGCTCGAAATCTCCGTGCTGATGGCGCAATTCCCATCGAAGGAGATCGCCCGGCTCTCGTATGAATACCGGACGCTCGGCCTCGGCTACGCCAACATCGGCGGCCTGTTGATGTCGTCCGGCATCGCCTATGATTCCGACGAAGGCCGCGCCATCTGCGGCGCGATTTCTGCGGTCATGACTGGCATCGCTTATGCGACTTCGGCCGAGATGGCGCGCGAACTCGGCGCCTTCGCCAATTTCGCCGACAATCGCGAGCCGATGCTGCGCGTCATGCGCAACCATCGCCGCGCGGCGCGTGGTGAAGCCGCGGGCTATGAGAAACTGGCGATCGCGCCGGTGCCACTCGACCCGTCGGCGTTGCGTGATGGCGCGCTCGGCAACCCATGCCATTGCGGCCTGGGAAAAGGCGGTGAGCCTCGGCGAGCAGCACGGCTATCGCAATGCGCAGGTCTCAGTTGTTGCGCCGACCGGCACGATCGGCCTTGTGATGGATTGCGATACGACCGGCATCGAGCCGGATTTCGCGCTCGTCAAATTCAAGAAGCTCGCCGGCGGCGGCTATTTCAAGATCATCAACCGCGCGGTGCCGGAAGGTCTGCGCGCGCTCGGCTATCGCGAATCCGAGATCGCCGAGATCGAGGTTTATGCGGTCGGCCACGCGTCGCTGAAACAGGCACCTGCGATCAACCCGACGGGCCTGCGCGCCAAGGGCTTCACCGACGAAAAGATCGCATTGGTGGAAAAGGCGCTGGCCTCGGCCTTCGACATCAAATTCGTCTTCAACAAATGGACGCTCGGCGCTGACTTTCTCGTCAACAATCTGAAAGTGCCGGAAGACAAGCTCGACGATCCGGCGTTCGATTTGCTCACCTTCCTCGGCTTCTCCAAGGCCGATGTCGAAGCCGCCAATCTGCATATCTGCGGCGCGATGACAGTTGAGGGCGCGCCGCATCTGAAACTCGAACATTATTCGGTGTTCGATTGCGCCAACGCCTGCGGGCGAATCGGCAAGCGCTATCTCTCAGTCGAGAGCCACATCCGCATGATGGCGGCGGCACAGCCGTTCATTTCGGGCGCGATCTCGAAGACGATCAACATGCCGAACGACGCGAGCGTCGAGGATTGCAAGGAGGCTTACATGCTCTCCTGGCGCCTCGCGCTGAAAGCCAATGCGCTTTATCGCGACGGCTCGAAACTGTCGCAGCCGCTCAACAGCCAGTTGATCGCGGATGAGGAAGACGACGAGGACGAAGCTGTCGAGATGCTCGTTGCCGCGAATATGCCGGCGCGCGCGACCGTGGTCGCGGAAAGGATCGTCGAGCGCATCGTCGAGAAGGTCGAGCGCCTGCGCGAGCGCGAGCGCCTGCCTGATCGGCGCAAAGGCTATACGCAGAAGGCGGTCGTTGGCGGCCACAAGGTCTATCTGCGCACCGGCGAATATCAGGATGGCCGGCTCGGCGAAATCTTCGTCGACATGCATAAGGAAGGCGCGGCCTTCCGCTCGATGATGAACAATTTCGCCATCGCCATCTCGGTCGGCCTGCAATATGGCGTGCCGCTCGAAGAATATGTCGATGCCTTCACCTTCACCCGCTTCGAGCCGGCGGGCCTCGTGCAAGGCAACGACGCGATCAAGAATGCGACCTCGATCATCGACTACGTGTTCCGCGAACTGGCGATCTCCTATCTCGGCCGCAACGATCTCGCCCATATCGATCCGAGCGAGATCGGCCATGACGTGATCGGCAAGGGCGAGGCGCAGAGCCGCGCGCCGGAAAACTCGCGCTTTGTCTCGAAAGGCTTCGTCCGCAACAAGGCCGACAAGCTGATGCTGGTACAAGGCGCCGGCGGCGCACCGGCAACGGCGCTGAAGCAGAACATCGAAAACGAGATCGAAGCCGAACTTGGCAATCTCGACTGGTCCGCTGCCCCAGAGCAAACAGCGGTCGCCGACCGGCGCAGCGAAGCACGCATGAAAGGCTATACCGGCGAAGCCTGCCCCGAGTGCAACAACTTCACTTTGGTGAGGAATGGCACGTGCCTCAAGTGCGACACATGCGGCGCGACCACGGGGTGTTCGTGAACGATTATTTCAGTCATCACCGCTGGATAGAAAAGGAAGAGCTTAAATGAGCGATAAACGCGTCTACGTCGAAAGGCGCCCGCAAGGCGATTATGCCGTGCGGCGCGCTAATTCTGAAAGGGCCAGTGATGTACTCCCAACTCAGCGCGAGGCCATTGATCGAGCACGAGAATTGAGTCCCGGCAGTCGCCCGGACGTTGAGCGAGTACGGAATACGCCCAACGGGTCGCCGGACAAGTGGCGTAAGGCCTAGCGGTCACTCATTCGACAACATGTGCGAGGGAGGGGTTTCAGCGATCTCGAGGAAGGACAAGATATGTCCGATGATTATCGGGTAGATGGACTCAGCAACGACAAGGTTCGCGCAGCCGGCAAGCAAGCTCGCCGGTTCTTAGGGATTGCTGACGCTGATTACGTCGAGGTTTTAGACCTAGAAGGCGTGACCGAGATTTGGACGGTGCTAGGTCCAAAGCCTTTCCAGTTTAGGGTCGCTCCCGACGCTGATTTACCGCGCGATTCCGGCGTCACAAGCTATGATGGTCATGGGATACTGCACAAATTCCAGAATGTATTCGGCGCGACGCTTCACTTGGGCATGGCTATGCTCAATTCACTATCGCACACGAACTTGGGCATGGTGCGCTTCACACACGCAACCTGCAACAAGGTGCGACAATGCCGCGACGGCGGCTTGGCAACGTAAAGGCAGAGTGGCTACCAAAATTTCATTCTGCAGAACATCAGGCTATGGTCTTCGCTGCGGCCTTTCTAATCAACGACGATACAGCTCGTCGTCTAAAGTCTGCGGACGATATCGCGGTGCAGTTCGGTCTTAGTCTTGAGGCCGCGCGCATTTATTTCGAAGACATGCTCGAAGAAATGGAACGACCGGCCGCGGCGCAGCGGGTGCAAAAATTGGCGACCGCATTTAAGAATTCCGTGATAGATAAGGAAAAACCGATCACGTTCTTGGGCGATCTTTGCCCCGCATGTGGGCAACAAAAGCTGTTCCCGGTTGGTGCTAAGTTCATGTGCCAAGCCTGCGATGCCGTATTCGACCGATTCCAAGATGGAGATTCGGTTCAGTGAGCAGCATCATGTGCCCTAAACGGGAGCGGAGACGATCGGCGCATAGTTCAACCCCATATGTGTGTCCGCGAATGCAAGAATAACCCGCCCGCAACGCCATATCGAATAAAGAAAAGCGCTGTGACATTCCGCATTTCGCCGCGTCGCCGCGGCGGGCAACGAAGACTTTCGTTCAATGACGCTACGCCGGGCGGATTAGCCTTTCGATTTGCCGCCGCTCGCAAAGTGTCGATATCGGGAGGCCCCATCATGACCGCCAAGAAACCAGCCGAAGACGTTACCAGGGATTGGCAAGCGACGCAGGGCCAGAAGTCCTCCGCGACGCGCCTGCGCCTTTTCGCATTGCTCTGCTGGCTCGTCGCCATCGGCGGCGAGATCGCCGCGATATACTTGTTCTATCAGCACAAGTTCGACCATGGGAACATGCCGCTGCTGATCGGCTTGCTGGTCGGGATCGCTATCTTCGCAATCGCCGGCAACTTGCTGTGGAAGGCGGCCAACAGGCACGATCCGGCCCGCGAATCCGACACGGCCAAATTCTTCTTTCAAAACCAGCTCGGCGCGATCATCACGCTGATTGCCTTCCTGCCGCTGCTTTTCCTGATCTTGAACGACAAGAACATGGATCCGCAGACCAAGAAGGTTGCCGGCGGCATCGGCGCCGTTCTGGCCGTGATCGCGACGCTGGTCGCGGTCAGCTACCATCCCCCGTCGGTCGAGCAGTACACACAGGACATGAACGCCTGCGCGACCCAGATCAAGACGGGGCAGCCGACCACAGCCTGTTCACCCGATGTCGCCACGCAGGCGCAGGCGATCGCCGCGGACTCCTCCACGGTGACTGCGGCGACGAAAGACGCGGCACACCCTGCCGGTCAGGACGTCGTCTACTGGATCGCGCCGGAAAACGGCGCCAGGAAGTCCACGACGCCGCATGTCTTCCACCTCTGCGCGGGCGTGAGTCCGCTGAAAGGCAAGACCGTGAACAGCGGCTCCGTGACCGAGGCCTACGCACAGAACGCCGTCCGCATCACGAAGCAGATCGGGATGGAACAGAAGCAGTGCGGGTTCGCGGTTTCGCAATAAACCTGTCCGCGTTCAATCGCGCCCAATTCATAGTTTTGTCGAGAAGAAAGGTGCGCAATAGCACTTCGTCATCGCCGGGCCTCCGGGAACTGGCAAGAGGCAGATGCTCGCTCGTCCTGTTATTTATTAGACGTGCGTGTGCTACTACACATGCAAAGTCGAGCGCGGCGCCGGCCTGTTCCAATTCCGGAGATCGAAGTGGCGGCCCCCTTTATCCCTGTCGAAGCCCCCTTTCATAGCCGGCCCCTGAACCGCTTCGAAATCGCTTTCGTGGCCCGGCGGAATGCGTTGGAAATCATTCCCGCCCTGGCCTATCGCCAGCCGATCGTTTCGGGCGACATGCTCGTCCGCTGGCATATGCTCGCCGAGCCTGCGGGCCTCAAACGGGTTCTGCTCGACAATCAGCACAATTATCCGAAATCGGAAATCATGCGGCGCATGTTGCGCCCCGCCATTGGCGAAAGCCTGTTCAATGCGGACGGGGCGGAATGGAAGTGGCAGCGTCAGGCAGTGGCGCCAATCTTCACCCATCGCAATGTGGTCGCGTTGGCTCCTGCGATGAGCGCCACCGCCGCGCGCGCCTGTGAAAGGCTTGCGGCCTGCGGCGGCCGCGCGGAATTGGTCAGCGAGATGCTGACCGCGACGTTTGACGTCATATGCGATGTCGCCCTGTCAGGACGCAAACACTTTGACGGCCGCGCTTTTGGGAGCGCCGTCACGCGCTATTTCAAAACCGCCGGGCGCCCTTCTCTTCTGGATTTTCTTGGATTTCCAACCTGGATTCCCCGTCCAGGCGAATGGCTCGTTGGATCCTCCGTGCGCACGATGCACCGAATGGTTGCGCAGGCGATCGAGGCGCGGCGGGGCCGGAGCACAGGTCTTGGCGACGATCTCCTCGACCGCATGCTGGCGGCCGAGGACCCGGAGAGCGGGCGAAAGATGACTCCCGAAGATCTCGTCCACAACATGCAGTTCTTCATCGTTGCCGGTCACGAGACGACCGCACTGGCGATCTCATGGGCGCTGTATTTGCTCGCGAACACGCCTGAATATCAGGATAGAGCGCGGGCGGAGGCCAGAGCCCAGTTGAGCGGTCGTGTCGCGGAAGCAAATGATTTGGATGCGATGCCATTCATCAAGCAGGTTCTGGAAGAAGCGATGCGGCTTTACCCGCCCGTCGGCCTCGTTGCGCGAACTGCCTTGGAAAGCGACGAATTATGCGGGCGGACCATACGGCCGAATGACACCATCTTTCTGCCGATCTGGGCACTGCATCGCCACGAGATGTTATGGGACGCTCCCCGTGCTTTCGATCCCGATAGATTTTCGTCATCCGTCAGTGCGGGACGAGACAGGTATCAATATCTTCCGTTTGGGGCGGGTCCGCGGGTCTGCGTCGGCGCGAACTTCGCGATGATGCAGGCACAAATCATTCTTGCCACGCTGGTGCAGCGCTTCCGGTTTGCGCCTAGCTCGCCGGTCCCGCGTCCGATCATGACAATGACAGTCCGGCCCGAACCCGGTGTTTTCCTATCGCTTGAACCCTTGAATTGAACTCTCCGATCCGGCTCACTGAGCCTAATCATCATACGCCTTGAGAGGAGTATCGCATTTGCTGACAGCGTATCGCGAGGATGGAAACGATTGGCGCGTCGAGGGTGCAAATCTTCCGGACAATATCATCTGGCTCGATCTGCTTGATCCCACGCCGGAAGAACAGAAGCTCGTCGAGAGTCGCGCGAAAATAAGGGTGCCCTCGAAAGAGGCGCTCAGCGAAATTGAAGCCTCCAGCCGCCTGATCGTCCAACGCGGCGTCCTCTATTTGAGTACGCCGATGGTCGCGAAAGGCGGCGACGCGGAGAGCACAGAAATTTCGCCTGCCGGATTCGTGCTGACGCGCAATCTGCTGGTGACGGTGAGATTCAAAGAGTTTTCATCTTTCGATACCGTCGCCGAAAGGGTGCGCACCGACGAAACGCTTGATTGCAGCGTCGCAATTTTTACGGCCCTTCTTGAGGCGATCGTCGATCGCGGTGCTGACGTGCTTGAGCACCTCGCCGCGACGACCGACAAGATTTCAAAATCAATTTTCCATGCAGGCGCTTCCGACTCCAAGCATCCCACACGATCAACGGCCCGCTTGCACCAAATCCTCACGGACATCGGCTTCAATGCTAATCGTCTGGCTCAGGCTCGCGACTCTCTTTTGGGTGTCGGCCGGCTGGCCGCCTACGTCGGCGAGATCGCGCACGACTGGGTGCCGGAGCCGTTCAGCGTCCGATTGAATGCCATCTCCAAGGACGTCGCGAGCCTGACCGATTACGAGACGCATCTGTCCGACAAAGTGCAATTCCTGCTTGACGCGACACTTGGCTACATCTCGATCGAGCAGAATGACCTGTTCAAGGTTCTAACCATCGTCTCTGTAATTGGCGTGCCGCCAACGCTGCTCGCCGGCATCTGGGGCATGAACTTCAAGGACATGCCCGAGCTGAACTGGGCGTGGGGATATCCTTTGGCGTGGCTCGCCATCATTCTGAGCGCGGTCTTGCCACTCATCTGGTTCAAAAGGCGCGGCTGGTTCTAGAACTCGTGACCGTCTTACAGGGCCGGCAGCTTGCTCCCATTTCAACACCATGCTTGAATATCCATTGTGAGCACGCGAGGCCAGCTTGAGATCGCGTCGGGGTTTGCCACCCGAGCTGGCAAGCATTCCTACAATCAAGATTTCGGCGCGATCGATCTCGGCACTGTGTCTCAACAAGCCGTCCAGGGAATTGTCGCAGCCGTCGCCGATGGTTTCGGAGATGGCCGGGGCGGCCGCGTAGCGTCGGAGCTCGCCGTCGAGACATTCGTGGACGGCTATCGCTCGCAGAGAGAGCTTGCCGGCGTCGGCGCCGCTGCGATGAAATCTCTCGATGCCTATAACCTCTGGCTGTACGGCCAGTCGCGATCCGACCCTGCCCTTCATGGCGCCGCAACGAGCTTCACCGCAGCGGTGCTTCTCGGCCGGAGGGCCACGATCCTCCACGTCGGTGACAGCCGCGCGTGGCATCTGCGCGGCGATAATCTGACGCCGTTGACGGAAGATCATTCCGCTCCGCAACCGCAGGCCGGGCCAACGCTCGTCCGCGCAATCGGCCTCGAACCGGCGCTTCGCGTGGATATCAAGACGCAAAACCTCGAAGCGCATGATCGCTTTCTGCTGACGACGGAGGGCGTCCACGCTTTTCTTTCAGCGAATACGCTCCTGGATCTCCTCGCTCGCCGCGACGCGCCGCAAGCCGACGCCGATGCGATTGTCTATGCGGCAATCGAGGCCGGCAGCGACGATGATGCAACGGCCATCGTGATTGACGTGATCACCGTTCCGACGCCTGACTACAGCGCGATCGTCGCAAGTATGGAAGCTCTGCCAATCAGGCCATTGCCTGCTGTCGGCGACACGATTGATGGATTCAAGCTCGTCCGCGTCCTTGCCAAGAGCAAGCTCGCCCGCCTCTTTCTCGCAACGAATAATGGCGAATTCGCCGTCTTGAAATTTCCCGATCCCGCGTCAACCGAAGAAATCGACCGCACGCGATTCATGCGCGAAGTTTTTCTCGGCCAGCGTATCGCGCACCCAAATGTCGGGGCCTCGCTGTTACTCCCGGATGGGCGCCAGACCCAGCTTTATGTCGCCATGCCCTATTACAAGGGCGAGACATTGGAGGATCGGCTGCGCCGCGGCCCTATGAAGGTGAATGAAGCCGTCGATATCGCGATCAAGGCGGCGCGCGGCCTCACTTCACTCCACAGAGCCGGCATTGCGCATCGCGATGTCAAACCTCAAAATATCATGCTGCTCGAAAACGGTGACGTAAAGCTGATCGATCTTGGTATTGCGCGCCTATCCCGAGTCGAAGATACCGACGAAGCGGGGACACCCGGCACGCTCGACTACATGGCACCAGAGCTGTTTCGCGAAAACAGGGGCGACGCCCTCTCAGACCAATATGCTTTGGGCGTTACGATTTACCGTATGCTCGCGGGCGTCTTTCCCATGGGCGAAACGCCTCCCGGCGAGCGTCCGCACTTCGGTCCAATTCCGCCGCTGTCAGCCTATCGTAACGATGTCCCTGCGTGGCTCAATGCCGCAATTCTGCGTACCCTTTCATTGTATCGCGACGAGCGCTTCGCCGATCTGGATGAGTTCATCTTCGAACTTGAGCACGGAAATCTTCGCAAAGCGCCGCCTCATCGCGGACCTCTCATCGAACGAAACCCCCTGCTCTTCTGGAAACTGCTATGCGCGCTTTTGGCCATCCTGCTCATTTTGAGCCTCATCAGAAGATGAAGGGTTTGGCGAGAAAGAAGCTTAAAGGCAGCGGTCGGCCTTCATGACCGGCGCGCGGATTTTCCGTGTTGACAAAATATCGACAAGTCACTCTTCATGCGGGATCGGTTGAGGAATAAGGTAGGCAATGCGGGCCGGCTGGCAATTCTGGGTCGATCGCGGCGGTACCTTTACGGACATCGTCGGCCGCAGACCCGACGGAACGCTCGTCACCCATAAGCTTCTCAGCGAAGACCCGGCGCGCTATGCCGACGCCGCCGTCGCCGGCATCAAGCAATTGCTCGGCGTTCCTCTCGCCGACAGCATTCCCGACGGCCTCATCGAGACCGTCAAGATCGGCGACCACAGTGGCGACCAACGCCCTGCTCGAACGCAAGGGCGAGCCGACGCTGCTCATCGTCAATCGTGGCTTTAAAGATGCCCTCGCGATCGGCGACCAGACGCGGCCGCGTTTGTTCGATCTCGACGTCGTGCGGCCTTCGGTGCTCTATAAGAAGGCGATCGAGATCGCGGGCCGCGTCGATCGCGACGGCGCCGAAATCGAACCGCTCGACGAAGCTTTTGCCCAGAGCGCTTTGCGGGCAGCGCGTGCGGAAGGGTTTTCGGCCTGCGCCATCGTGTTTCTGCACGCCTGGAAATATGCCGATCACGAACGCCGGATCGCGGCGCTGGCGCGTGCTGCCGGATTTACGCAGGTCTCGGCGAGCCACGAGGTCAGCCCGTTGCTGCGCCTCATCCCGCGCGGCGATACGACCGTCGTCGATGCCTATCTCTCGCCCGTCCTGCGCCGTTATGTCGATGGCGTGTCCGCCGAACTTGGCAAGGTAAAGCTCTATTTCATTCAATCGAATGGCGGCCTGATCGATGCGCTGCGTTTTCAGGGTAAAGACGCCGTGCTGTCCGGGCCGGCAGGCGGCATCGTCGGCGCCGCGCGCACCGCGGCGACAGCCGGCCTCAAAAACATCATCGGTTTCGATATGGGCGGCACATCGACCGATGTCGCGCTTTATGCCGGCGAGTTTCAGCGCACGTTCGATACGCAAGTCGCCGGCGTGCGCATCCGCGCGCCGATGATGGCGATTCATACGGTCGCGGCGGGCGGCGGTTCCATTCTCCATTTCGATGCCGCGCGGTTTCGGGTCGGACCGGATTCCGCCGGCGCCAATCCGGGCCCGGCGAGCTACCGGCGCGGCGGCCCCTTGACCATCACGGACGCGAACATCTGCCTGGGCAAGATCCAGCCGAAGTATTTCCCCGCGATCTTCGGCTCAAATGGAGACGAGCCACTCGATGCGAACATTGTGCGCGTCGGCTTCGCCGAACTCGCCGAGCGCGTCAGCGCCTCGACAGGTGTCCAGCGCGATCCACGCGATGTGGCGGAAGGCTTTGTGCGTATCGCCGTCGCCAATATGGCCAACGCCATCAAACATATTTCCGTCGAGAAAGGTCACGACGTCGGCCGTTTCGCGCTGCACTGCTTCGGCGGCGCGGGGGGCCAGCATGCTTGTCTTGTTGCCGACGAGCTTGGCATCGATAAAGTCTTCATCCATCCGTTTGCGGGCGTTTTGTCGGCCTACGGAATAGGTCTCGCCGATCAGACCGTGATGCGGGAGCAATCGGTCGAATTGACCTTGACCCCAGCCAGCATTGCAACGCTTGCGGACCATGCCGACGCATTGGAACAGGCCGCGATCAAGGAACTCGCCGAGCAGGATGTCGATGTCGGCGAGGTCTTTGTGACCCGCAAGCTGCATGCGAAATACCAGGGCACGGACGCGGCTCTGCTTGTGCCGCTGACGGATCACGCCGGGATTGTTAAATCTTTCAGCGATGCGCATCTTCGCCAGTTCGGCTTCATCACGCCGGATCGCCCGCTGATTGCGGAAACGATTCTGGTCGAGGCCACCTACTCCGGCGAAACGGCAACCGCGGTGCATCCCGACAGCCGCGCCACTGGCGTCCGGCTCGAGCCCATCGGCCGTATCGAAATGTGGAGTGGCGGCCGCGCCTATGACGCCCCGGTGTACGAGCGGTCAGACCTGCGCGCTGGCGACGAACTCAAAGGTCCGGCGCTTATCCGTAAATCTGCGGCGACAAGTGTCGTCGAACCCGACTGGGCCTTAAAGGTCACGGAGCACAACAATATCGAACTGCGGCGTTATAGGGCGCGCGCGAAAGCCACCAACGCGGATACGAGAGCTGCGCAGCCCGACCCCGTGCTGCTCGAATTGTTCAACAACATCTTCATGAATATTGCCGAGCACGCGGGGACAGTCCTCCAGAACACCTCGCGAAGCGTCAATATCAAGGAGCGACTTGATTTCTCCTGCGCGATCTTTGACGCAGAGGGAAACCTCGTCGCCAATGCGCCGCATGTCCCAGTCCATCTCGGCGCGATGGGTGAAAGCGTGCGCACAGTGCTGCGGCGCCGCGGCGCGTCATTGCACCCGGGCGATGTGATCGCTCTCAACAATCCGTTCAACGGCGGAACGCATCTGCCCGACATCACCGCAATCACGCCCGTCTTCGACAGCACGGGACAATCGATCCTCTTCTTTGTCGGTAGCCGCGGACATCACGCCGATATCGGCGGCCTGACGCCGGGTTCGACGCCACCCGACTCGCATTCGCTCGAAGAAGAAGGCGTCGTCATCGATGACTTCCTCTTGCTCGATCGCGGCGAATTTCGCGAAACTGAATTTCGCGCGTTGCTGACCGGCGCGCGATATCCGGCACGCAATCCGGATATGAATATCGCGGACATCAAGGCGCAGGTCGCGGCCAACGAGACGAGTGTGCAGGAGTTGAACCGTATCGTCTCCGAATGGGGCTGGGACGTCGTCGCGGCCTATATGCGTCATGTCATGGACAATGCCGAAGAGCAGGTTCGGAAGGCGCTCGCGCGGTTACGGGATTGCGAATTCAGCGATCGATTGGATAACGGCGCGCCCCTCCAGGTGAAAATCGCTGTCGACCGGAATGAGCGATCGGCCGTCATCGATTTTACCGGGACGGGACCGCAGCAGGGCGATAATTTCAATGCGCCGCCCGCCGTAACACGCGCCGTTGTGCTTTACGTATTTCGTTGTCTCGTCGGCGAGGACATCCCGCTCAACGAGGGCTGCCTGAAGCCTCTGCACATCGTTATTCCACCGGGCACATTCCTGTCGCCTGCGCCCGGTGCGGCTGTCGTCGCCGGCAATACGGAGGTGAGCCAGGCGGTTTGCAATGTGCTGTTCGGAGCGCTCGGCGTTCTCGCGTCAGGCCAGGGCACGATGAACAACTTTCTCTTTGGCAACAAGACTTACCAATATTACGAAACGATCTGCGGCGGCGGCGGTGCCGGGATGACGCCCGGCGGCGAAGGTTTCGATGGTGCCTCGGCGGTTCAGGTCCATATGACCAACACGCGAATGACTGATCCGGAAATTCTCGAATTGCGCTATCCAGTGCGCCTCATGGATTTTTCGATCCGGCGCGGTTCTGGCGGCAAAGGCAGATGGCATGGCGGCGATGGCGCCGTCCGCAAGATCGCCTTCCTCGAACCGATGATTGCCTCGCTCGTCACCTCGCGCCGTAAAGTCGCACCCTTTGGCCTCAGCGGCGGGGCCGACGGTTTGTCGGGACGGCAATGGGTTGAACACGCCGACGGCAGCCGCACGGAACTTGCCTCGACGGCGCGCGTGGAAGTCGGCGCCGGCGACATCATCGCAATCGAAACACCGGGCGGCGGCGGCTTTAGTGCCGAAGAATAATCGCGACGCCGGCTACCGCCGTCTCCCGAAGAGAGCAAGGCTCTCCATACATGGGTTTTCAGCCCTCTCCCCTTATTGATGCCGCACGCCTAGATTAGGGCCGGGATTCCAAGGAGTAGTGATCATGATCGTCTTCGTCACCGGCGCGAGTGCAGGATTCGGGGCTGCGATTGCGCGGCGGTTTGCCAGGGAGGGCCACCGTATCGTCGTGACCGGTCGGCGGCTTGAGCGTCTCGACGCGCTCGCGGACGAACTCGGCCGCGACAAAATCCTGCCGCTCGTCTTCGATGTCCGTGACCGCCACGCCGTGGAGCGCGCATTCGCGGAATTACCCGCGGCCTTTGCTGAGATCGACGTGCTCGTGAACAATGCCGGGCTCGCGCTCGGCCTCGAGCCCGCACAGAAGGCCGACCTCGATGAATGGGACGCGATGGTCGACACTAACGTGAAGGGGCTGATGTATGTGACGCGCGCCGCCCTCCCCGGCCTCGTCGCGCGCAATCGCGGCCTGATTGTCAACCTCGGCTCGACCGCGGCCCGCTATCCTTATCCCGGCGGCAACGTCTATGGCGCCACCAAAGCCTTCGTGCATCAATTCTCGCTGAACCTGCGCGCCGACCTCATCGGCACGCGCGTGCGCGTGACCGATATTCAGCCGGGTCTTGTCGGCGGCACGGAATTCTCGTCAGTCCGCTTCCATGGCGATGCGGATCGCGTGACCAAGCTATATGACGGTGCCGATCCTTTGACGCCCGAGGACATCGCAGAAGCAGTTTATTGGGTCGCGACGCTGCCGCCGCGCGTCAATATCAACGCGATCGAGATGATGCCGGTGACGCAAGCGTCCGGTCCGCTCGCGGTGCATCGCACCTAACCAAGGCGCTGGCGGCTCGGCAGGCGCTCGCCCCTGCCGCGCCGTTTTTCGCACAAAGGCTCAGGCGAAATAGCTGTCGTCGAGCAGCATGTCCTCGAAGAACGCGCCGTAGCCCGCCGTCGGATGACGAATGTGGATTTCCAGAACCCACAGCAGCGGCGACGGCTTGAAATCAACCTCCGCCATCGGCCCGTCGTAAATCGCGGCATGGGGGAAGTCGGAGAGCCGATGGCCGGAGAGATCCATGTTGAGCTCCCAGCCCATCGCCTTGGCTTCCTCGGTCGCAAATTCATAGAGTTCGCGGCCGCTCATGCCGGTCGATTCCCATTTCTTGCGGACGATATGGAAGAGCTTCTTGGCGTCCCTGGCGCATCGCGCCTGGTCCGGCGCATCGCCAACCGTGAATGTGTCACCGCCATCGCCCTCAAACTCGCCCCAGACAGGCCCGATGTCGATGAGGAAGATGTCGTTGTCTTTCAGCACGATTCCGGGATCGGACGGGGCGCCGAAGGTCTTCAGCGTGTTGGTTCCAAAGCGAACGTAAACATCGTGCCAGCCGCGCACCATGTCGCCTTCGGCGAGAAGATCCTTGGCCATGGCCACGGCGTCCTCTTCCACCATGCCCGCCTTACAGGCTGCGGCGATCGCATGGATGGTGTTGCGGGTCTTGGCCCGCATTTCCAGCATCTTGTCCTTAAGGAAGGCCGGCCCGACGGCTTCCAATTCGGTTTGCTTTTCGAGGACTTCGGTCATGCTTGGTCTCCTGTTAGGATTTCGCGACGACGGGATGGGTTTGAAGGCGGAGTCCTGAGAGGGACTCAGCCATAGCGATCTGGCAGGCGAGGCGATGCATCCGCGTATCCTCGCCACGGCCGAGGTAGCCGATCAGCCGGGCCTCTTGCGCAGAAGCAGGCTGAAGCGCGTCGAAGCCTTGTTCCACCCTCACCCGGCATGCACCGCAGATGCCACGGCCCTTGCAGACGGTCGCCAACGCCACGCCCGTCCGTTGACACGCGGCGAGCACGCTTTCACCCGGCATGGCCGCAACAGCCATGCCATCCAGAAAAAACTCAAACAAAACAGTCCGGTCTTCGGTGAGCAGGCAGAGCCCGTCGTCGCTGTTAGTCATGGATCATTTTTGGAATGGAACTGGGCCGGTATAAACGTCCAGTCTCATAATTTCTGCTGGGCCAGATTTTCTGGCGAGCCGGGGGCTGCTTCCCGCTGGAATATGAACTGAGCAAAAGCCTCCGGACCTTACCGGGCGGCGCCATTTTCGTCTGGCAAACCCAGCCGCTTTTTTATTTCCACGCGTTTTTGCCGCAGAATGTCCTCAGCTTGCGGCGCTGCGCTGTAAGCGTTCCATCCCCGCTGCAAAATGTTTGCGTGCGAGCGGCCCGAGCCTGGGCATGTCCGCCGCAAGCGCCGGGAGTACACAGCCGTTCTCGACTTTTTCGCAATGAGAAATCGAAAGATACGAATCGATATAGCGCGCAAGCCCTTCGCGCGGTACCGCTCATGCGCAACGTCGCGCCATCCAAGGCAACGGGGCCGCAGCACATTAGACAACAAAAAAGTGCTTCAACAGACAGTGATTCAGATCGTCGGAAGGCGCCTCGCTAAACGCAGATGCGGCGTGTAGAAGGGCCCCGTTGACGGCGCGCCCGCGCCAGTTCTGAGGGAGATCACCCGCGTGGCCAAGCTCATCGTCCTTTATAAGAAACCCGCCGATCCTGCTCATTTTGATAAGCATTTTCGCGACGTCCACGCGCCTCTTGCGGCGAAGATGCCGGGGCTGCGGAACTATTCCTTCGGGCCAACGAGCACGCTCGACGGTGGCGAAGGCGCGTTTTTCTGGATGTTCATCGGCAGCTTCGACAGCCTGAAGGCCATCAACGAGGCTTTGGCGTCGCCGGAGGGACAAGAGGTCGTCGCGGATATCCCGAATTATTCGCCTGATGCGCCGACGATCCTGCACCTGGATTCTACGGACGCTTGAGGCGATAACGTCATCGATCCGTCACACCAACATACCGCCGCAATGTCGGCGGTATCCGCATCAAAACGCCTTCGCTAGGCAGCCGGCTCTTTAGCTTGAGGAAGCTGACGCCCCGCCCGCCCCTGCCTCGCCCATAAAACCAAACACAGCGCCGCGACGGGCACGCCGATGAGCGACGTGCTGGCAAAAAATTTCGCGAAGCCGATCTGATGAACCGCGAAACCCGACAGGCCGCCAAAAAATTTGCCAAGTAGCGCATAGAGCGAACTCAACAGCGCGTATTGGCTCGCGGCATAGGCCGGCGACGTGAGCGACGACATATAGGCGATGAGCGCGGCGCCGGCGAAATTTCCGGCGAAATTCTCGACGCTGACAGAGAGCGCGAGGAGCGGCAGGCTTTTGCCGGTCGCCGCGAGCAGCGCGAGGCAGATATGCGAGGCCGCCGCGGCAATTCCGCCTGCGAGCAACGCTGGCATCAATCCGATGCGCGTGATCGTGAGACCACCGGCGAAAGCCCCGGCTATACCTATCCATATGCCGTAGACTTTCGACATGGTCGCGATCTGGCTCTTGGAAAAACCAAGGCCGATATAAAGCGGATTGGCCATCACGCCGCTCAGGAAATCCGGCAGCCGGTAGAGCGCGACCAGGAGCAAGATTACCGCCAGCAGCGGGCCGAAGCGGCGTGCCAGATCGACGACAGGCGCGACGAAATTCATCGCAAACGATTGCGTCTCATCGCGTGCTCGCTCCGGCAGGCGCGGCGACAGAAGGCCGGCGATAACACCGACAAGCATCAGGACCGCCATGACGAGATAGGCCGCGCGCCAGCCCGAAAAGTCCGCGATATAAAGCGCCCCTGCCCCGGCCGCGAGAAGGCCGAGCCGATAGCCGAAATTATACGTTGCGGCCATCATGCCCTGGCGCTCGGGGGGTGCGGAATCGATGCGCCAGCCGTCGATGACGATATCCTGTGTCGCCGCGGCAAACGCGGTGAAGACGGCGCAGAGGATGAGACCTTTGAACGAATGGGCCGGATCTGCGAAGGCAAGCGCGACGAGGCCGCAGGCAATGCCGATCTGCGCGACCAGCAGCCACGCCCGTCGCCGCCCAAGGAGCCCGGCGAGATACGGCACATCGACTTCATCGATGACCGGCGACCAAAGGAATTTCAATGAATAACAAAGGCCAACCCAGCTGATGAGACCGATCTCTTGGATCGGCACCTTCGCATCAGCAAGTCGCGCCGCCTGCGTTCCAAGGATAAGCAGGAACGGTAGACCCGACGAAAAGCCGAGCGCCAGCATTAACGCCAGAATAGGGTCGGTGACGATCTCTCGGAATTTCGGGCGAGCGGACATTGGCGTTCAGTTTAGGTCCGCGAGGCGCCGAAGCAAGCGGAGCACCTACGCCGCTTGCTTGGAGCCGCCGACGAGAAGCACTTCCGGCGCGCCGGCTGCGCCGAGTTCGGCACGCGCCGTCTGTGTCGCCACGTCATCACGCTCACCGCCGGTGGCGAGGACGACGAAGTCGGCGTAAGGCGCCAGCGCCTTCGTCATCGGATTGCCGGGAAACGGCGGCGCTGCGAGGAGGACGAAATCATAGGTCCGCGACAAAGCATCGAGCACAATATCGAGATCGTCGGGGTTGAAAGTATCCTTTGAGCCGAATGGCACGAAATGCAGCCGCGACGCGGCGTCGCGATGGATGACATCGGCAAAGCTGGCGTCGCCGTCGAGAAGATCGGTAAGGCCCGCCATCTTCCCGTCGTGCCCCTCCGGCCCCATGAGCTTGGCGATCTGGCCGTCGCGAGAATCGAGATCGACGATGATGGGGCGTCCGTCACGCGCCAGCGTGCGCGCAAAACCGATCAGCGCGTCCGTTGCTTCTTTACTCTTGTTGAGGCGGGTCGCGACGATGTTGACACCCTGCGGTGTGGAGGATTTGGCGGCAACCTTCTCATCCGGGTCGTCCGGCGCAGCCGCAACGGGTTCTTCGTCACGCAACTCGACGACGCGCGCGCTGGCAAAGCGCTTCAGCCGGTCGATTGTCGAAACCGCCGGACGACGTTTCTCCTCCATCACGCGCACCGGCATCACCGGCACCTCGTCGCGCGTTGCATCCGGTAAGGGGCGATCTGCCAAAAGCTCGCGCCCGACGACAACACCGAGAGACAGAATAAGCGCCGCAAGGGTCGCAAGACCGACGACTTGCGGCTTCTTCGGGAATGACGGCTGATCCGGCGCCGTCGCCACCGCGATGACGCGTGCATCCGCCGGCGTCGCGCTCGATTGGCGTGACAACGCTTCCTGATATTTCGTCGTCGCGCTGTCGAGCTGGCTACGATAGGCTTGCTCGATCTGCTCAAGCGCGCGCAGATGCACGCTATTCGCGTTGGCCGTCGTCACCGCCTGCTTTTGCTGATCGATCGCCACTTCGATGTTCGCGACGCGCGACGCGGCAATCTTGAAATCATTCTCCAGCCCGATGGCGATGTTGTCAGCCGCCAGCCGCAATTGCGAATCGAGATCTTCGATCTCGGCCTTCAATTCGCGAATGCGTGGATGCTGCGGCAGAAGCGTACCGGACTCGAGGGCGAACTGGGCGTTTGCCGTCACGCGCTGCTCGGCGATGCGCCGTATCAGATCATTGTTAGCGACATCAGCGATTTCGGAAACCCGATTCTGGCGCAGCAACTGCCGGATCAGCGTCGCCCTCGCCTGGCTGTCGGCCTGCTGCGTCCGCGCGTGCGATAGATCCGTATTGAGATCCACGAGCTGCTGGCCGGTGATCGTCATATTATTATTGCCGGCAAGCAAACCAGAACTCGCGCGGTAGCGTTCGACCTCATCGGACGCGTTCAACAACTTGTTATTGAGGTCGCTGATCTGGGCTGCGAGCGCGTCCGCCGCATTTTTTGCGACATCGCGCTTGGCGTCCGATTGCCGGTCGAGATAGACGGTGGCAACCTCGTTCGCTACGCGCGCCGCAAGCTCCGGATCGTGCGACCAGAAGTCGATCATCACGACCTGTGTTTTGGGAGGTGAATAAACTGCCAGCCTTTGCAGGAACGTATCAATGACGCGGTCTTCCGGCGAAGTGCGTATCGGATTGCGCGCCAGGCCGAAAAGAACCAGCGCGCGTTGGATTGCATTGAGCCCCTTCGACGATGGATCGAGATCGGGATTGCCGACGAGGCCCAGCCTTTGAACGACCTCGCGCGCCACGTCGCGCGACGTAATCAGCGAAACCTGACTGCCGACCCAGTTATCGTCGATGGTCGGCGGAATTTCGGTCCCCTCGCTACGCTGAGCGCGCGTGAGAAAACTTTCCTGATTTTCGAGCAGAACCTGCGTGTCGGCGGTATATCGCGGCCTGGCGACGGTGACGTAGGCAAGCGCGAGAAGAAACGCCAGGAGCGTTGGGACCAGAACCCAATATTTGCGGGCGTAGAGCGCGGAGCCGAGCGCGCTGAGCGCCACATCATGCGACGCGTCGTCGACCACCACGTCCGGCTCGTATGCCTCTTTCATCCGCTGCTCCGAAGACCGCGATCGCGACGCCAAACCGGGTGCGCATGGGCGTTCCGCATTCAGTATGAAGCTCGGTTATGGTTGAAACACTGTTAATGTCACGAAGAAAACGCCGCCCGAGAGTTAAGCTTTGTTAACCCTAATAAAGTACGAAAGCTCACACGAACCTACGGTTTTTATGGAATCTCCAGGTGGTGGCCCCCGACATGCGGCGCTTCTTTGTCTCGGTATGTCTCCTTGTCCTGTGTCTTGTGCTTGGCGCCTGCGCGGCGACAACTTATTCGGCTGCTCTGGATACTGACCCCAATGCACCCTATACGCTGGGGAGCGGCGATCGTCTTCGCATCATTGTGTTCGGCCAGGACAGCTTGAGCAACTCCTATGCCGTTGATGGTGCTGGTCATATTTCAATGCCATTGATCGGGACGGTTGCAGCTGCGGGGGAAACCTCCGCGTCGCTCGCGCGCAAAATCGAAGCGCGGCTGCGGGACGGCTTTATTCGCGACCCGCATGTTTCGGCAGAGGTCGAAGCCTACAGGCCTTTCTTCGTTTTGGGCGAAGTCACGACGCCCGGCCAATATCCCTATGTTAACGGTATGACAGCAGAAACGGCCGTCGCGATCGCCGGCGGCTTCACCCCACGGGCCTATAAAGATACAGTCGATATCACGCGCACCATAGACGGGCATCCGCTCACCGCGTCGGTTCCGATTCTTCATATGATCAAACCCGGTGACACGGTCGTCGTGCGCGAGCGATATTTCTAAAAAGGCGTCCCCCATGCCGATGCAGCAAACGGTGCCCGAGCGAAAGCTGCGCATTCTGCATGTTTTCCGCGCACCGACGGGCGGCCTTTTTCGTCACGTCGTCGATCTCGCCCGAGAACAGGTTGCACGCGGACACGCTGTTGGCCTCATTGCAGATTCGCTGACGGGCGGTTCGCGCGCGGATGAAGTGCTCGGCGAACTCGCACCGTCCCTCGAGCTTGGCCTTTGCCGTATTCCGATGCACCGGCCCGCGCACGTCCTAGACGCGGTCGCGGCCGCGCGCGTCGCACGTCATGCCGACCGATTGGATGTGGATGTCATTCACGGCCATGGTTCCAAGGGCGGCGCCTACGCGCGGTTGCCTGCCCTTTTACCGACCAAAGGGAAAACGATCCGCGCCTATACGCCTCACGGCGGCAGCTTCAATTACCGCGGAGGCCCGTTTGTCGAGCGCAGCTACATGATGGCAGAGCGGCTGCTCGTCGCGGGGACTGACGTCTTCCTTTTCGAAAGCGCCTATATCGCACAGCAATTTCGCCGCCGTGTCGGCCCGACGACCAAACTCACGCGGATCGTCTACAACGGACTCAGTCCGAACGAATTCTTGCCGGTCAAATCACAGACGGATGCCGCCGAATTTGTTTACGTCGGCGAATTACGGGCCGCAAAAGGAATCGACACGCTCATCGACGCGCTCGCCCTGCTCTCGCAGGGTGAGATACGCCCGCGTCTCGTGCTTGTCGGCACCGGCCCGGATGAAAGCAAGCTCAGCGAGCACGCGCGATCCCGCGGTGTCGAGGCACAGGTGACCTTCGCCGGTCTGCTTCCAGCTCGCATGGGGTTTACTTTGGGACACGTGCTCGTCGTCCCCAGCCGCGCAGAATCTCTGCCCTATATCGTGCTCGAAGCCGCGGCCGCAGAAATGCCGATTGTTGCCACGGATGTCGGCGGTGTCAGCGAAATCTTTGGCCCGTTTCGCGACCGCCTGATAGCGCCTGATGAGCCGCAGTTGTTGGCCGAGACATTGCAAAAAATGCTCGCGCGCCCTGCCGCCGATATGCACACCGAAAGCCGATCGCTCGCCAGTTTTGTAAAGACCAAATTCAAGATCAGCGACATGGCCGACGCCGTTCTCGCCGGATACGCCGACGCGATGGCGGCACGGCGTAGCCAAGGCGCCGCAATCAAGTCCATCGCTCTTCGTTCTTCGTGAGATTGCGTAATGGCGAAATCTTCGCTCCCCGATCTGCAAAAAGTAGCTGCTCCTCAAAGCGATGAGGCGGCGAACAATATCGGTATGACCGAGGAAAAACTTGCCGCGGCGGGGCGCGCCATGCAGGCCGGTGCAAGCCCGTCCAGCATTTCGCGCGTTGTGCTCGAAGGTCTCGTCCGCGTTGTCGAGTTTCTCCTGATCGCTGCGGCCGGGTTTACCATCCATTTTGTGTATCTGGCGCGCGCACATGGTTATGCGGAGCCCTATCTCGTCGGCATACCGCTCGTCGCCGCGGCCACGGTGCTCGCCATGCAAAGCGCCGAGCTTTACAAGATCAGCGCGTTCCGCCAATTTCCCGCCGATAGTCTGCGCATCGCCGCCGCCGTCACGATCACCTTTGCTGCGGCTCTGGCGTTTATTTTCTTTCTCAAGCTCGATGAAGTTTTTTCCCGCGTTTTCATGCTTGCCTGGTATGGCGGCAGCCTTGTCGCGCTCGGCAGCGAGCGCGCCTTGCTGGCGCTGCTCGTCGATCAGCTGATCCGGACCGGCCGTCTTGCTCGCCGGACCGTCCTGGTGGGCGGCGGTGACGCGGCCGATATTCTCCTCAACCAACTGGCGGTGCAGCCGCAGCCCGATCTGCAAATTCTTGGCATTTTCGATGACCGCACGGATGAGCGTTCACCCTCCGTCGTCGCCGGCTTCCCGAAACTTGGCACGGTGGATGACCTCCTCGCCTTCAGCCGACGCACTCGCATCGATCTGATCATCTTCGCGTTGCCGATCACCGCAGAGCAGCGGATTCTTCAGATGCTTCGCAAGCTCTGGGTATTGCCGATCGATATCCGGCTCGCGGCGCACATGAACAAGCTGCACTTCCGGCCGCATTCCTATTCCTACATCGGCAGCGTTCCGCTGATCGATATATTCGACAAGCCCATTGCCGGGTGGGACGTCATCCTCAAATATTCTTTCGACAAAATCGTCGGCACCCTCTGCCTCATCCTGCTTGCACCGGTGATGGCGCTCGTCGCGCTGGCGGTAAAACTCGATTCCAAGGGGCCGGCGCTGTTTCGTCAGAAGCGCTATGGCTTCAACAATGAAATCGTCGAAGTCTTCAAGTTCCGGTCGATGCGGACCGACACGCTTGACTTCAGCGCCTCGAAGCTCGTCACGAAAGACGATCCGCGTGTGACGCGCGTCGGCCGCTTCATCCGCAAAACGTCCCTCGACGAACTGCCCCAGCTTCTCAATGTCGTCTTCAAGGGCAATCTCTCGCTCGTTGGCCCGCGGCCGCACGCGCTGCACGCCAAAGCGGCCGAGCGCCAATATGACGAAGTGGTCGATGGCTATTTCGCACGCCATCGCGTAAGCCCCGGCATCACCGGCTGGGCGCAAATCCACGGCTGGCGCGGCGAAACGGATACGCCCGAAAAACTCCAGGGCCGCGTGGAGTGCGATCTCTACTACATCGAGAACTGGTCTATTCTTCTTGATATTTATATTCTGCTCGCGACACCGTTCGCGCTCATGAAAAACAAAAATGTCTATTGAGCGTGCCCGCTGCCGCATCCCGAATGCGGTATTCGTCGTCGCTCTTCTGCTGGCCCTGCGTTTGGCCATTGAGCCCGCGACCGGCGCCAGCCTGCCGCAGCTCGATCTCAAACTCACCGGCAAGCCCGAAGTCATGTTCGACATGACGCGGGAAAGTTGCGATCCGCAGGATGTCATGCCGGATATCAGCCCGCGCGCTTTTCGCGACAGTACCGGCCAGATCGTTTTCTTTGCGCTTCACTCAACCAATCGAGCCCTGCGTGGGCCGGATTTGTCACATCTCAAACTCGACTGCCACATCGTGCTCGAAAGCGGCGGTGATCCAAATCCGGCGCATTACAACGACGCCAATTTCATCAGCGGAACATGGACGGACGACGGGCGAAATGTCGATGCCCTTATCCATCATGAATATCACGCCGACGACTTCGGCCGCTGCAGTGTTCAAGATGCCCTCGGCTGCTGGTACAACACGGTGCTTGCCTATCGCTCCACCGACAGCGGCGAAAACTTCACCCGCGCTTCGCCTCTCGTCGTCGCGGCTGCCCCCTTCACGCAAAATGTCGGCCAGGGACGCCATCGCGGCTTCTTCAATCCGTCGAACATATTTTCAGACGGCCGTTATGAATATTTTTTCGCCGCGACCACCGGCTGGGATGGCCAGCAATTCGGCGCCTGTCTGTTTCGCTCGGCGACGCCACAAAATTCGGCATCGTGGCGGGCCTATGACGGACACGCGTTCAATATCCGCTATGTCGATCCGTATCGCCAATCCGCGATCAAGATAAAAGCTTGCGCCCCAATTGCGCCGTTCGTTGATCCGCTCGGCGCGGTCGTGCGGGACCGGAAAAGCAACACCTGGATTGCCGTTTTCGTTGCGGAAGCCGATCAGAACCTTTTTCCCGTCGAGGGAATCTATTACGCGACGTCGAAAGACCTCTTGCATTGGAGCTTACCGAAGCTGCTGCGCGCGGGGCCGACATTTTCCGCTAATTTCTGCACGACGGACAACGTCGTGGCCTATCCCTCGATCCTCAGCGAAGATGCGACGGGCCGGAATTTCGACAATTTTGGCGATAGGGCCTTCCTCTATTTCACGGTCGTCACAACACAAAAATGTCACGCGGGCCCACGTCTGCTCATGCGTCAGCCGCTCGAAGTTGAAGCCGAAGGCGCGAACCCATGACATTCACATCCGTCAAGGCCGCGCGAGGTAAACTCATAACCTACCAGAATTTGGTTAATGGGGTTTTCGCCGTCTTCATTTTCGCAGGCTGCGTGTCTTTCGTCGAACCGTCGCCCTATGACTTCGTCGCCCTTATCGCGGTCCCGATGTTTATCATTGGCGGCTTCAAAATCAGTGCGGTGCAATGTCTGATTTCTGCACTTTGGCTTACCTTCCTGATGTGCGGTTTCATTGCCCTGGTCCCCTATTGGGAGGATGGCGACGCGCGGATTTTCCAATTCCAATCGCTTTACCTCATCATCACGACGATTTGCTTCACGTTCTATTTTGGCGAGCGCACGGCGGTCCGCGCGGAGATCTGCTTTTTGGCTTTCACGGCGGGCGCGGTGTTCTCGGCGTTCGTCAGTATTTTGAGCTATTTCAATATCGCCGGCCTGGGCTTAAAACTGATCACGGTCGAAGGTCGCGTTTCCGGAACCTTCAAGGACCCGAATGTATTCGGGACCTACCTGATCCTTGGGCAAGCCTATTTGCTTCACCGGCTCCTGCTTGGGCGAAGCGCATTGAGGCTGGCGCTCGTACTGCCGTTGGCGCTCCTTCTGATCGGCACATTTATTTCGTATTCGCGCGGCTCCTGGGGCTCGTCTATCGCTTGCCTTACGCTCATGTGCATTACGATCTTCGCGACCGTGGACGATCGCGCCACACGACGGCGCATCCTGTTCACAGCCTTCGCTTTCGCGGCCCTGGCAGCGCTGATCTTCTTCATTATCCTTTCGCAGGACAACGTCCGTCAGTTCTTCCTCATGCGTATCGGCGCCCACGAATATGACGAAGGACCGACAGGCCGGTTCGGCAACCAGGCGCATGCGCTTCCCATGCTGCTCGACCTGCCCTGGGGTTTTGGGCCGCTACGGTTTCGCGACTATTTCGGAATTGAACCCCATAATTCTTACATCGGCGCCTTTGCCAACGACGGCTGGCTTGGCGGGCTTACCTGGATCGTCATCGTTATCCTGACGTCATTCATCGGCTTTCGTCTTATGTTCCAGCGCTCGCCGGTTCAACGCCTGGCGCAGGTTGTCTGGCCGACGTTGTTGGTCGGTTTGCTGCAAGGCTTCCAGATCGATATCGATCACTGGCGGCAGATATATCTGCTTTTTGGAATGATATGGGGCTTCGAGGCCGCGCGATTGCGATACCGCCAGCGGGATCGTATCGCTACAGTGCAACCCGCACAGATGAAAGCGCGTGAGAGCTATGGCTAAAGTGACGAGAATTCTTGCTGCCGTCGCGGCATTGCTGGGCGCTGCTGGTGTCATCGAAGCTGCCGCGGCAGCTCATTCCATTCCAAACCCGTTGCTGAAGACCGCTTCGGACTTTTTGATCGTCAATGCCACAGCGGCTATCGCGCTGAGCGCACTCGCAGGGGCCGGCGCCGGTACGAGCCGTGTACTTCTCGTCGGCATCGGGATGCTGATTGTCGGCGCCCTGCTGTTCGGCGGTGAACTGACGAGCCATGTCTTTCTGCCGCAAAGTCCCTTCGTTATCGCGGCCCCCATAGGCGGCACGCTGACCATCCTTGGCTGGCTAGTCTCCGCGGCAGGCATTTTGACTGACGCCCCTCAAAGGTCCATTTGAAACCGCAGGCGCCATGCACGCGATCGTCATTGCCGATTTTGCTGAGTTGACCGGCGGTGCGCAACGGGTTGCTGTCGAATCGGCGCGTGCCCTTGCCGAAGCCGGCGCGCGCGTGACCTTCATTCACGCAACAGAGGCGACCGACCCCCAACTCAAGCATCCAGCGATCGAAGCGGTTTGCTTACACCTTCACGACGTCTGGTCGTTAGGCGCCGTAAAAGGTGCCATTGCCGGTATCTGGAATGTAGCGGCAGCTCAGAAATTGCACCAGGCTTTGGCGCCCTATGCCGGTGCACGTGACACCGTACTTCATCTGCACCAATGGACGCGGGCGCTGTCGCCCGCGATCTTTCCAGTCCTGACAGCAGCCAAACTTCCGCTGTTTATAACCGCACACGATTATTTTCTGGCGTGCCCCATTGGCGTCCTGTTTCGTTTCGATCGCAAAGCACCGTGCGAATTGCGGCCAATGTCGACGTCCTGCATTGCCGCAAGTTGCGATCCGAAATCCTATTTGCACAAGACCATCCGGATTCTGCGTACGGCTGCAATGGAGCGCAATTTCAGCACGGATGCCGTCGACATTATTCATGTGTCGGATCGCGGCCAGCGAACGCTGACGCCGTTGCTCCCCAAGAACTGGCGCCATCATCGGATCGATAACCCAATCGCGATCGATAAGCTGCCACAGCCCAATGAGGATATGGCCGGGAAAAGCTTCGCCTTCATTGGCCGCCTGACGCCGGAGAAAGGTGCGCTTCTCGCAGCGCAGGCCGCCGCGCTGGCCAACGCGCCTATCATGTTTATCGGTGAAGGCCCCAGCGAAGCAGATATCCGGGCCGCCTGCCCCAAAGCAGAGATCACGGGCTGGCTTCCCTCCGATGCGGTGGACGCGCTCCTGCAAGAGCGCGTGCGCGCCATCGTCGCGCCGTCGCTCTGGTATGAGACCGGCCCGATGACGGTCCGCGAAGCCCAGGCCAATGGCCTCCCCGCGATTGCCTCCGATCGTTGCGGTGCGTCTGAACGAGTGACCGCCGAAACGGGCTTTGTCGTACCACCGACGGTCGCAGCGCTTGCCGGTGCATTCGAGCGATTGCAGGATGACGATCTGGCGCGCGAGATGGGCAAGGCTGCTTATCAACATTATTGGGCTGACCCGCCTTCGCCTGCGGCTCACGCGCGGAGCCTGCTCGCACTTTACGCCGCGCGGACGGACGCAGCATGAAGATCGTTATCGTCGCCGACCACGCCCATGTGAACGGCGGCCAGGCCAAAGTGTCGATCGAAACCGCGAAAGGTCTCGCCGCCCGCGGCCATCATGTCGTCTATTTCGCTGCGGTTGGCCCCGTCGATCCCGGCCTTGCGGCCGCCAATGTTGAAACAATCGTCCTTGATCAACCTGACGTCACATCTGCGCAATCGTTGACGCAATTTGGCGTGCAATGGCTCTGGAACGTCGCCGCGGCGCACAAATTGAGTGAGGTTTTGAATGCGTGCGATCCGCGGACGACCATCGTGCATGTTCACGCCTGGGCGAAGGCGCTTTCGCCCTCGATCGGGCCGGTTTTGAAACGCGCACAAATGCCGCGCGTGTTCACGATGCACGAATATTATCTCGCCTGCCCCAACGGCGGCTTTTACGATTACCCCGTCGCAAAGCCGTGTCACCGCGAACCGATGTCGGTCGCCTGCGTCACGCACAATTGCGACTCGCGCACTTACGCCCGCAAGCTCATGCGCGTCGGCCGTCATCTGCTGATGCAGCAGAGCGGGATGCTCTCAAGCCTCGATCATGTCATCGCGATCAGCCGATTGCAGCGCGACGTGCTCCAGCCCTATCTGCCCAAGAGCGTGCAATATCACTACATCGGCAATCCGATCGATGTCGCGCCTTTGGGGCAAAAGCCGGACGCGCCGCTCGGAAACTTTATTTTCGTCGGGCGCATTTCGGCGGAAAAAGGCGCCGGAATATTCGCCGAGGCGGCGCGCCGCGCCGGTAAAACGGCAATCTTCGTCGGGGACGGGCCAGCCGCAGCCGAATTGAAATCGTCCCATCCCGAAGCCGTCGTTCTTGGCTGGAAATCGCCGCAAGAGGTGAAGACCCTCATGCGCGCCGCGCGCGCGCTGGTCTTTCCCTCAGTCTGGTATGAAGGTCAGCCGCTCACCGTCCTTGAATCTCTCGCTCTCGGGACGCCGGTGATTGTCAGCGATGTCTGCGCCGGACGCGAAGCGGTTAACGATGGGATGAACGGCCTTTGGTTCAAATCCGCCGATCCGGACAGCCTAGCCGACGCGCTCACCAAGCTTTCGGACGATTCCGTCGCGCGGGAGATGTCGCGCGCGGCTTACGATCTCTATTGGGCGGCTCCGCTGACGCTTGACCAGCATCTAGATGCCCTGATTGCACTTTATCAGCGCGCTCTTGTCGATCGCGCCAAAGGCCCAGCGGCGGCGGCATTTGACGCTCCACGCGAGATTTCCTAAGCATTGCTGATCTCAAAATTTGAAACGTGCGGCGTGGCAAACGAACCAACGAATAATAACGGCAGCCCATTGAAGCCCCGCATTCTCGTTGTCGAGGATGAGCCATTCATTGCGATGCTCATTGACGACATGCTGGAAGAACTCGGCTTCGGTGTCAGCGCGTCTTTCCCGCAAGTCGCCGAGGCGCAAAACTACCTTGCGGGCGCAGAGGTCGATATTGCCCTGCTCGACGTCAATGTCGGCACAGAGAAGATCGATCCGGTTGCCGATCTTTTAGCCGCGCGCGGTTGTCCCTTCATCTTCACAACAGGCTACGGGCAGAAGGGCGTGCCGGAAAATCATGCCGACCGGCCGGTCCTGCAAAAGCCCTTCCAGATCGACGATCTGGCGAACGCACTTCAAAGCCAGCTGGATTTGCCCGCGAGCGGCTCGAAAATCTGACCCGTCGCCGCTTTCTGTAAACTCATCCTCAATTATCGCTGCTCACCGCCGCTAGAGGGCGGCGGTGGTGGTGGGGGCGGAGGTGGCGGCGGCGGTGGAGGTGGCGGCGGTGGAGGTGGAGGTGGCGGCGACGGGGGTGCGGGCTGTGCGGCCATGTGAAGGTGCGCGTTCGCCCCATTCCACTGCTGCTGCTGCGAACGGTTCCCGACGAAGTCCTGACCAAGGTTGACTATACCAACCGTGTCGAGACCCGGCATGGAATCCGGATCGTTCGGCAACGGCGCGTTGGCAAGCCCATATTGCGCTGCCGTGCCATTCGAAAGCGAACTGTATTGATAATGATAATGACGATGGGTTTGGCCGCCCGATAGGTGCCGATATTCGTTGTCGAGCGCCGCCAACGACGTGCGCCCGGGCGCAGCGATATAATCGTTGTGGCCGTGGACATGCACGGTAAAGCCGGAGCGCAATATAAGCTGATGGTTGCGCCCGTTGGCGACATCGATATGGCCGTAGTGGGACATGACCGAAACGCCGTCGGCGCCGACACTCACGGTCATCATGCCACCGCGTACACCGATCGTCGCGACCGGCGTCAACACCTTCACGCCCGTGCTATGGCTGATCTGGCCGCCGATGAAGCGCAGAACGCCCTGCGTCATCGTCGCAGTCAACACGCCCTTCCCGGTCGCTGGATCGTAGACATATTTGTCGATGATCAGCGTCGAATTGCGGCCGATCGACATGGTCGTACGATCGAGGAAGGTAATGTTGGCCGAACCTACATCCGATGTATGGATGAGCTCGTTGACGATGACGCGCGCGCCGAGCACAAGGTTGCGCGTCTTCTCGCCGGGCGGCGTACCCTGCGAGAGCGGGTTAACCGCGCCAACATTGCCGACAACTTGCGACGAGGCTTCGGAAAGCGATAACGCCAGCGCCAGTGCCGCGGCGGGCGCCAGTCCCGTCGTACGCAAAGCCAGCCGTTTGAATGTCTCGCTCATCCGCTTCTCGCCTCAGAAACGCGCTGTTGGCCCAAAAAGGAGCGTCACGTCATCATTGGTGAAGTTCTGCAAATCCGAATTCGTGCGCGCGTACTGCACCGTTCCCGACACGCCGAAGCTCGCCGTGATTGGCATATCGAGCATCACGCCACCGTAATATGTGAAATCGCACCGCCGGATATTGGCATTGACGGCCGGGTCCGGCGCGTCGAATCTGTCCCAAAGCGCGCTGACATAGGGCATGATCGTCCATTGCAGCGGGATGAGCGGAAACGGCGGATTGAATTCCACATTCAGGCCCGCTTTGAAGCCGCCCTGATTGAAGCTCTGCCAATCGTTCTGAGCATTCGCGCGCGCATAGATCGGCTGGACCTGAACATTGATGAGATCGGTGAACCGGTAGATGCCGTCGACCGAGAAGGACAGATAATCGCCGGTACCCAGCGCTGTTATCTGGATCGGACCCGGATTATTGACCGAAACGTGGCGCCACTCGAAATCCGGTGAAACGGACCAGTCCCGCGCCGTGTCGAAGCCAAGCGAAACGCCGGCGCCGCCGGAGTTCAGATAAGATGTGCCACCGACCCATGAAACATCGCCGATGGCATAAGGCTTGATCGTCACGCCCGGCCAGTTGACCGGATCGAGTGCCAGCCGGGGCCCGATGCTCGCTTCCATGTAGCCAAGATCGAATTGATGCAGCGAAAATTGGCCGGTGCCGTAACCGATGAAATTGGTTTCGATCCTGTCGCCGCGCTGGTTTTCGAAATCGTAAATATTGCTGATCTTGGCAAGTCCAAACGCCTCGCCGTCGCTCTTCTGCGCGACGTTCGAGCCGGGCGGCGCGTTTTGTCCAAAGATGCTGATAAAGCCTGACTCAGGCAGAGCGGCAACATTCGTTTGATAGCCGAAACCGGTCTGCAAAAAGCCGCTCCAGCGCACCGGCGAGAGCTGCTTCTCTGCCTCTGGCAGATAGGCCGTCAACCGCGCCCGCAATTGCGGGTCGAGATCCGGCGCGGCAGCCGCGGCTTTGAAGTAATGGACGGCGTTGTCGTAGGAGCCGAGCCGAAAATAAAGCGTCGCGAGTTCGAAATTCGCCCGCGACAAATTCGGCGCGAAAGCCAACAGCCGCTCCAAGGCGCCGATCGCACCTTCATAATCGCCAAGTGCCGCCGAGACGCGGACATATTCGAACGTCAGGTCAAAATTCGTGGGTTCGTGCAGCGCCCGCGCCAAAAGCTGTGCCTGAACGGCGGCAAGCGCGCGGCGATCGGGCTGGCCACCATCAGCCTGCGCGGCGAAGCCGAGGCCCGCGCACAAACCAACCACCGCCAGACCCGTAAGGACCCTTCGCACAGCAGTGCCCCCGACGCTTACCAATGTCCGATCCAGCCGATTGGACTTTTACACCCGCTCGATAACTCTAAAGGGCCGCGGGGCTCCAGCAAGGGGAATTACCCGCAAGAGTTGGTCCAGCCGGCGTAATCTCAGCGGCTGTGTCTGCAATGCATCTGTTTTTTAAACGCTTAAATCTCAATGGCTTAGAGCGAAATAAACGTGGCCTACCAAATCCGAAGCAGGCCCAGGATCGTCTATCTGCGTGCCTATTCCTTTTGAGCGTTGCGGAAATTTGGCGGGTCGACGATCGCAACCGGTGATCATAAAGATGATGGATTCGAGGCGCTTAAGACTAAATGCCGAATTATAGCTCGAACCATCTACGCCGACCGCGTTTTGTCCTATTCTGAACATCCCAAGACCTGCCTGCGCAGCTTCGCTGATCTGTGAGCCCCAGTTCGTCCATGATCGAAATTGCTTCCGGCACGTGGGCAAGGCACTGGCCACAAAAAGGCTCGGGAAAGCTTGCGCTCGTCGTTGCGGCGGCGTTGCTGGCCGTCGCCGCGGTATTGCTGCTGATTGAGCAAGTGCTGCCGCAAAATCTCTTGCGCCAACAGGTCGTCGCACAAATCCAGCGTTCGACCGGTTTTTCGGCACAGATCAATGGGTCCACGCAGCTTCGCTTTTTTCTACAGCCGCGGATCGTCATCCATGCCCTTCACGTCGCCGACCGATCTGCGGCGATAGACCTCGAAGCACCTGAGGTCGTCGGCTATCTTCGATTATTGCCGCTTCTCGTCGGCCGCTTTGAGATCGGACACGCAGTCCTTTATCGGCCCAAGCTCAAAATCGATTTCAGCCGCGCTCCGGTCAGCGAAGGTGGACTCGTTCAGCAGGCGATCCGCGCGACCAGCACCGACAATACGCATTTGCAAGCTCCGCTCGGCAAGCTCTCCATTGTCGAGGGCGAGGCTTTCATCAAGACCAAAAACAACGCCTCGGGTATTTCCCTCGATACGATCAACATGTACGCCGACTGGCCGCGTCTTAGCGCTTCGGCCGATTTTAACGGACAGGTCAATTTCCGCGGCATGCCGGTGCGTTTGCAAGGCTGGCTCGAAACACCGCTCGATATTTTGCGCGGCGGCGAATCCGCGGGAATCCTTCAACTGAAATCGCCGATCTTGACCCTTTGGTCATCCGGGCGCTTCGCGGGTGGGACGAGACTGCAATATAACGGCTCGATTTCCGCGACGGCGCCTTCGCTTCGCAAATTGGCCGAGACGATCGGTTATTCGTTCTCGAAACACGGAACATTCGCCAATCTCGATGTGTCGTGCGACGTGGATTTTGCAAACGGCGACGCGGCTTTCACGAACCTAGCTCTCCATCTCGACGGAAACGACTACGAGGGAAATCTCGAAATACGCGACATCGCCCACACACCGCATTTTTCGGGCACGCTGGCGAGCGATTTCCTCGACGTTACGCCCTTCTTGATCGGACAGCCCGACACCGCGTTACCCGATGGACTCGGCGATGGCACGCCGTTTGAGCTAGGGACGCTCAGCCTCGCCGATCTTGACCTTCGGGTATCGGCGGCGCGGCTGCGCCTCTATGATCTGGAGGTCGAGAATGCGGCGCTTTCGCTTTTGACCAAGCCCGGCCTCATCGACCTCGCCCTCGCCGAAGCCACGTCGAACAGCGGACTCATCAAAGGTCGCTTTGCGCTTTCCGAAAAGGACCGTGTTTTCAGCCTGCACGTCAGCGGCAGCGGTAATGGGATCGACGTTCAGCCAATGGTTTTCGGCGGTCAACGGCCGCTATCCGGATCGCTGAACGCGCTGGTGGAGCTTGATGGCTCGGGCGCCAGTGTTGACGCGCTCGCCCGGTCGCTCAGTGGCCAGGCCGCCTTTTCGGCAAACAACGGCGCGATCGCCGGGATCGATCTTGTCCCAACGCTCGCAGGCGCGGATAGCCGCAAGCCGGGCGATAAGATCGCCGTCGTGAAGGGCACGACGAGCTTCGATCATCTCGCATTTGATCTGACGCTCGCGCATGGTGTCGCGACGATCGATAGCGGAAAAATCACGGGCGCCAATTTGCAAATCGGCACAATGGGCACGATCGATGTGGGCCATCGCCAGCTCGATATTTCGTCCCTCGCTCAGGTTACCGAGACAGCCGCGAAACGGACGCAGACATCGCCCATATGGTTCGAACTCAAGGGCCCCTGGTCGAGCCCCAGTCTCTACCGGCGGGCCGCGGTCGATGCGCCGCCAAAGCCGGCTCACCCAAACGATGTGCTTCCTGAAATGACGATGCCTGCGCCCCCCGCGGAGGAATGATCAGCGATCCTCGCGCAAGGCCTCGGCAAGGCGCGCTTCCAGGACTTGCGGTTTGGAAAGAACCAGGGCGCCACGCGTCTTTTCGAGCAAACCCTCCTGCGCCATTGTCGAAAGTTCGCGCGTCACCTGCTCGCGCCGGCAGCCGATCCGCGCCGCGAGCACATGATGAAACGGCGGTGGCGTGACGGAGCGCTCTCCCGGCTTGCCCGGCCGCGGACCGGCCATGCGCAAGAGTTCGGAATAAAGCCGATGCTTTAGATCGAAGATCGAATGTTCGGTGAGCCGCGCGTTAAGCTCGCGCACACGCGCCGTCAAAAGATGCAAGACGCGATCGCAAACCGTCGGCGACGCGAAAATGACTTCGCGAAAAACAGCCGCCGGCATGATGCAGAGTTCGGCACGCGTCAGAGCGGTGACGTTGGCCGACCGCTTCGTGCTGTCGATAGCCGAAAGTTCGCCGAAGAATTGGCCGGCGCGCATTTCCGCCAGGATCACTTCCTTGCCCGCTTGAGTGCGGATCAGAATCCGCACCTCGCCGGCGATGATGAAATAGACGTCCGACGTTTCGTCCTCATAATCGATGACGACTTCGCCTTCATCGTACCGCCGCCAGGAGCAGCGGCGATCGAAACGATCGAAGTCCAGATCCGTCAAATCTTTAAAAAATGGAACGCGGGCAAGGGTCTGCATTATCTGGGTCCCCGACGCCCAAAACGGCCGGCGTCATCTTTAGTCCGCGCGGACTTCGGCGATAGGTCTGCAACGCCAAAGCCCGCGGATTTCGCAGCTTAATCTTACTCCGCAGCCAGATTGGCTGCCCGCAGGGTGTTCGACATGAGCATGGCGATCGTCATCGGCCCGACGCCGCCAGGAACCGGCGTAATGGCGCCCGCGCGCGACAGCGACGATTTAAAGGCGACATCGCCGACAAGGCGCGATTTGGGCTTGCCCTGCGCATCGACCCCTTCAGCGGGAACGCGGTTGATGCCGACGTCGATGACGATCGCGCCGGGTTTGATCCATTCGCCGAGTACCATTTCGGGACGCCCGACCGCGGCAACGACAATATCGGCGCGTCCGACGATCGCCGGCAGATCGCGGCTGCGCGAATGGGCGATGGTCACCGTCGCATTTTGCGAGAGCAGCAATTGCGCCATCGGTTTGCCGACGATGTTGGACCGGCCGACGACGACGGCATCGGCGCCGGCGATGCTGACGCCAAGCGCCTTCGCCGCCCGTTCAAGCAGAACCATGGAGCCCGCCGGGGTGCACGGCACGAGCGCGCGTTCAAGGTCGCCGATCGATAGCAGACCGGCGTTGAAGGGATGAAACCCGTCCACGTCCTTGAGCGGCGACACGCGTTCGAGCACCCGCGTCGCATTGATGGACGGCGGCAGCGGCAATTGGATCAGAATGCCGTGGATTTTCGGGTCGGCATTCAGGCGATCGACGAGCGCCAGCAAGTCCTCTTCGCTGGTCGTGGTGGGCAGATCGTGCTGGACGGAATGGAAGCCGACGGTTTTGGCCGCCTTGCCCTTTGAGCGGACATAGACCTGACTTGCCGGATTTTCGCCGACGAGAACGACGGCCAGACCGGGCTGAATCTTGGCGCCGCCCCGCGCCGCGGTCGCCGCCGCGACTTCGGCCAGCACGATTTCGGAGGCAATCTTCCCATCTATCAGCAGCGCCTTCTCGCCCGAAGGCCGTAAGAAATCCGTCTCAAAAGCCGCTGCGTCCGTCGCCAAAGCCATTTTAAAGCGTCTCCCTCAATAGAATTTCCGCTTATCTGTCAGGTTTCTGCGCGGCTGCCAAGTTATACGAACCGCGATCAGGGTGCGGCTTTATAGCGATAATGGGCCGCATGGCGCGCACTGGCGCCGGGCGCAAGGACGCGCATCGAGAGTTTGGCGAAGAGATCGCCGGCGAAATCCTCGGGGTCGCTGAATCCCGTCCATTGCTCGATACACAGGTAGCCATTCCCTGGCCGGCACCAGATGCCGAAGTGCGGAAAGTCCTCGCTTTCGACCTCGATCGCCGCGCCATCTGGTGCCTCAAACCGGACGCTCTTGCTCTTTGCCTCAAGGAAGCAGAGCGCGTCGTTCGAGAAAAGCGCCGCGGCCAGCGGCAGCACCGGGCCCTGCATGGGCAGCCGCCGGGTCTCGCGAGCAATCAGGCCTCCCGCTGCGATCTTCGGCACCACGGGATTTTCAGGCTCGGCAAAGACGAGCCGGTAATCCTCCGGCTCTCCCCCCGTGAAGGGCCAGCGGAAACCCGGATGCAGCCCACATGCGTAAGGCATCGGCCGATCGCCTGTATTGGTGACCGTGATCGTCGTGGAGAGCGAGCTATCCCCGGCGGCGTAATCCACGGCGAAGCGAAAATCGAATGGATAAAGCGCGCGCGTGGCCGCGTCGCTCGTCAGTCCGAATTGAACCCGGTCGGCCTCCTGCACGGCTAAGCGAAACGCGCGATGGCGGGCGAAGCCGTGAAGCGCGAGCGGATAAGTTTCCCCATCAACGCGCACCTCGCCGTTGCGCGTCCATCCGACGACCGGAAAGAGCAACGGCGCCGTCTCCGGCCAGACGTCCGGTTTGGCCTCCCAAAGTAAAGGACGCCCGTCGACGCTCCAGGCCATAATCTCGGCGCCTTGCGGGCTGATGCTTGCGCAGGTTGTACCACTCTTGATATGGATCATTTTTGGAAGTCCCTTGATATCAAAGGGTTGAAGGACGTCCGATAAACCGCGCCGATGTGCGCTAGCGCACCTTGGAAACCAAAGGTTCCGGTTTCGACGACGCAAATCAGGAGATTTATAGTAGAATCTTCAGCGATTTGCCCTTCAACTCCTCGGCTACATGGAGACGTTCGTCATGAGAACTTGGTTGCTGACGGGGGCGACGACAGTTCTGGCGACAGCGGCGGCTTTAGCTATGGTTTCCTCGCCTCCGAAGCCGCTCGGCGAGTGGAAAATCGCTGACGGGACCGCCAATGTCTCGATCCGCACCTGCGGCACCGATCTCTGCGGTTTTGTATCCTGGGCCAAGGAAAGTTCGGCGCCCCTCGGCCGCGAAGTTCTGATTGATATGAAGCCGAACGGCCATTCCTGGTTCGGCACCGCCGTCAACGTCGTGAACGGCGAGCAGTATACCGCCCGCATGTCGCTCGAAGGCGCCGCCACTCTCAAGGTCGAGGGATGCATTATCGGCGGCATGATCTGCGGCGGGCAGGAATGGTCCCGCGTCCACTAGGCGGAAAGAACCTCGCAGCCTTCACTGCAATAATCTTTAAACCGGGGCCTGCTGCCTCCGGCCCTTCATCTATGCTGCCCTTTATGCCAGACTTGCGCTCCGCACATTGCCGGGTCGCGCTGTGAAGGGAGCCAGCTTGCCGTCGCGTTTGGGGTGGTTTGGCCGGAGAAGTCTCTTCGGCAAATATGTCATCACCTTCGTCGCTTTGGTCATTTCCATCCTGGCCCTCAGCGGCGCCACCGAAATGTGGTTCACTTATAGCGACCGCAAGGCCGAACTCCTGCGTACGCAGATGGAGAAGGCCGATGATGCGGCGCAACGCGTCGAACAATTCATCGCGGAGATCGAGCGTCAAATCACCTGGGCGACCCGCGCGAGTTCGATGACGCTTGAGCAGCGCCGTATCGATTACGCCATGATCCTGCAACACACGCCGGCAGTATCGGAAATTTTCGAACTCGATACCAAGGGCCAGGAAATCTTGCGGCTCGGTCGCGCCGGGCTTTTTCACAAGACATACCGGGATTTATCGAAATCGCCGGCTTTTCTAAATGCGACCGGTCCGAATGCCTGGTTGAGTCCGGTCATGTTCACCCGCCATGGCCCCACGATTCAGATTTCCGTCGCCTTGGCGGGGAAAGAGCCCGGTGTCGCGATCGGGACGGTCGAATTGAAATTCCTTTCCGACATCCTGAACGGCATCCAGGCCGGGGCTGGCATGTATGCCTATATCGCCAATACGAAGGGCGACCTGATCGCCCATACCGATTCCTCGATGCTGCTGCATCGCCCGGATCTGCTGAAACTGCCGCAAGTCGCAGCGCTGGCGAGAAACCCGGAGGGTGCGGTGTCGGTCGGGCGCAGCCTTGATGGACAATCCGTTCTCGCCGCCTCCTCGCCCGTCTCCTCGATGCAATGGTGGCTGTTCGTGGAGCAGCCGCTCGCTCAAGCTTATGCTCCGGTCACCGATTTGCTATGGCGACTGTTCATCATCCTTGTGCTCGCGCTCGTGCTCTGCATCGGCGCCGGGCTGATCCTGGCGCGCTGGATGACGGTGCCGATTCAGGCCGTGCGCGACGGCGCGGCGCATCTCGCCGAAGGCGACTTCAGCCACAAAATCGAGGTCCGCACAGGCGACGAGATTGAAGACCTTGCCGACGACTTCAATCTCATGGCGTCCCAGCTTCAGGATTCCTACGCCAAACTCGAGCAGAAGGTCGAAGAGCGAACCCGCGACCTCGAACGCTCGGTCAGTGAGCTGCGGGCGCTCGAAGAAGTCGGTCTCGCCCTTGCCGCCTCGCTCAATCTCAACGAGGTTCTGGCAACGATCGTCGTGCGCTCCGTCGAGGTGACCGGCGCGCATGGCGGCGCCATCTACAGTTTCGATCCGGCGCGCAAGGCGTTCAACCTCGCCGAGGCCTATGGGCTCGACCCGGATTTCGTCGCCGCGATCCGCGAAGTGAAGATCCGCCGCCCGCATGGGCTTTTAAGCGAAGTTGCCGAGCGCAAGGTGCCGATCCAGATCCCGCATATCGCTGCGGCGCGCGATTTCCCGCTACGCGGCGCAACCCTGGCCGCCGGCCTGCAATCAGCCCTGATCGCACCGCTCATCGGCTCGGCCGAACTCCTGGGCGTGCTGGTCATCGAGCGCCGGGAATCCGGTTACTTCCCGGACAACACGGTTGCGCTGATCAAGACGCTTGCCAACCAATCCGTGCTGGCGATGAGCAACGCCAAATTATTCGAGCAGGTGCAGGAAAAGAATAAGCAGCTCGCCATCGCCAACGAGCACAAGTCGCTGTTCTTCGCCAACATGAGCCACGAATTGCGAACGCCGCTTAATGCCGTCCTCGGCTATACCGAACTGATGCAGGACGGCATTTATGGCGATGTCCCCGACCGCGCCAAGCAGGTACTCATGCGCATCCAGACCAACGGCGCGCACCTTCTCAGCCTCATCAACGACGTGCTCGATATTTCCAAGATCGAGGCGGGCGAACTGTCCCTGTCGCTCAGCGATTATTCGCTGCGCGCCGTGATCGAGACCGTCGTCAACGCCACAGGCTCGCTTGCGCAGACCAAGGGGCTACGGATTTCCACCGATATCGCGCCAGACCTGCCGATCGGCCGCGGCGACGAGCGCCGGCTAACGCAGGTGCTCTTGAACATCGTGAGTAACGCCATCAAATTTACCGATAAAGGCGGCGTTATGATCCGAGCGAAGGCCTCCGGCAACGATTTCAAGCTCGCCGTTAAGGATACGGGCCCTGGAATTGCGCCCGAGGATCAAGCACGAATATTTGAAGCGTTTCATCAGGTCGACAGCACGATCACCAAGCAAAAGGGTGGCACCGGCCTGGGACTTTCCATTAGCAAGCGGTTTATCGAGATGCATGGGGGCGCGATCAGCCTTACGTCCACAATCGGCGAAGGTTCGACATTCAAAGTGCAAATTCCGGTGCGCGTCGATCGCCAGATGGAGGCGGCATGACGAAACGTATTCTCGTCGTCGAGGACACCGAAGACAACCGCCAGATATTACGCGACGTGCTGAGCGACGCTGGCTACGATCTGATCGAGGCCGGCGATGGTGAGGAAGGCGTGCGAATGGCCGCCGAATTCCTTCCCGATCTCGTCTTGATGGACATTCAGTTGCCGCTCGTCGATGGCTATGAGGCGACGCGGCGCATCAAGGCGGACCCTGTTTCGCGCCACATCCCCGTCATCGCGGTGACCTCATATGCGCTCGCGCAGGATGAGAAAAAAGCAATGGCCGTGGGCTGCAGCGGCTATGTCGCGAAGCCGTTTAGCCCGCGTGCGCTACTCGCCAAAATCCGTGAATTTCTACCATGACGCCGCTGCAGATGCAGGAAGCTGAGAGGCCATAGATTGCGTAATCGCCCTTGCATTCTTGCCGTCGATGACGTTTTCGAAAATCTCGAAATCGTTACGCTGAGGCTTGAAGCCAACGGCTACGAGGTGATCACCGCCGCGGATGGCATCGAGGCGCTCGAACAAACGCGCCGGCATCTGCCCGATATGATCCTGCTCGACATCATGATGCCGAGGCTCGACGGCATTTCTGTCTTGAAGGAACTTAAGGCCGACCCGACGCTCGGCTTCATTCCGGTCCTGCTTTTGACCGCGAAGGCCGATCGCACCGATGTCGTCGCAGGTCTTGAAGCAGGCGCGGACGATTATCTGACGAAACCGCTCGATCAGGCGGCGCTCATTGCGCGTGTGCGGTCGATGTTGCGGATCAAAGCTCTGCACGACAAGGTGCAGGATCAGGCGCGTCAACTGGCGATGCAGGCCGAAGAACTCGCCGAATGGAACCGCGTGCTCGAAGCGCGGGTCGCCGAACAGGTCTCCGAGATCGAGCGCATCAGCCGGCTCAAGCGCTTCCTGGCGCCACAGGTTGTCGATGTCATCGCGCTCTCTGGCGATCCGGACGCGTTGCTGGCAAGCCATAGCGCCGAAATCACGGTTCTCTTCTGCGACTTGCGCGGTTTCACCGCTTTCACCGAGGCGGCCGAGCCCGTTCAGGTGATGAAAGTCTTGAGCGAATTCCACGCAACGTTGGGCAATCTCATCCATCACTACGAAGGCACGCTTGAGCGATTCGCCGGCGACGGACTTTTGACGCTCTTCAACGATCCCCTTCCCTGCCCCGATCATTCCGAGCGCGCGGTGCGACTCGCGATCGACATGCGGGCCGGGCTTCAGGGCCTGTCGCAGGCCTGGCGGCAACGCGGCCACGAACTCGGCTTCGGCATCGGCATCGCGCGCGGCACGGCGACATTGGGCAAGATTGGCTTCGACCGGCGTTTCGATTATGCCGCGATCGGCAGCGTGACCAATCTCGCCTCACGCCTCTGCGACGAGGCAAAATCCGGCCAGATTCTCATCGATCGCAATGTCTTTGCCGTCACAGAAGATCTTTTCGAGGCCGAGCGTCTGCCGCTGCTGTCTTTGAAAGGTTTCAGCCGCCCGATTGAAGCTTTTGCAATCCGCGGCGAACGGCCGAAGTAGCGAAGGTCAGTCGGCAACAAGCTTCGCGATCACCCGTCGCGCATCCTTGATGACCACATCCGCGACATGCGGCCGGCTCAGGAAGTCGGCAAAAGAATAGACGTCGGCAAGCCGCGCGATCCGCTGCCAATTCTTCGGCAGGAAACCGCCGGCTTCGACATAGGCCTGCGCCACCGCTTCCGCGAACGCCGCGTTGCCATCGAACGGCGGCCGCAACAGGTTGCCGAAATCCATCGCCGGCGACGCGCTCAGCGCATATTCCCAGTCGATCACCGCGGCGATCGCGTCGTCGCGCTCCGGAAGCACCAGAATATTCGGCGCGTTGAAATCGCCATGCACGAGACAGGGCTGAACGAGCCAATCCTTCAGGATATCGCCGTTCTTCTCGGCATAGGCAATGAGCGCATCAGCAAGCGGGCGCCCCAGCCTCTCGCCGCCAGGTCCGTGGACGAGCGTCTGATCGAGATAAGCCAGCATCCCGGCGCGATCGAAATCGATCGGCCCTTGCACGTTCAGTCTGGCATCGAAAAAGCCAAAAATCTCGAACGTGAAACTGTGAATTGCGGCGAGCACTTTGCCAATCCTGCCCGCCAAAGCGAGCAGCCGCTCCTGCGACAGATCCGGCAGAATGTGCTGAAGATCGGGCCCATCGATCCAATCGAGCACGGCATAAGGATGCCCGGTGACGGGGTTATCCTCGCCCAGATGGAAAAAATGCAGGACCGGCACCCGCGACGCGATCAGACTGTCGATCGCCGTTTCCTTCTGCGCCGGCGCGACGCCGCGCTGATAAAGCCGCAGGAGCAGCGGCGTGGCCCGCCGCGCGAGCGTCACTTTGTAATTTGTGTTGGTCAGGCCGCCACCAACCGGCACAAAGCTGCGGATGGAATCGCCAGGAAAAAGCGGTAACACGAGCCGCGCGACCGCAGCCGCGTCGAGCGCAACGACCGGCACTTGCCGGGGCCAATTTTCTTTCATTCCGCAGACGCCTGCCGGATTTCTGGCTACTCGGCTGGTTCGCTGACCGAGCGGTGTCTGCGTGTAAAGGCAAATCTGAGATCAGGCAATTTCGACGAACCGCGAAATATCGCGACAAGCGCATGTAAACCAGCAAAACCGAGGTTACGGATATCATCCATCACCGCGAAGACCGCCGGAACGAAGAGCAGAGACAAGAAAGTCGAGGCGATAAGACCGCCAATGACCGCGATCGCCATCGGCGAGCGGAATTCGCCGCCGGCGCCAAGGCCGAGGGCGCTTGGCACCATACCCGCGACCATGGCGATCGTCGTCATCACGATCGGCCGGGCTCGCTTTGTCCCCGCCTCCGCAATGGCCGCCGTGCGCGGCATACCACGCGCCATCGCCCGCGTGGCGAAATCGACCAGCATGATTGCGTTTTTCGTGACGATGCCCATCAGCATCAGAATGCCGATAATGACCGGCAGCGAAAGCGGACGGCCGGTGATGAGCAGCGCGACAATCGCACCACCGATCGAGAGCGGAAGAGAAAAGAGGATCGTGATCGGCTGCAAAACCCGGGCGAAAAGCAGCATCAGCACGACATAGACCATGATGAGACCGTTGCGCATCGCCTCGGCAAATCCAGAACTCAAATCCTGCATCGCTTCGGCCGTGACGGATTTGTGCGCCAGAACGCCCGGCGGCATATGCTTCATGATCGGCAGCGCATCGAGCGCCTTTTCGACATCGCCCAACGCGGCGCCATCGGTCAGATCCGCCTCGACATTCATCGAGCGCGCGTTGTCGAACCGGGTAAGGCTCGCCGGGCCCTTCAGGGACTCGATCGTTGCCACGGCACCAAGCGGCACGGCCTCATCGCGGCCCGGTACTTGAAGCTGGCCCAGGCCTTGCGCCGCACCCGCCCCGCCGTCACCCAGTGTCAGGCGGACCGGAACGAGTTGGCCGTCTGCTGCCTGCACGGACGGCAGCGTGCCGCCAATCGTCGCCAACGTGATCGTCCGTGCCAATGCATCGTGCGCCACGCCGAGATTTGCAGCCTGTGTATAGTTCGGGGCCAGATGCAATTCCGCGCGCGGTGCCTCAGCCGTGGTCAGGACGTTCGAGACGAGCTTGATGCCCTTCGTTTCCTGCGCAAACGCCGTGACGAACTTTTCAAGCGCTACGCCATCCGGCCCCGTGAAGATACGCACCACTGGCCGCGCGCCGTAATCGTCGACGAACCATGTCCGCAAACCGGAAATGCCGGAAAGGTCCTTGCCGATGGCGTCCTGCAATTGCGCGACTGAAAGCTTGCGCTGCGCCTTCGGGACATAATTGATGATGAGCTGCGCCTTGCGCACTTCCGGCGCCCCCGGGGCCAGCCGGCCGCCATCGACGAAGACGCTCGTAACCTCACGCCGCTTTTCGAGCCGCGCGGTGACGTCGTCGGCCATCGCCTGCGTGTCTTTCAGCGTCGCGCCGGGCGCAAGCTCGATTGCAAGATGTGAACGGCCGGAATCTTGAACCGGTTGGAAATCGTGCGCGACGAGATTGCTCGTGATGCTGAGAATCGAAAGCCCGAAGAGGACAAGGCCGATGAAAACCGTCTTAAAACGATGTTCGATCGACCATGTGACAATCCTGCCGTAAATCTCGATCCAGCGCGCGGCCTTTTCCGAACAAGCGTCTGCGGGCCGGGGCTTAAGAAAATAGGCCGCTAGCATCGGGGTCACGAAACGCGCCGCGAGCAGCGAGAAAATCACTTCGGCGGCAATGGTCAGCCCGAATTGCTTGAAATACAGGCCCGCAATCGAACCGATGAAGCTCACCGGTGCGAAGACGGCAACGATCGTTAGGCTGATTGCGATGACGGCGAGGCCGATTTCATTGGCCGCATCGATTGCGGCCTGCATCGCCGATTTGCCCATTCGCATATGGCGCACGATGTTCTCGATCTCGACGATCGCATCGTCTACGAGAATGCCCGTCGCCAGCGTGATCGCGAGCAAGCTGATCAGATTGAGCGAGAAACCCAGCACATGCATCACGAAAAAGGCTGGAATAATCGAGAGCGGTAACGCCAAAGCCGCGATGATTGTAGCGCGCAGATTGCGCAAGAACAGAAACACCACGATTACAGCCAGCAGCGCGCCCTCGAAGAGCGTCTGCATCGCCACGTCGTAATTGCCTTGCGTATAGCGCACCGACGTATCGATCAGCTTAAGGCTGACATCCGGATTGGCCGCAGCGACTTTCTGGACGAATTTCTCGACCGCGCCGGCGACGGCGACATCACTCGCGCCCTTGGCTCGTATGACGCCGAAGCCGACCATCGGTGCGCCGTTCACTCGCGCGAAGGTCCGCGGCGTGGCACTCCCGTCGACAATATGGGCGAGTGCATCAAGCCGCACTGTGCCGCCATGCGGCTGGCGGATCGGCGTGGCGGCAAGTTCGCTGAGGCTCTCGCCTGCACCGGCATTCGCGCGCGCTGTCTCGACCTGCGCGTCGAGGTCCGCTGGCGTCAAACCGTGCATTGCAAGCGCGACGGGATCGAGCGCAACCGAAATTTCGCGCGTCACGCCGCCGATGCGCTCGACGCTGCCGACACCGGGAAGTGACTTGAGACCCCCGACGATTTTTGTATCGACGAAGGCCGACAATTGCATCGGCGTCAGTTTCGGCGACGATGCCGCGTAGGTGACGATATTGAGCCCGACGGCGGTAACGCGTTTGACGACGGGCGCGTCCGCGCCGCGCGGCAATTCGGGCGCAATCTGTGCGACCGACCGCCTGACCGCCTCCGTGACGTGATCTGTGTTGACCGACAGATCAAAGCTGATTGTCGTCACCGAAACGCCGTCGCTGATCGAGGACATTATGTGATGGACGCCGGGAATGCCCGAAACGGCGGCCTCGACCTTTTCTGTCACTTGCGTTTCAAGCTCGGTCGGCGTCGCGCCGAAGTCGGTGACCAGGATGGAAACGAGCGGCGGATCGACATTGGGCAGCAAGGTGATCGGCAATTGACGAAAGCCGATGATCCCAAGCGTCAGCGCGACGCAAGCCGCAAAAATCGCAACAGAAGGCCGGCGGATCGTTAGCTCTGAAACATTGAAAGCTGCGCGACGCTCCGTGACAAACTTGAAAAAATTCATTCAATAACTTTCAAAGCAAAATCGGCACGAATGCCGAGAGCCGCGCGAATCGCGGATCGAAATGCGAGCGCTGCCTGAGTGAGCGCCGGAATTCCAGGTCCCCGGCAACATGGAGCCGAGGCCAATGGACATGGGGACGGAACCTTAACGAATTCCAAGCAGCGGCGGCATTGTTAACTCCACGCCGACGCGTCTTTCCGGTATCCCTTCGAATAGCCTGACAAATGGGACAAAAGTATGTGCGTAATTCGTCATTCGGTCGTGGCAAATCAGACCTCGACCGGACTTGACGCAGGTCGGGAAAGGCCGCCAATTTAGACATGCAAGTCACTGACGCGCCGGCATCATCGGCGCGCAAGCTTTGCTGGGTCGCTCGTGAACGTGAATCTTTCGCAGACCGCCGTTTCTCTCGACGCCCGTGTTGCAGAACCTGTTTCGGCGCCGGCAAAATTTCGGCATATCCTCTGCGTCTTCCCGCGCTACACACCTTCATTCGGGACGTTCGAATATTCCTATGGCCTCACCATGGGCACCCGCGCGTTCATGCCGCCACAGGGCATTCTCCTCATCGCCGCGATTTTGCCGGAACATTGGCAGGTGCGTTTCATCGATGAGAACATGCAGCCGGCAACGGCGCGCGATTTTGCCTGGGCTGATGCCGTCTTCGTCAGCGGCATGCATATCCAGCGTCGGCAAATCGAGGGCATTCGCGCGCGTGCCCATGGCGTCGGCAAGGTGACCGTACTTGGCGGCCCATCAGTTTCATCTTGTCCCGACTATTATCCAACCTTCGATTATCTGCACGTCGGCGAAATAGGCGATGCAACAGACGATCTGATCGAAATTCTCTCGCGAGACGTCGCGCGGCCGGAGCGGCAGGTTATCCTCAAGACGAAAGTGCGCCACGAACTCGCAAACCTTCCCTCACCGGCTTACGAACTCGCGAGAATTGACCGGTATCTTTTGGGCTCGATCCAGTTTTCGAGTGGGTGCCCTTACACGTGCGAGTTCTGCGACATCCCCGGCCTTTATGGCCGCGTGCCGCGGCTAAAAACGCCGGCGCAGATCATTGCCGAACTCGACCGACTGATTGATGCCGGTGTCGCAGGCTCGGTTTATTTCGTCGATGACAATTTCATTGCCAATCGCAAGGCCGTCGCGGAACTGCTGCCGCATATCATCGCGTGGCAAAAGAGGCGCGGCTATCCGACGAACCTCTCATGTGAAGCGACGCTCAATATCGCGCGCTGGCCGGATATCCTCGCGATGATGCGGGAAGCTGGTTTCGAGACGATATTCTGCGGCATCGAAACGCCCGAGCCTGAAGCCTTGCGCGAGATGGACAAGAAACAGAATCTTGTCGTTCCCATCCTCGACTCCGTGCGCGCCATCAATCAGCATGGGATGCAAGTCGTCTCCGGCATCATCATGGGTCTCGACAGTGATACGCCGGACACCGGCCAGCGCATTCTCGACTTCATCGGACAAACGCAAATCCCGATGCTGACGATCAACTTGCTGCAAGCCCTGCCGCAGACGCCGCTCTGGGACAGGCTGGCGAGCGCCGGCCGGATCGATGACGACGAAGGCCGCGAGTCGAACGTGCGCTTCCTTCTGCCTTACGATCAGATCGTCGCGATGTGGCGCGACTGCATGAAGAAGGCTTATGAGCCCGTAACGCTCTACAAGCGCTACCAATATCAGATCGAGAACATCTGGCCGAACCGCATACCGAAGCCTCTCAGCAAGGCGCGGCTCTCGCCAACGAATATCCGCCGCGCGCTGACGATGCTCATCAAGATTTTCTGGGTACTCGGCGTACGCGCCGACTATCGCCGCATCTTCTGGAAATATAGCTGGCCCTGGCTCAAACAGGGCAAGATCGAATTCCTGATCGCGACATCGGTCTGCGCGCATCACCTGATCTCGTTCGCGCGCGATGCCTGTGCTGGGCGAACCAATGCGTCGAATTACGCGCACGGGCAACGCGACTTTGCAGACGAGGCCGCGCCGCAGGCGACCGCCGCGGAGTAATCAATCCTCCGTCAGCGGATTTTCTTCTTCGTCTCCGTCATCCTCGGAGCCATTGCCGATCTCGGGTTCGTCATCAGATTGGCCTTCGTTTGCGGCGGTCTCCACGCTCAATTCGACGAATTCTTCCTGCGCATCGCCTTCGAGCGGGTCTTCGTCTTCCATCAGCGCATTATCGTCGCGCGGCTGCGGCACGGCAAAGCCCTGCGGGAGCGCGCCATCAAACATGCCCGCTCCCTTCAATTCCTCAAGCCCCGGCAGGTCGCCGATCTGCTCAAGGCCGAAATGCAGCAGGAAGGTTTCGTTGGTGCCATAGGTCAGCGGGCGTCCCGGCGTGCGGCGGCGACCGCGCAGGCGCACCCATCCCGTTTCGAGCAGCACGTCGAGCGTGCCCTTCGAGATCGCGACGCCGCGAATGTCTTCGATATCTGCCCTTGTCACCGGCTGGTGATAGGCGATGATGGCGAGCGTTTCGAGCGCAGCTTTGGAAAGCTTCTTCGGCTCGATGGAATCGAGCGCCAAAAGCCAGCCAAGGTCGGAGGCTGTGCGAAACAGCCATTTCTTGCCGACGCGCACAAGATTGACGCCGCGATTGGCATAATCCTGCTTCAGCCGCGCCAGCACGTCGCCGACGGCTAGGCCATCGGGCATCCGCCGGGCGATTTCGGATTCCTCAAGTGGTTCCGCCGCCGCAAACAGCATGGCTTCAGCGATCCGCAGCGCCTCGCCCATCATAGGTTCGTCGGCCGGCATGGATTCGCTCATGGCCTCTTCGTCGAGAACCTCCGGAAAAAGTCGCGCGACGTCGGCCAAGTTCAGCTCCTTTATTGTACCGGCGCGAGGCTCGTGGCCGCATCGCGCTTCTTGATCCATAGCGGCGCGAAGGCCTGATCCTGACGCAGGCTGATGGCGCCCTGACGAACCATTTCAAGCGCCGCTGCGAGCGACGAGGCCTTCACCGCGCGCCGCGCCTCCGGCGTGGCGAAATAGGTCATCAGGAAAGAATCGAGCACCGTCCAGTCGAGCGCCTGCCCGGCGATCCTTTCGAGCGCCGTGCGCGCCTCCAGCAGCGACCACGTAAAGCGCTGTGCGGGTTGATATTTGGCGGTGGCCTGCTTTTGCCGCTGCTTCGCATACGCGGCGAGCAGATCGTGCAGGCTCGCCTGCCATTGCGGCCGGCGCGAAATCTCGACGCCCTCCGGCTGCCCGCGCGTGAAAATATCGCGGCCAAGCCGCGGTCGGTTAACGAGCGCTTCCGCCGCCGCGCGGATGGCCTCAAGCCGCTGCAAGCGAAGCGCCAGCGCAGCGGCAAGATCCTCCGCCAACGGCTCTTCGCCCTTGTCTTGCTGCGGCAGCAACAGGCGCGATTTGAGGTAAGCGAGCCAGGCAGCCATCACCAGATAATCGGCCGCGAGCTCGAAACGCAGATTGCGCGCCGCCTCGATGAAAGCGAGGTATTGCTCCGCCAAAGCCAGAACCGAAATCTTGGCGAGATCGACCTTCTGGCGGCGCGCCAGCTCCAGCAGTAGATCGAGCGGGCCTTCAAAGCCATCGACATCGACAAGGAACGCCGTTTCGCTTGTCGAAGCCTCTTGCTCAAAGGCGAGATTTTCTTCCTGACCAGACACTTGCATTATGTTTCTAAAGCTTGACCTTAACGATCGCCCATGACGCCGATTCGGGCCTTATCGGCGCTGACCTTGGTCTGTTCAGGCGCTGATCGCAAGCGAGGCTTCGATTTGCGCCCAGACTTCCACAGGATCAAACGGCGCTGCAGGCTGACCGCGCCACGAAGCCGCACGCTGTGCCCGCGCCAGAGCGTCCCCGGTGAGGCTGGGCGTGGCGCCGGCAACCGCCTCGGCCTCGGCCAGGTCGCCGTTGCAGTGAAGAGCAACATCGACGCCAGCGGCAAAGGCGGCCTCCGCCCGCGCGCGCAGCGTGCCGCTCAACGCCTGCATCGACAAATCGTCGCTGAAAAGCAAGCCGTCGAAGCCGATCTCATTGCGGATGAAGGCAATGACCCTTGGGGATAGCGTACCCGGCCGCTCCGGGTCGAGTGCCGCATAAACGACGTGCGCCGTCATCGCGGCTGGCAGATCTGCATTTGCCTTAAAGGGCAGAAAATCCGCGGCCAGTTGATCGAGCGATGCGTGGATAACCGGCAAATCGAGGTGGCTGTCCGCCCCCGCGCGGCCGTGGCCGGGAATATGTTTCACGATCGGCATGATCCCGGCGTCCGCCAGTCCCTGGGCCGCGGCGCGGCCGAGGCGAGCGACAATTTCAGGCTCGCGCGAAAAAGCTCGATCGCCGATCACGTCATGCGCACCGGGAACAGGGACATCCATCACCGGCGCGCAATCGATCGTGATGCCGAGGTCGTGCAAGTCCTGCCCGAGCAGCGTCGCGGCATGGCGCACCATCTCCTCCCGGCGCGCCAACGGCATATCCAGGGCGCCAAGCCGCGCCGCGGCGGGATAGCCACGCCAATGCGGCGGCCCGAGCCGCTGCACCCGCCCGCCCTCCTGATCGACGAGCACGGCGGCATCGCGCCCGACAATGGCGCGAAACTCCGCGATCAGCGCGCGGACCTGCGCCGGTGTCTCGACATTGCGCTTAAAAAGGATCAGCCCGAATGGGTCGCTGTCGCGGAGGAAGTCACGCTCCTCCCGCGTCAGCACTTTGCCCTGGCAGCCGCAGACGAAGGCACGGCTCATGGCATCAGCGTGTCGCGAACGATCCCGCGGCCCACCTTATCAGCCATGCGCCAGGAAGCAGGCAGCGCCCTTGGCTTTCAGGCGTTCGCACAGCGAGACGGCCGCCGCGTGCGACAGGCCGCCGACGCGGACGCGGTAGACCGTTTTCGCTCCCACCTTCGCCTGACGGAATTTGAGATGATAGCCACGCAATTCCGCGCCGTAAGACCGGGTCAGGCGCACGAGAGCGGAATGCGCTTCCGCCTCACTCCCGGGCGCGGCGAGTTGGACGGAAAAGCCACCGCCGCCTGAAGCTGACGCCGTCGCCGCGTCATCCGCGCCGGTTTCGGCGCGCGCAACCTGAACAGGCTTATGGCTCGGATGCGAAGCCGCCGGCGCGGGGGCGCTTTGGCCCGTTTGAGCGCTCCAGGGCAGATCGTCGCTCGCGGGGGGCACCCGCGATGGCTCCTGCGCAGCTGGTGCAGGCGCAGCCGGCGCCAGGCTGGCGCCGCCATCGTTCGAGGCCATGGAAGGCATAGCAGGATCGGCTGCTGGCACCGCGCCAAGCGACGGCGATGCCGGCGCGCCGGAGGAATCCGCAAAGCTGCCATCGGGCCGCACGGCGATCGTCTTGACCTTGTGCGGCTGCACCATGTCGCCAAGGCTGACGTCTTGCGACGTATCAGCACCCGGCGGCGGCGGAACTGGAACCGCAGCGGCGGGCGCATTCGCCGCGACTTGCGCGGCCGGCGCCGGTTTGCCGACGGCGTTCACGTCGACCGGCTGCTCGGTCTGGCTGACCGCGGCGGTCGGGGCCTGCTGCGGCGTCTTATCGAGGATCGAGGCATTGTCGCTCGCGCTCGGATCTGCCCCGCCGTCCGCGACGGCGACTTTCATCGGCGTCGTGGGGGCCGTGATCAACGCAATCTGCGCCGGCGCAGCGGGCGTCCGCTTCATTGCGAATGTCGCGCCGATCCCCAACATCCCCGCGACGATGATCGCCGCCGTTGCATAAAGCGGCACCCGCGAGCGCGGCTCGTCGATCGGCGCCGCATGCGGAGCGACTGGCGCATCAAGCCAGTCGGCTTCTTCACCGGCGTAATCTTCCTGGACATGCTGTTCGTGCGCATGTGAATCGTATGCATAGTCATCGCGGGCATGATGATCTTGCTGATGATGACCCTGCTGATGATGATCCTGCGCGTGATGCCAGCGGCGGTCTTCGTCATCGGCGAAATTCTGAAATTCTGGCGCGAGGGATCCACGCAAGCCCGCTTCGATCGCGGCAAAGTCAACCGTCCGGGCCTTTGGCTGCGCGTGCTGATGCGATTCCTCGACAAGCCAATCGGGTACGTGATGCGGCTCTTCCGGTTGCTGCTGTTTGGGCGCAGCGCCGCGCGTGGGGCGCGCCTGAAACATGCTCTCGAAGCGGTCTTCGCCGCCACCGACGAGCCGCGCCAGTTCAGCCAGCGGGTCGTCATTGCGGGCCGGCGACGGCGAACGGCTCAGCCGCCGCTCGAACTCATCGAGATCGATCATCTGCCGTTGTTTGGTTGCGGGCTCACTCATGGTTCCAACCTCAACTTTGCCCCCGCATCGTCCCCGCTGAATTGCCTGACGAATCAGGCTTTTTAGCGCCGCTGGCTGCCGAAGCTGCTGGCGCGCTACCCGTTCTTCAGCCGGACGGCCTCTTCTTGCCCTGTCAGCGCATCTCGCCCGGCGCGCTCACCCCCAAAATGGCAAGTCCGCTTGCCAAAACGACAGTGACCGCAAGGATCAGCGCCAAGCGAGCAATACTTAAATCTCTATAGTCTTCATTAACAAATCGTAATTGTGGCTGATCTTTGCCTCTCGTCCAGTGTCCGTGGAGCTCGGACGCAAGGTCATGCACGTAAAAAGCGACCCGATGCGGCTCGTGAACATTCGCCGCCGCCTCAACGACCCGCGGGTATTGCGCGAGAAGTTTGATGAGGCCGATTTCGCCGGCATCGGTCAGCAGCCCGAAACTCGCCTGCGCCAGTGCCGCGGGCGAAAGATCGGCGTCTGGAAAAGCCGCCTGCCCTTGCCGCAGCGCCGATTTTCCACGCGCGTGCGCATATTGCACGTAGAAGACCGGATTATCCTTCGATTGCTCGATGACCTTGGCGAGATCGAATTCGAGCGGCGCATCGTTCTTGCGGAAAAGCATCATGAAGCGCACGGCGTCGACGCCGACTTCGTCGACGACCTCGCGCAGCGTGACGAAATCGCCGGAGCGTTTCGACATTTTCACTGGCTCGCCATTGCGCATCAGCTTGACGAGTTGGCAGAGCTTGACGTCGAGGATTGCCTTGCCCCCAGAAAGCGCCGTCACCGCCGCCTGCATCCGCTTCACATAGCCGCCGTGGTCGGCGCCCCAGACGTCGATCAGATTGCGGAAGCCGCGATCGATCTTCGTCTTGTGATAGGCGATGTCAGCGGCGAAATACGTATAGCTGCCATCGGACTTCTTCAGCGGCCGGTCAACGTCGTCGCCGAAAGCGGTGGATTTGAAAAGCTCCTGCTCGCGATCTTCCCAGTCCTCGGACGGCTGCCCCTTCGGCGCCGGCAGGCGCCCGATATAAACGAGGTTCGCGGCGCGCAACTCATCGATCGCCGCTGCGATCTCGTCGTGGCCGCTTTGCGTCAGGCTCCGCTCGGAGAAGAAGACTTCGTGCGTAATATGGAGCGCGGCAAGATCGGCGCGGATCATTTCCATCATGCCGGCGATCGCGGCCGCGCGTACTTGCGGCAGCCAGACAGCTTCAGGTTCATCGAGGAGCGCGCGGCCATATTCGGCTGCCAATGCCGCGCCGATCGGCTTCAGATAATCGCCCGGATAAAGGCCGTCGGGGATCGTAATCGTTTCGCCGAGCGCTTCGCGATAACGCAGGTAGGCCGAACGCGCGAGAACATCGACCTGCGCGCCGGCATCGTTGATGTAATATTCGCGCGTCACGTCGCCGCCGGCAAAGGCCAGCAGACTCGCGAGCGCATCGCCGAAGACGGCGCCGCGGCCGTGGCCCACATGCATCGGCCCGGTTGGATTGGCCGACACGTATTCGACATCGATCTTTTCACCAGCGACGGCTGTCACGGCACCAAAGCGAGTGCCTTGTGTCAGCACAGCCCCAAGGATCTTCGCGAAAACCTGCGGCTTGACCCTAATATTGAGAAAGCCCGGCCCCGCGACTTCCGCCTGATCCACGTCAGGATCGTCCGCCAGCGCCATCGCGAGTTCGGTCGCCAATTGGCGCGGATTGGCGAAATGCGCCTTCGCCTCCTTCGCATAGACCATCGCCGCATTGACCGAGAGATCGCCATGCGCGGGATCGCGCGGCGGCTCGACGACGAAACGTGAAAGATCGAGATCGGCAGGCAGCCGCCCACTAGCGATGATGTTTTGCAGCAGCGCCGCAACGCGGACGTGGAAGTCGGAATAAATGTTCATGGCTTTGCTTTGATGTTTGTAGCGCGCTAGCGCAATTCGGGCGTCTCGTCAAAAAGCCGCTGATGCTCGGCAAGCGCGTAACGGTCGGTCATGCCCGCAATATAATCGCAAACGACACGCGCCATTTTGGCTTCGTCCTCGGCGCCGCGGGTGATCGCCAGCGACGCCCACTCGGGCGGCATCAGCTCCGGGTCCTTGAAGAAAATATCGAACAGATCGCGCGCGACGCCCGCGGCTTCGACCCGGATGCGTTTGATGTCCGGATGGCGGTACATATTCTGAAACAGGAAACTCTTGATCGCCTGCTGGTGCGCCGCCATTGCTGGCGAGAAGCCGGCGATCGCATGGTCCAGAGTGCGCACGTCGTCAGCGCTCGCGACGCGGCTCACCTTCAATCGCGCCGCACTCTCGGCGATCGCGTCTTCAATGAAATCGGTAATCACGCGGCGGACGAGTTCGTGGATGCGCCGCTGGCGTTCCAATCCAGAATGAAGCGCATCAATCCGCTCTATGCGCTCGCGCAGATAATCGACTTCGGCCAGTTGCGAAAAATCGAACAGGCCGGCGCGCAAGCCGTCGTCGATGTCATGCGCGTTATAGGCAATGTCGTCGGCGATGGCAGCCGCCTGCGCCTCCGGGCCGGCAAAGAGATCGAGCCGCAGATCGTGCATCGTCGCATATTCGACGATCGCTGCCGGCAGGCCGCGCGCCGCATAGCGCGCTGTGGGGCGCCCATCGGGCCCGAGGAGCGGCCCATTGTGCTTGACGAGGCCTTCGAGCGTTTCCCACGTCAGGTTGAGCCCGTCGAACGAAGCGTAGCGGTGCTCAAGCTTGGTGACGATGCGCAGCGCCTGGGCATTGTGGTCGAACCCGCCATAGGGCCGCATGGCTTCGTCGAGGGCGTCTTCGCCGGTATGACCGAAGGGCGTGTGGCCGAGATCGTGCCCCAAGGCCAGCGCCTCAGCCAGATCGTCATCGAGGCCGAGCGCACGAGCGAGAGCCCGGGCAATCTGGCCAACCTCGATCGAATGGGTGAGCCGCGTGCGGTAATGATCGCCCTCGTGCGGAATGAAAACCTGCGTCTTATGGGCGAGACGGCGGAAGGCCGTCGAATGCAGGATACGGTCCCGGTCACGCTGGAATTCACTCCGCGTCGGCGAAGTGGCCTCCGGAAAAAGCCGGCCCCGGCTGCGGCTGGCATCAGAGGCATAGGGCGCGCGCCACGGCATGAAGGCGGTCGACGGCCCTCCGGCAGGGACGGATTCGGGGTGTGGCGGCAAAGCCGGGTTCCTTTCGCCAAACTGTCGCAGGGCGCGGCGGCGCGTCCCGCCTCGTTGCAGATGGCGCGGTTGCGACATATCTTCCTAACGCAACCCTACGCAAGCGAGACGACGGCCGCATAGCATCGTCGATCTGAGGTCAAGATGAATGATATTGCCGTCGCAACGCCGGTGAATCTCACGAGCAACGCCGTTCGCCACATCGCCGAAATCCTGAAGAGCGAGCCGGCGGGTTCGGCGCTGCGCATCGCTGTCGAGGGCGGTGGCTGCTCCGGGTTCCAGTACAAATATGCGGTCGTGCCCGCTACGGCTGACGGCGACCTTGTGCTCGCCGAGGACGGCGCCAAAGTCGCCATCGACCCGATTTCGCTGGATTATCTGCGTGGCAGCAAGATCGATTTCGTCGATGAGCTGATGGGGCGTGCTTTCAAGATCGACAATCCGGCAGCGACAGCCTCCTGCGGTTGTGGCACCAGCTTTTCGCTCGATTAGCGCGGGCACGGCATTAAGGCCGTGAACTTTCGACCGCCCTGCGTCGTTTTCTTGGCTCGGACGGGGAGAGACGCGTGCAGGCTTTGTTCATCGGCCACACCTATATCGATGTAACTCTGCTCTGCGATTCCATTCCTTACGGTGACAACAAGACGGTCGCGCAGGATTATGCCGTCTCCTTCGGCGGGAATGCAGTCACGGCGGCCTTCGCCTGCGCCAGGCTCGGCTATATCCCCGATCTCATCGCAAATGTCGCCGACGATTGGCTCGGGCGCATGTTCCTCGATATGGCGCGGGCCTACCAGATCCGCGTGCATCCTCGCCCCGTCGAACGCTCGTCGCTCTCCTTCGTTTTACCCAATAACGGCAAGCGCTCCATCATCCGCGCCCGCGACGACAAGTTCTTCCATTCCTTTCCTAATCTCGATCTCGACGGCTGCCGCGTGCTGCATCTCGATGGGCATCAGGGCGACGCCGCGCTGCATTATGCGAAAATCTGCCGCGCGCGCGGCATCCTAACCTCGCTCGACGGTGGCGGTCTGCGTGGCAATCTCGACGCGCTGCTCGATCTCATCGATGTCGCCATTGTCGCCGAAAGGCTCTGCGAACAGATGAGACTTTCGCCGCAGCAAATGCTCGAATATCTGAAGGGCAAAGGCTGCAAGATCGGCGGCGTCACACAAGGCGAGCGCGGCCTCTACTGGTACGACGAACGCGGCGAGGTCTCAACGCTGCCCGCCCTGCCCGTCCCGAAAGACAAAATCATCGATACGTCGGGCGCCGGCGATATCTTTCACGGCGCCTATGTCGCGTCATATCTCGCCGCGCCGGAAAAAGGCTTCGCGGCGCATTTCCGTTTCGCCCGCGCTGCGTCGGCCTACAAGATCACGCATCTGGGCAATGAAGCCGGATTGCCAACGCAGGCCGACGTCGCCGCGATTATGCGGGAATTTGCTGGCTAGCCAGATCGACACCGCCGGCCTTGGTCTTCAGCCATGCCCTGCCGCAGGCTTTCGCCAATTCGCGCACACGCAAAATATAGCTTTGACGTTCGGTCACCGAGATCACGCCGCGCGCATCCAGAAGATTGAAGACGTGCGATGCCTTGATGCATTGATCATAGGCCGGCAGCACCATGAGATGACGTTCGCCGCGCTCGCCCTTTTCGAGCAGCGCCTTGCACTCGGCCTCGGCGTCGGCGAAATGCCGAAACAGCATATCGGTATCGGCATATTCGAAATTGTAGCGCGAATATTCCTGTTCGGCCTGTTTGAACACGTCTCCATAAGTCAATTTCTCGGCGCCGTCGCGGCCATTGAAATTGAGGTCGTAAACATTTTCGACGCCCTGCACATACATTGCGAGGCGCTCGAGCCCGTAGGTCAATTCACCCGCGACCGGCGCGCATTCGATGCCCGCGACCTGCTGGAAATAAGTGAACTGCGAGACTTCCATCCCGTCGCACCAGCATTCCCAGCCAAGTCCCCAGGCGCCGAGCGTCGGGCTCTCCCAATCGTCCTCGACGAAGCGGATGTCATGCAGTGAGACGTCGATGCCGATGGCCTTGAGCGAACCGAGATAAAGCTCCTGCAGGTTTTCTGGCGACGGCTTCAGGATGACCTGGAACTGATAATAATGCTGCAGCCGATTGGGATTGTCGCCATAGCGGCCGTCTTTCGGCCGGCGGGACGGCTGCACATAGGCCGCGCGCCACGGCAATGGGCCTAGCGCCCGCAGCACCGTGGCGGGGTGAAACGTGCCGGCGCCGACCTCGATGTCATAGGGCTGCAGGATCGCGCAGCCTTGCGCCGCCCAAAAGGTCTGCAAGCGCAGGATAAGGCCTTGGAAAGATCGCGCCGGATCGACCCTCGGCGTCTCAAGATTCGTGTCAGTCGGCATGATCTCAGCTTTGCAATCAAATGAGTGTGCGCGCGCCGGATGCGCGTTGACCGGGAACCTGTCCCCGATTGCGCGGTTCTATTCAAGCATCTTTTTGGCTTTGGCCATCCGCGTACAATAGGGAGAAAATATTGATGCAGGTGAAACGTAAACTTGCCTTGTTTGCCTTTGCGTCCGGCCTTGCCCTTGCTGCGGCGAGCGCCGAGGCCGCGCCGGTGGCCGGCATCAGTCAGGCGGCGCCTGCCGTTTCGGCGAGCGAAAACACGAATGCGCCGATTTCAGAAGGCTTGGTGGCATCGCCATTGGTGGTATTGGCATCACCATTGCTGGCATTGCTGGCATCATTGGTAACTAGAACTGCGGCGCGCGATGGCAACATCCGCGCCGTAAATCTACCAGTTGATCAACGCGGCGCCGCGATGCAAGGCATCGGCTTCAGCCGTAAATCTCTCACCTTCATGCAGAACAAGCGCTGGCGCGATCGCCAGTGGCGCGCGGCCGCCTTTTTGGGCTCGGACGAGTATACGTTTTGCGGCACTGTCCTTGCGGGGCTGAACGGGCATAAGCGTGATCGCCGTCCGTATGTCTAATGACGCGAATATGTCGGAAAGAGCATCCGCCCGGTGGATCAGGATCAAAAGGCCGCCGCTGGCCAGTAAATCAAGGCAAGCGTCTAACCATTTAGCGAGCGCCGCTGGTCCCGGCGCCGGCATCGCATGCGCCGCGCGTTTGCCCGCATCCGGTGAGAGTCGCGACCGCGCCGGGTCAAGAAACGGCGGATTGGTGATGACAACCGCGGCCATGCCATCCGCAAGACCTGCGGCGCGGCGGCTGTCGGGATCGAGAACATCGGCCTCATAGACCCTGCCCCGCTTCACTATGTCATTCAGACGAAGATTTTCGCGCGCCAGGGCCGCCGTCGCGGGATCGTTCTCGATCAATCCGAATGTGAGGTCCGGCCGCCGCAGCCGCGCAAGCGCCAGCCCGGCCGCGCCAACCCCCGCGCCAACGTCAAGCGCCAAGCCTCGGACCTCCGCCGGTGCAGCGGCGGCAAGCAGGACCGCATCCGTACCGGCCCGATGTCCATGCGGCAATTGGCGCAGCCGCAGCTGCCGACCCAGAAAGAAATCGGCCTCGGCCGTTTCAGTCACTGGAAAGTTCCTGCGACAACCCGGCTTCGCGCATCACCCGGCGCGCAGCCGCGGCGTCATCAGCCAATATCAGGACGCGCCGCGGCAAAAAGCCCAGCGATCCCTCGACCGCGCTGGCGAACTGGTCGGCGACGAAGACGTCGATCCCGTTTTCCGATAAAAGCGCCTCGACCGCCGAGATCAGCACGAGATCGTTGGTTCGCAGGAGTTCGATCATGATCCTCAGGCGCGGCAATTGGACGTTGGCCGCAAGCTAGACGTTCCGGTCCCTTTGCGCCAGTTGTCACCGGCTATCAGCCGTGCTCTAGGCCTTGGCTTGCGGGCCGCGGTCGGGCAGCCTAACTTGGCGCCGCCCAAGCTGCGGGCGGTCTTCCGTTGGAGAGAAATTTGGGCGTAGTCGTTCCGCTTGAAGAAGCCGCCGGCGAAAGCCGTATTGAAGCGCTGAATCGCCTCGCCGCCCCGGATATGGAGCGGGTCAATCAGGTCATCCTGTCACATGCCGCATCGCATGTGTCGATGATCCCCGACATCGCCAATCATTTGATCACCTCCGGTGGCAAGCGGCTGCGCCCGATGCTGACGCTCGCGACGGCCGGCCTTTGCGGCTATACCGGCAGCGGCCACATCAAGCTCGCCGCCACGGTCGAATTCATGCACACGGCGACGCTGCTTCACGACGATGTCGTCGATCAAAGCAACATGCGGCGCGGCAAGCTCGCCGCGCGGATGCTCTGGGGCAATGAGGCGACGGTTCTTGTCGGCGACTTCCTGCTCGGCCAGGCCTTCAAGATGATGGTTGAGGTCGGTTCGCTGCAAGCGCTCGAGGTTCTCTCCTCGGCGGCCGTTGTGATAGCCGAAGGCGAAGTCATGCAACTAGCCGCGGCGAAGGATACGCAGACCAGCGAAGACGATTATCTCGCCGTGATCCGCGCCAAGACCGCAGCACTCTTCGGCGCCGCATCCGAGGTCGGGCCGATCCTCGCCGGCCGCTCGAAGGCGGAGATTGCCGCATGCCGCGGCTATGGCCTCAACCTTGGCATCGCGTTTCAGCTCATCGACGATGCGCTCGATTACGGTGGTAAATCGGCCAAGCTTGGCAAGAACGTGGGCGACGATTTCCGCGAGGGCAAGATCACCCTGCCCGTGGTGCTCTCGTTCCGGCGCGGCACGGAGGTCGAGCGCACCTTCTGGCGTCGTACGCTCGAAGCGGGCGAAATCGGCGACGGCGATCTCGAAACCGCCATCACGATCATGCGTAAACATCGCGGACTTGAAGATACGGTCGAACGCGCTCGCCATTACGGTGCCATGGCGCATGATGCCTTAGAGCTATTCCCGGCCTCGCCTTGGAAGGCGGCACTGAAAGACGTGGTCGATTTCTGCATCGAGCGCGCGCATTAGGTCAATAAACTCCGACAATAACGATGAGTGCCAAGCTCGCGATTATCGGAACTGCTGCAACCGTCGCTCAGCTCGGCCTTGTGATTTGGGTGGAAGGCGGCTTCGATGCTTTCTTTTCGCACCCACCGCTCGTGGCGCTCGCCGTTTTGCTCGTCATCCTTTTAATCGTCTCGCTCTTCTCGCCAGCAAATCTCAGTAGCGGCGAGCGCGAGGATCGCGCCAATCGCTGGGTTTTTGTCGCGTTCGGACTCTTGGCCGTTTTGCTGGCAGTCGTGCCGGCTTATACAGATCGGATCGGCTTCTGGACCATCGACGGTGACGCGACTCGCTGGGTTGGCGTCGCGCTTGTCGCAATTGGCTTCGCGTTGCGACTTTGGCCGGTGTTTGTCCTCGGCCATAAATTCAGCGGGCTCGTCGCCATTCAACCCGGCCACCAACTCGTGACAAACGGCATCTACACCACCATTCGCAATCCGAGTTATCTTGGGCTGCTGATCGGTGCTGTCGGTTGGGCGCTCGCCTTTCGCTCGACGGTCGGAATCATCCTCGCGCTTTTAAATCTCGTGCCGCTTGTCGCGCGCATGAATTCCGAAGAAGCGCTGCTGCGCAGCCAATTCGGCACTGAATACGAAGCTTATTACAAGCGTACGTGGCGGCTTTTGCCCTGGCTTTATTAGAGCGTTTTCGAGCGAAGTGGGTACCGGTTCGCGTGAAGAAAACGCGTTAAAACAAAAACGAGGTCCTTAGTTCAGCAGCGTCGCCTTCACCCACCAATCGGGATGAGCCTCCGCGATGGCTTTACGCGCCCGCCCGACGGCCCGGCAATTGTCGAAGAGCGCAAAACACGTCGCGCCCGAGCCGGACATGCGCGCAACCCGGCAACCGGGCGCGGCGGTCAAGATCGCCAGAACCTTGGCGACGATCGGCGCGAGAACCGAGGCCGCATCTTCCATATCGTTGCGGCCTTTGCGTAGCGCGGCGATGAGCGCGTCATAAGACATCCCCGACGCGATCTTAGGATGCGGCCCAAAATGCGTTTCGGTGCCCGGCGCGATTTTCATGAATTCGAAAACGGGTTTCGTTTCGAGCGGCTGGCGCGGATTGACGATCAGCGCGGGCAACGGCGGCAGATCGAGCACCGGCCCAAGCTTTTCGCCGATACCGCGCATCATCCGCGCCTTGGCGGCAAGACAAACAGAAACATCGGCACCGGTCGCCCGCGCGGCCTCGAAGAGGCTCGGGTCATCGGATGCAAGAGCGTTGAGACGCGCCAGGAGCCGCAGCGCCGCCGCAGCGTCGGACGAGCCGCCGCCGATGCCCGCCGCGACCGGCAGCGTCTTCGCTAATGTGAAAGCGCCGACGCGAAGCCCCTCGACACGTTCAGCCAATTGCCGCGCCGCTTTGATGACGAGATTTTTTTCCGGATCGCCGGAAGCACCCGCCGTCGGACCCGCGACATGAAGCTGCAATTTATCGCCGGGCTCAAGCGTCAGCCGGTCGCCGGTGCGCGAGAAGGCCACGAGGCTTTCGAGCTCGTGATAGCCGTCCGCACCACGGCCCACAACATGCAGCGTCAGATTGATTTTCGCGGGCGCGCGATCGGTGAGTTGGGACAAGGGAGGATCAGGTCAAAGGAGGAACGAAGATATCCCGCGCGTCATGGGCGAGCTTGACCCGGCCATCCATACGCCAAGACTCGATCATAATGGGGATGCTTGGATGCGCGGATCAAGTCCGCGCATAACGATTGCGCGCGCCTAGCCCCCGCCGTTCAGCTTGTGCCCGGCGTCCGCGGCCGTGGGCTTGCTGCCGATGACCGGCTTGGATTCGCCCGCCTTCATCGGCGCCTTATCGAGCCCGAATTTGATCTTCTCGAGGATCCGCGGCATGTCCGACGGATCCGCCCCCATGTCGCGCGCATGGTTCCACTGGAAATGCGCTTCGAGCTTGCGGCCGATGTGCCAGTAGGCGTCGCCGAGATGATCGTTGATGACGGGATCGGCTGGCTTCAGATCGATCGCCTTTTCGAGATCCGACACAGCTTCCTGATAATGGCCGAGTTTGTATTCGGCCCAGCCGAGGCTGTCGACGATATAGCCGTCAGTCGGACGCAGTTCGACCGCGCGGCGCAGCATCGGAAAGGCCTGGTCCAGATTGACGCCCTTGTCGACCCAGCTGTAGCCGAGATAGTTCAGGACCAGCGGCTGATCCGGGAAAAGTTGCAGCGCATGCTTGAAGTCGGCTTCGGCCTTCGGCCATTGCTTGCTGCGCTCGTAGGCGATGCCGCGGAAATAATATAGCGGCCAATTGTCAGTCTCGGGCTTCTTGGATGCTGCAAGAGCGCGCGTATAGCTTACGATGGCCTCGTCGTAATGATCATGCGAGCGCTGGAGATTGCCGAGCGCCGACAAAGCTTGCTCGTCGTATGGATGATCGTTGACCACATCGCGCAAATGCGCGAGCGCCTGATCGCTGCGGCCAAGATTTTCGAGGATCTGGCTGATCTCAATATCGGCCGTCTCGCGCAGCGGATCGTCGTCCGCCACGTCCTGATAGACGTCGAGCGCCTGCTCATTCTGGTTGATGCGCTCGTACAGATCGCCGAGCGTCAACAACGCGAGCGAATTGTCGGGATAAAGATAGAGCGACAAACGCAAATAGATGAGCCCAGCGAGATCGTCACCCTGACGGCCGCCGGCCGCGCCGAGACCATAGAGCACCTCCGCGGCGCCCTGATTGACGTCCTTCACCAGCGGCGCGAGCGTTTTGCCGTCCTTCAACTCAGCCAGCGCAGCGCGCACCGCCGGATGATCCGGCACGACCTGCGAGAAGGCCGTGTAAACGTCGGTCGCGTCCTTGTTCTTGCCGGTCCCGCTCAAGAATCGCGCGTAGGCATCGACAAGCCGCAGCGTGTTTTTGTCGGCGGCGTAAGCCTGCTGGAAAGCTTGCGTCGCTTGATCATTGTGGCCCGCCACGGCGGCGATCAAAGCCTGGTGATAATTCCGGAACACGCCGAAATTCTCATCGTCGAGACGGCCGACAAGTTCGAGTGCGCGGCGCGTCTGACCCGACCCCTGATAGGCCCAGGCGCTGAGCAGCGTCGCCGTCAGGTCACCGCCCTGATTGCCGCCGCCGTGGCCGAACTGGGCGCGGGCCGCACTGTATTGATGTGCTTTGAGGGCACGGATGCCGAGCGCGAGATGGGCCAGGCCGTTGTCCGGCTCGAGCGCCAGCAGCCGATCGGCAAGATCGAAGGCTTCCGGCATGCTGCCGTTCGACAAGGCCGCAACGAAGGCGCGCTCGACCAATTCCTTGTTTAGCGGATCAAACCGCAGGGCCTCCCGGAAGAAGGTCGCCGCCGCGACCGTGTCGCGATCCGCACCTGCCACGACCGCTGCGAGATAATCGCCGGCCGGGCTGTCGCCGACTTCAAACGGCGTGGCAATGGACAAATTTTCATTCACCTTCGCCGTTGCCGGGGAAAGGCCCGCTGACGCTATCAAAGCAGCCGAAGCAAAGGATAAAATCGCACGCGAGGCGAGACGGTGCAAAAGCAAGCTTAATCCTCCGGAAATAAACGTATTTTGGGCGCGGAAGTCAGCGTTTCGCACGCAGCCCTTGCAGCTCGCGACAGGCCTGCTGCCGAGCTCGCCACGGTGCCAGCTATAGGCCGAAACGGCAAGCCCGAAAAGCAAGGCCGCGCTGTGACGCAGGAACGCCCCGATCCGAGTCGGCGATCATGGCTCCGAAAATGGCCGTTTTACGTCTGCGGGGTCTTAGGTTTGCCCCGGCCGCAATTTGTAGAAGACGTGCTGGCCGATCCTGTCGGTTCGCTGCAGCCTTCGCGCCCAATAAGGGTGCACATAAAGCGCGTGATAATGGGTCGCGTCGCCGACATCGGCGACATAGGTCTGGCCGCTCGAGACCGCAGCGGCAACATGCTGCGCGCGCCGCCAAGCCTCGGGCTCGGTGATACGCAGAGACCGGCCCTCGCAGGCAAATGAGAACTGGCAGGCATGATAATATTGCCGGTTCTGGAAGACGACGCCGCAGATCGTCGGCGGGTAAAGCCCGCTGGAGACCCGGTTGAGCACAACCTGCGCGACGGCCGCCTGGCCTTTTTCGCTTTCGCCGCGGGCTTCGAAATAAATCGCCTGGGCCAGGCAGCGCACCTCGCGCTGGGACTGGTCCTCGCCTATCAGGGCCGCGTAATCCGGCCGGTCAGACGGGACGGCCGACAAATCGACGGGTGCTGTCCCGGGGATCGTCGGCAGGGCGACAACCTCGACAGGCGTTTCGTCGGCCGGGGCTGGTGTCGTCGAGGCGAGCGATATGGCTGCAGCAACCTCGGGCGTTGCCCCCTGCAGGAGCCTTTCGGTGATATTGGCCGGGCGATAGGTCTCGGCCGAACCGGCTTGTGTCGGTGAAGCCGCGCCGCTTGTCGGAGCTGACGTCGGGGTCTCACCTGCAGGCCACGCTGTGAAGATCGATGCTTCCGACGCGGGCGTCCCCGCTACGGCGACGAAAGCATCGCTCTGAAACGTCTCGGCGTCGGCGAAGATCATCTGATGCGCGCGCAGCGCGGCCAAGCCGCCTGCCCGCTCCAATTGCGAACCGAAGGTCGGCCGCAAGCCGACGGCGGGATCGCCGCGATGGCTGCGATCGGTTTCCGGGAAACCGTGGATATGCGCCTTCAGCACGATCCGCGGCTGAATCTCTTCGGGCATCTGGTCAAATTCTGACCTGTCGCCCTGGTTCAGGTTGGCCGCTTGAGTCGCGCCCCAACCTTGAGGGTCGAGGTCGAAAGCAGCACCGCTGACGGTCGAGGGGATAAGATCGCCCGGCGCCGTGACGACGAGAATGCTTTGCGGCGCGACCGAAGCCCCGATGACGGCATCCTGTCCGGCATCGGCGGCCATCGAAACGACCAGCCCGACCCCGAGACACCAGGGCGCCACGACGCCCATCGCCCATGAGATACGAAGACCCATACGCCCGCCACAGAAACCGAAGCGTCTTCAAGTGAAGCGGGGACCGGTTCGCTTGAATAAAACGCGTCGAAACAAACTCCGGAGCTTCGGTCCTGACTCAAACGGAAGCTCTGGCGTGTTCCGCCGGCCACAGCCGACGAGAATTCCGCCATCTCCCATGGTTATCGCGGTTTAAGCTTGAAGAGGTGTTTAGCAGGAGTGAAGCGCGCCGTTTCAATTTGAGGCAAATTTAATTTGATACTTTCGCTGTGCCGGCGGGCGCGGGCGCGGGCCGGGCTCGATTGCGTTCCGCTTTCAATACACCGCCTTGGCCGCCGGAAACATCCACTTGCCGTCCAGGATTTCCGCGCGTGGGCGATAGAGCCGCACAAGATAATTCCAGCCCTTCATGGTCGGCAGGCAATTCGGAATTTTGCCGTCGCAACCGCCGAATTGAATCGCGACCGAACCGTCGGCGCCTTTCTTCGCGGTGATGTTATTCAGCGAATAGGCATTATATTTGTTCGGCTCGTAATAGCCCGCGGCATTGTAAACACTGACCGACCAAAATCCGTCGACGGGCACGCTGTTGACATTCAGCTTGTAGACGGTCGTCCCGTCGTTCTTGTCCGGCGTAACATTGAGATACAAGGCTTCCGTTTCAGGATTGCCGCCCCAGGCGGATGCGGAGCCGATGAGATGACGGATTGGATCGACGTGCCCCTTCGATCCGAACATGCCCTTTGTATCCGGCAGGCTTGACGCCAACGCGAGAAGCGCATCGCGCACTTTCTTCTGGCTCAATCGATCCCAATTGGGGACCGCAAATTGACCCGGAGCCTTTTGGCTGACCGTAATCGCATCCTGTAAGGCGTGGACGGCTTCGAGATCTTTGGGGTCAGCCGGGTCGACAAGCGTGCGGATCGCGACCGCGACATAGCGCGTCCCGACATTTTCTTTCGTCAAGACATGGGTGCCTGCACCATGGAAAACCGCCGGCACATAATGATCCTCGTTTATCACCTGCATCGACATGAAACGCTTGCCGGCATCCGGGAGAGTGATCGTCACTGGTCCAGCGTCGAGATCGAACACCGCCGAAGAGTAAAGCGTGTCGCGATTGAGGCGGATCACCGTCTGGTTGGCGAGCGAAGCCGGTTCGCGGCGATGATAGAATTTCCCGAGACCACCGTCCTTCACTAGGACTGCGAAATAAGTGTCGGATTCCGCGCGAACGAAGTTATCCGCGGTAACGGGCACGGAATCGCCCGACGAAGACGAGGAAGCCGACTGCACATCAACGCGCTGCAGGGGCGGTGCCTTCCAGGTGCCGTTCAGGGCGGCTTCTTTGGGCCAATAGAGGCGCATCACGATAATAAATGGTCCGCTTGGCGCAGGCAGCCAATTAGCTTCGAGGTGTTTGCCGGGCAATTCATGCCGGATGTAAAGCGTCACACCACCGTCCACGTCCCGCTGGAGTTCAGGCAACATCGGCGAATTGATCAGGTAGCGATTTATCGCATTGGCATAGAGCAGGCTCTCTGGCAGCTCATAGAGTGTGACTGACCAGAAAGCGTTGACCGGCGGCAAGTGCCCTTCTGTGAAACGTAGCGTATAGCGGCGGGAACCATTTAGATTTTGCCTGTCGGAATCGACGAAATAAGCTGGGTAAATCGCTTCTTCTTTTGAATTCCCGTAAATTCCCAACACGGCCGAAGCCATGCGCGCCATGTAATTGCCGTTTAAAAATGCGCGCGTACCAAAACCATCGGCGCTGGTGAATTTCCCGGTATCGATCTCCGTTGTTTTATATTCGCCGAACGCCTTCCATGCGTCGGCCATGCCCTCTTCCAGGGCCTTTCTTATCTCCGGTGACGCCTTTTCCGCCTTGAAGGTTTTGCCGCCGCCGATGCCGATCTTCGCGAAGCGCGCCCTGAGTGCTTGTTCCGATGGATCAATCGGACAAAACTGAAGCACGAAATTCAGGATATCGAAAAACCGCGGCGACGTGCGCTCCTCTGCAACCGTCAGCGGCCTGGGAAAATCGACGGGTGGCGCGGCCGCTGGTGCCGGCTCGCCAAGATATTGCGAGAGGGTCTGAACCTTGTAACCGGACTGAATTTTCGTGACGTTGGCGATATCACCAGGATCGAAAAGCTGCGTTCGATAGAGGACGAAAGCAAACTCCGTCTCGGAGCGGATCACCGACTTGATGCCCTTCGGCTTTTCTCCTCTCCAATTCGGCCCCGCGAGGAGATAGCTTGCGGCATCATTGCCCGTCGCGCGGCTCCCGACATAGGCAAAGTTGAACGTGTACATGTCAATGAATTGAAGAGAATAATACCGGCTCTTCTCAATCGCGGGCACGGTAAAGACCAATGGCTCTGCGCGCAGATCGGCACCGACGGTTGAATATGGTGTATCCGAGTTGGGCGTCTGGATGGCTTTGTCATTGGGCGTGAAAACTCGCGCCGTGTTGCTGAGAATATTCCAAGGCGCCTTGAACTCGGGATTGTGACGGTCTACGAAATACGAATATTGAATGCGGTAGCTGTCAACGAGCGGGAAGCCGTAGATATAGGCTTCCTTCGCGATGGCGCGCGCTTCAATGCCTTTGTCTGCCGCATCATCTGAACGCATTGGATTGCTCCGTTCGACGCGATTTCAATGCGGATCTTCGGCTTTAAACGGCTCAACAGGCCGGGAACCGGCGAACGCGCTTGATGCGTCTCGCCGGTTCAGCATCGTTATCGTTACTGGCCTTCGCGGCTCTTGATCACAGCGTCGATCTTGGCCTTTATCGCCTGCAGGTTGAACGAGGCAGGCGCTTGCATCGGTGGGAATTCGATAGCAGTCTGCACCAACGCACCGACTTTCTGTTGAACCTCGACGAACCGCCAAAATTCGCGTGCCAGAAAATCGTTCATATATCCGCCGCCCTCCTCGTTGAGCAATTCACCACGGATCGACGGCGTTCTCTCGAACGGATCCTGACGAAGATTGACGATCGTCGGCATGTCCGTCGTAACCTTTTCACCTGGCCAGCCGAACGGCTGTTGAATAAACTGGAACTTGAAATCATCGATGCGGATCGCGCCCAACTGGGCTTCGCCGAAATAGAATATTTCGTGCCGCGCCGACGGCCCCTTCCCGGTCAGCAAATCCATCTGATTATAACCGTCCAAATGGTTCTTGTACGTGCGATCGCCGAGTTGCACGCCTTGCAGGAGTTGGTCGGCGACGTTGGGATTTCCCGCCGCGGCGGCCAATGTCGGCAGCCAATCCAAACCAGAAATTATGCCGTTCTCGACGGAACCGGGTTTGATCTGGCCCGGCCAGCGAATAATCGCCGGAACCCGGAACCCGCCCTCGAACACAGTGCCTTTTGTGGCGCGGAATGGCGTCATACCGCCGTCGGGCCAGGTGAAGACCTCGGCACCGTTGTCTGTCGTGAAGATAACGATCGTATTTTCAGCCTCACCGATGTCATCCAGATGTTTCAACAACGCGCCGACGCTGTCGTCGAGCTGCGCCATACCGGCTTCTTCTACACCGTAGTTGTTTTTGTAGTCCATCAACGCCTGATACTTCTCCGACAGGTAGGTAAAGACATGCATGCGCGTGGTATTGTGCCAGATAAAGAACGGCTTACCATCCTGCTTTGCTTTGTCCATGAAGCCATTGGTATGATCGACGAGCACATCGTCAAAAGTCTGCATGTCATATTTGGCGGGGCGCCCTTTTTGCCAATTCTGATGATCGGCGGCCATATCCGGGAATGGCGGGAGCGGGCCTTCATCGACAATGCGCTGCTTGCCCACTTTGCCCCAGCGTGGCATCTCGGTCGGATCGTCCACGTCGGTCGCGTAACAATGAACGAGATTGCGCGGGCCGTATTTGTCGATCCAATCCTGCGGATAATCGAACCAATAAGGATCTGACATTGCATCGAGATGGTACAAATAGCCGAAGAACTCATCGAAGCCGTGTACGGTCGGCAGATATTTGTTCTTGTCTCCGAGATGGTTTTTGCCAAACTGTCCGGTCGTATAACCCATCGATTTGAGGACGGTGGCGATCGTCACAGCCTGCTCTGGAATGCCAACATCCGCGCCTGCCTGTCCAACGGTCGTCATGCCGGTACGCAGTGGAATTTCGCCAGTAATGAAATTTGCGCGGCCTGCGGTACAACTCGCCTCCGCATAATAGTCCGTGAAGCGCATTCCATCAGCAGCAAGCTTGTCGAGATTTGGCGTCTTGCCGGACATGATGCCTTGATGATAGGCGCCAATGTTGAACCAGCCGACATCATCACCCATGATGACAAGGATATTCGGTTGCTTGCCGCTTGGTGCGGGCGTCTGCTGTGCCTGCGCGACTTGCGGCGCCCCTGACGTAATGGCCGACGCGGCGAGCGCCGTCCCGGATAGCAAAACGTTCCGGCGGTTTACGCCCTCTCTTGGTTTTTGCGTTTTGTCGTCCGTATCGTCGCTGGAATTCATTACGCTGCTCCTTTTCGAAAGACGCATCGAAATCCAAGATGAGTAGTTGAAGTGTCCACCGCCTCCGCGTGCCGGGCAGCCGGGCGGTAACGCCGGCAATAATTAGGGGCGCAGAGGTGCGAGCCACCCTTGATCACCTTGCGCGGGATTTTGATTTTCGGTTGCGCGGGATCAAAGCTCTCATCGGCTCGCCCACCGCGCGGATTTTCGGGAATACAGCAGGCCTTCTGCGCATCTGGCCGATGCTTCTGAGAGAACCAATCATTGGTCCATTCCCAGACATTGCCGATCATATCGTAGAGGCCATGGCCGTTTGGTGGAAATGCTCTCACGGGCGAGGTGCGATCATATCCGTCGGGTTTCAGGTTCTCGCGCGGAAATTCGCCATGCCAGGTATTGGCCATGAGCTTGCCGCCTGGGGAAAATTCATCGCCCCAGGCGTATTCCGCGCCGTCGAGGCCGCCGCGCGCTGCGAACTCCCATTCGGCTTCCGTCGGTAAATCCTTGCCTACCCATTTGGCATAAGCGAGCGCATCGACATGGGCGATATGGACAACGGGATGATCGTCAAGCCCATCGATGTCACTTCCCGGCCCGTAAGGATGACGCCAGTCCGCGCCCTTTAAGAACTGCCACCATTCGCCCCAATTGCGCAGATCGACACGATGCGACGGGGGCGTGAAGACGAGTGACCCCGCATAAAGCATATGCGGCAGCGCACCTGGATAATCTTTCGGGTCGGGTGGTATTTCGGCGAACGTGACGTGGCCGGTCGCGCGAACGAATTCATCAAATTGCCGATTGGTGACCGGCGCCGGGTCGATCCAAAAACCATCGACGATGACGCGATGAACGGGCGCTTCTTCAGAATAATGTTTATCCGATCCCATGCGAAACGTGCCACCAGGAATAAAGACCATGCCCGGCAGCGCCGAATTCCCATCTTCAGAAAATATGCCGTCAAACTCATGAAACGTTTCGGACATTAAACCCGTCCCCGCGCCTAATCCTCTATGCCGTCATATTTAGACCCAAGATGCTCAGCAGCGAACAAAACTCGTCACCCTCGCCGCGCATAGCCCGGCAAGCCGACACCCCCAAAATGAAATTCTTGGCTCTCGTTTAGGATTTCGAGAGGCGCGGAAACAATCTTCGTTTTAAAAAGTCGCCGCTGAGGTCGGCGACAAATGCATTAGCAAACCCTGACCCATTGCGTGACATATTGATAGCCATTCCAGACGTTCTGCTGCTGGTAGCAAGAACCGTAGGCTGCGGCGCCGACCGCAGCGGCGCCTACAGCAGCACCCGCGGCAGCCGCGCCCCAACCCCATCCGCCGCCGCCATACCAGCGACCACCGCGCCAATAGCCGCCACCGCCGTGGTAACCACCGCCAGCCCACCGGCCGCCGCCGCCATGCCAACGACCTCCACCGCCGGCCCAACGTCCGCCGCCGCCATGGAAGCCTCTTCCGCCTCCATGAAATCCGCCGCCGTGAAATCCGCCGCCGCGAAAGGCGAGCGCTGCATCAGGCGCAATCAGCATCAAAGCTGCGCATGTACTCAGAGTAAGAGATAAAGCGTTGGGTTTCATGTTCACCTCCGCAATACGACGCGGTATCAAACATTCAAAACGTTATTATAGGCTATTCCGATTAAAGACTGCGCGCTAGATATTTCTTTGCATTCATGAGTTGCGTTGAAAATTTCGCAGCTGCGAAAGCAAAATTATCTCGGCTGATTTTCTTAAAAACAGTCTTCAACGTGATCCGCCATCGGCCGATCATCCCTGGCATGTATCGCGAATATGCTTCCCTATTGTGACGCATGGGCCACGCGCACTCGAATGCGCCGCGCGCGTGCCCGGTAGCCAAGGCGATTTTTGGCGATGATAATCTCACAATAACTTAGTCGATTTGCAAATATGTGGAGCGAGCCACGTGGCCGAGCAATCGCAAGTCAGATGAGGAAGTGGGAAATGATGGTGGGACAGCACGTTTAACGGGAGCTTCACCCTCGTCCGGCTTGCCTCGGACGCTATTGATGGCGGTGGCGGCACCACAGACATTGGTAAGTTTGAGTCAGATGGCGAGTTGTGGGCGCTCGTGCTTCCGCAGAACACGGTCAGCGTCGTAACGTCAGATACCCAAGCTCAGAGCTGAGTCGACTCTCCTTCCAGATAAGGAGAATGGCGAAGCACGTTCTCCTCCCCTTCACGGTCCGTTTCGAGAAAAGTCCCATGCCGATCCGCGGCGACGTCATCCATACGATCAATTTCTTCCAAGGCGCTTTCACGATCATCCTGGCGCTGGCTCTTGGTGAAGCACTGAAATCCTTCATCAGCGATGACCAGAACCAGCCCCTGCATTGGGAGCGCCTACCCGCCTTGCTCGCCTTTATGCTCATCTTCTTTCAGTTCTTTGAGAGCATGGCCGAATACTTCTACTCGACATATCTCAGTCCGAAGACGTCGTTAGAATTTGTTCCCGGATATCTCATATTCGACAGCATCATGTTCCTGCTGGAGGGCTGTTGCTTTTTCACGATGTCCCGTTCGCTGGCACCACATCGCTGGCGGCGGTTCTATGGGTCCGTGCTCACGCTGATGCTGATCGATATCGCCTGGACCGGCGTCAACCAATTGCGTGGCCTCCATGTGGGCGCCTGGCTCGCGATCGACGCCGCGACTGTCTTGGTGATTTTGCTGATGATGTGGTGGGAGCGAGGCAAGGGCGACTCGATGCGCCCGAGCTATATCGGACTTACGCTTATCGCGGTAACGTCCATCTTGGCCTATTGGCTCGAGCGCGACATGTATTTCCCGTGAGATAGTCGCACATCGCGCCCGTGGCTGCGACGGGCGATAGCTGATCACCAAGCCCAGTTACGAATCTTCGCTGGCTGACAAACCGCCGACGGCCGCCTGCGCCGCCGCGAGCCGTGCGATGGGCACACGAAATGGCGAACAGGACACGTAATCGAGCCCTGCCCTTTCAAAGAAGCCGATCGAAGCCGGGTCGCCACCGTGTTCGCCGCAAATCCCGAGCTTGATATCGGGCCTTGCCTTGCGGCCGCGCTCGACCGCGATCTCGACCAACTCGCCGACGCCCTGCTGATCGATCGTCGCAAACGGATCGCGCGCGAGCAGCCCCTTGGAAATGTAGACGCCGAGGAATGTGCCGGCATCATCGCGCGAAATGCCCAGCGCTGTCTGCGTGAGATCGTTGGTACCGAACGAGAAGAACTCCGCTGTTTCGGCGATCTCGCCGGCCTTGAGCGCCGCGCGCGGCAGTTCGATCATCGTCCCCACAGCATAGGCAATCGTCTCGCCGGTTTCCGCCGCGACAGCTTCAGCCGTCTTGTCGATGATCGCCTTCACCGTATCGAATTCCGGCTTGATCGCGACGAGCGGCACCATGATCTCAGGCGCCGGCGCCTGCCCGGTCTTGCGCTTGGCATCGACCGCGCCCTCGAAAATGGCGCGCGCCTGCATTTCGGCAATCTCTGGAAATGCAATCGCCAAGCGGCAGCCGCGGAAGCCCAGCATCGGATTGAATTCCTGCAATTCCTCCGCGCGATGCCGGATATGTTCCGGAGTAACGCCCGCAGCTTTCGCAACCTCGGCAATCTCATCGGCGGTATGCGGCAGGAATTCGTGCAGCGGCGGATCGAGCAAACGGATCGTAACCGGAAAGCCCGACATGATCTCGAACAGCCGCGCGAAATCGCTGCGCTGAAACGGCAGCAGTTTGGCGAGCGCGGCGCGACGGCCCTTCTCGTCCTCAGCGAGGATCATTTCGCGCATTGCCGCAATACGCGCCGCATCAAAGAACATATGTTCGGTGCGGCAGAGGCCGATCCCTTCAGCGCCAAAGCGACGCGCTGCCTCGGCGTCGGCCGGCGTCTCGGCATTGGCGCGCACGCGCAGCCGGCGCAGCTTATCGGCCCATTGCATGATCGTACCGAACTCGCCCGACAATTCGGGCTGCCGCATTTCGATCGCGCCCCGCATTACCTTGCCGCTCGTGCCGTCGATCGTCACGATGTCGCCGCGCCGCAGCGTCGCCGGTCCCGCCGACAGGATGCCGCGCTCGGAATCGATCCGCAGCGCGCCGACGCCGGAGACGCAGGGCTTGCCCATACCGCGGGCGACGACCGCCGCATGTGAGGTCATGCCGCCGCGCGTTGTCAAAATGCCCTGCGAGGCATGCATCCCATGAATGTCTTCAGGACTCGTCTCAACGCGAACAAGGATCGCTTTGCGTCCGGCGCTGCGTAACTGCTCCGCCTCTTCGGCATTGAAAACGATCTCGCCACTTGCGCCGCCGGGCGAAGCCGGCAGGCCCACGGCAATCACGTCGCGTTCGGACTCGGGCGCCACATTCGGGTGTAGCAATTGGTCGAGCGAGCCCGGCTCGATACGCAGCACCGCTTCCTGTTCGCTGATCAGCCCTTCCTGCGCCATCTCGACGGCGGCCCGCAACGCGGCTTTGGCGGTGCGCTTGGCGCCACGCGTCTGCAACATCCAGAGCTTGCCGCGCTCGACCGTGAATTCGACGTCCTGAATGTCGCGATAATGGCGCTCCAGCTTTTCCGCCGCAGCAACGAACTGCTCAAAAACATCGGGGAGCGCCGTTTCCATCGAGGGCTGCTCCGAGCCTGCCCCGATGCGTGCCGCCTCGGTGATGTTCTGCGGTGTGCGGACGCCGGCGACGACATCCTCACCCTGCGCATTGATCAGGAACTCGCCGTAAAGCTCTTTGGCACCTGTCGACGGATTGCGGGTGAAGGCGACGCCGGTCGCGGACGTATCGCCCATATTGCCGAAGACCATCGCCTGCACGTTGACGGCCGTGCCCCAGGATTCCGGGATGTTGTGCAATTGCCGGAAGATTTTCGCGCGCGGATTGTGCCACGAGCCGAAGACGGCGGCGATGGCGCCCCAGAGCTGCGCCTGGGGCTCCTGCGGAAACGGCGAACCATGCAGGTCGGCAATTTTCGTCTTGAAAATAGAAATGATCTTTTGCCAATCCGCCGCCGAAAGGTCGGTATCGAGATTGAAGCCGTTATCTTCCTTGAAGATCTCGATTGCTTCTTCAAAATAATGATGCGCGACGCCGAGCACGATACTCGAATACATCTGGATGAAGCGGCGATAGGAATCGTAAGCAAAGCGTGCGTCGCCGGCATCTTTCGCCAATGCCTCGACCGTCGCGTCGTTGAGGCCGATATTCAGCACAGTGTCCATCATGCCGGGCATCGATGCGCGCGAGCCTGAACGCACGGACACGAGCAGCGGCCTTTGCGCATCGCCCAGCGTGCGGCCGGTGATCGTCTCGATCTGCTTCAGGGCCGCATCGACCTGCGCGTTAAGCTCGGTCGGGTAAGTTTTCGAATTGGCGTAAAAATAGGCGCAAACGTCGGTCGTGATGGTGAAGCCAGGCGGCACCGGCAGGCCGAGATTGGCCATTTCCGCCAGATTGGCGCCCTTGCCGCCCAGCAGAGCATGCATCTGGCTGCTGCCTTCGGCAGTGCCGTCGCCGAACGTATAGACCCACTTCGTCATCAAGGTCCCCGAATTGACAGCCCGTCTGTCGCGCGGCGCGGACGATCCATAAAGCAGCGCGAGCGCCGGCGAAATGTTCTTCTGGTTTAGGCGTGGTGCGGGAGGGCGTGAAGACGTGCTTTCATCCGCAGGCCGAGGGTGATCCAGCTTCCACCCCAGAAAAGCAGATCAAGCCCAAGAAGCACACCGAGGATAGCCAGACTGTTGGCCGGCCAGCCGATCAGGACGACGAGACCGACGAGCGACGTGACGACGCCGGCGAGAACGACGATGGTGCGGACATCCTTGTTGAGATGCGTGCCGACATAAATACGAATGAGCCCCGTGACGAACATGGCAACGCCGAGAAGCAGGGTGAACAAAGCTGCCGCCATCAGTGGCTGAGCCAGCGCAAAGGCCCCCACCACGATATAGGCGAGACCCGCAATGACCCAGAGAAAGAACCGCGTCCAGGAGCGCGAGCCGACCGCGAAAACGATTTCGCCGCCGCCGGCGACGATCATGAAGATCGCGATGATATAAACGGAGACGATGGTCGCGGCGACGGCCAGCACGAGGGCAGCAACCCCCATCGCAGCCACCAGCGCACCGAGAACGATGAACCAAGGCCAGCGATGCCTCAGACGCTCGACGCAGCTTCCTGCCGGCATCGGCAGCGATGAAATCGGCGCGGTTTCTGATGGCAGGCTCATGACGGACTCCCCGGAACGCAGATATAGTGGGAACCCTGCGTTTTCCAGAGCGTTGCCAGCAGTTCGACCGAATGGTTCAGCTGAGGTTAAGTGCCGGCGCCCCCTCAATTCGCGGTGGTTCTTACCAGTAACCCGAAAGACACAGGTCGGTCAGAAGCAGCATAAAGAACCCGGCTGAGATACTGTCTTGCAAGGTCTGTGCGTTGCAGCATCGGTTAATCCTGATAACGATTGGGGATTGCTCTTCTTTTCTGCAAAATTGCTGTTTTAGACCTTTTCGATGTAAGTTCGGGCTCAAGACGAATGGCCACGCTTAAGCTGGCATGATCAATACGATGAGGTCAATGTGACGACATCTTCGAAGACCCCGCTTCTCGACGCGATCAAATCGCCGGCCGATTTGCGGCGGCTTCCCGAAACCGATCTGGCCCAAGTTGCAGACGAGTTGCGCACCGAAACGATCGATGCGGTCTCCGTGACGGGCGGCCATCTCGGCGCGGGCCTCGGCGTCGTCGAACTGACGACCGCCCTGCACTACGTCTTCAACACGCCGGACGACCGGATCATCTGGGACGTCGGCCATCAGGCCTATCCGCACAAGATCCTGACCGAACGGCGCGACCGTATCCGCACGCTGCGCAAGGGCGACGGCCTCTCCGGCTTCACCAAGCGCTCGGAGAGCCCTTACGACCCGTTCGGCGCCGGCCACTCCTCGACGTCGATCTCGGCCGGCCTCGGCATGGCCGTCGCCGCCACTTTGGCCGACAAGCCGACCAATGTCGTCGCGGTCATCGGAGACGGCGCAATGTCGGCCGGCATGGCCTATGAGGCAATGAACAACGCCGGAGCGATGCATTCGCGCCTGATCATCATCCTCAACGACAATGAAATGTCGATCGCCCCGCCCGCCGGCGCGCTCTCGTCGTATCTCGCGCGCCTCGTTTCCGGCGGCGCCTATCGCACGGTGCGCGAAGCGGCCAAGCAGCTCGGCCGCCATCTGCCGAAGTTCATCTACGACCGCGCCCGCAAGACCGAAGAATTCGCCCGGAATTTCTGGGCCGGCGGCACGATGTTCGAGGAATTGGGCATTTATTACGTCGGGCCGATCGACGGGCATAACCTCGATCAGCTCCTGCCGATCCTCAAGAACGTCCGCGATATGGAAAGCCGCGGTCCGGTCCTCGTCCACGTCGTCACCCAGAAGGGCAAGGGCTACGGGCCGGCCGAGGCCGCCAAGGACCGCCACCACGCCGTCAACACCTTCGACGTCATCACCGGCACGCAGGTGAAGCCGAAGGCCAATGCGCCGACCTATACGCGCGTTTTCGCCAACTCTCTGGTCAAAGAGGCGCAGAAAGACGACAAGATCGTCGCCATCACCGCCGCCATGCCGTCGGGCACCGGCCTCGATGTCTTTGAAAAGGCCTTTCCCGAGCGCACCTTCGATGTCGGCATTGCCGAGCAGCACGCGGTGACCTTCGCGGCGGGCCTCGCGACGGAAGGGTTCAAGCCGTTCTGCGCGATCTATTCGACCTTCCTGCAGCGCGCCTATGATCAGGTCGTCCACGACGTGGCGATCCAGAAACTGCCGGTGCGCTTTGCCATCGACCGTGCCGGCCTTGTCGGCGCCGACGGCGCGACACATGCGGGCTCGTTCGACGTCTCCTACATGGGCATTCTGCCGGGCATGGTGATGATGGCTGCGGCGGACGAGGCCGAACTCGTCCACATGGTGCACACCGCCGTTGCCTATGATCAGGGCCCGATTGCCTTCCGCTTTCCGCGTGGCGAAGGCGTCGGCATCGAATTGCCGGAGCATCCCGAAGTTCTGACGATCGGCAAGGGCCGGATTGTTCGCGAAGGCAACAAGGTGGCTATCCTGTCGCTCGGTACACGCCTCGGCGAGGCGCTGAAGGCGGCGGAAGACCTCAGCACTTACGGCATCTCGGCGACGGTCGCCGACGCGCGCTTTGCTAAGCCGCTCGACGTCGATCTGATCGCGCGGCTTGCCCGCAACCACGAGGTTCTGATTACCGTCGAGGAGGGCTCGGTCGGCGGTTTCGGCTCGTTCGTCACTCAGGCCTTGCTCGAAAAGGGCCTGCTTGATGGCCGCCGCCCGCTCAAGCTGCGCTCGATGGTCCTGCCGGACATCTTCCTCGACCATAACAAACCCGAGAAGATGTACGCGGAATCGCATCTCGACGCGAAGGGCATCGTCGCCAAGGTGCTTGAGACGCTCGGCCGCGAAGACGAGGCCGCGCGGGCGCTGATCGCCTAAATCGCATCCTTCCCGGAGCCAAATTCGGCAAATCGAGTTTGGCTTCCGGTCAGGACGCCGGCGATTTCTCCGGCGCAGACGAGCCTGACTTAGTACGCAACGGGATCGCTTGTGGCTCGCTGACCTCGTGGATCGATAGTTTGCGATCGAAAATCCCGAGATTCGCCCATTTCCCGCACCATTCGGCGATGTGGTCGGACGCGAAATGTTCGTCGAAGGCTTCCTGGCTTTCCCAACGCTCCGCGATATGGATGAGGCCTCGGTCCAGAATATCCTCCGCATAAGAATATTCGAGACATCCGGGCTCTTTGCGGCTCGCTGCAATCACCTTTTGCATGGCGGGCTTTGCTTCGGCCAAACGCTCGAGCGCAATTCGTATTGTACCGACAATCAGGATCATGGTTTTTTGCCGTGCCGATAAGTTAACGCTGTAACAAGGCGCAAAACCCCAGCCACGTCAATGCTGTTTGCTTCCAATGACCTAGCGCACTGCAGCAAATGTTCAGACCGCGCAGATCACGCGCGGGTCAATTTGCCGAGCGAGCGATCGAGCGTTTTATTGAGCCGGGCAGTCCCGCTTTCGCCCAGCAGGCGCACCATATGCGCCTGCGCCTTGCGCCACAAAGGATAGGCGACGGGCAGTAAGGCCCGCCCGGCCGGCGTGAGCACAATCGCGCGGCGGCGGCGATCGTCTTCATCCTGACGAACGCTCACAAGCTGACGCTCGATAAGTGGTTTGAGATTACGCGTCAGTGTCGTCGGGTCCGTGTCCAAAGCCTCCGCCAGATCGCCGACCGAGGGTCCCTCCACCGCGTAGAGTTGGGCGATAAGGCTGAACTGCGCGAGCGTCAGCCCAGCCGGTTCCAGCATTTGGTCATAAATCTGCGTGACGCGACGCGCCGTCCTGCGCAGGCGCAGGCAGGTGCAATTGGCGATTTCCTGGGCGGCCAGCGATTTGCTCATGATCCATTTCCTTTTACCGCCTTTCCCGGGCCGTCAACATATCACTGCATATACAGCAATGTCACGCGAGGCTGCACCGCATCGGCCCCTTCGCCTTGACGCAAGATGATAATATCTGTATATACAGATATTATCATCTTTGGAGAGGGCAATGGTAGCGTTCGCCGAACATCCGACCGTGCAGACGATGCGTGCCCGCGCCGCAGCCGGCGCCTCACCCAACGTCCCCAGCGTTGTCGACGCCGAATGGCTTAGAAACCTCTGTCTCGAAGCGGGTGCCGACGACGTCGGCTTTGTCGCGATCGAGAGCCCGGACATCTCCGGGCAGAAATCGGAAATCCTTGGCGCTTTCGCTGCGACGAAAGCGATGATCAGTTTCGTCTGCCGGATGAACCGCGAGAATATACGGACGCCCGCGCGCTCCGTCGCCAACGTTGAATTCCACCGCAGCGGCGATCAGATCAATGACACTGCGCGCCACATTGTTTTGAAGCTGCAAGATTTAGGTGTCGCCGCACGAAATGGCGCGCCGGTCGGTTTTCCAATGGAGGCCGATCGCTGGGGTGCGGACAAAATGTGGGTCGTCTCGCATAAGCCCATCGCCGTCGCGGCGGGGCTCGGCCGCATGGGCATCCATCGCAATGTCATTCATCCGAAATTCGGCAATTTCATTCTGCTCGGCACGATCCTCATCGGCACGGAAATTTCGGCCTATGGGCAGCCGCTCGATTACAATCCCTGTCTCTCCTGCAAGCTCTGCGTCGCCGCCTGTCCGACTGGCGCGATCAGCCCCGACGGGGCCTTCAATTTCCAAGCTTGTTACACGCACAATTATCGCGAGTTCATGGGCGGCTTCGGCGATTGGGTCGAGACATTGACCGATGCGCACAGCGCCAAAGATTATCGCCGCAAAGTCACGGATTCCGAAACCGTCTCAATGTGGCAGAGCCTTTCCTTCGGCGCCAATTATAAAGCCGCCTATTGCCTCTCCGTATGCCCGGCGGGCGAAGATGTCATCGGACCCTTCCTCGCTGACCGCGTCGGTTTCAATAAAGCGATTGTCGAGCCGCTGCGGGCCAAGCAAGAGACTATCTATGTGGCGCAAAATTCCGACGCCGAGACCTATGTTCCGCGCCATTTTCCGCAAAAGACGATAAAACGTGTCGCAGCCGGTTTGCCGCGCCAGACATCGATCCGCGGCTTTCTGAACGGTATGCCCCTCGTCTTCCAACGCGGGCGCGCCAAGGATTTGAACGCGACCTATCATTTCACCTTCACCGGGCGCGAAGAGGTGAAGGCGACCGTCGTGATCGCCAACAAAAGCCTGCGGGTTCTTGAAGGCCATGACGGCACGCCCGACCTCAGCGTGACGGCCGACAGCGAGACCTGGCTGCGTTTCCTGCGCAAGGAGGCGGCCCTCCCCTTCGCTCTCCTAATGCGTCGCGTCCGCCTCAAAGGCTCGCCACGCCTGCTCCTCGCGTTCGGCCGCTGCTTCCCGGCCTGACGGCTGGCTGGCGGGGCGCATGGGTGGTAGTACCCCGCCATGACCTCGCAGCGCGCCGATCTTGCCCTTGTCCAACGCGGCTTTTTCGCAAGCCGCGCCAAGGCGCAGGAGGCGATCGCTGCTGGGCGCGTGAAGATCGACGGGCGCGTCCTCCGTAAGGCTGCCGAACCTGTCGCGCCGAATGCGGCCATCAAGGCCGAGCCGCTTTACCCCTGGGTTTCGCGCGGCGGCGTCAAACTTGCGGCGGCGCTCGATGCGTTCGGCTTCGATCCCAAGGATTCCGTCTGCCTCGACCTCGGCGCCTCGACTGGTGGCTTTACCCAAGTGCTGCTCGCCCGTGGCGCGGCGAAGGTCTATGCCGTCGATGTCGGGCACGGCCAATTGCATGAGACATTGCGCGACGATCCACGCATCGTTTCGCATGAAAGCCTCGATGCCCGGCGTTTGCAGGCGAACGACTTTCCTGAACCGCCCAGCTTCATCACCTGCGATCTGAGCTTCATTTCCTTGAAGCTTGTCTTGCCGATTATTTTCGGGATCGTGGCGCGACCTGCCCGGCTCGTCTGTCTGATCAAGCCGCAATTCGAAGTCGGCCCCGCGCATGTCGTCAAAGGCATCGTCAAGGACGAAGCCCAGCAGCAACGCGCATGCGATGAGATTGAAGACCTGGTCCGCCGTGCGGGTTGGCAGATTGCCGGACTAATGCCCTCGCCGATCAGTGGCGGCGATGGCAATCGTGAATTCCTCCTCGTCGCGACGCGGCCCTGATGCAGGAGCTCTATATCGAGCGGCTTGGCCAACGCGGCGAAGGCATTGCCCGCACGCCCGATGGACCGGTCTATGTACCGTATGCGCTTGCTGGCGAAACGATCCTTGCCGAAGTTTCGGGCGAGCGCGGAAAGCTTGTCGAAATACTGGTCTCAAGTCCGTCACGGATCGACGCCTTCTGCCCCTATTACGGCCTTTGCGGCGGCTGCGCGGTGCAGACGCTCGCGCCTGACGCCTATGCGGATTGGAAGCGTAATCTGTTGATCGACGCGCTGCGACACGCCGGCCTGGCGCCGCCGGTCGATCCGCTGATCGACGCGCATGGCGAAGGGCGCCGGCGCGCCACGTTTCATGCGCGCTACGAGAGTAGCGGGCGCCCGCAGGTCGGCTTCATGCAGGCGCGCGCGCATGAGATCGTCGCGATCGACGCCTGCCCGATCCTCGCGCCGGCCCTGCAAGCCGCGCCGCAGGTCGCACAGAAGATCGCGCGGGCGCTCGCGTCGGCTGGCAAGCCGCTCGACATTCTCATCACATCGACCTTGAGCGGCCTCGATGTTGACATTCGCGGCCATGGCACACTGGCCACGGGAGAGACACAGGCGCTCGTCCGCGTCGCCGAGGCAAACGACCTCGCGCGCATCTCGAACCATGGGGTTCGCGTCATCGAACGGCGCGTGCCGCTGCTCCACATGGGCCGTGCCGATGTCGCATTGCCGCCGGGCGGGTTTCTGCAGGCGACGCAGGCGGGCGAAGAGGCGCTGGCCGCAAAGGTCTGCGCGGCGCTCAACGGGGCGCGGCGGATCGGCGACCTTTTCGGCGGCCTTGGCACGTTCAGCCTGCGGTTGGCCGAAAAAGCGCGGGTCCATGCCGTCGATAGCGAAAGCGCCGCGCTCGATACGCTCAGCAAGGCGGCGCGATCGACGCCCGGTCTCCAGCCGGTACCGATCGAGCAGCGCGATCTCTTCCAGCGCCCGCTTGCGGCGGACGACCTCGCCGATTTTGACGCCATCGTCTTCGATCCGCCCCGCGCCGGGGCTGAGGCGCAAGCCCGCGCGTTGGCGGATTCCAAAGTACCGCTCGTCGTCGGCGTCTCCTGCAATGTGCAGAGTTTTGCCCGCGATGCCGCCCTGCTGACCCGCGGCGGCTATCAATTCGAGAGTGTCACCCCATTCGACCAGTTTCGCTATTCGCCGCATGTGGAAATCGTCAGCGTTTTTCGCCGCCCGGAAAAGCGCCGCAGCCGCCGTCTCCTGGGTTAAGCACCCAAGCAAATACCGTCATTGCGAGCCGAAGGCGAAGCAATCCAGACTCCGTCGGCTGGATTGCTTCGTCGCTCTCGCTTCTCGCAATGACGGCGCTGGTCTGCTTTAATAAGACTATGAGCCTCAAGCCCGTTTCACGCCCGGCGACGCATGATCTGCTGTCGCGCTTCGCGGCCATCGTCGGCGCCGAGCATGTGATCGCCGACCCGGCTTTGATGACGGGCTATCTCAGCGAGCCGCGGCGCCTCTATCACGGCCGGGCGCGGGCCATCGTGCTGCCCGGCTCGACCACGGAGGTCGCGGCCATTGTCGCCCTTTGCAACGAAACGGCGACGAAGATCGTCCCGCAAGGCGGCAACACCGGCCTCGTCGGCGGCCAGACGCCCTCCGAGGCAGGCGACGAAATCGTTCTTTCACTGATCCGAATGAAAAGGCTGCGGGAGATCGATGTCTTATCGAACACAATCATTGTCGATGCCGGCATGACCTTGAAGGACGTACGCGTGGCCGCCGACGCCGCGGGGCGTTATTTTCCGCTCGCGCTCAACGCCGCGCCGGCCTGCACGATCGGCGGCAATCTCGCGACAAATGCCGGTGGCTCGGCCGCCATCGCCTATGGCGTCGCCCGCGATCTCGTACTGGGACTTGAAGTCGTGCTTGCCGACGGGCGCGTGCTCGACGATCTCTCCAAGCTCAAGAAGAACAACACCGGCTACGATCTGAAGAACCTCTTCATCGGCTCGGAAGGCACGCTCGGGATCATCACCGGCGCGGTGTTGAAGCTTTTCCCGAAGCCGCGCGCGACCGTCACTGCGCTCGCTGGCTTTCGCGATCCCGATCAGGCGTTGCAGCTTCTGAACCGCGCGCGGGAACAGGTTGATACCGAACTCAAGACTTTCGAGCTTCTGCCGCGCATCGCCTTCGACTTCGTATTGAAACATGAGGCCGGCATCGCAGATCCCCTGCCCGCCCCGCACGCCTTCTATGCGCTACTCGAATTTACGAGCCAGAGCATTGGCTTAGAGGAACATGTGAAAGAACTGCTCGAAGCGGCACGGAGGCAAGGCATCGTTGCCGATGCGAAATCTGCCGCAACGCCGGAGGCGCGTCAGGAGCTTTGGCGCATCCGCCTCAAAATCCCGGATGTTCAAGCCCTCGAAGGCGGCTCGATCAAGCACGACGTATCGGTGCCGATCGCTGCGGTGCCGGCTTTTTTGCGCGATGTAGAAAAGGCGGTCATTGCGCGCATTCCCGGCGCCCGCCTCGTCGCCTTCGGCCATCTCGGCGACGGCAATATTCATTGCAATGTCTCGCAGCCTGTCGGCGCCGACAAAGCCGCGTTTCTCGCGCGATGGAGCGAGGTCAACGAGATCGTTCATGGCATCGTCGGGAAATACCACGGCTCAATTTCGGCCGAACACGGCATCGGCCAGCTGAAACGCGATCTGCTGCCGGGCGTCAAAGATCCAGTTGCGCTCGACCTGATGCGCACCTTGAAGAAGACCCTCGACCCGAACGGCATCCTCAACCCAGGCAAAGTGCTCTAGCCCGCGCCGGCCGCCGCCCGTCGCAGCCGGTCGTTGATCGCCTCCCCCAGCCCGTCTTGCGGGATGGGCGCGACGGCAATCTTTCCATACGTCTCATCAAGCCTACGCAGATAAGCGAAGAAATGCGCCGCGGCCTCGGTGAGATCGCCGCGCGGCGACAGATCGAGCACCTTGGAGCCTGGCGCGAAGCGACCACCGAAATCGAGCCCCGCTTCGTCTGGTTCCAAGCCTGCCGCATCGAGCCGCAGCCGGGCGCGTGGCGCATAATGGGCCGCGAGCATTCCGGGAGCATTGATGGCCGCGCCGGCCGCTGCATCCCGAAGCTTGACCCCGAGAACAGCCTCGATCGCGTTGCGCGGAATGCCCCCCGGACGCAAGAGTACGGGATCGTCCGTCAGACAGTCGACGATCGTGGATTCAATCCCGACCTCGACGCTGCCATCGACGATCGCGTCGATCCTTCCGTCGAAATCCTCGCGCACATGTGCGGCCGTCACCGCGCTGACGCGGCCGGACGGATTGGCCGAAGGCGCGGCCAGCGGCCGGCCTACGGCGGTCAGAAGTTGCCGTGCGACAGGATGCGATGGAATTCGCAGGGCGACGCTGCCAAGCCCGGCACGGGCGAGATCGCAGACGCCGGCCCCTGCCGCCAGGGGCAAGACTAGCGTGAGCGGCCCTGGCCAAAAAGCGTCCGCGAGCTTTGCTGCCTGCGGGGAAAATATCCCCTGCTGTTCCGCCGCAGCGCGGGTCGCGACGTGGGCGATCAGCGGGTTGAAGGCCGGCCGGCCTTTGGCAGCGTAAATCTTTGCGACCGCCGCATCCGAGGTCGCATCGGCGCCGAGACCGAAGACCGTCTCCGTCGGGAAAGCGACAAGGCCGCCAGCGCGCAGAATATCCGCCGCGGTTGCGAGTGCGGCCGGATCGGCACCAAGCATGAGGGTCGTGGTCAACTGCCTGCCCGTTGCATCAAGCCGCGAGGGCGCGGCAGGGCCGGACAGGTAGAGATTTGCCGGTTTGCGTCAAGGCCGGCGTGGCGGCTCAGCCGACCCGGCGCAATTTGCCATAAATCAGCCGATCGGCGCGCTCCTGCTCGCTTTCGCGCTCGGCGCGGTGCCCGTGGTTGACAAAATCGCTTGCGGTCAGCAGCACCTCGCGCAGAGCGGCACCGGCGCGCTCGCAGATTTCGGCCATCATCGGCGACGTAATGTTGGCTTGCTTTTTATATTGCCGACGGATCGCGACCACGGAGCCAACGGCGCGGCGGTCGAGATCGGCGACGACTGTCTCGAAATCGCGGCGAAAGGCAAGATCGAGGTTCTCATAGGCTTCGAGCGCCGACGTGCGCCCCGGCAAGATCGATTTGGCGAAATAGGACTGATAGGTCACCGGCCGCCATTTGAGGATATCTTCGATCAATTCCGGCATCACCGGCAATTGTTCGATGAGCATCACGATTTCATTGAAGAGGTTGAGATAATCGTTCGCCAGGCCCGACGCCGGATTGACGATCGCTTCCGCGCGGCGGCCGATTTCATCCGTGGACTCATTGGTGGTGCGGTGGGAAGCGTCAATATCTTTAAATATAGGGTCGGTCATGCAGACGGCTCGGCATTTACCAGCAGGGCGTATTTTGAAGGCAGAAAGATAACAAGACGTTTCCTTACCGTCTTGAGGCGAAAAGTTTTTTCTCCCCAAAGGGTAAAGCGCGACCACCTATGCAATGTTGCCTAAAATCCGAGTGATTCTCCGGGCGAGCTGAACGAGAAGCGCCGCAGATCGTTGCTTATTGATTAACCTCTTTATCCTGACTGGCCGATGGATAAATCCGAACCAATTGACGACAAAAGCCGTTGGTCTGGCGCCAGGCCAGCGTGGCTCGATCTCGTGCTGGATGTTATCCTGTCGGTCAGCCGCAACCGGCTCATTGCGAATTCCGGCAGTGTCGCCTTCTTCGGCCTGATGGCGATTTTTCCGGGGATCGCTACCATCGTATCGCTCTATGGCATGTTTGCCGATCCGCATACGATCTCGAATCATCTCAATCTGCTGACGGATGTGTTTCCGCAGAGCGTCATCGGGCTCATCCGCTACCAGATCATGCGCGTCGCGAGTCGTGGCAACGGCGCGCAAAGCTTGACTTTTTTCGCCAGCTTATTTGTCGCGCTCTGGAGCGCGGCTTCCGGCATGAGCGCGTTGTTCGACGCGCTGAACGTTGTCTATGGCGAGAAGGAGAAGCGCAGCCTGCCGAGATTCTATGGGACAACCCTGGCGACGACATTTGCGTCGGTCATTTTCGTCGTCGTGGCACTCGCTGGCGTCGTCGTTCTCCCGGTCGTCTGGAATTTCGTCGGCTTCCATTCTTCGACCGACAGACTGCTCGACTGGCTGCGCTGGCCGGTTCTATTCGTAATCGACACGATCGCTCTGGACATCATCTACCGGGTCGGCCCAAGCCGGCGCGATGCAAAATGGCGCTGGCTGACCTGGGGCAGCGTGTTTGCGACCTTCGCCTGGCTCGGCGCCTCGATCCTGTTTTCCTGGTATGTCGGGGCCTTCGACAGCTATGACCGTGTCTATGGCTCGCTGGGCGCCGTCATCGGCTTCATGACCTGGATCTGGGTCTCGGTTCTAATCGTCCTGACCGGCGCCGCCCTCAATGTCGAACTCGACCGCCGGCGGGCGGCGGCCAAAGACACCCCTTGAGCCGTCTTGCCTATCGGCGTCGCCTATGCGACATAGCCCGCGCCTCGACCGTCAGCGGCTGACCGTCGGCAATAAGCTGCAGTAGCTCAGTGGTAGAGCACTCCCTTGGTAAGGGAGAGGTCGAGAGTTCAATCCTCTCTTGCAGCACCATCCGCGCCGCCCGGCGGCCCCCCGCCCCGCCTCCTGGCGGCAGCCTCAGGAAGACGAACACCGGCACATTTCTGTGAATAACTTCGTTGGCCAATCACGCGGGGCAGAGCCTAGCCCCCGAGCCACGCTCAGGCGCGGCTTAGGGACAATGCGCCGCCGGCGTGCCGGGAAAATCTATCGAGCAAACGTGGCCGCTCGCGGAGCAATTGCGTATCCTGCAAGCTGTAACCGAAGCTCTCGAAATCCCGCGCGTAGAGAGCTTCAATTTCGGCAAGAACGCGTTTGTTCGGCCTTAATGACGACGTCCGGCTACGCTCAAGATGCGGCAGCTTTTTATCGGGAATTCTAAGCCGGTCTCTTATGAATTCGGTGTCTTCGGCGAGGTTTTCAAACTTACCGATGAAATCCAATTCCTCATCCAAAATATTTCCGTAAACCGAGCCCTCGCAATGCTGCGGCTGAATGATTTCATCGCGGCGGTAGAACCGATGGTCGAACTCCAGGACGATCTTGTCCCCAAAAAGTCTGCGGTAACCGTCAAAGCTTACGCGATTAAGTCTGGAAAGCGAAAGCCCGAAATGGTCCGCAAACTTCAGGCAGGACATAACCCGCGTGACCGGATGGCGTACGAACGAGAACTTGAAATAATCGTCCCAATAATCCGCATAAAGCCGCTTGGCCTGAGACGCGAGCAGATGTTTGGTGGATGCTTCGCGGCGCCACCAATCTTCTGCGGTGATCATTTCTTCGACGCTTGATCCGGCGGTTCGCTGGATATGAATAAAGATGCATCGATATCTATGGCTGATCATCGCAGCGAGGCACTCCTTCTCAAATCGCGATACGCAATTGAAAATCGTACCCACTACAGTTAGACGCGCGGAAAAATCAATCTATTGACATTGTTGTGATTCACCAGAAGTTGTAAAGTATCAATCTCTGGTAAGTTTCGCGCAAGCCGATATTGCAGGGCAGAAATCGCGCTATTATCACGCCGCCGTGATAACGCAGATTGCGCGATACGAGCGCGCAATCTGCGACAAGGCTTGTTGCCGTTAAAGCGATTGCTTCAGATCCCGGGCGACGCTGAGCGCGACCTTCTTGCTCGCCTTGATCTTGATGCTCTCACCCGTTGCCGGGTTACGGCCCATGCGCGCCGCGCGCTTCTTGACCTGCAAAATCCCGATGCCGCTGATGCGGACCTTCGAACCCTTTTTGATATTCTTGATGATGGTATCGGTCATATCGTTGAACAGCGATTCGACTGTCCGCTTCGGAAGCTCGTAGGCTTCGGCGAGTTCATGACCGATCTGCTTCAACGTCACCGTCTTGACCGCTGTTCTCGAAACGGCCTTTGTGCTGGATGCAGCGCGCGCCGCAACCGCAGGCGCCGCTTTCGTCTTCTTTTTTGCAACTGCCATAGAGCTACCTCTTTGCTGGAAACGAATCATAGCGCGCAGCTTTTAGCACATGCCCGACGCGAATGCGCGCCGTACCCTGCGCTGCTGCAAACTTTCGTCATTTGTGGCAGAAGTTTGCGGCGCCGCAACGCTTATTGAACTCTTGGACCGGCGTTCAGAGTAAAACCATCTGATCCGCAATGGCGCCATCCTGATCGTCCGAAACTAGGTTCGAGACGGACACGCCGAGCAGCCGAACGCCCAAGACAGGCGGTAGTAAAGGCCGAAGCAAGTCCAGGCTGATCGCCTCAAGTTCATCGCGGGAGTTTACGGAGCTGCTGATCGAACGACTGCGCGTGATGATGCGAAAATCCGCAAATTTCATCTTCAGCGTTACGGTACGCCCGCGGATGCTCGCGCCTTCGCAATGCCGCCAAAGCTTGTCGAGGATCGGTTGCAAGGCACTCTGCATCGCCTCGAATTCATTGAGATCATCAAAGAAAGTATTCTCCGCGCCAATAGACTTCCGGATGCGGTCAGCGCGCACCGGCCGCTCGTCAATGCCGCGGGCAACCCAATAATAATATGCCCCCGCCTTGCCGAAATGATTCTCAAGAAATCGCAGCGCGCAGGCCTTGAGATCGGCGCCGGTTTCGATACCGAGGCCTTTCATTTTGGCCGCGGTGGCCGGCCCGACGCCGTGGAAGCGCTCGACGGCAAGCGACTCGACGAACAGGGGCCCCATTTTCGGGGTGATGACAAAGAGCCCGTCGGGCTTGCGATAATCCGAAGCGAGTTTCGCCAGAAATTTGTTGTAGGAGACACCGGCAGACGCCGTGAGGCCCGTTTCTGCGCGAATTTTCGATCGAATATCCTCGGCGATCTGCGTGGCGAGCGGCACGCCGAGCTTATTCTGCGTCACATCGAGATAGGCTTCGTCGAGCGAGAGCGGTTCGATCACGTCCGTATATTGCGCGAAAATCGTCCTGATCTGGTGGGAGATCTCGCGATAGGCGTCGAACCGCGGCTTGACGAAAATCAGCTCGGGGCATTTTCGCGCCGCCGTGACAGACGCCATCGCCGAGCGGACGCCGAATTTTCGTGCCTCGTAGCTTGCAGCGGCCACGACGCCGCGCCGGCTCGCACCGCCGACCGCGACCGGTTTGCCGCGTAAATCCGGATTATCGCGCTGCTCGACTGACGCATAAAAGGCGTCCATGTCGATATAAATCACCTTGCGAGGTTCCGCGCCTAGCCGGCCTCGCCCGTCTTCGGAAAATGGACCGTTTGTCAACGAATGCGCGACCTCCGCGGCGCCGCGTGATCCCGGAATCTCACCACACGATCATAGCGCCCCGGGCGTCGCGGTCCAAATTTCCGGCGCCCTGCAAAGGCGGCGGAAGATTGCCGAAAACTTCAGCTCAGTTCCGCATCCCGAATGGGAACATCTTTGCAGACCCAGCGTTGTACGTGCGGAGCAGGAGATGTGGGACATGAGCAACAACGCAGCCGCAGCCTTCGCCGCCGCAGTATTCAGCAGCAGACGATCGCCCTCGGGTGGCTTCCAGATCAGGCCCAATCCGGGCGTCGTCGAAAATGACGCGATCCGTTCGCGACTTGCCGCGCGCTGGGCCGCGCAGGACACCGCCCACAAGCGGGCTGCGGTGACCGCCATCGCAAAATAGCGTCAGCCGATCGGTACGTAATTGCAGGTAAATGAAAACAGCCGTTCGGCACTTGCCCGTGTGAGCGACAGAGCATAGCCCTCCCGGCCGATCGCCCCGGTGATGTCCACGGTCTTCTCGACCTCGAAGACCCGGTCCTTATGCGGCAGGAACCAGGCGTTGACGTGCGCGAGCGCCTTTGCCTTCGCGGCCTTGGCATCGGCGGCAACGATGAGCAGATTCTTGTGCAGTTCGCCGAATTCGGCCGCGTCGTAGCCGCCTAGATTGACGAAAAACAATTTGTCCTCCGTCTCCGGCGTCGCGTCGCGCGTGATCGAGACGTCGTGCCCGTCTGCTTGCTGGACCTCGCCCCAGCTATCGAGATGCAGGCTTTCGGGATCGCCCCACCATTGCCGGCGAAGGTCGGCGTAACAATCTTCTGGCTTCGCGCCGACAGAAAAGCGGACATCGTGCAACTCGACATTCGAGGTCCTGCAATTGCCGCCCATGTAAAACATGAAGAGTTTCATGGCCCTCCCTCAATGGCCGCCTAGACCTGCGCCGATCCACGGCGCTCCGCAAGAGTGAGGGTTTTGGCAACCAGGACCCGCCGCTTGCGATCGGCCGGGCTTCGTCTATGATGGCTGATTGAAAAATGAGCAGGAAGCCATGAATTTTGATGTAAGCCCGTCGCGCGATGACAAGGTTGAGTTCCCGCCGACCGGCGAAGGCTACCTGCGACGCGTTGTTTTCTACGTCGCTGCGGCGATAGCCGGGCTTTGCGGGCTAGCGGTCGTCGGCTCCATCGGCGTGGCCGCGGCGAAAATCGTTGGTCAGCTGCTGCATATCCACTGACGCCACGCCGTCGCTGTTTTCCCGCGTTTTGCGCATGGGACCATTTCATTATTTACAGTACCGCGCGGGGCGCTAACATCGGGTTCACAGGAGCGTGACCCATGCCGATCCCCACAAGCCCCCTCACCTCGGAAAAAAGCCTGGCCGTCGTCAGCAGCGCAATTCTGTTCGCTCTCCTCGAGACACTGGCAGAAAAAGGCGTGCTCGAACGTAGCGAAATCCAGGGCGTTCTGAAGACCGCGAAAAACTGCGTCAACGCGCGCTACAATTCTTTCTGCGGGCCGGAGGCTATGACGCTGATGAAATCACTTTGCGAACGCTTCAGCAAAGTGCCTGAAGAGTGCTGACGGGCTTTTGTCTGGTTCGATGAGCCGGATTAGCTTTGCGCCGGCCGAAGCTCGTTCGCGACGGCGCCACGCTTGAAGAGCAGTGCCCAAAGCCTATCCTCTCCTATAACGCGCCCGATTTCCCGAAAGGCAAAGAACGGCAAGAGCGAGACAAAAATAATCGCAATGACACACAGGATACCTTTCGGTGTGCCACCGCCAATAATAGGGAAGCTCTCGATGGCGCGCCGACCGTGCAAAAGCCCAACGAGCATACTTTCTGCGACATGAAACACAACAAACAGGACGGAAAAGGCAAACGCCTTATAAACAATTGGGAACACCAGAGGGCCCTGTTTGAAGCGGTCTGCGAAATTCATGTCTTCGGCGACGAGGAGCACTTTGCCGAGGACGACAGCGTTGATCAGGGCAAAGCCGTGAGATGCGAAACTGATATGCTCCTTCCCCATGACGATGGTCTCGCTGAGCACATACAATCCGAACACCACCCAAAGATAAAGGACGATGCCCGCGAAGCTCTTTAGCTCGCGGACCACCCATGCGATGCGTTTGTGCGAACTCGCCTGTTCGACCATGACGTCCTCCAATCTCCCCCCGGAGGGTTCGACAAACTCTGAAGATACCCCAGTCCGGTGACGTTGGCGTGATTTTCACCGTCGTATTTGCATCGCGAAAATGCAAAGAGCGCGGAGTATCAGTGTGCGTCAGCCAATCATGGAAAAATAAACCCTGTATTGTACCTAGTAATTCCACGAGTAATTCTTTATCTATACGTCGGCAGGGAAATAAATTGACGCTCGCAGCATGTTCCCGCCTGCGAATCCGCTGCCGACTTTCCAAAAAGCGGACTGGCTGAGTACCGCTCGCAGACGCAGCCCGAGGCTAAGCCAGCACAAGTTCCTCCTCTGACGCAAGTCATTTGAGAAGAAAACATAATTCGGACCCAGCCATCCATCGCCGCCGTTTCTCACGCATGAATTGCCGCACTTGAATTGCGGCGCTTGGGCAAGCACAGGATTTTTGACAATGATCAATCAAGACAAGCAATATCTTTTCCAGCCGGGGGAAACCGTGGTGCTGAACACTGGCTTACGACACTTCTTGAAAGTGGATGCGGCCTTCATCGTGCTCGCCCAATTGCCCCCGCTAGGGACCGAGCTTCAGTATCGGATCAAGAGCGTCAAAGAGCCCTACGAGCGCGTTGTTCTTGAACATCAGATCATGGCAGAGCAAGTCGAAGCCGTTCTCTGACAATGGGGATTGAAGACGAGCTGCAGGATCGATATGGCGCGGCGGCGACACCCGGCGACGCGAAACGATTGGCGCAAGCGGTCAAAACCATCTTCGAAAAAGTCGAGACGGAATTCGGTGCTCAGGCTGGATATGTTCCCGCGCACGCGATGACGAATGCGGTCGGTGCGCATTTAGCGAGGGCTGAAAAATTACTTGGCCAGGCCCGCTTCGCATGCATTCTCATCGACACGATGCCGCCAATGTGGAACCCGATGCTCAAAGCGAGCTTTGTCTACGCGCTGACGCCGCTCTTGAAAGATGTTCTCGAAGGCTGATCGTGAACGGTGAACAGCCGTCACTTATCCTTCTCTTTGAGCTTTGTCCGCCGGTTTTTCAACTTCGTGACGGCGTTACGCTTGTGGGCGCGCTCGAGGGTTCGCATGCCGCCCTCCGGCGTTTGCGGCGACGGCCCTTCCGTCCTCGCCAGATTGTCTTCGATCGTATCGATCCGGCGCGTCAATTCCGCGTTGTTCTCACGCGGCTTCCGGAAACGGAGACCGGCGCCCTCGCCGTCCTCAGGGATAAAGATAATTCCGGCGCCTTCGAACGCCTGCCGAAGCGCATCGCTCACGGCCGCTGGCATGTGCCTCTCGTCCGCTTCAAATTCCAGGATCGTGACGATGTCGATATTCGCGACAAGGGCGAGCTGCCGTCGCGACCAATCGAGGAAGCCGCGGGCGCCGCGGCACTGGGCGGGTGAAAGCGTCATTATCAACCCTAGCACAGTCCCGCGCATTGATTTCGTAAATCACAGTCGCAAACTCGTCCAAGAACTAAAGCGTTCCCGGCTCGCCGCGGCTTGAATGCTGCGTGAACGCAGGCAAATCCCCAAAAACGTCCACATGCGCGACATCCGCGCGGGGGTCCATCGTCTTTTCCGAAAATTTGAGCTTGAGAAGCCGCCCGTCGTCCGTCTGAATCTGAACGTCGCGGCCGAACACATCCTTGAGCGCGCTGACGGCGAAGGTGATCTCACCATTACCGACGATTTCTGAAGAAGGCCGGCGGAAACTATCAAAGTCATAAGTAACGCGCGCGATGTTCTCGCCGTCGCACATCAACATGCCACCGCCGGTAATTCCGCCCAGATAATGCATGAGTAAATTCTCCTTTTTGTATTAAGCGTTCGCTCGTTCGTCTGAGGCCAGCGCGGCTGCGAGTTCCACCGGATCGACCTGGAACACTTGAGATAATCCCGAAGCCGAGATTGCAGGAACATGCAGCAACGTCGCGATCCGACGAAACCCTACGAACGACAGCCCGGAGATTTCCTCCTCATCGACGACGACGCGATACGTCCCTGCCGGCTGCGCGCCATCGACATCGGAAAGCGTGAACGGGTGAGCAAAGGTAATCGTCGTTTTCGTGCTGCGGGTGACCATATGATCGTTTCCGTTTCGCGCCAGTGACTCAGGGAGACTGCCGAGACTCTCGCATCAAACACTTCTGACACGCAGCACCGGACCGCCAGTACATCCGTGGTCGGTCCGCCGCCGCGTTCTGAGCCGAAGAGCACTCCGCTCATTATTCCGCTTTGTCGCTCGACAGGTCGAAGCCGAGCTTCCGACCCGCGCAAGCCGGCAAATTTTGAGAGATCGGCACGGCTAAACCCGCGCAAAACCGCGAGCCGCAAAATCGCCTTTTGATGGGAAGACTTCAGTGAGCCTCTCGGCAAAGCCACCGACGGGTCCCCAAGCTAAGATGGGGACGCTCGGACGAAAATGCAATCGCCATCACCGACATTGACGCTTCACGCACCGCGCTTGCGGGCTGATCAGATCAGCCCCGCAGTTCGCAATGACGGCATTTGCTGGCTTAATCCAGAATCGCGAGTTTATAGCGCTCGTCACTTTCGAGATGCCCGCAATTATCTGGCCCACAAATAATGTCGCGAAGTCAAAAGGCCTAAGGATTCATTGCGCATATTTGCATTAACCCGGATTTTACTCACATTTGAACTGCATCGCCAAGTTTATTGGCTGTTCAGATTTGGCGCTCAGTATCTTTTCACAGCGCGTTTTGCAGCTGATCCTTTTATTTTTTTATTGGTGGAAAATGAGCGAATTTTCAGCACGAACCTCGGTGCAGCCTGTTCCGCATGCCGTCGGTTTAACTCTTCGTTTGCCGTGGTTGCGGCTTGCCAAACTAGGCGCCACGGCGGCCGTTCTGAGTGTAGGTGGTTACGCGATCCTTTCCAATGAGTTCGCGGTTGTAACCGATAACGCCGTCGTTTCTTCCTATACGGTTCCGCTGCGAACGCCGATCGACGGTGTCGTTGATGCCATGCCATTGAAAGTCGGCGATCTGGTCCACCAAGGTGATCGCATCGCGACCGTGACCGATGATCGCGTCAATACATTGCACCTCGTCGATTTGCGCGAGCATCTCACGCGGACGCGCGCCGAGCTCGCGGTCGTCTCCGCGGAAATGAGTTCGCTTGAAACTTTGAGAGCCGCCCTACAAACCCGTGCCGAATATTTCAGAGAATGGAGCGCCGTTCGGATTCAGGGTTTGTTGACGGAAGCTCAAGATCAGCTCCTGTCGTTGAACTTCCGCCGCGATGAAGCGAAACAGACGCTTGATCGTCGCACAGCGTTGGCAGACCGCGGTTTCACCTCAGCGGCTGATCTGGATAAGGCAAAAGCGGACTTCGGTTCGGCTCTCAACGATGCGCAAGCCCAGAAGGGCCGGATTGTTACTTTTGAAGCACAATTGGCGGCGATCAAAAATGGAATCATCACGGATCCTGGTTCGACCGATACTCCTTATTCGCAGCAGCGTGAGGACGAAATCACGATCCGGCTTCAGGACCTGACCCAACAGCGCCAGTTCATCGCTTCAGATATCGATGAGACCACAGGTCGTCTTGCGAGCGAGGAAGCGCGCATCGCAAAAATGCGCACCGCGATCATGAGCGCGCCGACTGCGGGTATGATCTGGAAAATAAATTCCTCCCACGGCGAACGTATCAACGCTGGCGAGCCAATTGCCGAGATTGTGGATTGTAACTCCGCCTTCATCATCGCAGACGTGCCGCAGGCCCGTGTTCCCAATATCTCGGCGGAGAGCAAAGTCCAATACCTGATCTCGGGGGAGACGGCGACGCGATATGGCCATGTCGCATCCGTCACCAGCGACCCGACCGACGGTGATCACAATCTCGCGGCGATTCCGTTTGAAGAGAAAGGCGCGACAGCGACTGTCCGCGTTCGCATCGACGGTGACAAGGCATGTCTTGTTGGCCGTCGAGCGCGCGTCGTATTGCCGTCGAGTGGTTCGGATTTCCTTTCGCGCATTCACAACTACCTGCCCTGATCAAGACCATGCCTATTGATCTCAGCTCTTTGGGGCCATTGTTCGTAAGCGTCGGCCTGGCCGCGCTGCTCGTTCAATTCGAAACCCGCCTCGCGGGCGTCGTGCGCGTGCTGTTCTCAGCTCTGTGTATAGCGCTTGCGGCTCGTTACGTTTGGTGGCGCTTCGAATATTCGATGCCCGTGAATCAAAATGTCGTCCAGCAGACATGGGCGTGGCTGTTCTTTGCCTTCGAGACGATGTCGATCTGCAGCTCCATGAGCGTCATTATGTTCATGTCCCGGCGCAGCGCGCGGACGTCTCCGACAAAAACGCTCCCCTCGCTTGCGGCGGCACCTGTCGATGTGTTTATAGCCACTTATAACGAGCCCTATAACATTCTCGAGCGAACAATCGTTGGCGCGAAGGCGATCGATCACCCGGATCTGCGCGTCTGGATCCTTGATGATGGCGCGCGCGACTGGGTCGAGCAATTGGCGGATGACCTCGGCATTCATTATGTGCGCCGTGTGAAAGGCGCCCATGCCAAGGCCGGGAACATCAACAACGGTTTGCAGCACGCACTTGCGACCGGCCGGCAGCCGGAGTTTATCCTGGTTCTAGACGCAGATTTCGTCCCTTATCGCAATATTCTGAAGCGGACTCTCGGGTTATTTGCCGAGGCGGATATCGGGATCGTCCAGACACCGCAGCATTTTTTCAATCCGGATCCGATACAAAGCAATCTCGCGATGACACGCGTCTGGCCTGACGAACAGCGCTTTTTCTTCAACACGCTACTCGATTCAAAGGATGCGTGGGGCGCCGCATTTTGCTGTGGAACTTCGGCCGTGTTTCGTGTCGATGCTCTTGTTGCCGCTGGCGGGATGGCCACCGAGACGGTGACGGAGGACATGCTCACCTCCTTCAAATTTCGCGAGCATGGATATCGCACCATATTTCTCAATGAGATGCTCAGCATGGGGCTCGCCCCCGAGGGTCTCAGCAGCTACATCTCGCAGCGTTCGCGCTGGTGCCTCGGCGCGATTCAGCAGATGTATACACGCTGGTCGTTCGCGGGGCCTGCAAAAATTGGTATCATCAACCGGATTTCGTCCTTCGACGGTGCGCTTTACTGGATCAGCAATTCGCCCTTCAAATTGCTGATGATCACCGCGCCGCTTGTCTACTGGTGGACGCAAACAGCAGTTATTTCAAGCACGTCCGCCGGAATGCTCTGTTACCTTGGCCCCTATGTCGTATGCTCGATCTTTTTCATGGCGTTTTATGCCCGTAAAAGAATTATCCCGATTATGACGGACGTGACGCAATTGCTGATGAGCTTCTCGATGGCGGCGACTGTCGCGGTCGCGCTGGTTAAACCGTGGGGTCATCCGTTCAAAGTCACGGCCAAGGGAATTTCAGCAGATCGAGTCGTCATACAATGGCGTTATCTGCTTCCCTTCGCGGCGATCGCGTTGGCGACGGTACTCGGGATTGCGCGCAATACGGCTCAATTTTCGCCCGTCTACGGGACGGACGGATATGCCCTGAATGTCTTCTGGAGCATTTTCAATATTGCCATCCTTGTCATCGCCTGCGCGGTCTGCGTTGAAGTGCCACGACGGCGCGTCGAGGAGCGTTTCAACTCCGGGGAGAACGCGATAGTGCGCCTCGTAAACGGGACGCAAGTCCCCTGTGTCCTCAGTGACATCTCTCTGGGCGGGGCTCATCTCATGATGGGCTTTGGCCGTCTGCGGGCGAACGACGAGGGATCACTCCTGCTTTCCAACGGAATCGAAGCGCCGTTTACCCAGGTTCGCCAGTTCCAGGGCGGCGTGGCGGTGAAGTTCAATCTGGATCGGCAAACACGACGCCAGCTGATCGCCCTGCTGTTCACCGGCGGCTATGCCAATGAAGTGTCGCAGGTCAGGCTCAGGCATATCTTCGCCACGCTATTCAGGAGATTGGCTGCCTGATCGAGCGGGTTAGTGCGCCTGGAAGACGGCCTTGAGCCCAAGCGCAGAAATGTCGTTAAAGCCTTGCCACGCACCCTGCGCGCAAAAGAGGATAAGGAGATGGTCGTCCTGCTTGAGATGCGGCGACAGGCGGCCCTTGATTTGTCGAGACGACAGCGGAGTTTTAACGAGCCAGCTCGAATTCACCGACGTGGCACCAAGAACTCGCCCAGGGTTTCAACACATTCAAAGAAATCGGGATGTGCACCCTTCGCGACAAAGTCGCAGATAATGGCATAGACTTTCATGCGCAATCACCATTTTAGACAATACCCGCAGCATGGGTGATATTGGTTGCCTCCGCCTTAACAATTGAGATGAACGAATGATTACGCCGGGCGCAGAATGAGCCCGGCTCATCGTCAGTCTCTGCAATCTTCCTAATTTCGGGGAACAGATGTCCTCATTCGCCGGCGTCGCACACAAAAGGCCAAATGGACTTCAAAGTTTTCGTGATAACAGTATGACACCCATCTTGCGGAGCGTCGATAATGGCCAGTTTCGGGTCCCAATCTACAGCTCTTCGGTCCCCGCCCGCGCGTTGCCACTCCGTTGACGGAACATAGCGGGGAAAGCGGTATTTGACCGCCGTTTTTGCAATAATTGTGTTTCTTTGATTGTATCCGGGCGGCCAACAACCATCGGCTGTACGCTCGATTGCCCGCTCCGAGGTTGGAAGCCCTAAACCCAAATTTGGCTATTCAATTTGAATAAATCGTCATTTGAGTTCGCACTTACTCTGAAAGTCTCGTCCGATGTCGTCACTGGCTGACCTTCCGGAACTCGTTGGCTTCTTCAGCTATTCACGTGAAGACGATGCAGATTCACAAGGAGCTCTGTCGGCGCTTCGGAACCGCATCCAGGGTGAACTACGCGGCCAACTCGGCCGCACCGCAAAGAACTTCCGTCTCTGGCAGGACAAAGAAGCAATCGCTTCGGGTACGCTTTGGGAGACGGAGATCAAATCCGCTGCGGCGCAAGCTGTATTTTTTATCCCAATCGTTACACCGACGGTCGTCGCAAGCCCCTATTGTCGATTCGAATTGGATTCGTTTTTGGCTCGCGAGAAGACGCTCGGACGAAACGACCTCGTTTTCCCGATTTTGTATATCGACGTTCCAGCCTTGGAAGATAACGCTCGGCGCCAGAAGGATCCGGTCCTTTCGCTCATCGCCGAACGTCAATACCTGGACTGGCGCGACTATCGCTACATGGATGCCAACTCGGCAGAAGTCAGAAAGAGGCTCGCGGAATTCTGTAAGGATATCCGCGACGCTCTGGAGCGACGCCAACTCTCGCCGGAGGAGCGCAAAGAAGGGGCGGAGGCCACCGGCCGCGGGCTGGGACAAGCCGACGCCGACGCCGGTGCCCTTCGCACCACGGAAGAAGCCGGCGGCATGCCGGCGCACCCTTTCGCAAGAGAGAGGTGGCAACGCGTTACGGTGATAGGCTCCTTGATTGTCGCTATGATCATTGGCGTCGGCGCAATCTTTATTCCACGCGTCCTCGCGCCACGGACACCAGCGCCTGCGCCCTCTCCCACGCCAACGCGAACGATCGTTTACCCTTTAACGCCAGAGCGGGAACGAGCACTGCGCCCGAAGGACACTTTCAAGGAATGCGCAAACTGTCCTGAAATGGTCGTACTGCCGTCCGGTTCTTACACGATGGGTTCGCCGCCAAGCGAGAGAGGGCACAATGACAACGAAGGCCCGTAACCTTCGATGAATGGACAGCTTGTGTCGCAGGCGGTTGCGACGGATACAAGCCACCTGATCAAGGCTGGGGGCGTGGCCGCAGGCCGGTGATAGCCGATTGGTATGACGCAAAGAACTACGTAACCTGGCTGTCGAAGACAACCGGGAAAACCTATCGCCTCCTGAGCGAATCGGAATGGGAATATGCGGCACGAGCCGGCACGACCACAGCCTATTATTGGGGCGACAACATCGGCACGAACAATGCCAATTGCGAGAGCTGCGGGAGCCAGTGGGACAAGCAACAAACCGCCCCGGTCGGTTCATTCAGCCCCAACCAGTTTGGCCTCTACGACATGGCAGGCAATGTAGACCAATAGCTCGAAGATTGTTTCAACGATAGTTACGACAATGCACCGACCGACGGCTCGGCCTGGACGAGCGGAGATTGCAAAAACCGAATCGTGCGCGGCGGCGAACTTTTACTCCGAACCAGTTGCGATCCGCTCGGCGTCCCGCGGCAGACTGCCCACGAACGCCCAGTGGCAATTTCTTGGCTTCCGCGTTGGACGGACCCTTAGCCAGTGATCCCATCTCCCAATCGCTGCGATTATCCGCTTATTGCGGCGCACCATGAGTGCAGCCAGTACTTCCGCTCACGACAGTCGGTGCATCAACGACTGATGTTGATATAATATCGGCTGACTCCCGGGCACGCGCCCAAATTTGAGAATATGCGTTTTTGCGCGCACCGCATAGGCTTCTTTCAAGGATGGCGGAGCGTATCGGAGCAAACCGAGCGGCATGACAGGAGACAAACATGTTTCCAGACCGATCGCAGGTATGACCCCGCCCCTTGAATGGCGAACTCGGGCTCTCCTGCTCCTGGCCTGCGCGTTCGCTTTTGCGCGCGCCGCGATCGCCGATGCTGACCCTATCGCTTCCAATGCTTCCTCGGCATCCTCTTCTACCGAACAATCAGATTCTTCTGATTACAATGACGGCGATTTCACCCGTCCCGAAACGAGCGCAATTCTGCGCTTTGAATTTAGGAAATCATCGACAGATACGAGCGAAACGGATCGCGAAAGAGAGATACTTCAATATAACTCCAGGCTTGATCTCGGCTACGGATGGAAGCTCGGGACGCAGATCCAACTTCCCGTGGTCGAGAAAAGCAAAGCGACATATGGCGAACCTAGTCTCGCAAGCGTGAATGGTTTGGGCAACGCCATATTGCAGGCAGCCTTCATACGCGGCATTAATGAACGATGGGCGTTTGGTTTTGGCGCGCGCCTCGTTACTCTCACCGAGACGAATTCCGTCGAAACAGACCGGTGGCAGATTATGCCGGCCGCAGGCGTGCGCTATTCATTCCTCGAGATCAACGCCGATACCTATTTTGTCCCCGTCGTGCGCTACGCAATCAGTTTCGGCGGCAGCCCCACCGCGCGTACAATTCGCGAGCCGGAGATCGCTCCGACGTTCAACATCGGCTTACCGGATGGCTGGTTCGTCACGCTCTATCCGAGCAATGATATTCGCGTGAACTTCGGCACCCCCATATCCGGGCAAACGGGACGCCTGTTTTTGCCATTCGACGCCGCGGTCGGCAAAAAATTTACGAACGACCTAATCATCTCGCTCGAAGCCGCCGTGCCTATCGTCAAGGACTACCCGGTTTATGACTTCAAAAGTGAATTGAAGGCCACTTGGCAGTTCTAATTTTCGTCATTTGAAAGAAGGCCACGTGCGCGGACCAATTTAGAGCCAGTTCTCTCAGATTGGTTTTCTTTTTGTCGCCCTGATATAGGCTGGTGCACTGCCCAACCGGGTCTCAGGGGGAAGCATCATGCATTTGTCTCATCGGGTTCGAGCTAGCCTCGTCGCTCTGTTGGCTCTTTTTGCCCTGAGCTCGTCAACCGCCGCCTTTGCCGACAGCGGCGCCGTGCGCCTATCCATCGTAAAGGGCGGCTGGTTTGTCGGCGCGAATGGAGGCGGTGGCACCTTATATTTCCACGGGCGCCGTTATGCGCTGACGGTCGGCGGCGTCGATGCTGGGCTTGTCTTCGGCCTGTCACATACGACTTTGCGTGGACGTGTGCTTCACATCTACCGGCCATCGGACGTTGCGGGCGTCTATGGCGCGGCCGGTGCGGGTGCCGCGATTGGTGTCGGCACGCGGCTCATCCGGCTTGCCAACGACAAAGGCGCCATCCTGGAATTGGAAGGCTTTCAAGTCGGCCTGATGGTGAACGCCGACCTCAGCGGGCTTGTCATCGGGCTAAGGTAACAGGCGATCGGGAAGACCACGGCAGCGCACCCATCTTCTTTAGCTAATGCCCGAAGCCGCATTTCCACTTGCGGAACACGGCAGCTTGCCAGAGTCCTCGCTGGCGCCGAATTCAAAGACGCGGGGGCGCCCTGCGTCAATGACGTTCAAGCTTGCCGTAGTGCATGCTCCATACCGCCTTTCGGGTTGGCACCGTCAAGATTTCCACGGGAGTCTCCAACATTTTGGGCGAGCTTCAACGTACAAAATTGCTGATCGCCGACGGTCATCGTCTCTCGCGGGCAACACCGGTCTGCTTTCTCGATTCACCGAATTAGATTGAGAGGTTTGATCTTGATTGCCGCGTTCGCTCGCTTGCATAGTGTTCACAGGGAGAGCGCGGAAAGCATAAAGGCAGCTTAGCGAGCCGGGTGTTGATCTGAGCCAGATCATACGCCAACGGCTGGGCAACGCAAAGGACGGCGCCCATGACCCAGCATCCATTATCAAAATGTTGGCGCGATAGGTGGGACAGAGAGCGACGTTTGCGACCGCTCGCAATTGCTGCAATTCTCTTTGCCTCTGTCTTGATCCCAAAAGCCGCACTCGCTGATGAAGATGGTGTCAGCTTCTGGCTCCCTGGCCTTTACGGAAGCCTAGCGGCGGTGCCGTCGACACCGGGATTTACGTTCTACACCTTCAATTATTATACAACGGTGAGCGCCGGAGCCGATGTCGCAAGAGCGCGCGAGTTTACGATCGGCGGATTCAACGTGCCCGTGAAGGCCAGCCTATCCGCGAGTCTGAAAGCTGATGCGGATTTCGCTTGGATTGATCCACTTTACGTGTTCGGGACCCCGGTACTGGGTGGGCAAGTAACGGTTGGCATGGGCGGAATTTTGGGCGGAGCACACACCTCGATCTCTGGGGTATTGACGGGCTCAATCGGTCCCATTCCTGTCAGCAAGTCCGGAAGCGTCGGCGATTCCGTAGCGGGTTACGGTGATCTCTACCCGCAGGTATTCTGGAAGCGGAATCTGGGCGTCAACAATTTCATGATTTATGCCACGGGTGACGTTCCCATTGGTATATACAGCCCAACCAGCTTGGCCAATCTTGGCATTGGGCACGGCGCGATCGATGGCGGCGCGGGCTACACTTATTTAGACCCGACGACAGGGCACGAATTTTCCGCGGTCGCCGGCGTCACCTATAATTTTATGAATCCGAGCACCGATTATCAAAATGGTGTCGACTTTCATTTGGATTGGGGCGCATCGCAGTTCCTATCCAAACAATTGCTCATTGGAGCAGTCGGCTATTTCTACGACGAAATCGGCTGCGACAGCGGGGCCGGTGACAGGGTCGGATGTTTTCAGTCACGCGTCGTAGGTGTCGGTCCGCAGATCGGCTACATGATTCCTATGGGGGACATGCAGGGCTACGTGAACTTAAAGGCTTACGGTGAGTTCGACGCCTCGGCCCGCCCCTCGGGTGCCAATGTCTGGCTCAGTTTCGTGCTATCGTCGGCGATGCCAACGCCACCCGCGACCCCCGTGATCGCGAAATACTAAGTGTGAAGGTATTGTGTGATGCGGCATTTTCTTGGAGAGCCGCAATGCTGAGAATTGCCGATGCCTGTACCGCCGCGATGCTGTTGGCGGGAAGATTGCTCTATTGCGTTTGCAGTCCAGCCTTGGCCGCCTTGAACATCCAGGGGCAGATGCAAGTGGGAGGCAGTCCGCTCGCAAGTTCCACCGTTACTCTGTGGGCCGCAACCACTGGCGAGCCGAGGCAACTGGCTCAAATAAAGTCCGGCAGCGACGGAAGCTTTGTCATCGAACAATGGTGAGGCGGACTCGGCGGCCTCCAGAAAATCTATCATGGTGCTTTTGACCTGAGTTCCCATCTCGGGACTGCTTTGAACCTTCACTCTTAACGCACGGGCCCGATGCACGTGTCTAGCCGATGGACCGGAGATCGCTTTCGTCGGTTGCGTGCTGCTACTGCGCTTGCGCCGGACCGATCTGCGGTGTGCGCACCGGCTTGGCCATTCCGAAGAAGACGACCACTCCTTGCCCCGCACACAGGGTAGAAGCAACCTCGTCGGGCTTGCCGTAGCAAGAGGCGCGATCTTGCCAGTTGTTGGTCACCCACACGTCGCCGGCCGGACCAATGCCCACGTCGACCTGCAGCTGGAGGCCGCCGCCGACATAGCCGCCCGGAGGCGAGATGGCATCGCCGGTCTTCATGCCCGGCGGGCAGGTCTCCGTGCGGAAGCCGCAGAGTTGCACGATCCCTGCCTTCGCACTGGCGAAGTTCGAAACCCAAATGTTATCGTTTCCATCGACCGAAACGGCCCAGGGGCCGTAGAGGCCCTTGCCATAGATCGGCGAGAACTTCGCCTCAGTCCCGTCCGGTCGCAGGACTGTAAGGCTGCCGCCCAGCCAGCCGGGCGTCTGTTCGGCCATGGTGTCGACAAGCACCTGGGTGAGCCTCGCGGTCGCGTCGGGGTCGCCGTCGTAATCGATCTTCCCAGCAACCGCCATTTTCAGAAGCGCCAGGCGCCCAAACTCGGAATTGCCAAACTTGTTGGTGATCCAGACATTGCCGAGACTATCGACCGCGAGACCACTGCCGGAGAAGCCGGTCGAGAAGGTCTGGACCTTGCTGGGGTCGGCAGCGGGGAAGCGCGTGACGTGGTCGGCAAGTATGTTGGTGACCCAGATGTTGTCTCGCTGGTCGATGGCGAGCGCGAAAGGTAGCATGAGCTTACAGGGATTTTTGAAGGGATCGCTACTGGGGTTGTGGCAAAGCAGTTCACCCTTGGAGGGATCACCCTTAGGGAAATGAACCAATTGGGAGTTCAGCGTGTCCGCGGCCCAGATGTCCCCACCGGGCGTGACAATAATGCCCTGCATCTTGCTGAGCTTGCCGCCGAAGTTATAGCCTTCGGGCGGCGAGAGCGGCTTGCCCCTGTTGTCGAAGAGCGAGACGGTGTTGTTGCCCGCGAAACTGGTCACCCAAGGGTGGTCGTGCGCGTCGATAGCCAGCCCGAAACCGGGGCCTAGCATGCCGCCGCCCGTGAAGCCCGTAACGGCGGGCGAGAGCGGCTTTCCGTCGGGGGCGAACTTCGAGAGGTTACCCCTCCAGAAATAGTCCTGGTTCTGAGCGCCTACTCCAAAGTTATCGGCGACCCAAGCATTGCCCTGGCTGTCGAACATAAGTTTGCCGCCAGCGTCCAAGCCTCCTCCTGTGAATTTGAGTGGCAACACCCACGCGCTCGGAGGAAAGCTCAGATAGGGCATGAAGGGCGTCGGCCGCAGCGGGGCCTTGCCCTGTGGAACAGGATAGAAGGCTTCCAGCAAGGCAAAGACTTTTTCGGGTTGGTGCCACGGAGCACGGGCGATGGATTCGGCCGCCCCCAACGTGTCCACGGGCACTTTGCCGTCTGGCGTGGTGGCAGCTGCGAATAGCCGGTCGCACGCATCGGCCCTGACCCTTGTAGCACAACCGGCCAGCACGTTCGCCAGCGTGGCGAAGTTGGCCAGTGTCGGCGTCTGCGTGCTGTTCAGTCCATCTGCGATGGTAGTGCCGTAGCCACCGGTCGAGAGGTCGACGAAGTTGGGCACGTTGCCGGCAGCAATTCGCAGCCCGAGCGCAGGCCCGCTCAGGGCGTCGCCATTCAGAAACTGCGTCGCTGTCCAGACAGACGCCACGGTCGTGAATTCGTTCACCGTCACGTTCGCCGGTGGCTGGTTTCCCAAAATGGCCAGCAAAGCAATGGCCGGATTGTCGCCGCTGCCCTTGTTGATCGTGGCTACGCCACCTTTGGCAACCAAATACAAGACGGTGTCTTTGTCGGGGGTCTCGTCGGCCCCAACCTCAAAACGGCCATCACTCGCGGATTTTGTTTGAGCCAATCGCTTGGGGGCACCCGCGCTTGCGGCCCATAGTGTCACCGTCGAGCTTGCGACCGAACCACCGCCCGCTTGGACTTGGCCCTCGATGCGGACAGAGGCTGACGCAGAGCCACACGCATGCCCGAGTAGCCCACAGGTTAAAAGCATCGCGGCTGTATAGCCGGTCGCGACCTTGAGCATGTGCACCCCATCGATGAGAGAGAAGATGCGTTCGACGATCATTCTAGCCGAGTCTGCGCTGTTAACAAGGACCGCCGTTCGGCGCTGAGCCGGAGCATTTCGACGAACAGAACTTCGGGCAGTGCGCGGCCGAAACAACAGCTTCCGCTGGAATCTTATAAATTAAATGACATCAATTCGACTCGGGCAGCCCGTGTCCGAATTCTTACCTCCCTCGACAAGGTGCGAGCCATCGTTGCGAATCACGCACGTCGGAGCCGCTTGTAGACCATCTGTCGTGTTTGCCATGCGCTATGAGCTCCGAGCGCTACACCCGCCGCCAAAGTACCTTCGCGTAGTGTTCGATGAGTTCGCCAACGGTTTATGAAGTTGAGACGGCACCGACAGCGACAGCTTTTAGCTTAGAGGCGATACCCACCCAGAGAGGGAAGTCCGTTTATGGCAAAACAGACATGGATTCCGTATCGCCTGAAGGGGTGTGTCAGAAACCATCTCATTGGTGGTATATTTTCCGGGTGTCGCGTACCCCCGTACTGTCCTAAGATCAGCGGGGTTGGACGCTTAGTTCAAATTTCTGTCTAAACGCGTGCAATCACCTCGGATTTTGATGCGTCGCACGCAAGATTGGACCGAGTGATGCCAGAAGCAGCTTCGAGAAGCGGGGTAATTTTGGCGTGGCTTGCTATAGTCAGCGTTGTCGGCTTGATTGTCCTCGGATTTGCGCTTTACGGATTTTCTAGCGAGGTCCACACCAGAATCTGGAAAAACATTTTCGCCCGTCTTGGTGGCCCGATGAGTTTCCGTTTCTTGCTTCAACCGACGATGGGCGCTATCGCGGCGCTCCATGATGGCATCAAGGACGCGCGGCTCGGCCGTCCTCCCTATTTTTGGACGCTCCTGCACGATCCAGAAAAGCGCGTTGAATATCTGCGCGAAGGCGTCATCTCGACGGCGCGGATCATCCTGCTCGGCCTTGGCATGGACGCCATCTATCAATTTCGGGTCTTGAAAACTTTCTATCCGGGCGAAGCGGTACTCATCGCTTTTCTACTTGCCTTCCTCCCCTACCTCCTGCTGCGGGAGCCAATCGCGCGTATTGCAAGCCATTACGTCGTTGCCCCCTCGCCGTCGCCGCGGAATCCAAATGGGTGAATGCAAATGGAGAACGTAACCTCGCGGTCGAGTTCTGAAATAAATACCGAGCTGGCGGCGCGCCGCACCGGAATGGCATTCCAGCGAACGCGGATGAGCGCCGATCGCACGCTGATGTCGATTATACGAACGTCGCTATCACTCATCAGTTTTGGTTTTACGATCTTTCAAGTGTTCCAAAAGCTCAAGGACAACAATGCGCTTGCGGGGGGCGCCGGTGCGTCGCGACATTTCGGCGTGGCGCTTGTCGCCCTCGGCATCGCAATGCTGATCATCGGCATCATTTATCATCTACAGTTCATGTATGGTCTTCGCATGATGCGAGCACAGATGAAGGCCGAGGGCCTCATCCATGGTGAAAGCCATTTTCCTCCCTCACTCACCCTTATTACGGCGGTGGTCCTGCTGTTGATCGGCATAGCTGCAATCGTCAGCATGGTCTTCCAGGTCGGTCCGTTCGGGTGAGCACAACCAACCGGCACCGTGCCCCAGAAGAAAACCCTGAACGGGTATCTCGGAGCAAACAAACAGAAGTGAGGAGCATCCATGGCTAAAGCAAAGAAGCCCAATATCCTCGTCATCTGGGGCGACGATATCGGCATTACCAACCTCAGTTGCTATTCGCACGAACTCATGGGCTACCAGACGCCAAACATTGACCGGCTGGCTAAAGAAGGCGTGATGTTTACAGATTGTTACGGCGAGCAATCTTGCACCGCGGGTCGGTCCTCGTTCATCACCGGGCAAAGTGTATATCGCACCGGTTTATCGAAGGTTGGCGTGCCCGCGGCGCCTGTAGGCATGCCAGAGGATATTGTGACGATCGCCGCGCTACTCAAAAACCAGGGTTACGCAACGGGTCAATTCGGCAAGAACCATCTTGGAGACTTGAACAAGTTCCTTCCGACCGCGCACGGCTTCGATGAGTTCTTCGGAAATCTTTATCACCTCAACGCTGAGGAAGAGCCGGAGATGTACGACTACCCTCCGGAAAAGGATTTCCCGAACTTCAAAAAAATATTTGGCCCGCGTGGAGTCATCCACTCATGGGCAACCGATGTGGACGACCCAACGGAAGAAGAACGGTGGGGGCGCGTCGGGAAGCAGAAGATCGAAGACACCGGCCCGTTAACAAAGAAGCGCATGGAGAATTGTGACGAAGAATTCGTCGCGGCCGCCAAGGATTTCATGAAACGCCAGACTAAAGACGGAAAGCCATTTTTCGTTTGGCTCAACACGACGCACATGCACCTGTTTACGCACACAAAGAAGGAGAGCCTTGGGCAGGCCGGCAGATGGCAGTCGCCATATCACGACACCATGATCGATCACGACAAGCTTATCGGGGATGTCCTCAACTATCTCGACGAGCTCGGCATTGCTGAGGACACGTTGGTCATGTACTCGACCGACAATGGGCCGCACATGAACACCTGGCCGGACGGTGGCATGACGCCTTTCCGCAGCGAGAAAAACACGAACTGGGAAGGAGCCTTCCGTGTTCCCATGCTGGTGCGTTGGCCGAACAAGATCAAGGCGGGCACGATTGCAACTGGGATCATCCAGCATCATGACTGGCTTCCGACTTTTCTGACGATTGCCGGCGAACCCGATATCGTCGAAAAGCTCAAGAAGGGTAATTATAAAGCCATTGGAAGAACGTTTAAGAATCATATCGACGGGTACGACCTGGTCCCCTATTTGACCGGCGAAGAGAAAGAAAGCCCACGAAACTTATTCGTCTATTTCAGCGACGATGGCGATGTTCTCGGTATTCGATACGACAACTGGAAAATAGTCTTTATGGAACAGCGGTGTCAGGGGACATTGCAAGTGTGGGCTGAGCCCTTCGTGAAGCTTCGTCTGCCAAAACTCTTCAATTTGCGAACGGATCCATTCGAGCGCGCGGATATTACGTCAAATACTTATTACGATTGGTTCATTCACCGCGATTACATTATCTTCGCGGCGCAAAAGATCGCCGGGAAGTTTGCCGAGACCTTCAAGGACTTCCCGCCGAGCCAGAAGGCGGCAAGTTTCACGATAGACGATGCGCTCAATAAAATGGCCGACGCGGTCGGCGGCACCGGTCACTGACCTTTAACATTGTGGCGGCGAGCTCACCTCGCCGCCAACCACCGCTGATCATTTTGGGGGACTTCTGAGCCCCTCAATTTCCCGGTCGGTGAGGTTCTCTACGCCAATCAAACGTTTATCAGTGCCGTCCATGACTTTCAGAATGTTATCCAGCTTTGCGTTCAGCGCGGCATTATCTCGAACCTGAGTGTTCTGGATGACGAAGACCATCAGGAAGGTTACGATGCTGCTCGTCGTGTTGATAACGAGCTGCCACGTGTCCGATAGATGAAAAAACGGCCCCGCGGCTGCCCAGACGATGACTGAGAAACAAGCGAGAAGGAAAACAAGAGGCCGCCCGCTTGCTTTTGCGATGACGCTCGCCAAATTCGCGAATGAACGATCTAACATTGTTGCACCGTGTTGTGGCAGAAGCTACTTTTCCTTCACCACGCCCAAGTCTCAATTGTTGCAGCAACTGAAGAATATGGCAAAGGTCGGCTTTGCGCTGGCGCGCTTTGACCGGCAGAAACTCAAACGATCCGATTTTAGAAATGGGGCCCAAGGTTTTCATGAACAACGTCGAGCCCAACCCGGATTACGAGCCCCCACATTCTCGCGCAGCCGACGAGATCAGCGCTACGTCAAGCGCAAGCGTTTGGCTCAAAGACCTTTCTTTAGGCGCGGTATTGGTCCTGACCGTGATCGGGGTTGCCTACACGAGTTATTCGAGAAGGCCCATAGTCATCTATTGGGATCTCCTTGCGCCTCTGATCGCACTCGTGTGTGTGGCCGCCGGATGGCACAGGGCCAGCGCAAAAGACTCACGCTTTTATTTAATACGCACGCAGACACTTCATTGGATTGCGTTCATTGTCGTGATGAATGTCCTGTTGCTGTCGAGCGTCCAAAGGATCCTCGGGCTCAGTGCTGACGGGCTCGCCATGCTGACTCTACTGGCCTTGGGAACCTTCACTGCCGGCGTACATGTGAATTCGCTGCGAATTTGTCTCCTTGGGCTTCTGATGGTTCTTGGTGTTCCTGCGATTGCCTGGGTTGAAGAGTCTGCCGCGATACTCGTGCTTATCGCCGGGCTGGCCATCACAATTTGCGCGATAGTTTGGTGGCAATGGCGCAAAGACGCGAAGTGACGAAGAAGCTACTGCTTCCCATCAAGCGACAGGCGACCTGCAAACCCAAACTTCGCACTGCCGTCCGACACCACAACATGAGTGGTTCGGTGTCGAGGGACACAGTACAAAAGTGACTGACCAACACAGCTTTCACGTGCTGTAGGCGCACCTACTCATTGGCATTGCATGCATCATGCGTTGGCGGCAAAAGGCGCTGCACAATGTGCAGCCTAATCGTCTAGCTAACGGCGATCAATTTGTGAGTGTCCTGCTTACGGACGCTGTCAAACTAAAGTCCGGCTGACGCGAGCCCGCTGATATAGATCAACGCGGTCGCCGGGTGCGCCGCTCTACAACAAAACGCAACTTGCTCTGTCGATCTGCGGCCAGATGAAGGAACAGGAGTCGCGAGCGGGCCTCGCTCGGAGGGCGGCACGTAGCCAAACGGTAAGAGGAAAGGGGCTGTCGTCGCGCCGTGATAATGCGGTCGGCGAGGTTGGGCGATTGGCGGAGAGCTATGATGCTTCGTAATCTTTTGCTCGCGAGCGTGACGACGATCTTTTTGTTCAATGGTGCGGCGCGAGCGTCTGCCGGTCAGGACGACGCCGCGGTTCGCGCCGCCGACGCCAAGCACGAGCAAGCGTGGGCCTATTCTGTCGGCGTCCAAAACTATGTCTTTGGTTTGCCGCTGGTCATTTTCGAACGCGAGCGCAAGCTGCGCCTCAATCCGGCGGCGGTGGAAAAGGCCAAGAAATATGCCCCAGCGGCGCCGATCAATCAGATCGGCCATATGAAGACGCTCGCCACAGCCGACGACGTCATGCCCTATACGCCGAACAATGACACGGTCTATAGCGGCGCCCTGCTGGAATTGACCGACGAACCAATCATTCTCACGGCGCCGGACATCATGGACCGCTATTGGTCGGTTGAAGTCGCGGACGCCTACACCAATAACGTCTTCTACATCGGCACCCGGGCCACCGGCGGGAAGGGTGGCATTCACGCCTTTGTCGGCCCGAACTGGAAGGGCGAGCTCCCCGTCGGCGTGATCGAGCACCGCCTTCCCACCAACGGGGCCATGTTCGCAATCCAAATCGGCGTCATAGCAGGCGACAAGGAAGACCTCGCCAAGGTCAACACGCTGCAGGATGAATTCCAGCTCACCTCACTGAGCAATTGGGGCGACATGGCCAAACATGGCCAGGCCGCTGTCCCGAAACTGGCGTTGCGGGCCGATTACAAGGGCGACTTGGCTTTTTACCAGACCCTTGCGGACCTTCTGGCCGAAGATCCCCCGCCGCCGGAACAAGCGGCGGCGGTGGTCCTGCTCGGACGCGGGGGAATCCAAATCGGCAAGAAATTCGACCCGGCCGCGCTCGACGAGCCGACCCGCAAGGGACTGGCCCTAGCTGCCGCCGACGGCCCGCTAATTATGAAATGGAAGGTAAAATATCGCGGCACGCCTTATCCGACCCGCTGGAACAATCTGCGGCCGGGAACCTATGGCTTTGATTATCTCGACCGCGCCGCGGGTGCGCTGGAAGGTCTTTTCGTCCATGACCGCGCGGAGGCAGAATATTTCAGCACCTATGAGGACGGCGACGCCCATCTGCTCGACGGTGCCAACCGCTATGTCCTGCATTTCGACAAGGACCAAATTCCGCCGACCCTTAAGAACGGCTTCTGGTCCCTGACCATGTATGGATCGGATTTCCAGCTTGTGAGAAACCCGATCGAGCGCTTCTCGATCGGCGATCGCACCAAGGGGCTGGCCTATGGACCGGACGGTTCGCTCGACATCTATATCCAGGCCAAGGCGCCGGAAGCCAAAGAGAGCAACTGGTTGCCCTCACCACCCTCGGGCCTGTTCCGCATTAATTACCGCATTTATTTGCCGACGCCAGAAGCGCAGGACATCAGGACGCTAGGCAGATATCTACCGCCGATCGTCAACTTGCATTGAGCTTCACGCCTTCCGCGTCGCCGTCGCGTCCAGGAAGGCGATCAAAGCGATCGCGGCTCAAAGCCACTGGTATAGTTTCCGGACATCGCCTACCCTACTGTCCCGACTTGAGGGCGAATGTCCTAAGTTGCAGGGTTACCTGTCCTAATTCCTAGACCATTCCAGCTGCGCGCGAGCATTTGGCTTTTAAAGGCGACGCCTGCCACTGAAAAGAAGCAAAAGCCTCGCTCAGATACGTGAGATGGGTTTTCCGGGTTGCAGCGTGATGACGCGCCGTGTGTCCTGCCACAACTCCAGGGCACAACCATCGACGAGCAGCTTTGCAGCCGCAATAGCTTCTTCGTCCGTATTTTCCCGAATGATAAGTGCGGCGGCGGACTTAGATTTCTGTCCGTCTTCATCAAGAATGTACGCGAGATATTCTGTCACAGCGCGCGCTCCCCACATGCCGTTGAGGCGGGAGCACAACGTATCTCTCAGCCGTCGCTGCCTGAGTTTGTAGTGCTCGAAGGTGCCGGACCATGCACTTTAAAGCGAAGCTTGGCTATGTCATTTGACATACTCTGAATAGTAGTGGGAACGCAAAGTATAATAATCCCCACCCCCGGTGTTGTCCTAAGATCAGCGGGGTTGTCCTAAGTTGCGGTCCAAGATGTCCTAATTTTAAGGAAAGACTCTCCGAACTCATGCGCCGTGGCGAGAATTGACTCGGTGACGGGGACGATTTGAGGAGTGCCGATATGAAATATCTTATGATCGCCACCGCGCTTTCGCTCGGTTTCTGTGGCCCATGCTTGGCGGCACAAGAGCCGGCGAGCCGCGCCAAAAACCACATTGCCGAGGCATCGACGGTAAAGCCTCAGTTTCCCTTCGCCCGGCATTCGAAGGGGCTGAGTTGCCACGTGATTGGACAAAAGGATGTTTGCAAACCGGTGTGACGGTTTGAATTTCTTTGAGGCCGCCTCAGTTGGCGGCCTCATCCGGCCGGTCAGTGACCGGCGCTGCTGTGAGCCTCTTCCAGCTGCCGCATGACGGCGTCGAGGTTGAACGATGCTGGCTTCTGGCGCGGCGGGAATTTCTGGAAGTTCTCGATCTGCGCCGCAACCGCCGCCTGCATGCCGTAGATGATATAGGCGTGAGAGATGACCCAATCCCAGTAGGTGTTGGAGTTCTCGTCCGCCCGCTCGAACGGATCGCGCCTGAGGTTGAACACCTTGGGCGCCCTCAGATGAACAAAGGGCTCAAACCAGCACGCTAATTGATGGGCGCGCTGCTCCATCAGTACGACCTTCCAGTCATTCATCCGGATGGCGAGAATGTCGCCGTCGTCGCTTATGTAGAAGAAGATGTTTCTCGGGCTCTGCTTCGCTTCCCCGGTTAAATACGGCAGCATGTTAATACCGTCGACGTGAACCTTGTAGGTCCTGCCACCAATCTTGTATCCGTCGAGCAACTTCGCCGGAATGTCCGGGTCGCCGGCGGCGGCGAGCAGCGTGGGCAGCCAGTCCTGATGGCTGACGATGCCGTTGAGCACCGTGCCTGCCTTGAACTTGCCGGGCCAGCGCACAAAGGCGGGAACGCGCCAGCCGCCCTCCCAATTGGTGTTCTTTTCCGAGCGGAACGGCGTTATGCCGGCGTCCGGCCAGGAATTATAGTGCGGACCGTTGTCGGTCGAGTACATGACGATCGTGTCCTCGGCGATGCCGAGTTCGTCGAGCTTTTTGAGCATTTGCCCGATATGCTCGTCGTGAGCGACCATCACGTCGTTGTAGTCGCCCTGGCCGTTGCTCTTGCCCTTGTGCTTGGCGGCCGGATGCGTCCGGAAATGCATCGCGGTGGTGTTATACCAAAGGAAGAAAGGCGTATCGGCTTTGTGCGCCTCGTCGATAAACTTGAGCGCGCGCTCGGTCACCTCTTCATCGATGGTCTCCATCCGCTTTTTCGACAGCGGTCCTGTGTCCTCGATAGTCTGCCCGCCCTTGCCGTCAGCCTTGCAGTGCAAGACGCCGCGCGGCCCGAAACGCTTCCTGAACTGCGGGTCCTTCGGATAGTCGGGGTCTTCAGGCTCCTCTTCCGCATTGAGATGATAGAGGTTGCCGAAAAATTCGTCGAAGCCGTGTAGCGTCGGCAAGAACTGATCCTCGTCGCCGAGATGGTTCTTGCCGAACTGGCCTGTCTTGTAGCCGAGCGGTTTCAGGAGTTCGGCGATGGTCGGATCTTCGGCCCTGAGGCCCACGTCCGCGCCGGGCATGCCGACCTTGGTCAAGCCGGTGCGAATCGGGTTCTGGCCGGTAATGAACGCGGCGCGCCCGGCGGTACAGCTCTGCTGCCCGTAATAATCGGTGAAGGCCACACCCTCGTTCGCAATTCGGTCGATATTGGGGGTGCGGTACCCCATCTGTCCCCGGCTGTTGTAGCTGATATTCCACCAGCCGATATCGTCCCCCCAAAGGATGAGGATGTTTGGTTTCTTGGCCATGTCGGTCTTCCTTTCTGGATTGCTTGTATCAAGAGGCGACGTAGCCGCGGTGGGACTTAGTGGGTATCAAGAGGCCCGGATTATCGCTCGGCAGCGCGGGCTAAGCCGCTCCAGGTTCCGTTTCAAGCATGCGTGAATTTTCGCGTGATTGGGGATGTCGTTTCCACAAAAGTGGAATGCATCGTGATGGCACGCATGAGGTTCGGCGGGTTTCGGCGGTGATATGGCGATTGCTGTTCCGGCGAACGATAAGAGGCAGACGATCGCGCTTGCGGCTCTGAGAGCGGAAATCATCTTTCTTTCCTTTAAAAAATATCGCCTAGGCAAATTGCCAATCAGAAAACGTCAATTGCTAAGCTTATAATATGCGAAAGGATATGTGACGCCTCGCACAGACAGCGGCGCGATGGCGCAGCGGTGGGTCGTGCCAAGTAGATTATGCGGCGAGGATCTGGCAAATGCCTGGTCCCGTTCTGCCTGAGCGATGTCCCTCCTGGCTGGGAAGTGTAACATCGCCTACCCCCGCACTTATCCCCTCTAGACATGTAATCGGTAATGTGCTAGGTTTTCTTCATGAGCACGAAGAAGCCTCCCACCCTCAAGCAATTCCAGAAACGCTTCCCGAACGATGACGTGTGCCTAGAGCACCTGATGCGCGTCAGGTACGGCAAGCGGTTCAACTGCCAAAGCTGCCATCGCGCCGCGAACTACTATCGCGTCGAGAGCCGCCGTTGCTTCGAGTGCGAGCATTGCGGCTATCAGGTCTATCCGACCGCTGGCACGCCCTTTGAGCAAACCCGCACGCCCCTCACCGATTGGTTTTTCGTGATGTTCCTTTTCTCCGCTTCGCGTAACGGCGTCGCGGCAAAGGAAGTCCAGCGTCAGTTGGGCGTCACCTACAAAACGGCATGGCGCATGTGCCATCATATTCGGATGCACATGGGCGCTGTGGATGGTGACCGCCCTTTAGGAGGCGCGGGCCAAGCGGCCCCCGTAGTGGAGATCGACGAAGCCTTCCTAGGCGGGCGCGACCGCGCGGGACATGACGACAAGGCGGTTGTTCTTGGCATGGTCGAGCGCCAAGGCGATCGTATTCACGCGCCAAGTTGGCGGACGCCACAGCAATCAAATCCTGCCGCAAGTGAAGAAATGGGTTGCTGAAGGCTCCCGCGTCATGACGGATGACGCCCCGCTCTATCGCGGCCTCGACATTCACGGTTACACGCACGAGAGCGTCAATCACACCGCTTACGAGTATGTTCGCGGCGACGCGCATACCAACACGATTGAGAGCTTTTGGGCGATGCTAAAACGCGGCATCAATGGGACGTACATTCACGTCTCTAAGAAGCATCTTCAGAAGTATCTGTGGGAGTTTGAGTATCGCCACAATCTTCGTCACGCCCCTCATCTGATGTTTGATCTTCTTCTAATTGTTTTTGCAAAACCGGTTTTGCCCATCTCCTGCAAAAGCCGATTGAACCGATCTTCGGTATCGGGGTGAGGATCGTCAGGAAGTTGTTTTTTCCCCATGCGGGATGACGCCTTACTTCAAATTTTCGCAGCCAAATATTGAAGATAATTTGCTATTTCCGTGAGCGGCTCATAGCCAGCAAATTTTAGTGTTTGGGCATAAACGTAGCCAAAGAAGACTGAATTCGGAATTTCTAATTTTCCATCCTTCTTAGAGATTCTTCGCAGCAACTCAGTTTGAGCAGAATACACTTTGTCTTTAAATAGTTCGCCGTACTTAGTTCGATCTTTTTCGCTCCTAAGCTCGTCGCAGAGGGTCGCGACGGACGATTTTAAATTTTCAGCAAGATCTGTGCTGAGATTAGTCATTCCTTGTATCAAAACCGGCGGGGGCAAAGACAAACTGGCCAAGTTGTCATGAACGTCAGCGTTATTTATGCGTCCCTGCAAATCCATCATGGCGGTCGAGCCATAAACCGAATTGCCGTAAACATGCAGATTGCCAATGGATGCATTCGGACCAATTCTCAGAAAGGTTCCTTGCTGCCGTTCTGCACCACCACCCGCACTTGGTAACGTTTGAGCTTCGACTTTTGATTGATAAGTAAGCGGAACTATCACAGAAGCCGCGCACCCGATAAGGGCACCTGCAATTGCGCCGAACATCGCCCTCTGCCCTACGGGTTTATCTGAAATGCTCAAAATGGTGCCGCCCATGATCATGCTAAATATTGCCACATAGAGTAATTGGCGAGCAATTTTTGAAATCGCGCCCAAGTCGCCAAAGGAGGAAAATAATTGCGGAGATAAATGCAATTGCAGAAGCAAGAGATATGATGAGGCGCGCATTTTCAGGGATGGCCTCCACAAACCGCGAGGGGAGAAAAAGCGGCCCGGTCACGCCAGCAATTCCGATAACAATCGTCGCAAATGTGATTTGGTCGGTCCGGTCGAACTTGCTTTCCATGCGCCGCTCATAGCACAATTCTCGCTTAATTGTCTAAAGGGGATAAGTTGGCGCCACCCCTTGGCGATTATGCACTTGACTTAGCATCTAGAGCGGAGCATATTGAAGTCATTGGAGAAACCCGATGACTGACATTTCCGCTCCCCGCTTTCATGATGAAGATGCCGCCCGCGAACATATCGAAGCTTCGCGCTGGGCTAATGGCGTCAATTGCCCGCTTTGCGGCTCTCTCGATGTCATGCGGATGGCTGGTAAAACTCAGGCCGGTTATTTCCTGTGCCGTGATTGCCGCGGCAAGTTCACCTGCCGCACCGGCACCGTGATGGAACGCTCGCACATTCCGTTGCACAAATGGCTTCTCGCTATTCATCTTCTCACGAGTTCAAAGAAGGGCATGAGCGCGCATCAGCTTATGCGCAATCTCGGCATTGGCTCTTACAGGACCGCTTGGTTTCTTGCCCATCGCATCCGTGAAGCGATGACGGATCGTGATCCGCCCGGACCTTTGGGTGGCGAAGGCAAAACTGTCGAGGTCGATGAAACCTACATTGGGCGTCTTAAAGACGTTCCGAAACCCAAGGGCGGCTCATCGCATAAGAACGTGGTGCTTACCCTTGTCGAACGCGGCGGCAAAGCCCGTAGCTTCCATATTGACAGCGTTTCGATTGCCGACATGAAGCCAATCATTGAAGCCAATGTGGCCCGTGAAACTGCAATGATGACGGATCAAGCTGCGGCGTATCCCGAGATTGCCAAGGGCTTCGCCAGCCATGATTTTGTGAACCATGCTCGCGAAGAATATGTGCGCCGCGAAGGCGATAAGCTCATTTCCACAAACGTAGTCGAAGGTTACTACTCAATCTTCAAACGCGGCATGAAGGGCGTCTATCAGCATTGCAGCGAAAAGCATCTGCATCGCTATCTGCGTGAATTTGATTTTCGCTACAGCAACCGTTCCGCGTTGGGCGTCGAAGATACCGAACGCGCGCATCTCGCTTTGAAAGGCGCAGAAGGCAAGCGGTTGACGTACCGACAGCCTCGTAAAGTCGCGTAATCTCAAAAAGAAAGCTCGCGCTTTCTTGAGATGGCGAAAGCGTCAGGGGGAAAGCGCAGATGAAAATTTATAAAGTTATGGTCGGCACAGATCAGGGGACTATCCTGATGGTCGATGCGATTGAATGGCAATCCAAGCTTTGGCTCGTACCCATGTGGCTCGACAACCCAGCACTAAAAGTGACAAGCCCAAACCGAATAGTTCGCGTTGATAATTTGCCCCATCAAAAGATTTCAAGGGAGGCGTTTGGTCACGATTATCTTCTAAACACACCAGTACCCATGGCGCTTTTGGACCAAAAAACACCGGCGCAACCAATATCTGGGTTCGAGTATGTAGAACTTCCCGATATCCACTTCGAGCTACCGGAGAGGCGCAGAGACAGCTAGCTTTCATCCGCAGCTTTTTCTTTCCGCTTCGGCCGTCCGCGCTTTTTCGGAGTCGCGTGAGGCTCTCGCTTTGTCTTAGGATCGGGCGGGGTCGAGAGGAGACGCTCCAACGTCTTTTGCTCTAGCCGTTCCTGCTCTTTGTTAGCCGCCATGCCAGATGAACCCGCATATCTAAAAGCGCTTCGGGACTATACCTCGCAAAATCCCTCTCCTGAAGAGAGGGAGGCCGTCGCACGCGAGTTCTACCTAGAAAATGACCGTGCCGCTGGGTTGCTGAACGCTGGGTGGGTAGATTTATCTATCGAGCGTGCAATCGGAAGCACGTTCAAGGAGGGCTTCCGCAGAAAGGTTTTTGGTTCCTCTGGGCCGCTCCGTGATTTTTCTGCCCGAATCGAAGTCGCTTTCGCAATTGGACTTTTCGGCCCACAAACTCATCACGATTTGAGCATCATCCGCACTCTGCGAAATCAATTTGCGCATTGCATGCGCCCCATAACCTTCCAAACTCCCGAAGTCGTAGATGTATGCAGCTTTTTGAATTTGCCTGACCGTCCGCAAGCAAGAGAACCGCTCCTGTTTGAAGATTTCGGCCCAGAATGGCGGGACAAATCGCGGGCGAAAACACGCTACATCATCGCCTGCAATACGATCATCTCTCACTTGCTTGGGGTGTTTCATACCCCTCGCGATAAAGACAAGCCGAACCTATCCGATTTGCCTTAGACGCGCCTTCGTCATGGCCCGATAAATAGCGGCAAGACGCCACTCATCTGGGTCGTAAAAATCATAACAATCAGAAGCCGAAATACCCGCCTCAACCATCTCGGGCGTGATTTCAATTTCATCTGCAATTGCGGGCGCGCCAGCCGATCCTGACGCTACGCGATCGACGCTGTCTGTATGTCCCATGGCACCCTGCTAAGTCAAGTGCATAATCGCCCACCCCTTGCGGAACACAGCAGGAACGGCTAGGGTCTGTTCACTCTTTGTTTAGCGGCTTCCCGTCTTCTGAACCGGAGTTGATTCGGCTCCGGAGCCGCCCAAGAGCGAGAGCGCCTGAATGTTGACCCGTAAACAAAGCGAACTGCTGCGCTTCATCAATGAGCGCCTGAAGGAGACCGGCGTTCCGCCTTCCTTCGACGAGATGAAGGAAGCGCTCGACCTGCGCTCTAAATCCGGCATCCACCGCCTGATCCTGGCGCTCGAGGAGCGCGGCTTCATTCGCCGCCTGCCGAACCGCGCCCGCGCACTCGAAGTCCTGCGCTTACCGGAATCGACGACGCCCGTCTCGCGCGGAGGCGGCCGCAAGTTTTCGCCCGAGGTCATCGAGGGCAATCTCGGCAAAGTGCGCCCGGTCATGCCGTCGATCGAGGATGACGACGAACGCGCCGGCATGGTCGCCATTCCGGTGATGGGACGCATCGCCGCCGGCACGCCGATCACCGCGCTCCAGAGCCGCAGCCATACGATCACCCTGCCCCCGGACATGCTCTCGACCGGCGAACATTATGCTCTCGAAGTGCGCGGCGACTCGATGATCGACGCCGGCATTTTCGATGCCGACACGGTCGTGATCCGTAAGCAGGATACTGCCGAGACGGGCGATATTGTCGTCGCGCTGATCGACGAGGAGGAAGCCACGTTGAAGCGGCTGCGCAAACGCGGCGCCTCGATCGCGCTCGAAGCTGCCAATTCAGCTTATGAGACGCGTATCTTCGGCCCCGACCGCGTGCGCATTCAGGGCAAGCTCGTGAGCCTCATCAGGAAGTATTGAGGGTGCTTTGAACGCGCGTCATGGCCGGACTTGTTCCGGCCATCCGCGCGAGACGGACGCTGCTTGGTAAGTCGTGGATGGCCGGGTCAAGCTCGGCCATGACGTAGTGACGGATGTGCGCTAATTCGGCGCCAACTCCGCATTCTTATTCGCCTTCAACTCCGTCGCCGGCGCCGCCCGCTCCCACACGGGCGGCGCCGGCGACCAGGGCCGGTCCTCGTCCAACGCGCGGGCGGTGTCGAACGCCCAGCCCTTGCCTTGCACGCGCAACAGCATCGCGCCGCTGCCGCGCAGTCTGTCGCGATCGATGACGAGCGGCGCGGCACAGCCTGGCGGCGCATAGAGCGGCGTGACGACGATATCAGCGCGCAAACAATCTTCGGCAAAGGCGGCTTCGTCCAGCACCAGCGCGACACTGCGGCCGTCGGCCATAATACCGACGCAGCCGATGCGGTCGCAGGCGCTCGGGTCGACCGCTTCATGCGGGTCGCGCGCGTCGGCGTCGGCGCCAAGCCATTGCTCCACAGTGAACTGGCTTGGCCGCCGCCCGATGATCGTCAGCGCCCCGTCCGCGCCGCGCACGGCGACAGCGTCGCCGGTGGCCGCAATAGCCATATCGAAAGATGGCCCGTTCATTGTGCCAATGAGGCCGATGATAGCGAGCGGCACAGCCGTCAGCCGCAGCAGCGCCGAGCGCCAGATCACCGCCGAAAGCACCGCGAAGGTGAGAAACACGATCGCCCAGGGCGCGAAGACATTGATGTGCGTGGACGCGCCCGGCAGCGTGCCGATCCAGCGCGCGACCCAAAGTACGAAACGGATGCCAAGGCCGAGATAATGCCAGACGAACGCGTCGAGTCCGAGCGGATAGAGCAGCGCGCCGAGAAGTGCGCATGGCACGGCGAAGAATTCGATGAGCGTCAGCGTCAGCGGATTGCCGATGAGCACGTAAGGATTGAGCTCGTGGAAATCATAGGCCATGAAGGAGGCCGTCGCCGTCGTCGCGCATAAGGTCGCAAACAGCAAAGCCGGCGGCCCATGACTGAAGAAGCTGCGGAGTGCGGCGATCCGCGCCCGCATCGGCGATTGCGCCACAAGGCCGGCGCGTTCGTCGCGAATTTGCGCCTCATGTTTGGCGCGGGATTCGTAAACTGCGACAAGCGCCGCAACCGCAGCGAAAGAAAGCTGAAAGCTCGCGCCGAGGATCGCCTCGGGCGCAACGAGCATCACCAACACGGCAGCGAGCGCAAGATTGCGCATGCTGAGTGATTGGCGCCCAGCGAGGACGGCGCCGAGCATGATCAAGGTCATGAACAAAGCGCGCTCGGTGCCGACGCGGGAGCCGGTCGCGATGTCGTAGAAAATCGCGCCAAGGATTGCGACCGCCGCCGCCCATTGCTTGATCGGATAGCGCAGTGCCAGCGACGGCGAGAGCGCCATCACCCGTCGCAGGCCGATAAAGAAAATGCCGGCCATCAGCGTCATCTGCACGCCGGAAATCGTGATGATGTGAAAGATGCCGGCCTCGCGGATCACGTCTTTCGTGTCGTCCGAAAGCAGATCGCGCTTGCCCGTCACCATCGCCGCGGCAACGGCGCCGGCTTCACCGCCGACGATCGTATCGATGCGCAGCGCCAAAGCATTGCGGCTGCGGTCGAGCGCCATCAGCGCGGAATCGATGAGCCCCGGCGGATGCAGCGGATTCATCAAAGTCACGCGGCCGAGTACATTGCCAACCGCGCCGATGCGCGAGAACCAGGCGTCGCGGGCAAAATCGTAACCGCCGGGCAAACTCTCCTGCGCTGGCGGCAGCAGCCGCGCTTTGAGCCGCACATAGCTGCCCGCCTCGAATTGCGGTGTACGCTTCAAAGTCAGCCGCACGCGATAGGGCGTCGCCTGCGCTGCAAGGCCATCGGCTTGATCGACGCGCAGCAGGAAACGCGCGCCCTGCTCGCGAAAATCCATTTCCTCGATCATGCCTTCGAGTGTCGTCACGCTTATATGATCGAGCACCGGCGCCGCGACCCGCGCCGCGCGCCAGCTTGCGGAGAATAATCCGAGACAGATGCAACAGAGCACGAGCGCCACGCCCTGCGCATGGCGATGCGCGCGCAGCGCTGCGGCCAATGCTCCGAACGCGATGGCAGCGAAACCGGCGTACCAAAGCGAGGGTTCCCGGTCGGCAGTAAGATAAAGGATAACGCCGGCGCCGGCCGCGACCGGCAGCCAAAGAAAAAACCGCCGCTCCGCCGCCTCGATTTCGACTGCCTGCTGAAAAGCCTGCCGCGCGGAGCCCGCGAATTGCGCGAGGCGCAGGCCAAAACGCGCCGGGGCGAGGCCGTTCGCAAAGGTTGTTCCCGCCCGCTCCGTCATCGCTGCCCGCCCGCCCCAACTCAGGCTTTTCCGATGATCATTCGCGTTTCGCTGGCTGGCAAGGCCGCAAGGCTTTTCTTTCGTCCTTTCCGTGCTAAACCGCGCCGGCCCTTAGGGCCGCACTTTATGATCGGATTACGGGTAAGAGGATCAGACTTCGCTCATGACTCAGGTAGTGACACGTTTTGCGCCTTCGCCGACCGGGTTTCTGCACATCGGCGGGGCACGGACGGCGCTGTTCAACTGGCTTTACGCACGTCACGCGGGCGGCAAAATGTTGCTGCGGATCGAGGATACGGATCGCGAGCGTTCGACCGATGCGGCGATCACGGCCATTCTCGACGGGTTGAAATGGCTTGGCCTCGATTGGGACGGCGATGTTGTGCATCAGTTCCAGCGCGCGGCGCGCCATCGCGAGGTCGCCGAACAATTGCTCGCGGCAGGGCGCGCCTATCATTGCTACGCGACGCCGCAGGAGCTCGACGACATGCGCGCCAAGGCGCGCGCGGAGGGCAAGCCGCCGCGCTACGACGGGCGCTGGCGCGACCGGCCCGCCTCGGAAGCCCCGGCCGGTGTCAAACCGGTGGTCCGGCTCAAGGCACCGCAACACGGCGAGACGGTTCTCGAGGATCTCGTCCAGGGGCGCGTTGCCTGGGCGAATGAAAATCTCGACGATTTCGTTTTGCTGCGCTCCGACGGAACGCCGACCTATATGCTCGCCGTCGTCGTTGACGATCACGACATGGGCGTCACCGATATCATCCGCGGCGACGATCACCTCACCAATGCCGCCCGGCAGATGCAGATTTACGAGGCGCTGGGCTGGGACGTACCGCGCATGGCGCATATCCCGCTGATCCACGGTGCCGACGGCGCGAAATTGTCGAAGCGCCACGGCGCGCTCGGCGTCGATGCCTATCGCGCCATGGGCTATCTGCCGTCGGCCTTGCGCAATTATCTCGTGCGGCTCGGCTGGAGCCACGGCGACCAGGAATATTTTTCGACCGAGGAGATGATCGCGGCGTTCGATCTCGGCCATGTCGGCCGTTCGGCGGCGCGGTTCGATTTTGCCAAGCTTGAAAATATGAACGGGCATTACATCCGAACGACGGACGACGAAACGCTGGCCGAACTTTTGATCGACACGCTGCCGCATTTGCCGGAAAGTGCAGCCTTCCCGCAAAACTTCGATGCCGGCATGCGGCAAAAACTTCTTGCTGCAATGCCGGGCCTGAAGGAGCGCGCGAAAACGCTAACCGAACTGCGCGATGGCGCGGCATTCCTGTTCGCCCAGCGGCCGCTGGCGCTCGATGCGGCGGCGGCTGGCATCCTCGATGCATCGGCTCGCACACATTTGCGCGGGCTTTTACCGGAGCTGGCGACGCTTGAGACCTGGAATTCGACGACGACAGAAAATGTCGTGCGTCATTACGCCGAGGAAAATCACTTGAAACTTGGTCAGGTTGCCCAACCTTTGCGCGCCGCGCTGACGGGGCGGGCAACATCGCCCGGGATTTTCGATGTCTTCAGTGTCCTGGGGCGTGACGAGAGCCTCGCCCGGCTGACCGATCAAAGTCTTTGATGCGCCGCGGGACCCCGGCGACCTTGAACACGACTCGACAATGCGATAGGTGATACCGCATTGCACCAAGTCCGCTCTGGCGGCGCCCGCCCATGGTCAGCCCCTTGGGCCGGCACTGCACACGGATGATAATCACAAAAGAAGGCAGACTTTCATGCTCGATGCACCCAAGCAGGCTTCTGCGAGCGACTCGGCCAAATTCTCGATCGGCGGGACGTCGATCGATTTGCCGGTCAAGGAAGGCAATATCGGGCCGGCGGTCGTCGACATCAGCAAGCTTTACGCACAGACGGGGATGTTCACTTACGACCCCGGCTTCACATCGACCGCAAGCTGCGAGTCGGAAATCACCTATATCGACGGCGACAAGGGTGTTCTGCTCTATCGCGGCTATCCGATCGAACAGCTCGCGGAACAGGGCGACTTTCTCGAAACGTCCTACCTTCTTCTTTACGGCGAATTGCCGACGCCGGCGCAGCGGGCGGATTGGGTGCATCGCATCACGCGCCACACGATGGTGCATGAACAGCTCGCGCGCTTCTTCCAGGGCTTCCGCCGTGATGCGCATCCGATGGCGGTTCTCGTTGCCTGTATCGGCGCCCTCTCGGCCTTCTACCACGACTCGACGAATATCTCCGATCCGAAGCAGCGCATGGTGGCGTCCATGCGGCTCATCGCAAAGCTGCCGACGCTCGCGGCGATGGCTTATAAATATTCGATCGGCCAGCCTTTCGTTTATCCGAAGAACGAACTCGACTATTCGTCGAACTTCCTGCGCATGTGCTTTGCCGTCCCGTGTGAGGACTACAAAGTCAATCCGGTGATGGCGCGCGCGCTCGACCAGATTTTTATTCTGCACGCCGACCACGAGCAGAACGCCTCGACGTCGACGGTGCGGCTCGCCGGTTCCTCCGGCGCCAATCCTTTCGCCTGTATCGCTGCAGGTGTCGCGTGTCTCTGGGGCCCGGCACATGGCGGCGCCAACGAAGCCGCGCTCAAAATGCTTGAGGAAATCGGCCGGGTCGACAACATTCCAAAATATATCGCCCGCGCCAAAGACAAGAACGATTCATTCCGCCTTATGGGCTTCGGCCATCGCGTCTATAAAAATTACGATCCGCGCGCCAAGCTCATGCAGAAGACGTGTCACGCGGTCCTCGAAGCTGCAGGCAAGAAAGACGACCCGCTGCTCGATGTCGCGATGGAGCTCGAGCAGATCGCGCTCAGCGATGAATATTTCATCGAGAAGAAGCTCTATCCGAATATCGATTTCTACTCGGGCATCACGCTGAAGGCGATGGGCTTCCCGACCTCCATGTTCACTGTGCTTTTCGCCGTTGCGCGCACCGCCGGCTGGGTCGCCCAGTGGAAGGAAATGATCGAGGATCCGGGCCAGAAGATCGGCCGGCCGCGCCAGCTTTACACCGGCGCGCGCGAACGCCTCTACGTGCCGATCGACGAGCGCGGGTAGGATCTTGCCCGAGGCGGATTCCGCGGTCGATATTCTCGTCGTCGGTTCCGGCGCGGCCGGACTCTGCGCGACGCTGTCTCTCGCAAATTCCGGCCAATCCGTCGCGCTCGCTGGCCCGCTTGAGGCGGCGAGCAATGGGCGCACGGTCGCATTATTCGAAGGTTCGCTGCGTTTTTTGCGGACACAGAAGCTTTGGCCGGACCTCGCCGATATCGCCGCGAAAATCGTCGCGATCGATCTCATCGACGCGACCAATGCGCCGGTGCCGATTCCGTCGCTGACCTTTGCGGCGGACGAAATCGGCCTCAATGCGCTCGGCGCCAATATCGAAAACGACAGGCTTGTTCTGCGTCTCGCCGATCTCGTGCGTCGCAGTCCGGATATTCTCCGGGTCGAGGAATTGGTCACCGACCTTGAGTATCATGCCGATGGCGTCGCCGCCGTCTTCGCCTCGGGGCGCCGGATCGACGCGAAGCTGATTGTGGCCGCCGACGGCCAACGCTCGACAATGCGCAAAAAAGCCGGCATCGGCACGCGCCGCTGGACCTATCCGCAGGTCGCTCTGACAGCGCTTTTGGCACACGAACGGCCGCACCGCGATCGCTCTATCGAATTCCATACCCGCAGCGGTCCCTGCACGCTTGTGCCGCTGCCGCCGCGTGGCGAGGCGCAACATCGCTCAAGCCTTGTGTGGCTGATGTCGCCACAGGAAGCGCAGCGGCGCCGCGCGCTGAACGCTGACGATCTCGCCGCCGAAATCGCACACGAGGCAGAAGAAGTTTACGGCGAGATGCGGCTCGACAGCGATGCCGGTTTCTTTCCAATGGCCGGGATGCGCGCCGCGCGTTTGACCGGCCGCCGGATCGCCCTGATCGCCGAGGCGGCCCATGCCTTTCCGCCGCTCGCGGCGCAGGGTCTGAACCTCAGCTTACGCGACATCGCGGCCCTCACGTCGAGCCTTGAGATCGCGCGTCAGGCGCGGGAGGACGTCGGCGGCGCGGCCGCCTTGCGCCGCTATGCAGCAACACAGGAGCCGGACATCGACATCCGCGTTCGCGGCATCGACGTCCTCAACCGCTCGATGCTCTCCGACGCTCTGCCCGTCGATATGATCCGGGGGCTCGGTTTCTTCGCAATGTCGGCGCTCGGTCCGTTGCGCCGTGCCGCCCTGCGCGAGGGCGTCCTGCCGGATCGCCGCCGGTCGTTGCGATCCGCCCCGCGACCCACGTCCAGCGCGATCTTCTGAGGGCTGGTTTGCGTCGCCAGCCGGCGTGATAGACTGGCGGCCCGAAACAGGACCCGCCATGCAGATTGCCACCTGGAATGTGAACTCGGTCAGACAAAGAACCGAACACCTGCTGCGCTATTTGCGCGAGGTTAGCCCCGAAATCATCTGCCTGCAGGAATTGAAATGCCTCGACGCGGCCTTTCCGCATGCCGAGGTCGAGGCCTGCGGCTACAATGTCGCTGTGCATGGCCAGAAGGGCTTCAACGGCGTCGCCATTCTTTCGAAGAATCCGCTTGAGGTCACGCGCGGCCTGCCAGGTGACGAGAGCGACGAACATGCGCGCTATATCGAGGCCGTCATTCCGGATGGCGATGGCATCATCCGTGTCGCTTCGATCTACCTGCCGAACGGCAATCCGCCGGAGACCGAGAAATATACCTACAAGCTCGCCTGGATGGATCGCCTTGCCGCCCACGCGCGCGCGCTTCTTGAGCTTGAAGAGCCGCTGGTTCTCGCCGGCGATTTCAATGTCATCCCCGCGGCGCGCGATTGCTTCGATCCCGCCGTCTGGGCTGGCGATGCGCTCTATCTGCCGCAGACGCGCGCACGCTTCCACGCGCTGCTCAATCTCGGTTTCACCGATGCCTTGCGCGCGACGAGCGATGAGGGCGGCCTCTATACGTTTTGGGATTATCAGGCAGGCGCGTGGCAGCGCAATCGCGGCATCCGCATCGATCATCTGCTACTGTCTCCGCAAGCCGCCGATCGGCTGATGCAGGTGACGATCGATAAGGAACGTCGCGGCGAGGAGAAGCCGTCCGATCACGTGCCTGTCAGGATCGCGCTTTGCTGATCCAGGCGCCGCTAAGAAGGCTCGCGGCGTGGCTTCGAGCCTACGCCGTGTATGTCTCTGGCGCGTTGATCTGGATCCTGCCGATTGGCCTGGGACTCGCGCTGTCGATCGAAAGCCCGGCGCTCGTCGAGCGGCTTCGCAATCTTGTTTTCGATTACGATCAGCAGATCGAGCCGCGCCCCTATTCGCCAAACATACCGGTGAGAGTGGTCGATATCGACGATGCTTCGCTCGCGCGGCTCGGCCAATGGCCCTGGCCGCGCCACAGGCTCGCCGACCTCGCGCGTCATCTTTTTGCGCAAGGCGCGGCGGTGGTCGCCTTCGATATTCTCTTCTCCGAGCAGGATCGTTCGACGCCGCGCAATCTGCTGGCACAATTGCCGGACGTGCCGGAACGCAAGGCGCTTGCTGGCGCACTGGCTGCGCACGGCATGATGGAAGATCAGAGCCTGGAACAGGTGCTCACGCGGGGACCGAGTGTGCTTACACTCGTTCTCACCAACGGCGTCGGCACCGACGTGCCGGTCAAATCCGGCTTCGTCACATTGGGCGACGATCCGCGGCCGTTTCTTTTGAATTTCCGCGGTGCGATTTTGCCATTAGCTGGTCTCACCGAAAAGGCGACGGGACTCGGCAGCATTAACTGGGAGCCGGATCGCGATCTGATCGTCCGCAAAGTGCCGCTCGTCGCGACGCAAGGCAGCGGCGCGGCGGCGCGCCTCGTCCCTTCGCTCGACGCTGAAATTCTTCGCGTGGCGCAGCAGGCCTCGACAATTATCGTGAAGTCCTCGAATGCCTCGAACACCGGTGGATTTGGCGCCAGGACCGGCGTCGTCGGCGTCAAAATCGGGGCGCTCCAAATCGCCACCGAAGCCGACGGCGCGGTACGCGTCCATTATGCCGGTACGCAGGCAACGCGGCACATTTCAGCGTGGCGCGTGCTCGCCGGAAAAGTTGCAAATAGCGAGATCGCGGGCCGCATCATCCTGATCGGTTCAGGTGCCAGTGCGCTCGCCGATATTCGCTCGACACCGCTCGAAGCCGCCGTCCCCGGCGTCGATATTCACGCGGAACTTCTGGAGCACGTTCTTTCCGGCACAACTTTGGCGCGGCCGGATTACGCGCCGGGGCTCGAAGCTTTTCTACTTGTTGTCGGAGGGGCCATCATCGCGTTGATGGCACGCTTTACCAAGCCGGTCGCGGCGGTCGCCGTTTTACTGCTGTCGCTCGAACTGCTCGCCTTTGCGAGCTTCTACGCATTCTCGAAGATGGGCCTCTTGTTCGATCCATTGATGCCTGGTGCAACATGGATATTGGCTTATGCGGCGATGACGGTCGTTGTTTACCGGCGCAGCGAGCGACAACGCGAATTCGTCCGAAAGGCATTTTCACGCTATCTCGCGCCGGCTCTCGTCGAGCGGCTCGCAAAAGATCCGAGCCGATTGGAACTCGGCGGCGAGTTGCGCGACGTCTCGGTGCTCTTCGCCGACGTGCGTGACTTCACCGGCCGCTCCGAAGGTCTCTCCGCCGCCGAAGTCGTGCAATTCCTCAACGGCATCCTGACACCACTGACGCAATCTGTACTCGTCGAAGCCGGCACGATCGATAAATATTTCGGCGATGGATTGATGGCGTTCTGGAATGCGCCGCTCGATGTTATCGATCACGCTGAACGTGCTTGTGCCGCCGCTCTGGCGATGCGCGAGGCCCTGCCCGCGCTCAATTCCCGCCCGGAAACCGGGCGTCCGGAACGGCCGATCGAGATCGGCGTCGGAATCAACACCGGCGAGGCCTTTGTCGGCAACATGGGCTCCGACATGCGGTTCGATTATTCGATCGTCGGCGATACGGTGAACGTCGCCTCGCGTCTCGAAGAGGCGACGAAAGAATTGGGCGTCCCAATCGTCGTCGCCGAATCGACCATGCAGCAGGCGCCGGGTTTTCTCTTCGTCCCGCTCGGCGAAATCGTGCTGCGCGGACGCAGCCGCCCGACGCCAATCTATGCCCTGCACGGCACCGCGGCGCGTGCGGGCACAACGTTTGCCGACTTCCTGGAGCGCCATAAGGCGGCGCTGGCGGCTTTCGCAGCGGAAGCACCGGACGCTGCGGCGAAGATCCGCGCGGCCCGTGAGCACCCTTGCGGAGAGGCTTATGCGACATTCTACGCTCGCCTGGGTCAGGACATTCCGGCCTTCCTGCCCCGCGCTGTCTGAAATGCGTCTTGCGTCGCCGTGCGCAAAGGGGCAAGCCTTGACGCCGCAGTCAGCTCTCAACTGCGGTCCGCTTTGGCCAAAGTCGCGCCTTGATCGATAAGCTGGAATTTTTCATCGCCGTCGCCCGCGAGCAGAGCTTCAGCCGCGCTGCCGAAACCTGCGGCGTGACCCAGCCGACCCTCTCCGCCGGCATCAAACAGCTCGAAGAGACGCTCGGCGTGCTGCTCGTCAATCGCAGCTCGCGCTTCCATGGCCTGACTCCGGAAGGCGAGCGCGTGCTTGAATGGGCTAAACGGATCGTCGGCGATTCCCGGGCGATGCGGCAGGAGGTCCGGGCGCTGAAGAGCGGCTTGACCGGGCTTATGCGGATCGCCGTCATTCCAACGGCGTTGAGCATGGTCGCGGCGCTGACCACGCCTTTCCGCGCCAAACATCCGGGCGTGCGGTTCAGCGTGACCTCGGCCAATTCACAGGAAATCCTGCAAGGCATCGACGATCTGGAGATCGACGCCGGCATTACCTATCTCGACAACGAGCCGCTGGGCACCGTGCGCAGCCTGCCGCTTTACACCGAGCAATATCGCCTGCTGACAAGCGCCGGCAGCCCGTTTTCCGACCATCGGAGCGTGACCTGGGCGGAAGTCGGCCGCATTCCCCTCTGTCTGCTCACCCCCGACATGCAGAACCGGCGGATTGTCGATCAGCTCCTCGTCAGCGCCGGCAACCGGCCGGAGCCGACGCTCGAATCGAACTCGGTCATCGCGCTTTATGCGCATGTGAAGACCGGTCAATGGGCGAGCATCATGGCGGAAAAACTGGTCGAAACGCTGTCGATCTCCGATCCGATCCGTTCAATTCCGATCATTGAACCGCAGGCTGTGCATCAAATCGGCCTCGTCGTGCCAAGGCGCGAGCCGATGACTCCCCTGACGGCCACGCTTTTCGCGGAAGCTAAAAAGCTGATCGCGCCACAATTTTAATAGATATCCTCTATAGCTCCACGGAATATGCATATTGATCCCAAGAGGATGGAGGACCATCTTTTAGGGACAATCTAAAGTCGGCACGTTTCGGGAATGTTTCCCGTATTAAGGCGTGACACGGCTTCGCGGCGGCGAGTGGAATGACGCCGATGAGCACGGTAGGAAACATGCCAGCTGTCTACGAGACACAGCGGGCCCAGGAAATCATCGACGCGCATCTCGCGCTCGAGGGGCCGCTGCTGCCTATCTTTCATGCTCTTCTTGAAGAGTTCGGCTTCATTGACGATGCCGTCGTGCCGCAGATCGCCCATACGCTGAATATCACGCGTGCGGAAGTGCATGGCGTTCTGACTTTCTACCATGACTTTCGTCGCGAACCGGCGGGCCGGCATGTCCTGAAAATCTGTCGCGCGGAAGCCTGCCAATCCCGCAATAGCGAGGCGGTCGCACGCCATTGTCTCGCCGACCTCGGTGTCGATTGGCATGGCACGACGCCGGATGGCGGAATCACGGTCGAGCCAGTCTATTGCCTGGGCCTCTGCTCCAATGGCCCGGCGGCGCTTTTCGACGACGAGCCGATCGCGGAATTGACCGCCGATAAATTGATTGGCGTCATTGAAGAGGCGGAAACCGCGTGACCCGCATTTTCGTCCCCCGCGACGTCGTCGCTCTGGCGCTGGGCGCCAACAAAATTGCCGCCGCGATCCTCGAAAACGCCAAGGCGCGCGGCGCGGACGTGACAATCGTCCGTAACGGCTCACGCGGCATGTTTTTTCTGGAGCCGCTGATCGAAGTCGAAACGCCCGCTGGCCGCATCGCTTACGGCCCGGTTTCGGCCCGGGATGTGACCTCTCTCTTCGACGCCGATTTCCTCCATGGCGGCGCGCACGCATTGCGTATCGGCCGGCCCGAAGATCATCCCTATCTCAAGCGTCAGACGCGCCTCACGTTCGCCCGTTGCGGCATTACCGATCCGATTTCGCTCGAAGATTATGCCGCGCACGAGGGCTGGCTTGGTTTGAAGCGCGCCATCGAGATCGGCAGCGCTGCCATCGTCGACGAGATCACGAAATCCGGGCTGCGCGGCCGCGGCGGTGCGGGCTTCCCGACCGGTATCAAATGGAAAACGGTCGCCGACACCAAAGCCGATCGCAAATATGTCGTCTGCAATTGCGACGAAGGCGACAGCGGCACGTTTGCTGACCGCATGGTGATTGAAGACGATCCCTACATGCTGATCGAGGGCATGACGATCTGCGCCATCGCTGTCGGCGCGACCAAAGGCTATGTCTATTGCCGCTCCGAATATCCGCATGGCATCAAGGCGTTCAATGAAGCGCTCGTTCGTGCCCGCGCCGCCGGCTATCTCGGTTTGGACATTCTCGGCTCGGGCCATTCCTTCGACATTGAATTGCGCGTCGGCGCCGGCGCCTATGTCTGCGGCGAGGAAACCGCCCTGCTCGAAAGTCTTGAAGGCCGCCGCGGCATGGTACGCGCCAAGCCGCCACTGCCGGCAATCAACGGCCTGTTCCAGAAGCCGACCGTCATCAACAACGTGCTGTCACTTGCGACTGCGCCGTTCATTCTCGCGCACGGCGCAAAAACCTACGCCGATTTCGGCATGGGCCGTTCGCGCGGGACGATGCCGTTGCAGATCGCCGGCAATGTCCGTTTTGGCGGCCTGTTCGAGACGGCCTTTGGCCTGACGCTTGGCGAGATCGTCGAAGACATCGGTGGCGGCACGGCTTCTCGCCGCCCGGTACGCGCTGTGCAATGCGGCGGCCCGCTCGGCGCCTATTTCCCGCCATCGCTGTTCGATACACCATTCGATTATGAAGCCTTTGCGGCCAAGGACGGTCTGATCGGCCATGGCGGCCTTGTCGTCTTCGACGACACGGTTGATATGATGGTGATGGCGCGTTTCGCGATGGAGTTCTGTGCCATCGAGAGCTGCGGCAAGTGCACGCCCTGCCGCATCGGCTCGACGCGCGGCCAGGAAGTTATCGACAAAATCTTCGCCGGCGAAGAACCCGAGGCCAATCTGCAGCTTCTCGAAGATCTCTGCCAGACGATGAAATTCGGCTCGCTTTGTGCACTGGGAGGCTTTGCGCCTTACCCGGTCTTAAGTGCAATGCGTCATTATCCCGAAGATTTCAGGCCCCGCGTTGCGGCGGCCGCAGCGGAATGAGGAGTACGGAATGTCTCTCATCCACGAGACCGATTACGGCACGCCGGCCTCGAAATCGAGCGATACGGTCGAGCTGACGATCGATGGCGCCAGGGTCAGCGTACCGGCCGGTACATCGATCATGCGCGCCGCGATGGACCTTGGTAACCAGATCCCAAAGCTTTGCGCCACGGATAGCGTGAACGCTTTCGGCTCCTGCCGCCTCTGTCTCGTCGAGATCGAAGGCCGCAACGGCACGCCCGCCTCATGTACCACGCCCGTCGCGCCCGGCATGGTCGTCCATACGCAAACGCCGCGACTGAAGGCGCTGCGCAACGGCGTGATGGAACTCTATATCTCCGACCATCCGCTCGACTGTTTGACCTGCGCCGCCAACGGCAATTGCGAATTGCAGACGCAGGCCGGTGTCGTCGGCCTGCGCGAGGTACGTTACGGCTACGAAGGTGAAAACCACCTGAAGAGCACCAAGGATATTTCCAATCCGTATTTCACCTACGATGCGTCGAAGTGCATCGTCTGCAATCGCTGCGTGCGCGCCTGCGAAGAAGTGCAAGGCACGTTCGCGCTGACGGTGGATGGCCGCGGCTTTGAAAGCCGTATCTCGCCGGGCCAGATGGAAAACTTCCTCGATTCCGAATGCGTCTCCTGCGGCGCCTGCGTACAGGCCTGCCCGACCGCGACGCTTGCCGAGAAGTCTCTCTACGAAGTTGGCCAGCCGGAACATTCAGTCATCACGACCTGCGCCTATTGCGGCGTCGGCTGCACGTTTAAAGCCGAAATGCGCGGCGACGAACTCGTCCGCATGGTGCCCTACAAGGATGGCAAGGCGAACCACGGACATTCCTGCGTCAAGGGCCGCTTTGCCTGGGGTTACGCGACCCACAAGGAACGCGTCCTGAAGCCGATGATCCGTGCGAAGATCAGCGATCCTTGGCGGGAAGTCTCCTGGGACGAGGCGTTCAATTACGCGGCCTCCGAGATCAAGCGCATCCAGGCTAAATATGGGCGCGCGTCGGTCGGCGGCATTACCTCGTCGCGCTGCACCAACGAAGAAACCTATCTGGTTCAGGAACTCGTCCGCGCCGGCTTCGGCAACAACAACGTCGATACCTGTGCTCGTGTCTGCCATTCCCCGACCGGCTATGGTCTCGGCCAAGCCTTCGGCACATCGGCCGGCACGCAGGAATTTGATTCCATCGAATTCACCGATGTGGTCATGGTCATCGGCGCCAACCCGACAGACGCACATCCTGTCTTCGGCTCGCATATGAAGAAGCGGCTGCGCGCGGGCGCCAAGCTCATCGTCGTCGATCCGCGCAAGATCGACCTCGTGCGCTCGCCGCATATTAAGGCGGACTATCATCTCCCGTTGCGCCCCGGCACGAACGTCGCGATCCTCGATGCGATGGCGCATGTCGTCGTCACGGAAGGTCTCGTCAATGAAGCCTTCGTCCAGGAACGCTGCGATCCGGCTGAATTCTCGGCCTGGGCGAAATTCGTTTCCGAAGAGCGCAACAGCCCCGAAGTCGTCGCGAAATTCACTGGCGTCCCCGCCGAGACGATCCGCGCCGCCGCGCGCCTTTATGCGACCGGTGGCAATGCTGCGATCTATTATGGGCTCGGCGTCACCGAACATAGCCAGGGCTCGACCACCGTCATGGCCATTGCCAACCTCGCCATGGCGACCGGCAACATCGGCCGCGAAGGTGTGGGCGTGAACCCGCTGCGCGGGCAGAACAATGTGCAGGGCTCCTGCGACATGGGCTCGTTCCCGCACGAATTTCCGGGCTACCGTCACGTCTCGAACGACGCGGTGCGCGAACTCTTCGAGTCGATCTGGGGCGTGAAACTCGACAACGATCCCGGCCTGCGCATCCCCAACATGATGGACGCGGCAATCGACGGCACGTTCAAGGCGCTCTACATCCAGGGCGAGGATATTCTCCAGTCCGACCCCGACACGCATCACATGTCCGCCGGTCTCGGTGCGATGGAATGCGTCATCGTTCAGGATCTCTTCCTGAACGAGACGGCGGCCTATGCGCATGTTTTCCTGCCTGGTTGTACCTTCCTTGAGAAAGACGGCACGTTCACCAATGCCGAGCGGCGCATCCAGCGCGTCCGCAAGGTGATGGCGCCGAAGAACGGCTACGCGGATTGGGAAATCACGATGCTGTTGGCCAAGGCGCTCGGCTACGAAATGCACTATAAGGATCCCGGCCACATCATGGACGAGATCGCCAAGGTGACGCCGACCTTCACAAACGTCTCCTACAAACTGCTCGACGAGGTTGGCTCGGTTCAATGGCCCTGCAATGCCAGCGCGCCACTTGGCACGCCGACCATGCACATCGATCATTTTGTCCGCGGCAAGGGCCAGTTCCTGCTGACCGAATATATCCCGACCGACGAGAAGACCGGGCCGCGTTTCCCGCTGATGCTGACGACAGGCCGCATTCTGTCGCAATACAATGTCGGCGCGCAGACCCGGCGCACTGCCAATTCGACCTGGCATCCGGAGGACGTGCTCGAAATCCATCCGCATGACGCCGAAGACCGTGGCATTCGCGATGGCGATTGGGTGAAGATCAAGAGCCGTGCCGGCGAGACGGCGCTTCGCGCCAAGATCACCGATCGCATGTCGCCGGGGGTCGTCTATACGACCTTCCACCATCCCCTGAGCCAGGCGAACGTCGTCACGACGGATTATTCGGATTGGGCGACCAATTGTCCTGAGTACAAGGTCACAGCCGTTCAGATCTCGACATCCAACGGCCCGACCGAGTGGCAGGAGGAGTATCGCGAGATGACTGAGCACAACAGCCGGATCGCACCTCTCGACGCCGCCGAATGACTGACGCGGACGACGAAACCCCGCTGCCCGCCCCCGCAGTCAGCGTTTCCTGTACGGCGCAGCGTGGCGGCGTCTCTTTCCCGACGACTCGGATTGTGCCGGACGAACAAGCCGTTGCCTTCACCTATAATGGCTCGACCCATGCGGTGATGATGGCCACCCCCGCCGATCTCGAGGACTTTTCGATCGGCTTCGCGCTGACCGAAGGGCTGATCGAAGATCGCAGCGAGATCGAAAATCTGGAAATGATGCCCACGCCGCTCGGCATCGAAGCGCGTGTCTGGCTGAAGGGCGACCGCGCCGAGGCTTATGCCAAACGCCGCCGCAGCATGGCTGGGCCGACAGGTTGCGGCCTTTGCGGCATCGAGAGTCTCGAAGCGGCGATGCGGCCGTTACCCCGCGTGACAGCCGAAGCAAAAATCTCGTCTCAGGCGATTATCGCCGCGATGGCATCGCTCGATCCTGCGCAGACCTTGAACGGCGTGACCCATGCCGTCCACGGCGCAGGATTCTGGACCGAACGTGAGGGCCTCGTCGCCCTGCGCGAAGATGTCGGCCGCCATAATGCGCTCGACAAACTCGTGGGCGCCCTTGTCCGCGATGGCCGCACCGCGGCGGACGGTATGATCCTCATGACGAGCCGTGTTTCGATCGAGTTGATCCAGAAGGCGGCGCGGATCAATGCCCCGGTTCTCGTCGCCGTCTCGGCACCCACGGCCGCCGCCATAAAGCTCGCCGATGAGGCGGGGATGACGCTTGTCGCCGTCGCGCGGCGTCAGGATTTCGAAGTCTTCACCCATCCCGAGAGATTGAACGAAACCTCCCGCCAAGTTGCATCACATGTCGCATGATACACATGAGAAGTCGCATACGCTCGATCGGCTGATTTATATGGCCAACCAGATCGGTGGCTTCTTCGCCACGCAGGGCCACGACAAGGAAGTCGCCGGCGTCGCCGACCATGTCGAGAAATTCTGGAATTCGCGGATGCTCAAGCAGATCTACGCGCATATCGCCGATGGCGGCGAAGGCTTAGCGCCGCCCGTTAAGGAAGCGCTGCAAACGCTTGAACGCAAACAGCAAGCTCAGGCCGCACAGCAGCAGTAATTCAGCCAGCGATCCGGCGATACGCGCTCGGGCTGACGCCTGTCACCCGGCGAAAACCGGCGCTGAGCGAACTTGCCTCGCTGAAGCCGAGTTGCAGCGCAATCTCTGTCATCGGAATCGACGTCGCATTCAGCAGCGCCTTCGCCGCCTCGACGCGGCGCATCATGTGATAGCGGTGCGGCGGCATGCCGAAGGATTGCTTGAACGCTCGCGAAAAATGAAACGGGCTCAGATGCACCAGCGCCGCCATGTCTGCGATCGTCAAACGCGCGTCGAGCCGTGTCTCGATATGATCGGCAACGCGTTTCTGCTGCCAGGGCGCAAGGCCGGTCTGGCGGCCGGTGTGCGGCGGCGCTTTGGCACCGTTCAATCGGATCAATTCGTGGCAGAGGACCGCGCCGAGCGCCTCCGCGTAAGGGCTTGAGAGCGCATTCGGCGCCGTGATCTGCGCCTTGAGCTTAAGTGCAATCGCCCACATGTCCGGGTCGAAAAAGAAAAGCTGCGGCTTCAGCTCGATTTTATCGAAGCCGAGGTCGGGATCGAGGAAGGGTCCGCGCGGGTCGACATAAAAAAGGTTCACCCGGCTCAAAACCCGGGGCTTCTGCCAACCGCGGAAGCGGCGGCCGGCGGGGACGAAGGTCATCCGGCGCGATAATTCCCGCAGGGACGATTTCGGCAGGCCCTCAAGGCAGGTCTCGCCGTCGTAACGCTCGGATCGCTCGGGGGCGATCAGAAGATGAAAAGGCGCTTGAAAATCATATTCATAAGGCTCCGACTGGGTCAGTTCGATGGTCTCTGCCCAAAGGCCGCGCCAGGCGGCGACACGCCGCCGAACGATGTGAGGCGGGGTATAATCAACCCGCGGAGTACCAAAGTCCGGATTCGGAACGTTCATTGACCATCCAAATAGTGAAAGAACTCCGCTCCTTAAATGTCCCTCCCCCTAACTCTGTTTTGGTTCGGATATGGCTGCGACGCAGGCTGACTGCAACGCTATTCACGCGCCGGTGAACGCACTTGGCCCGATTTCCTTGAATCTAAGGTGAATTCCACTCTGATGAGCAAAACCGATCAAGCGGAGCCAAACCGGCGTTGGTAGATTAAGGTGGGCTGACCGCTTCGGACGGCCAGCGAAGCTTTGCGCGCCTTTACCGCAAGTCTTCAGATCGATCAGTCGGAGCCGAGGAATGGGTATCGTTCGCTTCGCCTTGCGGTTTCCGCGCACGTTTTACGTGATGGCCCTGGCGATTTTATTCCTCGGGATCAGCGCGATCTTCTCGGCACCCAAAGACATTTTCCCCGTCATCAATATCCCGGTCGTCAGCCTGATCTGGCAGTACACCGGCCTTGCGCCGAAGGACATGGAGGCTCGTGTCACCACCTACGCTGAATATTCCATCAGCGCGAGCGTCAACGACGTCCTCGACATGGAATCGCAGACGCTGGAAGGTGTTGCCGTCCAGAAAATCTATTTCCAACCGAATGTCAGCATCGACCTCGCGATCGCCGAGATTGTTTCGGCCACGAATTCCATCCGCGCCCTGATGCCGCCCGGCATTCAACCGCCCGTCATCGTCCAATACAACGCATCGAGCGTGCCGGTCCTGCAGTTGAGCCTTTCCTCCGACCGGATGAATGAGCAACAGCTTTACGACTACGGCATCTACAAATTGCGGCAGGCGCTGGCGCCAATTCCGGGCATCACATTGCCAACACCCTACGGCGGCAAATACCGCCAGATCATGGTGGATATCTATCCGGACGCTTTGCGCGCGAACGGCCTGACGCCGACCGATGTCTTGAACGCGGTCAACGCACAAAGTCTCACCCTGCCCGGCGGCGACGCGAAAGTCGGCAACACACAATACATCGTCAACCTGAACGCGATGCCCGAGACCGTTGAGGCTTTGAACCATCTGCCTCTGCGCCAGATCGGCCCGACGACCATTCGGCTTAGCGACGTAGCCCATGTGCGCGATGGCTGGGCCGTGCAGCAGAACGTTGTCCGCGCGAACGGAAAGCGCTCCGTCCTCATCACCATTATCAAAAACGGCGATGCTTCGACGCTGACAGTCGTCAATGCGGTGAAAGCCGCCCTGCCGGAAATTCTTAAGGCGGCCCCACCCGGCATGGACGTGCACCTGCTTTTCGACCAGTCGGTTTTCGTCAGCGAATTGATCGATAGCCTGTTGCGCGAAGGCGCCATCGCGGCGGGGCTGACCGCCTTGATGATCCTGCTTTTCCTTGGCTCGTGGCGTTCGACCTTGATCGTGCTGGTTTCGATCCCACTATCGATCCTTACCTCTATCGCTGTGTTCACGGCGCTGGGTCAGACGATCAATACGATGACCCTTGGCGGCCTGGCGCTGGCCGTCGGTATTCTGGTCGACGATTCCACGGTCGCGATTGAAAACACGCACCGGCTCTTTGAAGAGAACATGGAATTTGATGATGCCGTTTTGCACGGCTCCGCCGGCATCGCCCTGCCGACGCTCGTTTCAACTCTGGCGATTTGCAGCGTCTTTCTGTCCGTTTTCTTTCTGCAGGGCGCCGCGCGATATTTGTTCAGTCCGCTCGGGATGGCCGTCGCCTTTGCGATGCTCGCGTCCTACACCCTGTCACGGACACTGACGCCAATCATCATTCGCGTTCTGCTGCGCAAGGAGCAGGAGCGACATGGTTCTGGTCATAGCTCCTGGTTCAGCCGCTTCCATGACGGGTTCAATGCGAGGTTCGATCGCTTCCGCGAAGGCTACACCTATGTCCTGGAGCATGTACTGGCGAGTTGGATCGTGGTTCCGCTCATTGCGATCTGCGTGATCGCCGGCGCGATCTTCCTGTCGACGCAGGTCGGTACTGATTTCTTCCCCCAGGTCGATTCCGGCTTGATTCAGCTTCACGTCCGGGCCCCGGCGCGCACCCGTATCGATGCGACGGAAGCTATTTTTCAAGCCGTCGAGGATCGTATCCGGCAAGATATTCCGCCAAAATATCTTGATCTCATCCTCGATAATATCGGTCTGCCGCAACGCACGTATAATCTGGCGTTTACCGACGGCTCTGCTATCGGCGTCAACGACGGCACGATTCAGATCGCGCTGAAGGAAGGCCACCCGCCGACAAACGATATCATCAAGCAATTGCGCCGCGATCTCAATCGCGAGTTCCCCAACGTGCTGTTCTATTCGCAGCCGGCGGACATGGAGACGCAAATCCTCAACTTCGGTATTCCGTCGCAGATCGACATCGCCCTGCAAGGACCCGACCGCGAAAACAATCAGGAGGTCGCAAAAACACTACGCGACCGGATGGCGCGTGTCCCCGGCCTTGTTGACGTCCATATCCAGCAAGAGCTTGATGCGCCCGAGCTCTATTACCTTGTCGACCGCACGCGCGCGCAACAATTCGGGATCAACATCAACAGCATCGCGAACAACGTCAATATCACCCTCAGTTCGTCCGAGCAGGTGTCGCCAAACTTCTGGACCGATCCGAAAAACGGCATTCCCTATTATTTCGCCGTACAGGCTCCAGAATACCGCATCGCGACGATGAACGACATCGCCAACATCCCGGTCGTCAGCCAGGCTTCGATCAATACCCCAGTCCCGAACATCCTGGGAAATGTCGCGACACCCCGGCGAGAATATATTCAGTCGGTGTATAACCACGCCAATATTCAGGAGCTGTACGATATCTATGCGAGTGTGCAGGACAGCGATCTCGGCGCGGTTTCCAAAAGCATCGAGAGCATCGTCAAAGATCTGCAGCCGAAGTTGAAACCCGGCAATAAATTCATCGTTCGCGGTCAAATTCAAAGCATGAATTCGGCCTTCCAAAATCTTACCTTTGGGCTGCTTTTTGCAGCGGTCTTCGTCTATCTGCTCATGGTCGTGAACTATCAGAGCTTCCTCGACCCGCTGGCTGTCATTCTCGCCTTGCCGGGGGCCGGCGCGGGTATTTTACTGCTCCTCTATGTGACTGGAACATCGATCAGTGTTCCCTCGTTGATGGGAGCGATCATGTCTATCGGTGTTGCCTCCGCGAACTCGATCCTGCTCGTCACTTTCGCGCGCGAGCAGCGTCATGAGGGATTGAATGCGGTCGATGCGGCCCGCGCGGCCGGTCGCACCCGTATCCGGCCCGTGCTGATGACGGCAGCCGCGATGATGGTCGGCATGATCCCGATGGCGATCGGCGCGCCGGGCGAAGAACAAAATGCCGTGCTGGCCCGCGCGGTGATCGGCGGCGTCCTCATCGGCACCGTGACGACGCTTTTGTTTGTGCCGTGGCTATATTCTATTATTGGCCGGTTTGAACCGACCGATAATGCGCGGGAAACTGAAGGCGGCCCGGCACAATGAACATCGCCGGCAGTAGAGAATTTGCAAATAAGGATTTTGGGTGATGCGCGACGAAGTCCAAAAGCCTGCCAAACAAGAGGCAGACCCGAAGAAGCCGGCGCCCGCGAAGTCCGAACCGGCCGCACCGCCGCACGGGCAACGGCCACGTCATCTCGGCTTGATTGCCCTCTGTGCCCTACTCGCTCTTGGCGGCCTCGTCGTTTACGGCTTTATAAATCATGCGCAGCGCCATCAAGCGGCGGTCGAGACTGAAAAGCAGCAGGAACAAGCGGTACCCGTCGTACGCATTGCACGCGTTAAGAGTAATTCCGCCCCCAGCGCGATCGATCTGCCCGGAAGCACCGAGGCTTTTGACTTCGCGACGGTCTATGCGCGCGCGACCGGCTATATCTCAAAGCGCAATGTCGATATTGGCAGCGAAGTGAAGGCCGGCGACGTGCTTGCCATCATCGCCGCGCCCGACCTCGACCAGCAGCTCCTGCAAGCCGAGGCACAGGTCGCGCAATTGCAGGCGGCCATCGCCCAGGCACAGGCGAATATGCAGCTTGCCAAGGTTACCAACGGCAGAACGCAGACCCTTGTCGTCCAGGGCTGGCAGACAAAGCAGCAGGGCGACACCGATCGCCTCACCTATCAGGCGCAGGCTGCCGCGGTGCAGGTTGCGCAGGCTAACCTGAAGGCTGGCGAAGCTCAGGTCTCGCAGCTGAAGGAATTGACCAGTTTCGAAAGAGTTGTCGCCCCGTTTGACGGGTTCATTACCCAACGCCACATAGATGTCGGCAGCCTTGTCACGGCCAATCAATCGACTGGGACGGCACTCTTCGACATCGCTCATAGCGAAGTGCTGCGAACCGAAGTCTATGTTCCGCAGAACGCCGTGTTCGGCCTGAAAGACGGCGCGACCGCCGAAGTCCACGTGCCAGAAATCCCCGGACGCATATTCCACGGAACGGTGTCGCGGAATGCCAATGCTTTGCAATCCGGCACCCGTACCCGGCAAACCGAGGTAGATATCGATAACGCTGACGGCGCGCTTTTTCCGGGCATCTATTGCACCGTAAGGCTATTTATCCAGCGTTCGGCGCCGGTCATCACCATCCCCTCACAGGCAATGATCTTTAATAAAAACGGGCTGTCGGCCGCGGTCTATGAAGATGGCGTCGCACATCTGCGTAAACTGACGCTGCTCGCCGACAACGGCGCTCAGGTCGATGTACAAACAGGTCTGAAACCGGACGATCAGATCATCCTGAATCCGCCGATCAATATTCATGACGGTATGCGCGTCACGTCCGCGAACAATCCTTCCAACAGCGTCCGCAGCGCGGAGAACACCTCCAATAATTCCTCGAAGGATTGAGATCGCCTAGTGTCGTCGCAAATCCAGTGTGAGCGGAAATTCGCTTGAACGTTCCGGGCGCGGCACACCGATCGCACCGGGCGTATGGCCATACGACTGGAAGCGTGCCAGCCGGCGTGCTTCCGCCTCATAATTGTTGACGGGGAACGTATCATAATTCCGGCCACCGGGATGCGCGACGTGGTACACGCAGCCGCCGAGCGAACGTCCGGTCCACGCGTCGATTACATCGAACGTCAGCGGCGCATCGACGGGTAGTGTTGGATGCAGTCCGTGCGACGGCTTCCACGCCTTGTAGCGCACGCCCGCTACCGCCTCGCCGAACGTGCCCGTCGCCGTCATCGGCAGCCGGCGGCCATTGCAGGCAATGACATGACGGCCCTCGATGAGGCCGCTGCACTTCACCTGCAGACGCTCGACAGAAGAATCGACGTAGCGGACGGTGCCGCCGATCGTGCCCTCCTCGCCAAGTACATGCCAAGGCTCGAGCGCCTGGCGCAATTCAAGCGTCACGCCTCCCCGCTCGACCACGCCAAAGACCGGGAAGCGGAATTCCCGCTGCGCTTCGAACCATAGCGGATCGAATTCGTAACCGGCACGCTGCAAGTCGCTAAGTATTTCGAGAAAATTCTCCCAGACGAAATGCGGCAGCATGAACCTGTCGTGCAAGGCCGTGCCCCAACGAACGAACTCGCCGTCCTGCGGCTCGCGCCAAAACCACGCTAACAGCCCACGCAATAGCAATTGCTGCGCGAGACTCATCCGCGCGTCGGGCGGCATTTCGAATGAGCGAAACTCGACAAGGCCAAGTCGTCCGGTCGGACCGTCCGGCGAATAAAGCTTGTCGATACAGATTTCCGTGCGGTGCGTGTTGCCGGTCGAATCGACAAGCAGATTGCGGAATAGCCGATCGACGACCCAGAGCGGGGCGTTCTGCTGCGGGCTAGGAACGCTAGCGAGGGCGATTTCCAATTCGTAGAGCTGATCAAGCCGGGCTTCGTCGAAGCGGGGCGCCTGACTGGTGGGGCCGATGAACAGGCCGGAGAAGAGATACGACAGCGCTGGATGGCGTTGCCAATAAAGCACCAGGCTTTTCAGCATGTCGGGCCGGCGCAAGAAGGGCGAATCTTGCGGCGTCGGACCGCCGAAGACGATGTGATTGCCGCCGCCGGTGCCGGTGTGGCGGCCGTCGGTCATGAATTTGTCCGCACCGAGACGTGATTGGCGGGCATCTTCGTAAAGCCCCTTGGTCGTTGCGACGGCCTCATCCCAGCTTTTGGCCGGATGCACATTGACTTCGATGACGCCGGGATCAGGCGTGACCTTGATGACATCGAGGCGCGGATCGAACGGCGGCGGATAGCCCTCAATGTGAACCGGCGTCTTGAGCGAAGCGGCGGTCGCTTCCGCAGCGGCGAGCAGTTCAAGATAATCGGCAAGCTTTTCGACCGGCGGCATGAAGATGCAGAGGATGCCATCGCGCGGCTCGACGGAGAGCGCTGTGCGCACCGCACCTTCGACGATCTGCTGTTCGACGCGGTCCTGAGGCGCGGCACCATCGGACGCGACGCGTTCGAACTGCTGCCCGAGGTCCATCGGGTCGGGAAGACTGCCGCGGTCTTCCAGTGGATCCTGCGAGACGATGAACGGATAGGATGCCGGCGGCACCCAGGGCAGCGACGACAAAGGCAGACGATAGCCGACGGGGGAATCGCCCGGCACGAGAAACAGCCGCCCGCGACGCAGCTTCCATCGCTCGCTCGTCCAGCGCGATTGCGTCTCCGCCTGCGCGTTCCAGCGCTGCACCGGCAGCACGAATCCCGACGCTGTCGTGAGACCGCGGGCGAAGGTGCGCACCATGCGATTGCGTTCTTCTGCGTCCTCGATTTTCGGATCGAGCGGATCGGTGTTCTCCGGTAGATTGCCCTCCTTGACCAACCACGTCGTCGGGTCTTCATACGCGGCGATGATGCAATCAGCTTCGATGCCGAGCCGTGCGGCGATTCCGGCGGTGAGCTTTTCCGCCTGCACGCGCAAGGCTTCCTCAGCCGCTGCGTCGCGCGGCATTGCCTTGATTTCTTCCGCAGTGCGAGTCACCGGCACGGCGGCGATCAGCGCCGGGTCCTTCCAGATCGGCTTGCCGTCCTTGCGCCAATAGAGCGCGAAGGCCCAGCGCGGCAGCGTCTCGCCCGGATACCATTTGCCCTGCCCGTAATGGAGCATCCCGCCTGGCGCGAAACGCGTCCGAAGACGCCGGATCAATTCATCGGCGCGGCTGCGTTTCGTCGGGCCGACCGCCGCGGTATTCCATTCAGGGGCTTCAAAATCGTCGATCGACACAAAGGTCGGCTCGCCACCCATGGTGAGCTTCACATTATGCGCAACGAGATCGGCGTCGATCTTCTTGCCGAGCACATCGAGCTCGTCCCAGGCTTCCTCGGAGAACGGCAGCGTGATGCGCGGCGCCTCCGCGACGCGGGTAACATTCATCTCGAAGCCGAACTCGACCTGCGCCGGTTCGACGGCGCCGGAGATCGGTGCAGCGGAGCGATAATGCGGCGTGGCGCAAAGCGGAATATGCCCTTCGCCGCAGAAGAGGCCCGACGTCGCGTCCATGCCGATCCAGCCGGCGCCCGGAATATAGACTTCGGCCCAGGCGTGGAGATCGGTGAAATCGTGCTGGGTGCCTTTGGGTCCCTCTATCGGATCGACATCGGCGCGCAACTGGATGAGATAACCAGAGACGAAACGCGCAGCGAGGCCGAGACGCCGCAAAATCTGCACGAGCAGCCAAGCCGAATTGCGGCAGGAGCCCGAGGCCAGCTCCAGCGTCTCCTCCGGGGTCTGGACGCCTGGTTCCATGCGGATCACATAGCGCACCGCATGCTGCAGATTGGCGTTGAGATCGACGAGAAACGTGATCGTGTGGATCGGCCCGTTCGGCAGAGCCGCGATATATTCGTCAACCCGCGGCCCCAGCGGTTCGGCCTCGAGATAAGGCGCCAGCTCCTTTTTGAGTTCGGGCGCGTAAGCGAAGGGAAATTGCTCGGCAGAGGGTTCGATGAAGAAGTCGAACGGATTGATGACGGCGAGTGCCGCGGTCAGGTCGACTTCGATCTTCAATTCGCTCGTCTTTTCCGGAAAGACGACCCGCGCCAGCCAATTGCCATGCGGATCCTGCTGCCAATTGATGAAATGATCCGGCGGGGTAATCTTGAGCGAATAGCTCGCGATCTTTGTGCGGCAATGCGGCGCCGGACGCAGACGGATTGTCTGCGGCCCCACTTCGATAGGGCGGTCGTAACGATAATGCGTGACGTGATGGATAGCGGCGGAAATGGTCAAAGGAATATCCGGTGAGGTCGCGATGCTCTAGCCTAAGAACGCGGCAGGCACCAGGCAACTGCTAGAGCGTCACACGGCCGCTGTATCTCTTCGCATTTTGCTGTTCCGCTAGGCGTAGCGGCGCGATGCTGAGCATTGACGGATATTACCGCGCTGCCGCCATAATCGACGGCCATAAATTCCTCATTGCCAAGGCGAAGGCCCATGAACTTTCGGCGCATATTCACGGCGTCTCCGATATTTGTCGCACTGGCCAGTTTTTACGGCCCCGCGCTATCCCAAGCGCCCGCGTCTCCCAAACCCGAGGGCGCGCTCGTCGCCGCCTATAATGCAACCGGCGAGCGCCTGTTTCAGGATTTGGCTCAGGGGTCTGGCAATATCGTGCTCTCGCCTTATTCGATTGGCAGCGCACTCTCGATGGTCCTCGCCGGCGCGCGCGGCCAGACGGCTGCTGCGATCGCCGACTCGCTCGGCCTGCACCTTTCAGCCGCCGATCTTGCAGCCGCTAACGAAAGCCTGATCGCCAATCTCAAAGCCGCCAGCGGTAAGGAGTCCGTCACGCTCAATTCCGCCAATGCGCTGATCGAGGTGAAATCCGGCATCGTCGGTGCGGATTATCGCGCCTTGCTTCAAAAATCCTACGGCGCGGAAACATTCTCAGGCGATCTCGACGCGATCAACCGATGGGTCGCGCAGAAAACCTCCGGCAAGATTCCGCACATCCTGAACAGCCTACCGGACCAGACCGGGTTCGTCCTCGCCAACGCTGCCTATTTCAAAGCATTCTGGCAATATCCGTTCGACAAGAAGGCAACCGAGGACGGAACGTTTCATCTTAACGCTTTGAAAGCGGTGCAAGTGCCGATGATGCATGATGCAGATCGGTTCGCGCTCCTCAAAGGCAATGGCTACAAAGCGATCCGCCTGCCCTATCGCTCGGATGACGGACGCCTCGGCATGATTGTCGTCCTTCCCGATGCGATCAACGGGCTCGCGCCACTCGTCGCCGGGCTTGGGCCCGACCGGCTTGCCGCGCTGATTACTGATTTGAACGCGGCGGATATGACGGATGTACGATTGCAAATGCCGCGCTTTCACGCCGACTTTCAAGCAAGCCTCGCCGCGCCGCTGCAAAAGACCGGCATGGCGGCGGCTTTCGATCTTCAGAAAGCCGACTTTCGCGGCATGACTGGCCCGTCGTCGGCAGCGCCGCAAGTCGCAATCGGCGACGTCATCCATAGCGCCGTCATCGATGTCAATGAGGAAAGTTCGGAGGCCGCTGCCGCGACCGTCGTGCCGATGGCTGCGACCGCGATGGCACATCAATATGAGCCGGTGCCCGAGCCTTTTATCGTCGATCGGCCCTTCTTATTCTTTATCACGGATCAGCAAACCGGCGCGGTCTTGTTCCAGGGAAGAATTTCGGACCCGAGAAAGTAGCCGCGCTATCTCGCGCCGGCTTTCGCGCGCAGCAAGCCAAGCAAATTCGGGCCGCCCATACCATCCGCCGGTGCGTCGTGCGCCTCGATCTGAAATGCGTGAATTGCATCTCGCGACGCCTGCCCGAATTTGCCGTCGTATGTACCGTGATAAAGGTCGAGCTTTGTCAGCAAGTGCTGAATTTCAATTTTCTCCGAACGCCGCCAGAGTTTTTGATGTTGCGGCCATGCTTTACGTAAGCCGCCACGGCCCTCGATACGATCTCCCAGACACGCGAGCGACAGCGCATAGGAGTCCGAATTATTGTAAGCTTTCAGGACCCAGTAATTGTCGCTGAGCAGAAACGCCGGACCGCCCGCACCAGCTGGCAGAAATAAGGTCGCTTTGCCGTCCGGCAGGGACGCACCGTTAGCGGCCTTCACGCCAGTGGCGGCAAACTCACGAAAATCCGCGTGCAATGTTTTGAAGCCGAAAGTCTTCGGCAGCACAACCTCCATGCCCCAGGGCAAAGACGGGTTCCAGCCGGACGCGCGCAAAAAATGGCCTATGGACGCCAGCGTGTCGGCCGGACTGTTCCAGATGTCTGCTGTGCCGCCGCGATAGCCCACGGCGTATTTGAGATAGGCAGACGGCATGAATTGCGGATCGCCCATCGCGCCGGCCCAGGAACCGACAAGCCTGGCGCGCGTCAGCTGGCCTTTTTGCAAGATGACTAGCGCGGACAAAAGTTCGTTGGTGAAGAGATCGTTGTCCCTGCGGTGGAAGGCGAGCGTCGCCAGCGACCGGACGACATCCTTGTCGCCACGGTCGCGGCCAAAGTCGCTTTCCATGCCCCAGGCGGCGAGCAGAATCCCACGCGGCACGCCATAGCGGCTAACGACGGCGTCAAGCTCGCGATGATAGGTCTCCGCCAGTGCTCGGCCGCGGGCAATTCGTGTCGGCGATACGGCTTCTTTGAAATAGGCCGACAGAAGCCGCTCGAACTCCGGCTGCTTGGCGACGGCAATCGGCACCGACGGGTCTTCGCTCAGCCCATCCAAAGCCTGCGCAAATGTCGCGCGGCTGACGCCTTGCGCCGAGGCGCGCGGCCAAAGGCTTTCGAGAAAAGCATGGAAGGCACCCTGATCGGCTTTTGCCGGGACGCAAAAAGCCAACGATAAACAAACCGCAAAGAAATAGCGGCGCGCGATCAAGGTAAGTCTTTGCATGGCATTGCCGGCGATCTTGGCGAAGCCATTAGCTACATCCGACGGAAACTGACGACGACGGCGGCCGTCGTGCCGCCACTGAGGCTGATCGAAGCGTATTGCGAACGGCCGCGCGTGACCAACGAAAGTGAGGCGGTAACGCCAAGCCCCGAAATAAAGCCCCGGATCGCGCCCCCGCGCACGATTCCGCTTAGAGAGCCGCTCACGCCGCTCGACCTCTCCTGCCATGTGCCTGAGAGCCTTCCATCGATTTCGATGACATCGCTATGAACATCAATGATAAAATTATCGCTCGCACAACGCAGAATTTGCTGCAGGGCCTGGCCGCCGGATGAAACGAAATAAATCGCGCGGCAGCGAATTCTTTCGCGCGTGCCACTCATGGTGAGCGTGCCGCTACCAACCCAGTTTCCGGCCAACGGCTCAAATGGACCGGCGAGACACGGATCACCGATAGACATCATCAACGCCGCGGCAGAAAAGGCCGCGAAAAATTGCGAGTTCCGCCCTTTTAACCGCATTTAGCCTCCATCCCGCAAAGGCCTGGAACCATCGAAGTCGCTACACAAGCGTTCTCACCCGCGTGGCGCACACGGTTTGTATTCATGCCATCGAGGGGCATCCAAAATCTAGCGAAATCGCCGATGCGCCCTTTTGGCTTGCGGCCCAGCAAAAAGCCTCGCAGCATGTGCGCCGCGAGGCCGCCATTCAAATATTTTTCCGTTCGCGGCCCAGTTGGCCGCGCAATCGGGAGCAAATTTATTGCGGCATCACCTTCAAGACTTGCTGATGCAGATAGTCCGGAAGATCGTCCACGGACATCATGACATACATTTTGCCGTTCATCCGGACGATCTCGACCGGCATCGTGGTGCCGTCCTTCATCGTAACGGTCGAATGCGTGATCATCTCAACGGTTTCTTGAATGTTAACGGCATTGGCTCCTGTGGCGACCAGAATTCCAGCGGCGATGGCGACGATAGTTGCTCTAACTCGCATATTCGCACTCCTTTTGTTCCCCAAATTGGGACGGTGGGAAACTATCTTTCTTCCATAGGACGCGCAATCCCGCTGGCACGAAACGTTCGCCCGTGGCGCGGCACAACTGGCCGCTATTATAGGCGGTTGGCCGTTTGCGACGGGGGTGTCACGATCGGCTTATGCGGCAACAGCCGCGGCGATTCCCACCCCCGCCCAGTGCCAGAAAGAGCGTAATCCGGTCGTCGACGATTTTGCCGTCCAGCATGGCAAGCGACTGATCCGCGGTAATCAACGCGAGGTTGGCGTCGAGCACGGTCAGGTAATTTGTACTTCCGGCCCTAAAAAGTTTCTCGGCATCCGCCGCGGCAATCGCCGCCTGGTCACGCGACCGCGGGAAGAAGCTCACCCTCGTTGAGACCGCGCGCATAAACGACAAGCCGACAATTGCGTTAGTTGGGCGAAAAAACGCGTGACCATCGCGCACCGCGGATTGGGAAGATCGAGGGCACAAGCGACGTAAAGCGCCAGAGCTGTCGCGAGATAAGCATTGATGGCGAGGATGAATGCCACGCGCGAAAGATCGCCATTTGCAACGCGACCCGCACAAACTCCAGACGCTCCGGTGTTGCCGCTCTATCCAGTTAAGGCGGTTGACGCTAGGCACATTGCAGACACGCTGGCCCCGAAGATGCGCGCATTGGAGATGTTCCTGCGCGCTCCCCGCTCGAACCGACTGGCGAGCGAGAAAATTTGGAACTCAGACGTGGCCGTAAACTTTGTTTAAATACAACGCCGCTTATTCTCCCGACAATCGGACTGGCGGCGGGGTTTCAGCACCTCCAGCCTAGAATTTCGCCAAAAGAATTTTTGATGCCGATTTCTATAATCCATCGAATTATAGGATTTTCGGGCATCTGAATATCGAAGGAAGTGCGATGCTCGGATTCGAAATCGATACCTCAGACCGCAAGGGTGTGCTTGAGGCCCTCAGCCGCTCGCTGGCAATCATCGAATTCGAGCCCGACGGGAAAATTCTGACCGCCAACCAGAACTTCTGCGATGCGCTAGGTTACACCCTCGCGGAAATTCAGGGCCGCCATCACAGCATGTTCGTCGAACCGGCTTTCGCACAAAGCCAGGCCTATCGCGATTTCTGGAAAAAGCTTGGAAGCGGAAAGTTCGACGCCGGCGAATACATGCGGCTCGGAAAAGGTGGGAAAGAGGTCTGGATCCAGGCGTCTTATAATCCGGTCGTCGATCGCCGCGGCACCGTCACCAAGATTGTCAAAGTCGCCACGGACATTACCGCGGAAAAGCTCAAGAACGCGGAATTTGCCGGCAAATTAAATGCCATCTCGCGGGCACAGGGCGTAATCGAATTTACAACCGACGGTGAGATCATCACCGCGAACGAGAATTTCCTGAAGACTCTTGGCTACAGTCTGGAAGAAATCCGGGGCAAACATCACCATATGTTTGTCGATGCCGAGTACGCGCAATCGGCGGATTATCGCGATTTCTGGCGACGGCTCCAGTCGGGCGAGTTCATCGCGGCAGAATTCAAGCGCATCGGCAAGGGTAAGAAGGAAGTTTGGATTCAGGCGTCCTGCAATCCGATTTTCGACATGAACAATCGCGTCGTTAAGGTCGTGAAATTTGCGACCGACGTGACCGAACGTGTCGTCGCCGTCAAGGAAATCGGCGCTGGGCTCTCCCGGCTTGCTGACCAGGACCTGACTTACGAGATTGCTCGCGAGTTCAATCCGTCTTTCGAAAATTTGCGATTGGATTTCAACCGTTCGGTCGAGAACCTCAGAAACGCGTTGCAGCAGATCGCGCGCGGGGCTGATTCGATCGGCTCGGGTACGCGCTCGATCACGACAGCGTCGGACGACCTCTCGCAGCGCACGGAACGCCAGGCTGCAAGCCTGGAGGAAACCGCCGCCGCGCTCGATGAGATTACCGCTGTTGTGAAGAAATCAGCCGCCGAGGCGATCCACGCACGTCAAGTCGCGTCTGCCGCCGACGACGACGCGAAAAAGAGCACTGTTGTCGTTCATCAGGCGGTCGAGGCGATGAATGCCATTGCGAAATCGGCGCGGCAGATCAGCCAGATCATCGGCGTCATCGACGAAATCGCATTCCAGACAAACCTTCTTGCGCTGAATGCCGGCGTCGAAGCCGCGCGTGCGGGCGATGCCGGCCGCGGTTTTGCAGTTGTGGCGTCTGAAGTTCGCGCGCTTGCTCAGCGTTCGGCGGAAGCCGCCAAGGAAATCAAGAGCCTCATTTCCAGTTCGACCGCCGAGGTGGAAAACGGCGTCGCTCTGGTGGCTGAAACCGGAAAGTCGCTGGAGCGAATCCTGGCTCAGGTCGTCGATATCAATGGCATCATCGGCAATATCGCCTCGGGCGCTCAGGAACAATCGGCCGGTTTGCAGCAAGTCAACACGGCCGTAAACGATATGGATCGCGTGACGCAGCAAAATGCGGCGATGGTGGAAGAAACCACAGCCGCAAGCCACGCGCTCGCGGAAGATACCGCGCAAGTGGTGGCACTCATTGGCCAGTTTCGTATTGAGACCGGCAAAGAAGACGCCGGGATGCGCTTTGAGCTGCGCAAGAGCGCGACCCCGGTCAAGCCAGAAAGGATGCCGCGTGTCGGTAATGCGCGGCCGGCAAAACAAGCTGGCCGAGGCCCCCTGAAGGCTGTCGTAGGCGGCGGCACGGTCAGCACGGATTGGGAAGAGTTCTAAGGTTGAACGGGCTTGGAGGCTGGCTCCAAGCCCGTGATGTCATAATGTGACATTCACCCCCCTCTATCGGCTCGCTCATCATCGGGCCATCCGACAATGGCATAAGCGCTGCCGTTACCGTCAAAAAATGAATGCCGCGATGCACAATCGTTATTTCTTGATCGCGGCGCAACCGAAGTAATAGCCGTCGCATCTGCGCGCAGATGGTCAGGGCGTAAAATATTTTACTCCTACGCTTAAAGACGACAACTACCTATGGTACCTTCACGTTAAGCTGTCCGGCATGACCGGAGGAACTGCCATGTCCGTGGTCTCGCATCATCATAGTTTGCCGTGGCGCTATTTGCGCGAGCGCGTCTTCGTAAATGATTTCGACCTGGACGATTTCGCTCCCACGGCAGTCGTTCTTCTAATTGCGATAGCCATCGCTGTTGCGTGGTTTTTGCCGCCTGCACTGATGGGCAATTGAGAAGACGCGGCAAGAAAGCGAAGGGCCAATATCATGGCGTGCAGACTCGACTCCGTGTGCAAATTTATCTGTACACAAGGGGATTGGGCTGTGACGAATTTACAATTACAGAAAATCCTCTACGTGGCGCAAATGTACTACATGGGTCAGCATGATGGTGAGCGTCTGGTAGATACCCATTTTGAAGCCTGGGACGATGGCCCGATATCTTCGGCATTGTATCGAAAAATAGAGACATTTGGCGCGTCGCCGGTAAAAGACGTATTTTTCAATGCATTCGATTTTTGCCCGGAAGATTCGCGCAGGCTTTTATTGGAAGAGGTCTGTCCTGATCTTCTGAAGCGCACGCCCGGTGAGTTGGTTGACATAACTCATTGGCAGCAGGGCGCCTGGGCGAGGAATTATGTACCAGGAGCAACATCCGCTCCCATCCCTGACCGGGACATCGTCAAAGAATACCAGGACCGAGTCAGAGATTTTGGTGGGCTGGCGAACGGCTTGATTTATATTGCACCCGGAAATTCTGCGGCGCACTGAGACGCTCATTACCCGCGATGCCGGGCCTGCACACGCATCGCAATGCAATGACGTACCTTCGCCAAGCGCGCGTCGTGGCGTGCCGTACACTCGACGCCGCAGGGTGTGCCGTTGACGCCACGCATGGTGTCCGCCAGAGGTGGCCCATAACGGTGCTTGCAGTAGGACAAGTCGCTAGCAGAGGCGATCTCAGATCCTGCAACAACAGCAACGGCCATTCCGGTGCAGAGCATAACGCGTGGCAATAAATATCGATTGAGCAGGGACATTTTCAAATCTCCTTTTTTGGACAAGCAACCGGGCTGACAGACGAATTGACCTAAAGCCGGCTTGCGCGCCTTTGGCGCAATTCAAATGACTCGCGGTCAGGCCGATATCGGCTCGTCTATTGCCCGGTCAGGAAAATCAGGGTTGACAATGCGTCACGTGCCGCGCCGTTGGGCATCGCCACGGTTTGGGCGGCGACATGGGCCGTTCCCCTGGGATTGCTTTTTGCTTGGGTATGGCTCTGCGAAAGCGTAGTGGTGACCATTCCCAGCGATATAATGCCGGCAATTAGTACGGCTCTATGGGATTGCATGGCGTGTTCCTCATGCCTTCCGATGTGCCAGGGGCAGGTTTCGTCACTCACCGCCCAAACAAAAGCTACCGCTAATTTTCCTGGGTCTCAATAAGCTTTTTTGGATTGGCCTGCGCGCTCGACTTCGTCGCGACGTTGCGAACTGCGTGGAGCGTCACGCATTGCATCATTCTCCCGCCCTCGCCTCGCCCCCGCCAGCCTTAAAGGATGCGAGCGGCGCGCGGCGCTGCGACGCTGCGAGCTTTAGAGTTTCGTCGATTAGCTCGATCAGGTGCGAGGGATCACGGCGACGCGGCTTAATATATCGTCGCCCCCCAGTATGCCCGCACTCCGAAATATTGCATACCCGCGAAGCTCACGTCGCAAAAGGCAACACAAAAACCTATCTATCGACTGATGGTCTTTAGCTTCGTCATATAAGGTCCAACTCTATCGGCTCAATCGTCAATAGGATCATCATCGCCCACCCCTGATCCGTCGATCTATCGGATATTCGCGCAGAGCGCTTTCGCCAGCTGGATGAAGCTCTGAAGCTTCCATATCGACCGACAACCATCGAGTCATGATACGTCATCATCCACTGCGTCGGCTCTGTCACGATCCGCGTGCAGGATAGCATCTCGTCTTTCGTATTCGGATCGCGCCAGCGCTCCCATATGCCCGCGAGCGCTAATATCGGTGCGCCTTGCGCCGCCCCCGCAATGAGCGTCATTAAGGCGAGTTGGAAATGCCCCGCCGAACGAGTGCGAGTGTTCGACGGGGCACTCCGACGAGGTCCTCCTCGGGGAGGCTTGATTCGCCGGATTGCGGCAGACTAAAAGGCCGCGAGGCAGCCTCCATGCCAAAGCAACCGAAATTTATTGCGGCATAACTTTCAGAATTTGCTGGTGGAGATAGTCGGGCATATCGTCCACGGCCATCATGACGTACATCTTGCCGTTCATCTTGACGATATGCGCGTGCATTACGGTTCCGTCTTTCATGGTGAGGTCGGCCATGGTTATCATTTCAACGAAACTTTGAACATTGACAGCTTTTGCTGTCGTAGCGGCAATTAGAAATCCAGCGGCGATAGCGAAGATTGTTGCTTTAACGCGCATTTGGAACTCCTCTTATCCCCCAAACGCGGGGCAAATGAGACTAACTTTCTACGGCGTCGCATGCAACGTGTTATAGCTCGGCCGCAAATTCGTGGATCTGAGCCCACGTGTAATGCTGCGTGAAGCGACCGCACATCAACCTTCGCCTATAAAATCCTGAATTGGATATTCTGCCTTTTAAGCGTGTCGATTACTTCTTACGGCACACCATAAAAGATCAACTTGTCGGGGCTGCTACCTATGCCTTGTGCTGACATAGACATTGAGCCTCCTATCTGCCCCGGCCTGCGTGGCAAGTTGGAGTTCCACACCCGATGTTCTTCCTGCACAAGCCCTCGATATTCGCTCGCAATCTCGACGTCTGGCACAAGATCGATCTTTCCTTATTTCATCTCGGCTTAATCCCTAGGCGTCCATGCGCCCGGCTCAGGCGGATATTCAAACCGCACGCTGACCCTTCGCTTGCCGTACGGGCTGCATATAAACCGGCGATATCGGGGAATGTGCATCACTGGTAGGTCGTCCGCTAATCCCAATGGAGCGATATCCACGACCTCCGAATGGAAGCACATCCTGTCTTCACATCACACTCGGATTTTCGTGACGCCATCTTCCCGAGCCTAGGCGATGGTTGTTGGTTTTCCGGCCATGGCCGCTGGACTATCCGAAATACCCGTGCAACTGTAAGAACAGATAGTGAACACGCGGGCGCGAAAATGCAAGCACGACCGGCTGGGGAAGCCAGGGCGAACGATGACGATTTTCTCAATGAAGGCATCGAAGAAATTCTAGCCGAGCACGGCGGCGACGCGCGCGCGGCTATCCGCGCGCTCTTGGCGCAAATCTCTTATCTTGAGTTAGCCCGCAACCGGGCCATTGCGCTGGCTTCCTACGGCTATGCGCGCGGGAAGCTCAACTAGATGGCCACGAGCAAAACGCCCTACATGCTCACGGAGACCAGCTGAAGGAGCCGAAGGCGATCCTATAATATGCACCGGGGTTTGTTGCGCTGCAGTGACCAACGTAACGCTCTGGCGCGTCTAGACCCTTGAGCAGACTCCCTCTTAGCAAAAGTTATTGCGCGGCTAGCGGTCCGCATTATCTTTTCCCATGAGCCTCGAAACGAGCTTCCCGGTTCGGTGTGTTCGCGACCGTTAGGATTGGCAGGACAACGTAGGGGTCTGGCATCATGGCTATCTATCGAATCCTCAGAAATTCGACCTTTGGCCCGCGCGACATTTCTCAAATGACGACGGCTTATGAGGTCGTTCTCATTGAACTCGGGATTGATCGGGCGGACCCTCGCACCGAAATCATTGCGTCCGCAATCGTTCACCGAGCCAGCGCGGGTAAATCGGACGTTCGGGCCTTAGCCGATTTTGCGATCAGGCAGATTAACGCGAAGGCGACTGCCGACGCGCGAACCATGCCGATGACGCCCGATTTCTCGCAAGCTTATGTGTCCGTGGAGCCCGATTAAGAACGGTCTCGAAAGGGCTGTCGCGGCTCAATCTGCGACGGAACTTAGTATCGACTTTATCTGAGCCGATCGATATGGCTTCGCGAGAAACGGCGCGTCGCGCAAGTTTTCCGGAACATCGTGGCGCGCGGTAGCGTCGCTCATGAAAGCGAACGGTTTTTCGTGGTCCATGACAGAGGCGGCGATTCCGTATGTCTTGCCATCGGTAACGTTGACGTCCAAGAACTGAAAATCGAATTTCGACTCGGCCAACACCTTTTCCGCTGCGGCAACGCTCCGAGGCGCAATTATCTCAGCCTCGATGCAACTTAGCCCGAAGCGCGCTGTTAAAGCTGCGACTGAGGTGAGCTATGCTTTCGCTGACTATGGAAAATGAGAAGCTATCGCCGGACTGACTAATCATCGCCGGTTGCTTTTAACCTATGACATAGCAAGCA
>CAWAIN010000001.1:0-11286 GCA_963782195.1 uncultured Pseudomonadota bacterium | reverse complement strand
ATTCGGCATCAGCTCGTCTTTCAAATGTGCGGCGCCGCGATCGAGCGTGATCTGTTCGATGCCGCGATGCGCGGCGAGCAGAATGGTGCCGCCCGGCGTCTCATACATGCCCCGCGATTTCATACCGACGAAACGGTTCTCGACAAGATCCAGACGGCCGATACCATTGACGCGGCCAGACGCTGATTGAGATGCGTGAGGAGTGTTGCCGGCGACATGTCCTCGCCATCGACAGCGACAGCGTCGCCGGATCTGAATTCGATCTCGATGAAGGTCGGCGTATCCGGCGCGTCCTCAGGATTGACGGTGCGCGAATAGACGTAATCCGGCACGTCCTGCGCCGGGTCCTCCAGCACTTTGCCTTCCGAAGAGACGTGCAGAAGATTGGCATCGACCGAAAAGGGCGCCTCGCCGCGCTTATCTTTCGCGATCGGAATTTGATTCTGCTCGGCGAAATTGAGCAATGCGGTGCGCGACGTGAGATCCCATTCGCGCCACGGCGCGATGACCTTGATGTCCGGCTCGAGCGCGTAATAAGCAAGCTCGAAGCGCACCTGATCGTTGCCCTTGCCGGTCGCGCCATGCGCAACCGCGTCGGCGCCGACTTTGCGGGCGATCTCGATCTGCTTCTTGGCGATCAATGGCCGCGCGATCGAAGTACCGAGCAGATAAAGCCCCTCGTATTGCGCATTGGCGCGGAACATCGGGAACACGTAATCGCGGACGAATTCCTCGCGCAGATCCTCGATGAAAATATGCTCGGGCTTGATGCCGAGGAGCAGCGCTTTCTGCCGCGCCGGCTCAAGCTCTTCGCCCTGGCCGAGATCGGCGGTGAAAGTTACGACCTCGCAGCCGTAGGTCGTTTGCAGCCATTTGAGGATGATCGACGTATCGAGGCCGCCGGAATAGGCAAGAACGACGCGCTTGATCTTTTTGGGATCGGACATTTTCTTCTCGAAAAAGGGATTTGAAGCGGCGCGACTATAGAGGTAGCCACTAGACACGCAAGCCGACGTTTTTCGAGGAACCGAACGTCACAAGCGCGAGCAGTGGGTCACTTTGAATCTTCTCGGTTCAAAAACCACGGTCGGTTCACGGCTGCGATTTCGGCTTCTTCAAGAGTTTTATAGGGACCTATTTCTTCTTTAGGTTCCCGGGCTTTGAAGATTGTTCCCTCGACCCATTCCAACTCAACGAAGTAGGCTTGCCCATCCATGCGCTCACGAACTTCTGCACCCCGCTTTCCGTCGAAAGTGTAGAGGCAGAATGCTATCGAGTATGGGTAATTCTCTTCCATGCACGGCTCTGTACTCGGGGAAGCTTACTTGGCCGGCCGCCTTGTAACGGACCCACTAACCCAAGCGCGTCTTAACTTGCAAAGCGGCGCGCAGAAATGTATATGAGCGGTATCGTAATTTCTCATAGCGGTCATCGTCCGGTGATCGAATTTTGAGAGTGGGCCGCCCGCCGGACCCGCTCTTTTTTATTGCCTTTGGCCGGACTGGCCGCGGCCCATGGAAAGTTACGTAGAATCAATATCTTAATTCTCGGCCGTGCCGAAAATGGACTTGAGATTGCAGAGCACGTTGGACGAAAAGCGATTCACCTCCGAGACGGGCCTGGCCGCGCGGATTGCCGCATTGAGCCAGCCGGTACTGGCCGATTTCGGCTTCCGGCTCGTGCGGGTCAAACTTTCGGCCCAGGCCGGCGCGACCATCCAGATCATGGCGGAACGCCCGGATGGCAGCATGTCGGTCGATGATTGCGAGACGCTGAGCCAGGCTTTGTCGCCGGTTCTCGATGTCGAAGATCCCATTCCCGACGGCTACCGGCTGGAGATTTCCTCGCCGGGCCTCGACCGGCCTCTGGTGCGTGTCTCGGATTTCGTCCGCGCCCGGGGGCATGAAGCGAAGATCGAAATGGCGGTGCCGGTCGGCAGCCGCAAACGGTTCCGCGGTCTTATCGAAAGCCTCGAAGGCGACGGCGAGGCCACGCAGGTCAAGCTCCGGCGCACGGACGCGAAGCCGGACGAAGAACCCGAGGTCATGCTGAAGCTCGCCGATATAGCTGAGGCCAAGCTGATGCTGACCGAGGATTTGATCCGCGCCTCGCTGCGCGCGGCAAAACAGGCCGAAGCAGATAGTGCCTCGGCTGAGGAAGCGCCCCGGCGCGGCCCCGGCCGTTTTGCCAAGCCGAAAGACCCGAAGCCCGCGCCCGCTGAAAAGACACCAAAAGCGAAGAAGACCAAAAGCTAACCCGAAACTAATCCATTGGGGCGCCGAGATGCGCCGCCGGATTTCAAGGAGACTTTCCATGGCCGTCAGCGCCAACAGGCTCGAACTTCTGCAGATCGCCGACGCGGTCGCGCGCGAAAAATCGATCGACCGGCAGATCGTGCTGGCCTCGATGGAGGACGCGATGCAGAAGGCTGCCCGCTCCCGCTACGGGCAGGAGACGGAAGTGCGCGCCGACATCAATCCGAAGACCGGCGAAGTGCGCTTCTCGCGCCTGTTGCAGGTCGTCGAGCAGATCGAGAATGACGCCAAGGAAATCACGCTCGCCGAGGCGCACAAGAAAAATCCCGCCGCGCAGGTCGGCGACTGGATCGCCGAGACCTTGCCGCCTTTCGACTTCGGCCGCATCGCCGCGCAATCGGCGAAACAGGTGATTGTGCAGAAGGTGCGCGAAGCCGAGCGCGACCGGCAATATCAGGAATTCAAGGATCGCATCGGCGAGATCGTCAACGGCGTCGTCAAGCGCGTCGAATACGGCAATGTCATCATCGACCTTGGCCGTGGCGAGGCCACCATTCGCCGCGACGAGATGATCCCGCGCGAACAATTCCGCCCCGGCGACCGCGTCCGCGCTTATGTCTATGACGTCCGGCGCGAACAGCGCGGCCCGCAGATTTTCCTGTCGCGCACGCATCCGCAATTCATGGCCAAGCTCTTCCGTCAGGAAGTGCCGGAAATCTATGACGGCGTGATCGAGGTGAAGGCGGTTGCCCGCGATCCCGGTTCGCGCGCCAAGATCGCGGTCATCTCGCGCGATTCCTCAATCGATCCGGTCGGCGCCTGCGTCGGTATGCGCGGCTCGCGCGTGCAGGCCGTCGTCAATGAATTGCAGGGCGAGAAGATCGATATCATTCCGTGGTCGGCGGATGCCGCGACCTTCATCGTCAATGCGCTGCAGCCGGCGGAAGTCGTCAAAGTTGTGCTCGACGAAGATTCCGAGCGCATCGAAGTCGTTGTGCCAGATGACCAGCTTTCGCTCGCTATCGGCCGGCGCGGCCAGAACGTCCGCCTTGCCTCGCAGCTCACCGGATGGGACATCGATATCCTGACCGAGGCCGAGGAATCTGAACGCCGACAGAAGGAATTTGTTGAGCGCACCAATACGTTCATGAATTCGCTCGATGTCGACGAGGTTGTCGGCCAGTTGCTGGCATCCGAGGGCTTTCGTTCGGTGGAAGAACTCGCCTTCGTCGAGCCGTCGGAACTCGCCTCGATTGAAGGTTTCGACGCCGATACGGCGGAGGAAATCCAGAACCGGGCGCGCGATCACCTGGCGAAGATTGAGGCGGAACTCGAAGCAAAGCGCAAGGAACTCGGCGTCGCCGACGACTTGCACGAGATCGACGGCCTCACCACCGCGATGCTGGTCAAGCTCGGCGAGAACGACGTCAAGAGCGTCGAAGATCTCGCTGGGTGCGCCACCGACGATCTTATCGGCTGGAGCGAGCGCAACAAGGACAACGAGACAGTCAAGACCGCCGGCTATTTCGACGGCATGGACATCTCGCGCGAGGATGCCGAAGCCCTGATCATGAAAGCGCGCGTCAAGGCGGGCTGGATCGATGAGTTGGCGCTTGCGGCGCCGGAAGAAGCCGAAGGCGCTGAGGCCCCCACGGCGGAATAATTGGAGATGTGCTTTTGGACCGCCAGACGAAAGCCGAACTTGCTTCCGAGCGCACCTGTATCGTCACAAGGACGAAAGGCGCGCCGGAGACCCTGCTGCGCTTCGTCTGCGCGCCGGATGGCGCCGTCGTGCCGGATTTGCGGCACAAATTGCCGGGTCGCGGCGTCTGGGTAACGGCGGACGCTGCGACGGTCGCCAAGGCGGTCAAGCGCAAGGCTTTCGCGCGCGGCTTCAAGGCTGAGGTGCGGGTGCCGGAAAGCCTGGCGGCGGATGTGGCCGACCTGATGCAGCGCGACTGCCTGAATTCTCTCTCCTTGGCCAAAAAAGCCGGCCAGGTCGTCGCCGGCTTCGCCAAGATCGATGCTGCCGTGCAAGACGGGGGCGTTGCAGGGCTGATTTACGCCAGCGATGGCGCTGCCGACGGCACCCGCAAGCTGCGCCAGGCGCTGCGCCGTGCCGGCGTGGACGTCCCGGAAATTAATCTCTTTACCGAAGCACAATTGAGCTTGGCACTCGGCGGCGCAAATGTGGTACATGCTGCGCTCGCGCGCGGCGCCCTGGCAGCGAATTTTATGTCCCAGTGCCGACGTCTCGAACTTTATCTATCGCCACCCCCGGTGGAGGCAGTAGATGAGCCGGTCGAGCGCGAGCTTTCGACGATTGTCGATGAGAGCATGGGGTAGCAACGGCTTAAACGTGGTAGCATTCAGGCCAACAGCTTCTTGCAGGCAGGCTTGGGAAAAACGACATAAGCATTAGAAAGTCGCCCGACAGGGCGCCTCGCAGTTGATGCGAGACGTGTCGAGGCTCCGCTTAAGGCCGAAAGGACCTGGGGAGCCAGGCCGGCCTTTGTGCCGGCTTTTGGTTATGATCGCTGCGCTTTGATTGGGCTTAAGCCCGGATTGGGAACGAATGACTGACTCGAAAAATTCCGGCGACAGCACTCTGACCGTCGCCCCGACCAAGACACTGTCGCTGAAGCGACCGGTGGAAGCGGGGATTGTGCGTCAGAGCTTCTCGCATGGCCGCACCAAGGCGGTCGTCGTCGAGAAGGTGAAGCGCCGGACGCTGGGCCCAGGAGAGGCGCATCCGCCACGCGAGGCGACGCCGGCACCGGCCCCTGCCGCGCCGCCGCCCGTGCAGGCGCGCGCCCCGCAGCCGGAGCGCGTACGCCCCGAGCCACAACGTTCCGCGCCGCGCAGCGGCGGAAGCGGCGTCGTGCTGCGCACCCTGACCGAGGAAGAGCAAGAGGCGCGTGCCCGCGCTCTCTCTGGCGCCCGTGAGCGCGAGGAGGAGGAGCGGCGCGTGGCCGTGATCGAGGCCAAGGCGCGCGAAGAACGCGAAGGCCGCGAGCGCGAAGAGCGTTTGGCCGCTGAAGAGCGCAAGCGCGAGGAAGACACGCGCCGCGCCCACGACGCCGAAACCAAACGCCGCGCTGAGCAGGAAGCCAAACGCCGCCTCGAAGTCGGCGGCCCGCCCCCGGCGCCGGTCGCGACCGCGGCCCCCGCCGCGCGCCGCACGCTCACCGCGGCCACGCCTGCAGCTGCGCCTGCGACCGCCCGCGCGGCGACGCCCGCGGAGGAGGAAGAGGCCAAGCGCATCATCCGCCGTCCCGGGATGCCGACGAAGGTGGTGCTGCCGCCGCGTCCGACCCGGACTGGCCCGCAGAAGGATCGCGGCCGTCTTACCGTGGCCAGCGCAACCGGCGAACAGGACGAGCGTACGCGTTCGGTCGCCTCGTTCCGCCGCCGTACCCAGCGTCTGAAAGGCCATGTTGCGGAGCAGAAGGACAAGCTTTCACGCGAAGTCATTCTGCCCGAGACGATTACCATTCAGGAACTCGCGAGCCGCATGTCGGAACGCGGCGTCGATGTCATCAAGCTGCTGATGCGTCAGGGCCAGATGGCGAAGATCACCGACGTGATCGACGCCGACACCGCCGAGCTCATCGCCGAGGAACTGGGCCATACGGTCAAGCGCGTCGCGGAATCCGATGTCGAGGAAGGCCTCTTCGACACGCCGGACGTTGACGACCATCTGCTGCCACGGCCGCCCGTCGTCACCATCATGGGCCACGTCGACCACGGCAAGACCTCGCTGCTTGATGCGATCCGGCATAAGAATGTCGTCTCCGGCGAAGCCGGCGGCATTACGCAGCATATCGGCGCCTATCAGGTGACGGCGCCGAACGGCCAGCTTGTGACCTTCATCGATACGCCCGGCCACGCCGCCTTCACGGCGATGCGCGCGCGCGGCGCCAAGGTGACGGATATCGTCGTTCTGGTCGTCGCGGCGGACGATGGCGTCATGCCGCAGACGGCGGAGGCGATCATGCATGCGCGCGCCGCTGGCGTGCCGATCATCGTCGCCATCAACAAGATCGACAAGCCGGACGCCAAGCCTGAACGCGTGCGCAACGAGCTTCTGCAATATGAAGTGCAGGTTGAATTGCTCGGCGGCGAGACGCTCGAAGTCGAAGTCTCGGCGACACAGAAGACCAATCTCGACAAGCTGCTCGACCTGATCGCGCTGCAGGCCGAAGTCCTCGACCTCAAGGCCAACCCGGACCGGGCGGCCGAAGGCACGGTGATCGAGGCACGGCTCGACCGTGGCCGCGGCCCTGTCGCGACCGTTCTCGTCCAGCGCGGCACGCTGCATGTCGGCGATCTGATCGTCGGCGGCTCGCAATGGGGCCGTGTGCGCGCGCTGATCGATGACACGGGCGCGACGCGGGAAAGTGCCGGTCCTTCGACTCCGGTCGAAATTCTGGGCTTCTCGGGCTCGCCCGAAGCGGGCGATCGCGTTGCGGTCGTCGAGACGGAAGCCCGCGCCCGCGAAATTACCGAATATCGCGAGCGTGAGAAACGCGACAAGGCCGCGGCACGCGGCGCAGGCGCGCGTAGCTCGCTTGTCGACATGATGAGCCAGTTGAAGACAGCGGGCCGCAAGGAATTCCCGCTCGTCATCAAGGGCGACGTTCAAGGTTCGGTCGAAGCGATCGTTACGACGCTGGAGAAGCTCAACACCGATGAAGTTGCCGCGCGCGTGTTGCACGCCGGCGTCGGCGGCATCACCGAATCCGACGTGACCCTGGCGGAAGCGTCGAACGCGGTTATCATCGGCTTCAACGTCCGCGCGCATAAAGAAGCGCGCAACCTGGCCGAACAGGCCGGCATCGAAATCCGCTACTACAACATCATCTACAATCTCGTGGATGACGTGAAAGCGGCAATGTCCGGGCTCCTGCCGCCGACGCTGCGCGAGGAGATGCTCGGGAACGCCGTCATCCTGGAAGTGTTCAACATTTCCAAGGTTGGCAAGGTGGCGGGCTGCCGCGTGACGGACGGCAACGTCCAGCGTGGCGCCAACGTGCGCCTGATCCGCGACAATGTCGTCGTCCACGAGGGCAAGCTGTCGACGTTGAAGCGGTTCAAGGATGAAGTGAAAGAGGTTGTCGCCGGGCAGGAGTGCGGCATGGCCTTTGAGAGTTACCAGGACATGCGCGTCGGCGATGTGATCGAGTGCTACAATGTCCAGGAGATCAAGCGGAGCTTGTAAGGCGCACGCTCCGAGGGGCTTGGAACAGCGCCATATTATCAACCCCTAACAAACAAGATGCGCGCCGTTCGCGGCGCGCATGGGCTAGAGGCATTACCGAAAATGTCGAGACTACATCATAGCAGTGGCGGTGAGCCGTCGCAGCGCATGTTGCGCGTGGGCGAAGTCATCCGTCATACCGTATCCAGCCTTTTGAGCCGCGGCGCCATCAACGATCCGGTTCTGGAAGGTCATGTCGTCACCATCCCCGACGTCCGCATGAGCCCCGATCTCAAGCTCGCGACGGTCTATGTCATGCCGCTCGGCGGCAAGGATATGAACGAGGTCCTCGCCGCCTTCGATCGCAACAAGAAATTTCTGCGCGGCGAGATCGCCCATTGCATCAATCTGAAATTCGCGCCGGACATTCGCTTCCGCCCGGATGACAGTTTTGATTGCGGAGCGAAAATCGACGCCATTCTCAATTCACCGCAGGTGAAGCGCGACCTTATCAAGGATAATGAGAACTGATGAATGCCCCCCGCTCCAAACGCGCCGAGGTCAATGGCTGGGTTGTGCTCGACAAACCCGTCGGCATGACCTCGACCCATGCTGTCGCGCGGCTGAAGCGGCTATTCAACGCCAAGAAAGCCGGCCACGCTGGCACGCTCGACCCTTTGGCGTCGGGCGTCCTGCCGGTCGCCTTCGGCGAAGCGACCAAGACCGTGCCTTTCGTGCAGGATGGCGAGAAGGCTTATCGCTTCACCATTCAATGGGGTGCGGAAACCGACTCCGACGATGCCGATGGCCAGATCGTCGCGCGATCGGATGTGCGGCCGGAGATCAATGCGATTCTCGCCGCGCTGCCACACTTCACCGGCACGATTCTGCAAACGCCGCCGGCCTATTCGGCGATCAAGATCAACGGCGAACGCGCCTATGATATCGCGCGCGACGGCGAGACGCCGGAGCTTTCGCCGCGGCCGGTGACGATCCACGAACTGGTCATGACGGAATTCGGCGCCGATGACGCGACGTTCGAGGCGCGCTGCGGCAAGGGCACCTATGTGCGCGCCATCGCGCGCGACCTTGGCCGCGTTCTCGGCTGTCTCGGGCATGTCTCGGCTTTACGGCGCACGCGCGTCGGGCCATTCAGCGAGACGGACGCGGTGGCTCTGACCCATATCGAAGACGCGTCGGTCCCGGATGCGATGCGACGGGTCGAAGCCGGGCTTCTGGAATTGCCGCAGGTCGTGGTCGATCGCGATTCCGCAGCACGGCTGCGCCGCGGGCAATCGATTCTGCTGCGCGGTCGCGATGCCCCTGGCGAAGGCGCGGCCTATGCGTGCTGCGGCGGCGTCGTGGTCGCCATCGGCGCGATCGAGCGCGGCGAATTGGTGCCGGGACGCGTGTTCAACCTTCCATTTTAAAATTAGAGCGAGATCTAGGGCAGAGCTGCAGGCCGGCCTTCCGCCAGAAGCAAAAGATCGGACTCGTCCTTCAGCGCGACGCCGGTCAGCTTGCGCTTCAAAGCCTCATCGACAAGCCACGCGAGTTTGAACGCCGCCAGATCATGGCTCAAACCCTCATTGCGGACATTCGAAATGCAATTGCGCTCGCCATCATTGCGGCCGGGCTTCGGATCGTAAGTCAGATAGATGCCAAGCGAATCGGGTGACGAGAGACCCGGCCGCTCGCCGACGAGCATGATCAATGTCCGGGCCTTGAACAGCGCGCCGATCTCATCCCCCAAGGCCACGCGCGCCTGGCTCGCGACCACGACAGGCGCAATGCGCCAATTCGCGCGGATGAGATAAGGTTTGAAGGCGGCGAGCAGCGGCACGGCCTGCCTGTGAACTGCGGTGGCCGATAAACCATCGGCAACGACAATCGCGACATCGACAGTCTCGGCTTGGCGATCCGTGAGCAAAGCCCGGCTTTTCTCACTGAGCGTGCGGCCCCAGTCCGGCCGGCGCAGATAGGCGGCGCGATCCGGCGCCGCGCTTTCGACGCAGATCGTCGCAAACCCAAGCTCGACGATTTCAGCGGCGATTTTATCGTGATCGAAAGGCGTGTGCACCGCATCGCGCGCGCGGGCATGAGCCAAGGAGAAATTCAACACCTCTTGCGTCGGCAGCGAAGCACCGGCGCGGCCCAGCGCAATGCGGGCCTGCGTCGTCGAAGCAAGCCGTTTCCAAAAATCCTCAATAACCGGCGGACGCATGCTCAGCCTTCATGCCACGCGAGCAACGGATGCGCACTTTCCTGTCGCACCAGACGGCCCGCGCCATCGGCGATCTGCATGCGTTGTAGCCATGCCTCAAATTCAGGTGCGCGCCTGAGGCCGAAGATCTCACGCAAATAAAGCGCATCGTGAAACGAGGTCGATTGATAATTGAGCATAACGTCGTCAGCGCCCGGAATACCCATGATGTAGGTGATTCCCGCGGCCCCCAGCAGCGTCATCAGGTTATCCATGTCGTCCTGGTCGGCCTCAGCGTGGTTCGTATAGCAGACGTCGCAGCCAAGCGGCAGGCCCATCAGTTTGCCGCAGAAATGATCCTCAAGCCCCGCACGGATGATCTGTTTGCCGTCGTAAAGATATTCAGGCCCGATGAAGCCGACGACCGTGTTGACGAGCAGCGGCTTGAATGGCCGGCACGTCGCATAGGCACGTGCTTCAAGCGTCTGTTGATCGACGCCATGATGCGCGTTGGCGGAGAGCGCGCTGCCCTGCCCGGTTTCGAAATACATCACGTTATCGCCGATGGTGCCGCGCTTGAGCGACACCGCCGCTTCGCGGCCTTCTTTCAGCACCGCGAGATCGACGCCGAACGAGCGGTTCGCGGCTTCTGTGCCCGCGACCGACTGGAAGACAAGATCAACCGGCAGGCCTCGGTTGATGAGTTCAATCGAGCTCGTCACATGCGTCAGGATGCAGGCCTGTGTTGGGATTTCAAACCGCGCGATGACGCTGTCGATCAATTGCAGCAGATCGGCGAGCACCGGCAGACTGTCGGAGGCGGGATTGAGGCCGATCACCGCGTCGCCACTGCCATACATCAGACCGTCGATAATCGAGGCGGCGACGCCCGCGCGGCTGTCGGTCGGATGGTTGGGCTGCAGCCGCACCGCCATCGTGCCAGGTAGCCCGATCGTGTCGCGGAATTTCGTCACCACCCGGCATTTCTTCGCCGCCAGGATCAGATCCTGATTGCGCATGAGCTTGCTGACGGCAGCCGCCATTTCCGGCGTGATGCCGGGTGCCAGCGCCGTGAGCACGGCGGTCGTTGTCTCGTCTGACAGCAGGAAATTACGAAATTCGCCAACGGTAAGATGCGAAATCGGCGCAAAAGCCTCCCTGTCATGCGTATCGATGATGAGGCGCGTGATCTCGTCGCTCTCATAGGGCACGAGCGTTTCTTCAAGGAAGCGCTTCAGCGGCATATCGGCGAGGCAGAGTTTGGCCGCGACATTTTCTTCCGCGCAACTCGCGGCGATTCCGGCCAACATATCGCCTGAACGCGGCGGCGTCGCCTTGGCCATGAGATCGGCCAACGACCCGAAGGCCCAGCGGGTCGTGCCTGTCGCGTAATGATAACCCATACTTACCTCCAGAAGCTTCGCGCCTTTATAAAGCCCCCGGCTCAGGGCGCGGAAAATCCGCGCCCTGTTTTCTCAAAGACGCGCCTGTGCCGTTTCGCCGACCGCCTGCTCTTCGGCAAGAATTTCATCGTGGCGCTTGGCGATATCCGCAGCACTGATAGGCGGACCGGGGAAGCGCTTGCGCTCGAGCGCGAACCAGCCAACGAGAAGCAAGACGAGAATGCC